>JAOSJL010000001.1:0-2305000 GCA_027494115.1 Acidimicrobiia bacterium
GCGAAGCGGCGGACGCTAGACATCGCCTCCGTTCGTCACGGGCCCGGGCGGAAGGCCGCGCCACGCTCGACGCGCGCGGCCTATCGATCATGGCTGTCGCACCTCGACACTACGATCGGTGACGTGGCCCTCCCGCTCCCCCGATCCCTGTCCCCGAGTTCCGTCTCGTCGTTCAAGGACTGTGGCCTCGCGTTCCGCTTCTCCTATGTCGAGCGGCTCCCCGAGCCGCCGTCGGTTCCGGCCAGCCGGGGGACACTGGTCCACCGGGCGCTCGAGCTCTTGATGACCCGGGAACCGGCGGAGCGCTCGCGCTCGGCGGCGTACGCAGATCTCGCCACCGCCGTGGAGGAGCTGCGGGATCATCCGGAGTTCGTTGGCCTCGGGCTTTCCGAATCCGAGTGGGCCGGCTTCACCGACGAGGCCACCGAGCTCGTCGACAAGTACTTCGAGCTGGAGGACCCCTCGACGGTCCACCCCATCGGAATCGAGCTGAAGATGCAGGCCGACCTCGGCGACGGCGTCGTCGTGCGGGGCATCATCGACCGCCTGGAGCTCGACGCCGACGGCGAACTGGTCGTCACCGACTACAAGACCGGCCGGATGCCGCCCGAACGCTTCGAGAAACAGCGCCTCGAAGGTGTTCACGTCTACGCACTGCTCTGCCAGGAGATGCTCGGTCGCCGCCCCGCACGCGTGCAGCTCCTCTACCTCACCGACCCCGCGGCCATCATCGCCACGCCCACCGAACGCTCGGTGGCCGGTGTTGCCCGCAAGAACCGCGCCGTGTGGGAGGCGGTCCGCACCGCGTGCCTGCGCGACGACTTCAGGCCGAATCCGGGGAAACATTGCGACTGGTGCTCGTTTCGCGACTACTGCCCCGCGTTCGGTGGCGATCCCGACCGAGCGGTCGAACTCCGCATCGTGGCGGAGGAGAACGAGGCGATCGCCGCCGGCGCTCCACCACTGTTCACCACCTCGGGTGCTTCCGCGACCTGACAACCCTGACAACCTGACGACGTGACGAGCACCGAACCGCCTGCCGAGCGGGCATCCACACCACCGGTCTCTCGTCCGGTCGCCGATCCGGTCTCCGCTGGGATCTCCGGTCGGGCTTCTGACGGACGCGTGGTGCCCGACAGCCCGCACCGGCGTCTCGACGCCGCGGTCGACCGCCTCGTCGACCGGTGCCGCAACCCGGCCGCCGACGTCGTCTTCTACTCCCTGTCCAGCGCCTTCGATCACAGCATCGGATGGATCGCGATGGGAGCCGTCCGCTCCGCGACCGAGCGCGACGCCCGCCCGGCGCTCCGACTGGCCGCGGTCCTCGGTGTGGAGTCGCTCACGACGAACGTGGCCATCAAGTCGCTGTTCCGTCGTGTACGTCCGATCGAGCACGACGAGGAGTTCGACCGCGACACCGCGGAGCTCCCCTACGGGGTCCGTATCCCGATCACGAGCTCGTTTCCTTCGGGCCACGCGACAGCCGCGTTCACCGCGGCCACCCTGCTCGCCCAGGGGCGACGCCACCCCGGGCCGTACTACGCCCTGGCCGGCCTCGTGGCGGCGAGTCGGGTGTACGTGCGGCTGCATCACGCCTCCGACGTCGTGGCAGGCTCGCTGCTCGGAATCGCCATGGGGCGTCTCGCCCGCCGCGTGGCACCCTTGAACCGCTGATGCGGGCCTCGAACCGCAGCCTCCGCGACCGGAATGCCCTTCGGGTTTCGGGTGTTGACGACGGTGGAGCACCCGACGAGGAGAAGCCGTGAGTCGCTCGTACGCAGTCACCTACGACTACCGCTGCCCCTTCGCTCGGAACGCCCATGAGGCCGTGCTCGCAGCGCTGGCCGACGGAGCCGACCACGAGGTCACCTTCCGGCCCTTCCTGCTCGACGAGCCCCACGTCGAAGACGGCGAGCTGTCTGTGTTCGACCGGCCGGAAGACGAATGGGGATCAGGGCTGCTGGCACTGATGTGGTCCGTGGCGGTCCGGGACAACTACTCCGACCACTTCCTGGCCTGGCACGCCGCCGCGTTCCGGGCCCGTCACGAGCACGGTCGACAGATGGGAGCCGCCGAGGTACTGGCCGACCTGGTCGCCGAGATCGGGCTCGATCCCCAACCGGTCGCCGACCTGGTGGCGTCGGGAGCGCCGCTCGCGACCGTCGCCTCTGAGCACCGGGAGCTCGTGAAACGCCATGACGTGTTCGGCGTACCGACCTTCATCGCCGGCGACGAAGCCGTCTTCGTCCGATTCATGGAGCCCGGCCGCGTCGACGATCTCGAACGCGCACTCGACATGCTCTTGTGGTCGCGGCTCAACGAGTTCAAGCGCACACGTCTTCCTCACTGATTCTCCCCGACCGGCTCGCCTCCGAACGGGGTCCTTCTCAGCGACCAGCCGCGTTCACGCGGCGTCGTGCGCGTTCCAGGGCGGCGGCCAGAGGAGTCACATTCCGGGCATCGGCTTCGTCGAGAAGGTCGGCAACGGTGTCGGCGATCGCGTCGGTGCGACGCTCGGCATCACGGGCGTCGTAACCGCCGGCCTCCTGTGCCAGGTTGATGACACCTCCGGCGTTCACGACGAAATCGGGAACGTACAGAACGCCCGCCGCCGCGAGCTCGTCGGCGACCGAATCGTCACCGAGCTGGTTGTTGGCCGCCCCGACGATCGCCCGACACCGCAGAGATCCGACCACCGCACTGTCGAGCACACCGCCCAACGCGCACGGCGCCAGCAGATCGCAGCTCTGCGTGAGGATCTCCTCGACGCCCACGACCCGACACGTCTCGGTGCCGTGCCTATCGGCGAGCGCAGCCACTGCTTCCTGTCGGACATCGGCGACGCTGACCCTCGCCCCCGACGCGATCAGACTCTCGACCAACAGCGAACCGACCTTGCCGGCTCCCATGACCGCCACGTGGCAACCCTCGAACGATCCACCGGACATCCGGCGGACCACCGCGGCCTGTGCGCCGTGGACGCCGCGGGCCGTCGCGACGCTCGGATCTCCCGAGGCGGCGCTGGTACCGGTGACGTGTGAACAGACCGTCGCGATGACGTCCATGTCGGCGGGTGTCGTGCCGACGTCTTCCGCGGTGACGTAGCGACCCTCGAGAGCGCACACAGCCTGCCCGTAGGCGCGTAGCAGTTCGGGGCGTTTGTCGACCGCCGGATCACCGATGATGACGGCCTTGCCGCCCCCGAAGTCGAGATCCGCGAGGGAGTTCTTGCGCGTCATGGCTTCCGAGAGTCGAAGGACATCGGTGACCGCGTCGTCGACGAACGCGAACGGATGGAAACGGGTTCCACCGAGAGCGGGACCGAGCGCGGTGGAATGCACCGCGATCACCGATCGCAGACCGACGTCGTCGTCACTGAAGGACACGACCTCTTCGTGCGTGGGAACGTGGAGACTCTCGCTGCGAAGTGTCACGAGACTTCACCCTAAGACCCCCATCTCAGGCGCGCAGGTAGGATGCGAGGGTCCCTCGTTGCCGACCCGCCGGGAGCGGTGTGCCACCCAGTGCTTCCACACTCGCCGAACGCCTCGGGTACCCGCCCGGCGCGAAGCTGCTGATCATCAACTGCGACGACCTCGGCTCCACCCGCGCGGCGAACGTGGCCACCTACGACGCACTCCGAAACGGCGTCGCCACGAGCGCGTCGCTCATGGTCCCCTGCCCGTGGGCCCGCGACGCCGCGGCGGGCTACCGCGGTGAAGACGTGGGCGTCCACCTGACGCTCAACGCCGAATGGGAGCGCTACCGCTGGGGACCTGCCACCCACTCACCCAGCCTTCTCGACGGCGACGGAGGTTTCCCGCGCACGACAGCCGACGTGTGGGACCACGCCGACCTCGACGAGGTACGCAAGGAGTGCCGGGCCCAGATCGAGCGGGCAGTGCTGTGGGGCTTCGACGTCAGCCATCTCGACAGCCACATGGGCACGATGCAGCTCCAGGCGGCGTTCTTCGACATCTATCTCGAGCTGGCGATCGACTTCCATCTCCCGCTGCGCATGGCGCCCGAGCGCGCCCAGCACGCCATCGGATTCCCCTTCCGACGCCTGGCGGCCGAGGAAGGCATCGTGTTCGCCGACCACTTCGTTCCCTGCCCGGTCGGCTCGCGCGACGCCATCGAGCGGGTGCTGTTCGACCTGCGGCCCGGCGTCACCGAGGTGATGATTCATCCGGCGATCGACACCGACGAACTGCGCAGCGCCTACCCCGACTGGGCCGGCCGCGTCGAGGACCACGCCTTCGCCTGCAAGGACCCGTCGCTTCCCGACCTGATCGAGCGAGCCGACGCGCACCTCATCGGCTACCGCGAACTACGCGAGCTGCAAAGGTCCTAGTCGGCTCGACCTTCTCTCAGAACTCCAGGTTCTCACGGAGCTCCGCCTGCATTGCGTGGTACCCGGACGATCCGGTGATCGGGATCAACGCCATCAGTTTCCCGGTGTCGCCGGTGCACTTCATGCGGCCCTGCATGAACGCCACGTTCGGCTCGAGTGTTCCCTCGGCGATCTCACGGCCGACCTCGTAGTCCATGTTCAGGGTGAAGTCGGGATCGTTGAGGTCGCCGATCTGCGTCTCGATGATCCGACCGTCGTCCACGACCCAGTAGTAATGGACGTCGCCGTCGGGGGAGTCGGCCACGATGAACTGGATCTGTGCGTTCGCTCCGGGCAGGGCCGTCTGATCGGCACTGAGGCGTCGAAGCTCGTCGAGCCATTCCTGGGTCAGGTACCTCACGTCTCGGCCTCCACGGTCTCACGAACACCTGCGAACAGGTCTGTCTCGGGGTTCTCATCGGTTGCGCCGGTGTCGACGAGGCTGCGCGCCGGGACGAACTCCTCCCCAGGGAATCACCTCACGCATCACCTCCTCGGACAGGCTCATCCAGTGCGACTCCGGATCGATCTGCGTGGCGTGCGCGAGCAGCGCATCACGGCGGACGTCGATGTGATCCCGGATGTCGATGAGCGTCGTGAAGTCGTCGTGTAGCTCGGAGATGTCGACGATTCTCTCCTTGAACGGGCTGTCGACGCCCAGACGTTCGAACGCCTCGTGCATGGCCATCACGCGGCGTTTCGAGAACCCCGTGTAGTACAGCTTGGCGGGTTGCCAGGGCTCACCGGCGTCCGGGTACGCGTCGGGATCGCCCGCCGCGTCGAAGGCCGGAACGGACACCTCGTGCACCTTGAGGTGGTCGGGGTGCGGATAGAAGCGGGAGTCGTCGTAGGTGAGGATCACCTGGGGCTTCTCGAGGCGGATGAGCTCCACCAGCTTGCCCACGACCTCGTCGTTGTCGGCGTTGGCGAAGTTGTCATTTCGCTGGTTGTGCTCGGTGTCGGGCATCCCGCTGTCGTGGTACCCGAGAAGGTGCAGCACGTCGTAGCCGATGATCTCGACAGCGCGCAGCAACTCCTCCATTCGCACGTCTGCCAGCCGCTCCCGAACCTCGTCGGTGTCGACAGCGGGGTTGAGGATGTCGCCGGCCTCTCCTCCCGTGCACGTCACGAGCACCGTGTGAACGCCCTCGTGGGAGTAACGCGCGACGGTTCCCGCGCCTTTCGACGCCTCGTCGTCGGGGTGCGCGTGGATCGCCATCAGGGACAGCCGATCGGACCTGGAGGGGTTCGCCGCCATGGGAGCGAAGTTAGTCGTCGACCGGAGCATCGGAGGCACGCGTGACCTCCCACACCGGAACGAGCCCGATGTCGCTCAGGCGGCGGCGACGGAGCTTCTTCCAGGCGAGGCGCTCCCCGCCGGGAACCTCGGACGTGGCCTCGTTGACCACGCTCTCCGCAGGATCCGGCACCCCTGCAGCCTCGGACCGGCTGTCGTCCTCGTCGGACTCATGGGCATCTCCCGCGTCTGCGGTCTCCTCGGTTTCTGGAGGTTCCACAGATCCTTCGGGCTCGTCGTGCTCCTCGGGCTCAGGTGTCGCCGTCACGGCGGCCTGGAGATCCTCGGACGCGAACACCGACCCGCGCTTCGCTGCGCCGACGAGTCGGCTCGCGAGGTTGACGATCGGTCCGTAGTAGTCGCCGTCCCGGGCGAGCACGGGTCCGAACGCCACGCCGGCGCGTGCCGACGGAATGAGGTCGTCCGCCACCGTCGCGGCCACGAGGCTCAGAGCGATGTCGGTGGCGACCACGGGATCGGTACTCACGAACATGACCTCGTCACCGATGCTCTTCACGAAACGCCCACCGTGCTCGGCGACGATGTCGTAGGAGAGGCCCTCGAAACGGTCGAGGAGGTCGTTCAACTCGTCGCGCGTCAGCTCCTGGCTGAGCGCTGTGTACCCGATCAGGTCGACGAACCCCACGGCCAGTTCCCTGGTCTCAGAGCGGGGCGCGTCATCCCGGGCGAGCCGGCGCCAGAGCGCCGCGCGCAGGAGAACGCGGTGCGTGTAGGCGATCAGGTCGGCCAAGCTGTCCCAGTCGATGAGTTCGGCGAGAGCGCCGGCGACGTCGGCGTCGTCGGCTCCTCCCTCGCGCAGAGCGGTGAGCGCCTCCATGAAGGAATCCGTCTCGGCGGCGGCCAGACGGTTGAGGCCGACGCTCGCCACACGAGTCAGATCGATGAATTCGTCGAAGCCCATGCGCGCATCCGAGCGGCTGAGAGCCTTCTTCGCGGCCTCGACGTCGTCCTTGGTGAACGCGGGAACGTCAGTCGGGAGGTCGGGAAACCCGAGCGCACGCCACAGCTTGCGCAACGTCTCGATATCCGTGCCCGCCCGTTCGGCCACGTCCTCGATCGTGAACTCGCGCTTGCCGGGAGCGAGAAGCCGATCGATGACGAGAACCGGCAGCCAACCCTCCTCCTCGGCGCGGTCGATCTCCTCGGGCGGGGTGTTGCGCTTGCGCAGGAACTTGCGGACGTTGGAGCTCATCGGCGGTATGACGGAACGCGTGGCGGGATGTCACCCGGACCGCAATACGTCCTTCCACGGGATCTCGCGATCGACCTGCGGCTCCTTGGGTAGACCCAGGACACGCTCGCCGAGGATGTTCCGCATGATCTCGGAGGTTCCACCCTCGATCGTGTTGGCCCGTGATCGCAGGAATCCGGCTACGACGGTTCCGTGGTCGATCTCGGCCGTGTGGACCCAGCCGGGAAGCGCGGTGCGGTCACCCGACGCGGCCCAGGCGAGCGCGTCCGAGCCTTCGAGATCGATCGCGAGCTCCTGGAGCCTCTGGTTGAACTCGGCCTGGAACAGCTTGGTGACCGAACCCTCCGGGCCCGCCTCGCCGCTCTTGCGGGCCGCCGATGCCCGCCCGTTCGTGAGCCCGATGACGCGGTTCTCCATCCAGGCCTGGGCGGCCCGTTGGCGCAGGACGGGATCGGTGATCGGCCGGTGCCGATCGAGGAGACGCGAGACGGGGCTGCCGCCGACGGCATCACCGCCCACGGAGCCGGCCCCCGACAGCGCGACACGCTCGTTCATCAAGGTGGTGATGGCGACCCGCCAGCCCTCACCTTCGGGTCCGAGGCGCATCGAATCCGGAATCCGTACCTCGTCGAAGAAGACCTCGTTGAACTCGGCGTCGCCGGTCATCTGAACCAGGGGCTTCACCGTCACGCCGGGCGCGTGCATGTCGACAACGAAATACGACAGCCCCTGGTGCTTCGGGACGTCGGGGTTCGTACGGACGATGATCATCCCCCACCTTGCGATGTGCGCGAGGGTCGTCCACACCTTCTGGCCGTTCACAATCCACTCGTCGCCGTCACGCACCGCGCGGGTCGCCAGACCCGCCACGTCGGAGCCCGCACTGGGCTCACTGAAGAGCTGACACCAGATCTCGGTGCCCCGTGCGATCGGAGCGAGCAACCGCTTCTTCATTTCCTCGGAACCGTGCTCGATGACGGTGGGGCCGCCCATTCCGATCCCGATGATGTTGTAGGAGCGCGGCACCTTGTAGTGGGCCAGGATCTCGTTGATCGGTCGCGCCTCGCTCGGCGAGAGTGAGCGTCCGGCGCCGTATTCGGCAGGCCACGTGGGGGTGGCCCACCCGGCGTCGGCCAGGCGTTCACACCACGAGTCGTAGTCCAGCTCCTTGCGGACCTCGGCGAACTTGCCGTCGTCACCGGCGTCGACCGCCTCCATCCACCCGTCGGGCAGCTCGCGACCCAGCCAGTCGCGGAGCTCGTCCTCCAAGGTGGGAGTCTCGGATACGGCCTGCGCGGTCATCGTGCCTCCTCGGTCACCGGTACACACGCACGGTACAGCCCTGCGGGTCCGGCCCACCTGACCGAGCCCGTCATGACCCGATGAGTAGCCTAGAAGTGGTGAGCGTCGACTCCCCCGTCTCGTCGCCCGACGGCACCGTTCTTCCCGATCGCCTGACCCGGCGGGAGCGTCGCGCGCGAACGCCGCGGCGGCGGACCACCACGTCGCGGCTCGCGCGCCCTCCGCTGGGGGATCCTGACGATCCTGGTTCTCGCCGCCGTCTTCGTGGGCATCGGGCTCACCGAGCGGCTCGTGTACAGCGGGGCCGTGCTTCCCGGAGTGGAGATCGCCGGCGTGGAGGTCTCCGGGTCCAGCGAGGCCGACGCGGGGGATGCCGTCGACGCTGTCGCCGAAACCCTCGAATCCGAGCCGATCACCGCACGAGCCGGAGAGGTGGAGCTCACCGTCGATCCGGCCGCTCTCGGGGTGCAGGTCGACGGTGTCACCGCGGTACGTACCGCCCGCGAGGCGGGCCGTAGCGGAAATCCGATCGAACAGACCGTGGGAACGGTCCTACGGCGCTTCCGGACCGAAACCGTGCCTCTGGCCGTGACCTGGGACGACGCTGCTGTCGAGAAGACCCTCGACACGTGGGCGGCGGAGGCCGATGTACCACCCGTCGACGGAAACCTGGTTTTCGACAACGCGACAGTCACAGAGGTCGCGCCCGTCGACGGACGCGTGATCGACCGTGAGGCGGCGCTGCCGATCCTGGAGAAGGCCCTCGCCGATCCGAACCGAACCGTCGTCGACCTTCCGGTCGTCACCTCCACGGCCGCCGTGACCGAAGCTGAGGTGGCGCGCGCTGCCGAGGAAGCGCGCGGCCTGCTCGCCGAGGGGGTGACCGTCACGGCCGACAACGCGTCGTTCCCGATCCCTCCCGACGTTCTCGGGCGGACTCTCGAGACACGTATCGAGGGTGAGCAACTCCTCCTGGCTGTCAATCCGTACGCGCTGTATGCCGCGCTCGGGCCGGGCGTCGTGTTCATCGAAACCAAGCCCGTCGACGCCCGTTTCGGAAGTTCACCCCAACGCCACGGTGTCGGTGATCCCGTCCACCACCGGGCGCACCATCGATCTGGCCGAGGTGTCGCAGGGGATCCTCAGCGGCCAGCGGGTCGTACCTGCCAGCTTCACCGAGAAGCAGCCCGAACACGACACGGCGTGGGCCGAGAAGCTGAACATCACGGAGCGGATCTCGACCTTCACGACCGAACACCCGTGCTGCGCATCGCGGGTGTCGAACATCCACCGTGCGGCCGACATCCTCCAGAACCAGATCATCGAGCCGGGCGAGGTGTTCTCACTCAACGAGCGGCTCGGACCTCGTACCGTCGAACGCGGCTTTGTGGAAGCGGGCGCCATCGCGGAGGGCAACAAGTTCGTCGACGACGTCGGCGGTGGCGTGAGCCAGATCGCCACGACCCTCTACAACACCATGTTCTTCGCCGGGCTCGAGGATGTGTCGCACACACCCCACTCGCTCTACATCTCGCGCTACCCGATGGGGCGCGAAGCGACCGTCAACTACCCGAACCTCGACCTCCAATTCCGGAACGATTCGAACTCCGGAGTGCTGATCCGCGCCGCCTACACCGACACGTCGATCACCTTCGCCTTCTACAGCAGCTCGGAAGGCCGGGTCGTGACGAGCACGGAACCGACCGTCACCGCGAGATATCCGGCCGGAGCCGAGACGATCAAGACGCCGTTCCTCCCGAAGGGCACGACGAAGTCGGAAGACGGCTACGACGGCTTCTCCGTCGTCTACTCCCGCACGGTCGAGCGCCCCGGCCAGGAACCGGCACGCCGAGAATGGACCTGGCGCTATGACACCCTCGACGCCAAGACCTACGTCGGCACCGGGTAGCGGCTGAGCAACCGGGAGGCGTGTCCGGGCAGTCGTCGTCCCGGAAGCTAGGTCTCGCCGCCACCGAGAGCCCAGCGGTTGTGGGTCAGCCTCCAGAACATCTCCAGTGCGAGCGCGCCCCCGGCGGCGATGAGCAGCGATTCGAAGAGAACGGACCACGACGGAAGCTCGAGTTCGAAGAAGTCGGCGGTCATGGGAATGACGAAAGCTCCCACCATCATCACGACCATGCCCGCGATCAATGCGATACGTAGCGGCGTCATGGGCCGCGCCAGCAGGATGAGAACCCAGATGCCCAGGACGAGCAGCGTGAGCGTCGCCGTCGTGCGTGCCTCCGCCAGCGAAACGTCCTGAGGCGCGCCGCAGCGTAGGAGCCGAAGGTGGCCGCGGCGGCGACGAAGCCGGCGGGGGCCGCGAAACGCAGAACGCGCGGCACGAAACCCGGGACGTACCGTCGTTTGTTGGGCGCCATCGCCAGGAAGAACCCGGGGATTCCGATGGTCAGGCTCGACACGATCGTCAGGTGGCGTGGCAGGAACGGGAACGGCCAGAGGAACACGCCACTGAGGATCGCGATGAGCATGACGTACACGGTCTTCGTGATGAACAGGTTGGCGACTCGCTCGATGTTCCCGATCACCCGTCGCCCCTCGGCGACAACGCCCGGCATCGTGGCGAAGCGGCCGTCGAGCAGGACGAGTTGCGCGACCGCACGCGTGGCGGGCGCACCCGAGCCCATGGCGATCCCGATGTCGGCGTCCTTCAATGCGAGGGCGTCGTTCACTCCGTCGCCGGTCATCGCCACGACGTGACCACGCGACTGGAGCGCTCCCACCATGGCGCGCTTCTGGTGGGGGAGTGACCCGGCCGAACACGGATCTGTCGTCGAGTGTGTCCGCTAGAGCCTCGGTGTCGTCCTCATCGAGGTCCCGAGCGTCGACGGGCCTGTTGGAATCAGGAACGCCGACCCTGTGGGCGACCGCACCCACCGTGCGCGGATTGTCACCCGAGATGACCTTGACCGACACGTTCTGATCGGCGAAGTAGCTCAGTGTCTCGGCGGCGTCGGGTCGGACCTTCTCGTCGAGAACGACCAGCGCAGCGGGGCGAAGGCCGCCGGGGAGCTCGTCGTCGGCGGGCGGTGCGTCGCCCCGCGCGAGGAGAAGGACGCGCCCGCCCTTGTCGGCAGCGCGGTTCGCCCGCTCGCGGGCAGGATCCTCGTCTTGTCCCGCGAGCACCATCTCGGGTGCTCCGAGAACCCAGGTGCCGTGGTCGGCAAAGGCGGTGGCGCTCCACTTGCGGGCCGACGAGAACGGCACTCGAGCGGACACGTCCCAATCCGACGGGGCGTCGAACTCGGCAGCCACGGCGGCCAGTGTCGGGTTGGCGTCCGGTTCGTCGCCCAGCGCCCCCAAGGCGTCGCGGGCCAGGGCCGCGTCCGTTCCCTCGAACACCTCGAGCCGTTCGAAGGCGATGATCCCCTCGGTCAGCGTGCCGGTCTTGTCGACACAGACGACGTCCACGCGGGCAAGCCCTTCCACGGCGGGCATCTCCTGCACGAGCACGTTGCGGCGCCCGAGCGTGATGACCGAGACGGCGAACGCGATGCTCGTGAGCAGAACCAGCCCTTCCGGGACCATGCCGACCACACCTGCGACCGTTCCCGCCAGCGCCTCTTTCACGGACTCATGGGAGTTCAGCTGGCTGAGCAGCAACAGCGCTGCGGTGGGCACGATGGCCCATGTCACGTATCGCAGGATGAGATTGATCCCGTCCTGGAGCTCGGAGCGCACGAGCGTGAAACGTCGGGCCTCGGTGGCGAGCTTGCGGGCGTAGGCCTCCGCCCCGATGCGTGACGCCCGGACGCGGCCCGTGCCCGCCACCGCGATGCTCCCCGACAGCACCTCGTCACCGGCCCGCTTGGTGACCGGGTCCGATTCGCCGGTCAGGAGCGACTCGTCGATCTCCAGGCCCTCGGCAGACAGCACATCACCGTCGGCCACGATCTGGTCGCCGACACGCACGTCGAGAACGTCGTCGAGAACGATGGCCTCGGTGGGGTACTCCGAGAGTTCGCCGTCTCGCACGATCCTCGCCAAAGGAGCGTTCAGAACGGCAAGGCGGTCGAGCGTGCGCTTCGCCCGTGTCTCCTGCACGATCCCGATCAACGCATTGGCCACGAGCACGATACCGAAGAGGCCGTCCTTGTAGGACCCGACGATCAGGATCACCACCAGCATCGTGCCGAGAATCGCGTTGAACCTGGTGAGGACGTTCGCACGGACGATCTGGCCGAACGTCCGGCTCGTGCGCTCCCCCTCGTCGTTCACGAGCCCGTGAGCGACTCGATCAGCGACCTCGGCGGCCGTCAGACCGTCATGGGGACCCGGTGAGCGACGTGCGGTTTCAGTCGCGGGACGTGGGTCGTCGGCCACGTCGCTGCGATCCATGAACGGACGCTAGCCCGCGGCTCCGGTGTCGGCGCGGCGCACACCGCGGTGGGACGCGGTGCGGAACAGACGCGGGATACTGGCCCGATGTCCGGCTATCCCGCGCAGTGGGAATCCGATGTCGTACTGACCGACGGCCGGACCGTTCATATTCGGCCGATTCGACGTGAGGACGCCGACGGGTTGTACGACCTCTGGTCTCGCCTGTCCGAGAAATCCATCTACCTGCGGTTCTTCTCGCCGGTGCCGCGCCCGTCGGAGCGGCAGCTCGAGATGCTCGCCACCGTGGACTACGTGGACCGGATGGCTCTCGTGGCCGAGCTCGGAGACGAGCTCCTGGGTGTGGCGCGCTACGACCGCCGGGTCAACGTCGTCGACGCCGAGGTCGCCTTCGTGGTCGCCGACGCACACCAGGGCCGGGGAATCGGTACCGCACTCCTCGAACACCTCGCCGCGGCGGGACGAGCCGCGGGTGTTCACCGCTTCGTCGCGGAGACGTTGCCGGAAAACCGACGCATGCTCGGTGTGTTCCGCGACGCGGGCTGGAAGGTCGAGAGCGAGTTCGGTCAAGGCGTCGTCGCCGTCTCGTTCCCGATCGAGCCGACGGAAGAATCCCGTGCCGTGTCGGAAGCCCGAGAGCAGGTGGCGGAGGTCGAGTCCGTGCGCCGACTGCTCCAGCCGCGTTCGGTCGCCGTCATCTCCTCGGGCGAGACAGGTGTGATCGGCCGACAGGTCCTCCGCTGTGTTCTGGCAGCGGGTTTCGCGGGGCCCGTGTACCCGGTGGAGTCGAGCCCGGCGCCGGGCGACCGGCGGCCCTACATGACGATCCTGCACGTCCCCGAGCGCGTCGACCTCGCCGTCGTGGCCGTCGACCCGGCAACGCTCTACCCCCTCGTCGAGGACTGCGCCCGCATGGGCGTCGGGGCGCTCATGGTCGTCACCGAGGACCTCCCGGCACCGTCACCGGCGGACTCCCCGACCCGGACCGGCTCCGTTCGGGAGCTCGTCGGTTTCGCCCGCCGTAACGGCATGCGCCTCATCGGCCCCGGAGCCCGGGGCCTGCTCAACACCGATCCTGCCGTTCGCCTCAACGCCACCCTCGACGCGCGGGTCCGCCACCCCGGCGGCGTCTCACTGGCGACTCAGGAGGGCGGTGTGGCGACGCAGGAACTGCGGGGCGATGGGGAAGCCGGTCACCGTTTCCACGAGTTGGGCGTCAGGAACTGGGTGGCTCTCGGCTCGAAAGCCGACGTGTCGGGTAACGACCTGCTCAGCTACTGGGAATCCGACAACGAGACGTCGGCGATCGCTCTGTCCCTGGCGTCGTTCGGGAACCCACGGCATTTCGTACGCACAGTCCGCCGCGTCGCACGCACGAAACCTGTCGTTGCCGCATACCCCGAGCATGGGCCCGACGACACCATCCTTCTCGCGCAGCTGGGTGTCATCCGGGTCGACAACTGCGACGAACTGATCGACGCCGTCATGCGCGTTCAGGGCACAGGGGACGAGCGGCGCTCCCACTTGTCGTCGGCCTCGGACGATCCGATCGCCGGGCGGATCGCCGAGTACCGGTCGTGGCGCGCCCGACCGGCCGGAGACAGCCCGTTGCTCGACGAGTTGGATCTCTCCGTCGTCCAGGACCTGGCGACCTCCTTCCTCGATCGCAACGACGAGGGTGGCCCGCTCTCGCCCGAGCAGGCCATGCAGGTGTGTCGTGCCATCGGTGTCTCCACGCTGAAGACCCGACGTGTCGTGACCGCCGACGAGGCCGTGGCCGTCGCAGCCGACGTCGGCTACCCGGTGGCGATGAAGGCGGCGTCCGAGACACTCGACTACCGGGACCGGACCGCGTGGCTCCATCTCGACCTGCGCGACGACGTCGCCGTCCGCGAAGCGTTCGACGCCCTGGACGAGTCACTCGGTGACGAGATGGGAGGGGCATTGCTGCAGCCGATGGCGGCATCGGGTGTTCCGACGGCGGTTGTCGCGCGCCGCGATGAACGCTTCGACGCCGTTCTGACCCTGCACGGTGGGACGGGCGGGCGTCACGGCACGGGCCCGCGGGTCCCGCACGTCCTCCCTCTCTCCGATACGGAGGCGATTCACCTGGTCGAAGCCGCGGCTCCCACGGTCTTCGGCGCAGACGCCACACCGCCCGGCGCCGACCAGGCGCTCGCTGAGGTGCTGCTGCGTGTGGCGCACGTCACCGCGGAGTGCCCGGAGGTCGTCGAACTGGCGCTCGATCCACTGGTCCTGACACCCGACGGTGCCCAGGCGCTGGACGTGAAGGTCCGTGTCGCATCGGCAAGATCCGGTCCTCCGCCGGAGGTACGCCATCTCGCCTGAGAATCCGGGATCGACGCGACGAAGCCGCGAGCCTACGAAACGACGTCTCCCGCTGCGCTGCTCAGAGGCACCAACTCGATCTCGCCGGTGTCGTCGTCCTCGCGGACCGAAAAGCCTCCCAGTCGCGCGAGCTCCTCTCGGCCCTCCTCGGGACCCGTCGCGAGCAGTTCGTCACCCGCCATGAGCCGATAGGGCGGACGCGGTTGATACACGTAGCGGCCCGCCCGCCACACGGCGAGGACGTAGCAGCCTGTTTCCATCTCGATGCTCGCCTCACGTAGCGAGACACCGTCGAGCGCCGAATCCGCCGAGACGGGCACGCGCACGATCACCTCGTCGCTCTCCGCCAGAGCGACCGCGAGAACCGGGTGGAGTTCCTCGCCGCGCTCGACGAGCCACACCATCTGCTGGGCGGCATCACCGAGCGATTCCGCCGCCTGGCCCAGGTGCAACAGGCCGCGCAACGGTGACGGATCCAGCTGATCCGCCGCCGCACGCAGCACCCAGACCTCGAGCCGTTCCTTCATCTCGTCGAGATGGTCCTCGAGGCGCACGACCTCGGCGGCGAGCCCCTGATCAGCGAAGAGCAACGCGGAGTACGCGAGGCCCGTGCTCACCTCCGACAGATTCTTCATCTCCACGATGGCATCGACCGCGCGGTCGAGGTCGGACACCGCGGTCTCCTCGTCCGGGCTCGGAGGTTTCCACTCGGGCGCACCGGCCATCCGGCGCAGCTCGTCGACTCCCGCCGCGGCACCCTGGAGGATCACGACATCGTCGGCCACGAGTGCGGCGTCACCGTCGGGGTCGATCACCCAGTCCTTGCCCCGCCGGATCCCGACGACCCGCATTCCCACCTCGGTGGGCAGCTCGAGATCAGCCAGGGTGCATCCCGACATGGCGGAATCCTCACGCACCCTCACGCGGTGGGACACCTCTTCGGCGTCAGCGAGATCGGCCACGAGAGACCTCGGGATCCCGAGACGCCGCGTGACGATGCGGGCGATGTCGACCGCGGCGTTGCCCATTCGTTCGATCGCCGAAACGATCTGCAACACACCCGACATGCCTTCCGCTTCGCGGGGCGATCGGGCCGCGAGGACGCAGACCTCACGCATGTCGTGGACGGTGTCGGTGAGCCGCTCTTCGAGCTCGTCGACCTCCCTCGCCATGCGTTCGTCGTTGAAGAAGATCGCCGCGTACGCCAGGTCGACCATGAGCTCGGAGGTGTCCTTCGCCTCCGAGAGCATCGCCTTGAGGTTTCGCGGTCGTTCGTCGTCGTTCCGGTTACCTGTCACGTCAGCCCCAAACTAGCGACAACAAGAATAAGCGCCACAGCGCCGAACAGGTCCGAGAAAGCCGTCACCACGGGAATCCCGTAGTTGTCGGGATCGGCACCGAGCCGGTAGGCGGTCGTGGCGGCGAAGAACGCGAGGCCGACGCCCAGCACGGTGGCCAGGAGACCTGCGACGAGCGCCACGACGACGACATCGATGGGCCCGGGGCTTCCCAGCCCGGTGACCGCAGCGATGAGGTCGGCGGCGACTCCCAGGACGGCGAACATCGGTGCAGCCAGTGAGAACACGAGCACGACGTCGGCCGCCACCGGCCGCAGCGAGAAGCGGGTGGGTTCGATGAGTCCGAGATGGAGCTTGCTCGAGATACGGGCCGTGAGGATGCTCGACAGTGAACCCACGAGGGCGAGCATCGGCGGGATCAGGATCAGAAGCGCCGGATAGTCGATGAACGGCTGCAGTTGTGACTGCACGACGACACCGGCGACCAGGCTGATGGCCCCGGCCACGATGATCACCGGCAGCGATTGGCGGATGATGGCCCGGACCATCGGGAGCCGCGTCCGTAGTCCGTACACGAGCGTCACGAGCGCCCCGATCCCGGCGACGGCGAGGACGAACGGCGTCACGCCGTCCACCCCGACCAGGAATGACGCCAGCAGGAGGCTCGGGAGCGTGAGAACGTCGCCGGCGGCGGTCACGATCGGTGCCTCGACATTGTCGGGGTCCCATTCCCGGCGAACACTCATCTCGGCGACGCCGACGGTGACCCCCACGAGGATCACCGACGGCAGGAGCCCGCCGATGACCGAGATGACGATGAAGTCGCCCACCGAGATGGCGTCGGTCACACCGAACGCCTCGGCGACCGCCTTGGCAATGAAGGCCAGGACGAGCGAGAGCGACACCGAGAGGACGAGTGCCGCCACGATGTTCTGACCGACGAGAGTGTCGGAGCGTCGCGAGACCCGAAACGTTCCGGTGTGAATGGAGGTACCCAACCGGCTACCCAGAGCCCCGAAGACGTTGCCCCGCATCCCGACTGCTGCCGGAACGAGGATCAGGAGCCCGGGGAGTTCCTCGAGGGTCCCGGTCATGGACCCGAGGATCAGTCCTGCGAGAAGCCCCGCTGCCGTGGAGAGCGAGAGCGCGACGAACCCCGCCCGGGTCCCCGACGGGTCCGAGCGGACGAGCGCGACGGTGCGCGCAACGACACGGGCGGGACTGCGCATGACGGTCTCGGTGGTTGGGCCACGACTCCCCCGGTTCCGGACAGTGCGCCTTCAGAGTACCCGCGTGCAGCACACGCACTGTCGACCGCCGGTGTCATCCACAGAGGCTGAAGGCCAGCGCTCACGTCAACGGGAGCCATCCGGTGTCCTCGAAGGACGTCAGATCCGTCGCCAGCAGACCCTCGGACGAGTAGGTGTACAACGTCTCGCCGATCACGAGCGACCGCTCGATGAGCGGCGTCTCGACCATCTCGGTGTCCTCGAACACGACGTCATCCTCGATCCCATCGCCCTCCGGCATCGGCGTGGGACGGCGCACGGTGGTACCGGGCTGGCTGATGGTCGCCCGTTCGACGATCCCTTCCGAGACACCGACCTCGAACGCGAGCGCCTCCGAACGCTGACCGCGCTCGTAGGTCGAGACGGGGACGACCGCGAGACCGTTGTGCATCAGAAAGGCGTGGTGGTCGAACTCGGCAGGAGAACTGCCGGACCGGAGGTTCACCTGATCGATGCGGCGAGGATCACTCAGGTCCGAGACGTCGAAGAGGGAGATCTGGGTCCCCTGGGTCATGCCCGTGTCGGTGGCGTCCTGGCCGACACCGATCAGGAGGCCGTCGCCCGCGGGGTGCAGGTAGGCCGAGTAACCGAGGATCTTCAGCTCGCCCACGACCGTGGGGGCGCTCGGGTCCGACAGGTCGAGCGTGTAGAGCGGATCCGTCTGGCGGAACGTCACGACATAGCCGACATCATCGACGAAGCGCACTGAGTGGATCTCCTCGCCGTAGCCGAGGCCCCCGACGCGGCCGACCTCGACGAGCGCCTCGTCACTCACCTCGAGCACCGTCACGAAGCTCTCACTGTCCGGGACCGGTGGCGGCGGAGCGATGCTGAGTTCGTCGGGTTCGCCCGGCGCCGGCTCCTCCATGGGCGCGACCCGGTCGCCGTCGGTCTGCCCCGTCGTGGCCACCCGCAAGTAGCCGTCGTACTCCGACATCGAGAACTGGTTGAGCAGTGTGCCCGGGACGGTGCCCGACGCCTTGTACTCGGCGCCGCCCGGCCCGGTGATGTCGAACGAGTGGACGGCGCTCGTGTCGTCGGGAAGGGCGACGGAGCCGTCGTCCTGGTTGATGTCCGCGTACTCGCGGGTGCTCACGTAGAGCCGCTCGGCCGACGAGTAGACCGTCTGGCCGTCGGAGAGAACACCCGTGGAGCCCACCGGCTCCAGACCCTGTTCCGGATCGAGAGTCGTCACGGTGAGGGTGCCCACACCGGAGAACTCGGGAGGCTGGTAGACCGACGCGCAGTCGACCAGGCGACCCGAGGAGACCTCGTCGCCGTTTCGCTCGACGCTGTACTGCGGCAGCCAGTCGTCCAGATCGGAGGTCGCGATGACTGCACGGTTCGCCTTCTCGGCTTCGTTCTCGGTGGTCCCGAACATGTGCTCGAATCCGCTGTCGCCCTCGTAGACGTTCGGGTACTCGTAGTCGAGCGTGGTCGGTTGTCCCGCTGTCACGAGGTGGATCCGGCCGTCGACCGTGCGGGCCGACACCACGCGGCCCTCGACGTGCATCTCCTCGAGAACAGTCGGGTTCGCGGGATCGGACACGTCGACGAGCGTGACGGTGGCACCACTCTGGATGGGAGCCTCGGGTATTCCCACGTCACCGGAGCCCTCGCCCAGCACGACAATGCGGTCGCCGATCAGCAGCATTCCTGAGCTGAAGCCGACGTCGACCGAACCGAGAAGCGCCGGTTCGGAACCGGCGGCGACGGCATTCAGGGACTCGTCGGTCAGGGTGAAGATGGTCGAGCCGTCGGTCTTGACGATGTCGGGTTCGTCGATGCCGGCCTCCTGGACGTTGGTGCCCGAGAAGTCCTGCGAGCCGCCGGGCACGGGTGCGGACTGTTCACCGGCCTCGGGAGCGGCGGCGACGTCCCCGTCGGCGGCCAGTTCGTCGGCGGTCCTGACGTCGCCCTCGAGCGCGTAGTACTCACCGCCGTCGAGCCCGTACGGTCCGACCCGCGCCATGGCCTCCGCCTGGATGTGGCCCAGGAGCTGGTCGCAGTCGTCGAAGATCTGGAGCCGTGCGGCGAGCACGAGGTCGTCGGGCAGATGCCGCGGCTGCGGACCCTTCGCCGTGCCACCGGAGTTGTCGCAGGCGGTGGCGAAGAGGACGACTGCGGCGACTGCCGCGGTGAGGACGGTCGGGATTCGGCGCATGCTGGCTCCTCCGGTTCGCATCTGACCCGTTGGATGGGTGGGAGCCGGGATCAGTTCCCCGGATCCGGACGAATTCTCGGAGGAGGCAGGAGTCTTGCGGGGAATGCGGCGTTTCAGCGGAATCGGTCAGCGGAAATCGCGGGAGCGGAGGTGGTCGGTCAGGCCGAGATCCAGGGAGTGGAGCCGTTGCGCCAGGATGTTGATCACCCCCTGGCGGCACTCCAGCACACCTCGGATCCGCAGTGCCGGCGACTGGCGGGCGACCTTGCGGTGGCGCTTCCACACCGGTGGGGTGCAGATGACGTTGATCAGACCCGTCTCGTCCTCGAGGTTGAGGAAGATCACCCCCCGGGCCGTCATCGGGCGTTGACGGTGCGTGACGACGCCCGCCACTTCCACGACCGTGCGGTCGGCCAACGTGCGCAGGTCGGAGGCGGTGACCACCCCAACTGCTCTGAGCTGCTCCCGGAAGAACTCAGTGGGGTGGGCGTCGGAGGAGAGACCGGTGGTGGCGAGATCGGCCGCGTGTGCCTCCACGACGTCCATCCCCGGCAACGGGGGCGCGTCGAGGCCGGTGACCACGCCGGGAAGCGTCTCGACGGTCGTTCCCGTGTGCCGGCGGGCACGCGCCGCACCCAGCGCTCCCGCGCTCCACAGTGCGCCGCGACGATCGTGACCGAAGCAGCTGAACGCCCCCGCGGTGGCGAGCGACTCGAGCGCGTCGACCGACGCACCGGTTCGTCGTGCGAAGTCTTCGAGGTCGACGAAGGGGCGCTGCTCCCGTTCGGTGTCGATCCGCTCGAGGAGCTCCCCCGACAGACCCTTGACGTAGCGCAGGCCGATGCGCACCGCGTGCGTGGACGGATCCGCGTGCCATCCCGGCTGCGGGTGACCGATCGGGCCGGCTTCTGCGCTGCGGGGTTCCATCGTGCAGTCGCGACGTGACGCCGCCACGTCGGGGCCGAGCACCTCCACGCCGTGACGGATGCCGTCGCGCACCAGCGTGTGTGGCGAATAGAAGCCCATCGGCTGGGCGTTGAGCAACGCGCAGGTGAACTCCGCCGGATGGTGGCGCTTCACCCAGGCCGAGGAATACACGAGGTAGGCGAAGCTCACCGAGTGGCTCTCGGAAATCCGAAGTCGGCGAAGGCCTCCAACTTCTTGGCGATGGCCTCTGCGGTATCGCCGGTGATCCCGTTGGCAGCCATTCCCTCCATGAGCCGCTCACGCATGGCGGCCATCCGCGCATGGCTGCGCTTGGAGCCCATGGCCTGCCGGAGCTTGTCGGCGTCGGCGGCACTGAACCCGGCGACGTCGATGGCCATCTGCATGAGCTGTTCCTGGAACAGCGGTACGCCGAGGGTCTTGTGCAGCGAGGGTTCGAGCAGCGGATGCAGGTAGGTGACGGGTTCCTCTCCTGCCCGGCGCCGCAGATAGGGATGCACGGAATCGCCCTGGATGGGCCCGGGACGGATGAGCGCCACCTCCACCACGAGGTCGTAGAACCTTCGGGGACGCAGCCGCGGCAGCGTCGCCATCTGCGCGCGGCTCTCCACCTGGAACACACCCACCGTGTCGGCGGCGCACAGCAGGTCGTAGACCTCATCTTCCTGGGGGATCGTGGCGAGGTCGACCGCGACACCCTCGTGCTGCGCGATGAGATCGACCGCCAGGTGCAGCATCGTCAACATGCCGAGCCCGAGCAGGTCGAACTTCACGAGGCCGGCCGCCGCACAGTCGTCCTTGTCCCACTGGAGAACCGTTCGGTTCTCCATGCGCGCCCATTCGACGGGCACGCACTCCACGAGCGGGCGGTCGGCCATGACCATCCCACCGGAGTGGATCCCCAGGTGACGGGGAAAGTCCTGGACCTCCCGGGCGAGGTCGAGCACCAGCCCGGGCACCGGCATCTCCGGCTCGCCGGCGGCGCCCGCGGCAACACCGGTCTTGGCCATGCTGCTCTTCGCCATGTCGTCGAGCTGCTCCCGGCCGCTCCAGCGATCGAGCCACCGGGTGAGCGCGTCGGCCCGGCCGGGTGAGAGGCCGCCCGCCTTGGCCATCTCCCGCAACGCCGAACGGGGACGGTAGGTGATGACGTTGGCGACCTGCGCCGCACGGTCACGTCCGTAGCGCCCGTAGACGTACTGGATGACCTCCTCACGACGCTCGTGCTCGATGTCGAGATCGATGTCGGGGGACCCTCACGTTCGGGTGACAGGAACCGCTCGAACAGCAGGCCGAGAGCCACCGCGTCGGCCTTGGTGACGCCCAGCGCGTAACAGACGGCGCTGTTCGCTGCGCTCCCCGACCCTGGCAGTAGATGTCGTGGATCCGGCAGAACTCGACGATGTCGTGGAGGAGGAGGAAGTAGCCGGGGAAGCCGAGCTCGTCGATCACCCCGAGCTCGTAGTCGATCTGACGTATCGCCCGGTCGTGGTCGGGATGGGTCGTCGGGTAGTAGACCGCCGCACCGCGCCGTGTCAGCTCGGTGAGCCAACTCATGTCGTCGTGGCCGTCGGGAACCGGGTAGTCGGGCAGGTTCGGCACCGCGATACGGAGATCGAACGCACACTGCTGTGCGATGTCGACGGTGCGCTCCACCGCTCCCGGGTAGCGGGAGAAACGACGGTGCTGCTCGGCGGCGCTTCGCAGGTGGGCGAACGGTGTGGGCGGCAACCATCCGTCGACCTCGTCGAGGGAACGGCCCGCGCGCACCGCCGCGAGCGCAGTCGCCAACCGGTGACGGCCGGGCGTCGCGTAGTGGACGTTGTTGGTGGCCACCACCTCCACACGTGCAGCCGCCGCCACCTTCACGAGCGCATCGTTGCGCGCACGGTCGAGAGGGTCGCCGTGGTCCCAGAGCTCGACGAGCACACGGTCACGCCCGAAACCCTCGACGAGCCGGTCGAGGGCACGCCGCGCCGCAGCGGGGCCCTCAGCACTCAGAGCAGCGGGCACCGCTCCTCGGCGACAGCCCGTCAGCACGAACCAGTGGTCGTTGTGCGCGCTCGCGCTCGGATGGAGGTGTACGGGGACGCGCGCGTCGTCGACGAGCTCCGCGAACGTGGTGACCGGCGCTCCCTTCTCACCCGCCAGCTGTGCCCTGCTCAGCGACTTCGCCAGACGGGCGTATCCCACCGGCCCCTCCGCGAGCAGCACCAGATGGGTGGACGAGTGCTCCCGGAGAACACCTACTTCGGCACCGAAGACGGTGGGCATCCCGAGGGTCTGCGCGGCCACGGCGAAGCGGACCACACCGTAGAAACCGTCGTGGTCGGTGACCGCCAGCGCCGCCAGGCCGAGGCGTTGCGCCTCCTCCACGAGCTCCTCGGGATGGCTGGCGCCGTCGAGAAAGGAGAAGTTGGTGTGGCAGTGCAGCTCGGCGTATCCGCCCACAGCCGCTCACCTGCCTCCACCTGCTCACCCCCGCGGGGCGTCCAGGCTATCGAACACACGTTCGATCAGGCAAGAAGGCCCGCCGGCATGTCTAGGTGAGCTGGGCGGCTCCGAAGGCCAGGCCCACGGCGGCGAACGCAATCGTCAGATTGGCGAACACCATCGTGCGTACCGCCTTCGCCAGTTCCAACCCGAACTCACCGCGCAGTTCGGCGCCGAGAGCGGCGAGATCACGTCGGGTGGCGACATCGGCCCAACCCACGGGCGGTAGGTGTTCCATCAGCACCGATGTCCTCTCCACACCCAACAGCTCCTCGAGCCCGACATAGAGATCGTGACGGGTACGTTCGTTGACGGCCATCCCAACTCCTCCACAGGATACGGCACACAGCGGACGGAGGAGCGTGAGCCTGCTCACTCGAGGCGCCACCACAACGTACCGGGCGGGTACGACAGCCACGGCCCGATCGGCGGCTGTGCAACGGGCGAGATCAGGAAGGAGGCGAGCTCTCCTTCAGGTCGAAGTCGGTTGTCGCGAGCACTCGGCCGGCGACCTGGAGATCGATGCGATGTCGGCCGGCGTGGTAACGGCGCGTCGACGCCGTTCCGGATCCGTCGCCGCTTCGACAATCGAACGGTCTCCCCCGGGGCGAGTCGCAGCGTGGCCCACCTGAAGACCTTCGGCGACGTGCCACCGGATCCCGTCACGTGATGAACGACGAAGTCGATCACCAGCAACTGTTCTTCCGGAGAGGTCGACGTCAACTCGGCTGTCAGTTCGATGGCGGAGCCGAGATTCAGTGTCTCGGGTTCGCAGGAGAAGTGGGAGACGTCGACCTGTGGATCGGTGGTGAATCCCAGCAGATGCAACGCACCCGGATGACCTTGTTTCACGAGGGTCCGGAGGGCTTGGCTCACCATACGTTCGTCGACCGGATCGGAATCACTCATCCACTCGTCGAGCAGATCCACCACGAGATCGGGTCGGGACTTGGTGATGTCGTTGAGATGATTGGCGACGGATCGGCGGACGATCTCGGAGTCATCGTGACGCAGGGCGCTCAGGAGTTCGATTCCGATCTGTGGGTCGTCGATCAACACCGGTACCCGCGTACCCCAGGGAAGAAGAGGCCGGGTGCCCTCGGAGCACAGGCGGCGCACAGCCTCGTCGGGATCGAGAACCCAGCGGCGGAGATGGTCGCGCGTCATGCCGAGGTGTGTGTTCAGGAACGGGCGGATGGCGAATTCGCACGTCCAGAGCTTCGTCAGGACCGGCATGGCCTCGAGAGATTCGGCGGGTGAGTCGACGCCGTGGCGTTCCACGAACGAGCAGAGTGGCCACGCGGCCCACCCGTCGAGGCCACCGGCCGCCGCCTGCATCACGATGGAGAGGGCGGTCGGATAGTCGTCGGGGAGCTCGTCGGCCAGGCGATCGGCGACGAGGTTGACCCGTTCCTTCAGCTCGAGTTCCGGGAACTCCTCGAGGACCGAGGCCGTGAACTGTTCCTGCTCGAAACCGGCGTGAAACCGGCTGAATCGTTCGGCGAGCTCCTCGACGGCCTCTCTGTCGAACTGGTCCTTGAGGGGAGTCGCCATCGATCAGATCATGCCCGATCCTGCGCCGCTTCTTCCCCTGCTCAGGTTCCCATTCTTCGCCTCGGGCGGCGCAGGATACCTGCGCCGCTGATCCTCGGCTCAGGTTCCCATTCTTCGCCTCGGGCGGCGCAGGATACCTGCGCCGCTGATCCTCGGCTCAGGTGAGCTGGGCGGCTCCGAAGGCCAGGCCCACGGCGGCGAACGCGATCGTCAGATTGGCGAACACCACCGTGCGCACCGCCTTGGCCAGTTCCAACCCGAACTCGCCCCGCATCCCGACCATCTCGCCCCGCATCCCGACCATCTCGCCGCGCAACTCCGCTATCTCACCGCGCAACTCCGCTATCTCACCGCGCAGTTCGGCGCCGAGAGCGGCGAGATCACGTCGGGTGGCGACATCGGCCCAACCCACGGGCGGTAGGTGTTCCATCAGCACCGATGTTCTCTCCACACCCAACAGCTCCTCGAGCCCGACATAGAGATCGTGACGGGTACGTTCGTTGACGGCCATCCCAACTCCTCCACAGGATACGGCAACACCATGGACGGAGGAGCGTGAGCCTGCTCACTCGAGGCGTACCCCATGATACCTACGCCGCTTCTCCTCGTCTCGGTTCCGTTTGCCTCGCCTCGGGCGGCGCAGGATACCTACGCCGCTTCTCCTCGTCTCGGGTTCAGTCGTAAACGGCTTCGAGGGCAGCGCGGCCGGACTCGAGGACGACGAGGGCGGCGACGCCCGTGTCGGTGAGGATCTGCCAGCGGGCGCGACGACGGCGGGTGAGGCGGTCCCACCAGCGCAGGTCTTCGGGCCACGGGCCCGCCCATGCCGCGATCGTGCCGCCTCCGTCGGGCAGCACATCGCTTCGCAGGTGGGCGGGTGGAGCGGGACACTCTCCCCGCCCGGTGACGGTGACCGGGCGACCCTGCGCGTCGAGCAGCTCGGCGGGACGTGGCGGTTCGTAGACCCTCGCCGGGGCGGGATCCGGGACACGCCCGGGCCAGGTCGGCGCATCCCCGGCCGCGGGATCTCCGTCGATACCACTGCGGGCATCGCGGTCGGGTCGCGCCGGCTCACGCGGTTCTCCCCACGGCACCCATCGCACGCGCTCGTCGTGCGAACGTCCGCCCTGGAGCACCGGCGTGGTGACCGCGCCGGGACCGAGCAGCCCCTGCACGCGGGCGAGCGCACGGGCGGCGCGGTCGGCCGCGGCGGGATCACCGCCCCAGAAGCCGAGCTGACGGCCGGTGGCGGGAACGACGCAGTCGGGGACGAGTCGCAACATGATGATCCCGGCGGTGGACGGCTCGTACGACTCCTCGAAGGCCGCGTCGTCCTGTGCCGCCCGGGGTCGGGCACACGACCGTCGGGACGGGGGTGCCGCGAACCACCCTTCGAGCTGCCAACGGACCCGCTCCGCCAGGGCCGGGGCGTCGAGCGCGCCGTCGTGGCGCCAACACCGGGAGAGGCGCTCGCCGTGCTCGGTCTCGGCCTCGACCACGACACGGGTGCAGGCGAGACCTCGGTCGGCCAGAGCCGCGGAGAAACGGTCGGCCATGGCCTTCGCCGCGAACGCGGTGACGTCGAGTCGTTGCGCGGGCGGGTCGAGCTCGGCCGTCTCGGTGAGGTCGGGAGGTGGCCGGGTGAGCGCCGGTGGGTGCTCGTCGAGACCTCGGGCGAGCCGGTGGGCCCGCGCACCCGTGCGACCGAAGCGCCCGGTGACGGCCGATTCCGACAGCGCAGCGAACGCGCCCAACGTGGGCATACCCAGGCGGACGAGCAGGTCGGCGAGGGCTCCCGCGGCGTCGGGCGACTCCTCGACACCGCTACCGACACCGCTGCCGGGGCCGGTGTCACCCGCCAGCCGCAGCACCCCGACCGGCCACGACGCCAGAAACTCCGCCGACTCTCCCGGCGGCACCACCCAGGTGGCGCCCGGGCCCGGCCCGCGTGCCGCCAACAGTGCGGGGAACGCGCCGTCGGCGATGCCGACGCGCACATCGGCCACCCCGATGGTCTCCACCGCGCTCATGATCTGTGTCGCCACCTCCTCGTCGCCACCGAAGTAGCGGGCGGGGCCGCGGGTGGGGAACGCGCAGCGCCCCGGACGATCGAGAACGAGACGGGGGGTGATCGACTCCACCGCCCGGGCGACCGCCTCGAACGCGCGGGCCTCGAGCAGCGGATCGACGTCGACGGCCACGAGCCCGGGACAGCGACTCTCGGCTTCACGCCGACGCAGCCCGGCCCGCACCCCTTCGGCACGCGCCTCGATCGAGGCGGCACGGACCACCGGAGCGCCCGCGGCGGGCTCGAGCACGACGACGGGACGATCGATGAGTGCGTCGTCGGCCTGGCGCCACGCCACGACGGGCCAGTCGGGGCACCACACACAACAGGTGCGCTCGGCGCTCCCTGCACTCATGCCGGATCGCGGCTCATCCCGCGAGTGCCACGGTGCGGGTGGCACCCCGGTGCTCGATCGCCACACACAGGCAGCGCTGCTCGAGCAACCCGCCCTCGGGAGTGAGCCCCGACCATCCGCCGTCCACCTCACCTCCCACAGCTCCGGTCACCGCTCCTCCCATCGCCCGCAACGTGAGAGCGGCCTCCACCGGCCAGGCACCCGTCACCACCAGGACCGCGTCTCGTTCGCGCACGCGCGCCGTGAGGCGTCGCGCGTCACTCGCGCGACAGCGCGACGGGACTTCGGCCACCACCATGGTGAGCCCGTCGACCAGCGACGCCGTCACGGCCGCCCAACGGTCCGGCGGCACTCCCCGCACCACGGCGGTGCGGTCCAACGCCGCGCCCGCCTCCGCCGCGGCCAGACCACCGACCGAGCCGTCGAGGTCGATGAACGCCGCCCACTCTCCGGCCGCGGTGGTGGCGGCGATCAGGTGCAGTGCCAGGGATGTGACGCCGCGACCCGGCGGACCGTCGAGGGCCGTCACCGAACCGCGTTGCAGTCCCCCGCCGGGCAGAAGGCCTTCCAACATGCCCGACACCGGCACGACACGTTCAGCCGCCAGCACGGTGGGCCGGACGCGCTGCGCCACCGACAGCAGAGGTTCCGGCCCGGGAGAGGACCGGGGAGGGAGCTGGGAAGGGGACCCGGGAGGGAAGGAGTCGGGGAAAGCCACCCCCTCACGGTATCGAACATGTGTTCGATCCGACAAGAGGATTCCGAGGTATGCAGCCCACGGGGCGGGTGGTGGTGGTTGACTGGTGGCGGACAGGACGCCACCGAGGCACGGTCACGGCAGGACGGCCGAAAGGAGCGTCGATGAAGGTCGACAAGGTGCTCAGCGTCAAGGGTCAGGACGTCCAGCGGATCACCCCCGACCAGTCGATCTTCGAGGCGGTGGCCCTCCTCGAGGAGCACGGCATCGGGGCGCTGGTGGTCTCCAGCGACGGGACCACCGCCGAGGGAATGCTCTCCGAGCGTGACATCGTGCGGGCGATCCCCCACAGCGGGGATCAGCTCCTCACCATGCCCGTTCACGAGCTCATGAGCTCTCCCGTGACGACCTGCACGCCCGACGACACGATCGCCCACGTGATGGGGGTCATGACCGAGAAGCGGGCCCGCCACCTCCCCGTCGTCGACAACGGGAAACTCGTCGGGCTCATCAGCATCGGCGACGTCGTGAAACACCGCGTCGAGGAACTACGCGACGAAACCGAGACGCTGCGCGACTACATCGGCGCGCGCTAGACCGCGCTAGACGACGCGCGAGAGACGCAGTGGTGACTGCGCCACTCTCTGAGATGCCCGGGACCTTCTCAGGAATCCCCTGAGGAGGCGTCAGAGGCGTCGTCCGCGACGTCCGCGACGTCGGGCACGTCGGTGTCGGTACCAAGTGCCTCGGGGGACCAGCCGGCGTCGTCGCCGTAGTAGCCGAAGAGGTTCTCCACGGTCTCGGTCACGCGGGGCTCGAGTTCTCCCCACGACGCCGCGGGGGCTTCGACCGTCACGACGTTCGAGTACACCGTCACCTGTTCCGCCCCCAGGGCGAACAGGCGGCCGGCCAGCACATCGGAGGGGCGACCGCCGCGCACGCCGTCGGCCGAGGCGTAGCGCTCGATCTTCATTCCCGTGAGGCCGCGGTTCAGATCGAAGATGCGCACGTCGGGAGAGGCTCCCGGGCGCGCCTGGACGGTGATCGGCTGTCCCATGGGCCGCACTGTACGCCCGTCGCACGCGCCGCTCCGGAACCAGGCTGTCCGGAACCAGCCTGTCCGGAACCAGCCTGCCCGACGCTGCGTCTCAGGCGAAGAGGCGCCCCGGCGGCGGCTCCAGGTTCCGCCACGGCAGGCCCGACATGAAGATCCACGACCGCCGGTGGATGGCGCTCGGCCCGTAGGCCAGGAGAGCGCTGCGGTGCACGGGCGCCGGATAGCCGCGGTTGCTCTCGAATCCGTACACGGGGTAGTGGTCGGCCGCGTCCGCCATGAGCGCGTCCCGGGTGACCTTGGCCACACACGACGCGGAGGCGACGGCGAGCGAGGTGGCGTCGCCCTTCACGATCGTCGTGACCCGCTCCCCCAGGCCCAGGAAGTCGAAGGAACCGTCGAGCAGGATCCGGTCGGGTTCGTAGCCCTGCTCCTCGACCTCCCCAGCGCCCGGAAGCCCGCGCGCCGCAGAGCCTCGGTCATGCCGAACTCGTCGCACTCGTGATGGGAGGCGTGGCCGACGCCCACCGCGAGCGCCCATCCACGCACGGCTGTGGCGGCGGAATCCCGTCGGGCCGGCGTGAGGTCCTTGGAGTCACGCACGCCCCGCAGCGTGCGGGGGCGTTCCGGCGCCGCCACGACCGCCGCCACCGTGACGGGACCCGCCCAGGCGCCCCGGCCGACCTCGTCGATCCCGCAGACCACGCGGTCGCCCGAGCGCATGCACGCGTTCTCGACCCGCATCGTCGGCCCGGCGGTTGCCACGGCGCGAACGCTAGCAATCCGCCCGGTGAATCCGGCCGATACGCGCACCCGATCCGAACATCGTGCGGATACGATCGTGCGATGGACAAGGGCAGTCGCGTCGAGGTCCGGTCGACCTACGACAACCGGTATTCACGCGGCTTCGACATCGTCGACATCGTCGACGATGGTGGCGGGGCCCCCCGCTACCGGATCCGCCGACGCTCCGACGGCTCCGTGCTCCCGAAGCTGTTCGAGAAGTCCGATCTGCGTGAGGACGACCGCCGCAACCGCATGTGGTGGCACTGACCCGTTCTGATCCGGGCGGCGGCCTTCTCAGCCCGATCCTTCGAAGCGTCGGCGAACCGGACGTCCCGGCGGCTCAGCCCGAGGCTTCGAGGGCCTCTACGAAGGTGTCCACCGGAATGGCCTGGAGTGTCGTCGTGCGCATCGTGCCGCGGGCGGCGAGATCGACAGCCGCCCTGGCCATCGTCTCCTCGTCGGGTGCCTCGATGACGTTGAGGAAGTCGTACTGACCCATGAGCGCGTACTGCGCGATCACGGTCAGCCCCTGGGATTCCACTTCGGCCTTCACCGCGCGGATCCGTTCGGGCTTTTCGCGGATCGTGGCCCAACCGTCGGGCCCGATCGTGGAGAGCATCACGTAGGTCGGCATGCCCCGAGCCTACGCGCGCCCGGTGCGGGGCTGCTCGCACAGGGCGATGTTGTCGGCCTCCTCGGGATCGGGATCGGTCGAGAGCCACACATCCAGCATCTCGCGGGCACTGGCAGGGCTCGTGAGCCGTAGTCCCATGACGAGGACGTTGGCGTCGTTCCACCGACGGGCTCCCTCGGCGGTGGCGGCGTCGGTGCACAGCGCCGCCCGCACTCCCGGCACCTTGTTGGCCGCGATCGACGCACCGGTACCGGTCCAGCAGAAGAGCACGCCCGTGTCGGCCTCACCCTCGGCCACGGCGCCACCGACGAGATGACCGACCTCGGCCCACTGCTCGTCACCACCCGCCGGCGGCCCGACCACGCGCACGTCGTGGTCGAGTCTCTCCAGGTGTTCCACCACGGCGTCGACGACGTGCTGGGCCTCATCCGAACCCACGACGATTCGCATACCGCCATCGTACGGGCGCCGGATCACGGCGAGGTCGCCCATATGCTGGCGGCCGATGAACTCCTCCCCTGCGCCGCGCGGTTTCGGCCACGATTCCGGCCACGATTCCGGCCAGAGCGCCGGCCGCCACGTGGGCATCGTGGCGCACACCCACTGGGACCGGGAGTGGTACGCGCCGTTCCAGGAGTTCCGGATCCGCCTGGTCGAGCTCCTCGACGAGCTGCTCGACCTGCTCGAGCACGACACGTCGTACCGACGTTTCATGCTCGACGGCCAGACAGCGGTCGTCGACGACTACCTCACGATCCGTCCCGATCACGAAGGTCGCATCCGGGCGCTCGTGGAGAGCGGCCGGCTGTCGATCGGCCCGTGGGCCGTGCTCATGGACGAGTTCATGGTGTCGGGCGAGACGATCATCCGCGATCTCCAGGCCGGGATGAGACGGGCCGCCGAGCTCGGGGGTGCCATGGAGATCGGATATCTGCCCGACATGTTCGGACACATCGCGCAGATGCCCCAGATCCTGCGCCTGGCCGGATTCGAACACGCCGTCGTGTGGCGCGGTGTTCCGAGTGCCGTCGACGACACGGCCTTCGCCTGGAGCGCGCCCGACGGTTCGACGGTCCGCGCCGAGTTCCTCTACGGCTCGTATTCGAACGGACGTGACATTCCCGAAGACGGCGCCGGACTGATCCGGCGCGCGGAGAGCTACGCCGCCGAGCTCGGGGAGTCGGTCACCGGCGACATGCTCCTCATGAACGGAACCGACCACCAGCTCCCTCAGCCGTGGCTGGGCCGTGTCGTCGCCGAGGCCAACGAGATCGCAGCGGAGACCGGCGACGGGGGCTACCGGTTCTCGGTGACGTCGCTGCCCGAGTATCTCGGCGGTCGCACGACCGACGGGCTGACCACCTGGCAGGGAGAGCTCCGCTCGGGGGCACGATCCAACATCCTCATGGGGGTCGCCTCCAACCGCGTCGACGTCCACCAGCTCGCCGCGGCGGCGGAACGGTCCCTCGAGCGCCGGGCCGAGCCGCTCGCCGCACTGCTCCTCGCCGACGATCCGCCGAACGAGCTCCTGGAACTGGCCTGGGACGGCCTCATCCTCAACGCCGCCCACGACTCCTCGTGTGCGTGCAGCGCCGACGAGGTCGTCGAGGCGGTACGCGTCCGATACCAGGAAGCCCGCCAGATCGCCGACGGTGTGACCCGCACGGCCTGTCGTCGACTCGCCGCGATCGTGGATGCCACGCCCGGCAGCACCGTCGTGCTCAATCCGACGGCTCGCACGCGCGCCGGGCTCGTGGAGGTGACCGCCCCGGGCACCGGCCCCTTCACGGTCCAGGGAGCCGACGGCTCTTCCCGGCCGTACCAGGTGATCGACGAGATCGGCGGGGAAGCCTTCTCGACGACTGTGACGGGATCGAAGATCCGCTGGGTCGTGGAGGCGATGCGCGGACCCGAGTTCCGCGGCGTGCAGATCGCCGCAGCCGACATCACCGAGCACGACGGAACGACCGAGGTCGAACTGCAAGCAGCCGGCCCGGGCGGAACCGCTACGAGTCTCGACACACTGCGCGAGAAGCTCCTCGCTCGCGCCGAGGCCGATCCCGACACGACATTCCGCGTTCGCATGCTGCGCGTCCCGGCGTGTCGGCTCGCATTCGCGACTGATCCCGTCGACGGCTTCGGATGGTCCACGTACTCCATCAGCGAGAGAGAAGGTCCGCCCACCGACAGCACCGACGAGAACGCGACCGTCGTCGGCGCGACGCTGTCGAACGCGCTCCTGAGCGCCACCGTCGACGAGTCCGACGGCACCGTGTCGCTCCGCACGACGGACGGCGTGGAGATCCACGGAGCGAACCGTCTGGTCGACGGGGGTGACGGGGGCGACACCTACAACTACTCGCCGCCCACGGTCGATCGGATCGTCGATTCCCCCGTGGCGGTCTCGGTCACGACCCGCGAGTCCGGACCCGTGCGGAGCGTCGTCATCGTCGACGCCACCTACCACTGGCCCACCGCGGCGGTCGGCGACGAGCGGCGATGCGAGGCCCGCACCGACCACGTCGAGACCGTGCGCGTCGAGACGACCTACGAACTGCGGGCCGGGGAGCGCTTCCTCCGGATCCACACCGAGTTCGACAACCGCTGTCGTGATCACCGCCTGCGCGCCCATGTGCCGCTCCCGGTCCCCGTGCAGGGCTCCGACGCCGAGTGCGCCTTCGCCGTCGTCCACCGGGGGTTGGAGCCCGAAGGGGGTCCCCATGAGTTCCCCCTGCCGACCTTTCCGTCGCGCCGGTTCGTCGACGCCTCCGACGGCGACAGGGGCCTGGCGCTGCTCCACGACGGGCTGCTCGAGTACGAAATCACCGAGGGCGGCACGGAGATCGCCCTCACCCTCCTACGCTCCACGGGCTACCTCTCGCGCCTGGAGCCTGCGCTGCGCCCGAACCCGGCCGGTCCGGCCGATCCCCTCGAGGGACCGCAGCTCCAGGGCCGCGTCGCTCTCGACTACGCGCTGCTCCCCCACACCGGCGACTGGTGCACGACCGACCTCTACGGAGCGGCCGACGAGTTCCTCGTACCGCTCGAACGTGTGCGGGGCGGCGGTGCCGAGCCGACCCGGCCGTCGGAAGGACGATTGCTCAGAGTCGACGGAGCCGAGGTGTCGGCGCTCACCACCTGCGACGGCGCGGCACTCCTGCGCCTGTTCAATCCGAACAACCACGAGGCCTCCTGCACCGTGGAGCGCGACGGCACGGCACTGAGCGGCGACATCGTCGACCTGCGCGGGCGCGTCGAGGCGCCCTGGAGCTCACCCGTGACGCTCGCCCCCGGCGCCATCGCCACCCTGCGCGTCGGCTGACCACAGGCGAATCGGGTGCTCTGCGCCCATGACCAACAGGGCTTCGCCGTTCGGCTCGGTCGTCTCCCAGGTCGGATCGATGCCGGGCACCCGCAGGCGCAGGCCGTCGGCCCCCTCCCAGAGCAGCGCCGGGTTTTCGCCGTGCCAGCGCAGCGCGTAGGACAAGGGACCGGAGCGGGTCGGAAGATCGTGGACGTCGAGATCGCCGCCGGCCCAGGAAGGTGGAAAAGCCGCCAGGAGCTCGAGGGACCCGTCCCGGGCTTCACGTCCGAGAATCGCACGCACCACCAACAGGAAGGGAGCCGGCCCCTCGGACCACGTGGCGACAGGTGACGCCTCACCGGTCAACCGGTGCAGTTCGGCTGCGAGCGCCTCGGGGGTGGCGTCGTTCCACGGTCGCCGTCGGGCGCGACCCCGGCCCCGAAAGCCCAACTGCGCCCAGCCGGTCATCGCCTCGTCGTCGTGTCCCCAGTCCTCCAGAGCCGCGACGAGTTCGGGTGCGGGACGCGGCATCGTTCCCGACAGGAGCAGGTCGCAGCGGGCCGCGTGCGTCAATGCCGCCACCGTCGGATCCGGGATGTCGGCACGCAGCCCGGTCGAGCGCTGCCGTTCCCAGCCCCGGACAACGGCCCCCACATCGTCGACGTGGCGCGGATCGGTCGGTGTGCCTTCGGCCTCGAGAGGTACCGTCACGCGCACACGTGCACGGTGCGCCACCGGAACCAGCGCGGCAACGTGGTTCCCCACCTCGCTCGAGACTCCCGGAGCCACGCCGGCGGCGACGTCGGCACGCAGCGCGTCGAGGGAGTCGGCTGTGGTGACGGCCGACGGTGCGTGGGCGAAGCGGGCGGCGACCGCACCCCCGACGAGAAGGTTGGTGTCGTCCACGCCCACCGAGCCGGTTACCGGGTTGTTCCCTGTCACCCCGGCGCCGCTCAGCACCAGCGCCGCCAGGAACGGAGTCGGCGAGTCGTTGTGGATCTCGATGACCACGCTCGATCCCGTGGCGTAGGCGGTGTGCACGGCGTCCCCACCGGGCACGCGCATCGCCGTGACCACCACGGGCGCATTGCCCTCGAGGTGCTGGCGAACCGCCACCTCACGACCGGGATACCGCCAGCGGTCGTCGGCGCCGATCCACCACTCGACGCACCGCCCTTCCGGGAACAGGAGCCGCCCGGCGCTGTCGACCTCGGCCGCGGACGGTGTGCCGACCGTCCCCACCCGGCACGGAGGCTCGCTCACGTGCTGCCGCGTCGGCGGGCCTCCGCCATGCCGTGCCCCTCGGACGTCGCCTCGCGCATCATCAGGGCGGGCACGATGTCGCGGGGGGCGCGCCCGTCGTAGAGAACGGCACCGACCTGTTCGGCGATCGGCATCTCCACCTCGTTCGCCCGGGCGATCTCGAGCACCGCAGCCGTCGACTTCACGCCCTCGGCGACCATGTTCATCGACGACGTGATCTCGTCGAGCGAGCGGCCCTTGCCCAACTCGTAGCCCACGGTGCGGTTGCGGCTCTTCTCGCTGGTGCAGGTCGCGATGAGGTCGCCGACCCCGGCCAGACCACCGAAGGTCAGGGCGTGGCCGCCGACCGCCAGCCCCAGGCGCGTGAGCTCGGCGAGCCCGCGCGTGAGGAGCGCCGCCATCGTGTTGTCGCCGTAGCCGAGGCCGGACGCGATCCCCGCCGCGATCGCCATCACGTTCTTCAGCGCTCCGGCGATCTCGCACCCCACGACATCGGGGTTCGTGTAGACGCGGAACGTCGGCGTCATGAAGAGCGCCTGGAGGTCCTGGGCGACCGACTCGTTCGCCATCGCGATCACCGATGCTGCCGGTTGTCCCTCCACCACCTCACGCGCCAGGTTCGGGCCGGTCAGCACACCCACGGTCTGCGGGTCATGGCCCTCGAGCACCTCGAGGATCACCTGGGTACCGCGCAGGTTGGTGCCGCGCTCCACGCCCTTGGCGAGGCTCACGACCGGCGTGGAGGAACCCACCCACCCACTGCCCGACGTCAACACGTCGCGGATCCCGTGCGACGGCACTCCCATCACGACGACATCCGCGTCGCGTAGCGTCTCTTCGAGGGAGGTCGACGCCACGAGATCGTCGGGCAGCACGGCGTCGGGGAGGTAGCCCGGATTCGTGTGGTCGGTGTTCACCGACTCGGCGACCTCCGCCTGACGCGACCACAACATCGTGTCGGCGTGCGCGCTCACGATTCCGGCCACCGTGGTTCCCCACGACCCCGCACCCACCACCGCGACCTTCATGCCGTCTCCTCGTGTTGACAACTCCGCAGCTGTGCCGACGAGGGCTCACGCACCCACCAGTCGCCCTCACCGGGCTGGGGCGACTGCGGATACAACTCCCGGGCGCGGGCGACCTGGGCGCAGATCGCCTCCATGATCCTGTCGGTGGCCTCGTGCACGTCCTCGTCGGGATCGATCCGCATCGGAGGACCGACCGAGATGGTCTCGGCGATTCCCGCGCGCCACCGGGGTTTGCGGCCCTTGAACATGATCCGGTGTGCGCCCCACATTCCCACGGGCGTGACGGGTACGCCCGACGCCTGCGCGAGCCGGGCGGTCCCGGTCTTGCCGGCCATCGGCTCGAGGTCCAGGGAGATGGTGCCCTCGGGGAACACGGTCACACACTCGCCACGGCCCAGGTCCTCGACGGCCGGACGGAGTGCCTCGGCGGCATCCGAGGTTCCTCGCCGCACGGGGATCTGTCGGATGCCGCGCAGCAGCGGCCCGAGGCCGCGCTTGTCGAACAGCTCGTCCTTGGCGAGGAACCGCACACGGCGGTGTCGGCGATCGGCCAGGAACGCCAGGATCAGCGGGTCGAGATACGACGAGTGGTTGGAGGCGAGGATCGCGGGGCCGTGGGGCGGGATGACCTGGGCGCCCTCGATCGTCCAGCGCAGACCGAAGGTCAGCGGGGCCCAGAAGACCGTCCGTGCCACGGGATACAGCGGTTCCACCACCGGTAGGATACGCACGCCGATGCCTCTCCACCTCCCGCCCACCGGCGTCGCGATTCCGCTGCGTGCGTTCGGCGACGGGAAAGCCCGCCTGGCGGACCGCCTCGACCCCGTCGAACGCGAGCGCCTGCTGCGCGCCATGGCGGACCGTGTCGCCGCGGCCGCGGTGGGGCTCCCCCTTGCTGTGATCTCCGACGACGCCGCCGTGGTCGCCTGGGCCGAAGAGATGGGCGCGGAGGTGCTTGCCGATCACGGAACACTCGACGCGGCCGCGCATTTCGCCCAGGTGTGGGCGCAGGGCCGGTCGTTCGACCGCCTCGTGATCGCCCATGCGGACCTGCCGCTCGCCCGGACGCTCGAGCCGGTCCTGCGGTTCGACGCCGACGAGATCGCCGCGGTTCGTAGCCACCGCGACAACGGAACACCGGTGCTCACGGTCCCCAGCCGGCTGCCATTCGAGTTCGCCTACGGCGTCGACTCGTTCGACCGCCACCGGGCCGAGGCCCTTCGACACGGAGTCGCGTTCCACGACGTCGACGATCCCGATCTCGCCTTCGACCTGGACCGGCCCGAAGACTTCGACGCCATCGGTGCCCGTCTCCCGTGAGCTCCGGATCGAAAAAGGAGGGGGCTCCCGCGAACGTGCCCCTGACGCCCCCAAACGAGCGCTCGCCATCGGCGCCCACCCCGACGACGTGGAGTTCGGCGCCGGTGCGACACTCGCCCGCTGGGCGGCGGCGGGCACAGACATCACGCTCCTCGTTCTCACCGACGGCTCCAAGGGCACCTGGGACTCCGGCACCGACCGTTCCGGGCTCGTACGCACCCGTCAGGAGGAACAGCGCGCCGCGGCCGACATCCTCGGCATTCGCGCCGTGGAGTTCCTCGGGCGCACCGACGGCGATCTCGTGAGCACCGTCGCCGAACGTGCTCTGGTGTCAGCGGTCATCCGGCGGTGTCGCCCCGACGTCGTGCTCGGTCACGATCCGTGGAGGCGCTACCGACTTCATCCCGACCACCAGCGGGCCGGCACGATCACGATCGAGGCGATCGTCGCCGCACGCGACGCCACGTTCCACGCCGAACAGATCGATCCGGGAGGACTCGTGGCGCACCGACCGGCCACACTCCTTCTCTTCGAACCCGAGGAGCCCAATCACTGCGAGCCTGCCGACGAGGGACTGGCCGCCAAGGTGGACGCACTCCTGGCCCATCGCAGCCAGTGGCGCTCCACGATGGGGATCGACACCGACCCCGATGCCGAGATCGCGGCCTTCGCCACCCGCGTGCGCGACACGGCCCTCGATGTCGGTGACGGCGTTCCGGCCGAGGAGTTCCACCGCATCGACGACCTGTAGAGAGCGGCGCGACCACCCGCCCTCTGACGCACAGGCACCCGGACGCGCCGGAGGGGGCCCGAAGGCCCCCTCCGTTCGACGTGTCGCCGGGAACTACCGGCGGCGGCGAGTGCTCTTGCGCTTCGCGGGCTTGCGCTTCGCAGCCTTACGCTTCGCAGGCTTGCGCTTGGCAGCCTTGCGCTTCGCGGGCTTGCGCTTCGCAGGCTTGCGCTTCGCAGGCTTCCTCTTGGCAGCCTTGCGCTTGGCTGGCTTGCGCTTCGCCTTACGCTTCGCAGGCTTCCTCTTCGCCTTGCGCTTCGCAGGCTTGCGCTTGGCAGCCTTACGCTTCGCAGGCTTGCGCTTGGCAGCCTTGCGCTTCGCGGGCTTGCGCTTCGCAGCCTTACGCTTCGCAGGCTTCCTCTTGGCAGCCTTGCGCTTGGCTGGCTTGCGCTTCGCAGCCTTACGCTTGGCAGGCTTCCTTGCTTTCTTTCTCTTAGCCGGAGGCACCGTCACCACCTTTCCCTTGGATGAGTGCTGTTCGCACCCCTGTGCACCGGGCCGGCGAATGCCGGCGTTCCGACACCTTGCTTAACCGTTGACGGCCTTCTTGAAGCCGGCACCGGCTGAGAACTTCACGCCCTTGGAAGCCGGGATGTCCACCGGCTCACCGGTACGAGGGTTCCGACCCGTACGCGCCGCACGCTGCGTGCGGGACCAGGAACCGAATCCCGGAAGCGAAACCTTGTCGTCCCTCGCGACCGCGGCCACCACGACCTCTGTGAGGGCGTTCACCGCACGTTCGGCTTCACTTCTACTGCCCAGTTCCGCAGCCGCTTGGACCGCGTCGACGAGCTCTGCCTTGTTCACACCAACCTCCGCCTGAAGACAACTATTCAGGAAATGAGAACGTATTTCGCGCTTCAGGTCAAGCATTCCCGGGGTTTCGGGTGTTGTCGCGCACGCGTTCGCAGCGATCGCAACGCCGCACGCGCGACGCCGCCCATCGCACGTTCCCGAACGCGTGCGCACGCGCGTCGCCCGTCAACGAGTGGTTGTGCATGCTCGCGCTCGTCGCGAAAACACCTTCTGACCTGCGACAACGACAGCGCGCGGGGAATCCCTGCGACGTTCGTGTGACAACGCGCGGTGTTCGTGTCGTCGGCGCGACAACAACGTGCACTGCACACCGCACAACGATGCGACACGACGTTCAGCGGCGGAAAAGAAAAGCGAAAGAAATTTCCCCCGATGCACGCGAAACGGGTCGGATCGGTGGCCCGTCCGTCTTCCTGTCGCTACTACTTCTCTGTGTACTTCTCGCTGTACCTGGTAGCCCCGAGGAGATTCGAACTCCCGTTTCCGCCTTGAGAGGGCGGCGTCCTCGGCCACTAGACGACGGGGCCTCGCTCGAGCGCCGATGGCGGCGCCGGCTCGGGGGGGAGGACTCGAACCCCCAATAACAGGACCAGAACCTGCTGTGTTGCCGATTACACCACCCCCGACAGTGAGCGCCCGGGGCCGGAGCCACGGGCGTCGGGTTACAGGATAGCGAGTCCCGGAACGAGATCGCCGACCGGCTCCGCTCTCATGAGCCGGCGGAACCCGATGATCCGGCCCACGCCGACCCGCAGGGTCTCGGTCCCGAGGCGGCGCCACTCCGCCTTCCCCTTGATCGGGCTCGTCTGCGTCGGTGACGTCACCGCGTTCAGCCCCACCTCCTCGGCGATGGCATCGATGCGCGCCGAGTGGAAGGGGTCGGAGACCAACACGACGTCGGTCATTCCGCGCTCCTCGAGGAAGTGCGCGGATGCCGCCAGCGATTCCCAGGACGACTGCCCGGTGGTTTCCCGCAGGATCGCCGTGTCGGGGACTCCGTGAGCGTGGAGGTAGTCGGCCGCCGCCTGCGCCTCCGTGAAGCGGTCGCCGGGCTGGCCGCCGCCGGTCACGACGATCGTCGGCGCAATCCCCTCTTCGTAGAGACCGATGGCGTGGTCGAGCCGGGCCTTCAGAACGTCGGACGGGACCCCGTCGTACTGCGCCGCCCCGAGCACCACGATCGCGTCCGACGGACGTGCGCCGTCGCTTCGCGCGCGCGCCACACCTGGTAGAAGGTCACCGCGAAGTAGACGAAGACGATCGCGAAGAAGGCGAGCACCGCCCACACGGTGATACGCAGCCATCGGCGGCGGCGTCGAGGCGGATCGTCGAGTTGCGGAGCGTCCGACTCCGGCACCGTCGAGGTACCGGTCATCCCTTCAGTCTCGCGCGCGCCGCCCGCAGCCGGTCCAGCACCTTTTCGCGTCCGAGGAGCTGGATGGAGTCGAACAGGGGCAGCCCGGCGTGGCGTCCCTCGACCGCCGCGTACAGCGCGGGCATCGCCTTGCGGGGCTTCACGTCGAGATCCTTCAGCACCGGACGCAGGTCGATCGCGTCGGCACTCCAGTCGCACTCCGCCACGTGCGCGATCACGGCGTCGAGCACCTCGGCCACACGCTCGGTCGCCGCCAGCTTCTCCCACGATTCGTCGGCGATCGTGAAGGCGTCGTCGGCGACGAAGAGGAAGTCCATCTGCTCGAGCAGCGCGGCGGTGGTGACCGCACGCTCCTGGCCGAGTGCCACGGCTGCTTCGAAGAGCGATTCGTCGAACGCCTCAGCGAAGAGCTCCTCGGCTTCCGGGCGCATCCGTGTGATCAGTTCGTCGAGAGGCAACGCGCGGAGGTACTCCCCCGTTCATCCACTCGAGCTTCTTGAGATCGAACACCGCGGCGGCGTGTGTCACGGCGTCGAGGTCGAAACGCGAAACGATCTCGTCGCGGTCCATGACCTCGGCGTCGTCCTCGGTGGTCCATCCGAGCAGCGCCAGATAGTTGAACATCGCCTCGGGCAGGAACCCCGACGCCCGGAAGTCCTCCAGAGCCACCGCGCCGTGGCGTTTGGAGAGCTTGGCGCGGTCCTCGCCGAGGATCAGCGGGAGATGGGCGTATCGGGGTGGCTCCGCATCTCCCAGCGCGGAAAAGAGCGCACGGATGCGATGCGTGGAGTCGATGAGGTCCTCGCCGCGGATGACGTGGGTGATCTCCATGTCGGCGTCGTCCACGGCGTTGGCCAGGAAGAAGACCGGGCTGCCGTCGGAGCGCACGATCACGAAGTCGGGGACGGTCGACCACTCCACCGCCACCTCGCCGCGTACGAGGTCGTCGAAGCTGCTCGTTCCCTCGTCGGGTGTGCGGAAACGGATCGACCGCTCCCGGCCCTCCCCGGCGAGGCGCTCCCGCTCCGCGTCGCTCAGGTCGCGGCAGCGACCGTCGTAGCCGGGGGTCTTTCCCGCTGCGCGTGCGGCTTCGTTGCGTTCCCGTACCTCGTCGCCCGAGCAGTAGCACTGGTAGGCGAGGCCGCGCGCCAGGAGATCGTCGGCCGCCGCGGTGTAGCGGTCGAGACGCCCGCTCTGGCGGATCGGTCCTTCGTCCCAGTCGAGCCCGAGCCATTCCAGCGAGTCGCCGATCGCCTCGATCCAGTCGTCCCTCGAGCGTGCCGCGTCGGTGTCTTCGATACGCAGAACGAGTGTGCCGCCGTGGTGGCGGGCGAACAGCCAGTTGAACAGTGCAGTGTGGGCGCTGCCGACGTGCAGGACACCGGTGGGCGCCGGTGCGAATCGCACCCGGGGCGCGTCAGGCACGACTCACGACCTCTCCCCCACGACCGCGTCGAGCATGCGGCGCGCCACGACCATGCGCTGGATCTGGTTCGTGCCCTCGTAGATCTGGGTGATCTTGGCGTCGCGCATCATGCGCTCCACGGGGAACTCCTTCGTGTACCCGGCGCCTCCGAGGAGCTGCACGGCGTCGGTGGTCACCTCCATGGCGGTGTCGGCGGCGAAGTACTTCGCCATCGCCGCGGTGCGTGACACGTCGGGGTCGCCGGCGTCGATCATCTCGCAGGCCCGGTAGCAGAGAAGCCGCGCGGCGTCGACCTTGGTGGCCATGTCGGCGAGCATGAACTGGATGCCCTGGAAATCCGCGATGCGTTTGCCGAACTGCTTGCGTTCCACGACGTAGCCGAGGGCGACGTCGAGCGCACCCTGCGCGATGCCGACGGCCTGGATGCCGATGATGGGACGGGACCCGTCGAGCGCCGTGAGCGCGTAGGAGAATCCGCGTCCTTCCTCGCCGATGAGGTTCTCGGCGGGGATCTCCACGCCGTCGAGGATCACCTCGCCCGTAGGAGACCCGCGCACGCCGAGCTTGTCCTCGAGCTTGCCGATGGAGAAGCCGGCCATGTCCGATTCCACGACGAAAGCCGAGATCCCGTCGTTGCCCGCCTCGGGATCGGACTTGGCGAACACGGTGGAGCGGTCCGACACCCCGGCGTTGGTGATCCAGGCCTTGCGACCCGTGAGGCGCCAGCCGTCGCCCGACTTCTCCGCGCGGGTCGCCATCGAGGCGACGTCGCTTCCGGCCTCGGTCTCCGACAGGCAGTAGGAGAACTGTGACGCACCCTCCACGACCGGCGGGACGTAGCGCGCCGCCAGCTCGGAGGTTCCCCACCGCAGGATCGGCATGACACCGAGGCGCGAGATGACGACGAAGAGAGAGGACGCCGCGCACGCCCGGGCGACCTCTTCGACCGTCAGGGCGTAGGTGAGGGTGTCGCCGCCCTCCCCTCCGTACTCCTCGGGATAGAGAGGACGCAGGAAGCCGGCGTCGCGGAACGCCTCGAACGACTCCCGGGGGAACACGGCGTCCTCGTCGGCCTGACGGGCCCGCGGGCGAGTTCCTTCTCCGCGAAGCGGCGCAGTGCCCCGCGGTACTCCTCGAGTTCGTCGGAGAGCCGGAAGCGGCGCGACACGGCGGCGCCCTCAGGCACCGGAGCTGCGGAGCGACCCTTCGGTCGCCAGTTCGCGCACCGCCGCCCGAAACTCCTCGACACCCTCACCCAGCTCGTCGGGGGCGAGCCGCAGCAGATCGTCGGGGACGGCGTTGACGATCTCACGACGGCGGGGCCACTCCTCGTGCGCCCCTTCGACAGCCGGCAGTCGCCAGTCGAAGTCGTCTCCCACCGGTCGGTCGTAGCCCATCAGGCGAATCGCCCAGTCGATGTCGTGAACGGTGGGCGCCCGACCGAACGACGCGGCACGTCGCATCCCGAGCTCGGACACGACGGGAAGAGCGTCCTCGAGCGCCTCGTGGTCGCGCAGGTGCATCCGGTCGCTGCGCCCGTGGGCCAGCTTCGTGGCGAACCCGACGTTCGGGCCCGGCTTGCCGTAGAGCGGCCCGTCGGGCTGGCCGGTCGGCAGGTCGCCCGCACGGTTCGCCTCCCACGCCGAAGCCGGCGGGTAGTCGACGCCCGGCGAGAGGTTCTGGCGTTCGCGGGGAAGATCGCCGAGCCGGGGGAGCCACGAAGGGATCGGTCGCCATGTGTCAGTCCCGCTCCACCGGTTCGTCGGCGCGCTCGCGCAGTTCCGCCTGGAGCAGACCGTAAACGATGGAATCCGACAAAGCCTGCCAGGAGGCCTCGATGATGTTCTCGCTCACGCCGATGGTCGTCCACGTGCTCTCGCCGTCGGTGGTGTCGACGAGAACCCGGGTGACCGCACCCGTGGCCTTCCATGTGTCGAGCACACGGACCTTGTAGTCGGTGAGGTGCAGGTTGGCGAGCGCCGGGTAGATGTCACCGATCGCGGCGCGCAGCGCCCCGTCGAGTGCGTTCACCGGGCCGTTGCCCTCGGCGGCGGTCATGACCGTGCGGCCCTGCACGACGACCTTGATGGTGGCCTCGGTGCGGAACGTCCCGGCGGCGGTCGCCTCGCCCCCGTTGTCGCCGGGGAGCTTGTCGGTGCTCACGCGGAACGACTCGATCCGGTACCAGGGCTGTTCCCACCCGGTGGCCCGGCGCAACAGCAGTTCCAACGACGCGTCGGCGGCCTCGAAGTGGTAGCCCTCGTGCTCGAGGCGCTTCAGCTCGTCGACCACCTCGATGAGCTGGGATCCGTCGATCTCGAGACCGATCTCCTTCGCCTTGAGCTCGAGCGTGGAACGCCCCGCGAGCTCGGACACGACGAAGCGCGCGCCGTTGCCGACCTCGTCGGGCGGAACGTGCTCGTACGCGTCGGGTCGCTTGACGATCGCGCTGACGTGCAGCCCGGCCTTGTGGGCGAACGCCGACTCGCCCACGTAGGGCGCCTGCGGGTTGAGGGTGAGGTTCACGAGCTCGGCGATGTGGTGCGACACCGACGTGAGCCGTTCCAGGCGGTCGGCCGGGATGGTCTCGACACCCATCTTGAGCGTGAGGTTCGGGATGATCGTCGTCAGGTTGCAGTTGCCGGTGCGTTCCCCGTAGCCGTTGATCGTGCCCTGCACCTGCGTGGCACCGCCGCGCACACCGGCCAGTGCGTTGGCCACGCCGCAGCCGGCGTCGTCGTGGAGGTGCACACCCACGGGCACGTCGAAGTAGTCGACGACGTGGCGCACGGTCTGTTCGACGTCGGAGGGAAGACTCCCGCCGTTCGTGTCGCACAACACGAGCGTCGACACGCCTGCGGTGACGGCCGCCTCCAACACCCGGAGGCTGAACTCGGGGTTGTGGCGGTAGCCGTCGAAGAAGTGCTCGGCGTCGAAGAGCACGTCGCGGCCCTCGCCGTGAAGGAACGCCACTGAGTCGGCGACCATCGCCACACCCTCGTCGAGTGTGGTGTTGAGGGCACCCTCGACGTGGTAGTCCCAGCACTTCCCGACGATGCAGACCGACTCGGTACCCGATTCGATGAGCTTGCGCAGCGTGTCGTCGGAGTCGACCTTGCCGAGCGGTCGGCGGGTGGAGCCGAACGCCGTGAGACGGGAGTGTTCGAGCTTCAGCTCGCTCGGCGCGCGCCGGAAGAACTCGTCGTCTTTGGGGTTCGCCCCCGGCCATCCGGCCTCGATGTAGTCGACGCCCAGCCAGTCGAGCTGTTCGGCGATGCGCAGCTTGTCGTCGACGGTGAGTGAGATGCCTTCGAGCTGCGATCCGTCGCGCAGCGTCGTGTCGTAGATCTCGACGCGTGCGGGAAGAGGGCGCGTGTCACTCCGAGACATGGTCCAACCACTTCGAGTACGCCTCGACTTCGCCGTGCACCACGGCGAAGTAGGTCTCCTGGAGCTTGCGCGTGATCTCGCCGGGCTCGCCGATCTCGCGGTCGTCGACCGAGCGGATCGGCACCACCTCGGCGGCGGTCCCGCACAGGAACGCCTCGTCGGCGAGGTAGAGGTCACTGCGCAGCATGGTCGCCTCTCGCACCTCGTAGCCGAGGTCACGGGCGATGGTCATGACGCTGTCGCGGGTCAGCCCGTCGAGCGCGCCCGCCGACAGCGGCGGCGTCACGAGCACACCGTTCTTGACGACGAACACGTTCTCGCCCGTGCACTCGGCGACCTGGCCCTGCGTGTTGAGCATGAGAGCCTCGTCGTAGCCGGCCTTGATCGCCTCCACCTTCGCCAGGCTCGAGTTCACGTACACGCCCACACCCTTGGCGGCCGACGGGTTCACGTTGGGGTCCATGCGACGCCACGACGACACCTTCAGGCGCACGCCGTGCTTCAGACCCTCCTCACCGAGGTAGGTGCCCCACGGCCACACCGCGATGCTCACGCCGACAGGGGCGGCCAGTGGGTTGAGGCCCATCTCCCCGTAGCCGAGGTAGACGAGCGGACGGATGTAGCACGACTCGACCCCGTTGACGCGGACGACCTCGCGGGTCGCCTCGCAGAGCTGCTCCTCGGAGTACGGGATCTCGATGTGCAGGAGGTGCGCAGACTCGTGGAGGCGTCGCATGTGGTCCGCGAGGCGGAACACCGCCGGGCCGCGGTCGGTCGGGTACGCGCGCACACCTTCGAAGACGCCCGATCCGTAGTGGAGCGTGTGGGTGAGGACGTGGACCTGCGCGTCGTCCCAGTCGACGAGCTCGCCGTTCATCCAGATCTTGTCGACCTTGTCGAGGGGCATGTCCTCAGAGCCTTTCTGCGATCGCGTCGCCGATCTCGGTTGTGGTCCCTGTCACGCCCTCGGAGGCCGCGACCGCCTTCTCCACCCGCTCGGCGGCGTCGTGTTCTCCGAGGAACTGGAGCATCATCGCAGCGGAGATCACCGCAGCGCGGGGATCGGCCTTCCCGGTCCCGACGATGTCGGGGGCAGAGCCGTGGACCGGTTCGAACATCGACGGCCCGGTGCGGTCGGGATTCAGGTTTCCCGACGCGGCGCGTCCGATACCACCGGAGACGGCGCCGCCCAGGTCGGTGAGGATGTCGCCGAAGAGGTTGTCGGTGACGATGACGTCGTAGCGGCCGGGATCCTCCACGAAGTAGATACAGGCGGCGTCGATGTGGTGGTAGGCGGTCGTGACGGCCGGGTAGTCGGCGGCGACCTCGTCGAACGTGCGTTGCCACAGGTCGCCCGAGAACGTGAGCACGTTGGTCTTGTGCACGAGCGTGAGGTGCTTGGCGTCGCGTGTGTTCGCCAGGTCGAAGGCGTAGCGGATGCAGCGCTCCACGCCGTGGCGGGTGTTCACCGATCCCTGCGTGGCGATCTCCTCGGGGGTGCCCTTGCGCAGGAAGCCGCCCTCCCCCGCGTAGATCCCCTCGGTGTTCTCGCGCACGACGACCATGTCGACGCCGTCGTTCAGCGCGGACGGCTCGGCACGGAACGGCCGGAGATTCACGTACTGGTCGAGCTCGAAGCGCAACCGGAGCAACAGCCCGCGCTCGAGCACACCCGGAGGAACGTCGGGGGTACCGACGGCGCCGAGCATCACAGCGTCGAGCTCACGGATCGCCTCGAGCTCCTCGTCGGGAAGAACGACACCCTCGGAGAGGTAGCGGGCGCCGCCCAGGTCGAAGGCCACCTCCTCGACGTCGACCCCGGCGGCGCGCACGACCTTCAGGGCCTCCGCGACGACCTCAGGGCCGATGCCGTCCCCGCCGATGATCCCGATCCTGTGCGCCATGGTGTCGAGCCTGTCCCTCGCTCGTGGTCCCGGATACAAAAAACCGCCCACCGAAGTGGACGGTCGTGCAGACGCCGAGAGTTCGGCGCCCGCTAGGTAATGACGATGACGGGTGCTGCGGGGGAAGCGTTCCCGAAGAGAGCGAGCGCGCCGCGCCGGTGCTGGTCCGTCATCCGACTATCTTCGCAGGCCAGAGCCCCCCAGGCAAAGGGATAGACCGCTGATGAGCCGCGCCGTGAAGATCGCCTTGCTCCTGCTGGTCGCCGTCGTCGTGGTCGTGATCATCGGCGTGGCCTGGTACTTCTTCATCCGCGACGACTCCGAGCCGCCGCTGGAGCTGACTCCGACGACGACCGGGGCCGACGGTTCCGCCGGTCCGTCGACCACGGGTGGTGATCCGGCGGGCGGCGAGTCCCCCGACGGCGACTGGATCGTCAGCAGGGAGTCCGCGGCCGGCGACGCCGTCAGCGTCGTGGGCTACCGGGTGACCGAGAAGCTCGCCCGGCTCCCCGCGCGCAGCGACGCTGTCGGGCGTACCGAGCTCGTGGCGGGCACGCTCACCGTCGAGGGAACGTCGATCACCGCCGTGGAGGTCACGGCGGATCTCACGGGTCTCGAGAGCGACGTGGACCGACGCGACGAATCGCTGACGTCGAAGGGTCTGGAGACCGACACGTTCCCCGAGGCGAACTTCACCCTCACCGAGCCGATCGAGCTCGGGGAGGTTCCGGCCACGGGCGAGGACGTCTCGGTCACCGCCGTCGGTGACCTGACGCTGCATGGCGTGACCCGGAGCGTGGAGGTGGCGATCGACGCCCGCTGGAGCGCCGACGAGAGCGGCGAGGAGATCGAGGTCGTGGGCTCCACGCCGATCGTCATGGCCGACTACGACATCGAGCCTCCCAGCGTCGGCGGCATCGTCGACGTCGACGACAACGGAACCATGGAGTTCCAGCTCTTCTTCACCCGAGCCTGAACCACGGGACGGTTCCGCGGGACCGCCCGTCTGCCGCGAAACCTGTTCGAACGGGCGCGGCGGGGCGTTAGGATGAGGGGATGGAAGAATCTCATCTCTCACCGCGCGCGCTGGAACGGCTCAAAGAGGAGCTCGAGAAGCGCACAGGTCCGGATCGCAAGCGCATCTCGGCGTGGATCGAACGCGCCCGCGAACACGGCGACATCCGCGAGAACGCCGACTACGACGCGGCCAAAAACGAGCAGGGCCACAACGAGGCCCGGATCCGCCACATCCAGCAGATGCTGAAGAACGCCGTGGTCGTGGAGGCCGGTGAGGCCGACGTCGTCTCCCCCGGTTCGCTCGTCGAGATCCGCATCGGCGACGTGGACGACACGACGACCTACCTGGTCGGCTCCATCGAGGAGCGCCACGACACCTACGACGTCGTGTCGCCGAGCTCACCCTTGGGCAAGGCCCTGATCGGCCGCGGCCCTGGCGAGGTCGTCACCTACGAGGGCCCCCGCAAACCCCTCGAAGTCGAGCTCGTGAGCGTCAAACCCCTCGACTGAGGTGCCTCGCGGCGACGCACCGGTCGTGCCCGGGCGCGTACGCCACGGAAGCATCAGATGTGCCGGCGAACACCCGGCCGTCGCGGGTGACGTCGATCTCGCACGCGAGACAGTGGTGTGTCGCCACCCCGATCATGCATCCGCCGAGCGCCGGGCCCACACCTAGGATCGGCGACCATGCTCCTGGCACTGCGCGAGATCGCACGCGCCAAGATCCGCTTCGGGCTCCTCGCCGGCGCTGTCGGGCTGCTCGTGTTCCTGATCCTCTTCCAGCAGGGTCTGCTCGGCGGACTCGTCACCAACTTCATCGGCGCTGTCGACAACCAGCGCTCACCGATCCTCGTGTTCAACGACCAGGCGCGAAGCAACGTCGAGGGGAGCTTCCTCACCTCCGACCAGGCAGATGCCGTCGCCGCGGTTGACGGTGTGGGCGAGTCGGGTCTCATCGGTGAGGGCACCTACACGGTCGACGCCGGCGACGAGATCCAGGACGCCGTGCTCTTCGGCTACGAGCTCGGCGGGCTCGGCGAGCCTCTGACACTCGACGACGGCCGACTGCCCGAGGGTCCCGACGAAGGCGTGGCCTCGTCGGCCGACGCCGACAAGGGATTCGCCGTCGGCGACACCGTCGAGATCGTCGGCGCCGACGGCAGCGACGGACCTCGCATCGAGATCGTCGGCACGGGCGACAAGCTGCGCTGGAGCGTGTCGCCGACCGTCTTCGTGAGCTATGAGACCTTCGAGGCGGCGCAGAGCGCCGTCAACCCCGACGCACCGGTCGTCTTCCCGTCGCTCGTGGCGGTCGAGCCCGCCGATGGCGTCGACACCGACGAGCTCACCGACCGCATCGACGCCGAGGTCCCCGGCACCGAGGCCCTCACCCGCCAGGAGGCCGTCGACAGGAACCCCGGCGTGCAGGGCGTCAACCAGAGCTTCGGGATCATCCTCCTGCTCGCCTTCCTCGTCGTGGCCCTCGTCGTCGGGTTCTTCTTTCTCATCCTCACCGTGCAGAAGGCCAAGTCCCTCACGCTCCTCCGTGCGGTCGGCGCCCCGAGCGGCTATCTCGTGCGCAACCTGCTCGTCCAGATCACCCTCGTCCTGGGTGCGGGTGTCGCCGTGGGCCTCGGCCTCGTGACCGTCATCAGTGCGCTGGACGCGACGGGCAACGTCGCCGTCGACCTCGAGATGCGGACGGCCCTGTTCACGATTCTCGGGTTGGCGGTCATCTCGCTGCTCGGTGGGCTCGCCTCGATCCGCCGCGTGCTGAAGATCGACCCGCTGCGCGCCACGCTCGACTCGGGCCGGGAGATCTGATGCGCCTCGCCGTGCGTGAGCTCCTCCGCCGTCCCGGCCGCTTCGCCGTCGTCGGCGGTGCTCTCGCCCTGCTCGTGCTGCTCCTGTTGTTCCTCGGAGCGCTGCTCGACGGTCTGTACCTCAACTCCAGCGGCGCCATCCGTGCCCAGGACACCGACGCCATCGTGTTCTCCGACGACGCCCGCGAGTCGTTCCTGCGCTCGAGCATCGACGCATCCACCCGTACCGAGGTCGAGTCGGTCGACGGCGTCGAGTCGGTCGGCGGCCTCGGTCTCTCGTTGCTCGGCGTGGACACCCCGGGAACCGACGACATCGAAAACGGGGCGGTGGTCGGCTACGAGCGCGCCACCGACACGCTGCCCGAACCGCCCGGGCCGGGTCAGGCCTACGCCGACCGTGATCTCGGAGACGTCGGTGCCGACGTGGGCGACACCGTCCTCGTTGGGCCCGCTGAGGTCCCCCTCGAGATCGTCGGCTGGGTCGACGACAGCAACTACCTGCTCCAGTACGGGTTGTGGGTGGCGCCCGACACGTGGCGGAACGTCCAGAACGCCAACCGGCCCGACGCCGTCGTGGCCGACGACGAGTTCCAGGTCCTCACCGTCACCACGGCACCCGGCGCGGATCCCGAGGCCGTGCGCACCGCCATCGACGACACCACCGGCACGACCGACACCTTCAGCCAGAGCGAGGCCGTGTTCGCCATCCCCGGCCTCCCTGAGCAGAACTCGACCTTCGCCGCCGTGATCGGCGTGACGTTGTTCGTCGTCGGTCTCGTGGTGGCGCTCTTCTTCGCCCTGCTGACGCTCGAGCGCCTCGGCCTCTACGCCGTTCTCAAGGCCGTCGGCGCAACGACGCGCGCGATCGTCTTCGGCGTGATCGTGCAGTCGGTCGCCGTCGCCCTCGGAGCATTCGTCGTCGGCGGCCTGCTCACGTTCGCTCTCGCGCAGGTGGTCCCTGCCGCCGTGCCGGTGCAGTTCGAGCCGAGCCGCGCCGTGTTCACCGCCGGAGCCGTCGTCGTCACGTCGGTGCTCGGAGCGCTCGTGTCGCTGCGTCGCATCATTCGTATTGACCCCGCCTCGGCCCTCGGGTCGGGCGTGTAGGAGGAGCAGATCCCATGGCCGCACTGGAGATGAGCGACGTCCGCAAGGTCTACTCGTCGGGCCACGACGAGGTCGTCGCCCTCGACCACGCCACCCTGACCGTGGAGACCGACGAGGTCGTGGCCCTCGTCGGGCCGTCGGGCTCGGGCAAGACGACGCTGCTGTCGATCGCCGGGGGACTGCTGACGCCGACCGCAGGCTCCGTGCAGGTGTCGGGTGAGGACATCGGCGACTACAGCGCCAAGGAGCTGAGCAGGTTCCGGGGCAGCTCGGTCGGGTTCGTCTTCCAGGCGGTGAACCTCGTGCCGTTCCTCACCGCGCGGGAGAACCTGCTCGTCGTCGCCGAGATGAACGGCCGGCTCAACAGGGGAGGCCCGCGACCGTGCCGATCAGCTGTTGGGTGAACTGGGCCTCGAGGCCCGAGCCAGGAACCAGCCGTCGGATCTGTCGGGGGGAGAACGTCAGCGGGTGGCGATCGCCCGGGCGCTCATGAACGATCCCGGGCTCGTGCTCTTCGACGAGCCGACGTCGTCACTCGACACGCACCTCGGTGAACAGGTCATGGAGCTCATCTGTACGAAGACCAGAGGTCGCGGCGCCGGGGCCGTCGTCGTGACCCACGACAAGCGCATGGCCACCTTCGCCGACCGCACCGTCGAGATCATCGACGGCCACCTCAGCCAGAGCAGTAGAAGCAGCGCCCCTTCTGGTATCCGCTGATCGCATCCCTGGCTCTGGTGATGGAGGATCTCCGGGCAACTCGCGCAGGGACGAGCATGCCCGTGGCCTCGTCGTAGTCGACTGCGAGGGCGGCCCTGGGAAGATTCCAGTTGCCACGCGGATTCGACCAGGCGCCAACGCGCCTCGACCTCAACGGACAGGTCACCTGTGCGCCCGGCTTCCACGAGCGCATGTGAGGCGTCGGTCAACGAGATGCCCGGCTTTCGTCCACGGCGTTCGTCCAGGAAGAAGCGCAGTGGAACGTCGCCGCTACCCACGACGTGAAAGGCGTCGATGACGTTGTTGAATCCCAGTCGAACGGTGGTGGTGACGAGTTGTGCTTCGTCGATCTCGTCGCGATTGAACGCTCGGCACGCATCGAGAAAACGACTGGACGGCGACGTCGCCTGCTTGTCCATCGTGCGCACGTGTCGACACACGTTGCGGGCGAAGGGAGATGCGAGCTCCTCCAGAGCGACGAACTCCCTCTCCTCCTCGGCGAGTTGAAGGATGGACGCGGCGAGGGCGAACTTGTAGGAGGCGACATTGCGGCCGAACAGCACGATTCCACGCCAGTAGTCGTCGTTGGTCGGCTCCACCTCGACGAACCGACGTACTTCGTCCATTCCGCTATCGTGCCTGACTCCCAGGCTCCTCGCTGCCCGAGTTGGTGTTCGGACCGTGACCGACCAGTGTCCTTTCTGCCGACGCATCGAACTCGATGACGTCGCAGACGCCACCGCGCTCAGCGCGAGCTTCCCCGATGCGTATCCCATCAGTCGAGGCCACACACTGGTCGTGCCCGCCGGCATGCATCCCGGCTGCTCGAGCTCGACGCCGCCGAGACGGCGGACCTCTGGGAGTGTGCACGACGAGCAGCCGAGTCCTTGGCGGAGTCCCTCGATCCCGATGGGTTCAACCTGGGTCTCAACGACGGCGCCGCCGCCGGGCAGACCGTGCCACACGTGCATCTCCACGTCGTCCCCAGGTTCTCGGGTGACGTCCCCGATCCCCGCGGTGGTGTGCGATGGGTGATCCCCGACTCTGCCGCCTACTGGAGCCAGTAACGCTCGAACCCGGTTCCGGGGGCTGATCGAAGGGGAGGTGAGCTTCCCACGAACGAGGTCTTCGGGCCGGCCGCCGTATCGTCGAACGGGGCAACGATGAAGCCGACGCTCCGCATCAAGGCCCCGCTCAGCTTCGTGGTGCCGACAAGCGAGAGCCCCCACGACCTCACCTGCCCCTTCCTTCGCCTGTACTCCTCGACACGCATCTTCTTGCGCTGGACGGCGCTGTACACGCCGGATCGCATGCTCAGGGCGTGCTCCTGGAGTTGCTCGGCCTCCTCGGCGAACTCCTTCACCCGTTCCGAGTCGGGGTCGGCCATCGACAACAGACCGTGCACCGACTCCATCCGCAGGGCGGCACCGTCCAAGTCGCCTCGGTCGGCCAGGTCGATGGCCTCCTGGCGAGCCTTCGCCGCCTCGAGGAGAAGAACCTCTTCGTGGACAACCTGGTCGGGCTCCTGTTCGGCAGCTTCGTCGGCGTTCACGACGTTGACGACCAGCGGCAGCGTGACCGTGTGCGCCGACACCTGCTCGCCGACCGACACGTAGCGGAGCACGAACTCCGCCAACGTGCACGGACCCAGGGCGGCGACGTTCGGGACGTGGAACTTGCACACGACCCGGCGCTTCTCGCCGCCGTAGGCGTCACCGAGCTGCACCTGCGGTCCGTCGGGAGTGTCGTCGATGGGGTACTCGTTGAGCACCCCGAGGAGTTTCACGTCCTCACTCGTGTGGATCTCGACACTCACGTTCTGGGCCACCACGGACGAGAGCCCCTCGAACTCCTCGGCGAAGATTCCGGGAGCGTCCTCGGGCGTCTCGGCGAAGTACGTGGATCCGCCGCCGGCGTCGGCCATCGCAGCCAGCAGGTCCTCGTCGAACCCTTCACCGAAGCCGATGGTGGTCGTGCCGACTGTGTCGCGTGCGTTGCCCGCGAGCCCGGCGAGCTGTTCTGGGTCGGTGATCCCGACGTTGGCGAGGCCGTCGGAGAGCAGCAGGACGCGGCGGACGCCGTCTTCCCCGGAGCGCTGTGCCTCCTCCAGGCCCTTCAGCCAGCCGCCCGACAGGTTCGTCATCCCGCCGGGGTGGATCGCGGCGATGGTGCGACGAACATCGCCGTCGGGTGTCGTGAGAGGCACCTCGAGTGCCACGTCGTCGTCGTAGGTCACGACAGCGAGCTCGTCATCCCCTCCCAGGCGCTCGGCGAGGAACACGCCGGCCCGCTTTGCAGCCTCGAGTTTGGGCCCGGCCATGGAGCCCGACCGGTCGATGACCAGAGCCACGTGCAGCGACGGCCGGTCGGTGTCGGGTGCGGGTGGCGCCACGAGCTCGAGCATGGCGTGAACCGTGTGCTCGGACTCGAGGGCCAGAAGTGTTTGATCGAAACGAACAGATGCGTCCACAGAAGACTCCTCGCAGACAGAAACGGATGTACGTCTCCATGTCTACAGAGGGGTTGGGACAATTACATCTGTGTGATTCGAAGTGCGGGCCGCACGTTTCTCGATCACACCGCCGATCGTTCGTGTTCCCAAACAGCCAGTGGGCGTTCGCGACCGCTCGACGATCCAGTCCGCCAGGCGGTCGACGGAGCCCGTGATGGCGCTTGCCGGGCCGCGCAGGTCGATGCGTCGAACGTGTAGCCGACGCCCGGCGTTCGAGACGTCGACGTTGGTCGGCGGTGGTTCCTCTTCGTCGCCGTGCCCGTAGACGAGGACACCTTCGGGTAGGTCGAGCGCTGCGGTGTACGCCAGCAGCTGATAGAGGTCCGACGTGACTCCGACGAGGTCCTTGGTGACCTTGTACTTCGCATCTCCGACGAAGACGATCTGCCCGCCATCGCGAAACACAAGATCCGGTCGCATGGCGACACGACCGTCGTCGTCCAGGCGTGTCCGCCACTGCCCCCGTACGTCGAGTCGCCCCCTGAGTGCTTGCGCCAATCGCGTCTCGAGAAACGCCTCGAAGACTCTGTTCATGTCGATGAGGAACGCCGACGCGCTCACGTCGCCGGCCGAGTGCCGCATCGAACGGCGTTCCAAGACCAGCGCTGCGAGACGAACGGCGGGTTCGTAGTGGATGTTCAGTCGCGAGAAGCCGCGTTGGAGCACCGGGTCGGAAGGCGGCGGTCGGTCGCCGACTTCACCGAAGTGGGGGCAGCAACTGGGTCAGTGCGCCGCGAGCACCTTCGCCGATTCCCGGTAGTGCAACGAGACGCAGTGCGGCCGCCTTGACCATCCTGTTGTGTGGCGTGTCGAGTGAGTACTCGTCGTGGCGACAGTGGAGTGGAGTCAGGAGGGGCGAGCGTTGTTGCTGGGCCATGTCGATTCGACCGCGCAGAGCGGTCAGGGGCTCCTCGACGGGCTGATAGTCGCTGCGCATCCCCCGCAGAAGGGTGAGTTCCACCACGCGGGCGTAGAGCGCGGCGAAGGCGGTCGTGAAATCGTCGTTCTCCCCGAAACCGGGAAGCTGGTCGTGCATGTGAAGGGGCACGAGGGAGGGTGCGAGCAGGAGAAAGACGTTCTCGAGTGGGATCTTCGGTGAGATCCGAATCTCCGTGCCCGTCGTGACGACGACACCCACGTGGGATCCGGCTCTGATCTGATAGCGCCCCGGTTCTCCACACGGTGTCAAGTCGATCGGTCGTGGATCGACCGCGAGGAGTTCGCGCACGTCTCTTGTCGACAGTGTGATCTCGCATGATTCGTATTCGACGAGTTCGATCCGCTGACGCGTCGACTCCGTGTCCGATGAGGGCCTCACCGTCAGGGGGTCGACCCGTCGGGTGTGTCGACGTCAGTGCCGAGGGCATCCGGTTCGGTTTGGCCGACGATGGACGCGTGGCGATGTCGCACTGACTCCCAGCGGTACTTCTCCAGCCCTTCCTCGTGGCCGAACATCTGATCCTCGATCAGCGGCTCGATCGTGTGCTCCCACACCTGCTGGAATCCCTCTTCGGTGCGCAACGTCTGGATGAAGTGGCTCGCCCCGAGTTGGTGATCACGGCTTCCGAGGTCTTCACGAAGCTCGACGTTCACGGCGCTGACGAGTGCAGCGATCCACTGCTCATCGTCGGCGCAGACCGACGCCAGGACCTCGGAAATCGGTTCTCTGTCCGGGTAGAACGGGACGAAGTGGAAGCGTCGCCGCATGGCAGCGTCGACGAGGGCGACAGAGCGGTCCACCGTGTTCATCGTCGCGATGAACAGCAGATTCTCGGGAAGGCTGAACGGCTCGTCCGGACGGTAGAGCGTTCAGATCTCGCGGTCCCGGTACTCGAGGAGGAAGAGCAGCTCGCCGAGGACCTTCGGCAGGTTGGCTCGGTTGAACTCGTCGATCACGACGACGTACGTCTCGTCTGGGTTCGAGCGGGCCTTCTCCGCAACCCGTGCCAGGGGGCCGGGACGGAGCTCGTAGTGGAGCCGCCCCTCGTCGTCGGTCCGAGGCCGGATTCCTTCGAAGAAGTCCTCGTAGGACGTCGATGGGTGGAACTGGACCAGGATCGCCCGTTCCGACGATCCCCCTGCCAGGAAGGCGGCGAGCTCCTGGGCCACGAAGGTCTTCCCGGTTCCCGGTGGTCCGTAGAAAACAATCTGCCGCTTGTCGTGCAGCAGGTCCACGATCTGCTCCAGGTAGTCGACCGGAAGGTGGCACTTCTCGGCGACGAGGCCCAGATCGCTGGCTTCGGACCCGGACCCGGCCTGGCCCGGACCCGGCCCTGGTCCCGGACCCGGTCTGGCTCTCACCGGCACGCCACTGAAGAACGCGCCCCGGTCCTCCGGGACCAGCTCTGGAGGATCGTCGCTTCCTTGTCCGACTTGGTGATGGCCCACACGACCGCCTGAGCGTCGAGTCGATCGCGTAGCTCGAGACCCCGATGAGATGACTCGCTCATGAGAGCGTCACAGAAGCGGAGCGCCTCTCGTACCGTTCCCCCTCGGTCCTGGCGTACATCGACGTGCCGACGAGTTCGTAGATCTTCTTGAACGGGTCGGGCCTGTACACAGGAAGGTTTTCCGGATCCGTCCCCATGAGCAGATAGCTCGCAAGCGCGACCTTCTGACCGGGGCTCGAGATGCTGCTGGGGCACCGATCAGAGAAGGCCTGGACCCGCCGTCCCGGGCCCTCCTCGGAATCCCAGAGCGCGACGAGGGCGGTACGCGCGTCGTCAGGATCCGCTTCGATCCACTTCTTGAAGGAGTCGTTGACCTGCCAGGGCGTCAGATTGTTCTTGCTGTTCGTCACACCCCCTTGATCACGCGCTCCTGCCACCCGTCGTTCGAGCGGACAGCGTTGGGCGCGCCTGCGAGCAGGCCGACGGCCTCCAGCTTGTACGTACGCTCCTCTTCGTCGAACGCCGGGCTCGGTGAATTTCCGGGCCCAGCCGACGAGTTCCGGCCACGGATCTTCCTGATCCTGCCAGAGCGGGCGAAGACGGATGTCGTAGAAGTCGAAGCCTTTGCCGTATCGAGGCGTGAGAGCGTCACGGATCTCCTGGATTTGGCGTGCTGGATCGTCGGTCTTCCCTGTCGTGTGATCACGAAAGCGATCAATGATCCTTCCGATGTGGTCGTCTGACACGATCGCCTCGAAATCCTGCGGGAAGAAGAGATGCAACAGGGCGTGTCGTTGAGTAGCCGGGCCTTGCCCGGTGATCGAGTACGCCATGTCGCGAAAGGCCCATGGGTCGCCCATCACCTCGGAGCGCTCGGCGCTACCCAGTTCCTTGAACTTGATGCCGAGCTCAATGAGGAAGCCGAGTTGTGCCCACCTACCGGTGTTGAAGTAGGTCCCGGGGTTGACCAGACCGTGACCCAACGCGGGCACCAACTCGTCCGGCAGCTCGACCGGTGACCTCATGAAGCCCAGGACCGTCGCGATGAGCTTCTGCTTTGTTTCGCTTTGTGGTCGTCACCGTCACGAGGAGGTGGAGGTACATCAGTTCCGCCATCAGCTGGATCGCCTCGTCCGAGCTGTTGCCGATCTGCTCGCGGAGCTTGTCGTCAAAGTGCTTGGCCGACGTTGCGGGGTTCTCGACGAAGTCGCGAGTCAGCTCTTCGAACGACTCACGGGTCCACACCGTCTCGCCAGGCGTGAAGGCAGAACCGTCCTCGAGCCAGCACTTCTCGCGGATGAGATCGGCCGCTTCGTAGATCGAAGGATCACCGACTCGCTTCGCACCTCTTGACCACGGCAGCCCCCCTATTGGGTTTGCTGATTGTCTATAGCCGGTAGGCGCCCGGGTAGGGACTTGTCGTGCACGTTGCTAAGACGCATCGCTGCCTCGAGTAGAGCGAGCACGGGCGCGGAGTGCGCATGCGACGATCGGCACGCTGCTGGGCTCGTCCCCCCCGCAAATGTGACACACAGCTGGTTGCGTGACCTGCCGATGTCACCGATGGCAGTGCTTGCGCGTATCGACCGTCACTGCGCCGGCGTCTTCAACGCCTGGCGAGCGTCGAGGCCCGTCGCCGTGTCCAGCTCTTCGAGGGTCGTCTTGTGGAACGTGGGGTCCCAGCCCCTCCTGGGAGCGGGAACGCGGAGCTGCATCCACAGACGGTGCGCGGGGATCGCTTCCACCGGATAGCAGCCCCCGCGGAGCCGCCGGCGGCGCGGGTCCCCGGATCGAGCGAGCAGAGTTCTGGACGTCACGCCTACCGCTCACGAAGGTGATGTCGGCTACGCTTTGTGATCGGGAGCTTGGGTCGGGCCGAAACAGTCGAAGGTCCGCGCCTGCGCCTCGACGACCTTCTCGATGCTCTGATCGGCTGTGCCTCGACGATCTCGATCTCGATTCTTCACCGGTCAGTGGTCCGACCTTCACCTTCCTCCTCTGATCCAGTGGTCGAGCGTCTCCACCTCCATCGGCAGCACACCGGTCTGAAGACCGCATCCGCCTCGGAGCTTTCTCTAGGGACCTGGTGGGGACACGCGAAACCCGTCGGCAACCCCCGACGAGCGGTCGGCACGACCACGAACTCGACGACCCCCGAAGGCAAACGGAGGGCAGGAAACCAGGGTCCCATGGGTCCGCTACTGTCACGCGACGATGCTCGTACCGAACGGAGGGGAAGGTGCCCGATGACCTCGAAAGACCTGGTCACCGGCTTCCTCGCTGATCTCGACCGCCTGTCGGGAAGCTTTCCTGAGAAGGCTCCAGTCCATCCAACCGTCAGGCGTCTTTCTCGGGCCGGGATCCATCGGGCTCGAGGTCGCCGTGGCGACGTCGGACGGCTGCCGAAGGCCGAGCACGTCCGGCAAGCTGTGGGCCGCGGCAGGAACCGGCGACCGTCGCCCTGCTCCTGGTCGTCGCCCACCGTCGAGGTGACGGGCGGAGGCGTCCATCTGTGACTGGCTGGAGACAACCCACCCTGCTGGCGGGTATCGAGCCCTCGCAGGCCGAGCGCCCCCGTGCGCGGCCGCCTCAAGAGCCGAATCAGTACGCGGCGATCCGCTTCCTCGTGGCGATGTTGCCGGAGATCGAGGCGGATCTTCCCGGCATGTGCGCAACGCCGATGCTGCTATGCACGAGCTGGGAACCGGCGTGCCCCTCCGCAATGACTGAAGGGATGCCTGCACCGCCTCCCGTCCCCTTCGGGCGCCAGGTCGCAGCTCGTGGAGGGTCTCGGCTACGCCGTCGACACGTTGCGAACACCACCGTTCTCAGTGGGTGGAGCGAAGCGTGCCGTCGCGGTCTTCCTCGACGACCAGGAGACCTTCGAGGACTCGGGCGAGCGATTCGACGGCGCTACGCCCGTCGCGCACGCCCGCCGTTGCTGGGACCAACAGGCGCTGCCCTGGCCGTCCCTCACCGGCGCCGCCAGATCCGTACTGTCACGTCCGGACGTCGGCGCGGCCGCAAGGGGGTCGTGCGACACTTGCGGTCGAGCTCAACTCGAGCTTCCTGCCTGAAGACTCTGCGGCTATCTTCCACCCTCCTGTTCGGAACCGACGTTGCGCGACGGCGGATCGTCTGAGCAGGGCCCTCGATCCGGCCTGACTTCCCCGCTGCGATCTCGAGAACGACTACGGGACCGTGTTTACTTCGACGCCGTTCCTGATCTGGCGACGGCGAAGTCGCCCTACGCCTCGGCGACCCTCGAGCTCGACGACGAGGCACTCGCGCACGCTTCTTGGAACAGACGCTCGTCATCCTCTTCCGCCTGCTGTTCGTGGCCTACGCCGAGACAAGGACCTCCTCCTACCGAACCAACAGTCTTCTTACCGCCGACCACTCCCTCAAACACGTGGCGCGCCGCCCTCACCGAGCTTCACGGTCCGGTAAGGAGGTCATCGCTTGACGCATCGGCCATCAGGGGGCCTGAGGATGACGTTCAGGTCCTCAGGTGGGAGGCGGTCGACGGGCAACACGACGCGGCGCGTCCTCCCTACGACGGGGGCCTCCCTGTTCAGCGACGACCCTGACCATCACGACGTGGGATCCGCAATCGCCCGACTCGACCTGACCGACGCCGAGTTCGGCCCTCCGGCGCTTACCGCCCTGCTGGTCGATGAAGGGGACGACGGGGCCGTCGGCCCTGTCGACTTCCGGAGCCTTCTCGGTTCGTGAGTTCGCACGATCTACGAGGGACCGCTGGAATCGCAACTGTCGGTCGCTTGACCGATCTCACGTCGACAAGAAGAGGAACCTTGCTCCTGTCAGCGAAGAAGTCCGATCCGGTCGAGGTGGTTGGCGAACACCGTCCATTTACAACCGTTCCGGTGCTCGGAAGTCGACTGGTAGCTACTTCACAAAAAGCCCTTCGCCGTCGAACACCCTCGATCACCCTCGAGCCGGCGCTCGACGACCACCTCCAGCAGGAAGAGCGACTCGAGGTGATGACGAGGCAGCGACGCGCTGGCGTCTTCGACTTCCGGCGCGCCGACATCGTCGATGGGCTCCGGCCACTTCCTCGTGGCAGCCGTCGATCGGATCGAGTATCGCCAATGACGTTCCGGCCGGGCATCCGATCCACCGGTCGTTGCGGAGCTGGGAACGGTTGCGCCCCAGGCACTCACCAACCTGGGCGACCGGCATCGGGTTACGAGCTCGATCAGACGATGCTCCTGACGCCTTTGTTGCCCGTCGGTGCATCGACGGTGTCGACCTCAACTGCATCGCCGTCGAACTCGCGGACTCGCCGTGGGGGATCCACACGTTGCGAGCCCGGGCTGCCCCTGTCCCTTCTCACCACCAACCTCCGGTGGTGGCAACAGCCTCACCGGCATCGGCACTCCTCGACGAAGCGCTCGAATCCGATCCTGACACGATCCACGAGACCGTGTCGATCTTCCGGCGAGAGATTCGGCGCCCAACTGATGTATGCAAGACGTTCAAGCGTCTGGCGATCCTCGCCGATGCGACGGTCGAGTGATGTGGGAGCTGCTGGCGAAGCCTACGAGGAAGCTGAGGCCTGTGAGCCGATTTGCGCAGCTGTCCGACATCCTCGTGTCGGCGCGCTTCGGCGAGGCTGACCTCCCCACGAGCATCGACGCCGACTCGATCGCACGTCACCGTGGTCTTCCAGGCAGAGGGGACCGTGAGGGAGCTTCAGGCCTCCCACTTCCCAGTGGCCTTCCCAGAGGTCTTTCTTTCAGGGCAGTGGCAGGGTCTGGACCGCTTACTGGGAATCCTCCGTGGAGGAGGTCATATGGTCGACGAGCACTCCTTCTGGTCGATCCGCGAACCAGGAATTCGTCGCTCTAGCGGGACGGCTGAAGGCGGAGATTCTGCGGTTTCGACCACCAGGTCGGACTGGAGAGATGAGGTCGAGCGCGGCTGGAGAGGAAGGATCGATCTGTGCAGCCTTGTCCGTGGACAATTCCCGCAGATGAACCAAGTGATAAGGCAACGCAGTGACGTTCATAAGGCTTTACCTGGCGGTTTGGATTCCGGCCGGTGGGGGAGGCGCTGCGAAGTCAGTCCGCCCCGCCCGCGCTGTCGGGCAAGGGGAGCGGAGGAGGCGCCGACGGTCTCGGTCAGGGATCGCCCGGCGTCACGGTCATGACCAACCGAGGAGGATGGGGGTTCGACGATGCCGAACACCGATACACGATCGCTCTGGTCTCGCTGGAGGAGTGCGACCGGAGTACGCCGGGCGATCCACCTGCGCGGCCGTACAACCCACTGGCTGCGTTCCGTTGGGAACGGAGTCCAAACCGGCCGAGATCGCCGTCGACGAGTTCTCACCTGGTCCGACGGCGCGCTGTTCCCGCTGCTGCCGTCGGAGGAGTCGGTCGACGTCTTCGCGAAGCTGCGGGCGCATCCGCCGCTGGGCTCCGCCGAGCAACCGTGGCGTGCCCGGCCGATCCAAGGTGACCGAACGCAACGACGGGCAAGAAGCACCTCGTCCTCGACGCAGAAGGCACCGACGGCCTTCTGGCCCGGTATAGAGGTGCGTTGTTCATCCTCTGGGAGCCTGACACGGGCACCTACTACGCGGGCCGATCCCGGCTACATCACCGAGGTTCTCCAGGAGAAGCGCATCCGCGGTCGGCGCAGCGCGCGATCGGCGTTCAGTGAGATGCCCGCTGAATGGATACGTGACCCCTCCACCCTGCCGTGCCCCTGTCACCCGCATCGTGCCCGCGATGTCGCTCGAGCGGACCGACACGCATCGTGATCGCGGCCCCCGTCCCTGGCAACGTCGTCATCACGAACAAGGGGCCGTACCCCTTTGGCCGCGAGGTGACGAACGGGATCAGCCTACCTCCTCGGTGTCCTCAGCCTGTTCCGCCGACTGGTATGTGGCCAGGAGAGTCGTCGAAGTGAGCCTGAACTTCCACCTCTTCAACCCCTTTCTTCCGATTCCTAGGCCCCGACCGCGACGACCCACGACGACGCCGCGGCAGAAGAGATCGCGGAATGCTCGTTGCGGTCGACGACCGCTATGCCGATCAAGCCGAGAGGGTCGGCGCGGCGTCAGAGATGTCGCCGAGACCGCCAAGTCCGACTTCATTGCCGAGCTCGACGCCGTCGTCGCTCACTCCTACGGCCTCGACGAGCGCGACGTCCGGCCACATCTTCGAGACGTTCCACGAGGGATGGGATCTCAGCAGCGACTCGACGCGGTACTGGCACACTTTAGTGATCACGCGGTGTCGACGTCATGACGGAGGAACCGGTCGTCCCACGGACCGAGACCCACGCTCGCTCTGAACACGGACGAGGGGAGTGTCGCCGACGCCGTGGCAGGCCACATCGACCACCTCCTGTCGACGTGGAAGGTCGCACTGGAGATCGGGATCGCGACGGCTTCTACTTCAACGTCGGGGGTTTCGGGCTCCCGCCTCTTTCTCGAGAAGGCGTCGAAGGTTCGGCTGCTGCTCGAGCCGAACCGTCGGTGCCTGAGCGGCGCGTCCGACACCTGGGCGACCTCGCCGGATCCGAGGGAGAGCCGCCCGGGCCGAGCTCGTCGCGTTCTCACCGGCCGCATGCGAACGCTCGAGGAGGATCGAGACCTGCTCGGCTTCGCTCGTCGATGCCGACGGATCCGCCCGCCGGCTCGTCGACTGGCTTCGCTCGGGTCGTGTGGAGGTGCGGCGTCCTCGAGGACGAGTTCCTCCACGGCAAGGTTCATCGTCACGACAGACGACGAGGGAGTCATCGCCGGATCATCGAACTTCACCTACGCCGGCCTCGCCACCAACATCGAGCTCAACCTCGGTCACTACGACCCGAGGGTGGTCAGCGAGGTCACCGGGTGGTTCGACGATCTGTGGGAACGGGCAAGCAAATTCGACCTGCAGGCCCTCTACCCGGAGCGCTACGAGCCGCACTCGCCGTATCTCGTCTACCTGCGAATGCTCTGGGAACGCTACGGCGAGGAGCTTGCAGAGGAGGCGACTGCCCGCACGGCCGGCGTCATCCACCTCACCTCGTTCCAGGAGGACGGGTTGTGGCGCGCCCAGAGGGATCCTCGACGAGCATCACGGTGTCCTGATCGCCGCGAGGTGGGGCTCAGCAAGACGTTTCTAGCGGGGTGAACTGATCAGAGAGGCCGTGCAGGAGCAGCACTCAGCGCGTGCTCGTCATCGCCCCGGCGATGCGCGTTGGCGACGGGCCATGGCGCCGCTTCCCCTTGCCGAAGTACCAGCTCGGTGTCGACCTCCTCTCGTGCGACCAGATCGCCGACGACCGACAGCTGAACGATGAGGGCTCGGGTTTCGCACTGGGATTCGACGTTTCGGAGTACGCCATGGTCGTCATCGACGAGGCGACAACCTGCGCAGCCCCGCCTGACAGCGCGCCCGGGCGGTCCGCAGGTTGCTGGGCGGACTCCTCCAGGATCTCGTTCTGTTGACGGCCACCCCGGTCAACAACACGCTGTGGGACCTCCCACGGACTGCACGGCTTCACTTCCTGCGCGCAACGACGGAGCATTCGCCGGTCGGTATCCGCTCAGTGCGAGACCCGCCCGCGGCCGCAACGGCCATCGGTCCGACGATCTGTCCCCCGAGCATCTCTTCGACGTTCTGGACGCCGTGGCGGTTCGCCGGACGCGGTCGTTCATCAAGCACTACTACCCTCACGACACCATTCGGGTCGACGGGCACAAGTTCCCGATCACCTTCCCCACACCTCGCGGCTGAAGGTCGGCTACGAGCCCGACCCCACGTCTTCCTGACTTCTTTCGACCGATCTCGCCCACGCCCTCGACGGGGACCGCAGCGGGCAGGCGCCTGGATCGTGATCCCCGGGTGTTGTCGATGGCCCGCTACGCACCATCGGTCTACCGGGATCGGACGGCCGGGTCGAGTCCTATGGGAGGCACAGTTGGCGGGCCTGGTTCGCTCCGGGCTGGGCTCAAGCGTTTCGAGTCGTCGTCCTTCGCCTTCACCTCGACGTTGCCAGCGAATGGTGGCAGAGCCACGAAGCGTTTCTCGACCTCTTGGAAACGGGGAAGGTGTGGCGACGGCGCCGTGCTCACGGAATGACGAGAACGGACAGCGACGATGTCGATGACCTGGGGAGGTTCCTCGACCCAGAACCCCGGAGTTGATTCCGCCGACGACTACGACGTCGACGCCCTCGCCGACGACGTTCCAGCGGATCGAGATCTGCTCGTCGCATTCGCCGAGGAAGCGGAAGCGGTTCCCCGGACCGACGATCCCAAGCTCGAGGCACTCGTCGACGAGCTCGCACGATCGCCCGGCAAGCTGCTGAGGAAGGCGTCGGCGAGGAGGACATCCGCGACAGGCGCAAGGTCCTCGTGTTCACGTACTTCGCCGACACCGTCGACTGGACTGTCGAGCACCTCGGACGAGGTCGTGGCGCACGACGAGCGGCTCGCACCGTGTCAAGGGCCGGATCGCGGCAACCCCGGGAACGCATGGCCGAGAGTGAGGAGGTCCTCTCGGGTTCGCTCCCCTGTCACGACCGAGGCCCCACCCGGGTCGGACGAGGATCTCTTCGATCTCGTCGTCTCCACGGACGTGCCTCGCCGAAGGCGTGAACCTCCAGCAGGCCCGCCACATTCGTCAACTTCGACCTTCCGTGGAATCCGATGCGCCTCGTGCAGCGCCACGGGAGGATCGACCGGATCGGATCGATCATTCCGAGGTGTTCCCTTCGCTGTGTTTCCCGACCGTCGGCTCGACGATCACTGGGCCTCGAAGAACGGCTCCATCGGAAACTGACACAGGCGGCCCGCACGATCGGGGTTGCCGAGGTGCTGCCCGGCAGTGCCAGCGAGGACCAGGTCTTCGGTGAGATCCATGAGCAGATCGAGCGACTTCGTGAGGCGACGCCACGATCTTGAGGAGGGGGAACCGGCCGGAGCACACTGAGCGGCGAGGAGTACCGCCAGGGCTGCGCGAGGCGTTGCAGGACCACGCCTTCAGCGAGCGGAATCAAGGCACTCCTGGGGATCCGGAGCGGCATGGCCGTCGAGAGGTCGGTCGTGGGTTCGTCTTCTGCGTGCAGATCGGTGACCACGACGGAGTCCGGTTCGTCCACGTGAATCCTCTCGGATCCCGACGCACCTGTCGTGGAGACGGACACGCTGGCATGTCTGGCTACGGCACGGCCTCCGAAACGGGGGTACCGGCCGCATTCTCGATGACGAGACGTACGAATCGGCGTTTGGCGCATGGACCGACGCGCGGCGCGAGCCTCGCGCCCGTTGGAACGTTGCCAGCGACCCGGCCAATCTGCAGCCTGCCGTTCCGAGAGCCATGCACATGGCGGCGGGGTGGTACGGGAACATGGAGCGACAGTCCTGACGCAACTTAGGAGTCGGAGCAACTGATCGATTCGCTGATGGCCCCCCATCCCGAGCGGGTCCTGAAGCTCGTTCGTCAGGCGGGCGCGTCGTCTGAGGATCCGATCGACCAGGTCGAGGCGATCGTGGAGGTGGCGCGGGAGCAGGCGATGCAGCCTGCCCCTCCACGGGAACCGCTCCCCGAAGTCACCGAAGACGACCTCCACGTCATCTGCTGCCTGCGGTCGTCGGAGAGGCGTGAGTAGCAGAATGGACGACGTACTCGGTGGCCCACGCCGGTTGGGTGGTGAGCACCCCGCACCCGAAAGCACGCGGGACCCGGGTGAAGCGACGGTCGTCTGTTGGCAAGAGCGGGCGAAGGCTTAGGTGGTTACCAGACGTGCGACAGGTTCGAGACCGGGGTCGATGGCCATGAGCTTCTTGATGACGTGAGTCCGTTTGCGCCCTGACAACTCAAGAGCGGGCCTAGGGGAGGGACGCGAGGACCGAATGGTTTGCTTCTGCTTCGAGACAGTCCACCAAGGCCGTGGTCTTGGTCTTCGCTCGAAAGGCGAGACACGCGGCCGCCCATGCGGAGTAGCGGGGCAGGGATTGTCTCTGTGGTCCAGCGCACGTTCGAGACGTTGTGCAGTTCCGGAAGAAGTCCCTGGTTTGGCGAGCGGCCGAGCGAGTGGATCCGGACTCGTAGTCGGTCGGTGACTCAGAGCGGATACAACAAGATCCGCAAGCCAGTCTGCGTCAAGGCGTTTGCGGTTTGCGACGACTCTCCGTCAGCGTGCTGAGGTAATCCCCGGAGTCCTTCGGGGTTTCGCGAAACACGGCGGGCGTGCCTTCGAGGGTCCCTATTCCAGGGGGGCTTCGGCGTCGACCCAGGGCTTTTGAGAGCGAACCGGGCACGCCTCACGTCGACCGGTGTCTGAGTCGCCGCGCCGACCAGCAGTTTCTCCGCCGTGCTCGGATCGATCGAGTCGTCGTTATCGCCCGTGACATAGGACAAGGCGGCGTCTCTGATGTGGTCGAGGGCCTCGCCCGTCGGGAGGAATCGCGACTTCTTCGGATGAAGTTCCAACGGCCGAATCGCTTCGGCGAACAGCGACTTCACAGGTTTCCAACCTGCACTCCGTCGCAGGAACACCCAGACGTCGTCCACCCAGCGGATGAACTCCAACCCCAAAGCCGCGAGCGCTTCGTCGCCGGGGATCAGAGGCAGGAGCCCAAGATACGCGGAACTCTCGGGTCCGACTGGGAGGCCTGCTCCACCGTCCCGATCATGGATTCGGCGCAGAAGGCTCGATAGCGCGACAGTCGCTCCCTCGGGTGCACCAGCGCGATCTTGACGAAAGGGCCGAGCCAGGCCTAACCGTCGGAAATCACCATCGCCCTTTGGCCACGGCATCTCGTCAGCTTCTGACACGAGATGCCCTGACGCGGCGCTCCTGGCGATTCGTCGGTGCACTACATCAGGGGCAGTGTGGAGATCCGCCCATGCCAGCGGGTCCGGAAGGTCTCGGTGGCTCGCGGACCAACGCCCGCGCAGCAGCGGCAGCTATCTCTCCGCGAGTGAGCCGCCGCCCGCCAGGAAGGTCGTTGAAGATCCGCTCAACCGCAACTTTCCCCGATGCGTCGAAAATTCTGGGTCCAATTCCTGACCATGGGGCGTGGGGGTTTCGGGAACGATCCAGTGGCGTCCACCGACGTCGGAAGCTGTCGAGTGATTGGTCAAGCCAGCTACGGCCCGGGAAGCTCGTCAACAAGGACAATTGGCAAGAACTCCAGAGCCATGGCAGACACGCTGTTTCTGCGATGATCCGGCGTCGGAGGCGTGGGAGCTCGCGCAGCTTCCGACCCGTTTGAGCAGAGGTTCGGCTCGAACGACCTCGGTCTGGAGTGACCGGTTCGGTGGATATCCTCCCAGAAAACGGGACACCCTACCAAGGTCATATCCTGCCAAACCCGCCGACCAGGAAGGAAATTACGCTGGCATTGTCGAGCTATCCCACGCTCCAGAGGAACGGCCGAACCTCGGTGAAGCTTGCGAAAATGGTCGGCTGCCGCTTGCGCCATCGAACAGTTGCCGCTGCAGATGCCCTCGCTGCACTTGACCGGATCCGCGCGACCGTCCGTGAGGGTGAGCATTTACTCGTCGATTCTCCGCCCAGTTCGTCAGCTGACTCCAACTAATATTGCCCACACGTTCACGATTCACGATCGCGTGACTCCCTTCACGACGGGTTGTCAGAGACTCCGACATCAATGACGCCTAGTTCCATCCCGTGGAACCCGGTGTCAAGTCGACGATGTCCCTGCCTTAGTGCCGTGACCGTGCTAACGTCGGGAGTGCGTCCACCATCTGGAGGTGGCGATCCAGGTCCAGCGTCCGTTTCGGGCACGGTCGGTGTGTAGTAGCGCAGGTAGCGGCGGCGAGTCTCTTACCGCGCAGTCCGGTAATTTTGGGGAGCAGAGCTTTCGCCGTGGTGGAACAAGCAGAAAGGGTGGCGCCCCGCCTCATCTATCGAGACGCGGATCCTCCCGCGCCCCCACAACCTTCCGCGGCACCACAGCTGGAGGCCATCTCGATACGGTGCGGCCATTTCTAGCTCGCCGTCCGGTTGAGGAAGGTTTCGATTGACTCCATCGTGAATGTGCGGACGCCGAATCAGGTTTGACAAGCCTTTCTCATGCGAGATCCGCCTCAGCGACGATGCTGAACAGAATCGGACTCCCTGGTTACTCGGAGAACCCTCAAGAGCTTAACTTTGCGGGGCAAGCCCTCACTTGTGACAGATGTGGCTGGCGAGCTGGTGATTCCCCTGGAAGGATCGTCCAGACCTGGGCAGCTCACCCGGTTCCGCACTGATCGGCGACCTCGACGGCGGCGATGAATCGCGAGCTCCATCGAGTGCCGACCGTGGCCCGTGCAGGAAACCCAGGGGACGTCCTTCTCGAGAGACTGCCGGATCCGGCGGCCGAGGTTGGTCCGAACGAGCGTCACCAGAACGACCACGTCGTGGTGTCCCATCTGCAATGCGACCCCGCCTCGACAACCTCGACCAGCTCGACGACCACCCGGAGAAGTTCATGTGACCGTCACCCGTCCACCGAAGTCCTCAGCGAGGGACGTCTCCAAAGACTGCTCGTACCGTTCCTGCGTCTCGTTGCCTCCCGACGAAGATCACCCGGACGGCGCTACCGTCGACCTCCGATCGCCGAGCCTCGTCGGTCAGGTGTTTGGCGAGACCAGCAACCTGGTCACGGTGGGGCCTTCAGGTCATGCTCGAGCTGCTCGAGAAGCTCTCCCGCGTCGAAACCCTGGAAGGTGTCGTCGACGATGCCCGATGAAACATCTGGACGACGATCCCTCTGGCACCCCTCGATGTCCCCCTGTCCGTCTCAGGGCTTCGACTCTCTCGGCGTCGGCGTCGGTGACCCCATCGTCTCGCACTGGTAATTCGTCGTCGCCGGGAGCCGCTCGCCGCGTCTCTGAAGTCGCCGTCGCACGCCTTCGGTACGAGCAAACCCAGTTCGTTGACGGCGTTCGATGCCCTTTTCGTGAGTCGCCCGCAGACCCCACTGCGCGGTCAGTGCGCCTTCGAGGGGGTCAAACGCTGCGGAGCATCCTGTCGCTGGGTTTCAGGCTAGTTCGATGGGCAGCATCGATCGTCGGTCGATCTCCCTCGGGAGCTTTTTGCATCGAGTCGACTTTACAAGTACGGCAGGACCTGCTCGGTCAACCACGGAGAAGGAAGTCGCTTGAGATGCGCCGATCCGTTTGCTTCGGGGTCCCGGCAACTGACGTACTGGGTTCATGAGTCGGTCGGCGCGTACCCGTCTTCCACTGCTCGCCAGTGCGAAACAAGCGAAGACCGTCATCAGCCGACTTCGAGGGCGAGGAGAGTGCGACCCCCAGTAGGAAACGAATCGCCGCTATCCCCGGTGGAATCGAACTGGGATCGAGAGCGGACCCCGATCAAGCGCTCGAGCAACTGCTCAGCGCGCTGCCAATTCTCTTCGCAAACAAGCAGAACGCCCATGCAGTAGTTGCTCTCACTTCATCGACAAACAGTTTAAAGGAGCTTCGTTGAGTTCGCCGCCCGCGCTGAGCACGTTGCGAACCTGGTTCCGCTGGTCAAGGGTCCTTCAGGAGGTCAGGTGGCCGAGATGGTCAGAGCTGGCCTTTAGCAAATGAGAGACTCGCTCTGCCTCCAAGCACGGCACGACTCTCGTTGTCCGCGGGTCGTCCTCCGACAAATCCGCGACGTCATCAATGGGAGCCTCGGCAACCGAAGAAGTCGCCGCGTGCCCGCATGCCAGGCCGACAAAAACGCCGGTTAAGTCAATCCAACTCTCAGGAACTCCGGTCGGAAAGGGCCGACAGGGTTGCTTGAAGACCGAGCAGAGAATCAAGAGAGGAGGAACGCCTCGGTCAGTTGAGTCAGCTGCCAAAGATCATTCGGGCATGTTCGTAGACCGCGTGCATGCGCGCCGTGCGACTGGCGAAGTCTGGGCCGGCTTGCGACATCAAGCAGCTCAGCTGCTGAACTGATCGTCCCCGCCCCAGTACAGCAAGAACACAGGGTGCGGCGATACTCGCTCGCTGACTTTCAGGTCATAAAGGCCGTCTTAGTCTCATCGGCCCTTGACCACTTGATAGAAGGTCTTCCAGCCGCCCCTTGTCGTACGGGACCTGAGATTCGACCGAACCTGTACCAGGCCACCGGTCGTCATTCATGGCTGCCTTCTTGGGCGGTGGCGTCTCCGGGTCGAGGCTTCGAACGGGGACCAAACGTGGAAATGGTACGACTGACGCCGATCAGGCAGCCGCGTCACCTCGAGGACCAGTCGTCGTAGATCGCCAGGTGTCAGCGAACCCGTGTAGTCCCGGATACGTCGTCGCATTCTTGACGAGGATCTGGTCAGAGTCCCGGAAGGCGCCGCCTCATCCTCAGGTGTTGACTGGTGCGCCGAGTGCCGCGGCGTCGTCGTTCTTCGCCCCTTGGCCGGCCAAAGCTTCGACTCTGAGCTGTCGGAAGGCTCCAAGGTCCGGCGTGGGGAGTCGTTCTCCGGCTCCTAGAGCTCTGACCGCCTCTTCGGCAGCAGGCAAGTGAACACCGACTTTTGATCGTGGGACTCCACAAGATGGACGGCCCGGGTCCTCTTCGATCGCCCAAGGCCGCGCGCCGGGCCGTACGGCTCCTACGGGCCACGATTCCAGGAGGCTGTCGACCGCGGCGATGCTCCTCTCCGGTTGGTGGCGGCAGGTCGTGAAGCTCGACGTGGTCTCAGATGGGGGTTCGGCCATGAGCTCGGCGACGAAGGCGTCGATACCAGGAGGCAGCCGCCGCATGCTGGATTTCAGGAACATCCGATGCCTCCGGATACGAAGGCCGGATACAGGCTGATTCCAAGAGATGACAGATCCTCCTCTGGGATTCAGCAAAGCTGCTGCCACAGGGCATCAGTATCTTCGACCTGAGCCAGCCAGATGCTGCAGAAGTAGTCGTGCGTCAGGAGCATACCGCCACTTCGCTGTCGCTGCGCTCTTCGTCAGAAATCGAGGTGCGCGGCTCGATGTTCAGCTCGCCTGGACCCTCCAGACTCAGGCGTATTCGCCTTCGTGCCGGCCTGGATGCCGAGTCCCGACGAAACAGGAAATCCTTTCGTTTCCTGCCCTTCCGACGCGGATGACATCAAGTCTCCCCAACCATGGATTCACCTTCATCAAGAATACGCACACCGGGGACAAAGGCTCCGCTCTGTCTCATCGGACATTCGATCTCGTAGTGAAAGGCAGGATCGGCGGCCACCAGAACCAGCCCTGATACCCGGAGAGGTCAGCCACCTGGATTCGACTCAAAGCGCCTCGGGCACAACAACGAGCAGAAGATCAGGCGCCAGTGATCCGGACCTGGCTTCTCCGTTCAACGTGGGACGGCCAAGTTCACCTTGGTCGTGGAGACGGTCTGGGATTGGTCCCGGGTCCCTGTCGGGGACAGAGCGTCAGCGGGAAGCTCGCCTGGGCCCTTCCGCTGGTCGCCCCGCTCTTTCCTCCGACGCCGTTCGGCGCCGACGCGAGGGCGGCTGGCCAGGGACTTACGAAACCCGGCTGGCGGTTCGCCAGGCGGTATAGCATCCGGGAGGCTTCGATACAGCGTCATTGCGTCCGCCAGTCCCGGGCTGCGGCAGCAGGCGCGGCAATTACTAATCTTCCGCATTTCGAGGATTGCCCATGTACGTCGACGGCTGCTTCTGGCATCCCAGTGCCCGGACCGGGACGGCGCCGAAGGCCAATCGCCCAGTGGTGGATCCAAATTGACGGCGCCAATGTCCAGCGGGATGCGACTTTCCGACCGAGAACTCCGTCAGGCAGGGGTGGACCGTAGGTGCGCATCTGGCAACTGGGGACCCTGAGCTCGCCGGTGGCGAGTGGCCAGGCGGTCAACTCGTAGACCTCGGTTTCGCCAGGCAGCCGCTTCACAGGCGTGTGGGCGGTATCCGCGGCTTCCACGCGAAATACACGGCCTACGCTCAGCCCTGGCAGGGAGAGCGCCATGAGGGGGCGGCCGCCCAGCGGCATGGGGACACGTCGCCATATCCACTTGCCGAGCTGGAGCTTCACGGGCGGTCTCCCGGAAGGTGGGACTCATGGTCGACAGGAATCCCTGGGTATGGCGGCCTCGAGCGTTGATCACTCGCCGTTCCGTCGGATGAACGTAGCGACCTCGCCCCGGAGTCATGAAGCCCGTCGTGATGGTCTGCGATTCCCGATCCAGGTGGAGCCTCCCGTACACGCTGGTGTACGTCGTTCCGTCGCGGTGACACTCGGGACGTTCTGCGTTCGGAGAGATCGTACGCATTGTTGTCGAACAACCAGTCGATCCGGCGGCGGTTCTCGTCGCTCGAATCCGGCTGGTCCGTCATGAAGTCGTACGTGACGCCACCATCAGAGCTCCCGAGATCGCCCACACCTGGGACCGGGGAGGGCGCGAGCCGTCTGCACGTCACTCGATGGCGAGCGGCATTCCGTACCGGCGCGACCAGGAAGAACCGTTCGCGTTTCTGCGGCCACCCGAGCCTCAGCGCGCCGATCCACCCATCGCCAGCTGGTAGCCGGGTTCGGGGTAGCGCTGCGGCGATCTCGACCACCCCACGCTTGTCATGGACGGCCCCGGGTACGTTCTCCCCGATGACCACAGGGGCTCCCACGGCTACCGCGAATGCCGGGACGCAGGGAATGATAGACTCGTTGCGGGGATCGTCTCGCCGTGTGCTGTTGTTGAGGTTGGGAATGCCCCTCTTCACGGTGGGCCGGCGAGGACGACGTCGACATTTCCACGAGCGCTTCCTCCGGCCTGATGATCTCCGGCGTGTAGTGGCGCGGTGGCGCGATCCACTTCGGGGTAGTCGATCGTTGTGGACACCGATTCGGAAGCCCGTTCTGCCAGGTTCATGGTTGGCTCTGTAGACAGCGAGCGCACCGGAATCTTGGTCGATCGCGACCTCGGACCCTGACTTCGAATCCCAGCTCGGCGCAGCTTGGAGAAAATCCCAGCATGAGGCCTCCCGCTCCGCAGAAGAGCTCAGTGTGCGCAGCGTGCCGTGAAGTTCCGCCGAGATGGGTCGGTCGTGATCACGCGCAGGTAGGCGTACCACCGGTCACCGAGTTCATCGCCGCTCGAAGCGGGTTGTCGATGAAGCTGGCCCAACTCCTCGGGCCCGGCGCGCGATCTCTCGTACGAGCCTCTCTCCGTCCTGGTGAAACGATGCGGCGAGGCCGAGATCGGTCGTGACTTCGGTGGTGCTCATCGAGGTGGTTCTTCGATGCCCGGTGTTCTGGTCGCTTCGGCGAGTGGCAGATCTCACTCCCGAGGCCGTCTCGTCCTGCTCCCGGAACCCGTGGCGGACTCCGCGGAGCTCTTCGATCAATATCTTTGCTTCGTCGTCGCTGTAGGTGTGGAGCACGATGTTGGTCAGAGTCGGTTGAGTGGCGCCCAGCCCGGAGCTCGTCAGTCGGCATCCTATTGTCCGCTTTTGCCGGGCGAGGACCGTGCGAGCGGTTCCGCGGTGCTCGTGCGAGCGCGCAGAACATGGCTGCGCCAGAAATCAGTCGCGTGGTATGGCCCGGGCCAGTTCGTAGTCGCCGTCGGGCCCCGCTATTCGTGAACGATTGTAGGCCCTGAGGACACACCTCGGACAGTTTGTTCCGTCGATGTGCCGCAGTACCCTGCCATAGTCCCACTCTCGAGAACGCGACTCGCGCCATGTCACGAAGGACCAGAAGAACTCGACCGCCAGAAAGCGCCAGAATCCTGGATCGTCGAGCACCTCAGCAGGACTGAGATCAGGGGCTTCGGCCAGCGTCACGCCGGCGCACCTTCTGAAGTCATCGCGGTCGCCATCGCCATCGTCGGTTCGCAGTTGCTCCGGTTCGTCGCTGGGCGTTCTCGCAGAACTCCGAGGTCGTCGAGCACGACCTCGTCACCGCTCCTTCCCATATTGTGTTGGAGGAGCGGTCAGGAGCAACGCCGTGGAGCAGGTGCGGCGCGGTTCCTACATGGTTCCGATCGACATACTCGGATGCTTCACGACGGAACCCGGTCAAGACATCCGTGAAGCCCTTGCGAAGATCCGATACTGGGTTCTCGATTCGCGCGATCGTCATCGTGGGGCGATGCGAACCTCGGCGAGTAACTGTTCTCGTTGCGCCCTGTATTCGTTCTCGGGCCGCTTCCTCTGAGACCCCACAACGAGATGGAGAAGACGTCCCGGTAGCGAGCCGTCGAGATCGCCTATCGGCGGCGTGTCGCGTTAGAGTCGGCGCGACGACTCCAGGACGATCGCCGACATGGCGTCGAGGAAGAGCTGGCGTTGAAAGCTCTGCGCCCGCCGCAGCGCTTCCCAGGTCGAGTGCCACTAGTTTCGAAACTCTTCATCGACGTAGAGACAGGATGTCCGATTCGGCATCCGAAGGATCACTGAGCGGACTCGACACTCCGCGTACCGGAAGCGTCCCGGACGGGAGACCGAGTCGTTGGCGTTCCTCCGCCGTCAAAGGGGATCGGCAGAAGCCATTCTCCCAGCTGATTCTCAATCGAAACCCCGACCTGGGCGACCAGGTTCCGCTTTCGCCAAGACCTTTGCAGGCTCTCAGCCCATTTAACGAGATCGAGATAAAGATCCAGGACGACAGCCTCCGAAGAGTGTCTGCAACAGTGCAGGGCGCTTTGTCGGCGCCGCGATCTCCTCGTAGGCGGGAAGCTCGTCGAGAGCGTCGAGCGGGAACTGCCAGACGATTTTCCGCCAAGCACAGTCGTGGTGTGGAGGGCGACAAGTAGAAGCTCTACATCGCGGGCGTCGAGCCCAGAGTTCTCGAGTGCACCGCGCAGTTCCACTCGCTTTTCGTTGACCTCCGGCGCGTTTCGGCCGACGACGGGCGCGCCGCCGCCGTGAGGAACTGCTGGGGCCCCAGGCCGAGCCGCTCCCCGGGCTCAATGGTCTCCTGACCGAACTGGATCGAGAAGGTTCTCAACGCCGATTCGAAGCCTTCCAGACCGACGTACGGTCAGACGACCCGCTCTTCGCTACTCACGAACCCTCACTTCTTCGACTCGTCAGGTTCTGTGGACGACTCGACGTGAGAGATCAACTCCGCCCGAGCGACGAGCCGGCCGGACCAGTCAGGTCATAGGGCGCGAGAGGAAATCCGAACTCCGCCGGCTCGTGATTCAGGGGGCCGCGGTAGGTCTCAGCGCCGTCATCGGTCGGCGAACCTCCGCTGGCCCGGTCACGGTGATCGAGCACTCTTCACCCGCGCGATCGTCCTCGAGGAAGACGTAGCGGATCAGAACTTCGGCTTCGGTCGGCACCGTGCCTTCGTATCAGGATGCGAGTGAGGCGCGACCCTTCCGCGCATCCTGATGGTTCCTCTCGGTGGTCCCGCAGCCTCCTGGTGCCTGTTCGAGGATCCGGATACTGACGGGCCGCTCCGGCGGAGGGCATCGCCGCGTCCCCGGAGTCGCTCTGGAAGTCCCTGAAGAGCTTCTCAGGAGTGAAACCTCAGGTCTCGTTGGCGGGAGTGTGCGGGGCCGGAGTTTCGAGCGGAACTCGTTCACGGCTTTAGCGAATCCGACGCTGAATCGCGGTGCGGCCTCGGGTGCGTCGGGATCCCTCACCACCACCGTATCCGGCGCTCACCGGAATCGTGCCCCTTGGGCTCTGTCTGCCGGAGCAGCTCGTCGACATCGTCATCTACAATAGACGTGCCCCGGACGTGCGGTTAGTTCTGACCCGTGGAGCGGGTACTCGACCACCATCCTGGGATCCTTACCAGTGCCACCAGACTCTGGTGACCTGCCGGCTGCTCCATCTTCCTCCTCCACCGTGATCGACGCCAGGGATAGGACCAGTCCTCGACGTCCGCCACCAGTCCGATACAGCCGAGATGGACCTCGCGCCCGTTCGGAGTCTCGAATTTCTGAAGCGTGCGGGCGAACTCGCTCCTTGGCCGACGCACCGCTTCCGATCGTCGCGAGTTCGTGGGAACGAATGAGCAGCTTGAGAAGCGTTCTTCCGAGGGCGCGGCACAGGCCGTTCGCCGTCGGCCATTCGAATGTCCAGTGCGAAGAGCTGCTCCGGCCAGCGCCGGCCACCAATTGCGTTCGATGGCGGCCTTCAGATCCTCCAGGATCCACAGTAGGCTGAACGACGAGGAAAGTGGTGCCGAGGTCTTGGGTGCGTAGCGAATCACGGAGAGACAGCCGAGCGATCTAGCGGCGGCGTCCACGGTTTTCTGTTCGTGAACAGGACGGCTCCTTTAGCCCTTCTGCTCACCGCGACAGCGAGGGGGAGGTGGTCGCTCAGCTTTCGCAGCTCGGGAGTGTCGAGGACTTGTGCTCCGGCGATGACGTTCTCGTCGAAGAGCGACTCGCTGGCGAAGGCGTAGTCGTTCTGCCAGGGACGGTCCTTCTCGCCGCGGATGTGCGTGTGGATGTGGCGGCAGGCGTTGCCGTCGTCGCACCCGCACCGCTCGAGCGGACCGTCGGCCCGGAACTCGTCGAGGCAGTCCCGCAGACCGAAGGCCTCAATTCGTTGGAACGTCGCTTGGTGCCACGGAAGATACCGGGCATCACTGCCAGTCCACTGCGTGGTGAGGTTGAGATCGCCGCCGAGAACGACGTTCTTGCCGAGGTTCGAGTCGTCGAAGAGCGGCACGAGATCGGTGAGAATCCTGTTCACGGTTGTGACTGCGTAGTTGTCGTCGATGAGGCCATAGACGGAAACAAGCGTGATCTGACGCCCGCCTACCTCAATGCTTCCGACGGCGACAGATCCCGGCCACGTCCTGCGGAGGTCATGAGGCCTCGAATTCTCACGTCCTTTCGCCCGCGTGATGTCCATGACGTCGGTGTCGAGGCCGACAACAGCGGAGCCCCACGGCCGGTGGTCGTAGATCGGCCGGAACAGAACCGAGCGGAGCATCGGTGGTGGCAACGCTTCCTGAACGAGCGCAACGTCGGCCGTCTCTTCCAGCCAGTCCCACGCCCTCTGTCGGTTCTCCTCCGACTGGAAACCGTGGTTCATGTTCCAGAAGATCAGACGCACAGCCGGGTTCCTTACACCTAGGAATCGAACTCTTCGACGCAGTCGATCTCGGTCGTGATCCGGTCTCCGCAGGTGGCGCCGAAGTCCTCGTAGTCGGAATCGACCGGGCTCGCGTAGTAGAGATCGTCGCACGCCACCATGTCGCCGTCGTCGCAGTCGGTCCACAGGTCGTCGAAGTACGGGTCGTCGCCGAACGTGTCGGCGTCACTGTCGCCGGGCACGGCGCCACCACCCTCCGACAGGATCCCGTTGGCGGCGTCGCAGTCGGCCGACGGGAAGTCGGGCAGCGCCACGATGCTGTCCACCACCGGCTGTAGGACGTTCGGCGTAAAGATGATCGACACGAGCCGGAGCTGATCGCCGCTCGAGTCGACCGCCGTGACCACGCCCGCCACCTCGCCAGTCTCGGTGAGCGCGGGCCCGCCACTGTTGCCGAAGTCGATGGCGGCGTCGAAGCGGATGGCCTCGCGCTCCCCGTCGCGGGTCTGAAAGCTCACGATGCCGCCGGTCGTGGCCGAGAAGTCGGTCGCCGGTGCCGGATAACCGAGCGACACGATCCGCTGACCTTCGGCGAGCGCCTCGGTGTCGGCCCACCCCAGCGCCACCTGGAGCTTGTCGTCCACCTCCAGAACGGCCACGTCGGTTTCCTCGTCCCACCCGACGACCGTCGCCGACATCGTGGACCCGTCACGGGCGACGAGCTCGGGTGTCGCGTCGTTGACTACGACGTGCCAGTTCGTCACCAGGTGTGTCGGCGAGGTGACGAACGCGGTTCCGGTACCGAGAATGCCGCAGCCGTCGGACTCCACGAGAAACACACTGTCGCCGAACCGCTCGACGAGCTCGGCTTCGGTGAGACCGTTCGGATCGGAAACGTCGACAGGATCTTTGGCCGTGGGTTCCTTCGCTGCAACGGGATCCAGTTCGTCGTCGGATTGACGATCGGCGCGACGGTGAAGCCGTGAGGACGGCGAGATCAACACAGGGACCCATGGTCGCACGCCGGACGGTGGTGGATCGACGAGTGCGTACGGGGTTGGTGGTGGTGGAGGAGGAGGAGGAGGAGGAGGAGGAAGCGGCGGCGACGGCGTCATCGAGGGCGGAGGAGGGGGAGTGGACTCGCGCCCTGCGCTGCCGGGATCGGACAGGGCAGATCAGATGGTTCGAGCGGTGTCCCACCGGCCGGACAGTTCATGAGATTGACGATACCTGGGCTGCGACACGGAGGACGACCAGGCTGCCGATACGCTGATGGAGATGCTTCCTCCTGTCGGTTGGGCCGACGTCGCCACCAAGCGGGATCTCGACGCCCTCGAGGAACGGATTGACCTCCGCCTGGGGTCGTTCGAAGACCGCACCGATGCACGGTTCGCAGCTGGAGCGTACCGTGCACGTTTCACGTCGGTTGACCATCAGATGCAGGGGCTCCGCCATGAACTCATCGGCGAAATGCACGCCATGCAGTCGCGCCTCGTGATGTGGCTGGTGCCCACGATCCTCGCCGGGGTGGGAGCGTCAGCGGCCGTCGCCCGGCTTCTGTAGCCCGGCCCGTCGTGGCGGTCCCGCCAGGGACATGGCCTCTGGGTCGTCACAATGGTGCTCGGATCAGCGTGACGCCGTGAACCGATCAGGCGAGTCTGCGCGACAGTTCTCGTGATGGACACGGACGTGGCACTCGTGGAAGCGGTCGCCGAGGGCGACCGGGGGGCGCTCGAAGAGCTGCACCGCCGCCACGTCGCCTGGATGACGGCGCGCCTGAGGCGGCGCTGTGCCGACAAGGACATCGTCGACGAAGCGGTCCAGGACACGTTCGTCGCCGTGTGGCGCGGCGCCGGTAAGTGGAACGGCGCCGGCGAGCCGGCCGCCTGGATGTGGGGCATCGCCATCCGTCGGCTGATCGGCGTACTCCGCACCCGGAAACGCTGGGCCCCCGTGCACCAGCATGCCGGCCACGAAGAGACGATCGTCGCCGCCGAGGATCAGGTTCTCCTCGGCGTCGAACACGGCGACCTCGGCGGAGCGCTCCTGCGGCTCTCCCCCGAACTGCGTGCGGTCGTGCAGGCCACGGTCCTCGACGGCCTGTCCACCCGCGAAGCCGCCCGACTGCTCAACGTTCCGCAGGGCACCGTGAAAACGCGCATGATGCGCGCCCGCGCCGAGCTGAGAGGAGCCCTCACATGACGCCATCGGAGAACTGGCACGCCCCCACCGCCGTTCTCGAGCGGTTCGCTGAAAACCCCGCGGCCGTCGACGCCGCCACGGCTGCCTCCGTCGAGACGCACCTCGTGGCGTGTGAAGCCTGTCGCGCCGAGCTGACACGCCTTTCGGATCCCGAACTCGCTGTCGAATCCTGGGCTGCTGTCGCCGACCGCATCGACCGACCCCGAACGTCTCTCCTCGAGCGGGCGCTCCAGCGGCTGGGCGTGCGAAGCAGCACGGCGCGTCTCGTCACGGCTACTCGGGCCTGCGACTGTCGGGGCTCGCCGCGGTCGGCGCGCTCACCGGGCTGGCCGTTCTCGCCTCCCGCCACGCCGACGCCACCGGGCCGTTCCTGCTCATCGCTCCCCTCGTACCCCTCGCCGCCGTCGCCCTCACGTTCGCGGCGGCGTTCGATCCCGGTGGTGAGGCCGGCCTCGCGACGCCGGTGGCCGGAACAGGGCTCGCCCTGCGCCGTGCGGTCGCGGTTCTCACGGCTGCCTTCGTGGTTCTCACGATCGGAACCCTGGCACTCCCCGGGCTCGGGTCCGCACCCCTCGGTTGGGTCACTCCCGCCCTGGCGCTCGCTGTCGGCAGCCTCGCCATCGGGACGTGGGTCCGCGTCGAGATCGCGGTCGCGTGCCTGGCCGGCGCGTGGGTCGTCGGCGTCGGAGCGTTGCGCTACGTCGACGGACCCGGTCACCCGTTCGCCGACACGGCGGTTTTCAGCGCCGTCGGCCAGGGCGTCGCCCTCGGCCTCGCCGTGCTTGCCGCCGTCGTCCTCGTGACACGCGCGGATCGCTACACGACCCTGGAGGTCAGAACATGAGCGGTACAGCAGGCGTCTCGGTCACGGGACTGTGCAAGCGCTACGGGTCGACCGTCGCGCTCGACAGTGTCGACGCCACCTTCGGTCCGGGTGTCAACGGCCTGCTCGGTCCCAACGGAGCCGGGCAAGACAACGCTTCTGCGCATCCTCGCCACCGTCCTGGGTTCCGATGGCGGAAGCGTCGAGGCGCTGGGCCTCGACCCGTCGACGGGGGACGGGCGCCTGGCGCTGCGTCGGCGGCTCGGCTACCTCCCCCAGGAGCCCGGCTACCACCGGCAGTTCACCGCCTTCGAGTTCGTCGACTACGTCGCGATCCTGAAGGAATGGGCCGACCGGGGCCCGCGCCACAACGAGGCCAGACGGGTGCTGTCACTCGTCGGTCTGGAGTCGGTGATGAACCGACGGATCCGGAGCCTTTCGGGCGGAATGCGTCGACGACTCGGCATCGCCCAGGCGATGATCGGCCGCCCCGACCTGTTGGTCCTCGACGAACCCACCGCCGGGCTCGATCCCGAGCAGCGCCTGCGCTTCCGCGAGCTTCTCGGCACCGAGGCGTCGGGCTCGACCGTGCTGCTCTCCACCCACCAGACCGACGACGTGGCGGCCCTGTGTGAACGCGTCGTCGTGCTCCTCGAGGGCACGGTCCGCTACGCGGGCGCCACATCCGGTCTCGTGGCCATGGCCGAGAACCGCGTGTGGCTGGCGGCCGAGCGCGACACGCGGGCCCAACTCGCGTGGGTCACGGGCGACGGCAAGGTCCGCCACATCGGCGACCCACCGGCGGGAGCGCACCTCGTGGAGCCGACCGTCGAGGACGGCTACCTCCTGCTCGCGGGGCGCGCGGACACCGACCGCGAGGCCCTGGCGTCATGAAACGTCGCACGACGCCACTCCTGGGTGCAATCCTCGCCACCGCCTTCTTCAGCGGTTTCATGGTCGGGAGCCCGATCGTCTCGCTCGTCATCGTGGGCCCCGCCGTCGCGCTGGCGGTCTATGTGTTCGTCGTCAGACGCCGGCAGGCTCCGGCCGAGGCCGCCTGGTCGGTCGCAGATCCATTGCCTCTGGCACCGGTGCAGCCGGGGACAGCACGGCAGGTCTCGGCAGCGCTCGGACGCGTCGAATCGCGCGAGTTGGCCCTGAGCGTGTGGTTCGGGATCGGCCTGGGCTTTCTCGTCGTGATCTTCCTGGCCTTCGCGGTCGCCTACCCCGACGACAACGGTGAAGTCTGGATGGAACACGTGGGTTACTGGCCGTGGTTCGTCCACCCCCTGGCGGGACTCACGATCGTGGCGGTATACCGCGCCGTCACCCGCCCGGCGCGCGACGACACGGCTGAGCTGTTCGAGTCGTGTCCGACGGAACCGTCGGTGCGGTTGCTCGGAATCATGCGTTCCGCCGTTGTACCGGTCGTTGCCTACCTGGTCTTCCTCCTCCTTTACAGCGCCGCGATCGCTGTCCGGAGTCCCGCCATCCACGGGCCTGTCTCGGCCAACGCGGCGGCGTTTCTCCTGGCCAGTCTCGTGCTCCTCGTGGGTGCGGTGTTTTTCGGAACCGCTCTCGGCTCCTGGATCCGCTTCGGCCTGGCGCCCATCGTGGGGGTGGTCGCGGTCGGCTTTCTGTCTATTGGGCTGGCAAGTGCCGGCGATCCCGGCTGGAACGGCCTCTCAGGACTTTCGACCTTCGGACCGCAGGCCGACTCGGCACTGATCCTGCCGTTTCTGCCGGCGTGGTGGTATCTGGCGTGGATGATCGCGTTGACCTTGATCGTCGGCGTCATCGCCGTGCTGCGGTACCGGCGTGACCGCGGCGTGTGGGTGACCGGGGGATCGCTGTCGTTGTTGCGGTGGTCGCCGGGGTCTTCGCGACGCTTCCGCTCGACACCGCCGATGCCGAACAGCTTGCCGGGCTCATCGGGCAGCCGCAGGACCACCAGACGTGCGAAACGTCGCCGGGTGCACGGGTCGAGGTCTGCACGTACGAGGGCTATGGAGAACTGCGTGGCCAGGTGGCCGCTGCCGTCGGCCCCGTCGGCGACGCCCTCCCCGACGAAAGGAACACTCACGGTTCGAACGGTCGACGACGCCGAGGAGCAGAATCTGCCCACAGAGGTGCGTCGGCTGCTGCCCGACGGGTTTCCCGAACCGAACGTCGATGAGGTCTTCGTCGGATTCAACGCCAACGACAGCGCCCTTCTAGCCGACCGGCTCCTCGTGGCGTTCACGGCGCTCGGGCTCCCGCTGTACGGAAGCGTCGACATGCCGATGGTCCTCAGTGGAGAGGCCCGAGGTGTCGTTGCCCAGTGGCTGGCGAGCCGCGGTCTGCCGAGGGACGAGGCGCTCGACCTGGCCACCGGCGACCCGGGCGGCGACGACGCCTTCGACCGTGGAAACGCCTGGCCCGACATGTGCGGGCCCGTCGTCTGGTCCGAACAGGATCTCGACGCAGCACAGGCGTTGATCCGCCTCCCCGAAGCCGAGGTCGCCACCGTGGTCGTCTCGGGCCGGGACCGGTGGTCGGATCCGGCGACCGGGACCGACGAGCTGCTGGCCGAGCTCGGCCTCGCGAGCGCCGGACCCTACGACGAGTTCGAAACCCGCGTCGACGACTTCTGCTGAGATGCCGGCAGCCCCCGTTCTTGCCGCCGCCGTTCCGCCGACCACCCGTGTCGCGCACGTCGGGATGGGCGCCGCAACAGTCGGCCTCGCGGGACTACCGGCATTGGTGACCGTCGCCCGAGGCGGAACGGACCTCAGTGTGCCGATCGTGCTGCTGGCCCTCGGAACAGGAGCGAGCCTCGCGTGGGGCGCCGACGACCCCGCCGAGGACCTGCTGGCGCCGAACCCGGTGAGCTCCCCCGTGCGAGCGACGATTCGCGTACTGGCGGTGGCGATCGCCGCAGCGTTGGTGTGCTGCGCCGTGCTGGGTGTCGTCGCCGTAGGCCCGGGGCTTCCGCCCGATCTGTTGGACCGCGCCCCGGAGTTGGCGGCCGCCGCGGCGCTGGCGCTCGCTGTCGCGTTCGGTGCGGCGCGTCACGGCGAGCGCATCGCCGGTCCGAGCGGCGTCCTCGCAGGGCTCACGGGGCCTCTGTTCATCGCCGCGTTGGCCGTGCGGTGGCCGACGCTGTTCCCGACCGTGACCGCTGGACCGCTGCACAACCGCTGGTGGATCGTCGTGGTGGCCGGCGCCCTGGTCACGATCCGAAGCGCCCGGGACCCCGCACACCGCTGAACCTGCGCGCACCAGCACCTATGCTCCGCGGATCCGAGCCGGGAGGAGGCCATGGAGACCAAAGAGCTGGAGCAGGCGTTCGCGAGCACACGATCAGTCCTCGAGAACGTCTCACCCGACCAGATGAACGACCCGACGCCGTGCCAGTCGTGGAAGGTCAACGAACTGGTCAACCACATCGTGGGCGGTGCGAAGTGGTTCGGCAGCGTCGTGGAATCCGGCGCCTCCGACGACGACGGGTCGGACCTTCCCGACTTCGCCGGCGGCGACTACCTCGCGGCGTTCGACCAGGGGGTGAAGGGCTCGGTCGCCGGGTTCGGCAAGCCCGACGCCGCCGACAAGATGCTCACGCTGCCCTTCGGCGCGATGCCCGGGTCGGCGTTCTACGGCCTGGCCACCACCGACACGTTCGTCCACCGTTGGGATCTGGCGAAGGCGACCGGCCAGGGGACCGACCTCGAGCCGGAACTCGCGCAGATGCTCCTCGACGTGTCTCGGGAGAATCTCGAAGACAGCTGGCGCGGGCCCGACCCCGGTGCCCCGTTCGGCCCCGAACAGGAGGCACCCGACGGCGCCAGCACCGCCGACCAACTCGCCGCTTTCCTCGGACGCACCGTCTGACCCGAGCGGTCTGACCCGAGCGGTCTGACCCGGGCGACGGGGCCCACCGCGGACGCAGTGAGTCCCGCGGTCGAACAGGTCTCTCCCCTTCTTGCGCTGGAACAGTGCCCGCGGTTTGTGGCAACGAGCCACGGCGCCGAATAGTTGCTTGCACGACTCGTGCAGATACTTTATGATCCGTGCATGACCGATCTCCGGACCCGGCAGCGGGACCTCGCCCGGCAGTCCATCCTCGACGCCTGCGCGGATCTCATCACCGAGCGCCGCCACCTCGACTTCGCCATGCGCGACGTCGCCGAACGCGCCGGTGTGTCGTTGCGGACCGTCTACAACCACTTCGCAACCCGCGAAGACCTGCTCGATGCGCTCGGGCAGGACTTCGACGATCAGATGGCCGAGCGCGGCGGCCCCGATGCCCGGGACCTCCGTTCCGGCGACGACCTGCTCGCAGCCGTACGGACGAATCTTCGGCTCTTCGACGAGCTCGACGGGATCAGCGAGGCGATCGCACAGATGCCGTTGGCCGACGTGGGGCGCCACGCGAAACGAGCTGAGCGGACCCGGATCCTCGTGGACCACCTGGCCGGGTTGATGCCGAACGTCCCCGCGGACGACGCCCACACGATCGCCGTCGTGTTGCGGCACCTGCTCAGCCACCGCAGCTGGTTCTGGCTGACCCGGGAGTACGGCCTCGACGTCGACGAGGTCGCCGACGTCATCACCTGGGCCACCGCCACTCTGGTCGCCGCCGCCGAGGCGGGCGACCTCCCGTCACCAGACGAGCTCACACAGGAGGAGACACCATGAACACGGATCCGGTCACGCTCGACCATTCACGCGCCCTCGACGCGAGCCTCGTCGGGAACAAGGCCGCAGAACTCGCACGGTTGCGCGCGGCAGGTTTCGATGTTCCCGGCGGTGTGGTGCTGCCCGTGGGCATCGAAGAGGCGTGGGTGTCGGGCCCGGCACCGGACTGGGTCCGGCAGGCAGCTCAGGAGGCGTGCAGCACACTGGGAGAACGTCTCGCTGTTCGCTCGTCCTCGACGTGGGAAGACGCCGACACCAGCGCGCACGCGGGCGCCACCGCGACGGTGCTCGACGTTCGGGGCGTCGACGCCGTGCTCGACGCGGTGCGCCAGTGCCTCGACGCCAGCGCGGAACAGCAGAGTGTCCGAGGGATCGACGGGTCGATCGCCGTTCTGGTTCAACAGCTCGTGCCCGCGGAGCACGCCGGTGTCGCCTTCACCGCCGATCCGATCACCGGCGAGCGCGACATCGTGCGGATCGCGGCCACCGCCGGGCTCGGTGAAGCACTCGTGCAGGGCGAGGTCGTGGGCAGCGACGTGACCGTTCGCGGCGACCGGGTCGAGGGTGACCTCGCCGGTCTACCCGTCGAGAACGCCCTCGCTGTCGCAAAGGTGGCCCGCGACATCGAGGCGTTGTACGGACAGCCCCAGGACATCGAGTGGGCGGTCGTCGACGGAAACGTCCACGTCCTCCAGGCACGCCCGATCACGGTCCTTCCGGTCGAGCCCTCCCCGCCCGAGGGGAACAACTGGCAAAAGGACGTGGCGCACTATCCCGAGCCGATGACGCCCTTCGGCTGGTCGCTGCTCCACGAGAGCGCTGAGGTGACGAGGTCGGTCTTCGATGAGAACGGCCTGCTGGTCCGTGGGCTCGAGGAGGTCCTCGTGGGCGGTGAGGTCTACGACCGGGGCGTTCCGGCCATCGGATCGGCCAACAGCGCGGGGAAACCTCCGCCCGCCGCCATCCTCGGGCTCGCCGCCCGCGTGGTGCCGAAACTTCGACGGCGCAACGCCACCGCGCGGCATGTGCTCGAGACCGGACAGCTCCAGCGCTGGGTGGACGACTGGCACGGTACGGACCGCGCCGCGATGCAGCGGCGAGCCGCGGAGCTGGCCGAGACCGACCTGACGACCCTGAGCGACGCGGCCCTCGCCGAGCACCTCGAGGCCTGCCTGCAGTTCACGCGCGACGGTACGCGGATCCACTTCCGGCTGGTGATGCCCATGGCTCACGCGTTGTTCCGTCTGCACAATCTCGTGCGTGACGAGCTCGACTGGGACGATGCCAGGATCGCGTCGATGCTGGCGGGTCACTCGCCCGCGACGCGAGCGGCCGAGGACGCCATGTCGGCGCTGCGCGACCGCGTCCAGCGCGCGGACGGCGCCGTCGCTGCTCTCGAGGCCGACCCGGGCCATCCCGTCGAGGTACTCAGCCGGCTCGACGGCGACCTCGCTCACGAACTTCAGGCCTGGATCGACGAGCACGGGTGGGCGCTCGTGAACTACGACGCCGGCGTGCCTGTGCTGGCCGAACGGCCGACGATCATCACCCGACTGATCCTGAAGGATCCGGTGGCCGGCGAGACCGACGACGCGGAGGCCGTGGCGGCGAGCGCCCGCGAGGCGTTGCCGTCCACGTCACGATCCGCGTTCGACGACGCCCTTCGTGAGGCGCGCGCCATCTACCCCGTGCGCGAGGACAACACCATCATCGTCGGCGACCGTCCCCTCGCCCTGCTGCGGCTCTGGATGCTCGAAGTCGCCGACCGCCTCGTGGCGCGCAACGTCATCCCGGCTCGAGGCGACGCCGCCTACCTGTTCGTGGACGAACTACGTGCGGCACTCGTCGGCGAGAAGACCGACGGTGAAGAGACCGGTGGCCTGACCGATCGCATCGTGCGACGACGCGGCGAGGAGGCGTGGGTACGCGCCACGCCCGGTCCGCTCTACGTCGGCAAGCAGGCGCCGCTCCCAGACATCTCACGGCTCCCCGAGCCGCTGCGCCGGGTCAACGAACCGGTCATGTGGGTCATCAGCAACGAGTACCCGGCTCCCGTGGAGGCACCCGCCGACGCCGACGTCCTGATTGCCGGTGTCGCGTCATCGCCCGGTGTGGCCGAAGGGACCGTCCGGGTGATCCGGGGACACCACGACATGGATCGCCTCAGCGACGGTGACGTCCTCGTATGCCGGGTCACCAGCCCCGCGTGGGCGCCGCTGTTCCCGCTGGCCGCGGCCGTGGTCGCGGACGGCGGCGGCGTGCTCAGCCACGCAGCGATCGCCGCACGAGAGCACGGCCTACCCGCCGTGCTCGGCACCGCCGAGGGCACCTCGACACTGCGAGACGGACAGCGCGTCCGCGTCGACGGCACCCGCGGCCTCGTCTTCGCCCTCGACTGAGCCGGCCGCCGGCGCGACCGCGAACGGATCAGCGACGAACTCCTCAACTTTCTTACTCGAAGGAAGACAAGGAGGTTCAGTGGTCTGTGGGCAGGGCCGCGAGGATCTCGGCAGTGCTCGTACCACAGGAAATGGGTGCCCCTCGAGAGGTGCAGCGTCGCCGGGCACCGCCTCGGGAGGCGCGCCCAGGACTCGGGAACCAGCTCATCAGCGTGCCTGCCAGATGTGGGTGGGCGTCGTGACGGCTCGGGCTCGAAGCCCCACGGGGCACCGAAGACGCGGTACTCGTGACGACACCCTGGGAGTCGACGAGTCCTCGGCGATCGCGCGGTACGTCTCGGCCCGTCTGCCCATCGAGGCCGGACTGCTTCGAGGAGGGGGGAGCGTGACGGCTGTGGGTGCATCAGGTGAAAGATCGACGTTCGAGGTGCGGGTGGTCCTCCGACAGGCGCAGCAGCACCCGATCAACGCGGTTCAACTCGTCCACCATGTCCGGCCACGTGACCGGCACCGTGCGGCGATCACACCGAGCCGGTGACCCGGCTGCGAGGCCGCATGCCATCGCAGGCCCCAACGACCAGCCCATGACCGCAACCGCTCGATGCCGAGCTGTTCGGTGAACTCCACGACGTCCGCGGCCAGTCGAGGAGGGGCGACCGGCAGAGGGCCGACAGGCCGACGCCCGGGGTGGGGGGATGATGCACGCCGATTGCGGTGGGCATCGGCTGCGGGGAGGACGTCGAGGGCAACTGAGGCACCGTGCAAGACGACGAGAGGGCCGTCGGGATCGCGATGTCGAGATAGCGAACCGGCGCGTGGCCAGCTGGATGACTGGTCTGATCCCCGACCGTCGGCGCTTCGGCATCGCCGCATCGTAGGCATCGGCGCGCGGGCGACCGATCCGCCGACCTCGGGCGTCGGGGGTCGACGTCCGCTGGGTTCGGCGGGTGACGCCGCCTCGGTTCTCTGGTCGGGATGATGGGGCAGGAAAGACAACCGTCGGTGAGGTGGGGCGAACCGCTGGCCCTACCTCGACAACGACGATCTGGTGAAACGCCGCACCGAGGTGCTCGCCGCCCGTGTGGAAGACGGTGAAGGCAGGCCGTGGCTCGCGAGGATCGGGGGGCGTTGGCAGGTCTCGGAGGGTCGTGACGCCCTGAGACCCGTCGCGACGTTACTCGACGTGGCGACATCGCCCGATGCACTGGGGACGGAGTGACGCTGTCGCCGGCTGACTCGTCGATCCATTCGACAGGGTGGCGACGGACTCACCTCATGCCGAGGTAGCGGTCACACCCTCCCGCTACGGTGTTTTCAGGCTCGGAGCCCGGCCATCTGGCTCCGTCTCACACCGGGAACGACAGAGAGACGAGATGGCCATCGACGAGCACACCCGCCACCATCTTCATGAGCTCGCCCGTGAGACGTGGGACGACGAGGCTGCCGATACCCTGATGGAGATGCTTCCTCCTGTGGGTTGGGCCGACGTCGCCACGAAGCGGGATCTCGACGCTCTCGAGGAACGGATCGGTGCGCGCTTCGAGATCGTGGACCTCCGGCTGGCGGCATTCGAGGAACGCACCGACGCACGTTTCGCGGCGGTCGACCATCAGATGCAGGGGCTCCGCCACGAGCTCATCGGCGAGATGCACGCCATGCAGTCGCGCCTCGTGATGTGGCTGGTGCCCACGATCCTCGCCGGTGTGGGGGCGTCGGCCGCCGTCGCCCGGCTCCTGTAGCGCAGCCCGGCGGTGAGTGGCCCGGGTGCGGCAACGCGTCGCCGCCCAAAGGGCCGTTGCTCAGGGCGAGATGGTCACGTACACGTCGGGCTCGGTTGGACGTGGGCCTCCGGTGTGAGGATGGCGTGCGAGAGCATGCCGCCGGAGACGACATGCGCGTCGAAGCCGTTCTGCAACAGACAGCGCGTCGCCGTGTGGGCGCGCTGGCCGGAACGGCAGATGACCCCGATCTTTCGATCGCGGGACAGCTCGTCGAGGCGCCCGCGCAACTGCCCCAGAGGAATGTTGATCGCGTCGGGCACGTATTCGACCGCGAGCTCGGCCGGCTCGCGCACGTCGAGGAGAACACCGTCCGTGTCGGAGTCCCAGTGCTCGATCGGCATGTCACCCCGCAATACGCCGGCTGCGACCATGCCAGCGAAGTTGATCGGGTCCTTGGCGCTGCCGAACGGCGGCGCGTAGCAGAGCTCGGCCTCTTCGAGGTCGTAGACCGTGGCGCCGAGTTGGATCGCCAGAGCGAGGTGACCGATCCGCTTGTCGACACCGTCTTCTCCGAGCGCCTGCGCGCCGAGGATCCGGCCGTCGGACGCGCGGAAGATCACCTTCATCGCGATCGGCTTGGCACCCGGGAAGTAGCCGGCGTGCGAGTTCGGGTAGAGGTAGATCTTCTCGTAGTCGGTGTCGCCGATGCGCTGGAGCGTCTTCTCGCTCGCTCCGGTCCAGGCGATCGCAGCATCGAACAGCTCGATGATCGCCGTGCCCTGCGTGCCGCGATACGTCGAGTCGCGCCCGGCGATCACGTCGGCAGCGATGCGTGCCTGGCGGTTCGCGGGCCCTGCGAGCGCCATGAGGCTCCACTCCCCCGTCACGAAGTCTCTGACCTCGACCGCGTCGCCGACGGCGAAGATGTCGGGATCGCTCGTGCGCATGTGCTCGTCGACGCGGATGCCTCCGCGTTCACCGACCTCGATGCCGGCCATCTCGGCCAGCGTCGTGTCGGGCCTGACCCCCAGCGCCACGATGACGAGGTCGGACGGGAACTCGGCGCCGGACTGGGTGCGGACACACAGCGCCTCGTTGGCACCCTGCTGTTCGAAACGCTCGACACCGTCGCCGACGACGACGTGCACACCCTTGCTCTCGAGGAAGTCGCCGACCAGGCGGCCGTACTCGAGGTCGAGGGGGAGCAGGACCTGATCGGCCATCTCGATGACCGTCACGTCGAATCCGCGGTTCGTGAGGTTCTCGGCCATCTCCAGGCCGATGAACCCGCCGCCGACCACGACCGCCCGCGTCGTGGGCCGCACGGTCTGGAAGCCGGAGTACTTCTCCATCCCCTTGAGGAAGCTCGTCCCCCGCTCGATCCACTGGCGGATCTCACGGGCGTCGGGGACGGTTCTCACCGCGAAGATCCCGGGAAGGTCGATGCCGGGGAGCGGCGGGCGGATCGAGGGAGCTCCGGGCGACAGCACGAGCTTGTCGTAGGACTCGGTGGTCACCTCGCCGGTCTCGAGGTCCTTCAGATCCACCGTCTTGTTCTCGGCATCGACCGCGATCGCCTCGCAGCGTGTCCGGCAGTCGACGTTGAAGTGCTCCCGGAACACGCGCTCGTTGGCAACCAGGAGATCGGACTCCTCCTCGATCACACCGCCGACGTGGTAAGGAAGGCCGCAATTGGCGAACGACACGTACGGTCCGCGCTCGACCATGACGATCTCGGCATGCTCGTCGAGCCTGCGAAGCCGCGCGGCACACGACGCTCCGCCCGCGACCCCGCCCACGATGATCACCTTCATGGTTCGACCCTGCCTGTCTGGTTGCGTGTAGCGAGATGCTGCCACCGGGCTGTCGGTACCAGGCTGCCGCTTCAGGCTCGGTCGATACGGATCAGGCCGTGGATCAAGCCGTGGATCAAGCTGTGGATCAGGCCGTGGATCAGGCGGTCCACGGGCCTTGCCAGCCGCCGCAGTCGGCCACGAGATCGTCGGCGCCGGCCGGTCCCCACGAGCCGGGCTCGTAGGCCTCGACGGGCGGAGGGTTGTCGAGCAGCGGCTGCATGATCCGCCACTGCTCCTCCACGGTGTCCTGGCGCGCGAACCGGGCCGTCTGGCCCTGCATGGCGGCGAGCAGCAGGACCTCGTAGGGGGTGGGACCTTCGCCTCCGGCGTCTGCGAACAACCGGTCGAGGGTGATCGCCTCGGGGACCATGGCATCGGCGCGCTTGGCCTGGACGGAGACCTGCACGCCCGTCGACGGATCGAGCCGGATCACGAGCTGATCGGGTTCACCTCCGGGTTGGTGCAGCCCGAAGCCGAGGCGCGGCGACGGCTTGAAGACCAGTCGCATCTCGGTCTGGGTCACGGCCAGGTGCTTGCCCGTGCGGATGAAGAACGGGACACCCGACCAACGCCAGTTCTCGATGTCGAGTCGCAACGCGGCGTAGGTCTCGGTGGTCGAGTCGTCGGCCACACCCTTGGTCGACAGGTACCCGTCGTGCTGACCGCGTACGTAGTTCTTCGGATCCCCTGGGGCCACGGCACTGAGCACGGTCGTCGCCGCGGAGCGAAGCGTCTCGGGGTCGCCCCGCGACGGCGACTCCATCGCGGCGGCCGCCAAGAGCTGCAGGAGGTGGTTGACCACGACATCACGCAGCGCGCCGACGGGATCGTAGAAGCTGCCGCGGTCCTCGACGCCGAAGTCCTCCACCATCGTGATCTGGACGCAGCTCACGTAGTTGCGGTTCCAGATCGGCTCGAACATGGTGTTGCCGAACCGCAGGAAGAGGATCTCCTCGAGGCCCATCTTCCCGAGGTAGTGGTCGATACGGTAGAGGCGGCTCTCGTCGACGTACTGGTGCAGATCGTCCGCGAGCTCGCGCGCGGAGGCCAGGTCGTGGCCGAAGGGCTTCTCCACGACCACCCGTCCGGTCTTGGTCAGGCCGACACCGGCGAGTCCCTTCACGACACGACCGAAGAGGAAGGGCGGGATCTCGAGGTAGAACACCGGGTCGATCTTCCCGTCGATGGCCGTGCGAACCCGGTCGTAGGTTCCGTCGTCGGCGAAGTCGCCCTGCACGTAGGAGAACCGTGCCGTCAAGCGTTTGAACACGTCGGAGTCGAGCTTCTCGCCGGTGCCGGCGATGGACTCCTGGGCCCGCCCGATGAGCTGATCGAGCGTCCAGTCGTCCACCGCCACACCGACGATCGGGCAGTCGAGCAGCCCGCGTTTCTCCAACCGGTACAGCGACCGGAACGTCATCACCTTCGCGAGGTCCCCGGTGATCCCGAAGATCACCAGGACATCGGCACTCCGCTGCCCGTCGGCGGACGTCGGGCCCGGAGCCATGTCAGACCGCCTAGCTGTCGAGCAGTGTGATGTCGCGTCCGTGGGCGGTCAGTGCCCAGATGACGGCGACGTCGATGGCGATGATGATGACCGCCCACACGGGGTAGTAGGGCAGGAAGGCGAAGGCGGCGAGCGCGCTCAACCCGGCTGCGATGACCCCGACCGTGCGGGCGAAGATGTTCCCGGTGAAGATCCCCACGCCACAGAACACGAGGACGATGCCCCAGAGCAGGTGGATCCAGCCCCACGTCGAGGCGTCGGCCTCGAAGACCCACTTGTTCACCGCGACGTAGACCGTGTCGTCGGCGATTCCCCCGATTCCGGCGATGATGTGGAAGAAGCCGACGACCATCAACATGATCGCCGCGAACATTGCCCAACCCACAGCCCAGCCGCTCGGTTCTCTACTCGGTTGTGCACTCATGGTTCCTCCCACGGTGTCTGATCCGACGGGCCCGCGTCACCGGGGCCCTCACTCGAACCCGAGCCTAGAGTCTCCGCCCCCGACCCGGCGGATTCACCGGCGTTGGCTCTCCGGTGCGCCTCGGCCGCCGCCACCGGGGGTGAGCATGCGGATGACGTCGCCGGGGGCGAGCGTCACCGTGCACTTGTCGGGGAGGTGTTCGGCGCGCGATTCGTCGCCGCCGGGGAGGAGCCAGTTCTCACCTCTTGCTCCCGGTTCGCCGCCGTCGAGGCCATAGGGGGCGCTCTCGCGTCGTTCGGTCACGAGCGACACGGTCGCAGGGACGAGGACCTCGAGGTCGCGTTCGACGCCGTCGCCACCGTTCGTTTCACCCTTCCCTCCGCTGCCCCGGCGCAGGGCGTAGCGACGCACGCGTAGCGGGAACTCGCGCTCGAGGGCTTCGACCGGCGTGTTGCGGGTGTTCGTCATGTTCGTCTGCACGCCGCTCATGCCGTCGCGACCGGGGCGCGCTCCCTGGCCACCGGCGACGGTCTCGTAGAAGACGAACTCTTCTGTCCGCTCCTCGGCAGTGCCGACAGCACTGTGGAGGCCCGTTCCGCCGATCAGGAGGTTGTTCATCGTCCCCTGGCTCGCCGCGGGCACACGTTCCGATGCCGCCTGGGCGAGTGCGCCGAGGCAGACGTCGGCGACGCGCTGGGACACCTCGACGTTGCCCGCACCGACGGCCGCGGGTGGCTGGGCGGCGACGATGGTTCCTGCGGGAGCGACGACCTCGACAGGTCGCATCGCTCCCCCGTTGGCGGGGATTCCGGGATCGGTCGCCGAGCGCAGGGCGAAGCCGACCGCACTCTCGGTCACGGCGCGCACGGCATTGACGTTCCCGTGGGCTTGGGGAGCAGTACCCGTGAAGTCGAAGGTGATGCGCTCCCCGCGGATCGTCACCTCGACGGCGATGCGAGCTGGGTCGCGCTGGTCTGCGCCCGCTCCGGTGGAGTCCATGACGTCCTCGAAGGCGTAGACGCCGTCGGGAAGGCTCGCGAGAGCGGCACGCATCCGGCGCTCGCCGTGCGCGACGGCCTCGTGAAAGGGTGCTCCGGCCATGCCCGCGAGACGCCGGACGCCGACGGCGTTCGCGCCGCGCTGTGCCGCGAGATCGCGCCTGCGCTCCGTTCCGGTGCGCGAGTTCGCGGCGAAGAGCGCGACGACCTCGTCGGTGAGGAGGACAGGCGGGAGGATGAAGCCCTCCTGGACGAGCTCGCGGGCGTCGGGAGGGATCGAACCGGGGGTCATGCCACCGACATCCGCGTGGTGCGCCCGGTTGGCGACCCACCCGACCAGGTCGCCTGGTTGCTCGGTGCCCATCACCCCGAAGCACGGCGCCACGAGCGTCACGTCGTTGACGTGTGTGCCTCCGGCGTGGGGATCGTTGAGAACGATCTGCTCACCCGGAGCGATCCGCTGCCCGGCGTCGGAGTCGATCGCGGCCGACACCGAGGCGGGCATCGAGCCGAGGTGCACGGGAATGTGTTCGGCCTGGGCGAGCAGCTCGCCGTCGGGGGTGAACACCGCCGCGGAGCAGTCGGCGCGTTCCTTGATGTTGGGGCTGAACGCACCGCGGCGCAGCACCGCCCCCATCTCGTCGGCGATGCCCGCCAGACGGGAGATCAGCAGTTGGAGCGACGCCGGATCCATTTGATGCGTCCCTGGAGTCCGCATAGCGCGCGTCACGGACGCATCAAGAGGAGGGCGCCGGTGGGGTGGACGTCGGCGGTCCAGCCGTCGGGGATCCAGATCGTGCAGTCGGACTCCGCGATGACACCCGGGCCGGTCGCTCCGGTGCGTTCGACCGTCGGCAGATCGGAGGGATCCAACGGTGCGGGGCCGCGTGCCCGAGCCCGGATCGCCACGACGGCGACGGGCGCGCTTCGCTCGCACCAGCCGTTGCGTCGCTCGTGTTCGTCGTGGAAGGCGTCCACGGACCCGACCGTGATCTCGTGGCTCTGCCCCTCGTACCGGCAGTCGTGGGCGACCTCGACCTCGACCTCCGGATCGGCAGCGCCGGGGGCGGCCCCGTTCCCGGACACGAGCGTCGTCGCCTCCTCGGAAAGGGCTTCCGCAGTTCTCGACAGGGTGTCGACACCTGCGGAGCCGGCCAATGAGCGGACCACCTCCCGCTGCCGGGGCGCCGTGAGCAGACCCACGGCCGAGAAGACCCCGGCATGCGGCGGCACGACCACCGTGCGCATCCCGAGACCCTCGGCGACGGCACAGGCGTGGAGTGGCCCCGCTCCCCCGAACGCGACCAGCGTCAGATCACGCGGGTCGACACCCCGCTCGACGGTGACGACCCGCACGGCCTGTTCCATGTTGGCGTCGACGACGTCGACGACGCCCTGCGGATCGACACCGGCCCGCTCCAGCGCCGCCCGGGAGGCGTCGATGTCGAGTCCTCCGAGACCGGGGAAGGACCCGTCGGCGGGAATACGGCCCAGCGCGAGATCCGCGTCGGTGACCGTGGGTTCGGTGCCGCCGCGGCCGTAGCAGGCGGGCCCGGGGACGGCGCCGGCACTGCGGGGCCCGACCACGAGTGCGCCGCCGGGGTCGAGCGCGGCGATCGAACCTCCGCCTGCTCCCACGGTGTGGATGTCGAGCGACGGCACACGGAACGGCAACCCACCCACCTCCAGGCCACCCGCAGGTTCCGGGACCCCACCGCGCACCAGGCAGACGTCGGTGGACGTGCCGCCCATGTCGAAGGTGACGGCGTCGGGGAGTCCCACCGCGGCCGCGACGGCCGCTCCGGCGCGGACTCCGCCGGCGGGACCCGACAGAAGCAGAGTCACCGGTGCGTCCGCCGCCTCGCGGGCGGGGACGAGACCGGCCGCCGAGGTCATGGCGAACGCCTCGTCGGCCAGGTCGTCGACGTGGCGAAGGTAGTCGCCGCACACGGGACGCAGGTAGGCGTTCGCGACCGTGGTGACCGTGCGCTCGTACTCGCGGAACTCGGGTGAGATCTCGTACGAGGCGGTCACGTCGAGGCCACGGGCCGCCAGTGCCTCGGTGACGATCCTCTCGTGGGTCGCATCGAGGTCGCTGTGCAGCAGGCACACTGCGACCGACTCAGCGCTGTCGGGGACGGGCGGCACGTCAGCCGCGGTCACACCTTCGAGTTCGGTGCCGTCGGCGGCCAGACGCCCGCCGACCTCGAGGCGCAGATCGCGCTCGACCAGCGGCTCGGGACGGTCGACGAAGGGGTCGTAGAGCGAGGGGCGGTCCTGGCGTGCGATCTCGATGACGTCGGCGAAGCCCTTCGTCGTGACGAGGGCCACGCGGGCGCCGCGACGTTCGAGCAGCGCGTTGGTGGCGACCGTCGTGCCGTGCGCCAGCAGTTCGGGACGAGTGCCGCCGGTCAGAGCGTCGGCTCCCGCGGCGACGGCGGTCGCCGGAGCGTCGGGAGTGGACGGGAGCTTGTGCACGCTGCCGTCATCGGCCACGACGTCGGTGAAGGTGCCGCCCGTGTCGACGCCGATGCGCATGAGGGCAAGCCTCGCGCACCTTCCGAGTCCATGATGCGTCCCTGAAGCTCGCATACGCGCGCCATGGACGCATCACACGGGGTTGGCGACCTCCAGGAGATATCCGCGGCCACGCACGGTCCGGACGCGAGGCCGAGGGGCTCGTAGGGGGCCGGTGTTTCGGCTCTGTTTCCGAACAGTGAACGTCAGAGACCCGCGCGGTGTTCGAGGTCGCGGGCGGCTCGCGTCACGGCCTGGGCGAAGCGTTTGCCGGGGGTGCAGGTGAGGCGGTCGATCGGTCCGCTCACGCTGACGACGGCCACCAGCGTGTCGTCGCGCAGCACCGGCGCACTCACGCTGGCGACCCCCGGCTCCCGCTCGGCCACCGAATCGGCCCACCCCCGTTTGCGGATGCGCCGACGTTCGGCATCGGCGGGAGGGCCCTCGAAAGCCAGCATGACCTTGCCGCCCGAACCGGCGTCGAGCGGAAGCGACGCGCCGACCGGAACGGTGTCGCGCAGGCCGCTCGGGCGTTCGGCCGCCGCCACGCAGATCCGTCGGTCGCCATCGCGCATGTAGAGCTGCGCGCTCTCATCGGTCGCGTCACGCAGGTCGGCGAGAACGCTGCGGGCGGCATCGAGCAGCGGCCCTGTACCGCTCGCCCCGGCCCAGGCGGTGGCATGCGCACCCAGTCGGAACCGCCCCTGCTCGTCACGTCCCACGACGCCGTGGTGCTCCCACGCTCGCGCCAGGCGGTGCGCGGTCGGACGTGACAACCCGGTCGACTCGACGAGCTCGGCCAGGGACGCCGGACCCTTCGCCAACGCGTCGAGCAGCCCGACGCTCTTGTCGACGACGCCCACTCCGCTCGTCGCCGGGACCGGCTTGCGCATGTCATCGGACCTCTCTAGACTGTCCACGATTCAGGATCGTAGTCTCATTATCTGAGACAGACAACCTGACGTCGACAAGCGCAACGGAGCACGGCGATGGGACGCACACTCCCCGAGAAGGTCTGGGACCGCCACGTGGTCCGCAGCGCCGAGGGTGAACCCGATCTGTTGTACGTGGACCTGCACCTCGTGCACGAAGTCACCTCGCCTCAGGCCTTCGACGGTCTGCGCATGGCGGGGCGCACGGTCCGCCGTCCCGACCTCACGCTGGCCACCGCTGACCACAACGTGCCCACCGACGGGCTCGCCGGCCCCGTGAAGGATCCGATCTCGGCGAAGCAGCTCGAGGTGCTGAGCGCCAACTGCGACGAGTTCGCCATCCGCTGTTACGCGATGGGCGACCCGAATCAGGGAATCGTCCACATCATCGGGCCCGAACAGGGCTTCACCCAGCCCGGCATGACCATCGTGTGCGGCGACAGCCACACCTCCACCCACGGCGCATTCGGCGCGCTCGCATTCGGGATCGGCACGAGCGAGGTCGAACACGTCCTCGCAACACAGACCCTCCCCCAGCAGCGCCCCGGCACCATGGCGGTCACCGTCGACGGCGAGCTGTCGCCCGGCGTCACGGCCAAGGACGTCGTGTTGGCGATCATCGCCCGCATCGGCACCGGCGGTGGGATCGGCTCGGTGATCGAGTACCGCGGCTCGGCCATCCGCGGACTCTCGATGGAAGGACGGATGACCGTCTGCAACATGTCGATCGAGGCCGGAGCGCGTGCGGGGATGATCGCGCCCGACGACACGACCTTCGCCTACCTCGAAGGTCGCCCGAACGCCCCGAGCGGCGCGGCATGGGAACAGGCGCTCGACGAGTGGCGGTCGCTTCCGAGCGATGGCGACGCCACCTTCGACAAGGAGGTCGTGCTCGACGCGGCGACGATCCTGCCGGGTGTCACGTGGGGTACCAACCCGGGCCAGACCGTGACGCTCGATGACGCCGTCCCCGACCCGTCGTCGTTCACGGATCCCGCGCAACGCGACGCTGCCGAGCGGGCGCTCGAGTACATGGGTCTGGAGAGCGGCACACCAATGCGCGACATCCCCGTCGACACGGTGTTCATCGGGTCGTGCACCAACGCCCGCATCGAGGACCTGCGCGCCGCCGCCGACGTCGTGCGCGGTCGCCATGCCCGCGACGGGATGCGGGCCATGGTCGTGCCGGGTTCCGCCCGGGTGAAGACCCAGGCCGAAGAGGAAGGACTCGACACCGTGTTCACCGCGGCGGGTTTCGACTGGCGCGAGCCGGGCTGTTCGATGTGCCTGGCGATGAACCCCGACAAGCTCGCCCCCGGCGAACGCTGCGCGTCGACGTCGAACCGCAACTTCGAGGGCCGCCAGGGCCGCGGTGGTCGAACGCACCTGGTCTCTCCCGCTGTAGCGGCCGCGACCGCGATCGCCGGCACGTTCAGCGCCCCCGCCGATCTCGACTGACGTGGAGTCGACTGGCCTGGCCTCGACTGACGCGCCGTTCATCGGCCACGCTTCCCAGCAGAAGGGACAACGCAACATGGAACCGATCTCAGAGATCACAGCTCGGGCCGTTCCCCTGGAACGCTCCGACGTCGACACCGACCAGATCATTCCCAGCGACTGGCTGAAGCGCGTCGAACGTACGGGATTCGGTGAGGGGCTCTTCTCGGAGTGGCGTGAGCTGTCCGACTTCGTGTTGAACCAGGACCACCACACCGGCGCCGAGATCCTCGTGACCGGTCCGAACTTCGGCACCGGGTCGTCACGTGAACACGCCGTGTGGGCGCTGACCGACTACGGCTTCCGCGCCGTGATCTCGTCGCGCTTCGCCGACATCTTCCGCAACAACTGCCACAAGAACGGGTTGCTCGCGGTGGAACTGGACCAGCCCGTCGTGGAGCGGATCATGGAGATCGTGACGCGCGACCCCGACGTGGAGATCGTCATCGACCTGCCGGATCGTCGGGTTCTCGTTCCCGCCATCGACCTCGACGAACCGTTCGAGCTCGACGACCACACACACCACCGTCTCCTGCACGGTCTCGACGACATCGCGCTGAGCCTCACCCACGAAGACCTCATCAGCGCCTACGAGACCGATCGGCCCGCATGGCTGCCGACGACCTGAACGACCCCGACCGTACGGACGAACTGGCCGATCGGTTCGACGCGATGTACCGCGCCGCGGATCGCGACGCGACAGGTGTTCCCTGGTCGCAGTTGCATCCGCAGTTCGACATCGAGCGATGGCTCGACGCACATCCCGCCGAGCCCGGTGAGCGTGCTCTGGTGGTCGCCGCGGGTCTCGGCGACGACGCCGTCGCGCTCGCCGAGCGGGGATGGGATGTCGTCGCTTTCGACGCGTCGCCCGCAGCGCTCGAGTGGGCTCAGGAACGCTTTCCCGATTCAGGCGTTTCGTGGCAGGCGGAAGATCTCTTCGACGCGCCGAGTGAGTGGATCGGCGCTTTCGACCTGGTGATCGAGAACCTCACGATCCAGTCGTTGCCGCCGTCGATGCGCGACGAGGTGTGCGCCACGATCGCGTCGTGGGTGAAGCCCGGCGGCACTCTGCTGGTCGTCACCTTCCTGCGGCCACCCGGCACTCCGCAGGGCGAGGGCCCGCCGTGGCCGCCCGCACCCGACGAGCTCGACGGCCTGAAGACCGCGGGGCTCGAGGAGCAGAGTGCGACGGACTGTACGACACCGGAGATCCGCGCTGCGTTCGATCTGCGCGCCGCGTTCGTCGTGTACACGCGCTCCGGAGAACCCACGGTCGTGGTGACACATGCCGAGTCGTCGTTCGAGGCCGACATGATCGTGGCGCTGCTCGAGACGAACGGCGTGAAGGCCACGGCGCAGCACCGACCACTCGAGGATCGCACGCAGACCCTGTTCTCGAAGCGCGGAACGCCCGTGTGGGTCAGAGCCGAGGATCTCGTTACGGCGCGGGGGCTCCTCGACGCTGCGCCCGAACCCGAACAGGAGTGAGTCGGCGTCCGACGGTCATCGCACAGCCGGCGAGCACGAGAACACCCGCCGACGCGAGAAGAACCGACAAGTTCCCGGGCCCGGTGGCGGGGGAGCGTCGGCACCGAACCCGTTCCGGTGGGCCCGCCGGTCGGTGTCGCCGCCGGGGTGTTGCCTGTACCGTCGCTCGGACCTGGATCGGGGGATGGCGCTGCGTCGGGAGCCGGTGGATCCGGTGTCGGCGGATCGGGCGGCCCAGGGATGTCGACCTGCCACACCGACGCGGGGAACTCGCCGTCGCCGCGGTCCGCCATGCCCGTCACCCGACCCGCGTTGTCGATGGAGACCGCGTACATGTAGTCCGTTGCACCGTCGTAGGGCGGCAGCGCCGTGAAGCCGTCCTCGTCGGTGTAGATGTACCCCTTGAGATTCGGTGCCCAGATCGCACCCAGGACGATCTGGCCGTAGTTGTTGACAACCGGGTTGAGGGCGTTCTCGACGAACTGCAGATTGCCGATGATCATCAGGCTGGCACCTGCGGGAGCACCCAGGTCCTCGATACCGTCCGCTGCGGTCCAGCGGAACAGATGAACCTCGGCATCACCCGCAATTGTCGAGAAGCCGACAACGACCCCGTCGTCGTTGACGCTGCCGGCATAAGCCCGGGTACCACCCAGAGTCGGGAGGGCTACGGCGGGCTCGCCGGGCTCCCACAGCATGGGAACTGACGGATCGGTCGCGCTCTCATCGCCCGCGTATCCAACGACGACACCCGACGCATTGATGTCGGTGGCGCCGGCGTCGGGGTACCCGCGCGGGTCCAGGACGTCCGGAACTCCACCCCCGTCCCACACGAGGGCCGACGTCGTGTCCGCATCGAGGTCACGCCCGTATCCGACAGCCGTGCCGAGGTCGTTGATGCTTCTCGACACCGTCTCGTCGAGACCAGGAAGTGTGGGCAGCACCGACGGCGCCGAGTCGGGCACCCAGACGGTCGCGGCAGGCGCATGACTGTCGTCCTCGGCGAACCCCACGACGACATCGGACGCGTTCACGTCCATGGCCACCGACGCGGTGAATCCTGCCGGCTCGCCCAGCGGTTGCGGTGACGCGTCGGAGAAGAACCGGTAGGCCTTGGGACCGTCGACCCACCCGACAACGTCGCCGGCCACGTTCGACGCCATGGCCAGATTGGCGCCACCCGGCGTCACGAACCCGAAGTCCACCGGCGGTGCGATCGTCGTCGCGGCGTGGGCCGGGCCACCCGACAGGGCGAGGCCGTACACGACCAACGTCAGAACGCCGATGACAACACCGATACGGACGGACGCACTACGAACGCGTGCCACCACGCCTCCCCGCAGATGTTGGCGAGAGCCGTCGGCCGACCGTCATGGCAGCCCCCGCCACCACGAGAAGCGCTGCGAGAACCACGAAGACGGGCATCGTCACTGGCCCGGTCGCGGGGAGCGTCGGCACTGAGGATGCACCCGTGTTCCCGGTTCCGGAGTTGGATCCACCCATCGGTGGGTTCCCCGCGCCGCCACCTTCAAAGTTCGGGCCGGGATCGGGTGTCGGAGCCGGTGGATCCGGGCGTCGGCGGGTCCGGTGGGTCCGGCTGCTGGATCTGCCACACGGCCGCCGAAAAGGCACCTCCCGTGGCGGCTGTGCCCACGACCTGACCGGCGTTGTTGAGATTCAACACATACGAGATGTCGGACGCGCCGGGTAACGGTGGGAGCTTCGTGAACCCGTCATCGTCGGCCCATACGTAGCCGTTGACCGAGGAGCTACCGGCGATCACGGTGATCTGACCAAGGCTGTTGACCTCGGGCCCGAGGGGACCCGCGAGTTCCCCGAGGAAAACGTCCGGGATGCCACCCGGCGGTGCTCCGAGATCCTCGAGACCTCCCGCAACGGTCCAGCGAAACAGGTGGATCGCCGCATCGCCGGGGGTCTTGGCGGCACCCACGACCACACCGTCGTCATTGATGCCGGTCGCCACCGCTTCGGTGCCACCGAGTGTCGGAAGCGTGAGCGGCGCGTCACCGGGGACCCAGACCATCGGGGCAGTACCCGACACCGACCCCGCGAACCCCACCACGACACCTGAATTGTTGATGTCGATCGCCTGAGCGATGGGGTTGCCCAGAGGGTCGAGCACAACAGGCGCGCCGCCCGACGGCCACGTCACGGCGGAGAGAACTGTCTCCGTTTCGTTGGAGTGACCGCCGACAACTGTTCCGGCATCGTTGATCGCGAACGCGTAGGAATCCCCGGTCGCGACAGCAGGAAGCAGGGCCGGCGCGGACGCGGGAGCCCAGATGGCGGCGTCGTGCACAACGTCCGGATCAACGCCGTCCTTCAGAACGACACCGACGGCAACGCCTGACGCGTTCAGGCCCCAGGCTGACGATTCCGTGTAGCCGGCCGGCTCTCCGAGCGGCTGGGGTGCTGCGTCAGAGAAGAACTGGTAGGCGTGATTGTCCGGGTCGCCGAAGAAGTCGCTCGAACCCACGACCATGCCGGCGTCATTGATCGCACCGCCAAGTCCGATCATGTCGCCACTGGGCGGAACGCCATAGCTCACGGGCGGGTCGATATCGAGCGCTGCCCCCACAGGTGACGCTGCTCCGACGAGGAGGCCGACCACGGCGATACACGCGACACCGAGGCTCTTGCGAGGCACGCGACACGTCATCATGAACCTCAGAGTTCCCTGGCGGATCGTGGACGCAACGTCAGTACCGCTCCCGCGGCGATCAACGATGCAGCGAGGAGACCGAGCACCGGCAATGCGCCGGTGCCGGTGGCGGGAAGTGTGGGCGCAGAAGCCGCTCCCGAGTTACCGACACCTGAACCCGTACCGCCCGTCGGCGAGTTCCCCGCACCTCCGCCACCATCGGGGCCTGGGCCGGGTGACGGCGCGGGTGGCCCGGGCGCCGGCGGGTCGGGTGGGGTGGGTGGCACGGGTGGGTCGGGCTGCTGGATCTGCCAGAGCGCAGGGTGGCCCGTGTCCCCTGTGGCTGCGGCGCCCACCACGCGCCCGGCGTCGTCGATGTTGAGGGCGTAGGCGACCTGCGGCTGACCTGGGAACGGTGGGAGCGGAACGAAACCGTGGGCATCCGTCCAGACGTATCCGACCGGGCCGCTCTTTCCGAATCCGAACAGGGAGATCTGACCCTGGTCGTTGATCTTCGGTCCGATGATCTCGAAGATCTCGTTGATCGGCACGAGACCGCCGGGACCGGGCGTCCCGAGGTCCTCCATCCCCCCATCGACCGTCCATCGGAACATGTGCGTATCGGCATCGCCGGCGGTCAGCGAGTAGCCGATCACGACGCCCGCATCGTTGACGCCCGTGGCGACGGCCGACGAGCCACCCAGGGTCGGCAGTTCGAGCGCGGAATCACCGGGGATCCACACGCCGGGAGTGAAGGGATCGGAGTCGAGATCACCGTCACCGAGATGACCCACGGCCATTCCGGAGCTGTTGACGTCGACGGCGCGGGCGACTGAGTGCCCGAGTGGATCCAGGACGCTGGGGACGCCACTGGTCCACATCAGTGGGTGCACGCCGGTGTCGTCGCTGTTGCCGCCGAAGCCGACGATGAGCCCCGAGTCGTTGAGAGCGATCGCGAAGGTGCGCGTATCGGTGCCGAACGAGGCAAGAAGCGCCGGAGCGTTGCCGGGGACCCAGATGGCCGGAACGATCGTTCCGTCCCCAGGGTCTCTGGTCGCGGCTCCGATGGCGACCCCACTGCCGTTCACGTCGGAGGCGACCGAGTCGCCGTGACCGGCGGGAACGCCGAGGGGGGTGGGCGGCGAGCTCGTGGAGAATCCCAGCGCGTCTCCCTTGATTTCCACGTCGGTGGCTCCGACGATCGGACCTGCGGCGTCACTTGCGAGAGCGAAGGAGACATCCACTCCGGACGGAACTCCGAGGTCGATGGGCGCGTCGATGTCGAGAGCCGCGGCCTCCGCACCACTCGCCGGGGTGCCGATACCGAGCGTCATACCGACGGCCACGGCAGCGGCGAGCAGCGTCAGACGCGCACGCCGTCCCGGAGTTCCCTGCATGACCGTTCCTTCCCGGCGGACCGTGCGCTCTCGCGCGGCCGCTACGGGGTCCCATCGGTCGCGACCGTTGGGAGATAAGGCGCGTTCGTTCTGAGCGCGTCGGAATAGTGCGATTGCACCATGAGAAGAGGCCGAATGGGCCCCGCGGGGCCTACCCCCTCGGCGTCAGCGGCGGACGCCCCGCCAGTGGCCGCGTTCGTGGCGGCGCCCCAGGTAGTAGGAGCCGACCATTCCGCCACCGGCTGCGGCGCCGAGGACCCCGTACTTGGTGATCTCGGTCGCGCGACTGCGGAACTCGACCACGGGCCATCCGCGGGTCCGCGCGATCTTGTGCAAGGCGCTGTCGGGGTTGACGACGACGGGATGCCCGACCATCTCGAGCATCGGGAGGTCGCTCGACGAGTCGCTGTACGAGTAGCAGAGCTCGAGGTCGTAGCCACGTTCGGCGGCGAGCTTGTTGATCGCCTCGGCCTTGGCCGGTCCGTAGATCCACGCCGACGTGAGCGCTCCCGTGTATCTGCCGTCGTCGGCGACCTCGGCCTCGGTGCCGATCGCTCCTTCGAGGCCGAGCTGATCGGCCAGCGCTCCGACGATCTCGATCGGTGACGCGGAGACGATGTAGCGGTCGCGGCCCGCCTCGCCGTGCATCTCGAGCAGGTTGTTCGACTCGGGGCGGACCTTCGACACGAGCTTCGGAACGAGCTCATCGGACAACTCGAGCATGGCGGCCTTCTCGGCACCGGCGACCAGCTCCAATGACGTCTCCACGGCCTTGCGCGACTGTTCGTCGGAACCACCGGTGATCCGGAACGTGATGCCGTTGACGAGAGCCGACAGCATCGGAGCGCCGGGCAGCATTCCGGCGCGCCACGCCGCCAAAGCCCACTTCACCGTCGAGGAACCCTGGATCAGCGTGCGGTCGAGATCGAAGAAGGCGGCGCCCCGGTTCGCGGACTGTTCGGCGTCTGAGTTCACGGTGCCTCCCCGTCGTTCGGTCGTGGCCGTCATGGTCCCACCTCGCGTCGGCCCGTGTCGCCGCGCGCTTTCAGCCGTACGACCTTGTTCGCCGCGTTCAGGTAGGCGCGCGGACGCCTCCACGACGTCGGTCGACACGCCACGCCCCGACGCCTTGACGCCGTTGGCTTCGAGTTGCACGACCACATCGCCCAAGGCATCGACTCCACCGGTCACCGACGAGACGTTGAAGTCGAGAAGGGTCGCCTTGATGTCACACGCCATCGCGATCGCCTCGCAGGCCGCGTCGATCAGACCGTTTCCCTCGGACTTCGCCTGCACTTCCTCGCCATCGCGGCTCAGCACGACCTCGGCGACGGGCGTGCTGGAGGTTCCGCCGCTCATGTCGAGTCTGACGATCTCGAAGCCGTGGGTGAAGCCGTGGCCGAGCTCCTCGGCGACGATCGCCTCGAGGTCGGCCTCGGTGATCTGGACCTTCTTGTCGGCGAGCTCCTTGAAGCGGTCGAAGGCGCTGTTCAGGGCGTCGCCCTGGATACTGATCCCCATCTTCTCGAGCGCGTCGCGGAAGGCGTGGCGCCCGGAGTGCTTCCCGAGCACGATCTGCACGGCGTCCTGACCCACGGTGGACGCGTCGATGATCTCGTAGGTCTCGCGGTCCTCCAGCACGCCGTGCTGGTGGATGCCGGCCTCGTGCGCGAACGCGTTGCGGCCCACGACCGCTTTGTTGTACTGCACGGGATACCCGGTGAGCCTCGACACGAGACGGCTGGTGCGGGCCAGTTCCTGCGACTGCACACCCGTTTCGACGCCGCCGAAGTAGTCGGGGCGGGTCTTGATGGCCATCACGACCTCCTCGAGCGCCGCGTTGCCCGCACGTTCGCCGATGCCGTTCACGGCGCATTCGACCTGACGCGCCCCGGCCACCACGCCCGCGAGCGAGTTCGCCACAGCCAGCCCGAGATCGTCGTGGCAGTGCGTGGAGATGACGTAGTCGCCCGGAACGCTCTCTCGCACGTACTCGATGATCTTGCCGAACTCCTCGGGCACGCCGTACCCCACGGTGTCGGGGATGTTCAGGGTCGTGGCACCCGCCTCCACGGCCAGGCGCAGCACCTCGCACATGAACTCCGGATCGGAGCGGCTCCCGTCTTCGGGAGAGAACTCGACGTCGTCGGTGTACGAGCGCGCGCGGGCCACACCTTCGGCCGCGGCGGCCGCGACCTGTTCGGGAGTCATGCGCAGCTTCTTCTCCATGTGGATCGGAGACGTCGCGATGAACACGTGGATCCGCGGCCGCTCGGCGTGACGCACGGCCTCCCACGCCCGGTCGACGTCGGCGAGCCCCGTACGGCTGAGCCCGGCGATCACCGGGCCGCGCACCGCTTTGGCGATGGCCTCGACGGCCTCGAAATCGCCGTCGCTGGCGATCGGGAACCCGGCCTCGATGATGTCGACACCCAGGCGGGCGAGCTGCTCGGCGATCTCGAGCTTCTCGCCGACGTCGAGTGAGATCCCGGGCGACTGCTCGCCGTCGCGCAGTGTCGTGTCGAAGATGCGGACCCTGTCCATGACGGTTGTCTCCGTTCGGATGTGGAGGTAATCGGGGAACCAGAAAACCCCCCGGCCGAAGCACGAGGGGTCACGTCGCGAGCACCGAAGGGCGCCCGCGACTACATAAGCAGCAGGTCGAACGTGGCGGTGGCGCGCGGATCCCGGCTCATGAGACAACGATGCTCGCACGCGACCCTCGGGCTGTCAACTCGATTCCCGGGAGATCCCACAGGCCGATTCCACCGGGTTGCTCGACGGGTCCGGTACGGTCGATGTGTTGACGGGAGGCGGAGATGGTGCGTCGGGTGCTGCGGTGGAGCCTTCACTCCGTGCTGGATGAACCGATGAAACGCGCCCGGCACCGCCTGTTCCGTCTCGTGCGAACGGTGTTCGTCCTCGGCGTACTCGTCGCCATCGGAATCCTGCTGTGGCGCCTGCTGACGCGTGACGATGAGGCTCCCTCCGAACCGACCTCGGAGAAGCCGTCGTCCGACGAACCTCCGAAGGTCCCCGCGGAGGACGGTGCGTGCCCGGCGACGCATCCCATCAAGGCGACGCACGGCAGCGAGGTCTTCCACTCCCCCGGCGGCGCCTTCTACGAGCGCACCCACGCGGATGCCTGCTACCGCGACGCGGCGGCCGCCGAGGCCGACGGTCTGAGGGCCTCCAAGCGCTGAGAACCGAGCGGGAGACTCCGCTGAGTGATCAGTCGGGGTCGGTCCCGGTCGAGTCAGTCCAGGTCGAGTCAGTCCAGGTCGATGCCGCGCGCGGAGATGATCCCCGGCTCGGCGCGTAACGCCTTCACGACGTCGTCGGGAACCGCCGCCGCCGTCGAGATGGCCATGAGCGCGGCGACGCCGCCGGGCGTTCGACCGACGTCCATGTCGGCGATGTTGGCTCCTGCTTCGCCGAGGATCGTGCCCACCCTTCCGATCATGCCCGGTCGGTCCTCGTTGCGTACGACGATCATGTGGCGTGACGGCGGCAGGTCGACGACGTGGTCGTCGATGGCGACGATCCGCTGAGCGTCCTGCTTGCCGTAGAGGGTGCCGGCGACATGCACCTCCTCACCACCCGCGGTTCCGCGCAGGGACACGAGGTTCACGTAGTCATGCGCGGACGATGACGTGGTCTCGCTCACGTGAATGCCGCGTTCCGATGCGAGCTGGGGCGCGTTGACGAACGACACGGGTTCGTCGACGACGCGGGCGAGCATCCCACGCAGGATGGCGAGCGTCAGCACGCCGCAGTCGTAGTCGGCGATCTGACCTTCGTACGAGATGTCGACGGTTTCCACGCCACCGTCGGCGAGCGCAGCGAAGAGTGCACCCAGGCGCTCGGCGAGTGCCAGGAACGGACGGACGGTTTCGGCGACGTCGGTGGCTGCGACGTTGACCGCGAAGGGAACGAGCTCGCCCGAGAGCGCCCGGGCGACCTGATCGGCGATCGTGCGGCCGGCCTTGTCCTGTGCCTCGGCGGTGGACGCGCCGAGGTGCGGCGTGACGACGACGTTGTCGAGGTCGAACAGAGGGCTCTCGGTGGTCGGTTCCTCGGCGAACACATCGAGCGCGGCGCCCGCGATCCGCCCGTCGGCGACAGCGTCGGCCAGCGCCACTTCATCGACGATCCCGCCGCGCGCCGTGTTCACGAGACGAAGGCCCGGCTTCGCCCGGGCGAGAACCTCGGCGTCGATCAGCCCGGCCGTGTCGGGCGTCTTGGGAAGGTGCACGACCACGAAGTCGGCGCCTGCCACGAGATCGCCGAGATCCTCGATGAGCTCGACACCGAGTTGTCGGGCACGATCCGCGCTCACGAACGGGTCGTAGGCCGTCAGCCGCATGCCGAAGGCCAGGGCCCGTTGCGCCACGAGAACACCGATACGCCCGAGCCCGACCACACCGAGCGTCTTGCCGTGCAGTTCGACGCCCTTCCACGTGCTGCGGTTCCAGTTGCCGGCCTTCAGGTCGGCATTGGCGGAAGGGATGTTGCGCGCCTGGGCCAACAGCAGGGCCAGTGTGTGTTCGGCGGCCGACAGCACGTTGGACTGCGGAGCGTTCACCACCATCACACCTCGACGAGTCGCCGCCTCGACGTCGACGTTGTCGAGCCCGATCCCGGCCCGCCCGACAACCACGAGATCGGTGCCGGCAGCCAGGACCTCGTCGTCGACCTGCGTGGCGCTGCGTACGACGAGCGCCGAGGCTCCGGCCACGGCTTCGAGGAGAGCAGCACGGTCCATCCCGAGGCGCACGTCGGCCTCGAGACCCTGGGCGCGCAGGGTCTCGAGGGCTCCGTCGGCCAGTTCCTCGGCGATCAGGATTCGGGTCACGGAGGCGAGCCTAGGCGCCGCCCGCGTCGGACTAGGAGCCGATATGCGGTGGTCTCAGAGCCGATCGGCCACCAGTGCCGCCAGGTTCTCGACCTTCTCCTGCTGACCGTCGGGTTCCGGAATGAACGCGGCCTGCACTGTCACGACCGTGTCGTTCGCCAACACGGTGACGGAGCCGAAGACCGGTTCGTAGTAGGCGGCGTCGCCGATCCCGTCGACCTCGACCGCATCGGTCGCGGCCTCGCGCACGATGTCGTAGTACTCCTGACCCGACTGGTCCGGGACCTGGGTACCCGAGAGGACCGAGATCGTCCCTGTGCCGGGTTGCGACTGGTCCTCGCCGACCTCCCACTGGCACTGGTACCCCTCGTCCATCGGGTCGCTCACCGGACCACCGAACTCCGCCTCGATCTCGGAGGCCTCGAGCAACGTGCACTTGTCGATCTCGTCGCCGACGCCGGAATCACCCGAGGTCGTGTCGCCGCCGGAGTCATCGCCGGTCTGCTCGGTACTGTCACCCGACGAATCCGTGGTATCCGATCCGGAATCGTCACTTCCACTGCTGCACGCGGCGAGCAGCACCGCGCACATGACCACGAGGACGAGGAATCTCCGCATCGGTGTCCCGGTCGTTTCCACGGGCACCTCCTTCGCTCGAGGGAGCGCGTCGCGCCCCCGCAGAAAAGCGGGCGGAGCGTAACTCAGCCCAGGAGCTTCGCCAAACGTCCGATGCCCTCGGTGATGTCGTCGTCGGAGCACGCGAACGTGAAACGGCCGTAGCCCGGAGCGCCAAAGGCCTCCCCCGGCACGAAGGCCACGCCGGCCTCTTCGAGCGCCACCTCGGCCAACTCGAGAGACGTGGCCGGGCGCTTCCCGGCGATCTCGTTGCCGAGCACCGCCTCGAACGACGGAAAACAGTAGAAGGCACCCTGCGGCTCGACACAGGTGACGCCCGGGATTTCCGAGAGCATCCCGAACATGAGCGCGCCACGGCGCGCGTACGCATCGCGCATCTCGGCGACTGCGGACAGGTCGCCGGAGACCGCGGCGAGCGCGGCCGCCTGGGATACGTTCGCGACGTTGGAGGTGACGTGGGACTGGAGACGCGTGGCGGCGGCGGTGACGTCGGGGGGCCGATCATCCAACCGACCCGCCATCCGGTCATCGCGTAGGTCTTGGCGACTCCGTTGACGATCACGCAGCGCTCCGCGAGTTCGGGGACGAGGACCGGCATCGACGCGAAGACGTTGTCGCCGTAGGTGAGGTGCTCGTAGATCTCGTCGGTGACGACCCACAGGTCGTGCTCCACCGCCCAACGGCCGATCTCCTCGATCTCGGCAGGCGGGTACACCGCACCCGACGGGTTGTCGGGGGACACGAACAGCAGCACCTTGGTGCGGTCGGTGCGGGCGGCTTCCAACTCCTCCACGCCGACGCGGAAGCCCGTGGACGCACCCGTGGGCAACACGACCGGCACACCCTCGGCGAGAGCGATCGACTCGGGATAGGTGGTCCAGTAGGGAGCGGGAACGAGGACCTCGTCGCCGGGGTCGAGCAGGGTCTGGAACGTGTTCGCAATGGCGTGCTTGCCGCCGTTGGTGACGAGGATCTGCGACGCCTTGCACGAGAAGCCCGAGTCGCGAGCCGTCTTCGCCGCGATGGCCTCGCGCAGCTCCGGAAGGCCTCCGGCGGGTGAGTACTTGTGGAGCTTCTCGTCGCGCGCGGCGGCCACGGCAGCCTCGACGATGTGCGGTGGTGTGGCGAAGTCGGGCTCACCCGCCCCGAAGCCGATGACGGACTCGCCCGCGGCGCGCATCGCCTTGGCCTTGGCCGACACAGCGAGGGTCGCGGACTCCGCGATGGCGTCGACACGACGCGAGATCCTGGCCATGGCGCCATCCTGCCACGCGGCACGCGGTCCTCCCCACGAAATCATGGTCCCCGCTATCCAGATGGCGCGCCGGTAGCGTTGTTGCGCATGGTTCGCGGACTACGGGTGCTCGTGGCGGCGTTGCTGATCGGGGCGGCCTTGCCGGTTGCCGCCGCGGGAGCCCACGACGGCCACGGTGCAGGACCGCACCCGGGGGCGTGGATCCTGGTCGACGCCGACACGGGGGCCGTGCTCAGCGCCCACAACATCCACGAGGCCCTCCCCCCGGCCAGCGTGGTCAAGGTGATGACGGCGCTCGTGGCTCTGGAACAGGCGCCGCTCGACTCCGACGTGACCGTCAGTGCCGAAGCCGCCGGCCGACCTGCCCGCCGGATCGCCATGGTCGAGGGGCAGGTGTGGCCACTCGGCGACGCCTTGGCGTCGATGCTCATCGTGTCGGCGAACGACGCCGCCTACGCGGTCGCCGAATCGGTGTCGGGTGACCTCGACTCCTTCGCCGCCGACGCCCAGAGGATCGGTGCGCGCTACGGAATGCAGGACTCGGTGCTGCGCGACCCCGCCGGTCTCGACGACGACACGTTCGCCCATGACGGTGGGAGCAGGTTCTCGGCGTACGACCTCGCGATCGCCGCACGCAACCTCCTCGAGGTTCCCGAGCTCGCGCAATTCCCGCCGATGGAGACATATGAGTTCATCGGTCCCGACGGGATCCAGCACCGTCTGCTCGGCCAGAACCTGCTCATCGGCACCTACGACGGCGCCACCGGGTTGAAGACCGGGTCCACGGATCTCGCCGGCAACACGCTGATCGCTTCGGCCGAACGCGAGGGACGCACGATGATCGCCGTTGTGTTGAACGACGTCGACACCTACGGCACGGCGACGCGTTTGTTGGATGAGGGTTTCACCTCCGAACCCGGTGCCGCGGGGACCGGAGAGCAGCTCCCCGCGCCTGCGGTCACCACCCGCGACGCCCGAAGTGCGTTCCTGGATGCGCTGCCCGCCCCACTCGAGCCGTTGGCAGCGGCCTCGTTCGCGGCCGCCATCAGCGGTTACGAACCCGTGGCCTCCGAACCCGGCAGCACCACCGCGTCAGCGGACGCGGGAACGGGTTCCGAGGGGTCCGCCGGCGACGGCGACAGCGGCGTCGACTCCCCGTGGTTGTGGGCACTCGTCGCGGCACTCGCTGTCGGCCTCTTCTTCATCGTGTCCCGCAGACGCTCGGTGCTCGCCCGGCGCCGTGTCCGCGACGCACGGCGCCGCGAACTGGCCGAGGCGAGACGGCGCGGGACCGTGCACATCGTGGAGTCCGCAGGTGGCCCGCCGGCGGGAGAGAGGGTGCGCAAGCACCCGAGCATGCGCTCACCATCGCAGCGTTCGTCGAACGGCGGCACGTCGAACGGTGGGAAACCGCGCGTCGACACGTCCCGGTAGGGCTCAGGCGTCGACGGCCTCGCGGTGGGAGGAGGCCCAGGCGTGCAGGTCACTCAACCTCTCGTCGTTCGAGAAGATCTCGACCATCGGGAGCGAGAGCCCGAGGCGCCGCTGGAGAAAGCGGACGTCGTTCTCCTGGTCCCAGAGTGCCATCGTGACCGCCACGCCCGTCTCGCCCGCTCGCGCGGTACGCCCGGAACGGTGAAGATACTGCTTGGCGTCCTCGGCTGGGTCGTAGTGGACAACGACGTCGATCACGTCGATGTGGATTCCCCGTGCGGCCACGTCGGTGGCAACGAGTACGGGGAGCTTGCCCGAGCTGAACTGAGAGAGGGCACGTTCACGAGCGGCCTGACGCAGGTCGCCGTGGATGGCTCCCGCGTCGACGCCGTCGCGCTGGAGCTGGCGAACGAGTCGGTCGGCACCCCGCTTGGTGCGCACGAAGATGAGCGTGCGGTTCGACGCCTCACTGATCGCGGCGGCGACCTTCACCTTGTCCATCTGGTGGACGTGGAGGAAGAGGTGTTCCATGGCGTCGACGGTGACTTCGGCCGATTCGATCTCGTGGAAGATCGGGTCGTCCATGTAGCGGTCGACGAGCTGGTTCACCGCGCGGTCGAGGGTCGCCGAGTAAAGCAGTGTCTGGTGGGGCGCCTCGATACCACGCAGGATCTTCTGGACCTGGGGCATGAAACCCATGTCGGCCATCCGGTCGGCTTCGTCGAGCACGAGCACACCGATGTCGGAGACCGAAAGCTCCCGTCGCTCGATCAGGTCGATCAGCCGCCCGGGTGTGCCGACGACGATGTCGACACCGTCTTCGAGTGCGTCGATCTGGGGATCCATCGATACTCCCCCGTAGACGGCCATGACGCGCCGTCCCACGACCTTCGCGAGCGGCGCCAGTTCGTCGGCGACCTGGTTGGCCAGTTCACGGGTGGGCACGAGAACGAGGGCGCGGGGGTGGTGCGCATCCGCTGACTCGACCCGTTCGAGCAGAGGCAGACCGAATGCGAGGGTCTTGCCCGAGCCGGTCTTCGCCTTACCGCAGATGTCGAGTCCGGCAAGACCGTCGGGGATCGATGCCTCCTGGATCTCGAAAGGCTCGGTGATACCGCGCTTTTCGAGCGCGCGGACGAGATCGGACGAGACGCCGAGCGCCTCGAAGGTGGTGGTCATGGTTGTCTCTCGCTTCGTTGGATGCTGTGTTGGCCGAATCGCGTGGGACGAATCGGTGTCTGCCGAGGGCCCACCTCGGACTCCGACACGCCGAACACGGCGAGGTGATGAGAGAGGGTGGCCCCGCGAGCGCGCGTGGGAGGCGCCTGCTCGCTCCGACCAGTCTAGTGCCAGGCACGAGACCACCACGGCCTGCGTGAGGCAGGATGTGCACATGAGCGAGAAGGCGTTGCTGTGCACGGGAGCAGGCGGCTTCATCGGCAGGTACCTACTGGCGCACTACCTCGAAGAGGAGGAGTGCACCATCTACCTCCTCGAGCACGGTCGCTTCCGGGAGCGCCTGGAGACGTTTCTGAGCGAGCAGGTCTCCGATCCCGCGCAACGCAAACGGTTGAGGGTCTTCTCCGGCGACATCTCCCAGCCGGGTCTGGGCCTGGACTCCGCGATCCGAGATGAGTTGCAGCAGCGGGTCACCCACGTGATCCATTTCGCTGCGCTCTACAACCTCTCCGCACCGCGAGACATCTCGATGCGCGTCAACGTGGACGGAACACGTCACCTCCTCGATTTCCTCGGCGAGCTCTCCTCCCTGCAACGCCTCGGCTACGCGAGCACGATCTCGGTCGCCGGAAAGTACTCGGGGACGTTCCTGGAGAATGATCTCGACCTCGGACAGGAGTTCGAGAACAACTACGACGAGACCAAGTTCCTCGCCGAGAAGCTCGTGCGCGAGCGGAGCGACTCCATCCCCACCGTCATCCTGCGGCCCACGACGGTCGTCGGCCACTCACGCACGGGCGCCATCGAGAAGATCGACGGTCCCTACTACGCGCTCCGAATGATCGCCCGCAACATGCACTACGTCGTTCCGAACACGAAGACGAACGAGTTCCAGTTCGCGCCTGTCGACTTCATCGCCGACGCCTTCTACCACCTCTTCGAGGACGAGGAATCGGTCGGCCGGACGTTCCACCTCGTCGATCCGGAGGCTGTGACCTACCTGGAGTTCCTCGATCTGGCCGCCCAGGCCATGGGCAAGCGGAAACCTCTGCTCAAGCTCCCGGCTGCCCTGATGCGTCCTCTGGGACGCCTGCCGGGCTTTGAACGATTGACCGGCGTGCCTCGCGAGGCCTACGAGCACTCCTTCCTCACTCTCGGCTTCGATCGGGCGAACGCCGCTCCCGCGCTCGCGAAGCACGGCGTCTCCTGCCCGCCGGTGTCGTCGTATCTCGACACGATGATCGACTACTTCCTCACGCACGCCTATGACCCCCGGATCCGCCAGGGTGACTGGCGTCAGAGCACCACCTAGACAGCTCGACGCCGGCGCGCCGTCAGAGTGTGGGACTGCCGTCGAACTTGTAGGGCCCGAGCAGCGTGACGGCTTCCAGCGTTCGTGCGTAGGACGCGGGGTTGCTGGCGGCACTCACCGGCACGATGCGGTAGTCGGGCCTCTCGACGAACGTGGGCGTGTAGGTCACCGAGGTCGCCAGAAAGGAACCGTCGGGTTGCTCCTCGACCTCGACGTGGACGATCACGCCGTCCTGGCTCCCGGCGGGACAGCACGCCTCCGACTGGTTCGACAGGAAGTTCCCGACGCCGTAGATCACGTATTTGTCGTCGATCTTCTCCATCGGCTGAACGACGTGCACATGGTGCCCGATGATCAGATCGATGTCGTCGGAGCCGAGCAGCTGCTGAGCGAGCGCGCGTTGTTCGGGTGTGGGATCGCGAAGGTCCTCCTGGCCCCATTGGAGACTCACCACGGTGAACTCGGAACCGGCCTCTCGCAGCGTCCCGGCATCGGCGAGGATTCGATCGGCGTCGATCTCGTTGACGAGCCAGGGCATACCGGCGGGGATGGGAATGCCGTTGAACCCGTACGCGTACGCGAGGTGCCCGACTTGCACTCCCTCGACGTCGTAGAGGTTCGGTTCTGCGGCCTCTTCGGCGCTGCGTGCGGTACCGGCATGTTCGATTCCCGCAGCGTCGAGGTGGCCCAGGGTCGTCTCTATTCCCTCTGCACCCTGGTCGAGCGAGTGGTTGGACACCGTCGAGCAGGCGTCATATCCCGCGGCGGAGATGGCACCGGCGAGTTCGAAGGGGGCGTTGAACAGCGGATAACCGGAGAGGTCGCTGTTGTCCGCCGACAACGGCGTCTCCACGTGGCAGATGGCCAGGTCGGCGGCGCTGATCTCGGGTGTCACCGCTTCCAGCATGGGGCCGAAGTCGTAGCCGACGCCGCCGCCGTTCGACAGAGCCTGGTTCCACACCGGACTGTGAATGAGGAAATCGCCCGTGGCGGCGATCGTGAAGCTCCGGGAGGGGCCGCCGTCGGTCGCCGTGGGCTCCGCGTCCGGTGCCTTCCCGTCCGGTGCCGCCTCGCTCGACGCCGTCGCGTCGCGGGTCGATCCGCCGTCGTCTCCGACTCTCCAGACCACGTAGGCGGCAAGAAGCGCAACCGTGATCGCACTCGCGAGAACGACCGTCCACAGCGCGGGGCGGGCGGTGGAGGTGCGCGGCGGCCGCATCAGATCTCGACCTGATCCGCGTCTACCCGGGAAACGCATCTACCAGGGCATGGCGACGCCGCCGTTGGGTCTCTCGATCTGACCCGTGACGAAACCCGAGGCGTCCGACACCAACCACCAGATCGCGTTCGCGACGTCCTGGGGTGTGCCGACACGCTGCAATGGCGCCATTCTTCCGAAATTCTTGCGGTACTTCTCGAGGCGCTCGGGGTCGACCTCCCCCTCCTCGTCGACGAAATGCTGGCGGGAGAAGTTCGTCTCGATGATGCCGGGGGCCAGCGCATTGACGCGAATCCCCGAACGGCCCGCTTCCATGGCAAGGACCTTGGTGAGTTGCGCGACGGCGGCCTTGGTCATCCCGTAGAGCGCCAGCGTCGGTGCAGGTGTGTCGATGGCACCCGACGACAAGTTGATGATGCTCCCGGAGCCCTGCGGAACCATGACACGCATCGCTGCCTGACAGCCGTACCAGACGCCCTTGAGATTGATCGCGAGGATCTTCTCGAGGTCATCGTCGGGCGTGTCGCTGACCATGTTGTTGTAGGGAACGCCGGCGATGTTCCCCATGACGTCGAGCCGGCCGTGGCGCTCCATCGTCGTGTCGACGAGAGCGTCGATGTCGGCCCGATTGGTCACATCCGTACGCACGACGGAGGCCGTACCGCCGGCCGCGGTGATCTCGTCCGCCGTGTTCTGAGCCCCGGCCTCGTCGATGTCGGCGACGACGATCGATGCGCCCGCCCGGGCGAGCGTGAGCGCCGTCGCCTTGCCGATTCCGCTGCCGCCACCCGTCAACGCTGCGACGCGGCCGTCGAGGCCGAACGCCTCCCGATCGAATGCGTCTCGTGGATCGCCCACACGTCCCCCCGTGCTCATTTCTTCGGGTCTGCCCGTACCGCTCCGGGCGTCAAGACTAGGGGGAGCCGAATCAGCCTCAGGAGTTGAACGCCACGGCCTCGTCGTAGAGTCGCACGATGGTGTTCGAATACCAGGTGCTGCTCGCCCACGTCGTGGCGAGCCCGCCGACCGTTTGCGCCTTGCCCTTCGGGACGACCAGGTCGAATCTCGGATCCACGAGCGACGCGTGCAACGTCTGGCGTGACGCCTTCCAGTCCGCGTACGCCCGCAGGTGTTGAATCTGGGCGCGTACGCCGATCGTCGGGCTCGAGAAGATCGCCCCGTGGGCACCGCCGTCGGTCGCTCCGATACCGGCGTAGTTGTTCTGGGTCCACAGGACCTGACCGCCGTACTGGAACCAACCGGTCTCCACGACCGCCTGCACGAACGCGAGATCGCCACGTACGCCTTCGCGGTGGCCCTCCATGAGATAGGTCATGGCGAGCTCGTCGATGGTGACGCCCTTGAGCTTGGCGGTATGGCCCGACGCCTTGTACCAGGCGGCAAGCTGTTGGGCGCTCAGGCAGCTCTGACCCATGATCGGCATCGCGTTGTTCGGCTCCGCACACGTGATCGGACCCCACGGCCCCTGGACCGTCTCGGGCACACAGGCACCGAGTGCCAGAGCGGCCACGACAACCGCGACGGCCTTCGTCTTCACACCTCGCGCCATGGCGGGAAGTGTCGACCGTCCGGGCCTCGAACTTGAGCGCTGCCGGTCGAGCACTCCGGCATCTCCACGGGGCCGCAAGCGTTCAACTTTCCGGCCGGACGTGTCGATGCACCTTCCGTGCCCAGCCCGCTCGCCCGTCGCCACGCGCCACGCGCGCTTCTCGTCGCCGTGTGTCTGCTCGCCGTGACTCTCGTTCCGGCCGCTGCGGCCCCTGCGCCGTCACCGCCCAGCTTGGGCGACGACGTGGGTACCCCACTTCTCGGTGGAAGCCGGCTGAGTGCCGCGGAGATCGTGGGGTGGTTCGGATCGACGGGCCACACGCCGCGCATCGGCGTGGAGCTCGCCGAACTCGTGGATCTCTTCCTCGACGAAGGGGCACGCGAAGGCGTACGGGGAGACGTGGCGTTCGCCCAGTCGATGGTGGAGACGGGCTACCTCACCTTCCCTGCCGGCGGCCAGGTCCGACCCGAGCACAACAACTACGCGGGCATCGGCGCCTTCGACGACGGCCGACCGGGCCACGGCTACCCCGACGCCCGCACCGGTGTGCGCGCGCAGATGCAGCTTCTCCACGGATACGCCGAGGTCCTCGACGGAGAAGGTCGGCTGCTGAATCCCCCCGCCCACCGGCAGGGTGCCGCACCGACGTGGGAGGACATGGGCGGCGGAAACTGGGCCACGGACCCCGGCTACGCCGGAAAGGTCCTGGCGGTCTACAACGCGATGCTCGCCTCCGCAGGCCTCGAACCCGACGTGGCCCCTCCGCCGCCGTCACCTCCCGATCCCACACAGCCCGCCGAGAAGGCGATTCCTCCTCCGCCCCCACCTCCTCCGCCGCCCGATGAAGCGCCGTTCGGCTACTGGGCCGCCGACGCGGGTGGCCAGGTTCACGACCGCGGAGTGATGCGGTTCCTCGGCTCGGCGGCCAGTCGCGCTCTCACCGCGCCGGTCGTCGACATCGAGGCGCATCCCAACGGTGCCGGCTACTGGGTCGTGGCGGCGGACGGCGCCGTCTTCGACTTCGGCGACGCCCACCATCACGGTTCCCTCGAGGGGCTGACCCAAACCAGCCCGGTGGTGGGCCTTGCCGTCACGGCGTCCGGCGAGGGGTACTGGATCGCCCAGGCAGACGGCGCCGTCACAGCCTTCGGCGACGCCGAGGGCACCCGGGCCGCCTCCTTTGCCGACGCGGCGACGGGCGTTTCCGACATCGCCGCCACGACCGGGGGCTCGTTCAGTCTGCTCCGGGCCGACGGAACGGTTCTGGCGGGCGACGGCTCCGGGTGGAGTGCCACGACGCCGGTGGTGGGTCGCGCCGTTGCGTTGGAGCCGACCCCCGACGGTGGCGGTGCATGGATCCTCGACGAATCAGGTGCTGTCCACGCCCTCGGTGCAGCCCCCCATGCCGGCGACCTGTCCGGCCAGGACGCGGTATCGGTCGTTGACCTCCAGACGACGACCTCGGGAACGGGCTATTGGATCGCGTCGAGCGACGGAGGCGTGGCGAGCTTTGGTGACGCCGGAACGTTCCCCCAGCCGTCGCGCGCTGCTCGGCTCGTGGGGATCACCGCGCCGCGCTGACCTCGGCACCTGCGACGGGAGCGCTGCAGCACCCGCCATCGCCGACGGCCCGCGTCGGTGAGTCCGCAAGGACCGTGTAGATCTCCCAGCGCGTCTCGTCGGGTCCGGTGACCCACACCTTGTCCTGCGTCGCGTAGCAACAGGTCTCCCGCCCGGGATCTCCCGCGTCGAGACCCTGCGCGTCCAGTCGCTGAGCCGTGGTGGTGACCTCCGCGCTCGTGGGGACCTCGATGCCCAGGTGGTTGAGCGAGCCGGGTGCCTCGGCGTTTTCGAACAGCACCAACTTGAGCGGCGGACTGTCGATGGCGAAGTTGGCGTATCCGTCGTGTCGCTTCGCTGGCTCCGTACCGAAGAGGCGCCGGTAGAAGTCCACGGCCTCATCGAGATCGGAGACGTTGAGGGCCAGTTGCACCCGGGCGTTCGTGTGGCGGGACATGGCGTTTCCTTCCGTGTGGCGATCCGCGTTCCCGAGGATCCTTGTATCGATGTTCGTCGATACTTGCACACTATATTGATCGATGTCAATATCTTTCTATGACGAATCCCTGTTGTGCGCCCGTGTGCGACGCCCCGTTGTCCGAGGCCGAGGCCACCGATCTGGCCGCGGCGATGCACGCCCTGGCCGACCCGGTGCGGTTGCGGCTGCTGAGCCACGTGGCGGCACGGCCGAACGGCGAGGCCTGTGCCTGCGAGTTGGTGGACGTGGTGGGGCGCTCGCAACCCACGGTGAGTCACCACCTCAAGGTTCTCCACGGGGCGGGGCTGCTCGAACGGGAGCGGCGCGGCACATGGGTCTGGTACCGGGTCGCACCCACCCGACTCGCCGATCTCCAGAACGCCCTCGCTCCCCCACCGCCGACGACGCGAGAAACCCTCTGATCCCGGGGCCCATGTGTCAGTCTCACAGTTGTGACGACACGGCCTGATTCCGATTCTCGATGCAACGCACGTCGGCCGTGAGACAGCCGTGAGACGGCCGTGAGACGCCGCGATCAGATCAAGGCCATCGGCCGTCAGTACCGCCAGTCCGTCTTCCTCGCCGCGGCTGTCGGAGCCCTCACCGGCCTCGTCGTGGCCTTCTACGACGAGCTCGTCGTCGAGCACATGCTCAAGGCCGTCCTCGAGGCACCCTTGTGGGTCGCGGCCTTCATGCCCCTCGTCGGCCTGCTGGTCGCCGCGATCATCGTGCAGTGGGTGGGGGGAAGCTCCACCGAGACGGCCGACGCCTATATCCGCAGCTTCCACGATCCCAACAGGGACCTGGATCACCGACCACTTCTCGGACGCCTGGCCGCGTCCGTGGCGACCCTGGGCTCCGGGGGCGCGATGGGTCTGGAGGGTCCGTCGGTCTACATCGGCGCCGGAATCGGTTCGCAGTTCCAGCGACGCTTCGCACGGCTGTTCACGTTCGACCACCCCAAGCTTCTGATGGTCGCGGGAGCCGCCGCAGGTGTGGCGGCGATCTTCAAGACACCTGCCACCGGCGCGATCTTCGCACTGGAGGTTCCCTACCAGGGCGACCTCGCGCGTCGCATGCTTCTTCCGGCTCTCGTGGCGGCGGCGTCGGGCTATCTCGTCTTCGTGTCCATCGAGGGCACCGACAGGCTCCTCCCGGTCACCGGAGCACCGGACATCTTCGACCTGCGCGACCTCGGTGGCGCCATCGTGGTCGGTGTCGGCGCGGGCCTGTTGGCTCGTGGGTTCGCCAAACTGATCCGGGAAGCCAAGGCACTGGCGCAGCGCACTCATCCGTATCTCCGGGCACTCGTGGGTGGCCTGTTGCTGGCGGGCTTGTTCGGCATCTGTCGGGCTGCGATCGGTGAGAGCCTCACGCTCGGACCGGGTTTCGACGCCGTCGAATGGGCACTGGACCCGAGCCGCGGCGTCGGCGTGCTCCTCGCCCTCTTCATGTTGCGTGCCGTAGCAACGTCGGCCACGGTCGCCGGTGGAGGTGCGGGTGGGCTGTTCGTCCCCCTCGTCGTCGCCGGCGCGCTGTTCGGCCGAGCAGTCGGTGGCATCATCGGCGCCGTCGACACGACGCTGTTCCTCGTGATCGGGGTCGCCGCCTTCCTCGGCGCGGGCTACCGCGTCCCGCTCGCCGCGGTCATGTTCGTGGCCGAGTCGACAGGTCGACCGGGCTTCGTCGTTCCCGGCGTGATCGCCGCGGTAGCCGCCGAGCTCGTGATGGGGCGTTCGTCGGTCAGCGTGTACCAGGTCGCCGCCTCCGACGAACCCGAGGAACCGGCCCAGTAGCCCCTGCGTCCGCGGACGTGGTGAGCCCGAGCGGTAGCCTGACCGGCGTTTCCGGCGCACCTGCGCCGGTGGTGGGCAAACGGGGAGCGTGGCACGTGTCTGACGTCGGGATGAACGAGTTCGACGACGACGGAGAGGCAGCCGCTGTCGGGCACTACTGGTGGGTCTTCGGGCTCACCGGGCTCGTGGTCACCGTGTTCGGCATCCTTCTCCTCGCCGTGCCCCAGACGCTGTACGCGATCGCCGTGGTCTTCGGCCTCGCTCTTCTCTTCGTGGGGATCCTCGAGGTCGTGCACGGCTTCGTGCTGAAGGGCACGACGCTGTGGTGGATCTACATCGTGAGGGGTCTGGTGAGTGTCGGCTTCGGCATCGTGCTCATCTTCTGGCCGGGGGAAACCGCCACCGTGATCGCCGTCTTCGCCGGGATCTACCTCATCATCGCCGGCATCTTCGAGTTCGTGATCGTGCTGGCCGTCCCCGACGCCGACGACCGCGGGCTCTACGTCCTTCTTTCGATCGCGGCCGTGATCGTGGGGATCTTCGTGCTGCGCGACCCGGAGCGCTCCCTCCGGCTCATCTCACTGCTGCTCGGCGCGTGGTTCGTCTTCTTCGGCATGCTCGAGATCGTCTCCTCGTTCGGGATCCGGGCGCTGGGCAAGGAGCTGAGCGACTCGGGAGCCGACGACGCCTGACGATCTGCCTGACGACCAGACGACCTGACGGGCCGAGCGACGCCTGCGCTCAGTCGGATGTGCGCTGACCTCCGACACTGGTCGTTCCCCCGAGCAGCGACACGCCCCGGGCCACGACCGTGACGAGGAAGACCTGCCCCATGAGGGCCTCGAGAACGGTGAGTGACTGCCCGAAACCCTGTGCCGGCGTCAGATCACCGAAACCGAGCGTCGTGAGCGTCACGAAGCTGAAGTAGTAGAAGTCGCCCGACGTCGGGTCGCTGACCTGGTTGAAGAAGCTCGTCTGGCTGATGCCGTCCACACCAATGAACAGAAGCGCGAAGACACTGCCGAGACCCACGTACACGCACAGGAGACCGAGGATCGTCTCCCCCGTGACGGTTTCGTGGCGCCATACGCGCCCGAGGACCACGAGGGGGAGGACCGCCAGCATGGCGGCGTTGATCAGGGTCCCGACGCCGCGGAGCTCTGGAACGTTCACGAAGTGGGCCGCGACCTGGAAGCCGAACGCACAGCTCCCCAGAAAGATCACCAGCACCATCACGCGTCGTTCAACGCGCGACGTCAACAAGGCGGTGACGAGCGTAGCGAGCGTGAGAGCCGACGTGATCGACCGCATCCAGCCGGCGCCGGTGCTCATCGAGAGCACAAAGGTCAGGACGAGAAGACCGAGCACGACGCCGTAGCTGTCGGCTGGCCTGAGGGGCGGGGTCACCCTCGTGTGTCCCCAGCTCACGGGCGTCGCGTTCTCCTCACGTTCGGTCACGCCGATAGCGTCGCGTAGGTACGCCGCCGAATGAGGGACCCATGGTCAGAACCGACTCCACGATGGTTCCGCTGGGGACACCGGCGCCCGACTTCCGCCTGCCGGACCCGTCAGGTAACGAGTTCGCCCTCGCGGATTTCGCCGACGCTCCGGCGTTGTTGGTGATGTTCCTCTGCAACCACTGCCCGTTCGTCCAGCACGTGCGTCGCGAGTTGGCGCTGCTCACCGACCGCTGGGCGGCACGGGGAGTCGCGGTCGTCGGAATCAACAGCAACGACGTGGACGCTCACCCCGACGACTCCCCCGAGCACATGGCCGACGAGGCCCGCGCAGTCGGCTACCGGTTCCCGTATCTGTTCGACGCGACCCAGGACGTGGCGAAGGCGTACCGGGCGGCGTGCACACCCGACTTCTTCCTGTACGACGCGGAGGGCACGCTCGCGTACCGGGGTCAGATGGACTCGAGCCGTCCCGGCAACGACGTTCCGGTGACCGGCGAGGATCTCGACGCAGCGATCGACGCGGTGCTGGCCGGCGAGTCCGTTCCCGAACCGCACCACCCGAGCATGGGCTGCAACATCAAGTGGAAGCCCGGCAACGAGCCCCCCTGGTTCGGCTGAGTGATCACCCGCCCTCACGTCGTGTGTGGCGGGGTCACGACGGGAGCACGGTGAAGGTGGCCCGGTACCGGTCTCCCGGGCTCACCGTCGGGTGATCTCCGGTTACCAGGGCGTTCGTCGCCGCCGTCATCGGCTCGAGCGCGGTGAACGCGTGGCGCGGCGGTGCGTACACCTGCGTGAACTCGTAGCCCCGCCCGATGCGCACCTCGAGCCGACGCCCACCTCCGCTGATCGCCAACCGCCGTTCACGGTGGAGCCGGTAGTGGTCGTCGAAGGTACGCCCCTCCAGAGCAACGTCGCCGCCGCGCACCTGCGACGTCTGACCCGTCGGGATTCCGCGGTCGTCCAGGTCGATCTGGGTGCAGGAGGGAAGCTCCACGGACCAGTCGCGGCGCGCCACGCCGGGAAGCGTGAAGTACGGGTGGAATCCGAACGAAATCGGCACGGCCCGTCGGCCGGTCGGCTCGACGGTGGTGGTGATCTCGAGCGCGTCGGCACCGAGCGATGCGGTGATCGTCAACCGGTGCGGAAACGGGAACGCTCGGAAGCGCGCCGTGTCGTCCCGGCCGTGGTCGAACGTGGTGCTGAGAACGGCGCGGCGTCCCGTCGGACCCGCTCGCACGACCGACCAGCGCAGGGGTCCGACCATCGTCCCGTGCATCGGGAGCCCTTTACCGTCACGGTGCACGTCGAGACCGGCGAGGTCCACGCGAGCCCGCTCCACGCGGTATTCCCCCTTCGCGAGCCGGTTCGCCCACGGGTGCAACAGGGGGATCCCGGTCGTATGCCCGCTTCGAAATCCCGCCACGCCGTCAGGCAGTGCGACGTACTCCAGACCGTCGCGTCGAAGCGACACCCCCAGCATGCCGACGGAAGGCAGGAAGCTCGCCGCCAGGCGACCGGCGCTCAGCGTGACGCCCGGGGCGCCGTGGCTGTCGTCGACGTGGACGCGTGGCTCGTCGGGCACGGCCGGGAGCGTACGCCAGGCGGGCCGCGACGCCTTTGACGCCGGCAGGATTCCTCAGCCCGTGCGCGTCGGTGGGGTCGCGGGCGGGCATCCTGGTGCGGTGACGTCCTCCCCGAACAAGTCCTCCCCGAAGAAATCCTCGCCGAAGACATCGTCGCCGCAGCGGGCCACAACCGTGTACACCGACGGAGCCTGCCTGGGGAACCCGGGTCCCGGCGGCTGGGCCTGGGCGGTGCCCGACGGCCCCTACGCCAGCGGCCCCGCGGCCAAGACCACCAACCAGCGTATGGAGATCACCGCGGCGTACGAGGCATTGCGCGCGCTGGACGGGCCGGTCGACGTCGTGAGTGACTCCACCTACGTCGTGCACTGCTTCCGGGACGGGTGGTGGGAAGGTTGGATGAAGCGCGGCTGGAAGAACTCGAAGAAGGAACCGGTCGCCAACCGCGACCTCTGGGAGCCCCTGATCGAGCTCGTACGCTCGCGCCCCGACGTGTCGTTCCGCTGGGTGAAGGGTCACTCCGGTGACCCGATGAACGACGCCGTGGACGCTCTCGCCACCGACGCCGCGCGCACCCAGGCCGCGCGAGAAGGTGAGCATCTGAGCGCCGTGCTGATCGCGCAGCTGGAGGAGGATCCCGCCGACAGGTCAGCCACTGCAACCCCGAGCGTCGCCGGCGAACCCGACGGTGACGGTATCGACAGCCTCGAAGGCCGCCTCGAGACGCACGGCGTCGTGGTCACGGGCCACCGGCCACCCGAGCTGGGGGGCTATGACGCAAACAGAATCGCCGATGGCGTCCGCCGGCGTCTGGTGGAGATCCTTCGCGCGAAGGCGCAGGTCGACACCGAGCTCGTGGTGGCGACCGGTCTCGGGCTGGGTGCCGAACAGCTCGGTGCCGAAGCGGCCGCCGAGGCGGACATCCCCTACGTCGCCGTGCTCGCTTTCCCCGATCCCGACAGCGTCTGGCCCGACGCGTCGCGCCGTCACTTCCGGAAGCTGCTCGACGGCGCCGAACAGGTCATCGTCCACACGAAGAAGCCGCCGCGCTCGAAACAGCAGGCCGGCGCGGCCATTGCACGGCGTGACGCCTGGCTGGCGGCGCACAACCATGAGGCCGTCGTCGTGTGGGACGGCACCGACCGCGCGGTCGGCAAGACCGTGCGCACACTCGAGGAGTCCCTCGACGACGTCTGGATTGTCGAACCCTGGTGAGCACCACAGCGAGCAACCGCGTGCCCCCGCTGTTCCTCTTCGCTCTCGTGGCCGTGCATGTGGCCGCCGCCGCGGCACTTCTCCGTGACCCGGGCGTGAAGACACCCGCCTACGCGGCGACCTCCGACGCCGGGCGCTACCACGAAATCGCGACCTCACGCGGGCACCCGTACCGGGATTTCGAGGTCGAGTACCCGCCGCTGGCCTACCTCGGCCTCGACGCGATCGACACCGGAGACTTCGACTCCACTCTCAACATACTGATCGTCACCCAGCTGCTTGCCGACCTCGGAATCGTCGGACTCCTGCTGTGGAACTGGGGCAGTCGTGCAGCAGTGTCATATCTCATCATCGCCGCGCCCATGCTCGCCACGGTCCTGACGAAGTTCGACCTGGTGAGCGTTCTCTTGGCACTGCTCGCCGTGTCGCTCGTGTCACGATCGCGAGACGGGCCGGGAGGCGTCGCCCTCGCAGCTTCCGTCTTCGTGAAGCTCTGGCCCGTCGTCCTCACGCCCTGGTTGCTCGTGAAGCGACGCTGGCGCGCCATGGCCTGGACGCTCGCAGGCGGGTTCGCCGGAGTCGCGCTCTGGGCATGGCTCGGCGACATCGACGGCCCGCGCCAGGTGTTGACCTTCCGAGGTGCCGAAGGCTGGCACGTCGAGAGCATCCCTGCGCAACTCGCCCTGCTGGGCGGAGCGGGCGACATGCGCTTCGAGGCTGGTTCCTGGCGCATCGGAGCCCCCCGTCCTGGATCGGAGCTCTCCTCGCCGTCGCCGCTCTCGCCTTCGCCTGGTGGGTGTGGAACCAGAGCCGGGAGCGCGAAGACGTCGGCCTGCCCGCGACGGTTTCAGTCGCCGCTCTCCTGGTCTTGTCGACGGTTCTCTCCGAGCAGTTCATCGTCTGGCTCGTGCCCTGGGCCGCCATTGCGGGAGCGGCCGGCTACAGGAGAATTGAGCGATTGACGCTCGTTGCGGTCGTCGTCACGGTGGTCCTCCAGGTGTTCTTCGATGAACCGAACTCCGACACGACTGCCGCTCAGATCGGCTACGGCCTTCGCAATCTCGTCTTGGTCGCGATTGTCATCGTCGGAACGCTTCGACTCCGGTCCAGGTCGGAGTCCTCAACCCCTGATGCGGGCTTGGGTTAGATCCAGCCGGCGTCGTCGAGTTTGCGGTCGATGGCGTAGGCCGCGCTGATCAGGCCGAGGTGCGTGAACGCCTGGGGAAAGTTGCCCAGGTGTTCGCCGTGCGGGCCGAGTTCCTCGGCGTAGAGACCCAGATGGTTGGCGTAGCCGAGCATCTTCTCGAACACGAGACGGGCCTTGGGAACGTCGCCGGCACGGGCCAGCGCCTCCGCGTACCAGAACGACACGAGGTTGAAGGTTCCCTCCACGCCGTCGAGGCCGTCGGCGGTGCCGTGCTCCTGGCGGTAACGGAACACGAGGGAATCGTCGACGAGATCCTCCTCGATCGCTCCGAGCGTGGACCACCACCGCGGGTCCTGGGGGCTGATGAACTTGACGAGCGGCATGAGCAGATAGGCCGCGTCGGTGGCCGTGGAGCCCTTGGTCTGCACGAAGGTCTGGCGCTCTTCGTTCCAGAAGTTCTCGAAGATGTCGTGGTAGATCGCGTCGCGGGTACGCCGCCAGCGCTCGAACGGGTAGGGGAACGACCGTCGGTCGGCGAGACGGATGCCGCGGTCGACCGCCACCCAGCACATCAGCCGCGAGAACAAGAAGTGGTGGCGTCCGCCACGCACCTCCCAGATCCCCTCGTCCTCTCGCTCCCAGTTCTCGGTCACCCAGTCGATCAAACGAACGCAGTTCTCCCACAGGGAGGACGAGATGGGGGCGCCGAACTTGTTGTAGAGGTAGATCGAGTCCATCAGTTCGCCGTAGATGTCGAGCTGGAGTTGGTCGTACGCGCCGTTGCCGACCCTCACCGGCGACGAGCCGCGGTAGCCCTCGAGGTGGGGTAGCTCGATCTCGGTGAGTGTCTTGCGCCCGTCGTAGCCGTACATGATCTGCATCGAACCGTCGGGTTCGAGTTCCGCCATGCGCTGCTCGATCCACTCCATGAACCGACCGGCTTCTTCGGTGTAGCCGAGACGAATCAGCGAGTAGAGGGTGAACGAGGCGTCGCGGATCCAGGTGTAGCGGTAGTCCCAGTTGCGCTCGCCACCGAGTTCCTCGGGGAGCCCGAAGGTGGGTGCGGCCACGAGCGACCCGTATGTCTGGGAGACCATGAGCTTGAGAGCCAGCGCCGAGCGGTTCACCGTCTCGCGCCACCGGCCCTTGTAGGTGCAGCGCCCGATCCAGTCGCGCCAGTAGTTCACCGTCTCGACGAACGCGCGGGGCACGTATCCCCGAGCCGCCGAAGGACTCTCCTGTCCGGGGATCACCTTCTCGAGCACGAACGCCGCGTGGTCACCCGTGGCGAGCGCGAAACGAGCAACGGCGGCCCCGTCGCGGACCTCGACCGGAACCTCGGTGCGCAGCCGGAGAACGAGACCGTCGTCGCCGCGCGAGACGAAGAGAACCTCCCCGTCGCGCACCTCGACCGTGTGATCGGCGCGGCCGTAGTCGAATCGCGGCGCACACACCATGTCGAAGTCGATGTCACCGCGGACGGCTTTCGCTCGCCGAACGAGACGGTGGGGATGGTCGTCGCGGTGCTTGCCGAGCTCCATGAAGTCCGACACCTCGGCCACACCCGCACGGTCGAGGAACCGGGTCATCAGGACGTTCGTGTCGGGCAGGTAGAGCTGCTTGCGCGCCCCTCCTTCGATGCACGGCCGGAGGCCGAAACGCCCACCCCGCTCGGAATCGAGTAGGGAGGCGAAGATCGTGGGCGAATCGAAGTGCGGGAACGACATGAAGTCGATCGACGCGTCGTTGCCCACCAGGGCCACGGTGTGGAGATCGCCTACGATCCCGTAGTCCTCGATGGGCAGATACCCGCCCTTGCCCATCCTCGGGTACCCTGGCATCACCACGGGTTCATTCAAGCAGCCCCAGAGCTCCCGTTGGGCGGTCCGGTGACCGCACGCACCATGACCACCCATTTCGAAATCCCGAAGCTGCGGACTCTCGCCCGCCACTCTCTGCCGAACATCATCGAGGGAACCCTCGTCCCGGTCGCCGTGTTCCTCCTGACGCTGCGCTTTCTCGGCGTGTGGGGAGCAGTGACCGCAGGTCTCGTGTGGGCATACGGCAACATCTTCCGACGGGTGGTGACAGGTCGGCGGGTCCCGGGGATCCTCGTCCTCGGCGCACTCACGCTCACTGCACGAACCCTTCTGGCCGCGTCCACCGGAAGCACGTTCGTCTACTTTCTCCAGCCGACGCTCGGTACGGCACTCGTGGCGACGGCGTTTCTCGTGTCGGTACCCCTCGGTCGGCCGCTCGCTCAACGTCTCGCCGCCGACTTCTGTCCCATCCCCGCCGACGTTCTCGCCGACGTGCGGGTTCGGCGCTTCTTCCTTCGCATCTCGCTGCTGTGGGCGTTCACCCAGTTCGCCAACGCCGGAATCACCATCTGGCTCCTGTTGAGCCAGTCGGTCGGAACCTACGTGGTGGCGAAGACTCTCCTGTCGATGACGCTCACCGGCGGCGCCATCGCTGTCTCGGCCCTGTACTTCCACCGTTCCATGACCCGCCACGGCATCCTGCGCCGTCGGACCGTCCCGGTCGCGGCGAGCGTCACCACTTCCGCGGCATAGGTTGTGAACCGTGGTGTTCCCTTCTGATCCCCGCTCCTGACGATGAACCGGCCCACCTTCGCCACCGCCGACAACGTCCTGCTCGCGGGGCATCGGAGCCTCGCCGACGGGACACCCCGCGGCGCGGTGGTTCTCGCCCACGGCTTCAGTTCCACGGCCGAGGACCCTGCGGTGACGGCGGTCGCCGTCGGCCTCAACGACGCCGGCTTCGACGTCATCACCTACGACGCCCGCGGCCACGGTGGATCCGAAGGTGAATCCACACTCGGCGACCTCGAGGAACACGACGTGGGAGCCGCCGTCACCGAAGCCCGGACCCGCTCGGAGTTCGTCGTACTCGTGGGGGCGTCGATGGGCGGCATCGCCGTTCTGCGCTACGCGGCGTCGCACGCCGACATCGACGGTGTGGTGTCGGTCAGCACTCCGGCCCGTTGGCAACTCCCCCGCACACCCACGGCGATGCTCACCGCTGGCATCACCCGCACACGCCTCGGACGTCATCTCGCCTCCCGCTACCTCCGAGTGCGCGTCGCTCAGAAGTGGAACTCGCCCGACCCTCCCATCGACCTGATTCCCAAGATCGGTGCTCCCGTCGCATTGATCCACGGGACACGCGACCGCTTCATCCCGGCGTCCGCCGCCGAAGACCTCTTCGACGTGGCATCCGAGCCCCGGCAGCTGAGGATCGTCGAACACATGGGCCACGCCTTCGACGAGGCCGCTGTGCCGGCCGTCATCGACGCCGTCAACTGGACCGTCGAATCCGTTCCGGTGCCCGCGGCTCTTCGTCCGGGCGGCCTGAGCGGTCAGATCGCCGACGACGCCTGATCGGCGGGCGACTCCCACCACCAGGCGAGCCCGGCGAGCCCCGGTCCCGTGTGCACGACCATGACGGAGCCGAACTCCTCGACGAACGAGGTGGCGGGCTGCACATCGGCCTCCACCCCCCCGAGGAGGTGCTCGGCGACCTCACGAGCCAGCGCGTGCAAGGCCACGACGTGCAAGGCCGCCGCGTCGTCGGGGCGTGACCGCAGGCAGGCCGCGACGATTCGGTCGTGAGCGGCCTCGGCGCTGAGGGCAGGGCGCAGCCTCTTCACTCCTCCGCCGGAGAACTCGAACAGCGGATTGATACTCAGATGGCGACCGGCCCAGCCGGCGATGCTCGGGACTCGTCCTCCCCGGACGAGGTGATCGAGGGTTGGGAGCGTGGCAATGAGTCGGACCCGCTCGATGACGCGCCGGGCGGCGGCCTCCACGACGTCGAGCGAGCGGCCTTCGGTTGCGACACGGGCTGCCTCGAGCACCACCAATGCCTCGGCACCGGCTGCCGTGGTCGTGTCGATGACGCTCACCCGATCACCGACCTCGCGCGCGGCCACAGCCGCCGCCTCGTAGGTGGAGCTCATGGACGCAGCGATCGTGCAGACGAGGACGTCGTCCACGCCGGGCTCGGCGAGGCGCGACCGAATCGCCTCCTCGAATTCGCCCGGTGTGGGGCCCGAGGTGGTGACCCGCTCGTCGCCGATCAGCTCTCCGAGGGTCCGTTCGCCCTCCCGAACCGCCTGGTCGGCGATCGTGAGCCACATCGGAACAACGGTGATCCCGTTCACCGACGCGAGCGAGTCGGGGAGGGCCGCCGCGCTGTCGGTGATGACGGCGACGCTCACGTGGTCGCTCCCCCGACTCCGACGCCTCCAGGATCCTCCCGGTGCTCATCGTCGGTGGCGGTCGTCGGTTCTCCGGTGTCGTGCCCCGCCCGGTTTGTGACCGCCAGGGCGCTGAGCATGACCAGGAGTCCCGCACAGAGAAGGACGAGTCGGGACGGCTCCAACGTCCCGACGAGCGGCCACTGAACCTCGGCGACGACGTCACCGACGGCTCCCGCCCCGACGGCGGACACCGCCAGTGCCACACGGATCACGACGTGGAAGGCGGCGAACGCGAGGACGCGCTCGGTGCCCTCGAGGCGTGACTGGATGGCCCCCATTCCGGACGCGAGCGTGTACGCCGCGGCGCCCCCGAAGCCGATCGCTCCCACAAAGGCGAAGCCGATCGACGGAGCGAGACTGAAGAATGCCACGATCACGCCGATCGCCAGGACGCCACTGCGCGCGCGCACGAGGAGGTCTCCGCCCTCGGGTGCGCGTTGCAGAACCGCCAGTCCGGCCACGGCGCCGACACCGAACAGGGCGATCAACAGCCCGAACTCGGCGTCGCCCGCACCGAGGACCTCGCGCACGAACACGATCCCGAGCGAGAAGAGGGCGCCGAGGCCGAGCGCGACTGCAGCGGCCGCAGGCATCACCGCCCTGACGAGGGGGATGCGAAACGCCGCCCGGAAGTTCGTGGGCTCGTCGGTGACGGGAGCCTCACCGCTCGCGGAGCCGAGCTGTGTCACCCGGGCGATGAGGAAGAACGACACCACGAAGGTGGCGGCGTCGAGCCAGAAAACCAGCGCCAGGGGGCGACCGGCGATGTCGGCACCGGGCAGGGCCGCCACGAGCGCGAACAGAGCAGCTCCGAGCGGAATACTGCCGTAGGAGGAACCGAGGATGAGCCCGTTCGCGACCGGGAGCTGCTCCTCCTCCACGAGGTCGGGAATCGACGCGTCGCGGGCGGGCAGGAAGACGATACTCGCCACCTCGACCAGAAACGCCCAGAGGTAGATCCACCACAGACCCCGCACGAGCGGCACGAGAGCGATCATCGCCGCGCGGGCGGCATCCATCGCGAGCATCGTTCGGCGACGGTCCCACCGATTTGCAGCGCGCGCCGCCAGCGGACCACCGACCGCCGCCGGGAGCAGCCGCAGTGCCAGGATCCCCCGACGGCTGCCGGTGATCCGGTGATCTGGAGCACGAGCGCCATGAATGCCACCGTGCCCATCCAGTCGCCGAGGGCGGAAACCCCCTGGCCGACGAGCAGGTCGCGGAAGCCGGGGCGGCGGACGACCGCAGCGACCGTCACCATCGACTCCCGGCCGCGCCCCCGCCTCACGGCGCGACGATCCCGTTTGGCTCGCCGCGTTCGTCCCGGTCGAACAGCAACCGCGTCAGGTACGTCCTCCGACGATCGGCCCGTGGAGCCGCATTGCCGACTACCCGCTTCGCGACCATGGGGATCGTCACCGCGAGGCCCGCGAGCGCGGCTCCGCTCCACCCGAGCAGCGCGAGCAGCGGCGTGAGGGACAACTCGGCAATCAGCGACACGAGAGCGGTCTGGCGGATCAGACGGCCGACGCCGAGACCGGCCAGCAGGAGGAGCGAACCCGGCCAGGCGGTGACCGCCAAAGCTCCCATCGCGGTGGAGATCCCCCGGCCGCCGGCTCCGCGCAGGAACGGTGACCAGTTGTGCCCGACCACGGCGAGTCCGCCGGCAAGTGCCGCCAGCCCCGGACGTCCACTTCCCGCCAGCAGCGGGCCGACAGCACCCTTCGCGACGTCGCACACACCTGCCAGAGCCAGGGGTACGAAACCCGCGACCCGGAACAGCGACGTCCCTGAGACGGTTCCCGAACCGACCTCGCGTAGATCGACGCCCCGGGTCAGACGCGCCGCGACGTTCGAGAACGGGATCGCCCCGACGGCGTAGGCAGCGACGAGCACCAGCACAGGGCTCATACGGCCAGTCTGACCACTCCGGGCCGCCACCGCGGCGACAGCTCACGGATTCGGTGAATATAGGAGACTGTGGGGATGCACACTTCGCACAACCGCCACGTATCCGGCGCCCTTCCCGGTCCGGGCCCCCGCTCCGCCACTCGGGGCAGGAGACGGCCGCGGAGTCCTGTGATGGCGGGGCTCGTGCTCGGAGCCGTTCTCATCGCAGCGTGCTCGTCCGGTGGTTCGGACTCCGGATCGCCCGACGAGCCCACGGTCGACCTCAACCAGATCCAGGTGCTCGGGTCGCACAACAGCTATCACCTGCAACCACGCGAGGAGATCTTCACGGTTCTCGAAGGACTGAGCAAGGAGCTGGCCGAATCCATCGAGTACTCACACGTCCCGCTCGACGAACAGTTCACCGAACACGGTGTCCGCCAGATCGAGATCGACGTCTTCGCTGATCCGGAGGGCGGTCTCTACGCGGATCAGGCGGCGAACCCCGTCGTCGATCTCCCCGAGGCGTCGGGGATTCCGGAGCTCGATGAACCGGGCTTCAAGGTCCTGCACACCCAGGACTTCGACTACGCGACCAACTGCCTCACGCTGACGATCTGTCTCGAAGAGGTGGAGGCGTGGTCGTCGGCCAACCCCGACCACGTCCCGGTGATGGTGATGATCGAGGGCAAGCAGGAGACGATCGAGGAGGCGGCGGGCGAGCTGGGTGACGGCGTCGAGATTCCGGATCTCGGCTTCACCGAGCCCGTGCGATTCACTCCCGAGCTCTTCGACGACCTCGACGCCGAGATCACGTCGGTCATTCCCGAGGAGATGATCATCACCCCCGACGACGTCCGCGGCGATCACGACACGCTCGAAGAGGCGGTGCTCGAAGACGGGTGGCCGAGTCTCGACGATTCACGCGGCAAGATCATGTTCGCCCTCGTCAACACCGGTGACGAGCGCGACGTCTACCTGGAGGGCCACGCCTCCCTCGAGGGTCGGGTCATGTTCACGAGCTCCGAGCCCGGAGAACCCGACGCGGCGTTTCTCCGTCTCGACGACCCGATCGAGGAGGGTGAGCAGATCATGGAGCTGGTCGAGGCCGGCTACCTGATCCGAACGCGTTCCGACACGCCCACTGCCGACGCCCGCAACAACGACACGACACGTCGTGACGCGGCTCTGGCCAGCGGCGCGCAGTTCGTGAGCACCGACTACGAGGTGCCCGACTCGATGTTCGGCACCGGGTACGTGGTCAGCATCCCCGGTGGTACGCCCGCCCGTTGCAACCCCGTCAACGCCCCCGCCGATTGCACACCCGAAGCCATCGCCGAACCCTCCGGCTGAGGCCGGTCACGGCCTTCGACCACTCTTCGCGCGGATTGCCAACCGATTCGCGCATTCACGCCACCCTGTGTGGTGCTTCGCGCCCTAGTTCCGGATTTGTTCCCGCGGCGTTCAGGAACTTGCTCCGCAGGCCGATTTCCACGGTGAGCGGCACCGACGCGCGGTGCCCCGGGGACGGGATGGGAGGCGAGGTGGAGCGTACGACGTCGGCCGAGACACGCTGGGTCACCTGGCTTCTCGGCGTCATGGTCCTCTGGGTCCTACTCCAGGCAGTCGGACTCTTCGGGGTCGTCCACGACGCTACCTTGATCCTGCTCTTCGGCGGATGTGTCGCGGCCATGGTCTACGGCGTCCGCCACTACCAGCCGACGCCGCGATGGCCATGGGCTCTCGCTGCGACAGCGTTCACTCTCTTCTTCTTCGGAGGCCTTGCCCGCCAGACGATCAACACCCTGGGGGACCTGTCCGCCGATCGCTCGCTGATCCCTGACATGATCACGTTGCCGGGGTATCTCCTCCTCGGCGCTGTTGTGATCGGAATCACACGCTCTCGGCAGCCTGACCGAGACGCACGGATGGACGCTCTTCTCGACGCAGTCGTCGCGGCGCTCGCAGTCCTGACGCTGGCGTGGATCTTCCTGATCAACCCAGCCCTGCTCGGTACCGGATCGCCGCTCCCCGTCCAGATCACTGTCTCGATGTACCCGGCGCTCTCGGCATTCCTGGTTGCGATCGTCGTTCAGTTGCTCTTCACGAGTCGTGGGCAAGCACCGTTAGCGCTGAAGCTCATCTTCGTCGCGTTCGCAGCGATGCTGGTCGGCGACACGGTCTACATGTTCGTGGAGACGGGGGCACTCGACCTGCCTCAGCGCGTGGTCGACGTTCCGTATTCCGTGGCACTCATCTGCGTCATCGGCGCTGCCCTCCACCCATCGTTTCGCGAGGTCACCGAACCCGCGCCGGCGGAGCCTGCTCCGTCCACATCCACGACAGCTCGCCTCACTCTTGTGGCGATCGCTCTCGGGATTCCAGCACTCGTCACCGTCACGGGGGAACGCACATCGACAGGCGACCGGATTGCGCTGGGAACCATTGTCCTGCTTCTCACCGCGACCGCCATTGCGCGCGTCGTGCGCGCACTCCACGCTCACGCTCGCTCGGAACGTCGACTCGTTCACCAGGCGTACCACGACGCATTGACGGGGCTCCCGAATCGCACGCGACTCCAGGCTCATCTCAGTGACGTCCTGGCGAGACAACGGGCACCAGACACCAGCACGGCCTTGCTCCTCTTGGACATCGACCGTTTCAAGCTCATGAACGACAGCCACGGTCACAGCCTGGGGGACGAGATGCTGTGCGCCGTCGCGAAGCGTCTCACCGACACGGCAGGAAATGCCGATCTGGTCGCTCGGATCGGCGGCGACGAGTTCGTCATCCTCCTCTCGTCCGTGAGCTCCGAGGCAGTCGCCCACGACGCCGCGGAACGGACGCGCCTCTGTTTCTCGATCCCGTTCCAGGTCCGCGGCGCCGAGATCTCGTGTTCGGTGAGCATCGGCGTGGCGGTCACCGACGGGACCGATCCGGACGTCGATGCCGAGACGTTGCTGCGGGAGGCCGATACGGCTGTCTACGAGGCCAAGGCGGCAGGGCGTGACACGGTCACGGTCTTCGACAACTCCATGCGCGACCGGGTCGCCAAGCGTCTGGCACTCGAGGGTGATCTCCGCCACGCGCTCGACCGTTCGCAGCTCCGCCTCGAGTACCAACCGATCGTGGCGATCCCGGGTGCCGAGGTGCAGGGTTTCGAGGCACTCCTGCGGTGGACCCACCCGACGATGGGCGAGATCTCACCGATCACATTCATCCCCGTCGCCGAAGACACGGGACTGATCGTCCCGATCGGAGCCTGGGTGCTCGAACAAGCCTGTCGCCAGCTCGGTGAGTGGCGCCGGGAACTCCCTCACGGCCACGACCTGTACGTCGCCGTCAACCTGTCGGCGCGACAACTCCACGACGAGGACCTGGTCCAACAGGTCCGAGAGTCACTCGTGGCAACGAACCTCCCCGGCCGCGCGCTCACGCTCGAGCTCACCGAGAGCGTGCTCATGGAGAATCCTCCGGCCGCTGTCGACCTGCTCGGTGCCATTCAGCAGCTCGGTGTCCAGATCGCGATCGACGATTTCGGAACCGGATACTCGTCGCTCTCCTACCTGCGCCAGTTCCCCGCCGACCACGTCAAGATCGACCGATCGTTCGTGAACGGACTTGACCAGGAGGACGGATCGGAAGCGAGTCTCGTGGCAGCGATCATCGCCATGGCGCGAGCGATGAACATCACCACCATCGCCGAGGGCGTCGAGCGCGCTTCCCAGGCTGTTCGTCTCCAAGCGCTGGGATGTCGACTTGCACAGGGCTACCACTACTCTCGACCTGTCCGACCCGAGGAGATTCCGAACGTCTGTCGAGGTCTCAGGGGCGATGGCACGGATGCCAACGCACAAGAGGGCGGGTCGGCCCTCTAGCTGGTTTCCCACTGCTTCGACGCGGCGGGGAGGCCGCTCGCGACGACGCCCGGAAGCTCGACGACGGACCACGCGGGCGGCCGAACTGTCGACTCGAGCCCACGGCCATGGGCGATCTCATACGTGAAGGGATCCGCGTCCTGAAGCCGCTCGATCTCCCGGCGGACGTCGACGTAGACCGGGATGCTGGCGGGTGAGTCGAGGTAGTTCCGCGGCTCGAGGCCCGGGAACTTCTGCAAGGAGTTGTTTGTCAGGACCTGAATGCGGTCGAGCGCCAACAGGTCCATCACACTCACCATCCATCGCGTGCCACAGCGATGCCACAGCGCGCACATCCCGGCGATCAGCGACAGCGCCACGAGCCCTTCGGTCGCGTTCCCCCGGTACTCGGGCATCACAGCCATCGTTCCGACGTCCATCATGTGGTCAGTGTCCAGCACGAACTCGAGCTTCCTTCCGAGTGCGGGAAGGTCCACCTCCCAGATCCGTTTCAGATCGTCGAGGGTCTTGAATCCTGCCGACGACGGCAGACTGATCCGCATTGCTCCGGCCGGCAGCCGGCGCTCGTGGTCCATGACACACAAGAACACCGATGCGTCCTCGTAGGCTGCGTACTCCTCCGCGAGCATCTCTGGCGTGTTGCCGAACCACTCGGCGAACACGGAGCGCTCTACGTGACGGGCGAGCTCGGAGTCCGGAACCGCTGCCGGGAGGACATACAGCCCGAAGGGCTCTGTCGGATCGCCCGCTTCGGTGAGCAACCGGATGCAGCGGTCACGCATCTCCTCGCGAACCAGGTCGACGTGGTCTCCGTCGGTATCGGCGTTCTCCCTACCGCCCTCGCTGTCGACACGACCGCCAGGTGTCGCCATCAGAAGGTTCGTGCGATGATCTCGGGTGCGTCGAAGAACACGCGGGTGAAGTGCACGGCCTCGGGCGCGTCGAACGCCTTGCACGTGTACACGTCGACACTGAAGAACAGCGGGTGGTCCCAGGCGTAGAGGTGCGCGCCCGAAGTCTCCCAGTGGATCCATCCCGCCCAGCCGTACTTCTCCGATCGGTGCGTGACGGGCTCGATGAGGGTGCGCATGCCGCACACGGTCGAGAGATCCTTCAGATACCGACTGACGTCGTCGGCAGTCACCGCGCGACGGCAGGTGCCTTCGATCACCAGTCGCTGCCGGAAGATCTCGGGGGCCAGATCGCGCGGGGCCGCGTCGTCCAGCACGATCTCGAGCTCAACCGGTTCACGAGGTGTGGGAGGAGCGGAACGCTCGGTGACGGTGTCGTGGCCGCCGCCCGCCCGGTGCCACCGGTTCGCTCCCACCACGGTCTCCCCCTCCCCGGTACCCAACTTCAGCCCTACAGATCACTTCAACCACGAAAGACTAGAGGACTCTCATCTCCCACGGTAGGGCGTATTTGGGATTTTCCGCCCATTCAGGCGGACGAGGTGGCGGAGGCCCTGCTGCGCGCCCAATGACCACGGATTCGTGCCGTCCACCGGGTCAGCCAGGTTCCCGCGAGCAACCCACAACCGAGCACCACCGCCCCACCGAGGGCGTCGAGCAGGTAGTGATTACCCGTGAGGACCACCACGGCGATGCTCCACGCCAGGTGCGCACAGACGAGAGAACGACCCAGTCGTCCGGCAACAGGCCAGGCGGCCCACACGCACCAGATCGCCCAACCGATGTGGAGACTCGGCATGGCGGCGAACTGGTTCGAGGCATGGCTGATGGCCGCCTGCGCGGATTCCGTGTTCCAGAACTCGCTGCCGACTCTCGCCGTGTCGACGAAGCCGAACGTCTCGGGAAGCAGCCGTGGCGGTGCCAGCGGGTAGAGGGCGAAACCGACGAGTGCGAGGACCGTCGTGCACAGAAGCACGTTCCGCACGAGCGGGTAGCGCTTCGGGCGCGCAGCAGAACGAAGACGAGCACACCGATCGTCACCCAGAAGTGTGCGCCGCGGTAGTAGACGTTCGCCGCCTGGATGAGCCACTGGTGACCGAACGCCCAGTCCTGCACACCGGCCTCCGAGAAGACCCCCAGGGCGCGCTCGACGTCGATCAGGCGTAGCGCGTTGGCGACAGCGTGTTCGGTCGATACGACAGCCGAGCCGAGCGAGTTGCGGACCGCCGTGTACAGCGCGTAGACGCCGACGACGAGACTGATCTCGAAGAGCCAGCGTTGCCAGGAAGGAAGATGCCAGCGCTTGTCCGCCGGCGCGACCCTTCTCTCGAGGCTGCTCTCGACCGTGGTCACGCGCGAAGCGAGGCCGCTGTCGCCGGGACCTCCTCGGAATCGGGCCGTAGTACCCACCACCACACGGCGAGGTTGACGGCGTACACGATGATTCCGATCCGGGCTGCCGGCGCGAACAGGACCGCGACACCGATGAGCACCGCGGCAGCGAGCGCCGCGTGCGCGGGATCGCGAGGTGGTCGTCGAACGAGCAGCACCACGGAACCGACGAGAAGTCCGACCGGTAGCACGACAGCGAGAACGGAACCCGCGCCCGGCACGGCCGCACTGAGGAGTCGACCGATGGTCGGAGACGCCGCGGCACTCGCGTCCTGGCCGATACCGAGGGGGAAACGCAGTGCATCCTCGACGAACGCGCCGGGGCTCCAGACGATGAAGGGCAACAGGAACGGCACCATCGTGAGACCGGCGGCGGCAGCAGCGCGTCCCCGTGCCGAGTTTCCTTCGGCGTCGACGGCGGCGAACACGAGGAATGGAAGGAGCGGCCACGCGAGTTGCTTCGTGGCGGCGGCGAGCCCGATCGCGATTCCGGCCGCGACGGGATGACGGCGGTCGAGCAGAACGAGTGACAGGAGCATGAGCGCGAGAACCGGGAGATCGTCACCACCCGTCGCCAGGATGAGCGCGCCTGTGGGCAGCACGATCAGCACCTGGAGGGCACGCACGAGCCGGTCGCGACGACGCGCCATGATCACGACGAGGCCGAAGATCAACAACGTCGACGCCGCGAACGCCACTCGGGCATCGGCCAACGGTCCCCAGCCGTCGGGGACCGCCCCGAGCACGAGCATCCCGGGGAGGTACGGGAAGTGCGTCTGGGTCCCCACCTTCCGTCGTGCGAGGACTTCGTCGTCGAAGACGGCGTCATAAGGGTTCTCGCCACTCAACAACGCGGTCGTGGCCTGCTCCACGACCAACACCTCGGACTGGGCGTGATGCCCGAGGGTGTCCGCGCCGCGCTGCGCGATCTGAAGGCCCATCGGAGCAAGCGTCGCCGCAGCAAGCAGCGCGATCGCGACCCAGGTACGAAGACGTGCGTCGACGCGTCGCGGTGACACCCACGCGACGATCACGAATACGACGGCGGCCACCGCGTAGGGCACGACGGCCATTCGGCCCCAGGCCCGATGGGGCGTGAGACCGAACCAGACCGCGGCCAGAGCGAAGGCGGCGGAAGCGGCGTAGAGCAAAGGCTCCGACCACCGGCGGGTCATCACTGGACGATACCGGGGAACCCGCCGAAGCGCACGAGAGTCCATGCGGCTGATCAGCGATGGGGCGACGGAGTGCCGGCCGCCTCCTCGCGTCGGCGCGCCAACAGGAGCGTTCCCACCCGGGCGTCCCAGTCGTAGATGACGCAGGTACCGGCGATGTAGTCGTGCCAGCCCCGTCGGTCCTTGGAGATGAGGATCCACAGGAACCCGAGCCCGAAGAACATCAGCGCCACGACCCAGCCGAAGCATCGGCGCAGTCCCCGCCCCGGGCCCATCGGGCCCCCGTCCTGGCCACGATGCGCAACCCGAGCAGGGCCTTGCCGATGGTCTGGCCGAAGAAGGACCAGCTGAACCACCCGTAGAAGAAGAGCCACGCGGTGAAGGCCAGGGCCCACCCCACGTCGGAGATCGAGAAGAATTGGGGCTGGTCGAGGCGGACGAGAGCCACCACGAGCGAGGCGAGGGCGATACCGGCGTAGAAGAGGAGAACGATCATCACGGCGTCGATGGTCACGGCGGCGCCACGCGAAGCGATCCCGGCGTATCTCCCGCGCAGTCCCCGGAGGTTCGTCTCGTCGACCAGATCCGCGGCGGGGCTCGCGGTGCTCACCGGGAGTCGGTCTCCGACTCGTCGACGCCTCTGGGCCCGTCGCGGCGCGTGCGGCGCGTGATCTTGGCGGTGATCCGGTCGACGAGAGCGTCCATCCCGACGGCCTGTGCCCTCACCGTGTCGAGCATCTCCCCGGTGATCCCACCGGTCGACTGGAGGATCAGGTCGTCGAGCTCGAGTGACTGCACGATGCCGTTGATGTCCAGATGTTCGACGATGAAGTCGGTGCCCACACCGGCGGCACCGAGCAGAGCCGTTCCCGCGTACTCCCGGCTTCGCTGCTCCTCCAGCAGACCGCGTGCGTACCAGGCCAACAGTCGCTCTCCCACGAGGCGGCTGATCGGAGCAACGGCGGGAGAACGGGCGATCACGCCCGAGACCGGTGCGGTGCTCCGGGCGAGTCGGTCAGTGACGTCGAGAACAGCCCGCTCGACCTCGAACGTCAGGCCAATGAGAAGGGTGCGGGCGACCCCGGCGATCACGAGGGGCCGGGCAAGGGGATCGTCCCCGGATTCACCGGCCGGCGGTGTTTCGGACTCGGGGGTCCCGTAGCGGCGGATCATCGCGGCCAGTCCACGACCTGCAAGCAGCGATGCACCCACCACCAGGCGCGTCGATTCCCGGACCGCTTCGGTGACGGGGAGGGGGCGCTGATCGTCCATGACCGGGCCGAGCCTACGCGTACGCTGGGGACATGGCCGACGTAGCGATTCCGATCACCGGCGACGTCGACGCGGACCGGTTGCTCGAAGACGATCCGCTCGCGTTGCTCCTCGGGATGATGCTCGACCAGCAGGTTCCGATGGAGTGGGCCTTCCGCGGCCCCCACACGTTGCAGGAGCGGCTCGACGGGCCACTCGACGCCGCCGAAATAGCAGCGATGGACCCTGAAGCGCTGGAGCAGACGTTTCGAGAGAAGCCGGCGCTTCACCGTTACCCGGCGTCGATGGCGAAGCGTGCGCACGCTCTGTGCACCTGGATCGTCGACAACTACGACGGTGACGCCGCGGCTGTGTGGACCGGAGCCTCCGACGGCGCGGATGCACTCGCCCGCATTCGGGAGCTACCCGGCTACGGACCCGAGAAGTCGAAGGTCCTTCTCGCCGTGCTGGGGAAGCGGCTCGGTGTCACACCGAAGGGATGGAAGAAGGCCGCGGCACCGTTTTCCGACACCACGCCACGGTCAGTTGCCGACATCGACTCCCCCGCCGCGCTCGAACGCGTGCGCGCGTGGAAGAAGACCCAGAAGGCGAAGGGTAAGAAGAAGACCGAGTGAGCGTGTTCTCCGCTCTTGGCGAAAAAGCGCAACTCTGAGCCGAGGATCGCCTTCACTCACCGGAAGGGTGGGCCGCCGAGCCAGGAGACGAGTGAGAAGCGCTCGCCGCGCTCCAGCGCCGTCACCCGGTGGAACTCGAAGGCGGGAAACGCGATCACCGTCCCCCGGGTCCGCGCGGCCCTCGTCCACTCGGCGGCCCCGTCGCTCTCCGACTCCTCGTTCACGGCGAACAGCTCCAGGTCCGACCCGTCGTAGTCGTCGGGGTCCGACAGCTGGACGACCATCGACAGCTTGCGCACGGCCACGTCGCCGTCGAGACCGTCCTGGTGCCAGTCATAGAACGCGCCCGGGGTGCCGTAACGCGTGAACTGGAGATCCTCGGTGAAACCGGTCAGATCGAAGCGCCAGGTGCGGTTGGCGCGTTGCGCGAGTTTCGCCAGCTTGTCGAACATCCACATCGAGTCATCATCGGGCTCGATCCAGGCGATGTCGGCGATGCGGGTTCCCGTGTCTTCCATCGTGTTGGTCTCGACGGTTCCGACGAGAGCCTCGTCGGGACCGACGGAGCGGCCACGTTCGATGATCCGGTTGCATTGCCGTTCCGTGAAGGCACCCTCGAACACCACGTTGGAGGCGTAGTCGGGACCCTCCGTCGGGATGAACAGAGGTCGCCGTTCCGCACGAAACCGCCCGCCGGCGCTCACCCGTCGACCAGGAGTGATGAGGTGATGGGCATACCCGGAGCATCACACGCGAGAAGGCATCGGGACGGATTCCGGTAGGGTTCCCTCCGAATCGACCAAGGAGCAGGAGCGTGCAGGTTCGCGACAAGTTCTACATCGGCGGCGAGTGGGTCGACCCGGCCGGGTCCGGCAAGGTCGAGGTGTTCTCACCCCACGACGGTGCCCACATCGGAACGGTGCCCGAGGCCGTACCCGCCGACATGGACCGGGCGGTCGCCGCCGCCCGCACCGCCTTCGACGGCGGTGAGTGGTCCAACACATCACCCCACGACCGTGCCGACCTGATGGCGAAGATCAACGAAGGCATCAACGCCCGCATCGACGACTTCGCCCAGACCATCTCGTCGGAAAACGGCTGCCCGATCACGTGGGGCACGATGGGCCAGGTCCTCGCTCCGTCGATGGTCCTGAACTACTTCACCGAACTGACACGCGAGTTCGCATTCGAGAACCGTCACGTCGGAGCGCTCGGCCTTCCGGTCGTGGTCCGCCGCGAGCCGGTCGGCGTCGCCGTCGGGATCATTCCGTGGAACGTGCCGCTCTTCATCACGATGCTGAAGATGGCTCCCGCGCTGGCGTCGGGCTCCACCCTCGTGATCAAGCCCGCTCCCGAAACGCCTCTCGACGCCTACCTGCTCGCCGAGGTACTCGACGAGGCGGGGGTTCCGCCGGGCGTCGTCAACATCGTGCCGGCGGGACGCGAGGTCGGGCAGCACCTCGTGACCCATGGCGACGTCGACAAGGTCTCGTTCACCGGCAGCACTGCGGCGGGCCGCAAGATCGCGGCTCTCTGCGGCGAACAGCTCAAGCGCGTCACCCTCGAGCTGGGCGGGAAGTCGGCGGCGATCATCCTCGACGACACGGATCTCGCCGAGGCGGTCCCGCAACTGCTCCCGGCCGCGATGATGAACAACGGCCAGGCGTGCGTCGCGCAGACCCGAATCCTCGCGTCGCGCGACCGCTACGACGAGGTCGTCGACGCCCTCGTCGACGCCATCGGCAACCTCAACGTCGGGGATCCACTCGACCCGGCAACCGACATCGGGCCTCTGGTCGCCGAACGGCAGCGTGAACGCGTCGAGGGCTATCTCGACATCGGACGCGACGAGGGCGCCAAGATCGCCATCGGCGGTGGGCGGCCCGAGGGGCTCGACAAGGGCGTCTACGTCGAACCCACGCTGTTCGTCGGCGTCGACAACACGATGCGCATCGCCCGCGAGGAGATCTTCGGCCCGGTCGTGGGCGTGATCCCCTACGACGACGTCGACGACGCTGTAGCAATCGCCAACGACACCGACTACGGGCTCTCCGGCTCCGTCTACAGCGCGGATGTCGACACAGCCCTCGATGTCGCCCGCCGGGTCCGCACGGGCACGTCCACGATCAACGGATTCCTGCTCGACTTCGCGAGTCCGTTCGGCGGCTTCAAGGACTCCGGCATCGGGCGCGAGCTCGGCGAAGACGGCCTGAAGGCGTTCCTGGAGACGAAGTCCATCTGCCTTCCCGGCTGAGCGGGCGCCATGACCGATACGCCCACGCGGGGCGACATCGAGTTCGGAACCATTGCGCACCTCGTGCGTACCGCGGCCGAACGGCACACCGACGCTGAGGCCCTCGTCGACGTCGACGCCGGTTGCACCTGGTCGTTTCGCGATCTCGCAGCCACGATCGACACCGCGGCGCGCTCCTACATCGCGAGCGGCATCGAGCCTGGCGACCGCGTGGCGCTGTGGGCTCCCAACATCGGCGAATGGGTGGTCGCGGCGCTCGGCATTCACGCCGCCGGTGGTGTGCTCGTCACCGTCAACACGCGTTTCAAGGGTCGCGAGGCCGCCTACGTCCTGCGCTCGAGTGGCGCCAAGGCACTGGTGACCGTCACCGACTTCCTCGACACCGACTACCTGCAACTCCTCGCCGGCGCCGTCGACCCCGCCACCGAGCTGCCCGATCTCGAGCTGACGATCGTGCTCCGCGGCGCCGCCGGCGGCACTCCCGGCGGCACTCCCGACAACGCTCCCGACAACGCGATCACGTGGGACGAGTTCCTCGGGCGCGCCACGTCGGTCGACACCGCGACCGCCGACGCACGCGTCGAGGCCGTCTCCCCCGACGACACGTCCGATCTGCTGTTCACATCGGGCACCACGGGAAGTCCCAAAGGTGTCGAGACCACTCACGCCCAGAACCTCCGCGCGTTTCGCGACTGGGGCGACGTCGTGGGTCTCACGGCCGGCGACCGGTATCTCGTCGTCAATCCGTTCTTCCACGCCTTCGGCTACAAGGCGGGAATCCTCGCTGCGCTCATGGCGGGCGCCACGATCCTCCCGCATGCCGTCTTCGACGCCCAAGCCGTGCTCGCGCGCATCCCCCGCGACCGCATCACGATGCTCCCGGGTCCGCCGACGCTGTATCAGACGATCCTGGCGACGCCCGACCTCGATCGCCACGACCTGAGCTCCCTGCGACTCGCGGTGACCGGCGCCGCGGCTATTCCCGTCGAGTTGATCGTGCAGATGCGCGAACAGCTCCATTTCGAGACGGTCATCACCGGCTACGGGCTCACGGAGGCGTGTGGGATCGCGACCATGTGTCGTCACGACGACGATCCCGAGACCATCGCCACCACCTCGGGACGGGCGATTCCCGGCGTCGAGGTGCTCGTCGTCGACGACGACGGGAACGAGATGGCCCCGGGTGAACCGGGCGAGGTCGTGATCCGTGGCTACAACGTCATGCGCGGCTACTTCGAGAATCCGCAAGCGACGGCTGAGGCGATCGACGATCAGGGCTGGCTGCACACCGGTGACATCGGGGTGATGAACGACCGGGGCTACCTGCGGATCACCGACCGCCTCAAGGACATGTACGTCGTCGGTGGCTTCAACGCGTACCCCGCCGAGATCGAGGAGTTGATTCTCGCCCACCCGTCGGTTGCCCAGGTTGCGGTGATCGGCGTACCCGACGACCGCATGGGTGAAGTCGGCATGGCCTTCGCGGTGCCTGCACCCGGTGAGGATCTGAATCCCGACGAGCTCATCGCCTGGTGCCGCGAGGAGATGGCCAACTACAAGGTGCCGCGCCACGTCCGCGTCGTCGACGCACTGCCGCTCAACGCCACGGGCAAGGTCCTGAAGTTCGAACTGCGCGAGCAGGCACAGGCAGAACCGACCTGAACTTGATGCGTCCGTAGCGCGCGCTATTCGGACCCTACGGACGCATCAAAGTTCTCGAGCCCGCTGCGTAGCCCACCGGTAGTCGGGTTTGCCGACCTCGGTGCGGCGCAGCGGGCCGAGCACGAGCGCCCGGGGAACCTTGTAGCCGGCGAGGTGCGCCCGACAATGGGCCTGGAGCTCGTCGAGGCTCGGCGCGGTTCCCGCCCGTGGTGCCACGAGGGCCACGACCCGCTCCTGCCACGTCGGATCGGGAGCCCCGACGACGATCACGTCCTCGACGTCGGGATGGCCTGCGAGCACGTTCTCCACCTCGTCGGGAAAGACCTTCTCCCCGCCGGTGTTGACGCACTGCGAGCCGCGGCCGAGCAACACGAAGGTCCCGTCGTCCTCCACCCGGGCCCAGTCTCCGGGGACGACCCAACGGGTCCCGTGACGGTCCACCGGAAAGCGCTCCCCCGTTCCCGACGGATCGCCGTGATACCGCAGCGGGATGGCTCCCCGGCGGGCGACGCGACCCACCCCGCCCGGGCCGAGGGGTTCGAGGTCCTCGTCGAGCACGGCGGTGTCGTGGGCGAGCTTGAAGCGTGGGCCGTCGGTCTCCTCGTGACCCACCTCGAACGCCGCGGTCCCGATCTCGGACGCTCCGACGCCACCGGTCACGAGCACTCCCGGGAATGCGGCGCGCAGATCGGAACGCACGTCCGCACTCAACACCGCTCCCCCGACGTGATCGCACGCAACGAGCCGACGTCGTCGGCGTCACCCCGCAGAGCGTCTTCGCGCAGAGCGGCCTCGGCGAGCGGACGACCCATGGCGTCCCCGATGATGTTCAGGGTCATGACGTCCTCGTCGACCACGAGTCGGAGTACGCGTGAGGCGTCGAAGGTGCGATCGGTGGACAGGATCGACACCCCACCGTTGAACGTCGTGATGATGAACGGATACTGGCCTCCCCCGTGCATGAGCGGAGCGAGAGCCAGCGTGCGGAGCCCTAGCGGGTTGCCCGAGACGCGCACGATCTGGTCCGGCCGTTCGATACCGCCGGAGGGGGCGCCACCGAGTCCGGCGGTATGCCGTCGGGCGAGGTTCGTGTAGAGGTCCTCGTGTCGCCACACCACGCCCTTGGGCATCCCCGTGGTCCCCCCGGTGTAGAGGAGGTGAATGTCATCGCCACTGCGGGGGGCGAAGCCACGCCCGACCGATGCCGCGCCGAGCGCGCCCTCGTAAGGATCGCCTGCAATCGTGACACTCTCGACCGGCGAATCGTCCTCGAGAACGAGGATCGTGTCCAGCCCCGGAACATCGCCGATCACACCGGTGACGGGCGCCGCGAGGCCTCGCTCGTAGATCAGCGCGCGCGGCTCCGAATCGTCGAGCACATAGCGCAACTCGTCTTCGACGTAGCGGTAGTTCACGTTCACGGCCGCAGCCCCGAGCTTCCAGCACGCGAGCAGCGACTCCACCCACTCGACCCGGTTGTGCGAGTAGACCGCGACGCGGTCGCCGCGCGTGATGCCGCTGCGATCCAGGTGGTGCGCCAACTGGTTGGCGCGACCGTCGAGAACGGCGCGGGTGCACCGCACGTCTCCCGCCACGAGGACCGGGGCGTCGGGGCCAGCGTCGGTCAACGCCTCGTAGAGATCCGCGAACTGGAACTCCACGGCCACCACCCTTCGACCACCGTTCGACCAGCTGCCACGCGCCTCATATTCTGACCGACGGGCACGTCATCGAAGCACCCGATGTGACAGGTGACGACGCATCGGGGCGGGCAGCCCGCTACGATTCCGCCCGGCCCGCCAAAGGGCCCCGAATCTCATCTCTAGGGGGACACATGCGCCGTACCGGCACCTGGCGACTTCTCGTCGTCGCCATTCTCGTAGCTCTCGTGGCACTCGCGTGCGACAGCGACTCCGACAGCTCCAGTAGCTCCACCACAACGGCCGGCGACTCGGGCGGCACCGACACGGCGGACCTCGACCTCGTGGCGGAGGGCAAGCTCACGGTGTGCACCGACTCGCCGTACGAGCCGTTCGAGTTCGAGGAGGACGGTGAGTTCACCGGCTACGACATGGAGATCTTGCGGGCGATCGCCGAGAACCTCGGCCTGGAGCTCGCTCCGACCGTGCAGCCCTTCGACGGCATCTGGTTGGCACCGGCCGCCGGGACGTGCGACCTGGTGGGCTCGGCGATGACGATCACACCCGAGCGCGAGGAAGAGGCGTTGTTCTCGGACCCGTACTTCGATGCCGACCAGTCGCTGCTGATCGCCTCCGATGATTCGGAGATCACCTCGCTCGAGGACACCGACGGTAAGACCATCGGCGTCCAGACCGGGACGACCGGTGCCGACTACGCCGCCGAGAACGCTCCGGAGGGCGCCACGCTGAAGGAGTTCGACGAGCCGGCCGCCATGTTCCTGGCGATCGACTCCGGCGACATCGACGCGATTCTCCAGGACTTCCCGGTGAACGCCTACCGGGCGACCCAGGACGACGGCGTCAAGGTCACCGAGGAGTTCCCGACCGGCGAGCAGTACGGCTTCGCCACGTCGAAGGACAACACGGCACTCATGGACGCCATCAACGAGCAGTTGCAGGCGATCCGCGACGACGGCACGTTCGACACGATCTTCGAGACGTGGTTCGGATCCGGGGAGACCGGCGAGGAGCAGTAACTCGACTGTCGTGTCATAGCCGTATACGTCGACGGGGGCCCTCCGGGGCCCCCGTCGTCGCGATCGGGTGGTTCGCGACCAGCTCCCGAGCGACAAGAACACGCTGATCAAAGAGGGCACGAAGACTGAGAGAGGGACTGCCGTGTCGAAGAGACAGCGCGCCAAGCTCGTCCGAATCGGCGTCTACGTCGCCACCGTGTTGGTGCTCGTGTTCGTCGGGCTCACCGTCGACTGGCAGAGCATCCAGGAGTCGTTCTTCAATCCGGAGATCTTTCGCGAGCAGTTCCCCGACATCGTCACCCAGGCGGCGCGCAACACACTGATCTTCACGTTCTTCGGGTTCACGGGCGGTCTGGCCGTCGGCCTGGTGATCGCCGTCATGCGGATCTCGAGCATTCGGGCGTACCGCTGGTTCGCCGCGCCCTACATCGAGCTGCTGCGCGGCCTTCCCGCACTGCTCACGATCCTGATCATCGGCTTCGGCGTCCCGATCGCCACCGGGACCCAACTTCCCGGCCGCTACACCACGGGCTCGCTGGCCTTGGCGCTGGTGGCGTCGGCCTACATCGCCGAGAACATCCGTGCAGGAATCGAAGCGGTGCCTCGTGGGCAGATGGAGGCAGCTCGTTCACTGGGCATGACCTACACGCGGGCGATGATTTCGATCGTGATTCCCCAGGCGTTCCGGATCATCATTCCTCCTCTCACCAACGAGCTGGTCCTGCTCCTGAAGGACACGTCACTCATTTCTGTGCTCGGTGTCACCGAGGCGACCCGGGAGATCACCCGGTTCGCCCGCGACGGCGTCATCGACTCGGCCAACGCCACCCCCTTCATCGCCGCGGGTGTCGTCTACCTGGCCATCACGATCCCGCTGACGCGCGCGGCGGCCTTGATCGAACGGCGCGCACGGCAGGCACGATGAGCAACGACGGATCAGTGGCGCCGGAGACTCCGGGGGCCACAGACACCCCGATCCAGATCCACGATCTCTACAAGTCGTTCGGCGACCTCGAGGTCCTCAAGGGGATCGACCTCCACATCGAACGCGGCGACGTCGTGTGCATCATCGGACCGTCGGGGTCGGGCAAGTCCACACTTCTGCGTTGCGTCAACCACCTCGAGGTCCCGACGTCGGGACGCGTCATCGTCGACGGCTTCGACCTCACCGATCCCGACTGTGACGTCGACAAGGTTCGCCGCGGCATCGGCATGGTCTTCCAACTCTTCAACCTGTTTCCGCAACTGACCGTGCTCGGCAACGTCACGATCGCCCAACGTCGCGTTCTCAAACGCCGGAAAGCCGAGGCACGTGAGATCGGGATACAGGCACTCGAGCGTGTGGGCCTCGCCGAGAAGGCCGATGAGTACCCGATCAACCTCTCGGGCGGTCAGCAGCAACGTGTCGCGATCGCGCGGTCGCTCGCCATGAACCCCGACATGATGCTGTTCGACGAGGTCACGAGCGCTCTCGACCCCGAGCTCGTGGGTGAGGTCCTCGGCGTCATGCGTTCTCTTGCCGAAGAGGGAATGACGATGCTCGTGGTGACCCACGAGATGGGTTTCGCCCGCAACGTCGCCGACCGGGTCATCTTCATGGACGACGGCCAGATCGTGGAAGAGGGACCGCCCGAGCAGGTGATCGTGGACCCGCAGCATGAGCGGACGCAGCAGTTCCTCAACATGGTGCTCGAGGACTACTGAGGCCCCGCCCTCACTTCGGACGGGAGGAGAGCCGGGGAGAGCGTCAGGTCGAATCGGGCGCCGGGATCACACCTCGCCGCATCGCGCCGATCTCCGCCAGCCCCGTGCCTGCGAGGATGAGCACGGCACCGACGACTCCGCCGACGCCGAGCCTGTCGCCGACGAGGTAGCCGAGGATCCCCGCGAAGACAGGCTCCAGGAGCAGCAACAGTGCGGTACGCGACGGGCCGACGAAGCGCTGCCCGAACGCCTGGAGCCAGAACGCCACCGCCGAGGCGAACACACCCGTGAAGACGATGGCGGCCACGGCCGTGGGCGTGAGGCGACCGATCCCCGTGAACGGCACCAGAAGCGCGGAACCGATCGCGACGACCGCCATCTGCACCGCGGTGAAGCCGACCAGCCCGAAACGTGACGCGTACACGTCGAGAAGGATGACGTGGCCGGCGAACGCGACGGCGCAGCCCACGGTCAACACGTCCCCGCGCCCGAAATCGTCGATACCCCCGGTCAGGGCGAAGAGGCCGACGAGAGCCACCGCGACGCCGGCGAGAGTCGTAGCGGTGAGGCGACGGTGCAGGAACACCGCGGCGAGCAAGGGCGTGAAGGCGACGAGAAGCCCCGTGATGAACGCTGAGTTCGTCGCCGAGGTGAACTGGAGGCCCGCCGTCTGGAACAGGTAGCCCACTCCGAGCACGGCACCTGCCGCGATCCCCCCCACCACGACCCCGGGACCACCCATTTGTGCGACACCCGGTGCCGGGCTGCTCCCCCGGATGAAGGGGATGAGCACGATCGCGGCAATGCCGAAGCGCGCCGCGAGAAACGCCGTGGGCGTGAGGTCCTCGACGGCGTCCTGAACGACGACGAACGTCGAGCCGAAGATGAAGGCCGCGCCGATGATCGCGAGCCGACCGCGCCAAGCGGGAGTCAGCTTCCGGAGTCCTGCATCAGCTGGGCGAGCCTCTCGCTCGTGTCGATGCACTCCTCGACGAGGTCGTAGATGACGTCCTTGACGCGTCGGACCTCGTTGAGCCTGCCGATGATCTGGCCCGCGGGGTTGAACATCACGTCCTTGGCCTGTTCCGAGTACCGGTGCCCACGTGCCACAGCGTCGGAGGTCACCATGAACTGGAGCGGCATTCCGAGCGGGTCGGGTGTGTCCTCGGCGGCCCAGGCCTCCGTCCAGTCGTTGCGCAACATGCGCGCCGGCTTGCCCGTCCATGCCCGCGAGCGGACGGTGTCGCGGCTACCGGCGGCGAGATACGACTCCATCTGCGACGGTGGCGTCTCGGCCTCCTCGACCGTGAGCCAGAGCGACCCGGTCCACACACCCTGCGCACCCATCGCGAGCGCGGCTGCCATCTGGCGTCCGGTGCCGATGCCCCCTGCCGCCAGCACGGGCGTGTCGGGCACGGCGTCGATGACCTCGGGCCACAGCACCATGCTCCCGACGTCGCCGGTGTGACCGCCACCCTCGGTGCCTTGCGCGATCACGATGTCGACACCTGCGTCGCGGTGAGCGCGGGCGTGCTTGGCCGCCCCGCAGAGAGCCGCGACGAGACGACCGGCGCCGTGGACCTCGTTCAGCACGTCGGGTGGAGGAGTTCCGAGAGCGTTGGCGATCAGCTTGACGTTCTCGTGCGTCAACGCGACCTCGACCTGGGGGGCGGCCGTAGCGGCTGTCCACCTGAGGAGCTGGCCCACGGGCGATTCGTCGTCGGGGGAGCTTCGGGACGTCGTGTGCCGCGAGGATTTCGTCGGCGAACCGGCGGTGCTGCTCGGGAACGGCTGCGAGGAGGTCGGCTTCGAGCTTCTCAGGATCGAGCTCACCCATGCCCTCGTACTTGTTGGGGAGCACGATGTCGACCCCGTAAGGCCGACCGCCGCAGTGCTCGTCGATCCACCGGCACTCGACCTCGAGCTGTTCGGGAGGGAACCCGACGGCGCCCAGGACGCCCAGGCCCCCGGCCTTGCTCACCTCGGCGACGACGTCACGGCAGTGGCTGAAGGCGAAGATCGGCAGGTCGATCCCGAGCCTGTCGCAGATCTCGGTACGCATGGCGATTCATGTCCCTTCGGGATTCGTGAGCTCAGCACAGAGGTCTATCAGCCCGCCTCATGGTGCGGGGTGCCCGAGCCGTGTTCTACGGTGTCCCCTATGCGCCAATTCGCCGCCCTGGTCGCAGGCCTCGTCATGGTCGCGACGGCGTGCTCGAGCGGGAACTCCGACGACGCCACGAGCTCCTCACCCACAGACGTCGGCGAGTCGGTGGACGCCGTCCCGGCCCGCGACCTCCCGGCTGTTCCGTCTGCGGCGTGCACCGACGGGGTGCGGCTTCCCTCGGGCGACGCGGACCGCACCATCGCGAGCGGCGGCGTGGAGCGCAGCTACGTCCTGTCCGTTCCCACCGGATACGACGGCACGACTCCGATGCCCGTGGTCGTCGACTTCCATGGCTATCTCGAGGGCGCGAAGGTCCACACCGCGATGAGCGAGTTGCGCACGCTCGGCGAGGCGGAGGGGTTCGTGACCGTGACCCCGCAGGGCACAGGCAAAGTGCCCTCGTGGAACTTCACCCCGACGGTGCCGACGTGTCGTTCGTCGACGATCTCCTCGACGAGCTCGAATCGACGCTGTGTATCGACACCTCGCGCGTGTACGCCTCGGGAATGTCGAACGGAGCCATGATGACCTCCACTCTGGCGTGTACCACGTCCGACCGTTTCGCTGCCGTGGCACCCGTGGCCGGAATCATCACGATCGACGACTGCGCGGCGGACCAGCCCGTACCCGCGGTCATCTTCCACGGCACCGACGACCAGTTCGTCGCGTTCGAGGGAGGGCTCGGCAGCGGTGCGCTCGAGCTCCCGACCGCTGACGGCGGAACCATCGGGGGTGGTGGGTCGGTCGACAACGACCTCGACGGTCTGTCGGTCGAGGGATTCGCTCCCGACACCGTGCCCGAACGGGCGGAGACGTGGGCCGAACGCAACGGTTGCGACCCCGAGACCGACACCGAGGCCGTCTCGGATTCGGTGGACCTCATCACGTTCCGAAACTGTCCCGCGAATGGCGCTGTCGAGCTCTACGTGATCGACGGGGGTGGCCACAGCTGGCCCGGCAGTGACTTCAGCGCAGCGATCGAGTCCGTCGTCGGCCCCACCACGACCGACATCGACGCCACCGCACTGATGTGGGAGTTCTTCTCGGAGCAGCGCCGCGAGACGGGCGACTCCTAGGCGACTGCCGTCAGGATGCGCAGGTGCTCGAAGCCTCGGCACCGGCGAAGCGATCCGCCACCCAACTCCGGATCTCGGGGAATGGTTCGAGATAGGCACCGATGTGATCCCAGTTCGGATCCTCGATGTAGAGGACGTCAGGGCCGGCATCGCACACCTGAGCGACGAACCCCCGTGAGCCTTCGACCGGAACCAGCTCGTCGGCAACTCCATGCGTGATGAGCACCGGGACACCCGTCTCGGTGACGACCGGCGTGTTGCGCACCGCAATATCTCGCCACGCCGGAAGATCCTGCGGATCCGATCGGAACAGCCGCGCCGGATCGACACCCTCTGCGGCTTCGGCGACATCCTCGTTGCATGCGAGATTCGCCAGCCTGTACCGATCGACCAGTCCGGGAGGCACCAGCGACTCGAGATCGACATCCTCGTAGACGACCTCCCAGGTCGCGATCGCTTCGGCCGTGAGCGGAAAGTTCGAAGGATCGGTCGTGCCCCGCAGCAGGAATCTCGCGACATCGGTGACCGGGGCCGCCGCCGCGACACCCAGAAGCTCGAGGTCGGGGGCGTAGGTCGGCGCGATCTCGCGGATGAACAGGGAGGCATGGCCGCCTTGGGAAGCACCGAGGGCGACGACCTTCTCGTCGGTCGGATACTCGTCGTCTGCCCGAGCGGCCCTGGCGATGTCGATCATGCTGCGTGCCGAGGCCTCACCCACGAGATAAGGATGCTGCTCCTCGGTACCGAGCCCCTCGTAGTCGGAGGCGACGACCACGTAGCCGTCTGCGACGAGCTCGGCCACACCGGGGAACTCGAACGGGTCGGCGAGCGACGGCGCGCACTGGTTTCCGACTCCGGTCGTGCCGTGCCCGAGCGTCACGATCGGGAAGCCACCTTCCGGCGCGGGGCCGTTGGGTCGGATCATGACTCCGGTCACGGGCACCCGATCGCCGTTGGGGCTCGTCGACACGTACGTGACGCGTTCGGCGGTACCGTCGACGCCGTCGTCCAGTGCCTTCGGTTCACGCTCCAGGATGTCGCCGGGTTCCCCCGAGGAGAGCAAATTCGGCGGGCTGACGAAGCGGACCTCTGCCTGACCGGCTCGTGCCGGTACCGACGTCGTGGGCGTCGCTGCATCGGGTTCATCCGAAGCGTCTGTGTCGCCGGCCGCGCAGGATGCGAGCAGCAACGCTGTGCCGCACGCGAGCGCGACGATCGTGCCACCTCGCCTCATGAGATGTACGTCGTCAGCTGTTGCGACGACGACGGCGACGACGCCGGGCGAGCAGCACACACGCCACGACCACCGTTCCGGCGACGGCAATGACGACGCGCCGGTCGGGACCCGATGCGTATCCGGCTTCGGGAGCCTCGGGGACGGGCGGTACCCGCTCGGGAGGGGTCGCGACGCCGTTCATCGGAGTGCCCGACGTCGACCCCGCGGGCACGGCGACACCGTTGGCGGGCGCCACGTGCGCTCCGGCTGTTTCGTCGAGCAAGGCGTCGACGGGAGCCGGGCCGCCCTCTTCGGTCACGCGCCGGCGCTGGTGCTTGCGTTGGGGGTCGTAACCCATGTTCCCTCCGTGGCGACGAGCTGTTCGTAGACAGCGTCGAACTCGGCAACGGCTTCGTGCGCTCCCGAGCGCGCACCGAGCCCGCGCAGCGGCACCGACTGCGCCGCCGCTTCGGCGATCGCGGCGCGCTGGTGGATCGGCGGCCACACGCGGTCGCCGTAGCGGCTCGCCATCTCCTCGTACCAGTAGCGTCCGTCGCGCGTTCGCCCGAGGCTGTTGACGACGATCGACGGGGTGCCGGGTCGACCACTGTGACGGTCGGACACCCGATCAATGGTCCGTAGAACCTGCTCCACCCCGTCGGCCGCCCACGCGGAGGGTGCGGTGACCACCAGCGCGCGTTCGGCGGCGAAGAGACCGTTGACCGTGAGCAGGCCCAGCGACGGCGGGCAGTCGATCAGCACGAGATCGTGGTCGGCGCCGGCGACGGCGGCCTCGAGGCGATCCTGGGCACCGACGGGATCCGTGGCGAGTTGTACCTCGCGCGACGCAAGTGCCGGGGTGCTGGGCACGACATCGGGAATCGTGCCGGTGGCGAGCGACCAGCCCGACGGGCGGATCACTCCCTGGAGCGAACCCGGCGTGCCGGCGTCGAGCGCCAGTTCCACACCGGCGGGAGCGTCCCAGACTCCGAGGCCGCTCGTGGCGTTGCCCTGGGGATCGAGGTCGATGACCAGGACCCGCCGTCCGCGCACGGCGGCGGCCTCGGCGAGGCCCAGCGCGACGGTGGTCTTGCCGACCCCACCCTTCTGGTTCACGATCGTGACGACGGGCATCCGCCGCACGCTACCCGCGTGGGCGGCCGCGGGCGTACAGCCCCGTGGGAGAGCCGATCAGCGGGCGCTCAGGCGTCGAGGAATCAGTCATCGAACACAGCGGCAGCGACGAGCTCCTCGAGGTGACGCGTGTCCCACCAGGAGATCTGGAGCTGCTTGGCCCGCCGGAAGTAGAGCTGGATGTCGTACTCCAGCGTGAAGCCGACTCCCCCGAAGACCTGCTGGGCCATCGCCGTGACATCGCGGAACGTCTTGGTCGCGAACATCTTCGCCATGGGAGCCAGCCGCCGGATGGAACGACCCTCCGCACGTGCCCAGGCGGCTTCGTACACGAGAGTTCGGCCTCCGTCGACGGTCGTGACGGCGTCGGCCAGGTAGTGCGCGATCGACTGGAACGCACCCAGAGGCTTGTCGAACTGGTGGCGATCCTTCGCGTACTGCACCGTGTCCTCGAGTGCCCGCGCGGCGCCACCGATGGCCTGGGCCGCCAGCAGCACGATCCCGTCGTGCATCACGGTGTCCCAGGTGGACCAGCCGGTGCCGGATGACCCGATGCGCGCCGTGGCGGGAACGCGCACGTCGCTCAACCGAACCTCGAACTGCGTGTCGGAGGCAATCGTGAACTGCTGAGACAGCTCCACGCCGTCTGCAGCGGGATCGACGAGAAAAAGATCGATGTCGGTGTCGGCATCTCCGGTGCGGGCAAGAACGACAAGGCGGTCGGCTGCCTGCGCGAACGGAACGTGCAGCTTGGTGCCGTTCAGCAGGTAGTCGTCACCGTCGGCGGCGGCTCGGAGTTGCACACCTCGGGGCGAGTAGCCACTCCCGGGCTCCAACCACGCGATGGACAGAACGGCGTCACCGGAGCTGACGCGCGGCAACCACTCCTGCTGCTGGGACTCGCTCCCGACGAGGGTGAGCACGCCTCCGGCCATCACCGCGCTCACGAAGTGGGGACTCGGTGCCAGCGCACGCCCGAACTGCTCGTAGACGACGGCCGCCTCGAGAAGCGACTGGCCGGAGCCGCCGTGGTCTTCGGGCAGGGTGAGCCCGATCAGGTCGAGCGCTCCGAGCTGCTTCCAGAACTCGGTCGGATACCCGACCGGGTCGTCTTCGAGCTCCCGCACGGCGTCGAGTGACGCGTACTGGTTGCAGAGCCCGGCCACGGCCTCGGCGAGCATCTCCTGTTCCTCGGTGAAGTCGAGATCCATCAGGGTTTCCAGTCCTCGTTGTGTCGGTCCCAGGGATTGTCGGTGGCATCGACCGGGAGTGCGATCCGCGCGCTGCATTCGGACACGGTCGTGTCGCCGACCGTGAGCGTGACCGTGAGGTCGGCCCAGCCGCAGCCCGCGTCGTCGGTGGACACTCCGTCGACCACACCGCGGAACGTCATCGTGTCGCCGGGGAACACCGACGCCAGGATCCGGAACTTCATCCGCCCGAGGCGACCATGTGGTCCGGACCAGTCGGTGAGGTAGCGCTCGAAGTACGTCGCCTGGTGGGGCGCGTTCATGAAGATGTCGCGGGTGCCGTTCCGCTCCTGCGCGAAGGTGCGGTCATGGTGCATCGGACGCCAGTCGCGACTGGCGAGTGCCCCCAACACGATCGTCGTGGTCGAGACGTCGACGTCGAGTGCCGGCACTTCGTCGCCGACTGTCACGTCAGACAGCAGCAGCTTCGAGGAAACGTGAGGCGTCGTGCTCATGCCTGCCTCCGATACCCGAACCCGGTCCAGGTCTCTCGGGCCACGAACTCCTCGCGCTGGTTGGAGTACTCCACGTCGATCACCCAGAAACGCCCGGTGCCGAGCTTCGTCGTCTTCTCGTCGCTGACGGATCGCAGGAACTGCCGGGTGGAGAGCCGGTCGCCCGGGCGGACCGGTTCACCGAACACGACCTCATTGCCGGTCATGACCGCTTCGGGGAGTTCCAACATCTCCTTGAGGTCGAAGTGCACCTGGAGGGGCAGCCCCGACGTCTCCCGGCCGGGTACCCAGTGATGGGGTCGGAACCAGACCGAGATCATGCTGGGAGGCGCGACCGGGCCGCCGGTGATCTCCTGCGCGACGTCGTCGTCCCAGAACAGGGGGTTGCCGTTCTCGGCGGCGGCGAGGCTCGTGAAGACGTAACCGCGCTCGACGTCGAACTCCCCCTCCTCTTCGTACTGGGCCCGGTCGATGAGCGAAAGGGCCTCGTCGAGTCGATCGGTCATGCGACGATCCCTTCGGTGCGCAGGCGTGCGATGTCGTCGGGAGCCACCCCCGCCGCGTGAAGGATCTCGTCGGTCTGGGTCGTGCCGGGATCGGGAATTCCGCCGGGGGAGGTGGCGGAGTACCGGCCAGGACCGTACCGACCTGCCGGAAGTCGTCGTGGTCGGTCATCGTCGCCGCAGCGAAGGCACCGCGTGCATGGAACTGCGGATCCTCGGCGACCTCGGCGACGGTCAGGACCGGTGCGACGCACGTGTCGGCCTGGGCGAGCGTGGCCACCCACTCGTCGCGGTCGCGTCGCGCGAAAGCCACCGAGAACGCGGCGCGGATCTCGTCCTGGCTGTCATCGTCCAGCTGGTGGTCGGTCCACTCCTCGAGGTCGAGCAGTCGGCAGAGGTTGGCGTAGAACGCGGGTTCGATGGCGCCGACGGCGAGCCAGCGACCATCGTGGCACTCGTAGGTGTCGTAACACGCGTAGCGGCCGGTGAGGATGTCGTGGCCGGGACCTGGCTCGACACCGGTGGCGAGATACTCGTCGACGGCGAGGGCCATGAGCCCGAGCATCCCATCGGCCACCGAGCAGTCGAGGTAGGCGCCGTCGCCGGTGCTCTCCCTGCCCAGGAGTGCGGCGAGGATCGCGAAGCGCGGCGTGCATCCCGCCGCCCGCTCCGTCGGCGACCGTGGCGCCGGGCAGAGGCGGACCTCCGTCGGCCCGGGGCCCCGAGCACGCGAGGAAGCCCGACACGGCGAGGTAGTTGAGATCGTGACCCGCCCACGTGGCGCGGGTCCGTCCTGGCCGTATCCGCTCGTCGAGCAGTACACGATGCCGGGATTCACGGCCCTCACATCGTCGTACCCGACGCCGAGGCGGTTCACCACGCCCGGTCGGAAACTCTCGAGTACGACATCGGCGCCGGCCGCCAGGCGCAGAAAGGTCGTGCGGCCTTCGTCGGCCTTCAGGTCGACTTGCAGGCGACGCATGCCACGGTGCGCGCCGTATGCGAAGAACGGCGGCTGGATGGCGACGCCGCCGTCCTTGGGCACCGGACCGAGCTTGATGACATCGGCGCCGTAATCCGCCAGGATGGCGCGCAGCGCGCCGCAGGCCCGACCGAGGAGAAATCGAGCACGGTGCGACCGTCGAGCGGCCCGACGGCGGGAGCCTGTGACGTCACGTCAGAAGTTCTTCGGGAGACCGAGCTTGCGTCGGGCGATGATGTTCTTCTGGATCTCGGAGGCACCGCCACCGATCGTGTCGATGACCGTGTAGCGGTAGGTCGATTCCGCCCGACCCTTCATGGGAGCCGTCTCGGTCTTGACCCGCAACTGCGAACCGGGCCCGGCGATGTCCATCGACGCGTCGGCCAGGCGCTTGGAGAGCTCGGTGGCGAACAGCTTGTACTCGGAGGCCTCCGACGTCGGTGGCGCACCACCCTTCATCGACGCGGCGACGACACGAAGACCCAGGACCCGCGCCGCCTCTCCGTCGGTGACGAGCTGCGCCACCCGCTGCCGGATGACGGGATCGTCGCGGAGGGGCTCCCCGTCGCGTTCGGTGTTCTTCACGTAGTCACACAGCAGATCGAGCCGCTGCTGAATCGGCGAGTACGTGAACATCGTGAAGCGCTCGAGGTCGAGCGCCTCGGAGATGTACTGGAAGCCCTTGTTCACCTCACCGACGAGGTAGTCGTCGCTGACGTAGACATCGTCGAAGAAGACATCGTTGGTGCGTTCGTCACCCATCGTCCAGATCTCGTTGATCGTGAGACCCGGGTGGTCGAGCGGCACGAGGAACAGGCTGATGCCGTGGTGCTTGGGGGCGTCGGGATCGGTGCGGGCGCCCACCCAGTACCACTCGGCGAAGTGCGCGGAGGTGGTCCAGGTCTTCTGGCCGTTGAGGCGCCAGCCGTCACCGTCGCGGGTGGCGCGCAGCTTCATCGCGGCGGCGTCGGAGCCGGCGTCGGGTTCGCTGTAGCCCACGGCGAACTCGACCTCGTTGCGCAGGATCTTGGGGAGGAACTCGGCCTTGAGGTGCTCACTGCCGTGGCTGATGATGGTCTTGCCGATGATGCCGACGCCCTTGCCGATCTGGGGCCCACCGCGCCCGGCCAGCGCCTCGTTCAGCAGGTACTCGTAGACACCCTCACCTTCGGTGCCGCCGTATTCCTTCGGCCAGGTCATCCCGAGCCAGCCCTTGTCCGAGAGCTTGCGCATGAGCGCTCGTCGCTTCGGCGTGTCGACGATCTGCGCCATGTTCTCCCGGGTCAGGTCGAAGACCTCGGGATCGTCGTTGGCGTCGAGGAACGCTTCGACCTCCTCGGCAAATGCCTGCTGCTCGTCGGTGAACTCGAAATCCATGCGCTGGTCCTCCCGGGCAGCTTCGGGTGCGTGGCGGGGAGCCACCGCGGTGTCGAAACGCCGCGGAAGCCTATATCTGACGGGTCGTCAGATACGATTTCCGCCATGCGGCAAACCGTCTGATCTGCTGGACTTGACCGAACCCCGACACGCAGGAGACGGAACCAGGTGCGAGGAATCATCAGCTACGGCACCCACGTGCCGTACCACCGACTGCAACGCAGCGCCGTCGCCGACGTGTTCGGCGGGGCACCCGGCAAGGGAACACGGGCCGTGGCCTCCTACGACGAGGACACCACGTCGATGGGCGTGGAAGCCGGGCGGCGGGCACTGCGCGACGCTCCCGAGGTGCGGCCCGGCGCCGTGTGGTTCGCCACGTCCGCCCCCGCATACCTCGACAAGACCAACGCCACCACGATCCACGCAGCGCTGCGTCTCGACACCGACGCCGACGCTCTCGACATGACGGGTGCCGTCCGTTCAGGCGTGGGCGCGCTGCGCGTCGCACTGCGAAGCAGCGACCCGACCCTCGTGGTCGCCTCTGACGTGCGGACCGGCCTTCCCACCTCTGCCGACGAAGCCTCGGGAGGCGACGGGGCCTCTGCGCTGCTGGTCGGCAACGAGTCCGACGGCGCCGTACTGGCCGAGATCCTCGGCTCTGCCTCGGCCACGGAGGAATTCCTCGACCGGTGGCGGCTCCCCGGCGAGGATCGCTCGCAGGTGTGGGAGGAGCGCTTCGTCGAGACGATGTACCTCCCGCTCGGGGAGAGTGCCTGGAACGAGGCCCTGAAGGACGCCGGGCTGAGCGCCACCGACGTGGACCGGGTCGTCATCACCGGCACGCATGCGCGTGCCACCAAGGGACTCGGCCGCCGGCTCGGAACCGATGCCGAGGCGCGCGTCGACGACCTGTCGGCGACGGTCGGCAACACGGGAACCGCGCATCCGGGTCTCCTGCTCGCGTCCGTACTCGACGACGCCGAGCCGGGCCAGGTCGTGGCTCTCGTCGTTCTGGCCGACGGCGCGGAGGTCCTCGTGTTCCGTACGACGGAGGCGATCGCCGAACACCGCTCGAGCGCTCCCGTCGCGGAGCAGATCGCGACGGGCGACGACACACTCCCCTACGGGAAGTTCCTGCGGTGGCGCGAGATGGTGACGGTCGAGCCACCGCGACGCCCACCTCCCGTGCGACCCGCCGCACCACCGGCGGTGCGCTCCGAGGAGTGGAAGTACGCGTTCGTGGGTTCGCGTGACCGCGGCAGCGGTGCGCTGCATCTCCCGCCGCAGCGGGTGTCGTGGCAGGGCGGCGCGCTCGACGACATGGATCCGGCACCGATGGCCGACGTCCCTGCCACGATCGCGACGTTCACCGTTGACCGGATGGCGTACTCGCCGAGCCCACCGATCGTGTTCGCCGTGCTCGACTTCGACGGAGGCGGCCGACTCCCCTGCGAGCTCACGGACGTCGACGCCGACGAGATCGCCATCGGTGACCGTGTCGAGATGACGTTCCGACGGCTGTACACCGCCGAGGGAGTCCACAACTACTTCTGGAAGGCGCGTCCGATCCGGACGCCGGGGGCTGAGAGCCATGGGTTCACACGGAATCAAGGACCAGGTCGCGATCGTCGGAATGGGGTGCACCGCGTTCGGGGAGCGCTGGGACAAGAGCGCCGACGACCTCATGATCGACGCCGCCAACGAGACCTTCGAGTCGGCGGGGATCACCAAGGACGACGTCGACGCGTACTGGCTCGGCACCGCCATGTCGGGCATGAGCGGCATGACCCTCGCCCGGCCGCTCCAGGTGGAGGGCAAGCCGGTCACCCATGTCGAGAACTTCTGTGCCACGGGGTCCGAGGCGCTGCGCAACGCGGCATACGCAGTGGCGTCGGGCGCGTACGACGTGGCGATGGCACTCGGCGTCGAGAAGGTGAAGGACAGCGGCTACCAGGGCCTGAACGGCATCGCCCCACCCGCCGACGGAACGGCGCGCACGCTCACCGCCGCGGCGATGTTCAGCCTCGTGGCCCCCGCCTACGCGAAGCAGTACGGGGTCGACGAGGCGGAGATCGCCGACGTCCTCGCACGTATCGCCTGGAAGAACCACTACAACGGTGCGAGGAATCCGCGCGCCCAGTTCCAACGGGAGATGAGCAAGGAGGCCATCTGCGCGTCACCGCGTGTCGCCGGTGGCCTCGGTGTGTTCGACTGCGCCGGGGTCGCAGACGGAGCGGCCGCGGCCATCGTGTGTCGCGCCGAGGACGCCCACCGCTACACCGAGAATCCTCTCTACATCAAGGCCCTGTCGTTCGTGGCGGGAACCGGGGCGGGATCACTCGATCCCGACTACGACTACACGACCTTCCCCGAGGTGGTGGCCACGGCACAGGACGCCTACCAGCAGGCCGGGGTGGAGGACCCGCGTGCCGAGATCGCCATGGCCGAGGTGCACGACTGCTTCACGCCGACCGAGATGGTTCTCATGGAGGATCTGGGGTTCGCCGAGCGCGGGACCGCGTGGAAGGAGATCCTCGCCGGCACGTTCGACCTCGAGGGCGAGTTGCCCGTCAACCCCGACGGTGGCCTGAAGAGCTTCGGGCACCCGATCGGTGCCTCGGGCCTGCGGATGATGTTCGAGTGCTGGCTCCAGTTGCGGGGTGAGGCACCCGAGGAACGCCAGATCACCACCGACCGCACACTCGGTCTCACCCACAACCTGGGCGGCTACCCCGGCGAGATGGTTTCCTTCGTCTCGCTCGTGAGCACCGACCAGGGTTGAGCGACAACCGAGAGTTTGATGCGTCCCTGGCGCGCGCATAGCGCGCGCCAGGGACGCATCAAACTCCCGCCGGGGTGACCTCCACGGGGATTCCGTTCAGCACGGCGTTGCCCGACAGCGGATCGATGGCGCCGTCATCGGTGAGTGCGTTGGTGTTCACGCCGGGGTGGGCGGCCGCCACACTCATCCGTGTTCGCGGAGCGTCGTGACCCCAGCCGTGGGGCAGGCTCACGACTCCCTTCATCATGTCGCCGGTCACTTCGACGGGCACGGTCACCTTTCCGACCCGTGACGCCACGAGCGCGCTCGACCCGTCCTCGAGCCCGGAGTTCGGCGGCGTCGACCGGATTGACGAGCAGCGTGCAGCGCTCCTCGCCCTTCACGAGGACCGACATGTTGTGCATCCACGAGTTGTTCGAGCGGAGCTGTCGCCGACCCACGAGGCGAAGCGTTCCGTTGGCCGAACGTGCGAGTGTGTCCCGCAGTCGTTCGAGGTCGTCGATGACCGACGGAGGTGCCAGCTCGACCTTCCCCGACTCGGTACAGATCGCCGCCGGGAACCGCTCCACCAGTGGCCCGTAGTCGATGCCGTGCGGCTTCTCCCGGAGCCTGGTGAGCGTCAGGCCGTCGGGATCGGCACCGAAGCCGTCGCCGAACGATCCGGTGCGCAACCGCAGGTCGATGACCCGTTCCACCGGCGCCAACGACGTCAACTCGGCGACGATCTCGTCCTTGTCACGACCGAAGATGGGACTGGTCTCGTCGCGCAGTTCCCGATCGACGAAGTGGTCGAGCACCTGGTCGTGCACGAGATCCGTGTCGGCGTCGAGCCCGGCACCCATCAGCAACAGGACGAGTCGCGCGAGGATCTCGCCCTCGTCGGGAGCGTCGGTCGTGAACACGGCGGGCGAGTACTTGGCGACGCGCCGAACGGCGTTGGCCGAGAACGCGAAATCGTAGTGACTCCGTTCGAGCGCCGAAGGTGGCGGGAGGATGACGTCGGCATGGCGGGTGGTCTCGTTGATGTAGGGATCGACCGCTATGTACGCCTCGAGTCCGGCGAACGCGGCGTCGAGACGCTCACTGTTCGGGCACGACCGCACCGGATTGCCCGCCACGCTCAGGAACGCGCGGATCTGTCCGTCGCCGGGTGTCTCGATCTCGTCGGCGAGTGTCGCCACCGGAAGCTCGCCGCGGACCTCGGGGTGCCCTTTGACCCGGCTCGTCCACCGCCCGGTCGCGAAACCGCGACCGCCCGGCTCACCCTGCGGAATGCGCGTGTAGGGCGGGCTGGCGAACATGGCGCCGCCGGGGCGGTCGAGGTTGCCCGTCAGCACGTTGCACACGTCGGCTGCCCACGCCCCGAGAGTCCCGAACTCGACGGTGTGGTTCCCGATGCGTCCGTAGACGACGCCCGCCGGGGCCGCGGCGAGGTCGCGGGCGAGCTGACGAATCGTGCCGGCCTCTACGCCTGTGGGGCCGGCCACGGCCTCGGGTGTGAACTCCTCCAGCGCCTCACGTACCTCGTCGACACCCGTCACGTGAGGTGCCAACCGACCGACCTCGTCGAGTCCCTCGTCGAAGATCGCATGGGCGATTCCGCACAACAGCAACGCGTCGGTACCCGGCACGACGGCGATGTGCTCGTCGGCGTGTTCGGCGGTCTTGGACCGCCGCGGGTCGACCACAACGACCTTGCCACCACGGGCCTGGATGGCCTCGAGCCGACCGGGGAAGTCGGGAGCCGTACACAAGCTGCCGTTCGACTCGTAGGGGTCGGCGCCGAGCATGAGGAGGTAGTCGGTCCGGTCGATGTCGGGGAGAGGAAACGACAGAGGGTCCCCCCACATCAAACCCGACGACACGTGCTTGGGCATCTGGTCGACGGTGGACGCCGAGAAGATGTTCTTCGATCCCCCCGCGAACACGAGAGGGATGACGTAGAGCTGCCCGGCCATCGTGTGGACGTTGGGATTCCCGAGATAAAGCCCGAGCGATTCCCGTCCGTGCTCCTCGAGCACCGGCATCAGGAGACGTTCGACCTCGGCGAAGGCCTCGTCCCAGGACACCTCCCGCCAATCGTCACCGTCGCGCACGACCGGCGCGCGCAGGCGGTCGGGGTCAACGTGTAGGTGCTTCAGCGTCGAGCCCTTGGGACAGATGAAGCCGCGCGAGAAGGGGTCCTCGCGGTCGCCGCGGATCCGGACCACGTCCGAACCCTTCGACGTGACCTCCAGGCCGCAGGTGGCCTCACACAGCGGGCAGGTGACGAACGTCGTGGTCATGGCAGCATCCCTCCGACTCAGAGGCGACGGTAGTCACGGTTCCGGGGGTGCGCCACGGCTCCGGGATCGCCCGCTGTCACACAATCCGGTACAACCGGGGAGCTTCAGGGCCCCGGACGCGACGAAGCCGCCGTACCCGTGAGGGTCGGCGGCTCCGAAGGCTGTTCGGTCCTCAGACGACTCGAACGTTCTGCGCTTCCTCACCCTTTCGGCCGGGAGCCACGTCGAACTCGACCTTCTGGCCCTCGTCGAGGGTCTTGAAACCCTCGCCCTGGATGTTCGAGAAGTGCACGAACACATCGTCACCGTCTTCACGGGAGATGAATCCGTAGCCCTTGTCGTCGTTGAAGAATTTCACTGTTCCTGTTGCCACTTCAATTTCTTTCTCTCATGCGAGGAATCCGAACGACACCCTCGTCGCTCACAACGCTAGACGCTGGCGGTCACGCTCTCTCCTACCGGGCCCGGACTGTTGTCCTGCAAGGCCCGCGGCGAGAACAGGAGCGTGCGGATCACAGAGAGATCGTCGGCGGCCCGGCACCAGTCGAGCCGCGCCCCAACGCGGCGGCCACCTCACCGACGTAGTCGAGATGCGCATCGACAGAGTCGAGACCGAGACCCATCGTCACGACGGCCGCATGGGTACCGCCGTTGTCGGCCCATCGTTCGATCTTCGCCGCGGCGCCGTTCGGTCCGTCCTTCGAAAGAACGTTGTACTGCGCGCCGAACCCGTCGACCTCCCGGTCGTGCTCGCCGAGCAGTTCTCGGAGGCGCTGCCACTGTTCCAGAACGTGGGCTTCGGACCCGGCGAAGATGAAGCCATCGCCCACCCGCGCAGCGCGCTCCACGGCGGGCTCCGAGAAGCCTCCGAGCCAGACCGGTACCGGTTCAACCGGCGCCGGGAGTGTGGTCGCGCGTTCGATCCGATCGAAGCGACCTTCGAAGTCCACCACGGTGCCGCTCCAAAGAGCACGCAGCACCTCGATCTGCTCCTCTTCGCGGGCGCCGCGGGTGGAGAAGTCCTGACCCAGCGCCGTGTACTCGACGTGGTTCCAGCCGATGCCGACACCGAGGCGGAAGCGCCCTCCGGAGAGCAGCGAGAGATCGGCGGCCTGGCGGGCCACGAGCGCCGTCTGGCGCTGGGGAAGAATGAGGATGCCCGTGACGAACTCGAGGCCCGGGCAGCGCCCCGCCAGGTATGCGAAGAGCACGAACGGGTCGTGGAACGGGTCGCGTTCGGTGTACGGACCGAGCAACGTGGGATCGCGGTCGGCGTGCACCGCACCGAGGACGTGGTCGTAGGCGAGAAGGTGGTCGTAGCCGAGACCGCCGAGCGCGTCGCCGATACGCCGCACCGCCTCGGGGTCTCCACCGAGTTCGATCTGGGGATACACCGCTCCGAGTTTCACGGCGGCCACCGTACCGCCGCCCGGCGGGGATCTGTCCGGAGAGTACGGAAGTTCACGGCACGGGGTCAGTGCCTCTGGTTGACTGGACTGGTTTCCGATGAGGAGGCCCGCCATGGCCGGATGTCCAGCGTGTGGAAGTACTCAGGTGTTCCGCAAGAGCAACGTGGTCTACGAAGTCGGCTCCGGCGGCACCGGGGCGGTCGTCAGAAAGCGAAAGGACCGCTTTCTTCCGTGCACGCTCGACGTGTGCGGCGGCTGTGGACGTCTGACGACCTACGTCCAGGACCCCCAGGACTGGGCAAAGCGCACGGGTGCCGAGGAATTCGGCTCGGGAGCATCAGGGTCCGCGTAGTCGCTCCGGCTACGCGGGCAGATCGACATCCTCGGCCGCGTCGATGGCGTACGTGGCCGCCGTGCTACCCAGCCGCTGCGCGGTACCGGGACGCCGAGGAAAGGCACGCTCGACGTCTTCGATGACCAGATCGAGGTAGGTGTTGCCGGGTGGCCGTGTGCTGGAACGCTTGCCGAGTTCGAAACGGGCGAACAGAGCGATCAGGCCGGCGAGGAACACTGCCGGAAGGAGAACCCACAGTGGCCGTTGCAGCCACCATCCGGTCGTGGGCTGTTCGAGAAGCGTTCCACCGACCAACTCGAACGCACCGATCGCCATGACGAGTGCGGTCATGTGCCACGTGAACACCGTCATCGACACGGCGTTGGCGGCCACGACCGCCTTCCAGGGGCGTCGGTGCGCCAACCAGCGATTCAGACTCGGTCGCAACAGGAGCGCGAGACCGGCCTGGAAGACGCCGAGGGCGGCGATGCACGCGTTGGGTGGGAACATGTTGCTCATCTCCCCTCCCTGCACGGCGACCATGGAGTGCTCGTACGGACCGACCGTCGTGAGCAGCACGAGGACTCCCAACCCACCGAGCGTGAGGCCCCCACTGCGCACGGCGGGAGCACCGGGTCAAGGTGCCGTCGCCGTAGAAGTAGCCGAGCTGGTGGACGAAGACGAACACGAAGAGCAGGTTCGCGAATCCGATCGCACCGGCATCGAGACCGAAACGGAGCAGGTCGACCCAGAGCACGATCGCCGCCATGGCGAGCAGCGTGCGCAGTGGCGCACGCTCATGGAGTCGCAGCGTGATCGGGGCTACGAGAACGACCGCCGCGTACGTCCCGAGGAACCACAGCGGCACGAACACGACGAAGCCCCAGTTCAGCACGCCGGTGTATCCCGGGCTCAGGGCCCGGACCACGAAGTCGAACGCCGCCCAGAAGACGACGAGGACGGCGATCGGCTTGCCGAGTCGCTGCATGCGGGTGGCGAGGAAGCGGGCGGTTCCGCGGCCGGCACGCTCGTTCGCGTTCCACGCCACGTAGTTCGAGAAGCCGCCCACGAAGAAGAACAGCGGCATGATCTGCAGGGCCCAGGTGGCGAGCCACAGGCCCGGAACGTCGCCGATGGGGTTCGGCATGGTGAGTCCACCATCCGAGTTCCACTGGGTGATCGAGAAGACCCAGTGCCACGCCACAACGACGAGGATGCTGAGAGCACGGAAGAAGTCGACCGTGCGGTCGCGTGAGTCGGGGGTGGCGGCGACGAGTCCGTCGATCGTCGACCCGGAGGCCGTGGAGCGGGCGGTGGACGGTGGTTTCTCTGTTTCTGTGGTCATGCCGATGATGATGACGATCGCGCCTCCCTGGCGATATCCGGTACGGCCCCCAAGGATGCCTGGGGGATCCTCGATGCCCCTCCGCGCCCGCCCGTGCGGGACACCCCTAGGCTGGGCGGACATGGAAGCCCCCTTCCTCCGAGGCCTGGCGATATACCGCTGGGTCGCCTGGGTCTGGATCGCCGCCATGACGTACGCCGGCCGGGACAACCTCGGTCGGCCTGCCCTGGCCTGGGCATTCGTGGTCGCCGCGCTCGCCGTCACGGCGTGGCTCACCGTGCTGCTTCGGCGCGACCCCGACTCCCTGCTGGCCCCGCTGCCCGTCACCGTGGAATTGATCTGCGGCGCGTCCCTGATCTTCTTCGACGGGGTGGTCTACGAGCCGGGCCACGCGTTCGCGACGTCGCAGTCGCTCGGCGCGGTCTGGCCCACCGCGGGAGTGCTCACGGCCGGAATCGCGTGGGGCCCGTTGGCCGGAGCACTGTCCGGGAGCCTCATGGGCCTCGCACGTTTCGGTTCAACCCTCGTCAACGGCATCGCATTGTCGGACATCACGGGCGGGCGGATCACGTCGCTCATCTCGACGACGGTCGTCTACACCCTCGCGGGTGCCGTCGCCGGCTACATCGCGCGACTGCTGCGCAGAGCGGAAGGGGAGATCTCCGCTGCCCGAGCGCGTGACGAGTTGGCCCGAACACTGCATGACGGCGTGCTCCAGACCCTGGCTGTCGTCGAACGACGAACCGAGGACCCGGCCCTGGCGCGCCTCGCGCGAGAACAGGAGCGCGAGCTACGCGAATACCTGTTCGGGAGTACCGCCGAAACCGTCGGCGGGGGTGGCGATCTCGGCTCGGAGCTCCGGGCAGCCGCCGGCCACTACGAGACCTCCTTCGGCGGACGGGCCCAGGTCCTCGTCGCTGACGACCTTCCGAGATTGAGGAAGGACGAGATCGAAGCGATAGCGGGCGCCGTGGGGGAGGCACTCACCAACGCGGGAAAACACGGCGGAGCGGCACGTGTCACCGTCTATGTCGAACCCGACGGGAGAGGGCTCTTCTGTTCGGTGAAGGACGACGGCACAGGTTTCGACACGGCAGCGGTATCAGAGGGCATCGGCGTGACACACTCGATCCGTGGCCGTATCGCCGAAGTGGGCGGTCGCGCCGACATCCGGAGCCGACCCGGAGACGGAGCGGAGGTGTGCCTGTGGATCCCGTGACGGTGGTTCTCGCCGACGATCATCCGATCTGGCGCGACGGAGTCGCCCGCGACCTCGGCGACGGCTTCCTTGTCGTGGGGGAAGCGTCGACAGCAGCCGAAACGATCGAACAGATCCGAACGAACGAACCGGATCTCGTGATCTGCGACCTGCACATGCCCGGCGGCGGAGGCATCAAGGTCGCGAAGGAATGCGGCGAACAGACCCGGATCGTGATTCTGACGGTCTCGGAGCAGGAACGTGACCTCCTGGACGCGGTCGCCGCCGGAGCCGTTGGTTATCTCGTGAAATCCATCCCCGGCGATGAGCTCCGCAAGAACCTCGAACGCGCGGCGCGCGGTGAGCCGGTCTTCTCCCCCGCGCTCGCCGCCCTCGTGCTGGGCGAGTTTCGACGGATGTCGAAGGACGCCACCGGAGAGAACCCGCTGTCCGACCGGGAGCGGGAGGTTCTCCAGTTGGTCGCCCGCGGCCATACGTACAAGCAGATCGGCGAGGACCTCTTCATCTCTCCGAAGACCGTCGAGAACCACGTCCGCAACATCCTCGGCAAGCTCCGACTCAACCGGAAACAGGAACTCATCCGGTACGCGCTCGAGCACGGCATCGAGTAACGGACGCGGAGGGCCCCAGGCCATCTTGGGGGCCGATCAGGATGGTGTCATCCCCGGAAACATCGCATTCTGGGGACATGCACGACACAAGGACGCGACCCACCACGCCCGGCCGCCGAGCCGCACGCCGCGACGCCATCGACGTCACACGGTCGTTGGCGCTGCTCGTGGTCGTACTCGGGCACCTGTCCCTCGCCGTCGTGGACCGCCATGGTGGTGAACTCCGGGGGGCGAACCTCCTCACACTCCTCCCCGGCTGGTCCTGGGTCGCGGTGGCCGCACCGATGCCCGTCTTCTTCGCCGCCGCCGGCTGGGCGAACGCCACCACCAACCTCGGGGGTTCGACGACACGGCTCCGCACCCTCGTGGGTCTCGCGGCCGTCGTGGTCGGGTTGTGGTCGACCGCCGTGATCGCGTTCGGACTGCTGGCCGGCGAGGCGGACCCCGTCGCCGGAGGCGCGCGGATCGCCACCCAGCCACTCTGGTTCCTCGCCGCCTACATCCCGCTCGCCGCCGCCGGAGGACTTCTCGCGCGGCTCGTGACCCGACACCCCCTCGCGTCCGTCGGTGGGTGCCTCGGGTTCCTCGCTGTTGCCGACATCACACGCTTCGGTCTCGACGGCCCGGCGTGGATCGGCTGGGTCGGCTTCCTCGTGGCGTGGAGTGTTCCGTGGCTGCTCGGCGCATGGTGGCGTGCACGCTGGGAAAGCGGCGCTTTCCCGGAGAAGGCGATGGGTGCGACACTGCTCGGCGGATTCGGAGTTCTCGCCGTGCTTCTGGTCGCGTTCGGCGGCTACCAGCCCTCGCTCATCGACGTGGTGCCCGGCGGTCGGTCCAACACCTCACCCCCGACGCTGTACACCGCGGTTGTCGCGGTGGCCCAGGTCGGTGTGCTCATGCTCCTCGCACGCTCCCTCGACACGCTCGGAGGGCGGACCCGTCGCCTCTGGGACCGTCTCGGCGAAATGTCGGTCGGTGTGTACCTCTGGCACCTCAGTGCTCTCGCCCTGTGCGCGGCACTTCTGGCCGTGGGTCTCCCTGCCTTCGAGCGACTCTCGACCGCCTGGTGGTTGAGCCGTCCGGTGTGGTTCGCCATGGTTCTCGGCATGACCGCCCTGCTCGTCGGAGCAACCGCCGCGGTCCGCCGCACGCTCACACCGGGCGAATCGGTGACCACCGGCCGTTCCCGGAACGCCGTGGCCGGTGTGGCGACGGCGACGGTTGCAGCGGCACTCGTCGGCGTACACGGTCCGGTGACCCCGGCGTGGGCCGCCCTCTGCACCGCGTTGTTCGCTACGGCTTGGTGGTTTCTCGCGGGACCTCAGGAAAGAAATCCCTCGGAGCGCAGCCAGGCTTCGGTGCGGCGCATGCCCTCGTCGAGATCGATCCGGGGTTCCCAGCCGAGGATGCGTCGCGCCTTGTCGATCGAGACGTCCCCCGTCGCCGCGAGCATCCGCATCGTCGCGGCGGTCGCCTCACTCGGCCGCCCGATCGCACGCAACGCGCGGCCCGAGGCCTCGGCGAGTGCGACCGCAACCGGCGTGGGAGCAGTACGCGGACCCTTGATGCCGAGCATCCGGCAGTAGTGACCGAAGAACTCCCGCGTCTCGACGCCCGGACCCCCGGTGACGTTGAAGATCTCCCCCGACGCCGCCTCGGACTCTGATGCGAGGAGGACGAAGTCGACGAGGTCGTCGACGAAGATGGGAACGAAGATCCCGCGTCCGTTCGCGGGGAGCACGACGAGACCGGATCGCAGCATCTCGACCGGCAGGATCGTCCAGGGTCTCGACCGCGGACCGTAGACGTCGCCCGGTCGCAGGATCGTGACGGCGGTTCTGCCCTCGACGTGGGCCTGGAGCGCCACCTGCTCGGTGGCGATCTTCGTCCCGTTGTAGACGTCGCCGGTGGGTCGGACGGGGCGGTGCTCGTCGACCTCGCCCTCGCGGTGATGCGAGTAGACGGCAAGGGACGAGAACACCACAACACGCCTGACGCCTGCTTCGGCCGCGGCGTCGAGCACATGACTCGTCCCGCACACGTTCACTTCCCACGCACGTTCGAGCGGAACGACGTTCGACACGAGTGCGGCGGTGTGCACGACGAGGTCACAACCGGACACTGCTTCCTGCCACGTGCCCGGCTCGCTGGTGTCTCCGGCCACGATCCCGTGCTCGGGGTCGGCGACGAGGTCGACTCCCCCGACCTCCCAACCGTCCGCACGGAAACGCTCGGCGAGCGCGTTGCCGATGAACCCGCCCGCACCAGTCAGGAAGACGCGACCGGCACTCATCCGGACCCGCGGGCGACCTTCGCCCGTCGACGTCTCGCGCTCCACTCGATGACCGGCAGGGCGCGGAATGCGATCTTCGGCCACAGGCCGAGGAATGGAACCGTGGCACTTCGCTTCGCGGGAACCGAGGCGACGAAACGTCGACGCGACCCGAGCAGTTTCATGCCGGCGGCCGCGACTTCGTCCGGTTCCAGCAGGCGCTTTCCGGTGAACGACATGAACTGCTGGGGGTCCTCGGCGTTCACCATGGGAGTGCGGATGCCATCGGGAAGAAGGCACTGCACCCTGACCGGGGTCGTGCGGATCTCGCCACTCGTGGCGACGCTGAAGGCGCGCACGGCGTGCTTCGTGGCGGAGTACACGGCGAGGTGGGGAGTGGGGGCCCATCCCGACAGGGACGCGATGTTGAGAATGCGGCCTTCTCCGGCAGCGAGCATCCCTGGGAGCGCTGCACGTGTTCCGTTGATCACGCCGAGCAGGTTCACGTGGACGAGTCTCTCGACGTACTCGTCGCTCTGGTCCAGCAGATCACCGACCCCGGTGATCCCCGCGTTGTTGATCCATACAGCGGGGTGCACATCCTGCGCGAGGCTGCGACACGACTCCATGTCGGTGACGTCGACCCGTCGCTCGGTACCGGTGAGATCGACCGGGATCACGTCGTAGCCATCGGCCGCGAGCGCGTCGGCGAAGGCCCGGCCGAGGCCACCCGCCCCACCGGTCACGACCGCCGTCGGGGTCATCGGTCGCTTCCGGCTCTCAGGTGGTCGAGGCTTCGTACATGCCCACGAAGTCGTCGAGGCCGGGCGGGTTGATGTTCTCGCGGTCGTTCACGACGACCTGCACGACCGCCGGCTTTCCGGCGGCGAACGACCGTTCGAGCGCCGGAACGAGCTCGTCGGGCTTTTCCACGAACTCCCCGTGGCAGCCGAGGGCCGTTGCCACCTGGTCGTAACGAACCTCGGAGTGCTTCACGCCGATGGTCGTGTTCGCGACCTTCTGCATGTAGACCTCCTCCATCCCCCACGCGTAGTCGCAGCTCACGACGGCCACCACGTTCACGCCTTCGCGTGCGGCGGTCTCGAGCTCCTGGATGTTGAAACCGAAGGCCCCATCACCCGAGAGAAGCAGGACCGGGCGCTGCGGGTCGGCGACCTTGGCTCCGATCGCGTACGGCAGCCCGGTACCCAGGTGGCCGAAGTGACCGGTCCACAGCAGCGATCGCGGACGGCTGAACGTCATCGCGAGGTGCGCCCACAGCCCGGTGTTGCCCCCGTCGATACACACGACCGCGTCGTCCGGGAGGAATCGTGCCGTCTCGACAGCGAGGCGCCCCGGATGGACAGGGCTCGTGTCGATCTCGAGATAGGAGTCCTGGAGCGTGTGGCGGAACTCCTGGAACTCGCGTGCGTAGGTCGCCGCCGCGTCACTCGGCGACCGGGAAATGCCCCGGTCCACGAGTGTCTCGGTCAGGGCAACGAGTCCCGCACGTGCATCACCGACCAGCGCGACGTCGACGGCACGGTTGACGCCGAGCACGGCGGGGTCGGCGTCGAGGTGGATGACCTTCTGGGTGTCGGGCCCCGCCCAGCCGGGCGGCATCAGGAACTGGGTCGACTCCCCGAGTTGCGTGCCGACCGCCAGGATCACGTCAGACTCGAGGTGAGCCGGTGTGCCCCACGGAAAAGCCATTCCCACCGACTGCGGGTGGTCCTCGGGGAACGCGCCTCGCGCACCGGCGGTGGTCATCACCACCGCACCCGTTCGTTCGGCGAGGTCGCGCAGCGGTCCGGCGGCGTCGGCGCGGTGCACGCCGTGACCCGCCAGGATCAGGGGAAACGGGCACCCTCGAGCAACTCGGCGGCAGCCAGGATCGCGCGAGGTTCCGGTGCTCCAGGTGCGAACTGCGAACGGCCGGGATCACCAATGGTGACGTCGTCTTCCTCGATCTCCTCGAGGAGGATGTCGGTCGGGACGTCGAGATACGAGGGACCATGACGCCCGTCGAACGCCTGGCGGACCGCTTCGGCCACGTACTCGGGGATCCGTGCTGCGCTCTCGATCCTGGCCGCGAACTTGCTGATCGGCCCGACCACCTCGAGTTGAGGCCCGAACTGGAAACGACCGCGACGCACCGCCTGGAGAGACCGCCGGGCGCGCTGGGTGCCGATGGCGAGAAGTGGCACACCCTCCATCCACGCGCACATCAGCCCCGGAACCATGTTGGCGACCCCGGGACCCGCCGCCCCGGCGACCGCCGCCATCCGTCCCGTGCTGCGGGCGAACGCATCGGCCATGTGCACGGCGGCACTCTCGTGGCGGGGCCCGACGTGACGCAGACCCGCCGATTCGGCACTCCGCAACATCGGACTCTGGCCGATGTCGGAGATCGAGAAGATCGTGTCGATTCCGTGCGCCTGGAACGCACGGACCAGCACTTCCCCGCCGTCGATCCGGGTCATGGAACACCTCCGAGGCTGGAAACGACTCGGATCGTACACGTACGACTCGCCATGGTCCGAAGGCTCTTCGACTTCGATCACCACCGCCGGCGACTCTAGGTTGGTTTCGTGCCGAGCCAGTCGGAGAACGTGACCGTGGTCGATCCCGAGCGCGCGACGCCGGATCGAGTCACGTCGTTGACACGCTTCCAGAAGTTCGCTGTGGCGACGATTCTCGCCACGCTTCTCCTCGTCGCGTTCGGCGGATACACGCGGGGCAGCGGAAGTGGATTCGGCTGCGCCGATCGATGGCCACTGTGTGAGGGCGGCGCCCTCGGTGGCGTGTTTCCTCGAGCCGAGTTCCACATGGTGATCGAATGGACACACCGGTGGTTGGCAGCAGGAGTGGGACTGCTCGCCCTCGCGACCGCTCTCTTGGCCTGGCGCGACCACCGTCGGGACCGTCGGGTGCTCTGGCCTGCGCTCAGCGCCGTCGTGCTCATCGGCGTCCAGGGCTACGTCGGACGCGTAATCGTGCAGCGGGAACTCGACTCGGACTGGGTGACGCTGCACCTCACGATGGCGATGGCCATCACCGGCCTGCTCGTCGTCGGCTTCGTGAACAGCTTCTTCGCCGGTGGGCGACGACCTCTCGCCCTCGATGCGCCCGATCCCGCGTGGTCACGGTGGCTTGCTGCGGGAGCGACCGTCTCGCTCACCGTCCTGCTCCTCGGGTCCTCGGTCCACAACCGGTATGTGAACGGCTGGCCGCTGGTCAACGACGAACTCGTTCCCGACTTCACCGGGTGGGTCGTGACCCTGCACACCACACACCGCGTCGTGGCTGCGCTCGGACTGCTGCTCCTCGCGTATCTGGCGACGTCCGTCGTGCGGCGGCACCGGCCGCGGGTCGAAGTCGTCCTCGTCCACGGCGCGCTCGCGTGTTATGTGGTCAACGTGGCTCTGGGAGCTGCGCACGTCTTCACCTTTGTTCGATCCAGCGGCCTCGTTGCCGCACACCTGGCACTGGCGTCCCTGGTGTGGGCGATGCTCCTGACCGCCGCGGTCCTGGCGCGCCGCGGTGATGAGACCGCTGGGGGTTCTGACGCTCGCGGTGAGCGGACTACCCGCGCCCGCGTGGAGGTCTGACCTGACACGTTCGGCCATCCGACCGGATCAGTGATCGAGGAACCAGCTCCGGGCGAGGGCGGTGACCTGGTCGAGTGCGCCGGGCTCCTCGAAGAGGTGGGTGGCGCCGGGAACGATCGCGAGGCGACATTCACCGGCGAGAAGCTCGGCGGCCTGGCGGTTCAGATCGATCACCACGTCGTCGCGACCCCCGACGATGAGCAGCGTGGGAGCCGTGACAGACGGCAGCCGGGACGCTGCCAGGTCGGGACGACCACCACGCGACACCACCGCCGATGTTTCGGAGCCGGGATCGGCGGCTGCCCACAGGGCCGCACCGGCGCCGGTGCTGGCACCGAAGTACGCGATGTCGACACCCTCGAGGCCCGGAAGATCACGCAGCCACTGGGTCGCACCGACGAGTCGGTCGCCGAGGAGATCGATGTCGAAGACGTTCCGGCGGTCGGCAGACTCCCGGTCGGTCAACAGGTCGAAGAGCAACGTGCCCAGGCCGTGCCGGTTCAGATCCTCGGCCACGGCACGGTTGCGCGGACTGTGACGGCTGCTTCCGCTGCCATGGGCGAACACGACCACGGTGCGGGCCCCCTCGGGAACGGTGAGATGACCGGGAAGGCTCCCGGTTCCGATCTGCACGAGGACGTCGTCGTCACGGGCGGGCACGGCCGGTGCGCCCGGAGTCGCCGCACCCGGAGTCTTGTCGCCGGACGTCGGAGGACCTGTGGGTCGCGAGGAAGCGCTTGCCCGCGCGAGCAGTGACACGACCTCGTCGTCGGTCGTGGCCGAGAAGTCGTCGTACCACACGCCGACCGCGCGAAACGCCGGGGGCGTCTCGAGGCACACGACCTCGTCGGCCTCGCGTCCCAGCGCCTCGACCGTCTCCGGCGGAGCGACCGGAACCGCCAGGATCACGCGCTCCGCTCCGTGCGCCTTCGCGACACCAATCGCAGCAAGCGCGCTTCCTCCCGTCGCGATGCCGTCGTCGACGATGATCACGGTCTTCGCGTCGAGGGCGAGGCGTGGTCGGTCACCCCTGTAGAGCCGGGCGCGGCGTTCGAGCTCCGCTCGCTCCCGAGCCTCGACCGCGGCGATGTCGCGCTCGGTCGCCCGCGCCACGCTGATCACGTCGGGGCTGAGGACGCGGACACCGTCCTCGCCGATCGCACCCATCCCCAGCTCGGGTTGCGACGGCACACCGAGCTTGCGCACGACCAGAACGTCGAGCGGGGCGTCCAACGCGGCTGCCACCTCGGCTGCGACGGGGACCCCACCGCGTGGAAGGCCCACGACCACGGCACCGCTGTTCTTGAACCGGCCGAGTTCGGCAGCGAGTCGCCGACCTGCCTCGGTCCGGTTGCGAAACGGCATGACCTGACCTCCACCTCCATCGTGGTCCGCCCACCACCCCGGTGCCAAGGGCCGAACGTCACAGACCGCCGGCGCCACCGTCACTCATCGATCTCGCTGGTACCGTCAGACCGGAGGCTCCCCCATGAACGAGTATCCAGACCGCGCCGCTCTCTTCGAGGCGTTTGCAGCGCACGTCAACGCCGGCAAGGCCACGTTCTTCGAGAGCGTCGGGTTCGACGCCGTCATCGGTGAACGGGGCGGCGCGGTCTTCCACGACGCCTTCGACGATCGACAGTGGTTCAACTGCCACAGCAACGGCGGCGTCTTCAACCTCGGACACCGCAACCCCGAGGTTCTCGGTGCGGTGCGTGACGCGCTCGATCGGGTCGACATCGGAAACCATCACCTCGTCAGCGGCTATCGGACGGCCCTCGCGGAACGACTCTCGGCGACGACCGGCGATCTTCTCAGCGGAGTGGTCTTCGGCGTGAGCGGCGGCGAGGCCATCGACCTGGCGATCAAGGTCGCCCGCGCGTCGACCGGCCGGAGCGGCGTGGTCTCCGCGATCGGCGGCTACCACGGGCACACCGGCCTCGCCCTGGCTGCGGGCGATCCCGAATACCGCGATCCGTTCGGGCCCAATCCGCCGGAGTTCTCGCAGGTCCCGTTCGACGACCTCGAGGCACTGGCGGCGGCGGTCGACGGGACCACGGCCGCGGTACTGCTCGAGCCGATTCCCGCCACGCTCGGCATGCCCATCCCGTCACCGGACTACCTCGCCGGCGTACGGGCGATCTGCGATCGCCACGGCGCCTGCCTGATCCTCGACGAGGTCCAGACCGGGCTCGGTCGCACCGGACGGATGTGGTCGTGGCAACACGTTGGAGTCGTTCCCGACGTTCTGGTGACGGGAAAGGGACTCAGCGGCGGCATCTACCCGATCACGGCGACCGTCATGACCCGTGAACTCCACTCCCTGTTCGACACCGACCCGTTCGTCCACATCTCGACTTACGGCGGAGCCGAACCCGGGTGCGCAGCGGCCCTCGCCGTGCTCGACATCGTCGAGGCGCCCGGTTTCCTGGATCGGGTCGAAGCCCTCGGTCAGCGGTTCGAAGCGGGATTCGACGGCGCTCCCTTCTCACTTCGGCGTCGCGGCATGTTCATGGGGCTGGCCTTCACGGAGCCCGACGGGGGCATGGTGGCGACGAAAGCGCTCTTCGACGAGGGTGTCTTCGCCCTCTACGCCAACAACGACCAGAGGGTTCTCCAGTTCCTTCCGCCGATGATCCTCTCCGACGACGACGCCGACGAGATCATCACGATCGTCCGGCGGGTGCTCGGATGAACGCGTCGAAAGACCTGACCGAGGGGGTCACGTGCCTGGAGGACGAGGTCGCCCACGCCCTCGAGACGGGCGACGTGTCGGGCCTGGAGATCCTGGGATACGGCGAGATCTCGGTCGTGGTGGCACTCGAGACCGATGAGGGCCGCTTCGCGTGCAAGCGCCTCCCCGCTTCGCCGACAGGGCGGCGTTCGATCGCTACGCCGAGCTCCTCGACGACTACCTCGACGCGTTGAGATCGGTCGGCGTCGAACCCGTGTCGAGCGAGCTCGTCCCCGTCCCCGTCCCCGTCCCCGTCGACGTCGGCGGCGGTGTCGGTGGCGGTCTCGACGGCCTGATCGCGTACTGCGTCCAACCCGCATTCGACCCGTCGTGGCTCGCGACGAACGTCCTGTGCGAACCGGGGTCTGATGTCTTCCTCGCGGAGATCGTCGACACGACCGTCCGTACGATCGGTCCCCGTTTGGGGTTGGACGCACAGGTCTCCAACTGGGCACGCGTCGACGACCGCCTCGTCTACCTCGACGTCACGACACCTCTCATGCGCAGCGACGACGGATCGGAACGACTCGACACGGGGATCTTCCTGGCGTCGCTGCCCTGGGCGATGCGCGGCGTGGTCCGCCGTTTCCTCCTGAGCGAGATCCTGAGTCACTACTACGACGCACGCGCCGCGCTCCTGGATCTCGCCGGCAACCTCGTGAAGGAGCGACTCGACACGCACATTCCGTCCGCGGTGGCTCTGGCGAACGCCTACGTCGAGCCCACGATCACCGAACACGAGGCACGCGCCTACTATCGGTCGGACGCCCGGACCTGGGGGCTCCTCCAACGAATCCGTCGCGTCGACCGAGGTTGGCAGAAGAACGTGCGTCGCCGGGTCTATCCGTTCCTGCTCCCCGGCCGCATCGAGCGCTAGGACGCGGCATGTGCGACACGATCGCCATCGTCTCCGACGGTGAGGTGCTGTTCGCCAAGAACTCGGATCGCGATCCGAACGAGTCGCAGATTCTCGACTGGCAGGAACGTGCGGCTCATCCGGCAGGATCGACGCTCACGTGCACCCACATCGAGATCCCCCAGGTCGAACAGACGTGGGCGGTGCTCATGAGCCGGCCGTTCTGGATGTGGGGTGCCGAGATGGGCACCAACGAGCACGGCCTGATCATCGGCAACGAGGCGGTGTTCACGCGCGAGTCGGTTCCCAAGACCGGGCTGACCGGCATGGATCTGGTGCGCCTCGCCCTCGAACGTTCCCGCACGGCCGACGAAGCCGTCGACACGATCACGTCCCTGATCGCCGCCCACGGACAGGGAGGCCGGTGCGGCTACGAGAGGGCTACCTTCCGCTACCACAGCAGCTTCCTCATCGCCGACCGCGACGGCGCGCGGGTCCTGGAGACTGCCGGCGAGCACTGGGCCGTGGAGACCGTGCACGGAACCCGCTCCATTTCGAACGGACTCACGATCCCGGAGTTCGCCGCCAGACACTCCGACCGTCTGAAGACCGCTGTGTCGGCGTGCAAGACCCGTCGAGCCCTGACACAGCGGCGTTCCGCCAGCGCCGCGGGCGTCGAGACGCTGATGTCGGTGCTGCGCGATCACGGCGGCACTGACTGGCCCACATACCGCCGACTGAACGGAACACAGCACATGCCGTGCCAACACGGCGGCAGCGGAATCGTTTCGTCGCTCTCCACCGCGAGCTGGGTCACACGGCTCAGCGACGCTGGTGTCCAGCACTGGGCGACGGCGACATCGTCACCCTGCCTGAGCATCTTCAAGCCCGTCGCGGTCGACACTCCACTGCAGCTGGCGCCTGTCCCTGCCGGTACGGCCGACGACTCGCTGTGGTGGACCCATGAGCGACTCCAGCGTCGGGTGATGCACGATCCGGAGAACCTCGGGCGGGATCTCGTCACCGAACGCGACGCGCTCGAGACCGAATGGCTGAGTGACCCTCCGGGCAGCGCCGAGGCGTTCACCGAGCACCGCCGCCGACTCGACACGTGGCTGGACCGTGTCGGCAGACCCACCGCGGACACCCGCCCACGATTCGCCCGCCGCTACTGGGCCAAGCGCGACCGCCTCGCCGAACTCTCGTGAGCGACGCGCGTTGTCTTCCTGGGCGACGTCTTCCTGGACGACGTCTTCCCGGGCGACGTCTTCCCGGGCGACCGAACAGACGCGATCGTCGGCCCCGGATCAGCCTGCTCGACGTTGGCTGCGGGAACGGTTGCGTCGACGTGACGGCTTCCCCGCGGGACGCCTGCGCCGCTCCTGCTTCGGAGCGGGAGGTGCGAGCCCGAGCTCACGCTGGAGCTTGACGCTGTCACGCCTCTGGTCACTCGCGACCAGAGAGACGACGACACCGGACGCTCCCTTGCGGGCCGTACGACCCGACCGGTGGACGTAGGTCTTGGCGTCCACCGGTGGGTCGAAGTGCACGACGCACGCCACGTCGTCGACGTGGATGCCGCGGGCGGCGACGTCGGTCGCCACGAGGGCGTCGACGGATCCACCCGCGAACCGGGCCAGCGCCCGGTCGCGTTGATTCTGAGATCGCCCACCGTGGATCGCCGCTGCCTCGACACCGGCGTGGCCGAGCTTCTTGGCAACCTTGTCGGCGCCGCGGCGGGTTCGGCAGAACACGATCGTCGCACCTTCGGCGTCGACGACCTCCGCGACCCGATCGAGCCGGTCGTGAAGCTCGACCGTCTCGAAACGGTGATCGGCGTCCATGGCGTCGTTCTCGGGATCTCCGACCTCGTGGCGGGCGGGATCGTGCTGGTAGGCACGGGTGAGCACGGCGACATCGCCGTCGAGTGTGGCCGAGAACAACATGGTCTGACGGTCGTCCGCCGTGGCATCGACGATGCGGCGCACGGCGGGGAGAAAGCCCATGTCGGCCATCCGGTCGGCTTCGTCGATCACGACGATGTCGACGTCGGACAGGTCGACGAGCCTCTGCTGGATCAGGTCTTCGAGCCGTCCGGGGCACGCGACGAGAACGTCGACGCCCTTGCGCAGCGCGCGTCGCTGGGGCTCGTAGCCCACGCCTCCGTAGATGGCGAAGACGCTACGACGACGAGCAGCGGCGAGCGGGCTCAGTTCGCGTTCGATCTGTGCGGCGAGCTCACGCGTGGGTGCGAGCACGAGCGCTCGGGGACGTTTGGATACTGCTCGTTCGACACGCGCCACGAGCGGCACGCCGAAGGCGATCGTCTTGCCGGAGCCCGTGGGGGCACGTCCGCAGACATCGCGGCCGTCGAGAAGGTCGGGAATCGTGGCTTCCTGGATGGGAAACGGTTGGGTGACGTCTCTCGCCGACAGTACGTCGACGAGATCCTCGGGTACTCCGAGGTTGGCAAAGCTGGACATGTGTAGGGGTCTCCTTGGGCCGCGAAGGGCCGTTGTGATTGGCGCGCTCACTCGAGCCGCGCGGCATGAGGCCGAAAGATCGAGAGGGATCCGGTGGCGCGAAGAGTGTGGCCGCGGATCCTGGGAAGCGAGAGTTCGCACTCGCGAACAGCAAGACCGTACCACGCGGACGGGGCGGGCGCCGATCAGCCGGTGGAGCCGAACGTCAGGACGTCGAGTCCCAGTGGGTGGGCGCCATTTCAGATTCTTACACCGCTCTCGTGGCCGTACGCTTCCTCCTGCACCAATCGGAAGGGGACAACTCTGTGATTGCACTCGGTACGTTCTTCGTCGTCGCGCTCATCTCCATGGTTCTCACACGGATCATCACCGGGGCCCTCATCGCCACGGGGCTTCCCGTCTCGGTTGCCAAATTCCAGGCTCGGTCGGCGTTCACGACGGTCGGCTTCACGACGGCCGAAGCAGAAGCAGTCGTTGCCAATCCGCAGCGGCGTCAGATCCTCTCGTGGGCGATGCTCATCGGGAATCTCGGCACCCCCACGCTGGTCGTCACGGTGATCCTGAGCTTCGCGGCACCCGGGCCCGGTGACACCGAGGCTCGACTGGTGGTGTTCGCGCTCGGCGCTGCCGTGCTTCTCCTCCTCGTGTCGAATCGGTTCGTCGAACGCTGGCTGGTTCGATGGGGACGTCGTTTCATGCTGCGCCGACTCGCATCTCAGGTGCGTGAGGACTTCGAGGAGCTCCTCGCCATCGACGGCGACAACGCCGTGGGGAAGATCACGCTGCGACGCGATCCAGAGGGACCGCACGCGACGGTGCTCGGATTCGAACACGCCGCCCGCGATCTGCGCGTGCTCGCGATCCGACGAACCGGAAACGAGCGCGACGAGCTCCTCGGAACGGTGAGCGTCGACACGCTCCTCGAACCCGGCGACGAGGTCCTGGCGTATGGACCCCGCGCCAGCTTCGAGCGCGTCGTGCACGCTGCCGACGCCTGACACACGGCCTTCATCCGATCGCCGGCGCAGGGCGCGAATTGCGCCGGGCCCATGACGGCGAGTCCTCTACGGCCGCCGCAAGGCGCACGCCCCGCTGAGGACGACCAGCACCACGATCGCCACCGACTCGAAGCAAACGGCCTCGGAAGGGACGTTGGCCTCTACCTGTGCTCGTCCTCCGGCGCGAGATTGACGAGAGAGGTTGTGCGCGACAGCACCCTGAGCCACAGGAGGCACGCGATGATGACCACACGGCGCCGAAATCGTGTACAGCGCCGGGCGCAACAGGAAGCGCCCGATCCGGCCCACGCCCCCGGCAAGCGCAAGAGGGGCGCTCCGCGGGACACCGAGCCCGCGCCCCACCGGATCGAGCCCCAACCCGGACACGACCAGCCATGGGTGCCGACGAACGGTCTCGTCGGCCGCAAGCGGCGCTCGGCCCGGAGGAGCTGACCGACTCGAACGGTCATGGACCGCTTCACCGTTCCCACCCGGTACTGGCACACCCTCGACGACGGTCGGGTCCAGTGTGACGTGTGCCCGCGGGCGTGCAAGCTCCGTGACGGCCAGAAGGGTGTGTGCTTCGTGCGGGCCCGCGAGGGCGAGGGCGTGGTACTGCGCTCTTACGGACGCTCCAGCGGATTCTGCGTCGACCCGGTCGAGAAGAAGCCGCTCAACCACTTCCTGCCCGGATCGTCGACCTTCTCGTTCGGCACCGCGGGCTGCAACCTCGCCTGTCGGTTCTGCCAGAACTGGGACGTGACGAAGTCCAAGGAGATCGACACACTCGCCGACGAAGCCTCACCGGAGACGATCGCCCGGGCGGCGACCGACCTCGGCTGCCGGAGTGTGGCGTTCACCTACAACGACCCGACCATCTTCCTGGAATACGCCATCGACGTAGCCGACGCCTGCCACGACCGGGGCCTGTCGGCGGTGGCCGTCACGGCCGGCTACATCTGCCCCGAGCCCCGCGCCGACTTCTACGCGCACCTCGACGCCGCCAACGTCGACCTCAAGGGGTTCACCGAGGACTTCTACCGCCACACCTGTGGCGCCGACCTGGGTGTTGTGCTCGAGAGCCTCGAGTACCTGCGTCACGACACCGACGTGTGGCTCGAGCTCACCACGCTGCTGATCCCGGGCCTCAACGACGGCGACGCCGAGTTGGACACCATGACCACGTGGGTGGTCGAGCACCTCGGACCGGACGTGCCGATGCACTTCAGCGCGTTCCACCCCGACTACCGCATGGTCGACCGGACCCCGACCCCTCCCGAGACGCTCACCCGGGCCCGGCACATCGCGCGGTGCAACGGGGTGCGGTACGCGTACACCGGGAACGTCCACGACCGCGACGGCCAGGCCACGCTTTGCCACGGATGCGGGGCGATCGTCGTCGAGCGGGACTGGTACACGATCGGCGACTACGGCCTCGATGATCACGGGTATTGCCGCTTGTGCGGCGTCCGGGTCCCAGGTGTGTTCGACGGGCCGGCGGAAGGTTGGGGCACGAAGCGACTCCCCCGTTGCCCTGAGCCGCCTCCCGGGAGGGAGCGGCACGTGACGGTGCGGCCCTCTGCGGTCGCCGGTGCCTTCTACCCCGCCGATGCGGACGAGCTGCGCGCCGTCCTGGCGCAGTGTTTCACCGCAGCGGTCGCTCCGCCGTCCGACCCGACGGTCCCGAAGGCGCTCGTGGTACCCCACGCCGGATTGCCGTACTCGGGCCCGGTGGCCGCGTCGGCCTACCTGCGCATCCGGCCGGGCCGCTCCACGATCCGCCAAGTCGTACTGCTCGGTCCCAGTCATCGGGTGCCGTTCCGGGGGCTGGCGTCGAGCGGCGCCGATACCTGGGCCACGCCGCTCGGTCTCGTACCGCTCGACACCGAAGCCTCCCGTGAGCTCGGCGACTTCCCGTGGGTCAGTGTCGCCGACGCCACCCACGCGCCGGAGCACAGCCTCGAGGTCCAGCTCCCGTTCCTCCAGACCGTGTTGGAGGACTTCGAGCTCCTCCCTCTCCTCACGGGCCACGCCACGACCGACGAGGTCGCGTCGGTCCTCGACGTCCTCTGGTCCGGACCCGAGACCGTGATCGTGGTCAGCACCGACCTCTCGCACTACCACGACTACGCCGCCGCGGTGAACCTCGACTGCCGCACCGCCGCGGCCATCACCGCGCTCAGAACCGACGACATAGATGATGCAGATGCGTGCGGCGCCCACTCCCTCCGAGGGTTGCTGCAGGCAGGGCGCTCTCGGAACCTGGAGGTCGAACAGCTCGACCTCCGCAACTCCGGCGACACCGCGGGCGACCGGCACCGTGTGGTGGGCTACGGAGCCTTCGCCCTCGCCTGACCCTGGGGGAAGCGCGTGACACGATGGATCCCTCCACGACCGAGGAGCATCCATGAGGATCAAAGGGCCGACGCCACCCGGTGTCACCTTGAACAGGGACGAGCACGGGGTCCCGCACATCCGGGTCGATGATCTGGCGGGTGCGTACTGGGGCATGGGCTACTGCCACGCACTCGACCGCGGCATGCAGATGGGCCTGGTGCGCCTCCTGGGCCAGGGTCGCGTCGCCGAATGCCTCGACCCCAGTGAGTCGTCCATCGAGATCGACACGTTCTTCCGGCGGATGAACTGGGCCGGCCACACCGAGAGCCAGGTCGGCGCCCTCACCTCGGAGACGCGAACGCTCATCGATTCCTACTGCACGGGCGTCAACGCCGGTTTCGAGCGATCGCGTCCGTGGGAGTTCCGCCTGCTGCGCTACCGGCCCGAGCCGTGGACCATCGAGGACACGTTGCTCATGGCCCGCGTGACCGGGTACGTCACCCTCGCTCAGTCCCAGGCCGAGATCGAGCGGCTCTTCGTCGAGATGGTCCAGGCCGGGATCGATGACGACAGGCTCGAGGCGCTGTTCCCGGGATGTCTGCAGAACCTGGATCGGGAGCTGCTCGGTCGGGTCGAGCTCGGCGAGCGGATCGTGCCCGAAGAACTGAAGTGGGGAGCCTCGGGCCCGCGCATGATGGCGTCGAACAACTGGGCGGTCGCCGCAACCCACTCGAGCACCGGCAGCGCACTCATCGCCAACGATCCTCACCTCGAGGTGAACCGCCTGCCGAACGTCTGGGTGGAACAGGTCATCGAGCTCCCCGATGACACGGTGCTGACCGCGAACATGCCCGGGCTCCCCGGACCGCTCGTGGGGCGTAACCGCCACGTCGGGTGGGGCGCGACCTACACGTTCATGGACGCGGTGGACTCCTGGGTGGAGGACTGTCGCGATGGAGCATTCCGCCGGAACGACGAATTCGTGCCGTTCACCGAGCGCCGTGAGCAGATCCTCGTGAAGAAGGGGGACCCGGTCGACGTGGTCTTCCACGAGAACATGCACGGCGTGCTCGACGGCGACCCGAACGTGGAGGGGCTGTACCTCGCCACGAGATGGGCGCCCGCTGAATCTGGTGCCGCGACCCTGAACGCCACAGCCGAGGTGTGGGGAGCACGCAACGTCGAAGACCTGCAGAGGGTCCTCGGTCGGATCGAGACGTCGTGGAACTGGGTGACCGCCGACTCGACCGGTCGCATCGCCTACCAGATGTCGGGTCTGTTCCCGGTGCGTCCCGAGGGGACGTCAGGCTTCGTTCCGATGCCGGGATGGGATCCCGAGTGGGACTGGCGAGGCTTCGCCGAGCCCGAGGAACTCCCCCGCGTTCTCGACCCACCCGAGGGCATGATCGTGACCGCCAACAACGACCTCAATCGCTTCGGCGACGTGGATCCGATCAACATGCCCATGGGCGACTACCGAGCCCGGCGCATCGAGTCCCTGTTGTCGGAAGACCCGCCCGACCTCGCCACGTTCAAACGGATCCACGCCGACACCTACTCGCTACAGGCCGAGGAGGTGATGTCGATCCTGCGGCCGCTCCTTCCGGACTCAGCGGTCGGGCGGCGTCTCGCCGGATGGGACTGCCACTACGACCTCGATTCGCGCGGAGCAGCGCTGTTCGAGAACTTCTACCGGGAGCTGCTCGTCGAAGTGTTCGCGCCGGGTGGGATGGGTCAGCCGGTGGTGGACCATCTGGTCGACACGACCGGGATCTTCATCGACTTCTATCAGAACTTCGATCGTGTCCTCATGGCCGAGACATCGTCGTGGCTCGGCGATCGAAACCGCGAGTCCGTCTTCCGAGCGGCGTTCGACCGGGTCGACGGGACCGAGAACCGGACCTGGGGAGAGGTCAATCGCGTCACTCTCACGAACATCCTGCTCGGTGGAAAGCTCCCCCGTTGGGCCGGCTTCGATGTCGGTCCGATCGCGATCCCGGGCGGCCGAGCGACACCCCACCAAGGTCAGATCTACGAAAGCGCCGGCCGCCAGACGAGCTTCGCTCCGTCACTGCGGTGGATGGCCGACATGGGCCGAAGCGAGATACACACGAGTCTCGCGGGCGGCCCGTCGGACCGACGATTCTCCAAGTGGTACACGTCGGATCTCGAGAGATGGAAGCGGAGCGAGTACAAGGTCCAGGAACGTCTCGGCGATTGATCGACACTCGCTGACACCCAATCGATGGCGGAGTTCGCGCTGTGCCGATGGGACCTCGTCCGAGATACCTTCTGCGACCAGATGCGCCGCCGGAGTGCGCAGCCAACGGATCCAGGAGACCACCATGCGGCACGACCTCGAATGTGGAACTCGACGTCGGACTGCGCGGCGGTCGGTCGTCTCGCTCGCCCTTGCGGCCCTCCTTCTCGTCGCTGCCGCATGCACGTCCGACGACTCGTCTCAGAGTGCGGACACGACCACGACCACGAGCGCGATCACGCCCACGGCGGAGTCGTTCAGCATTCCCGAAGGGCTGCGCGACCGCGTGGAGGAAGCCGGTCTCCCCTTCGAAGAGATCGACTACGCCACCGCACCCGACGACGTGCCGTGGCCCACCGAGGAGTGGCCCACGGGCGACCTTCCCGACGACGTCGATCCTGCGGAAGTCCAGGCTGTGGTCGACAAGGCCTTCGGCGAGCTTTCGAGCGACGATCAGAGCATCGACGCCATCCTCGTCGTCAAGGACGGTCGGCTGGTCGTCGAGGAGTACAACAACTGGGACCCCGACGAGGTGCACGCGTCCTGGTCGATGGCCAAGTCCATCAACTCCGCGCTCGTCGGAATCCTCGTGGGTGAGGGACGCCTCGACATCACGGAACCGGTCGACGCTCCCGAGTGGTCTGAACCCGGCGACCCGCGTGCGGAGATCACGCTCGATGAACTCCTGCGGATGAGCAGCGGACTGGAGTGGGAGGAGAGCTACGAGGATTCGAACGGCGACGTACTCAAGACCCTCGGCTCCGACTCCGATCGTGCGGGCTACACCGCGTCGAAACCATTGGCCGACGAACCCGACACCGAGTGGTACTACTCAACCGGCACGGCCAACCTCATCGCACGCAGCGTGGCCGAGGAGGTGGGTTACGGAGACGAGCTCACCAACTGGATCGACGAGGCGTTGCTCCAACCACTCGGTATCACGAAGGTCGAACATCTCCTCGACGAGACGGGTCTTCACAGTGGAGGTTCCTACATCAACCTCACACCCCGCGACTTCGCGCGCTTCGGTCTGCTCTACGCCCGCGACGGTATCTGGGACGGTGAGCGGATCGTGCCCGAAGGATGGGTCGACTACAGCCGTATGCCCACACCGACCACCGACCACGTGGAGTACGGCGCGCAGTGGTGGCTCGACGAAGACCACCCCGGGATGTTCAACGCCAGTGGCTACAACGGCCAGACCATCAACGTCTTCCCCGAAGAGGACCTGGTCATCGTCGTGCTGTCGACGGCCGGCGACAGCCGCGACGAAGAGGTCCGCGAGGAACTCTTCGACATCTTCGGCGTCTAGGCAGATCCGCCTCAGCGCGTCGGTAGGGTCTCACCATGCCACCCGCTCGATCCCCTGGGTCCGCGCATCCGATGATCGCCGACGACGACATCATGGTGGTCCCCGGCGTCTACGACGCACTGTCGGCCAAGCTGGCCCAGCGCGCCGGGTTCCCCATCGTGGTGCTCACCGGCTACGGCGTGGCGGCCACCGCCCTCGGTGAACCCGACTTCGGACTCCTCACCCAGACCGAGATGCTCGACGTTGCCCGCCGCGTGTGTTCTGCCACCGAGCTGGCCGTCATCGTGGACGGCGACACGGGGTACGGCGGCCCGCTCAACGTGCAGCATCTGGTCCGGGAGCTTGTTCGCCTGGGCGCGTTCGGAGTGCTGTTGGAGGACCAGCACTGGCCCAAGCGCTGTGGCCACATGCGCGACAAGTCGGTGATCGACGCGGAGGAACACGCAGCGAAGATCCGAGCTGCTGTCGACGCCCGCGGTGACAGCGAACTCACGATCACAGCCCGAACCGACGCGCTCGCGGTTCACGGGCTCGACGAGGCAGTTCGGCGGGCCCGCATCTACAAGGAGGCCGGCGCCGACGTGCTCTTCGTGGAGGGCCCGCGCAGCGTCGACGAGCTACGGGCCATTGGCGAGCAACTTCCCCCGCCCCTGGCCGTGAACCTGATCGAGGGCGGACAGACCCCGTTGTGCTCACTCGAAGAGCTGCACGAGATGGGGTTCTTCTCCGTGGGGTTCGTGCTCTCGGGCCTGTACGCGGCAGCGCGGGCACTGGAGAACACCTACCGCCACCTCCGGCGGTTCGGCGAGACCGACTCGATCTCCGACACGTTGACGACCTTCGACGAGTTCGGAGAGATGATCGGTCTCGAGGACCGCTACGCGACCGACGAGAGATACCGGACCTGAACCCCTTTGGGTCGAGACCCTGCGTGCTCCATCAGTGCGGAGTGCCGGTCACCTCGAGGTCGGCGGGCTCGACCGCGGCGACGTGCATGTGGGGAGCGAACACCCGGTAGCGATTCTTGCCTGCTGCCTTCGCCATGTACATCGCCAGGTCGGCGTTTCGGAGGAGTTCGTCGCATTCCACACCCGCCGCGCCGTAGGCGATCCCGATACTGGCCCTGGCGAACACCTCCTGAGAGGGCAGACCCAGAGGCTCTTCCAACACGGCGATGATCCGACGCGCGATCTCGATCGCGTCCTTCGGGCCGCTGAGGTCCTCGAGCAGCAGCACGAACTCGTCACCGCCGAGACGGGCCGCTGTGTCAGCGGGGCGCAACAGACTCTTCAGTCGTTCGCTCACCATGACGAGCAGGGCGTCGCCCGCAGAATGCCCGATGCTGTCGTTGATTGCCTTGAAGTCATCCAGATCGATGAACAACACGGCCAACGTACCCCCGCGGGACAGTCGAGCAGTCGCGTGATCGACCCGGTCGCGGAGGAGTGTCCGGTTCGCGAGACCCGTCAACGGATCGTGGAACGCCTGATGGGCGAGCTCGGCCCGTAGCTGCATGTGCTCGGTGACGTCGCTGAAGCTCCACACCCGGCCGACGACCTCGTCATCGATGTACTGAGGGTGCGAGTCGCGTTCGAACACACGACCGTCCTTGAACTCGAGTACGTCGTGGCTGTGTGCCTCGGGAGTTGCATAGAGCTCTTCGATCTTCCCCATGAACGCGTCGGGCTCGCGCAGTTGCTCGACGACGAAGGCGACGGCTTCGCTGTCATCGCGCGACGCGAGCATCTCGTCCGTGAGTTGCCAGAGTTCGGCGAACCGACTGTTGAAGCTCGTGATGTGACCCTGACGATCGACGACGAGGATCCCGTCTGCGGTCGATTCCAGGGTCGCCTCCAGCACCGAGTGCGCTTCGCGCAGGGCGGTTTCCGCACACACCCTTTCGGTGATGTCGTGTCCTGTCGCGACAAGCCCTTCGACCGTCGGGTCGTCGAGCAGATTGGTGATCGTGAGCGCGAACGGTACGGAGTCGCCTTCACCGTTTCGCAGTCGCACCTCGATCGTGACGCGTCCGACCGACGAAGGTCCCACCAGGACGTCGGCGAGCGCGCCTTCGAGGACCGGGCGGTCGCGCTCGTCGACGATTTCGACGAAGGGTCGCCCTTCCAACTCCTCCTGGTCTTGTCCGAGGAGTCTCGTCAACCCGCCTGAGGAGGAACTGACGACGCCATCGGGCGTGAGCAGCACCATGACCGACGCCGCATTCTGCATGAGCGAGCGGAACCGCGCGTCCTCGTCCTGGGCGATTTCCCAACGTCGACGCTCGGTCACGTCCCGGAAGCTGAGCACGATGTTGTCGCCCAGCGGTGCCCCGGCCACCTCGACGAGACGCCACCCGTCAGCGGCCCGGATTCGCAGTTCGATCAGGGTCCCGACCTCCTTGTCCTGCACGCTCGAGAGAGACACGGTCGCGAGCTGGAGATCGTCGGGATGAAGCCACCCGAAACCGTTCTCGCCGAACGTCTCATCGAGGGTCACGCCGAACAACCGCTCGGCTGCGCGGTTTCCCCACCGCAGCCTGGCGGACGAGTCGATCAGCACCACCGCATCCGGCAGGACGGAGGCGACCTCCCCGAAGTCGATCTCGTCGCGAGATAGATCACCGAGACCGCCGACCGGCCCCTCCCCTTCCCTCATACCGGAATCATCGGCAGGCATCGACCGTGACTGAGCACAACTTCGTCCTAGGGAGCGGCGCGCTTCCGCCGCGCGAACGCTGTGAGTGAGGGAATCTCGGAGAGGGCTCGAAGCCCTAGACGATGCGGCCCGTGAATGCCGCGAGCTGATCGATCGAGCTCGCGCCCGCCGGTGCATCCGTGGCATCCCGGAAGGTGTCGCCGTCGCGCATCCCTTCGATCATCTTCTCGGCCGTCTGGCGCACTATCGACAACCTCGGCCGGCGGGTCGAACGGCTGGCCCGTCGCGCGGGCGAGGTCCCATGCGTGAATCAGCAGGTCGAACTTCACGAGGTCGAGTGCAACCTGCGCAGGAAGCGTCCCGAACGGCAGCACGACGTCACGCTCCATTGCTCCGGGCGATCCGGCTGACGCTTCGAAATCGGCGATCATCCCCGCGAGCGCTGCGGCGGGATCATCGCCGAGCAGATCGGGCGTCTCGTCGTCAGCATCCACCTCGACCGTGTCACCCCGGAAGCTCGCGGCAAACATCGTGCCGCCCCCGACGAGGTGGCCGGCGAGATCGCGCACCGTCCATTTCGCACAGGGTGTGGGATTGTCCCACTGGTCGCCCTTTACGCCGGCCATGAGGTCTTGCAGGGTGGCGGTCTGGTAATGGAGTTGCTCCGACGGCGACGGCATGATTCACGCTCCAGGTGATCGGCCAGCCATCGGAGTCTCGCCGTTGCGGCAAGCATGCGCAAGGGTGATCGTGTGGCTCTTCACCAGCGCCTCGATGGGTTCCGCGTCGCGACCGTCAGCGCCGTTCAACCACCCGGTAGGTGTTTCGCCGTGCAGGAGCAGCGTCGCCGTATCAACTCTCGAGAGCGCCGGGATCGCTGGGGACATCCACGGCGTGTTCTTGGAGCGCGTCCAACGGAACGACGTCGAGAGCGCGTTCGTGGGTCGAGGAGAGCACGACCGGGGCGGCCACACCGTCAGCGTGGGCGCGCAGCCAGTTCGCTGCCGTCACGCACCAGCGATCACCTGGTTGGAGCCCCGGGAAGTGAAACTCCGGCATCGGGGTGCTGAGGTCGTTTCCGATGTTTCGCTGATGTGCGAGGAACTCCGCCGTCACGACTGCACAGATCGTGTGGCTCCCGATGTCCTCGGAGCCGGTGTTGCAACAGCCATCACGGTAGAAGCCGGTGAGCGGATCGGTCCCGCACGGCTCCAACTCGCCACCGACCACGTTGCGTTCCATCAGCTGCAAGGTTCCCACAGGCTCACGCGGGAGCCGGCGCGCGCTGCAAAGCGACATCGATGGCCAGCGCGGCACGGCGCCCATCTGCCACCGCCTCCACCCGTGCCCCTTGACCTCCGGCCTCCGAGTTGTAGCGTGAGTTAGCACAACTAAGTAACCATGAGCGGCACGGAGGTGGCGAGGAGCAGTGCAGACATGACGGCCGCGCAGACCAAGACCTCCTTCTGTCGCTTCTGCCACACCTTCTGCGGGATGAAGGTGGACGTGGTCGGCAATCAGGTGGTGGCCGCACGCGGCGATCCCGACAACCCGGTTTCCCAGGGCTACACCTGCCTCAAGGGCCGCGCCGAGCCCGAGCGCATCAACCACCCCCGATCGACTGCTCGTCTCGAAAAAGCGCACGGGCTCGAAGCTGGGTGAACCCGAATGGGCCGACATCGCCCCGCAGGACGCTCTCGACGAGATCGCCGAGCGACTGGCCGACATCATCGAACGCCACGGACCCGACGCGGTCGCTGTCTACGTGGGCGACGGCGCACATCGAACATCCGCCGGCGGTCCACCGTTGGTGAGCGCGTGGCTCAACGGGCTCGGCTCGCACCGCATGTATACGTCGTTCACCATCGACTCCCCAGCATGATCGTGGCCGCATCCCGGTTGTTCGGATCCCCGCTGCCGCTACAACTGCTCGACATCGAACACGCTGATGTTGCGATGTTCGTGGGCACCAACCCGGTGGGCTCCCACTTCATGAGCATGCCCCAGTCGGATCCCCGCCGGCGGCTGCAGGACGCCCGCAAGCGCGGCATGAAGCTCCTCGTCATCGACCCGCGCCGCACCGAGACTTCCCGCCTGGCCGACATCCACCTCCAGGTGCGTCCCGGTGAGGATGCCACCCTGCTCGCCGGGATGATCAACGTGATCATCGAACGCGGGCTCATCGACCACGCGTATGTGGAAGCGCACGCGGGCGGGCTCGAGGACCTGACCGAGGCGGTTCGCCCGTTCGATCTCGACTACGTGGCCCGGCGCTCCGGTGTGGCCCCGGAGCTGGTCGAGCAGGCCGCCGCGATGTTCGCAACCGCGCCCAGCGGCGGAGCCACCAGCGGGACCGGCCTGCACATGGCTCGCCACCAGAACCTGTCCACCCAACTGGTGATGACCCTCAACGTGCTCTGTGGACGTTATGACCGCCGTGGCGGTATGACCCGCCATGCAGGGGTACTCAACTTCGAGGTCCCCGATTTCAGCGACCCCATCACCATCAGCGGCTACACCGGGCCCAAGTCGCGCATCCGGGGCATCGAGGGCTCCTTCAACTATCTCGGTTTCTTCGAGGAGATGCCCACCAACACCCTCACCGACGAGATCCTGACGCCCGGCATCGGCCAGGTCAGAGCGCTCATCGTGCACGGCGGCAACCCGGCGCTGGTCTTCGCGGATGCCGAGTCCACCGCCCGGGCGATGCAGGAACTGGAGCTGCTCGTCGTGGACGACTTGTTCATGAGCTCCACCGCGCACCACGCCGACTATGTGATGGCCGTGAAGCACCCCTTCGAGCGGGTGGACGTCACCAAGCTGATGGACGGGTCGTACCCGTTTCCGTTCAGCCAGTACACCGAGGCGCTGGTCGACGCGCCCGACGGCGTGGTCGACGACTGGGAGATCTTCTGGGGTCTGGCGCAACGACTCGGATTCCGCATCGACCTGCCGGGCATCGACATGGACCACACTCCGACCACGGATGAGATGATCGACGCACTGCACGCCGACTCCCGCATCCCCATGAGCGAAGTTCGGCGTCACCCCGATGGGAAGATCTGGGGCGAGCGCGATCCCCTGGTCGGCGGCATCGTCGGTTACATGTCAGGGCACGCCGACCAGCCGATGGCCATCGGGCACCCCGAGGTGCTCGCCGAGTTGGCCGAGGTGCTGGTCGAGCCGGTGACCGACAGGGGCGGATACCTCCCCCACGAGGAATTCGCCTTCCGGATGATCACGTATCGCATGAAGGAGGTGTACTGCACCCAGGGTCAGAACCTCCCGTCGCTGGCCGCACGCCGCCGCTACAACCCTCTGCTCATGCACCCCGATGCAATGGCCGACATCGGCGCCGGTACCGGAGAGACCGTGGTGGTGCGCAGCGGCTTCGGCAGCGTCGAGGCGATCGTGGAGCCCTCCGACGACGTGGCACCCGGCACCGTGGCCCTGGCCTTCGGTTGGGGCGGCCCCGACGACGAGGGAGTCAACGTGCAGCATCTGATCCCCGACGACGAGCTGTTCGATCCGGTCACCGGACTCGCCCTCCAGAGTGCCGTTCCCGTGAACGTCTTCCCGGCAGTGGAGGCAGACGACCCACGGCGAACCACGTCGACGCCACGAACGAGTTGATCGACCGCCACGCTGCGGCCGCGGTGATCCTCCGCTACGGCTCCAGCCTGGACGAGCGCGATCGGGAGCGGTTGGGCACGATCATCGAGCGAGAGTCACCAGCTCGGATGCAGCGGCGCGCAGGTGAGTGACGATGGCTCGGGGGTCACCGACGACGTCGGGATCGACGGTGATTCCGACGCCCAGGTCATCGACGTAGGACAACACGCCGATGATGAGCGCCACGTTGCCGACGACGTTGATGAACGGGTGGAGTCCCAGCATGCGCGACTCGCAGAGGAAGAGGGGTGCTCTGGAGCCGGGGATGTTCGACACGGCCAGATTCACCAGTGGTTGGCGCGCCAGCAACCGAGTGACCAAGCCCCGGAGCACGGGTTGGGGAACGAAGTCGGCGATCGAGAACAGGTGGGGCATGAGCGACTGGGCCGGTGATGCCGCGTGTTCGTGCATCCGGGAATGGATCAGGCGCACCCGCTCCAGGGATCGTCGACACCGACGGGTAGAGCCATGCTCGTGATCGAGAAGCGGTTGTGCAACGAAGAATCGTCGGACTCGGGGCTGCCGATCGGAATCAGCACACGTGGTTCTCGGCCGGTGGAGTCGAACGAACCGATGCCGTCCAGGTAACGGCGGAGCGCACCGGCGGCGATCGCCAGCACGACGTCGTTCACGGTGGCGTCGCACGTGTTCTTGATTGCGACGATGTCGGCCATCGGGATCGAATCCCAGGCGAAGGCCCGGCGCGGCCCGATCCGCCGGGTGAGCGGAAGTTCCGGCGCTGTCGGGGGGTGGACCGTTGCGGATCGAGCCCATGACCTGCGAGGAGAGACGTGCGTTCGAGACGATTCGCCGCGGATCGATCAGCGCCCGGACGCCGTCGAACACGAGGCCTGCTTGCCGACGCGTGCGTTCGGCCAACGCTCTCGCCGCCAGGTCCAGAGTCCCCGGCGTCTGTTCGGGTGACCAGTCGTGAGGCTGGTTCCGAAACGAGCGGGGACCGGGTCGAGCAGCAGCGTGGCAGCAGCGTGGAGGGCGATGCCGTCGACCATCACGTGGTGGGCACGGACGACGACAGCGACGGTTTCGACGTCCGCGCCGTCGTCGCCGGTCGTGTTGTCGACTCCCTCGACCACGTGGATGTCCCACAGGGGATGAGCGAGATCCATTGGTTCGCTGAGGAGACGGTCCATGAACTCCCGGAGGGCATCCGGCCCGCCAGGTGCCGGGAGCTGCACCTGCTTGGTATGACGTTCGATGTCGAAGTCGGTGTCGTCGACCCACATCGGCGCAGCCACGTCGGCGTACACCGGCGCGATCCGCTGACGGAACCGGGGCAGCGCGCCGAGTCGAGCCGCCACGTGGGAGCGCAGCGCTGCGAGTCGCAGCCGCCCTCGACGGTCCCGCAACGGTGCCGCCTCGAAGAAGCACAGCGCGCCGATCTGCAACTGCGTTCCCGGAATCTCCGCACTCAACAGCGCGGAATCCTCCGCGGTCAGCGGCTCGACGGTCATGCCGGCACACTCGCCAAACGCCGTGCAGCCTCCCGGTGCCCCGAACAAGAAGGTGGCGCCGACCCACAGCGGGCATCCGCGGCCTGCACACACCAGTGGGTGGCGTCCTGAACGCGGAGAGGCTCAACCGGCATGATCGTGCGCGCGCGTCTGATGCGCCGGCACGGGCTCGGCCTCACCGTTGCGAGGCCGCGCCCACACGTCCTTCACGAACGCGGCGATCACGTCGGTGAGCCGATCGGGCCGCAGGCGCAACTCGATCGGTGAGCGGGCCCGGAAGATTTGGGCGTGCGGAAGGCGGGCCACGAGGTTGGCGGCGTCGTCGAAGGGATGGATGACGTCGTTGCCGTGGGCGAGCACGAGCGCGGGCGCGTTGATCCCGGCCCGCTCCTCTTGGGTGGGCGCGACCGGGCCGACGAGGACGCCGTGCAGGATCGCCGCCATGACCTCGGGAGGCAACGCCGCCGCGTGGAGCAGGCTGTTGATCAACGCGTAACGGGTCTCGGGGAGTGACCGCACGAGCGATGAGACCCACCGGGCCGGCGTGCGGCCGTAGCGCACAAGCAGCAGGAGTGACGCGAACAACAGCGCGGACGGTGGCGTGGCCCACTCCAGCACCGGCATCTCGAGGACCATTCCTCGGACCCGCCGGGGTTGGCGGCTACCGGCGAACAGGCTCACGTTGGCGCCGAGCGACATCCCGCCCAGGACGGCCTCTTCGACGCCCAGCTCGTCGAGCAGCGCGAACACCTGATCGGAATACGCATCGATGCGGTAAGCCGACGCATGGGTGGGTTTGTCGCTGCGACCGTGGCCGAGCAGATCGAGCAGCACCACCCGATTGCCACGGTCGGCGAGGGCCTTCGCGATGCCCCGATTGATGTCGGAGTCGATCAGCAGGCCGTGCATGTAGACAATCAGCTGCTCGCCGTCGCCGTACTCGTCAAAGACCAATCGGTTCCCCGCACAGGTGAACGACGAAGTGCGAAACGCAGGGGTCATCAAACGCCTCCCGATGTCGGATGCGGGCCTGGCCACCGTATTCCGCCCCCGGGCAACCCGGGCGTGTGGGTGCCGGAACTCGGTTCGGCCGGAACTCGGTTCGGCTAGTCGACCTGTGGGTTCGCGCCCCAATATCATGAACCCATGACTTCAACGTTGGTTGAATCAATGGAGCTCGAAGCGTCTGTTCGGCTCGCCGCGCTGGCGGAGCCGACACGGCTGCGGATCGTCGGTCTGCTCGGCGAGGGGACGTGTTGCGTCTGCGACGTGCGAGACGCCGTCGACGTCGCCCCGAACCTGCTGTCGTACCACCTGCGGGTGTTGCGGGAGGCCGGTCTCGTGTCGGCGACTCGACGCGGTCGGTGGATCGACTACCGCCTCGACCCCGACGGCTTCGAGGTGCTCTGGGCCCAGCTGGCAGAGGCCGGAATACCGCTGCCCGGCGCCCCGGCGGAGGTTTCCACGTGCACGGTGAGGACCGAGGAGGGCCCGTGAGCGACACCGTCGTCGCGGTCGAACCCGTCGTCGGCGACGACGAGGCCGCCGTACTCGGGCGGCTGTCGATGCTCAACCGCTTCCTGCCGCTGTGGATCGGCGCGGCGATGCTGCTCGGGCTGTTGTTGGGTCGAGCGTTCGCCGATCTGGACGACGTGCTCGACCGGGTCAAGGTCGACACGGTGTCGCTACCGATCGCCGTCGGCCTGTTGCTGATGATGTACCCGGTGCTGGCCAAGGTCCGCTACGACGACATCGGTCGCGTCACCAGCGACCGACGGATGCTGGTGACCTCGCTCGTGCTGAACTGGTTGGTGGGCCCGCTGCTGATGTTCACGCTCGCCTGGCTGTTGCTGCCGGACCTCCCGGAGTACCGCACCGGGCTGATCATCGTGGGGCTCGCCCGCTGCATCGCCATGGTCCTCATCTGGAACGACCTGGCCTGCGGCGACCGCGAGGCCGCGGCCGTGCTGGTGGCGCTCAACTCCGTGTTTCAGATCGTGGCCTTCAGCCTGCTCGGCTACTTCTACCTCGAGATCCTGCCCGGGTGGCTCGGCCTGGACCAGGCCGCCATCGAGGTGTCGGTGTGGGAGATCGCGCGCGCGGTCGCGATCTTCCTCGGGGTGCCGCTCGTCGCCGGCTACCTGACTCGCCGCTGGGGTGAGGCCCGGCGCGGCCGGGAGTGGTACGAAACCCGGTTCCTGCCGCGGATCGGCCCGGTCGCGCTGTGGGGGCTGCTGTTCACCGTGGTGCTGCTCTTCGCTCTCCAAGGGAGAGGATCACTGCCGCGCCACTCGACGTGGCCCGGATCGCGATTCCGCTCGTCCTCTACTTCGCGATCATGTGGACGGGCTCGTTCGCCTTCTCGAAGCGGCTCGGGCTCGGATACCCGAAGGCGACGAGCGTCGCGTTCACCGCTGCGGGCAACAACTTCGAGCTCGCCATCGCGGTCGCGATCAGCGTGTTCGGTGTCACCTCCGGGGAAGCCCTCGCAGGCGTCGTCGGTCCCCTCATCGAGGTGCCGGTCCTCGTCGGGCTCGTCTACGTGGCCCTGTGGGCCCGCAAGAGGTTCTACCCGCCGATCCAGCAGGAGCAACCTGCCGAGTGGTCACGGTCGGATCCGCTGTGACGCGACCGACGTGAAGACCGATACAGGATCGGTGGGCTCTCGCGAGATGAGAGGGGAAGATGACTAGCGCCAAGCCGGCCGTGCTGTTCCTGTGTGTGCACAACGCGGGCCGCTCACAGATGGCGGCTGGATTCCTCCGGCATCTCGCCGGGAGCGACGTCGACGTGTTCTCGGGCGGTTCCGACCCTGGCAACGAAGTCAACCCGGCCGCGGTTGCCGCGATGGCCGAGCGCGGAATCGACATTGCCGGCGAGTTCCCGAAACCGTGGACCGATGAGTTCGTCCGCGCCGCCGACGTCGTCGTCACGATGGGCTGCGGCGACACTTGCCCGCTGATCCCGGGGAAGCGCTACGAAGACTGGGAGCTCGACGATCCGGCCGGCCAGGAGGTCGAGGCAGTGCGGCCGATCCGCGACAACATCGAGCGGCGGGTCCGCACTCTCATGGCCGACCTCGGCGTGACCGCCCGCGCATGACCACCGACACATCCGACCTGTGCCGGCACTGTTGCGTTAGAGCAAGACGGACACGCAGTTCGTTGTCCCACACACGCGCCGGGCCAGACTAGGAAACCGGTCATGGGATATGCGTTCATGGCAAACTCGGTCGTGGCCGAAACACCGACTCCCAACCGAGATCAGGTCGAGCATTGGGAGCGGTACGGAGCGCATTGGGTCGCGGAGGTGGATCGATACGACGCCATGACCGCGGCCTTCGGAGACCGCATGCTCGAGAAGGCCGCGCTGCAGCCCGCAGAGCGAGTGATCGACGTCGGCTGCGGGGCCGGTGCTACCGCCTTCGAGAGCGCGCGGCACGCCCGGCCCGGTGGGACGGTGCTGGGCGTCGACATCTCGCCACCGATGCTGGCACTGGCCCGTGAGCGCGCGAAAGCGGCCGGGGCTGACGACGTCGAGTTCGTCAGAGCAGATGCACAGGTCCACGACTTCGGAGCCGGCCGATGGGACACCGTGGTCAGCCGCTTCGGTGTGATGTTCTTCGATGATCCGGTCGGGGCCTTTGCGAATCTGGCGCGGGCGCTGCGCGCCGGTGGCCGCCTCGCGTTCGCCGCTTGGCAGGGTTTGGAGGCCAGCGAGTGGATCATGGCACCAGGCGCCCCGGCGGCCGCCCACATCGGCATGCCCGAAGGTGTCGAGCCGAACTCACCGGGTCCGTTCGGCCTCGCCGACGCGGATCGAACCGTGGAGATCCTCGAACGGGCCGGTTACGACCGGATCGCCATCGACGAAACGACGCAACCCATGCGCATAGGGGACGACGTCGACGATGCACTCGCCTTCTTCGAGTCCGTTCCGTTCGTTCGGGACGTCGTCGCCGACGCACCACCCGACCGGGTGGCCGCGGCCCTGGAGGCGGCTCGCGAGGCTCTCGTCCCCTACGCCGGCCCCGAGGGCGTCGTGATGAACGACAACCGCGCCTGGCTCGTGACCGCCCGCCGACCCTGAACCGGGGTTGCCGGGCTCGACGATCAGCCCAGCCAGGCGTCGAGCCGCTCGGTCTCGTAGGCCTGCTTCCGAAGGAACTGATCTTCGTCGGCATCGGTGAGTTCAACCTGGGGCTTCGGCTCCGCATAGAAGTTGCCTTCCACGAATGCCACACGTCTTCCCGGTAGCTCGAGGAAGCAGAAGCCGTGCCCGTCGAATCTCGCTTCGGCAGAGCCAACGAGGTCCGCCGCGATGTTTCCGGCGGCCACCACGGCCTCGCCGGCCGCGAACACGCCCGCTTTGGGCAGGGCGCCTGTGGCCGTAGGGATGTGGGTGGAGTCTCCGACTGCATAGACGCGCTCGTAATCCGTGCGGAGGCTGTGGCGGTCCGGTTCGATGAACCCCGACTCGCCGGTCAGCCCGGCTTCGGCCAGCAGTGTCAATGCGGCACAGGCGGGTACGCCCAGCAGCAGCGAGTAGTCACACGTGGAGCCGTCGTCGAAGCCGACCGTGCGCGTCGCCCCGTCGACCCCGGTCACCTTCTTCTCCGACAGCAGGTCGATGCCCCGCTCACCGAGGTAGCCGGCGAGATACCGGCTGGCGTCTGCCCCGGCCACCGGCAGTGCCATCGGTTGAGGCGTGGACACGGCCAACTCGACCTTGTCGCGTACGCCTCTCTCCCGCAGTCTCTCGTCGACGAGCAGAGCAGCCTCGTAAGGTGCCGGCGGGCACTGGAACGGACCACCGAGGATGGAGATGAGGATGCGACCCTCGGTGAGGGCGTCCAGGTCGGCGTGGATCGCCGGTAGCTGCACGCCGTCGTAGAGATCGTGAGCTCCCTGGCTGTTCAGGAAGCCGAGGTGTCTCTGCGACTTGGCCGCCCCCAGGGCGACGAGGATCGCGTCTGCCTCGAGAGTGCCCTCGGACGTCTCGACGATGCGGGCGGACGGATCGAGCGCGGTGATCTCGGTTTGTAGGAACCGGACGCCCCGGTTAGCGAGGTTGGCCAGCGACCGGGTGCCGTCGGCCAGAGGCCGGACGTGGCCGAGGTCCCAGAGCTTGGCGAACCCCATGTAGAAGTGATCCTTACGATCGAGGAGTGTCACCTCGATGTCAGCGTGATGGGTGCGCAGCTCATGGGCGGCAGCCAGCCCGCCGAAGCCGCCGCCGAGGATCACGACATGTGCCATCGGGTCTCCTGTCTTGTGGGCGTGCGGCCGACGTTACTCAAGTGAGTCCTGCGATCCAGCCGCTGTTGATGGGCGCACTGCGCGCGTTGACGGCTTCTGATCCCGGGTCTAGGTTCCTCGCGTCTTCTCCAATCGCGGCTCGTGACCGATCTCCAGGAGGTGGCTTCGTAATGCCGACTGTGATGATCTTCCACGAGGTCGACGACGTCGACCATTGGCTTCAGTCGCCGAAGCGAGACGAGTTCTTCGGGTCGCATGGAATGACGGTGCGCACCTTCGTCGACCCCGACAAGACGAAACGAGTCGGAGTGATCGCAGAGGTCCCCGACATGGATACGCTGCAAACGGCGCTGGCGACTGAAGCGGCGGCCGAGGCGATGAAGCACGACGGAGTACGCCCCGACACGATCGTGATGCTGGTCGAGCCGTAGCCCAGACGCTCAGGTTCCCGGAGCTCGCCAGCCGCTCTTCTTGTCACCCGAGCGATCGAGTTCGTCGGGCGTCAGCAGCACCGTCGTCGACACCGCCACCCGACCCGAGGACGAGATCTCCATCGCAAAGGCGGCGGCGGTCGCGTTGTCGGGCAGATCGGCGATGCCGACCACGTCGTCGTCACCGAAGGCGAAGTAGAACGCCTCCAGACTCCCGCCCAGTTGCTCGATGGCATCCTGCACGACTTGGCGGCGGGCGGTGCCGCCCTCGGCGAGAACTCCGCCGATTCCTTCGGGGGACAGCGAGGCTCGGATCAGGTACTTGGGCACGGCGGACTCCCTTCGCCGGTCGGATCGCTGTGGACAGGATCGCACCACACTTGCCCCGCAGCCAAGCCTCCCGTGGTCGACGGTCAACTCGCTGGCAACCCACCGCCACCGACAACGTCGCCGAGGCTTGGCTCGAGTCCGAGGCGGCGTCAGAACCCGACCCCTTCGAGTCGGAACTGCCGCCCCCCGCACCCGGTCACCAACAACGCGGCCGCGATCAGAGCTACCGGCTGCCGGTGAGTGCCTCGTGCAACGGGTGCGGAAGGGACTGTCGATCAGCAGGTGACCTCGACCGCGACGTCCAGCGGGGCCCCGCCGGAGTCGGCCTCGAGGCTTCCCGAGGCACTGGCCGAGACCTCGGGGACGAGGGTCGCCTCCCCGATCCACACGTCTGTGTCACTCGAAACCTGGAGATGCGCCCTCCCTCCGCTGTCGCCGAAGGACATCTCCAAGTAGGGGTCGTCGAGCACCAAGATGAAGCCGGAACCTGGTTCGGTTGTTCCACTGACGTCGCGTCCACCCACGGTGCCAGTCCAGGTGCAGCCGCCTGCCGGCGCGCTGGACGGCGCTGCTCCCTCGTCCAACGTTGTGGAGACCTCGCTCGAGTCCGAGGTGGCATCAGAACTCGAGGTGGTGTCAGAACCCGAGGCGTTCGAGTCGGAACTGTCGTCGCCACACCCGGCCACCAGAAACATGGCAACGGCGACGACCCCGGCCAACCGAACCGGCGTCGAACCCCTCACGGCGAAGGTTCTCGTGGTGTTGTGCTTCCTCTCATTGGAGTACTGGCGGGACCAGATCGGCTCCCACATCCTTTTCCCGGACATCTTGGACAGTTCATCATAGCCTGGATATTTTGGCGGTTTCATCGCACTGACACGCGCAAAGTACGAACAGCGGTGCTGCGTCACGCAACAGGTTCGGGGTGAATCCCCAGGCGAACACCTCGCGTCACCGCCGCCAAGACCGACGCCAACGAGGCACGGGAAGACGCGTCGAGAAGACCGTCCGCATCGAAGACAAGATCGGGAACTACCGCTGGTACAACCGCTACGCCCTGCCCGCCGAATACGGCGACGCGACGATCACTGTGCGACTCCACAGCACGGCAGACGACACCGACCGGGGCCTGAACAGAACCGAGAACGTCCGGCCGATCCCACCGACGGATCCCGACTTCACCGACCTCTTCCGACGCCGCAACGGCGCCGAATCCATCAACCGCGCCTTCGACGACACGCTCTATCTCCACAGGGCCCACAGCATCGGCCACCCCCGCCAGCATCGAACGGCTCACCATTGTCGCGCCGCGGCTCATCCGTAAAGAGTGCCTGCGCGACCAACCGGTACACCGGTTCGTCGAACCTCTCGTAGAAGGCCGCGAAGTCAGGGAAGACCTCGTCATACACCACTCCCGCCGCCTTCGAAGCCGACCACTACCGTCAACACGTTCCGGCCGAGGTGGCCGAGACTCAAACCAACGAGCCTCCATGAAACCCGGGGCGCTTCACCGCGAGCTTGGCGCTGAGGTCTGACGCAAACTGCAAAGGATCGTGGTCGGCCATCTCGCCGACACGCCAACCCCTACCGCTGAAAGCGATCCCCACACGCCACAGCAGCGCCTGCCCACGTGACTGCTTCTCGCGTCAGTCTGCTCGGATCAACTCCGCGTTGATGATGGCGTCGACGTTGTCGCTGACGACGACACCGCCCATGTCGAGAGCGCTCTGCCAACTCACGCCCCAATCGTGGCGGTTGACGCTGCCGCTCGCGTGGATTCCGAGACGAGTCTTCGGACCTTTGTCCTCGTCGCCCTCCCACCAAGGTGTCTCCCATCGGCCAAGGAATCGCGCGTCGAGCGCCACCGGATTCGTGATGCCTTTGATCGTGAGCTCGGCGTGGACATGGAACTCTGTTTCGGAGAGCTGTTCGACGCTGGTGCTCTTGAAGAACAGCGTCGGGTACTTCTCAACGTCAAAGAAGTCCGGGGAACGCAGGTGCTCGTCGCGTGCGGCCTCGCCGGTCCACAGGTTCGCGGTGTCGGCAGTCGCCTCGAACGATGAATTGCGGGGATCGTCGAAGTCGATCTCGGCGCTGCCGCGCACGTCCTTGAAGAACCCCGAGACGTATGTGACCATCATGTGGCGTGCACGGAAGCCAGCCTCGGTATGTCCGGGCTCGAAATCCCAATGTGTTGTGCTCATGTGTGTCTCCCGTCGACATCTCGGGCGCCCGCCGAGACGACCGCGACGACGTCTGAGATTACTCTCGTTCGCCGTGCCCGACGCCGGCCTGCACTTCGAAGGGACCGGCGAAACGGCGTGGGGAACCACGTTCGTCGTCTTCGCTGCACGAGGAGAGGACACACACTCCCGCGTGCTTCGACGGGTCCGCACGCACCGCACGAAGGACAAGACCGGGAACTACCGCTGGTACAACCACTACGAACTACCCGCCGAATACGGCGACGCGACGATCACTGTGCGACTCCACAGCACGGCAGACGACACCGCCCGGGGCCTGAACAGAACCGAGAACGTCCGGCCGATTCCGCCGACTGATCCCGACTTCACCGACCTCTTCCGACGCCGCATCCATCAACCGAGCCCTCGACGACACGCTCTACCTGCGCAGGGCACACAGCATCGGCCACCACCGCCAACTCGTGAACATCCTCGGCTACGCGGTGATCGTCAACTCGCTCACACTCCACCGGCATCGCCACCGGGGCCGACCACCCGACCGGCTGACCACCGCGGCATGAACCTCCCAGCGACCACCAACCGGCCAGATCAGCGCGGTCCATTTCGCGTCTCAGGGCGCAATTGCTCGCTCGTGAGCTTCACAACCGCTGTCGACCGGTAGATTCGACCCAGAATTGAAAGTCGAAGACAACGTCAACGGGGTTTTCGACCACGTTTTCTACATGCCCCGCCCTCGTAGCTCAGGGGATAGAGCACCGGTTTCCTAAACCGGGTGCCGCAGGTTCGAATCCTGCCGAGGGCGCCGACCGGGGAGTCAGCCATGCAATCTGTTCCTGACACCGAGTACGCCGTCGCGGACGACGGGGTACACATCGCGTACCAGGTGTTCGGTGCGGGCGACGTCGACCTGGTACTCATCCCGGGCTTCGTATCCCACCTCGAGTTCGTGTGGGAGTTCCCGCCATTCGCCGCTCTCGCTCGTCAGCTCGGATCCTTCGCACGCGTGATCGCCTTCGACAAACGCGGTACGGGCCTCTCCGATGCAGTCACCAACCTGCCTGACACGGATCGGCGGATGCTCGACGTCCAGGCGGTCATGGACGCAACGGGCAGCGACGAAGCCGTTCTCTTGGGGATCTCCGAGGGTGCTGCGATGGCGATCACGTTCGCGGCCACCTACCCGGAACGGGTTCGGGCTCTCGCCATCTACGGTGGATACGCGATGCTCCTCCACCGGTCCGACCATCCCATTGGTGTGAGCCCGGAGCTGCTCGAATCGGTCGCGGACCACTTTCGCTCGAACTGGGGAACGGGTGTCGGCCTCAGTCTCTGGGCTCCCAGCCTGGCCGACGATGAAGACAACCAACGGAGCTTTGCACGCTTTCAGCGGCTCGCAGCGGGTCCGAGTGCCGCGCACGAGGCGGTCTCCAGCCTCGCGCGCGTTGACGTCCGTGCGGCGCTTCCGCTCGTCGATGTTCCGACGATTGTCTTTCACAGGGTCGGCGACCGCATGGTGCCCGTCGAGGTCGCCCGCGAGGTTGCTGTGGGGATCGAAGGGGCCCGGATGATCGAGCTCCCCGGCGACGACCACCTACCGGGAGTCGGCGACATGCAACCGATCTACGACGAGCTCTCGACGCTCCTGACCGGAAACCTGGGGGCAGGGGAACCGGACCGGGTTCTGGCGACGGTTCTCTTCACCGACATCGTCGACTCGACACGCCAGGCAGCCGTGACGGGTGATGCTGCGTGGAGGAGCACGCTCGACGCGCACGACCGGTTCGTGGAACGTCATGTCGCCGGCCACGGTGGCCGAATCGTCAAGAACACAGGCGACGGAGTACTCGCCGTTTTCGACGGTCCGACTCGTGCTATCCGGTGTGCCGCGGCCATCGCGTCGGGTGCCGACGAGGTCGGTGTCGCCGTGCGGGCGGGGTTGCACACGGGTGAGGTTGTTCGGCGAGGTGAAGACGTTTCGGGGATCGCGGTGCATCTAGCCGCGCGTGTGGCGGCGACAGCACACGGAGGCGAGGTTCTCGTGTCGCGAACTCTCGTCGATCTGGTCGTCGGCTCGGGACTCGGGTTCGACGACCGCGGCGAGCACGAGCTCAAGGGGGTCGACGGGACGTGGCGGCTCTACGCACTGGCGGAGACGACCTAGTCTCCAAGCTGCCGATCAGACCCATGGGCCTGCGCCCGCCTCGGAGATACATGATCTTGCGTACACGACACAGGCAGTGGGCCTGCCTCGTCTCGGTGCTCGCGCTCACGCTCACCGCGTGCGGAAACGACGCATCGAAGTCCCCGACCGTCGCGGAGGGCTCGCCGATGAACGCTGACGAGTACGCGGCGGAGGTCACTCGTATCTGCAACGAGGCCGTGAAGGGTGCCGATGACGCCATCGATTCGGCCGACGAGGTCTACGACATCGACGCCGCCTCAGAGGCGCTGATGAAGGGCGCCGACGATCTCGCCGCCGTGACGCCGCCCGAGGACCGGGCCGACATGGGCCAGGCGCTGGTCGACTCACTCACCGAGTACTCGGACCTCGTCAAGAGCGCCGACAACGACCCCGAGGAGTTCAGCCAGAACCAGAACGCTCTGGAGCTGACGATTTCTGTGCGCGTGGCCGGCCTGGACGCTGAGTGCGAAGAGGTTCCGTACGTTCTGGAACCACCCGTTGCACCGGAAGAGGGCCTGGACGACTACTTCGAAGCGGAATTCGGCGACGATCCCGAGGCCGACGCCCTCGCGCAACGCTGCTTCGAGGGAGAGCTCGCGGCATGCGACGACGTGAGACACGTCGACGCGTACCGCGCCTATGGCGTCGACTGTGGTGGGCGCGTGTACATCGAGGAGGCCAACGCCTGGCCCGACTGTGTCGACCTCTTCGTCGGGCAGGCACCGGTCCGCGGTCAGATCCTCTCCGAACCGCGGGAAACGGAGTGGTGCACCGGGAACCTCGAGGACTGTGACTGAGTCGAGCGAGGCTTCCCCCATCGCCGATGGTTCCGCTGCAGATGGCGACCCGGGGCGGCCTCGAGGGTCAGCCGCGTTCCTGGTCGTCCTGACCGTCGGCTGCCTCCTGATCGCCGGGGCGGTGGTCGCGGGCACGCTGGCCGTGATCGCAGAGCGGGAACTCGCCGACGAGGAGCGCGCCGTCGTCGAGCGCGACGCGGATGCATCAGCCCTCCGCTCCGAGCTGTCCGACGCCCACGATCTCGATTCGCAGATCCAGGTTCTGGTGGCGAACCAGCCGGCGCTCCGAGCGAAGGTCGCGGAATCCTGGAACGCCCTGGTCGAACAGGCCGACGCAGCCACCCGGGCGGTCACCCGATCGATCAGGGCCTCCAATGACGGGGACACGGAGGCGGCCACCGCGATTCTCGACACCGAGGTGGGCGCGGCCGTCGTGGCGTCAGCGGATCACCAGAAGACCCTGCGCGAGGCCGTCGACGCACTTGCAGCCGCCGTCGTTGACCTACGGAACGCGATCGATGGGGAAGAGCAATCGTGAGCCGACCCGTCGACCTGCCGGATGCCTCGGGAGACAGCTCGTCTCGACCCACTCTCCGCTGGTTCTCGACGTTCGCCGTGGTCTTCGGAATGGTGGCGTTGCTGGCAACAGGCGCATGGCTGTGGAACGCACGCGGCAAGCTCGACGACGCTCGAGCCGAGACGGCACGCTCTGAAGAGGCCGTTGATGCGGCAACCGACGACGTCGAGCTGGCCACCTCGGCTCTCGACGACACAACGAAGGAGGCGCAGGATGTACTCGCTACGTCCGAACGTTTCGCCGAGATCAGCGACGCCATGGTCGAAGCTGCAGCACGCCAGATCGACGTCTACAGCGCGATCGTCGACGCCGACGCGCGAGGAGATCTCCACGAGTTCAACCGTCTTGTCACCGAGGTGGCGGGGCTCAGCGATGAGATCAACGACCTGGCAGCGCTCAGCAACACGGTCCTCGGCTAGGTGTCGGTTCTGAATCCCGGGCGCGGCGCGGCCTTCAGCCCTCGGACCGCACTGTCGACGCTCGCGAAGAACCACTCGTCCCCGATCAGGTCATAGACGCCCGCCTTGCGCAATACCTCTCTGCCCTGGGCATTCAGCCGAGCGACCCCGAGTGCAATTCCCAGGGGCGTGACCATCTCGACGACCGAACGCAAGGCGTCGGCTCCGTCGACATCCACATAGTTCACGGTTTCGAGGTTGACGACGATCCCATCGGGATCTTGATCGATGATCTCGCTGATTCGATCCTGAAACGTCTCCGCGTTTGCAAAGAACAAAGGGGCGTCGAGTCTGATCACGGAAATCCGTTCGGGCTTGATCGCCATCGGCGCGGTATCCGTCGACGCGTACGCGCGCCTTCCCGGTAGATGCCCCAGCGTCGGCATCCGTGGTCGCGAGGCGCGGTAGACCAACATCACGAACGAGATGCTCACGGCGATCGCGAGACCTTCCAGAATTCCGATAGCGCAGACCCCCAGCAGGGCGGCCGTCGCCGCGGTGAAGTCACCTCGCCGGATCTGCCAGATGCGACGCATTTCCGTGACGTTGAACGTCCCCCACACGGCAGCGATGACCACCGCTCCCAGCACCGCCATGGGCAGGTTCTCGAAGACCGGAGTGAACACCGCGATCGTCAGCAGGGTCGCCGCGCCACAGAGGAGCATCGCCATCTGACTCTTCGCACCGGTGTCGTCGGCAGCGGCGGACTTCGAGAGGCTTCCGTCGACCGTGAACCCACCGAGCAAGCCGGATCCGACGTTGGCCACGCCGGTGGCGATCATCTCCTGGTTGGCATCGATCTGGTACCTGTGCCGACGCGCGTAGTTCGCCGAGATCCCATAGCCCTCGGCGAACGCCACGATGACGATCCCGATCGCCCCGGGGACGAGAACGACGAGGTCTCCGAGGGAGACGTCCGCGAGCCCGAGCGTCGGAAGCGCGGCCGGGATGTCACCCACGATCTCCACGCCATGGGCCGACCAATCGAAGGTGGCAGACAACATCACGGCGCCGGCAACCACGAAGAGCGCCATCGGGACTCTGCGGCTGAAGAGCTTCCGGCTCGCCAGGAGAACCGCCAGTGAGACGAATCCGATGATCGAGGTTGCGGTGTCGGCGTCCGGGAGGTGTTGAATCAGCGACCACAGCTTCTCGAAGAAGTTCCCGGAGGGTGTCTCGACGCCGATGATCTTGTCCACCTGGTCGACGGCGACCGTCAGACCCAGCCCGAAGGTGAAACCGACGAGGACCGGCCGGGACATGAAGACGCTCACGAATCCGAGTCGGAGCAGTCCGAACGCGATGAACACCACACCGACGAGCAACGCGAGCGCGACGGTCATCTGGATGTAGTCGTCGGACGCTGTCGCCACCGCCGCGACCGTCGAAGCAGAGAGAATCGCCACGGTTGAGCTCGGTCCGACGAACATTTGGCGCGAAGTACCGAAGATGGCGTAGCCGACGATCGCTCCCAACCCGGCGTAGAGACCCGTCTCGGCCGGCATTCCGGCAAGCTCCGCGTACGCCATCGCCTCGGGCACGAGCAACGCCCACACCGTCAGCCCTGCCAGCACGTCGGGTCGCCACCAGGTGCTCTCGTAGCGGGGAAGCCACGCGGCGATCGGCAGGAACCGCTGCAACCGGGTGGGAGTCGACTCCGCCCCGTTCGCCACACTCACCCCATCGCCGACGACCGCGCGGGAGTCTGCCCTTCGTTGGCGTGTGGTGCGGCGGGGACCAATCGACGCTTCCACTTCCGGCCCGGCGATGTGCGGGCCTGCCACCACGTCGTAACAGCGAGGCCACCGGCGACGACGGCCGTGACACCACCGACGCCTGCGACCTTGCGGACACGCGCGCGACCCGCCTGCGAATCTTTCGACTACTCGGCTCAGCGCCATTCCATGGCACGCGCTCGACGGCCGGCGCCGGCCTGTTCGCCCGATCGCGATGTGGAACTGCTGTGTCCGAATCGTGGACATCGTCGGCCGCGTCGGCGCCACCGACTCCGTCGAGTCGGGCCAGGAAGTCTGCTGCTGTCGTGACGAGGATGGCGCCGCCCGCAGTGAGGGGGAGGACCTTCCCGTACTTCCCGTTGCCAGGAGCCAGGGGTGCGAGACGCCGGGGCCACACCAACGGCGCCAGCAGGCTGCCGACGCCCATCGAGAGACTGGCGATGGTGTCGCGCCGCTCGTAGTCGGCGGCCGACGGGCCCTCCCGTTCCGCACGCGCCTGCAGCACCTTGTACTCGACCGCCATGCTCCCGAAGTAGAACGGCGTCGCCGCGACGGTCAGGTCCATTTCTACGCTCCAATTCCGGCGGTCCCTCCCTCCGACACGAACCGTAGACGCGAAACAGGCGCCGGCCACGAGGGCCGGCGCCTGTCGCGTCCTCCTTCAGGCGAGCGTGGCCCTAGGAGGCGTACTGGCCTATCGGGATGTAGCCACAGCCAACGGTGCCACACGATAGGACGTTCCAACCGGTGAAGAACGTCGTCTGTGCGTTCGCACCCGCATTCGTCAGCCCGATATGAACATGGTCGGTGTGTGGGCTCGACCCTGTGTAGGGCCGGAATCCCTCCGATGCACGCGACGATGTCCAGATCTGACGGTTCCAGATGATCTCCTGGACTCCCATACGGCGCGCGATCGCGTTCGCGTGACCCGCCTCGTCGGGCAGGACCAGGGTGAAGACCAGCCAGTCCGCCCTGCCCTTTTGCGCCGGATCGTTGGCGTTGAAGAACAGATCCGCCGCACGACCGAGGGCATGGAGGCTGTAGCTCGAGCCGCCCAGCACCGCGCGGCAGTTGTAGCCCTGAATAGCCGTCGCATCGAAGTGAACGTCCAAGTACGTCGCGACCTGGCTCGTCCCGGGCTTGAATCCCCGCTGCACTGAGAACCGCCGTCCCACAACGGCGCCCCGTCGCTTCGAAGGGCGTCGGGCGCGTACTGCGGGTAGGTGAGCATCTCCGACGGCGAGATGATCGTCGGGCTGTTGGCCGGAGTGCGGTCCACCGGATTCGGCGGCACGCACGCCACCGCCAGCAGCGCCGCAACGGCGACTAACGCCGCAATCCTCGGAGTTCGTGAAATGGGTCTCATTCTTCCCCCTTAGTCAGTTGATCTACCTATTTGCCCATTCAGACGGAACCTTAGTGAACAGCCGTTAATCGATCAATCGCGCTTTCAGCACCGAGATGTCAGAAATCGGACGCAAACTTCCACGGCCGCGGTATCAGCCACTGGCGGCAGGCAACCTGAAAACCTCACGTCATGGAATGGGTGGGATTCGCCGCGGGAGTCGTGATCATCCTGGGCACGGGCAGCAGCATCCTCCACACGCTGCTGTTGCCCCGCGGGGCGAGCTCGCGCCTCAGCGGCCTGCTGGGCCGCGTGTCGCAGAGGGTCTTCTCGGCGCTGAGTCGGCCCATCCACAGCTATGAGAAAACTGACCGGCTTCTCGCCCTCCAGGCACCGCTGTTCCTTCTGACCGAGCTCTTCACCTGGTTGCTGCTCCTGGGATTCGGGTTCGCGCTCTTGCTGCTCCCCTACCTCGACGGTCACCTCGGCAACTCTGTGCGCGAGTCGGGGTCGTCGCTGCTCACCCTCGGCTTCCAGGCCACCGACTCGGCCGCACCCACCGCCATCGATCTCGCCGCCGGGATATGCGGCTTCGGGGTGATCACGCTTCTCATCGCGTATCTTCCGACCATCTACGGGGCGTTCAACCGCCGCGAGGAGGCCGTCACACTGCTCGAGGCACGCGCCGGAGATCCCCCCTGGGGACCGGAAGTGCTGGCGCGCCACCAACTCGTCGACATCGTCGACCAACTCGGTGAGCTCTACGGCTTCTGGGAACACTGGGCCGCGGACGTCAACGAGACCCACACCAGCTATCCGGTCCTCGTGATGTTCCGTTCTCCGCACCCACTGCGGTCGTGGGTGATCGCGCACCTCGCCGTGCTCGATGCAGCTGCGATGCACCTGGCGCTCAATCCCGACACAGCACCTCATCAGGCACGGTTGTGCCTGCGCATGGGCTTCACGACCCTGCGCAGCGTCGCGGAAGGGCTGGGAGTCACCGTGGATATCGATCCGGAACCCGACGCGCCGATTGACATCTCCTTCGAGGAGTTCGCTCAGGCCGTGGAGCACCTGCGCGCGTACGGGTTCCCGATGGAGCGCGGAGCCGAGGACGCGTGGCCGCACTTCCACGGCTGGCGTGTGAACTACGAAGCCGCCGCCTACGGGCTCGCCGATCTCGTGGCGGCGGTGCCGGCCCCGTGGTCAGGGCCGAGGCGTCACTTCGACAGCGCGCCGATGTACCCGGTCCGTCCGGCCCAACGCCAGCCCGACGCACCGGGCGGCTGATCCCCCGGTTCGCGGCTCAGCGACCCAGCGGTGCGATGCGTTCGGCGCGGTAGCTGATGATGCCGAAGACGGGGTCGTCGATCTCGCGGTACTCGAACACGACCTCACCGCCGCTCGGGCCGTCGGCCGGTGCCACCTCGACGATCTGGACCACCGAGGAACCGCCTCCCGAGATCAGCACGTCACCGTTCTCGAGAACGTCGGCGTCCCCGAGGAAGGCCGAGTAGCTGGGCTCACCGTCGAGTGTGTACTCGTACTCCCAGACCTGGCGAGCGGTGACGTTGTCGGGATCGCTGTCGTCGATCTCGTAGCGGACCGCCCGGCTCCGTTCCCCGTCGGGGCGTTCGAAACCGTTGTCGAAGATCATGATGGAACCGTCGGGCTGGATATGGGGGCGTGTAGGCCGTAGCTCCACTCCCCGTCTCCCTCCAGCTCGACGTTGCCGTAGGGGCCGGCGGCCCAGAGGAGCTCTCCGGCGGATCCGTTGTCGTCGTCCTCGTAGCGCACGGCCAGAATCATGTGGTTGGCTCGTTGCGTGACGATGAGAGCGTTCCGCTCCTCGTCGACGACGACGGAGTTGGCGTGCGCCGCGTCGACCGCCGGGGATCCAGGGGGTAGAGGGTCGCCACCGCGGGACCGGCTTCCAGCGCGTTGTCGTTCGGGCAGAGCAGGTTCTCCGGGTCCGACAACGGGTCGAGGGCCTCGGAGAAGACCCAGCGGTTCACCACGTCGCCGGTCTCGGGCTCGACCTCGACGGCGAGATCGCCCACGGCGTTGTAGACGCCGGCGAAATCGGCCGGATCCTCGCCGCACAGCGGCTCGTCGGATTCGATCGGCTCGAGGATGTGACTCAGCGCCAGGAGGTTGCCATTGGGAAGTTGGCTCATCTCGTGGTGGAAGCTGTCGACATCGACCATGATCGTGTCGTCGTTGATCCGTTCGGGCGGCACGAGGTCGGCCTTTCCGGCCGCCAGCCACTCGTGGACGACTTCACCCGTCGGTGCCCACTCGCGTATGAAGTGATCTCCGCCGTTCGTGAGCAGGTTGCCGTTGGGCAACACCCGCGCATCGCCGAAGGGGTCGGGGCCCTCGATGTACCAGACGACCTCACCCTCTTCGTCGACTGCGACGAGGAAGTACGTCGCGATCGCGGGGTCGGCGATGGCCACGTTCGAGTTGAGGTCGAACATCGTCCATCCCGGTGCCATGCGCTCCGGATCGCTCACGACGGCCTCGAACGTCGGGTAGGTGTCGGGAATCGCACCGGTCGTGAACTCGGTCGTCTCGTTCTTCGTGTCGTCGTCGGTCGACGCCTCGACGTCGAACTCGTAGGTGCTCTCGGCGCGCATTCCCAGGATGGGAACGCTGTGCTGTGCAGCGCCGTTGTCGGGCGAGGGCACGGTGAAGTCGCCACCGGGTCCGCTCACGTGGACATCGACGTTCGCGGGCGAGCCCGTGTCGACCTCGACGAACGCGGCGAGAGTCGACTTCTCGTTCGGCATGACCTCGACGTTCAGCTCGACGTCGCCCGACAACGCGGCTGTGGTGGTCGAGGTCTCGTCGGCGGAGTCATTCGCGGAGTCGTCCGACGATTCACCGGACGAACACGCCGCGAACGTGAGCGCCGCAGCCATGACGACGGCGATCCACGCGGCGGGGCGCGGTCGGTTTGAGCGGTGCATTCGGTGTGTCCTCCCAGACGGTGTCCGGGAAACGCTAGCCCCCCACGGGGACCGGATACCGTCCGGGCGTCCTGAAAGCCGGCCACGCCGGGGTGGCGATCCCGGCGACTATTCCTGGTCGCCGGATTCTTCGTCCCCGGCGAGGTTGGCGGCCTTGTAGCTGCGGTAGACGGCAAGGAGTGCGTGGCGTTGCTCGTCGCTCAGGTCTTCGTCGGCACGGATCGTGGCCTCGGTGTCGGACCCGCTCGCTTCCCGCCCGGTCCCGGTGAGGTTGTCGAGCAGACCACCCTGAGCGAGGAGAGTCTCGGCCGAGAGATCCAGGGCTGCGGCGATGGATTTCAGGACCCGCACGGAGGGTTCGTGGAGTCCTCGTTCGATCTGGCTGAGGTACGGGTTGGAAACGTTCGTGCGCTCGGCGAGCTCGCGCAGGGACAGGTCGGCGAGCTTGCGCTGGCTGCGGATGAAGCGACCCAGCGACTCGAGCTGGCCTCCCCATCCTCCGCTCGCACCCACTTTCACTCCTCCCGAAACGACAACGGGCCCCGACCCTACGGCCGGGACCCGCTTCCGATCATGTACTGATTCGCTCAGGCGGACGTGGCCTTCGCGGGCTTCTTTGCCCTCGGGGCTGCCTTCGAAGCGGTCTTCGGGGCGGCCTGGGGCCTCGATACGGCGCCTTCACCGGTCTCGAACAGCTCGCGGGTGAACTTCTGCTGGCTGACCAGGACCTTCTCGGCGAAATCGAACGTGGCGTCGACGATCTCGGCGGGGGTAGGGATCGGGTCGGGTACGGGGATCTCGGACAGGGCCTCGGCGACCGAGTCTGCCACTCCCTGGATCCGTCGAGCACGGTCTGCTGGCCGTTCTCGATGGCGTCGAGGAGATCGTGAACACGGTCGGACATCTCGAGTACTGGCATGGCGGCCACCTCACTGATTCATGACCGTCCCCGGGGGATCGGCGTCACCGGGAAGATCCCGGCTGGTATGCAAACTATATCTAGCACTCGCACGATCTGTCAAGCGACCATGAGTGGCGGAGTGACCACGCCATGGTCATGTCAGAGCCGGTACCGGTACTCCTCGAAGAGGCGCAGCCACACCTCACTGATCGTGGGATACGACGGCACGGAGTGCCAGAGCGCCTCGAGCGACACCCTGCCGGCGACCGCGACGGTGGCGGCGTGGAGCATCTCCTGGACGCCCGGTCCGGTGAAGGTCGCCCCGACGACCACCTGGTCGTCGTCGTCGATGACGAGTTGGCACGTCCCCTCGATGTCGCGTCCGTAGACGGTGGCTCCCGCGACGCTTCCCGTGCCCACACTCACCACGGTGATCTCGTGACCCGATTCGCGGGCTTCGGCTTCGCTCATGCCGACCGACGCGATCTGCGGCTCGGTGAACACGACACTCGGAACGGCCGTGTTGTCGGCCCATGCCGTGATTTCCCGTTCGGCCAGCACGTCGCCGATGACGCGCGCCTGGTACTTGCCCATGTGCGTGAGCAACGCCCGGCCGTTCACATCACCTGCGGCGAACAGCCAGTCGGCATCGACCCCCGTCACACGCAGGGTGTCGTCGACGTCGATCCACTTGCCGGGCTCGAGGCCGACTGTCTCGAGGCCGATGTCGTCGGTGGCCGCACGCCGCCCCGCTGCCACGAGCATCTCGTCAGTCGTGTACGTGCTGCCGTCCGCCATCGTGACCGTCACCGGCCCGTCGCCGTCACGCTCCACCCTGTCGGCTCTCCCGGCTGAACCCGTGCGGACGGTGATCCCCTGCCCCTCCATGGCGGCGCGCAGTTCCTCACCGGCGAAAGGTTCGAGGTTCGAGACGAGTCGATCCGTGGCCTCGGCGAGCACAACGGTGCCGGTGCCGAGCGAATGCCAGGCCTGAGCCATCTCACAGCCCACGACACCCCCGCCGATGATGAAGAGACTCTCTGGTGCTTCCTCGGCGGACGTGATGTCGCGGTTGTCCCACGTCGTGATGTCACGGAGACCCGGAACCGGCGGGATAGACGACAGGCTCCCCGTCGCCACGACCACGGCCTTCGTCGCCCGCAGCGTGCGCGACGAGCCGTCATCGAGCTCGACTTCCACGGTGCGCTCCCCCGCGAGCCGTCCCCTGCCGCGGACGAGCTCGGCGCCGATGCTCTCGAGCCACCGGACCTGATACGTGTCGTCCCAGTTCGAGGTCACGTCGTTGCGCCGTTCCAACACGGCGTCGACGTCGATCTCACCGGTCACCGCCTCAGCGGCACCCGGTACTCTCCGAGCTGCCGCGAGTGCCTCGGCCGGGCGGAGGAGCGCCTTGCTGGGCATGCACGCCCAGTAGGAGCACTCGCCGCCGACGAGCCCGCTCTCGACGATCGCTGCACTCATGCCGTGGTCCGTGGCACGCCATGCGACGTTCTCGCCGGTCGACCCGGCACCGATCACGACCACGTCGAACTCGTCGGCCATCGCTGTGCCTTCCGTCTTGGTGAATGCTGACTACGGTCGGGTCACGAACGCCCGCCGAGCATCCGCGAGAGCAGTCGCCCGAGACCACGCGGTGCAGGGGGCTCGAACCCCTCGGGGAGGAGATGCGGCGCAACCTCCTGCATGGTGGCGAACACCTGGCGTGCGCTCGGGTTGACGAGGGCGACGTCACCGATGACGACGGTCGGCACGGTTTCTGTTCCACGAGCGACGGACCGCACGAACCCCGCCGCTTCGTCTTCGTCCCAGATGTTGTGGGGAGCGAAGTCGATCCCTGCACGGTCGAGCTGCTTCTCGAGAGACACGCAGAACAGGCAGCCGGGCCGCCAGTAGAAGTCGACCTGATCGGTCGCGTCGCGTTCGCTCACGGTCTCGTCAACCCCGTAGCCCGACCCGTTCTTCCACGTGGTCAACCTTTTCGGTACAGGCCCTCGTTGAGGGAACGGACGACGTGGTACTCATGCTCCCAGCCCAGAACACTGATCGTGCCGGTGGCGAGAGTCAGCAGCCGGCCGTCAGCGGGAGGGAGCCCGAGCCAGCGGGCCATGAGAACCCGCAGGACGTGCCCGTGGGCGAAGAGCGCCACGTGACCCTGCACGTCGAGGGCACGGGCGAGGACCCGGTCGACGCGAGCGGCGACCTGATCGGGGGTTTCGCCACCGGGCGTCGCTCCCGTCCAGATGAGCCAACCGGTGTCCTGTTCGCGGACTTGGGGAGAGGTCAGGCCCTCGTACTCTCCGTAGTTCCACTCGAGCAGGTCGTCGTCGACAACGGCCTCGTCGGAGAGGCCGGCCAAACGGCAGGTTTCGCGCGCCCGTTCGAGTGGGCTCGTGAGGACGAGCGAGAAGTCCCACTGCGCCAGCGGAGCGGCGATCGCACGGGCCTCGTCACGGCCCGCGTCCGTGAGAGGAATGTCGGTGAGACCGGTGTGCCGACCGTTCTTCGACCAGTCGGTCTCGCCGTGGCGGGCGACAACGATGCTGAAGCGAGCAGTCTCGGCCACGGGGGCATCGTACTCAGCCGCGGCGCGCACCCTTGCCGGTCGATCCGACGGTCGCGTGCCGAACGAGGTTCAAACTCATAGGATCGGTGACGATGTCGAAGACTCCGGCGCCGAGTGTCGGCGTCGGTCTCCACCGGAAGGATTCCCCCACATGCAACTCGGGATGATCGGCCTCGGCCGAATGGGCGCCAACATGTCGAAGCGCCTGATGCGCGACGGCCACGACATCGTGGCGTACGACCTCAGCGCCGATGCCGTGAAGGCACTCGAAGCCGACGGTGCCACGGGTGCCGACTCGTTCGAGGACTTCCTCACCAAGCTCGACAAGCCCCGAGCGATCTGGATGATGGTTCCTGCTGCAGTCGTCGACGACACCATTGCCAAGCTCGTCGACCACCTGGACCCCGGCGACATCCTGATCGACGGAGGCAACTCCTACTACAAGGACGACCTGCGACGCGCGAAGGAACTGGAGCCGAAGAAGATCCACTACGTCGACGTCGGAGTGAGCGGCGGCGTGTGGGGCCTCGAGCGAGGCTACGGTCACATGATCGGCGGCGAGACCGAGATCGTCGACCACCTCGACCCGATCTTCGACTCCATCGCGCCCGGGCCCGGCGACGTCGAGCGCACCGAGGGACGCACCGGTGACTACTCGCGTGAAGAACGCGGCTACATCCACTGCGGCCCGCACGGCGCGGGCCACTTCGTGAAGATGGTCCACAACGGCATCGAGTACGGGATCATGGCCGCCTACGCGGAGGGACTGAACATCCTCGCCCACGCCGACGTCGGTGAGCACCAGCGCGACGTCGATGCCGAGACGACGCCGCTGCGCAATCCCGACGAGTTCAAGTACGACCTCGACCTGCCGGGTGTCGCCGAGGCATGGCGCCGCGGAACGGTCATCGGATCGTGGCTGCTCGACCTCACGGCGATCGCTTTGAACCGCAGCGGCGACCTCGCGGACTTCACCGGGAAGGTGTCGGACTCCGGGGAAGGCCGGTGGACGAGCATCGCGGCGATCGAGTCGGGTGCTTCCGCACCCGTGCTCACGACAGCGCTCTACGAGCGGTTCGCGTCACGCGGCGAAGCCGACTTCGCCGACAAGCTCATGTCGGCCATGCGCTACGAGTTCGGTGGCCACCTCGAGAAGGGCGCCGGCGAGGGCAAGAAGTAGCCCCACCCCGTGTAGTGCGTCCCTGAGGTTCGCTATTCCTCTCGCTCTCGGCGCCTCCGGCACCAGGCCGCTCGGGCCCCGGCTCGGGCGACGCAGGATACCTGCGTCGCAGATCCTCGCCTTCGGCGAACTGAGAAACGCATCGGATGGATCAGGAGGCCTTGTCGAGCGCCTCGCTCTTGCCGTCGATGCACGCGAGCAACTCGTTCCAGGAGTTGACGAAACTCTCGGCGCCGTCCGTCTGGAGCTGAGCCGCGAGCCCGTCGTAGTCGACACCGGCCTGGGTGAGCTTGTCCATCATCTCCTCGGCGTCGCCGCCGTCGGGCGAAAGCATGTCGTCGACGACACCGTGATCGGCGAACGCGTGCAGCGTCTTCTCCGGCATCGTGTTGACGGTTTGCGGCGAGGCCAGCTTCTCGATGTACAGGACATCGGAGGCCTCCGGGTCCTTCGTGCCGGTGCTCGCCCAGAGCAGGCGCTGCGGGTTGGCGCCGGCGTTCGCGAGGCGCTGCCAGCGATCGGCGTCGAGCAGATCCCGGTATGCCTTGTAGATCCGCTTCGACACGGTGATGCCGAGCGTGTCCTTCAGCTCGGCGGGGAGCTTGCCCATGACGGCCTTGTCCCACCGACTGATGAAGACCGACGCCACGGACGCCACCCGGGGATCGAGCCCCTGCTCCACGCGCCGCTCGATGCCGCGCATGTACGCATTCGCCGCACCCAGGTAGTGCTCACGGGAGAACAGCAGCGTCACGTTGACGTTCACTCCTGCAGCGATGGCTTCCTCGATCGCCGGGAGACCCTCGGGCGTCCCAGGGATCTTGATGAACAGGTTCGGCCGATCGGCTCGCTCGAAGAGCCGCTTCGCCTCGTCGATCGTGCTCTGCGTGTCGTACGCGAGCTTCGGCGACACCTCGAGGGAGACGTAGCCGTCGACACCGTCGGTGGCGTCGTGGACCGGTCGGAACAGGTCGGCAGCTTCGGTGAGGTCCTCGAGCGCCAGGTCGAAAAACAGCTCCTCACCCGAGCTGCCCGCTGCACCCTTCTCTAGGATCGCCTCGTCGTAGAAGTCGGTCTTGCGGATGGCGTTGTCGAAGATCGTCGGGTTCGACGTGAGACCGGTGACGGAGAGCTCGTCGATGTAGGACTTCAGGGTCCCGCTCGTGAGCAGTCCGCGGGTGATGTTGTCGAGCCAGAGGCTCTGTCCGGCGTCGTGCAGCTTCTGGGTCGGCTTCGTCACTCGTGCTCTCCTCCGTTTCGCGCCTGGCGTTGGTTTCATACCCCGCGTCCCCCGCACGCTACCTGCCTGCGACGGCCGCCGGACGCGGGCTCAGCCTCGATCAGACGAGACAGACTCCGAACGGCTCCCGACCCTACGGATCTCGTAGACGAGCACGTCGACCGGCGGCAGCTTCTCGACGGTCGTGGGGATCTCCGGTGTGCGGGTCTCCCGCTCGAGTCGCATCCCCAGACGCTCGGCCACACGCGATGACGCGCCGTTGGCAGGCTCGATGACGGAAATCACCCGGTCGAGCCCGAGTGCCCCGAACGCCCGGTCCAGGCTCGCTCGTGCACCTTCGGTGGCCAGACCCTCCAGTGGCCCACGGCCAACCCATGGGCGGCGGCTGCCTCGTCGGGCGTGAGACCCCGACCCCACGGGTATCGCGAGAAGTCGGGGTCGGCGTACAAGCGAGCGTGGGCGTCGCGGTCGTTCTCCTCCCACGGACGCAACTGCAGCCGTTCGGTTTCGACAGATTCGATCCCCTCAGCGCCCGACACGACCGTCATCGTGTCACCCGGCGCGCACCCCGCCTCGGCGAGGTGCGCGCCGGTAGAATGGCCACAACCACAGGGGAGCTCGGGGCGCCGGGCTGAGAGGGTGGCCGAACCGCCACCGACCCACCGAACCTGATCCGGGTAATGCCGGCGGAGGAAGTGCGTGGAGGGCATCCGCACCGCGATCGTGTGCACCGGGCCGGCCGACGTCGTCGCGCCGAAGCGTCGGTCGCTACCCGAGCACGACTTCGTCGTCGCCGCCGACTCCGGCCTGGATCTCGCGAAGCGCCTCGGCCTGCACGTCGACGTGGCGGTGGGTGACTTCGACTCGGCGGACGCCGCGTCCGTCGAGGAAGCGGAGGATGCGGGCGCCACGATCGAACGACACCCCGCCGACAAGGACGCCACAGATCTCGAGCTGGCCCTCGATGCGGCGCTCGCGCGCAACGCCCGGCGGATCGTCGTGCTCGGTGGTGACGGTGGACGCCCCGACCATGCGCTCGCCAACCTGCTCCTGCTCGGCGCATCCCGGTACGCGCACGTGGACATCGAGGCTCACACCGACTCCGCACGCGTGTTCGTCGTCACGCACCACCTCGAGCTTCCCGCCGAGCCTGGCGCACTTGTCTCGCTGCTCCCCATCGGCGACGGAGCCCACGGAGTCCACACTTCCGGGCTGCAGTTCCCACTGAACGGTGACGTCCTCGAGTCAGGATCCACGCGCGGCGTGAGCAACGTGATCACCCGCCGCCCGGCCACCGTCGACGTATCCGCCGGCGCACTGCTCGCCGTCCTACCGGAACCGACAGGAGCAACTCCGTGAACTCGACGACGACACCAATACGCCGGGGCGCCGCTGTCGCGCTGGTTGCTCTGATCCTGGGGTTGACGGCCTGCTCGTCGAGCGGATCGGGCGACGACGTCACGCTCACCCTCGTCACCCACGACTCGTTCGCCGTCAGCGAGGGCCTTCTGGACGAGTTCACCGAGGAGAGCGGCATCTCCGTCGAGATCCTCATGGCCGGCGACGCCGGCAGTGCGCTGAACCAGGCAGTACTGACGAAGGACGATCCGCTCGGCGACGTCTTCTTCGGTGTCGACAACACGTTCCTCACCCGGGCGCTCGACGAAGACATCTTCGAGCCGTACGAGTCGACCGAGCTGGAGCACGTCTCCGACGACCTCGTGGTGGACGACGAGCACCGCGTCACGCCGATCGACCGCGGCGACGTGTGCCTGAACTACGACAAGACTGCCTTCGAGGAATCGGGGCTCGGCGTCCCCACGACACTCGACGACCTCACGGGGGACGCGTACGCCGGAGCTCTCGTGGTCGAGAACCCCGCGACCTCCTCACCCGGGCTGGCGTTCATGCTCGCCACGATCGAGGCCTTCGGCGAAGACGGATGGCTCGACTACTGGGAAGCGTTGCGCTCCAACGACGTCGAGGTCGCCGACGGCTGGGAGGACGCGTACTACGGGAGTTTCTCCGCAGCCTCCGACACGGGCGATCGCCCCCTGGTCGTGAGCTACGCGTCGAGCCCGGCGGCGGAGGTCTTCTTCGCGGAGGGTGCACTCGATGAGGCACCCACGGGGGTGATTGCCGATTCGTGTTTCCGTCAGATCGAGTTCGCCGGGGTGCTGAGCGGCACGGACCACCCCGACGAGGCCGGTGAGCTGATCGACTTCATGCTCTCGAAGCCCTTCCAGGAGGACATTCCGCTCAGCATGTTCGTCTTCCCCGTCCGGGATGACGCGGAACTCCCGGCGGTCTTCGCGGAGAACGCCGAGCTACCACCTGACGCCTACGAGATCGCCGCGGATGAGATCGGCGCCCGACGCGACGAGTGGATCCAGGCGTGGACCGACACGGTGCTGCGCTGACCGGCCTGCCGGGTCACCCGGGGAGGGGCGGGCAGAGATCGCCGGCGCAGCGCATCGCAGTCGGTGCCGCGCTGGTCGTGCCGCCTCTGGCGTTTCTGGCGGTCTTCTTCGTCTACCCGCTGGCATCGATCGTCGTAGAGAGCTTCACGCGCGGAGACGGTGGCGTCTCCGGCGCGTTCTCCGACGTCGTCACCGACCCCGGCCTGCGCGAGGTCATCTGGTTCACCGTGTGGCAGGCAGCGGTTTCGACGGTGCTCACCCTGCTCGTCGGCCTACCGGGCGCGTACGTGTTCGCTCGCTACGACTTCCCCGGAAAGGGCCTCATTCGGGCCGCCACGACGGTCGCGTTCGTTCTGCCCACGGTCGTGGTGGGCTCGGCCTTCCTGGCCCTGCTCGGCCCGGGCGGACCTCTACGTCTCGATCTCGTCGACACCGTGTGGGCGATCTTCATCGCCCACGTGTTCTTCAACTACGCCGTCGTGCTGCGAACCGTCGGAGGGTTCTGGTCACACCTCGATCCGCGGGCCGTCGACGCCGCCCGCGTGCTCGGTGCGTCGCGCCTCCAGGCATTCCGCAGCGTCACGCTTCCACTGCTCCGACCCGCCATCTCGTCGGCCGCTCTGATCGTCTTCCTCTTCACCCTCACGTCCTTCGGGGTCGTGCTGCTTCTGGGTGGCCCCACCCACGCCACAGTGGAGGTGGAGATCTACCGGCAGACGACGCAGTTCCTCAACCTGCCGATCGCCGCCGCACTCGCGATCCTTCAACTCCTCGCCGTCACCGCGGTGCTGGTCGTCTACGGCCGCTCCCAGGAGCGACGATCGGTCCACCAAGCGTTGCGAGCTGCGGAAGACACCGCCCGCAGGCCGCACGGAGTGGGCCCCTGGGCCCTCGTCGGCGTGAACCTCGCCTTCGTCGTCGCCCTCATCGGTGTGCCGATCGCCGTGCTCGTACAACGCTCCTTCTCCACCGCCGGCGGCCTCGGTCTGCGTTACTACCGCGAGCTCGCCTCCGATCCGCGGGGCAGCACGTTGTTCGTCCCTCCCGTGGAGGCCATCCGGAACTCACTCGTGTTCGCGTGCGTCGCGACCATCATCGCCGTCGGATTGGCGGTGATGATCGCCGTTCTCGTCGTGCGACCCGGCGCGGCACGCCGGGGACTCGACATCCTCGTGATGCTGCCTCTCGGGGCCTCGGCGGTGACTCTCGGATTCGGCTTCCTGATCGCGCTGGACCAGCCGCCGCTCGACTTTCGATCCTCTCCTGGCTGATCCCCATCGCCCACGCGCTCGTGGCCACGCCGTTCGTCGTGCGGGTGCTCGTGCCGGTTCTGCGCTCCATCGACCCTCGCCTGCGCGAAGCGGCCACCGTGCTCGGTGCCGGGCCCCTCCGGGCATGGCGGGAGGTCGACCTGCCGATCGTGGGGCGTGCGCTCGCCGTCGGGGCAGGATTCGCATTCGCCATCTCCATGGGCGAGTTCGGCGCCACGGCGTTCATAGCCCGACCCGACTACCCGACGATCCCGATCGCCATCTTCCGGTTCCTGGGCCAACCGGGAGCTCTGAACTTCGGTCAGGCCATGGCGATGAGCACGATCCTCGTCGTCGTCACAGCAACCGCCGTCATGCTCATCGACCGCGTGCGTGTCGGCACCGTCGGCGAGTTCTGAGAGGGTTCGGAATGCTCGTGTTCGAGGATCTGCGCCGAACCTACGGCGAGACGGTCGCGCTGGCCGACCTCGGTGGTTCGGTCGCCGATGGTGAGATCGTCGCGATCCTCGGCCCGAGCGGGTGTGGCAAGACCACCCTGCTGCGAATCCTGGCCGGGCTCGAGGAACCCGACGCCGGGAGGGTCCTCTCCGACGGCGTCGACCTCGCGGGGGTTCCTCCCGACCGGCGCGGTTTCGGGCTCATGTTCCAGGACCATCTGCTCTTCCCCCACCGCACCGTCGGAGAGAACGTGGCGTTCGGGCTGCGGATGGCGGGAATGCCGATCGACGAACGACGTTCCCGCGTGGCCGACGTGATGGACGTCGTGGGTCTGGCCGGAATGGATGACCGGTCGATCGCGACTCTCTCGGGCGGTGAGCAGCAACGCGTCGCTCTCGCGCGGGCTCTCGCTCCGCGCCCGCGGCTCCTCATGCTCGACGAGCCGCTCGGGTCCCTCGACCGATCGCTCCGGGAACGCCTGGTGACGGAGCTCCGGGAGATCCTGAAGGAACTCGGAATTGCCGCGATCTACGTCACACATGATCAGGACGAGGCCTGCACGATCGCGGACAGCGTCGTCGTGATGCGTGCGGGCCGAGTCGAGCAGCAGGGAACGCCTCCGTCGGTGTGGCACCGACCGGCGAACGCATTCGTGGCGCGGTTTCTGGGCTGGGCCGACGTCGCCGACGGAATCGGCATCCGCCCCGGCGGCGTCCGTCTCGACCCCGACGGGGACGTGCACGGCATTGTCCACCGCATCGGCTTCCGTGGCGATCATTTCGTGGTCGGGGTCACGACAGTCGACGGGCGCGCACTCACGACCTCTGTTGCCGATACTCCCCCTGAGTCCGGAGAGCGCGTTCGACTGACCGTCGACGCCGATGCCGTCGTGCAGCTGAGCGAAAGTGAGGAGTTCTAGACGCTGTTGCCGAAGTACGACGACGTCCCGCCGGCCTCGATCGCGCTGCACAGCCGGCGGAGCGCGTGCACGTATGCAGCCGTACGCAAGCTCACCGAGAGGTCAACCGCCACCTCGCGCACTGCCGTGAATTCCCGGTGCATCCGCTCGGCCAGTCGACTGTTCACCGTGTCGAGGGTCCAGTAGTCGCCGGTGCGGTTCTGGACCCATTCGAAGTAGCTGACGGTGACTCCTCCGGCATTGGCCACGATTCCGGGTACGACCGTCACGCCGGCGGCCTCGAGAATCGGGTCGGCATCGGCGTTGACGGGCCCGTTGGCGACCTCGACGACGGTGTGTGCTTGGACCCGTGAGGCGTTCTCGGCGGTGATCACTCCTTCGATCGCCGCGGGAACGACCACATCGACGTCGAGCGCGAGAAGTTCCTCGTTGCTGACGCGCTCGGCAGGGATGGCTTCGCAGACCGTGCCCTCGCAGTACGTGGCGTCGATGCGACGTGTCTTCTCCTTGAAGCGCACGAGGCTCGGGACGTCGAAACCACCGGGATCGTGGATACCACCCTGGGAGTCACTGACCGCCACGACGCGATATCCGGCCCCGTGCAGCAGCGTGGCCACCGATCGCCCGGCGTTGCCGAATCCCTGCACCGCGACCGTCGTGTCCTGACGATTCCATCCGTGTGCGTGAGCGAGGTCCTCGATGCAGAGGAATGCGCCGCGGCCCGTCGCCGTGTCGCGACCCAGGCTGCCCCCCGAGCTCGACCGGCTTGCCGGTGACGACGGCAGGGACGCGTTGGCGTTGGATGTTCGAGTACTCGTCCATCATCCAGCCCATCACGCGCTCGTTCGTGTAGATGTCGGGAGCAGGAACGTCGGTCTCGGGCCCGATGAAGTCGGCCACGTGCTCGATGTACTGACGGCTCAGGCGCTCGAGCTCCAGATTCGAGAGCCGTTTCGCGTCGACGACGACGCCGCCCTTGGCGCCGCCGAACGGGAGCCCGAGCGCCGCACACTTGAAGGTCATCCAGAACGCGAGCGCCTCGATCTCGTCGAGGTCGACCTGGGGATGAAACCGGATTCCCCCCTTGCCCGGACCGCGGATGTCGGTGTGACGGACCCGGTACCCCTCGAATATCCGTTGCGTCCCGTCGTCCATCCGCACCGGGATCCACATCTGGAGCACGGCCTCGGGTCTCTTCAGGCGTTCGAGCACCTCGGGATCGGGTTGGACGTGCACCGCGGCCGCCTCCATCGAGGCGATCGCGCCGCGCAGGATCGGGCCGGCCACGGACTGCAACCTAGGCGAGTTCCCATTTTCTCGCCTCGGGTAGGAAAGTGCACCAAATCCGCACATCTCCGGCGGGTCTCCCACACAGAGCCTTCCTTATGCTGGTGGGGTGCCTGTGACCGCTCCGCCCAAGTCGGCAACCGTTCTCGTCGTCGAGGACGAGACCTCCATCGCCTCCGCGGTGGCCGCCAGACTCCGCAGCGAGGGCTACCGGGCCGAGGTCGCCCATGACGGACCGTCGGGCGTGGCGCGCTGCGAGGCCCTGGAGCCCGACCTCGTCGTTCTCGACCTGATGCTCCCCGGATTCGACGGTCTCGAGGTGTGCCGCCGGATCCAGCAGCGTCGCCCCGTACCCGTTCTCATGCTGACGGCCAAGGATTCCGAGACCGACAAGATCGTCGGACTGGGCGTGGGTGCCGACGACTACGTCACCAAACCGTTCAGCGCGCGCGAGCTCGTGGCACGCGTGGGGGCGATCCTGCGGCGCGTCGAGCGGGGTGGCGCCGAGCCTCCCGCCCGGATCGCGATCGGTGCGCTCGACATAGACCGCGAGTCCCGCCGGGTACAGCGCGACGGCCACGAGATCCATCTGACGCCCACAGAGTTCGACCTCCTCGCCGCGCTCGCCGCGCGACCCGAGCGGGTGTTCACCCGCCAGGAACTGCTCTCCGAAGTGTGGGGGGTATCCGGAAGGAACCGGTGAACGCACCGTCGACTCGCACGTGGCGCGCTGCGCAGCAAGGTCGGCGCCGACGTCGTGCGCACCGTGCACGGAGTGGGCTACGCACTCGCCACCGAGGATTCTGACGAGGCCGGCGATTCTGACGACTCCGACGACTCCGACGAGAGCGCCCCGGCATGAGGCCACTCGACCAGATCCCCTACTTCAAGATGCGCCTCGGCGCCGTGATCCTCGCCGCCGTCGGCACGACCGTGGTCGTGTTCTGGGCCGGCGTGAGGACGGGGCTGTGGCCGTCGGTGAGCGGGATTCTCGCCGGATCACTGGCGCTCGCTGTCGTCTGGGTCCTGACCCGGGGGATGACAGCGCCGCTGCGGGAAATGGCGGAAGCATCGGAGGCGATGGCGCGCCACGACTACTCGCGCCGGGTACGTGTCACGTCTGCCGACGAGATCGGCCGCCTGGCCGACGCCTTCAACCGCATGGCCGCCGAGCTCGCAGAGAACGACCGGGTCCGGCGTGAGATCGTGGCGAACGTCTCCCACGAGCTGCGCACGCCGATCACCGCCTTGCAGGCGAAGCTCGAGAACCTCGTCGACGGCGTGGAGCCGGCCGATGCCGAGACGCTCACGGTGATGCTGCATCAGGTCGAGCGCCTCGGACGCCTCGTCACGCAGCTCCTCGATCTGTCACGCCTGGAATCGGGCGCCGTACCCCTCGAGCGACGCGAGTTCGCCGTGGGCCCCATGCTCGAACAGGCGGCTCGCGAGTCGGAGCTCCACGCTCCCGACACCGAGGTCGCCGTGCGCGTGGAGAGCGCAGGGCTGGCGGCCGACGGTGATCCGGAGCGGATCCACCAGGTGGTCGCCAATCTCCTGGAAAACGCCGTGCGCTTCACACCCCACGGTGGTCTGGTCGAGGTCAACGCCCGAAGGTCTCCCGAATCCGTTGTCATCGAAGTCGCCGACGAAGGTCCCGGCATCCCCGAAGCCGAACGTGGGAAGGTGTTCGAACGGTTCTACCGTGCTGACGCCGCCCGCGCGTCGAGCGACGGTGGCGCCGGGCTCGGCTTGGCGATCGCGCAGTGGATCGTGGATCTGCACGGGGACGGATCCACCCCGAGGCCCGCGAGCCCCGGGGATGTCGAATGGTGGTCGAGTTGCCGGCGTCGCACGAGAGCGACGCCCCGAGGTCGGACGCGAGGGTCGGACAGGAAGCGAGGTGACGGTGTGAGCTTCACGACCGTTGAAGACGCGGTACGCAGAATTCGGCGAGGTGAGATCGTCCTCGTGGTCGACGACGAAGACCGCGAGAACGAGGGCGACCTCACGATGGCGGCCGACTGGGTGACTCCCGAGGCGATCAACTTCATGATCACCTGGGGCAAGGGTCTCGTGTGCATGCCGGCAACCGGCGAACACCTCGACCGCATCGGCATCGCGCCGATGGTCGACGACAACACCTGCGATCAGGAAACCGCGTTCTGTGTCACGATCGACCACGCGTCGACCGGCAGCGGCATCTCGGCCGAGGACCGCTCGACGACCATCCGCAGGGCGGCGCACCCCGACACCGTGGCCGACGACTTCCACCGACCCGGCCACGTGTTCCCGCTGCGCGCGCAACGGCGGTGTCCTCGAACGCCCGGGCCACACCGAAGCGGCCGTCGATCTCGCACGGCTCGCCCGGCTCGCCCCGGTCGCCGCCATCTGCGAAGTGCTCACCGAGGATGGTGAACCCGCGCGGTTGGGGTGGCTCGCCGACTTCGCCGACCAGCACAAGATCGCGATCGTGTCCATCGAGCAGCTCGTCGCCTACCGGCATTCGGGCGACGAGCACCCCGAGTCGCTCGCGGTCCTCTGACCCCTCCAGACAGCTCCGCACGGAGCGCGTGGGCGCGTTTCAGCGATTCGGTCAGCGCCGCCGGTGACCGCCTCCTCGCCGAGCACGCTCCCGACGACAGTGCTCCCGACGACGAGAACCGCCGCGCCGCAGCCCTCGAGTACCTGGCGGAGTACCTGAGCGCGGGAATCGCCCAGTGCGTGACGCACGCCGATCCCGACGATCCCAGCTTCGTCCGCATGATCGCCCCCGACGCCCGGTGGGGTCTCGACAACCCCGACTGCCTGTACCACTACGCACCCGTGGCCCCCGGGCGGACCTACACCGTCACGGGTCGGCGGGGAACGGCCACGGCGATCGAGCTCCAGGTCAACACCGGGCACTTCGCGAGTGGCGATCCCGGCGAATGGCATGCGCTGTCGTCGCTCTCCGACGACACACTGGCCTGTGACGATGAGGGATCGTTCACGGTGACCGTGGGGCCTGGCGAGTCGGGAACGAACGCGCTCGACAGCACCGGCGACGCGTCGTTCCTGCTCGTGCGCCAGTACTTCGGGGACTGGGAGTCGGAGGTGCCGGCCGAGCTCACCATCGAACGTGTCGGTGCCGAGTTCCCGACGCCGCAGCCCGATCCGGCCACAATGGTGGCGCGCCTGGACCTCCTGACGACGTGGATGACCGCCGGTCTGGCGTTCTGGGACGACTGGATGCAGGCGCTCGCTCAACGTCCCAACGAGCTCACCATCTTCGTGGAGCCCGACGAGAACGCCACCGCGATGCACGGCCTCGTCTACGGCGTGGGTGCGTTCCGATGTTCGCCCGACGAGGCGGTGATCCTCGACGTCGCCGTGCCGCCGTGTCGCTACTGGAGCGTTGCGTTGATGAGCTGGTTCAACGCGGCGCTCGAGTACCACGGTCGCCAGAGCCATCTCAACCACACCCAGGCGCACGTCGACTCCGACGGAGTTCTGCGCCTCGTGATCACCCATGACGATCCCGGCGTGGCGAACTGGCTCGATCCGTACGGTTTCGAGGAAGGCGGCCTCTTCTGCCGGTTCCTCGATCCCCGAATCACCGGTGCCCGAACCGACGCTGCACGCCGTCGCCCGATCCGAACTCGACGAAGCGCTCCCTGCCGATACGGCCCGCGTCACCCCCGAGGAGCGTTCCGACATCCTCAGGCGCCGCCGCGCTTCCGGCCTCCGCCGCTACCGGACATGACCGTCCAACCGCACCAGGTTCAGGTCCGACACGACTGACAGGACCGTCACGCGTCGAGGAGCCACCGGACGGTGTCGTAGTGCTGAGATCGATAGGACGAGTCGAAGCTCCATGCCATGGTCTGGGCGATCGTCCAGCCGCGAGCTCGTTCCCTGTCGAGTTCCAGCTCTCCACAGAGCCGGTCGAGGCGACCGACGACGTCTCCCGGCGAGTGGCCGAACTCGAAGCTGCGTACGACAGGTGCGACCGCGAACTCGCGTTCTCCCACGAGCGGTTTCGGATCGATCACCAGCCACGGAGTTCGCTGAGCCGCGAGAACGTTGTCGCCGTGCAGGTCCTGATTCACGAGAACCTGCTCGCCCTGACTCCCGGGGAGCTCGTCGAGGTACATCAACGCAGCGTCGACGAGGCGTCGTTCGCACGGACAATCCGCCCCCATTCCAGCGATCGACCATGAGCATGCTCCAGACGAACGACCGGTGGAAGAGAGATTCAAAAGGAGGTCCGACCGTCTTCCAGAGACGCGGGAGCAGGTCGATCATGACAGCGAGTGCGTCTGACCCGCCGTCGTTGGCCAGGTGGGTGCCCGGCAGGCAGCGTTCGAGCAGCAGGGCATGGCGGTCGGGGTCGTGGGCGATGAGCTGCGCGGCACCGTCACCCGCCCACGTGCGCAGCGCCGCTGCTTCCTGCTCGCACTCATCATGCGGCCACTGCACCTTGAGGACGACCTGGTCACCGTCACGCAGAGCCGGCGCCACCCACGACACGTTCGATCCCTCGAACGGGTCGCCGACGTCGAGACTCCAGGTGTCGGCGAGTTCGGCCACCAGCGCCGGCAGGGCCTCCAACCACGCGCGACCAGCCTCGAATGTTCCCAGGTACGACCACAGGCCACGAGGAATCTCCACGCGCCGAGTCTCGCACGGGGCGTCGCAATGAGAGCCTAGGAATAGGGCGCAGCGGACGCGTGATGTCAGACGCCGAAGCGGTCCCGGTAGGCGGAGAACCGTTCGTCGACCTCGCCCGTGCTCAGCCCGAACTCATCGAGCGAATAGTCGACCCGACCGTGCTTGCCCTGCGGGTTGTCGTCCAGATAGGCGCGCATGGCGATGTCGGCAGCGTCGGTGAAGGCCCGCTCCGAATGCCGGTAGATCCCGTCGATGGCGGCCAGAGGTTCGGCGAGGAGGTCGGAGTACCGAACGTGCAACACACGGTCGCCGCGGCGCATCGAAGTCGACCAGCCGATCGGTCATGGCTCCCAGAAGCTCGACCCACTGGCGGGCGACGGCGAGCGGGTCCGCCTCGCCCAGGGAGGACGTTCCCAGAGACACGAGCTTGCAGGTCGACGCGACCGCCTCGGTCGGATCCCGGTGTGTCACCACGATCGAGGCGTCGGGATACTCGTCGGCCAACGCGTCGAGAGCCATCAGATGGTACGGCGCCTTCAGCGTCCAGTTTCCCGGCGCGGCCCACCCGAGGACCTGGAGGGCGAGCCGGTGGTACCGGTACGCCGGAGCGGCATCGGCGGCGAACAACCAGTCGGTGTACGCGGGGATGTGGGCCATACCCGCCACGTCGACACAGCGGAAGTCCTGGCCGAGCAGCATCCCGCACTCGGTCGGCCCGTCGCCCGCCTCGTAGTGCATGGCGCGAAGCTCCGGTGCGCCGTCGTACATGGCCTCGGTCGACGCGATCGACGGGCCAACCCGCGGATCGTCATCGAGCTGCGCGCCGTCGGGAGGAGGAATCGAATCCAGTGCCTCCCACTTGAGGAGGCTTCGGGCGCCCGGATCGGCGGCCAACAGGTTGTGCAGGAGAGTGGTGCCCGTGCGCGACATGCCGACCACGAACACCGGTGCCTCGACGAGTTCACGTCGAACGTCGGGGTTCTCGAGTGTCCAGCCGACCAACCGCAGCCGATTGCAGAGGCGCTCCTGGATGTATCCGTCGAGAACGATCCAGCCGCCCTCCGACAGGTGGGCCTGAGTGTCGAGGGCGTCGAGGAGGTTCTCGAGTCCGGGTCTCCACGAGTCGGTTCCGAGATCGTCGAGCCCCGTGGCCTCGACGGCACGGGCGATTCGCTCCTCGACCATGGTGGACGCGTCCCTGCGCACGGTGACTCCTCTGTTAGCTGGGTACTTCGTTGATCGGCGCTCAGCCCAGCAGACCGAGGGTCAATCCTGCCTGACCGAGGTGGTACGTGACGATGATCGCCACCGGCATCCACGGAGTCGGCCGGACGAAACGGTTCCAGGCGATGAGAGCATCGCTGGCGTAGAAGAGGATCGCGCCGACGATCATCCACGCCACACCGGCCGCGAGGGCGCTGACGACCATGGCGGTGATCGCCAGGACATAGACGACCACGGGACCGACGAGCTTGTGGTCGGTCGCCATCACCGCACGCACGATCCGCACCGCCAGCGGCGCAGCCACCGCCACCACCACGATCGACGCGACGATCACGTCGAGGGCGTCAACCCCCAGGACGTTGATCCCGACGATGTAGGCGAGATGCCCGACGAGGAACGATGCCAGCCCCGCGACGAACAGGTCGCGGGGAAGCATCAGGAACACGTCACCGCCCAGCGAGAAGACCAGGGCAGCCACGAACCAGGCTCGCTGGGTGTCGCTCACGGGATCGAGGAGCACCGCAGCCACGATGAGCGCCACCAAGGTGGCCGGCTTGGCGACGTATTCCGTCGGCTTGGAGGACCGGGCGACGGCGAACCAGTCGACCACGGCGAACACGCCGGCGACGGCGAGGAAGGCTGCGGCACCTGAGTTCACGATCCGCCGGTCTAGCCGTTCGCTCCCACCGCGGCGAATCCCTTCGGATCAGACGCCTACGATGCCCGACGATGACGCGCCTGACCTCGACGCGCCTGCGAGACGCCCGGCCCGTCGCCTGGGCGCTCGGCGTCCAGAAGAGGTTCAGTGAGATCAACGGCAGCGGGCTGGCAGCCGCCATCACGCTGCGCTCGTTCCTCGCCCTGTTCCCCCTTCTCGTCCTGGCCACAGCGATCCTCGGCTACCTCTCCGTGGGTATCACCGACTTCACGGAGAAGGTCGTGGAGAACCTCGGTGTGACCGGTACCGCCGCCGAGTCGATCACCGACGCGGTCGAGGCGGCACAGCGAAGCCGGATCACAGCCACGGTCGTCGGTCTGCTCGGACTCGTCTGGGCGGGGCTCGGTCTCGTCATCGGCATCGACCTCACGTTCAACTCTGCCTGGGGTGTCCCCGGTCGTGGGCTCATCGACCGCGCCGTCGGCGCGGGATGGCTCGTGGGCGCCGGGGTCATCACCGCGGTCTCGATCACCGCCGTGGCACTCACCGCCTCGCTCCCCTGGGAACTGGGCATCGCGGCCGTGATCGTGGCCACGATGCTCGATTTCGCGCTCCTGATGTGGACCTCACGGATCATTCCCAACCGAGTCATACCGTGGCGGAGCCTGGTCCTGGGATCGGCCCTCGGGGCACTCGCCCTCGCTGTCCTGAAGCTCGTGGGCACCCGGGTCGTTCCCGCGCTCGTGGCCCGATCCTCAGCCCTGTACGGCTCGATGGGAGTCGTGTTCGCTCTCCTCGTGTGGTTCCTGCTCTTCGGACGCGTCGCGGTGTACGTGGCCTGCATCCAGGTCGTGGGTTGGACAGACACGCACGGCACTGCGCTCCCGCCCGTCAAGGCCGGGGTCGATCCCGAGGTCGCCTGGAGACCGAGCGGTCGGGGCGACGGCCCCGGATAGCCTGCGCCCGCCCCCATCGTCCTCACGAGGTGACCACCGTGGACTTCGCACCGAGCCCCCGATCCGAAGAACTCCGTACAAGACTTCTCGACTTCGTCGAGGAACGGGTTGCGCCGGCCGAAGCGGTCTACGAGAGCCAACGTCGCGAGTCGGGCGACATCCATTTCCACCCGCCGGTGATGGAGGAGCTCAAGGCCGAGGCGAAGAAGCGGGGCCTGTGGAACCTGTTCCTGCCCGACGACCGCTTCGGTCCGGGCCTGTCCAACCTGGACTACGCGCCGCTGTGCGAGGTCATGGGTCGCCACCTTCTCCTGGGCGAGGCGACGAACTGCGCGGCACCCGACACCGGCAACATGGAGATCCTGGCTGAGTTCGGTACCGCCGACCAGCAGGAACGCTGGCTGCACCCCCTTCTCGAGGGCGACATCCGTTCTGCTTTCGCCATGACCGAACCGTGGGTCGCCAGCTCCGACGCCACGAACCTCGAGAGCAGCATCGAGCGCGACGGCGATGAGTACGTGATCAACGCGCACAAGTGGTTCACGACGGGTGCCATGACGCCACGCTGCAGGGTGGCGATCGTGATGGGCGTGTCGAATCCCGACGCCGACAGATACCACCGCCAGTCCATGATCCTCGTGCCGTTCGACACGCCGGGCTTCGAGGTCGTCAGAGGTCTCCCCGTGTTCGGCCACGACGAAGGCCCCGGTCACGCGGAGACTCTCTTCGACAACGTGCGCGTCCCCGCCACGAATCTGCTCGGCGAAGAGGGTGGAGGGTTCGCGATCGCACAGGCTCGCCTCGGTCCGGGCCGGATCCACCACTGCATGAGGGCTGTCGGCCTCGCCGAGTACGCACTCGAACTCATGTGCGAGCGCGCGCAGCAGCGCGTTGCCTTCGGAAAACCGCTGGCCGATCAGGGTGTCGTGCGCGACACGATCGCCAACATCCGACTCGAGATCGAACAGGTCCGCCTGCTCGTTCTGAAGGCAGCCTGGCTCATGGACACCGCCGGCAAGAAAGCGGCCCGCTTCGAGATCTCAGCGATCAAAGTAGCGGCCGCGCGCGTCGCCACCCACGCGACCGACGCGGCGATTCAGGTGTTCGGCGGCGCGGGTATGACCGATGACTGGCCTCTGGCGGCGATGTATGCCCACGCGCGCACGCTGCACTTCGTGGACGGTCCCGACGAGGTCCACCTCGACCAGATCGCCCGACGTGAGGTCCGCAAGTACGAGGACCTGCGCACCTGAGCCGCTCCGTTCAGCCCACCGGTGGTGGTGGCGGCGGTGGCGGCGCTGCGCTTCCGGGAGTCGCGCCACCGGGCGGTGGGCTCTGCTCCAGTGAGAACGGTGGGTAGTCGTCGGTCAGGAACATCACGTACACGTTCACCCGCAACGCCCACCGCAGGAAGCCGAGGACGAACTCGCGCATTCCGGCGGGATATCTGCCCGTGAACAGAACGGCAAAGAACGAGATCAGATGTACCACCGCCGCCCCGATGGCAACGAAGAACAAGACGAAGAGGTGCGGGATGATGAGCAGCCACTTCACCAACGGCAACCAGCGGTTGAGCTCACCGGGTGAGTCGAGCGACATGCGCGTCTGGTCGATGCCGTCGTCGTGGGCCACGGTCGAAAAGGAGAACGGCGGGTAGTCCTCGCGCATGAACATGACGTATGTCTGGACCCGAAGCTCATAGCGCAGCACCATCGCCTGGGTACGGACGAACCCGTCGGGGATCTCCTTCGTGAACAACACCGTGAAGAAGGAAAGGAACGCCAGCACACCGCTGACCACGCCCAGTGCGTACAGCACGATGATGTGGGGAATCGCGAGGAGCCAGTGGACGAGCGGTCGCCAGTTGGCGACCTCGAGGGGCGCGTCGAGCTCGAATCGCGCGGGATAGCGTTCAATCGGCATGGTGCAACCTCCTGGGTCCCAGCGTGGTCATCGTGGCACACCGACTGCTTTTCGTGGTGGATGACGCGGCTCAGCCGCCGTAGTTGAGGCGCGTGTCCTCCATGCGCAGGATCTCGGTGTCCTCGTCCCGCTGGAATCCAGTGTCGACCACCTCTCCGGCAAAGAAGGTGTGCTCCCCGGCATCCAGGGTGTCGCGGACCTCGCAGTCGACGTACGCGACGGCCTGATCGAGGATCGGAGCTCCCGTGAGTCCGTCATGGAACGGGAATCCGTTGAGCGTCGAAGCCTCAGTGTCCACGTCGACGGGCTTGGAGAACTTACGGATAATGGCGCGGTCTTCGCGGGCGATGAGGTTCACGGAGAACACTCGCCCGGCGGTGACGAGCTCGTGGGTGAAGGCGTCCTGCTCGATCCCCACACCGATCAGCTTCGGCGTGAAGCTCATCTGCGTGACGAAGTTGATCGCCATCCCGTTGCGCCTCTCACCGTCTCGGCTTCCGAGGATGTAGAGCCCGTAGGGCATCGTCCAGAGCACGCGGCGACGGAGCTTGTCGTACTCCTCGGGGTCGGCTCCGTCGGGGATGGGGCCGACGATCCCGTCCTGGAGAGGCATGTCGGCAGCCTACGTGGGGTGTTCTTCGGACTGCTCGTGAGGCTCCTCCGGCTCGAAACCCTCGAGAGCGATCATCGACTCGCCTTCTCGCAAGGGCCGTACGGAGGGATCGAGACGCACCGAGCCGTCGGCGGCAACCAGCACGGTCCCCAGGCGACCCCCGTCGGGCGATACCACCGACCCGGCTTCGTCGACGGTCGTGAAGCGTGCGCCGCGGGCAACCTGCCTCTCGAGATGTGTCTGTGACCTCAAGGCACCGAAGGGGGTCCGCGCCTCGTTCTGAGTGCCACTCGATTTCGGGAGCACGAACACCCCGGAGCGCCCGATCGCATCCACGCAAATGCGGGTGGCGATCAGATTGTGCTCGTCGTTGTCGGAGGCGATCAGCGCGTGCGACATTCCGTCGAGCGCGGGAGCAAGATCGGCGTCGGACAATGCTCCGGTGTAGAGGCGGTAGGGCCTGGCGGATCCCGCCAGATCGTACGCGCCGGTCGCGACCACGAGAACGCCCGCCCCCGCGGCCGAGATCTCGTCGGCCAGCGCGAGCAGCCACGGACGTCGACCCACGAGCACGATGCCCCGTGGCTTGCCCTTGGCCACACCGAGGAGCTTCGCGACCGGTAGTCCGGTCAGCCCGTAGATCACGGCTGTCCCGATGATGACGGCGAACGTTATCGGGACCAGTTGGTCGAAATTCTCGCCGTTGCTCTCGATCTGGAGGGCGAACAGTGCTGAGGTGGCCGCCGCGACGATTCCTCGCGGTGCCATCCACGCCACCATTCCCCTGTCACGATGAGGAACGGTGCTGAACGCCGTGGCTGTCAAGGCGGCGATCGGCCTGATCACGAGCACCAGGACACCGACGAGAATCGCCGAACGCCACACCACGTCGCCCAGGTCGCCGAGATCGATCCGTGCCGCGAGAACGATGAAAAAGGGTGCCGATGATGAGGGCGCCGAGTGAGCGATGGAAGAACGAGATGCCTTTCACGGGCACCCACGGCTGGTTTGCGAGCGCCACGCCGAGCACGGTGCAGGCCATGAGTCCGGCCTCGGACTGCAGCGTGTCAGCCACGGCGAAGGCCCCGACGGCGAACAGGACGGCCACGACGACCTCGAGGTCGTCGGGCACCAGGAACCAGCGCAGCGCCGCGACCAGCAGAGCCGCCGCGGCGAGGCCGACGAGGATTCCCGTTCCGATGGTGTCGGGGCCCTGGCGGAACGGGCTGGCGGAGTCGAGAACGAAGACGTTCAGAACGACGATTCCGAGCGCCGCACCGATCGGGTCGACGAACGTCCCCTCCCAGGTCAGCATCGACGCCGCGGGCTCACGAGGCCGGACGAGGCTGAGGATCGGGCCGACCACCGTCGGGCCGGATACCACGAGAATCGCGCCGAGCAGCAGCGCGAAGTCCCACGAGAGATCAAAGATCAGAAATGCGCTGAGCGCCGTCAGCAGACCCGTGATGAGGACACCGACGCTGACGAGGCGGATGACCGGCCGACGGACGCTCCGGTCGAGATCCTCGGCCCGCAACCCGAGACCGGCGTCGAAGAGGAGCAACCCGACAGCGAGCGAGATTCCGGGGAAAAGACTTTCACCGAACAGTTCGTCGGGGTCGATCAGGCCTGTGACCGGCCCTGCGATGATCCCGGCGATCAGGAGCAGAACGATCGAGGGCATCCGCAGCTGGCGCGCGACCCACTGCGCGCCCACGCCGAGCACCACGATCGCGGCAAGCGCGACGAGTACTTCATTGCTGTCCATGTGAGAGCGTCATCCTGCCCCATGCGATGCTCGGGCGGGTCGACCGCCGAAGCTGTCAGGCGCCGGTGGAGCGCTCGTCGCCGGTCTGGGTGATCGCAAGCGCCGCGAGGATCAGCCCCATGTGACTGAACGCCTGAGGGAAATTACCGAGATGCTCGCCGGTCACGGGATCGATCTCCTCGGCCAACAGCCCGATGTCGTTGCAGTGCTCGACCACCTGGGCGAATCGTTGCTCGGCACGCTCCACCTGTCCGCTGCGCGCCATCGCGGCGATCAGCCAGAACGTGCAGATGACAAAGGCTCCTTCTCCTCCGGCGAGGCCGTCGCCCTCGGAGAGGTAGCGGAAGGTGAGTCCGTTGTGAGTGAGGTGTTCGTCGACCTCGTCGATCGTGGCGAGGACACGTGGGTCGTCGAAGGCGACGAAACCCTGAAGCGGGACCTGGAGGGTCGAGGCGTCGAGTTCACGCGAGCCCAGGGCCTGTGTGAACGCCCCGGTCTCAGGGTCGACAGCCTCGGTCTCGATCCGACGCCGGATCTCGTCGCGTACCTCGGCGTAGTGAGCCAGGCGTTCGCGGTCGGGGTCGGGAAGCAACTCGGCCAGCTCGATACCGCGCTGGAGGGCCACCCACGCCATCAGCTTCGAGAACGTGAAGTGCTGCCGGCCTCCCCGGACCTCCCAGATTCCCTCGTCGGGTTCGTCCCACCGTCGTACGACCTCGTCGACGACGTCGCGCACCATGGCGGCTCCCGCGGCATCAGTCTGGACGGGAAGCTCACGGGCGAGTCGGTTGAGCGTCACGAACCACGTCGCGGCCACGACCTCACCGAACGTGTCCAGTTGGAACTGGTCCCAGGCCCCGTTCCCGACCCGTACGGGCTGCGAATCGCGGTATCCGGAGAGGTGATCGAGCGTCACCTCGTGGAGGAGCCGTTCTCCACCGATCCCGTACATGATCTGGAGTTCGTCGGCACGTCCGGCGGTGGTGCGTCGGACCCACTGACCGAAGTCCTCGGCCTCTTCGAAGTAGCCCAGCCGTACCAGGGCGACGAGCAGGCCCACCGAGTCGCGCAGCCACGTGAAGCGGTAGTCCCAGTTGCGCACGCCGCCGATCTCCTCGGGCAACGACGTCGTGGCGGCAGCGATGACGGCACCCGTCGAGGCGCTGGTGAGCCCCTTGAGTACCAGCGCGGAACGCATGACGTCGTCGCGGTGAGGACCCGTGTAGGTGCACCGCGCGGACCAGGTGTTCCAGAAGTCGAGCGTTTCGGCGACCATCGTGTCGAGGTCCGGGTTCGGGATGCGCGCCGCGTCGAGGTCTGCGGTGTCGAGGTCTGCCGCGTCGTACGACGTGAAGGCGACGTGGGCCGCTGTCCCGGGCTCGAGGGTCGTGCGGGCCGTGACCCGTCCCGAGCCATCGGCCTGGAGCGGAGTGATGTCGCTCTGGAGCACCGTGGCGTGCGCCGCTCCCATCATGACGGCGAGATCGTCGGACTCCAGGCGGGCTGCCGGTGTGGTCAACCCGTAGTCGAACCGTGGAGCGCACGTGAGCTCCACCTCGACGGGGCCGTCCTCGCACGTCACGACTCTGATCAGGAGGTCCGCCGGGTCGCTGGGCGCTATCCGGTGAGGTCGGTCGGGGTGCGTTCGCAGCGGGAGAACGTCGGTGACGGTGACGGACCCCGAGTCGGTCCGAAAGCGGGTCTCGAGAACGTTCGTGTCGCCGACGTACCGGCGCTCGACCCGGTACGGAGCGGTCGGGGCGATGCGGAAGTAGCCACCCTTGTCACGGTCGAGGATCCGCGAGAACACGGGATCCGAGTCGAAGCGCCCGAAGCAGGCCCATTCGACGGACCCATCGAGGGACACGAGCGCGAGCGACCGGCAGTCGCTGATGAAGGCATAGTCACTGATGGGTGGGAATTCAGAGCCCACGCAGATCCTCGTTGTCGGCTTCGGTGGCGAGGCATCATCCTGCCTCACGCTGCGAACTACGGGTGGGAGCGGCGTCTCAGCAGGACGAATGCCACCGCGGCACCGACGAGGACGGCGCCGAGAACCAGGAGACCGACCACGGAGCCTGTGGACGACGCGTCGGACGCCGTCGCCCCCGAACCCGCCAGCGCGTCCTCGGAACCGTCGTCGTCTCCGCTCCCCGGGGTGTCAGCATCAGACGTCGGGTCCTCGGCCGTCGTCGTGGTCGCGGCGGCCGACTCGGAAGGTTCCGCCGTCTCGGCGTCCGTGTCGTTCGTGGCCTGTTCGCCCTGAACGGCCGGACCCGTGGATGCCGACCCGCCCGTCGTCGAGCCGGTTCCGGAGCCACCTGCGGATCCCTGTGCCTCTTGCGCGGGACCGCCTCCCCCACCTCCGCCACTTCCCCCGTTCGACAGGGGGAGGTGACGCCGACACGGGTGGCGGAGCCGCAGCCTCACCGCAGATCTTCGCCGCCGACACGTGGGCGGGCTTTCCTCCACCCCAACGCCATCCCTCGACGTCGCCGTCGCGCACCGTGGATCCCGATGCGCCGCTCGACGCGACGCTGAACGACGTCGATCCCGACGGCGCTCGTGAGTAGGACCAGAACTTCGGCTGCTGGCATGTCAGACAGGAGTTGTCTCCGGGACACCCGACTCCGTTGATCCCGCAGACAGCGACGCCGAGACCACCGAACGGTGCCACCGTCGCACTCGCGGCGCGCTGCAGCGCCTCCACGCCGGTGAGGGTTCCGTTGAAACGTATGCACACGCGGCGCACCGAGCTGCCATCGTCGATGATCACACCCGCCCTGTTCGACCCTGCCGCCGCGGCAGCATCGAGGCGCAATCCGGCGGAATCGAGCACCCCACGCTCGGGCGACTCCGGCGATGCGAGAACACCGGCGACGAGAAGCCCGGCAACGACGGCGACGAGGATCAGGCGCCGCACAGCTAGATCCGGACGCGCCGTGATGTGAGAACAGTGACGGTCCCGAGGAGGATGAGCAGTGCAGCGGCCACGAGGCCGCCCGTCGTGACCGGAGCGAGACCGGTCGCGGGAAGCGTTGCAGGTGTGGCGGGCACCTCCGTCTCGCCACCGACCTGCGTCTCACCCGGATCACCGGTCGGTGGATCATCGGCGGGATCGTCGGGGCCGCCGGGAGGGCCCGGGTCTCCGGGTCCGGTGAGTTCGCACGGAATCGCGGGTCCGACCACGGACGGGATGTAGGAACGGAGAAGACCCTGAACCGCCTGAGCGCCGGCGAACACCGGTGAGAAACCTGACCAACTGCCATCGGCCGCTTGCGTACTGCGGAGGTACTGGTCGGGTGACACGTAGTCGCTCTCGGCGACGCCCGACCAACACGCTTCGTTCACGTCGTAGCCCGCGGCGGTCACACCGAGGATCACGAGTCCGGTCGAGTTGGGACTCGACGGATCGCCGGGCGCGAACGATGTGAAGCCACCATCGTCGTTGCGGAGTGAAGCCAGAAAGCCGAGCGCATTCTGGATTGCGTCGCTCGAAGGAGATACCCCTCCGGCCACGAGCGCCACGACGGTGAGTGCCGTCGAGTCGGAGTCGGCACCGAATCCGGTCTCGAACCCACCGTCGGGATTCTGCTGAGCCAACAACCATTCGACCGTGGTCGCAGGAACGCTGCGACCCAGAGCGATGTTTGCTCCGGCCGCGTAAGGGGCGGTGTAGATCGACCCGTAGGAGCCGTTACCGATCCCGGCGTCGAGCATCGCGACGAGATCGACCGGCGTTCCGTCGCCCGCGGGGTCGAAGGCGGCGGGATCATGGTCGGCCGCGACAGCGAGGATGATCATCTGAGCGGCCTTGCCGACGCTCGGGGTACCACAGAGACCTTCGGCCTGCTCGTCGAGGTAGTCCCACGCCGAGTTGCCGCCCGTACTGACACCGGCAACGGCCGCGTCGGCCTCGGTGGCGCTCCAGGATGGCCCGGTCTGGCCTGCCTGCACGATTGCCAGCGCGACGTCAACGGTGGAGAACCCACAGCTGAAGTCGGCCGGATCCGACGTGTCCCAACCGCCCGACGGGAGTTGAGTGGCCGCGAAGTAGGACACGGCTGCGTCGGCCGATGCCTCGTTCTCGGGGATGCCGCACTCAGCGGCAGAGACCAGGCCACACAGACGAGCGCGCTGAACAGCGCGGGAATGAACAATCGACGGGACATCTCCCACCTCCGTGGGCCCCGGTTCCACGAGGGCCCTGTGTCGCCGCCCGAAGGCGGACCGCTGACGGATCACCGGGCGAACCCGGTGGACGAGGTGGGTCTCCTGGCTCCCGCCCGAACACTGGCGTTCGAGTCGGTTACAGCTGCGGGTCAGCGCCGGACTCTCACCGGCTTCCCCCACCCCGCTGATACGGGGTGGCACGTACTTCCGGGTACGTGCACTCCTCGACAGCCCGGAGCGTAGGCCGCCGTCTGCCGGCCCGCCAGTTGACCGGGTCCCGTCCGCTCGGACCGCCACTCGTGACGCGTGCGACAGTAGCGGCGGTGGACGACCGGAATTCTCTGCACGCGGTGACCTGGCTGGTGTGGGCGATCGCTGCCGGCACGACCGTGCAGCTGGCGCCCAGTCCCGTCTATGTCGTCGTGGTGATCCTGCTCTCCGCGTTGGTCGTGCAGGTGCACGGGCGCGACAGCGCGCTTGCCCGCGCGTTTCCGGCCTTCCTGGCTCTCGGCGCGAGTTTCGCTGTGATTCGGATCGTCCTGACAATGCTGACGGCACACGGCGCCGGTCGGGCGTTGTTCACGCTTCCCGAGTTCACGTTGCCGCGCCTGGTCGGTGGATTCACCGTCGGAGGGTCGGTCGAGTCGGAGGTGATCCTCCAGTCCGCAGCCGAGGGTTTCGCGATCGTTGGGCTCATCGCGGCGTTCGGAGCGTTCAACGCGGTGGTGTCGCACTACGAGCTTGTGCAGGCCGCGCCCCGATCGTTCTACGAGCCCGGGCTCATCGTGACGGTGGCCCTGGCTTTCGCACCGTCGACGGTGACCGCTGTACACGACGTTCGACTGGCCGACGCGCGCGCACCGGAGGGCGTCCGGTGCGACGGGGGCGCTGGCTGCGCAACACACTGCCGGTTCTCGAGACCGGGATGGAACGTGCTGTACACCTCGCGGAGTCCATGGACTCGCGCGGCTTTGCCCGCCTCGAACCGACACGCGCCGACCACGTGGCGGCCTGGTGCGGGGTCGGCGCTCTTCTGATGCTCGGTGGGGCATTCGTGGCCTTGGTCGGAAGCGAGAATGTCGTCGCTGCGTCACTCGCTCTCGGAGGTGTCCTGCTCCTCGTGACCGCGGTGGTCGGATCATCCCGATCCGTACGTCGCACGCGCTACCGCAGCCGGCGCCTCAGAGGAATCGACCTGTTCGTGATGACCACGGCGCTGGCCACACCCGCGATCGTGGCGATCTTCTCGATCGCCGGCGAGAACTCGTTGCGCTGGAGTGCGTACCCGCTCACGTTCCCCACCGTGAACGCCGCCGTCGTCGTGACGCTGCTCCTCTTGGCCGTGCCTCTCGTGGCCGCGCCCCGCCGAGTCGCCACACGTCGTGATCGACCCGCCGAGGCCGAGCCGGGCGACGACATGACGCCACGCGGCGCCGGCGCGGCGAACCGACCGACCGCGGAGCTCAGCTCGTGAGCAGTGTCGAGTTCCGCTCTGTCGGTGTGGCCTACCCGGGCCGTGAGGACTTCCCGGTACTGGCGGACCTCGACCTCACGATCGAGGGGGGTGAGGTCCTGCTCGTGGTCGGGTCCTCGGGATCCGGCAAGTCCACGATGCTCCGTTGCGCGAACGGCCTGGTTCCCCACACCACCGGCGGCACCTTCCGTGGCGACGTCGTCGTGGCGGACCGGTCGACGCGTCGCTGCTCGCCACGAGATCTCGCCGACGTCGTCGGATTCGTCCACCAGGATCCGGAGGCCCAGTTCGTGGTCGACCGGGTCGAACAGGACATCGCCTTCGGCCTGGAGAACCTCGGCTCCGAGCCCGTGGCGATGCGACGCCGGGTGGAGGAGGTTCTCGACGCACTGGGAATCGCCCATCTACGCGGGCGCTCACCTGCCTCCCTGTCGGGAGGAGAGCGCCAACGGGTCGCCGTCGCCGGGGCGCTGGCGACCGCTCCGGACGTTCTTGTTCTCGACGAACCCACCTCCGAGCTCGATCCGCAGGGCGCCGACGACGTGCTCGCCGCGCTGGGAAGGCTGAACGCAGATCTCGGGACCACGGTGCTGCTCGCCGAACACCGCCTCGAGCGCGCAGCACCGATGGCGGACCGCGTCGCGGTCCTGCGACGTGACCAGGGAGAACCCGCGGCGATCGCAGCCCTCGGTGACCCTGCTGCGACGATCGTCGACTACCCGGGTGCTCCGACGGTGACACATCTCGGGCGACTGCTCGGTTGGGACCCGCTGCCGCTCACCGTGAAGGAAGCTCGTGCCCGGGCACGCGCGGTCGAGACGCCGCCAATTCGCTATCCGTCAAGGTGCGGGATCGAGCCGTCGACGACACCTGCTCCGGGCGACGCGCTCCTCACGGCACGGGATCTGGAGATCCGACGCGGAAACTCCCGGGTGCTCCGGAAGGTCGACCTGACCGTGAGAGCGGGCGAGGTCGTCGTCGTTCTCGGACGCAACGGCAGCGGTAAGTCCAGCCTACTGCTCACCTCGCGGGTCTCCACGACACGCACGCCGGGTCGGTCACCCGCGACTCGCGGGTCGCGTACGTACCGCAGGACCCCAACGCCATGCTCTTCCGACCCAGTGTGGCGGAGGAACTGGAAGAGACACTCCGCCTCACAGGCGGAAGCCACGCCACCGCCGACGGCCACGCGGACCTCGTCGGCCACTGGCTCGACGCGTTGGGCCTGTCGGACGTGGCGCAGCGCCACCCGCGGACACTGTCGGCCGGAGAACGTCAACGCGCGGCGATCGCGACCGTCGCCGTGGGCGGAGCACCGCTCCTTCTCCTGGACGAGCCGACCCGGGGAATGGATGCGGGGTCCCGAACCGCGCTCGAGCACGCTATTCGCGAGCATGCGCTCGGGGGCGGCGCCGTGGTGCTCGCGACGCACGACGTGGAACTGGCGGCACGGGCCGCCACGCGGGCGCTGGTGCTCGGTGACGGTGAGATCGTGGCGGCGGGCGACGCGCGGGACGTCCTCGCCGGATCGCTGTTCGCTCCGCAGACGCTGCGCGTCCTTCCGCCGTTCCTGACGGTGCACGAGGTCGACGCGCGCTCGACTCGGGAGCGACGCCGTGAAGGCCGCGTCCGCACTTCGGCCCGCTGTCGTTTACCTCCTCGCGGTCCTCGTGGGTATCGCGGCGTTCCTGTACCCGTTCTTCCTCCCGGCGGACGCCATCCCGGGGACGGGTCACGCCGGGGATGCGCCGATCGTGGCGGCGGCGGTCGGACTACTGGTCGTCGTGGCGGTCGCACTCGAGGTCCGCCGTGGCACGATGAACGGCGCCACGATCGCGGTGCTCGGCGTGCTCTCCGCCGTCAGCGGTCTCCTCCGACTCCTCGACCTCCCGGGGGGCGGGAGCGGCATCTTCTTCATCGTGGTCCTGGCCGGTGCGGCGTTCGGTCCGCGTTTCGGGCTGCTCCTCGGTCTCACCTCGATGGCGACCTCCGCGGTCCTGACCGGCGGTATCGGCCCCTGGCTTCCTTTCCAGATGCTCGGCCTCGCCTGGATGGGCGGATGCGCCGGACTGGTCGGGCGCGTGACCGCGCGATTCGACCCGCGCGTGGAGATCGGGGTTCTCGCTGCGTACGCGTGGGTGTGGGGGTTCCTCTACGGAGCCATCCTCAACCTGTGGTTCTGGCCGTTTGCACTCGGCGACGGTCCGCTCGCCTGGAACCCGGACCTGAGTCTGGCCCAGACCCTGTCGCACTACTGGTCCTTCTATGTCGCCACCTCGCTCGCCTGGGACGCAGCAGGGGCGCTCGCCAACGCAGTTCTGATCCTGGTCACCGGCGCGGCTCTCCTTCCGGCGTTCCGTCGCTTCTCGGGCCGCCTCGAACCCGTCGTGATCCTCGAGCCTGCCTGAGGTCAGGTTCGAGCGGGCGCGTCCTGATGCCCTGGCACACCTGTGGGTTCGGACGACCCGGCGGCGGGGAGAGTGAACGTGAACGTCGAACCCTCGCCGACGGTGCTCTCCACACGGATCTCTCCACCCTGGGCTTCGACGTAGCGACGCGCGATCGCGAGCCCGACGCCCATTCCCCGGCGCGACGACCGCCTGCCCTCGGCGGACTGGAAGAAGCGTTCGAAGACTCTGTCGAGGTCGGCGGGTGGGATCCCCGACCCCTTGTCGGACACCGCGATCTCCACCATGTCACCGCGCACGGTGCCACTCGAACGCCGCGCTGACACGCGGATCGTCGTTCCGGCATCGGAGTACTTGGTGGCGTTCGTCAGCAGGTTGGACAACACGTGGGGAGAAGGCCTCGGGTGCCGCGCGCACCTGCAGGGACGGGTCCACGTCGACGACGAGTTCGTGATCAGCCAGGAGTGGGGCGATCGGCCCGGTCACGTCGTCGATCAAAGACGACAGGTTGCACGTCTCGGGCTCGACGTCCATCGCATCGTCCTCCAGCCGCACCGATGCCAGCAGTTGGTCGATGAGGCGGGTGAGTTCCTTGGCGTTGCCCGACGCGCGCCCGAGAAGCTCCTTGCGCTTCTCCTCGTCGAGCCGGTCCCATTGGAGGATCACCGTGTCCACGAATGCCGCGGCTGCAGTCAGCGGCGTTCGCAGTTCGTGTGAGGCCATCGACATGAACTCGGCCTTCAACTCGTCGGCTTCCCGTAGACGCTGTGCGAGACGCTTCTCGTCCTCGAAGGCGCGGCGGAAGCGCTCCTCTGATTCCCGCAGCTCGTCGGCGGTGGCGCGGATCTCGACGGTGGCCTCGTCCACCATGTCGAGAGCACGGTCACGGGCGCGCAACTGCGAGTACACGAGCCCGAAGAGCAGGAAGCTCACGAGCAGGCCGGCGCCCAGCCAGAGCCACTGCTCACCCGTCTGGTCGTTCGTGAATCCGTCGAGCTCGCGGAACGTGAAGGTCCACGGGGTTCCCAGCACGTCCACCGTCTCGACGCTCGAGAACCCCGATTTCACGATCTCGCTCGCGGGCACGTCCGGCTCCGTGACCAACACCGTGTCTTCTGCCTCGACGAAATCGAGGATGGGGATCGTCTCCCCCACGATCTCGGAGGCCGACCCCGGATGTGCATCGACGATGGGGCTGACCAACGAGTCGAGATACACGACGACGGCGGCGACACCTCCGAGCGTGCCGTCGGGGTTGTTGATCGTGGTTCCGACGATGCCCAGCCACTGCTTCGTGTCGGTCGAGTCGGGAAGCTCTCCGTCCCCGAACGCTTCGATCAGCGCGTACTCGACGGCGCCGAACATCGTGGCGTCCGTACCCACATCGACCAGCGCGTCGTCGGCGAGAAGGATGCCGATGTCGAGTCCGACCGCATTTCCACGAGCTCCCTCCGGCGCTGAGTACAAGATCAGGTCGTGCTGCTCAGCATTGGGATCCAAGACCTCGGGTTGCCGAATTCCCCAGCTCTCTATCGGGCCGAAAGAACGAAGGCGCGCGGCGAAGTCGTCGAGATCCTCGTGGGGAACACGTTCGGTCACGACCGCCACGTACGTGGCAGGCAGACGGGTGGCCACGAGCTCACCGTCGATGAACTTCACGAATTCCTCATGCGTGAAGCCACCCGCCTCCGTTCGCCGGGCCATTTCCTCGACGAACTCCGCGTACGGGGCAAGGCTCTTTTCGAACTCCGGGCCACTGACCTCGGCCACCGCATCGTCGAATCGCTTCTCGGGCGCACCTTCGAGGTTCGTGCGCCGTACGAAGAAGACCGCGAACGTGGCGGCCAGAAACACTGCGAGGAGGAGCCAGGCCCAGACGGTGGAGACCCGTCGTGGCCGCGACGAGGCCGACCCGTCGTGTCGGGTCACGTCGGGTGCGTTGCCCTCGGAGGTTTCGTCAGCCTCGATGCCCCGTCCTGTCACGCCACCATTCCCATCGACCGATCTCCGGTGTCGATGAGAACAACAAGGGCTCAATCGTAGGCTCGACAGAGGGGACATCCGAGCGCAGGCAACACCGGTAGCGTGCCCGGAGTGCCTCTGCCCCGATCCCTCGGCGCCTTCCGACACCGGCCTTTCGCCCTGTTGTGGTCGGGTGCCTTCGTGTCCAACATCGGCCGATGGATGGAGGCCGTCGCCGTCGGCGTTCTCGTCACCGAAACCACGAACCAGGCAGGATGGACAGGTCTGGTGGCCGTGGCGGCATTCGCCCCCAATGCCTTCCTGAGCCCACTGGGGGGTGCCCTCGCCGACCGCTACCACCGTCGGGCACTCCTGCTCGTGACGATGAGCGTGCAGTGCGTCTTGGCGGTGCTTCTCACGCTGTTGGCGATCGGCGGCACGCCGTCACCGGGTGCCGTGACGCTGATCGTGTTCGCCGCAGGTTGCGTCAGCGCGTTGGGTTTCCCCGCCTACCAGGCGATCCTCCCCGAACTGGTTCCCCGCGACGACCTCCCCGGCGCCGTGGCACTCTCGTCGGCCCAGTGGAATCTCGGTCGCGTCATCGGGCCGGCGCTGGCCGGTGTGGCGATCAAGCTCGGCGGTTTCGGCTGGGCCTTCGGAATCAACGCCGCCAGCTACGCCGCTGTCATCACGGTCCTGGCGATCCTACCGTTGGCCCGACAGAAGCGGGTGCTCACGAACATCAGGAACTCGATCGTCGCGGGCTTTCGTTTCGTGAGGGATGAACCGGGAATCCGGGGTGTGGTCGTCTACATGTGCGCCACCATGTTCCTGGCAGCCCCGTTCATCGGGTTGATCCCCGCGATGGCGATCAAGGTCTTCGACTCGGGTGCCGGTGGCACCGCGGCCCTGGTCACCGCGCAGGGGGTCGGTGCCGTGCTCACCGGCGTGATGTTCGGATCGATACAGGCTCGGCTCGGTTCTCGACGGACACTCGTGTACGCGGTGTGGCTCCTTTCGCCCGCACTGATCGCGTACGCGCTCGCGCCGACACTCGCGATGGCCGCGGTCGCCATCTTCGTGGTCGGAGCCGTGTATCTGGGGGCCCTTTCGAGTTTCACGACCATCGGTCAGCTGCGCGCCCGACGAGATGCGCGGGCGCGTGATGAGCGTACTGATGATGATTCTCGGCGGGCTGTTCCCCCTTGGTTCGCTCCTCCAGGGAGCCATCGGTGATCGGATCGGCCTCCGGTCCACCGTGGCGGGTGCCGCAGTGATCTATCTCGGCTTTCTCGTCATCGTCAGTCGCCGCCGGGCCCTGCTCGACGCTCTCGACCGACCGTCGGGCTACGAGACCTCGGACGCCGGACCGGCAGATGCGGACCCGGGGCCCACCGCGGCGTCGGACGACCTCCGGTAGCGTCGGTGGGATGGACGACACGCAACCATCCGTGGTGCTCGAGGAACGCAGGGGATCGACGGCTCTCGTCACGCTGAACCGGCCCGGAAGCGCGCAACGCGGTGAACCCGGCCATCACCGATGCCATGACGACGGTCCTCGACTCGCTGGCGGCCGACGGCGACGTTCGAGCGGTGGTTCTCACGGGTGCCGGTGAGGTGTTCTGTGCCGGCATGGACCTCAAGGCGGCCGCGGCCGGCAAGGCCCACGGCTCCAGTCACCCCGAGCACGGGTTCGGCAGCCTCACCACCCGCGACTTCCGGAAACCGATGGTCGCCGCCGTGAACGGGGCTGCGCTGGCCGGCGGATTCGAGCTGGTGCTCGCGTGCGACCTCTGCGTGGCGTCGAGCGCGGCCCGTTTCGGGATCCCCGAGGTCCGCCGCGGGCTCATGGCCGTGGCCGGCGGGCTGATCCGCCTCCCCCGCCGGATACCCCGTGCCGTCGCGCTGGAGCTCGCCATGACGGGCGACGCCATCGACGCAGAGCGGGCCCGGGAACTCGGGCTCGTCAACCGGGTCGTCGACGCGGGATCGGTCGTGGACGAGGCGCTCCGTCTGGCCGAGCGGATCGCCGAGAACGCCCCCTTGGCGGTCCGCACCTCGCGCCGCATCATCCGCGAGTCCGCCGATCTCGACGAGTCCGCGGCGTGGGACCTCCAGGCCGAGCTCGCACGCGAGGTCTTCACGCACGATGACGCTCGGGAGGGACCTCGTGCGTTCGCCGAGAAGCGCCCACCCCGTTGGACCAGTAGCTGAGAATGTTCCCTTTTCCTCGGCTCGGGCTGACACCCGGAGCGAACATCGGGAGTAACTGCTCCTAGAATCGTTGCTCATGACGTCGGGAGAGACCGGAGGTTGGAGGGTCGAGGAGCTCGCCCGCCGCGGCGACGTCTCGGTCGACACCGTCCGCTTCTACCAGAAGCGCCGCCTCCTTCCTCCGCCACGCCGGGAAGGACGCATCGCCTGGTACGGCCCCAGCCACCTCACGCGACTCGGGCGCATCCGCGAACTCCAGGGTGAGGGTTTCCCACTCGCGGTCATCGGCCGCATCCTCGACGGAGAGATCGACGCCGCCGACGTCCCCCTCGCCGCCGCCGTCGCCCAGGCCGAGGACACCGCATCGGGAGACGAACCCCTCAGTGCCGCCGCTCTCTCGGAACGCGGGGCGTACCGCCTGCCATCGTGGAGGCGGTCGTGCGCGAGGGCCTCCTGGTCCCCCGACTGTCGGAGGGACAGCCGACCTTCACCGCCGCCGACGTGGACATCGTGCGCGCAGGGCTACGCCTTCTGGAGACGGGTCTTCCGCTACCGGAGCTCCTCTCGCTGGCTCGCCGCTACCACGAGTCGGTGCACGGTGTCGCCGAGGAAGCGGTAGCGCTCTTCGACGAGCACGTGCGGGAACCACTGCGCGATGCAGGTCTGAGCGACGACGAGCGGGCCGAACGTCTGGTGGACGCTTTCCGAGTCCTGCTTCCCTCGGTGACGGCGCTCGTGGAACACCACTTCCGGCGAGTGCTCCTCCAGGTGGCACAGGAGCACCTCGCAGCCGTCGGAGAACCGGCCGAACTCGCTGCGGCCGACGCCGAGGCCGTGCGACTCGACATCTCGTGACGCCTTCTGCTTCCCGGGACGCTGCGCTCCCGACAACCGACGAGAAGGCCGCCGTCGTCGAGGAGATGTTCGACCGGATCGCCCCGCGTTACGACCTGGTCAACAGGGTCATGACCGGTGGTCAGGACGAACACTGGCGGCGCTCCACGGTGGCGGCACTGGATCTCCCTGCGGGGTCGCTCGTGCTCGACATCGCCTGCGGGACGGGAGACCTCTGTCGCGCACTCGACAACCACCACCACCGTCCCGTCGGGATCGACTTCTCGACCGGAATGCTGAACGTTGCCCGGACGAGCGCACCGCTCGTCCGGGCAGACGCTCTCGCACTCCCTGTATCGACGGGCGCGGTCGACGGTGTCGTCTGTGGCTTCGGACTGCGGAACTTTGCCGATGTCCGGACGTTCTTCGACGAAGCCCACCGCGCCCTCCGTGTGGGGGGCCGCGCCTGGTCCTGGAGACAGCCGTGCCGACGAATGCCGCGCTGCGCGCCGGCCACGCCTTCTACTTCGGCCGCGTCGTGCCGCTGATCGGCGGATGGCTGTCCGATCCGACGGCCTACCACTACCTCCCCGCGTCGACCGACGCGCTCCCCGGCGGCGAGGTTCTCATGTCGCGCTTCGAGGCGGCGGGCTTCGAACAGGTGCGACGCCACAGCATGGGTCTCGGAGCTGTCCAGCTTCTCGTCGGAACCCGATCGTGAGCCGGGCATCCCCGACCGCTGCACCCGGCCAACCCGGAGATGCGCCGCGTAGGCGCCTGTCGGCCGTCACCCGCCCGATCGACGACCCGCCGATTCTCGGCGAACTGCTGCCCGGCCTCTCCGGCGACGACTTCGCGTGGCTCACGACGCGCGGAGGTTTCGTGGCACAGGGCGTGGCCACCGAAATCCCGGTGGGCGGTGCCGATGGGTTCCTGAACACCGTCGAGGTCGACGATCCCCTCGGAATGTGGGCGACGGGGGTGATCGCCTGTGGCGCCCTCCCGTTCGCGGGCGGTGACGACGCTGTCCTGCGGGTGCCGGCGTCCGTCATCGGGCACACCGAGGGAACCTGGTGGCACACGACGATCGGGGCGTCCGGCCGGCACCACACTCCGGATCCCCGTGTCACGTCGCCGTACATCGATACCGCGCAGCGTCGACCGGAGGTTCGAGGGATCTCGTCGTCGCCGGACCGGGATGGCTGGCGTGGCATGGTTCATGCCGCGCTCACGCAGATCCGACGCGGCGAGCTCGCCAAGGTCGTGCTGGCGCGCGAAGTGGCCGTCACGCTGGTGGACGCCCCACTGCCGGGCGACATCCTCCGACAACTGGTGGACGATGCCGCGGGCGCGTTCGTATTCGCCGCGCAGGGTTTCGTGGGCGCCTCTCCGGAGCTCCTCGTGCGCCGCGAGGGCGGGAACGTGTCCTCCCAGCCGATGGCGGGTTCTGTCGCGGTCTCGACCGATGACGCCACGACATCTGAGCGTCTCGACACGCTCACGCGCTCAGGAAAGGACCGTGACGAACACCGCGTCGTCGTGGAAGCGGTGGCCGACGCGTTGGAGGCCTACACGACCGAACTCGACGTCCCGACGTCCCCCGATCTGGTACGGCTTCCGTCGGTGGCGCACCTGGCGACCCGCGTGACAGGTGTCCTCGACGATGACGCTCCCTCCGCACTCGGGCTGGCGCGTGCTCTACATCCGACGCCCGCGGTGGGAGGGACACCGCGTGACCGTGCCGTGGCGTTGATCGACGTCCTCGAGCCTTTCGACCGAGGACCCTACGCCGGTCCGGTGGGATGGGTGAACGCACGTGGGGACGGCGAGTGGGCGGTGGCGCTGCGTTGCGGCAGCGTCGAGGGACGGACGGTGCGGCTGTATGCGGGTGCCGGGATCGTCAGCGGATCGGATCCCGACCGTGAATGGGACGAAACCGAGGCGAAGCTCCGGCCGATGCTCACCGCTCTCGGAATACAGCCTCGAGAACCACGTCCCTGACGTACTCGTGCATCGCGACGTTCGTGGACCGGTCGCTCGGAACGATGATCATGCGCACCCCACCGGATTCGATGGCCTCGATCAGGGCCGGAGCCAACGCGTCAGCCGACTGCACCCGCTCGGCCGGAATGCCGTGGAGCTCCGCCAGGCCGGCCAGGTCGATTCCGTGTGGCGTACCGAACAGGTTCTCGAAGTGCCGCGCCTCGACCGCCTGAGGAAGATCGGCCTGGGGAAGGAACGAGAAGATCCCGCCACCGTCGTTGTCGACGACGACGAGCGCGAGGTCGACATCGCGCGTTGCTGCGCGAAGAAGACCATTGGAGTCGTGCAGGAGGCACAGGTCACCGAGCAACGCCACGGTCGGAGCCTCGGTGGCTGCCGCCACGCCGAGAGCTGTCGACACGAACCCGTCGATGCCGTTCGCTCCGCGGTTCGCGATCACCCGCAGGCCATGGCGGGGCACCGCGAACGCCTCGACGTCGCGCACGGGCATGCTCGATGCCACGACCAGTGTCGACCTGTCGGGTGGCGCGGCGACGACGTCACGGGCGATTCGACCCTCGAAGATGGCGCCGTCGAGGAGACCGTCTGCGCCGGCGGGCTGTCCGTCGAGAGCGGCGTCGAGTGCCTCCCGGGCGTCGCGTTCGACATCCAACCACTGGCCGAGCCAGCGGGGGTCGGGGGCCACCGCTCCCGCGAGTGACGTCGTCAGACGGGCGAGCAACCCGTCGGCGTCCCCGAGATGGGCGGCGTGTGCGGCGTGCCCGGGATCGGGCCAACTCCCGGCCGCGCCGAGAAGCACACGCATCGGCGCACGGTCCATCCACGGCCCCACGACCTTGGACGTGGGAACCGACCCGAGTTGGAGGACGACGTCGGGGGCGAGTGTCGTGGCGAGCACGTCGCTGCGCAGAAGTGTGTCGTAGGTGCTGACCGCATGAGGGCCGCTGCGCAGACCAGAGATCGGATCGGCGAGTACGGGCCAGCCGACGACGCCCGCGAACGCTTCCAGGGTGGCCGGATCGACGCCGGATCCCCACCCCGCCACGACCACGCCGCGCGTGGTGGCGCCGAGCGTGTCCCGTAACGCATCGACCGCCGCCGCCCCGTGGCCGATCCCCGTGTCTGCTGTCGTCCACGGCCGACCGTCGGGACGGCCGGGCGCACCGATCAACGGAGCACCTGTGGGTACCAGAGGTTCGCGCAGCGGGAGGTTGAGATGCACCGGACCCGGCACGACGCCCGTCGCCTCGACGAACGCCCGCGCCGCGAACGACCGCCACTGTTCTCCCGCTCCCTGCGTGTCTGCAGGTGGGCCGGGGTCGGAGAACCACCGGACCGAGCGACCGTAGAGGTGGATCTGATCGATCGTCTGACCGGCGCCGACGTCGCGCAGCTCGGGTGGTCGATCCGCCGTGCAGACGATCATCGGCACGCGGCTGTGATGCGCCTCGACAACAGCGGGATGGAAGTTCACGGCGGCGGTGCCGGAGGTCGACAGGACAACCGCCGGCGCGTCCCCGCCTCGTGAACAACCGAGGGCGAAGAACGCCGCGGAGCGCTCGTCGAGGAACACGGCGAGTTCGACGCGGTCGTCGGCGGCGAGCGCCAGGGCGAGCGGCGTGGAGCGCGAGCCGGGGGCGAGCGCGGCGTGGCGTACTCCCGCCCGGACCCACTCGTCGACGAGCGTCCGCGCGAACGACGTCGTGACATCGCGGGTCATCCCATCACTCGTGTCACTGCTCACATCACTGCTCACATCACTGCTCACATCGCCGCTTCGATCCTCGGTCATGTGGGAGCTCCCCGGGAGTTCGACCGGCGGGCGCCGCGACACTGCACAATGGGACCGTGCGAGTCGCACTGGTCCACGGGTTCACGCAGACGGCGGCATCGTGGCGTCCCGTGGCCGATGTACTGAGCGATTCCTTCGAGGTGCGAACCGTCGAATTGCCCGGCCACGGCGAACGTGCCGCAGAGTCGGCAACCTCGTTCGAAGCAGCAGCGACCGAGCTCGGCGATCTGGGGGGCGAGGCGGCCTACGTCGGCTACTCGATGGGCGGGCGTCTCGTTCTGCGACTGGCGCTCGACCGGCCCGATCTCGTGCGTGCCGCGGTTCTGATCGGGGCGTCGCCGGGTATCGACGATCCCACCGAGCGTTCCCGACGCCGAGACGCCGACGCCGAACTCGCCGACACTCTCGAACGGATCGGCACCGAGGCCTTCCTCGAGGCGTGGCTCGCCCTGCCGCTCTTCGACACGCTGCCTTCGGACGCCGCGGGTCTGGCCGAACGCGCCGACAACGACGCCGAGGCGCTCGCGCGGACCTTGCGCGTTCTCGGCACCGGCTCCCAGGAACCCGTGTGGAAGCGTTTGGCGGATCTGGCACCACCGACGCTGTTGATCGCAGGAGCACGCGACCAGAAGTTCGCGGTACTCGCCGGCCTCATGTCCGACGCGACCGGCGCTCACGTGATTCCCGCGCTGGTGGACGATGCGGGCCACGCCGTTCACCTGGAGCGCCCGGACCTGGCCGCGGGCCTCATCGCCGATTTCCTCACAGCTGTCGACACGGGTCACGACCCGACCACCAATCCCGCGGCGACGAGTACGGACCACAGAATCTGAATCCGGCCTGTGCCTGCGAGCGCCGGAATGAGCGCCGCGGGCTCCCGGGCACGAAGAACGACACGCGTGAGGACGGCCGCGGGCGCGACGGCGACCAGAGCGACGAGCGCCCATGCGCTGGTCCACGCAAGGGGTACCGCCATCAGGACACCTCCGACGGCCGCCGCGCCGTAGAGCACACGCGCGGTTCGATCACCGACCCGCACAGCGAGCGTCCGCTTCCCCACGGCGGCGTCGGTCACCCGGTCACGGATGTTGTTGACGAGGAGAAGTGCAGCCGCGAGAAGCCCGACGCCGGTTGCACCCCACCAAGCGGCGGCACTCAGATGCTCGGCCACGACGTAGGTGGTGCCGACCGTCGCCACGTATCCGAAGAAGACCAGGACCATCAGCTCACCGAGTCCGGAGTACCCGTATGGGCGTGGGCCGCCCGTGTAGAGCACACCCGCAGCTATCGCCGCACCACCGACGAGAAACAACCACGGGCTGACGACGAGGCAGAGCACGCCGCCCGCCACCGCCGCGACGCCGAATGCGGTGATCGCCGCGGCGCGAACCGCCGAAGCCGGAGCAGCCCCGGTGGCGGTGAGTCTCAGCGGGCCGACGCGGCGGGTGTCGGTCCCCCGCACACCGTCGGAGTAGTCGTTGGCGTAGTTGACGCCCACCTGCAACGCCAGAGAGACCACCAGCGCCAGGGCCGCGCGCCACCAGACAGGGTTCGGGAGGCCCGCTGCCGCGGCGCCCCCTACGACCACGGGCGCCACCGCCGCACTCAACGTCCGCGGTCGGGCGCCGGCGACCCACAGCCGCCAGCCGGTCGGCACGGGCACAGCCGGCGCGGGGGTCACGGCCTCTTCGGGAACCGGTTGAAGTCGGGAGTGCGCTTGTTCACGTAAGCGTCGCGGCCTTCCTGGGCCTCTTCACTCATGTAGTAGAGCAGCGTCGAGTCACCCGCCAGTTGCTGGATCCCGGCGAGACCGTCGTCGGCAGCGTTCAGTGACGCCTTCAACATCCGAAGCGACAGTGGGCTGTGCTGGAGCATCTTCCGGCACCACTCCACGGTGGTCACCTCGAGATCGGCGAGCGGTGTCACGGTGTTGATCAGGCCCATGTCGAGTGCGGCCTGCGCGTCGTACTGCTCGCAGAGAAACCAGATCTCGCGGGCCTTCTTCTGGCCGACCATCCGAGCGAGCAGTCCCGACCCGTACCCGCCGTCGAACGAGCCGACCTTCGGGCCGGTCTGGCCGAAGCGGGCGTTGTCGGCGGCGATCGTCAGGTCGCAGACGACGTGCAGCACGTGACCACCACCGATGGCGTAGCCCGCCACCATCGCCACCACGGGTTTGGGGGTTCGCCGGATCTGGATCTGGAGGTCGAGGACGTTGAGCCTCCCGATCCCCTGTTCGTCCTTGTATCCGTCATCACCGCGGACACGCTGGTCACCGCCCGAGCAGAACGCGTCGGGTCCCTCTCCGGTGAGCACGATGACGCCCGTCTCGGGGTCGTCACGGGCGACGTCGAAGGCGTCGCGTAACTCGAAGAGTGTCGTCGGCCGAAAGGCGTTGCGCACCTCGGGACGGTTGATCGTGATCTTGGCAATGCCGTCGGCCGCCTCGTGGCGGATGTCGACGTAGGCATCCCGACCGCGGGCGGCGACGGGGCGCCAGTCGGCACCGGGGCGGATGGGGGGCGAATCCATGGGCGTCCTCACTCTGGGAGCGATCACTCCGACGGTTACCCTAGCCGTGTGCGCAGACCGGTTTCCCATCCCCCTCGACGAACCCATGAGCCGCAACCTCGTGGCGATCCTGGGGACCCGGGCCACGACGGCGGGGGCTGTCGAGCGCGCCTGGGACGACGGTGACGCGGTGGTGGTGCTCGATCCCGGCGCCCCGCCCGCCGTGATCCGATCGCGTCTCGACGCGCTCGCCCCCACCCACATCGTCGACGACAACCGCCACCGGCGAGCGGACGGAATCCCCGTCGACGACGACGTGGCGGCGGTCGTCATGACCTCGGGGACGTCGAGCGTCCCACGCGCGGTCACTCTCACTTGGGAAGGAATGCGCGCGATGGCACGCGGCGTATCGAGCGCGCTCGATACGGGCAACGGTGACACATGGCTCTGCTGTCTGCCGCTCCACCACGTGGCAGGGCTCGCTGTCCTGGCACGCCACCGCCTGAACGACGAGGGTCTCGTTCTCCACGAGAACTTCGACATCGATGCCGTGTCGCAAGCCCCCGCGATGTCGGTGCGTCGATCGTGTCGCTCGTTCCGACAATGCTCCAGCGGATTCTCGACGCGGGCGCACCCGTCGACGGATACCGCGTCCTGCTCCTGGGGGGCGCAGCGCTACCGGCCGGCCTGCGCGAGCGTGCCCACGCGGTTGGCGGGCATGTGGTCGCGAGCTATGGCATGACCGAAACCTGGGGTGGATGCGTCCACGACGGCGTGGTGGACGAGGGTGTCACCTTGCGCATCGCGGACGATCGAGAGATCCAGGTTCGCGGCGCCGTGGTGATGCCTCGGTACCACCGCGATCCGGACCGCACACGGGTGGCGTTCACCGACGACGGCTGGTTCCGCACCGGCGACCTCGGAACACTCCACGAAGAAACTCTCGACGGCAAACCTCTCGACGGCAAGGCACCCGATGGATCCCGACCACGGCTGCGGGTCACCGACCGGCGGGACGACATGATCATCTCGGGCGGCGTCAACGTGAGTCCGACCCAGGTGGAGGCGGCGCTTTCGGCACACCCGGGAGTCGACGACGTCGGGGTGACCGGCACCCCCGACGAAGAGTGGGGCGAGCGCGTCGTCGCCCACGTCGTACCGAGAGATCCCGAGAACCCTCCGACACTGGCGGATCTACGCGAGTTCGGATCCGAACGGCTCAGCGCTGCGTCGTTACCCCGTGAGATCCATCCGGTTCGCGAGATCCCGCGGACCCCGAGCGGCAAGATCAGGCGAGGCAGCCTGCGCTCCTCGTGCGGCCCAACTGCAACAGGAGGAAGGGCCGTCACTCCTCGACCACGGTAATGGCGTCCTCGGGACAGTTCTCCGCTCCCACGCGTGCCTGTGTCTCGTGTTCGGGCGGCACCCGCGTCTCGGGGATGACGCAGTGGCCGTACTCGTCGGCGTCGTAGACCTCGGGAGCCAGCGTGTAGCACCGGCCGTGACCGACGCAGAGGTCGGTGTCGACTCGGACCCGGAGTGGACTCATCCGGCACGTACACCGGGCGTGAAGAGGAGCGGCAGGTACTCGACCTCGCGGATCCCCATGCCGTAGCGGGGAGCCTCGCCATCTGCCAGCGCGTAGTCGCCGATGCGACGGTGTAATGCCTCCAGAGCCACTCGCATCTCGAGGCGGGCGAGATGCGAGCCGAGGCAGCGGTGCACACCGGCTCCGAACGTGAGGTGCTTGTTCGCTTCGCGCTCGAAGTCCACGTCCTCCGGGTTGTCGAAGTACCCCTCGTCGGTATTGGCCGAGGCGAGCAGACACATCACCGTCTCGCCTGCGTGCAGCACCTCGCCGTCGACCTCGGTGTCCTCCATCACCATGCGTGGGACGGCGGGGACCGGCGTCTCCCAGCGGAGGAGCTCCTCGATGGCACCGGGAATGAGCGACGGGTCTTCAACCAGGGCGTCGCGGCGGTCGGGGTGCTGGGCCAGGTACGACATCGCACAACCGAGCGAGGCCGTCACGGTGTCGAGGCCGGCCAGGAGGAACAGGTAGCAGATGTCGAGCACGTCGTTGCGGCTGAGACTGTGTCCGTCCACCTCGGCCGAGAGGAACCCCGAGATGAGGTCGTCGCGGGGCTCCCGCTCCCGCTCGTCGATGACCTTCTCGAAGTAGGCGTAGATCTCCTGGCCGGTGGCGTTGCGGATCACCTGCTGCGCTTCGAGATCCCCGGCCTTGGGACGGATGATTTTGTTCTTGAAGCGCAGGAACAGGTCGAGATCCTCGTGGGGAAGTCCCATCAGACGGAGAAACACTGTGCACGGGAAAGGAATGGCGAATTGGGTGTCGAACTCGCAGCGCCCGTCCTCGATGAAATCGTCGATGAGATCGTCGGCAAGACGACGGACATCGCCCTCCAGACCGGCGACCTCACGCGGCGCGAACAGCGGATCGAGAAGTCGCCGGTACTTCACATGGTCGGGTGGATCGATCTGAAGGGGAATCAGGGGCCTGACCTGGCCGATCTGGATCGCGTCGAACTGCGACGAGAACACCTCCGGGGAACGTAATGCTCCGTGGACGTCTTCGTGGCGGGTCAGCAGCGCCATGTCCTCGAGACGCGTGACCGGCGATGCCTCGCGCATCGGCCCGTGGAACTGCTGAGGGTTGGCGGCAACCTCCGGATCGAACACTCCCGGTTCGGTGCCCGAAGCGTTGGATTCAGGGGTCTCCGGCTTCTCGCCCATGGGGCTCTCCACGTCTCGCTTCGTCATCAGTATCTACCTGACGCGAGTGTCACCATACTGCGGCCCCGACGGGTACCGTGCCCGTCATGGACGACACCGCTTTCCTCGATGCCACCGCCCAGGCCGAGCTCGTCCGCTCGGGCGACGCCACGCCCGTCGAGCTCGTCGAAGCGGCGATCGCCCGTGTCGAGGAGCTGAACGGCGAGCTCAACGCCGTCATCCATCCCCTGTTCGACAAGGCTCTCGACGCCGCACGTGCTGCCTCGCGTGCTGGAACACAGGCCGACGTGCCCGACGGACCGTTCCGGGGAGTCCCCATCGTTCTGAAGGACCACGACGGTGAGTCTGCCGGTGATCCGGTGTGCCACGGCATGCAACTCCTCAAGGACGTCGGCCTGACGGGCGAGCGCGATTCCTTCCTGTTCCAGCGCCTCCGCAGCGCGGGCTTCATCCCTGTGGGCAAGACCAACACGCCCGAACTCGGCCTCATGCCCACGACCGAACCCCGCGCCTTCGGGCCGACCCGCAACCCGTGGAACACCGGGCACACACCCGGCGGCTCCAGCGGTGGCTCCGCCGCGGCCGTGGCTTCGGGAATGGTCCCCGTGGGTCACGCCGGTGACGGTGGTGGCTCGATTCGGATCCCCTCGAGTGCCTGCGGACTGTTCGGCCTGAAGCCCACCCGCGGCCGGACCTCGATGGGTCCCGACGAGCAGAACCCGTGGCAGGGACTCGTGGTTCGTCACGTCCTGACGCGTACGGTTCGCGACTCGGCTGCAGTTCTCGACACGATCGCGGGGTCCGAGCCCGGTGATCCCTACCGGGAGCCGTTACCAGAGCGTCCCTTCGTCGACGAAGTCGGCGCCGACCCAGGAACACTCCGAGTGGGGCTCCTCACGACCAGTCCCCTCTCCGAGACCGACCCGGAATGTGTCGCTGCCGCTGAGGAAACCGGTGCGTTGCTCGAGTCTCTCGGACACCACGTCGAGCCGGCTGTCTCCGACGCGTTGACCGACGCGTCGGTCCTCGAGCACTTCGTCGTCATCATCTCGTCGTGGGTCCGGGCGGATCTCGACGCGCTGGGCGAACGGATCGGTTATGCGATCACGGCGGACGACGTGGAGCCGATGACGGGCTTCTACGCCGACAACGCCGCCAACTACTCCGCCGCCCAGTACATCACCGGGATCGAAGCGCTCCACGAGTGGTCGCGGCGGGTCCTCGCGTGGTGGGCGAGCGGCTTCGATCTCCTGCTCACGCCCACGCTGGCGATCCCGCCACCGAAGATCGGCGAGTTGATCCCTCCCGAGGACAATCCGCTCGACGGGCTCGTGCGTCAGAGCGCGATGGCGGCATACACCGGCCCCTTCAACATGACGGGTCAGCCGGCCGCCTCTCTGCCTCTCTCGTGGACCGACGACGGACTGCCGGTCGGATCGCAACTCGTGGCTGCCACCGGACGCGAGGACCTGCTCGTGCGCGTCTCCTCCCAGCTCGAGGAGGCACGACCGTGGGCCGACCTTCGGCCTCCGGTCGCCGCCGGATCCTGACCGGAATCCCCGCCGAGGTCGGGGGTTATCGTCCGTGCGTGGGTCACGACCGGTACGACCTCGTCATCGTGGGGATGGGCTCGGGCGGTTCCACCGCGGCTGAATTCGCCCGCGACCTGGGCCTCAGGGTGGCAGCGGTCGAACGTGACCGCCTGGGTGGCGACTGCCTCTGGACCGGCTGCGTACCGAGCAAGTCCCTCATCGCGTCGGCACGAGCGGCACACGCAATGAGCACGGCCGATCGTCTCGGCATCCCGGCTGTGGATCCCGATGTCGACCTCCGCTCCGTGTGGAAACGGATCCACGCCGTCCAGCGCGAAGTGGAGGACGCCGACGACAACGCAGCGCGTTGGGAGCGGCTCGGTGTCGATCTCTTCTTCGGTGACGCCCGCCTGGCGGATCCGCACACGGTGGTCGTGGGCGACCGACGCCTCCACACGCGCTTCGTTCTTCTCGCCACGGGGAGCACACCCCGGATTCCGCCGATCGACGGTCTGGACGAGACCGGTTTCCTCACCACGGACGATCTGTTCGGTCTGGACGACCCACCGAACAGCCTGGTGTGTATAGGTGGCGGACCGATCGCCATCGAGATCGCCCAGGCCGTGAACCGTCTCGGCGTCGACACCCAGGTCATCGAGATCGCGCCACGGCCACTGGGACGGGAGGACCCCCTTCTCGCCGGAAAGCTCCTCGCAGTGCTTCGGGCCGAGGGGGTGCTCATCGATGCCGGTGTGACCCCCGAGCGCGTCGAGGAAATCGGTGCCGGAAAGGTTCTCCACGCCGGATCGGCCGACGGGCCCCCTACGCTACGAGGCCGAACAGATTCTCGTGGCGACCGGGCGACGGCCGAGCGTCGACAGCCTCGGTCTCGAAGAGGTCGGCGTGGAGGTCGGCGACAGCGGCATCCGAACCGACGACAGGCTCCGCACGGCGATCGAATCGATCTACGCCATCGGCGACGTCGCGGGGCGCCATCAGTTCACGCACTCTGCGAGTTACGAAGGCGCCATGGCCGTACGGAACATGTTCCTTCCCCTCCGCCAGCGCGCGAACGCGGTTGTGCCGTGGTGCACGTTCACCGATCCCGAACTGGCCCACGCCGGACTGACCGAGGAAGAGGCCCGTGAGCGTCGCGGACGTTCCGTTCGCGTCTACGAGTCGGATCTCGGTGCGTCGGACCGTGCCCGCGCCGACGCCACGACCGGCTGGGTTCGACTCGTGTGCGCGCGTCGGCGACTCATCGGTGCCCACATCCTGGCGCCCGGTGCGGGAGAGCTGATCTCGGAGCTGACGCTCGCCATCGAAGGCGGAATGAAGGTGAACGAGCTCGCGACGATGGTCCACGTCTACCCGACCTACGCCGCGGCCGTGCAGACGGCCGCCACCGGTGCCCTCCGCCAGAGGCTCCGGAAGTACTCGTGGCTGGCCCGCCTCGGGCGATTCGGTCGCTGACCCCATGACCGCCGCCTTCGGGCGGGTCGTCTCAGCGTGGGCGCAGATCCAGCGCCGAGAGGGCGGGATGCCACCCTCCGGCACGTTCCACAGCCTCTCGCCACCGCTCGCGCTCGGGCACCCGCGCGGGTTCGTAGCGGGCCCGCGGTGCCCACGTGTCAGCGAGCGCGGGGAATCCACTCCATGCGCCACTCGCGATGCCGGCGACGAACGCGCCGCCGAGCGACGTCGCTTCCCGCATGGGCGCGACCTCGACCGGTCGCTCTGTCGTATCAGCCAGAGCCTGAGCGAAGACAGCGTTCTCCGCCATTCCTCCGTCGATGCGCAGAACGTCGATGGCGAGATCGGCATCCGCTGTTGCCGCGTCCACGAGATCTGCTCCGCGGTGAGCCACGCCCTCGAGCACGGCCCGAACCATCTCGGGAGCCTCCGTGCCACGGGTGAGGCCCACGAAAGTGCCGCGGGCGCCGAAGTCCCACTCGGGAGTCCCCAGCCCGAGGAGAGCGGGCACGAACCAGACATCGCCGGTGTCCTCACACGCCCCCGCCACCTCCGACGAGTCGGCAACGGAGTCGATGATCCCGAGTCCGTCACGCAGCCACTCCACATTCGTACCGGCTGCCAACATGATCGCCTCGAGGCCCCACATGTCCTCGCCGGCGTCACGCCACGCAACAATCGGGTAGCCGCCGTTCTCGGTCACACCTTCGCTCGGCCGCTCGGCGCCGACCACGACATCCAGCATGCCGCCTGTTCCGAAGGTGATCTTGGCGTCGCCGCGGCGCACACACCCCTGCCCGATGAGCGACGCCTGCTGGTCGCCGGCGATTCCGGCGATCGGGGGAGAGCCCGGCAGCGCCGTCGCGGAGCCGACGACGCCGGCCGTGTCGACGATCCGTCCCAGCATCGCGTCAGGGATCCCGAGACGTTCCGTACGCCGGGAGTCCCAACTCTTCCCGTCGTCGGCCACGAGACCGGTGACCGCAGCGTTCGTGGCGTCGGTGACGTGGGTAGCGCCGCGGGTGAGATTCCAGATCAACCACGTGTCCACCGTCCCGGCCAGGAGCGTGCCCGGATCGTGATCGCCGGCTGTCAGGAGCAACGCCTCGATCTTGGTCGCCGTCTGGTTCGGAGCCAGGTGGAGACCCTCGGCCCCCAGCTCCAGGCATCGACCCACCGTGCGGAGATCCTGCCAGCCGAGACCCGGTGCCACGGGCCGACCGGTCGCGCTCTCCCATACGACGGTGGACCCGCGCTGATTCACGATCGCCATGGCGTCGACGGGTCCCACCTCGCCGAGCGCCTCTGATGCCGCGTCGACCGCAGCCTTCGCCATGGCGGCGGCGTCGAACTCGACGAGGCCGTCGGCCGGCGAGGCCGGTAGCTGGGGGCGAACGTGCTCGCTGAGTGTCCGCAGTGTCGAGTCGATCACGCTGGCCCGCAACGAACTCGTCCCGGCGTCGACGACGAGGAACTTCACGATGCCGCGTCACCGGACGGAGCAGGGGCGGCGAGGGTCTCGGGCAAACCCGCCGCCTCACGTTCCGCCGTCACCGAGGCCCGGTAGCCCTTGACCTCCGCGGACGTCGTGGCGGAGTCCCAACCCAGTTCCGCGGCCAGAATCTGTGCCACGTCGGCGGCCGCCCCCGCGGATGCATCGCGGGCCAACAACCGTGCCCGCGTCCGACGGGAGAGCACGTCGTCGAGCGTGCAGGCGCTCTCGTGGCGCACCGCGTGCACGGCTTCCGCCCGCAGATAGGGCAGGCCGGGAACGAGAGGGCCACCGAGAGACGGGTCCTGCGCGATGAGCCCGGTCAGCGACGACGCACGGGACCCGTAACGCCCGGCGAGATGGTCGGCGACGCCCGGCTCGGGGCCGGGCACACCACGCGCCACCGCCTCCGCACCGACGAGCGGGAGACGCTGCGTGCGACAGCGGACCCGCCGGCCGAGGCGGGACACCACACGGTCGACGACGTCGCGCGCCATCCGCCGGTACGTGGTGAGTTTGCCGCCGGTCACGCTGATCATGCCGCCCTCGGAGGTCGTCACCGAGTGTCGGCGCGACAGGTCCGCCGTGCGCTCCGAGCCCGTTCCCCGCAGTAGCGGACGCAGGCCCGCCCACGAGCCGACGACGTCGCCGCGATCGAGACTGACGTCGAGGAGGCCGTTCGCGCCGTCGATCAGGTAGTCGACGTCCTCTGGCGTGCACTGCGGTGAGTCGAGTGGTCCGTCGTAGTCGGTGTCGGTGGTGCCGAAGTACGCGACGTCGCCCCATGGAGCCACGAAGATGGATCGCCGGTCGCCGCTCACGGGAAGGATCGATCCGACGGTGTTGCGGATCCGTTGCCAGGGCACAGCGATGTGGATCCCCTTCGCCGGCCGCAGATCGTTCGCGTCCGGTCCTTCCAGCGAACGAATGCGGTCGCTCCACACACCCCCGGCGTTGACGACCACCGTCGCGTCCACTGCCATCTCGTGGCCGTCGGCGACAACATCGGCCCCCACGATCCGTCCGCCCGTTGTGCGCAGCCCTCGGACCTCGGTGTGGTTCGCCACGGCCGCTCCCATCTCCGCCGCCGTCATGGCGACCGTCAGGGTGAGGCGGGCGTCGTCGGCCTGTGCGTCGTAGTAGAGGTAGGAGGGAGCGAGGCCTTCGCTGCGTAGAGCGGGCACGAGTGCCCGAGCTTCGTCGGAATCGATGCGTTGATGACGACGACCGATGCGTGCGCCGCCGGTGAGGTCGTAGAGCCACATCGCCGAACCGAGCGCGCGACTGAGCTTCTTCGGGACGACGCCGCCACGGGCGTACACCGGGAGCACGAAGGGCAGCACCTTCACGAGATGGGGGGCGTTGCGGAGCAGAATCTGACGTTCCGCCAGCGCCTCGTAGACGAGACGGAACTCGCGCTGTTCGAGATAGCGGACACCGCCGTGCACGAATTTGGAGGACTTCGACGATGTCCCGGACGCGAAGTCGTCCCGCTCGACGAGAGCCGTGCGAAGGCCGCGTGACGCGGCGTCGAGAGCGATCCCCACTCCGGTGATCCCGCCCCCGATGACGAGGACGTCGAAGCGCTCGTCGGCCAGCCGGGCGAGCGCGAGGTCGCGCGACCCGCTCATACGGTCACCGCAGCCTTTCGAGCGGTCGTGGGCTCAGACGACATTGGTGTTCATCGTAGGACCACCACGCCTGCGGCGATGTGCTCGGGTGATGGCGTACGTTGAGGGCGGTGAAAGACGAATCGGCGGGCACTCCTCCATGACGCGCACGCCCGGAATTCCCGACCCCGGGTCGCTTCCCGGGGCTTTCCGTCGCTGGGACGTTTCGGTCGGCGAGCACCCGGCCGAGCCGCGCGTCCTCACCGTCAGCTTCGACAGTACGGTGCTCGAACGGCGCACCGAGTGCATGGTCTGGGTGCCCGACCACTACTCGACATCGGATGAACCGCTGCCCGTGTGCTGGTTCCTGCACGGCACGGTGACGCCGTACACCCATCCCGCAGTCAAACGCCTGGCCGCGCTGGCCGAGGACAGCGGCCGCACTCCTCCCGTGTCATCAGGTCGACGTCGTGTGATCCAACCTCAGACCATGGGGTTCGACGAACTTCTCGATGACGCCCGCTTCCTCGTCGTCGCCCCGGATGCCGGAGAGCCCCCCTGGTGCCCGTCGTGCAACTGGGTCAACGGTCTCCGCACACAGGGACTGGCGGCCGAGACCCATCTCTACGAGGAGGCGGTACCGCTGATCGAGGCGCTGTTCCACGTTCGGACCGACAGGAGCGGGCGTGCTCTCACGGGCCACTCGATGGGCGGCGGCGGCGCCATGATCCAGGGCTTCCGCCATCCCGACCGTTTCGGATTCGTCGGCTGTTCCAGCGGTGTGCTGAGCCTGATGCAGGACCACCTCTCGCGGCGGCGCATCCGGTGGGTCCTGTACAACCGCAGCCAGGGATTCCGACCTCTGCCCGCCGACGAGATCCACTACCGGAACAACAACCTGCTCGACCTCGCGCCGAACGTCGTGGGAACCGGCGCGGAGATCGTGGTCGTCGTCGGGACGGGCACACCGAGCGGTGAGGAGTACCTGCCCTACGCGCCCGAAGACATCGGCTCGCGCTCTGACGTGACCATGGAGACGGTGCAGCGCCGCGTCAACGACGAGATCGCTCACCGGCTCACCGCTGCCGGCGTCCCGTTCACCTACGTGACGCGCACCGGCTACCACTCCATCGGGCGGTCGACCTTCCAGCGTTTCTTCCGCGAGAGGATGGAGCGGGTGTTCGACAAGGGCATTCCCGAACCGGTCACCTTCTCCTACAAGAATGCTGACCCGAGTTTCTCGGCGTGGGGTTACAACTTGGACGTCACGCGATCGAACACCGAGTTCCTCCACCTGCTCCGCACGCACCGACGGGCGCGACTTCACGCTCGCCGGAACCGGAAGGGTCCACGTGGCGACACCTGCGCGGTTCGAACCAGGCTCCCCCGTGACGCTGATCCGGAGCTCGGGTGGGGACGTCCCGGTGAGAGAGCCACTCACGGCTGGAGCGGATGGCCGCGTGGAGATGGATCTGGACCTCGGACCCACCCGCGACGCCGACGAGACCACGCGGGCCGTCGCCAAGGGCGCATTCCCCTTCCCGCACACCCGTGTGGAGATCGTCGACTGAGCGCATCGAGCGGCGGGTCACGCCACGCTCGTCGTGGGCCCAGAAACTCGGCTCGGCGCGCCTCGCGACGAGGCTGTACATTTCCGCCGTCCCACGAGAGCTGACACGGAACGGGGGAGATCATGAGAGGCGAGTTCGGCTACGACGCGATGCTCCTGTTGCACATCCTGGGGACGATCGTGGGATTCGGAGCGGTCTTCCTCAACGGCCTCTACGGCGCGCAGGCCAAGCAGCGGCCCGGCCCGGGAGGCGCCGCCATCGGCGAGGCGAATCTCGCGGTGTCGGGAGTGGCGGAGTACGTGATCTACACCGTGCCCGTCACCGGCATCATCCTCGTGATGATGAGCGATGCCTGGAGCTTCTCCCAGACGTGGGTGTGGCTGTCCGTCGTGATCTTCGTCGTGGCCCTCGGCATCTCCCACGGCAGCCAGATTCCGGCCTCGAAACGGATGAACGAGCTGGCCAAGGAGCTGGCCGCGGCTGGCCCGCCGCCGGAGGGAACGGCCCCGTCGGGTCCCCCACCGCAGGTGATCGAGATGGAAGCGCTCGGCAAGCGTCTGGCTGGTGGCGGTGCCGTACTGAACCTGTTGCTCGTCGTTCTCCTCGTCCTGATGATCTGGAAACCCGGAGTCTGACGCCGGGGACGCGTTCCCCTTCCCGCACACCCGTGTGGAGATCGTCGACTGAGCGCATCGAGCGGCGCGTCACCCCACGCTCGTCGTGGGATCCACGAGCAGGTGCGCGGCGGCGAGGACCGTTTCGAATACGCAGGCAAGGGCTGCCGGAGTGGTCACGGCATTCGGCAGGTCGTCGGGCGAATGGAAACCTTCGAAGCCCCCGCTCAGAGACAACAGCGGCACTCCGAACCGTCGCCACTCCTCCCCCTCGCCGCCCCACGTCGCGGGTCCGGGGATCGCCGTGATCCGGACGCGGGCAAGGATCTCGGCGAGACGGTCGAGACGGCCGGGCTCGACATTGGTCATCGCGATGCGAGCCTCCGACAGCTCACAGACTCCGTTCGTCACGACACCGGCTGCGAGCGAGGCACCGCAGTGCAACACGACCCGCGGCTCCACCGGATCCGCACGCAACCAGGCCTTGGCCCCGAGGTGCCCGAGCTCGTGTCCTGTCGTCGCCACCACGAGAACCGACAGACCGGCGGCAGCGAGCTCCGTTGCCGTTTCGAGAGCGACCGCGATCCCTGTGGCCCGCTCACCCGCACACGTGAACCACCCCGACAGGGGAGTCGTCACGACCACCGGCGGCGTGCCGTCTGCTCCGAACCACCCGAGGACGGTCTCACTGTGCCCGGGTACCACACGCGCCACCATCTCCACGGTGGTCGGGCCTTCGGCGACACGCGCGCAATCGGAGCCCGCGACGAGAACCGTCAGGGGCCCCGCATCCGCCTCCGGGACGACGTTCTCGGCGACGAGCCGCCCCTCACCATCACCGGTCGCGAGAACGGCCACCTCAGCGCCGGCGGTGCGCGCGTCCGCCCGGCGTTCGGCCAGATCGAGAGCAGCGACTCCTCCCAGCATCTCGAGAGCCGCGACGTACGGAGCGGCGGTCGTCACGGATCCCGATCCTGAGTAGAACAAGGGGACACATCCGACGTTCCGGTCGCCGACCGTCACCGTGGCCGTCGCGTCATACCGATCGAACTCGTAGGACGCGCGGGTGACCGTGGCACCCCGGCGTTCGAGTTCTGCGGCAACCAGTTCGCGAGTGGCCTCGTCGACCGCCGTCCCCGTGCGGTGTTCTCCCAGCGCCGAATAGCGCTCGACGAAGGCGTACAGGTCGCCTCCCGACGTCATGTCGCCCCTCCCCTGTGGCGCGAAGAGCGCCTCCGAATCAGACGGCCGTCGAATCCGTTGTGAGCGGGTCCGCCGAATCGCTCTCGATGCCCGAGAGGGGCGCGTGGCGCCGCCACGGTCGCAGCTCCTCGAGCTGTCTGGCCACCGACAGGATCAGCGCCTCGCCGCCGTCGGGAGCGATGAGCTGCACGGCCAGCGGGACGCCGCACGGGTGCACACCGGCCGGCACGGACATCGCCGGATATCCCGCCAGGTTCCAACGCCCCGTGAACGGCATGAACGTGGCCATCCGACTGTTCGCGAGAACGGAGCGTCGGGACCAGCCCTCGGCGGCTATGGGCGGCGCGGCCAGAGTCGGCGTGAGCAGCAGATCCACACCGCGGAAGAAACCGTCGAGTTCCTCCCGCCACCGGTCCCGTTGCCCGTCTCGGACGAGCCCGAACCGGTCGACCAGGCGACCGGCACGCACGAAGGCGCGTGTCCGGCGTTCGAGAAGACCGATCGGGAGATCCCGTGCCGATTCCGCGATCCCCGCCATCGCCCGCACGCCCGAGCCCAGCAGCTCGCGGTTCTCGGGGGTCCGCCTGGAACACCTCGTGGCCGGCACCCCGCATCAGATCCACGGTTTCCGCCACGACCGCCTCGATGACCGGGTCCAGTGTCTTCCCCGGTGCCGGAATCGCCACCGACCACGCGATCCGCAACGTGTCGCTCGGCGTGGAGCACTCGGCCAGTTCCGGGCGGTCCGCCATGACGGCGAGCATCGTGGACAGATCGTCGACGGTCGTGGCGAGCGGACCGTCAGAGGACAGGCCGCGCCACCCGCCCCCTTCGATGGCGCTGGGGACGACTCCCGGGCCCGGCTTGATACCGACGAGTCCGCAGCACGCCGACGGGATGCGGATGGACCCGCCTCCGTCGCTCCCGTGTGCCACCGGTACGAGGCCCGCGGACACCGCGGCAGCGCTGCCGCCGGACGATCCGCCCGGCGTCCGGTCGAGGTCCCAGGGATTGCGGGACACGCCGAACGCCGAATCGGTCCACCCCCAGGCGCAGAGCTCGGGAACCTTGGTCTTGCCCATCACGACGCCACCCGCGGACCGGATCCTCCGCACGATCTCGTCATCCTGTGTCGAGGATTCGCGGGACGTGGCGAGTGACCCGAGGCGCAGGGGGAGCCCTTCGACCTCGATCGTGTCCTTGATGGCCACGGGGACCCCGGCCAGGGGGAGTCGATCGAGGTCGTCGTGCGCGTCGAGTGCCGTGGCGTCAGCGAGCGCGCTCTCTGCGGCGACGAGCTGGAAGGCCCCCACCATCGAATCAAGAGCGCCGATCTGCTCGAGGTGCCCACGTACGACATCGACGGCCGAGACGTCCCGCTTCTGAACGCGCGCGCGATCTCGGTGGCGCTACGCCCCACGTATGTTCGGGCCTGTTCCATCTACCCACCCATCATGTCGGGAAGCACCGCCATGGCCGCGGTCAATCGCTCAGCGCCGAGATCCTCCGCCGCGGGCTGTACCGGCAGGATCACCCGTGACGGGTGCTCGGGATCGTGCAGGATCGTCTGCTCGGCGATGATCCCCTCGGCGTCCTCGTGGATCGGATTGCCCGTGTTCATGTTGCGCGCAAAGTGCGGGAACGCGGACGACGTCACCTGGAGACGAAGACGGGCACCCGGCTCCCCGCGGTAGGCGGTCTGACCGAGACTGATCGTGAACTCGTAGGGGGTACCCGGCTCCATGAGCTCGGGAGTTCGCCAGTCGTCACGCACACGGGCCCGGAGGTATCCATCCGCAAGATTGGTCGACAGTCCGTTGCGGTCCACGACGCAGAGCTTGACGATCCAGTCGGTGTCGACCGCGCTCGACGCGGCCCAGAGATGCAGCACGACATCGCCGGCGATCTCGAAAGGTGCGGTGTACTCGTCCGTCGTATAGCAGAGGACGTCGTGGCGCCGCTCCACCCGCGTCTGCTCGTAGGGGCCGTTGACGACCGTCCCGCCCGTGTACATGACCCGAAAGCCCCACGCGGGCACGGGGTCCATCGGGTCGTAGCGGTACGTGTCAGGCCGCTCGCCGGCAGTCGGCGCTTCTCGCTCGAGCCGTCCATCGCCGTCCGCCCCGTTGGCTCCACCACCGGAACGAAGGTGCAAGGCCTGAGAATCCGTACCCGGGATCGGCCAGTCGTCGGCTGTCTTCCAGACGTTGCTCCCCATCACGAAGTAGCGCACGACAGGGATGTCGACGTCCTCGCCTCGGAGGTGGCGCGAGAAGAACTTCAGGTGCGACGACGGCACACCACCTCCCGCCGCGGAGCCCATTCCTCCCACGCCGAACTGCCCGACGAAGTCGAGCGCGTAGTTGTGGGTCCAAGGACCGATGATCATCCGGCTCTCGGTGCGGGCCACCTCCGTGCCGGCCTCACGCCCCATCTGCTCGAACATCTCGGTACCGCCCGCGTTGTCGTACCAACCGAAGCACCACAGGGCGGGCACGGTGAACTTGTCGAAGCTCGAACCGATCTCGCTGTTGGCGTGGACGAGCATCTCGTCCACCTCCGAATACGACGGGTTGCCCGGCGTCTGGAGATTCAGGAGGTCTGACAGCGGGAGGGTCTCGGACGGCCGCGCCGGATCCACGATGGCCTCGACGAGCTTCTCCAGATCGGACGGATCCGCCTCGCCCGTCTCCATCTTCTTCATGACGTTGTCGATCCCGAGCCCGGCCATCCAGCCGACGGTCATCGACTCCAACGGGAGGCTGTGTCCCATCGCCCGGTCGGCCGGCATCCCGAGCAGCCACGGCGCGATGGCCCTGAGGGATCGGGGCTGGCCGGCCGCCGCCGCCAATTGCGTCACCCCGACATACGAGCCACCCATCATGCCGACGTTGCCGTCGCACCACGGCTCGGAGGCCACCCACTCGACGCAGTCTCCACCGTCGTCGACGTTGGCGGCGTGAAGATGAACGATGTCCCACTCGCCCTCCGAGGCGTAGCGACCTCGGATGTCCTGCACGACGACGGCGAACCCTGCTTCGCACGCAGTGAGGGGTGGCAGGTACCGCGTCTGGTTGATGGCCGTGTTGCCCTTCTCGTAGGGCGTGCGCATCACGATGGCCGGCACCTTCGCCGAGATCTCGGGACGATAGACGTCGGCGCTCAGCACCACGCCGTCGCGTGTCGTCATTTCCTGATCGCGGTCGATGCGGACGCTCGGTGCGGCCATACGGACACCTCCGTGTGAACGATCGTTCACGATAGCGTGCGTCGGGATGGCCGACTCAGTGAGCTCTCGCGACACCGCGGCGCTCGAGCAGCAGGTGGCCTCGTTGCGGGCGCGTCTTCCCCGCTATCCCCTGACCTTCCTCGGCGTGATCATGATCGTCGGCGCCATCGACTTCGCCGACCGCTCGGTGTTGGCGGTCGTCTTCGAGGACATCAAGGAGGAGTTCGGGGTCAGTGACACCGCACTCGGCTCCCTCGTCGCTGCGTACACGGTCGTGGCGACGCTCTCGGTCATTCCGTGCGGGATCCTGGCCGACCGGTGGCGACGTGTCTGGCTCATCGCGCTCGGCTTCCTGCCGTGGGCCTTCGCCATGTTCTGGCAGGGCGCCGCGACCTCGTTCGCCATGCTGTTCGTCGCCCGGATCTTCCTCGGTTCGATCGAGGCGACCAACGGGCCCAGCTCACTCTCGCTCGTGGGCGACTGGTATCCGTTCGAACGACGCAGCCGCATCATGGGCATCTGGCGGACGTTCGAACTGCTCGGTACCGCGATCGGGGCCGGCCTCGCCGGCGTGATCGCGACCGCGATGGGATGGCGCGCGCCGTTCTTCGTGTTCGGCGCCCTGGGCCTCCTGAGCGCCGCCGTCGTTCTCCGCGTCCTGGAGGAGCCCGAGCGCGGCATCCCCGACGCCCTGCACGAGGCGGAGCAGCGCCTGGCGCGAGCCCGCGGGAGACCACCGACTTCGAGGCGAAACGGTCCGAGGGACCCACGGTCGCGCCGGTGGACTACGGGAACGTGTCGTGGCGTGTCGCCGCGGGCCGCATCGCACGCACACCCACCGCGTGGATCATGGCGATCGCGGCGTCGGTCGGGCTCTTCGCGTCCACGGGGCTCGCGGCATGGGTCGCCACGTTCTTCCGGCGATTTCACGCCATGAACGCCGCCCAGGCCGGCGCCGTCACCGTGGTCTTCGGAATCGTCTCCTTGACCGGCCTGCTCGTCGGCTCGCGCATCGGTGACCGACTGATGCGCGACGGCAGAGGACGCGACCGCGTGAAGCTGGCGGCGCTCTGCTACGCGGCGGGATGGGCGTTCGCCATGCCCGGCTTCGCCCTGAACAGCACACCGGCGTCGATCGCTCTCCTGTCGATCGCCGGTTTCCTCATCTCGATTCCGATCGCTCCCCTGTGGGCGATGTGGCTCGACATTCTCGTACCGCAACTCCGCGGACGGGCCGACGCCTTCTTCTCGATCATCCGCGTGATCGCGATCTCGACGGCACCGCTCGTGATCGGAGCCGTCTCCGACGCCGCCGATCTGCGGATCGCCTTTCTCGTGGCGATGCCCGTCATACTCCTGAACGCGGGCATCATCCTGCTCGCTCTCAACAGTTACCCCCGCGATGCCGCGCGCGCCCAGGCTGACGCACTGGCACAGGCGGATTTCAGGACGCCGGCGAGCTGATCCCGAACCACGTCAAGCGAAGGTGTGTGCTTCGTACTCCGTGCGGTCGGGCGGTCCCGGCGCGAGGTGCAATACGGGGTCCTCCGCCAACTCCATGATCACGGACGCGAAGGTCATGAAATCTCCCTCGCCCGACGGAACCACACTCACCGGGGCCGATCGGTCCGAGAGGATCTCTTGCAGCCTCGCGACGGTGAGGGGATCCTCACGCCCCACGACACCCGCAGCGAGGACGTCGTAGCGCTCGCGGGTGGTGGAGGGCGGGCGTTGTGTTCTCTGCGTGGCGGCCCGCACCTCCGGACGGTCGGTTGCCACGTCGTCGTTCGCCAACGGATGGTTCGTGTGGACGATCCGATGGGCCGCCGGCTCGACGCTTCGGATCTGACGGGCGGAGCATTCCCGATCGAGGAGTCCCTCCGGGGCGCCCACGAGATAGTTCTGGCCCGACGCGTGTACGACGGCCTCCAGGAACTCGGAGGCCGCAGCGAGCGAGCGACAGGCGAGCAGGCCGCGGATCACGAAGGCCACGGGCAGGCCCGACGGTGACGGCGCGAGCTGAGCCAACGTATTGACGCAGACGCCCACACCGGAACTGTTGAGCCCCGTCAACCCGATCATCCCGGCGGTGGTCAGTACGAGTGAGTCCGGCGTGTTCCCCTCCGGTCGCGATCGCAGCAGCACCTGAGAGCCGTCGTGAAACGCCTCGATGTCCATGTTCTGGGCGATCACGGTACCTGTGCCCCCGCGCGATCCCCCGGCCGAACTGCACCGCTCAGCAGCGGAACCATGGCCGAGATGACGCTCGCGGTACCACCATTCCTCGTCGAGGAGCTGCCACGCCATGCATACCGATTCGGACAGTCCGGCGCCCTCGGCGATGCCACCGACCTCGTCGAGCAGGTCGGGCGTCCATCGACGAACCGCCGTGGCAAAGTCGGTGGCCGCGAGGAACGCGTCCAGGTAGCCGTCGACACCCCGACCGATGTCGAGCGCGATGTCGTCGTGCCAGCGTCCGATGACAGTATGCACGGGTTCGCGGGCCTCCTCTCCGTGGGCGCGCCCTCTCTCGCGGGGCGATCCGGAGGCCTCGACGACGAGCAGCTCGCCGCTCACAGGCCGACAGCCACGTACTTGGTCTCGAGGAACTCGTCGATACCGACCCGTCCACCCTCGCGACCCAGTCCCGACTCCTTGACACCGCCGAACGGCGCAGCCGGGTTCGACACCATCCCGCGGTTCAACCCGACCATCCCCGTCTCCAGCGCCTCGCTCACGCGTACCGCACGCGTCACATCCTGCGTGTAGACGTAGGCGACAAGCCCGTACTCGGTACCGTTGGCCAGTGACACCGCCTCCTCCTCGTCCGAGAATCGAGTGACGGGAGCGACCGGGCCGAAGATCTCCTCGCGGGCCACCCGGGCGTCGGCTGGGACGTCGGTGAGCACCGTGGGCGGGTAGAAGTATCCGGGACCCGCGATCGGCTCACCGCCGGTGACGACACCCGCTCCGCGCTCGAGGGCGTCGGTGACGAGCCCGTGGACCTTCTCGCGCGCCGCGTGCTCGACCAGCGGACCGAGATCGACGCCTTCGTCCGTGCCGCGACCGACCCGTTGCGCGCTCATCCGTTCAGCAAGCCTGTCCGTGAACTCGTCGGCGACCGGATCGGCCACGAGGAAGCGGTTGGCAGCCGTACAGGCCTCGCCGATGTTCCGCATCTTCGCGATCATCGCTCCGTCGACCGCTCCCTCGACGTCCGCATCGTCGAAAACGATGAACGGAGCGTTCCCCCCAGTTCCAGGGACACGCGCAGAACGTGCGTGGACGCCTCGGCCAGTAGATGGCGACCGACGGCCGTCGATCCGGTGAAGGACATCTTTCGCAACCGTGTGTCGCCGAACAACGGCCCGATCGTGCCGGAGGCATCGGACGTCGTCACGACGTTGAGCACACCGGGTGGAAGACCGGCCGCTTCCAGAATCCCGGCGAGAGCGAGCGCAGACAGCGGCGTCTGAGGTGCCGGTTTCCACACGATGGTGCACCCAGCTGCCAGGGCCGGGCCGACCTTGCGCGCACCCATCGCCAGAGGAAAGTTCCACGGCGTGATGAGCAGGCTCGGGCCGACAGGCTGGTGCATGACGAGCATTCGCCCCACGCCGTCGGGCATCACGGCGTAGTCGCCACCGATCCGGACAGCCTCCTCGGCGAACCAGCGGAGGAACTCGGCGGCGTAGGCGACCTCGCCGCGCGACTCGGGAAGTGCCTTCCCCATCTCGAGTGTCGTGAGGAGCGCCAACTCCTCCGACCGGTCGGTCAGCGCCTGGAAGCCACGGTGCAGAATCTCGCTGCGCAACCGCGGCGGGTGCCGTGCCCACTCGGAGCGGACCGCTGTCGCGGCATCGAGGGCCGCAACGGCGTCCGCCGGGGTGGCATCCGCGACCGTCGTGAGAATTTCGGCTGTGGAGGGGTCTTCCACCACCATGGTCCGACCACCGTCGGCTGCCCGCCACTGTCCACCCACGTAAAGCCCGTCCGGGACGTTCTCCACGACGGAGCGCTCGTCGACCGTCGGTTCCGGTTGTTCAGCCACTGAGCATCGTCTCCGGCCCTGCTCCATTCCCTGACGCCATCTTGCGTGCGTCCTGTGAACCGAGATTAACTCGCAACGAATCTCGAGGAGGATGTCCGTGCCGCCCGCGTTTCTTCACCCGTTCGCCCCACCCTCGTCCGACGACTTCACGACCATCGTGCGCGGCGAGGGTGCCGCTGTGTTCGACGCCGACGGCCGCCGCTACGTCGACGCCCTGGCCTCACTGTGGTACTGCAACGTCGGTCACGCGCAGCCACAGATGATCGACGCGATCACCGCACAACTGGAGATGCTCGAGGCGTTCCACACCTTCGAGCGATACACGAACGAGCCCGCAGAACGCCTCACCACCGAGCTCGCGGAACTCGCTCCGATGCCCGACGCCCGGGTGTTTCTCGTCAACTCGGGCTCCGAAGCCGTCGACTCCGCCATCAAGCTCGCACGCATCGCTCACAACCTCGGTGGCGAAGCCGACCGCACGCTGATCATCAGCCGCCGTCACGCCTATCACGGCGTGACCCTCGGGGAACGTCGGCTCAGGGCCTACCCGGGAACCGCGAGGGGTTCGGCCCGCTGCTGCCACGCGCCGAGATCGCCCATGACGATTTCGCGCATGCGGAGCAGGTGCTCGCCGAACACGGCGACCGGGTGGCGATCGTTCTGGCCGAGCCCGTCATCGGCGCCGGCGGCGTCCGTCCACCCGCTCCGGGCTACCTCGCGGGGCTGCGCCGACTCTGCGACGAACATGGCGCGTTCCTCTGCTTCGACGAGGTCGTCTGCGGTTTCGGTCGACTCGGTGCGTGGTGGGGCGCCGAGAAGTACGGCGTCGTCCCGGATCTCGTGACCTTTGCCAAGGGGGTGACGTCCGGCTACGTGCCCCTCGGCGGGCTGCTCGTCGGGCCGGCGGTCCGCGAGCGCCTCGAGGCCGATCCCGATTTCGTGCTCCGCCACGGGCACACCTACAGCGGCCATCCGACAGCGTGCGCGGCGGCGGTCGCCGCGCTCGAGATCACTCGTGCACAAGGGCTGTTGGAGCGAGCTGTCGCGGTCGGAGACCGCCTCGAAGAGGGCCTCGAATCGCTGATCGAAGCTGAGCGCATCGTCTCGACACGAGGAGAGGCAGCGCTACGGGCCGTGGAACTCGCTCCGGGGCTCGACCTCGCGGCGGTTCGGGATGCGATGCGTGACAGAGGGGTGATCGCGCGCGGGATCCCGCCGTCGACGATCGCGTTCTGCCCTCCGCTGGTCATCGGCGACGAGGACCTCGATCTCTGCGTCAGTGCCCTCGGCGACGCGGTCAGAGCCGTGAGTTCGTGAGATGGACGCCACCACTATCTCACGCAGTGAGATAGACGGCCCCGACCGTCTCGGCGCCCATGTGGGCTCCGATCGACGGACCCACGAGGTAGCGCACGACCTCGGTGACCCCCGGGGCATCCGTCATGTGATCTTCCAGGGCCTGTGCCAAGTCCGGCACCACGGCGTCACCCACGCCGATCCGCGCGGGGCGCCCGGCCGTGGCGGTCCGGATATGGCCGGCCATGGCCACCACGGCTTCTTCCACCGACGACACCTGCTCGACGGTCACGAGCTCCGATCCCTCGAGAGCGAGCACGGTCGTGCCCGCCGCCACGTCGTCGCTGACGGGCACACGACCACCGGCGCACCAGGTCGGTCGCCCCGACGACGAACACACTTCCTACCCGTTCAGCCGCGTCGCGAGCGGCGGTTGCCGCGGTCGCGGAATCGGAGCCGGCGACGAGCGCATCGTGTGCCGCCCACACGCACATCGTCACCGGGAACGACGCCGAACCGGTGTCGACCAACTCGACGGGCACCGGGCTTTCGTCTGCGGCGATGCTTGCAGCGTTCAGGGTTCCTGAGAACTGCGAACCCGTGTGGACCGAGACGATCTCCGTTGCTCCCGATCCGGCAACTGTCCGGTACGCCTCGAGAAACAGCCCGGGGAAGGGGCGCTGGTCGACACCTCAGCACCCGCTTGGAGTCGCCGGTAGAACGTCGAGGCTGTGAGGTCGACGCCCTCGAGCAGGGCTTCACCATCCAGGACGACCGTCAGCGGCACCACCCCGACATCGAGACGGTGCACGAGCCCTGGCGTGATCTGGGATCCGGAATCGGTCACCAGCGCGATCACGACGCTCTGGCCTGCGGATCGACCTGCCTTCGTGCAGCGCGGAACTTCGCGAGAATCATCGCACTCCCCGCAGCCGAGAAGGCCACGAGCCCCGGTCCGGGCCGCGGACCCCACGCGTTGGGAAGACGTGCCCGCCACCACAGCACCGAGGTGAGCGTCCACACGGCCGCGTTGATCTGGACAGTACGTTCGGCGTGCTGTAGTCCGGCGGCGCCCGCGCCGGCCACAGCGGCGTCGATGGGAAAGAACGCAGGAAAAACCGCCAGGCAGGCACCAGCGGAGGTGGCAACGCCCTTGCCGCCGCGGAAACGGCTCCACGGCGGAGCGATATGACCTGCGATCGCCCCTGTCGCGGCCGCGTACGCTCCCCGGTCGCCTCCGATCCGTCGACCGACGAAGCCGGCGAACGCTCCCTTGGCCACGTCGGCGACGATGACGCCGAGCCCCCACTTCCTTCCGAGCACGGCCGCTGCGTTCACGCCTCCGGGGTTGCCGCTCCCCTTCTCGCGCAGGTCGGTCTCTCCGCCGTGGGCGAGTCGGGCCGCCACATCGGCCGAGGGAACCGATCCGAGCAGGTAGCCGGCGGCACCGGCCACAAGGGTCCGCGCCACTCCGGCCCGAGGTCCTTCCACGTCAGCGCTCCGCGCTCGGCAACCAGTGTCGAAGCGCCCACGACGAAACCGATCCCAGTCCTTTGAGCTTGTGATCCTTGGTACGCGTCACGAAGAACGTCTCCGTCGTGTCAGCCTCGATACCTTCGGCAACCCCCCGGTCCACGAGAATCGTCCCGGGATATGCCAGGTCGACGAGCCGGGCGGCACGGTTCACCGTGGAGCCGTAGTAGTCGCCTTGTCGAGCGAGCACGGGCCCACGGGCAAGGGCCACGCGCAGGTCCGCCCCCAGGTCGGACCGGCTCATGTCGATGAGCTCCAACGCCGCGGACGCCGCCGATTCCACAGTCGGCATCACGAACATGACCTCATCGCCGATGGACTTCACGACGCGTCCGTTGTTGCGCGACACGACGTCGGTGGCCATCGCCTCGAAACGCTCCACGAGTCGTCCGAGATCCACGGCACTGAGAACGAGGGTCGACGCCGTGAACCCGACGATGTCGGCGAAGCCCACGGTGTACTGCGCGTCCGAATCAGGATCGACGGTGCCCATCAGCAGTGCGCGCCGCACCGCGTCGAGCAGGTGACGGCGGAACTGGTACCGAACGAGTTCCTCCATCAGAGGCACTGTGGCAGCCGACGCCTGAACCAGCAGTTCGCTGTCTTCGGGGAGGTCGGGGTCGACCGCGCGGGCCGCCTGGATCTGTTCGATCAGCGCGGAGGTATGGCTCTCCGCAATCCGGGCCATCGACTGGCCGATCACGCGTGCCTCGCGGAAGACCGTTTCCTCGTCCACGGTGCCCTCCACCAGCATGCGTTCTGCGGTTTCGAGAGCGCGGAGGTCGTCGCCGTGCAGGCGGCGCTGGTCCTCAGGGATCCCGGCGAAGCCGAGTGCTCGCCACAGACGCCGCACGTGTTCCGGATCTGTCTGGACCTGGTCGAAGATCTCAGCAGGTGTCAGCCAGTCGGCGTTCGGAAAGAGAGCGTGTTCGGCGGCCAGGAGGGCGAGGGCCCGAGGCCCCTCCGATCGCGCCTCGCCGATGGCCTCGTCGGACACGCCGAGCGAGCGCAGCAGGGCGTCGGAATCGAGCGCGGGATCGAGGGCGTGGGGAAGCGCGTCGTCACTCATCTGGATCCCCGCCCGGCCTCGAGCGCCGCAGGATACCTGCGGCGCTGATCCTCGACTCAGCCGGAGACTTCGTCGGGACGGGCCTTGCCGGCGCCGATCCAGGGCATCATCGAACGCAGGCGCTCCCCGACCTCCTCGATCGGGTGCTCCGCCGACCGTCGCTGGAGAGCGTTGTACGTAGGTCGGCCTGCCCGGTTCTCGTTGATCCACTCGCTCGCGAAACGTCCTGTCTGGATCTCGTCGAGGATCCGCCGCATCTCGGCGCGTGTGTCCTCCGTGATGATGCGGGGACCGCGGGTCATGTCGCCGTACTCGGCCGTGTCGGAGATCGAGTACCGCATGTTGGTGATCCCGCCTTCGTAGATCAGATCCACGATGAGCTTCACCTCGTGCAGGGTCTCGAAGTAGGCAGACTCGGGTTGGTAGCCGGCGTCGACGAGCGTGTCGAAGCCCGCCTTGATCAGCTCCACGACCCCGCCGCACAGAACCGTCTGTTCGCCGAACAGATCGGTCTCGGTCTCCTCTTCGAAGGTGGTGTCGAGAACGCCGGCGCGGGTGGCCCCGATCGCCCGTGCATACGCCAACGCCGTTTCCTTGGCCTTTCCGGATTCGTCGGCGTGGACCGCCACGAGCGCCGGCACACCTCCGCCGTCCTCGAAGGTCCGGCGCACGAGATGGCCCGGTCCCTTCGGGGCGATCATCCACACGTCGACGCCACGGGGCGGCTTGATCTGGTCGAAATGAATGTTGAAACCGTGGGCGAACACGAGAGCGTCACGCTCGTCGAGGTTCGGGGCGATGTCGCTCTCGTAGACCGCGGCCTGCTCGGTGTCGGGCAGGAGCACCATGATCACGTCAGCCTCGCGGCACGCTTCGGCGATCGTCAGAACCCGGAGGCCGGCGGCCTCGGCCTTGGCCCGGGAACTCGACCCCTCGCGCAGGCCCACTCGAACGTCAACGCCCGACTCCTTGAGATTCAGGGCGTGCGCGTGGCCCTGGGACCCGTATCCGAGCACGGCGACCTTGCGGTTCTCGATGAGCGCCGGGTCCGCGTCGGCGTCGTAGTAGATCGTTGCGGGCATCGTGTCTCCTCCTCGAAGGAATCCGAATCCGGCGGTCAGCCGGTCTGGTTCTTGACGGCATGCAGCGTCGAAGCTTCACGTACCAGCCTCGGCAGGGCGATCCGCCCGGTGCGCTGGAGCTCCACGATCCCGAACGGCTCGAGCAGGTCGGTGAGTGCGTCGAGCTTGTCGGGATCGCCCGCGACCATGATCGTGAGCGCGTCGTGCCCGACGTCGCTGATCTTGGCCTCGAAGATCGAGGCCAGCTCCGTGGCGTGACCGCGCGACTCGGCGGCGGCTTTCACCGTGACGAGCATCAGTTCCCGTTCCACCGCGTCGCTCGGCGCGAGCTCGACGATCTTGATCACGGGAATCAGCTTGTTGAGCTGCTTGGTGATCTGTTCGAGCGGGGTGGAGGCGACGTCGACGACGATCGTCATTCGGCTGACACGGTCGTCCTCGGTCGGGCTGACCGCAAGCGAGAAGATGTTGAAACCCCGGCGCGAGAAGAGGCCCGCCACGCGCGACAGCACGCCCGGCTTGTTCTCCACCAGGACACTCAGGATGTGGTGTTGATCGCCCATCAGTGTCCACCCTCGCCTTCGCTCGGTCCCAGAATGATGTCGTCGTTCGATCCACCGGCCGGAACCATCGGATACACCTTCTCGGTGTAGTCGACACGAAAGTCGATGACGACCGGGCGGTCGTTGATCGCGTTGGCCTTCTCGATCGTCGGGGCGACGTCGGCCGCGTTGTCCACGCGAAAGCCCACACATCCCATCGCCTCGGCCCACATGACGTAGTCGGGCAGATCAGGCGAGAGGTACACCTCGCTGTAGCGCTCCTCGTAGAAGAGCTCCTGCCACTGGCGCACCATGCCCAGATAGGCATTGTTGAGGATCGCGATCTTGACGGGAATCTGTTCGGCAGCTGCGGTCACGAGCTCCTGGGCGGTCATCTGGAAGCAACCGTCACCGTCGACCGCCCACACCGTGCGCTCGGGCATACCCGCCTTCGCTCCGATAGCGGCCGGCACCGCGAAGCCCATCGTGCCCAGGCCCCCGGAGTTCACGAAGGTGTAGGGCTGCGTGAACTGCCAGTACTGACTGGTCCACATCTGGTGCTGGCCGACACCCGCCACGACGATCGTGCCGTCGGGCGCCTGGTCACGCAGTTGCTCGAGGCAGTACTGGGGCTTCAGGGGGCCACCTTCCACCTGCTCGTAGCGAAGAGGAAAGTCTCTCTTCCATCCGTCGATCTGCGCGTCCCACGAGGATCGGTCGTGCAGAGACTCGTTCGCCAACAGCTTCTTCGTCTCGGCCACGATCCCCTCGATGACCTGGCGGGCATCGCCGACGATCGGCACGTCGGGACGCCGCACCTTGCCGATCTCGGCGGGATCGATGTCGACGTGGACGACGTTCGCGTCGGGAGCGAACGCGTCGATCTTTCCTGTCACGCGATCATCGAAACGAGAACCGAGTGCCAGGAGCAGATCGCACTTCTGGATCGCCGTCACCGCGGTGTAGTTGCCGTGCATACCGGGCATCCCGAGTGCCAGGTCGTGATCGTCGGGAAACGCGCCGCGGGCCGTCAGCGTGGTGACGACATGGATATCGGTGAGCTCGGCGAGCTCGCGCAGAGCCTCGGCGGCGCGGGCCTTGAGGATCCCACCTCCGGCGTAGATGACGGGCCGCTGCGCGTCCACGATGAGGCGCGCCGCCTCCTTGATCATGCGCGGGTGACCTCGGGTCGTCGGGCTGTATCCGGGCATGTCGACGTCGTCGGGCCAGAACCACTCCATCATCTGATTACTGATGTCTTTCGGGAAGTCGATGAGCACCGGACCGGGTCGACCGGTCGTAGCGACGTGGAACGCCTCCCGCACGACAGTCGGGATGTCGGCGGCATCGGTGATCAACCAGTTGTGCTTCGTCACCGGCATCGTGATGCCGGTGGTGTCCACATTCCTGGAAGGCATCGGAACCGATCGCCGAGGTCGCCACCTGGCCCGTCACCACCACCAGGGGGACGGAATCGAGCATGGCATTCGCGAGCGGCGTCACGATGTTGGTGGCGGCGGGGCCGCTCGTCACCATGGCCACGCCCGGGCGGCCCGTCGCCTGGGCGTAGCCCTCGGCCATGTGACCGGCTCCCTGCTCATGGCGCACGAGCACGTGGCGGATCGACGACTCGATCAGCGGGTCGTACACCGGCAGGATCGCCCCGCCGGGAATACCGAACATGACCTCGACGTCCATCATTTCGAGGCTTCTGATGAGGGCCTGGGCTCCGGTGAGTTGCATGTCGTCTTCCTTGTCCTTGTTCAGAGATCGACATCGGTGGTCGTGGTGACGGAATCGGGAACGAAAAACCCCCCGCCGGAGCGAGGGGTGAATCAGCGTACGGACGCGTCGGGGCGCCCGTACGCTACGGAACTACGAGAAGCGCTGTGGCCGGTGCGCTCCAGGTCGGTGCGCTGAAGAAGGCAGGGCGTGCTCGGTCCATGGAGCCTTCATTCTTCACGATTCGGCGTTCTCCCGCAAGTCCATTCAGTTCCGGGGCGATACGGCCGATCAGAACCCACAGCGCCAGCGATCGGAGGAACGGTGTCCGACACCGGAACGGACCGAACCGCGCGCGATCCCGATGTCGCCGCGACGGCTCAGGACGAGGAGGCCGCACGCGCCGTCGTCGTCTCGATGTTCCACCGCGCTCTCGCGCTCTCGGTCGTGCTCATGGGCACCGTCTGTGTGGTCGCCGGGCTCCTCGCGCACCAGTTGTTTCCAAACGTCGAGGCGGGAGCGGGAACGGCTCTCATCACCGCGGCATTCCTCGTGGCGATCGTGGTCCCGGTGTCAGTCGTCCTGGAACACCGTGTCGTCCTGCATCGGGCCATCAGCCTGCGGGCGCGGACACTCGCCCGTGAGCGCGAGATGCGCCGCGCGGCGGAGCAGCGCGAACTGGAAGCACGACTGTCGCGGGGCTTCGAGATGGCCGATACCCAGGCCGACGCGGTTCGGGTCATTCGCCGAGCGATGGAGCTGATGCTCCCCGACAGGCCCAGCGAGCTCCTGCTCGCCGACAACAGCCATGCCCACCTCGAGCGCGTCATCCACGCGGCCCCGAACGGCCGGAGCGCGGCGTGCCCCGTCCAGTCACCGAGCGGCTGCGTGGCGGCGCGACGCTCGCAACCCGTGTCGTTCCCGAGTGGCGAGGACCTCGCCTCGTGCCCCCATCTGAGGGGGCGACCCGAGGGTGACGTCTCTGCCTGCTGCGTCCCCGTGTCCATCATGGGTCGCTCGGTCGGGGTCCTCCACTCGACAGGACCGGCGGGCTCGGAGGTCGACCCCGATGTCGTGGAACGCCTCCAGGTCCTCGCCAACCAGGCTGGGAGTCGCCTCGGGCTGCTCCGCGTCATGGAGGAAACGAGCCTCCAGGCCACCACCGACGAGCTGACCGGGCTCCTCAACCGCCGGAGCATGGACGACCGGCTGGGCGCGCTCTACGCCGCGCGGCACGGATTCGCACTGGCACTCTGCGGAATCGACAGCTTCGAGGATCTGCACCGCGACCGCGGCACCGAGGCCGCCGATCGCGTCTTGCGCGCCTTCGCCGGAATCCTCCGGGCGGAGCTCCGGCCCGACGACCTGCTCGGTCGTCGCAACGGTGGAGAGTTCGTGATCGCTCTCCCCGACGCCGACGTCGAGGAGACGGTCGCCGTGTTCGAACGCATTCGGGAGCGGGTGAGCGTCCGCCCCGACGATGGCGAAGGTCCCCACGTCACGATGAGCTGCGGCGTCGTCACCTCCGCCGACGCCCTGGACGTGGCGGATCTCATGGCGCGGGCCGAGAGTGCCCTGATGACCGCGCACGAGTCGGGCCACAACAGAGTCGTCGCCGGCACGGTGCTTCCGGAACTGTCCGAGACCGGGGCGGTCGACGAAACGAGCGAAGCCGAAGGGGTCCCGTGAGCCGCGAGAGCCCCTACGCCTCGATCGTTCGCCAGTACATCCCTGCCGTCGCGATCTTCGTCGGGTCATTCGTCTCCGTGCTGGTGATCAACGAAGCCGTCGGGGGACCGGAGGGAATCGCGCGGGCACTGCTCGTCGGCGTCGCCGGCTCCGTCATCGGAGTGACCATCGCCGGCGTGGTGATCGTCCGCCCGTACGAAGTTCGGATGATCGAGCGCCGGCGCCGGGCCGCGCGCGAGGAGAGGCTCTACCGAATCGGAGCATCTCGGCGCGAATTCGAGACGAACCTGGGGATCGCTCTCGAAATGACCGAGACGGAAGAGGACGCTCTCGAATTGGCGGAACGCGCGCTGAGAACCGCCGCTCCCGACACTTGGGCGGAGGTCCTCGCGGCCGACAAGGGCACAGAGGACCTCCGGCGAGTGGCGGTGTGCTCGGTGGACGGGGAACCCCCGATGTGCTCCGTCGAGTCACCCGACCGGTGCCCCGCCGCGCGGAACTCTCGGACCCTCACGTTCTCCGACAGTGATTCCATCGACGCGTGTCCCCGGCTTGCGGACCGGCCACAGGGTCGCTGCTCGGCGACGTGTGTTCCCCTGTCGATCATGGGCCAGACCGTGGGAGTGGTCCACGTGACCGGCGAACCGGGTTCGTCGATCGACGATCGCGTCACGGAGGATCTCGAAACGCTGGCCCTCCACCTGGGTCAGCGACTGGGAATGCTGCGGGTCATGGCCGAGACGCAGCTCGAGGCCTCCACCGACGGTCTCACGGGGCTTCTGAACCGACGGAGTCTCGAAAGCAGGATCCGGGTCCTCAGGAACCAGGGGACGCCGTTCGTCTTCGCCATGGCGGATCTGGACCATTTCAAGAGGCTCAACGACACACACGGCCACGAAGCCGGCGACCGGGCACTACGCCTGTTCGCGAACGTGCTACGGCGCAGCGTGCGACCGGTCGATCTCGTGTGCCGCTACGGCGGGGAGGAGTTCGCGATCGTGCTGGCCGAGAGCACTCTCGACGAGGCGACGCGGACGATGGAGCGGCTGCGGGAGCACCTCGCTCTTGCGCTCCACCGGGGAAGCGTGCCGCGCTTCACCGTCAGCATCGGTCTGGCCGAACAGGGACCCGATGAGGACCTGGCAGATCTGGCACGACGCGCGGACACCGCGCTCTACGCGGCAAAGGACGCGGGCCGTAACCGTGTCGTCGCCGCCCCGATCGCAGGGCTGGAGGTCGAAGACACGGCGATCGCCGAGGCAGAAGTCGCGGACTCAGGGCGTGGTGATGGCGCCGTCCTGGGCACCTGACGCGAGCTTGGCGTACTTGGCCAGAAAACCCGAGGTGTAGCGCGGTTCGGGGCGTTTCCAGTCGGCACGTCGCCGCTCGAGCTCCTCCGGTTCGACCACCAGCTCGATCGTGTGTTCCTCGGCGTCGATGAGGATCCGGTCTCCGTCGGCGACGAGAGCTATCGGGCCTCCCTCGACCGCTTCGGGCGCCACGTGACCGACGCAGTACCCGTGGGTTCCCCCGAGAATCGACCGTCGGTGATCAGAGCCGCGTCGGCTCCGCGCCCCGCACCCTTCATCGCTCCGGTGACGGCGAGCATCTCGCGCATACCGGGCCCGCCCTTCGGTCCTTCGTAGCGGATCACGACGACGTCGCCCGCCTCGACACGTCCGGCGAGGATCGCCTCCATGGCGAGTTCCTCACCGTCGAAGACTTTCGCCGTTCCCTCGAAACGCAGTTCGTCGATCCCGGCGACCTTCACCACAGCACCCTCGGGAGCGAGCGACCCACGCAGCACCGAGATACCTCCCATGGCGTGGATCGGCTCGGTGAGCCGATGGAGGACCTCGCCATCGGGTTCCGGCGGCGCGTCCGCCTCGAGATTCTCGGCCACCGTGCGACCGGTGACGGTCAGAGCGTCGCCGTGGAGCAGTCCCGCATCGAGAAGCTCGCGCATCACGACCGGGACCCCGCCCACGCGGTCGATGTCGGTCATGTGGTACTGCCCGTGCGGTTTCGTGTCGGCGATGTGTGGCACCCGCGAGCCGATCCGGTTGAAGTCGTCGAGGTCGAGCTCGACACGTGCTTCGCGCGCGATGGCCAACAGGTGGAGCACGGCGTTGGTCGAGCCACCCAGCGCCATCGTGACCGCGATCGCGTTCTCGAAGGCTTCCCGCGTGAGAATCGCGCGGGGCCGAATGTCTTCCTCGAGCAGCCGGACCACGGCCTCACCGCTGGCAAACGCGGCGTCGTCGCGCCGACGGTCGACCGCCGGCGGAGTGGCCGAACCGGGAAGGCTCATCCCGAGCGCTTCGGCGATCGAGGCCATCGTGTTGGCCGTGAACATCCCGGCGCACGAACCCTCGGTGGGACACGCACGGCGCTCGATCTCGTCGAGCTCGTCGCCGGACATCGTTCCTGCGGCACACGAGCCCACGGCCTCGAAGACACTCACGATGTCGAGCGTCTCGTCGCGCAGGTGTCCCGGCAGGATCGAGCCTCCGTAGAGGAACGTGGAAGGAACGTTGCACCGCGCGGCGGCCATGAGCATTCCGGGGAGGCTCTTGTCGCACCCGGCGAATGTGACAAGAGCGTCGAAGCGCTCCGCGTGCATCATGCACTCGACCGAGTCGGCGATCAGCTCACGGCTGACGAGCGAACCACGCATTCCCTCGTGTCCCATTGCGATGCCGTCGGAAACCGCGATCGTGACGAACTCGATCGGGAAGGCGCCCGCGGCGCGGATTCCGTCCTTCGCCCGCTTGGCCAACCGGTCCAGCGGGAGGTTGCACGGCGTCACCTCGTTCCAGGACGATGCGACCGCTACCTGTGCCTTCGGGAAATCCTCGTCGGTCATTCCGATCGCCCGGAGCATCGCCCGGGCAGGAGCGCGCTCCATGCCGTCGGTGACCTCGAAGCTGTGGATCTTGACGCCGTGAGCGCGCTCCGGCTGATCGCCCCGGTCGCCCTCGCTACGCTGGTCGTTTTCCATGGGGTCAGCGTATCCGGGCCTCACCGAAGATCATGATGCGTCTGTGGCGCGCGCTATGCGGACCTGAGGGACGCATCAAACGGGAGGAACGGTCAGATGAAGGTCGATTCCGCGCTGGTGGAGGGACTCGGTGACGTCCCCGACAAGGCACGCGCCACGGAAGCGCTCGGCTACGACGGTCTGTTCACCTTCGAAGGACCCCATGATCCGTTCTTTCCGCTCGTGCTCGCCGCCGAGTACACCGAACGGATCGAGCTTTCGACCGCCATCGCCGTGGCCTTCGCCCGCAACCCCATGCTTCTCGCCAATATCGGTTTCGACCTTCAGAGCACATCGCAGGGACGATTCGTGCTCGGTCTGGGATCACAGATCCGTCCCCACATCCAAAAGCGTTTCTCGATGCCCTGGTCGAAGCCGGCGGCAAGGATGCGGGAGATGGTGCTCGCCGTGCGTGCGATCTGGGACTGCTGGCAAGAAGGAGCCGATCTCGATTTCGAGGGCGAGTTCTACACGCACACGCTCATGACGCCGTTCTTCAACCCCGGCCCGAACCCGTTCGGTCTCCCGCGGATCGCCGTGGCGGGCGTCGGACCCGCCATGACCCGGGTCGCCGGGGAAGTGGCCGACACGTTCCTCGTACACCCGTTCACCACCGAGCGCTTCCTACGGGACCACACGATGCCTGCACTGGAAGAGGGTTTCGCGCGGGGCGGCCGCAGCCGGGACGACTTCGAGATCTCCTGGCCGTTGTTCGTCGTGTCGGGTGACACCGAAGAGCAGCGTGCGGCTTCCGCTGTCGGTGCCCGCCGGCAGATGGCGTTCTACGGTTCGACGCCGGCCTACCGCCCCGTGCTCGAGGCCCACGGGTGGGGTGAACTCCAGACCGAGCTCAACGCCATGTCGAAGCAGGGCCAATGGGCGGAGATGGGCGACCTGATCGACGACGAGATACTCGAGACCGTGGCGGTGGTCGGCACACCCGAAGATCTCCCGGCCCTCATCTGCGAGCGGTACGGCGACATCATCGATCGGATCGCGCTCCACGCCCCCGGAGGTGTCGACGACGAACGGTGGCGCGCGATCCTCGAGGACTTCCAGAAGCGAGGCTGATTCCCGTTTCCTCGTCTCGGGCGGCGCAGGATACCCGCGCCGCTAACCCTCGCCTCGGGCTTCGAGCCGTTCGTCCAGCAACCTGTTCAGCAGTTGGGGGTTGCCCTGACCCTTGGTCGCCTTCATCGCCTGGCCCATGAAGAAACCCCGGAGCTTCTTGCGGGTCTTGTCGTCACCCTCCCGGTAACGGGAGACCTCGTCGGGATTCTCCGTGATCAATGCGTCGAGAACGGTCACCAGTTCACCCTCGTCGCTCACCTGGGCGAGGGAACGGTCCGCCACGATCCGCTCGGGTCGCTTTCCGTCGGTGAGCGCCTCGGCGAGCACGTCCTGGGCCAGATTGCGCGAGAGCGTGCCGTCGGCGACGAGCCCGACGAGTTCCGCCAGCCCGTCGGGGGCGAGGGGCAGCACCTCGGCGGAGAGGCCCGTCTCGTTCAGGTGCGCGAGCACATCGCCCGTCGACCAGTTGACGACATCGCGAGCTGAACCGCCTTCGAGTGCGGCGACCGCACGCTCCGCGTAGTCGGCCAACGCCGGGTTGCCCACCAGGACCTGCGCGTCGTGATCGGTGATGCCCCAGTCCTCCACGAGCCGTCGGTGTCGTGCCGCCGGGAGCTCGGGCATGGCCTCGCGAACCGCGTCGCGCATCCCCGCGTCGGGTGACACCGGAACCAGGTCGGGTTCCGGGAAGTAGCGATAGTCGAACGCTTCCTCCTTGGAACGCATGCCGTGCGTTCGGCCGTCGTCCTCGTCCCAGTGGCGCGTTTCCTGGACGATGCGTTCCCCCCGTTCCCACGCGTCGGATTGGCGCTGGATCTCGAAGTCGATCGCCCGCGTGAGCGAGCGAAGCGAGTTCATGTTCTTGACCTCGACCTTGGTGCCGAGCTCCGACGATCCCTCGGGACGCACCGAGACGTTGGCATCGATGCGCATCGACCCTTCCTCCATCTTCACGTCGGAGACACCGATCGCCGTGAGCACCGCGCGGAGTTGCTCGGCGTACCCACGTGCCTGTTCCGCACTGCGGATGTCGGGGCGGCTGACGATCTCGAGTAGCGGTACGCCGGCCCGGTTGTAGTCGATGAGCGAATGGCGGGCGTCGTGGATCCGCCCTCCTCCCCCGACGTGGGTCGTCTTGCCGGTGTCTTCCTCGATGTGGGCGCGCTCCACCCCGATGCGGGCTCCGTCGACGTCCAGGTAGCCGTCGACACAGATCGGGTCCTCGTACTGACTGATCTGGAAGTCCTTGGGCATGTCGGGATAGAAGTAGTTCTTCCTCGCAAAGATCGACTCTTCGGGCACGGTGAAGTGCATCGCTTCACCCACCCGCAGCGCGTACTCGACGACCTTCTCGTTGAGGACTGGCAGTGATCCGGGGAGGCCGAGGCACACCGGGCACACGTTGGTGTTGGCCTCGGCGCCGAACTCGTTGGGGCAGCCGCAGAAGAGCTTGGTGGCCGTCGCCAGCTCGGCATGGACCTCGAGGCCGATGACGGGTTCGACGCTCACGAGCTCACGCCTTCGAGCGCTGCCAACTCGATCGCCCGCGCGACTCGGAACATCACGGGCTCGCCCAGAGCGGGAGCGAGAACCTGGACGCCGATCGGCAATCCGGCTGCGTCGGTTCCGAACGGAACGTTCATCGCCGGGTGTCCCGAGAGATTCGACGGGACGGTGCACACGTCGCTGAGGTACATCGCGAGCGGATCGTCGACACGCTCGCCGAGAGCAAAAGCGGTCGTGGGTGACGTGGGTGACAGCAGGACGTCGTGGTCGCGGTACACGTCGTCGAAGTCCCGGATCACCAGCGTTCTGACCCGTTGGGCCGTCCCGTAGTACGCGTCGTAGTAGCCCGCGGAGAGAGCGTACGTCCCGAGCATGATCCGACGCTTGACCTCCGCACCGAAACCGGCCGCGCGCGTCGCAGCCATCATGGACTCGACGTCGTCACCGTCGACGCGCAACCCGTACCGCACGCCGTCGAAGCGCGCGAGGTTGCTGGACGCCTCGGCGGGCGCGAGGAGGTAGTAGGCCGACAGCGCCTCGGCCGCGCTCGGCACGGAGACCTCGTCGACGATCGCACCTGCAGCTTCCAGGGCTGTGGCGGCCGACGACGTCGCCTGCGCGACCTCGGGCTGGAGGCCGTCGACACCGGTCAGCTCCCGGACCAGTCCCACACGCAGTCCCTCCACGCCCTCGTCGAGCCGCGGAGTGACGGCCGGAGCGTCTCCGTGGATGGACGTGCTGTCGGCCGGGTCGTGGCCGGCCACCACCTCGAGCCCGACCGCCGCGTCGCGAACGCTGCGGCCGAACGGCCCGATCTGGTCGAGGCTGCTGGCGAACGCCACGAGCCCGTAGCGCGACACGAGCCCGTAGGTGGGCTTCACCCCCACGACACCACAGAACGAGGCCGGCTGGCGGATGGACCCGCCCGTGTCGGACCCGAAGGAGAGTGGAACGAGATCGGCACCCACCGCCGCGGCGCTCCCCCCGCTCGATCCGCCCGGGACACGTGCGGGATCGTGCGGATTGTGGGTGGCCCCGAACGCCGAGTTCTCGGTGGAACTACCCATGGCGAACTCGTCGAGGTTGGTCTTGCCGACGATGACCGCGCCGGCGTCGACCAGACGACGCACGACCGTCGCGCTGTAAGGGGGCCGCCACCCGTCGAGGATCTTCGACCCGCAGGTGGTCGGGACACCCCGTGTGCAGAAGTTGTCCTTGAGCGCCACCGGAACGCCGGCCAGCGGGCCCGGATCGTCCCCGGCACGCACCATGGCGTCGACACGATCAGCGGCGGCGCGCGCCTCGTCAGCCATGACGCGCAGGAACGCGGCCAGGTCGGGGTTTCGGTCCTCGATGGCGCCGAGCGACTCCTCCACGACCTCCCGACCGCTGCGCGCTCCCGATCGAACCTCGGAAGCGAGCGCCTCCACACCGCCCGCGCTCACTGCTCCTCCCCGAAAATCCGGGGAACCCGGATCCGGTCGTCCTCGGCCTCGGGAGCCTGCGCCAGGACTTCGCCCCGATCCAACGTCGGGCCGACCTGGTCGGGGCGCAGGACGTTCCGCAGGGGAAGGGGGTGCGTGCTCGGCGGAACGCCCTCGGTGGGAAGGGCCGAGACCCGCGCTGCGTGTTCGAGGATCACCGACAACTGCTCGGAGAACAGAGCCACCTCGTCATCGGTCAGAGCGAGCCGCGCCAGGCGGGCCACGTGCTCCACATCGTCACGGGTGATCCGCTCGCCGGTCATGGCCCGGATCGTACCGGCGCGACCGGCGCACCCCGTATCCCGGCCGGTCGACGGCTGCCGAGCGCGTCAGCTGACGAAATGAGGCGCGTAAGATGTGGAGCCCGAGACCGCGGAGGCGCAGTGGCAACGTACCCGTTTCTGTCGGACGACTGGTTCGAGGCCGTCCACGAGGTCCTCGTCACCCACTCCGAGGTTTCGAACGCGTCGGGAACGACCGTCACCGATGTGGTGATGAACCTCACCGTCACCGAAACGCCGTTCGACAACCCTCGCGAACTCCACGTGGGCTCACTCGAGGGAACCCCGCTGTGGGGCCGTGAGCACCACAGCGACGCCCACCTCACGATCACCGTCGACTACGTGACAGCCAAAGAGGTCTTCGTGTCGGGCGACGCACAGGCCGCTCTGTCGGCGTTCATGGCCGGCAAGGTCACGGTGCAGGGCGACCTCACACGGCTGATGGCCCTGATGCAGAACGGCGACGGCGGTCCCTCGCCGGGTGGCCTCGCCGAAACCCTCCAGACGATCACGGAGTAGCTCTCGTCGCTCTCCACGATCAGGGGACAGCGGCGGGGGAACGATCGGCTGAGCGCACGAATCCGGCCGCCGCGACCGCCACCGCCGCGACCGCTGCACCCACGAGGTAAGCACGCACGAACGAGCTCGGCTCGTCCCCGCCACCCTGCACCGTGGCCAGAACCTGGATCCCCGCCACGAGGCCCAGTTGGCCCACCATCTGCTGCGCCGCGCCCGCGATCCCCTGGCGGGACAAGTCGACGGAGTTGGCGACCGAGCTGATGAGGCTCGGCGACGAGATACCCAGGCCGAGGCCCGACGCCACGAGTCCGAGCACGACCAGCCAGACCGAGCCGGCGGCGGCTCCGGCGGCGAAGACGACCATCGAGACACCGATGCACAGCGTCCCCGTGAGCGCGGCCGTCCGTTCACCGACGCGCACGGCCACGTATCCGGCGGGCGGCGCTGACAGGCTGTAGGAGAGCGGCCGGCTCAACATGACCAGCCCGGTCAGTGACAGCGAGTAGCCGAACACCCCCTCCATCAAGAGTGGCGTGATGATGAACCCGCCCATGTACGCGAACTGGGTGGCGCTGAGGGCCACAAGTGGTGCCGTGAAGTTTCGGCGGGCGAAGAACTCGAGAGGGAGTATCGGATCAGCCGCCGTGGCTTCGACGTGCACGAAGCCCCAGGCGCAGATCGGCCCCAGCGCGAAGAGAGTGAGCGCGAGCGGCGAGGTCCAACCCTGTGCGGCGCCGACGTTGAGTGCCAGGAGCGGAGGGATGACGGTCGCTGCGAGTAGCAGCGCGCCGCGCACGTCGATGGACACGTCGTCGCGGCGCGGGGTCTCGTGGAGCACGATCGACGAGATCAACCAGGCGATCGCCACCAGGGGCAACTGCGCCAGGAACAGCACACGCCAACCGACGGCCTCGACGAGTGGACCCCCGACGACTATCCCGATCACCGGTGCGCCGGCACCGACGAGAGCCCACCAGCCCATGGCTCTCACACGGTCGGCGGGTCCGAACGCGTGCATGATCAGCGCCATCGACGCCGGCCCGGTGGCCGCGCCCTCGAAACCACCGATGATCCGAAGCACGATCAGAGCCCCCGCACTCCACGCGAAGGCGGTGAGCCCGGTGAAGATCGCGAACAGGCCGAGGCCGATCAGGTAGACGCGACGGTGACCCGACCGGTCGCCGAGACGGCCCATCAGAGGCATCCCGAGTGCGTGAGCGAGGAACGGCCCGGTCACCACCCAGGTGAGGGTCGTTTCGCTTGCTCCGAGGTCGTCGGCGATCTCCGGGATCGCGACGGCCAGGACGGTGATCGTGAAGCCCGTAGCGAAGACGCCGGTGAGCACCGAACACAGGACCCACCAGCGGTAGCGGTCGCTCCCCGCCACTCGTCGCCGCGCCCGCTCCCGCCAGAGAACGGGCCATGCGACACCGGGGACCTCTTCGGTACCCGGGAATTCGCCGAGCAGGGGTGCGCCCTCGGGCGCACCCCGCTCACGGCTCATTCGAGACCTGCGGTCTCCGATCCACCGATGTAGGCGAGCATCCGACTGTCGACGTAGCCGGACCACAACGTGGAGAGAGAGCCGAACTTGTCGGAGACGTCTCCCTCACGATCGACGCGGCCGCTCTCGTACGAGCCGACCGCAGCCACCGGTTCGACATCCCCGGCGCGAAGCGAGGTCACCGCGCCGGCGAGTTGCTCCTCGGCGAGGTCGAGCGCCGAGATCAGCGCACGTTCGTTGTCCACCCCGACGACGTTGAGCCCATCGTCGAGCTGCGCGCCGAGTGAGTAGAACTGTGCCAGCAGGGAGCTGCTGAGCGTGTAGACGCGGAGGGCACCACCGAGCTTCGCGTACGCCGACGTGTCGGCGTCGGTGAAGTACTCGTCGAGTCCCCCGATGAGGTTCAACCCGGAGGTCGCGAGCGCGTAGTCGACGAAGTTCTCCGCGAAGGTGGCACGGACGGCGTCGGCGTTCACACCGGCCGCCGCCGCCTCCTCGCTGATGACCACCGTGTCGAAGGCGTTGAGGTTCGCCTCGGCCGCACGACGGAAGAAGTCGGCGATCGCCGTGAGGTCGACGTCCTCGTCGATCGACTCGCCTCCGAGACCGCGGCTGAACTCGAGCTGGTCGTCGGCGCTCTCGATGAGCACGTCGTTGAACTCGAAGTAGACGGCGGCCAACAGCAGATCCCTGAGAGCCTCTTCCGAGGTCTCGACAGGTCGTGTGAGCAGGTCGTCGCCGATGAAGCAGAGACTCAGCGCGTCGACGGCGTTCGTGTAGGCGGCGATGAGCCCCGACGCGTCACTCACGGTCTCGGGTGACACCGTGCCCAGGCTGTCGACGAGCGCGTCGACCTCCGTGCAGACAGCGGAACGACTGTCGAGATCCGCTTGCCACTCGTCGGGCCCGAGCTCCCAGCCTGTCCCGACAGCGACCGCCGCCGCCGAGAGAGCGGCCGCCTCGAGGGCCGAAGAATACGCGCCGGCCTGAAGGCCCTGATCGGAGAGGTCCTGTGCCGTGACGGCGGCTGCGTCGGCCTCGTCGACGAAGCCCGAATCGAATGCGAACTGCTGACCCTCGGGAGTCAGCGCGCCGACCGCGTTGATCGACTCCTGATACCGGCCGATCCACTTCTGTACCGTGGCCTCGATGCGGTCGTTGGCCTCGGAGTCGAGGTCGGTGTCGGACGTGTCCTCGAAACGCGGAAGTGTTTCGCCGGTGAACTCCTCGTAGGCCTCGTACACGTCGGCCACTTCCTTCACCTCGATGCCGGAACGGCGACCGAGGTCGATCACGTCGACGTTCTCGCCCGTGGCGAGATCGGCGGAGGTGCCCTGGCCCGCGGGGATCAGCATCGTGACGTCGCTACTCGAGCCGCTCTCGCCACCGGTGCGGACGGCCGCGTCGATGACCCCGAGCGACTCCTCGTCGCTCGTCTCCTCGGTGGTCTCGGTCGTCTCGTCGGGGTCCGCTCCGACGCTGGAGGCCTTCCCCTCGCTGACCGCCACCGCGCCGTCGACCTTCTGCGGGATCCCACCGACGGGTCCGATCGTGCCGTCGGGGTTGATCGTGCCGGTCATGACGACGTTCGGGTTCAGCTCGTCACCACGGAAGGCCGCGATCGTTCCGACCGTGAGCGCGCCACCGGCGCTCGGCCCGTCGATCTTGCCCTTGACGTCGTAAGTGACCTCACGCCCGGTGATCTGCCCACCGGTGATGATCGTGCTGACGGTTGCGGCCTCCCAGCCTGCCGCACGCCACTGGTCACCCGTGCCGGCGACCTCGTCCTCGGTGAAACCGACGCGGAACTCCTCGCCGTCGACATCGTTGACGCGGATCCGTACGGGGTTGGCGCCACCGCCGTAGGTCCCGTCCCCGAATTCCTGGAAGAAGAGCGCGTTCAGCTCGACGGTGCCGTCACCGCCGCCACCGTTTTCGCCGCTCGTCGTCGAACCGTCGCCGCTGCTGTCGCCACCGCCGCCGCAGGCGGCGCCCAGAAGTGCGAGTGCCAGCAGAACCGCCAGCAGTCGGAACCCTCGTGTGGTGGTTGTGCGCCCCGTCATCGTCGCTCCCTTGACCATCGGTCGACCTACATCGCCGGACCGGCGGCTCGGGCCGGTTCCTGAGGATGACGCACGTTAGCGGTATTGCGCAGTGAAAGCACCGATCGGCCAAGCCGTCGTCGCTGCGGGGCCGACCTCGCGAGATGGACGCCTCGAGGTGGACCCAAGGATTCCCGTCGACCGGCCTACTCGAAGCGGGTGGCCACCACGTCCACGAGGCGGCGTCCGGCGTCGACCGGCGAGGTCGCGCTGCGCTCGAGCGTGATACCCGCACCCAGGAGAAAGGCCCCACCCAGTGCCAGCCACATCCAGGTCGGAACACCGGCTGCCGCGCCGAGGGACTCGTAGACAGTGACAGCGATGAGGAGTCCCGTCCCGATGAAAAGCGGAGCGGCGAGGCGACGCCAACCGCCGACAGCGACAGCGACGACGCCGACAGCCCCCGCAACAACTGCGTGCCAACCCGCTCCCCCGGAGATCCGCTCGATACACGCGCTCGCTCCGAGCAGGGCGAGGGCCGGGCCGTACGCGACCCACGAGGACGGAATCGCGGTCGTCGGCTGATCGTCACTCGTGTACTCGCCCACGATCTCGTCGACCCGCGCGTGACGCGCCCACGCGCCGGCGATCAGGAGCTGCAGGGCGACCGGAGCCGCGTACGCCTCCGTACTCATCACTGCCGCGGCGTCGAGCACGGTCCACAAACCGATCGTCGCCACGACGCCTCCGGCGTGGGCAACCGGCACCCAGTGGAAGAAGACGCCGGTGCCGACGACGAGCCCTCCGGCGATGATGGTCGCAACACCGAAGGCGGTCTGATCGCCGCTCGTGAGAACGAGCCCGGTGGTGAGAACAGCCACCGCCGCCGCGAAGAAGGAGGACCTCCACTCGCGGGGCACGAGGACTGCCAGAGCAGCCCAGACGGCCGCTGACGACGCCAGGGCGAGCCCGAGAGTGGTCGAGTCCAGCCCCACCACGTCTCCGACGCCTGTCGACGCTCCCACAACGAACACGCCTGCTGCGATCGACGACGTGATGCGCATCCACGTCCGCGTCGCGGTCTCGGCCGCCACCGCGGCGGCCAGCACCGCGGCGAGCGACCCGATGGATGTCCGCGCCCCGGCAGCCGGCCAGGCAACGACGAGCGCAAAACTCGAGGCGGCCAGCACACCCAGTCCCGCCCGCGCCCGTCCGATGAGCAGTGTCGCCGCAGCGACGCCGAGTGAGGCGAAGGCGACGGCCACGGGATCTCCGCTGGCGGACGCGACGGCACCGAACGCACAGATCCCCGCCGCGACACCGAAGACCACTCTGAGATCCTTCAGGACCCTCGGGCGAGCGACCATCCATCCGACGGCCAACAGCCCGAACGCGAGGCCGAGAGTGGTGTCGGGGAAGACCGGCTCCCACAACTCGTCCGGGAACGCCACGAGGAGCGTGATGGCTCCCGCTGCCAGAACACCGATACCGGCGGCAACCTCGGCAGCGACGGCAGCGACGGCCATCGGCCGCGCGAAGAGCGGATCATCGGCAGCCAGAAGTGCCACGACCTCGATGACCACGAACGCGCCCGCGAGCAGAACAAGTGTCGTATCGCCGTCCGGGCGCCGCCGCGGCAAGGCCGGCGATCAGCGGCACCGAAATCCCGGCGAGGGCGAGCCACGCCCAGCGCCCGTCGGCACGGCGGCGCGCCGCCCGCAGCAATGTCGCACCGACCACGGGGCCTGTGGCTGCAAGGGCGATCGACTCCCCGACCGTCAGAGGGCCGCGCGCACCCACGTCGGCGGCGTAGGGGATTGCGACGGCGATCGCGGGAGCGACGCCGGCCACGATCGCCCAGACGTCGCCGATCTCGGGGCGGCGCGCCGGAAGTGACCCCGACACGATGCCGATCAGCGACCAGACCAGCGCGACCGCGGCGAGCGCCAGCGGTGCCGGAACGGGGCTCAGGCCGCCCAGACCGGTGGCGGCCACGATGACGGACGCCACCGCGACCCACCGCAGCACGACGGAGCCCGACCACGCAGCGAGAGCTCCGTAGAAGACGCCCCCCGCCACGCCGAGGATGAGTGCCATGGCGGCCCAGCCGAACCCGATCTTGGTGTCCGTGGCGGCGGCGGCGACGGGGGCGAGAAACGCTCCGAGGTGGAACAGAACCGACCCCGTAGCGGGAATCCGGTGCCGGAGTCGGCGACCGGCTATGAGGAAGGCGCCCGAGAGGCCCGCGACGATCGCAAGCTTGACCTCGTCGGGAAGAGTGTCCCAGCGCACCGCCACGAAGAGCGTGGCGGCCGCAACGAGGAGAAACGCTCCTGTCCCCGAGATCCAGACAGCGGCGCTCCGTCGCGTCTGATCGTTGCCGATATTGCTGTCGATGGTGTTCGTGTTGGTGTCCATGCACCGATCGTGAGCGACCGGTACGCCCGGCACCATCCGTGCTCGCCCTCAACGGCTCCTGGGGTCACCCCAGGGGTGTCCCGGGGGTTGCGCGGCCCGGGTTCGGTCAGCGGTGCAGTGCGGACCGTTCTCCGGCGGTGAGGTCGATCGCCCGGCGATCCTCGAACAGTGCGTCGAAGTCGCGAACGGAGGCGAGGGAACGGCGCCAGGCCAGGGCCTCACGATTCCAGGCCAGGGCCGGACCGGAACGGCTCGGGCGTCCGTAGCCGTTCCCCGGGCGGGACACGGGAGGCGCCTTGGTGGCGCCCTGCGAGAACCGTCGAACGATCATGACTGCGACCCTGGCATTCCGACCCCTTGTGACCACTTTCTGCGATATCTGCCGTCTGGCCCGCTCGCCCCCCATGTCGGCTATGTGCCGTAGGACGAATGACCAAGCGGCGTGTTTCGAGCACGCACAGAAGAACATTGGCCTGTGGAGAGGTCAACCCCATGGACGCATAGCTAGATCGGGCTATGACCTCTCACACGCGGGCTCCACGACTCCCCCGTCCACAAGGCCTCGCGTTCGTCACTGTGCGCGCGCGGGCGGTCCTGAGACTCTCAAAAAAAGAAAATCGTGGCTCTCCGTGGGCCGCCGGTCAAAAGCCCACGAGAGGGACGATCGTGCGGGCTAGTCCCACGCCGACACGCGGGCCATGGTTCAAAAAGCGATCGTGACGGTGGCGCCGCGCTTGACCTTCGTGTCGGGCGCGGGACTCTGGGTCACCACGGGCGCTCCGGGCGTGAAGTTGGTGGTGTCGACGTCGAAGGCCAGACCCTTCGCCTCGAGCGCCGCCGTGGCAGCGTCGATGCCGAGACCGCGGACATCGGGAACGGGCACGAGATCAGGACCCTTGCTCACCCGGACCGTCACGGTCGATCCCCGTTCCGCCGGCTCCCCGGCCGCGGGCGTGGTGCCGATCACCTGTCCCGACGGCACGTCATCGCTGAACTCGTCCGCGCGCTCGGGCACCAGCCCGATTCCCTCCAGGGCGGCCGCCGCCTCGTCGTAGCCGGAACCGGCCAGATCCTGGACGGTGCGCAGCGGTGGGCCGTCGCTGATGAGGATGTTGATCTTCGAACCGCTCGCCACCTCTTCCCCGGCCGGGGGATCCTGGCTGATGACCACGTCGGCAGGAACGTCCTCGGATGGTTCGCGCGCCTGTTCCCCTACGAGGAATCCCGCGTCCTCGAGTTCGCGGATCGCCTCCTCCACAGCGAGCCCCGTCACGGTCGGAATCGCGACCGGCGGCGGCCCGCTCGACACCGTGAGGCTCACGGTGCCGTCGTCGTTCATGAACGCTCCCGCAGCGGGTCGCTGCTCCAGGATCGTGCCCGCGGGCTCCGCAGCCTCGATCTCCTCGACGACGTCGATCGACACCCCGACCTCATCGGCCACCTGACCGGCCGCGTCTGTGGTGAGACCGACGAGCTGGGGAGCGGGGACGGTGGCTGCCGGTGTCTGGAACAGGGCGAACGCGGCCGCGCCCAGCGCGGCGAGGATGACGGCTCCGACGATCCAGGGCGTGAGCCGACGGCCGGTGGACGCTTCCTCGAGCTGGTCGTCGACACCCATCGGCTCGGCGTCGGCGTCCTGGTCGAACACGGTCGAGGCGGCCTCCGAAGCCGTGCCCGAGCGCATCTGGGTGGGGTTGGCGTCCTCGGCCACCGCGCCCGCCACCACCAAGGTGAGCGGCGCCGGCGGGGGAAGAGCCTCCGCTGCATCTTCGAGGGCCGACCTCATCGTCGTGGCATCGGGATAGCGCTCGTCGGGTTCGGCCCGCCCGGCCCGTTCCACGACCGCGCTCAACGGACCCATCTCCTCGGGTGCGACCACCGAGCGCCGGGCTCGTCCGGCCAACGTTCCGATGGGCGTGTCCGCGACCCCGGGAACCCGTCCCGTCACCGACTCCACCAGGACGAGCGAGAGGGCGTAGAGGTCGGCGCGTCCGTCGAGAGGTGTCCCGAGACCCTGTTCGGGCGCGGCGTAACGCGCGGTGCCGAGGACCGCGCCGGCCGGTTCGGTCCAGCTCGCTTCAGCGAGCGCGCGAGCCAGCCCGAAGTCGGCAACCCGCACGATGCCGTGTTCGTCGAACAGCAGATTCGCCGGCTTGATGTCGCGGTGGACGAGCCCGCGCTCCTGCGCATGTTCGAGTGCCGCGCTGACTTCACGCCCCACGTGCGCTGCCTGCGCCGGCGAAAGGCGGACGCCGCCGTCGAGCATGCTGCGCAGGCTGCCTCCGGCGAGGTACTCCAGAACCATGAACGGGAGCCCGTCGTTGCCCCAGTCGTAAACGGCCATGATGTTGGGGTGGTGGAGAGACGCGGCGAGCTGTGCCTCGGCGCGGAAACGCCGCAGGAATCCCGCGTCCTCGGCCAGGGCGGCGTGCAGGACCTTCACCGCCACCCGACGCCGGAGCCGGATGTCGTCGGCGAGGTAGACCCGACCGCCACCACCTGTCCCGATCGGGACGCGCAATCGATACCGGTCGGCCAGTACGGTCCCGACCAGGTCTGAGACTCCACTCATGGTCATGGCTCGATCAACGGTACCGGCCCCGTTGGTCGGGGACGCGGCAACGCCGGGTACCGTCGCTGATGTGGTGAAGACACGCACTCAGCGGAATCCGTGGCGCGTCGTGATCGTCGTCACCGGACTACTCCTCGCCGCGAATCTCCTGATCTGGGCAGGGTTGGCCACCCAACAGGGCGACGAACGGGCGCCACTTCCGGGAGCGATCGAGTCGATCGTTCCTGTCGAAGGCGGCCTCACGAGCTCCAACAGCAGCGTCCAGGTCGACCTGCGCGACGACATGACCGGCGTTCTCGTGATCGACGGCCACGAGATACCCGAGGACCAGATCACGGGAACCGCCGACCTCGGGGTCTTCGAGTTCCGACCGGGTACCGACCAGGAAATCTCCCGTTTCGAGCCCGGGACCCACAGCGCGACCGTCGTCTACTGGCCGCGCACGGGCACCCGCGCCGATGCCGAGTCGTTCACCTGGGACTTCCGCGTCGGCGGTTGAACCTCAGACGCTCGAACTCCGTCGGGCTCGCACTGTGCCGAGGAGTACCACGCCACCCGCGAGTAGCGCGATGCCGAGGGGCAGAAGCCAGCCTCCGAGTGCTCCGGTGAAGGGCAGTTCGCCGCCGGTCGGATTGGAGCCTTCCGTAACCGTCGTGCCTTCCACCTCCGGCGGAGCGGTGGTGGGCGGTTCGGTACCGGGAGGCCCGGTCGTCGAAGGCCCGGTCGTCGGGGGCTCCGTCGTCGAGGGTGGCTCATCATCGGCAGCGGCCGTGAAGCGGCATTCCGCGTCGTCGCCCGCGCCCAGTTCCAGTGTCGCCGTGCCTGCCGTCACGTCGACAACGGGGTCGGGCCCATCACCGGTCACCGCGCAGACCAGATCACTCATCGTCCAGCCGTCGGGCGCCGTGGTGGCGATCGTGTGCACTCCCGGCGCCAACTCGTCCAGCGTCACGGTTCCGCCGTGGTCGAGCGTGAACGGGTCGGTGTCGTCGAGGGAGAACTCGAAGCCCGTCCCGCCGGCGGGCTCGGTGATCTGGAGCACCGTCAGCGACGCAGTGGTCGGCGGCTCGGCGCGGAAGCGGTCGCGAAGCCAGATGTCGAACTCGGTCATCGGTGGACCGGTCAGGAACGAGAGGTGAGTCGAGATGATGCTGAACAGACCCGGATCGATCTGGAACGCCCCCTGGCCGTCGGCCGGACGATCGGGTTGCGGCAGTGGATCCGGCAGCCACGGGATCGCGTACTGCTGGAGTCCGTGGAGCGGGAGATCCGCCAAGGCGATCAGACGCTCACTGGCGAAGTTCGGAACAGTCTCGTCCCCGTGCGCGTAGACGAGTTCGACGGGTTGCGCGTGGTCGGCGAGTCGGTGCGCCACGTTCGTACCATCACCACCGTCGACCAGCTGCTGGGCGATCGCCAGCAACGCCGCCGAGTCTCCGGGAGACGCGTTTTCGGCCACGATCCCGCCGAACGCCTGACCCTCCTTGGTCCAGTAGTTCGACTCGTTGAGGACGTGCGTGACGCCGAGACCCGCCACCTGGAGGAATGCTGCATCGATGCGCGGGCTCATCGCCACGAACGGGACGCCGAGGACGCCACCGAGCGACGTGCCTTCGTAGATGATGCGCTCCGTGTCGATGTCGGGCGTGCCGTCGCCGTTCTCACCGAAGAGAGAGAAAGGAGCGACGTCGAGATCGGCAAGCTCTGTCTCCACCGCCTTGAGCAGCGACGCGTGGTCCACGACCGACTGCGCGGGGATCGAGACTGCCCGCCCGGTGTCGTCGGGCGACAGCAGATCGAAGATCTGCTGCTTGTTGGGGTCTCCCGGCACCACTCGTTCGCCGTGGTTCGGTTGGTCGATGCTGATCGTGGCGACCCCCGTGGGCCGTTGGCGATCACGGCGGCGAGGAAGGTCTCCTTGTAGAAGCCGAGGCCGTGGCCGTAGATCGCGATCGGAACGGAGCGACCGGCGGGAACCCTCGGGAGGGCGAGCAGGAACGGCACGACCTGGGACTTCCCCTGGTCGCCGGCCTGGTAGTGGAGCTCACCGTTGCTGTCACGGAAGTCGGTGAGGTCGACAGTGCCGCGCACGATCGAGTCGACACCGGGAAGCAGGAAGTTCCAGTCGACCGACTGGATCGCGACGGCGTGGGGCTGCGCGTCGACGGTGGCGACCATCGCCTCCACGTCGCCGACGGCGTCAGCCTCCGAACGGATGGTGAAGTCGGTCAGGGACAGAACATCGTCACGGGAGAACTCAGCATCGACGGGAGCCAACAGCGCGTCGTAGTGGTCTCCGAGCGGTGTACCCGTACCACCGAGCGCCTCGTCGACACCGGGAGTGCGCGCGAACGGAGTACCGGCCGAACCGAGCGAGTCGGTGATCACCGCCACGTAGGTGTGCCCGAACTCGAAGCGGACGCGCGGCCACGCACGAATGATCGTGTTCGGAGCACCGCGGAGGGCGGCGTCGGGATCGAGGTCGACAATGACCGGGACCCGCGCGTCGGTCGATGTGTCGTACACAGCGAAGGCGTCGCCGCCATCGGCGGGAACCGTGGCAGGGTCGATCGGCTGGTCGAGCTCGAAGAGAACCGGACTCAGGGCCGGGTATCCGTCGGATCCGTTCAGCACACTCGACGGCGCGAGCGAGGCCGGGTACTCCGCGACCGTGGCGGAGTCGAGGATGCTGTCGGGCACCTCGAGCAGGCCGGCGGCCGTGCGGAACAGGTCGCTCGGCCACGGCACGGCGCACGAACCACCTCCGGATGCGGAGGTGTCACCGAACCCGAGGGGATTGCACGTCAGCGCGTCGAGTGACGACACCACCAGGGGCGCCGCAGGTGCCTCGGTGGGCTCGAGCGCGTCGGGCCCCGCCGTGTCGGGTGCGTTCGGCACATCCGGACCAGGTGCGGCGTTCGCTGCGCTGGCGATCTCCGCCAGACGGGCAGTGGCTGCCGCGCTCAACGCGTCGATGAGGCTCTGGAGCCACGCCGGTGTCCGGTCACCGGGAGCGGAAGGTGATCCGGGCGTGCTCTGCCCGCCGTCGCCGGACTCCAGCCGTTCCGTCCGTGGGCCCGGTGTCGGCGGGAGGGACGCCGGGCGATCCTGCAACGGGCGGTGCTGCGCCGGAGGTGCCTGATCCGGCGCCCCCGTGTCCTCCACCCGCAGGTCCTCCACCTCCCTGGCCCGGTGGGACGCATGCAACGGCCGCGAAAGCCACGACCGCGAGACCCACCATGATCCGCCGCACGCGTGCTCCCGTTCGCCCCGGCCTGCGCTGTCCACCCATGAAGGGAGCGCGGCCTATCCGTCCAATACGGACAAATGTACCAAGAAAGCCACACTCCTCAAAATCCCCGCTACCGGGGCACCTCGGCGGGTCAGTCCGGCATCTCTCCGGCCAGGAGCGCGTCGAGGCCCGCGTCGTCGAGAACAGCGACCCCGAGCTCCTCGGCTTTGGCGAGTTTGGAGCCCGGGTTGTCCCCCGCCACGAGATAGTCGGTGCGCCCCGACACGCTTCCGGTCACCTTCGCTCCCCCGTTCCACCAGCGCAGCCTTGATGTCGTCGCGGGAGCGGTCGGCGAACGTTCCGGTGATGACGAGGGTCACGCCCCCGAGAGGCGCGTCGCGCCCACGCGACCCGCCCTCCGGACCGCGCAAGTTGACGCCCGCATCACGCAGTTTCGCGATGAGCTCCGTGTTGTTCTCACTCTCGAACCAGTGGATGACGCTCTGCGCGATCACGGCTCCTATTCCCTCGAGTTCGGCCAGTTCTTCTTCGGAAGCGTCGCCGATCGCGTCGAGGTGTCGCAGGCGAGCCGCAAGTTCCGACGCGACGGCCGGCCCCACGTGCCGGATCCCGAGACCAACGAGAAGCTTGGCCAGGGGGCGTTGCTTCGACGCCTCGATCGCCTCCAGGAGGTTCTGCGCCGACTGCTCTCCGATGCGTTCGAGGGGAACAAGGTCCTCGAGCGCCAGCGCGTAGATGTCTCCCGCGTCACGCAACAGCCCGGCCTCGACGAACTGGGCCACGCGCTCCTCTCCCAGGCCCTCGACGTCCATGGCGGAGCGCCCGGCAAAATGCACGATGCGCTGCACGCGCTGTGCGGGGCACTCGAAATTGACACAATGATGGTCGACCTCACCCTCCAGCCGGATCAGCGGTTCCCCACACACGGGGCAGCTCTTCGGAAACTTCCAGCGGCGCGCACCTTTGCGCCGTCGTTCCAGAACCGGGCCGACGACCTCGGGGATGACGTCACCGGCCTTGCGCACGATGACGGTGTCCCCCTTCCGGACGTCCTTGCGAGCCACCTCGTCGGCGTTGTGCAACGTCGCAAGCGCCACCGTGGAACCCGCCACATGGACCGGCTCCAGGGATGCGAAGGGTGTCGCCCGCCCTGTGCGCCCGATGCTGACCATGATGTCGAGCAGCCGTGTGGTCTTCTCCTCGGGCGGGAACTTGTACGCGAGCGCCCACCGCGGTGCCTTGCTCGTGAAACCGAGGGCATGGCGCTGGTCGAGGTCGTCGACCTTCACGACGACGCCGTCGATCTCGTAGGGGAGATCGTGGCGCAACGCCTGCATGCGCACGCAGTAGGAGGCGACCTCGTCGAGAGTGTCGGCTGACTCGATGTGGGGTTCGACGGGGAACCCGAGTTCGGCGAGCCAAACGAGTGTGTCGGAGTGGGTCGGCAGCGGCGGGGCCCCCGTCACAACGCCGGTCTGATAGCAGAACAGATGGAGGTCGCGGCCGGCGGTGACCGTCGGGTCCTTCTGGCGTAGTGATCCCGCCCCCGTGTTCCGTGGGTTCGCGTACCGGGGAAGCCCGGCTTCGTCCTGGCGACGGTTGAGCTCCGCGAAGGCGGCAAGCGGGAGATACACCTCTCCGCGCACCTCGAGAATGGCGGGAACCCGTTTGCCACTGAGGCGGTGCGGAACGTCGCCGATCGTGGCCGCGTTCGCGGTGACGTCTTCTCCCACCGTTCCATCACCGCGGGTGGCGGCGCGACGCAACGCGCCGTCTTCGTAGAGCAGTGAGATCGCGACGCCGTCGAGTTTGGGCTCACAGACGAAGGACGCGGGCTCGTCCAGGCGCCGAACGAGTCGTTCACCCCAGGCAGCGAGTTCTTCTCCGTCGAACGCGTTGTCGAGGGAGAACATCGGTTCGAGGTGCTCCACCGGTGCGAAGTGCCGGGTGGCACGCCCGCCCGGACGCTGAGTGGGCGAATCCTCGGTGACGAGACCCGGGTGTTGCTGTTCGAGCTCCGACAGCTCCCGCATCAGTTCGTCGAATTCCGCGTCAGCGATGACGGGCGAGTCGAGCTCGTAGTACCGCCGGTTGTGCTCCGCTATCGCATCACGCAACTCGGTAACGCGCGCTGCGACATCGTCGGGAACCGCCACGCCGCCGAGCCTACGCGGGTTCGCGACGAACGCTGCCGTATCGGAGCGCGGCGCTCAGAGCGTGGTGGTTGTCGTCGTCGACGTCGAGGTGGACGTAGACGTCGGTGGAAGCGTGGTCGTGGTCGTGGCCGGTGGCGCGGTTGTCGTCGGCGCCTCGGTGGGAGGCGGTGTGGTCGTCGTCTCCTGCTCGGTTGTGGTGGTCGACGACGTCGAGCTCGTGGGCTCGTCTTTCTTGTCGCCGCCTGAATCGCCGAGCAGCAGAATCAGGAGCACGACGATCGCGGCGGCGGCGACGATCGCACCCGCGATCACGGCCGGCCGCTTCCATCCGCCGGGATCCTCGGCATCATCGGGGGGCCGTCGGGAGGGCCTCCGGGAGGTTCGTCGCCCGCACCGCCGCCACCTGTGGGCATGGCCGCCGTCGGGTCGGCCGGAACGGCCTGCGTGGGGTCCCCGCCGGGAGCCGACGGGGTCGGGCTGTCCGCGGGCGGGGTCGTCGCGTCGGCAGGTACCGCTGTGAGGGGTTCGTCGTTCGGAGATCCGCCGCTGGCCGGCCCCGAGTTCCCGCGATCGTCAGCCATGAACGCCTTTCGTCCGGTCCGCGCGTGCGACCGGCTCGCCTCTCCGGATCACCGACCGGCGAGGGCGCCGTCGGTTCACCGGCTCCGTAGTATACGAACCGTCCCGTCTCCCGAGGAAGGTTCTCCCCACCGGTGATCTGGCCGTTGCGCGTGCTGTGGGCGGCAATGCCCGTTACAGCGGGAGCCGTGATCGCCGATGCGGTCTCCGACTGGTCGCCGGGAACACGTGTGGTCGCCATCGCTCTGGCCTGGATCGGATGGGGTGCCGTCATCCTCGGACTGTTCATCGTCCGTCCCCCCTCGCTGACAGCCACGCGGATCGGCGCTCCGGTCGCCGTGGCGGTCACCGTCGTCGTCGCCCTCACAGACGATTCATCCGCCGCACTCATCGGCGTGACACTCGTGCAGGCACTGGCCACCACAGCGCTGGCGTGGTCGGTGCCGTTTTCTCTGCTGTGCGCCCAGTCCGTCGCATACGGCGACGAGCGGCGTTTTCCGCTTCGAACACCGCCTGGCCTGTTCGTGGGCCCGATCCCCATAGCGGTCGCCCTCGTGGGAGTCGGCGTCGCGGCGGGTCCTCTGATGCTCGGCGACCGACGGTGGCTGCTCGGGTCGTGCGTCACCGTCGTCGGCGTCGCTCTCGCCGCGGCCGCGACGAGATCGCTGCACGTCCTCGCGACGCGTTGGATCGTTCTCGTGCCCGCCGGGGTCGTCGTCGTCGACCCGATGACGCTGGCCGAACCGGTTCTCCTCACTCACGGCTCTCTGGCGTCTCTCACTCCTGCACCGCCTCGCGCCGATCCCGGTGTCGACATCGTCGACCTCCGTCTCGGTGCCGTCGCGCGGTCTCTTCGAATCGACCTGAGTTCTCCCGCAGCACTCGCCCGCCGTCCACGGCGACATCGACCACTCACGACCACCGACGTGACCGCGCTGCTCGTGGCACCCGTCCGACCCGACGCGCTGTGCGACACCTACACCCAACGCCGACCGGGACGGGTGTAGCCACCTGTTCACGCGGCGAGAGCGCCGCCGGCCCGAGACGAGGAATAGTGGCACCCGAGGCGAGGAATAGCGCCGCAGGTAACCTGCGGCGCCCGAGACGAGGAATAGCGCCGCAGGTATCCTGCGGCGCCCGAGACCCGAAACGAGGATCAGCAGCGCAGGTATCCTGCGCTGCCCGAGTTGAGGCGACGGGAAGAGGCAAGAGGACGAAGCTTCTCAGGCGGCGAGAGCGCCGCCGAGAAGCCTCGTACCCTCGTAGAACGCCACGACCTGGCCCGGGGCGACGCGGGGCTGGGGCACGACGAAGCGGACACGTTCGGCCTCCACGACCCCACGAACCACGTCGCCGTGCGCACGCGTCTGCACGTCGACCTCGGTGCCCGGCGGCACAGGACCGTCGACGAAGCACGGGTCGCGCAGATCCGCGTGGTCGCGCAAGAGCTGGTCCCGTTCTCCGATCGTGACCGTGGACGTGGTCGCGTCGACGTCGACGACGTAACGCCGTTCCCCGAGCGCCACGCCGAGCCCGCGCCGTTGACCGATCGTGAAGGCGGCCACGCCTTCGTGCCTCGTGACCCGCCTTCCGTCCGCGTCGACCACCCATCCGGGTCGCGGTGCGGTCCTCTCGTCGAGGAAGTCGACCCGCTGCCCCGCACGGATGAAGCAGACGTCCATGCTCTCGGCCTTCGTCGCGGTCCGCAGGCCCAGATCGACGGCACGCCGTCGTACGTCAGCCTTGGTCATCTCGCCGATGGGGAGCAGCAGACGCCCCAGGTGGGCCTGCGAGAGCATGTAGAGAACGTACGACTGGTCCTTGCCGGGATCGAGGCCGCGCTCCAGCAGGTGCCGACTGCCCGACACGCGCACCCTCGCGTGGTGGCCCGTGGCCACGGCATCGAAACCGAGCTCGTCGGCGCGCTCGAGGAGGCGGCCGAACTTGATGGAGCGGTTGCATTCGACGCACGGATTCGGTGTCCGCCCACCTGCGTACGCCTGCACGTAGGGAGCGACGACCGTCGACTCGAAATCATCGGAAAAGTTGAAGACGTAGTGCGGGACACCGAGTTGGGCGGCGACGCGCCGCGCGTCCTCCACGTCGGAAACAGAACAGCAACCCGAATCACTCGGGCCACCCCACAACTTCAAGGTCACGCCTGTCACGTCGTGGCCAGCGTCGCGCAGCACAGCAGCCGCCACCGACGAGTCGACACCTCCACTCATGGCGACGAGAACACGCATCGGAGAACCTCTCAGCGGCGACGTGCGGGTCGCAGCCGCGAGACGGCGGCAGGGATCAGTGCGAGTGCGGCATCGACGTCGTCGGGAGTGGTCGACCAGCCGAGGCTGAAGCGCACCGAGGCCAGAGCATCGCGGCGGTCCATTCCCATCTCCAGCAGGACGTACGAAGGGTCGAGCGAACCCGACTGGCACGCGGAACCCGCGGCCGCGCACAGGCCGTCCTGATCGAACGCCAGGAGCATCGTCTCCACCTCGAGGCCCGGAAAGCCGACGTGACAGTTACCCGCAACCTTGCGCAACGGGTCACCGTTGCTCCACGACCGTGGGACCGCCTCGAGGAGCCCGGCGGCCAGACGGTCGCGTAGTGCGCCGACGCGCGCTGTGTCGTCGGGTCGCTGCGCCACGGTCTCACGGAGCGCCGCGGCCATTCCCACGATCCCCGCGACGTTGTGGGTACCCGAACGGAGGTCACCCTCCTGACCTCCGCCTTCGAGAAGGGGCTCCAGACGCGTGCCCTCACGAACGACGAGCGCGCCGACCCCCTTCGGACCGCCGAACTTGTGCGCGGACACAGACACGAGTTGGGAGCGTGCGGCCGCCGCTTCGACGTCGACCCACGGGACCGCCTGCACAGCGTCGGTGTGCAAAACGGCGCGGGGACTGCGCTCGGCAACGAGGTCGGCAACGGTCTCGAGCGGCTGAACCGTGCCCACCTCGTTGTTCACGAGCATGATGGAGACGACGACCGTGTCATCGTCGAGAGCGTCGGAAAGCGCATCGAGGTCGACGACTCCGCCGGTGTCGCAGCCGACTCGACGGACCCGGAAACCCTCCGACTCCAGACGGTCGCAGGAGGCGAGCACCGCCTTGTGTTCGATCGTGGTGGTGACCACCGTCTCGCCGCGCCCGGCCCTGCGCGCCGCGTGCGCGGCACCTTTGACGGCGAGGTTGTCGGACTCGGTGCCTCCCGAGGTGAAGACGACCTCGCCGGGGCGGCATCCGAGGCCGTCGGCCACGGTCTCCCGGGCCTCCTCGAGCGCGGTCTTGGCCGCGCGGGCGACCGAGTGCACTCCCGACGCGTTGCCGAAGTTGTCGCACAGAACGGCCTCGACGGCCTCACGGGCGACAGGCCGGAGAGGTGTCGTGGCCGCGTTGTCGAGGTAGACGGTGTCGAGGGAACTCACCGGTTCAGTCTATGAGCCGTCCCCGGTGACGGGCCCCTCGATACCGCCGAGAGAGAACAGGACCGCCGCCTCGATCGCACCCGCCCACAAGTACGCCAGTTGCTCGAAGCCGACCGTTGGATCCGGGCTGCCGGTGTCGTCGTCGACATCGCCATGGGTTCTCCACTCCACGATGCCGGCCTCGTAGTCCGCAATGACGCCGACCGGCGTGACCTCCGCCATGCGCAGGTCGTCCAGCATCGCGGCCAAACGGGCGTCGGCCCTGGGCACGGCCGCCTCGACAGCGGGCGGGTCCTCCCACCTCACGATGGGGAGAGAGCCGTCGTCCGAGAGCGGTCGATATCTGGCGTAGCGGGCGTTGAGCGCCTGCGTGCGCTCGTAGGCGGTGAGCGCTCCCCCGAGCACGGCCCACGATTCACTCGGAGCGTCGCGGAACACCTCGTCGAGCAGATCCATGAGATGCAGCCCGGCGACCGACAGGGAGTAGTCGAGCTCGAAGCCCGAGAGTCGGTCCTTCACCTCCCCGTCGGTGATTCCCTGGTCCTCCGCCGTCGCCAGGATCACATCGTTCTCGAAGCGGTCGAGGGCAGCGTTGGCGGCGCTCTGGAACGCGAGCCCCATGGCCCGTGGATCACCGGTGATCGGAGGACCGTCGAGACCGTCGCCGAACGACAGCTGCTCGGCGGCGGCCTCTCCCAGGACCGGCGCCGCGGCGAAGTACGCGGCGGAGAGTGACAGGAGCCAGATCGTCTCCCGTTCGTCACGTCCCGGACGCTCGAGGAGCTCGACTCCGACGAGGGAGAAGCTCACCGCGTCCAGTGCGGTGCCATAGGCGGACATGAGGGAGTCGGCCTGGCTCACGTTGGCAGGCTCGAAGGTCCGGAGCGGCTCGACGAACGCGCCCACCTCCTCGCCTGCGGTGTCGTGCGCCGACACCTCCGCTTCGAAGGCGTCCGTCCCGCCGGCGGACAGGGCCTCGAAGCCTTCATTCACGGCCGCCACCCCCGACATCAACGCCGCCGCACGCACGGCTTCGGAGTGAGCACCGGCTGTGGCGCCGTCCTCGAGCATGCCGCCGGCATCGGCGGCGGCCTCGTGTGCCAGGCGTGCCAGTTCCTCCACGAACGGAGGCGTGTCCGGCGACAGAGCGACGAACGACGCCGCATCTTCTCGATAGCGCTCCAACCACCGTTCGGTGGCCATCTCGATGGGATCCCGGGTGTCGGCGTCGAGGTCCGTGGGCGACGACGAACCTCCGCAGGCGGTCACGAGCAGGGCAAGGGTGACCAGAGATGCAACCACCCGACGCGGCCGAGCGACCACGCGCTGCATGCCGGGAACACTCGCTGGCTCTGCGACGTTATTGGTCATAGGGCAACGGGTGAGTGTCACACCCGGAGGGGATGATCAGAGCATGGCAAGGACGCGACCCGGCAGGGCCCGAAGCAGTCGTTCGGCGCAGCTCACGCTCGTCACCGGCCAGAGTCCGTGGCGCCTGACCTCCCGCACCCGCACCGTCGGTCGCGCCGGCGTCGGCCGGGCCCGTGACGCGCTCGCCGACGCCCGGCGTCCCAGAGGCCCGCACCACGATTCCCCCAGCCCGATTCCGACCCGTCCCTGCGCCAGGCCGGCTGACCCGGATCGGAAGACCTCGGGCGGCACAGATCGTACCGGAGCGGCGGCTCCACCTCGCTCCGCCCGACCCTTCACCTCTAGCCTGACCTGCGACAACGCGTCGCGCTCCGCGGCGCGTCCAGCATCGCGAGGCGAGTGGACACGACGTGACAGCCGACGGCGAAGGACGCGAGGAACCGACGCTCGACGACTGGCGGGATCTGGCGGCCCGCGAAACGAAGGGTGACCCCGAGGACCTGATCCGGGAGTCCCCCGAAGGCATCCCGATCCGGCCGCTCTACACCGCCGCGGACCTCGAGGGCCTCCAGCACGAGCCCTCCCTGCCGGGCTTCGAGCCGTTCGTGCGCGGCGTGCGCGCCACGATGTACACGAACCGCCCATGGACCATTCGTCAGTACGCGGGTTTCTCGACGGCCGAGGAGTCCAACGCCTTCTACCGCCGCAATCTCGCCGCCGGTCAGAAGGGGCTCTCGGTGGCCTTCGACCTGGCCACCCACCGCGGGTACGACTCCGACCATCCCCGTGTCGTGGGCGATGTCGGCAAGGCGGGTGTCGCCATTGACTCCGTCGAGGACATGCAGATCCTCTTCGACGGGATCCCTCTCGACCAGATGACCGTGTCGATGACCATGAACGGCGCGGTGTTGCCCGTCCTCGCGGGTTACGTGGTGGCCGCCGAGGAACAGGGCGTCTCCCAGAACCAGCTCGCCGGAACGATCCAGAACGACATCCTCAAGGAGTTCATGGTCCGCAACACCTACATCTACCCGCCCGAACCGAGTATGAGGATCGTCGCCGACATCATCGAATACACGGCGAACCACATGCCGCGCTTCAACTCGATCTCGATCTCCGGCTACCACATGCAGGAGGCGGGAGCGACCGCAGTCCAGGAGCTCGCCTACACACTGGCCGACGGACGCGAGTATGTGCGCGCGGCACTCGAGCGGGGTCTCGACGTCGACAAGTTCGCGGGCCGGCTGTCCTTCTTCTTCGCCATCGGCATGAACTTCTTCATGGAGGTCGCCAAGCTGCGAGCGGCGCGCCTCATGTGGGCCACCATCATGCGCGACTTCGGAGCGCAGGACCCGCGGTCCCTCATGCTGAGGACGCACTGCCAGACGTCGGGTGTGTCGCTCACCGAGCACGACCCGTACAACAACGTGGTGCGCACGGCCTTCGAGGCGATGGCCGCCGTGCTCGGCGGCACCCAGAGCCTCCACACCAACTCCTTCGACGAGGCGCTGGCGCTGCCCTCGGAGTTCTCTGCTCGGATCGCCCGCAACACCCAGCTCATCCTCGCCGAGGAGACCGGCGTCACCGATGTGGTGGATCCACTCGGCGGCAGCTACTTCATCGAATCGCTCACGGCAAGCCTGGCCAACGAAGCCTGGAAGCTGATCGACGAGGTAGAGGAACACGGGGGGATGACCGCGGCCGTCGACGCGGGGTTGCCGAAGCTGCGGATCGAAGAGAGCGCGGCACGACGCCAGGCACGCGTCGACCGGGGGAGGACGTCGTTGTCGGGCTCAACAAGTACCGACTCGACGACGAACCACCGGTCGACATCCGAGACATCGACAACACCGCTGTGCGCGAGCAGCAGGTCGCGCGGCTCGAGAAGCTCCGAGCGACCCGTGATGAAGAGCGCTGTCGCGCAGCACTCGATGCACTGACGGCGGGCGCGCGAGCTGACGGAAACCTGTTGGAACTGAGCATCGAGGCAACCCGAGCGCGCGCGACCGTGGGCGAGATCTCCCATGCGCTGGAAGAGGTGTTCTCCCGACACCGGGCCACAGTCCGTAGCATCTCGGGCGTGTACGGCTCTGAATACGAAGGTGATGAGGAGTACCAGGCTCTTCGGGAACGCGTGAAGGAGTTCGCTGCCGAACACGGACGCCAGCCCCGGATGCTGGTGGCGAAACTCGGCCAGGACGGCCATGACCGCGGTGCCAAGGTGATCGCGACAGCGTTCGCCGATCTCGGCTTCGACGTCGACGTCGGGCCGCTCTTCCAGACGCCCGAAGAAGCCGCCCGCGAAGCCGTGGAGGCCGACGTCCACGTCGTGGGCGTCTCCAGTCAGGCCGCCGGTCACCTCACGCTGGTCCCGGAGCTCGTGACGCAACTCCGCAAACTCGGTGGCGACGACATCGTCGTCGTCTGCGGGGGCGTCATCCCTCCCCAGGACTACGCGGCTCTCGAAGAGGCCGGGGTGGGAGCCGTCTTCGGGCCCGGAACGAACATCCTCCCGGCGGCGGGTCGCGTTCTCGATCTCGTCGGCGGCGGCGGGTGAGCGACACCGCCGATCTCGCGACGGCTCTGCGAAGCGGCGACCGGCGCGCGCTCGCGCGCGCGATCACGCTCGTCGAGTCGACACGCGACGATCACCGAGAAGAGGCCGAGAGTCTCCTCGGTGCCGTTCTCGACGCCACGGGCCGTTCGATCCGCGTCGGCATCTCGGGGCCGCCGGGCTCCGGAAAATCCACACTCATCGAAGCTCTGGGGCTCCGCGTCGTCGGCCAGGGTCACCGGGTGGCCGTTCTGGCGGTCGATCCGTCGAGTGTCCGTACCGGTGGTTCGATCCTCGGCGACAAGACGCGCATGGTCGACCTGGGCCGCAGTGATGCGGCCTTCATCCGCCCGTCACCCACCGGCGGGTCGCTCGGAGGCGTCGCCCGACGTACGCGCGAAGCCATGCTGTGCTGCGAGGCAGCGGGCTTCGACGTGGTCTTCGTGGAGACGGTGGGAGTCGGTCAGTCCGAGACAGCGGTCGCCGACATGGTCGACATGTTCGCGGTCGTACTCGCTCCAGGTGGTGGCGACGAACTCCAGGGAATCAAACGCGGCATCGTGGAGCTCGCGGACGCACTCGTCATCAACAAGGCCGACGGCGATCTGGCGGCGGCCGCGCACCGTGCCGCCGCCGACTACGCCGCGGCGCTCGGGTTCGTCCGAGCACGTTCCGAGGCGTGGACCCCAACAGTTCTGGAGTGTTCGGCGCTCGAGAACCGCGGCGTGAACGAGCTGTGGGCCACGATCGAGAGCTTCCGCGCCTCTCTGACCGCAGCCGGCGAGTTCGACATACGCCGGCAGGACCAGGCGCGGTCGTGGATGTGGGCGGAACTCACCGACACCATGGTGGACCGGCTCCGCGCCGACCCCGACGTGGCGCGCCGCCTGGCGGAGGCTGAGCAGGCCGTCATCGCCGACGAGATTCTTCCGCCGGTGGCGGCGCGGGCGATCCTCGACGCCTGACGCAGCGGCAGCTCCGGGTTCACACACCCTCACCGACACGCGACATGCCCGAAACGTAACGATTCGGACGCCCGGACGTCTCCAGGGCCCCCTTCGCAGCCTCGAGACCTCAGATACCCCCGACCCCGTCGACAGGAACGCAGGGGACAGAGGGGACGAGGGTGCAGGCAGGACCGACCGAACACCCGGAAACCGTCGCGACGACGGGGCGGGGACGTGGAACGACGGCCGCGTGGGTGCTGCTGGGCGTCCTCCTCCTGGCGAGCGGAGCTCTCTTCGTCCAGCACCGCGACTCTGTCGCGAACTCCCGTCGTGCTGCCTTCGACGCCGAGACGGACGAGGTCGTGGCAGGTGTGGAGCGCGGCCTCGAGCGCTACAAAGGTTCTCATCGGCGACATCGCAGCGGTCGCCGGTGACGACGGCACGATGAGCCGCGACGACTTCCTCGCAGCCATCGACCGTGCAGCGCTGAGCGTCGAGTTCCCCGGGACGTACGCCGTCCTCGTGACCGAGACCGTGTCACCCGACGAGATCGACGCGTTCGTCGAAGGCCTCCAGCCCGCCGAGAACCGGGGACTGCTCCTGCTCGACTCCGTTCTCGGACAACCCGCGGGTGACTACCAGATCGGTGTCCATGCCGCACCGGAAGCTCTGCGCTCGGGAGCGGTCGGCGTCGACGGCCGCGCATTCGCTCCCGCCGACCAGTCCCTGGACGCCGCCGTCGAGACCGGCGAGGCGGCCCTCAGCCCCAGCGTGCCTCAGTCGACCTTCGAGCTCATCCCGAGTTCTCTCGACGAGAAGCCGATCGTGGCGCTCACGACCCCCCTCTACGAGGGCGCCACGGTCCCGACGACCGCACTCGAACGACGAGCCGCGCTCGCCGGTGCCGTGTCGGTTGCCTTCTACCCCGACGTCCTGCTCGACCAGGCACGCGGAGCCGGCGCTTCCGGCATCGACGTTTCGATCTTCGAGGAGGGGGAAACCGCCATCGCCGCGACGGCGTCGACACCGGCCGAGGACCGTCAAGCGCCCGGGGACCTGACGTCGAGCCGCACGATCGACGCCGCGGGCCAATCGTGGACTCTCGACTTCGTCGCCCTCGAAGGCTTCCGGGGTCCCAACACCACCGCCCCGTGGATCGTGCTCGTGGCAAGTCTGATCGTGACGTTGCTCCTGTTCGCCCTCGTGTACACGTTGCTGCGCAGCCGGGCACGGGCTTTGGAGGCGGTCCGCGAGGCGACCGTGTCGCTGAGTGCCGCAGCCGCGCTGTTCCGTACGGCGTTCGAGAACGCGGCCATCGGGATGGTCCTGCTCGCCGAGGACGGAACGGTGCTCCGTGTCAACCGATCGACCTGCAGTCTTCTCGGCCGCTCGGGTCACGACGTCGTCGGCTCGTCCATCGACGACCTGCTTGCCTCAAAGGACTCCATCATCGACGACGACATGACTCGGCGTCTCCTGGCGGGAGAGGTCGACACCGCTCCTCTCAAGCGACGCTTCGAGCTACCCGATGGTCGCTCCATCTGGGTCGCCGTGGGCCTCTCCCTCATTCCCGGCCAGGACGGCAGCCCCGGATATCTCGTCGCACAGGTCGACGATGTCACCGAGCGCCACGCCGTCGAGGCGCAGCTCGCCCACCAGGCGACCCACGATCCCCTCACGGGTCTCCCCAACCGCGCGCTCTTCCTCGATCGCCTCGAGGTCGTCCTGGCCCGGCGAACGCGCGACGGAGCAACGCCCGCGGTGATGTTCGTGGACCTCGACCACTTCAAGTGGATCAACGACCGGTGGGGTCACATCGCCGGCGACGAGGTGCTCGCCACCGTCGGCGAGAGATTCCGTCGGGCGCTGCGAGCGAGCGACACCGTGGCCCGATACGGGGGCGACGAGTTCACGGTGCTCTGCGAAGACGTCGACCAGACCGAAGTGTGCCGCGTCGCTCAGAAGTTGTGTGACGCGCTGACGGCGACCATCACGCTCGCGGATGGCGAAGCGGTGGTGGGAGTCAGCATCGGAGTCGTCCTGGCCGACGACCTCGAGGATACGGCCGACTCGCTCGTGCGTGAGGCGGACGCCGCGATGTATCGCGCCAAACAGGAAGGCCGGAACCGTATTCATGTCGTCGTCGGAGAGAGCGGGGACGGCGGTCCCCTGGACTCTCCGACAGATCTGGGCGATGTGCCGGTGGACCGATGACACCGACGACCACGGCCCGCACTCGGGGAACGACCACGGTCGCGTGGGTGGCCCTCGCTCTCGCGCTCGTCGCCACGGTCACTGCGGCGGCGCTCCGACGCCACGACCTCGCGAACGAACCCGAACGCCGATTCAACGCAGATGCCGACGCCTACGCGGCGGCCGTCGTCGACGGACTGGACCGGCAGGCGGATCTGCTCCACGACAGCTCATCGCTGTTTGCCGAGCACCCTGTCCCCTCGATGGAGCAGGCCGAAGGCGTTGCGAACCCCGTGATCCCGTCGACGGTCCCCGGCCTCCTCGGAGTGGGTCACGTCGTCGCTGTCGATGAGGAGCAGATCCCGGCGTTTCTGGATCAGAGAGCGGAGATCACGGGCCGCGGCTCGCAGGTCATCCAACCCGCGGGTCAGCGTGACGTCTACTGGCTGGCAGCGATCTCGATCCCGGAGTCGACCCTGGCTCTGCCGAACATCGACAACCGGGCGATTCCCCAGAACCGCGACGCCATGGAGCAGGCACAGGCATCGGGGGAGGTCGTGACCGCGATGCCCGTGGATGTTCCACTTCTCGACAGCCCCGACTCCGACGCCGTGACCGTCTTCAACATGTTTCTGGCCGTCGACGCGTCGCAGGAGCCGAACGCTCTGCGGGGTTGGGCGTCCACGACGATCCTGGGCAGCGAATTCCTGAACGGTGTGATGCCCGGCTTTCCCCACGACGTGAAAGCGACCGCGATCAAGGACGGAGCCACCGCCGTCGTCGGTGAACGCTTCGAAGGCGTGAAGCCGAGCGATGCAGCCGATGACGTGCGTTCTCCCGGCGAATCCCCGAACGACCAAACCACGACGGCGAGGAACGTGCTCGCGCACGGCCTCAGGTGGAAGCTCGAGTTCCGGTCCATCGCGGCCCCTCCCGCGATCTCGTGGAGCGAGCCGATTCTGATCCTTCTGCTCGGGGCGTCACTGGGATTCGCCGTCTTCGCCGCCCTCTACGTGCTCGCCCGCGGTCGAGCGCGCGCCCTGGCGGTCGCGGACCACGCGACGAGCAGCCTCGGACGCGTCGAGGAGCGCTTTCGCAGCGCCTTCGAAGACGCACCGATCGGCATCGCGCTCGTCGGCAGTAACCACAAGCTCCAGCGGGTCAACCGCGCTCTCTGCTCGATGCTCGGACGCTCGGAGAAGACACTGGTCGGGTCGGGCCTCGAGGCTGTCGCACATGCCGACGACGTGGCCGATCTCGCCGGACACCTCGACGCACTTCTCCGCGAGGAACCGGTGTCGTTCCCCTTCGAGTGCCGGTTCGTCGAAGCACACGGAACCCCGGTCACCGCTTCCATCAGCGCCAGCCGGGTAGCCGGCGACAGCGACGCACCGCAGCCGTACTTCATCATGCAGATCGAGGACATCTCCGAGCGCAAGCGTGCTGCCGCGCGCCTGGCGTATCAGGCGACTCACGACGCTCTGACGGACATCCCGAACCGCGCGGCGTTCGTCGAACTTCTCGACGAGACGCTCAAGGAGCCAGGGAACGGGATCGCCGTGCTGTTCATCGATCTCGACCGCTTCAAGGTCGTGAACGACTCGCTGGGACACTCCGCGGGCGACGAGGTGCTCCGGATCGCCGCGCGTCGGATCCGCACCGCACTCCGTCCCGGCGATCAGGTCGCGCGCATGGGTGGAGACGAGTTCACGGTTCTCGCACGCGACATCGCGGACGCGGATTCCGCCGAGGCTCTGGCGCACCGCATTCGCGAAACGATGACCGAACCCGTTGCCGTTGCATCCTCCTCCGTGTCGATCACTCCCAGCATAGGGATCGCCCTCAGCGGAGACCCGTCGGCCAACGCCGAATCCCTGATCCGCGACGCCGACGCCGCGCAGTACAGGTCCAAGTCCCGCGGCCGTTCACGCATCGAGTTCTTCGACGCGGAGGCCCGCTCCGAGACCCGCCGCGTCCTCGAGATCGAACAGGACCTGAGCCGCGCGCTCGGCGCCGACGAGCTCGTCCTGCACTACCAGCCCGAAGTCGACCTCGAGACGGGCGCCGTCACCGGTGTCGAGGCACTCATGCGCTGGCATCACCCGCGACGCGGAATGCTGCAGCCGGCGGAGTTCATAGACATCGCGGAGGAGTCAGGACTGATTGTTCCCCCTCGGGACGTGGGCGATCATGGAGGCATGCCGACAGGCGACCCGCTGGGATGCGGAGGGCGTCGGCTCGGGTCTGTCGATGTCGGTCAACCTCTCCGCTCGTCAGTTCCTTCTCCCCGATCTCCCCGACATCGTGTCCGCGGCCGTTCGGGAGTCGGGACTACCGCCCGAGCGACTCTGCCTCGAGATGACGGAGACGGCGCTGATGGACGAAGGTGACGCGACCCTCGCGTCTCTCGAGGCCCTCCGTGCACTGGGCGTCCAGCTCAGTGTCGACGACTTCGGAACCGGCTACTCGTCGCTCGCGTACCTCAAGCGCTTCCCGGTGGACTGGCTGAAGGTCGACCAGTCGTTCGTGGACGGCCTCGGGACCGATGCGGAAGACACCGCCATCGTGACGGCTGTCATCTCCCTGGCTCACGCACTCGATCTCCACGTCGTCGCCGAGGGCGTGGAGACCGCGGACCAACTCGCCAACCTCCGGACTCTCGGCTGCGACATCGGACAGGGGACGCTCTTTTCGGCACCGATGCCCGCCTCGGAGCTCAGGGCCTTCCTGCGGGGCCGCCGCGTCGCCCCCCGCCCTCTCCCCAACCTCTCCTCCAATCCGGCCCTCTGATTCCAGCGGTTGCCCGAGCAGAGCACGCCGAAACCGGGCAGACTGGCCGCGCGTGCCCGCTCGGGCGCCAGAGGAGGAGATGGGTTCATGAGTGTCTACAAGGTGATCGAACTGATCGGGTCGAGCGACAAGTCCTGGGAGGATGCCGCGACCGAGGCCGTCACGCGGGCGCGCCAGAGCCTGCGTGACGTCAGAGTCGCCGAGGTCGTCGAACAGGACATCGACCTGAGCGAGGGTGACGCGATCACCTACCGCACGAAGCTCCGCGTGTCCTTCAAGTACGAGGGCGAGTAGGCCATCCCTGGACGCGACGGCGGTCGTCCGACCCGGTCGGATTCAGCGGCGCCGCGCCGAGATGTGGAGGAACAGGGGGACGCGGGATCAACGACTCGCGGGGTCGTCGGTATAGCGGGTGGCCCGTAGATAGGAGCCGTTGATCACGAACGGGGCGTCTCGATCGTCATCGTCCCCGTCGAAAAACCCTGCCGAGTTGATGGGATGAACGATCGCCAGACACATCACCTCTCGGGCGTAACGGATTGCAGCGAACCGCCAACGTTTCGCGCACAAGTCCCAGCTCACCCCGCCTTCGCCTTCGCCTTCCGAAGCGCCCCGCGGATCTGGTCGAGTGACGGCGTTCCGGCCGGGCCCGCCTCGGTGTCGTAACGCCGGCAGGCCAAGCCGACCTGTGTCCCCGCAGTGTCGAAGGCGTCGTCGCCGTCGATGACAATCGTGGGCGAGCCTCGAAAGTCGTGAGCCTCGGCGGCTTCGGGCGTCTCCACGAGTTCAAAACGGATCTTCGCGTCCTCCAGATCCTCGAGATCCAGCGCGTCGAAGAGTCGTTTCGTCGCGCGCTTCCAATTCGGGCATCCGTCGAAGTACCGCATCGTCACCTGCATCGGGGTTCCCCTCCTCGTCTCGATCGACCGTAAGGCCTCCAGTACGCTGGAAGGTCAAGAAGAACTTCGGATCGGAGACCGCGTGCTGATCGGAGAACTCGCTCAGCGATGTGAGGTTTCGAGCAAAGCGATCCGCTACTACGAAGACATCGGCGTCCTCGATCAAGCGGAGCGAACCCCGTCGGGATACCGGAACTACGGACAGACTGCGGTTGACAGGCTCGCGTTCATCAAGGCCGCGCAGGCCGTAGGTCTGACCCTCGCCGAGATCAGGAGATCATCGGCTTCCGTGACCGGGACGAAACCCCGTGCGGACACGTCCGGGAGCTCATCGACGACCACGCGCGGTCGATCGACGAACAAATTCGCGACTTGTCGGTGCTCCGATCGGAACTCAAACGGCTCAGTACTCGCGCTCGACAGCTCGATCCACGGGACTGCGACCCTTCGGAGATCTGCCACATCATTCCCCGCTGACCGGTGGCGGCGGGTCCCCTGACCACAATCACGATCCAGCCCCGGAGCGACCCGATCATCGACCCGACCGGTGGCGGACCAAGTGAATCGCGCCGGGTTTCGTAGAGCCTTTGATGTTCCCCCGGACCCGGCGCGGTTCAGGGTGCGGTGGGGGTCTGCCGGGGACGAGCCTCCCACTCGACGGGCGCCAGGTCAGTCGGGCCGAACCGCGACCTTCCCCTCCGCATCACGGCGAACCGAAGCGGTCGGCGTCTTTCTTCGGCCGTCCAGGCTTGCGGGTCCACGTGTCTGGCGGGTAGGCCATGTCGTGAGTGGCACCTTCAAGACACGAATGGACCCGTAGAAACTACTTGACACAACTTGACATGATCTGAGATGGTGGGCGTCCGGCCCACTTCCCCCACGACGGACCGGCACGGGCAGCCGTGCGCCGGTTCCACGGACACACGCGCGGTGCGAGGGCGCCGCTCAAGAGGGGGACACCATGACCACCATCACGATCCAGCCCTGGAACGACCCGATCATCGACACGATCGGTCACGATCCGCGCTCGCTCTACGTGGAGCGCTTCTGGCTCCCCACTCTCGGGCCTACGAGCCTGCTGCTCCTACGGCATCTGGCCACGCGCTTCGATCGGGAACCGGGGGGAATCGAGGTGCGTCTCGCCACCACCTCCCAGGCCCTCGGGGTCGGCGCACGCGAGGGTGCGAGCTCCCCGCTGGTGCGCAGTCTCGCTCGGCTCGCGCAGTTCGATCTCGCCTGCGACGACGGCCAGGGGACCGTCGCCGTACGCCGAAACGTCCCTCCGGTGAACCGCCGGCACCTCAAGCGACTGTCGCCGGAGCTCCGTGCCGAACACGCCCAGTGGACCGACGCCGAGGACTCCGAAGCGCCACTCGCCTCCGCGAGAAAGCGCGCCCGACGGGTCGCGTTCACGCTGTTGGAGCAGGGCGACGACCCCGGACGGGTCGAACGGGTTCTGTTCGCCACGGGCTTCCATCCGTCGATCTGCCACGAGGCGGCGCAGTGGGCCTACGACCGCCACCGTGAGGCGCTCGAGGAGGCCGAGAAGATCGAGGTCCCCGACACGGCCGCCTGACAGCGCGCAGTGCCGGTGTCCCCGGGTAGGTTCCCACCGTGGGCATCGACCAGGACGCCGTCGGGCGCATCGCGGCACTCATCTCCGCGGCGCAACGCATCGTCGTGCTGACCGGCGCGGGGATGTCGACCGAATCGGGGATCCCCGACTTCCGGGGGCCCCAGGGCATCTGGACCAAGGATCCCGACGCCGAGAAGATGGCCGACATCCGCTACTACCTGGCCGACGCCGACATCAGGGGGCGGGCGTGGCGACACCGCCTCGAGAGCGGCATGTGGTCGGCCGAACCCAACGCCGGCCACAGGGCGCTCGCCGAACTGGAGCGCCGCGGCGACCTTCACACCCTCATCACCCAGAACGTCGACGGCCTGCACCAGGCCGCCGGCAACGCACCCGAGCGGGTGGTCGAGATCCACGGCACCGTACACGAGGTGAAGTGCATGGGGTGCGGGGCGCGCTCTCCCATGGCGCCCACGCTGGCCCGCGTCGAGGCCGGCGAGGATGATCCGGCCTGCGAAGCGTGCGGCGGCATCCTGAAGTCGGCCACGATCTCCTTCGGCGAGAACCTCGTTCCCGAGGACCTCCGCCGATCGCAGGACGCCGCCGCGTCGGCCGACCTGTTCCTCGCTCTCGGGTCCTCGCTCACGGTTTATCCGGCGGCGGCTCTCCCCGAGCTGGCGGTCGGTGCGGGAGCCGCGCTCGTCGTCATCAACGCGGAGCACACGCCGTTCGATCCCTTGGCCGATGTCGTCGCACGCGATTCCCTGGGCGACGTCCTCACCGCCGTCGTGCAGGCGCTCTGACCGACACGACACCTCAGCGAGTGCGGTTCGGCGGACCTTCCATGACCCGACGTGCGAAGAGGAAACGCACGACCGAGAACACCACGACGTTGATGAGTTGCGCAGCGATGAAGAAGACCCCCGCGGCCACCATCAGCACGTAGGCGAGCCAGTCCAGACCCCGCACGATCGACACGCCACCGAGAAAGGTCACGTACTGACGGCGCACGGAGGCGTGGGCGGTCGTCGACTCGAAGACGAAGTGCCGGGCGAGGAAGAAGTTGATCGTGACCTGGACCCAGAGCACGAACGCGTAGGCGAGCCACACGGGCACCGGTGTCCACTCGACCAGCGCCGCGTTGAGCCCGATCGCGAGGACGAACGCGGGCAGGCCGATGAGCATGAACGCACCGAACCGTTTCGCGCCGCTGACGAATGAGGAATTCACCGGCGCAGTCTCACGCACGGATCCACCCGACCCCCATCCGGCCTCCAGGGTAGAATGCCGTGTTTGAGCAACACGCGTAGTCGCGGAGGCCGGGATGGCGACTCAGGGACCCACCGCAGGGGGAATGCCGCAGCCGCCTCCGGGCGCTACAGGTTGGTGGCAGGCCAGCGATGGACTCTGGTACCCACCCCAGTCCCGACCGCCGACATGGGGGCCGGCCGCTCCGCCCCGCAGAAACGGCCTCGCCACGGCCGCTCTCGTGGTGGGAATCGTCGGGGTCGTCCTGGGCTACGTCGGAATACTCCTCGGGCCCGTCGCGGTGGCACTCGGCGTCATCGGCTACCGCAACACCACCGAGGACCCGACGCTGCCGGGGCGGACGACGGCGCTCGTGGGCTCGATCCTCGGCGGTGTCGCCGTCGTCACCGGCATCGCCAGCCTGATCCTCTTCTTCTGGGTGTGGAATTGGACGTGGAGCACCGCAGGGGACGACTTCGTCAGGAGCCTGGACGAGACCGCACGAGAGCTCGAGGGAGACCCCTTCGGTCGGTCCATCCCCGACGACGTCCAGATCACAGCCGACTGCGTCGTCACAGAAGACAACCTCGTACGAGCAGAGGGAACACTCACCAACACCGGCAGCGAGCGCCGCAGTTTCGACATCGAGGTCGAGGTCCATTCGGGCTCGGAGATCCACGGCTACACGAACGCCGAGGTCGACGACGTGGCACCCGGCGAGACGGTGTCCTGGAAAACGTACGACAGCGAGGGCTATGCGCCGTCGACGCACGACCCGAACGCCGGACCGGTACCGCAACTGGAGTGCGAGGTCGACAACGTGGACGAGCGTTTCGTCACACCCTGACGACCGTCCACCTCACGCCTCCTTGGAGGCGGCGACAGCCGCGCCCACGATCCCGGCCTCGTTGCGCAGCTGCGCCGCGACGAGCTCCGCTCGGACGTCGATGTACTCGAAGTACTTGTCGGACTTCTTCGACACCCCACCACCGATGATGATCAGCTCGGGGTTGACGAGCGCTTCGAGGGTCTGGAGATAGCGGCTGACGCGTTTGGCCCACTTCTTCCACTTCAGTCCCTTGTCTTCACGGACCTTCTCCGACGCCCACGTCTCGGCGTCACGACCCTTGATCTCGATGTGACCGAGCTCGGTGTTCGGCACGAGTACGCCGTCCACGAACAGCGCCGTACCGATTCCGGTACCCAGGGTCACCATGGCGACAAGTCCTGTGCGACCGCGGCCGGCGCCGAACTCCATCTCGGCCATGCCCGCGGCATCGGCGTCGTTCAGCAGTGTCACCGGCCGACCGGTGGCCTGCTCGAGGACAGTGCGCGCGTCGGAACCCTTCCAGGACTTGTCGACGTTGGCGGCGGTGAGGGCGACACCGTGTTGGATCACCGCCGGGAACGTGCATCCGATGCGTCCACCGACGTCGAAATGCCCGACGACCTCGGCCACGGTCGCCGCGACCGCGTCGGGCGTAGCCGGATGCGGGGTCGGGATCCGCCGGCGGGCCTCGGCCAGTTCGCCGGCACCGAGATCGACCGGAGCGCCCTTGATCCCCGTGCCACCGATGTCCACACCCATGAGGCTCTTCGGTCCCACTGGTTCCCCTTCTCTCCCGTGGCCAAGGTGTCTACCAGTATTTGTCGGCCTGCGGGGGCCGTGATGAAAGGGCTAAAGGCCGGTTGGGAATATCCGACCTCTGAGGTAGGCTTTTACCCTCGAACAACCGGAACACTGCCGGAACACTGCCGGAACCCGCCCGGTTCCGGCCCCGTTCACGGCACCGACCGGACCGCAATCCGAAGGAATCTCTGATGGCCAGCTTCCGCGACCTCCTCGCCGACACGAAGGCGAAGATCTCCGAGGTCGATCCCGCCGAGGCCGAGGAACGCATCGAAACCGCCACGTTCCTCGACGTGCGGGAACAGGACGAGGTCGACCAGGGCGTCGTGCCCGGTGCCGTCCACATCCCGCGCGGTCACCTCGAGAGCCAGGTCGAGAACAGGCTCACCGATCGTGACGCACCCGTCGTCGTCTACTGCGCCGGCGGTGTCCGCTCGGCATTCGCCGCCCGGACCCTCGAGGAACTCGGCTACACCGACGTCGTCTCGATGGCCGGTGGCTACGGTCGCTGGAAGGACGAGGGGCGCCCGTGGGTCACGCCCGCTGTGCTCACGGCCGACCAACGCGACCGCTATCAGCGCCACACGCTGCTTCCGGAGGTCGGCGTCGAGGGTCAACAGCGGCTCCTCGACTCCAAGGTGCTCCTGCTCGGCGCCGGTGGCCTCGGCTCGCCCGCGGCTCTCTACCTCGCGGCCGCCGGTGTGGGCACGATCGGCGTCGTCGACATGGACGTTGTCGACGCGTCGAACCTCCAACGTCAGATCCTGCACAACATGAGCCGGATCGGCGACCGCAAGGTCGACTCGGCGAAGAAGACACTGACCGAGCTCAACCCCGACGTGAACGTCGTGGGCTACGACGTACGCCTCGGCGCCGACAACGTGCTCGACGTCATCGATGGTTACGACGTGATCGTCGACGGCGCCGACAACTTCCCGGTGCGCTACCTGCTGAACGACGCGTCACTCGTCAAGAAGATCCCCGTCGTGCACGGTTCCATCTTCCGCTTCGAGGGCCAGGTCACCGTGTTCGACCCCTACGAGGGGCCGTGCTACCGGTGCCTGCTGCCCGAACCCCCGCCTCCTGAACTGGCGCCCAGTTGCGCCGAGGCCGGCGTGCTCGGTGTTCTCCCGGGAATCGTCGGTTCGGTCCAGGCTCTCGAGGCCATCAAGGTGCTGCTCGACCTGGGTGACCCGCTCGTGGGCAGGTTGCTCGCTTACGACGCTCTCGAGCAGAGCTTCCGGACCTTCAAGGTGCGCCGTGATCCGCAGTGCCCCGCGTGCGGGGAAGACGCACCCCCGATCCAGATCGCGGAGTACGACCAGTTCTGCCTCCCCCACGCGGTGTTGGCCGACGACTGAGCCTCCCTGCGTCAGACAGTCAGGCGGCATCCTGCCACTGCTCGTCGATCGCGGCCACGAGCCACGATCGCGCACGGGTCGACCCACCGGGACTCAGGTGGAGTCGGTCCTCGTGACGCACCTTGTGAATCGTGTCGTCCCACGAGTACCAGAGCTCGTCCACGTAGCACAGGTCGATCCAGCGGTTGTCGACCCAGGTGCGACAGTCCACCGACGCCAGCGCCCTCCACCAGTCCACGCGACCGACGCCGGGATTGGCCGCCAGGAACAGGCCGCTCTCATAGGCGAGGCGCAGCCGAACCGGATCCAGGAACGGCGGGGGGACCGTCCAGTACACGGCGGCACCGGACGCGGCGGCGAGTTCCACCATCGCCTGTGCCTCCGCCCACCACGCGACGAACCACTCATCGGAGCCGTATGCCGGCTCCTCGACCAGACCGTTGTTGCCCGGAATACTCGAAGACGATCACGGTCGGGTCGGTGCCCGAGGCGGCGAGGGTCTCCAGATTGGCGGTCAGAGCCTCTCGGGGCGTGACGCCACCCGGATACGACGAGAGCAACCCGGCACTGGCGACGCTGAAGTCGTGCAGTGTGACGTCCATCCCGGACTCCGCCATGAGCTCGGCGAGGGGCGTGGTCGCCCCGTAGCCACCCGCCGCCTGCTTCATGAGTGAGTCGCCCATGAGCAGGACGTCGTGGTGCACTCCGGGATCGGGCACGTCGATGGTCGGGAACGGAGCACCGATTCCGCAGGCGGACAGCGTGACCACCACAACGGCAACCGCTAGTACCGGGACACGCACAGGTGGATTCCAAGGCTTCGCTCGCTGAGCGAAGCCCGTCACTCGACGATGACGGTTCCGATCATCCCGCCGGTCGGGGTGCCGTGCAGTGAGCAGTAGTAGGCGTACGTACCGGGCTCGTCGACGGTGAACGTGTACTCGTCACCGGGCGTGAAGGCCACGGCGTCGACCTCGAACGGCGCCGGGTCCGCGTCAGTCCAACCTTCCGAGGCGTCGACGATGTTGTGGTCGTTGCGTCCGCCGTTCGCCCACGTGATCGTCGTCCCGGCGCTGACCGTGACCGTCTCGGGGTTGAACACGTTGTCCGTCGCCGCGACGGCCACCTCGGTACTTTCGGTCTCGTTGACAGCGTCCTCGGTGGGAACGGGGACCTTGTCGGAAGAGGCGCCGTCACCCGAATCGTCACCACCGCACGCACCGACCAGGAGCGCGCAGGCCGCTGCGGCCGCAGCCGCCGAAACCCAACGTCGACGCATCAGCCCTCCTTCGTCGGGAGGGTGATGGCGTCGACGTCGATCTGCATCGGGACGTTGTCGGGCGTGGCGGGCACAGCCGGCGCCGTCTCGGCGTCGGGCATGTTCTCCTGGTCACCCGGCTCGGGCGTGTCGAGGTAGTCACCGCTCGGGGGCCCTGGTTCGGTGAGAAGCAGGATCGGGAACGGGTCGACGTCGAAGACACCCGTGCCCTGGCCGTCGCACGGAGCGGCGGCCTCGAGGTCGGCGGGCTTGCTGGTCTCGATCGTGTTGCCCGAGAAGCAGTTGCCCTTGGGCGGTTCGCCGTCGAGAAGCGCCATCGCCAGGTCGCCCTCACCCGAGCCGGTCACGTTGTTGTCGACGACGCTGTTGTCGACGGCCGGCCAGATCACCGGGTTGTCGACCTCACTGGGGTCGGGGAGCGGACGCTCGCGGTACTCCGAGCACGGCGTCTCACGGTCCTCGGGACCGGGGACGTCGTCGACGGCATCGTCCTCGGGGAACTCCGTGAGCAGGATCCCCGCGCGGTCGTGGTCGTACACGAGGTTGCGTTCGATCGTGTTGCCGAAACCGCCGCCGATGACGATCCCGTTGTAGGTGACGGTCTCGGCGATGCTGATCGCCGGACCCTCCTCATAGTTGTTGTCGTAGACGCTGTTGCCCACGATGATGTTGTCGCGCTGCGGGTAGCAGAGCTCGTAGGCGCCGCTGTTGGGCACGATTCCCGCCCGATTGTTACGGAACGTGGAATTGGAGATGATCAGGTTTCCCCCGGCGTCCGTGCCTGAGTAGCCGAGCCCGTTGTACTCGGCGACGACGTTGTCGACGACGGCATCGCACGGGTAGCACTGGCCGATGTAGAAGCCGGCGTCAGGGCTTCCCGATCCGAGTGAGTTGTCGAACTGGCCCGTCACGGAGTCGAAGGCGTAGATGCCGTAGTCGCCGTTGCGGTAGGCCGTCAGGTACGAGCCGCGGTAGCCCTCCACGCCCGTCCAGAAGAACCCGTTCGCCTTGTAGTTGCGTGCGGTCATGTTCTCCACCGCGACACCGTTGGCGCCGACGACGAGGATCCCGTTCTCCAGGTCGTCCTCGATACTGTCCTCGTCACCGCTGGCGCCGTCGAGGATCACCTTGTTGCGGTCGACACCGCGAATGACGATGTTGTCAGTACCCGTGGGGACGGTCACGGCTTCGTTGTAGACACCCTCGTCGACGAGGATCAGGTCGCCTTCGGAGGCGTCGTCGACCGCGGCCTGGATCGTGTCGTAGTCCTCGGGGACGTTCAGCGTCGAAGAGCCCCCGTCGTCGTCGGAGTCGCTGCTCGAGTCGCTGCCACTGTCGCACGCCGATACGACGAGCGCCGCGCTCACCAGCAACGCCACGACAATTCCGAAACGCTTCCCCATCCAGATGCCCCCTTGTGATGCCCGGCGCCCGCCGGACTGGACGACACTTTAGGCGCGACGTCTCAGGCTTGCCGGGCCGGACGGCGGAACGAGGAGGCGAACTCGACGAGGGTGCGTACACCGAAGCCGGTGCCGCCACGGACCAGCTCGCCGTCGTCCTTGTTGGCCCGTGCAGGACCGGCGATGTCGAGATGGGCCCACGGAACGTCGTCGACGAACTCCTCGAGGAACAAACCGGCCGTCAACGACCCTCCCCACTGGCCACCGATGTTCTGGAGGTCGGCGATCTCCGAGTCGAGCATGGAGCGGTAGTCGTCGGGAAGGGGGAGATGCCACACCGGCTCACCGGCACGCTCCGCCGCTGCCTCGAGTTGCTCCACGACGTCGTCGTTGTTGCCCATCAGCCCGGCGATCTTCTCACCGAGCGCCACAAGGCACGCGCCCGTGAGAGTGGCAAGATCGACGATGGCGTCGGGCCCGTCCTCGACGGCCATCGACAGTGCGTCGGCGAGGATGAGTCGACCCTCGGCGTCGGTGTTGAGGACCTCCACCGTCTTGCCGTTGCGGATGGTGAGCACGTCACCCGGTCGGGTGGCACTCCCGTTGGGCATGTTCTCCGTGAGGGGCACGTACGCCACGACCTTGGCGCGCACGCCTGCGTCGCGTAGCGCCGACATGGCGCCGACCACGGCCGCAGCGCCTCCCATGTCGGTCTTCATCTGCTCCATGGCCTTGGCCGGCTTGAGCGAGAGACCACCGGAGTCGAAGGTGACGCCCTTGCCGACGAGAGCGAGGCTGCCGCGGGCGTTCTTCGGGGAGTAGGTGACCTTCAGGAACCGAGGGGGCTCGTCGGAGCCCGCGTTCACTCCCAGCAGCCCGCCGAGCTTCTGCTTGCGGATCTGGGCCTCCTCGAGGACGGTGACCCTCACGCCCGAGCCGGTGAGGAGTTTCTTGGCGGCCGCGACGAACTCCTTCGGCCCCAAGGTTCCCGCGGGCTCGTTCACCATGTCGCGTGCCCAGCAGGTCGCAGCGGCGGTGGCGCCGCCCTGCTCGAGCGCCTTCAGCACACGCTTGCCGCCGGCCCCCACCGACACCACGTCGGCGAGCGTGGATGGCTCGCCGTCCCCCTTGTAGTCGAGGAACTGGTAGGAGCCGAGCACGAGTCCTTCGGCGACGGCCCGGGCGTCGGTCGTCCCGTCGTCACCGGCCACTGCCAGTGTCGTTGCCAGTGTCGCCGCCTTGCGGGCCTTTCGCGCCACCGCGGCCGCCGCGCGACGCAGGGTGTGGGGTGTCACGTCGTCGGCGTTGCCGACACCCACGAGGAGCACAGAATCCGCGGCGATGTCACCCGTGACCGGGACCCGCAGCGTCTGACCGACCTTGCCGGAGAAATCAGCGTCCTCCATGAAGGAGTCGAGCTCTCCTTCGAGAGCTTCGTCGACGACGTCCGCTCCCGGTCCGAGCTCGCGCTCCGCGTACACGGGAACGGCGAGCAGGTCGGCGTCGACCCGCTCCGGTGAGGCGGTCGTGGTCGAGAAGGCGATGGGCACGGGTGAACTCTCCTTGTGACGGGTTCCGGAGGACGGGCGTCGGGGCCGGTCCGCCGACGCTACGGGATCAGTGCTCGGTGCGCACGGGGCGAAACGCCCCTTCCTGCCAGCGGGCGAGCGTGTACACCAGGTCGGCGAGCCGGTTGAGATACGCCACGACGTGACTGTCGTCGAGCCATCCCACGCCGGCGGCGGCCACCGATTCGCGCTCCGCGCGTCGCACGACCGTGCGCGCCAGATCGAGCGCTGCGGCGACGCGGTTCTCCCCGGGGAGCACGAACTCCGTGGGGGCGTCGAAACGCCCGGTGATCTCATCGATGACCGGCTCCAGGGCCGTGACCATCTCGGTGGTGACGAGCGACGTGCCCGGCTCGAGTTTTGGACGGTTCGACGGGTCTGTGGCGAGCTCGGCACCCACCACGAAGAGCTCGCGTTGCAGGCGGATCAGCAGCTCATCGAGTTCGACGCCGCGTTCCAGCTCCGCCCGAGCGAGGCCGAGCGCCGATACCGCTTCGTCGACGGAGCCGTAGGCGGTGGGGCCGGGCGCATCCTTGGCGATGCGGCCGCCGTGGAGCAGGCCCGTCGTGCCGTCGTCACCTTTGCGTGTGTAGACCTTCATCGTGCGGTGAGTCTACGACCCGCCTCAGAATGACGATCCACCTCAGAGAAGAGCGCCCGTTCCGTCGGAGCGGATCCCCCACCAGCGTCCGGCGTAGCGGTCGAGACCCGTCCAGCCTCCGATCTTCGGGACGTGCTGCTTGGCGACAGGAGCGCCGCGGACGTGGACATTCCCCCACCCGTCGAGAACCGCGTAACCGCTGCCGTCGGGCATCGGCTCGATGTCGCGCGTAGTCCTTGCCCGGCGTGTAGGGGGCGCCCCGGAAGGTGGCGCCGTTGCGTGTGTGCACCCCGCCCCACCCGTCGAGCATGTAGACGCCGTCGGCGTCGTCGAGGGCGACGGCACGGGCGATGTCCCAGCCCTTCCAGTACGCACCGGCGACCCGGGGAGCGTTACCCGAAGCGTGCAATCCGCCCCAGCCGTCGAGAACGATCACGCCCTTGCCGTCTGCGGTGATCGCAAGGCTGTTCGCGATGTCCCAGCCCTTCCAGTACGAGGTCGCCAGGTACTTCATCGTTCCGTGCGCGGCGCTGCCGTATCTGTGGAGGCCACCAAAACCGTCGAGCACGACGTACCCCTTACCGTCAGGCATCAGCGCGAGGTCGCGGGCGATATCCCACGAGAAACTCGGCTGGCCGAAGTGCGGCGCACCGTTGCGTGCCTCCACACGACCGTTGCCGAACAGCACGTAGTAGCCGCCGCCGGGAGCGGCCTGGATGGCGCGCGCCTTGGGTGGCGGGGGCGGCTTCGGCTTCGGTTTCCCCTTGGCGAAGGCTGACGCCGGGAGCGACTTGGGGGGCGACGGGGTGTTCGACTGCATGAACTCCTGCACGACCCACATTCGGCCGCCCTGCTTCACGACTCCGACACCGATGTAGTTGAAGCGCGGGTCGAGGATGTTGCGCAGATGTCCCTTGGAGTGAATGAGCGCGTTGTGTAGCGAGGCCACACTCGGACCGACACCGACGTTCTCGCCGAGGACCGACCACTGCACCGTGATCCCGCTACGGAGGTCGGAGTGCGAGATCCCTCCCGCGTTGGCCATGTGCTGGGCCCAACTCCGCGCCTTGTTGATGAGCACTGTGTGGCGCTGTAACGGACGCACCCCCCACGCGGCGCGCAGGTCGTTGACCCGCTGCACGAAGTCGGCTTCGGCCCATCCGTCGAGGGTCCCCGCAGCGGCGGGCTTCGTGGGCGCGTGAACGCCGAGCCCGGCGATCATGATCACGGCCACCGTTACTGCTGCCAGTCGTCGCATGTCGGAGAACTTCCTCGGAGTCGCGCTGTGGTTCCCCGTGACATCGACGCGCGGACGGACCTCCTTGACGGAGAATCGATCGGTTACTCGATCTCACGCTGCGCGCGTGGGAGCACCACACCCGGAGCGGTATTCGCATACGATCCGAAAGGGGCGTGCCGGTATCCTGGGGCCGATGACCCCCTCTTTTCTGGACACGCTGCGTGAACGCGTTCTCGTCTTCGACGGCGCGACCGGCACCAACATCCAGGAGCGCGACCTCGGCCCCGACGACTTCGGCGGCGACGACCTGGAGGGCTGCAACGAAGTCCTGGTGGATACACGTCCCGACGTCATCCGCGACCTCCACGCCTCGTTCCTCGAGGTGGGCAGCGACGCCGTCGAGACCGACACGTTCGGGTCGTTCCCCAACGTCCTCGCCGAGTACGGGCTCGCCGACAGGGCCTTCGAGCTGTCGGAAACGGCGGCGCGCCTCGCCAAGGACGTGGCCGGTGACTTCGCCACACCCGACCGGCCCCGCTGGGTCGTCGGGTCCATCGGCCCGGGCACGAAGCTCCCGTCGCTCGGCCATATTCGCTTCGCGGAACTCCGTGACGGCTACCAGGTCCAGGTCGACGGCCTGCTCGCGGGTGGCGTCGACGTCCTGCTGATCGAAACGGTCTACGACCTGCTCCAGGCGAAGGCGGCGATCATCGCCGCGCGCCGGGCGATGGCGTCAGCAGGGCGTGAGGTCCCGATCATGGTGCAGGTCACCGTCGAGACAACGGGTCGCATGCTGGTCGGCTCCGAGATCGGTGCCGCTCTCACGTCACTGTCGGCTCTGCGACCCGACGTGATCGGCTTGAACTGCGCGACCGGTCCCACGGAGATGACCGAGCATCTCCGGCACCTGTCCCAACACGCCACGACCTACCTCTCCTGTCTTCCGAACGCGGGCCTTCCGTCGGTGGTCGAGGGTCGCACGCACTACGACCTGACGCCCGAACAGCTCGCGGAGGCTCACACCCGTTTCGTGGAGGAGTTCGGCGTCAACATCGTCGGCGGCTGCTGCGGAACCACCCCGGAGCACCTTCGGCGCGTCGTCGAGGCAGTCGGAGGGCGCGAGCCCACCCCACGCGAGCCGGTTGTGGAGCCCGGGTGTTCGTCGATCTACAGCCACGTTCCGTTCCAACAGGAGTTGTCGTTCCTCGTCGTCGGCGAGCGCACGAACGCCAACGGGTCGAAGCGATTCCGCGACGCCATGCTCGAGGGCGATCTCGACACCTGCGTGCTGATGGCGCGCGATCAGGTGAAGGAGGGTGCGCACGTCCTCGACCTGTGCGTCGACTACGTGGGCCGCGACGGCGCGGCCGACATGGACGAGCTGGCAGGGCGTTTCGCCACTCAGGCGTCGATCCCTCTCGTGCTCGACTCCACAGAGCCCGAGGTGCTCGAAGCCGGTCTCCAGCATCTCGGTGGCAAGTCACTGCTCAACTCGGCGAACCTCGAAGACGGTGACGCTGAGGGTTCACGCTGCGACCGTGTCCTGAGCCTGGCGCGCGAGTACGGCACAGCGGTCGTGTGCCTCACGATCGACGAAGAGGGCCAGGCCCGCACCGCCGACTGGAAGGTTCGGGTGGCCAAGCGGATCTTCGATCTCGCCACCGAGCAGTACGGCCTCGAACCCACCGACCTCGTGTTCGACGCCCTCACATTCCCACTCGGCTCCGGCCAGGAGGACCTGCGGCGGGACGGCATCGAGACCATCGAGGCCATCAAGCGGATCAAGGCGGAGCTGCCCGGGGTCTCCACGATCCTCGGCGTGTCCAACGTGAGCTTCGGCCTCAAACCCGCCGCACGTCATGTGCTCAACAGCGTGTTCCTCCACGAGTGCACCGAGGCGGGCCTCGACGCCGCCATCGTGCACGCGGCACGGATTCTCCCGATGCACAAGATCGACGAGCGGGCCCGTGAGGTGGCGCTCGACCTGGTGTACGACCGCCGCACCGACGACTACGACCCCCTGATCGAACTCCTGGCGCTCTTCGAAGACGTCGAGGCCGGCGAGATCGAGCAGGAGGACCGGTCCGACTGGCCGGTGGAGCAGCGTCTCGAAGCGCGCATCGTCGACGGCGACGCCGACGGACTCACGGCCGATCTCGACGAAGCGCTCGGGTCGCGCCCGGCCCTGTCGATCATCAACGACGTTCTGCTCGAGGGCATGAAGACCGTCGGCGAGTTGTTCGGAAGCGGCGAGATGCAGCTTCCGTTCGTGCTCCAGAGCGCCGAAACCATGAAAGCCGCTGTCGCGTACCTCGAGCCGCACATGGACAAGGCCGACTCGGGTGGAAAGGGCCGCGTCGTGCTCGGCACCGTCAAGGGCGACGTCCACGACATCGGCAAGAACCTCGTCGACATCATCCTCACGAACAACGGCTACGAGGTCCACAACCTCGGGATCAAGGTGCCGATCCCCGACTTCGTCGAGAAGGTGAAGGAGGTCGACGCCGACGCGGTCGGGATGAGCGGCCTTCTGGTGAAGAGCACGATCATCATGCGGGACAACCTGATCGAGTTGAACGACCGCGAACTGGCCGATATCCCGGTACTCCTCGGAGGTGCTGCGCTGACGCGCAACTACGTCGAGCGCGATCTGCGCGAGGTCTACGAAGGGCGACTGTTCTACGGCAAGGACGCCTTCGAAGGTCTGCGCACGATGGACACACTCATCGAGGGCAAGCGCACCGGCAATCTCGACCCCGACTTCGGGACGGCACCCGGTGGGCGGAAGCTTCCGAAGCGTAAGTCGGAGCGCGAACAGCCCGAGGCGCCGCCACCGGGTACGCGCTCGGATGTGGCCACCGACGTCCCCGTCTTCGATCCACCATTCCTCGGGTCGAGGGTCGCCAAGGGTGTCGCGCTCGACGAGATCGCGACGTACATCAACGAGACGGGGCTGTTCCGCAACCAGTGGCAGTTCCGCCCCGAAGGTGGCGAGAAGGACGCCGAGTTCAAGGAACGGATCCGTCCGCAGCTGCATGCCATCATCGAACAGGCCAAGGAACAGGGTTGGCTCGTTCCGGCTGCCGCGTGGGGCTACTTCCCGGTGAACTCCGACGGCGAAGACCTCATCATCTGGGACGACGACGAACGCACGACCGAACGGTTGCGGTTCAGCTTCCCGCGCCAACGCAAAGACCGCTTCCTCTGCATCGCCGACTTCTTCCGATCGGTCGAGTCCGGCGAGCCCGACTTCGCTGGTTTTCACGTGGTCACGATGGGCAGCGAGGCGACCAAACGCGAGCGCGAGCTCTTCGACGCCGACCGCTATCAGGAGTACCTCTTCACCCACGGCCTTTCCGTGGAGATGACCGAGGCGATGGCGGAGCTGTGGCACCGCCGGATTCGCGAGGAATGGGGCTTCGCCGACGAGGACGGGCCGAGCGTGGCAGGTCTCTTCCGCCAGCAGTACCGCGGCTCGCGCTACTCGTGGGGCTATCCGGCGTGCCCCGATCTCGACGACCAGGCGAAGGTGGCCGAGCTGCTCGAGATCGACCGGATCGGCGTGGCCGTGACCGAAGAGTTCCACCTCGAGCCCGAGCAGTCCACCTCGGCGATCATCGTTCCGCATCCCGAAGCCAAGTACTTCATCGCCTGAGCGAGCCGTGACCGTCGGGGAGCGACACCGCAATTTCACGCCGCGGGTCGAGCTCCGGAGCTTCCTGGAACTCCTCGGCGTCTACGCGCTCGCGGTGGCACAGCCGGTGCTGTCGGTATTCGGCAAGAGCCCTGAGACGTTCGTTCAGCTCGGTGCAGGACGCTGGGTCATCGTCACGTACACCCTCATCGTGGTGTTGGTGCCACCGCTACTGCTGTGGGGTCTCGAACAACTGGTGGACTGCTTCAGCGACCTCTACCGACGGTGGTTACACATCGGGTTGATCGGACTCGGAGTCGGTCTCGTCGTGGTCCAGGCGGTGGGAAGCTGGATGGGGCAGCTGGTCGGCGTCTTGCTCATCGGCGCGGTCGCGACCGTCGGAGTGTCTTTCGCGTACGCGAGGAGCGCTGCCGTCCGTACGTGGACGGCCTATCTTTCAGCCGCGGCGTTGGTGTTCGCCGTGCTGTTCCTGGGCTTCTCGCCCGTGTCGGATCTGGTCTTCCCCACGATCCCGCCGCTGCGGATGTTCAACCGTCGCGCACCGGTGTCCCCGTTGTGCTCATCGTCTTCGACGAATTCCCGACGCTCACCCTGCTCGACGAGAAGGGGATGATCGACGGCGATCTCTTCCCATCGTTCAGCGCTCTCGCCGATGACGCGACGTGGTACCGCAACGCCACGACGGTCCACGCGCTGACGCACATGTCGGTACCGGCGATCCAGACCGGTCAAATCCCATCCGAGGACACTGCCGCACCGACAGCGGCGGTCTACCCCGAGTCGATCTTCACGCTGCTCGGCGACTCGTACGCGATGAATTCGGTTCAGGAGTACACGGTCTGTCCGACGTCGCTGTGTCCGTCTCCCTATTCCGAGAGCCCTTCGCAGATCCTCGGTGACCTTCTCTCGAAGAGCGTCGACATCTTCGCGGAACAGCTGACGGCGAGTGCAGACGATTCAGACGTCGACACGGCGTCGGGGGGACCCATCGAGGGCCGGACGAGAATGGTGCGCCACGACGAGCGCTCTTCGAAGTTCGTCGCCGGCATCGACGGAGGTCAGACACTGTCCGCGGCCCACTTGCTGGTGCCGCACCACTTCTGGGTGTTCAATCCGTCCGGGACCGTGTCGAACTCCGAGTACGAAGAGGCATATCCCGTCCGAACCGGCGGGTGGGGTGACCCCGAGTCGGCAGCGGTCGGCCGACAGCATCACCTCCTGCAGGCGATGTACATCGACTCCGTCGTCGGCGATGTGATCGATCAGCTCGAAGCGGTCGGTGCCTATGACGACGCGCTCATCATCATCACGGCGGATCACGGGATCTCCTTCGAGCCCGGCGAGCCGCGCCGCCTGTCCACAGCTGCGAGCGTCCCCGAAGTGGCCTGGGTACCGATGTTCGTGAAATTCCCTGACCAGGACGTGGGCGTCGTGAGCGACGAGAACGCGATGACGATCGACGTCGTTCCAACGATTGCCGAAATCGTCGGTATCGACATCCCGTGGGACGTCGACGGCATCTCACTCGTCAGCGAGACGCGCGACGAGTCGGACAAGGTGTTCCTCCCCTACGCGGACAACCCCGAGGACTTCTATCCGTTCGGGGAGACAGTCGACGGGGAGGCAGGGCTTAACACGCTCCTGTCTCGGGCGAAACGGCGGTTCGTCCACACGGCTGATCCCCGAGATCGGCCGTTCGCGCGCGGTCGCTACGGAAGCCTGGTGGGCGGACGCGTGACCGACTTCAACGTCGAAGAACCCCTGGAGTCGGCCGCTGTGCGGGAAGACGACCGCGACACCGAACCCGTGGACGCCGGAGGCGGTCTCGAACGCGAGATGGCTGCGACGTGGGTTGCCGGCTCCCTCGGTGACGACTTCGGTGCCGATCCGCAACTTGCGTACGTCATCGACGGAACAATCGTGGCGACCTCAGGGGTCTTCGAGCCCGAAGGAGGCCGACGCCACTTCGAAACTCTGTTGCCCGAGGACGCGATCGACGCGGGCCCGCTCGAGATGTATCTGATCGAGGGAACGCTCGACCGACCGACGCTTCGTGAGGTTCGTTTCGAGAGCTGACACTGTCGGCGTCTCACGTCATCCGCCGCGCTCGATCTGTCTCGTGAATCACGGCGACAGCACCGCCCGGGCCACGAGATCCTGGCCGAGCGCAGTGAGGATCGCGAGATAGAGAAGCCCCGTGGTGGCCATGACGGCCGAGTAGTAACGCTCCCGCACAGCGGCCCACGCGACCCCGATGAGGATGATGGTGGCAGCGGAGCACGCGATCCAGATCCAGCCCAGGAGTCCTCCCCAGCCGTCGTCGATCTCACCGGTGAGAACGTCGACCATGCCGACCGGGATGAGGTACACGATCACTTCGAACGGCCACATCACCGCGCACCACACGACCAGCTCACGCAGCGGTGCCCGCGAGAGTCCCGGCTGCACGAGATACCAGTGCCCGAGAAGCATCGCGTCGGACACGGCACCGAGGAACGCGGCGCCCACGACCAGACGCGAGATGGACAGGCCGTAGGCGCCGCCGTCGGCCGACGCAGCGCCGAGGAGCCCGATGAGTCCGACGGCGGGTGCGATCAGGTCGAGCAGCGGAGGAAACTTCGCGCCCGGCAGGTGTCACCTCGGCGTCCGGGGCCGGCTGAGCGTCGCCGTCTGCTCCGTCCACCATTGCCGCGACACGCTCGTGGCGACGTTGCCTGTCGGCCCGGACTCCCGAGACTCCGGCGGAACGCATCGCGACCGAGACTCCGAGAACAACGAGCGCCGCGGCGGCGACAGCGAACGACGACACATCCCGGATGGCAGCGCCTGTGCCCGTGTCACCCTGCGCGAGCCCCGTGACGGCCGCTCCGATCGCGAACGCCGCCCACACGGCACGCTGCACCCATCCGTAGCCCAGGCCGACCTCACGTCGACGTGTGGTCACCCAGGTGAACAGGAGTCCGCCCACAGACCACTGGAGGAGAACGGTCGCGAAGTCGAGGCGCATGTCAGCGGACAACCAGAACGCGATGGCACGACCGCGTGCTGCCCGTTTCGAGATGATCGGCGTGCACGCGGAGCAGGCTACGGCCCGGTCGACTCGTTTACCGTGTCCGGATGAACCTCTGCACAATCGCCACGCGGAACTACCTTCCACTCGCACGCGTGCTCACGGCATCGTGGTTCGAGCACCACGCCGATGGCCACATGGACGTGCTCGTGCTCGACGCCGAACCGGGTGAGATCACCGGAGAGGCCTTCGAGGTCATGACACCCGAGGATCTCACCATGTCCAGCTCCGAGTTCCGGCGCATGGCGATGATCTACGACGCGTTTGAGCTCTCCACCGCCCTGAAGCCGTGGGTCCTCGAGGTACTGCTCGACCGCGAGGATGCCCCCGTCACATACCTCGACGCCGATATCGAAGTCTTCGCGCCGCTCGACGACATCGACGTCCTCGCGCGCGAAGCGGGCATCGTCCTGACACCTCATCTTCTCGTTCCGATGACCCGCGACAACGCCCTGCCGAGCGAGGGATCGATCCTGCAGGCCGGTGTGTACAACCTCGGGTTTCTCGCTCTCGGATCGGCAGGCGAGCTCATACCCTGGTGGCAGGCACGACTGCGACGGGACTGTTTGGGAGACGCAGGCGACGACGCCTTCGTCGATCAGCGCTGGATCGACTTCGTTCCCGGCCTCTGGGACCATGCAATCCTGCGCGATGTCGGATGCAACGTGGCCTACTGGAACGTCGATCGGCGGAAGGTGTCGGTGGCAGGAGACGGATATCTCGTCGACGGCCATCCACTGCGCTTCTTCCATTTCAGTGGCTTCGCTCCCGAGACTCCGACGGAGCTGAGCCGCTACCAGACGCGCACGAAACTCGACGACGAACCTGCCCTCTTCCACCTGTGCGACGGCTACGCCCGTCGCCTGATCGCCGCCGGCTACCGGGACATGCGGAGCGTGCCCTACCGGTACGGCGCCACTGCCACCGGGACGACCATCGACACCACTGCGCGGCGGGCAGCGCGGATCTCGCTTCTCGCCGCCGAGAGCCGCGGCGTCGAACCGAGCGTTCCCGACCCCTTCGATGTCGACGGCGGGGACGCATTCGTCGAGTACATGCGCAGCCCCGCGCCGGGCAGCCGTGTGTCCCGGTACATGGTGACGTTGTGGGAGCGGCGTCCCGACCTCCAACGCGCGTTCCCGGATCTCACAGGCGACGACGCCAAAGGTTACGAAGCGTGGGTCGATGTGGAGGGACGCCACCAGGACGGTGTGAGCGCCGAGTTCCTCTAGGTTCCGACGACCACGGCGGCGCTGCCCGCACCGGCGCGAGACGCCTCTCTCGCGTGGTAGCTGGAGCGAACCAGCGGTCCGGCTTCGACGTGACTGATCCCCAGGGCATGGCCGAAGTCGGCCAGTTCGGCGAACTCGTCGGGGTGCCACCACCTGTCTACCGGTAGGTGGGCGGGCGTCGGACGCAGGTACTGACCGATCGTGACGATCTCGACACCGACATCGTTCAGGTCGACCAGTGTGGAGCGAACCTCGTCCGCTGTCTCACCCATGCCGACAACGAGACCCGACTTCGTCGTGAGACCGGCACGGACCGAGCGTGCCAGCACTGAAAGGGACCGGGCGTAGCCGGCCGACGGACGGACCGCCCGCTGGAGGCGGGCCACCGACTCGACATTGTGGTTGAAGACATCGGGAGCCGCGTCGGTGACGGCGGCGATGGACTGCTCGTCGCCCGCCAGGTCGGAGACCAACACCTCTACGGCGGTGCTGGGCCGACGCGCCCGGATCGCGGCGATGACGTCGGCGACGTGGGCCGCCCCGCCGTCTGCGAGATCGTCGCGGGCGACCATGGTGACGACGGCGTGCTCGAGTCCCATCCGGGCAACCGCCTCGGCGACTCTCGCCGGCTCAGAGGGATCAGGTGCTTCGGGCTTGCGCGTGTCGACGAGACAGAACCCGCACGCCCGGGTGCAACGTTCGCCGAGCACCATGAACGTGGCCGTGCCGTCCTCCCAGCATTCGTAGATGTTGGGACATCCCGCCTCCTCGCAGACCGTGTGGAGATCGAGGTCGCGCATGGTGCTCTTGAGCGAGCGGTACTCGGAGCCGAGGCGGACCCGGACCTTCATCCACTCGGGACGGCCGAAGTCGACGGTGGGGTCGGCGACGACACCGGCGTCTGCGAGGTCCGAGGGCCGGTGGCGCCACACAACGTCGGTGCGCTCGATCTGGTCGTGACCGAACTCCCGGCTGAACTCCTCGACCACCGTATCGGTCACGACACGCATGTCTGACGGCCCGCCGAGTGCCGCCACCGACGTGACTCCCCGATCCTGGATCCCGCACGGCACGATGTTCTCGAACATCCCGAGATCGGGGTCCACGTTGAGAGCGAAGCCGTGCCGGGTGCGGCCCTTCACCACGCGCACCCCGATGGCCGCGATCTTCTCGTCACCGATCCACACACCGGTGTACCCGTCGCTCGTCGCCGCAGCGATTCCGAAACGCTCGAGCGCAGAGACGAGAACGCGCTCGAGCGCGCGTACATAGGCGACAACGTCGCGTGCGCCGCTCCGCCACTCGGGCAGGTCGACGATCGGGTAACCGACGAGCTGGCCGGGCCCGTGATAGGTGACGTCACCACCACGATCTGCACGCACGAGCTCCGCCCCGACATCCGCCGGGGGAACGAGTACGTGCCCGGGGTCGGCGTTCGTCCCGAGCGTGTACACGTGAGGATGCTCGAGGAGTAACAACCGGTCATCGGACGTGCGCTCGTGCCACGCGCGCTGGAGCACATCCGCCTGCGCGTACGGAACCCGTCCGAGCCATCGGACCCGGAGCCGGTTCATTCGAGTTCCGACTCCCAGTCGCGCCCTTCCAGGATCTGCTGCATCTGGCCCAGGAACGCGGAGGCGTAAGCACCGTCGAAGGCACGATGGTCCCACGTGAGCACCAGAATCCCCGTGGCGTGGATCGCGATCGTGTCCTCGCCGTCGGGTCCCTCCACGACCACGGGGCGCTTCTTGATCCCGTCGGTCGACAGGATCGCGACCTGCGGCTGGTTGATGATCGGCAGCGTCATGTGGCTCCCGTACGGGCCCGGGTTCGTCACGGTGAATGTGCCGCCCACGACGTCGTCGGGACCCAGACCCCCGCCGCGCGCGCGTTGCGCGAGATCACGGATCTCGCGGGCGAGGAGGCGAATGCGCTTACCGTCAGCCGCCCGCACGACCGGCGCCACCAATCCCGCATGGTCGAGATCGACCGCGATCGACACGTTGACGTCGTGGTGGACAACGAGCGACTCACCCTCGACGCTCGCGTTGACACGCGGCCAGTCGTCGACCGAGTCGCAGAACGCTCGCAGGACGAACGGCAGATACGTGAGCGAGAATCCCTCGCGCTGCTTCCACTCAGTGCGATGGGCCTTCCGAACACGTTCGATGCGGTCGAAATCGACCTCGACCGACGTGTAGACGTGGGCGCTCGTGGCGAGCGATCGAACCATGTGCTCGGCCGTACGGCGACGGACGTTGTCGAACGGAACGGTCTCGTCGCCCCGGCGGACGGACGGCGCCGTGTCGGCAACAGCAGCCCTCGAACCAGGAGAGGCTTCCGGAGCCCGCATCGACGAACCGTGTGCCTGGTCGATGTGGGGCCAGAACGTCGCGGCGGGTGATGCGTCCACCCTCGCCGGTTCCCGTGATCGTGGCGGGATCGAGACCATTCTCGGCGATGAGCCGTCGCACCACCGGTGACGTCACGGCGCCCGTCATCGCAGCCGCCGGTCGGCCGGGCTCGGGAGAGGACGGCGGCGGAGGCGGCGCGGGCTCCGGGGCGGCGCGGGCTCCGGGGCGGCGCAGGCTCCGGGGCGGCGCAGGCTCCGGGGGCGGCGCAGGCTCCGGGGCCGCGGAGGGTTCTTCCGCAACCCCCACGGCATCGCCGGGTGGTGTTGCCGCGTCGGCGTCGCCGATGACCGCGAGGCGGTCACCCACCTGCGCGGTCTCACCTTCGGGCACCAGGATCTCCGTGAGGACGCCGGACTCGGGCGACGGCACTTCGGAATCCACCTTGTCGGTGGAGACCTCGAAGAGCGGCTCGTCCTGCGCGACCGCGTCACCGGGCTGCTTGAACCAGCGCGTGATCGTACCTTCGGTGACCGTCTCACCCAATTGCGGCATCAAGACTTCCAACGAAGATCCCCTAACCGTGTAGTCCGCGGCCGGTGAGGGCCATGGCGCTCTCGCCGAACAGCTCGGACAGTGTCGGGTGCGGATGCACGAACGAGGCCACCTCTTCGGGAAGTGCCTCCCAGTTCACAGCGAGATAGCCCTCCGCGAGGAGTTCCGTCGCCCAGGGACCGGCCATGTGAACGCCGAGGATCGGGCCGTCGCGTTGCGCCACGATCTTCACCAGCCCCTCCGTTTCGCCGATGATCAGCGCCCGCGAGTTGCCGGTGAAGCGGTGTTTGGACACCACGACGTCGTGGCCGGCCTCCCGGGCCTGTTCTTCGGTGAGCCCCGAGAACGCCACTTCGGGATGGCAGTAGATCCCCCAGGGGACCTTGGCGCGGTCCAGCGGCACGACGGGCTCTCCGAGAATCGTCTTGACGGCCACGATGGCCTCGGCGAAGGCCACGTGGGCCAGCGCGGGCCCGGCCACCACATCACCGACCGCATAGACACCCGGCACGCCGGTGCGCTGGTATTCATCGATCTCGATGAAACCGCCGGCGTCGACCCCGACGCCGGTGCCGTCGAGCCCGATGTTCTCCGAACGGGGCCGGCGCCCGACGCTCACGACAACCACGTCGACCGCCAGCTTGTCGGTGCCCTTCGTGTCCTCGAACGTGACAACGAGGTCGTCGCCGGATTCGACACCGTTGACCGAGACACCGGTGCGGACGTCGATCGCGCGTTTCTTGAAGGAGCGCTGCACCACCTTGGCGACGTCGATGTCGACGCCGGTGAGGATCTGAGGGAGAGCTTCGAGGACGGTGACGTCGCTTCCGAGGTCGCCGAAGAGGGAGGCGAACTCGCAGCCGATCGCGCCCCCTCCGACGATCGCGACGCGTCCGGGGACATCGACGATCTCGAGCACGTGGTCGGAGGAGAGGATTCGTTCACCGTCGAAGTCGAATCCGGGAATGGACCGGGGAGCGGAGCCTGTGGCCAGGATCACCGCGTCTCCGCGGAGTTCGGTGCCGTCGGATACCCGCACGAGACGCGCTGCGGCGTCGATCAGCTCCCCTCTACCCGGAACCACGGTGACCTTGCGGCCCTTGAGGAGCGTCTCGAGACCCCCGGTCAGACGCTCGATCACACTCTTCTTGCGTTCCTGACTCACACCGAGGTCGAGCGCGGGCTCCCCCGCGGTCACACCGAATTCGGCCGCGTTGCCCACCGTCCGGAGGACCTCGGCGGTCTGGAGCAGTTCCTTGGCCGGGATGCAGCCCTGGTGGAGACACGTGCCGCCGACCCGGCGCTCCTCGACGAGCGCGATCCGCAGACCGGCAGCGGCGCCGTAGAGAGCTGTGGCATAGCCACCAGGACCGCCACCCAACACGACGACGTCGAACTGCTCAGCGATGACACACCTCCGTGGCGATGGTACCGACCGAATGGCCGCGCTTCGATGAAGTCGATCCTACCCCCCGATCCGGATCTCCCAGCCGAGCGGTGTCAGGTGAGAGCGGGTGGTGACTCGCTGTTCAGTGAACCCGCGGCGAGTGCCGTGACAACGCTACGGATCACGCTGTCTGTCTGCGGATCGTCAGGCTCGTCCGGAGGGAAATCGGGATCCCATCCAACAACGCAGTCGCGAAGTCGATACGGGATCCGCCGCCGGAGAACGTCTGCGGCACCCGGCTTCATCATCTGCATCGGAGCGCATCCGCTGAGAACCGACTCGGTGAGCCTGCCGGCGTCGAGTTCGTCTCCGTCCGACCACCAGACCCGAACGCGGGCTGCCCGAAGGATCCGTTCGACCGACGTAAGTCCAGGAGGCTGGTCTTCGCCCCACGGAACACCTGAGAGGTAGCACAGACCGAATCCCCACGCTCTCGTGAGCCCATCTGCCAAGGCCACGGCATCGGCGCTCTGCTCGTCGACGAGACACCAGGAAACGGACCGATCGGAAGGTCCATCGACATCAGCGAGGATCGCGTGCGCCACGTCGCGGGAGAGGTGCTCCGACGGCACAATCACCGTCAGACCGGGTGAACGCTCCGCGAGAAACCTGTCGACCGTACGGATCCACGCGTCGCGGAGGTCCCTCATGGAATCGGGAATGTCGGGGGCCAGCTCGTCGCGGATCTCGAACGCGATCCGTTCGGAATGCACATCGACCTCCTCGATGGCAACCGGGGACAAGGCCGCCGCGAACGAAACGTCCGGTGAACAACCCGCCATCGCCAGCGCCGTCATGGTACGTAAGCACTTCTCGCACCGGCCGCAGTTGCCCGATGAGTCAGCAACCCAGCACACCTTGAGGTGCTCCAGCATCTCGGGATCATTGGCGAGACGGACCACCTTCTCATGACGCCCGAACTCGGATCCGTAGTGGATGATCGATGTGCGCTCCGTACTCCACAGTGGATCCAGCTCGCTGTGGGAGCCGAGGGGAATCTCGTGGTCGCTTCTTTGTGTGGAGCTGATGACGACGCTGTCGAAGAGGGGCGACAACGCCAGTGCGAAGGATGCCAGAAACGTACCGTGTGTGCGGATCCACTCGGCGAGTGGGTCCAGGAACTCGCGCAGGTTCGTAGTGACGCGAACGATCGGAAGTCCGACGTTGTCGGCGAACTCCGCCGTGTCGTCCCAGGTCGACACACGACTCGCCGGCGAAACCCAGTGGTCGATTCCCGCCACACCGATCAGGTGCGTGAACGGCTCGATCGCCCCGGTGATGCTTTGTCCGAGCGAGAACATCGAGTCGACGCCGCGCGTGAAGAACAGTCCGCGGCCCGGGCCCCGAGGGAAACGAGGCTTCGCGGTCGGTCCACGCACGGCGATCGCCTCATGACCCCACCACTCGTTGTAGAGGACGGCGGCACGTTGCGCTCCGTCGCGCAGGTCCGGAGAGATCGGGTCCTCGACATGAAGGTCTTCCCCCACGACCGCGGCGCCGATGGTCGCAACCGGAATGAAGGGATTGGAACCCGGATCCACAAGTCCGACGTATTGCCGGTCGACCCCGATACGGGCATCGAAGGTCGATGACTCCGAACCGATCTCGGCGTGCAACACGACCTCGTCGTCGGTCAGCTCGAGTCGCGTCCGGGAGATGTTCACGCGGTGATCGCCTTCGAACGTGGTGACCGTTCGACCGACGCGACCACGTCACCTCACCGCGCCACGGTGATCTGTAGGGCGAAGGCGGCCAGGATCGCGAGCCCACAGATCAGCGCGAGGACAACGAGCATCCGTGTGCTCACGATCGCGTCCTCGCGGTGGACGTGGTCATGTCGAGTGCGGAGGAGAACGCTTCCCGATAGAAGGCGTCCGCCGTGGAGGCGTCGACGACCGATGGTCGACGCTCCAACGCGGAGCCGACGATCTCGAGACGCCTCTCGATCTCGCTGCGGTCCACCGCGTCATTGATGTCGACGGTGAACTCCTCGGGAAGGGCCGCCAGGCGACGAAGCCCCTCGGCCTTGTGGCGGTAGTAGTCGGAGGACACGAACAGCAGAGTCGGTGTGCGCTGCTCCACGGCGAACAAAGCCGCATGGTACGAGTGCACGAGTGCAGCGTTGGCCCTGCCGAGTACGGCCGCCAGCAGCCCAGGGTCGTGATGGCATTCGAGAACCCGCCATGCGGCGTTCCGGGCGGTCGCGCCGTGACCCATCCGCGCCAGGGAGATGGCCTCTGCCAGCGGAGGTGTCTCGGAGGTGGTGATCCCCAACACCGCAGCGTCGCGCCCCCAGGCAACCTCGTCGACCAGTGCCGCGAATGCCTCGACGGCCGCGTCGTCGAGGCCGACGTACCCGGCCTGGCGAATGTGGACGGCCACGAAGCTGTCGGCAGGTTCCAGGCCGACGACCCGAAGCGATCTCTCGACCTCGTCCGCGTCGGCCGGCGGGAACGCTGACGCGTCATCGCCGACCACGGTGACATGGTCGGGTGTGAGGTCGTGGCGCCGGAGAAGATCAGCCGATTCCGGGTCGCGGAGCGCGAAGACACGCGAACGGGCGATGAGGTAGCCGACGACCCGGAGGTCGAGGTCGTCCTCCCCTTCGGCGAAGGGCCCCACCCCCTGGCCGGTGCACACGACCGGCACACCGACGACACCGGCGGCCGCCGCCAGGGCGGAACGTCGCACCGCGTGGTCGACCCACACCGAGTTGAGGAATCCACCACCGCTGATCACGACCAGCGAGTAGCCGGAGAGATCGATGCTAGGTGAGTCTGACGTGCCGATACCCGACACTTCCACGATCTTGTCGGCCAGTGACTCGTCGGGACATCCCGACCGGACTGCGTTCGGATCGAGCCCGGCCACGACGTCGGACAGCGTTCCCGCCCAGACCGCATGGTCGACCAACGTGCCGCTGTCATCGTGTCGCAGGTCGCCATCGGTCACGAGGTCGATCCGTGCCCGGGGGACGCACTGGAGGATCCGTTGGATGACGGCCGTGGCCATGGCGTCGTCGCCGGCGTTTCCGGAATCCCCCGACGACACGACCAGGACGCGGGAACCGGCCACGCCCTCCGGTGTCGTGTCGACGTCGGCCAGCATCTCGATGAGAGCGGGACGCATCGCCATCGCCGCAGGAGTCGCCCACACAGGACCGGTGGCCGGGTGGGCGGCGAGCACGGCCATGTCGTCAGGGCTCGCACCACCGTCGCTGCGGTACGCGCGTTCGAGGCGACGGAGCGGGACGCGGCTGTCACCCGTCATGCCGATGTAGCTGGTGTCGAGAATTCTGTAGCGACCGACGACCGTGGGTACGAACGCCAGAAGCTCCCCGAGGCGGCCGAGCCGGGTGACGAGCTCGTAGTCGTCGTAGCTGTGCAGGAGGGGATCGAGCGTGTAGCCGCCGAGTTTCCTGAGCACGGCGACGTCGACGACAGCCATCGAGTCGATGTAGTTGCCGATGGACAACGCTGCGGTGGGTGGCTCGTTCGATGCCGGGATGAATTCGCTGCCGTCGGGACGGGCCTTGATCACGTTGCCGTAGGCGAAGGCGCTCTCCCACTCGCGGGCCACGCTGTAGAGCGCGTCGACGCCATCGGGAAAGCCGACGTTGTCGGCGTCGAGTACGAAGGCGTGCGATGTCGCGCACACCTGGAGCAGCACGTTGCGAGCCCGCGACAGCGTGAGGTTGAGAGGAGAACGGATCACCCGTACACGGGAATCCGAGTGGGTGAGTCGGGCGAGAAGCTCCGGGGTCTCGTCCGTCGAACAATCGTCGAGAACGAGGACCTCGCCCTGGAGGTTTCGGGGTTGCGCATCGAGGATCGTCAACGAGCTCGCGACCGACTCCTCCAGAAAACCCGCGTGGTTCCAGGTGATCGTGATGATGCTCAGGCCCGGGGTCAGCGGCCCGTCGTGGCCGTGTTCCTTGATCAGCCGCTCCGCCGCCTCGTCGCGGCGCTGGCCTGCTCCGGCGACACGTGTGAGCGCGCCCTCCTCACGAACCGTGGCATCCAGGCGGTGGAGTTCCTCACCCTCGTCCCGGAGTAGTTGCTCGAGACGCTCTGCGCTCTCGTTCAGGTCCGCCACACCCCCCGGCCCCGCGACATTGCTGCGAAGGTCCTGGATTTCCGCCTCGATACGTGCGAGCGAGGCCGCAGTCTCCGCAAGGCGAGCGCGCATCTCTTCGCCTTCTGCGTGGAGGGCGTCGATACGTGCCGGAGCCGCCTTCGTACGGCCCAGCCACTGACGCATACGGCTCATGCGGCGCGACCACTCAGCCATGATCGACAAGTATCTCGCGCTGGGTGGCCGCGACCCCCACCAGACTGACCGCACGGCGTCGAATCCGGTCGCACTCGTCCGCATCCGGCAATGGCGGCGTTCGATCGGGTCCGCAGGCCAGCACGTAGTCACGCAACCCGCGTGACAACTTCGGCCGCAGAACTCCGGCAGCACCGGCAGTCATGGCCTGTAAGGGAACGCAGCCGTTGCGGAGGGACTCGTACATCCGGCCACTATCGAGTTCGTCACCGTCGGACCACCAGAGGCGGATCCGACTGGTGCCCATGATCCGGTCTTTCGCCGCGGCCGACAGGCCGGACGGCTGGTCACCATCCCACGGCACTCCTTCCAGATAGCACAAACCTGGGCCCCACCGGGCCGTGAGCCGATCCGCCAGGGCCACGGCTCCTTCGCTCTGCACATCCACCAGACACCACGCCACCGGCCGGCTCCCGGAGGCCTGCGTCTGGACGATCGATCCGAGGAGGGCCTCCCGGGGACCCTCGTTGCCCCCCTCGCGTGTCACGTCCCCCACGTCGTCGGCCAGCTCACCATGTTGCCTCCCGTGAGCCAGCCAGGCACGCCGGAACTCCGTTGTCGTCTCGGGCCGTGCCTCCAGCCAGTCGAGCTGCTCCCGGAGCATCTCGGACGACATCGCAAACCGGGCGTCGGCCAGCGCATCGAGGTCGAGCTCGGCATCGAAGACGCCGGGCTCGAGCGCACCGAGGACGTCGAGAACCGTCATCGTGAGCAGGCACTTGGGACAGCGTCCGCAGTTCCCGGCCGTGTCGGCGGCCCAGCACACCTTGACCTGCCTCAGGAGATCCGGCTCCTGCGCCAGGTACATCAGCTTGTCGGGGCGCGTGGTGTCGTCGCCGTCGTGTTCAATCGCCGTCGTCTCCGAGCTCCACATCTCGATGTCGGGATGTGACCGCCAGCGCTCGGCGTAGGGGAGCGAGAAGCTCGCGCCCAACGTGGCGGATCGGAGAAGGGGCTGATCAGCAGCGCGCAGGAGGAGAAGAGCGAGCCGTGGGCACGTACCCAGGCGGCAATCGGATCGAGCAGTTCCCGGGCATTCGTCGTGAAGCAGACGAGAGGGAGACCGACATCCCGAGCGGTCAGACGGGTGCGGTGGAAAGAAGCTGCCCGTGTGGTCGGTGAGACCCAGTGGTCGAGATCGGCGACGCCCAGGAGATGTGTGAAGCCCGGCGTCTCGGCACGCACAGATCGAACGAGTGAGAACATGGAATCGACACCGCGCGAAAAAGAACAGACCACGGCCTGGCCCCACCGTGAAGCCGGGTTCGCGTCGGGGCCCGTGCACCGTGACGGGCCGGTCTCCCCACCTGCCAACCAGCCTGCGGGTGGCGCGCTCGGCGCCGGCCGCGACCGCAGGTGATACGGGCGTCTCGACGGTCACGTCCTCGCCGAGGTACGACGCGGCCACGGTGGCGACGGGAAGGAACGGTGTGGTCCCGGCGTCCACGAGGCCCACGAGAGAGCGGTCGACGGCGAGATACAGGTCGAAGCTGTCCCCACGCTCGTCGGTGAGACGCGAGACAACCCGTACGTCGGTGGCGCTCAGTTCGAGTCGTGGTACACCGACACGCACTCTCAGCCCTTCGCAGCGGCCGTCGACGCGCGCAGGTGTTCGGCGCGGCGCGACCACTCAGCCATGGTCCACAAGCATCTCGCGCTCGCCAGCCGCGACGCCGACCAGGCCGACGGCACGGTGTCGAAGCCGGTCACACTCGTCGACGTTCGGCAATGACGGCGTTCGGTCGGGTTCGCAGGGCAGCACGTAGTCGCGTAGGCCCGATGGCAACTTTCGACAAAGAATCTCGGCAGCACCGACAGTCATGGCCTGGAAGGGAACACAGCCGTTGCGGAGGGACTCATACATCCGGTCGACATCGAGCTCGTCACCGTCGGACCACCACAGGCGGATCCGACTGGTGCCCATGAGACGATCCTTCGCCGCGGCTGACAGGCCGGACGTCTGGTCGCCATCCCACGGCACTCCTTCCAGATAGCACACCCCTGGGCCCCACCGGGCTGTGAGCCGATCCACCAGGGCCACGGCTCCTTCGCTCTGAGCATCCACCAGACACCAATCGACGGCACGCGTGTGCGAGACCGTCTCACGGCGCATCTCCTCGAGCGTGCGGCCGACAGGCGACGGACGGCATCGGTCGTACTCGGCGGGCTCGAGAAGACCGTGCCTCTCGCCGTAGTCCAGCCATGCATCACGAAGTTCCGACGATTTCCCGTCCAGCCAGTCGACGTGTTCCAAGAGGATCTCGCGGGGTATGGCGTGTTCACCCGATCGGATCGCCTCGAGTGACAGGTCCGATTCGAAAATCCCCGGTTCGAGCGCACCGAGGCTTTCGAGCACCGCCATCGTGAGAAGGCACTTGGGACAGCCGCCGCAGTTTCCGGGAATGTCGGCGACCCAGCAGACCTTGAGGTGCCTGACGAGTTCCGGCTCCTCAGCAAGGGCTTCCAACTTCTCGGGGCGCGTGGCCTCGGCGCCGTCGTGGTGGAACCGCGTGCGCTCCGAGCTCCAGTGATGGTCGATGTCGATGTGGGAGCCGAGCGGGCCCGGATAGCGCAGGGGAAAGCTCGCCGCAATCGTCGTCGACGAGAACCTCGCACCGACCAGCAAGGCGCTGGAAGCCAGCACAGCACCATGGGACCGGCGCCAGTCGACGATCGGATCGAGAAACTCGCGTGCGTTGGTCGTGAAGGGGATGAGCGGGAGCCCGACGCGAGTCGCCATCGCGCGGGTCCCGAGGAAGGTCGTACGCCGATTCACAGGGGAGATCCAGTGGTCGATGTTGTCGATGTTGAGAAGGTGCGTGATCACCTCGGGCGTTTCACCACGAAGGCTGCGCAGAAGCGAGAAGGTCGAATCCACGCCGCGGGTGAAGAACAGGGCGTGCCCCGGTCCGGGCGGGAAACTCAGCTCGGCCATCGGAGCGGTGACAGTCACGGGCCGACTACCCCACCAAGTGCTGAAGACGCGAGTCACGTGCTCGGAGCCCGCGACCACCGCCGGGGACACAGGGTCGTCTACCCACAGGTCTTCGTCCATGTTCGCCGCCGCGACGGCAGCTATCGGAATGAACGGAGTCGATCCGACATCGAGCGCTCCGACATACGCGCGGTCGACGCACATTCGCAGATCGAAAATGTCGCCACTGTCGGTTTCGATCCGTGCTGTGGACACGGCCTCGTCGTTCGAGAGTTCGAGACGTGGGGATGCGAGACGCACGGTTACCCGGCCGCCACCGACGACCGCAGGTGTTCCGCATCGGAACGGAGATGCTCGAGCCGGAACTCATGGGACCGACCGGGATAGTGGTTGATCCTGGGATGCTCGGCTGCGTCGGCCGCGATGCTGTTCCACGCCTTGGGGATGAACTTCGTCCGCCGAAACCACGGGGTCGTGGTCTCGTGCACCACGGGCTCGAAGTCGTAGCCGAGGAGGCGCAAGGCGGCCGCGTTCTCCCACCACTTGTGGTCGATGTAGCGGGTGTCGTTCCAGAGGAGATCGAGGAACTTCCGGGCGCGGCGTCCGGTCTTCATGCCGATCACGCCGAGGTTGGGAACGACCTGGTCGTCGTACTCGTGCGCGACGACGTAGAGGAACTTCCCGCGTTCCATCTCGTCGGCCACGTCGACCGATACGTCGACGATCGCGGCATCGGCGTCGATCCAGAAGGCGAAGTCGTACTCGTCGAGCAACTGGCGCAGGAGTACGACCTTGCTCCACGACGCCGGGCGCTCGGGAACGAGCAGCTCGGTGCGTAGCTCGAGGTCGTAGCCGTGGCGGTCGGCGAACACCCGGTATGTCTCGCTCGCGACCTCGAGGAGTTCCTCGTGGGGACCGGACCCGATCGAACAGAGAACCTTTCGCATGTTCGAGATCAGCTCGACTCAGCCCGTGGCGCGCCGCTCGGCGCGATCGATCGAGATGGATGCCTCGGGCGCGAGGTCCACGATCCCAGCCGACTTCGTGTCGCTGGAGATGACAAATGTGCAGTCGCGGTTGTGGTCGTGGCTGACGCGTCCGTCAATCGAGTGGACGCCGAGATGGATCTTGTAGCTGCCGTCGAGAAGGGGTACCGAGGGAAAGCGGAAGGTGGTGGTGCCGCGACCCGAGAGCCGCTGCGGCTCGAGGCCCAGAGTCGACGTGTTCGCGCCGTAGACGTTGTCGTCGGCGTCGTTGAAGATCGAAACCGCGAAGACGACGTCGTCGACGGGATTGCGGGTTTCAAAGCCCACGGTGACCGTCATCGGATCGCCCGATGGCAGAAAGCTGCGCGAGGAGTCGGAGAGTTTGACGCTGACCGATGTGATGCGAACTTCCTGGGAGTGATCCCAGAGGGGGTTGTCGAGAGCCTCCTCGGGGACCTCGAGCCCTCGACGCACGAGAGTCTCGCGAAACGTCGCCACCGCGGCCGAGGGCTCGCCGACCGTCACCAACTCGCCGTGGTCGAGAACAGCGGCCGTGTCGCAGATCCGGCGGACCAGGTCGGCGGCGTGAGTGACGAGAAGGATCGTCCGACCCTCTTCGCGGAATCGCTCGATTCGGGCCAGGCACTTCTTCTGGAACTGCTCATCACCGACCGCGAGAACCTCGTCAACCAGCAGGATCTCGGGCTCCACATGCACCGCGACGGCGAATGCGAGGCGTGCGTACATGCCCGACGAGTAGTGCTTCACCTGATTGTCGATGAACCTCTCGATCTCGGAGAAGTCGACGATGTCATCGAAGATCCTGTCGATCTCCTTCTTCTTGAAACCGAGGATCGACCCGTTGAGATAGACGTTTTCGCGCCCGGTGAGATCGGGATGGAAGCCGGCACCGAGCTCCAAGAGGGCCGCGACACGTCCGTACACACGAATGTCTCCGGCGGTGGGTCGGAGAATCCCCGCCACACACTTGAGCAGCGTCGACTTCCCTGAACCGTTGTGCCCGAGGAGACCGACCGACTGGCCCGACTCGACGTCGAGGCTCACACCTTTGAGCGCCCAGAACTCCTCGAACTCGAGACGTCCGAACTTGATGACCCGTTCCTTCAGGCTCGGCGCCTTCTCGTGGTAGAGGCGGAACCGCTTCTCGACATTGTGGATCTCGATCGCCTTCGACATCAGATCTCCTCGGCGAAGTTGCCCTCGAGGCGACCGAAGACCCACATCGCGAACCAAAAGAGTGCCAGCGACCCGACGAAGACCAGAGCGAGGTTGCGGAAGTACCAGAGCACCGACGCGTCGGGAATGATCTTGCTCCCGGCGCCGATTCCCCTGGCGTCGGCGGCGTCGACACCGCCCGTAGTCGTGTGGTTGTACAGGGCGCGCTGGAACGTGATGACGATCGATGTCATCGGGTTGAGCATGAACAGCCGCCCGTAACGCCCCAGCGACTCGACGACCATGAGGTACTGGTAGACGATCGGGGTCATCCAGAACCACGCAAGAAGGAGCAGTTCCAGCAGATGTTCGGTATCGCGCAGGTACACGTTGACGGCCGCGAACAGGATCCCGAGCGCGCCGACGAGTACGAGCAGTGTCAGGAGTGCGAACGGCAGGAGTGTCACAAAGACCGGTGAGGGTGCGACGCGAAACAGCGCGAGCGCGCCAATCAAAACCATGAACTGAAGGAAGAAGTGCACGAGGTTCGCCCCGATGGGAGCGACGATCAGGATCTCGCGCGGGAACCAGACGCGACCGACCAGGCTGGCGTTGCCGGTGATGGCGCTCGTACCGGAGCCGAGCGAAGTGGAGAAGAGGTTCCACGGCAACAGCCCGGCGAGAAAGAAGATCGGGAAGTTGGGGATCCCCGCTCCGAGGATCTTCTGGAACACGATCCAGAAGACCACGAGATAGAGGATCGGGTTGAGCAGCGACCAGGCGAAGCCGAGGAAGCTGCCCTTGTACTTGACCTTGAGTTCCTTGCGCGTGAGGTTGCCGAGGAGCTCGCGGTAGGCCCAGACGTCGCGGATCCGTTGGACGATCCCCGGGCGGGCCGATCCGGGCTCCCCCACGACGGGCAGCGGTGCGGTGTCGGTGATGTCGCTCACGATGAGGCTCGGCTCCGGTGCGGACGCACACGGTGTGGCCGAGCGATCAGGGTACTACCCGGATTCCACGGATCCCGGGTGGCTGGCCGGCCCGGCGAAGCTGTCGACGAAGGGCCGAGAACAGGTGCCGTGTGCCGCGGCAGGCGGGGATCAGGGTGCGACAGCGAGGAACTTGGCGGTGTTCCAGCCGAAGTACTCGTCGCTGCTGACCGTCGGGGCACCGCTCACCCGGTGGATGCCGCCGTAGCCGTCGAGCGTGTAGCCGCGGGGTTGTGAGGCGTTGCCATCGGCGATCAACACGACATCGCGGGCGATGTCCCAACCGTGCCAGTAGGCGTTCGACGTGGCCGGAGCTGCACCACCGAAGGCGTGCAGTCCGCCGAACCCGTCGAGGATGTAGCCACCGGGACCCTCGGGGTCGAGGGCGAGACCACGCGCGATGTTCCAGCCGATCCAGTTCTTGCCGGTGACCGGCGGAGCGGATCCGAACTCGTGCATCCCACCCCACACATCGAGCACGTACCCCGCGGGGTTCGCCGCGGTCGACGAGGGAAGCAGCGCGATGTCGGCGGCGAGGTTCCACCCGATCCACGTGTCGTTGTTCGTGACGGTGGCCGCGTTGCCGATCTTGTGGAGCCCACCCCAGGCGTCGAGCTTGTAACCACTCGTTCCGTCGGCGTTGAGCGCCATCCCCCTGAAGATGTTCCACCCGGGGAAGTAGTCCTGCGACGAGAGCGATGGCGCTGTCCCGAACCTGTGCAGCCCGCCGAAGCCGTCGAGGACGTAGCCGCCCGACCCGTCGGGAAGGACGCCGAGGCCTTGCGCGATGTCCCAGGTCCACGCGGGACCGTCGGCGGCGGGACTCGAAATGCTGGCCAGACGACCGCGCCGGCTGAGGGCGTACATGCCGTTGAAGGGTCGTGTGTCCGTCGCTCCGCCGTCGACGGCCGTCGAGACCGTCGGCGAGAAGCCGGAGATGTTTCCGGCGCCGTCGGTCGCCCGAACACGGAAGTCGTACGACTCACCGGGAAGTCCGAAGTACTGACGCGTCAAGGTCGCCGTGTCGCCGAGAATCGAGTCCGGGGTCTTGTCGAGCCAGCGAACCCAGTTCCCACCGGCATCCCGGACGTCGACCAGGAACCGTCGAACGCCGGTGTCGGCGTCGGTCGCCGTGAACGACACGTTGAACGGTGTAGCGGTCTGAGTCGGCGCGGTCGGATCGACCGTTGCGACGGGATCGACGTCGTCGAGGTAGGTACCCGTGCGAGCGGAGTTCTTCTTGAAGGTCGGCCAGTCGGCCCGACCGAGCGGAGTACCCGTCTTCCACATGTACACGCCGGCGGTGTCGCCCTTGCCCGGCTTCCCGTCGCTCTTGGTGTTACTCGTGGCCGTCTGGACGATGTGGGTCTCGCCGTTGATCTCGGTGATCGTCGGAGCCGACGCGGGCGCCCACGCAAGCGGCCAGGAGGCCGCTGTCTCCTCGTTGCCCGTGGCGCCGTCGAAGATCCTCATCCAGTGCTCGGCCTGGATCACGACCTCCTGCTGGCCGTCGTTGTCGACGTCGGCGATCGACGGCGCGCCGTGAGTCCCCTTGTTCTGCGGACACGAATGGGCGTCGGCGGCACACCGCGACCACTTCAGGGTCCCACCCGAGTTGTACACGTTGACCCGGCCGTCGTCTGCCAGAACGGCGATCTCGGGTCTCGAGTCGCCCATCAGGTCTCCGACCGCCGGGGGAGGCCATGACCCGTCCGTTGTAGATCGTCTGGGGCCAACCCGGGAGGTTGTTGCCGTTGCGGTCGAACGCGTAGAGCTTTCGTCCCCACGGGTTCGGCCAGTTCAGGCCGGTGCCCACCACGATGTCGAGGTTGCCGTTGCCGGTGACGTCGACGACCGCAGGTGTCGACCAGATGACCTGACCCGGCAGAGACTTCGGGAACCCCGACTTGGGAACGCCGTTGTGCTCGAGCACCCACAGGAGACCGCCCCATGGGTACGGCGCGCCGGCGTAGTAGTCCATGTCTCCACCGAAGATGATCTCGGGGCGGCCGTCGTTGTCGATGTCGGCCGCCACCGGCGACGACCAGATGGTGTCGTAGACGAAGCGGGGGAATCCGGGCACCGTCGTCTCGTTGAGGTTCCAGGCGTACACGTGGTGGTCGAGACTCGTGGCGATGATCTCGAGTTGGCCGTCGGCGTCGATGTCGGCGGTCGTGGGCGTGCCGATGAATCCCTGGATCTTGAAGAACCAGTTGTCGGGCCGCCAGAAGATGCGCTGCCCGTTGCCCTTGTACACAGCCACAGCGCCGCCCGCGTTGGCGACCAGGACGTCGAGGAGCCCGTCGCCGGAGAGGTCGACGAGCGCCGGGCTGGCCTGGATGGCGCCGCCACCGGTGCTCACATCGAGGAACTTGCTGCCGTTGGCGTGGTACGCGCGCAGTCGCCCGTCCATTCCCCCGGAGACGATGTCGGGCTGGCCGTCACCACTGATGTCGCCGACCGCGGCAGTGGAGAAGGACTCGTGAGTTCCCTTGACGTGGAACGAGTTGTAGGTCGAACCGAACTTCACAGGAGCACTGAGGCTGGTGGTCGCCGACGCTCCGAGCGGCGGGTCCTCCGAGAGCACGGCAAGCGGGTCCGGCTCCTCGACCTCGAGCGTCTCGGGGATCTCGCCGTCACCCGGTGACGGCTCCGATGCGGCAACAGGGCCCGCCGCGGCGCCGAGCGTTCCGAGCACGAGGACGAACGTGACCGCCACGACCCCCCACCGACGCGTCGTCATGCTGCAGCGTCCCTTCCTGGCCTCACCGGTCGGCATCGAGGTCGCGAATCCCCGTTCGCCCTCTCCGCTAGGCATCGGACGGGGGTCGGAGTACCTTGAGGTGATTCTCACGGTCCGTGGTGGGTCCGTGGTGTCGGCGGGCTCCCTCTTCCGGGAGGACCGGTGCGACACGTCACACGAGCGTCACTGGCAACACGGACCGCAGGACCCTAGCCTGGGAAACGACCCTGTTCTCTTCTTCCCTCTTCTTTCCCCTCCGGAGGCGTGGTGCGCCGCAATCTGCTCCTGACGGCGGTCCTCCTGGTGGCCCTCGTCGCCGGCGCCTGTTCGCCGGGCAACAGTGGAGGATCGTCGGGTTCCACCACGATCATGGGAACCCAGCGCCTCACCGCCGACGATCTGGCCGCCTGGTTCGCCTCGGTCAAGGGGACCGCCCACCGCCTCCCCGCGAGCCTGGGCTCGCAGTCGGTGGCCGTGCGGAACCTGGCGCAGATCTTCATCGAAGAGGGCGCCGACGAGGGTGTGCGCGGCGACATCGCGTTCGCCCAGTCGGTGCTCGAGACCGGTTGGTTCTGGTTCCCCGACGGCGGTCGGGTCGCACCCGCCCACAACAACTACGCGGGTATCGGTGCGGTGGACGGGGGAAGCACCGCCAACGCCTTCGCGACGCCACGACAGGGCGTACGGGCACAGATGCAGCACCTGCGCGCGTACGCCGACGCGTCTGTCACGGCGGCGAAGCTCGCGCACCCACTCGTGGACCCGCGTTTTCACCTGGTCTCTCCGAAAGGCAAGGCTCCGACGTGGCAGGGCCTGTCGGGCACCTGGGCGTCGAGCACGACCTACGGATCACGGATTCTGGAACTCTTCTCCGACGCAGCCCGGCACGTGGGCAAGTCCCTGACACCGGCTCGTTCCACCGCTGCAAATCCCGCCGGGGGCCACTACGTGCTCTTCGGTGACGGCACGGTCGAAGCGCGCGGCGGCGCGCCCGACTTCGGTGACAAGGCCTTCGGCTTCGACATCGCCCGCGATCTGGCCGTGATGCCCGACGGTCAGGGCTATGTGCTCCTCGACGGCTTCCGGAGGACTCCACAAGTTCGGTTCGGCACGGAACGGCGCGATGAAGACGCTGAGCGGTCCGTACTGGCAGAGCTGGGACATCGCGAACGCCCTCGCCATCACGTCCGACGGCGCCGGCCTCATCGTCATGGACGGCTTCGGCGGTCTTCATCCGAGAGGAACCGCTCCCAAGCCGACCGGTACCGCGTACTGGAAGAACTGGGACATCGCCCGTGACGTGGAAGTCGACGACAGCGGCGGTGTCTACGTGCTCGACGGATGGGGCGGCGTCCACAACTACAACGGTGCGGCCAACTACGGGAGCAAGTACTGGAAGGGCTGGGACATCGCCCGCGACCTCGTCGTGCTCCCTGACGGCAGCGGATACGCCATGTTCGAGGGTTGGGGCGGTATCCACAACCGCGGCGCTGCTCCCCCGACGATCGGCGGGCTCTGGGCTCAGGCCGACCGGTGGGCCGCGGCGAGTTGGACCGGGTCGGGGGTACGTGGCCGTTCAGTTCGGCGGGCTGTCCGCGCCCGGCTGATTGCCGTCGGTCTTCTCCGCCGTCTCGATCGCGGCGGCGCGGAGCTTGTTCACCTGATGAACGATCGGATCGACTTCCCACGCGGTCAGGCGTCGCACGAGCCGCTTCAGAGCGCCGGCGCCGGGGCGCGCGGAGCTCGTGGGAGGAAGCGAGAGCGGCGGCACCCGCCGTAGTGGCGCGCTGCGGACGGTCGAGACACCCGCCGAGACGCGCGAAGTGCCACCGACGGCGCCCATGCTGAACGCCGAACCGCGTTCGGTGGCCGCTCGCGCGCGTACCTCGGCCTGGATGAGATCACGGGCAGTCGTCGGGTCGTCGGGAAGATCCGGCCAGGGCGCGGGTGGTGTGGCGCGGACCCGTTCACCGGCGGCGTCTCGCATGGCCGCCGCGAGCCCGGCGTCGTCCGTGACCAGAGTCGTCCACTGGTTCGCCTGTTCGGCCAACCCACCCGTCGCCGACGCGATCACCGGTCGGTCGTAGAGGCGGGCGCGCTCGAGCACACCCGACGACCAGATGAACCGGTACGGCAAGACCACGACGTCGCTCGCCACGAGCCATTCGTCGAAGCGCTCGTCGCTCGTGTACCCGTCGTGGATCGTCACACCCGGGATGTCGTCCGCGAGGCGGCGCAGCTCTTCGGCGTGATCCAGGTACTCCGGCTCCTCGACGCGTACCGACCCGACGATGTCGAGGCGGACATCGTGACCGCCGAGGCCGGCGAACGCCCGCACGGCCCGGTCGAATCCCTTGTGGGGCTGCACGAACCCGATGCAGAGGAACACGAAAGCATCGTCCGGAACGTCGAGCACCGCTCGAGCCTCGGCACGTCCGAGAGCAGTCCGTCGTTCGAACGACTCGCCGTGGTCCGCCACGGTGAGCCGACCGGGCATGAGGCCGAAGGTGGCGGCGAAACGATCGCGTTCGACGTCGGTGTGAAGGACGATCCTGTCCACCGAACGCCAGAACAACCGGTCCAACGCCGATCGGGGCCCCCGGTCGTAGTCGATCTCGTGAACACGCACCTCGAGTTCCTTCGCCCGACGCGCCACGGCGAGCAGAGCGCCAGTTGTGGCCGCGTGCGTCGCGGCGCTGCACGGCACCGGATAGAAGACGTCGGGGTGGTACTGGATGACGACACGGTCGTATCCCCCGACGCGCTTGGCGAGTGCGAGGACTCCGCGCGGTCCGCAGAGGTCCAGGTGGTGGTGGGCGGCCGTCGGACCCGGCGACAGGACCTCGACGTCGTGTCCCTCGGCGCGAAAACGCTTCACCTCCTGCACCGCGTACTGCGCGATGCCGTCTCGAACCGGCGGGTACGGGGAAACCATGAGGATTCTCATGATCCAGGCATCCACGAGTCGATCGTCGCTTCCATCCGATCGAGGACCGGGTCCCACGTGTAGTGGGCGAGCACGTACTCGCGACCCGGCGCGGCGAGGGTGGCGGCCGCGTCGGGTGCTTCGGCGACGAAACGCAGGCACTGCTCCAACTCGAAGTCGTCGTCGTAGAGCAGGCCCGACCCGGCGCGGGCCATGTGCCAGGCCACCACGTCGGACGCGGCATTGGCGATCGGCAACGTTCCGGCCAGCCACGCCTCCATGAGCGTGCGGGAGAAGCTCTCGTACGGCGAAGGCTGGACGTACGCGGCAGCCGCCGAGAAAGCGTCGTTCCGGTCCTTCTCCTCGAGGAAGCCGAGATCGACGACCCTGTCGACGATGGCCGCGGGGGGGCGGACCTCCCCGGTACCCGATGTCACGAGATGGAGCGGGATGTCGGTGCGCTGGACCGCCGCGGCGAAACCGTCGAGGAGGCGCTCCCAGTTCTTGCCGCCCTCCCGTCGCCCTGCGTAGTAGACGAACGGCGCCGTGATCCCGAAGCGCTCGCGGAACGCGCCGGCGTCGTAGTCGTCGGGCACGTCGACGCCCGAGCCGATGACCTCGTGTGGGGCGAGTTCGTCGTGCAATCGCGCGGCGAGGTCGCGTTCGGGTTCCGACAGGAACCACAGGCCCCGGACTCCGGTGAACAACGGATCGAAGAGTTCGAGCTCCGCGTGCGGCTCGTCGTGGAGGCACGGCATGAGGATCGTACGGCCGGGCGCCACCTGCGCGCAGGCGAAGGAGGGCCAAAAGAGGTACGGAGCGAACACGAGAGCCCGATAGTCGTCGTCATGGTCGAGGAGGTGGTGATACAGGCCCGGGACACGGACGTCGTCGTTCATCCACCGTTGTTGCAATTCGATCGAGGGTCGCTCTCCTCCGAGAATGGCGGCCTCGATCTCGGCACGCTCCGCACGAGGAGTGTCGGTGACGGTGGGGAACCGCCTGACGGTCACCCCCCACTCCTCTGTGACGCCGGCCTCGTACTCGTTGGCCCACGAGAAGTGGTCGCGCGCGCATGTGGTGAGGACTTCGACGTCCCATCCACGGGCGGCCAAACCGTGCGCGGCCTCGCGCATGACGGTCTCGGCGCCGCCGATGACCGCGTCTCCGTAGCGGGGCGTGACGAATCCGAGACGACCGGTCCGATGCATCCCGCCGGACACTACCGTGGACGCCGTGCCATCTCTGGCTCTGCGACTCCGACGGCTCCGCCCACTGCCCCACGCCGACAAGGCATTCCTCGACGAGGCGTACCGCGATCTCCTGGGTCGCAGCGTGGACCGGGAGGGGCGACGCCACCATGGCGACGCTCTCCGGGCCGGACGCAGCCATCTCGACGTCGTGACGGAGCTGGCGACCTCCGACGAGTACGTCGGGCGTGTCACCCGCGAGGCATCCCTCGACCCGGCAACCGGTGCGGAGCGCGCCGACGCCGAGTTCCTGGACGCGGCGTACGAGATGCTCCTGGGGCGACCACCGGACAAGCCCGGCAAGCGGAGCTTCCTCAGGTCCCTCGCTGACGATGCCCCGCGACAGCTGGTCGTAGGAACGCTCGCCGGCTCCGACGAACACCTCAACCGGATTGGCCGGCGGTACCGCTCCATTCAGGACCTGCGCGAGATCCGACCCGACGCCTACCGGGACGCCCGCGACGACAGCGGCGCCACACGTCCGGTGTTCGTCACCAAAGGCTCCGATGACTTCGACTGGCTGGAGAAGGCCATCTTGGATCACGGGTACTACGAACAACCGGGTGTCTGGTCCTACGGCGTCGATCTCGACAAGCGGGTGATGGCGGAGACCATGACGGCGTTCCGACCCGACCTCGCCCTCGACCTGGGGTGCGCCAGCGGCGCGGTGATGGCGTGTATGCGCGACCTCGGACACAAGGCAGAAGGTGTGGAGATCAGCCAACTGGCGATCGACCGCGCCGAGCCCGATATCGCCGAACGAATCCACCGCGGAGACCTGCTGGAACTCGACCTGGGACCGCGCTACGACCTCGTGTTCGGGCTGGACATCTTCGAGCACCTCAACCCAAACCGGATCGACGCCTACCTGGGCGCGATCGCTGACTGCCTCGTGCCCGGCGGGTTCGTGTTCGCCAACATCCCCGTCTTCGGTGACGATCCCGGATTCGGGACGGTGTCTCCCATCGACCTCCCTGATTGGAGAGACGATGAGCAGCGCAGCGACGGGAAGCCCGGGACGCTCTTCCACACCCTGCCTGTCGACAACGACGGATACCCGCAGATGGGCCACCTCATCTGGGCCGATTCTCCCTGGTGGACCGAACGCTTCTCGGCGGCGGGCCTCGGGCGCGAACTGGCGATCGAACAGGCGCTCCACCGTCGCTACGACGACTTCATCGAGGCCACGTACCCGGGCCGTCGGATGTTCTATGTCTTCTCGAAGCGCGCTGACGCCGACATGGTCGCGAGTATCGTCGACAGGATCGACACCACGCCTTCGGCGGTACTCGCGTCAATCGGCGAGTCGTCATGAAGATCTGCGTCTGTGGAGCCCAGGTTCCGTTCGTGAGCGGGGGCGCCGAGCTCCACATGGAGAACCTCGTCGCGGCGCTGCGCGACGCCGGCCACGACGCCGAACTCGTACGCCTGCCGACGGCGTGGGACCGCGACCGTGTTTTCGACGCCGCCCTCGCATGGCGTCTGGTCCCTGTGGACGCGGATCTCGTCATCGCCACGAACTTTCCGTCGTACTTCGTGCGACACGCCAACAAGGTCGTCTGGTTGTTCCACCAGCACCGGGCCGCGTACGACGCCGCCGACTCACCGTGGTCGGACTTCGGGCTCGACGACGACGGTCTCGAAGCACAGCGACTCCTCACAGAGTGGGACACGCGCGCTCTGGAGGAATCTCGGCGACGCTTCACCACGTCGAGGGTCGTGGCCGATCGCCTCGCCCGCTACAACGGCCTCGATGCCGAGCCGCTCTACCACCCGCCTCCACTGTTCGACCGTCTCCGATCGGCAGGCACCCGAGGCGGTGGCACTACACCGGGCGACTACGTGTTCTGTGCCACTCGCCTCGACGCCAACAAGCGACCGGAACTGCTCGTCGAGGCGGCTCGGCACCTGAGCTCCACCACCCGTATCGTCATCGCCGGGCGTGGATCGCTGGAAGGTGAGCTCCACACACGAATCGAGGAGCTCGGTGTCTCTGACCGGGTGGAGCTGGCGGGTTTCGTGAGCGACGACGAGCTCGTTGACCTGTACGCCGGTGCGCTGGGCGTCGTGTACGCACCGTTCGACGAGGACTACGGCTACGTGACGCTCCAGGCATTCGCCGCCGGCAAGCCCGTGATCACGGCGAAGGACTCCGGCGGCACACTCGAGTGGGTGGAAGACGGAGTCACCGGGTCGGTCACCGACGGGAGCGCCGTGGAGATCGCCGCCGCCGTCGACCGGCTGGCCTCGGACCGTGCCGCGGCACGCGAACAGGGCACCACCGGCCACGGTCGCGTCGCAGGTCTCGACTGGAACAGCGTGGTCTCGACGCTGACTCGCGCGTGACACGCCCGATCCTGGAGCTCGTGGTCGGCGCCGAGCCGACAGGCTGGGTTCAACCCCTGCTGGGTCCGCTGCAACGCTGGTGCGAGCCACGGGCCGGTCACCCGTCGCTTCCGAGAGCCGGAGCCCGTCTCGCCGTCGGGCTGGACGCGCCCGATCTCGACCGTCTTCTCGACGAGAGCGACATCCCCTTGGCTCTCGCCACGCTGGAACCGGAGTCGGTCGGGGATTCTGTTCGATCACGGGCTGCCGCCATCGTCACCACCGCAGGATCCGCCGCCGACGCGGGCGTGCTGGCGCTCCCGGAGCGCTCGGTGGACGTGCGGACCCACGCACCCGTGTCGCCGTTCGTGCGAGCGCGCTGGCGGCGACGCCTCGGCCTGTCCCACCACACGGTCGTGGATCTTCGCGAGGGGTTGCCCGGTGGCGACGTGCCCGTCGCCACGGTCGTGGCGTTGGCCGCCGCGATCGTGGCTTCCGACGACACGGCCCTGCTCGCGCTCGCGCTCGGAACACCCACCGTATTCGAGTCCGGAACCGCCGACCGCCTCGGTCTCGACACCCATACCGAGGCCGATGCCTTCGTCGTGGAAAGCGCAGAGAACGCTCTCCCCGGGCGAACCTGCTCGCCGACGATCTTTCGCGTGCCGCCGGGCTCGGGCGACGGGCGCGACGCCTCGCGGAGGAATCCTTCTCCACTGAAGGCACCGCGCGGTCTCTGGCGGGAAGGCTCGGAATGACGACACCGGCTCCACCGGGGCTCACGGGCGTGGCCCGCGCGCTCGATGAGCTTCGCACCTCGTCGGTGTCACCGCCGGCCCTCCGCGCGTTCGCTGCTCTGGGCCCCGTGGTCGATCAGCGTTCGCTCGCCGAAGCGGGAGCGGGACGATGAGTCACCCCGACCTCCGACCCGACCTCGTTGAGCGCGCACGCGACGCGCTCGCCGATGACACGTCCGGAACCAGCACATCGGACAGCGGCTCGCATCACATCCGGGACAGCGACGCCACGCCGGTTGCTCCCTCTGACCGGGGTGAACCTCGGCCCACGGCGCGCGTACGAGCCAAGGCGGCCGCTCGCCGGATGCTCCAGCCCGTCGTCGCGCGCTTCGCGAACAGCGTGGCCGTCCGACTCAGACCCGACGTCACCGCGGCGGCGCTCACGCAGCTCGACGAACTCTCGGCGCGCCACGAGCTATTGCGCGCCGAAGTGCAGGGCCTCGTTCCGTCGCTCCGGGTGCTCCAGTCGGCCGGTGACGTCGCAGAACTCGTCGCCACCGGACGCGATCTCGCGAGCGAGCTCCACGCCCTCGCGTTGAACCTCGAACTCCACAAGGGTGAGCTCGATGCCTTCCGATCCGCCCTCGACGACCTCGGAGCGGCCATCGCTCCCGCGGCCGGACTGCCGGGCGTACCCGCCCGATTCGCCGAGCTGCGCGAACGCGTCAACGCTCTCGACAGGGTGGCCCGTGCGGATCGGCCCGCCACACCGGAGGGTGGTACCGAGGCGCCCGCACGAGGAGAGGCCGTGGGTACCCCTCGCTCCTCCGGCTTCGACTACGTCGGGTTCGAGCAGCGCTTCCGCGGCGACCCCGTCGAGGTCCTGGCCATCCTCGAGGAGCGCTACTTCGAATTGCTGTCCCGACACGCCCCCGTTCTCGACGTCGGTTGCGGCCGCGGCGAGCTACTGGCTGCGCTCGGCGAGCGCGGCGTGGAGGGTGAGGGCGTGGATCTCGACGCCGGGATGGTCGCCGAGGCCCGCGCTGCCGGAGTCGAGGCACACGCCGGCGACGCGCTCGCCTTCCTCGCGTCACGCCCGGAGAATTCCTTCGGCGCCATCACAGCCATCCACGTCGCGGAACACCTGAGTCTCGAACAGCTCGTGGCGTTCCTCGAACTGGCGGCGAGCCGCCTGCGTCCCGGGGGAATCCTCGTGGCCGAGACGCCGAATCCCACCTCGTTGATCGTGCTCGGCAACAGCTACATCCTCGATCCGACCCACGTGTGGCCGCTGCACCCTTCGCTGCTGACGTTCCTGTGTGAGCGCGCGGGATTCCGAGACGTGGAGCTGCGCTTCCACTCACCCGCCGAGGACTACCGGCTCCCCCTCATCGAACCCGGAGAAGGGCGACTCCGAGGATCAGCCCGGCTGGGCCGAGACCGTGAACGAGGCCTTGGAGCGACTCAACGAGGTCCTCTTCGGCGCCCAGGAGTACGCGGCAATCGCCACCACACCTCCCGATCCGGGCGGTCCCGGCCCCGGCTGAGTACCGCTGCTCAGAAGTCGTCGAGCGCCTCGTCCAGCTGGAGTCGCCGGCGACTGAGGAGATCCCACGAAATCCACGGTCCGTGAGACTTCAACGACGTCAACATCGCGCTCACCGACGCGGCCGGTGCCTTGTCGCGTAGCACCGCGAACGCACCGGCCACGTGGGGCGTCGCCATCGACGTTCCGTTCGAACTCCCCCGTGGCGGATTGAGAGTCGACCAGAAATCGGGAACGGACGAAACCACGCTCTGGCCCGGCGCGAACAGGTCGAGAGCGGATCCCGAGTTGGAGTACGAGGCGATGGCGTCGGAATCGTTCGTCGCGCCCACCGAGACCGCGTGCGAGACGCACCCCGGGAAATTCATCTGCCACGACGAGCCCTGATTCCCCGACGCCGCAACAGGCGCGATCTTGGCACTGCGCAGGTTCGACAGCACCGTCGTGACCGACGGTGACACGTCGTTGCAGGTAGCCGGCTCCCACGGGAAGACCGGATAGAGGCCGCCACCGAGGCTCATGTTCACAGATGCGATCGGCTTGGCGAACGTGTTGCGTTGTGCGTAGACGTGGCTGAGCGCCGCGAGCAGGTCGCTGGTGTAGGCCGTGGCTTCGGGAACCGCTGCCACGTCACGCGCGATATTCCACCCCGGCCAATACGCACCGCTTCCGAGGCTCGGTGCGGTTCCGACAGCGTGGCGACCGCCCCACGCGTCGACGATCCAGGCTCCGGTGCCGTCGGCGGTGAGCTCGAGACCACGGGCGATGTCCCACCCTTTCCAGTAGGGACCGCCGGCGAGCTTCGGGGCGCCACCCCACTCATGGATTCCGCCCCAACCGTCGAGCGTGTACCCACCACCATCGGGGTGCAGCGCAACATCGCGGGCGATGTCCCAACCGCTCCAGTAGGGCGCACCGCTCAGCGGCGGAGCGTTGCCCACCCGGTGGAGTCCGCCCCAGCCGTCCATCACGTATCCGCCGTTGCCGTCGGGACGAAGCACCAGGCCGCGGGCGATGTCCCACCCCTTCCAGTAAGGGCCGCCGCCGAGCGCGGGTGCGTCACCGGCGCGGTGCAGACCGCCCCACGCGTCGAGGATGTAGCCGCCGTCGGAGTCACGCAGGGCGAACGACCGGGCGATGTCCCAAGCCGGGAACCCACCCGAGCTCCAGCCGCTCATCTCGTCGGCGACACCGACGGCGTGGAGCGTCCCCCATCGGTCGAGGACGTAGCCCCCGACAGGTGAGAAGACCTGGATGGCGAAGATGTCGGCACCCGGCGCCACACCGGTGTAGGTGCCGCCGCTCTGGTCCTTGCCGGCAGCTATTCCCGTGACATGGGTGCCGTGCCAGCACCCGGCGCCATAGCTACACGGACGCGCGGAACCGGTACCGGTCTGCGCGCTTCCACGGTTGGGGCACGCGTTGTAGGAGAAGCAGGCTTCACGAACGACACGCCCCGAGAGATAAGGATGGGTCCGGTCGACGCCGGTGTCGAGAACCGCGACCGTCGCCCCAGTGCCGTCGTACCCTTCCGCCTGCGCCGCGTCGGCCCCCACGAGGGGGGTCGTGGAGTTGAGGCTCGCCTCCAGCAGACGATCGGGCTCGACGCTCGTGACGATCGGCGAGTTCTCCAGGTCGTCGAGCACCTCGGGCGAAGCCTCGACGACCGAATAGGGGGCGGCGTCGATCTCGCGTACGACCGTGGCATCGGTTCCCGAGAGCTCATCGGCGAGATCGTCCTGCGCGACGGCGATCTCGACGCGCTGCGCGAAAGCTCCGCGCGCGTCGAGCTCGTGCTCCGGCGTCTGGGCCGCGTCGAGGCCGACGATGACACGCGTCGTACCGTCGGCCGACACAGCCACGGGTGCCGCTGTGTCAGTAGAAGCGGCAGAGACATCAGCGGCACCGACCTCCTCCGGTGACCTGCGCGGAGCCTCGACACCGCCCGCGGCACCGCCCGCGGGTCCCGGAAGTGCGCCCGCGAGTGCCGTCCCGAACGCCGTCACCGACACGATGAGGACCGGAAGTAGCCGCCGCGACCGAGCGCTCTTGCCACTCTTCGTGGTGTGCACGGTGTCCGCTTCCCCCGGAATGGCTTACCGCTGTCCGGTCGGTCCGTAGCGGTCGGTGCTCCGGAAAAGGCCACCTCGGGGCTCCGAGGGCGCTCCGGTACCCTCACAGGCTAACGGCTCCCACCGGCCATTCGTTCCCCGTGACCACCACCGCCACACCAGCGCACCCGCGCCCCACCACCCACGCGCTCTTCCCCGCCGCATGGTCTCCCACTGCATGGTGGCTCCTGGGAGGGTCCGTCGCCCTGCTCGTCCTGCACCTCTGGCTGGGGCTACGGATGCGCGGCCCGCTCGTCTTCCCCGACGAGGCGGGCCTCCTCGGTCATCCCGGCTGGTTCCTCGGCGACGATCCCCTCCTCCAGATGGGCGCCACGTCCTACTACTCGTTCGGTTACTCCCTGTTCCTCGTCCCCGCCTTCGCCGTGCTTTCCGACCCGGACCATCTCTACACCGCGGCGATGGTCGTGAACGCGCTGCTCCTCACGGCCGTGTTTCCGATGCTGTACCTGATCCTGCGGAGGATCCTCGGCGTCGCTCCCTACCCGGCACTCCTGGGCGCGGCGGCAGGAGCCGTCTACCCGGCCGTGACGTTTGCCGGAAACCACGCTTGGACGGAACCGGCCGCCATCCCGGTGTTCTGCGCGCTCGTGCTCACGGCCTGGCTCATGTTGACGGCGGACGCCCGCTGGCAACGCATGCTGTTCGGCCCGTGTGCAGCCCTCGCCTACGCGATTCATCCACGCTTCACCGGTGTGGTCGCGGTCGTTCTGGTCCTCGTGGGTGTGGCGTGGTGGTCCGGTCGGATCCGACGCCACACGGCTGTCACCAACACTGCACTGCTCGTTGCCGGGTTCATGGCCGTGCGCCTCGTCAACTCGGCGCTCTTCGACGCCCGGTGGGCCGGAGGGAACGATGTCATCGAGAACTCCCCCGAGCAGCTGGCCAGGACGCTGGGGGACCCCGGGGAGTGGCGGGAACTGGCGGCGATGGCCGTGGGCCAGGGTTGGTACCTCGTCGTAGCCACTCTCGGGCTGTTCGTGCTCGGTGTGGTGGTCCTGGCACGCCGAACCCGCCCGCTCATCGCACGCACGAAGGCTGAGTGGAGACAGGCCCCGTCTTCGTCCCTCGTGGCCGGCTTCGTTCTCGTCGCCGCCCTGGCCATGTTCGTCGCCTCGATCGTGTTCATGACCGTCAACCGCCACCGCGTCGACCATCTCGTCTACGGGCGCTACAACGAGGCGTTCCTCCCGGTGTTCCTCGCGTGTGGAACGGCAGTGCTCGCGACCCGCCGGCGTCCGCGCCGGCTCCTGGTTTCCGTGGGGAGCACCATCGTGACGATCGCTGTGCTGGCGCTCGCTCTGCGACTACTGCGCGACCCCGCGCTGTTCGACGGAACGGCGAACTGGCCGACGATCACCGGGATCTTCTGGCAGGTCACCGAGTGGCCATTCGACAGCTTCGGTTACTTCGTGCCGCACGCGACCGTCGTGGCGCTGGTCGGTGTCGGCGCCCTCGGCCTCGTCGCATGGAAGTTGCCGAGAGTCGCCGCGGGAGCGGCCGTCATCATCTTCCTCCTGGGAGGCGTGTACGCGTACCGGGAGATGCTCCCCGCCGAGGCCGACATCTGGTACGAGGGGTGGTCGTTCCCTGATCAGGTCGAGAACCTGGATGTCGACGCGGTCGCGTTCGACGCGTCGACCGGGTGCGCGTTCTGCTTCTGGCGCGACCAGTGGTTCCTTCCCGACGTCGACTTCGAGACCTTCGATTCCGACATCGGCGAAGCTCCGTCCGAGGACCTCGTCATCGCTCCCCTCGACTGGACCCGCGCCGAAGCACTCGACGCACGGCTCGTCATTCCCGACGGCCGGAACGCACAGGGTCTGTGGGTACTCCCCGGATCGACGGCCGACGAGCTCGAAGACCAGGGACGTCTCCTTCCCGCCGGATTTCCCGCCGCCCTTCCACCGACCGCTATGCGCTCGGAGATCGACGCGTCGCCCGAGACTCTCGAGCTCGAGCCCGGCGGGTCGGCCGAGGTCGACGTCGAGGTCACGCATGCCGGTGACGGCGGGCCCTGGGTCGACTTCGACAGCTACGGGCTCCCGGGCCTCGTGCGGCTCCACACCCGAGTGCTGGATGACACGGGAACCGAGATCAGCGACACCCCTGCGGAGATCCCCGAGCTCACGCTCCCGGGAGATAGGTTCGATCTGATGATTCCGGTGTCAGCGGTGGATGCAGCAGGTCAGCCACTGCCACCAGGCGAGTACACGATCGAGATCAGCCTCAGCCAGGAGGGCTTCGCCCGCTTCGCCGACGCGGGCGACGACGGGCTGACGGTTCCGCTGCGCGTCACGTGACCGTCACCCGCTGCCCCGTCATCTGCGGTACCCAGTTCGAGCTAGCAGGCCCTACGGGCGACGCCTACGTCGAATCGCTCGAGGACGGGGAACCGTTCCCCGACGACGTTCTCCCCTTACTGGAGGAGATCCTTCCGGCTGATGCCGTTGCCTTCGACGTCGGGGCGAACATAGGCGTCTACGCACTCGCTCTCGCCACGCTGGCGCCCCGTGGCCACGTCCATGCGTTCGAGCCGAACCCCAACATCGTTCATCACCTGCGCTCGAACCTGAACGCAAACGACGTGGCGAACGTCGTGGTCCACGAAGCCGCAGTGAGCAGCGAAGCTGGGTCCATGCGCTTCAAGGAAAACCCCGACTTCGCGGCCGGAAGCGTCACGATCGACCAGGCTGCCGAGATCTTCCAGGACGCCTATTCGGCTGGTGCAATCGAGGTGCCGAGCGTCACTATCGATGATGTCGTTGCCGAGAACCACCTCGGCTCGCTCGACCTCCTCAAGATCGACACCGAAGGGCACGAACTCGATGTCCTACGCGGTAGCCGGCGCACGCTCGAGCAGTTCCGACCACTCGTTGCCCTGGAGTTTTCGTCGTTCGCACTCACGATGCACCGGAGGTTGCTTCCGTCCGACGCTCTCGAGGAGGTTCGTTCCATCTTCGATCGCGTCTTCGTGACGACGACCGGCCGTTTCCGAGAGATCCACGACGAGGCCACGGCCGTCGAGTTCCTCTACGAGAACGCATTTGCAGCACCCGTGCAGGATCTCTTCTGCGTCTTCAACGACTCACGTTTGGCACGGTCCGTCGAGCGCCTCGCCGAGACACGTAGCGGTGTCGCGGGCGTTTCGGAGGTCGACTGGCTCCGCGAGCAGCTCAGGGACCACCGGAAGTCCGTGGACTGGCTCCAGGAGCGACTCGACGCTCATGAGGCGGCCCTCGATGTGGAGCGGCGCCGAGCCGATACAGCGGAGGCCGCTCTCGACGAGAAGGACGCACAGCTCGACGCCCTACGTGCCACCTACTCGTGGAGACTCACGCGACCCCTACGCGCCGTTCGGCGCTCCCTGCGGTGATCGCCGCTCGAAGAAGCGCCAGAACGGTCAGGTAGTGTGACCGCGGGCTCAGGCGACGAATTGCCGTGCCCATCCTCGAGAATCGACACTCCGGCGAGATCGCCCTATGCCCGAAGAACTCGACGTCAGCGTCGTGCTGCCCGTCTACAACGAGAAGGGCCACCTGCGCGACGAGATCGACCGGATCAAGGCCGCGCTCGAGGCCTCGCTCTACTCCTACGAGATCATCGTGGTGGACGACGGATCCGACGACGGGTCCGGCGAGCAACTCACCGAGATCGACGACATCCGCCTGCTGCGCTTCTCCCAGAACCGCGGATCCGGATCAGCCCGCCGCGCGGAACCAACGCCGCTCGGGGTCGCGTCGTGGCATGGACCGACGCCGACATGACGTACCCGAACGAGCGGATCCCCGAGCTCGTGGCGGAACTCGACGGCTACGACCAGGTCGTCGGAGCGCGCACCACCGAGCAGGGCACGGCCAAGTTCTTCCGTGTGCCGGCGAAGTGGTTCATCCGCAAGCTGGCCGGCTATCTCACCGAAACCAAGATCCCCGACCTGAACTCGGGGCTGCGGGTCTTCCGCCGCGACGTGGCGGCCCAGTACCTCCACCTGCTTCCTCCCGGCTTCTCGTGTGTCACGACGATCACGATGGCCTTTCTGGCCAACGGGTACTCGGTGAAGTACGTGCCGATCGAGTACTCCGAACGCGCCGGAAGCTCCAAGTTCCACTGGTGGTCCGACACCCGCCGCTATCTCACACAGGTGGTACGTCTCGTCCTGTCCTACAACCCGCTGCGGATCTTCATGCCCCTGGGCGTCGTGCTCCTGGTCCTCGGCCTCGGGAAACTCACCTACGACTGGATCGACAAAGACTTCCGCCTGTCCGCCAACACCTTGCTGATCCTCTTCGCCGCGTTCCAGGTTTTCGCCATCGGTCTCCTGGCGGACCTTTTCGTACGCCTGACCAAGCCGCGGGAGTTCGTGGAACCGGCCGAGGTCTGAGCCGATGAGCACCCAGGTGGCGGATACCCCGACCGGCAACATCTACGACAAGTACGCGAGTCGCAACCCGATCGAGCGCCGCCTCATGCACGGTTTCTTCCGTGCCCTCGACTCCACCCTGCCGCGTGTGGCCCCCGAACGTATCCTCGAAGTGGGCGCCGGGGAGGGTGAGATCGCCCGGGCACTCGCGGCGCGGTATCCCGAGGCACGAATCACGATTCTCGATCTGCCGGATCCCGAACTCGCCGGGGAGTGGCGGTCGCTCGACGCGACCGCTACCCACGGCGATGCCACACACCTCCCGTTCCCCGACCAGGCCTTCGATCTCGTGCTCGCGATCGAGGTGTTGGAACATGTCGAAGATCCCGATGCTGCTCTCCACGAGATCGCCCGTGTCGCGCGCGGTGCTGTCGTCGTGTCGGTGCCACGCGAGCCGATCTGGCGAGTCGCCAACATGGCGCGAGGCAAGTACTGGCGCAGCCTCGGCAACACTCCCGGCCACGTCAACCACTGGGGCACGCGCGGCTTCAGCGCGTTCGTGGGCCGCGAACTCCGGGTCGAACGCACGGTTCGGCCCTTCCCGTGGACCGTGGTAGGAGCGCATCGTGGGTAGCGAGCGGCCAGACACGAGCGAGGCCGGTACACAGCAGAAGAAGGTCGAGAAGAAGGCCGAAACGAAGATCGGCCTTCCCGAGGGAACACTGACCGTCGGGGGCGGGCTCGTCACGGCCGGCATCGCCGCCTACGGCTTCATCGTCATCTCCGCCCGGGCACTCGGCACCGAGGAGACCGCTGGCCTGTCGGGGTTGTGGGCCCTGATCTTCATCCTCGGTCCCGGCTTCTTCCTGCCCCTCGAACAGGAGGTCGCCCGCGCTCTGGCCGACCGCCGCGCCCGCGGTCTGGGTGGTGGGCCACTCGTGAGACGAGCCGTCGCGTTGGGGGCGATCGTCGCCGCCGTGCTCGCGATCGGGGCGATCGCCGCCGCTCCCTTCCTCCTTGATCACCTCCTCGAGGGCGACGTGATGCTGCTCGTCGGGCTCGTGCTCGGGATCTTCGCCTTCTACGCACAGCACCTGACCCGCGGCACACTGTCGGGCAACAGCAGGTTCGGCGCATACGGACTCCTTCTCGGCTCTGAAGGCATCCTCCGACTCCTGGGCTGTGTCGTCCTGGCGGTCATCGGAGTCAGCTTCGCCGGCCCGTACGGGCTCGTTCTGGGTCTGGCGCCGGCCGCGGCCACTCTGGTCGCGCTGTGGGGTCAGCATGGCCTCGTGACCCCGGGGCCCGAAGCTCCGTGGTCGGAGCTCTCCACGCACCTGGGCTGGCTCCTCGCCGGATCCGTGCTCGCACAGACGCTCGCGTATGCCGCCATCGTGGCGGTCAACCTCCTGGCGGGACCCGGTGAAACCGACAGGGCAGGGCAGTTCTTCACCGCGTCGTTGCTCACGCGCGTACCCATTCTCCTCTTCCAGGCCGTGCAGGCGGCGCTGCTCCCGAAACTCGCCGGTCTGGCCGGAGCAGGGAAACACACGGAGTTCAAAGCGGGCCTGCGCCAGCTTCTCCTGCTCGTGGTGGCCGTCACCGTCCTCGGTGTCGGCACCTCGTACGCCATCGGACCGTGGGCCGTGGGCGTGCTCTTCGGCGAGGAGTTCTCCGCAACGCTCGACCGCCAGGACCTCGCGCTCCTGGCACTCGGCAGCTGCCTCTTCATCGCCGCCATGACGCTCGCCCAGGCGCTCATCGCGCTCGTCCGCCACAGTCGTGCGGCCTTCGGCTGGATGGCCGGCGTCGTCACGTTCGTCGTCGTGACGGCGCTCGTCGATCCACTCTTCCTGCGTGCGGAGCTCGGCTTCGTCGCAGGTGCAGCGGTAGCAGTCGCGGTGATGGGAAGTTTCGTGATCGCCCGGCTGCGCACCTACGCGCCGGAAGACTCCCAGGCGCTCGTCGACGCGCTGGAGCACGAACCCCTCGAGCTGTAACCCGAGGCGAGGAAAAGCGGCGCAGGTATCCTGCGCCGCCCGAGATGAGGCAGGGGAACAAGCGCACCCGAGGAGAGGCAGAGGGAACCAGGCGCCGCAGGCAGCGCGGCGCGACGAATGGAGAGGCTGTCAGCCCTGCTGGCCGGAGTTGTCCTTCTTCATCCCGAGGTACCAGCCACCGGATTCCGAGTAGAAGAGCCCACGCCACTGGTCGACGGGCTGCCATCCGAGGTTGCCCGCAGGCATGTTGCCGCGGGGGTGGATCCCGCCCCAGGCGTCGAGTGTGGCGTAGCCGCTTCCGTTGTCCTTCACGGTGAGGTCTTCGGCGAGGTCCCACCCGGGCCAGTAGTCGGCACCGTAGTTTCCTCCGCCGTTGCGGGCGCGAACACCACCCCCAGCCGTCGAGGATGTACACCCCGCGGTTGTCGTCGATCTCGACGTCCTTGGCGATGTCCCAGCCGACCCAGTACGCGCCGGCTACGACGGGAGCGTTCCCGCGTGGGTGCAGGCCACCCCAGCCGTCCAGCACGATGAGGCCCTTGCCGTCGGGAGTGATGGCGACATCACGCGCGATGTCCCAACCCCCCCAGTACGGCCCCCCACAGGTTCTTCATGGTCCCCTGCGCGGCAGAGCCGAACTTGTGGAGCCCACCGAAACCGTCGAGAACGATGTAGCCCTTGCCGTCGGGCATCACCGCGATGTCACGGGCGATGTTCCAGTTGAAGTCCGGGTCGCCGTAGTGAGGGGCGAACACCGCGGAGACTTCTCCGCTACCGTCGAGGCCGTACCAGCCTCCGTTGGGATTCTCCTCGAGAGCCACACCGTTGTTGTAGAGCCCGATCACGAACGCTACCTCCGCCCGTAGCTGCGGCATGATCAGGTAACCGACGTTGCCATTGCATTCGGTCTGGTTGACGTCGCGGTGGGCAATCAGGGTTCGGATGGTCTGTCCGTTCGCGCTGGTGTAGCCGGCCGCGTTCACGCCGTGGTAGCCGAGCTTCCACGCCAGGAGGTTGCGCAGGCCCGTCTTCGCTGCGCTCGATACTCCGGTGGCGGAATGGTTCCCGATCAGAGCAACCCCCGTCCCTCGGGTGTTGAACGGCGCTGCATGGGCTCCGACCACGGCCTTGGTGATCCCGCCGCCGCGACCCTCATAGATGTTGCCGAATCGGTCGACGAGAAAGTTGTAGCCGATGTCGCACCATCCGTTGCCTCCCTGATGGAAGGCCTGGATACCCCCGGACAACCGCTCCACCGTCGGTGTAGGTGTTCGAGCTGACCGTATGGTGCACCACGGCGAAGTCGACCGACGACGCCGTAGCGATCGAACAGGTCGGGCCGGCGGCACCCCACGAGGCGCGTGAGCGGATGCCGGGCTGGGGCGGAACCGCGCCCGCACTCCCCTCGGGGTAAGTCGCCTCGGGAGAGTCGACGTCGATGAGTTCGACGTCGTTGGCTTCGCCGTGGGCCAGGCGTACGCGCACCGCGGTGGCATCACCCACCCACACGGGATCGGAGGTGCGTGCCTCGCCGATGACGGATTCGGCGTGGATTGCGTCGGCAGATCCCTCGTCCGGTCCGCCGTCGACGGGTGGCGCCTCGACGGCGGGGGTCCAGTTCCCGTCACCGTCGCGGGCTTCGGACCGTGAAGGTGGCCTCGGCGTCGCCGTCCCAGCGGACACCGACCATGTCGGTGTCGGTGTCCACCTCCACTCCCCACCCGGGCTCGACGGTCCCGTCCGCGTCATCGGTCAGTGGGACCTCGTCGACCGTGGCCTCGGGATCGGTGTTTCCGGAATCCTGAGCCGCGTACGGAACGGCGGCGAACGCCAGAACGAGAGCGGGAAGCAACCAGAGTCGACGCATGACCTGCCTTGGGTAGTGGCCGGACCCGTGGGCTGCCGGCTTCGCGGAGCTCCGCTTCCGGAGATTCTCGCGCGTTGTCGACACGATCCGTGGTCATCTGGAGCCCGAAGCCCGATAGGTGTCCGGTCTGTCGTGTTTGTGAGGCGTGGCCGCCGGACAGGGGGTCGGAAACGGAGCGTGGGGCTCGGGTTACTGTGCGCCGTGCTCACGGTCGCCCTCGACGGCACACCGCTGCTCGGTGTACGCACGGGTGTCGCGCGCCTCGTCGACGGCCTGATTCGAGCACTGTCGGCGCACGGCGGACTCGACCTCACGGCCTACGCAATCACGCTGCGGGGACGCCACCACCTCGACGACGCGCTTCCCGCAGGAGTGCGCGCGGGTACCGCACCGATTCCGGCGCGCGCGGCTCATACGTTGTGGCGCCATGTCAGCCACCCCCGCATCGAGCGTTGGACGGGGCCCGTCGACGTCGTGCACGCCACGAACATCGTGGCGCCACCGGTTCGTCAACCGACGGTCGTCACCGTGCACGACCTCACCGCACTGCGATTCCCCGAGATGTGCACACCGGACACTCTGCGCTACCCCGACGCCATCCGCCGTGCCCTCGACGATGGAGCCCGCGTCCACACGACGACGTCGTTCGTGGCCCACGAGGTGTCCGACGAGTTCGGTGTTCCGCTCGACGAGATCGTACGCATTCCTCCCGGCGTGGACGCTCCGACAGCGGGTGATCCCACAGCCGGACACGCTCTGGCCCGCACCACCCGATACCTCCTCGCTCTCGGCACGGTGGAGCCGCGCAAGAACCTGCCGGTGCTCGTCCAAGCCTTCGATGAGCTCGCAGGAGGCGACTCCGACGTGCAACTCGTCATCGCGGGCCCCGACGGTTGGGGTGTCGAGGCGTTGGATCAGGCCATCGCGGGAGCCCGCGCCCGCGCCCGAATCAGCCGCCTCGGGTGGGTCAGCAGTTCCCAGAGGGCCGACCTGCTGGCCGGGGCGACTGCGTTCGTGTACCCCTCGCTCTACGAGGGGTTCGGCTTCCCGCCGCTCGAGGCGATGCAGCACGGAATCCCCGTGGTGGCGGGCGACGCCGGTGCCCTTCCCGAGGTCCTGGGCGACGCCGCCGTCGTCACGGATCCGCAGGACGTGGCCGGTCTTGCGCGAGCGCTCCACGAAACGATCGAGGACACCGCACTGCGCGAACGTCTCGTGGCCGCGGGACACGAGCGGGTCGCCCGCTACACCTGGGACGCGGCCGCCGTGGCGTTCGCGCAGCTCTACGAGGAGATGGCGTGAGGATCGGGCTGCACGCCGGGCAACTGGCTCAACCGGTACCCGGAGGGATCGGCCGGTACATCGAGGCCCTGCTCGACGCCCTTCCCGAAGCCGGGGTCGACGTCGTCCCGTTCGGGGCGGGCAGACCCGCACAGGTTCCGGAGCGGTTCGTCGATCTTGGATCTCCGCGGGGTCGCTGGCGCTACGAGGCGTGGCACCGGTTCCGGAGGCCGCAGGTCCGCCTGCCCGGCGCCCCGGTCGACCTGATCCACGCTCCCAGTCTGGCGGTCCCCCCCGCTGATCCCCTGGTGGTGACCGTTCACGATCTGGCGTTCCGCGCCCAACCCGATTCGTTCACCCGGCGCGGTCGGGCCTTCCACGAGCGGGGCCTGACCCTCGCCCGAAAGCACGCTGCCGCGGTTCTCACGCCGTCGGAATTCACGCGCGACGGCCTGCTCGAGGCCAGTTTCGAGGCGCACAGGATCCACGTCGCCCTCACGGCGCGGACACGGCGGTGGTCCGCCGCACCGGAATCGACGGGATCGACGGGATCGACGGGCCGTTCGTGCTGGCGGTGGGGACCATCGAACCGCGCAAGGGATTCGACGTCGCCGCCGCGGCCGTCGGTTCACTTCCGGGAGCCGACGCCCCGACACTCGTGATCGCCGGACCGCCCGGCTGGGGACGCGTCGAGGGACTCGACCGCTCGAGGGTGCGTCGGCTCGGTGCTGTCACGCGTGACGCTCTCGACGCCCTGTACCGCCACGCACTCCTGACGGTCGTACCGAGCACGTACGAAGGTTTCGGTTTCCCGGCCCTCGAGGCCATGGCGCGCGGATGTCCGGTCGTGGCGTCGAACACGACGAGTCTCCCGGAGGTTGTCGGTGACGCGGGATCCTTCTCGAGCCCGGCGACGTCCAGGCGTGGCGCGACACCATCGCCGAACTGCTGAATGACCCTGATCGTCGCCGCGAGCTCGCCACCGCCGGACTCGAGCAGGCCTCGAAGTTCACGTGGGAGCGCTCGGCAGCGATACACGTGGATGCCTATCGGGCTGCGCTCGCGGAGCACTCGTAGACTCGCCGGGTGCGCGTCCTTCTCGATGTCTCCGCGGTCCCGGAACGGCCTGTCGGCGCCGGCGTCTACACGATGAATCTGGCCCGTCATCTCAGCGAGCGGGATGACGTCGACCTCGAGCTCCTCGCTCGTTCTGCAGACGGACCCCGATGGACGCGCACTGCTCCGGCCGCTGCTGTACACGCGCTCCTGCCGAACCTCCGTGCACTTCGACTCGCGGCGGAGCAGGTCGTCCGTCCATCCGGTGAAGCCCGGATCGACGTGTGGCACGGCCCCCACTACACGATGCCGTGGTACCGATCGGCGCCGCCTGGAGTGGTCACCGTGCACGATCTGACGTTCTTTGACCATCCGGAATGGCACGAGCGCACCAAAGTGCTGTTCTTCCGCCGCGCGATCCGTCGATCAGCCGACCGGGCGCGGGTTCTCGTGACGCCGTCCGCAGTCACGAGCCGTCGCCTGCACGAGATCGTCGGGGACGTCGCGGATGTCACCACCATCCCCCACGGGGTCGACCACCATCGGTTCCGGCCTGACGACGACGAACCGGCCGACCTGGCGGTGTTGCGAGGCATCGGCGTACAACCGCCGTACATCGCCTTCGCCGGAACACTCGAGCCGCGTAAGGACCTCCCCTGTCTCGTCGACGCCTTCGCGCGCGTCGCAGCGCAGCGACCCCACCTGCGATTGGTCCTCGCCGGTGGTGACGGCTGGGGCAGCAAGGCCGTGCAGACGGCGGTCGAGAACAGCGGCGTGACGACCCGGATCCTGCGACCGGGTTACGTCGATGACGGGGTGTTACCTGCTCTGTACCGCCGCGCGGCTGCGGTCGCCTATCCGTCGCTCGAAGAGGGTTTCGGTCTCCCCCGTTCTGGAGTCTCTCGCCTGTGCGGCGCCGACCGTCACCACACGGGGCACGGCCATGGCCGAGGTCGCCGGCGACGCCGCGTTGCTCGTGGACACTCACAACCCCCGCGGAATCGCTGAAGCCCTCACTGCCTGCCTGGATGACTCCTCACGAGCGGCGGAGCTTCGGGCGCGCGGACCACGGGTTTCAGCGAACTACACATGGGAAGCGAGCGCAGCGGCGCACGTCGAAGCGTACCGGCATGCGGTAGGCAGCACGGAGGTCTCCGCGGCGTGAGGACACTGATCACGGGATCGGGAGGTTTCGTCGGTCGACATCTGATCGAGCACCTCCGCACCGAAGGCGACGATGTCGTCGGCGTCGACGTGAGTTCGGGCGTGGACGTCACCGATCCGGACGCGGTGCGCCGTGCCGTGGGTGACGCCCGGCCCGACGTCATCTACCACCTCGCAGCGCTGAGCCACATCGGCGAGTCCTTCGCCGATCCTGCCGAGGTCCTGCGGGTCAACGCCGGCGGCACACTCACGGTCCTGCGTGCAGCCGTCGACCTCGGCGTGGAGCGCGTGCTGGTCGTCGCCAGCGCCGACGCGTACGGGGTGCATGACGGTCCGATCGACGAGGACGTGCCGTTACGCCCGGTCACGCCGTACGGGGCGAGCAAGGCGGCGGCCGATCTGCTCGCGCTCCAGACCTGGCTGGGCGACGGACTCGCCACGATCCGTGTCCGCGCGTTCAACCACACCGGTCCGGGGCAGCCCGATCGCTTCGTCGTTCCCGCGCTGGCGCGCAGAATCGCGAAGGCAGAGTCCGACGGTTCCACGGAACTGCGCGTCGGGAATCTCGACGCGGAGCGCGATTTCCTCGATGTTCGCGACGTCGTCGCCGCCTACCGGTTGTTGGCGGTCCACGGCGACTCCGGAGCTGCCTACAACGTGTGCTCCGGCGTCGCGAGGACGGTTCGCTCGATTGCCGAGCGTCTCGTGGCGATGTCGAACGGCGACCCTGAGCTCGTGATCGATCCCGACCTCGTGCGCCCGGTCGAGGTCCCCCGTATGGTGGGCAATCCGGGCCGGTTGGCCGCCACCACGAGCTTCGCCCCGCGGTTCTCTTTCGACGACACTCTTCGAGCGGTCCTCGACGAAGCGCGCGCTGCCGCGGGCGGCACCCCTCCCGAAGGGGTAGTGCGTCCCTGAGGTCCGCATAGCGGACCTCAGGGACGCACTACCCCCAGATGACCGGAGTCAGCTGACCGAGATCTCGGAGTGGTCGCCGATCAGAAGGCGGTAGCCACCCGGCATCGACTCCGACCTGCCCACACGAGCGTCGCGTCCGATCAGGCTGTCCCGGATCGGGCCGACGTCACGGATCTCGACACGGTCGAGGACGACCGATTGCTCGATGGCCGCGCGCTCCAGCACACAGTGGGCGGCGATCGACGAGAACGGACCGACGTACGAGTCGACGATGGCGTCCCGGTCCCGATCACGGCGGGGCCTCGCACCTCGCTTCCGACGACCTCGGCCCCGGATTCGATCACGACCCGCCCGCTCACCCGCGAGGCGGCGTCCACCGAGCCGTCCGTGCGGGCGACGAGCGACTCCAGGACGATGCGATTCGCCTCGAGGAGGTCCTGGAGCTTCCCGGTGTCGATCCACGGGGTCTCGAGGGTGTGCGGCAGGACGAGTCGGCCCGACTCGATCAGCCACTGGATCGCATCGGTGATCTCGAGCTCGCCGCGAACGGAGGGTTCGATCGCCCGTACGGCCTCGTGGATGTGGTGGTCGAACAGGTAGAGACCGACGAGTGCGAGCTGGCTCGGAGGATCCTCGGGCTTCTCGACGAGCCGCACGAGATGTCCATCGGTGTCGAGCTCCGCCACACCGAAGTGCTGTGGCTCGTCGACCTTGGTGAGCAGGACCAGGGCGTTCGGCGTGAGCTCTTGGAACTCCTCGACGAAGGGCGTGATTCCTCCCACGATGAGGTTGTCACCCAGGTACATCACGAAGGGCTCGTCGCCCAGGAAATCGCGGGCGATGAACACGGCGTGCGCCAGACCCAGCGGCTCGTCCTGGGGGATGTAGGTGACGTGGAGGCCGAACGCCTCGCCGGTGCCGACGGCCTCACGGATCGCCTCGTGGGTAGACCCCACCACGATCCCGACCTCTTCGATGCCCGCGGCGGCGATGGACTCGAGCCCGTAGAACAGGATCGGCTTGTTGGCCAGCGGAACGAGCTGTTTGGCGTTCGTGTGCGTGATCGGACGCAGGCGCGTTCCGGCACCACCGGAGAGCACGAGAGCTTTCACGACCGGGCACGCTACCCGAGAGACGCGGGAACGTGTCAGACGCGGTCGAGCCAGCCCAGGAGCACGGCCACGGCCCGGGGATCGTGACGCAACTGGTGCCCGGCCTCGTACACGACATGCAGCTCCGCACGTTCGCCACCGGCTTCGGCGAGTGCGCGCGCGTCGTCCATGGGAACGACATCGTCCTCGGAACCCTGCAGGACCAACAGAGGTCGGGAGCCGAGCGACCGGGCGGCGGCGATCGGATCGAGTGAACGGGCGTCACGGGTCCAGGCGGCGTTGTCGCTGGGAAACGCGTCGGAGTGCACCGCGCCGACCTTGCGGGCGTGTGCGAGAAAGGCATCGGGGTCGCGCGACCAGAGTCCTTCGGTTGGACTCCCGAGGGTCGCGACGCCGCCGATCCGGGTGTCGTCGGCCGCGCAGACCAGAGCCACCGAACCCCCCAGGCTCGAGCCCACACACACCGGCGAGTCGACACCTGCTCTCTCACACAGAATCCCGACGGCAGCCCGGAGATCAGACCGCCATCCGGCGAACGAGAACTCACCTTCGGATGTTCCCGTGCCGCGGAAGTTGAAGGTCAACACCACCGATCCCGTGTGCTCCGCGATGCGGTCGGCGAACTCCGGGTAGGTGGCGGCCGACACCGTTGCTCCCCCCGGCCCCGCCGGAAAGCCATGACACAGCAGGACCGCACTCCGGTGATTCCCGCCGGGCGGCGCGGCGACATGCGCAGCGAGCCGGACGACGTCGTCGGGCGACGCATCGTCCCCACTGAAGACGGCTGCTTCCCCGCGGGGTGCTTCGATCCACTCGTCCATGCGCTACTTACTACCCTGAACCGGGTGACCACCACCGGCACTCCACCAGGATCAGGCGCCGACGTCGACATCGGTACACCCGCCTACAAGGAGTGGGCCGTGATCGTGTCGGCACTCCTTTCGGGTGAACAGATCGTCGACATCAGAAAAGGTGGGCTGCGCGAAGAGGGGCGTCACTTCGATCTGCGCTCCCCCACCTTCTGGTTGTATCCCACGAGCGAGCACCAGCGTCCCGAGCTCCTGAAGACGGCCTACCGGCACCGGATCGAGCTGTCGCCGGGATCTCCCGTCGGCGAGCCGGTGACGGTTCCCGGATGGGCCGAGGTCGTGGCCACGGCGACAGTCACCGATCCCGAGGAACTCGACGCACTGAACAGCAAGCTCATCTGGACCCCGGACTACGCCGAGAGCCGACTCCGATGGAAGAGCCGCGATCCGCTGTGGGTCCTTGCCCTACGTGTCCACCGCCTCGAGACACCCGTCGTGCTTCCGTGGTCCGACGACTACGGCGGCTGCACGTCGTGGGTGGACCTGCGCGGCCTTCCCGCCGACCCGGCGTCGCTGCCCTCCACTCCGGCGCTGTCCGACGAGGCGTTCGAGGCCCGCCTGTCGGGCGCCCGTGAAGCACTACCGGCGCTGGAACCCGCCGCGGAGTGACTCCGGACGGTGCCGCTCTCGCCGCCCGGGCGATCAGGCCGATTCCGACCGAGCCGCGTCGAGGGCAGCGTCGTCCGCCCGGTAGCCGCGGTTGGACGCCTCCACCAGAGTGTCGGGCCCGAAGGTGGCGAACGCCTCCGAGGCGACGAGTTCGTCGATCACGTCGCCCTCCGGTGGGTTGTCGAGGTCGTAGACGACCTGGATGCGCTTGTCACCGAGGTAGCGCTGATGCTCGAAACGTTGCGGTCTGCCCACGGAATCCTCCTGTCGCGCGATCACGATACAGCGGCTCCCCCTGAATGACCGAGGGGGGAGCCGAAGCTCCCCCCTCTGCCCACTGCTTGACTGGTTGAACGCTTCCCGGTGTTGGTGCAGGCGGGACCGTGTCCTGCCCGGGAGGCGCCGGTGCGGCGGTAGGACTCCGCCAACGGGTCCAGCTCCACGACCTAGCGGCCGCGCACCTCCAGGGTCCCTTCAGATCTGTCATGCATCGTCTGGACCACCTCCCTTCTCTGGTGGCCCGTTTCTACCATGGGCCGCAAGCACCCCCGCGAGATTTCTCAGGTGTGTCTTCTCAAACGCCCGACGTGGGCGGCGGAGGATCCTGTGCGGCCCGGGGTCCGACCGCGCCGATGGCCCTCAGATAGCCGAGCTGGGTGTCGACCACGGCGTGCACCTGCTCGGGCAGGTACTCCTCGCCCGTGGCGCGGCACCGGTCGAGGATGTAGTCGACGGTTTCGGCACCCCCCACGACCACGGATCCGGGAGGTGTGCCCGAGGAGCCGTTCCCGGAGACCCCGCGCTTGCGGAAGTACTCGAGTTGGAAGTCGAGGATCCGTCGCACGTCACCCGGCGTGAGGGTGGCGGCCACGTCGTCGGGCACGTGGGCCACCACCCACGTGTAGGCCTCTTCCAGGTCGAACACCGGGGGCGGGGGAACGGCTGCGAGCCGACTGCTCTCGCGCACCACGAACACGGCTGCGATCAGCAGCACCATCCCCACGATGAGCGTCCCGACGATGATCGCCACAGTGTGGAATCTACCGGCGGACCCGAGCCGACGAGACCTCCGGGCCGCTCAGATCCCGATGCGTTGGGCGAGCAGCTCGCGATGGTAGGTGGCGTCACCGAGCAGGATCTCCGACGACTTCGCACGCTTGAAGTAGAGGTGCGCGTCGTGTTCCCAGGTGAAGCCGATCCCTCCGTGGATCTGGATGTTCTCGGCCGCGGCGTGGAAGTAGGCGTCGGAGCAGTACGCCTTGGCCAGACTCGCCACGACGGGGAGCTCGTCGTTGTCTTCGGCCGCCGCCCAGGACGCGTAGTAGGCCGCCGACTTGCCCGACTCGACCTCCAGGAGCATGTCGGCGCACTTGTGCTTGATCGCCTGAAACGAGCCGATCGGGCGGCCGAACTGCACGCGGTCCTTGGCGTACTGCACGGCCATGTCGAGAACGAACTGCGCGCCACCGATCATCTCGTTGGAGATCGCCACCGCAGCCTGGTCGAGGGTCTTCGACAGAGCGTCCCAGCCCGCACCTTCGCTACCCAGGAGCTGCGCCGACACTCCCGAGAACTCGAGCTTCGCCTGCTTGCGGGTCTGGTCCATCGTGGTGAGCGCCTCACGGGTGAGACCCTCCGCGTCGCCATGAACGGCGAAGAGCGAGACCCCGTCGGCGCCCTCACTCCCGGGGGTGCGCGCCGCGACGACGATCAAGGTGGCGACGTTCCCGTCGAGCACGAAGTGCTTCGTTCCCGACAGCGAGTACGAATCACCGTCGGCCGTCGCCTCCATCTCGATCCCGGACGCGTCCCATTTCCCGTTGGGCTCGGTGAACGCGAGCGTGGCGATCGTCTCGCCCGACGCGATGCCGGGAAGTAGTTCACCCTGTTGGGCGTCGGTGCCGACGTTCATGATCGCGTCGGCGGCGAGCACGACGGTCGAGAAGTAGGGAGCGCACAGAAGCACGCGGCCCATCTCCTCGAGCACGATACCGAGCTCGATGAACGAGTAGCCCTGACCGCCGTAAGCCTCGGGGATGTGCAGGCTCTGGAGCCCGAGCTGCTGCGCCATCTGCGTCCAGAGATCCGGGTCGTAGCCGTCGTCGGTCTCCATGAGGCGGCGAACCTCCGCGGAGGGCGACTTGTCCTCGAGGAAGCGCCGGACGGTCTGGCGTAGCTCTTCCTGCTCGTCGGAAAAGGCGAAGTTCACGTGTGTCTCCCTGTTGCTGACTGCACTGTTGGCGATTCTGTTGGCGATTCTGTTGCTGACTGCTACCCGGTCTGTTGCTGACTTCTACCCGGTACTCGGCTCGACTACCGCGGTTCACGCGGGAGGCCGAGCACCCGCTCACCGAGAATGTTGCGCTGGATCTCACTCGACCCGGCGTAGATCGTCTCCGAACGCGAGAACATGAAGTAGCGCTGGAATTCGTTGAGATCGTACTCACCATCGGGCGACGGTGCCGCGAGCGCACCTTCGGGGCCGAGGACGTCGAGGGCGATCTCTCCCATGTCGCGGTGCCATGTGCTCCAATAGAGCTTGCCGATACTCGATTCGGGGCCGAGCACGCCCTTGCGGACCATGTTGGTGAGCATCCGCAGACCGTTGTACTTCATGATCTGCACGCCGGCGTAGGAGCCGGCCAGCCGCTGGCGCAGAACCGGGTCGTCGCTCTTGCCCCGCTCCTGGGCGGCCGCGATCACGTCGGCGAGCTGGCGCTGGAACCCGAGCTGTTGGGCGAGAAACGCCGTGCCCCGCTCGAAGCCGAGCGTCGCCATGGCGACCTTCCAGCCGTCGTTGACCTCCCCGAGCACCATGTCGGCCGACGTGCGGGCCTCGTCGAAAAAGACCTCGTTGAACTCGGCGGAACCCGTCATCTGGCGCAACGGCGCGATGGTCACGCCGGGTTGGTCCATCGGGACGAGCATGTAGGAGAGGCCCTTGTGGCCTGTTGACTCGGGGTCGGTGCGGACGACGGCGAAGCACCATGCCGCGTAGTGGGCGAAGGTGGTCCACACCTTCTGGCCACTGATGACCCACTCGTCGCCGTCGAGGGTGGCCCGGGTCTGGACGTTGGCCAGGTCGCTCCCCGCGTTCGGCTCGGAGTAGCCCTGGCACCAGAGTTCCTCGGCGAGCTGGATCTTCGGAAGGAAGCGCTTCTTCTGTTCCTCGGTGCCGAACTCGATGAGCGTGGGGGCGAAGAGTCCCTCGCCGAAGAAGCTCACGCGGCTCGGTGCGTTCGCCTTGGCGTACTCCTCACCGAAGATGACCTGCTCGATGATCGACGCATTGCGACCGCCGTACTCCTCGGGCCACGACATGCCCACCCAGCCCGCTTTGCCGAGGAGCCGCTCCCATTCGACACGGATGTCCCACGAGGTGTCGTCGGCCGGACCGGCGCCTCCGCCGACCTGGGCGTACTCGCCCGTCAGGTTCTCGGCCAGCCACTCACGCACCTCTGTGCGGAAGGCCGCCTCTTCGGGGCTGTCACGAAAATCCACATTCGCTCCTGGTCACGTGCTCCCGGCCACGCTGACGGTCGGGACGCTACCCGACCGTACCGTCACGTCACGATGCCGGTGGGGGCCGTCGCGCTCCGTTTCTCTCGGAGAATTCGGGCGAAGCGCCGAGAGGGCGCGGAACATCACGCAGCTCAGTGAGCGGTACGGGACGGCAGATACGGAACCCCTGCCCGAGCTGGACACCCACGGCGACGAGACGAGCGCGCTGCTCGTCGGTTTCGATTCCCTCGCCGACGACGATCGCCCCGACCGAGCGCGCGAACGCCGTCAAGGACTGCGCAAGCGAACGGACCACGTCCTGGTCGATGCTGTGCGTCAGAGACATGTCGAGCTTGATGATGTCGGGAACGACACCCACGAGGTGCCTGAGGCCCGCGTGACCCGAACCTGCGTCGTCGATGGCGATTCTCATTCCCCGGGCCCGGAGATCCCGGATCGAGTCCTTGAGAACGACGTAGTCCTCGATGGCCTGGTGTTCGGTGATCTCGACGATGAGGCGACTCACGTCGACCGCGCCCAGGACGGCGGAGAATCGGGGGTCTGCGAGCGTCCTCGGCGATGCGTTCACGGCGAGCGCGACTCGCGGCGGAAACGCGTCGAGATCGGCGAGTGCGTTCACCATCGCCCGCAGTTCGAGCTGGACGCCGCGTCCGTGATGACGCGCAGCATCGAACCAGACGTTGGGTGGATGCGCGGGCGCTACGTCGAAACGGGAGAGGGCCTCGACCGCCACCATCTCGCCGGCCGTCAGATCAACGATGGGCTGGTAGACGAGCCGGGGAGCGTCCGTTGCGAAGGCGCGCTCGAAGTCGCCGAGCCCGATCAGCGGGTCAACGCGCGGCGTGCGTTGCTCATTGTCGTCATCGACCAATTCGTCATCGGCCAATTCGTCATCGGCCGTGGTCGACTCCGACTGCAGATACTCGAGGATCCGTTCCTCGCCGGCACGTGCCGAGCGCGACACGGACAGCACCGCGGCCAACATCCCAGCCGCCGGCACCACGACGATGGCCGCGGTCGCCATCTGCCCACCCCACCACGCGTTCGTCAGATCGCCGTCGACGAGCGCCCACTCGACCGAGGCCCAGAAACCCACGAAGAGCCCGACCACGATCCACCATGTCACCGGGCGCAACGCCCGCCGTCGCCCGCCGGCCCACGCGGCGACCGCACCGGCGAAGAGCACCGCCGGGACCACGAGTAGGACGCGGGTCGGTGCCCGGAAAGCGCCGTCGTCGCTGACGAAGATGTCACCGTCGGGAACGACCAGGACGGCGAGCACGAAGAGGGCGACGAAACCGACGCCGAGGGTGCGGCGCAGTCTCGTGGCGCTCGCCGACGTGACGGCGAGGATGGCGAACAGGGGTAGGGCGATCCGCGCCGCGATCGCCAGGAGCGCGTGCCCGGCGCGGTTGGTTCCGAACACGCCCCCGCCCTCTGCGTACGAGGGGAACGTCAGGGCCAGCAACACCAGTGCCGCCGTCACGACCCCGAATCCCCACGCCATCCATCGCAGTCCGTCGTCGTCGAACGCGTCGGCCAGTTCGGTGAGCGTCACCGCTGCCACGAGTGCGGCGACGATCATGACGGCATTGAGCGCGACGGCTATCGCGGTGACGTCTCCCAGCCGCTGTGCCTGGTGGACACCGATCAGACTGCAGCCGACCACGATGAGCCCGGTCGCGAGGAACGCACTGCCTCCGATCGATGTCCCTCGCGACTCCATCGTCTCGCCGTTCCCCCGGGGTCCGTCCCCGTTTCGCCAAGGCTGTTTCGCCGAGCCCGTTCGCGAGCCTAGGACGCTACGCTGCGAACGTGAGACCTGCCCACTACGACGACGCCGCCGTTCGGGTCGAAAAGCTGGTCGTCGGACCATTCGAGAACAACGTGTTCCTGGTCCGGTGCAAGAACACTGGCGACGCGGTCATCATCGATGCCGCCAACGAACACGACCTCCTGCTCGAGGTCTGTCGAGCGAGCGGTGTGCGGCGGGTACTCACCACCCACGGACACTGGGACCACATCCAAGCGGTCACCGAGATGCGCAATGCCGGGATCGACGTGGGGATCGCCCCCGACGACTCATCCATGCTCCCCGCCTACGACTTCACGATCGACGACGGCGACGTCATCGAAGTCGGCGATCTCCGGCTCCGCACGTTGCACACGCCGGGGCACACGCCGGGGTCACTCTGCTTCGTGGTGGACGACACGCCGCTGGCGTTCTCCGGCGACACGCTGTTTCCCGGCGGTCCGGGTGCCACCGGGCTTCCGGGTGGCGACTTCGACCGGATCATCGAGTCGATCGACCGGCGCCTCTTCACGCTTCCGCCCGACACCCTGTTGCTCCCGGGCCACGGGCTCGACACGACCGTGGGCGACGAGCGTCCGCACCTCCAGGAGTGGGTCGACCGCGGCTGGTGACACGCCACGGCCGGGCGGGACCCACCCACCCGGCCGTCACGTGTTTGTCTTCTCAGAGGGACTTTGCCTGAGAGAGAATTCGCCTCAGCGCGTCGGCGCCCTCCACCGTCGGTTTCTCAGACGAGACCGGCGCGCTCGAGGAACGACGTCGCCACCTCGGTCGGCTCCTTCTGCTCCTCGGTCACCTCGGCGTTCATCTGGTTGTACTCCTCGGTGGTGATAGCAGCGGACACCTCGTTGAGCAGCGTGTTCAGCTCGTCGGTGTCGACCTCCTCACGAACCAGCACGACCGGGTTGTCAGCACCCTGGAGGCCCTTGTCGTCCTCGAGCAGCACCACGCCGTCGGGAATGACGCTGGAACCCGTGAACAGCACGCCGACGTCGATGACGCCGTCGGTCAGGTTCTGCGCCGTGATCGGCCCGCCCACGTCGAGCTTCTCGACGGACGCGAACTCGATACCGTAGACACTCTGGAGTCCGAGCAGACAGGGTTCGCGTTCCTCGCACTCGGGTGGTCCACCCAGCGTCAGGTCGCTCGACACCTCGGCGAGATCTGACAGCGTTTCCACACCCAGCTCTTCGGCCCGTTCTTCGGTCATGTAGAAACCGTTCACGTCGACCGCGGGTGCGGCCTCGGTCACCACGACGCCGTCGGCCTTCGCCGCCTCGGCGAGTGCGGCGTTGGTCTCCTCGACGTCACTCGTCGGAGTTCCGTCGAACGACGTCGCCAGAACGGTCCCCTGGAATTCGGGATAGAGGTCGATCTCGCCCGACGTCAATGCCGGATAGATGATCTCGGTTCCGCCCAGGTTCTCGCTGTAGCTGATGTCGTAGCCGTCGGCCTCGAGAGCCTGCCCGTAGATCTGGCCCAGAATCTGTGCCCCGGGAAAGTCCTTGGAGCCGACCGTGAGGCTTCCCTTGTCGCTTCCACCCGACGACGTACTGCTCGTGTCATCGGTGCTGCTGCTGTCGTCGCTGCTGCACGCAGCGACGATCAACGCGAACGCCACGACCATCGCGCCGAGCGAGAGACCACTTCTGCGGAGACGTTGCTTTCGTCGGAACATCGTGCGCCCCTTCCTTCCGGGCGCGCGACGAACACGTCACCCGATATCGAGATGTCCCGCGATCGCGGGACAACCTCGGTTTACTACACGCCGCGAGAGGCTGCAGCGCGCCCCGCCTGCCCGGCCTCGGCGGCAGGCTCGTCGTCCTCGACGAGCGTCAGCGCAGAGGCGTCAGCACCTGCCCGGAGACCGGCCGGGGTCAGCCAGCGCTGCACGAGAGCCAGGACACCCTCCACGGCGAGCGCGAAGAACGCCACCAGCAGTGCCCCCGCCCAGAGCTTGGGCTCACCGTTGCTCTGCTTGAAGCCGTCGATGATGTAGCGGCCGAAGCCTCCGAATCCCACGAACGCCGCAATCGTCGCGGTGGCCACGACCGCCACGGCCGAGATCCGTACACCCGCCATGATGAGGGGCACACCGAGCGGCAGCTCCACGCGCCAGCATCTGACGGCCGTTCAGACCCATGCCGCGCGCGGCCTCCTTCACTTCCGGGTCGATCTCGGCGATGGCCACGTACGAGTTCGTGAGCATGGGCGGAATCGCCAACGCCACGAGCACGAGGAACACCGGCAGGTTCCCCGGCAGACTCAACGGGAAAGGTTGGGGCCTGTTGCCTATCCAGATGACGAACAGCAACAGGAGCCCGAAGGTCGGGATCGCCCGTCCCATGTTCGCGACGTTCACCGCCAGTGCCCCGCCGCGTCGGTAGTGACCGACGAGGACCCCGATCGGGAGCGCGATCGCGGCCGCCACGACCATGGCCCAGAGACTGATCTGGAGGTGCTCGAGGAAAAGCGAGGGGATTCCTTCGTCGCCCGACCAGTTGTCGGGATCGGTCAGGAAGTCGTAGACATCGGCTGCCAGGCCCATCTCAGGTGGTCCCCCGGCGCGTCCAGGGCGTCACGAGGCGCTGGGTGAGCAGGATGAGCAGGTCGGCGGTGACGGCGAAGGCAACCGTGAGCACGATGCCCACCGTGATCGGCGTGCGGAAGCCGCGCTGGAAGCCCGCGTTCATCAGCGAGCCGAACCCTCCGCGGCCGATGATCGCGGCGATCGGGACGAGCCCGATGATCGTGACCGTCGTGATGCGAATCCCCGCGAAGAACGCGGGAAGTGCGAGCGGGAGCTCGACGCGCAGTGTCTGACGCCACGGCGAGTAGCCCATTCCCCGCGCCGCTTCCTTCACCTCCGGGAGACACGCCGTCGAGACCCGTCACGAAGTTCCGCACGAGGATGAGGATCGTGTAGCTCGCCAGGGGGATCACCACGGTGGTCGTGGAGAGCCCGGTGATCGGGATGAGGAAGGCGATGAGAGCGATGGACGGAATCGTGTAGAGAACCGCCCCGATCGCGATCGACGTCGGGTACAGCCACCGGAACCGCACGGCGAGCAAACTGAGCGGGAGCGCGATGAGGATTCCGATACCGACCGCGAGGAGCACCAACGTGGCGTGTTCGGTGAACTTGTCCCAGATGAGATCGGTGTTCCGCTCGACGTACGGCCACCAGAACCAGCGGTCGTTGATGTCGGTGGCGACGCCATGGGGCGAACCGAATACGGAACCGAGCGCGGAACCGGCAGTGGAGCTGAGTCCGGACAACCTCGGCCTCCCCACCTCTGCCCGTCGGGCGGCGATGGTACCGTGGCGCGTCCCCGAGCGGGAGCGACCTCTCCTCCATGATCCGGCTCGAGTCGGTCTCCAAGCGCTATCCCAACGGCCACCTCGCGGTCGATGCCCTCACCCTGGAGGTACCCGAGGGAGAGACGACCGTGCTGGTCGGGCCGTCGGGCTGCGGCAAGACCACGACGCTCAAGATGATCAATCGGATCATCGAGCCCACCGGCGGGCGCATCTTCATCGACGACGAAGAGGTCACCGCGGCCGATCCCGTGCAGCTACGTCGCCACATCGGCTACGTGATCCAGCAGATCGGCTTGTTCCCCCACCAGACCATTGCCGGCAACGTCGCGACCGTGCCCCGGCTGCTGGGCTGGTCGAAGTCCGACATGGCCGGCCGCGTCGAGGAGTTGTTGGCGCTGGTGGGCCTCGACCCCGACACGTACGCAGAGCGGTATCCCGCGCAGCTCTCCGGGGGCCAGCGCCAGCGCGTGGGTGTGGCCCGGGCACTGGCGGCCGACCCACCCGTTCTGCTCATGGACGAACCCTTCGGAGCCATCGACCCGGTGACGCGTATGCGCCTTCAGGACGAATTCCTCCGACTCCAGGACGAACTCAGGAAGACGGTCGTGTTCGTGACCCACGATGTCGAAGAAGCGGTGAAGATGGGTGACCGGATTGCCATCCTCGACGTGGGTGGCGTGCTCGAGCAGTACGACACCCCAGCCGCGATCCTGGGCGCCCCGGCGAACGAGATGGTGGCCGATTTCGTCGGTCGCGACCGGGCTCTCAAGCGTCTCAAGGTCACGCCGATCGATCTCGAGTGCCTCGAGCACCCTCCGACCGTGCAGCCCACGTCATCTCTCGAGGAGGCACGTCGGGTGATGGACGAGCAGGGCTCCGGATGGGTCGCGGTGGTCAACGGCGACACGAAGCTGCGCGGCCACGTGCGCTCCGCCAACGCCGGCGGCGGCGGACTGGTCGACGACCGCGTCGAGCGGGTCGAGGCGTGGGTGTCGATCGACGACTACCTCGAGAACGCTCTCGCGCGGATGCTCCTCACGGACTACGGATGGGTGGCCGTCGTCGACGGCGACGAGTTCATCGGCGTCCTCACCCCCGACGCCATCTACCGGGCCCTGCGCTCCTCCCTGGACGACGCATCTCCGGACGACACATCTCTCCACGACACATCTCCGGACGAACCGGGTGCGTCCGCCCGCGCCTGACGTGCCGGCGCCGTTCCTGCTTCCGTGGGGGTCTGTCGGCCTTCCGGCAGGCGATCCACGGATTTACACTACGGACATAGTGGAATTAAGCTGGCCGCATGAGCACCTCTGAGCCTCTCCTCGTGCTGGACGACCTCCACGTGCGGGTCGCCGACGGTGAGCCGATCCTGCGCGGGCTGTCCCTCACGGTTCCCGTCGGTGAGGTGCACGCTCTCATGGGGCCCAACGGATCGGGAAAGTCCACGCTCGCCAATACGCTGCTCGGCAATCCGTCCTACGAGATCACACAGGGCCGCATCGTGTTCCGGGGCGAGGACATCACGGAGCTCAGCACCGATGACCGCGCGGCGCGTGGCATGTTCCTCGGGTTCCAACATCCGGAGGCGATACCCGGGGTCAACGTGTTGAACTTCCTCCGTCAGGCGCTCTCCGCCCGAAGGGGCATCGACATGTCGGTACTCGAGATCCGTATGGGCCTCATGGAGTGGACGAAGCGTCTCGGGATGGACGAGAGCTTTCTCGACCGATACCTCAACGAGGGCTTCTCGGGCGGCGAGAAGAAGCGCAACGAGATCCTCCAGATGGCGATGCTCGAGCCGGAGCTGGCCGTCCTCGACGAGACCGACTCGGGCCTCGACATCGACGCGCTCCGCGTCGTGTCGGAGGGAATCACCGAGGTCCGCACCGACCGCCCCGACCTCGGCATCCTGCTGATCACGCACTACCGCCGGATCCTCGAACACCTCACGCCCGACGCTGTACACATCCTCCTCGACGGACGGATCGCCGAGTCGGGTGGCCCCGACCTCGCCGAGCGACTCGAGGCGGGGGGCTTCGATGCCTTCCGCGCCGAGGCGAACGCGTGAGCCTCGACGTCAGCCTCGACGTTGCCGCGCTGCGACGCGATTTCCCGGTGCTCGAGCGCGAGTTCCACGGTCATCGACTCGTCTACCTCGACTCGGCCGCGACGTCGCAGAAGCCCACATCGGTCATCGAGGTGATGGACACCTTCTACCGGCACACCAACGCCAACGTGCACCGCGGCGTCTACACACTCGCGGAAGAGGCCACGGCCGCTTTCGAGTCCGCCCGCGCGCGCATGGCCCGATTCCTCCACGCATCGACGCCGTCGGAGATCGTCTTCACCAAGAACGCCACAGAAGCCATGAACCTCGTGGCCCGGTCGTGGGGTGGCGCGCATCTCCATGAGGGCGACGTCGTGGTCCTCAGCCTGATGGAACACCACGCCAATGTGGTCCCGTGGCACATGCTCGCCGCCGAACGCGGGATCGAACTGCGTTGGATTCCGCTCACCGACGACGGGTGCCTCGATCTCGAGTCGCTCCCGCAACTCCTGGAGGGTGCCGCGCTCCTCTCTGTGACCAGCCTGTCGAACGTGCTCGGTACGATCAACGACGTCCGGCACCTGGCCGACGCGGCGCATGCCGCCGACGCGCTCATCGCAGTCGATGCCGCGCAGACGATTCCGCACGTCGAGGTCGACGTGACCGCGTGGGACGCCGACTTCGTCGCGTGGACAGGCCACAAGATGCTCGGCCCCACCGGCATCGGAGGGCTGTGGGCACGCGAGAATCTGCTGGAGGGGATGCCGCCATTCCTCGGCGGCGGCGAGATGATCCGCGACGTCACGGTCGACGGCTTCACCACCAACGACATCCCGTGGAAGTTCGAGGCGGGCACACCCCCGATCGCCGAGGCGGTGGGGCTCGAGGCGGCGATCGACTACCTCGACGACGTGGGACTCGAGGCCGTGCGCCGCCACGAGATCGAGCTCACCGGCTACGCCCTCCGTGCCCTGCATGAACGCTTCGACGACCGCATCACGACCTACGGACCGAGCGACCTGTCGATCCGGGGCGGCGTGATCTCGTTTCTTCTCGACGGGATCCACGCCCACGACGTGTCCCAGGTGCTCGATGAGGACGCGGTCGCCGTTCGTGCCGGCCACCATTGTGCCAAGCCGCTCATGCGCCACCTCGGTGTTCCTGCCACGACGCGCGCATCCTTTTATCTCTACAACGACGAGGCCGACGCCGACGCCCTCGTCGAATCGCTCGCACGCGCCGAGAAGTTCTTCGCCGTCTAGCATCGTCACGCAGACGAGGAGTGACCCCACCACCATGCCCGGCCTCGAAGACCTCTACCGAGAGATCATCCTCGACCACTACCGCGCGCCGCGGAACCGCGGGGAGCTGCCCTCACCGCCCGCGACGCGCGCTGAGGGTTTCAACCCCCTGTGCGGCGACGAGGTCGTGCTCACGCTCCAGGTCGACGGTGACACCGTGACCGATCTTCTCGTAGCGGGCCAGGGCTGCTCCATCTCCCAGGCGTCGTCCTCGATGATGAGTGCCGCCGTGAAGGGGAAGTCGGTCGCCGAGGCGCGACAGCTCATCCGAGCCTTCAAGGCACTCATGTCCATCCACGAGTCCAAGCTCGGGGGCGAGGGAGACGATGCCGGAACCGAAGCCGACAACGCGCTCGACGGTGTGCAACTCGGTGACCTCGAAGCCCTCCAGGGAGTCGTGAAGTTCCCCGTACGCATCAAGTGCGCCACCCTCGCCTGGAACACCCTGGAACAGGGCCTGGACGAGACTTCACCTTCTTGAAACCACTTCCTCGGTTTCCCGCGGGTGGGTGTCGCTCCCCGGGTGTAGTTTTGGGGGCGTAGGGGACGCCTGAGATCTCACAGGCCGGGCAACCGGCGGAGAGGACGAGCTGATGGATCAGCCGACCGACCTGACGAAGCTGATCGACGAGGCGCTCGAGCGTTTCGCCGTGCGTGATCTGGTTCAGGGTTCCGAGGTCGTCGACGTCCTCCTCGATCTGCGCGGCGCCGCGCTCGAACAGGACGAACTGGCCCAACTTCTCGCGGAAGAGTCCACGCCGCAGCCCACCTAGCCAGTACCCGCGGCGCAGAAGCGGCCGAGGTCGAATACTCGATGGTCGGAGCCGACGGGGCCGGCGAGCGAGTGGTCGTCGGGGAATCGACGATGATGCTCGACCCGCACCGGCTCCCCCAGGTGTTACCCACCGATCGTCTGCTGGCCAACGGGATGGCGCAGCGCGAGATTCGCTCCGAACTGCGTCGCATCGCGAACATCCGTAACGCGCTGAGCGTCGTGATGGTGTGGGCGTCGGTCGCCGCGCTGATCGCGCTGGCCGTCTGGCTGGGGCCGATCGGGTTCGTCGTGGCTTTCGTGTTGATGGTGCCGATGCACGTGCGGCTGGCGATCCTGATGCACGAAGCCGCCCACAAACTGCTGTTCTCGAACGGTCGCGTCAACGACTGGGTGGGCAAGTGGCTCATCGCCTATCCCGCGTTCGTACCGATCGATCTCTACCGGTCGGCCCACTTCGCGCACCACAAGGAGGAGTTCGGTCCGAACGAGCCTGACATCGAGTTCTACTCGGGCTATCCCGGTCCGCCGTCGGCTCTGCGACGTCGCCTGATCCGCGACGCCACCGGGATCTCCGGTTGGAAGAACCTCACGCCCCTGTTCCGGTCGGCCGTCAAGGGTCCCGGCCGCGACGTCAGCCTCCCGATCATCGCGGTGCAACTCGTGTTGTGGGCACTCATGTGGTGGACGACGGGTCTCTGGTTCGTCTACCCGGTGCTGTGGCTCGCACCGTGGATGACCGGTTGGCGGGTCGTCAACCGGCTACGCGCTCTCGGAGAACACGGCGGTCTGGGCCCGAGCAAGGACCGGCGCATCACCACTCACAACGTCCGCCAGTCGTGGCTCGCACGATTCTGGTTCGTGCCGTGGAACACGGGCTGGCATCTCGCACACCACGTCGACATGGGAATCCCGTGGCGCAATCTCCCCCGCTTCCACGCCGAACTCGAGCAGGCCGGCTACATCGACGACACGATGACGTATCGGAGCTACCTCGCGTTGTGGCGGGCACTCTGCTCGAAAGGCGACCCGCTCCCCGCCCGGGTGGACGCGGGTAGCGAAGCCTGCGCGGACGGGAACTGACCTCTCCGAGGGAATCAGACCTCGAAAGGGAGGGCACCGGCGGTGGGATCGCCGAAGGGGTCCTCGTCGGTGCTGCGTTGAACGGGGCCCTCGACGGCCAGCTCCTCGACGCCGAGCTCGGAGGCGAGGCCGTCGTATCCCGACTCCTCGAGTTGGTCGGCCAGTTCGGGCCCGCCGCTGGCCACGATGCGACCCGCCATGAGGATGTGCACGCGGTCGGGCCGCAGCTCCGTGAGGAGTCGGGCGTAGTGGGTGATGGCGAGCACGCCGAGGCCGTCTTCGTGGGTCATGGCTTCGACACGGCGCGAGATGTCGCGCAACGCGTCGATGTCGAGCCCTGAGTCGATCTCGTCGAGCACCGCGATCTTCGGCCGCAGCACCGCTAGCTGGAGCGTCTCGTTGCGCTTCTTCTCTCCCCCGGAAAACTCCACGTTGACGCCGCGGGTGAGGAATTCATCGGGAATGCCCAGCCGGGCAGCCTCCTCGGTGATACGCACGGAGAGATCGCCGTCACCGTCTTCGTCGCCGTTCTCATTCTCGCCGGTGGCGGCAGCCAGGAAGTCCTCGAGGCCCACGCCCGGAACCTCGGTGGGGTACTGCATGGCGAGGAACAGGCCCACCCGTGCGCGTTGCCAGGTCGGAAGGCCCAGGAGCTCCTCGCCGTCGAGCGTGACCGAGCCTGCCGTCACGTCGTAATCGCCACGGCCCATGAGGACGTGCGAGAGCGTCGACTTGCCCGAGCCGTTGGGCCCCATGAGAGCGTGGACCTCGCCCGAACGCACGGTCACACCGACACCGCGCAGGATCTCGTGACCATCCACCGCGGCGTAAAGACCGCTGACCGCCAATTCACTCATGGCCTCACTCATGGTCTCGGCTCCCGGCGGACCAGAACGTCGGCTCCGTCGACCCGCACCGCGTAGGTGGGAACGGGCCGTGTCGCGGGAAGTGTCTTGGCGTCTCCCGTGGTGAGGTCGAATGCCGAACCGTGCTTCGGACACTCGATCACGCAGTCGTCCTCGTCGACGAACCCTTCCGACAGTGAGTAGTTCTCGTGGGAACACTCGTCACCGACCACATACCAATCGTCACCGATCCGTACCACGGCGAGTCGCAGACCGTCCGTGTCGACGCGCAGCGCAGAGCCCGGCTCCACGTCGTCGACGCCACACACCCGGATCTCGCCTGCGTTCCCACCGCTGTTCTGGTCAGGCATCGAGATGCCCCACCTTCTCGTCGACGGAGCGTCGTAGAGTCGAGACGAGGGACGGAACCGGTAGGCGGTCGAACACATCGTCGAAGAATCCGAGGACGATGAGTCGTTCGGCGTCGGCGGGCGCGACACCCCGGCTCTCGAGGTAGTAGAGCTGGTCCTCGTCGATGGGTCCCACCGCGCTGGCGTGGGTGCACTGCACCTCGTCGGCCTCGATCTCGAGGTTCGGAATCGACTCGGCACCGGCACCGTCGGTGAGCACGAGGTTGCGGTTGGTCTGGTGGGCAACGGCCTTTTTCGCCGACTGGCGAAGGTGCACGAGCCCTGAGTACACGGAGCGGGCGTTGTCTTCCACGGCGCCCTTGAACAGCAGGTTGCTCGTCGTGCGCGCCGCCGCGTGGTCCTGAAGGGTACGGAAGTCGAGCATCTGGTCGCCCGCGCCGAAGTAGACGGCCAGCTGGTCGCTGTTGGCGCCTTCGCCACCGAGAAACGCTTCACTGCGCAGCCGTGAGTAGTCGCCTCCGAGAGCCACCGCCGACGATGAGAGAGAGGCGTCACGACCCAGGTGGGCCCGCTGGAGGCCGACGTGCCACGTGCGGGGTCCGTGATCCTGAATCGAAAGATATTTCGCCGTGGCGCCATCGCCGATCAGCAGCTCCACGACGGCGTCGACGAGGTGGTCGGTGTCGGGTGACGAGAACCGGTCGAGGACGGTGACCTCGGATCCTTCGTCCGCTACCACCACCGTGTGGGGGAAGCTGGCGAGCCCGTCGCCGTCGGACCAGTGCACGACGACGATCGGTCGTTCGACCACGACGCCGGCCGGGACGCGGATGAACGCCCCGCCGGCGAGGAAGGCGTCGTGAAGAATCGTGAAGGCATCGGGCGATGCATCGGCCACCGAGCCGAGCACGTCGGCCACCTCGGCCTCGCCGCATGTGGCCAGCTCACAGACGCGTACGCCCTTGGATTCGAGTTGCTCGTCGAGTTCGTGATGCACGACGCGCCCGTCACGCACGACGACGAGACCGGCGCGCTCTCCCGCCTCGGCGGCCACGGGTCCGCCGCCGGGTGCCTTCTCGTCGCCGGGCGGCCCCAACTCCTCATACGGCGTCGGTCGGTAACGCTCGGGATCGAAAGAATCGATGCGGGAATAGCGCCACACCTCGTCGGCGGACGTCGGCCACTCGAGCCCGTCGAGCTTCTCGAACGCGGCCGCACGACGCGCCTCGAGCCAGTCGGGCCCACCGAGGGACCGCGACGCATCGGCGGTGAAGGCGTTCGTCATCGGTCGTGGATCATTCCTCGGGTGCTTCTCGTGTCGGCGTCGGTGGGCCGGTCAGCCGACCGAGCCTTCCATGTTGAGCTCGATGAGCCGGCTCAGCTCGACCGCGTACTCCATGGGCAGTGTCTTGGTGATCGGTTCGATGAAGCCGTTGACGATCATCGCTTCAGCCTGTTGCTCGGTGAGGCCGCGACTCATCAGGTAGAAGATCTGGTCGTCGCCCACCTTGCTGACCGTCGCCTCGTGGCCGATCCGGGCGTCCTTCTCGTCGACCTCCATGTAGGGATATGTGTCGGAGCGGCTCTCGGGATCGAGGATCAGGGCGTCACAGCGGACGTGGCTCTTCACATCCTTGGCGCCGTCCTCCACCTTGACGAGACCACGGTACGTCGTACGCCCGCCATCCTTGGAGATCGACTTGGAGTCGATGATCGACGTGGTCTCGGGCGCCACGTGCGTCATCTTCGCCCCGGCGTCCTGGTGCATGCCCTCGCCCGCGTACGCCACCGACAGGACCTCTCCGTGCGCCTTGCGCCCCGTCAACACGACCGCGGGGTACTTCATCGTGAGCTTCGAACCGATGTTGCCGTCGATCCATTCGACGGTGGCTTCCTCTTCGGCGCGGGCGCGCTTGGTGACGAGGTTGTAGACGTTCGGCGACCAGTTCTGGATCGTCGTGTAGCGGATGCGCGCGCTCGGCTTGGCGATGAGCTCCACTACCGCAGAGTGCAGCGAGTCGGACGAGTAGACCGGCGCGGAACAGCCTTCGACGTAGTGAACCGACGAACCCTCGTCGGCGATGATCAGCGTGCGCTCGAACTGACCGGCATTCTCCGCGTTGATCCGGAAGTACGCCTGGAGCGGCATGTCGACGTGCACACCCGGCGGCACATAGATGAACGAGTTGTGGGCGACGATACCGTTCGCGACGAAGTTCTCGAGCCCGACGACCTGGATGTCGTACGTCTCCTTCTGCCCGACGGGCTCCTTCTCCCGGAGCATCGCGAAGCCGACCGTGTCGGTGACAAGGGACTGGAAGTTGAGACCGGTCGCGGCCTGGTAAGCGTTCCGTCTCCATTTGGCAGCAGTCGTTCCGGCCTTGTTCTGATCTCTGACGTCGACGCGGGAAAGATCACCCTGGATACGCAGCCGCCAACTCGTGCCCGTGACCGTGTGCGCGTCCGGGAACGTCACCGTGCGCGTTCGCTCCGTGAGCTGCCCATCGGAAAAAAGACCGCAGCCGATCGCGAGCTGGCGGATGTCCTCGAGGAGCTCGCGGTTGGCCAGCTCGATGCATAGCGACTTCCCGTCGCGCTCCGACCAGCCATCGGAATCGACCAATCCACCGAGCAGCGCGAGCTGCTGGTCGTGCGGGAGTGAGTACACCCAGCCGGGGATTCGCTTGGTCTTCGCGTGGCCGGAGAAGCCGATCGACTTGAGCCAGAGCCCGAGTTCCTTCGAGCTGACGAGGAACCCGCACTTCACGGGAGTCACGTGGTCGACGTTGAACACTCGCTCGAGTGCCCGGATCGCCTCGTCGTGCACCGGGTCGTCGTCGGGCACCGAGAAGGAGACCTGCCGCATGTGCTCATGGGGCGCTGCAGTGTGTCCGTCGCCGAGCCACAGACCGAGAAGCCAGCACAGGTCCGTGTTGCTGAAGACGGGGAACTCCAAGTGCTGGAACGAGCGATTGCGCTCGTACTCCTCGGGATCGGGAAGCACCATCGAATCGCCGTCGTCGGGGAGGAAACGGGCGACCGCTATCGGCTCACCGACCTCGATCTCCTCCAACGGCGCCCACTCGGCATTCCAGTGGCCGCGGCCCTTCTCATCGACCGATCGGCGCGCCACGAGGAACTTGTGGTTGGCCGTCGCCTCCAGCGTCCGCCCCGCGGTCCGGATCCGGTAGGCAGGCTTGGTTCCGCTCTTGACCTTGGCGAGCACCTTGCCGCGGCTGAGATTCCGACCGACATCCGCTCCGAAGACTTCATCGCCCGGCTCGACGTCGCGGATGCTCACGAGCCCTCTGCCGTCGACATTGATGCGCGCGTCGGCTGTGAGACAGCCCCCACTCCAGACAGAGGAATTCAGCGCGGCGAACTTGTTGTCACCTGGCGGGATGACGCTGCCGAGGTGCTCCTGGACGATCTCGGGGTACTCGCGCACCGCGGTGTCCATGTCGGAGAACAGCACACCGAGGCTCTCCAGGTCTTCCCTGTTCTTGTGGTAGACGACTTCGGAGTTGTGGACCACAAACCCTTCGGCCACGAAGTTGTGGTGTCCGGCGACTTCGATGTCGTAGACAGGCTCGACACCCACCGACTCGATCGAGTCGATCCGCACGAAGCCCAACATGTCGCTGGTGTGGGTTCTGAAGTCGGTTCCCTTCGCGGTCCTGTAGCTGTGTGAGTACTTCCTGCGATTCAGCCGCTCGAGGCGACGCGGCGACCGACACGGAAGGCGATCGAATCGTCCGCTGAAACGCAGGTGGTACGCGGTCATCACCCGCTCGCGATCGTGCGGATGCCTGTTGTGAACCTCGATGACGCTGCTCGAGCCGATGCCACAGAGTGCAGCGAGCTGCTTGGCATCACCGAGCAAGGACGAGTTCGCACTCGTCAGCATCGCGTCCTTGGACGTCTGGTGATCGCGCACGTACCCGTCGGCGTCGATGTATCCGGCCAGGAACGCGAGACGCTGTGAAGCGGGCAACCCGAAGACCCAGTCAGGGATTCTCTTGGAATGGGCATTCCCTCCCATCCCGTTCAGTTCGACGAAGTCAGCGAGTGCGGCAGTACCGCGACCCACAAGGCGATAGTGGTCCTTCGCAAGCGTCAAATCGATGCCGAAGAGCGACTTCGTGACTCTCCGAAGCTCGTCGACGAAAACCTGATCAGACGAGTCGACGGCGATCTCCACCGAGGTGTGGTCACCCCGGTGGTGGAGGTAGCCGTCACCGATGTAGACGCCTGCCCACCAGCAGAGGTCGTCAGACGTCACAGGGGAAGGCGCTCAGCGCCATCCCGGTCGGGAAGTTCCAGCGCCGCGGACGAACCGAATGCCGGCAGGTCCGTCGCGATGGCAACGAAGTCGCCTTCGACGAGGTCTTCGGCCGAAACCCATCGGGTGAAATAGCGAGCGCGCTGGCGACCGGGCTTCCGTTCGTCGCGCAACACCAGGAAGGGGTGGTTGCCTGACGCGCCAATGGTGGCGCCCCGGGCGGTGATCTCGAAGACTTCCTTGTCGCCGGAACTGGCCGCGCCGACGACCTGCGAACGAACGATGCTCTTGCTGGCCTCGTCGAGCGAGAAGACCGCGTCGCCGGCCGCGAGTTCCTTGATGGGACGCATCCCGTCGGATGTCCACACGAGCGTGGAGCCCCGAAGACACTCGTACTGCGCGGTGACGCCGGCGAGGTACTTGCGTTCGGCTTCGGGGATGCCGAGCTTCTCGTAGGTCTCCTGCATCTGCGCGGGGAGCTCGTCCCACTCGTCGACCTGATGGTCGGTCGGTTTGATGTAGTAGTAGATGTCGTCGAAGTCGATGTCGGGCATGTTCTGCGCGAACCACGGCAGCATCGGCTTGCGTTCGAAGCGCTTCAGCGACTTGACCCGGAAGTTGGTCATCCACTCGGGTTCGGACTTGTTCCACGAGATGTCGCGTACGACCTTCTCGCTCAGGCCCTTCTCGGGCTTGTAGACGTAGTCCTCGGTGTCGGACCATCCGAGCTTGTACTTGCCGAGATCGACCCCGGACACTGCCATCGTCTGCCTCCCGCGGGGCGTCGGCCCCGGCGCGTGGATGCCTGCGAAACGGTGGAAATCCCGGGGATTCCGGTATTTCCACTACGTGGATAGTAACAATTAGCCGGGTCGGGCGGCAAGGCCTGGAACCCGAGACGAGGATGAGCGTGCAGGTGTCCTGCGCCGACCGAGACGAGGCAGAGGAACCCGACCTCGCCTAACCGCCCGACTCCGCCTGCATCAGCTCGAGCGCTCGACCGAGCAGCTCGCGGCCCTCGTCGACCTTCTTCTGGTATTCACCCAGGTCGCCGGCGTCGAGGGCGGCGTCGGCGTCGCCGAATGCCTGCTGCGACTGCGCGAGGAGTTCCTCGACCGAACCCTCCGGCGCCGGCTCGGTGGTGTCGGGCGAGGTCGTCGTGGTCGTCTCCCCTGGCGTCTCCTCCGGCGGCGTCGAGCCGGGATCCTGCTGGAGCTCCTCGGGCACGGCGCCGGTGTCCTCGGGAATGATCCCGCGGAAGCCCGGGTAGAGCGCGGCGAGCGCTTCGTCGAGCGTCTCCCTGAGGACAGCCTTCTCGCCGTCGAAGGCGGTGACGAAGCGCAGGCGCGCGATGTTCGACTGCACGTAGATCGGGCGGATGTAGATGATCGAGTCGTCGATCGGGATCGTCTGGAGGTTGCCCTGGATCACGTCGGAACCCTCGACGTTGAGCAGCGTGAACTGCTGGGAGATCTCGGCGGTCGAGTTGATGGCGTTGTCGGCCTCCACGGGGCCCTTCACCTGAACGTCGCGGGGCATGACGAAGGACTGGAGCTTCCCGTACTCGCCGGGATCCGACTTGGCCGTCATGAAGGAACGCATGTTGATCAGGCGGTCCTTCTCGGAGATCGGCACGAACGGCTGGAGGATCAGGAAGCCCTCGGTTTCGTCGCCGGGAACCTTCGTCAGGAGATACAGCGGGTCCATGCGCTTCGAGGTGACCTCGATGTCGCGGGGATCCTCGGCGGTCTCCTCGCCCGAGTCGTCGGTCGGCGCCGCCGGTGCCACGGGCTCACTGCCGAGGGGGCCCGAGCCCGGATCGGGGAGGCGACCCAGATGTCGTTGCCGTTGAAGAAGTCGGCCACGTCTGTGACGTGGTACTTCGCGTAGACGTCGGTCTGGATCCGGAACAGATCGTCGGGATAGCGGAAATGCTCTGCGAGCCCGTCGGGTGCCTCGTCGAGATCGGTGAAGAGCTCGGGGAAGGCCTTCTCGTACGCCTGGATGATGGGGTCGTCGGGATCCACCACGTAGAAGGTCATCGTGCCGTCGTACGCGTCGATGGTCACCTTCACCGAGTTCCGCACGTAGTTGAGGTTCTGGCTCAGCCCGCTCCCGGGCCTCAGGCGCTCGTCGTTGATCGCCTGCGAGTACGGGTAGGCGTCGCTCGTGGTGTAACCGTCCATCAGCCAGACGACCCGACCGTCGAGGACCACCGGATACGGGTCAGCGTCGTACTCCAGGAACGGCGCGGCGGCTTCGACCCGCTCTCGGATGTTCCGGCGGAACAGCGCCTTCGACCCGCTCGTGATCTGATCCGACCACAGGGTGTTCCAGTCGCCGAATCGGAGTGCGAAGGCGGCGCGCTTCACGAAACTCGACACGGGGACACCGCCCGCGCCGTCGTAGCGGGTGAACGCCGCGTCGTCCGACTCGTCGTCGCTGCGGGGGAAGTCGAACTCCTCCTGTTTCGAATCCGCGTAGGCGAAACCACTGATGCCTTCGCCGAAGTAGATGCGCGGCTGTTCGTCGAGCGGGATCGCGTCGCCGACCGGTGGAATGTCGGAGAGCAGGTAGACCGGCTCGTCGGCGGAATCGCGGGCGTTGGCCTCCGACACCACGGCCCCGTATCCGTGCGTGAACACGAGGTGTTCGTTCGTCCACGAGCTCGACGGAAGCTTCTCGGGTGAGAGATCACGGGCCGACAGCAACACCTGCTGGATCGTGCCGTCGACGGTGTAGCGATCGACGTCGACATCGGCGAACTCGTAGAACGACCCGACCTCCTGACGCGTGCGATAGACGCCCTGAAGAGGAGCCGGATCCCAAAGGCGGGCGTTGTCGACCGTGACGAGGTTCTGGTTGACCTGTTCGGCGGTGAGGTCGGGCTCGTATGGAAAGACCTCCTGTTCGACATCCTCGATGTTGAACGCCTGGCGCGTGGCCTCGATGTTGTCCTCGATGTACTTCGACTCCTTCGACAACTCGTTCGGATCGACGCGGAACCGCTGGACAACCGCGGGATAGATCGTTCCGACCGTGACGCTCACGAGGCCCCAGAGACCGACAGCGATGACGGGGAGTACCCACCCGCGACGGAAGATGTTCCACAGGAAGAGAGCCGCCGCGATGATCGCCACGCCGGTGAGCAGCTCGAGCGCCGGTACCTGCGCGTTGACGTCGGTGTAGCTCGCACCGTCGACCACTCCCCGACTCGATGTCGTGAGCTCGAAACGCCCGAGCCAGTAGTCGGCCGCCCGGACGAGGGCCATGGCGGCGAGAATGACCGAGAGGTGCGCCTTCACCTGGGGTGTCACACGCTGGAAGGGGGTCTGGAGACGGATCCCGCCATTGAGGTAGTGGGTGATCGCAGTGACGATGAGTACGATGACGAGGCCTGCGAAGGCCCACTGCACGATGAACTTCAGAAACGGCAGTTGGAAGACATAGAACCCGATGTCCTTGTGGAAAAGCGGGTCCTTGATCCCGAAGTCCACGGCGTTGCGGAACAGGATCCACTCCCGCCACTGCGACGACACGCCGATCCCGGCGATGAGTGCGAAGAACAGCGCGATGCCGACCCGGATCCGGCCCTGGTAGGGCCCCACGACCTGGCGGTAGCGGTCGACGATCTCGTCCTCGGGGCCCGTCGAGCGGAACGCCGGGGCGATCCGGTCGGCGATGATGAGGTTCGCCAGCATGACGACGAAGAAGATGGCCGTGAACACAGCCGCCGGGATCACGCGGGCACCGAGCAGCCCGCTCCACACGCCACTGAAACCCGCCGCGTCGAACCACAGCTTGTCGGTGTAGAACTCCGCGAGTTGCCACAAGCTGGCGAACAGCAGCACCAGGACGATCGCGGCGGCGATCAGCCAGGATCGCAACCGGTGTCGCGGGCGCGGCTCGGGTCGGGTGTCTTCAGGGGCGACGCGCATCCGGCCCGCATGCTAGCCGGGGCCCTCACGGATCCGACCGCGCAGTCAGGACCCGACGGTCACGGCAGCACCGCGCGATTGCGTTTCCACGGCGTCGGCAGGGGCGGCCACACAGCGGCATCCGGGAAAGGCCGGCGGGTGCGTGTGCCCGGTGGGGAACTCCTGACCTGCCGGCGTGGGCTCGAGGGCGTTGTCCTCGCAGTCAGGGCCACAAGCGCCCGACGGGTCGACGATCCACCGGAGCATCGTTCCCTCCTCGACGGAGTCGTAGATGCCTTGCGCATAGGCCGTGGCGAGGGCCTCCTCCACCCAGTCATCGACGGGTTGGCTCTTCCATTCCCGGTACCTCGCGCGGATTCGTTCCACGATCTCGTCGGCATCCGCACTCTCGTCATCGATCGTCGTGGCGAGGCGCTCACGCAGCGGTACGTGCGGGCGGACGGCGAGATCCTCGACGAGACCGTCCGGCGCATCGGCGTCCTCGCCGCGACCGGCCGCATAGGCCGCTGCCACCGGTGTCGCCACGACGGCCATCCAGGTCGAGCGCACGTCGGCCTCGGAAGGCAGCAGCTTCTCCGACCTGAGCTTGCCGCGCTTCTTGCGCAGTGCGTCGAGCAGATCGTTCTGGTCGTCGCGGAGCTGACGCTTGAGCGCGCTGGCCAACTCGCCGCGCTGAGCCGACAAGGCCTCGTCGCGCGTCGCCAGGAAGGCTGCCGCAGGATCCACGACCGCTTTCGGGGCAACGACGGCGTCATCGCCGGTGCCCTCGGCCTCGTTTGCGGCGACCTCGGGTTGCGACGCGGCGTCCTCGGAGGTGACGGCCCCGGGTGTTTCGCTCTTGCGCAGCTCGGCGAAGATGGCGTCGGCTGAGCGCCCGGACTCTTCATCCGCCTCTCCCTCTCCCCCTTCTTCTGCGTCCTCTGCTCCGTGGTCCTCGCGCGCGCCCAGCCCGAGCGCCCCCTTCACGTACGCACGAACACCCTTGCCCGTCTCGTGTTCTTCTTCGCCTGTTCGATCCGACGCCGCCGTGTCCTCTTTGGCGCTGTCTGCTCTTGCGCTGTCTCCGTTGCCGTTGAGCCGCGCCGAGTCCTCGGGCACCGATCCGTCTGCCGGAGGCTCTGTGGCCGTCTTCCGGGGCGGCAGCGCCGGAGAGTCCACGAAGGTCGGGACATCGGGGACCTCGCTCATGTCGGCCGGATCCGCCCCGCTTCCGCCCGACAACGCATCCGTCGCCTCGGCCACCGCGCGCTGTACGACCCGATGAGCCTCGAGAAGGCGTTCACGTTCGGCCTTCATCGCCTCGAGGTGCGCTTCCAATTCGTTGCGTCGCTGGGTGAGGTCGGTGAGGATCCGCTCGCGCACGGTGCGCGCCTCGGCGACCATCTCGCGTCCGGTCGTCCGCGCCTCGTTCAGAGCCGACTCGGCATCGCGTTCGGCTGTGGCGCGCATATCAGCGGCTTCGGTCGCCGCGCGTTCGGATGTCTCCCGCGCGTCTCGTTCTGAGGTCTCGCGGATCTCCGCCGCAACATCCTCGGCGCTCTTTCGCTGTTCCGCGACGAGGCGTTCCGTCGTCTCTCGAAGGCGCTGCGCCTCCTCCTGTGCTTCGCGCACGATGCGACCCGCCCGTTCCTCGGCCTTCGCACGGATCGCATCGGCAGCGTCCTGCGCGGACCGCAGTACCCGACTCGTTTCGGCGCCGAGCGCGTCGAGGAGTTGGCGTTCGTCCAGCTCCACGGGCTCGTCGAGGCGGACCTCCAGGCGCTCCACCTGGGCCACGAGATCTTTCTCGCGCTCCTGAGCAGCACCCAGCGAATCTGCCACCCGTCGCAAGAAACTCCGCACCTCGTTGGGTGAGAAACCTTTGCGCGCGACACCGAAGGAGCGCTCCGACACCTCGACAGGCGTCAACATGTTCGACGTCGAGATCATCTGGTGCTGTGACGCACGCTCGCTCATGTCCGAACCCCCGGGTCCACGGTCCCCCACGCGACTGCTCATCGTATTGCCGTGCGGGTCGAAATCCGTTGACCCTCGCATCAGGTGGCGGGATCAGGCCGCGGGTTCGAGCACGTCCTCGAGCGGGCTCACGAGTGGATCGCCGCCTGCTTCTTCCAGAGCAGCCAGGGCGTCGTCGATCGTCTCGACAGCGACGACCTTCACACCGCCCGCATGCTTCAATGCGTCCTCCTCCTCGCCGGTCGGCACGAGGAACAGTTCCGCGCCGGCATCCTTGGCCGCAGCCGCCTTCTGGGAGACGCCGCCGACGAGGCCCACCATTCCGTCCGAGCGCATCGTGCCGGTCACCGCCACCTTCATCCCGCCTGTGAGCTCACCTTCGGTGAGTTGATCGATGATCGCCAGCGTGAAGGCCAACCCGGCGGATGGGCCGCCCACTCGACCCGAATCGATCTGGACGTCGACCGGATAGTCGATCTGGAGATTCTCGGTCTGCAGCGCCACGCCGATGAGAGCAAGGCCGTCATCGCTCTCCGCGGTCTCCAGCACCGTCGTCTGTGTGGTTCCGTCGCGGACGAACTCCACCTCGACGGTCTCGCCGGGCGCGTGTGCCCTCACGAGTTCCCCCGCGTCCGGCGACAGTTCGACTGTCTCGCCGTCGACCGCGACGATCACGTCACCTTCCTCCAGCTCGCCGTCCGCAGGGCGGCCCTCCTCCACGGCCCGCACCACCGCGCCGTCGCCGTGCACCGGGACCTCGTAGCCGAGAGTCTCGAGCGCGACGATCGTCGCGACTTCCTGCGACTCGACCATCGCGATCCGGCCGATCTCACGAACTTCCTCGCGCGAACTCCCCTGCAGGTACTCGTCCTCCTTGACGACCTCGGAGTCGTCGTCGATCCATCCCCACAAGACCTGGAACGGCACCGCGCGACCCGAGACGGTCACGGTGAGAAAGAGGATGTCGCCGTCGGGTTCGTAGGTCTGTGCGCCGTCGATGGTGACGACGTCTTCAACGGGCGTTGCCGATCCCGGGCTGAACACGATGTAGGGCAAGGGAATGAGGAGACCAGCAGCCAGAATGAGGAGAACGACACCTGCGGCGATACCGCCGACGATCAGGCGACGACGACGTCGCTTGCGTGCATCGCCGGTCGGGTCGTGTGGCGCGCCGGCGCCGGGAGCCGGAGCGGAGACCGGGGGAGGCGCGGGAGGTGCGGGATCTGTCATCTCAGGTGGTCAACGATGGCCGTGACCGGCGCGTTCCTCAGGCTGCCGGTGCCCCGCGGTCAGAGCTCACGAGCTCGCCGTAGACGACGATGCGCTGCGCGGCACTTCCCGGTGGGTGGCAGGCAAAAAGGGTCACGGTCCGGCCCGGCCGTTGTTCGACGATCCGCAGAGCCGACGGTTGGACGATCTCGGTGCCGGTGACGGAGTAGACGTGCGATCCGGTGTGGTCGTTCAGGATGATCTCGTCGCCGACTGCCAGTTGATCGAGGTTTCGAAACGGATGTGAGTTGGTGACCCGATGCCCCGCGATCACAGCGTTGCCCCACCCGCCCGGCACGGCCGTTCCGGGCCAGTGCCCGGGGCCCTGGTCGAGCACCGTGAGCCACACGCCGCTGTACATCGTGTGGGAGAGCCCGATCTTGGGAATGTCGATCGACCCGATCGGCGTGATGGGAACCTCTTCGTAGGGATCCACGGGAGCAGCGGACGGAATCGGGAGCGGTGGCTGATCCAGCGCGTTGCTGATGACCGCGGCGGCCGCCGGATCGGCCGGTTGTGCCCTTGCCTCGACGACCACAGGCTCGAGTTCTGCTGCGGCGCCGACCGCCACGGTCGCGCTGAGGACCGCGACGAGAGCGAGAAGCGCGCCCGCGATCGGGGAAAGAACGCGACGATGCACGATGTGGGCGTTTCGCGCGGTACTCGGATGCGCTGAGGTGTACGGCGAACTCGGGCGGGTCACGTCGGTCATTCTAGGAGCCCCCCGGAGGTCTCGTTCGGCGAAGATCGTTGGTCGCGCGGTCGGTCGCGCCGTCGCGGTTGCTCATCGGCTTCAGGGGCCCGGCCTGTAGGGTTCGCTGCCGTGAAGCCCCCGAGGGTCGACGCGGAAGGCGTCGACCCGATGCCAGGTGGCGGACTCGCGGCTGAAGATCCCCACGAACGTGCGGCGGCAGCGGCCGCGTTGGGTCTGGCGGGTGCACGGCAGCAGGGCGGCACCGCCACTGACCTACAGCCCTGCCAACGTGCCGACAACCGGCTGCTCGACCTGTGCCGTTCCGATCCGTCACCGCTCGTGCGCGCCGCCGCCCTCGCGGCGCTCGCTCGTCTCGATCCCCTGTCACGCCCCGTGCGCAGCGCGTGGGAGACCGCCGCGAGCGACGTCGACCCGGGCGTCCGTCGCCGTGTCGCGGAGCTCGCGCCGGTTGTCGCCGCCCATGACACCAATTCTGCGAGCGTCGTTGTGGCACTGCTCGAAGACCCAGACGTCGCCGAAGTCGCCGCGTGGGCTCTCGGAGAACTCGGAGCGGCGGGGATCGCCGCCGGCGCTGTCGCACGCTTGTCGGCGATCGTGGTCGACGACGAGCGCGAGAGCGGGGACGAAAAGAGCAGCGCTCTCGTTCGCGAGTCTGCGGTTGCCGCTCTCGGGGCGCTCGGCGACCCCGAGGGCCTCGACGCGATCCTGGCGGGGTGCCGAGACCGTCCCGCTGTTCGTCGGCGTGCCGTGCTGGCTCTGGCACCGTTCCAGGGACCCGCTGTCGACGCCGCACTCGAGGCGGCGCTCGCAGACAGCGACTGGCAGGTACGCCAGGCCGCCGAGGACCTCGCCGCCGATTGATTCAGCCGATTGATTCAGCCGATTGATTCAGCCGATTGATTCAGCCGATTGATTCAGCCGATTCACTCAGCCGGTCGAGTCAGGTGCGGGCCTTGGCCATGAACAGGTCCTTCAAAGAGTCGAAGGACTCGAGGCAGCGCCCTGCGCCGAGGACCACGCACTCGAGCGGTGCATCCACGAGATGGACGTCGACGTTGGTCTCCTTCTCGAGGCGCGTATCGAGGCCTCGCAACATCCCGCCGCCACCGACCAGATGGATTCCCTGAATGATGAGATCCTGTGCGAGCTCCGGCGGGGTCTGTGCAAGACAACCGATGACGGCATCACAGATCGCGCGCAACTGCTCCTCGATGGCGGTACGGACGTCGAGCGGTGACAGGACAACGGTCTTGGGCAGCCCGCTCATCAGATCTCTTCCACGCACCTCTGCCCTGAACTCCTCGCGCGTCGGATACGCCGAGCCGATGGCCAGCTTGATCTCCTCTGCGGTGCGTTCACCGATTGCGATGCCGAACTCACGACGGACGAAGGTGGCGATCGCCGCGTCGATGTCGAACGAACCCACACGGACCGCCTCGAGAGCCACGACACCACCGAGTGAGATCACCGCGACCTCGGAGGTACCACCGCCGACGTCGACGACCATGTTCCCCATCGGCTCGTGAATCGGCAGTTCGGCTCCGATAGCGGCGGCCATGGGCTGCTCGATGAGATAGGTGGACGCCGCGCCTGCTCGGCGTGCAGCCTCGAGTACGGCCCGCTGTTCCACGTGCGTGATCGCCGACGGGACGCAGATCAGCACCCGGGCACGGCTCAGCCGCGAGATCCCCGCCCTCTGGAACAGCAGGCGGATCATCCGCTGGGTGATCTCGAAATCGGTGATCGCCCCGCCCCGCAGGGGTCGGACGGCCTGGATGTATCCCGGCGTCCGCCCGATCATCTGCCAAGCCTCGTGGCCCATGGCCAGTACTTCCATTGTGCGTGTGTTGAGCGCAATGACCGTGGGCTCGTTGAGAACGATGCCCTGGTCGCGGGCGTACACGAGAGTGTTCGCCGTCCCGAGGTCGATGGCTATATCGCGCGCCATCAGCGATCTCGCATTTCGTCCAGATCGTCTTCGTCGAGATCGTCTTCATCAAGGACGTTGTCGTCGAGGGAATCGCGCTCGGGCGGACGCAGCGCCTCGCGCTGACGCTCGTAGGCGTCGATTCCGGATTCCATCGATCGAGGCTCGCGGTTTCGAAACACGAGGACAACAACACCGACCACGACGACGACGAGCGCGACCAGGAGGAACGGCATCGCTACTGCGCCTCGTGCACCGTGTCGGCGGGTGAGGCCTCGGGTGAAGGCGACACGACATCGTGTCCACACTCCGCCCAGTCGGAACCTTGCGACCAGTGCTCACGTTTCCAGATGGGCACCATCTCCTTGACCGTGTCGATCGCGAAGCGACCTGCTTCGAACGCTTCGGGACGGTGAGGCGCCGACACGACGACGGCGACCGAAACTTCGCTGACCGCGAGATCGCCGAGACGATGCAACAAGACGATCCGTTCCACCGCGGGCCACCGGTTCCGAACGATCTCGCCAACACGGTGCAACCGACCTTCGGCCTGGTCGACATAAGCCTCATAGGTGAGGCCGGTCACTCCGGGGCGGCCCTCCGAGTTGTCCCGGACGACTCCCAGGAACGACACGACAGCGCCCGATCCGGGAGTCGTGGCCCACGTTGTCGCCTCCTCCACCGGAAGAGGCGCGTCGACGAGACCGATCCAGTCACTGTCCCCCGGTCGCGCGTCCACACGGTCATTCTAGGGAGCGGAGCCGCGCGAGCCTCGCTGCATACGGGGCGAGGCCAAGATACGCCGGTGCGTCATTACACTTCGGCACATGTCGGATCGAGGTGACGAGCACGATCCGTTCGACGGGCCACCCGATCCGCTCGACCGCGTGTGGTCACACCCGAGCGAGATCGGAGGCGCTCGTACCCCTGCGCCGCCACCGCGTCCGCGGCGCAGCGGACACCCCAACTGGGCCATTCCCGTCCTGGCGGCGGCCGTGGGATCGCTCGCGACGTTGGGCGTCGTGGCCCTCTTCGATGACGGCGGACCGGCGGCGGGACCGTCCTCCACCGCGGCGACCAGGGACGTCTCGGCCGCTCTGGCATCGGAGGTGTCGCCGAGTGTCGTGGGCGTCCGGGCGACCACGGGCGACACGGCCCGAACCGTGGCCGGTGTCGTCGTGCGACGCACAGAAGACGGCGGCGGGGAATTGTCGAGCGACGTGGTCACGAGCTACGACGCCGTACACGGCGCCGACGAGATCGTTGTCGTGCCCGCCGGTCGCGCCACTCGCACCGCATCGGTCGTGGGAGTGGATCCCACCACGGACCTGGCGCTGCTCCGGTTCACCGGACCGCCGTTGCCGTCACTCCTGCTCGACCGTGGCGCGATCGTCGAACCGGGCCAGACTCTGATCGTCGTGGGCGCCACTGCCGACGGCACGCTTCCCGTGAGCACGGCGGCGGCAGCTCTGGACATTGTCGCCACCGCGGGCACGGACACACACCCCGGCGTGATGGAGCTGACGGTGACCCCCGACGGGCATCCGGTCGGTGGCGCCGTCGTGGACACCGACGGCCAGCTCGTCGGCGTCGTGACCGACAGCCGCGACACGTACCCCTCCGGGTCAGCGACCCCCGCGCGTCTCCTGGCCGACACCGTCGACCAGCTTCGCGAGTGGGGTGCGGTCATCCCGGGCTGGATCGGCCTGAACGGCCGCGACGATCCGTCGGGCGGCGTCGAGGTCGTCGACGTGGTCGACGGGGGTCCCGCAGACCTGGCAGGGATCAGGGCCGGCGATCAGATCACTGACATCGGCGACGACCCCCTGGAAGGTGTAGAGGAACTGGTTGCCGAGGTCGTCCACCACGCACCCGGGTCAGAGGTGACGGTCACGATCGCGAGCGGCAACCGGCGCGGTGACCGCCACACGGTGACCCTTCTCACCGCTGAGCGGCCCTGACTTGTCCGGCACGGGAGTCCCCGGCACCATAGGAGCCATGCCCGAACTCGAGGAACTCGACCGTGAACTGCTCAACGCGGTGCAATGGGACTTCCCGCTCGTCCCGCGTCCGTTCGCCGAGCTCGGGGAGCGGCTCGGTATCAGCGAGGCCGACGTCCGACAGCGCGTCGCTGACGTCAAGGAAGCCGGCGTGCTTCGCCAACTCTCCGCCATCTTCGACACGCGCGCCCTCGGGTATGGCTCCTCACTCGTCGCGGCCCGGATCGACGCCGACCGCGTCGACGAGGCGGCGGCACACATTTCGGCCCACCCCGGCGTGAGCCACAACTACAAGCGCAATCACCACTACAACCTCTGGTACACGATCGCTGTCCCACCGGGCGACGAACTGAGCGACCACGTCGACGTGCTCCACGCACTGTCGGGTTCGTCGGCGACGCGGCTGCTCCCGACTCTCAAGCTCTACAAGATCGGTGTGAAGCTCGACATGACGGGCGAGACCGCCGCGGATGCCAAGTCCGAGGTCCTCGCGCACGAGCGGCCCGAGCGGAACGAAGTGATGGACACTCCCGAGCTCAGCGATCTCGAGATGGCGACGATCAGCACCGTGCAGTACGACCTCCCGCTCGTCGAGCGTCCGTTTGCGGCACATGGCGAGGTGATCGGCTGCGACGAGGAGACGGTTCTCGACCTGCTCCGATCGTTCGAGGAGCGAAAGCTGATGCGTCGCTTCGCCGCCGTGATGAACCACCGCACCGCCGGATTCAAGGCGAACGCGATGGGCGTGTGGGCTGTTCCACCGGAGGATTTGGAGACACTCGGGCCGCGGATGGCGGAGTTCGCCGCCGTGAGCCACTGCTACAAGAGACCGACCTACGACGACTGGCCCTACTCGGTGTTCACGATGGTGCACGGGCGAAACGCGCAGGCGTGCGAAGACACGATCGCCGCCATCCGTGACGAGACCGGCGTGAGCGAGTATGACGTGCTGTGGTCCGTGAAGGAGTACAAGAAGACCCGGGTCCGCTACTTCACCGACGAGTGGGACGCGTGGTCGGCCGAGCACCTCGCGGCGGCTTCCACCTGACCTGCCGGATCATCACGGGTCGGATCAGCGCGTGCGGCGGCGGTACCGCCGAACCGTTTCCTCACCCAGAATCAGAAGTGCCACGGCTGCGGCGCCGGCAGCCACCCACGGCCACACAGGAGGCGTCGACAGCGAATCTGCCGTCGCCATCAGTGACTCCTCATTGGATGCCTGCGGTTTCCACCCGGTGGCACGCAACCGGTCGTTGGCCACGACCCACGGGTGGGTGACGAGCGGTACGACACCCGGGGGCACGTCGCCGAGTCCCGAGATCCATCCGAACGCGAGCAGGTGCTGGACGACACCTTCGGGGAGTGACGGTCGCAGACGTGGCGTGTGCAGGGCTTCGGCGTCGTCGGGATCCAGCCACCCGTCAGACGCCACGTTGTACACACCGGACATGGCCGTGGTGCACGCCCTCGCCAGAGCGTCGGCCACGTCGTCGACGTGTGCGCACTGCACCGGAGCCGACGCACCACGCACGGCGACGTGTGTACCCGCCAGCACCCTGGCCATGAGGTGGCCCGCCCCCGCGCCGAGCACCGGAGCCGGGCGCAGAGTCACGATGTCGACGCCCGGGTGTTGTTCGCTCCACTCCGACAGGAGGCGCTCGACCTCTGCCGACTGGACCGCGGGGAGAAACTCCGGATTGGGGCGTAGCGGCGCGTCTTCGGTGAGAGGGATCGGATTGTTGGTCCAGGCGCCGTAAACCGTCGCGCTCGACATGAGCACGAACCGTTTGACGCCGACGGCCGCGGCGGCGTCGAGGACCCGTCGCGTCGCCTCGACGTTCACGCGGGCCATCAGAGCCACATCGGGGATCGGATCGTGGATCGCGGCGAGGTGCACGAGAACGTCGACGCCCTCGAGGAGTGGCTTCAGCTCGGCGTGCGCGATGTCGACCCGGTGGAAATCGAGATGTCGGACACGACGCTCGGGATCGCGCATGTCGAGGCCCACGAGACGTCCGACGCCGGCAGATCGGTCGAGGTGGGCGAGAAGCCGCTGCCCCACGTAGCCGGAAGCCCCGGTGATCGCGACGGCACGGTCGCCCCCAGATCCATTTCGCACGCTCTCTAGACTGGCCGCGTGAGCGACGAGTCACAACCCGGATCATCACCCTTCGGCCCCGGCTTCGATCTCTCACGGCTCTTTGGCCTGCTGGGCAGCGGAGGCAGCGGGCCGGTGAACTGGGAGGTCGCCCGCGAGGTGGCCGACTTCACGACCACTGGGGAGGCCACATCCACCGAGGAGGAACCGGTCGCGGTCGACGACGCCCGACAGTTCTCCGACCTCGCGACGGCGGCACAGACGGCCGTGGTCGCCGAGACGGGCCTCTCCGCCGCTCTCGGTACGGGGACTCTCGTGGTCGGGCCGCGTCGCTGGGCACGCCTGCATCTCGACACTCTGCGCCCGGTTCTCGAGACTCTCGCCGCGACGCTGACGCGTGACGGCTTCGGAATCGGTTCTGCCCGCAGCGACGAAGAAGGCGTGGGAGACGATCCGGCGTTCGACACCGACGCCCTGGACCCCGAGCTGGCCGAGCAACTCGGCGCCTTGGGGCTTCCACCCGACGCTCTGAACACAGGGCAGCTCGGAGAGATGCTCGAGATGATCGCTCCGGCGCTCCTGGGCGTGCAGGCCGGTTCGATGATCGGACACCTCGCCACCCACGCGTTCGGGCAGTATGACCTTCCCCTTCCGGTCACCGGCGAGCCGAAACTTCTGTTCGTCGTCCCGAACCTCGACGCGTTCGAGAGCGACTGGTCACTGCCGCGTGACGACCTTCGCTTCTATGTTGCTCTCCACGAGGTCGCGCACGCGGCGACCCGCAGTGTCCCGTGGGTGCGGTCGCACCTCATCGAGCTCGCGAACGAGTTCGTCTCGGGCTACCGGATGGACCCCGACGCGATGGAGAGCGTCATCGACATCTCGGGGCTCGACCCCACCGACCCCTCCACGATCGGCTCGGCACTCGGCGACCCGGAACGACTGCTCGACACGATGCGCACGCCGGCCCAGGGCGAAACGCTGGCGCGTCTGTCGGACTTCACCGGAGTGCTCGAGGGATACGCCGATCTGGTCATCGAGTCGATCGGAGCGCCGCTCATCCCGTCGTTCGCACAGATCCAGGAGGCCATGCGGCGTCACCGCGTGGAGCGCGGGGAGGCCGAACGTTTCATCGAGCGCCTCCTCGGGCTGGGGCTGAACCGTGCCGATTACGAACGCGGCGAGTCCTTCTGCCGCGGGGTTGTCGAGCGGGCCGGCACCGACGGCCTCCACCGCCTCTGGGAGCGCCCGGACCGATCGCCCACCCGCAGCGAACTGGAAGCGCCGGGTCTGTGGCTCGCGCGCATCGACCTGCCCGATCTCGACGCTCCCGACTGACCGAAGGCCCCGACCGAAGCCGGCGGACCCAACACGGGAACCGATCGCGACACCGAAGAGGAGGAGACATGGAGATCACGAATATCGGGGTACTGGGTGCCGGCGTCATGGGCAGCGGTATCGCCCAGGTGACGGCTACCGGCGGCTTCGACACGGTGTGCTATGACCCCGACGCCGACGCCGTCGAGCGGGCCCGCGAGCACACCACGACGGGCCGCTACGGCATCGACCGCGGCGTCGAACGCAAGAAGCTGACCCCCGAGGAGGGCGCGGCCGCCAAGGAGCGACTGCGCTTCACCGACTCCTTCGAGGAGGTCGCCGCCGTCGATCTCGTGGTGGAAGCGGTTCCGGAACGGATCGACCTGAAGATCAAGGTGTTTCGCGACCTCGACGCGGCGGCTCCTCCTGGCACGATCCTGGCCTCGAACTCATCGGGGTTCCCCGTGGCGGCGATTGCCGCGGCCACGGAGCGGAGCGGGCAGGTCCTCACGTGGCACTGGGCATCTCCCGCGCCGGTGATGAAGCTCGCCGAGCTGGTGCGCGGCCCCGACACGACCGATGAGACCGTGGCCGCGGTCGTCGACGTGGCCACGCGCTGCGGCAAGAACCCCCGTCGTCGTGGCCGATTCCCCGACCAGCTGGGGCTACGTGGCGAACCGTGTGTACTTCGCGGCCATCCGCGAGGCCCAGCAGGTGGTCCGGGAGGGCGTGGCTGATCCCGAAGCGGTCGACACACTCCTGCGTGACTGCTTCAACTGGCCCGTCGGGCCGCTCGAGATGGTGGGTGGCGCCAACAGCGGCTGGGACTGAGCCCGAACCGGGCAATCGGACCGGGCAATCGAACCGGGCAATCGGACCGGGCGATCGGACCGGGCAACCAGCCGGAGAAGCAGCCTGAGCGACGTTGCGCGGTCGTCGGGCCACCGACCTGGACGCTTTTGTCCCGTTTAGGTAGAACTTTCCCGTGGCTACGGGGATTTCTCCTTGCAGCGCCACCACTTCGGGTCCAAGATGACACGAATGTAATTACAGGCGTGTCGCACGGCACGCCGGCAGGAGCGTCGGGGGGCGTCCGGCCATGAGCCGGACCGGGCGGACGACGCCGGGAGCAGGGGGAACACCGGTGCAGGAACTCCTACCGGACGGGTCCATCAATGCCGCGCTGTTGAGCGGCGACGACAAGCATTGGCAGGAACAGGCGAACTGCCTGGGGGTCGATCCCGACCTCTTCTTCCCCGAGCGGGGAGCCTCCACCAAAGAGGCCAAGGGCGTGTGCGCGGGCTGCGAGGTGCGCTTCGACTGCCTCGAGTACGCCCTGAGCAACGGGGAGAAGTTCGGAATCTGGGGCGGCCTCTCCGAGCGTGAGCGCCGGAGACTCCGCCGTCAGCGGGCCATGGCCCGGCGCGGTCTCATTCCCGCCACGGGGGCCTGAGGCCGGCCGTCGGGCTTACCCCCGAACGGTCCACCCAGGACGATCCCGGGCATCCAGCCTGTCCTCGACGGTCTGGTCGCGGGTCAGAGCGTGTTGCTCACGCCACGCAGGCGGGCAGCGCTCGAACTCCGCGGCCGGCACGAGGCCCACGAACTCGACGGCGACGACATCGGCCCCCGCGGCACGCGCTGACTGCTCCACGGCATCGCTGGCGGCGAGCAATCCGGTCACCGGCAGGTCCACCAGGTTCATCGACACCTGGATCTCACCCGTCGACGGCAGACGGAGCCCGAGGGCCCGCACTCCCTCGAGACCTCCGTCGCGACCCCTCACTTCTGATGCGATACGCCGAGCCACGGCCAGATCGTCCACGTCGAGGACGCAGTTGAGAGCGATGAGGGGCGGGCGGGCGCCGACGGCCACGGCGCCCGCCGTCGGGTGAGGCCCCATCGGCCCGTGATCGGGCCACCGCGCGCTGAACGCCTCACGACGCACGGCGGGGAGAGTCCGTCCCAGAGTGTCGACGTCGCCGTAGAGGAAACACGGCAGGTCGAGTTCCGTGCCCGCCCAGTCCGCGAACCGCCGCGCGAAGCCCGCCGCGACTTCTCTGTCTCCTGATCCTCCGCCGAGCGCCACGAACGGCACGACGTCGAGTACGCCGAGGCGCGGGTGAACCCCTGTGTGGGTGCCGATGTCGAGGCGTGCGACGGCGGCAGCGGCCAATGCCTGCATGGCCTCCTCGACCACCGCCGGGTCGTGATCGGCCAGGGTGAAGACGCTGCGGTGATGGTCGGGGTCACTGTGCACGTCGAGCAGGGGACCGCCGCAGGCGGTAGCGAGCGCGTCGATCGCGGCCCGGTCGCGACCCTCCGATACGTTGGGGACGCACTCGTAGATCACACCCACACGCTCACCCTAGGACCCGGACACGATGACCCGGTCCGCAGACGATCGACGCCCACCCGTAGCCTGACGGGATGCGTATCGGCCTCGCTCTGCCCCAGTACGACTACTCGGTGCCGGGACACGACCCGCTCACCTTCGACACGATCGTCGAGTACGCCCTGCTCGCGGAGCGCGTCGGCTTCGACTCACTGTGGTGCTCGGACCATCTCTTCCTCGACATCGCCAAGTACGGCGGTTCCGACGAACCGCGGGGCGTGTTCGATCCGATCGTCACACTCGCCGCGCTGGCACGTGAGGTGCCCCGGGTGCGACTCGGAACTCTCGTGCTCCTCGAGGCACTGCGCCCCGCCACCGTTCTGGCCAAGCACCTCGCGTCTCTCGACCAGGTGTCGGGCGGTCGCCTCGACGTGGGCCTGGGCGCGGGCTGGTACGAGCCCGAGTACGCGGCGGTGGGGATGTCGATGCCGAGCCCGGGTGTGCGCCTCGCTCGGTTGCGCGAAGCGGTGGAGGTCGTGCGCGGTCTCCTCGGTGGAGGCCCTCTGTCGTTCGAGGGGAAGTACCACGTGGCGCAGGACGCGTTGAATCTCCCGCCGGCGATCCAGCAACCCACACCTCCCGTCTTCGTGGGCGGCAAAGGTGACCGCCTGCTCGCACTCGCCGCGGAGCTCGCGGACGGCTGGAACACGTGTTGGGTGTGGACCCCCGAGAACTACGCAGAGCGGCTCCGGGTCCTCGGCCAGGCGTGCGAGGCCGTGGATCGTGATCCGGCGACCGTTTGGCGAAGCCTGGGCCTCTACGCGCTCGTCGGGGAGGACCAGCACGACCTCGAGCGGCGCTACGAGCGGATGCGCGACGCCTATCCCCCCGGAGTCCTCGGCGAGGTCGGTCTCGACGAGTACCGGCAGGGTCGACTGGTCGGCACCGTCGAACAGGTTCAGGAGCAGATCGCCACCTGGGATGGGCTCGGCGTGGAGACCCTCATCCTCGGTGCCGGCCCACTGCCGTTCTCCGTCACATCCCCCGACGACGTGGAGATCCTCGCAGAAACGTGCTGCGAAGCCCTGCGCGGTGACTCCGACGGGTAACGTGGAGGACAACCGCCTTCGGAAAGGCACGGCACATGAACCTCGGTATGCCCGAGCTCCTCATCGTGGCGCTCGTCGTCGTTCTCGTCTTCGGGGCGAGCCAACTCCCGAAACTCGCCCGCTCGGTCGGCCAGGCCCAAAAGGAGTTCAAGCAGGGCCTGAAGGAAGGCGCGAAGGACGACGACGAGGACCAGGACAAGGACCAGACCTCCACCTGAGTCCCCGGGTCTGCCGCCCCACGGCGCCACCCACTCCTTTCGCGCCCACCTCCCGGCCGCGCACCATCCAGGCGCGCCGCGCCCGGCCTGCCGAGCGTGAGGTGGGGAACCATTCCACCCCACGCCGTCGTTTCCCATGACACCGGTCCCGTGACGACAGGCGGTGTACCCCACCTGGGAAGAGGTCGCCCGTGACCACGGGCGGTTTCTCTACAACGTGGCTTTCCGCCTGGCGGGGAACGATGCAGACGCCCAGGACGTGGTTCAAGAGTCCCTGATACGGATTCGTCGGGGCCTGGAGAACTACGAGCCCGGATCGTTGGAAGGATGGTTGGCGCGGATCGTGACGAACACGTTTCTCGACGAGACCAGACGGCGGAAACGGCGTCCCGCCGACGCACTGCCCGACGACCCCGATCTCGTCGTTCCCCCTCCCCTGCGGCCGACGAGGTCTCCACCGGCTTCTCCGACGACGTCCAGGGGGCGTTGTCAACGCTTTCCGAGGAGTTCCGCACCGCCGTGGTCCTGTGCGACGTCGTGGGTCTTCCCTACGAGGAGATCTCCGTTTCCACCGGCGTGCCGGTCGGCACGGTCCGTTCGCGCATCCACCGTGGTCGCAAACTCCTGCGCACCGCACTCGCAGGACCGGACGTCCCATGAGTCCCCTCGACGAGCACGGTTCCGGCGCCATGACCGAGGACATGCTCTCCGCCTACCTCGATGGCGAGCTCAGCGAACCCGAGATCGATCGGGTGGAGGACGCTGCCCGCAACGACCCCGGATGGGCCGCGACCCTCGCCGGCATCAGCGCTGTCCGCTCGACGCTGCGCGAGCTTCCTGTCCGTGAAGCACCTCCTGGCGTGTGGGACACGATCGTCGAGGGCGTTTCTCGAGAGAGCGGGTCAGAAGACAGCGGGTCCGAAGACGTCTCAGCTCCTGTGTCACTGTTTCGTTCACGCACCGCCCGGTGGGTGGCCGCGGGCACGGCGGCAGCGGCGGCCCTGGCACTGTTCCTCGTTCCCGGCGCCGACACACCCGATCCGGCCAACCCTCCACTGGAGGAGCTCGCCGACTCCGCCGCGGCGCGCCAGTCACTGTCGTCGGATCCCGTGTCCGAACTCGTTCCCGTCGGCGTCCGAGCCGGGCTCGGGCCGTGAGCGGCACGCCGCAGCCGATGTGGTTGCACGGATCGCCACCCGCTCGACGTCACCGGGGGCGCGTCGTCGGAGCAGGTCTCCTTGTCATCACCTTGATGGGTCTGGGCCTTCCGTTCGCCGCGGGCGACCAATCCGATCCGGGCGACCAGATACTCGCGGAGGCACGCGACGCCGCGTCCCACCACGACTTCAGCGGTCATCTTTCGATCCAGTGGTACGACGGCTCGGGCTACCACTCTGAGGAGATGCCGGTTCGATCCGGTGGACGGCGTCGTCGAGATCCTCGGCACCCGTACCGTCGTCAGCGACGAGAGCGGTCGCTACGTACTCGATGACGACGAATGGCAGACGCTCTGGAGCGAGAGCGACATCCCCGAGGCTCCGGCACCGAGCGAGAAGTACGACCTGTCCATCGCCACGACGGCGGTAGCCGGGCGCGAGACCCAGGTCGTCGAGGTCAGCTCCACCGGTACCCACATGCTGCGCGAGCGGCGCTTCATCGACGAGGACACCGGGATTCTCCTGCGACGCGAGCAATTCGACGACCAGGGTCGGGCGGTGCGTGTGGTGTCGATTCGAAGCGTCGACGACATCGCCGATGGCGCGAGCCCGGAACACCCCGATGACTCCCCTGTCACCGATGCGCAGGTGGCACCCGACGGCCATCTTCCGGCTCCCGACACCGTCGGCGACGGCTGGGTCCTCCAGGGCAGCTACACGCTCACCGACGGGACGGTGCAGCGGTACTACTCCGATGGAGTCTTCGGGCTGTCGGTGTTCCAGCGAGCAGGCACGGTCGATTGGGAACACCTCCCCGCGGGCAGCGACGAGACCGAGTTGGACGGCCACGACGCGCGCCTGTGGATCGGCGCGAGCGGAACCGTCGCCGTGTGGGAGATGGACGACACCGTCTACACGGTCGTGACCGACGCTCCCGGCAGCGAACTCGACGCCGTGGTCGATGACTTCGAGAACCCGCAGGCACTGTTCGGCCGCGTGGTCCGCTTCGTCATCTCGCCCTTCAGCCTGTTCTAGAAGTGCGCAGCAGGCGTCGGCGTCCGCGCTCGGAGACCCCGCCCCAGACGCCGTGATCGATGCGGTAGTCGAGGGCGTATTCGAGGCACTCCGACGCGACCGGGCACTCGGCACAGATCCGCCGGGCGTTCTCCACGCCGGCACCGTCGGAAGGGGAAGAACACCGACGGCTCGTATCCGCGGCAGAGACCGTGGCGCATCCACGGCTGCTCACGCTCTGCAAGGGGTGGAAGGTTGCTGGCGCTCATGGCTCTCGCATCTGGTGACGTGCGCGGCGTCTGAAGACTCCGACTGGTTGTTTCAACGTTCCGCAGGTGTCCCTCGTTCCCGTATTCTGGAGAAACACACCGAAGGAGGAAACCTGAACGTTTCCGAAGAACTCGGTGGAAGCGGAGTTTCCCGGAACGATCGGGGTGGCGGCACCGTTTCACCCCATGACTCCACCCACTGCGACCCACGATCGCTCCCCCGACCTGGAGGAAACATGACCGACGACCCCACGAACCCGTACCCGGCGCCCGACACGCCGCCGGAGGGCCCCGGGACGCGACCGGACACCCCGAGCACACCACCGCCGCCCACTCCCTCCATCTCGGGCGACCAGCCCGATTCGGCGTGGAGCGGCGAGCGAGCGGCGGCGTCCGACCCCGACCACACCCACGACAACGCCCACGACAACGCCCACGACAACACCGTCGACGACACCGACGTGGGTGGCACATGGAGTGCGACCGACGGCGATCCGACCGTGGCCGCCGGACCACCCGTGACCGAGCCACCTACCGGCGACACGATGGTCGGCAATGCAGTGGCCGGCTACGGCGGCTCGGGGACACCTCCGATGACGCCCACGCCGAGCGATGTCCCGACCGGCGGCGGGGGCGGCTTCAAGAAGTTCCTCGCCGGTTCCGTCGTGGGAGCGGTCGTCGGCGCTCTGGTCGCAGGCGGCCTCGTCTACCTGAACGATGACGACGCCGGCGTCTCCGCTGGGTCCTCGTCGAGCACACCGGCGCAGAACACGGCCTTCGAGGAGGGCGACCAGCTCGACATCCAGGCAATCCTCACCCGCGTGAAGCCTGCCGTCGTCACCGTGCGTTCCACGATCGGAAGTATCGAAGGCGGTACCGGCGGCGAAGGTGAGGGTTCCGGGTTCATCGTCAGCGAGGACGGCATCATCGTCACGAATGCACACGTCGTGGCGGGCGCCGACACCGTCGAGATCGACTTCGACGACGGCGAGACCCGCGAAGCCAACGTCGTCGGCACCGACACCGACAACGACCTGGCGGTTCTCGATGTCGACGCGACCGGGCTGCCGGTGGTCGAACTCGGAGACTCCGACGCACTGGCAGTGGGCGACGAGGTCGTCGCGATCGGCAACGCACTCGGACTCGAGGGCGAGCCGACGGTGACCACCGGGATCGTTTCGGCCGTGGGCCGGGCAATCGACACAGGTGACGGTGCAGCGCTCGAGAGCACGATCCAGACCGACGCCGCCATCAACCGGGGTAACTCCGGAGGACCATTGCTCGACACGCAGGGGCAGGTCGTCGGAATCAACACGGCCATCGCCGACCCGTCCTTCGCCCAGGGTGTGGGCTTCGCCATCGCCATCGAGCAGGCCAAGCCCATCATCGAGACCCTGCGGAAGGGCACGTTTCTCGGAGTGAACACGTTGAGTGTCACCGAGGAGGTCGCCGCGTCCGAGAACCTGTCGGTCGACGCCGGGGCGCTCGTCGCCCAGGTCGAGGACGGCTCCCCCGCAGACCAGGCAGGTGTGCAGGAAGGTGACGTGATCCTCGAGGTGGACGGAACCACCATCGAGCGCAACGTCGACGTCGCCACAGCGGTCCGCGCCCGTGAACCCGGCGACGAGATCGAGATCGTGGTCGACCGTGGTGGAGACACGGTCACGCTCAGCGCTGTGCTGGGGACCCGCGCCGGTTAGTCTCGGCGCCATGGTCGACGGAAGCACACCCGGCACTACAGCGAGCGACACCGCCCCTGAGGAGGAATCGCTTCCTCCTCAGGGACACGTCAAGGTCGTGTATCTCGGTCCGGTCGCGCCGCACTGGGAGGTCCACGACGTGATCGGCGACCGGTCGTTGATCGACGCGTTCCGCCAGAGGGCGATGGCGCGTCTCCAGCTTCTCCCCCCGCACGACCCGCAGTTCCACCGCAACCGCGCCCGTGTCGACCGCGATGCTGAACGGGAGCGCCTCGTCATCGAGTGGGACCTCGGCCTGGACGAACAGACAGATTCGACCTCGAACACCGAGACCGCGGCGCCTGACGCCGGAGCACCGGAGGCCCCGGTCACGGAAGCAGCACCCGCCGAGACTGACTCCGGTTCGGCGACCACCGACGCCTGAGACGTCGCCTGGCACGACGCGCTGCATCGGACGTCAGCGCTTCTTCTGGTAGCGGTTTCGCAGGAGAATCGCCGCGAGATTGGCGAGCAGCGTGATACCGAGCAGCACGACGATCGCCGCCGAGGTGAGCTCACGGAACTCCGCCTGCGGCTGACGGGCCCACGTCAGCACCGTCACTGGCAGAGCGGTGTAAGTACCGTGGAGCTGCTCGAGATAGCCGGCGTTGCCCGACGTGAAGAAATTCGATGCAACAGCGCCCACGAGGAGCAGAGGCGCTGTCTCGCCGATGGCCCGCGACAGGGACAGGATCAGGCCGGTGAGGATCCCCGGTGAGGCGTCGGGGAGCACGAGGCGACGGGTCACGTCCCAGCGGGTGGCGCCGACGCCGAAGCCGGCTTCGCGAAGCGACTGCGGCACAGCGCGGATCGCCTCAGCGGAGGTGATGACGACGATCGGGAGAACCAGGACCGACAGCGTGAGACCACCGGCGATGACGCTTCGCCCCCCGGTGAACCCCTCGAACCACTGCACGAAGATGACCAGGCCGAGAATTCCGTAGACGACCGATGGGACGCCGGCCAGGTTGCGGATGTTCAGGTTGATGAACCGCGTGAGGCGGGTGGCGGGCGCGTACTCCTCGAGATAGACGGCACACGCCACGCCGAGCGGGATGGCCACGATCAGCGTGATCATCGCGAGCATGATCGATCCCTTGATGCCCTGCCACACACCCGTCTGCGCGGGATCACGCGACAGGTCGCTGGTCAGGAAGTCGGTGCCGCGCTCGGCGAAGACAGGCGCACCGTCCTTGACCACGTCGACAATCAGAACCATCAGGAAGGCGAAGCACGCCAACAGCGACGCGACGAGGGCGAGTTGGAAGACGATTCCCGCGATGTCGAGCTTGCGGCGCCCGATGTGGTGATCGGGGATCTCGGTCGCGGTCTCGGTCTTCGTGGCTGTCATCGAGGCCGTCTTCGTCCGGCGGATCATCAGTACGCCTCCCGGATCCGTTGCACGAATCGATCACCGATCATGTTGAGACCGAGTGTGAACGCGAACAGCAGCAGGCCGACGAAGTAGAGACTGTTGAAGGCCTGACCTGCGTCCTGGCCTCCGCCAGCGGCGACCTGGTCGCTGCCCGTCGCCAGAGAGGCGATGGCGGTCGCCATGGTCTGGCCGGCCTCGAGAGGATCGACCGTGTAGAGCGAACCGCCCGAAGCGGCCGCCGCGATGAACACGACCATCGTCTCCCCGATCGCTCGGGAGGCGGCGAGGATGAGGCTCGCCACGATGCCGGAGATGGCGGCGGGAAACACGACTCGCAGGCTCGTCGTGACCTTCCGAGCGCCGAGACCGTAGGAGGCCTCACGCAAGTCGTCCGGTACGGCGCGCATCGCATCCTCGGAAATCGTGGCGACAAGCGGCGTGATCAGGACGCCCACTGCGATACCCGCCGACAGGAGATTGAACGTTCCGGCATCGGAGAACACCGTCTGCACGAGATTCGGCGAGATCCATTCGAGCGCGAAGAACCCGAGCACGATGCTCGGGATCCCGGCCAACACCTCCAAGATCGGCTTGAGGATGCGGCGCGTCCGCGGCCTCGCGTACTCGGCGAGATAGATCGCCGACGCCAGGCCGAGCGACGTCGCCACGGCCATGGCGATTCCCGTCACCATGAGCGTTCCGACCACGAGCGTCCGCACGTCGAAGAGACCTCGGCGCGGGAACCACCCCCGCTCCCACAGCAGACCCAGATCGATGTTCGAGAGGAACTCCAGCGCCTTGCCGGTCAGCGCGATGACGAAACCGGCGCTCACGGCGAGTGTCACGGCGGCCGCCGAGAAGAGGACCCACTTGACGACCCGCTCCTTGCGTTGGCGCCACGGATCGCCACTCAGATCGACGCCGGGCGTTGCGCCGATGCTCAACGGCCGTCCCAGGCCGCCACCGACGCCTGCCATTCCTCGTCGGTGAGATCCACGTAGCCGACCTCCGCCACCGACGCCCGGCCGGCGTCGCTCATGTAGAAGTCGACGTAGTCGGTCACCGTGGCGTTGCCGGCCGCCTCCGCCTTGTTGACGTAGATGAACAGCGGTCGGGCCAGCGGGTATTCGCCGCTGGCGATGGTCTCGTCGTCCGGTGCCACGCATCCGTCGCCACCGTCGATCTCGAGCTCCTTCACCGTGTCGCTGTTCTCCTGGGCGAATGCGTATCCCACCCATCCGAGCGATGTGTCGGAGCCCGACACACCTTCGATGATGACGTTGTCGTTCGGCGACGACTCGTAATCAGCCCGGGCCACGGGATCCTGACCCTGCTCTTCGGCGATACCTTCGAGCGCGATCTCCACGAAGCTGTCGTAGGTACCCGACTCCTCACCGGGCGCCGTGATCGTCAGGTCGGCGTCGGGATAGTCACCCGATCCGCCGACTTCCGTGCCCAGGTCGTCGGCGTCGCTCCAGCTTTTGAAGCCCTCGGATTCAGGGCCGACCAGAGCGTAGAGGTCCTCGAATGTGAGGCACCTGACAGCGTCGTTCGCCGTGGACGTGATGACCGAGAGGCCGTCGATGCCGACCTTCAGCTCGACGTACTCGACCCCGTTGTCCTCACACGTGGCGATCTCCTCGTCCTTGATGGGACGAGAAGCGTCGGAGATGTCGGTCTCACCGTTGCAGAAGAGCTGGAACCCGTCGCCGGTTCCGGGTCCGTCGACGCTGATCGCGACATCGGGGTTCGCTTCGGCAAACTTCTCGGCGTTGGCCGCCGAGATCGGCTCGACCGTGGACGACCCCGACACGGCCACGGATCCCGAGCCACCGTCGGAACTGGAGTCAGAGCTCTCCGAGCCGCTGCTGCAGGCCGCGCCGACGAGAGCCAGGATGAGAACCAGAGGTACAAGCAGTGATCGGAACCCTCGGTGCGTGTGCACGCGTCATCGTCCTTTCGCAGGAAAGTCCGGCACGGTGCCGGACCACCGGGGCAGCGGGCCCCGGACGACGATGACGTTACGGACGCGACCTGACGCGCCGGTCGCCGGACGGTGAACCGGGAGTGAACGTCAGGCGACGATCTCCCCGCGAGGGTGCTGCCGGTGAGAGCCGCCGGCGGCGCGGTTCAGCCGGCGGCTCGGTTCAACCGGCGCCGTGCGGATCCTGCGAATCGAAGTAGTCGATCTGGTCGACGGGCATGATCACCGACGACACCACACCCAGCAGATTGGCCGCTATCCGCTTCATGTACCGGTACAGAAGTGGCGTGGAACCGCCTCGGAGGCCGGCGCGTCCGAATGGATGAGCTCCACGACCAACTGGTCGAACTCCTTGCGAAGCTCGTCGCCGTTCGCGATGAACTCGGCGGCCCTGTCCTGGTCTCGGGCGCCGAAGATCTCGGCCGTCGCCGCGATCATCTCCGAAAGTCGGTCACGGAACCGGATGTGTACGTCGATGTCGGGCGCGTCCTCGAGGCGGACCCCCTCGGTCGCGAGGTCGAAGATGTTCTTGGCGTTGTCGCCGATCCGTTCGATCTTCTTGATCACGATCATGTAGGCGAGGATCGTGGAGACGTCTTCAGCGCCCTGCACGCTCGCGTGAACGACGAGCTCACGACGGATCTCCCGCTCGGAGGCATTGATACGCCCGTCGGTGACCCGGATGTCGGGACCGAGAACCGTGGGGTCCGCGCCGCCCACGAGAGAGCTCATCGCCTCGTCGAACTCGTGGCGCGTGTCGACGAGCATGCGGATGATCTGCTGCTCGATCCGCTCCAGCCCACCGCTGTCGGACTTGCGGAAGAACTCCATCACCATGTTTCGCTCACCCGTGTTCCCCTCACTTGACGATCAGTATGCCAACAAGTGGCAGGACAATGAACAAGCCGCCCACGTAGCCCACCACGGCGCCCCGGTTGGTCACGGCGAGGTCCGCCAGCCCCCGGGAGAGGCGCAGAGGCACGTTCCGTAGGAACGGGAGCGGGTAGAACATGACGATGCCCGTGACGTTGAACAACGTGTGGACGAGCGCGATCGTCAGGGCCTCGGAACTGTCGGTCGCGAGGGCGGCCAACAGCGCCGTGATCGTGGTCCCCACGTTCGCGCCGAGCGAGACGGGGTAGGCGTTCTCGAGCGTCAGGATCCCCGACGCTGCCAGCGGAATCAGGATCGACGTGGTGATGCTGGACGACTGCACCGTCATGGTGACGATGAGTCCGAGGGTCATGGCGATCAGGCCGCTGGAACGCCCGAGGAGCCGGTTGAACGACCGCTCCACACGTTCGGCCACCAGCTCCCGCATGTTGCGCGCGATGAAGAACAGAGCGCCGAAGATGAAGGCGAGCCCGACGACAACCGTGACGACCCCGAGCACGTTGCCGTGCAGGCCCAGTGCCCCGAGGATGTCTTCGATCCAGCCGACCGGCTCCTTCACGGCCTCCTTGATCGGGCTGTCGAACTTCGCCCCCGCGATCCGCCGATCAGGTCCGCCAACCACGAGGCGGTGGAGGCCAGGAAACCCGTCACCAGCTCGAGCGGAAGCAGGACCGCCACGGCCAGCACGTTGAACATGTCGTGCACCGTCGCGGCAGCGAACGCGCGGCGGAACTCCTCGGTTCGACGCACATGGCCGAGCGACGCCAGCGTGTTCGTCACCGTCGTGCCGATGTTGGCGCCCATCACCATCGGCACGGCCGTATCGACCGGGAGCACACCCGAGGCGACCAGACCCACGATGGTGGCGGTCGACACCGACGACGACTGCACGAGCACCGTGCCGAGGATTCCCACGAACAGGCCGGCCAGGGGATTCGTGACGTTCTCGAAGAGCTTTGCCTGCGTCTCGGCGCCCAGCGAGTTGATGCCACCCTCGATCGCCGAGACGCCGACCAGGAAGAGGTATAGAAGCCCGAGAACGAGCAACGCGCGCGGCCAGGTACGGTGTTGCTGCTCCGTCGACTGGAGTGTGGATTCGTCGGGTGGCACGCGGGCCTTCGAGCGGCGATGTCGGGCGGGGGCCGGTTGCAGTCAGCGTAAACGGGCACGTGGTCCGCGCGGGTCTTCGCCGCGCCGAGCCCGGAGGTGTTCACCCGTTGTTCACCTTCGTGTCACCGCCCCGCCAGAACGGGTCCAGACCCCTTTCCTACGCTTCGCCGGTGAGATACCCCGTCCGGCTGACCGCACCGAGGAGTCCCGCGTGACCGAGCTCGCCGTCCGCCCCAACGTCCCCACGAGCGACATCGACGTCCTGACCGACTCCGTGTTCGACATCGAGAACCTGGTGGTCACCTACGACGGCGTGCCGGCCGTGCGCGATGTCCGGCTCTCGGTGCCCCGTCAGCGCATCACAGCGCTCATCGGCCCGTCGGGTTGCGGGAAGAGCACACTCCTGCGGTCACTGAACCGGATGAACGATCTCATTCCGAGCGCAGAAGGTGTCAGGAGCGGTGCGGTACCACGGCCAGGATCTCTACGGCGACGACGTCGACCCCGTCGAAGTGCGGCGCCGGATCGGGATGGTGTTCCAGAAACCGAACCCCTTCCCCAAGTCGATCTTCGACAACGTGGCCTTCGGGCCCCGCGTCAACGGTGTCCGTCAGGGCCTCGAGGACATCGTTCACGATGCTCTCGTGCGTGCTGCGCTGTGGGACGAGGTCCACGACAGCCTCGACAAGTCGGCATTCGCGCTCTCGGGTGGCCAGCAGCAGCGCCTGTGCATCGCCCGCTGCCTCGCCGTGGAGCCCGACGTGCTGCTCATGGACGAGCCGTGTTCGGCATTGGATCCGCTCGCTACGACGCACATCGAGACTCTGATGCGTGAGCTCGCAGCCGACTACACGATCGTGATCGTCACCCACAACATGCAGCAGGCAGCGCGGGTTTCGGACGCCACGGCGTTCATGACGGTCGAACTCGACGAGGCGGGTAACCGTGTCGGCTGCCTCGTCGAGGTCGACCGGACGGACGTGATCTTCAAGCGCCCCGTCGATCCCCGAACCGAGGGATACGTCAACGGCACGTTCGGCTGATTCCGCCGACGCCGTCGGCCGCATGGAGATCGGGGCACAATGGGTGCCGTGACCCTTGTTCTTGCAGTCGTGGTCGTCGTCCTGCTGATCGCGCTCGGTGGCCTCGCGTGGGAGTTCCGCCGCATCCGCCACCGCCTCGTGGGGGTGACGCGCCTGTTCGGTGAGACGCGCTCGCCCGGAGGTGCAACGTCGGTCTCCCGCGCCCTCGAGGAGCTCGAGGACCTTGCCTCGGTCGAGCGTGACCGGCGGGTCGACCTCGAGTCGGAACTCAACCGCCTGGCACTGACGATGCGCGAACACGACTCGGGCATCGTCGTCATCGACGCCGCAGGGCGGACCGTCCTCCGGAACGCCGAGGCGGTGCACCTGGCCGGCATCCACCATGCGGAGGCCAGTGTGGACGAGGTGGTGAACGAGCTGCTGGAGCGGGCGCTGGAGGGCGAGGCGGTCGAGCGGGAACTCCAGATGTTCGGACCACCCCCGGCAGGTCATCCGTGTCGTGACATTTCCTCTCACCGACCGTCTCTCGGTCATCGGTGCCGCAGCCTTCGTCAGCGACGTCTCGGAATCGCGGCGCCTGGAGAGCGTGCGGCGCGACTTCGTCGCCAATGTGAGCCACGAGTTGAAGACGCCCATCGGCGCCCTCGGACTTCTCGCTGAAACAGTTCTCGACGGCGACGTCGACGACGTCACGCGACAGCTCGCCGCTCGGATGGTCCGCGAAGCGGATCGACTCGGCCACACGATCGACGATCTTCTCGACCTCACGATCATCGAAGCGCAGGAGACGCCGGTGCGCGAATCGGTGGCGCTCAGTGCTCTCCTCGCGGAAGCATCTGAACGCATGGAGGAGTCCGCCGAGGCGCGCGACATTCCGATCCGCATCAGCAGCTCGGCCCAGGGCGCGGCAGTGGTCGGAGACCGACGCCAGCTCCTGAGTGCGGTCGTGAACCTGGTGGACAACGCCGTCAAGTACTCGGAGCCCGGTCAACCGGTGGAGCTCGACACGGTGACCCGTCGTGACGGAAGCGTCGGGATCGTGGTGCGGGACCACGGAATCGGGATCCCGGTGGGCGACCGCCAGAGAATCTTCGAGCGCTTCTACCGGGTCGACGAGGCACGCAGCCGCCAGACAGGTGGGACGGGCCTCGGTCTGGCGATCGTCCGACACATCGCACAGGTTCACGGCGGTGATGTCGAGGTCGAATCCACCGAGGGAGAGGGCTCGGTCTTCACCCTGTGGTTCCCGGGCGCTCAGCGCCGCAGACTGTTCGAGGCCTCCTGATGGTCTCGGGACCCGTCGTTCTGGTCGTCGACGACGAGCAGTCGTACCGAGACGCACTGTCGGTCGGGCTCGAGAGGGAGGGGTTCACGGTCGACATGGCGGCCGACGGGCGCGAAGCTCTCGAACGTTTCGAGAAGAACCCTCCCGACGTGGTGCTCCTCGACGTGATGCTGCCCGAGATGTCCGGCATCGACGTGTGCCGCGAGATCCGGACCCACTCCCAGGTACCGATCATCATGGTGACCGCTCGCAGCGCCGAAATCGACGCTGTCGTGGGCCTCGAGGTGGGCGCTGACGACTACGTCGCCAAGCCGTACCGCCTTCGTGAGCTGATCGCGAGAATCCGTGCGTCGCTACGACGGCATTCCGAGCCGGGCGAGTCTGATTCGGACGTCCTGGAGGTCAGTCCGGTCGCGCTCGATCTCTCGCGTCACGAGGTACGCGTCGGCGGCCACCTGGTCTCGATGCCTCTCAAGGAGTTCGAGCTGTTGGCACTGTTGCTGGCAAACGCCGGCCGCGTGCTCACCCGCGACGTACTGATCGACCGGATCTGGGGACCGAACTACTTCGGCGACACCAAGACCCTCGACGTTCACGTGAAGCGTGTCCGGGCGAAGATCGAGGACGACCCATCGAACCCGCAGCGGATCGTGACAGTCCGCGGCGTGGGCTACCGCTACGAACAGGAGTAGCAGGAGACCCGGTCAGCTCTTCTTCTTCCCGAGCTTGATTTCCTTCTTGTACCACGGAGTCTTGTCGTCGCGTCCGGCGCTCGATTCCCGCTCCGCGCGACGCGACTTACGTGGAGTCGACGGCATTTCCGCGACTGGATCCGCCGTGGCCGACTCGACATCGGCGGAACCTGCCGGCTCGGGAGGCCCATGATCGGGCGACCCCTGCGCGGGAGCGGCGGGAGCGGACTCGTCATCCCGTCCCGCGGGAGAGCTTCCGGCGCCTGAGTTCCTGCGCTCCTTTTTCGAGCGTGCCGGCTTCGGACGCCCTCCGAGGGGGAAGCAGGTCGTCGTCGGACGGCTCGATCGGCCGGGTCAGGATCTCAGCCCCGATCGGCTCCTGCACCGGAGCGGAAGCCGGTGAGACGACGGGCGCCGGAGTGGAAGCCGGTGAGACGACGGGCGCCGGAGGCGGAGGAGTCGCGGGCGCCGGAGGAGTCGGAGGCGTCGCGGGTGTCGAGATGGTCTCGGGCTCGGTCGCGGGATCCGGGACCGATGGCTCGGGGCTCTCACTGGCGGCAGCCGCGCCCGCTGCCTCCTCGAGGATCTCCGTCAGGGAGCGGCCATCGGATGCTCCCGTGCCACGCGAGGCGTCTTCCGGCGAGCGGTCCGGACGCGCCGCTCCGGGCTCACCACCCTTCTCGTCACCCGACTCGTCGTCGGGCTCGTCACCGGGCAGGTCCGAGATTCGCATCGTCACCCCTTGAACGTCCTACCGCCCAAGGTATCGGCCCCCGATCGCGCCCGCTGTAGCCGCCGACCGAACCGTGGCGTACCTGTTGCCGGGAAAGGGCCGCGTGCGAAGAGCGCTCACGACGAGGGGGCGGGGACGTGGTGTCCCGACACGATGTCCCCCTCGACGGTTTCGAGGACCCACACACTCCCCTTCGGAAAGACGAGATCGTCGCCGAAAGTGACGCCCTCGGCCGAGAGGTTCTCCAGCGCGTTGCCGATGACGTCGCCGTGCGTGCACAGAACGACATCGGTTCCTCCCAGTTTCCGCAAGAGCCCCGAGAGAGCCGTCCAGGACGCACCCTCGGCCAATGCATCGTCGAGGTCGACGGGGAGCCGACGGCGGTGCGCAAGCGGCGTGACTGTCTCGCGACACCGCACGTACTCACTCGAGATGATCCGGTCCACCGGTATGGACTCGAACTCCTCGGCGATCGCGTGCGCCTGTCGGAGCCCGGCCTTCGTGAGCGCGCGCTGGATATCCGGTCCGACGTGGTGACGACGACTCCCCGCCTTCGCATGCCTCAGGAGGTGAATCGTCACCGATCCAGCCGATCGAGGAGCTCGCGGTCCCGATCGTACGACAACAACTCTCGAGCCTCGTCGAGGTCGACCCAGCGCGACATGTCGACCTCCTCGTCGTCGGCAGCGGCAACAGCATCGGAGAAGGGGTCCACCGACGTCATCGCCCAGTATCGGACATGCTTTGGTCGCCCGTGGCGATCGCTGTAGCGGACCATGCCCAGTTCCTCGCCCAGGCGGCAGCGATGTCCCGTCTCTTCCTCGACCTCTCGCACCGCCGCCGTTTCGTCGGATTCACCAGGGTCCAGTTTGCCCTTCGGCAGACTCCAATCGTCGTATTGAGGCCGGTGAACGATCATCACGTCGAGCGTCCCGTCGTCGCGTCGGCGCCATAGAACCCCTCCGGCAGCACGCACGACCTCATCCTTCGCGCTGCCGTCCTTCCCGGTGCGTCGCGCGCTGCTCACATCCAAGACCGGAGCTTCTTGGCGTTGAGTCTGCGCCACGCCTTGGGAAACCGCTTCCGGGCGGCATTGGCCGCACGGCGCTCCTTCTCGGCGAGCATTCCCGCGGCGAAGACCACGGGTTCGGGCGCGTCGCGTGCCACGTTGCGCAGCCACCGCCCTGCGGTGCAGGCGTCCTGATGCTCACCCAGCACGTCCTGGACGCGGGTAGCGGCTCGAGCGAAGGACCGGGCGCGCTTGGGCGCTGCGGGCGCCACGGCCTCGGCGGCGTAGCGGGCCCGCTTGGCGCGTATCCGGACCTCGTGGAGTGCCTCATCGGTCGGATGATCGCCCAGAGACGCCACCGTGTCGGCCAGGTGCTTCCATGGGCCGGAGACGAGCGTAGGGAGAACATGGGCGGCCGGAGTGTCGCCGTCGGGGCCGACGCGCGGCTCCCAGACCGCGTCGACCAGGCGGTCCAGAAGCAGCACGTAGCGCTCGGAGCGCATCGCTGCGAGCAGATCGGCGCGCGCGTCGCGGTGGCGCGCGTCGAGATCGTCGAGGATGTGGCGGCCCGGCAGAGCCTCGCGCGCGGGGAGGGAGGCGACACGGCGCCCGAGGCGCTCCCGCAGAACCTCGATGTCACGCACCGCACCAAGTTCGGCCCCCACCCATCGCAGTTCGTCGCGAAGTTCCGTCTGCCATGGCTCGTCGAGAATCGACCGGAAGGTCCGCAGGTCCGACCGGAGTCGCCGCGCGGCGACACGTGCTTGATGAACGTCTTCGGGCCCGCGTCCGATCCGCACCCACGGGTCGTGGTGAACGAGTCGCTCGACGGAGACGGCGAGAGTGTGCGCCACGACGTCGCGCGTCGACGCGTCGGCCCCGATGTCGGGGTCGGGACGCTCCGGGAGTGGCTCCCGCGCGCGGGGCCCGAGGACGCGCACGACCTCCGGCCTCGTGTCTCCACGTCCCGCACCCGCGTGGCGCAACCTCTCGGCGACCATGGTGGCCAGATCGGTGGCACCGCGCGCGACGGGTGTCACCGTCGCTTCGCGGAATCTCAGCGCGATCCGCCGTCCGTCGAACACGGAGACCTCGTCGTCGACGATCTCGGTGAGGACTTCGTGGTCTTCGTCGAGCACATCAACGCGTCGACTGGAGGTTCGGATCCGGGCGACGCGCACCAGAGGCGCCCTTCGCGCGAATGCTCGGACGAGATCGACCGCGGCGGGCGGCGGCGATCCCGCTGACCCCTCGACGCGCAACACGGTTCGTGACTCCTCCCGACCATCGGGGCCGTCCAGGCCGGTCGGTAGTTCCACGATCCACCCCTCGTCGCTGACGTGACGCAGAAGGGCACCCGCGCGGATGAGTCGGAGGTCACCAGTGTCGACATACGACGTCGAACGATCGGTGGGTTCGTGCGACGACACCACGACACCTTGAACCACGTCGCTCAAGTCGGGAAGGTGGAAGCCGGGCGCCAGCGCCAGCTTCACCGCCGCCTCGGAATGGTCAGGTTCGTGCGTCGACACGACTTCGAGCGAGCGCCAGCTCTTCGAGCGCGGTGTGAGTTTCCGTGCCGGGTCGCCGGTCCACTCGTCGCCAGACGTCGTCGGGTCCGAGCTCCCACGCCAGCTCGCCGTCGGACAGGTTTATCTCGAGCACCTCCGCGAGGCGGCCTCGAAGGTTGGCATCGCTCACGGGAACAAGGGCCTCGACGCGGCGATCCAGATTGCGCGGCATGAGGTCGGCCGACCCGATGATGTACTCGGCCGTTGCAGGGTCTGCACCGAAGCGATAGATGCGGGAGTGCTCGAGGTAGCGCCCGAGGATCGAGCGCACCCTGATGTTCTCGGAGAGCCCGGGTACGCCGGGACGCAGCGAGCAGATCCCGCGCACGATCAGGTCGATTCGGCATCCGGCGTCTGACGCCTCGTACAGAGCGTCGATGATCTCGGGGTCGAGAAGAGCGTTCATCTTGAATGTGATGTGCCCGTCGGCACGCGCGGCCTCGTCCTTGATGCGTGCGAGGAGGCCCGGCTTCATCGTGTCGGGTGCCACCAGGATCTTGCGGTACTGGACCTGGTGGCTGTAGCCGGTCAGATGGTTGAACAGCTGGCTCAAATCGGAGCCGATCTCCTCGTCGGCGGTCAGGATCCCGATGTCCTCGTACAAACCGGCTGTCTTGGGGTTGTAGTTACCCGTCCCGACATGGCAGTAGCGGCGGATGCCGTCGGACTCCTGACGTACGACGAGCATCGTCTTGCAGTGGGTCTTCAGCCCCACGAGTCCGTACACGACGTGGACCCCGGCCTCCTCGAGTACTTGTGCCCTTTCGATGTTCGCCTGCTCGTCGAAGCGCGCCTTGAGCTCGACGAGCGCCACGACCTGCTTGCCGGACTCCGCGGCCTTCACGAGTGACGCCACGATCCCGCTCTCCTCACCGGAAGTGCGGTAGATGGTCTGCTTGATCGCGAGGACGTTCGGATCGCGGGCTGCCTGCTCGATGAACGCCTCGACCGATGTGGCGAACGAGTCGTACGGGTGGTGGACCATGACGTCGCCGTCGCGCATCAGACGGAAGAAGTCGGTGGGTGCGTCGGGGCGTCCGAGCACCGGCTGGGTCTGCGGTGTCCACACCGGATCCTTCAACTCCGGGCGATTCAGCGCGTAGACCGACCACAGCCCGGACAGATCGAGAGGGGCATCGATGGTGTACACGTCTTCCCGGGCAACCTGAAGCTCGCGGATGAGCAGGTCGAGGATCCCGTCGGACATGTCGGCGCCGACTTCCAGGCGCACGACGCGTCCGAACTTCGTGCGTTCCCGCAGCACGGTCTCCATCGCCTCGAGGAGGTCGGCCGACTCGTCACCCAGTTCGTAGTCCGTGTCGCGGGTGACTCGGAAAGCATGGTGCGCGAGCACCTCCATGCCCGGGAACAGTGCGTCGGCGCGCGCAGCGATGAGCTGTTCGAGCGGGAGGAAACGCAAGTTGTCGGGAAGCGTGACGAACCGCGGCAGGATCGGTGGCACCTTCACCCGGGCGAAGCGTCGATCGCCATCGACGGGATCGCGGACGATGACGGCCAGGTTGAGCGACAGGTTGGAGATATAGGGGAAGGGGTGCGCGGGGTCGACGGCCAGAGGGGTGAGAACCGGGAACACGCGCTCCTCGAAGATCTCGACCAGCTGCTTCTGATCGTCGATTCCGAGATCCGACCAGTCGACGAGTTCGATCCCCTCCTCGGCGAACGCGGGCGCCACGTCGTCGGTGAAGACCGACGCCTGACGCGTCACGAGCTCACGGGCCGCGGATGAGATCGCACGGAGTTGTTCGAGAGGTTCGAGACCGTCGGAGCCCGGCTCGGACATGCCGGCGAGCAGTTGTGCCCGCAACGCCGAGACCCGGACCTGAAAGAACTCGTCGAGATTCGACGAGAAGATCGCCAGAAACTTCGCCCGCTCGAGCAGCGGCCGACCCGGATCTTCGGCCAGGGCCAGGACTCGGGCGTTGAAGTCGAGCCACGAGAGCTCGCGGTTCAGGTAGCGCCGTTCGCCATCGGTGCCCGGATTGCCGAACCTGCCGGCGGCATCAGGAAGCAACGGCGGGCGCTCCGATGCCGACGGACCCGACGAAGCGGCGCCCGCGCCCTCGTCGAGAGGCGGCGGCGAGGCGGGGTTCGTCACACCAACAGCCTACCGGTGGCCCCGGTCGCGGTTCCCAGGCCGGTCGCTCCCCGCCGCCTGAACGCACCCGGCTGCGAACCGGGTCGGCGGTAGGCTCGCACCGCGATGGCGAACCCGAACCCTCCGGGGCCCCGTGATCCGAGATTCGCGGGGGCGACGCCCTTTTCACGACTCGCGGTGACCCACAGTTTCTCGGTTTCGGGCGACGTCTTCTTCTTCCTCGCGCTCTCGGGATCGCTCTTCTTCACGGTTTCAGCCGACGCCGCCCGTCCGCGTGTGATCCTGGCGCTGCTCTTCACCATGGCGCCCTTTGCGATCGTCGCCCCCTTCATGGGACCGGCCCTCGACCGCATCCGCGGCGCCCGGTCTCTCATGATCACGGTCGTGGGCATCACGCAGTTCGTGTTGTGCCTCGTCACGGCCGATCACCTGAACGACCTCGCGTTGTACCCGCTTGCGTTTTCGCTGCTCGTTCTGGGCAAGACGTACTCGATCTCGAAGAGCTCGCTCGTCCCGATGCTCGTTCGCGGCACCGACGAGCTCGTCACGGCGAACTCGCGTCTGTCGATGATCGGCGTTGCCGCAGGAGCAGTGGCCGGCATCGTCGCGGGGGCGATCCTGGGTCTGTTCGGTCCCGACTGGGTCCTGCGCGTCGGGGCCTTCATCTACCTGGCGAGCGCGGTCTTCGCTCTGAGGATTCCGAGATCGAAGGTGCGACGAACCGCCGATCAGAAGAGAGCCGCTCAGCTCGAGCTCGAACGCGAGGAGCTGCACCTGCCGAGCGTGGTGCTGGCCGGTACTGCTATGGCCGTCATGCGCATGGGCGTGGGCTTTCTCGTCCTGTTGCTGGCGTTCACCTTCAAACGCGCCGGTGAGCCCTTCTGGGTCTTCGGAGCCGCCCTGGCTGTGAGTTCACTCGGCACCCTTCTCGGCGCCGTCGTGGCACCGCGCCTGCGCGAGCGAATCCGCGAGGAACACATCCTGGTCGCGTCGCTCCTCCTCCCCGCCGTCGCTGTGTTGGGGGTCGCCCGGTTCTACAACTCCGTCACCGCCCTCCTGGCGTCGTTGGCCGTGGGTATCGGAGCGAGTGCCGGCAAGCTGGCCTTCGACAGCGTGCTCCAGCGCGACGCCCCCGATGCCATCCGTGGCCGGACGTTTGCCCGGATGGAGACGAGATTCCAGATCCTGTGGGTCGTCGGGTCGCTGCTGGCCGTCGTGTTCGTGCCGAGCCCGCAGATCGGATTTCTCACGCTCTCGCTGGCGCTCGGATTTGCAGGCCTCTCCTACCTCCGTGGACTCCGTCGGGGTCGCGACCGGCCCGGGACTCCGCGGAAGCCGAGTATCGGTGAGCGGGTACAGGTTTGGAGGCGGAACCGAACAGAACGTACGTCCCGCGCCGGACACGGTTCCGAGGTGGAGAGGTCCGGCTAGCGCGTCGAAGAGGTTCGGCTAGGTGGTGTGATTCACCACATCGGACGACGTTGTCTGTGACGGAGCGCCGGACGCGGTCTCCGGCGCGGTTTCAACTCGTTGGGTCTCCCGGCCGGCAAGGACTTCGCGCAACGTCGCAACGAGATCCATGGGGTCGAACGGCTTCGTGATGTACGCGGCAGCGCCGAGCTCCTTGGCGCGGGCGATGTCGAGCTCTCCGGTCTTGGCCGAACACACGACGACCTTCGGACGGTGCGGACGGTCGGAGAGCTGTGCCAGAACCATCCAACCGTCGAGGACAGGCATCATGATGTCCAGCAGCAGGAGGTCGGGCTGCTCATTGTCGATACGTCGAAGAGCGGTCTCCCCCTCGGCAGCCAGCGACGGTTCGAAACCTTCACCCTCGAGCAGGATGCGGAGCGTCAGCAGCACATCGGGCTCATCGTCCACGATCAGGACTTTTGGCTTGCCGCCCACGCCGGCTCCTCCCGGTTCGGTGCTGGTTCGTCGACTTCTGATCGGACGGGCAGGGTCACTCTGAAGGCTGCGCCGCCGTTTGTGGCGTCTTCCACCCAGACGGTGCCGCCACAGGCGGTCACGAGCCCCCGGACGATGGGGGAGACCCAGGCCGTGACCGGGCGTGCTGTCTGACCGATTTGCCCGGTAGTAGCGCTCGAAGATCTTCTCCCGTTCGGATTCGGGAACGCCGCGGCCGCCGTCTTCGACCGACAGGACCACGGCGTCGTCGTGGCACCCCACCACGATCCTGACGGGGGTTCGCCGTACTTGAAGGCGTTCTCGATCAGGTTCCCGACGATGCGCCGAATGGATTCGGGGTCGCCGCGGACATCGCATCGCGGTGGAGCGTCCACCTCGACCGGTCGGCCGGCCACCTGAGAGTCGAGGGCGACGAGGCGCACGAGAGCCGCGAGGTCGATCGGGCGCAGCATCGGCATGACCCCCGGGGTGCGCTGGTCGGCCGAGGTGAGCATCTCCTCCACCATCGCGTGCAGGCGTTCGGCCTGGCGATCCACGACCTCCAGGAGGTGGCCACGTTCCTCGTCGGCGAGCACGGGACGACGCGAAGCCGCGACGGCGCCCCGGATCGAGGTGAGAGGGGTCCGCAGCTCGTGGCCCATGGACGCCATGAACTCCGTCTTCATGCGGTCGAGTTCGAGCAGCTCGGCCACGTGGGCACGTTCGGCTTCGTAGAGCCTGCCGTTGGCGATCGCCGCCGCGGCGGGCTCCGCGAAGAGGCGCAGTGTCTGGAGGTCGTACTCGTCGTAGTCGGAGGAGTCGCGGCTCACGTTGATCACCCCGAGCAGCTCTCCGCGATGCTCCAGGGGCGCACAGACCGCACTCGTCGGTGCCTGCTCGCTGGTGGGTTTGCCGGGAAAGCGTTCCCCGTCGACATCCCCGGAGAGAACCACGGCCTCACGGGTGCGGGCGACGTGCCCGGAGATGGACTCCCCGAGCTTCACCGCCGCACCCTTGGCGCGGTCGTTCCCCGCACGGCGACCGCGCGCAGCTCGTCAGTGCCCTCGAGGAGCATGACCGAACCGCGGGTTCCCTCGAGCATGTCGAGCGCATTCTCGAGGATGACATCGAGTACATCCTCGAGTTCCAGAACGGAGTTGACGACCTGACCTGCTGCCACGAGTGCGCTGTACTGATCGAGACTGTGAGACAAAGCGGTGTTGATCGCGAACTCGTCGGCGAGCAGACGACCGAGGCGACGGAGGTGGAGCTCCTTTTCGACCGCGTAGACCAGGAAGCCGATGGCCAGAGCCAGCAGCCCGAAGCGCAACACCGTGGGCGACAGAACGATGTCCTCGTCCGGGCCCACGCCCGACGCAAGCGCCGTGACGACCAGGAGACCGATGACGACCAGCACGGCCACGGACGAGATCTGGAACCGGCGACGCCGAATCGCGGCCATGGTGGGCTCGTGGCGCAACCCCGCGCCCCGCGCCTCTTCGTTGATCCGCTCTTGAACGTCCTGCGGCAAGGCCGCCAGAGCGTCCTGACGCGGGTCGGTGGTGACGTCGTTCATGTCGGCTCCTCCCCCAGTCATCGGCTGTGGGCGGGCCGGCTGAGCCGAGAACAGACGGGGACGGTGGTCCCGCCTCCTCGGGCCCGTGCGGGCGCCGCCACAGGGCACGACCAGGGTGCTCAGCTCACACGGCGCCGACGGGCCCGAGCCTCCAGGAAGTCCACGAGAACGTAGCTGCCGAGCTCATCGGGAGTCGTGAAAAAGCCCGGCCCCGGTTGAGCCGCGTCATCCGCTCGACGAACTCACGGAGGGCGTAACTCTCGTCGAGCATGAACGTGTTGATGCGGATCCCGGCCCGCGTGCAACGCGTGACCTCGCGCAGGGTCTCTTCGACGGTGGCGGGTGACGGTGGGTACTGGAAGACAGGCTCTCCCTGTTCGATGTGGGCGGTCGGTTCCCCGTCCGTGATCATGATGACCTGCTTGGTCCCCGAACGGTGAGCGAGATCGCGCCGGGCCAGCATCAGCGCGTGCTGCATGTTGGTTCCCCACTCGAAGTCCCATGAGACCTCGGGCAGCTTCTGAGCTTCGATGGGACGCGCGACCCGCCCGAACCCGACCAGTGCGAGGTGGTCACCGGGGAACTGACCCGAAATCAACGCGTGCAGCGCCATCGCCACCTTCTTGGCGGGAAGAAAGTTGTCGCGCATGGGCATGGACATCGACAGGTCGAGGAGCAGGACCGTCGACGCGCGCGTCGTCGCCTCCGCGCGTTCGATCTCGAAGTCATCGGGACTGAGGCGGACGGGGACACCCGAACCTTGTCGCCAGAGCGCGTTGCGAATCGTCGGGCCGACCGCGAGATGGAACGGGTCGCCGAACTCGTAAGGCTTGTGCTCGTAGGTCCGCTCGTTTCCGGTGCCGGTGGATTCGGTGTCGTGGCGCGCCGGAGCGTCGTTCAGCATCGATCGGAACAGCTCGCGAAGCGCCTGGTTCCCGAGCGCACGGATACCGCGTGGCGTGAGCTCGAGGCGGCCCTCCCGCTGCTCGATGAGGCCCGCCTCCCCCAATATGCGCGCCAGGTCGGCGAGATCTTCGAGCGACGTTGCCGCGTCGTCACCGAGAAAGGACCTCGCCTTGTCGATGTCGACTTCGGCGAGCTGACCCGGCTGCGTGGTGTTGCCGAGGAGGTGCTCGAGCTCATCGAGGTCACCCAGCGTCCCGAGCAGACCCGGCATCGCTCCGAAACCCAGTGGGTCGTTTCCTTCGAAGGGAAGGCTTCCCTCCCACGGGAGGTTCGGGAACGCCTGTGCGAGGTGTCGACCCAATTCACTGACCTGCCACCCGAGATCCATGTCCCCGAGGAGTTCCTCCGAGAGCTCCATGAGCTGCGCCCGCTGTTCGGGTGTCATCGAATTCAAGAGCTGCTGCATCTGGGCCATCGAGCGCGCCATCTGCTCGAGGAGCTCGTCGAGCGTCCGAGGATTGCCGGGAAAGAAGTCGCCGTGACGCTCCATGAACCCGCCGAAGTCGGGCTCGTCACCCCGCTCCCGCGCCTCGAGCATGGCGTTCAGTTCGGCCAGCATGTCCTTGGCCTTCTGCATCTGCTCGGGGACATGTCGCGCATTCCCTCGGAGATCTGGTTGAAGTAGCTCCTCATGAGCTCGCTGCGGAGTTCGTCGAGCAGTTCCTCGAAGTGACGGCGGGCGTCCTCGCTCATGAACTCGTGGTCCTGGAGGCCACGAACGCGCGACACGAGATCGGGTGGAAGCTCGTCGAGCGTACGCCGTGCCCGAGCGGCGGCCTCTTCGAGCAGGTCGTGACTGCGCTGGTCCGAGGAATCGCGCGGCTCCGCCAGCCGCTCGTGGATGCCGCGACGTTCCTCGTCGATCACGTCGTCGAGCCGTCTGTTCACGTCCGCGTACGCGCCCCCGAGATCGTGCTTCTCCAACTCCTCACGGCGACGCTTCCGGAGCCTGCGGAGCATCTCACGCAGCCCCATCATCCGGTTCCCGTCGGCGTCCTCCATTCCCCCCTGGAGCAGGCGGCGAAGCGCCGCGTTGAGATCGCCGTGATAGACGAGGTCATCGGAAATCTCCGAGAAGAGCGCCTCCGCGTCGAGATCGAAGCCCTGTTGGGTTCCGTCCCACCGTGAGTACCGGAAAACCCGCGCCATCCGGCGAGAGTACCGGCCGATGCGGACCCCACACCCGGGGTGTCGCAGCATGGACCCGTGGAACCCCTGCGACGCCGGCCCTGCCCGACAAGCACCTGGAGTTGGATCCGGCCGCTGCTGGGTGCCGCCGCTGTCGGCCTCCTGGGGATGGCCTGTTCGGGCGGCGACACGGCGGCAGCGTCCGACGAGTTCTGTGACGCCGCGGCGACCTTCGACGAGGAGGTGCCGACCGCCACACCCGAAGAACAGATCGAACTCGTGACGGAGATGGTCGAGACCGCACCTGACGAGATCGTCGACGAGGCGCGCGTCTTCCTCGAGTCGCTGGAGGTCGCAGCCGACGGCGACGAGTCGGTGGTGGACGATCCCGAGATCAAGAAGAGCGTCGACGAATTGAACCGCTTCGCATCCCAGGGATGCGAACTCCTGGGTGGCAGCTCGCCTTACAGCTAGGAAGAAGACTCCGGTTTCCTCGCGCTCGATACACGGCGCGGCCGGCGGCGGCGTCCTTGTTGAGCCGCTTCGACAGGTGGAGGCCCTCGAGGATGAACTCCACCGCCGCCGCCACCTCCGCGGGCGACTCACCGACGTCGAGCGAGCGGAGAACCTCGCCGAACTCGGGGTGGTCGGTGACCAAAGCGACGTAGTCGTCGCTCGCCACGTCGTCGCCGGTATGGGCGATGAGGCCGTCGTCGAAGGCCGACACGACACCCGGAAGAAGTGTCGGGTCCACCTGAATCCGGAATGTTTCGAGCACCGCGCCCTTCATGATCCGATCCAGAACCTGTTCGTCGCGGCCTTCTTCGACCGTCTCGAACTCGACCTTCCCCCGGTCGACGCGACGAGGGCGTCGAGGTCGCTGATCCGTGGCACGACCTCGCGTTCGCCGCCACGCAAGGCTCGACGTAGTGCGTTGGCCACCAACGTCTCCCAGTTCGTGATGGACAGCCGCACCGACACGCCGCTGCGCTGATTGATGTGGGGAGACTGTCGGGCGAGCTGCGACACCTCGGCGACGATCGCTGTCATGAAACCGGGAACGCTGACGTCGACCCCATCCGGTTCGGGAAGATCCGTCTCGAGGTCGATGACGGCAACCTCCACGTTCGCGTCGAGCGGATAGTGGGTGCGGATCTGAGCTCCGAACCGATCCTTCAGGGGCGTGATGATCCGTCCCCGGTTCGTGTAGTCCTCGGGGTTCGCCGACGCCACGAGCATCAGGTCGAGCGGCAGGTGAACCTTGTAGCCGCGGATCTGGATGTCGCGCTCCTCGAGAACGTTCAGGAGACCGACCTGGATGCGTTCGGCGAGATCGGGCAGCTCGTTGATCGAGAAGATCCCTCGGTTCGTTCGAGGGAGGAGTCCGTAGTGAATCGTCAACTCGTCAGAGAGGTATCGACCCTCCGCGACCTTGATCGGGTCCACCTCACCGATGAGATCGGCGATCGAGGTGTCCGGGGTCGCGAGCTTCTCGCCGAACCTCCGATCACGATGCACCCATTGGAGTGGCGTGGCATCGCCCTTGTCGACGACGAGCTCGCGCGCATGGGGAGAGACCGGGGCGTAGGGATCGTCGTTGATCTCGCTGCCGGCGACAATCGGCATCCACTCGTCGAGAAGGTCGGTCAGCGAGCGGATCATCCGCGTCTTGGCCTGCCCGCGCTCGCCGAGCAGGATCACGTCGTGCCCGGCGAGGAGTGCGTTCTCCATTTGGGGAAGCACCGTGTCGTCGTAGCCGAGAACCCCGCGTACGACCGGTTCGCCTGCGCCGATCCGTTTCGCCGCGTTGGCCCGGATCTCGTCCTTGACCGAGCGCGACATCCACCCCGCGTCTCTCAGCTCGCCGAGCGTCGAGGGTCGGCTCATCGAACGGGCTCCTCGTGACGGGTCCGGGCCGTGAGGCTAACGCCGTGTCCCGCTCGGTACCATCGGCGCCGACCGATGGCCTTCTCCTCCTGCGCCGACCCGCGCCGCTCGACCCACCTCCCGCGCCCCCGGGCTGTCGCGTCGACCGCCTCACCCGTGCAGGTGGCACTCGTCGCGCTCCTGGCCGTCGGCGTACTCACCGCGGCGTGGGCGAGCACGGCAGACGCAGCCGACGAGGGTGACGGCGTCGAGGCTCGTGAGAACATCTCATACGGACCGGAGCGGGAGCAGCGCCTCGACGTGTTCCTTCCCGCTCCCGACGACCGTAACGGCGCAGCCGTCGTTCTCGTCCACGGCGGTGGCTGGTCGACCGGGAACCGATGGAGCATGCGTCCTTCGGCGCGACGTCTCGCCGCCGGCGGGTTCGTCACCGTCACGATCGACTACCGCCTCGTGGGAGAGACCGGTTCACCCTTCCCCGACGCGGTCCTCGACGTTCAGCGCGCGGTGGCGTGGCTCGCCGACCACGCCGCGACCTACCAAGTGGATCCATCGAAGATCGGAATGGTGGGGAGCTCCGCGGGCGGTCATCTCGCCGCCATGGTGGCCACGCTCGGGACCGAAGGGGATCCGACGGCGGAACCCCTGGCCACTGAGCCCGCCGGAGATCGGGTCGGCGCGGTCGCGACCTGGTCGGGGATCTTCGACCTCAGCGCCCTCGCACCGGGCAACGACACCAAGGCCGCGTGTGGCGACGACCCCGAATGCCTCACGTTGACCTTTCCCGACATGCTCTCGAACTTTCTGGGCTGCACGCTCGACGAGTGTCCCGGTCGATACAGGGAGGCGTCGCCGATCGATCACGTGGGCGACGAGACGGCTCCGATGTTCATCGCCAACTCCACCGAGGAACTGATTCCGCTCTCGCAGCCCGATGCGATGATCGGAAAGCTCTCCGCGCACGGGGTCACCGAATCGCACCAGTTCGTACCGGGAAAAGCCCATGCGGCGCAGTACACCGACAAGGTCTGGTCCAACACCGAGTCGTTCCTGCGGAATCAGCTCGGTGTGGCCGGACCCGACCTCGCCGACTGGCTCGTCCCCTCGACGCTGGCGGTGCTGTTCATCGCCGCTCTGATGGCCGTCGCGGTCCACGAACGTCGTCGGCATGAGGCCGCCACGCGCGACACCACGGCCGCCGGCATGACGACTCGGACATGACAGGGCCGACATGACAGAAGTACTCGATCTCGGCGGCACCTGGAAGGCGACCGAAGCCGATGGAACGACCGAGCGCACCTTCGCCGACGTCGATTTCGACGATTCGGACTGGTCGGCAATTCGGGTCCCGGGTCACTGGCGTTCGTCGCCCGAATTCGCCGCGAGCGACGGCCCACTTCTCTACCGCCGTACGTTCCCGATGGAACCACCACAACCGGCGCGGCGACGCATTCTCCTCTTCCACGGTCTCTTCTACTACGGAGACATCTGGCTCGACGGCGGGTACGTGGGCGACACCCAGGGCTACTTCGAGTGCCACGCGTTCGACGTGACCGAGAGGATGGCCCACGGGACCGATCACACACTCGCGGTTGAGGTCGCGTGTCCCCCGCAGCCTGACGCCACCGCGAAGCGGCTCGTGACCGGAGTCTTCTCCCACTGGGACAACCTCGACCCGGACTGGAACCCCGGTGGCCTCTGGCGCCCGGTCCGGATTATCGAGACGGGCCCCGTGCGACTCGCGCGTGCCCGCGTCGTGTGCACGGAGGCAACTCCGGAACACGGGCAGCTACTCGTGGATCTCGACCTCGACGCCGACGAGGAACTCGAGGTCGAGAAGTCGGTCTCCCTCCATGCCCACGTTCGCGGTGAGGGTGTGGACCTCCACGCGGTCCGCGACGACACGGTGGCCGCCGGATCCAACCGGCTCTCGTGGAGCATCGACATCGACAACCCACCTCTCTGGTGGCCGAGGCGCCTGGGCGGGCAACCTCTCGTCGACATCGAGATCTCCGTCGACGTCGACGGAGAATCGAGTGACACGCGCCGGTGTCGAACGGCGTTTCGCGAGATCCACGTCGACGACTGGACGTTCACCGTCAACGGTCGACAGATCTTTGTCATGGGGTCCAACCAGGGACCGCGCGCATGGATCTCGCGACCACGACAGCGAGCGACTTCCGTCGCGACATCCGCCTCGCCCAGGAAGCGAACCTCGACCTCCTGCGCGTCCACGCGCACGTCACGCTCCCCGAGTTCTACGACGCGGCCGACGAGGCGGGTCTCCTCGTATGGCAGGACTTCCCGCTCCAGTGGGGCTACGCGCGGGGTCTTCGCCGCGAGGCCTCCCGCCAGGCGGAAGCAATGGTCGACCTCCTGGGCCACCACCCGAGCGTCGCCCTGTGGTGCGCGCACAACGAGCCGATCGCGGTCGACGCCAACCCCGGTGAGCCGCTCGACGCTTCGACCGGGGGTCGGCTCCTCGCGTCGATGGCGCTCCCCACCTGGAACAAGGACGTGCTGGACCGCTCCGTCGCCCGGGCGATCCGTCGGGCGGACCCGAGCCGTTTCGTCGACCGCCACTCGGGCATCGTGCCCGGGCCGGCGTCGGGAGGAACCGATACCCACTGGTATTTCGGCTGGTACCACGGCGAGATGGCGGGTCTGGCTCCCATGCTCTCGGCGTGGCCGCGCGCCGCGCGCTTCGTGTCCGAGTTCGGTGCCCAGGCGGTTCCCGACGACGCCGACTTCATGGAGCCGCAGCGCTGGCCTGATCTCGACTGGGACCGGCTCTTCGAGCACCACGCGCTCCAACGACGCCTCTTCGACCGCTACGTCCCACCGCAGCACTACGAAACCTTCGAGCAATGGCGCTCCGCGACCCAGGAGTACCAGGCCGTCCTGATCCAGTTGCAGATCGAAGACCTGCGCCGCATCCGCCGTACCCCGACAGGCGGCTTCTGCCATTTCTGTTTCGCCGACGGGCACCCTGCCGTCACCTGGAGTGTCCTCGACCACGCCAGGAACCCCAAAGCGGGGTACGGGGCGCTGCGGGACGCGTGCCGGCCGCTGCTTCCGATGCTCGAACCGCGCACCGGAGCGGTCCACGTCGTGCACGAGGGCGGCGAACCGCTCATCGGTGCCGTCATGGAAGCACGGGTCGGCCGTGCCCACCACCGGTGGCAGGGCGACATCGCCGGTGACGACGTCACCTACGTCGGTCGGATCCCCATCGACGACGCCGGCCGCGAGGAACAGGCGGAGCTCACGCTGACCCACACCCGGGTCGGCGACGTTCGCAACGTCTATCCGCCGGCCCTGCTGCTCGCGACCCGACCGGGAGCATCGCTTCCGAGCTGACCCGTCGGGCGCGTCACGAGCCCCTTCGTGCCCGGTTTCACAAGATGCGCGGTCTCGCGACCTCCCACTACCGTCGGATGTGTGCACCGAGCCCGGCGCACCGAGCCCTGCGCTCCCCACCGCCACTCAGGACACGCGGACCCCAATGCCCGAAGTGACCACCGAGGACCAGAGCGCCGGCGCCGACGCCGCCGACGCCCTCACCCGATACGTGGGCCCGGCCGTTCCCCCACCGCCAAAGCCGAAACGGTCCTGGCCGATCGAGTTCTACTCGTCCGACGTCGGCAAGAAGTGGGTCATGGCCGTCACCGGCCTGATGCTCCTCGGTTTCGTCCTCGTCCACATGATCGGGAACCTCAAGGTCTTCCTCGGCCCCACCGACATCGACACCTACGGCGAAGCCCTTCGTGACCTCGGGGACACCTGGTTCCGCGCACGTCGCTGCTCTGGATCCTGCGCATCGGCCTGGTCGTCGCGTTCGGTCTGCACATCCTGGCGGCCGCGCAGCTCACGGCTTCGAACCGGCACGCTCGAGGGGAACGTGGCCAGGCCAAGCGCGACTACGTGGCGGCGAACTTCGCGTCACGCACGATGCGCTGGACCGGCATCATCGTCGCCGCATTCATCGTCTACCACCTTCTCGACCTCACCTACGGCGTCACAAATCCCGACTACGTGCGCGGTTCGGTGTACGACAACATGGTCGCCAGTTTCGAGCGCGTCCCCGTGGCGGCCTTCTACATCCTCGCCAACGTGCTCCTCGGCGTCCACATCTTCCACGGTGCCTGGAGCATGTTCCAGAGCCTCGGAATCAACAATCCGCGTTTCAACCTGTGGCGTCGCTACTTCGCGTTCGGCTTCGCCGCTCTCATCGTCGTCGGAAACGTGAGCATGCCGCTCGCCGTCCAACTGGGGATCGTCTCATGACCGATGTTTCCACGGGCGGAGCATCGGGCACGGGCGCGCCCGATCCAGCGCTCGACTCGAAGATCCCCGACGGCCCGATCGCCGACAAGTGGGAGAACCACAAGTTCGACCTGAAACTCGTGAACCCGGCGAACAAGCGGAAGTTCACGGTCATCATCGTGGGTACCGGCCTCGCCGGGGCGGCCGCCGCCGCGTCTCTCGGCGAGCTCGGCTACAACGTCAAGGCGTTCTGCTACCAGGACTCGCCGCGCCGTGCCCACTCCATCGCCGCGCAGGGCGGCATCAACGCCGCCAAGAACTACCGCAACGACGGCGACTCGGTGCACCGGTTGTTCTACGACACGGTCAAGGGTGGCGACTACCGGGCCCGCGAGGCGAACGTGCACCGCCTCGCGGAGGTCAGCGTCGACATCATCGACCAGTGCGCCGCCCAGGGAGTTCCGTTCGCCCGGGAGTACGGCGGGCTGCTCGACAACCGGTCCTTCGGGGGTGCCCAGGTTTCGCGCACGTTCTACGCCCGGGGTCAGACCGGTCAGCAGCTGCTGCTCGGTGCGTACCAGGCCCTGGCACGCCAGATCGACGCAGGCACGGTCGAGATGTTCTCCCGCACCGAGATGCTCGACCTCGTCATGAAGGACGGGCGGGCAGTCGGCATCGTCGTGCGCGACCTCGTTACCGGAGACGTCTCGTCGCACTCCGGGCACGCCGTCGTGCTGGGCACCGGCGGTTACAGCAACGCCTTCTTCCTGTCCACCAACGCCAAGGGCTGCAACGTGACGGCCGCGTGGCGAGCACACCGCAAGGGCGCCTACTTCGCGAACCCGTGTTTCACGCAGATCCACCCCACGTGCATCCCTGCGAGCGAAGAGTTCCAGTCCAAGCTCACGCTCATGAGTGAATCGCTGCGCAACGACGGCCGTATCTGGGTGCCCGGTGACTCCGGCGACGAGCGCGCGGCGATCGAGATCCCGCCCGATGAGCGCGACTACTACCTGGAGCGCCGGTACCCCGCGTTCGGCAATCTGGTTCCCCGTGATGTGGCGTCGCGCGCGGCGAAGCTCGAGGTGGACCGCGGCCGCGGTGTCGGCTCGAAGAAGAACGGCGTGTACCTCGACTTCGCTGACGCCATCAGCCGTCTCGGGCGCGACACCATCGAGGAGAAGTACGGGAACCTCTTCCAGATGTACGAACGCATAACCGGCGAGGATCCCTACGCCCAACCGATGAGGATCTTCCCTGCACTCCACTACACGATGGGTGGGCTGTGGGTCGACTACGACCTGATGAGCACGATTCCCGGGTGCTACGTCGTCGGGGGAGGCAAATTTCTCCGATCACGGCGCCAACCGCCTGGGCGCGTCCGCTCTCATGCAGGGCCTGGCCGACGGATACTTCGTCCTGCCGTCCACGATCTCCGACTACCTGGCCGGTCAGCTCGGTGACGACCCGGTACCCACGACCGATCCCGTGTTCCACCAGGCCGAGTCCGAGGTCGACGAACGGGTCCGCGAGCTGCTGGCGGTCCAGGAAGTCGCACGGTCGACTGGTTCCACCGCGAGCTCGGCAAGTTGTTGTGGGAACACTGCGGGATGGAGCGATCCCGGGAGGGTCTCGAGAAGGCCCTCTCCGAGATTCCGGTGCTGCGGGAGGAGTTCCACAAGGACGTTCGGGTTCTCGGAGGTGACGAGCAGCTCAACCAGTCGCTCGAGAAGGCAGGACGCGTGTCCGACTTCCTCGAGTTCTCCGAGCTGATGTGCGCGGACGCTCTGCACCGCGAGGAGTCCTGCGGTGGCCACTTCCGTGTCGAGAGCCAAACCGACGAAGGTGAGGCGCTGCGCGACGACGAACACTTCGCCTATGCAGCAGCGTGGGAGTTCAACGGCGTCGGAAGCCCCGAGTCGTTGCACAAGGAACCGCTCGATTTCGAGAACGTGCAACTCGCGCAGAGGAGCTACAAGTAGCGATGCGCCTCAAGCTTCGGATCTGGCGGCAGAGCGGCACCAGCGGTGAGTTCCGCGACTACGACGCCACCGACGTCAGCGAGGACATGTCGTTCCTCGAGATGCTCGACGAGCTCAACGAGAGACTGATCGAGTCGGGTGAGGAGCCGATCGCCTTCGACTCCGACTGCCGCGAGGGCATCTGTGGAATGTGCAGTCTGATCATCGACGGCCGGGCACACGGGCCCGAGCTGGGAACGGCGACATGCCAGCTCCACATGCGCAAGTTCCATGACGGCCAGCAGATCACGATCGAACCGTGGCGTGCGCGTGCTTTCCCTGTCGTGCGCGACCTCGTCGTCGACCGGTCGCCGCTCGACCGGATCATCGAGGCGGGCGGCTTCATCAGCGTGCCCACAGGATCGGCTCCCGAAGCGAACGACGTCCCCGTGCCCAAAGAGGCCGCCGAGGCCGCCATGGACGCCGCGTCATGCATCGGTTGCGGCGCGTGCGTGGCGGCATGCCCCAACGGGGCGGCCCAGCTCTTCACCTCCGCCAAGGTGGCCCATCTGAATCTCCTCCCGCAAGGAGCGCCCGAGCGCGACTCGCGCGTCGTGGGCATGGTCGACACGATGGAGCACTTCTTCGGATCCTGCACGAACCACGGCGAGTGCGAGAAGGCGTGTCCCAAGGAGATCTCGATCGACTTCATCGCACTGATGAACCGTGATTACGTGCGGGCGAAGTTCTCCAACCGCGCGCTCGCCGGTCGTCACTGACCCCGGTCGTCGGCGTCGCGACCCACGCAACAGCACTCCGACCTACGACCCACATGGACGCCACCGACTGGAACCGCCGTTACGACGAGTGGGAACTCGTCTGGAGTGCAGGGCCGAATCAGTTCGTCGCCGCCGAGGTCGCAGACCTTCCCGCGGGTCGGGCCCTCGACCTCGCCTGCGGTGAGGGGCGCAACGCGCTCTTCCTGGCCGAGCAGGGCTGGCGCGTCACCGCAGTCGACTTCTCGGATGTCGCGTTGGAGAAGGCGCGGCGCATCGCCGCGAGGCGCAACGTCAGTGTCGACTGGGTGCTCGCCGACCTCCTCGAGTACGAGCCGGCGGAGAGGGCGTGGGATCTTGTCCTCGTCTGCTACCTCCAGCTCCCGGCGGGCGAACGCCGCCGCGTGCTGGAGCATGCGTCCGCCGCCGTCGCGCCGGGCGGCTCGATCCTCGTGATCGGTCACGACGTCGAGAACCTGACCTCCGGCGCGCGCGGGCCGAAAGATCCGGCGGTGTTGCTCACACCCGACGCTGTCGCGGGCGAACTGCCCGGCTTGCGCGTCGAACGGGCCGAGCGCGTACGGCGATCGGTGCCGACCGACGACGGCGAGGTAACAGCGATCGACACCCTGGTGCGCGCCACCCGAGCCTGATCTCCGTCGCCTGTGTCCGTCAGCACAGTAGAGGCGACGTCCCTAGACTCCGCCGCGTGGGAGCAAGCGAGACGCAGACACGCACCGACGAGGGCACCGACGAGGGCACCGACGCACTCGACGAGGCTTTCGACCAAGCTCTCGACGACGAGATCCCCTGGCTCGACGGCCGTGTGATCGTGCTCATCGGCGCCGACGGAGAACCCACGGCAGGGATCGCCTCCGGGTCTGGTCGGAGCCGGAGCCACCGTGGGTCTCGTGGGTGGTGCGGAGGTACTCGATCTGGCCACCGCTATCGACCGGGAACCCGGCGGCGCCGTGCCGATCGCGGCGCGACTCGGCGACCGGGCTGCCATCGACGATGCGTTCACCGTGGCCACCGACGTCCTGCGACACATCGACGCCGTGGTGCTCACGGCGTATCCGCCGCCCGCGCTCACCCCGCGCGCACTCGTCGACCTCGACGAGCCGGCCTGGGACGCATCGTGTGAGCAGGTCCTGCGAACGACGCTGTTCGTCCTTCAGGGCGCCTATCGAAGCCTCCACGAACGAGGTGGCCGGATCGTCCTCGTCACGCCCACCATCGCGATGACAGGAGCGGGTGGCCTGGCACCACTGGCCGCCGCGGCCGAGGGCCAGCGGGCCCTGGCGAAGTCGGCCGCGCGCTCCTGGGGGGCACGCGGAATCACCGTGAACTGCATCGCGCCGTCGCTGCCTCCCGAAACCGTGGGCGCGCTACGACTTGGTCTCGAGGACGCGGCGCTCGGCGACACTGATCCGGAGCGTGATCTCGCTCCGATCGTGGCGTTCCTGGTGTCGGACGACAGCCATTCGCTCACAGGGGCCACGCTCGTCGCCGACGGCGGTGTCTGGATGGGACCGTGAGCGGAGGCATCGACGACAGCGGTGCCCTCGGCGGTCGCGTCGCACTCGTCACCGGCGCAGGATCGGGGATCGGTCGCGGGATCGCGCTGGCGCTCGGTGCCGCAGGTGCCGGCGTGGTGGTGACCGCGCGTCGGCCCGGGACCGGCGAGGAAACGGCGGGATTGATCCGGGGTGAAGGTGGGGAGGCGCTTCCGATCGGCTGCGACGTCACGAGCCGCGCCGAGATCGACGCCACGGTGGAAACGGCCGTGGACCACTTCGGTCGGCTCGACATCATGGTTCACAACGCCGTGAGCGCCCGCTCGCGCGAGGCGGTGCCACTCGAGGAGGTGACCGAAGACCACTGGGAAGATGTCATGGCCGTGGCGTTGCGCGCGTCGTTCGACTGCGCCCAGGCCGCACGACCCCACCTCGAAGCGGATCGCGGCCGTCTGCTGTTCTTGTCCTCCACCGCTGGAATCGGCGGAAGCGCCACCCTTCCCGTCTACGCCGCAGCAAAGGCGGCACAACGCGGGCTCGCGAAGAGCCTCGCTCGTGAATGGGGCCCCGACGGGATCACCGTGAACACGCTGGCGCCTCTCGCCGTGACTCCGGCGCTCGAGGACTACTGCGAGAAGCAGCCCGACGCCGAGCGGCGCCTTCTGGAACGCACCGCGCTCGGCCGACTCGGTGACGCCCGACACGATGTGGGCGCTGCCGCCGTGTATCTCGCCGGGGACGGTGGCGGCTACGTGACGGGTCAGACGCTCGTGGTCGACGGTGGGAGCTACCTCGGCCTCTGACCGCACCCACACCCACCCGGCGTTGGAGGGTGCGCGGGTTCTCGAGGTTCCGACCGTACGCTGGACGGAACCTCGACAGACACGGACGTCACCGACGTATGGACGACTCGCCGCCACCGACCACCGCCGACAGCGGCACCCCTCCGACCGAGAATCCGTCCGTGAACCCCACGGCGGTACCGCCGTGGCTCAACCGGGCCATGGTGCTCTTCTTCGTCGGGCTCGTGGCGCTCTTCGTCTCCTACTGGCTTCTGCTGCGTCTTCGAACGCTGCTCATCCTGGTCCTGGTCTCCCTGTTCCTGTCGTTCGCCATCGAGCCGGCCGTGAACTTCCTGGCCCGCCGTGGATGGCGTCGCGGTCCGGCCACGGGGATGGTGTTCGGGGGCGTGTTCATCATCGGCGTTGCATTCATCGCCGCGATCGGCGCTCTCGTGGCCAACCAGGTCTCCGACTTCATCGACGAGGCCCCCGACTACGTGGCACGTACCGAGACCTGGGTCAATGAACGCTTCAACGCCGAGATCGACGCCGACGCTCTCATCGACGAACTGAAGGACGAGAACGGACCGGTCCGCGACTTCGCCACGGGACTCGCGGGCAACGCGTTGGACGTCGGGGCTACCGTCCTCGCGCTGATCTTCCAGCTCTTCACCATCGCCCTGTTCACCTTCTACCTGGTAGCCGACGGCCCGCGGCTGCGCCGCACTCTCCTGTCTGCCCTCCCGCCGCAACGACAGCGGTTCCTGCTCCAGACCTGGGAGCTCGCCATCGACAAGACCGGCGGCTACATCTACTCGCGCGCACTGCTCGCCGTGATCTCCGCGGTGGTGCACTGGATCGCGTTCTCCATCATCGGCGTGCCCTTCGCGGTGGCGCTCGCGCTGTGGGTCGGTGTCGTCTCGCAGTTCATCCCGACCGTCGGCACCTATCTCGCCGGGGCTCTGGCCGTGCTGGTCGCGCTCTTGAGCGACCCCGTCGACGCCGTGTGGGTCCTCGGATTCATCGTCGTGTACCAGCAGGTCGAGAACTATCTGCTCCAGCCCCGCGTGACGGCCCGGACCATGGCGTTGCACCCGGCGGTGGCCTTCGGCGCGGTGATCGCCGGCGCCGGCCTCATCGGACCGGTCGGTGCTCTCTTGGCACTGCCCGCGGCGGCGGTCATCCAGGCCTTCGTGTCCACCTACCTGCGACGCCACGATGTCCTCGATGAATCGAGCCTCACCGACGAACCGGCCGCAGGTCGCCCGTGGAAGGAACGCTGGCCGTTCCGCAATCTGCGCGGAGCGGGCTGAGCCCGACGGGGCGCGTACGCTCCACACTTCAGGCCCAACACCCAGTGCGCTATAACGACCGCTGGGGGTGGTGAAAAGGGATTGAAGCGACGGCGGGTGTCAAGGTGTCCGCTCACGACGCCGATCAACAGGGGATAATCCCTGCTCGGAGTCGTGGAGCCGAGAACGGATCTGGGAATATTCCGGACCCTCCGGGCGTCGTGAGATGTACAACCGGTACCGCGACATCGGAGGACCGGGTAGCACCGGATCGGTGCAGTACCGGGAAAGAATGAGGAGTAGACGGTCATGCTGACCAAGACTGAGCGCAAGTGGCTGGACGAGATCCGCAGGATCGGCATCGCAGGTGCCGGTGACCGCGGCCGTCTCCGCTCGCTGCGCGAAAAGGCCAGCAAGCGTGACGCCGCCATGATCGACCGGGTGTTCGCCCGCGCGGCCGCCGGCGAGGACGACGGCGAAGGCCTGAGCTGAGTCAGATCCGCTGGGTGGACGACCCACCCGGTCTCGACGACGTCGTCGCGGCGATGCGCGACGAGCCGGTCTACGGGCTCGACACCGAATTCCACGGCGAGCGCAGCTACTTCCCGAAACTCGCCCTCCTCCAGTGCTCCTGGTCGAGCGGCATCGCGCTCATCGACCCACTCGCCGTCGACGTCGCGCCACTCGCCGAGATCCTCCAGGGTGACGCCACGATGGTCACCCACGCGGGCGATCAGGACCTGGCCATCCTGGAGCGCGCGACAGGTACACGCCCGACCCGCCTCTTCGACACTCAGGTAGCGGCGGGCTTCATCGGGATGGGTCAACCCGGACTGGCCGAACTCGTGCGTCGTGTGACCGGCGACGCGATGGCCAAGGGACAACAGCTCACCGACTGGACCCGGCGTCCACTCGACGACAACCAACGCCGCTACGCGGCCGCCGATGTCGAGTACCTGTTGGAGCTCCATGACGAACTATGGAGGAGTCTCGAGAAGGCCGAGCGTCTCGACTGGGCACTCGACGAGTGTGAAGAACTCCTGGAACGCGACCGCACGTCGCGGGATCCTGACACAGCGTGGTGGAAGATCAAGGGAAGCCGTCGGTTCCGGGGCGAAACGCGCCGCGTCGCCCAGTCGGTCGCGGCGTGGAGGGAGCGAACCGCCATGGAACGCGATCTCCCCGCACGCTTCGTCCTCTCCGACCTGGCACTGGCGGGCATCGCTCAGCGCCGTCCCCAGAACGCGAAACAACTTCAAGGGATTCGCGGCCTCGACGGTCGCGGCCTCGGCGAACGGGCACAGCGTGAAGTCCTGAAGGCGGTCGAAGACGGCATCGCCCTGTCCGACAACGCGGTCATGCGCCCTCCTGCGGGTCAGGAACTCGACCGGTCGCTCGGTCCCGCTGCCAATGTCGTGCTCGCTTTCGCCAACCAGTGCGCAGCCGACCTGGATCTGCACTCGTCCGCCCTCGCGACACGTGCTGACGTGATCGACTACCTGCGCGACCGAACGGGTCGCCTGGCACACGGATGGCGCCACGAGGTCCTCGCGGAGCCGATCGAGCGGCTCCTCGACGGTTCGGCGGCACTCGGTCTGCGGGCCGAGGGCGGGTTACGACTGATCGACCTCGCTTAGAGGGACCAGAAGATCCATGGGACATCGCATTCTCTTCTTCACCACCGACCAGCAACGCTACGACGCCCTCGGCTGCAACGGCGGGGGAATCGCGCGCACGCCGGTCGTCGACCGGATTTCCGAATCCGGGGTGAACTACCGCCGCGCCCACAATCAGAACGTCGTGTGCATGCCGGCGCGCTCCACGATCATCACCGGTCAGTACGTGTCGACACACGGTGTGTGGATGAATGGCGTACCGCTCCCGGTCGACCACCCGAACGTGGCACGCGTTCTCCACGACGCGGGCTACCGCACGGCGCTCTTCGGCAAGGCCCATTTCGAGCCGTATCTCGCGCCCGGAAACGACTTCTGGGAGTCGAACGCCGGAGCCGAGCACACCACCGGGCCCCACCGTGGCTTCGAGCGCATGGAACTGGCGAACCACACCCCCTGGGGGAACCTCCACTATCACCAGTGGCTGAAGCACGAACACCCTGACGCTCCCGCCGGCTTCTACCCGGTGCTCGACGCCGACATGCAGGTGAACGCAGCCGGCGGTGGCGACACGGATGCGATCCAGGTGAAGCGCAACCCGGTCGCGCGCAACGTGTACCACACGGACTGGACGGCAGACCGCGCCGTAGCGTGGCTCGACAGCCTCGACGATGACGACGACTGGTTCTGCTGGGTCAGCTTCCCCGACCCCCACCACCCGTGGGACCCGCCCGAGTCCGAGATCGGCCGTGTGCCCTGGCGCGACATCGACGTGCGCGACGGTTGGCTGCCTCCCGACGAGGCCCGGCGGGTGCTCGCCCAGAAGCCCCACCAGTGGCTCGACTACTACGAGGGACACGACGTCACGAACTACGAGGCGCCACCGAAGTTCGTGCCCGCGCAGATGACCGCCGACCAGGTACGCGAGATCGACGCCCTCACACACGTCGAGAACGAACTGATCGACGAGGCCTGCGGTCGGGTGGTCGACGCCGTGACCCGACGCGGATGGAACGACACGACCGACATCTTCTACACGACCGACCACGGGGAACTCCAGGGCGACTTCGGTCTCATGTTCAAGGGGCCGTACCACGTCGACGCCATGATGAGGGTCCCGTTGGTCTGGCGACCAGCGCCCTCGACAGGCGCACAACCCGCGGAGGTCCTCGCACCTGTCGGACACCTCGACCTCGCCCCGACGTTCTGTGCGGTCGCCGGGATCGACGTGCCCGACTGGATGGAGGGTCGTCCCCTCCCACTCGACGAGGCCGCGGCGAATGCGGACCACCGTGAGCAGGTCTTGACCGAGTGGGACTGCGAAGTCGGCGGGCGCTCGGTGTCGCTGCGCACCGTGTACCGCGACGGGTGGGTCTGCACGACCTACGGTGCGACGGACCTCTTCGACGGTTCCGAGGGGGAGCTCTACAACGTCGCCGACGACCCTGCCCAACACCGCAACCTGTGGGATGAACCCGCGCAGCGGGCGATGCGCGACGACCTCGTGGCAGTGATCCGCGAGTCGTTTCCTCCGGCGAGAAGCCCCGGATGGAGCCCGTCGCAGCGGTGTGAGCGCGCGAGTTGAGTTAGCGGGTGTCGCGGCGGAGCGGATGGTCGTCGGGTACCTCGACGATCACCAGCAGGAGTCCGTCCGGATCCACGATGCGTGCTTCGCGCAACCCCCACGGCTTGTCGGTGGGTGGTTCGATGACCTCGACGCCGGAAGCCGCGAGGCGTTCGTACTCCCGGTCGACGTCGCGTACCTGCCACCAGAGGCCCACCCGGTCGCCCGGCGGCCTGTCGTCACTCCTGCCGGAGAGTTCCAGGTACCCGCCACCAGTGAAGAAGACCGCACCACGCGCCGCATCATCCCCAAACTCGCGAAACAGGTGCAGGCCCACGACCCGGGCGTAGAAGTCGAAGGACCGGTCGAAATCGGACGGGTGAAGCAGGACTCGACTCGCCAGCACCTCCATCCGGACGATGCTACGCATTCCGCCGACCTGCGCCACTTCTCCTCGTCTCGGGTTCCCTCTTCCTCGACTCGGGTGGCGCAGGATACCTGCGCCACTTCTCCTCGTCTCGGGTTCCCTCTTCCTCGACTCGGGTGGCGCAGGATACCTGCGCCACTTCTCCTCGTCTCGGTTTCCCTCTTCCTCGACTCGGGTGGCGCAGGATACCTGCGCCACTTCTCCTCGTCTCGGTTACGCTGCGACCTTCGATTCGCTCGGGAGGCTGTCATGCGGCGGAGATGCCGACGGGTCTGACGCGCCGGCGCTTTCTCGGCGCGTCGGCAGCTGCCGCTTTTTTCGCTGCGTGCAGTCGGGGCGGCGGCAGTGACGACGCGTCGCCGGCGAAGCCACCGCCGCTCGGCAGTGATCCGTTCACGCTCGGAGTCGCCTCGGGAGATCCCACGTCCGACTCCGTGGTGTTGTGGACCCGCCTGGCGCCGGTGCCGCTCGAGGGTGGAGGAATGCCCGACACCGACGTCGAGGTCGGCTGGCAGGTCGGCACCGACGAATCGTTGTCCGACGTCGTGGCCGAAGGCGTCGCACTCGCCGTTCCCGAGCTCGGTCATTCGCTACACGTCGACGCCGTCGGCCTCGGTGCTGACCGGCACTACTGGTACCGCTTCTTCGTCGGCGACTGGGAGACGCAGATCGCGCGGACGCGCACGATGCCAAAGCCGGATGCATCGCCCGAGAGGCTCCGCTTCGGCCAGGTGTCGTGCCAGAACTACGACGCCGCCTTCTTCACGGCCTACACCGATCTGGCCGCTCACGACCCGGATCTCGTCGTGCACTGCGGCGACTACATCTACGAGCGACCGTCGACTGACGCCGGTGAAGGTTTCGAGGAGATCGTCGTGCGCGACGACCCGGTTCCCGAGGCGCTCGACATCGACGGCTATCGCAACCGTTACGGCCTCTACAAGCAGGATGAGAACCTACTCGCCGCGCACGCCGTCGCTCCGTGGCTCGTGACCTGGGACGACCACGAGGTCGAGAACAACTACACGAGTGACAGCCCCGAAGCCGACAGCGAGACTCCCGACCGGGAGTCGTTTCTCGCACGGCGTGCCGCGGCCTACCAGGCCTGGTGGGAACACATGCCTGTGCGGATGGAGGCACCCGTGGGCCCGGATCTGGCCATCTACCGCCGAACCTCCTTCGGTGATCTCGCGCGCTTTCTCGTGCTCGACACGCGCCAGTACCGCACACCGCAGACGTGCGGCGATCCGGATATCCCGATCGGCGATGTGGGCCCCCGCTGCGACGCCGCCTTCGATCCCGCCACGACCGTGTTCGGCCCGGAACAAGAGCAGTGGATCGACGACGAACTGGGTACGTCACCCGCTCTCTGGAACATCCTCGTCCAACAGATCGTCATGCAGCAGTGGCGCTTCGCTCCGGGCAACGCCGCGTGGAACCTCGACCAGTGGGACGGGTACCCGGCCGCGCGGGATCGCCTGTTGGCCACGATACGCGACAGCGGCGCGCCGAACCCTGTCGTCCTGACCGGTGACGTGCACTCGAGTTGGGTCGGCGGGCTCGTCGAGGACTTCGACGATCCCGAATCACCGACGCTGGGTACGGAGTTCGTCGCGCCCGGCATCTCGTCGGATCCGGGCGCCGTGGCCGCTGTTGTCGACACGGTGCTCGCGAACAGCCCACACATTGCCTGGGCAGAAGCGATGCACAGGGGCTGGGTCTTCCACGACGTCACAAGGGACACCTGGACCACGGAGTACCGGCTGGTCGACAACGCCGAGGTGGAGGAATCGCCGGTGACGACGGCATCCGCGTGGTCGCTGTCCGCCGGCACCGGCAAGGCAGCGATCGCGCGATGATGCGGCCCTACAGACAGATCGCATGGAGGCGACATGGCTGAACGTGTGGGGACGGTGTCGGCGGTTGTCATCAACGTTCGGGATCTCGAGAAGGAACAGAAGTTCTGGATGGAGTTCCTCGGTGTCGGGGTGGCCCGCGAGGTGCCGGGCTTCTTCGTGTGGCTCGAACCACAGCACAAGGGTGGGATCTCGGTTGCGCTCCAACTCGCCGAAGAGATCCCCGAGGTTCGTAACCCCGTTCATCTCGACAACGCCGTCCACGATCTCGAGACTGCCGCTGCACGGATCGTGGAGCTCGGCGGCAGTTTCGTCGAGGACCACGAGATCTTCGGCTTCTCCTGGAAGGTGATGGCCGACCCGGAGGGCAACGAGTTCTGTATCGCCCAGGCTGAGTAGAGGAAGAGCCGTCGCTACAGCTCGACCTGGATCCCCGCCTCGAAGATGCGGTCCGGCGGTAGATGGAAGTACGACGCGGCGCTCGACGCGTTTCGGCTCATGAAGACGTAGAGGTGTTCCCTCCACCGCACCATCCCCGGCCTCGCGGTCGCCAGCACCGTCTCCTTGCCGAGGAAGTACGTCGTGTCGGCATCGCTCACACCCAGCCGCTCCAGGGCACGCGGCACGTCAGGGCTCTCCATGAAGCCGTAGTGCAGCGCGACCTCGCGGATCCCGTGGCCGAGCTCCCGCGTCTCCACGCGGCGTACGGGGTGGACCCGGGGGACGTCGTCGGTGACGATCGACACGACGAGGACATCCTTGTGCAACACCTTGTTGTGCCGGAAGTTTGCGAGCAATGCAGGCGGTGTGGTGCCGGCGACGCTGTACATGTAGACGGCCGTGCCCGCGACTCGCTCGTGGTCGCCCTTCACGGCGCTGCTGATGAAGCGGGCGAGATCGGTCTGTCGGCGCTGGATGCGCTCGCCCACCAGACGGCGCCCGGTGTGCCAGGTCGTGAGCAACGTGAACACGATGAGACCGACGGCGAGCGGAAACCAACCGCCGTGGGGGATCTTGGGCAGGTTGGCGCCGAAGAAGGCCAGGTCGACGACGAGGAACGCACCGCACACCGTGACGGCCGCAGCCAGTGACCATTTGAAGACCTCGCGGGCCACCACGAAGAACAACACCGTCGTGATCACCATGGTCGTGGTGACGGCCACGCCGTAGGCGGCGGCCAGCCCGGACGACTCCTTGAAGCCGATCACGAGGCCGACACACGCGATCATCAGCACCCAGTTGACCGCGGGAACGTAGATCTGTCCCACCTCGCTGGCCGACGTGTGAATGATCTTCAGGCGCGGGAATACCCCAGCTGGGCGGCCTGACGCGTCAACGAGAACGCGCCGGATATCAGCGCCTGGGATGCGATCACCGTCGCCATCGTCGCGAGGACGACGAGCGGGTAGAGGCCCCACTCGGGGGCCATCCGGTAGAAGGGGTTGTCGATCGCGGACGGCTCGTTGATGAGGAGCGCGCCCTGCCCGAAGTAGTTGAGCAGAAGGCCGGGGAGAACGAGCACGAACCAGCTGATGGCGATCGGACCGTGACCGAAGTGACCCATGTCGGCGTACAAAGCCTCCCCACCCGTGACGACGAGGAACACCGACCCGAGCGCGAGGAAACCCGTCCACGAGTTGTCGGCGAAGAACTGAACGGCATACGTCGGGCTGATCGCACGCAGAACGTCGGGGTGCTGCACGATCTCGATCGCCCCCAGGGTTCCGATCACCACGAACCACACGATCATGATCGGCCCGAACACACGTCCGACGACGCCGGTCCCCCAGCGTTGCGCGGCGAAGAGCCCGATGAGGATCACGACTGAGATCGGGATCACGAGATCCTCGAGTCCGGGGGTGGCGACCTGGGTTCCTTCCACGGCGCTCAGTACCGAGATGGCCGGCGTGATCATTCCGTCGCCGTACAACAACGCCGTTCCGAAGAGACCGACGAGGATCAGCGCCCACCGTCGTCGTCGACCGTTGCCCTCGCGGGGAGTGCGAGGGGTCACCAGCGACGTGAGGGCGAGGATCCCTCCCTCGCCCTCGTTGTCGGCTCTCATGACGAACACGAGGTACTTGAGGGTGATCACGATGATCAGCGACCAGAAGATGAGCGACAACAGACCGAGGACGTTGGCGTCGACGACCGCGATCTCGTGCCCGGATCCCTCGAACGATTCGCGCAGTGCGTACAGGGGGCTGGTTCCGATGTCGCCGTACACGACCCCGAGCGCACCCAGCGACAGCAAGGCCGTGTACGAGGAGGCCCGTGGCTTGTTGGCGCGCGCTTGCTCCGTCATCGCTCCCGACACCGCCTCACAGAGGCTGCATCATGCACCCGCGAGAGGCCCGGGACAGAATCCCCGCCCGACGGACGGCGAAGCCCGGACCGACATGGGACCATGCAGGGCGTGACGCCTCCCGAATGGTTCCAGGACGCTCTGGCCGCGCCCTCCGACAGCGACACCGTCGAGGTCGACGGTTGCCCTGTCCACGCCCAGCGCTGGGGAGAACCCGACCGTCCCGGCATCGTGCTGGTGCACGGCGGCGGTGCCAACTCGCACTGGTGGGATCACGTCGCGCCACTGGTTGCCCAGAACGAGTACCGGGTGGCGGCGATCGACCTCTCGGGCCACGGTGACAGCGGTCGACGCGAGCACTACGTCCACGAGACCTGGGCGACAGAGGTGCTCGCCGTGGCCGAGCAGGCCGGGATCACCGGACCGCCGATCGTCATCGCCCACAGCATGGGTGGGTGGGTCGCCATCACCGCGGCGGCGGAGTTCGGCGATCGACTCGCCGGGATCATGATTCTCGACACGCCGGTCTGGCGGCTCGCCCCGGAGGAACAGGCCGCGAAGCGAAAAAGAGGCGTTCGGGCCGCTGCGCACCTATCCCACGCTCGAAGCGGCTCTCGAGAAGTACCGCACGGTCCCGGACCAACCCACGTCGCTTCCGTTCATCATCGACCACGTTGCGCGGGAATCGCTTCGACGCACCGATGACGGATGGACGTGGAAGTTCGATCCCAGCATCTTCAGCTTCCGGTTTCCGACCGGTGACAGCCTCCAGCGAGTGAAGAGCCGCGTGGCGCTGTTCCGATCGGAGTTCGGGCTCGTGACCCCCGACATCGGCGACTACATGTACGAGCAACTCGGACGCGTGGCCCCCGTCATCGAGATTCCGCTGGCGTGGCACCACGTGATGCTCGATCAGCCACTCCCCTGATTGCCGGCCTCCGGACTCTGCTCGCGGACTGGGAGCACTCCGCACCGTACCGACGGGCCTGACCCGAACGGCCCGGACACGCGGCATCTCCGTCATGCGCGCCGACGCGTCGAGTGCCGCGACGGCGTTGGTGTAGACCGGAGGCTCCGTCTCACCCACTTCGAAGGTGTCGTTTCGTGACCGAACCCCGCCGGGCTGACAAGACCGACCGCGCAGCGGCTGCTGCCACCCTGGGCGCCGCGTTCCTCGCGGATCCGCTCATGTCGTGGATACGTCGCTCCAACGCGGGAGAGCGGCATCTGCGGGCGTACTTCCGCGCGGAACTCGGCGCTGTTCTCAGCGATTCTGACCACCTCACATTCGTCACGCCGGATGTCGCAGCCGTCGCCATGTGGCGCGATGTGGACAAGTGGAAGCCGGGCTTCACCGAGATAGTCCGCATGTTGCCCGCGGGACTGCGGGGGTTCCGCTCCCGAGCGGGCATCAGGGCCATCCAGCGGATCGAGAAGGCGCACCCGCGCGAGCACCACTACTACCTCGAGACACTGGGAACCCACCCCGGCCGACAGGGCGAAGGGCTCGGCGGGTCACTCGTGAGCGTGATGACCGACAGAGCAGATGCCGAAGGTCTTCCCTGCTACCTCGAGAGCTCGAACCCGGAAAACGAGCCCTTCTACATGCGCAAAGGTTTCGAGGTCCGCGAGGAACTCGATCTCGGCAAGGGCGCCCCGGTCTTTCGAACCATGTGGCGCGAACCCCGCGAGCCCGATCAGTCGTAGAGCGCCAGGACACCCGTAGCGAGGTCGCGGCGACGCTGCGCCAGCGAGTGTGGGATGACGAACCCCGCCTCGGGAGGCAGCCGGAGCAACAGGTGATCGAGCGTGGCTTCTCCGTACGCCGTCAACTCGACGTCGACGAGGTCCGCGTTGTCGGAGACACCGCGCACGTCCCGGACCCGGTAGTCGGCTTCGAGCATCCGCAGGCACGACCGGGGTACGCGCAGTTCCAGGTCGACGGCGTGATCGGAGAGGTCGAAGAAGTCCGGAAGCTCGAGTTCGGTCGGCTCCCCGATCGAGCCACTCCCCAACTCTGCTCGGGTCATCCGGTCCACGCGGAAGTACTTGGGTTGTTCGCCACCCACTTCGGGTCCGTAGACGTACCAGTTGCCCCAGCTGCAGAACACGCGATGTGGTTCGACCTCGCGATCGGCTGACTCGGCCAGCCCGGCCTTGACGTACCCGAAGCAAAGGGTTCGGCCTTCCCGCGCCGCCTCGCGCGCGATCGCCAGCATGGGTGGCACGTCCATGGCGACGTGGACCGTCGCACCGAGTGCATCGCCGAGGCGCGCCACGGCCCGATCGAGATCGGGGCGCTGTGCTCCGGCCCCCGCCCGGTACGCGAGTCCGGCCGTCAGCAGGTGCAACGTGACCTCACGCTCCGGAGGTTCGGTCATCAGGTCGCGCAACCAGTGGGACTGTTCGGAAACGAGCACGTCGTCCTCGGTGAGAAGAAACGCCCGCGACTCGTCGATCTCCCTCCCGAGCCGCCCACCTCGAGCGGTGAGACGAAAGTCGAGATAGAGCACGGGTTCCAACAAGGTGCGCAGCGTGTCGGGGTCGACGTCGGATGCCGCGGCAGCGTCGGCGAGGCTCACCGCCCCGCGCTCCTCGGCGAGGGCGAGAGCGGCGAGAACGACGTCGAACCGTCGGCTCCTCCCCACGGCGCTCATGACTCGACCAGGCCCCGCAGGTGGTCACGAACACGCTCCACCAGGACCGGTGGCTCCACCACCACGGCCCTGTCTCCGGCCGCGAGGATCCGGTCGACGAACGCGTCGTAGTGGCGGATTTCCGCCTCGACGACCAGGCGGTCGCCCTCTTCGCCTGTGACGGCCCCCTGGAGCTGTGTCGCCAGCGGTCCGGCGACCTGGCGATCGACGAGCAACCGCGCCCGGGCGGGCGGGTCGTGGCCCCATGCGTCGGGATGAAGGTCGAAGGCCTTTGCCGGCTCGAACTCCTCGGGGATCTCGTAGGACCCCGGCGGGCCGACGGACGTGACCGATCCGTCGCCCTCCTCCTCGATCCGATCCAGACGGAACCGACGGATCTCTCCCCGGTCACGGTCTCTTCCGACGAGATACCAGCGCCGGCGCCAGTGCCCGAGTGCCCAGGGCTCGACGCTGCGAGGCACGCCGTCGTGGACGAACTCCACGGTGCGGCGTTCCGCGATGGCGTCGGTGAGCGCCCGCACCATGCGGTGGACGTACATCCACACCGAGGCATCGTCGCTGTCGACTCCGCCGGCCAGGTCGCCGGGTCGGAGCCGGAGGTCGTCGTCCACGTGAACAGCCGCCGCGGCGGCGAAGAGCGCACGACGCTCGTCGGTGCCGAGGAACGGATCCCGAAGGCGGTACTCGCCCTCGTCGCTCACGTCGACACCAATTCCGAACGACTCCTCGAGCTCGGTCAGGTCTCGCCGGAGCTTCTTGCGGACGCCTTCGTAGTTGCCGCCTGCGTAGTCGGGCAGGTCGTCGGTGATGTTCTCGAGGGCCACGGCCCGGCCGTTGGAGGCTTCACGCTTGAGGTAGGCAGCGAGGTGCAGGAGTCGCTCCGCCACAGCCGGACGCAGCGGTCGCTCCTCGGGGTCCGGTGGCATGTCGCCCTCCGATGATTCCGGTGCCGGTCACCATTGTGCCCGCCACCAGAAGGACGACGGACGAACCGGCAGGTCCCACCCCCGGCCTACGATCGGCCCGAGATGAGCATCCAACTCCTGACGACGCCGTACGGGCCCCGCGCGGCCGACACACTCCACGGCGTCGTTTCTCGTGCGAAGACCGACGATCCGCTGGCACCGGTGAGCATCGTCGTGCCGACCAACTACGTGGGCGTGGCCACCCGTCGCATGCTCGCCGAGAGCCGCCACGGAGCTGTGACACCGGCCGGCGACGGCATCGTCGGAGTCACACTGCTGACGCTCTACCGGATCGCCGAGATGGTCGGAGCGCCCCACCTGGCCGCGGCGGGCCGCCGACCGGTCTCCACGCCGGTGATCGCCGCCGCTATCCGGACCGTGCTGTCGAGCGAGCCGGGCATGTTCGCCGACGTCGCCGAACACCCCACCACGGAGGAATCGCTCGTGCGCGCGCACCACGAGCTGAGCGACCTCGACACATCCCAACTCGATCTGCTCGCCCAACAGTCCGACCGGGCCGCCGACGTCGTCCGCATCCACCGGGCCACCCGCGCCACCCTCACGGACGACTGGTACGACGAGCACGACCTCATGGACTCGGCTGTCACGGTCATCGGCGACGGTTCGGCCGTCCTCGCGGATCTGGGCACGATCGCGATCTACCTACCCCAACGCTTCTCGAACCCCCAGGCCGCGCTGGTTCGAGCCTTGGCCGAGCACGCTCCGGTCACGATGATCGCCGGATGCACCGGCGTCGAAAGAGCGGACGAGGTGGTGCGCACCACCTGTGCGCGAGTCGGCCTCGATCTCGGTGGTGGAGCTTCCGCGGAGCCGAACGGCACGATCCCAACCCCTCACGGCTCACGACTACTCAGTGCGAGCGACGCCGACGACGAAGTTCGCGCGGCGGTGCGCATCGTGGTCGAGGCGCTGCGCGACGGTGTGCCCCTCGAACGCATGGCGATCCTCTACGGCTCCGAGGAGCCGTACGCTCGCATCGTCCACGAGCAGTTGGAGGCCGCCGGCATCGCCCACAACGGTGCAGCTGTGCGCACGGTGGCCGAGAGCGTCGTGGGGCACACACTCCTCGGAGCACTGGCGTTGCCCGACCACGACTTCCGTCGTCAGGACGTCCTCGCTCTGCTCGCCTCCGCCCCCGTACGGGGCGACGACGGTCGGCTCGTCCCGGTCTCGGCGTGGGAGCGCGTCAGTCGCCGGGCGGGAGTCGTACGCGGTGTCGGCGAGTGGCGCCGACGACTCGACGGACGGATCGAGGAACGCACCGAGGAGCTGGCGGCCGAACGGGTGCGTACCGACCGGGACCCCCGGGTCCGGTCCCTCGAACGCGAGATCGCCCACGCCGCGAGCCTGCGTGACTTCGTACAGCAGCTCGCCGCCGAGCTCGACGCCACGCAGCTCCCTCCGACGTGGGAGGGCAAGGCGGCCTGGGCCCACGCACTCCTTCGATGGCTTCTCGGCGAGCGCGTCACCGCGAACGATGGCCCGACCACGAGGTGCGCGCCGCCGAACGGGTCGAACAGGCACTCGACCGACTCGCCGGCCTCGACGGCGTCGAACCCTCGCCCTCGCTGGCGGTGTTCCGCCGCACCCTCGAGATGGAGCTCGACAGCGGCCTCGGTCGCGTGGGCCGGTTCGGGGAGGGGCTCCTGATGGGGCGGGTCCCGATGGGTCTGGGCGTGGAGTTCGACCGGGTGATCGTGCTCGGTCTCGCCGAAGGCACGTTCCCGGCGCGCCACCGCGAGGATTCGCTCCTTCCCGACGCTGAACGTGAGGTTCTCGGCGGTGAGCTCCAGCTTCGAGGTGCACGCCCCGACGACGATCACCGGGCCCTCCTCGCCCTGCTCGCCTCCACCACGGGCGACTCTGTGTTGTGCTTCCCCCGCGGCGATCTGCGCCGCTCCACACAGCGGATGCCGTCGCGGTTCTGGCTCGACACGCTCCAGGCCCTGCACGGCGGTGACCGCCTCTACGCCGACGACCTCGAGTCGCTCGACACGGCGGACGCGCCGTGGCTCACCCAGATCGAGTCCTATGTGGGGGGCCTGTCTCGCGTGGTGTTCCCGGCGACCGTGCAGGACTACGACCTGCGCGTCCTGCTCGAAGACCACCACGCGGGCGGTCGTGTCGACTCGCACCCGCTCGCCACCGACGATCCCGTCCTGGCGTCCGGATTGCGTTTGGTGCGTGCCCGCCAGTCCCGCTCCTTCACCCGCTTCGACGGCAACCTGGCCGGTCACGACGTGGCGGCCCCCTCGGATTCCGATGTGATCGTGTCCCCGACGCGCCTCGAGACGTGGGTGAAGTGCCCGCACCGCTACTTCATGGAGTCGGTGCTGGGTCTCGGCGAACCCGACACGCCCGAGGAGCAACTCGAGATCTCTGCACTCGATCTCGGCAACATCGTTCACAAGGCTCTCGACCGGTTCGTCAAGGAGGTTCTCGAGGACGTCGAGAACCGACCGGGTGTCGGCCGCAAGTGGACCAAGAAGCACCGTGCGCGTCTCCGTGAGATCGGCGGTGCGGTCTGCGACGAGTTCGAGGCGCGCGGTCTCACGGGTCGGGGTGTCCTGTGGCGACAGAAGCGCCGCACGATTCTCCGTGACCTCGACACGTTGCTCACGAAAGACGACGACCGGCGGCTGGTGTCACAGTTGGCGCCCGTGGCGTCGGAGCTGGCCTTCGGGTTCTCCGAGGAGTCACCGGCGCTCGAAGTCTCCCTCGGGGCGGGTAGGACACTGCGCTTCCGCGGGAGTGCGGACAGGGTCGACGTGGGAGCCGACGGCGATCTCGTCGTGATCGACTACAAGACCGGCAGTGATTACGCGTTCGGTGGCATCGGCAAGGGCGGGGACCCGACGGTCGGGGGCACCAAGCTCCAGCTCCCCCGTCTATGCACTCGCGGCGCGCCGTGAGTTCGGTACGGACACGACATCCGTTTCGGCCGCGTACTGGTTCGTGACGTCAAAGCGGAGCTTTCGTTGGGTCGGCTACGAGGTGACCGACGAGATCCTCGACGCGTTCCGTGACACATTGGCGACGATCACCGACGGGATAGACGCCGGCGTCTTCCCACCGCACCCCGATCGACCGGGTGGTTGGAAGGGTTTCATCGAGTGCCCGTGGTGTGATCCCGACGGGCTCGAGGGCAGCGACCGGTACCGCGAGTGGGAGCGCAAGATCCTGGCGCCCGAGCTGCGTGGTTACGTCGAACTGGCGGCACCCGACGAGCTGGCGGAGGCGGAGAAGCGGAGAAACAAGGGGGTCGGGGATCATGGATGAGCCCGTCCTGATCGACGACGACAGCGCGGCACGCGAGGCGATCGGCACGCTGCTCGCCGAGACGCTGTTCGCCGAGGCCGGCGCAGGATCCGGAAAGACGAAATCTCTCGTCGACCGCGTCGTGGCGCTCATCACCGCAGACGACGATGCGATCCGCGTCCCGATGCGCCACATCGCCGCGATCACCTTCACCGACAAGGCAGCCGCGGAACTCCGCGATCGGATCCGCAAGGAGCTCGAGCTGGGCGCCGCCGACCCGTCGCGGTCGGAGCAGTTCCGGGAGCGGTGCAGGGAGGCGCTCGACGAGGTCGATTCTGCGGCGATCTCGACGCTGCATGCGTTCGCTCAACGGCTCCTCACCGAACACCCCATCGAAGCCGGACTACCCCCCGGCGTGGAGGTGCTCGACGAGATCAGCTCCCAGGTCGATTTCGACGAGCGGTGGCGACGCTTCGTCGACCGGCTGTTGGAAGACCCGTCCGTCGAACGGGGCGCTGCTGCTCGCGCTCGCAGGGGGCGTGACGATCGAGCGGTGCCGGGACGTGGCGTTGCAGTTCAATGCCAACTGGGATCTCGTCGCCGAGCGCGTGCCCCGCGACGAACCCGACCCACCCGTGATCGATCTCGGGCGGCTGATCGATCGCGTCGCCGAGCTCTGCGAAATGCGTCACGCCTGCCCGGTCGAGGACGACAAGATGGTTCAGCTCCTCGACGAGATCGCCGCGTGGTGTGCGCAGGTCGGTGCTGCCGTCGCGGATGATGACGAGCTCGAGGCCGTACGCCTGCTCTCGTATCCACCGAAGTTCTCCAAGAAGGCCGGCCAGAAAGGCAACTGGGAGAAGGGTGGCGTGGTCATCGCGGAGCTCCGTGAGGACCTCGAGGCCGTGGGTGAGTCGGTCGCGGCGGAGGTCGCCGAGATCTCCGTGCGTGCGGTGCGCCGCCTCGCCGCCGAGATCGCTCGCTTCACGCTCGACGAGGCTGAGGAGCGCCGACGCAACGGCCGCCTGGAGTTCCACGACCTCCTGGTGAACGCCCGACAGCTTCTGCGCGACCCCGACCAGGGATGGGCTGTGCGCCAGAGGCTGCGTCGCCGCTATCTACGGCTCCTGCTCGACGAGTTCCAGGACACCGATCCGATCCAGATCGACCTCGCGGTGCTTCTGGCGTCGAACGACCCCGACGCGGGTTCGAAGCTCTGGCACGACGTCGACGTCGAGGCGGGACGGCTGTTCGTCGTGGGTGATCCCAAACAGTCCATCTACCGCTTCCGCCGTGCTGACATCGCGATGTTCCTCGAGGCGCGCGACTCGCTCGGTGGGGAGGCGACTGTCGCTCACGCGCAACTGGCGCACGACGGCTCCGATCATCGAGTGGATCAATGCGACGTTCGGCGACCTCATCGAGCCCGCCGGGAGCTCGCAGCCCGAGTACGAAGGGCTGGAGGCCCAGCGGGATGTGGCGCCGGTGGGACCTCCCGTCACGCTGCTCGGTATCGACGAACACGACAGCGAGCTGAACGCCTCTGATCTGCGCGAGCTCGAGGCGGCCGAGGTCGTGGAGGCGGTACGCACCGCGATCTGCGACAGCTGGTCGGTCAACGCCGGTGTCGAAGAGAACGGTGACCAACGTTGGAGACCGGCGAATCTCGGTGACATCACGATTCTCCTGCCGACGCGCACGTCGCTTCCCCCACCTCGAGACGGCGTTGGACAACGCTGCTATCCCGTACCGTGCCGAGTCGTCGTCGCTCGTGTACGCGACCCGCGAGATCCGCGACCTTCTCGCTGTACTACGCGCCGTCGACGACCCCACCGACGAGCTGTCGCTCGCCACCGCGTTGCGGTCACCTGTGCTCGGATGCGGCGACGACGATCTGTTCACGTTCCGCACGGAGTTCGGCGGGTCCTGGAACCACCAGGCGCCCCTGCCCGAAGCTCTTCCCGACGAGCATCCGGTCGCTCAGGCCATGCGGTACCTGAGGGCGCTCCACAACCAGCGCGTGTGGACGCCCCCGAGCGAACTGCTGGCACGGATAGTGCGCGACCGGCGGCTACTGGAGCTCGGATTCGCACAAGGCCGACCGCGCGACCTGTGGCGACGGGTGCGCTTCGTCGTGGATCAGGCGCGTGCCTTCGGAGAGGCTCAAGGAGGAGGCGTGCGGGAGTTCCTGGAGTGGACACGCCTCCAGAGCGATGAGGGTGCGCGGGTCACCGAGACGGTGCTTCCCGAGACCGACGACGACTCGGTGCGGATCCTCACGATCCACGGATCGAAGGGACTGGAGTTCCCGATCACGATCCTCTCCGGGATGAGCACGCTCCCCGGCGGTCGACAGGGGGGCGTGCAGGTGACCTGGCCGCCCGAGGGCGGTTACGGGCTGAAGATCACGAAGGACGTGAAGACCGAGGAGTTCGAACGGTTCCGACCGATCGACGAGCAGATGGACTTCCACGAACGGCTTCGGCTTCTCTACGTCGGTGCGACCCGCGCGCGCGATCACCTCGTGGTGTCACTGCACCGCAAGGATCGCGACATCAAGGGGATCGAGCGGTCGACGAACGCCGAGTTGATGCATGGCGGATGCGAGAACGCACCACACGGAGAGGAGTTGGTGCTCACGACCGCGACTCTTCCTCCACCCGCTACGCGCGACATCGGCGCCCTGGCAGGTCGTGACGAGTGGGAGGCCGAGCTCACCGAGATCCTCGAGCGTGGGTCCGTGTCACGCACGATCGCCGCGACGACGATCGCCCGGCAGGCCGCCGAAGAGCGCGCCGCCGAGGAAGAAGCGAAAGATCCGGGCCTTCAGAAGAACGCCCGCGATCTGGAGCTCCCTCCGTGGATGAAGGGTCGCTACGGCACGGCGATCGGTCGCTCCGTACACGCCGTCCTCCAGACGATCGACCTCCGCACCGGCACCGGCCTCGAAGAGACGGTCGCGGCACAGGCGGCCGCCGAGGGAGTCATCGGACACGAAGGCCGCATCGCCGCTCTGGCGCGCTCCGCGCTGGACAGCGACACCGTGCGGGAAGCGGTGCAGGGTGACTTCTGGCGTGAGACCTATGTCGCCACACCGGTCGGCGACCGCATCCTCGAGGGATATGTGGATCTGATCTACCGCGCCGACGACGGCCTCGCGGTCGTCGACTACAAGACTGACGCGTGGCGCACGGACGAGGATCTCGACGCCAAGCTGGAGCGCTACCGCCTCCAGGGCGCCAGCTACGCCCTCGCCGTCTCCCGAGCCACGGGCCGACCCGTCACCCGCTGCGAGTTCCTGTTCCTCGGCGAAACCGGCGCCGAAGTGCGGTCGGTCGTTGATCTGGGAAGCGCGCTCGAAGAGGTCCGAGCGGCGCTATAGCCGCTGTCAGCTCGCTTGCCGAAACTCCTCGTAACGCTCTTCTAGCAAGTGCCGATCCGGCCGATCGGAAGCGCTGCGAGGAACGATCAGCTTCGCATGATGCATTCCTTGGAGGCCGAACCGCAGCATCGGACCGTCGATCTCGGCCAGGACGTCATCGTTGACCTGAACGACAAGATCTGGCCGGATTCCTACGACGTTACCGTCGAACGCTGCGTGATGGATCTTGCAGAGCGCAAGTCCGTTCGGCACCACCGGTTCTCCACCTCGGCTGTCGGAGAGGATGTGGGCAGCGCCGAGCAGCTCAGGGTGATTCCGCAATCGACATATCGCGCAGGTGGTTCGATACGCGGCGAGGACCTTGTGTCGGAACGCGGTCTGGTGGAGCCTCTGAACCGCCAGGCGGGTTGTATAGGCACGCCGCGCGCCGTCCACCGTGCTTGTCGCCAGCGTCTCGTCGAGAAGCTGGGGATCATCAACTGCAACCACGAACGTCAGCGAGCCCGGATCGTCACCGTGAATGAACGCCGGCCACAGGGCTTGATAGGACCCGCTGGCTACCCCGTGGAAGTAGATGAGCGGCAGCCCTTGAACGAAACACTCGCGAAGTCCCTTGTTGTCGCCACTTCCTGGATCGGTTCCCTGATATCGATAGCGCAAGAACCCATCGGGACCCAGCTCGTCATCATAAGGGCGGGGCCGTCCCGGCTTCTCCGGTGCCGTTGTGATTGAAAGCGGCAGGTCCATCTGCGCCGGCTTGAAGATGCCGCGAGGCCCGAGGAAGCGAACTTGGTCACCGCGAAACGGAAATCCCTGATTCAGAACTGACCATGGCAACAAGTCGGAGTAGGTCCGTGAAAGCTCCTCGAGCCTCTGAAAGGCTGCATTTCGAAGCAGCAGATCTCGATCGAGATCCAGGCTCATCGCGCACCCTCGCACTCTCGAATTCGGCAGATCGCCGCCGTGACGATACTCGTCGTCATCTTGATGCGCGGCGGACACGATGGCGTCCTCGATTCTTCCTCCCAACAATGGTTACCGTGCTTGACTCCGGGGATGGACATCGCTGAGTTTCAGGATCTGATGGTGCGCACCTACGGGGGAGCGCGACCGGGAGCGGGGGTTGATGCCACGATCGCGTGGCTCACCGAGGAGTTCGGTGAACTGGCTCGCGCCGTGCGTAAAGGAACCCGTGAACAGCAGCTTCACGAGCTGGGTGACGTCACCGCGTGGCTGGCGTCTCTTGCGGCGCAACTCGATATTTCGCTCGAGGAGGCAGTCCAGCGGTACGCGCACGGGTGCCCACGGTGCGGAGTCGTTCCGTGCAGATGCCCCTGACCCCCCTAGAAGTCCGAAACGAAGCGACCCCGTTCGCACCGGCTCCATCACCCCCGCCACGAGCACTACTGGTTCGGCGTGACGATGCACCTCGCCGACCATGTGCTCGGGACCTTCCCCGCGAAGTCCGAGGTCGAGCTGTCTCCGACGGCGCGCGCCTTGCACGACGGCGCGGAGCATGCGATCACGAACTGCCCAGTGACTCGCGTATTCCTGCCCGGCCGTCCGATCATTGGGCAGTCGACCAGCGCGCCGATACGCTCGGCCGCGTGTCCCGCAGAGTCCGGTTCGACGTGTACGGGCGTCTCGAGGTGACGGCCCAGCAGGACGAGGACGGCCGGTGGACGCTGTACCGGCGGGGTGCGGACGGTAAACGCAGTCCCCTCACCGATGTGGTCGTGCCCGACGGCGCGATGCTCGACGACCTCGCACCGCTGCTCGAGGTCGCCTACCACGAGTGGGCCACGCCCGAGAGCTGGATCACACAGATCGAGGGGTAACAGCCCGACGTCGCCTCGCAAGAGTGCTCGAGAACAGCGGCGCCACGAGCCGCGCTCCACCAGGTCCGGCACCGAACCCATCGACCGGCACGACCTGCGACGTCGGTACCGTGGCGCGCGACCGCCGGAAGCCGGAGGGAGGCCTCGAGCCAGTGGGTCAGCACCGATCGCAGCGCATGTCGGGACGCAGACGCAGACTGATGGCGGCGGCCGTTGCCGGTCTGCTCGTCGGCGCCGCGGCATGTGGCGCCAACGGAGGGTCGGACGGAGGTTCCGCCGACGGAGCGATCTGGGTCCAGCCCGGTGCCACCAAGGGTGACGGGAGTGAGGAGCGACCGTTCGGCTCGCTGGTGCAGGCCCGCGATGCGGCACGCGACCGCGCCGAGAACGTCGACGGCGACGTCACGATCCACCTGATGGACGGCACCCACCTGCTGTCGAAACCACTCACGCTCGGCCCCGAGGACTCGGGGCGGAACGGGCACGAGATCGTGTGGAAGGCGACCGAGGGAGCGGATCCCGTCGTCAGCGGCGGGATCACGGTCGCCGACTGGACGGCTCCCGCCGACGGGTCCGACGTGTGGACGGCCTCGGTGCCCGCCGACATCGAGGCCCGCCAGCTCTACGTGGACGGCAAGCGGGCCCAGCTCGCCCAGGGTCGGCCGCCCACCACCCTGACCCCGACGGCCGAGGGATACACGGCCGGCGACACGACGCTGGCCACCTGGACGAACCCCGAGGACATCGAATTCGTCTACCCGAGCGGACCGTCCAACTGGACGGAGACCCGATGTCGGGTCGCGGGCATCAGTGGAACGGCGGTCACGATGGTCCAGCCATGCTTTGACAACAGCAGCAAGCGCGCCGACGGGAAGACGCTCGCCGTATCCGGATTCGGTCAGAGCCTGCGCCCGCCCAGCGTGATCGCCAACGCCCGGGAGCTCCTGACCGAACCCGGGCAGTGGTACCTCGACTCGGCCGCCGACAGGTTGTACTACTCCCCCGTCGACGGGCAGGACATGGCCACGGTGGAGGTGGTCCTTCCCGTGCTCGAGACGCTGGTGCAGGGAACCGGTACCGCCGACGAGCCGCTGACCGGCGTCCGCTTCGAGGGCATCACGTTCTCCTACGCCGGATGGAACGAGCCGAGCGGGCCTGACGGCTATTCGCCGATACAGGCCGGCGCGCGCCTCACCGGTACCGACGCGTGGAAGAACCAGGGGGCGTGCGACGGGGGAGAATCCACGTGCCCGTACATGGCGTTCCCCCTCACACCGGGAAATGTGACGTTCACGTACGGCCAACACATCTCCTTCGTCGACAACACGTTCGAACACCTGGGCTCGGCCGGCCTCAATCTGGGCGTCGGCATCCAGGACTCGACTGTCTCGGGCAATCTCTTCCGCGACGTCTCCAGCAGCGGCCTGGTGGTCGGGACCGTCGACCAGCCCGAGGCCACCGACTCCGATCTGGTGTCGGGCATCGAGGTCGCCAACAACTATGTGACCGGCATCGCCGTGGAGTACCAGGACGCGCCGGGCGTGGTGGTCGGCTACACGCAGGCCGTCACCGTGCGCAACAACCAGATCGACGACGTTCCCTATTCGGGGCTCTCGATCGGGTGGGGTGGCTGGGCCGAGCGATTCCCCGATCGCGACCCGCTTGCCACCAACGCCCGGGACAATCAGGTGGTCGACAACCTGGTGTTCGACCACATGAAGGTGACGGTCGACGGTGGTGGCATCTACGCGAACGGAGTGCAAGGTTCGACCCTCGAGGACGGACTCGTCATCGAGGGCAATGTCGTGCTCCAACAGCACGACCTGAGCTGGGCGATCTACACCGACAACGGCGCCATGTACATGACCGTGCGCCGCAACGCCGTGTGGGACGCCGTCTACGTCCCCGAAGCGTCGGCCACCTTCTCGGGCCTCTCGCCCTACTTCTCGTTCGGCGGTTGTGGCGGTGGGCCGATCGCCTACAAGGACAACTACTCGGTCATGGACGACCCGTCGAAAGGCCTGATCTCCGCGTCGTCGTCGTGCGGCGGCCACCCGCTGGACGACGTCACAGTCGACGGAAACACGGTGTTGAAAGACCAGACCGAGATCCCCGCCGACCTGGTCGCGGCAGCCGGCCTCGAGGCGGAGTACCGATCGCGACTGGACCCGACGCCCGCCCCCAACGATCTACCGCCCTGGACGAAGTTGGGCTGACACGTTGTCAAGCGGCACAGCCGACAGTCCCGCGGGACCGCCTGCTGTGGGAGACCTCAGGCGAGGAGGTCGCTGAGTACCGCCACCGTCCAGAAGGCCGCTCGTTGGGCACCCGCTTCGCTCATGTGGAGCATGTCGGCGGCACGCACGGTCTCGATGGCGCCGGCCTCGGGATCCCGAAGGTCGTCGGCGTAGCAGAGCGGCATGCTCTTCAGACCGCCACCGGGTTTCGCTATCCATACGATGCAGTCCTTCGAGGCGAGAGCCTCCCGCCAGTCGATCGTCGGACTCCCGTGTGCCGACGCCGCGCCCGGGTAGTCCTCGGCCAGGGTGGTGCGGGTCACCGCGCCGGGGCTGAGTGGTCCGTACGGGGGCGGAATCACGGTCAGCGGCTGAGCGCCTGCCGCGACAATGTCCGCCACGATCAGGTCGTAGTTCTCCCACCAGGCGGCGAACCACTCCTCCGAGCCGTACTCGAGATCCTCGTATCCCGGCAGGATGTCCGCGAACCAGTGGTTCCCCGAGAACTCGACCACGACGTAGTCGGGTTCGAACTCCGCGAGATGCGCCTGAAGGATGTCGCGAGGTGCTGCGTCGAACCCGTAGGTCGTCAGGAGCCCCGCTCCGTTCTGCGACTTGTCGACGACGTCGACGGGCAGGACGTTGGCCTCGGCCTGCAAGGCGATCTCGGGCGCAGCCTGGCGCAACAGTGAGTCACCGAAGAGCAGGACCGTGACGTTGTCAGGACGCGACGCCACGCCCTGCACCGCCGGAACGGGGCGGGCGATGCCGCACGCTGCGCAGAGCAGGAGCACGGCAAGTGCGAGCGCCACGGGTCGGGCGCGACGTGTGAAACCCGGCAAGTCCCAGCCATCGACAGGGCCAGTCGGGGTCTTGAGTACCCAGCAGCGTCAGCCGAAACCTCCCCGGACCTGCTGCCCCATTTGTGGTGCATAATGGTGAATCGCCCCGTTGCGGAGGCCTGACGATGGAACCCCATCCGCCCGACACCCCACCACCGTGGGAACCACCGATCGCGAGTGACGACGACCCGCGGGCACCGACCTGGTCGGGGTCTCTCGAGCCGCCACTCGAAGATCCGCCTTTCGAAGATCCGCCATTCACAGATCCTCCCCGACGAACCGGTCCTGGAACCCTCGCGACCCGAACTCCGGCAGTGGCGCCGTTGGCCGTGGATCGTCGCCGTCTTTCTTCTCAGCATCGGAATGGTCGCCGGTGGCGCCTTCTCCTTCAGGATCAACGAGCGGGGCAGAGAATGGAAGGGGCGGGCACTGGCTGCAGAGTCCGAGAACCTCGATCTCAATGCTCAGCTGACGACGTCCGAAGAACACGTCGCAGGACTCGAAGGACGAGTCGAAGGCCTCGCCAGTGAGAAGGCAGCTCTGGAGGGCGAACGCGAAATCATCGAAGGTGAGCGCGACGCCGCCCGGGGGGAGCACGCCGCAGCCCGAGCAGAGCGGGCCATCGCCGCCGCCTTGGCGATTCTCGCGGCGGATGCAGCCGACAAGTCGCAGTTCTGCCTCGCGGACCTCGACACGCTGCTCAACGGAGTCCTCGATGCGTTCACCTACAACCGGAGCGTTTCGTACCTGATCCCGACGGCCCACGACGCGAGGGTGCACTGTGCAGCGGCCGACGAGAGCTACCTCGAGTTCACTCGGACCATTGAGGGGCCGTAGATCCCTGTGCGCCGCGTCGTCGGGGACAATCAGCTCTCGTTGATGCCGTCCTGGCCGACGACGAACCACGTGCCGCCGACACCCTGGCCGTTGGTGTCGCCCGGCGAGCTGTCGCCCGTGTACGTGTAGAGGGCAGACCCTTGTAGGTGACCTGGACGGATCCATCGGGGTTGTCGACGCTTCCGAAGTCGGCACCGCCCCACGGCTCGGGCGCGTTGTTCCCGTTGTCGGCGAACGGTGGCCACGTCGAGGCGCAGGCGTCGACACACGTGGGCTCGCCGGCCGGCTGGTCGGGCGTGAAGGCGTAAAGGGTGAAGCCCTCACTCGTGGCGAGGATCTCACCGAACTCCGCGTTATCGGTGACTTCCACGGTGAGATCCGTGGGGTCGGTCGTTCCCGAATCGGAGCCGACCGAGGTGGTCGTGGTGTCACCGCCACCACCGGTGTCGTCACCGCTGCTGTCATCGCTGCTGCATGCGGCGAACGTCACGAGTGCCACGATGATCAGAATCAGAAACCTGTGTCGGCGCATGCGCGCTCCTCCGGGTCGAACCTCTCCCCGCGATAGATCAGCGGGACTTCCGTTCAGGCTAGAACCCGGAACGCCCCCACCGCGGTCATCAGCACCGGGGTCATCAGCACCGGGGTCATCAGCACCGCGGTCATCGGCCACCGGAGTCGTCCTCGATCTGCTCCGCCGCGTAGCCGTACTCAGAGAACACCTCGAGATAGACCTCCGCATCACCGTCCCAGTCCAACTCGCGGATCTGGTCGACCGTGCGTCGACCGGTGAGCGCCCGAATGGCCGCTATCGGATCCGCGCTCACGGTCGCGGCGGGTTCACCCTCACCCGCGAGATATTCGTCGCCGCCGGCGCGGATCCGCAGTGCCGGCCTGTTCGCCCCGGTGAGCCTCTTGCCGAGCGCGTCGGTGTAGTAGCGAAGCGTCGTGGCCACGGCGTCGTCGTCGACCACGACCTCCTCCCCAGTGCGAACCGCAGGTCGATTTCGTGGGTGTAGACGTCACCCACAGCGGGCCCGGCGGCCATCTCGAAGGGAAAACTCTCGAAGGCGCCGGTGAGAGCCGGTGCGTGCTCGGCCCACTGGTCGAGCGTGAGCGCGATCGGCTGGTCGGCACGTTCGAAGACCTGGCGTGCCGTGTACGCGTCGGTTCCGACACCGTCGATGTTGCCGTCGGCCACGTCCACGGTGATGGCCGACAGATGCGCCACGAGATCGGCGACCGACCACCCCGGGCACGCCGCCACAGGAGTGGCCAGGGCGTCGGCGTCGAGATCCCGCACGAGCGCGTCCACACGTCGGCGCGAGCGGTCGTAGGCGTCGGCGTCGGTTCCCATCGCAGGCTCCCTCTTCGCAGCTCGGGCTCCCTCGACGGTTTCGTCGCAGTCGTCGAGGTCGGCGCCCATTCGATCACAGCCGCGAACCCCGGGCTAGGGTCGATGTCGGGATCCCCGAGGGGGTACGCATGCAGCACCGCACGGTCGATCTGCACGGTCACACGCTGAGCTACCGGATGGCGGGCAAGGGACCGTCGATCCTGCTGATCCACGGCATGGCCGGCAGCGAGGCCACCTGGGAGCCGATCATTCCCGCCCTCGCCGAGAACTTCACGGTCCTCGCCCCGGACCTCCCCGGCCACGGTGCGTCCGACAAGCCGGAAGGCGACTACTCGCTCGGCGCGTTCGCCAGCATCTTGAGAGACCTGCTCGACGCGCTCAACCTCAGATCCGCGACGCTCGTCGGCCAGTCACTCGGCGGCGGGATCGCCATGCAGTTCTCCTACCAGTACCCCGAGCGCACCGACCGTCTCGTTCTCGTGGGCAGTGGAGGCCTCGGTGGGGAGGTGAGCCCGCTGCTCCGCCTGCTGGCGCTTCCGGGCTCCGAGTACGTCCTGCCTCTCATCTTCCCGAGTTTCGTGCGCACCGCCGGCGACCACGTGACGGAACTCCTCCACGGACTGGGCATGCGCGCGCCCTTCGCTGAGGAAGTGTGGCGCTCTTACGCGGGCCTCACCGATGCACAGACACGACGGGCTTTCATCCGCACACTGCGCGCGGTGATCGACCTGCACGGTCAGTCGGTGTCCGCCCTCGACAAGCTGCACCTCGCCTATGGCATGCCGGCCCTCATCGTGTGGGGCGAGAACGACACGATCATCCCCGTCGCCCACGCCCACGTCGCGCACGACGCCCTCCCGGGGAGTCGCCTGGAGATCTTCGAGGGTTGCAACCACTTCCCCCACACCGAGGAACCCGAGCACTTCGTGGAGGTGCTGACCTCGTTCATGAACGAGACGGTGCCGACAACGCGGGAGCTTCGGGCCCGCGCACGCCTCCGGGCTGCACACGCCGACTGACATCGTCGGGCCACGCGCGTCGCCGCGGCGGCGCGGACCGCGGCCTCCCTCACCTTGGCCCTCATCCCGGCGGCATGCAGCGGGGCGTGGCCACAGGCCACGCCCCGCTCGCGCGGCACAACCGGTAGCCGACGAGGGGTAGTGTCTCGCCGAGCGCAGAAGCGGACAAGCGGTGCGACGGGGGCCCAAAGTGCCGACACGAACGACGTGGACGCGACGCAGTGTGACCACACTCATCGGCGTGGCGACGCTCGCAGCGGCGTGCAGCAGCGGAACCGGCGACGCGGCATCGTCCGACGACACGTCGTCCGGAGACGCCCCGTCCGAGAAGTCGGTCGAGACCGCCGCCGTCTATCCCGACCCCGACTGGAACGAGATCACGCCGGAGGAAGCAGGCGTGGACCCGGTCGTCCTCCAGGAGATGGCCGACCTGGCACAGGCCGGCGGATCGAACTGCCTCGTTGTCACTCGCAACGGCGAACTCGTCGGCGAGTACTACTGGAACGGCACGGACGCGACAACGCCGCGTGAGCTCTTCTCGGCGACGAAGTCGATCACCTCCGCGCTCGTCGGCATCGCTTCGGACCGCGGCGAACTCGACATCGACGAACCGGCCTCGAAGTACATCACCGAATGGCAGGGCACCGACAGCGAAGACGTCACGATCCGCAACCTCCTCAGCAACGACTCAGGACGCGAGTGGGACTTCATCACGGACTATGTGGAGATGGGAATCCAGGCGCCCGACAAGACCCGGTTCTCCACCGACCTCGGCCAGCAGTTCGAGCCCGGCACCGAGTGGGAGTACAACAACGCTGCGATCCAGACCCTCGACGCGGTGCTCGAGGAGGCCACCGGAATGGATCCGGGCGACTACGCCGACAGGTATCTCTTCGAGCCCACGGGCATGGAGGCGACCTACGGACACGACCCGGCGGGTAACGCCAACATGTTCTTCAACGTTCAAGCGTCGTGTCGCGACCTGGCGCGCTTCGGATACCTCTGGCTGCGCGACGGCGAATGGGCCGACGACGAGCAGGTCGTGTCGGCCGACTACGTCGAAGAATCAATCACTCCAACAGAGCTCAACTCGGCGTACGGATTCCTGTTCTGGCTGAACCGTCCCGGGCACTGGGTCAAGCCGAGCACACTCGCCGGCAAACCGGAGGGTGAGGGCGTCCCGATCGAGGGCGTTCCCGAGGACGCGTTCTTCGCCGAAGGGCTCGGTGGGCAGGTCAGCGTGGTCTACCCGTCAACTGGCATCGTGTTCACGCGCATGGCCCCAGGCGACCTCGAGAAAGCAGCGAACGCGCGCGACGCCGATGTCGTTCCCGAGCTCCAGCGCCTCGCGGCACAACTCGTACCCGACGAGGGGTAGTGTCTCGCGAGCACAGAACCGGACAAGCGGTGCGGCGAGGCCCATAGTGCAAACACGAACGCGGCGGACACGACGCAGCGTGATCATGCTCGTCGGGTTGGCGATGGTCGCGGCCGCGTGCGGCAGCGGGAGCGACGACACGTCGAACTCGTCCGGAGACATGCAGTCCGAGAAGCCCGTCGCCGAGCCTGTCGTGTATCCCGACCCCGATTGGATGGAGGTCGACCCCGAGAGTGTGGCTGTGGACCCGGCCGTTCTCCAGGAGATGGCCGACCTCGCCGAGGCTGGTGGCTCCAACTGCCTCGTGGTCACCCGCGACGGCGAGCTCGTCGGCGAGTGGTACTGGAACGGCACGGACGTGACGACCTCGGGCGAGCTCTTCTCAGCCACGAAGTCGGTCACCTCCGCGCTCGTCGGCATCGCTTCGGACCGCGGCGAACTCGACATCGACGAACCGGCCTCGAAGTACATCACCGAATGGCAGGGCACCGACAGCGAAGACGTCACGATCCGCAACCTCCTCAGCAACGACTCAGGACGCGAGTGGAGCTTCGTCACCGACTATGTGGAAATGGCCGCCAAGGCGCCCGACAAGACGCAGTTCTCCATCGACCTCGGCCAGCAGTTCGAGCCGGGCACCGAGTGGGAGTACAACAACGCTGCGATCCAGACGCTCGATGCGGTGCTGGAGGAGGCGACCGGGATGGATCCGGGCGAGTACGCCCAGCAGTATCTGTTCGGGCCGACCGGCATGGCGGCCGAGTACGGCCACGACGCTGCGGGTAACGCCATCACGTTCTTCAACGTGACGACGAACTGCCGGGATCTGGCGAAGTTCGGCTACCTCTGGATGCGCGACGGCGAGTGGGCCGACGGCGAGCAGATCGTGTCAGCCGACTACGTCCAGGAGTCGGTCACGCCGTCCACGGATCTCAACTCCGCCTACGGGTTCCTGTTCTGGCTGAATGCGCCGGGTCACTGGGTCGAGCCGAGCGGTCCCCAGGGCAAGGCGGAGGGAGACGGGGTCCGGAATCCCGATGTCCCTGAGGACGTGTTCCGGGCGTCGGGCCTCGGCGGACAGGTGAGCGTCGTGTATCCGTCGAGCGGCGTCGTGTTCTCGCGGATGGGCCCGTCGGATCAGCAGGATGCCGGCGCCATCCCGGCAGACGACTTCATGCCGGCTCTCGAGGCCCTCGGGGCGGATCTGACCGACGGGAACGACTGACAGTCGTGCGGGCACGCGGGCGCGTTCTGGTGGCCGTGTCGGCTCTTCTCGCCCTCGCGGCTTCTGCGTGCAGCTCGGGGGGTGACGACGAAGGGGGCGTCGGATCGTCCGAAGATCCGTCGACAACCAGCGCTGCCGCCGGCGAGTCGGTCCCGTGCGGATATCCGTGCCCGGAAATGGACGGCGCCGATCCCGAGTCCCTAGTTGATGCCGTGTACCCCGAGCCCGACTGGCAGCAGGTGACTCCTGACGAGGCCGGGGTGCGCCCGAACGTTCTTCGGATCATGGCCGACGTCGCAGGAGCCGGTGATTCGGACTGTCTCGTCGTGACACGCAACGGACAACTCGTCGGCGAGTGGTATCTGGTCGGTCGTGACGCCACGACGCCCGGTGATCTCTTCTCGGCCACGAAGTCGCTCACGTCCGCGCTCGTGGGCATCGCTTCGGACCGCGGCGAACTCGACATCGGCGAACCGGCCTCGAAGTACATCACCGAATGGCAGGGCACCGACAGCGAAGACGTCACGATCCGCAACCTCTTGAGCAACGACTCGGGACGCGAGTGGAACCTCGCCACCGACTACGTCTCGATGGTGAAGAACGCTGCCGACAAGACGCAGTTCTCCGTCGCCCTCGGCCAGCAGTTCGACCCAGGTGAGGTGTGGGAATACAACAACTCCGCCGTCCAGACTCTCGAAGCCGTCCTGCAGGAAGCCACGGGCACGGATGTGGGCGACTACGCCCAGAAGTACCTGTTCGAACCGATCGGGATGGCGGCCGAGTACGGTCGCGACTCGGCCGGCAACGCCCTCACGTACTCCGGAGCGCGCTCCACGTGCCGGGACCTGGCGAAGTTCGGCTACCTCTGGATGCGCGACGGGCAGTGGAACGGCGAACAGGTCGTATCGGCCGACTACGTGGAGGCATCGGTCACCCCCTCGACCTCGCTCAACCACGCGTACGGATATCTGTTCTGGTTGAACCGGCCGGGGCCATGGAAGGAACCGACGACCGTCGAAGGCCAACGCGAAGGTGAAGGGCCCCGGTTCGCCGACGTACCCACCGACGTGTTCTTCGCGTCCGGCTCCGGCGGTCAGGTGGTTGTGGCGTATCCGTCCACCGGTGTGGTGTTCTCCCGGATGAGCCCTGACCCCGATCAGCCCGCCATCGACGTCGTCACGGAACTGATGGAGCTCGGAGCCGAACTCGTCGCCGACGGCAACTGACGACCCGATCCGCCGGCGTGGGCGCAGGAGACGGTCAGTCGACCTTGCGGAAGGAACGCACGCTCATGGCGAGCATCGCCACACCCATGGTGAAGATGATCACGACGTCGAGCCAGATCGGGACCGGCCACCCGAAGATCGTGACCGCGGGAGCCCCGGGGATCATGACCCGCCGGATCGCATCGACGCCGTAGGTGGCGGGATTCAAACGCGTGAGGAACGCCAGCCACGTCGGAAGGTCGTTGAGCGGGAACAGGGCACCCGACAGGAACAACATGGGGTTGACGACCAGCGCCATCACCATCTGGAAGCTCTCCATGCGCTGCATGCGGCTCGCCAGGACGATCCCGAATGCCACCAGCGCGAAGGCCAGGAGCAGAAGGAGGGCGAAGACGCCGAGTACCTGGAACGCGTCGAGGCTGACACCGATGAAGGGCGCCAGCACCAACAGGATGACGCCCTGCATGACGGCGACCGTCCCGCCACCGGCTGCCTTGCCGAGGACCAGCCCCGTACGCGACACGGGCGCCACGAGCATCTCGCGCAGGAACCCGAACTCCCGGTCCCACACGATCGAGATGGCCGAGAACAGGCTGGAGAACAACACCGACATCGCCAGCACACCGGGAAAGATGAATTCCTGGTAGGTGACTCCCTCCGAGCTGTCACCGACGAGCGGGTTGAGGCCGGCGCCGAGCACCACGAGAAAGAGAATGGGTTGCGCGAGGCCCGAGACGATCCGTGCGGGCGATCGCAGGAACCTGATGATCTCCCGGTACCAGACCATGTAGACGGTTCGCGCGTTGTGTACGAACCTCCCGTCGCGCCCCGACGACGAAGCCGCTGAGGCCGCGGTCGCGCCTGCGGTGTCGGCCGCTTCGGCGGTAGTCATCAGCGCTTCCGAAACGCCTGGACCATGCCGCTCGACTTGAACTGGTCGACCGAATCCGACTCGGCGTCGCGTATGTCGCGGCCGGTGTACTTGATGAAGACGTCGTCGAGACTCGGACGCCGCACGCTGACCGACTGGACGCCGACGCCGGGAGTGTCGAACAAGCGGGGGACGAACTTCTCACCCTCGGGAACGCGAAGACGCAGACCCGACGAACAGTGTTCACCCTCCACGTCGAGTTCGCGCGCGATCGCGACGCGGGCGGCTTCCTCGTCGTCGGTCGTGATGGTCACCGTGTCGGTACCCACCGATGCCTTGAGGTTGTCGGGAGTGTCGATGGCCACCACGCGACCGCGGTCGATGATGGCAATGCGATCGCAGCGCTCGGCCTCGTCCATGTAGTGAGTCGTGAGAAACATGGTCGTGGACTCACGGTGTCGAAGATCTTCGATGTAGTCCCAGATGTGGGTGCGCGTCTGAGGATCCAGGCCGATCGTCGGCTCGTCGAGAAACAGCACACGAGGAGCGTGCAGGAGGCCGCGGGCGATCTCCAGACGTCGCTGCATCCCACCCGAGTAGAAGCGCACCTGCTTGTCGACCCAGTCACTGAGCCCCACCATCTCGATCAGCGGCGGCATGCGTTCCTGGACCTGTTCCTTGCGCAGCCCGTAGAGAACGGCGTGGAACCGGAGGTTCTCCTCGCCGGTGAGGTAGTCGTCGAGCGTGATCTCCTGGAAGACGAGGCCGATGCTGGACCGAACGGCGTCGCGCTCGGTGACGACGTCGTGGCCTGCCACCCGGGCCGACCCGGCCGTCGGGTTGAGCAGGGTGCACAGGATCGAGATGGAGGTCGTCTTGCCCGCGCCGTTCGGGCCGAGGAACCCGAAGAACTCGCCCGGCTCGACGTCGAAGGAGATGCCGTCGACGGCGGTGAAATCGCCGAATCGGCGGACAAGACCGTCGACTTCGATGGCTTTCGAGTACGCGGGCACACTCCAGCGTCGCAGGTGCCACACCCCCGGCAAAGCGGCCGATCCGACCCGAGACGAAGAGACCGGGAACAGGCGTCCTGCGCGGCCCGAGACGAGGTTGTGGGAACATCTATCCTCGTGGCCGATGGGAATCGTGCACCGCGCCGGCATCGGATCCGTGCGCCCGATCGAGTACCGCAGTGAGCCCGCCGGCACCTGGCTTCTCGACGTGCGCGAGCTCGACGAGTGGGAGGCCGGCCATGCCCCCGACGCCCACCACATCCCTCTCGGCTCGCTCGAAGACCATCGTTTCGACCTTCCCGTGAACCTGCGGATCATCTGCATCTGTCGCTCCGGTGGGCGTTCCGCGGACGCCACCGCCACGCTCGGTTCATGGGGCTTCGACGCCGTCAACCTCGAGGGTGGTATGCAGGTGTGGGCGGCTGAAGGAATGCCAGTGGTCACCGACGCCGGCGAAAATGGCAGCGTCATCTGAGCCGGTGTGATCTGAGCCGGCGTCACACGTAGCCAGGTGGCCGGGGCGCGAGATCGGCCCCGGGAATACGACGCGGTGACAGCCTGTTCACCATCTCGAACCTCCCGAACAAAGGTCTGAGATGGCTGCCATCACGAACGCCGACGACTCCAACTTCGCCACCGAGGTGCTCGACAGCGACATCCCGGTGATCGTCGACTTCTGGGCCGAGTGGTGCGGACCGTGCCGCATGGTCGCCCCCGAACTCGAGGCCCTGGCGGCCGAGCGCGACGACGTGAAGGTCGTCAAGGTCAACGTGGACGCGGCGCAAGGGACTGCGGCCAACTACCGGATCCAGAGCATCCCGACAATCGGTCTGTTCAGGGACGGCGAGCTCGAGCGGACCTCGATCGGGGCCAAACCTCGGGCCGGTATCGAAGCCGACCTCGGGCTCGGTGCCACGGTCTGAGCCGGCAGACCTGAGCCGGCAGACCTGAGCCGGCAGACCTGAGCCGGCAGAGCTGAGCCGGCAGACCTGAGCCGGCAGACCTGAGCCTCCAGATCCCCCCGAGCGACCTCGGACGCGATACGAGCGTTCGGGGTCGACTCGTGTCCGGAATCGTCAGGGAGATCCGATGGTGATCTGGCCCTCGGAGGTCCCGTCGGGTCCGAACAGCTCGATCGTCGGCGCGTTGAACGCCGTGAGAGCGAAGCCGTCGTCGGTGATGGCGAAGTTGTCGACCAGGGGAATCGAGGGCGTCGCCACTTCCGTCATCTCACCGGTCTCGAGATCCACGCTCCAGAGCTTCGGTGGCGCGGTCTGAGCCACATAGGCGGTGCCGTCTTCGCCGAAACGCACCGAGACCGAGTAGCCGAACCCGTCGGTGATCTCCTCGGTCTCGCCCGTCTCGAGATCCACACGCACGAGTGTGCCCGCGCCTTCCAGGCCGAAACCGGGTCCGTACAGGAAACCGTCGGGACCGACATCGAAAGCGTTCAACCGCCCCATGTCCTCGCCGACCAACCGTGGCTCCGTATCGCCCGTCAGATCGATTTCGTAGATGGCATCGGCCGGGGCGTCGACCTCGAGGCCGACGAAGAGGCGGCCGTCGTCGGTCAACGTGATCGGGTTGACGCCGACGGGAACCTCTGCCACGACCTCGACGTCGCCTTCGGTCGTGACCCGACCGACCACGCCGTCGTTCAGACCGGTGTAGTAGACCGACCCGTCGTCGGCGATCGCCACGTCATCGGGAGCGCTCAGACCGTCCGCCTCACCGAAACGGGCCAGGATCGCGCCGCTCGTCGCATCGACCCGCAACAACTCGCCGCCGGCGAGATCCGCCACCCAGAAGCTGCCGTCTCCCGCATCGGCGATCCCGTTCGCTCCGACCGGAGGTGTCTGGTCGTCGATCGGTGGGGGCAACGGCGCCGTGGTGGTCGTGGTCGCGGCCTCGTCGCCGCCACCGTCGCTTCCACCAGACTCACTTCCGCTATCGCTGCCGCTGTCGCACGCCGCCAGGGCGAGCGCCACAACGCCGATCACCGCCAGTGCCTTTCCGATCCTCACCATGTGGGGCTTCCTCGCCTCGGGTTTCGGGCCAGTGTGACAGGTGGACCGCCGAGTCATCCGGCCGCGACCATGGTCGAATGCTCTTCACGCAGTACTACCTGGACTGTCTGTCCCACGCCTCGTACCTCATCGGCGACGAGACCACCGGACGGGCGGCGGTGGTCGATCCCCAGCGCGACGTCTCCGAGTACCTGAAAGACGCCGAGGAAGGGGGCCTGACCATCGAGTGGGTGCTCGAAACACACTTCCACGCGGACTTTCTCTCGGGCCATCTCGAACTCGCCGCGGCCACCGGCGCACGCATCGGCTTCGGACCCGGCGCGCAGGCGGACTTCGACGTCGAATCTCTCGAGGACGGGCGCCGCATCGAGCTCGGTACCGTGACGCTCGAGATTCTCGCCACCCCCGGTCACACGCCGGAGTCGATCAGCATCGTCGTGTACGACAACGAGAGCGCTGCCCCTTACGGAGTCCTCACCGGCGACACACTCTTCGTCGGTGACGTGGGTCGCCCTGATCTTCTCGCCTCGGTCGGTGTATCCGCGGACGATCTGGCGCGCCGCCTGTACCAGTCGCTGCACGAGAAGCTCCTCACTCTCCCGGACGAAACCCGGGTCTTCCCCGCTCACGGTGCAGGATCCGCGTGCGGTAAGAACCTCTCGACCGAGACACAGTCGACGATCGGTGAGCAGAGACGTAGCAACTACGCGCTCGCACCCATGAGCGAGGACGACTTCGTCGAGGCGGTCACGCAGGGTCAGAGCGTGGCGCCGCTCTATTTCTCCTTCGCCGCCGGTCGGAACCGTGCCGAACACGACCTCATGGCCGAGGCCGAACCTCCGCCGGCGCTGTCACTCGATGAGGTGATGACCCTCCAGGCCGACGGTGCCGTTGTCCTCGACACGCGGGACCAGCGCGATTTCGCGGCCGGTCACGTCTCGGGCTCCGTGAACGTCGGGCTCGGTGGACGGTTCGCTGAATACTCGGGCGACGTCGCGCGGCCCGATCAGTCGATCGTGGTGGTCGGTGACCCCGGCACGGAGTTGGAAGCCAAGGTTCGTCTCGGGCGCATCGGCTTCGACCGCGTGGTCGGGTACCTGGACAGCCCCGTGCGCGCACTCCTCGATACACCTGAGTGCTCGGTGCGGAGCTCCCGCGTGACTGCGGCAGAGCTCACCGAGCTACTCGACTCCGGAGCCGAGCTCCAGCTCGTCGACGTCCGCAATCCCGGAGAGGTCGAGGCGGGCATCGTGGCGGGAGCGATCACGATCCCCCTCGCGGAACTGCTCGACGATCCGAGCGAACTGGAACCGAAACTCCCCACCGTCGTGTACTGCGCAGGCGGATACCGTTCGTCGGTGGCCGCGAGCGCCCTCGCAGCGCGAGGTTTCTCCGACGTGTCGGACCTCGTGGGCGGCTACCAGGCGTGGACCGGCTGATCACCGGTCTGTGAGCGTCCACGTGACACGGTGACCCGGTGAATCTCCGCGGACTCCTGGCGTCGCCTTTCGGGTTCCTCATCGGCCTCGTGATGGGGGCACTCGGCGGTGGTGGGGCCGTGCTGGCCGTTCCGGCTCTCGTGTATCTCGCCGGACAGGATCCCAAGGACGCCACGGCCAGTGCACTCCTGATCGTGATGTGCACCGCCCTGGGCGGGCTCGTGGCGCACTCACGTGACGGGACGGTTCGTTGGAACGTGGGCCTCGTGTTCGGGACCGGCGGTGTGGCGGGGGCACTCATCGGGTCGGGCCTCCACACATTCGTCAACGACGAGACGCTGCTCCTCGCCTTCTCCGTTCTCCTACTCGTCGTGTCGGGCTTCATGTTCCACCAGGCACGGCACCCGGTGTCCGACGACGATCCCGGACTGGCGGTCACCGTGCAGTTTCGGGGGCACCCGCGCAGAGTCGGCGAGATTCTCGGGCTCGGCCTGGTCATCGGGACCGTGACCGGCTTCTTCGGCGTCGGTGGCGGCTTCATCCTCGTGCCGGTCCTCACCGTGATCCTGAAGTTTCCTGTTCGCGTCGCAGTCGGAACGTCGCTCCTGGTGATCTCCATCAACTCGCTGGTGTCGCTCATCGCGCGTCAGGCGTGGGGATCGATCGAGTGGTCGGTAGCGATCCCCTTCACGATCGCTGCCCTCGTCGGCGTGACGGCGGGCAACGCGCTCGCCCGTCGGGTCGATTCGGCCACGCTCATCCAGGCCTTCGCGGTCCTGCTCGTCGCCGTCGCCACCTACACCGGCATCGATTCGCTTCTCGCGCTGTGAACACCTGCGGTGTTCAGGAGCGGACTCGTTTCCGCGCCCACTCCTTCCAGTCATCCGAGAGCCCATCGAGATCGAGAAGCTCCGCGGCGCGGTTGCGCTCCCGACTGTGGATACGCGCGACCTCGGCGATGCTGAGGCTCCCCTCCGGAACACCGACGACCTTGACCGGGTCGCGAGCGGCGATGTCGCCGACCTCCACGAGTCGCAGATAGGCGCCGGGCCGCCCCGCCTCACGGAACTCCCGGGGAAACGCCGGGTCACCCATACGCATCCCCAGTTTCCAGCAGGGTCCGCGGGGTTGGGCGACCTCGAAGATCGCACTCCCGACGCGCCACCGTTCACCGATGAGCGCGCCGGTCACGTCGACGCCCGCCGTCGTGAGGTTCTCGCCGAACGAACCCGGCTCCAGCCTCCTGCCGAGCCGGACCTCCCACCACCGCGTGTCCTCGGAGGCGTAGGCGTACGCCACACGGTCCGGCCCGCCGTGCACAGACAGGTCAGCCTGCGCATCACCGGCAATCCGGACACCCGAAACGGACACGCGACCGCTGACGGGCTGTTTGAGAATCGCGGTCGTCGCCGGCGTGCCGTCGCGATCGACACTTCGCACACCGCCGACGTTCACCGAAACGAGTCGTCCACCCACGCGCAACGAGGTTAGGCCCCGCCGTCGCAAGGAGGCGATGCCGTGCACGACGGTCGCGGTCTTCACTACGATCGGAATCGTGGGTGGGAAAGCACCGGCAACGCAGGGATTCGCCCCGACGGGAGCGGAGTCCACTCCGAGCCTCGCGAAGCTCGTCGAAGGCCTGCTCGGGTCCGACCTGCCGGTGCGGATCCGCTTCTACGACGGCAGCGATCTCGGTGATGTCGACGCTGCCTGCACGATCATCGTGCGCTCGCCCGACGCCCTGCGCCGGATCGTGTGGGCGCCGGGCGAACTCGGTCTCGGCCGGGCGTTCGTGGCCGGCGACATCGACGTCGAGGGCGACATCTTCGCGGGCCTCGCGCTGCGCGACCGCGCTCCGGAGCTCCAGATCCGTCCACGCGACTGGTGGGAGGCGCTGCGCAGCGTCGGACTCGGGGGCCTGCGTCCGCTACCACCCCCCACCGGAGGAGGCGCGCCTCAACGGGCCGTTGCACTCCCGCGAGCGCGACGCCGCGGCGATCGCCCACCACTACGACGTCTCCAACGACTTCTACCGGCTCGTTCTGGGTCCGTCGATGACCTACTCGTGCGCCGTGTGGACCGATCCCTCCATCGATCTCGCCGACGCCCAGGCCAACAAATACGAGTTGATCTGCCGCAAGCTCGATCTCGAGCCCGGAATGAGACTGCTCGACGTGGGCTGCGGCTGGGGAGGCATGGCGAAACACGCCGCACGCCACCACGGAGTCGAGGCTGTCGGGGGTGACGCTGTCGCGTCGTCAGGCCGACTGGGCGGGGAAGAACATCGCGGAGGAAGGTCTGTCCGACCGTGTGGAGATCCGCGTCCAGGACTACCGCGACGTGGCGGACGGACCTTTCGACGCCATCAGTTCCATCGGGATGTTCGAGCATGTCGGGCTCGCGAAACTCGGAACGTATTTCGAAGCGTTGCGCGGTCTACTGCGACGTGGCGGGCGTCTCCTCAACCACGGAATCAGCTCACCACCGCGCGCTTCGGAACCGATCCTGTCGAAACTCCGACGCCGCCACAGGATTTCGCCCTTCATCCAGCGCTACGTCTTCCCCGACGGTGAGCTCCACGAAGTCGGTGAGGTCACCTCTGCGATGCAGCACGCCGGCTTCGAGGTCCGCCATCTGGAGAGCCTGCGTGAGCACTACGCGCTGACGCTGAGAGCGTGGGTCGCCAATCTCACCGAGCACTGGGAAGCCGCCGTGGAAGAAGCCGGGAGAGCCCGTGCGAAGATCTGGCTTCTCTACATGGCGGCGTCAGCCATCAACTTCGAACAGAACCGCACCCAGGTGCACCAGATCCTCGCCACACACACCGACGGCGGTGCGGCTCACATGCCGCTGCGCCCCGATTTCTCACTGATCGGCTGACAGCTCTCGGCGCCTTGTTCCTGCGCTTCGGCTCGGGCTAGCCGGTTGTCTCGAGCTTGCGCGTCTTCGGGCACATCACGCGCATCCCGTCGTCGCAGCGCGGGCAGCGCCACCCGTCCACCGTCGGCGCGCTCCACAGCATGGTCCCGCAGGTGGGACACCGTCCCTGGCCCTGCGTGCACAGCCATCCCTCGAGCCGAGCCGACGTGAGCGGGCAGCCTCGGCCGTCGCAGACCGCCCATTCGGGATCCTCCTCGAAGGCGTCGACGGGGCACACGGGGATGCAATCCCGACAGTCGTTGCACAACAGCGGGTCGACCACGTAGGCAACACGAAAGTTGTCGCTCTGGCTGATAGCGCCGGTGGGGCACACCGTCTCGCACGCCCCACAGCCGAGACAGATCTCGAGCACGCTGAGGCTCATGGCTGTCAGGTTAGTGCGGCGAACTCTGTCGGCACTCGTGCCGCACGGTCGAAGATCTCCTGGAGCGTCTGGTTGTACCGGAAGAACAGATCCCGACCCATGGGATCATCGGCGACCACCCGCAGCGGGGTCTCGGGAAGCGACAGCGCGTTGAGCGTGTGCCCGAGGTCTGCCGCGCCGTTCTCGACGATGTTGGCGACCATCTCCTCCCACACGGCCGCGGGCCCTTCCAGCACGCAGTCGGCGCCCCAGTCGCCCGTATCGACTTCCCCGTCGCTGAAGACGTCGTAGTCCTCGAGGCGCAGGCCGTAGACGGTGTCGCCGTCGGGAGCACCCTCGATCCGCAGCGCCAGCCGGATGTTGGCGAACCCCAGGGATTCGAGGACCTCGTTGTCCTCTCGCGCCGCCGCGGCGAGCGCATCGAACCAGTCGGTGGACGGAAAAATCGGCACGGTCAGCCTCCTCAGTTAGCCGCGACCGGTTGTCCGGCCTGCGCGTATGCATCGGCACTCGTGACACCCGCGGTGGCGGGATCGAAACCTGTCAGCACGCCCGGGATCTTGATCCGCGACCTTCGATCAAGTCCCGCACGATCGCAGCGCTGCAGGTACTCGGTGATCACACGCCCTTGGAGCATGTTGGACGCCTCGTCGCCCACGTCAGCCGCCGCATCGATGCCACCGGCGATGATGACCGTCAGTGGCTCGACGACCTCGGGAACGGTGAACAGTGCCGCGATGATCTCTTCCCCCGCGTCGAGGTACTCGTGGAACTCCTCGGCCTTGTCGGGATCCTGCTCCAGCACATGGCGCAGGTGCATGGTGCCGTAGGCGACGTGGCGCGCTTCGTCCTGCATGCAGAGCCGGAAGATCTTCTTCTCGACGGGACTCGGGGAGATCAGCTCACCGGCCCGGAACACCGAGAGCACCATGCCCTCGCCGAGAAGGTGCATGAGGGCGGAGCCCTCCTGGTAGTTCTGCGCATCGAGCACGAGCTTGAGGAAATACTCGGTCGTCGTCTTCGCCCGGCCGAGGCCGCCACCCTTGGCCAGCGCCCGCTTCCGGAACACCTCGGTGTGACGTGCTTCGTCCATGATCTGGGATGCCAGAAACATCTTGGTCTCGACGTAGTCGTGGTTGATCTGCCACATCCACTTCGCCGGGAAGTCGGAGGCGATCATCTCGACCTCGGAGAGGAAGGTCGAGAACTGGCACATCGCGTGCTCGATGTCGGGATCGAGATCGGGGATCTCAGTCCACGGGATGTCGCGTGTTGCCGACCACTGACGGCTGACGCCTTCCTCGTAGAGGTCCATGACGTTCTCGGCCCAGACCTCGTCCTTGGTGTTGATCGTGTAGCCCATGTCGGGCAGGTCGGGGTCACGTTGGGATCCGCGAGGCGCCATCGTGCGCATGGGAGCAGTCTCGGGGATCTCGCCGTACTGACCGACGGCGATGTCGCGCAACGTGAGCCCGATGCGCGACGGCACGATCTCGCCTTCGACCTCGTGGTCCCACTGACGCAGCCATTCGAGATCGAGCTCACCCCGTTGGACCCGCTCGACGTAGCTCCAGTCGATGACCGGCTTCCCCATGACCCCACCTCCACGAATCGCCAACCGACCATGAGACACTGCGACAACGAATGTGTCATAACAAGGGTCCGAGGTCCTCAGACGAACCGTCGAACGTCCCCCTCCCCGGATCTGTCGTCAATCCAGGAGCGCCCGGGCGATGACCGCGCGCTGGATCTCGTTGGTTCCTTCCCAGATCTCGTACACCTTGGCGTCCCGGTACCACTTCTCGACCGGGTGATCGCGCATGTACCCGTGCCCGCCGAGGATCTGGACCGCGTCCCGGGTCACCGCCACCGCGGTGTCGGCTGCGAAGCACTTCGCCATCGACCCCTCCGCACGGGCCAACGGTGCGCCGGTGTCGACCATCCAGCCCGCTCGCCACACCAACAGACGCGCCGCCTCGACGCTCATCGCCATGTCCGCGAGCAACGAGGCGATCGCTTGATGATCGGCGATCCTGCGGCCGAACGACTCCCGTTGCTTCGCGTAGTCGAGCCCGTACTCGAAGGCCGCGCGTGCCAATCCGACCGCGGCCGCGGCGAAGGTCATGCGCGAGTACTGGAGGAGCATCAGAGGGTTGGCGTCATTGGGTCCTCCGCTCCCGCCGGTCACGCCACGGTCTCGCTCGTCCCCGGGCTCCCCGCCCAGTCGGTTCTCCAGAGGAACGCGACAGCCCGAGAGCACCACCTCGGCGGTGTGTGACGCACGCACACCGAGCTTCTGCTCGACCTTCCCCATCTGGAGACCGGGGTTTCCGTGCTCGACGATGAACGCGGCCATGTCCTTCCATCCCGCGCCGGGGCGCCCGACGGCGAAGACGATGTGGAGGTCGGCGATCCCCCCGTTGGTGATGAAGCATTTCGTGCCGTCCAGCACGTACTCGTCACCCTCCCGACGGAACGTCGTGCGCATCGCCGCGACGTCGGACCCGCCGTGGGGCTCGGTGATGCACAGGGCGCCGAGCCGGACGGTCTCGGGATCGCAGAAACGGGGGATGAACCGTGCATGCTGCTCAGGCGTACCGAACGCCAGAATCGGTCCTGCCGCATAGATCGAGGAGCCGATCGTGGTCGCGATCCCCGCACAGCCCCAGGCGAGCTCCTCCATCACGACGAAGTTCGTCGTCCCGACCAGGCCGCCGGGAACGCCACCTCCGCCGTAGGCCTCCGGGAGCCCGAACGAGAGGAGCCCGATCTCGTTCGCCCGCTCGAGAACCGGCCACGGCACCTCCTCGACCTGGTCGTAGTGGGCGGCGACCGGGCGGATCTCGTTCACGGCGAAATCTCGTGCCAGGCGGCGCATGTCGTCCTGCTCCGGTGTGAGTGCGCAATCGACCACAGCGACCTCCGTGTTCGTCGGGATGGGCGAGTCAGCCCGGCTCCGCCTCGGTGCGATCGACGACTGGGCCACCGACGACTGCGCCGTTCCCGTACAGGTCGCGGCGTAGCGCGTCGACGTCGACGGTCCGCACATCACCGCCGACGTCGAGGGAGTGCACGGCCGCGGCCCCGGCAGCCTCACCGGTGGCCATGGCGGCCGGAATCTCCTTGGTCGCCTGGTGCACGTACCGACTCACCGAGATGCAACGTCCTGCCGTCAGTAGGTTCGACACCACGGGGGTGGTGAGACACCGGTACGGGATGTCGTAGACGACTCCACGCTTGGTCCAGTGACCTGTCCGGGCCACCGAGTCGGGGAAGCCGACGTCGCCGTGGTCCTTCTCCAGGACGAAGTCGCCGACGAGCCGTCGGCTCTCGGTGATACCCAGCTGTTTGGCGACGTCGTCGCGCCAGGCGTCGGCGAGCTCGGGTACCTCGGCGCGCAGGCGTTCGGCTTCGCGCATCGCGTCGCGCCGACACTCGAGCTCGGCGCGCGTGAGTTCGTCGGGATCGAGGGGATCGATCTTGTCGTCGACAGCGCCGGGCCCACCCCAGGGGACCAGAACTCGGCCCGGCGCGGTCGTCCGAAAGAAGATCCCGTCGGACCAACCTCGGTCGTCGGCGAGGTCGTGGGCACCACCGAGACGGAACCACAGGTAGGGATGGACCTTCACCGACTCGTGCCTCGCGCCGGCACCGGCGAGGACATCGCCGTCGCCGGTCGTGTCGATGACGACCCGGGGCCGCACGACCTGCCGGCCGGCCTTCGACTCGAGGACCACGGCCTCGACGCAGCCCTCGGGAGCGTGCACCGCCACACACCAGGAGTGGAGGCGCAGGCGAACACCCGCGGCACTCAGGTTCTCGTAGGCGACATCGATGAAATCCTCGGGGTCGAAGGCGACCGAGTAGCGAACGACATCGGGGGGTGCACCCCAGATGAGACCCCACCGTCGCCACCGCTCGACCGGCTCGACGTCGGTACTTCCCCACTCGCGCCGCGGTGGATACCTCGCGGCGCCACGCGTGTCGAGAATGTCGACGAGCTCCTGGCACAGTCCACGGACAACCTGATCTCCGTGCCCGTCATCGAGGGTGAGGAGGAGATTGATGAGCCCGCCGGTCGCCAGGCCACCGACATAGCTCAGTCGCTCCACGAGCCAGGTGTCGGCACCTCGCCGGGCGGCGGCGATCGCCGCCGCTACTCCCGCTGATCCGGCGCCCACGACCAACACGTCGGGACTTCCGATGACCGGAAGGTCACGGGCTGGTTCACGCCACGTCATCGGCGCCTGTGGCGAGTTCCTCCAGCGCCACGCGCTCGGCGTCGAGCGACGTGTCCGCGAGTTCGCGTGCGAGGCGGAGGTGCAGCACTGCCGATGAGAACGCGACGGTCGCCCCGAACAGGCGACCCCGCTTCGACACTCCCGGGCTCGCGACCATCACCACGCTGTCGCCGAGGTCGATGAGAGCACCCATGCTCAACCAGTTCTCAGGACGGCTGTCGTCCTTCAGCGCCATGACGGTGGCGGCGCCGACGACGAAGTCGCGGATCCCCACCAGGCGGGCCGCGCCCTTGGTGCGCGCGCCGACCGGGCCACCGCCGAAGAAGGCCCGCGAGACGAGGCCGGGGGAACAGGGTGGCGGCTATGCCCAACCCGAGGCGCCCGCGGGCGGCCATCAGTGTCGCTCGGCGCACGTCGAGCGCACCACCTGTCAGTTCTTCGATCCCGCGCGTCGTGTCCATGGCGTTCATCCTGCCACCGATCCGCGGCGGTCCGTCAGCCGGACCGCTCAGCCGGGAATCAGCGGGGCGGTACCAGCCACTCCGCCCATCCGGTTCCGCCGGTTCCGCCGGTTCCATCTCCGAGGAACCGACACAACGCTCGGAGATAGCGAGAAGTGCGACCGTCGTCCGCCACCACGGGCGTGGCCGTCAGCGAGAGCACCTCGACGTCGATTTCCGTGTCGTGGTTGACGACGTAGCGGGCAGCGGTCGGGAATCCCTCGGCGTCGGTGTGCGACTCGACGCGCAGCGCCTCGACGACATGCGTCTCGTCGCGGGGATCGCTGAGGTAACCCGTCACGAAGGAATCTCCTCCGTAGCTGAGAACGCTGGTGGCATGCCCGTCCGGCGTCTGCCACGCCGCCCAGTGCCACGGCGTCGACCACCAGTCGCGGGGTCCGAAGGAGTGATCCCTCTCGCCGCGACCCGAGAAGGCGATCCTCTCGTCGTCGAGCAGGATCTCACCCTGCACCGTGCCGGGTTGCTGGTCGTGGCCCGCCGATCCGTCACCGGGTTCGGGATAGGAGAAGACGTCGCCGTCGGCCTCCCAGTCGAGGTCGAGACCCACCGCCACCCGTTCCCCGCGCTCGCCACGGAACACGTCGCCGGGCTCGTCGAGTCGGACGCCCAACGCCTCGAGCCCGACCCCCCAGTGCTCGAACGGCGTCTCGCAGGTCAGCTCGGCCCAGAGGCCGCCGGCACGGATCTCGAGCGCGGAATCGCTCGGCGGAGGTGTCTCGTCGTCGCGGACCACCACGTGGCCGATCCCGGGCCCCACGAGCCACCCCCAGAAGTAGGCGGTGGACCGGCACGGCCGACGTCCGAGCTGGACGAAACCGCCGACGCCGTCGTCCCGGGAGAAGTCGACATGCCAGGACTCCACCCACAGGGGGTCGCCGGTGGGCTCGTGTCGACCCTCACGGGCCCGGTCGGCGTCTACCACCCGATGCCCCGAAGCATCGGTAACAAGAATCGCGGACCTCGGCGACCCCACATGCGCCGGAGGGTACCGCCGGCGCTCGGTCGCCCGCCCGAGATCCGCGGCCTGCCGCCGAAATCCCGGCCTCGTTGATCTCGACACGTACCCAGGCCATTTTGCCTATTGCCCGAATTGACCCAGACACGTAGAGTGGTCTACGAATACTCGGAGGTATCTCACGAGCTACCGGGATCAGGCGCTCCACGCGCGCCGGGAGGACACAGGCCGATGAAGCCACGACGGGGACCCGGACGGATGGTTCGCCGCACAACGACCCTCGTCGCCGCGGTTGCGCTTCTGGTCGGTGTTGCGGCCGTTCCCGCAGGTGCCGAGTCGGAGACTCCCGGCGAGACCAAGCAGCGCGTCGAACAGGAGATCCGCGACACGCTCCGGCAGGTCGCCGGGGTCGTCGACGGAATCGAGAGCAACGTCAAGAATGATCTCGGGCAGGCCGTGGGCCAACTCGCCTCCGGCGACGTGCAGGGAGCCCAGCAGGGCCTCGTCGGACTCGGACACGAGGTCGAGTGCACGGCCATCGAGGCCGCCGCACGCTATGCGCCCTATCCCCGCGGCCTCATCAGCTACGACATCCCCTCCGGTCTGGCCTTCGCCGACATCACCGTTCCGAATGCGTCGGACGGTACGCCGTGTGTCTTCGAACAGGGAGTCGAGGTCGTCACCGTGTCGTGGGGCCTCTACCTGGACCAGTGGGGAGTCCTGCCGCAATGGGAAGAGGACACCGACGCCGTGACCGTGACCGGGAGCGGGACCTACCGGATGCAGGTCGGCCTTCCCGGTCCCACGGCAGACCCTGAGGCGCTGGCCGCCGCCCAAGACCTCATCTTGGGGGGCGAGTCAGGTGCTGCGCTCGGCGACGCTGCGGGTCCGCTCAGCGCGGCCGCCGACGGCCTGTCCGGCATCATCGACGGCATCATCGGCTCGTTGACCCCGGACCAGATCAGCGGAATCCTCGACTTCATCTGCCCCTTCCAGGTCGACACCTTCCGGGCCAGCGCTGCCGACGTCCCCCAGACACTCGGCGGCGGATTCGGCACCACGAACCTCACCGATCCGAACGTTTCTGTTCTGGGCATGCTCGACGGAGTCGTCGTCGAAACTCCCGAGATCGCCGCGGCGGGTCGCGACTCGGGCACTGCGGTCGCCAAGACGCTCGGTGCGTCGGCTGATCTCGATGCATCGGCGGGAGGGCTCGACCTGGGCAACCTCGATTGGGAGACCCTCTGTGTCGATCCGGAACCTCCCGAGGTCGGCGGGATCCAGGAAACGAACATCCCGACCGACTCGGGCACCGAGGTCGCGGGGGCGAGCACGCTGCCCCGGACCGGTACGGAAACACCCGGTGTCGTGGCGGTCGGCCTGGCACTGATCCTCGCCGGCTGGCTGGTCCTCACGGCCAACGCCCTCACCCGGGCACGCCGGCGCAACAGCACGGGAGCCTGACGGGTCCGGAAGGACCCTGACGTCCCCCCGGAGGGGGTTCTGACATGGCAAGGCACACGAGGCGCCGCACAACAGGCCACAGAAGTCGCCGGGGAGCCGCGCTCATCGCCGCGGTGGCCGCGCTGGGTCTCACCGTCGGCGTCACGCCGGCGGGTGCAGCAGCACCACCGAGCGCGGACGAACTGACGACAGCCACGCTGTACACCGCGATCGCCAACTCCGACGTCCTCGGGCCGGTGTTCGCCCACGCCGACGAGATCATGATGTCGGTCGGCGCGGGACGAGAGATCCCCGACGGTCCTCGGCGTGAGATCACCGACGAGATCCTCGCCGAGTACGCAGCGCTCGACGCGCAGGCCGACGCCCTCGTCGACCAGATCGCCGACGATGTGCTCGGCTTCGAGAGCCAGGGACTGCGCCAGGCAGCGGCCGACTACATGGGGTGCGCCGAGGCGCCCGTCGAGCACGAGTTCGGTAGCGACTCCGGCCAGACGTCCTACATCTCGATGGAGGGGACAGAGGCGGTCGTGCGCATCACCCTCGACAAGCCACTCTGCCAGCCCCTCCCCGTCGAACTGCTCAGCTTCGCCAAGATCGACGGCAAGGCCTGGCCACACCCGCAGAAGCTGCACGACAGCGATTACGCGATTCTCGACAAGGCCGGCACGACGGAACTGCGGGTCGATCTTCCGACGATCCCGGTCGTGGCCGCGTCCTCCGAGGGAACCGCATCGGCGAGCGGTGACGCTCCCACCGGCAGCAACGACCAGTTCGTCGGCACCCAGATCGGCGGCGACGTCGTCGGAGCGGAGGTGTGCGCGGCGCAGATCGACCTGATCCGCGATGGCGCTGTCAGCGTGCTGGGCGCCACCCTTCCCGGGCTGGTCGACGCGGTGCAGACCGATCAGCCGGAGAACCCGGCGTGTGTCGCCGGTGCCCAGGTCGTGCAGGCCTCCACCGATCCGGTCGAGGTGCTGGGAATCCAGACGATTCCGCGCACCGGCTCGGAGACCCCGACCCTTCTCGCCATCGGGATTGCGCTCATCGTGACGGGCTGGTTGGTGCTCACCGCCAACGCGGCGTTCGGCTACCGCCGCCGGAACGCCTGACGACCCACCGCTCGACCTACGCCTCGGCGAACTGGCGCACGTCGGCCTGCTTGGCCTTGACCGCATCCGCGGCTTCGGTGAGTGCCGCCTTCTCGGTGTCGTCGAGGTTCAGCTCGACGACCTCTGAGACTCCACCCGCTCCCAGTTTCGCCACGACGCCGAGATAGACGTCGCTGATGCCGTACTCGCCGTCGAGCCACGCGCACACGGGCATCGCCTCACCGGAGTCGGTGGCAATGGCCTCGACCATCTTCGCCGCCGCGCTCGAGGGTGCGTAGTAGGCGCTGCCGGTCTTGAGGTAGCCGACGATCTCGGCACCACCGTCGCGTGTGCGTTGCACGAGCTCGTCGATCACTGCGGTGTCGGCCAGCTCCGTGAGGGGCTTGCCGTCGACGGTCACGAGACTCGGAACCGGCACCATGGTGTCGCCGTGGCTGCCCAGGGTCACGGCATCGACAACCGAGGGTGAGACATTGAAGTGCTCGGCCACGAAGTGCTTGAAGCGGGCCGTGTCGAGCATGCCCGCCTGACCCATGACCCGGGAATGGGGGAAGCCGCTGACGAGGGACGTGAGCATCGTCATCTCGTCGAGGGGGTTCGACACGACGACGATCACGGCGTCGGGCGACTGGGCCACGAACTTCTCGGTGACCTCGCGCACGATGCCGGCGTTGACCTCGAGGAGGTCCATGCGGCTCATGCCGGGCTTGCGGGGTAGGCCGGCGGTGATCACGCAGATATCGGACCCGGCCGTCTCGTCGTAGCCGTTGGTGCCCACGATGCGGGTGTCGAAGCCCTCGATGGAGCGGCACTCCATCAGGTCGAGAGCGAGACCCTGGGGCTTACCCTCGATGATGTCGACCATCACCACCTCATCGGCGTAGCCGGCTTCGGCGATGCGCTGAACGGTGGTGGAGCCGTAGAAGCCGGCGCCGACAACGGTGACCTTCATGGCTGTGCGACCATGGCTGTGCGACCTCCCGGACGTCGTTACCGCCGAATGTTTCCGCCGAAACTACCCCGGAGCACGGCGGCCACTCCTACCGACTCATCGGCGAGCGGCCACGGTTCCGCCCGCGAGTCAGTCGCCCGAGTCAGTCGCCCGAGTCAGTCCCCTGAAGCCATTCGCCCGGGTGCGGTCTGCAACAGGATGTGGCGTGCCTCGGTGAGCTCGGAGATACGGTCTGCGGCCGCGGCACCGGTGCCTCCGTGGTCGGGATGCGCATCGCGCACCAGCAGCCTGAAGCGAGCCTGGACGGAGGCACGCTCCACGTCGTCTGTCGGTCCGAGATCGAGGACCTCCATGGCCCACCGCGTCTCTGTGGGGATGCCACGCCAACGATCGACGGCACCGTTGGCCTGAATCCGGGCCGTCACCCCCGGTGGTGTGGGGCGCGCGACGGGAACGCCGTGCAGAAGGCGCCTCTCCACGATTCCCGGCGGGACGGCCCATCCGTGGCGCACGACCTGCTCGATGGTCTGGAGCGCCTCACGGCGGGACGTGTCGGGCAGAGCGGCCGCAGCCATGACGGCACCGAGGATCTGGGGCGTCGGCCTTCCGTGGACGTCGAGTTCCAGGACGCGGACTCCGTATTCGGTGACGATCCGGTGTCGAGAGCGGTCGAGTCCGTGATTGTCGGTCTGGAGCCGGTATCGCAGGGCGATGCGCGGCACGGCCAGTCCGTCGCGCGCGTCGGCGAGGAGAGGGGAAAGCATTTCCACGCGTTCGTCATCGAGGTCGACGATGAACTCGGCGACTACCGCGCGCAACAGCAGCAGCCCGTAGCCGGCGCCACCGAACGGAAGATAGCCGTCGTCGATCGCGACGCGCCGCGTCGGCATGTGTCGGCGGGTATGGCGGACGTTCAGTTCGGCGAGCACCGGGTCTGCCGACGCGCCCGTCGTCTACAACCTGTCGATGATCGCCGAAGCGAACTCGGAGGTCTTGACCTCGGTGGCGTCGTCCATGAGGCGGGCAAAATCGTACGTGACGATCCTGTCGGCGATGGTGGCCTCGAGAGCCGTGACGATGGAATCGGCGGCCTCCTGCCAGCCGAGATGCTCCAGCATGAGGACACCGCTGAGCAGCACCGAACCGGGATTCACCTTGTCTTGGCCCGCGTACTTCGGCGCGGTGCCGTGCGTGGCTTCGAAGATGCCGTGGCCGGTCTCGTAGTTGATGTTTCCTCCGGGCGCGATGCCGATGCCACCGACCTGCGCAGCCAGAGCGTCGGACAGATAGTCGCCGTTGAGGTTCATCGTTGCTATCACGTCGAACTCGGCCGGCCTCGTGAGCACCTGTTGGAGCGTGATGTCGGCGATGGCGTCCTTGACGAGGATCCTTCCGCCCGGGTCACCGCCGCAGTCGTCCCAGCCGACGGCGACGTCGCTGAACTCCTCGCGCACGAGGTCGTAGCCCCACTGGCGGAACGCGCCCTCGGTGAACTTCATGATGTTGCCCTTGTGCACGAGTGTCACCGATTCACGCTTGTGTTCGACCGCGTACTCAATGGCGGCGCGCACGAGACGTTTCGTGCCACGCTCCGAGATCGGCTTGATCCCGATCCCGGAATCGGGACGGATGTCGATGTCGAACTCGTGCTTCATGAACTCGATGAGCTTTTGGGCTTCGGCCGATCCTCTCTCGAACTCGAGGCCGGAGTACACGTCTTCGGTGTTCTCCCGGAAGATGACCATGTCGACGAGCTCGGGATGGCGCACCGGCGAGGGCACGCCCTCGAACCAGCGGACCGGTCGGAGGCAGACGTAGAGGTCGAGGATCTGGCGCAGCGCCACGTTGAGGGAGCGGAAGCCGCCACCGATCGGTGTCGTGAGGGGCCCCTTGATCCCGATGAGGTGGTCGCGGAACGCCTCCACGGTCTCTGTGGGGAGCCAGTCACCGACCTCGTCGTAGGCGGCCTGACCCGCAAGAACCTCTTTCCAGGCGATCCGCCGGGCACCGCCGGACGACTTCTCGACGGCGGCGTCGATGACCCGCTTCGCGGCCGGCCAGATGTCGACGCCGGTGCCGTCGCCCATGATGAACGGCACGATCGGCTCGTCGGGAACACGGAGTACGTCGTCGACGAGGGTGATCTTCTCAGGCATCGGTTCCTCCGGCTGTGACGGACCAACCATCGTAGGGGAGCCCGCTTCGGAGGTGCCCATCGCCCGACGTCGGCGGGTGGTGTCCGACAGCGGGCGGGATCCGACGGCGAGCGGGATCCGTCAGCGCGCGAGAGCCACGACGCCGAGCGTCACGAGGTAGACGACCAGCAGCACCGCTCCGAGACCCCAGGCCGCGATCCGCGAGAAGGGGCGGGGTTCGCCCGGACCGAAACCCGCCGTCATGCGGCACTCGGGGCAGCGCTCGGCGCCGGCGGGCACCTGGGCACCGCAGAGCCCGCACGTGGACGGCTCGAGCGGACGTGGGGCCTCGCTGAACTGGGCCGTCATGACGGAGCGGTCACGACCGGGACGCCCGCTGCTCGGCCCGCTCCACCGTGTTGCGCAGCAACATGGCGATCGTCATCGGGCCGACGCCACCCGGGACCGGTGCCAGCCACGCGGCGACGTCGACCACGTCGGGTGCCACGTCGCCGGCAATACCGTCGTCGGTTCGTGAGATGCCGATATCGACGACGGCCGCACCGGGCTTGACCATGTCGGCGGTGATCATCCCGGGCTTTCCGGCGGCTGCGACGAGAATGTCGGCCGAGCGGGTGTGCTCGGGGAGGAACTGGGTGCCGGTGTGGCACTGCGTGACCGTGGCGTTGCCGCCTTCCTCCTTCAGGGAGAGCAGCATCGCGAGCGGGCGACCGGCGGTCGGTCCGCGCCCGACGATGACGACGTGACGACCTGCGATCGGAACGTTGTTGCGCTCGAGGAGCGCCACGACACCGAGCGGCGTACACGGACGTGGCGTGTCGCGTGCTCCCAGCGCGAGGTGACCGAGGTTCATGGGGTGGAGCCCGTCGGCGTCCTTGGTCGGGTCGACCGCCTGAATGAGCGTCCCGTAGTCGAGGTGGTCGGGGACCGGGTACTGGATGAGGTACCCGTCGATGGCCGGATCGGCGTTCAGCGTCTCGATCACACGCAACACGTCGGCGCCCGACACGTCGGCGGGGTGGTCTTCGCGAACGCTGTGGATACCGATGTCGGCACACGCCTTGTGCTTCATGCGCACGTAGACCTGGCTGCCCTCGTCGTCGCCGATCAGCACCGTCGCCAGGCCGGGCGTCACTCCTTGCTCGGCGAGCTTCGCCACACGTTCGCGCAACTCGTCGCGGATCGCCGCCGAGGCAGCCTTCCCGTCGAGGATCTTCGCCGCCACGTGTCCTACCTCTTTCCCCCTAGTGCGTCCGTGAGGTTCGCATAGCGAACCTCACGGACGCACTACCTAGGGTCAACGTCAGTGCCGGAAGTGTCGCGCTCCGGTGAACACCATGGCGATTCCGTGCTCATCCGCAGCGGCCACGACCTCCTCGTCACGCATCGATCCCCCGGTTGGATCACCGCCTGCACTCCCGCTTCTGCGGCAGCGTCGATCCCGTCCCGGAAGGGGAAGAAGGCGTCGCTCGCACACACGCCACCCTTCGCCCGGCCCTCCGCCTTCCTCGCTGCGATCTCCGCCGAGTGCACCCGGCTCTGCTGGCCGGCGCCGATCCCGAACGCCTGGGCGTCCTTGGCCAACACGATGGCGTTCGACCCGACCGCTGCACAGATCTGCCAGGCGAACGTGAGGTCGCGCCACTGCTCCTCGGTGGGAGTGGCCTTGGTGGCGACCTGCCACTCGTCGCGGTCGGTCGAGACGCAGTCGGGTTCCTGCACGAGCATCCCGGCTTCGAGCGCCTTGAGCTGGAGCCCGCTGATGCCGGGAAGCGGCGCCTCCAGTACTCGGAGATTCTTCTTCGCTCTCAGCGCTTCGATGGCACCGCCGGCGTAGGAGGGGGCAACGACGACCTCGGTGAACACGCCGGCGATCGCCTCGGCGGTGGACACGTCGAGTTCCCGGTTGAGTGCGACAACGCCCCCGAACGCGCTGAGGTCGTCGCACGCGAACGCGCGTCGGTAGGCCTCGGCGGGAGTGTCGGCAAGCGCCACGCCGCAGGGGTTCGCGTGCTTCACCACCACACAGGCCGTGTCGCTGAACTCGTTGACGAGGCTCCACGACGCATCGACGTCGAGAAGGTTGATGTACGACATCTCCTTACCACCGTGCTGCACGATCCGGTCGGGCCACGCCGGCGCCACGTTGCGCTCGCGGTACCGCGCCGCCTGTTGGTGCGGGTTCTCGCCGTAGCGCAGGACGTGTGCGCGCTCGAGGGGGATCACGAGATGTTCGGGAAGCGTCTCTTCGCGCTGGAGCCACGCCACGATGGCGGCGTCGTACGACGCCGTGAGAGCAAACGCCTCGAGCGCGAGGTCACGCCGCATCTGCTCGCCGACCGATCCGCCGTTCGCGCGCATCTCGTCGAGCAGAGCGTCGTACTGGTCGGAGCGGGTCACGACCGTGACGGATCCGTGGTTCTTGGCCGCGGCGCGCACCATCGTGGGCCCGCCGACGTCGATCGTCTCGATCCCGGGACGTTCGACGAACGGGTAGAGGTTCACGACCACCAGGTCGATGGCGTCGATGTCATGAGTGGCCAGGTCGTCCCGGTGTGACGCTTCGTCGCGGTCGGCGAGGATTCCGCCGTGAATGCGCGGATGCAGCGTCTTGACACGTCCACCGAGCATCTCGGGAGCGCCCGTCACGTCCTCGACCGCGGTCACGGGCACACCGGCCTCGGTGAGCGCGGCTGCGGTGCCGCCCGAGCTCACGAGCTCCACACCCATTCCCGACAGCTCCCGGGCGAGTTCGACAAGCCCTTCCTTGTCGGACACCGACAGCAGCGCGCGTTCGATCTTCCGTCTCGTCAACTCCCTCCACTCCCTGCTCGTCGATCTCGATTCCTCTCTCCGACCCTGACATCTCCGTCTGCCACGACTCGAGCCAGAACCTCGGGGTAGAGACGGCGCTCGACCTCCTTGATCCGCTCGTGGATACTCTCGGCCGTGTCGCCGTCGCGAATGTCGACCGCCTCCTGCGCCAGGATCGGACCCGCGTCGACCTCGGGGATGGCCACGTGGATCGTGCACCCCGTCACCCGCACTCCCGCCTCGAGAGCGTCCTCCACCGCGTGCGCTCCCCGGAACGCCGGCAGCAGGCTCGGATGCGTGTTGAGAACCCGACCTTCGAAAGCGTCGAAGATCGGCTTTTCCAGGATCGTCATGAATCCGGCCATGGCGACGAGATCGACATCGTGATCGCCCAGAGCGTCGACCACCGCCTCGGTGAACGCCAGGCGGTCGGGCAGATACTCGGAGCGGTCGACCACAGCCGTGGTGACTCCGGCCTGTTCGGCGCGGTCCAGCGCCCCCGCACGCCGACGGTCCGCGACCACCACAACGACCGGAAGATCGGCGTCGAGGATCGCCTGGAGGTTGGTGCCGCTACCCGATGCCAGAACGCCTATGCGCACTTTCGCAACCTAGCGCAACCCTCGAACCACTTCCGATGGACCGAATAGTGCTAGAAAGCAGTCGAAACTTGCGTTCGGGCCGCACTTCTGATCCGATGCAGGGCGGCACAGGGCCATCGAGGCCCCACCACAACCACTGAGGAAGGCCTCATGGACAAGATCAACGAAATCAAACTCGGCGAGAAGATCATCGGAGTTTCCGGGATCCTGCTCTTCCTCGACTCGTTCCTGTCGTGGTACAGCGTCGACTTCGGGTTCGGAAGCTATACGCGCAACGGATGGCAGGCACCGAGTTCCTTTCTGAGCATCCTCGCGATCCTCATCGGCATCGCGATGGTCACGTTGGTGATTCTCTCGAACCTCACCGACGTCGAACTACCAGAGACGCTCGGACCGCTGACCCACCCGCAGCTGTACACGATCGGCGGCGGCCTCGCGTTCGTCCTGGTGCTCATCAAGTGGATCGGCAACACGGACTACACGGCCTTCGGCCTCTACATCGGCCTGCTGTGCACGGCCGGTCTCGCCGCGGGTGGCTTCATGGTGATGCAGGGTGTCGGGGAGTCGGGCGATGCCGGCAGCGGTGGAAGCACACCACCTCCGCCACCTCCCAGCGCCTGACCACACGCGGCACTGCCGCTCCGCACAACGAGACGGACGAGACGGGAGGGCCCCGCTGCGGCGGGGCTCTTTCGCGTCCCCATCTGAGCGCCGGACGCGATGAATACCGCGACCGATGTAATGTGCCGGGACCACGACCGGAGGGACATAGCGTGACATTCTGTGGCGACTGCGGAGCGCCACTGGGCGAGGCAGCGAACTACTGCGCCCGCTGCGGCACGGCCGTCAAACTCCCAGAAGTTGCATCGGCGACGAGGTCCACACACTCTCCTCGGTCTTCGGCCGCCCGGGAGGCGCCACCAGGTCCAAGGGCCGGATTGGAGCCTGTCGCTGACTACCTCGTGCAGTCGATCCTGTGCCTCTTCGCCTTCCTGCCGACCGGAATCGTCGCGATCTTCTTCGCGGGTCGCGCGAACGACTTGAAGTCCCACGACGAGTATTGGCCGGCTGTCGAGGCGGCCAGGAGCTCCAGGATCTGGTGTTGGGTCTCCCTCGTCTGCGGCATCCTCACACTCATCATCTGGATCAGCATCGCAACATCGAGCCCCGATAGCGGCGCGGGCGCCAACTGAGCGCCGGCGTCTGCTGAGAAGGCGGCAGCGACGGAACCCGGGGATCGGCGGGTCGACGCGTCGGCGCCTTGCGGTAGGCCTCCGCGCTCTGCAGGTATCGGCTTGATGCTTCTTCGGGTATCCACCACGAGGCGTGCCCGGATTGGGAAGATCGGAGCGCTCACCACGTCTTCGAGGAGGCACCCGTGACCGATCCGACGCAGCCGGGAGACTCGCTCCCCTACGCCGATGCCACCAACGGTGGGGCTGACGACGGCGGTGGCAGTGGGAGTGGCAGTGGAGGCGACAACGATGGCGCAGGCGGGGCGACAGAGCCCCCTGGCAAGCGTTCGGGCACCGACTACCTGGGCTGGCGCACACGGGTGCGGCCGCAGCCGGCGTTCAGCGGCGCGGTCGGCGCGGCCGGTGGTCTTGTCGCGGTCATCGGTGTCATCGCGCTGGGCTTCGACCAGTCGGACATCGTGTCGGGAGGTGGCGGCTCGGGAACACCGGGAGCGCTCTTCTGCGCACTGACGGTTCTCGTCGGGATGCTGGCGATCTTCCTCGGGAACGAGCCGGTGCGAGCCGGCGCCGTCACAGCCGTCGCGGTCGCTGTACCGGCCTTCTGGATCTTCCTGCTCGCCGTCGGCGCCACGAGTGATCCCACGACCTCGATAGAGATTCTCACCCTCCTGTCGTGGGCCGCTCTGTACGCGGTTCCCCCGACCAAGGGCCGCACCGTCTTCCTGGCTCTCACCCTGCTGCTGTTGTGGGGTTTCATCGTCGATCAGGTCCAAAGCGACGAGCCGGGAGTCACCTTCGACGTCGGGAGCGCAGAGGTCGGGAGCGCAAAGACAGTTCCGGTGGTGAACGCCGGGTTCGACGACGATGCACCACAGAACTACGGCGACGACCCCGCTCTCGACGACCTCTACGACGACTGTGAGAGCGGCGATCTCGTCGCCTGTGACGATCTGTACTACCAGGCTCCCCTCGGCTCCGAGTACGAGGAGTTCGGATCGACCTGCGGTGATCCGTCGGGCCCGAGCTCCTTCGGTTCGTGCGCGTTGGGCGACACCTCCGACAACACCTTCGACAACAACTTCGACGACTCGCCGCCTCCGGACGGTTTCGACAACGACTTCGACTCCGGTGGAGGCGTCGACGATTCGCCGATTCCGAATGTGGAGGACGATGTCGGCGCGTTCCTGTCCACCGGTTCCGAACCCGACCGCGGGCCGGGTGTCACGTCGATGGTCATCGGACTCGTCTACCTCGGCGCGGCCTTCGGTCTCGACCGCAAGAAGCTGGGTGGCGCGGCCACACCGTTCCTCGTGCTCGGGATGTTCGCGCTCGCATTCGGATCGACCGGTGCTGTCTACGACACCCCATGGGTTCTGGGCCTCCTGCTGGTGGCCACGGGGATTCTCGGGGCCCGGATCGCAGTAGCCACGGCCCTGCGGCGAGGCTCCGCCTGGTTGGCGCTGATCATCATCGTTGTCGGGGTGCTCGTGTTCGTCGCCGACCTGTTCGAAAGCGCTGTGTCGGACGGCTCCCTGGTCGGATTCGCGCTCGTGACCGCGGCGATCGGAGTGGTGATCATCGCGGGCGCCGGGTTGGTCGTGGCCCAGGGGATCCTCCGTGATCCGCAGACAGAGGAGGAGCTGGAGGAGTTCACGCGTACCGGCGAGTTCACCCGCCCCGAGCCTCCGGCGCCTCCCGAACCGCCAGCTCCACCCGAACCGCCGGCTCCACCTCCACCTCCACCTCCAGCACCAACCGTTTGATGCGTCCCTGACGCGCGCTATTCGACCTTCAGGGACGCATCAAATGTCAGAGGTTGGCGACGACGACCGCCATGGCTTCGGCCATGGCGGTGGGGTTCTCCGCCACCACCGCGCCCGCTGAGCGCAGGGCTTCCATCTTCGCTTCGGCCGTGCCCTTCGAGCCCGACACGATGGCGCCGGCGTGGCCCATCTTCTTGCCGGCGGGAGCGGTGACGCCCGCGATGTAGCTCACGACGGGCTTGGACATCTTCGAACCGATGAACTCGGCGGCCTCTTCTTCGGCCGAGCCGCCGATCTCACCGATCATGATCACGGCCTTGGTCTCCGGATCGGCCTCGAAACGCTCGAGGCAGTCGATGAAGCTCACACCCGGCACCGGGTCGCCGCCGATGCCGACGCAGGTGGTCTGACCGATTCCCTTGGTCGTCATCTCGTGCAGTGCCTGGTAGGTGAGGGTTCCCGAGCGAGAGACGATGCCGACGGGCCCACCCGGCAGTGTGATCTCTCCGGGGGTGATACCGATGTTGCACCGCCCCGGGCTGATCACGCCCGGGCAGTTCGGGCCGAGAACCAGCGTGTCGGGGAAGTCGCGTCGCAGTCGGTTGTAGAAGCGCGCTTCGTCGTGAGCGGGCACACCCTCGGTGATCACAACGATGAAACCGATCCCGGCCTCGGCGGCTTCCTCTACCGCGGCAGCGACGCCCGGGGCGGGAATGAAGATGCACGACGTGTCGGCACCGGTGGCTTCGCGCGCCTCGGCGACACTCCCGTAGATCGGTATCCCGTCCACGTCGGTACCGGCCTTCTTCGGGTTCGTCCCGGCGACCACCTGGGTCCCGTAGTCACGGTTGCGGAGGCCGTGGAACCGCCCCTGGCTGCCGGTGAGGCCCTGGTAGACGACCTTGGTGTCCTGGTCGACGAAGATGCTCATGCTCTGGTGTGTCCTCCGAAGTGGGAAATGAAGTGGGTGCCGACCACCGTCAGGCGTTGGCGATCTCGACAGCGCGTCGCGCGGCATCGAGCATCGTCGGTTCCGACATCAGCTTCTCGTTGGGGCTGGCGGCCAGAATCTCGCGGCCTTCCTCGGCGTTCGTTCCGTCGAGGCGTACGACGATCGGTGAGCGCAACTCCACCCGACCCATCGCCTCGACGATGCCCGTGGCGACCTCGTCGCCCCGGGTGATACCTCCGAAGATGTTGACGAGGATCGCCTTCACGTTGTCGTCGTTGTTGACGACCTCGATGGCGTTGGCGAGCAGGTCGGCTCCGGCGCCGCCTCCCACGTCGAGGAAGTTGGCGGCCGATCCGCCCACCTGGTTGACGACGTCGAGCGTGCTCATGACGAGCCCTGCACCATTGCCGATGATCCCGACGGTGCCGTCGAGACCGATGTAGTTGAGCCCCTTCTCCTTCGCCTCGCGCTCGCGTGGGTCGAGAACCTGCGTGGCCTCGTAGGCGTCCCAGTTGTCGTGGCGGTACCGGGCGTTGACGTCGAGAGTGACCTTGGCGTCGAGTGCGTGGACGCGACCGTCGGGCGTGAGGATCAGCGGGTTGATCTCCACGAGGTCGGCATCGCCGTCGACGTACGCCCTGTAGAGCTTGATCAGGATGTCGATGGCGCCATCACGTGCAGCAGGGTTCAGATTCGCCGCGTCCACCCACGCCGCGGCAGCGTCGGCGGTGAGCCCGTCGACCGGGTCGACGTGGATTCTGGCGATGGCGTCGGGCTCCTCGGCAGCCACCTGTTCGATGTCGACACCACCGCGCGCGGAGAGCATGCCGAGGTGCAGTTTGGCCGAACGATCCAGCGTGAAACTCGCGTAGTACTCCTCGGCGATGTCGCTCGCCTTCTCGATCCAGAGCAGTTCCACCGTGTGACCCTTGATGTCCATCCCGAGGATGTTGCCGGCGTGCTCGCGCACCGAGTCGGCGTCGTCGGCGAGCTTGATCCCGCCCGCCTTGCCGCGACCCCCGACGAGGACCTGCGCCTTGACGACGACCGGGTAGCCGATCTCCTCCGCGACGGCGACCGCATGGTCGACCGTCTCCACGGCTTCACCGGGTGATACAGGGATGTCGTAGGCGGCGAAGAACTTCTTTCCCTGGTACTCGAACAGGTCCACGGTTCTCCTTGGGTCTCAGAACTCGAAGGTCGGAATGCGAAGGGGTTGTCAGGCGGATCCGGCGAGTCGGACCTCGCGTTCGTCGAGCGCGGACTCCAGCCATGCGGAGATCTCGTCGAGGGGTGCTCCCGGGGTGAACAGCTTTGTGACACCGGCGGTCTCCAGCTCATCGACGTCGTGGTCGGGAATGATCCCGCCGCCGAATACGAGCGCGTCACCCCGGCCGCGTTCCCTCAGGGCGTCGACGATCTTTGGGAACAGGGTGGCGTGGGCTCCCGAGAGAAGAGAGAGGCCCACGGCATCGACGTCCTCCTGGAGTGCCGCCTCGGCGACCTGTTCGGGACTCTGGAAGAGACCGGTGTAGACGACCTCGAACCCGGCGTCGCGAAGAGCGCGGGCGATGACCTTGGCTCCGCGGTCGTGTCCGTCGAGGCCCGGTTTGGCGATCAGCACGCGGTAACGGCGCTGCATCCGTCTCCTGGATCCGTTCCCTGGGTTGCCGGGAGCTGCCGATGCCCGGACGGCCGTTCACGGTACCCGCCCACGGGCAAGCCTCTCCAAAGGACCCGATTCGCACCGACACCACAGCCGGTTCGTCGGGCGGCTCGCAGCGCCGCGACACTGACCCCGTGGCCATCGCCAAGAAGGACGTCCCCATCCTCGTGATGTCGACGGTGATCGTGGTCGCGGCGGGTCTCGCCGTCGCGGCCGCGATCCTGTTCCTGGTGCCGCGCGGCGAGACGGGTGAGAGCAGTGGGCCGGTGCGGATCGGCCTGGCTTCGAGCATCGAGAAACAGCTCGAGGAGGGTCCCTTCTTCCAGGCCGACCCCCTCGGCGGGAACCGGTCCTTCTGGGTGGCCCTCGAGGACGGCGAGATCGTCGCCCTCGTGATCGAGGCGCCCGGGCGACCGGGTTGCGTCGTCGACTATCGGGGCCGCGACGAGACCTTCGTCGACTGTGATGGCGAACCCGTGGCGACCGAGGCGCTGGATCGCTACTCGCTCACCGTGTCGACGGATGAGGCCACCGAAGGCGCTCTCCTCGTGGACCTCGAGGTGGTGGAACCCGCCCCGGCGCCCGCCGTCACCTCACCCTGAGGCGCCGACCTTCTCGAGAGGGGCCCAGGCCAGCAGGAGGCGACGTTCGCCCGCCTCGGGGAAGCGGATCACGACCTCGGCGTTGTCGCCCTGACCGTCGATGTCGAGGATCACGCCGTGACCGAACTTGTCGTGGCGGACGTCGTCGCCCACGCGGAGCCCCAACTGCTCCGCCCCGCGGGCACCCGCAGGTTCGGCGGGCACTCCTGGCATGTCGTGGCCCGCGGCAATGCCGGATTCGTCACCCGACCGCATCGCTGCATCGGTGATCTGCGAGCGGTGCCGCGCCACTCCTTCGCGGCTGTGTCGCGACGAACCGATCTCGTGGACGAGCTCTTCGGGGAGCTCGTCGAGGAAGCGACTCGGCGGGTAGTAGTCGGTCGAGCCGAACAGCGTGCGGCTCCAGGCGTGCGAGCAGAACAGGCGCTGCTGTGCGCGGGTGATCCCCACGTAGCAGAGCCGCCGTTCCTCCTCGAGCTCGTCGGGTTCCCCGAGGCTCCGTGAGTGCGGGAAGATTCCGTCCTCCAGGCCGGTGAGGAACACTGCGGGGTATTCGAGGCCCTTGGCAGCGTGCAGCGTCATGAGGGTGACCGTGCTGGCATCGTCGCCGGTGTCGTCGAGTTCGGTGACCAGCGACACTCCTTCGAGGAAGGCCTGCAGCGCGCACGGCCCGCCGGAGCCTCGACCGGCGCATCGGCGTCGGAAGGCTCTTCGGAAGACTCTCCGGGTCCGACACTCGCCTCGGCAGTCACGTCGGTGCTCCCCAGCGTCGGATCCCCGACGCCTGCGATGTCGACGAGGCCCGCGACATCGCCCGCATCGAGCGCTGCGTCGAACTCCTCAGCCGTACCGACCAGCTCGGCGAGGTTCTCGATGCGGCCCTGCGCCTCGATGGAGCGGTCGGCCTCGAGCTCGGCCACATAGCCCGTGCGCTCCAGAACTCCGCGAAGGGTGGCCGCCACTCCGTCGGTCGCCACGTTCTCCAGCTCGTCCATGACCGACAGGAGGTCGACGATGCCACCGACTGCACGGCCGGTCACACCTGCGGCACGCGCCTCGACGAGTGCGCTGCGGAACGGGATCCCGGCGCCCTGCGCATACGCCTCCACCTTGTTGAGCGATGCCTGCCCCACGCCGCGCTTGGGGGTGTTCGCGATCCGCTTCCAACTCACCTCGTCGTCGGGATTCACGAACGCCCTGAGGTAGGCCAGTGCGTCCTTGATCTCGCGACGGTCGTAGAACTTGGTGCCACCGACGACCCGGTACGGGACGTTGGCTCGCACGAGCTGCTCCTCGATGACCCGGCTCTGCGCGTTGGTGCGGTAGAAGACGGCCACCTCGGAGTACCGGTGCTCGGCGGCGTCGACGAGGCGCAGGATCTCGCCCGTCACGTACGCGGCCTCGTCGTGCTCGTCCTCGGCGTGGTAGCGGACGATGAGCTCACCGCCGTCGTGGGCCGTCCAGAGCTTCTTGGCGTGGCGGGTGGGGTTGTGGGCGATCACAGCGTTCGCCGCGTCGAGAATGCGCTGGGTGGAGCGGTAGTTCTGGTCGAGCACGACGACGCCGGCTTCGGGAAAGACCTCCTCGAAGCGTGCGAGGTTCCGGGCGTCGGCACCCCGGAAACGGTAGATCGACTGGTCCGTGTCGCCGACGACCATGACGTTGCGGTGCTCTTCGCCGAGCATCCTCACGAGCTCCCACTGCGCGATGTTCGTGTCCTGGAACTCGTCGACGAGGATGTACCCGAAGCGCCGACGCCAGTGCTCGAGCGTGTCGGGGTGTTCACGGAACAGCTGCACGGTGAGCATGAGCAGGTCGTCGAAGTCGACGGCCGACGCGTCGGCGAGTCGCTTCTGGTACTCGCGGTAGACGTCGGCGATGCGCCGGTCGGACATGCTCTCCGCACACTCGGCGGCTTCGGCCGGCCCGATGAGGTCGTTCTTCAGCGTGGAGATCGCGGCGTGCAGCCGACGCGGGGGGAACCGCTTCGGGTCGAGATCCATGTCGCGGCGCACGTAGTCGGTGAGACGTACCGCGTCGGACTGGTCGTAGATCGTGAACCCCGAGCGGTACCCGAGCACGGGCGCCTCGCGCCGCAGGATCCTCGAGCACGCCGAATGGAACGTGGACACCCACATCCGTTGCGCCACCGGTCCCACGAGCGCCCCGACGCGCTCCTTCATCTCGGCGGCGGCCTTGTTCGTGAACGTGATCGCCAAGAGCCCGAACGGTGAGAGACCCCGTTCGGCGATGAGCCACGCAATCCGATGGGTGAGCACCCGCGTCTTGCCCGACCCGGCACCCGCCACGACGAGCAGCGGCCCGTCGGGGGCCGTCACGGCGTCCTCCTGCGCCGGGTTCAGGCCGGCCAGCAGCTTGCTCTCGGAGGTATCGCTGTCGGAGGTGCCGGTGCGGGCAGGTGTCACGCGGTCATCGTAGCGACTATCGCCGCAGGGCGATCATATGTTCGACGCGCTGCCTCGACCTGTTGCGTCGCCGCCCTCAGTCGCCCTCGGTCGGTGGCACGTCGACAGGCGTGAGCGACAGCTCCGTCGTGTCGACGTCGGAGGCCACTTCGATCCGTGTCGCTCGGATCAGTCGCGTGCGCGCATCGTTCAGCGCGACGGTGAACGTGCCGCTCTCGTCGTCGAGTTCCAGCGCGTAGTACGTGTCCCAGTCGGACGCGAGGGACGGAACGCTGACATCGGACCCACGCGGGAGACGCTGGTAGACCATACGTTCCTCGTCGAAGAGCCACACGGAGTGGGCCGAGTCGATCTGCCTCATGAAGGAATTCAGGCTAGCCCCCTGGACGGATCCGTCTACTGGCCGCGGTTATTGTCCATTACGGTCGAGATGTCGGGATCTCGAGGAGCAGCGTCACGGGACCGTCGTTGACGAGGGAGACCTCCATGTCGGCACCGAACACGCCCGTCGCGACGGTGGCCCCGAGGCCTCTCAGCGCCCCGGCAAACGCTCGACACAGCGGTTCGGCGACCTCGGGAGCAGCGGCGGCCGACCACGAGGGCCGACGGCCCCTGCGGGTGTCGCCGTAGAGCGTGAACTGGGAGACGACGAGCAGTGGAGCGTCGACATCAGCGGCGCTGCGGTTCATGCCGCCGGGTTCTCCCCCGTCGGATCCTGCGTCGCCGAGGATCCGCAGGTTCCAGACCTTCGACGCGAGCTTCTTCGCTACTGCCGCATCGTCATGATGGGTGACACCGACGAGAACGCACAGCCCGGCGCCGATTGCGCTCACGACCTCCCCGTCGACCACGACCGAGGCTTCGGTGACGCGTTGCACGAGCGCTCGCACCGGTGCCTCCTGGTCGTGGTTCTCCGGCGAACCCTACGCGCGTGCGCGGCGGCGGTTCCTCCACGTGATCGTCGCTCCCAGCGCAACGGCGGCAGCCGCAGCCAGAGCGACCTCGGTGAGGTGGAATCCGGTGAACGGCAGGGTGCCGGGGGGCTCACCGGTCGCGTCGCCGGACGGCTTGCCACCGGACGGGTCGTCGGGATCGGGGATGACAGGGACGGACGGCGTCGACACCTCGCCGGGAGCCGTGGAGAACGTGGGATCCACACTGCCGAACGTCGACACGCCGGCGGTGTTGGTGATGTCGGACCCGGGCTCGCCGTCGATCGCCGCGACGATGTCGAGCTTCGTCACGACACCCGGGTCGAGGTCGCCGTCGTAGAAGCACGTGACCGTCTGACCCTTGTTCGAGCAGTCCCAGTCAGGAGCAGCGACTGACGTGAAGCTCACCGCATCGGGCAGCGTGTCGGCGAAGGTGAGCCGCCCCGGTGCGGGATCCGTGCCCGTGTTGCTGATCGTGATGTGCCAGTGCGCCTCACCGCCGGCTTTCGCCGCACCCACGAGTGTCTTGTCGATCGTGAGTTCGTAGTCGGGGTCGGGCGGTGGCGTCTCAGCCGCCTCGTAGGCGCCGGTGTCGCACGCGGCTCCGACGGGTCTGACGTGGCCACGTTCATCCAACCCGGGACACGATGGAGAGTCCGCGTGGTCGATGGCAGGATTTCCGGTCAGCAGCGCGTGCGTGAGCATCACGCCGTTCCACCCGCCGTTGTCGGCCAGGGGCCCGAGGGTCGTTCCGAGCATCGGGCCTGCGTTGTTCACGTCATTCGGCTGGCCGAATCCACAAGTACTGTCGCCGACGACGTTGAAGTCGTTCGAGATCCGCACGCCGCTGTCGTAGGTGAGGCAGTCGCCTCCCGCGTTGTCGGAGATCAGAGAGGCGGTAGAGGTCACGGTGGAGGTGTCCATGTTCTGGACGCCTCCACCGTCCGACGCCGTGTTGTTCGCGACGGTCGAGTACCGGAGATCGAGGCTTCCGGAGCCCACGAGGATGATTCCGCCGCCCTCTCCAGAACCATTCGTCACCTCGTTCCCGCTGACGGTGACATTCGTGAACGAGTTGGCTCCGTCACCGTCGAGGAGCACCCCCGCCGCTGCAACGTCAACCGAATGACCGCTCACGACGGCTCTGTTCAGGTTGATGGTCGACGGTCCCGCTCCGTCGTCCTCCTGAGCTATACCGCCGCCCGCGATCAACGAGCCGGCATTACCCGACACCGCGAGATCGGTGGCCGAGAGGCTGCCTCCCCCACGAGGATCCCACCACCGATCCCGTCGGCCATGTTCCCGGCCACGGTCACCTGGTTCAGTGTCGTGTCTCCGAGAGAATGGACACCCCCGGCCTGCCCTGGGCGGGCGTCGTTGCCGGTGACTGCCACTGACGTTGCTTCGAGCGTGCCGTCGTTGCGCATACCACCGGCGCCTCCGGTTGCGGTGTTCTCGTTGACGTCGGCGTTCAAGAGTGTGGAGGTGCCGGCGTTGTACAGACCACCCACCGGTCCCGCTGTCGCGCTGTTCGCCCGAATCCTCTGGTTACTGAAACTGAACTCGGCTCCCGGGAAGACATAGACGCCGCCGGCGACGTCGGCAATGTTGTCCTCGATCACCACGTCGTCGAGGGACACGTTGCTCGCGGGTCCCTCGTTCGCTCCGATGATCAGGCCTGCCGCACCCCCGGCCGTGTTTCGGGAGATCGACCCTCCGGTCGCGTCGAGTGTTCCTTGAACCGCGAGACCGCCACCGGAAGCCGGGGCGTCGTTGAAATGGACATTGAACTTCGTCGCTGTCACCGAGCCGCTCTCGGCGATTCGCCCACCACCGCCAAACGAGGCGGCTGTGTTCAGGGAGGCGTTGATTCCGTCGGCCGTCACAGTTCCCGCGACGAAGAACCCGCCGCCACCCGAGTACTCGTCGGTGTCGAGCACCGCGTTACCTCCAAAGTTCGCGTTCGTGAAGTCCCCGGTGACGGACGAGCCAAGGTAGAGCCCTCCGCCGTTTGCGCCTTCGGTAGAGCCTCCGCCGCCACTCCCGGGGCCCGTGACAGTGTTCGCGTCGATCGCGACATTCGTAAGCGTGACGTCTCCGCTTTCGATTGCGATCCCGCCGCCGTCGTCGTTGGTGGAGTTCGACTGCACGGCGCTGTCAGTCAGGGTCAAACTTCCGCTGCGAGTCGCGATCCCTCCGCCGTCAGCGTCGTTGGGAGCGCCGGCACCCGGATTGGAGTTGTCGTGAACACCCACCCGCGTCAAGGTGAGCGACCCGTTCTCCTGGAGGATCCCGCCGCCATACGCCTCGGAGGTGGGAGCTGCGCCGTCCTGGACCTGGAAGTCGACGAACTCGACCGTGGCACCGTTCATCGTGTGGAACACCCGGTCGGGATCAGCAGCCAATCCCGGAAGCGCTGACCCAAACATTTCCGTAGCCGTTGATGGTGACGTCGTCGGTGATGTCGAGGTCACCGGTCACCGCGGAGTTCTCGAGCGGCCCGGTCTGCGTGAGGTTGTAGTAGCCGGCCGGCACATCGATGACGTCGGCACCTCCCGTGGCATTGGCGTCGATCACCGCCTCACGCAACGAGCAGTCGACACCGGAGGCACAACCGTCGGGCACCGGGTCGTCGAAACGCGTGACATCGAAGGTTGCAGCATCGGCCGGGCCGGCCGGCGCGACGACGATCGTGGCCGCCACGAGGGCCACCACGCCGGCGATCCGGGTCAACTGTCGTCCGGAACGGGAAAGGCCGGTCAGACACCTTCGGCGGTTCGGGCGCGGGGCGTGGAGAGCTTCGTGAGAAGTCATGAGCCCGTATCGGTCGCGACGTGGGTCGCCATGAGGGAAACCCCAGAAGGATCCCCGAGAAATTCTCCGGTATGGGGGAGAACGGTCTACGCCGGGACCGTCGCTCCCGTCACTCCCACTCGATGGTGCCGGGGGCTTGCTCGTGATGTCGTAGGCGACCCTGTTGACGCCGGGGACCTCATTGATGATCCGGTTGGAGAGCTCCTCGAGAAGGGAATGGTCGAGACGTGCCCAGTCGGCGGTCATGGCGTCTTCAGAGGTCACGGCCCGGATGATGATCGGGTAGGCGTAGGTGCGGTCGTCTCCCATCACTCCGACGGTGCGTACCCCGGGCATCACTGCGAAGTACTGCCAGATCTCGCGGTCGAGACCGGCCCGGTGGATCTCCTCGCGCACGATCGCATCAGCCGAGCGCAGTGTCTCGAGACGTTCATCGGTGATCTCCCCGATGATGCGGACCGCGAGGCCCGGGCCGGGGAACGGCTGACGCCAGACGATGTCTTCGGGGAGCCCCAGTTCGGCGCCCACGGCGCGCACCTCGTCTTTGAAGAGGTGACGCAGCGGCTCGACGAGTTCGAAGTCCATGTCGTCGGGAAGGCCCCCGACGTTGTGGTGCGTCTTGATCTTCGCTGCGTCTGCGGTGCCCGACTCGACGACATCGGGATACAGGGTTCCCTGCACGAGGAACCGTGCATCGCTGTGATCGGCAGCGACCTCCTCGAAGACGCGGATGAAGGTCTCTCCGATGATCTTTCGCTTGGCCTCCGGATCGGTCACCCCCGTCGAGGAGCTCCAAGAAGCGGTCGGCCGCCTTCACGTGGATCAGATCGACATGGAACTGGCGTCGGAACGTCTCCTCGACCTGTTCGGCCTCACCCTGACGCAACATACCGGTGTCGACGAACACGCACGTGAGCTGGTCGCCGACCGCCTTGTGCACGAGCGCGGCCGCCACCGCTGAGTCGACACCGCCCGACAAGCCGCAGATGACCTTCTCCTCGCCGACCGTGGCGCGCACCTCGGCGACGGCCTGCTCGATGATCGAGATGTTCGTCCACTCGGGAGCGAGACCGCACGCGTCGTAGAGGAAGTGCTTGAGGATCTCCAGGCCGCGTTCGGTATGACCGACCTCGGGATGGAACTGCGTGCCGTAGAGGCCACGTGCGCGGTCTTCCAGGGCAGCAACGGGAGCACCGGGGGAGGAAGCGGTGACGACAAAGCCGTCGGGTGCGGCCGTGATGGCGTCGCCGTGGCTCATCCAGCACTGCTGTCTGGTCGGGAGGTCGGCGAAGAGAACGCCCGGATTCGTGACCGTCAGGGACGTGCCCCCGTACTCACCCGAATCGGTGCGTTCGACCACACCACCGAGCTGCTGGGCGAGGAGCTGCGAGCCGTAGCAGATGCCCAGCACCGGGACGTCGGACTCGAAGATCGCCGGGTCCATCGACGGGGCGCCCTCGACGTGGACCGACTTCGGGCCACCCGAGAGGATGATTCCCGCTGGATGGCGGTCGAGCATCTCGGCCACCGGCATGTCGTGCGGGACGATCTCGGAATAGATGTGCGCCTCACGGACGCGTCGGGCGATCAGCTGCGCGTACTGCGCTCCGAAGTCAACGACCAAGACAGTATTCATGGTCGCGCTCGCTCGCGTTCGATGGTCGCCCTCGCTCGCCTCCGGGGATACCCCTCCGGCGTCCTACGGAGCGCTCGGGACTCCTGCTCGCTCGACTGCGCTCGCTCGCGTTTCGTCACTACTTGCCCATGCCGATGCCCTGGGCGCGCTGGAGGGTCTTGCCCTCCGTCTGAAGTGACGGCGCGACCATGACCTCGGCCTTCTGGAACTCCTTGACGGTCTCGTAACCCGTGGTGGCCATCGACGTGCGAAGGCCGCCCATGAGGTTCAGCGTTCCGTCGTTCTCATGCGCGGGGCCGGCGATGATCTCCGACAACGTGGCCTTCTGGCCGGCGTAGACACGTGCGCCGCGTGGCAGCGTGGGGTGGAACGTCGCCATGCCCCAGTGGTACCCGCGCCCCGGCGCCTCGTGTGCACACGCCAGAGGCGACGCGACCATGGTGGCGTCGGCACCGCAGGCGATCGCCTTGGCGATGTCGCCTCCCGTACGCATGCCGCCGTCGGCGATCACCTGGACGTAGACGCCGGTTTCGTCGAGGTGACGGATACGGGCGCCCGCGACATCGGCGATGGCGGTGGCCTGCGGAACACCGATTCCGAGAACGCCGCGACTCGTGCAGGCGTGACCGGGACCGACGCCCACGAGGATTCCCACGGCGCCGGTACGCATGAGGTGCAAGGCCGTGGAGTAGCTCGAACATCCGCCCACGATCACGGGAAGGTCGAAGTGCCGGATGAACTTCTTGAGGTTGAGTGGCTCGACGGTGCTCGACACGTGTTCGGCGGACACCACGGTGCCCTGGATCACGAGGATGTCGGAGTTCGGCCTCGACGGTGAGCTTGGCGTACTGCTCGGTGCGCTGAGGGGTGATCGACGCGCACGCCACGACGCCGCCATCCTTGATCTCGCGGATACGCCGGCCGATCAGTTCCTCCTTGATCGGCTCGGTGTAGATCTCCTGCATACGCCGTGTCGCCTTCTCGGGCGGCTCATTGGCGATCTCGTCGAGAAGCGGCTCGGGGTCCTCGTAGCGCGTCCACAGACCTTCGAGGTTCAAGCACGCCAGGCCGCCGAGGTTTCCGATCTGCACCGCAGTGCTCGGCGAGACGACGCCGTCCATCGCCGAGGCCATCAGCGGAAGGTCGAACTTGTAGGCGTCGAGCTCCCACGAGATGTCGACGTCTTCGGGGTCGCGTGTGCGGCGACTGGGGACGATCGCTATGTCGTCGAACCCGTACGCCCGACGACCCGACTTCCCGATCCCGATCTCGACTTCCACCGGTTCACCCCGTTCGTGGTTGTGTTCGCTCGCCCGCCCGCGCTGTCGAACCCTTCAGCCTACTGTCCGCTTCGCTCCCATCCCGGGTGGGATGGCATCGGGAACGGCGGGTCTACGGGGTGTCGACCAGGTGGGCCAGAAAGCGGGTCAGGATCCGGGCCGTGGCGCCCCAGACGGTCTCGTCCTCGAGTTCGAAGAACTGGATCGTGAAATCCGGCAGGCCGACCTCCCACTCCTCTTCGCTGTGCACACCGTCGGCCAGGAGCTCTGCCAGCGGAACATCGAACACCTTCACGACCTCCACGGGATCGGGACTGAGCTCGGGGCGACCCTCCAGGAGGCCGACGAACGGCGCGATCGTGAAACGGGAACCCACCGTTCCGAGCGTGTCGAGCTCGCCGGCGATCTCCACCTCTCCGGGATCGATTCCGATCTCCTCATGAGTCTCCCGCAGTGCCGCGGCGACCAGGCTGTCGTCCACGCCCTCGTCCAGCTTCCCGCCGGGAAAGGCGATCTCGCCCCGGTGCGACGGCATCGTGTCGGGTCGCTTGGTGAGGATGAGGTGTGCCTCCCCGGCCTCCTCGAAGATGGGGAGCAGGACCGCGGCGTCGCGCGCGCCCGCCATCGCTATGTCGGGGGCGAGGGTGGTGGGAGATCAGCCAGGCGCGCCCGGACAGTGTCGAGACTGAGATGGCGTCGCTCCACGGGCACGTGCGCCCACGGCGAGGGCCGCCCCGGCCGAATCGTGGGAGGCCGCGGAATGCGCTGTCGTCCGCCGCGTGTCGCCATCCCCTCACATTAGATGTGTGGGACTCAGGCGAAGTTCTTCGCCTCGAGGTCGAGGAGCTCGTCGAAACGGCGGCGGACCTCGTCGCGTCGCCCGGGATCCATGGCCAGGTTGACCATCTCGCCGGGATCCTCCTGGAGGTCGTAGAGCTCGTGGTCCTGGTCGTCGAACGCGGCGTCGACCGGATACAACTTCTCGCCGGCGAGGGCCGGGTCGAACAGATCGTTGGGAAGCCCCCACCGACGCCGTAGTAGCGCGCGTACTTGTAGCGGCCGTCGAAGTACCCGCGCAGCGCGTAGCGGGTTCGCTGGATGTTGGTGGTGTGCGCCGAGTCCTGGGCGAAGAGGACCCGATCGCGAACGGCCGCCGACGGATCCGACAGCACGGGCGTGAGATCGACACCCCGGAACGTCGACGGGACGTCGACACCCGCGAGCGAACAGATCGTGGCCGAGATGTCGACCGCCGATCCGAGCGAGTCCGTGACCGTTCCCGGCGACGTGATCCCCGGTGCACGCACGTAGAGCGGGACGTTCATGACCTCCTCGTACACGAACGGGCCCTTCGAACGGAGGCCGTGTGAGCCGCACATGTCGCCGTGGTCGGATGTGAAGATGACGATCGTGTCGTCGGCGGCTCCGCTCGCATCGAGGGCGTCGAGAATCGTCTCCAGGCTCCGGTCGCCGAGTTGGTGGAGCTTCACGTAGTAGTCGAGGTGCCGGAGCCAGGCCTTGTGGTCGTCGGGGTCGATGTGTCCCCAGGTGCCGTGTTGCTGGTCCCAGCGCCACTGCCGCTGTGTTCCCGGTTTCGTGTAGAGGTCGTCGTGGAAGTTGTCGGGAAGCTCCTCGAAGATCTCGTCGTAGTGGTCTTCGAAGACGGGAATCGGATCGCCCTCCTTCCACTGCGCGGACGCGAGCAGCTTCTTGAAGAAAGCGACTTCCGTCGCGTTCTGATCCTGGTAGGTACTCTGATCGATCGGGTACCACATCACGTCGTGCGGATTCACGAGGCCGACGGTCAGGAACCACGGCCGGTCGAGTGACGTGCCGTTGGTGCGCAACCATTGCGATGCGTTCTCGGCGATGACGGGATCGAAGTGCACGCCCGTGCCGGCCCACCCCATGAACTGGCGGTCGTCGCCCTCCCAGTCGTTGTAGCCGTAGGCCTCCATGTCGGGATGTGCTCCCCGCGACAGGTGCCACTTGCCGATGTAGCTCGAGCGGTAGCCGGCGTCACCCAACAACGACCCGATCGTCGGTGTGTCCGGGCTGAGTTCCGCGTGGTGGTCGTGAATCACGTTGTCGACCACACCGTGCTGCGGTACGTACTGGCCGGTCATCAGCGAAGCCCGCGACGGCGAGCAGGGCACCGAATGCGTGTAGTAGTTCGTGAACTCGACACCCTCGTCGATCAGGCGCTGTCGGGCGGGGAGGTCGATCGAGTCGGGAAGCCAGTCACGCTGGCGTTCCTGGTCGGAGATCACGAGAAGGACGTTTGGACGCCGCGCAGGTTCGGCCATGGGAGATAGAGGATATGTGAGCGGGAACACGAGGCGAGCAAATGGGGACCCAAGACGAGGAAATGGGAACCTGTGTCATTCTTCTTGTCCATGACTCCGGAAGATGACGTGTCGACACGCGTGGGCGAAGGGATGAACCTGGCGACGCTGTGGGAAACGGTGGCCGACACCATCGGCGACCACACGGCGCTCGTCCACGGCGACGTGCGCAGGACGTGGTCGGAGTTCGACGACCGCAGTGCCCGCCTCGCCGCGGGCTTCGAGGAACTGGGGTGCGCGCCCGGCAGCAAGGTCGCCTCCTTCCTGTACAACTCGAACGAGTACCTGGAGGGGATTCTGGCGGCCTTCAAGCTGCGGGCGGCGCCGGTCAACGTCAACTACCGCTATGTCGAAGACGAGTTGCTCTACCTCCTCGAGAACTCCGACACCGAGATCCTCTTGTTCCACGGATCGCTGGCCGACCGGGTCGGCGCTGTGCGTGACATGGCGCCGAGGCTGCGGGCGGTCGTACAGGTCGACGACGGGTCGCCACACCTCGACGGGGGCGCTCCGCTACGAAGATCTCATCGCCGAGAACGATCCGGCGGCACGCATCGACCGCAGCGGCGACGACCTCTACATCCTCTACACCGGCGGAACCACCGGTATGCCCAAGGGCGTGATGTGGCGCCACGACGACCTGTTCGGCTCGCTCGCCCCGACCGTCTATCCCCTGGCGGGATTCGAGATTCCCACCGACGCGGTCAGCGCCGGCCGTCTCGCAGCGGACTTCCTGTCCTCGGGCCGCGCACCCGTGCAGATCCCTGCGTCGCCCCTCATGCACGGCACCGGCTTCTTCACCACGATGATCGCCATGGTCGTGGGTGGGACGGCCGTGACGCTCACCAACCGCCACTTCGACGCCACCGAACTGTGGGAGACCGTCGAACGCGAGGCGGCGACGCAGATCTCCATCGTGGGGGACGCCTTCGGAAAGCCCATGGTCGCCGCTCTCGAGGCTGCCGAGGCCTCCGGACGCAGCTTCGACCTCTCGTCGCTGTTCCTGATCGTGAGCTCCGGTGTCATGTGGAGCGCTCCGTGCAAGAGAACCCTGGCGGACAGGGCCGGCGTCATCTGCGTCGACACACTCGGCTCCAGCGAGGGCCTCGGCTTCGGAGCGAGCATGGACGGCCCCGGCGGAGAGGCCAAGACCGCGCGCTTCACGATCGGCGAGACGACCAAGGTGCTCACCGAGGACGGCCGCGAGGTCGAGCCCGGCTCCGGGGAGAAGGGGCTCCTGGCCGTCGCCGGTGCCATACCGCTCGGCTACTACAAGGACCCGGAGAAGACCTCCGAGACGTTCCCGACCTACGACGGCGTGCGCTACTCCGTCCCCGGCGACTGGGCCACCGTCGACACCGACGGCACCATCAACCTGCTGGGCCGTGGGTCGGTGTCGATCAACACGGGCGGCGAGAAGGTCTACCCCGAAGAGGTCGAAGAGGCCGTGAAGAACCACCCGGACGTGGTCGACGCCGTGGTGGTGGGCGTGCCCGACGAGAAGTTCGGCCAGGCGGTCGCGGCGGTCGTCGAGCTCGGACCCGGATCTACGGCGACACCCGACGAGATCGCCGACGCCACCCGTGCCCACCTGGCGGGCTTCAAGCGGCCCCGCCACGTCGTCATCGTCGACGCCGTCCAGCGCGGGCCGAACGGCAAGACCGACTACAAGTGGGCGAAGGACCGCGCCCTCGACTCCCCACTCACCTGAGACGAGGATCAGCGGCGCAGGTATCCTGCGCCGCCCGAGTCGAAGAAAAGGGAACCTGAGACGAGGATCAGCGGGCAGGTATCCTGCGCCGCCCGAGTCGAAAAAAGGGAACCTGAGACGAGGATCAGCGGCGCAGGTATCCTGCGCCGCCCGAGTCGAAGAAAAGGGAACCTACCCGATCCCGACTACTTCTTCTTCTTGCCACCCACCTTGGCGAGCACGTCGCGGCCGGAGAGGATCAACAGCTCCTCGCCGTCGACCTCGATCTCGGTCCCGCCGTACTTCGAGTAGACGATGGCGTCGCCCACCTCGACATCGAGAGGAATGATCTCGCCGGTCTGGTCGGAGCGTCGGCCCGGGCCCACGGCGAGCACTTCGCCCTGCTGGGGCTTCTCCTTGGCGGTGTCGGGGATGACCAGTCCACTGGCGGTGGTCTCCTCCGCCTCGGCGGAGCGGACCACGATGCGGTCTTCGAGCGGCTGCAGATTCATCGACGTGCCTCCACGTGCTGTTTTCGGCTGAATGACGGGTCTGTGCCCCGGCCTGGGCCGGGTGTACTGCGATGTCTCGGGGCCGGTGGCGCTGACCCTGCCCCGGTGGTGTTAGCACTCGCCCTCGACGAGTGCTAACGGCCAAGGTACCAGCAGGCCGCCGGGCCCGGCAACACGGGGCCGGACCCGCTCACCCCAGGCGCAGGCCGGGTTCCACTCCCCCGTCGAGCGGGGTCGGTCCGTCGGCGTCGAAACGGACATGGGCGGCGGCGGCGATCATGGCACCGTTGTCGGTACAGAACGCCGGTCCGGGGAGAGCCACGGCCCACCCTCCCACCTCGCCGTCGGCCGCCACGCGTGAGCGCAGCGCCCTGTTCGCCGCCACGCCTCCGCCCAGCGCCACCGTGGCCGCACCCGACCGCTGCGCGGCACGGGCGAGTTTCGTGGCGAGCACATCGACCACCGCCTCCTGGAACGCCGCCGCCACATCTGCGGTCGCGAGGCCGGGTTCCTCGCGCACGCGGTTGACAACCGCCGTCTTCAGACCGGAGAAGGAAAACATGTCTCCCGCGTCCATCATCGGACGGGGGAACGTCACGGCCGTGGGATCGCCCTCGGGGAGATCCTGTCGATGGCCGGACCCCCGGGATAACCGAGACCGAGGAACCGCGCCACCTTGTCGAACGCCTCACCCGCCGCGTCATCCACGGTCTCACCGAGCACGTTGTAGTCGAGCCGGTCGCGCACCTCCACGAGCATCGTGTGACCACCCGAGGCGATCAGGACCACCGCGGGAAACTCCACCGACGGATGCTCGAGCACGGTCGCGTGCAGGTGCGCTTCGAGGTGGTTCACCCCTACGTACGGGATCGACGCCGCGAGCGCGATCGCCTTGGCGGCGCTCACGCCGACGAGGAGCGCACCGGCCAGGCCCGGCCCACAACACGCTCCGACGAGGTCGATCGTGTCGAAATCGGCACCACCCTCGACAAGGGCCTCGTTGATGACCTCGTCGATGAGTTCCACGTGGGCACGACTCGCGAGCTCGGGGACCACACCGCCGAACCCGGTGTGCAGGTCCACCTGGCTCGACACGACCGACGACCGCACGTCCACGCCGTCGGCCACCACCGCGGCGGCCGTTTCATCGCACGACGTTTCGATACCCAGAGTCAGACGCGTCATCGGAGTTCTTCCTCGATGCCGCTGAGTCGGGCGGAGTACTCGGGGGTGTCGATGTCGTGAACCCACATGATCAGCGCGTCCTCGTTGGTCGCGGTGTAGTAGCCGGGACGGGTGCCCACGGGAGCGAGGCCAAAGCGCCGGTAGAGCGCCTGTGCGGCGATGTTGTTGGAACGAACCTCGAGAGTGAGATGACGCGCGCCGCGCTGCACAGCGGCACGGGTCAGCGTCAGCATGAGTCGAGTTCCGATTCCACGGCGCTGGTGGTCAGGGTCGACGGCGAGCGTCGTGACGTGGGCGTCGTCGTCACTCAACATGACCCCGCCGTAGCCCACGACCGACCGGCCCGAGCGGGCAACGAAGTAGGCGCGGCTGGAGCGCAACGACATCTCACTGAGGAACAGGGACCCGCTCCACGGACGCGGGTAGACCTGCTCCTCGACAGCGAGGACGCCCCGGAGGTGGCGGCGACGCATCGCGGCCACCTCGATACCCATCGGGCGCGTGTCGGGTGGGCGAATGCTCATGAGCTGCGCTGTTCCCAGTTGATGCGCGCATCCGCCGCCCGCAGGTACACGGGGACAACCTCGGCGGGCTGGGCGAAATCCTCACGTTCCACGCGGTGAGCGGTGAGTGCCACGAGCGAAGCCGGGCTCGGGAAGTCGAACGTCGGACCTGCCCACTCGGCGCGGTCCACGTCGGTGAAGACCTCCGGATGGGCCGACACGCCGTCGCCGGCGAGCAGCGTCTCCACACCTCGGCTCAGGAGATCGCCGACGACGTCTTCCGGTGGCACGACGGTGGGATCGCCGATCCGTAGCACCCCTCCCGGCACCGTGCGGTAGCGGCCGTAGAAGACCTCGGAACGCCGGGCGTCGAGCACAGCGGCGATCTGGCGGTCTGCGTGACGAAGCGGATGGGCCACGAGGTCGAGACTCCCCACAGCGACCATCGGGACGCGCAGGACCCGCGCCAGCATCTTCGCCGTGGCCACGCCCACCCGGAGCCCCGTGAAGAGGCCGGGACCGACGCCCACGCCGATCGCCGCGAGCCGGTCGAGACGTACGCCGGTGTCGTCACACAGCCGCTCCACGACCGGCACCAGGTGCTCGGCGTGGCGGCGACCGCCGACGAGACGGACCTCACCGGCGACGTGGTCGCCGACCCCGATGGCGACTCCCACCTGGGCCGTCGCCGTGTCGATGGCGAGCACGTGCATCGTCACGACTTCTCGGGCCTGTTCACAGGGCTGTCGCAGAGAGTCGCCAACCTCGCACGGCGCGCCGCCCAGGTCGGCCCGCGAGCCTCGATCAGAATTCGACGCGAATCGGGTGCGTCGTCCACGCGCTCCAGGGTGATCTCCAGGCGGTCGGCGGGCAGCGCCGAAGCGACGACATCGCCCCATTCCACGAGAGTGACGGCCGTGCCGTCGAACGCCTCACCGACGTCGAGATCGACGAACTCGGCCAGGTCGTCGAGCCTGTACACGTCGGCATGGACGAACGGAACACGACCGTCGTACTCCCGGACGAGCGTGAACGTGGGCGACACGACAGGTCCGGTCACGCCGAGGCCCGCGCCGACACCTCGAGCGAACACCGTCTTGCCGCTTCCCAAACCGCCGCTGACGAGAAGGAGGTCGCCCGGCTCGAGTATCTCGGCGAGTGCGGCGCCGAAGCCCAACGTGGCCTCGGGGGCGTGCGTGACGAGATCCATCTCAGATCGAGGGCTCGTGTAGGACACGCCGGGCGCGGACGAAGTCGGCCCGCATGTCGGCGAGCACTCCTCCGCCCCCTCGCAACGCCGCGGCCGGGTGGAACGATGGAATCAGAACGGCGTCGTCGCGAAACGGATACTGCTTCCCTCTCATCTTCGTGATCCCCTCCTTCGTGTCGAGGAGCAGCTTCATCGCGAAGTTTCCCAGCGTCATGACGACGCGAGGCCGGATGAACTCGAGTTGCGCCTCGAGATACGGCCGGCACGCGGTGATCTCGCCGGGGAGTGGATCACGGTTGCCGGGCGGTCGACACTTCACGACGTTCGCTATATAGCACGCGGAACGCTCCAACCCGATCCCGTGGATCAGCTCCGTGAGCAGATTGCCCGACGGACCCACGAACGGCAGACCCTGCTCGTCCTCGCGAGCACCGGGACCCTCTCCCACGAACATCAGGTCCGCCGCGGGATCACCGCTGCCGAACACGACCTGCGTGCGACCTTCCGCCAGATCGCAACGTGTGCACACCATGGCGACGCGTTCGAGTTCCCCGAAGTTCGCGAACTCCACGGCCACGGGTTCTTCGGCGCTCATCGGGGCCGGTCACCCCCCGCTGTAGGTGCGCGGGACCCTGCTACGGATCCCGGTGACGATCTCGTAGTCGATCGTGCCGAGCCGGTCCGCCCATTCCGTGGCGGTGATCGTGTCGGATCCGTCGGGTCCGTCCTGGGAACCGATCAGCACGACCTCGTCGCCCACGTCGACCGGCCCGGACCCCACGTCCACCATCATCTGGTCCATCGTGACGGTACCGGCCACCGGTCGACGTGTTCCGCCCACGAGTACGTCGCCGGCGGCGTCAGCGAGACGACGGGGGACACCGTCGGCGTAACCCAGCGGAACCGTCGCGATGCGACCCGGAGCAGAGAGCTCGTAGCGGCGGCCGTAGGACACCCGCTCCCCGGCGTCGAGGTCGCGCACCGCTGACACGCGGGCGTGCAGGGACATCGCGGGACGCAACGCCGGGTCGGTAGTGATCTTCTTGCCCGGCGCGAGCCCGTAGACGGAGATCCCGGTACGAACCAGATCGAGGTGGGACCGGGGGTGTGCCAGCAGGCCCGCCGAGTTGGCGGCGTGCGCCAGCGGAGGTCGGTCGCCGGTGCTCTCGAGATCGTCGAGCACCCGAAGGAACTCGTCGAGCTGACGGTCGGTGAAGGGATCCCCGACGGCGTCGGCGACCGCCAAGTGGGTACCGATACCGGCGAAGTGCAACGACGGTTCACTCGCGAGACGGTCTACGACGTCGCGCACCGCAGCCGGAGAACACCCGATTCGGTGCATCCCGGTGTCGACCTTCACATGGACGTCGAGTGGCGTCCGAGCGGCGCGGGCGGCGTCGGCCAGAGGCCCGAGCGACGCGACATCACCGATCATCGGAGTCAGACGAGCTGACACGACCTCCCCCGCGCCATCGGCCGGCGGGTCTGAGAGCACCATGATCGGCGCGTCGATGCCCGCGTCGCGCAACTCCACGCCCTCGGCCACTCGTGCCACGCCGAGCCACCCTGCACCGGCCTCGAGAGCTGCGCGTGCGACCTGCTCAGCGCCGTGCCCGTAGGCGTTGGCCTTGACCACGGCCATCAGTGCCGCCGACGGTGCCGCGCTCCGTAGTACGGACACGTTGTGACGCACGGCGTCGAGATCGATCGCCGCCCACGCGGGGCGGAAGTCGCTCATGTCGTGGCGGACAGATGCCGGATCAGGTCGCCACGGGCCACGATGCCCACGACCGCGCCGCCGTCGATGACGGGTACGTGGGTGACTCCCTTGTCGTGCATCAGCGTCGCGACCGCCATGAGCGGTTCGCCGGACGTGACGGTCGGGTGGTCGGTGTCCATCACGTCGCCCACGGTGGCGCCCACGGCCTTCTCCAACTCCTCCTCGAAGCGGTGCTGCGAGCCGGGCATCACGATCTGGGCACCCAGGATGTTGAACGTCGTGGGCAGGTGGAGGCGAGCCTCGGAGACGATGAGGTCGTCGTCGTTGAGCATTCCCACGTACGTGCCGTCGTCGACCACCGGCGCCGCCCCGATGGCATCACCGGCCAGCACGTCAGCGGCCTCCGCGACACTCTGGTCGGGACGCAACGTCACGACCTCGCTGGTCATGACATCTTCGACGCGGGTTTCCTCGGTCATTGTTCCTCCGCCTCTGGGGCTGGGTCTCCGCCGGTGATCCGTGCCAGCGTAGGCCCGAGCGCGCCGATGAGGTCACCCGCGACGAGCCCGTCGTGGCCAGCGAGGCCTTCGGTGGCGGTGTCGGCGGCTTGGCCGTGCACGAAGGCTCCGGCCGCGGCCGCCTCGAACGGCCCCATCCCCGGGCGAGGAACGCGGCGACGATTCCGGTGAGGACGTCGCCTGTTCCGGCAGTGCCGAGCCACGGGCCCCCGTCGGGTTCACCGCCGCGCGGCCGTCGGGATCGGCCACCACGGTTGCCGGGCCCTTCAGGAGAGTCACGGACCCCGAACGGGCCGCCAGTTCGGCAGCGGCGGCCACCCGGTCCTCGCCGACGGCATGGCCCACCAGACGCTCGTACTCACCGTCGTGCGGTGTCAGAACGGTCGGAGCCGGACGGGTTCGGAGGATCTCGGGCCGACCGTCGAGAGCGTTGAGGCCGTCGGCGTCGAGCACCACCGGAACCGCAGCCTGCTCGACCAGGCGGATCACAGCGAGCGCCGTGTGCGCGCTGCGCCCCAGACCCGGGCCGAGCGCCAACGCACGGAAACGTCCGAGATTCACCAGGACCTCGTCGGCTCCGGGAAGATCGAGGGAGTCGTCCGGCGTGGCCGCGACCGCCCGCGTGATGACCTCACTTCCCGAGGCGGCACGGGCAGCGTCGCGTCCCGGCAGGTTGCACCACACGATGCCCGCTCCCGCGCGCATGGCCGCGTGGCTCACGAAGTTCGGGGCACCGGTCATTCCCCCGATCCCGCGACGACCGACACCCCCGACGTCCACTTGTTGGTGACCGGATTCGGTGGGGGAAGCCACGACGCGACATCCGCACACTCGGTGACACCCATCGTGGCGCGGGTGACGTCGATGCCGATGTCGGCGACCTCGACCTCGCCGGCGTGAGTCGCGCCGGGCTCGAACACGAGGCCGGGTTTCAACGCTGCGAACGACAGCGTGGCGACTGCCCACACCGCCGACCCCTCCACAGCTCCCGTCGCACCGTGGACCCCCGAGGGAATGTCGACGGCCAGGACGGGAGGACCGTCAGCGAGACGATCAGCGACCTTGGCGGCGTCACCACTCAGCTCTCCGTGGAAACCCGTACCGAACATCGCATCGATCGCGATATCAGCGCGCTTCAGGTTCCGGTCGAGTTCCGAGAACCGGATTCCCTCATCCAGCCTCGCCACATCGACGCCCACGCCGCGCCGCCGCAGAGCCTCTGCGGCGATGAGCCCGTCACCACCGTTGTTCCCGGCACCGCACACCGCGACGCACCGTTTGCCGTAGCCGCCATCGAGCAGGCCCAGCGCCCGCCGGGCCACGGCGCGTCCGGCGCGGCCCATGAGCACCTCGCCGGAGGTCCCTGCGGCGATGGTGGCGGCATCGGCGGCCGACATCTCATCGGGGGTGAGCAGCGGCCGCATTCAGGGGCTCTCCGGCGCGAAAGCCAGTGCGACGGCCATGGCCGTGGTCACCGTGTGGGTGAGAGTCAGCGCCCATGACCCGACGCCGCGCGCCTGGGACAGCTCCGCGGCACGGCCGGTCAGCACGAGGCGCGGTGCGCCGCTGGGGAGGCGGTCGACCTCGACGTCGCGCAGCCGGAACTTCCAGAGCCCGACGCCGAGCGCCTTCATCACAGCCTCTTTCGCGGCGAAACGCGCGGCCAGGCTGGGCACGGCGTCACGCGACCGGTGGGCGTACTCGCGTTCGGCCGGGGAGAAGCAGCGTTCCGCCAGGGTCGGGCGCCTTCTGAGAGCCAACCGCATGCGGTCCAGCTCCACGAGGTCGATCCCGATACCCGCCACGCGGCGGCCGACGACGGAGCGTTCGAGTTCACGGGTCACCTCCAGGGGGGTGCGCGTCTGCGGCGGCCATGTCATCACTCCACGGTCACGGTCTTGGCGAGATTCCGCGGCTTGTCGACGTCACGCCCGCGCTCCTTGGCGAGGTGATAGGCGAAGAGTTGGAGTGCCACAGTGTCGACCGCGGGCGAGAACAGTTCGATGGTGGACGGCACCCACAGCACGTGGTCGGCGAGCCCCGCCGCGGTGTCGTCGCCGTCGTTGGCCACGAGCACGATGGTCGCTCCCCGCGTACGCATCTCCGAGATGTTTCCGAGCACCTTGGCGTAGACGTGCGAGCGGGTCGCCACACCGACGACGACGGTTCCCGGTTCGATCAGCGCGATGGGGCCGTGCTTCATCTCGCCGCCCGGATAGGCCTCGGCGCGCGCGTAGCTGATCTCCTTGAGCTTCAGTGCGCCCTCCATCGCCACGGGGTATCCCACGCCGCGGCCGAGGAAGAAGAAGTCCCTGACGTCGACCAGTTCGTGGGCGACCGGGTGGATGTCGTCACTGCGGCCGATCACCGTCTCGATACGTGAAGGAATCTCACACAGCTCCGCGAGCAGATCGCGCGCCTCGCTCGTGTAGCGGGTTCCCCGCAGGCCGGCCAGATACAGCGCCAGCAGCTCGAGCGCCACCACCTGGGCCAGGTGCGTCTTCGTGGCGGCGACGCCGATCTCCGGCCCCGCGTGCGTGTAGAGGACGGCGTCGGCGAGGCGTGCCATGCTCGAATCGACGACGTTGGTGACCGCGATGATGCGGGCGTCCCAGCGCTTGGCGTACTTCATCGCCTCGATCGTGTCGGCGGTTTCTCCCGACTGGCTCACCCCGACCACGAGCGTGCGGGTGTCGACCACGGGGTCCCGGTAGCGAAACTCGGACGCGATGTCGATCTCGCACGGCAGACGGGTCCAGTGCTCCAGGGCGTACTTGGCGACCATCGCTGCGTGGTAGCTGGTACCACATCCGACCAGGAACACCTTGTCGACCGCCCGCAACTCGTCCTCGGAGAGCCGCAACTCGTCGAGCATGAGCTCCCCGCTCGGCGCGGTCCGTCCGCTCAACGTGTCCCTGACGGCCGCCGGCTGCTCGTGGATCTCCTTGAGCATGAAATCCTCGTAACCGCCCTTCTCGGCCTGCTCGACGTCCCAGGTGATGGTGCGGAGCTCGGGGGTGAGTTCGGTGCCGTCGAGATCGGTGATGCGCACCGAACCCGGACGCAGCTCGACGACCTGGTCGTCGTCGACGACGAGGACCTCGCGGGTGTGAGGCAACAGAGCCGGGATGTCGGACGCCACGAACGCCGCCTCGTCGGCCACCCCCGCCACGAGTGGCGACACGCGCCGGGCAGCCACGATGAGACCGGGATCGTCGGCGTGCACCACGGCCACAGCGAAGCTCCCGTCAGCGCTGTGGAGCAGCGATCGGACGGCGTCGGCGAGGCTTCGTCCTTCGGCCAGCTCATCGGCGACGAGGTGTGCCAGAACCTCGGTGTCGGTTTCGGAGCGGAACTCGTGCCCACTCGCTTCGAGCTCCTCGCGCAGCTCCAGGAAATTCTCGACGATGCCGTTGTGCACGATCGCCAGATCCCCGGAGCCGTCTGTCTGGGGATGGGCGTTGCGTTCCGACGGTCGCCCGTGGGTGGCCCAACGGGTGTGACCGATTCCTGTGGTGGCGTCTGCCGGCGCGTCACCCACGGCGCCAGTGAGCTCGGCGAGCTTGCCCGAGCGACGTCGCAGCCACAGCCCGTCGCCGGGAACCTGGAGCGCCACCCCCGCGGAGTCGTAACCGCGGTACTCGAGAGAGGCGAGACCGTCGAGGAGGACGGGCAGAGCCGCGTCAGACCCCGTGAAACCAACGATGCCACACACGACGTTGAGTCTACGACTCCCCTTGCTCTTCCCCCTGTGCTACTTCGGAGATCCGGAGGTGAGCCGCCAGCGACGACTCCAGACGTCGAGCAACGGCGTTCGCCACGTCGATCTCGGTCGCCTCGACCATGATCCGCACGACGGGCTCAGTGCCGGACGCGCGCACGAGGATCCGACCGTCGTCGGCCAGCTCGGCTTCGGCGACATGCACGTCGTTCCAGAAGCCCTCCGAAACGTCGAGGTCCTCGGTGGACTCGACGGCGACGTTCGTCAGGATCTGCGGGAGCTTCACGACGACGTCGGCGAGGTCTCCGAGGCTCCTCCCGCTGCGACACACGACGTCGAGGAGCATGAGGGCGGTGAGAGTGCCGTCGCCGGTCGACGCGTGCTCGGAGAAGATCACGTGCCCGGACTGTTCGCCCCCGAGAGCGAGGCCCTGGTCCTCCATGGCGCTGAGCACGTGGCGATCCCCGACGGGTGTCTCCACGATCGTGATCCCCTCCGCCGCCAATGCACGCCGAAGACCGAGATTCGCCATGACCGTCGTGGCGATCGCCCGTCCCGGCAGCGCGTCGCGGGCCGCGAGGTCGAAGGCGGTGATGGCCAGAATGTGGTCGCCATCGCGCAGGGCGCCGTTCTCGTCGACAGCCACACAGCGATCCGCGTCACCGTCGAAGGCGAACCCGGCATCCGCACGGTTCTCGACAACCGCTCGCTGGAGCTGTTCGGGAGCCGTGGAACCACAACCGTCGTTGATGTTGAGGCCGTCGGGATCAACGCCGATCGTGGAGACATCGGCACCGAGTCGCTCGAAGACCGCGGGTGCCGTGCGCGACGCTGCGCCGTTGCCGCAATCGAGCACGACACGCCGACCGTCGAAACGGCGCCCCTCGAGTGTCTCGACGAGGTGATCGACGTACTGCCGCGCGGCGTCGGGCCCGGCGAGCGACGTGCCCACCGCAGCACCCACAGGCTCCTGCTCGTCGACGGCACGTCCGAGAACCGTCACGAGCTCGGTCTCGATACGGCGCTCCAACTCGTCGGGAAGCTTGCGGCCCCCGGCGGCAAAGATCTTGATGCCGTTGTCGGCGAAGGGGTTGTGGCTAGCCGAGATCATGGCCGCGGGAGCGTCGCTCTCCCGGGAGGCGTGAGCCAGGCCGGGAGTCGGCAGGACGCCGAGCGAGACGACAGTGCCCCCCTCCCCGCACACACCCGCGGTGAGCGCGGCCTCGAGCATCGGGCCGGAGCGCCGTGTGTCGCTGGCGACCAGGAGTGGGCGGTCCGCCCCGAGTGCCCGCACCACCGCGCGACCGAGCGCCAGCACGAGCTCGGGAGTCAGATCACGGTTGGCGACCCCGCGAACGCCGTCGGTACCGAACCGCAGCGACATGGTGCTCTCCGCCGGGGCTCAGCGCTTGCTGTACTGCGGCGCCTTGCGGGCCTTCTTGAGACCGTACTTGCGACGCTCCTTCTCACGCGCGTCGCGGGTGAGAAGACCCTGCTTCTTCAACTCGGGTCGCTGCTCATCATCGAGAATCGACAGCGCGCGGGCGATGCCGAGTCGGACCGCACCGGCCTGACCGCTCACACCACCGCCACTCACGCTGGCGTCGATGTCGTAGACCTCGGCGGTTTCCGTGAGGCGCAACGGCTCACTGACCGTCATCTGCTGCACGAGCGTCGGGAAGTACTCCGTGTAGGACTTGCCGTTGATGGTCACGACACCCGTACCCGGGCGCACGCGGACGCGGGCGACGCTGCTCTTGCGACGTCCCGTGGACTGGATGAGCGGCTTCGACACGTGGATCTCCTCGTCAGCCGGCGTTCGTGCCGGTCGTGCTGCCGCCGGGCAACACGCGGGTCTCGGGCTGCTGCGCAGCGTGCGGGTGGGCGGCGCCCGCGTAGACGCGCAGGTTTCGGAGCATGGAGCGTCCGAGACGGCTCTTCGGGAGCATCCCCTTGACCGCCTTCTTGACGACCCTCGCGGGGTCGCGCTCGATCATGTGCTCGAGAGACTCACTGCGCAGACCACCCGGATACCCGGAGTGGCGGTGATAGATCTTCTGTTCCGCCTTGCGCAGAGTGACGTCGAGCTCGGACGCGTTGATCACGATGACGTGGTCGCCCCCCGCCGCGTGCGGAGCCCACGTGGGCTTGTGCTTGCCGCGCAGGAGCGTGGCGACCTCGGTGGCGACACGGCCGAGACGTGCCCCTCGGGCGTCGATGACATACCAGTCGCTGCTCAGATCGTCGGGCTTGGGGGTGTAGGTACGCACGCTGTCCTGTTCGATCTCGTGTTCGATCTCGTGAAACCGGTCGTCCGGCCGTTCTCGTGCCGCGCGACGCGTGAGGATGCCGCGAAGAGCACAACGCGGGACCGCATTCGAAACGGGCCCTTCAGGGTACCCGCGCCGACCGGATTCCGGCAATCGGACCGCTAACCTCGTCCCATGGCCCCAGAGAACCCCACGTCCACGATGACGACCCGGGAACCCGATCCGGCACTGCGGGAGCTCTCGGAGCAGGCGATCACGGCTCTGCGTGATCCGGCGGTGGCGCCGAGCGTCGAGATGGTGCTGCGGGTCGCCGACGGCCTCTACGAGGCCATCGCCCCCGACGGTCGAGTCCGCTTCGACCGGCCCGACGGGCCCGATGCCGAACCGTCGACCGTGACCGTGGAAGGGAGAAACCCCCTGGGCGACCGGTCCGTAGACCGCTTCGTGGGACTCGAAACGGAGCGGGGGTCACTGCATCCCGACCGCACCACGAACTCCTATCCGCACGGCTACGACCAGGTGGCCCAACTCTTCGACCATGCCGCGGCTCCCGACCTGTGTGTCGTCCACTCCGCCGGGCACCACTGGCCCGAAAGCGGCGGTCACGTCGGCGAGCACGGGTCCCTCGACGTCATCCAGGCACGGGCCCCGTTCGTCGTCGCCGGTCGCGGAATCCGCCGTCACGGAATGATCGACCGGTCGATCCGCCTCGTCGACGTCGGGCCCACCCTGGCCGAGCTGCTGGGCGTCGCACCCCACGACGACACCGGCGAGTTCCTCGCGGGAACCGACGGAGTGGTCCGACACGAACTGCTCGACCCCCACGATGGGCGTCCGAAACACGTCGTGGGCTTCCTCTTCGACGGTGCCAATCCGAACGTCCTCTACGACCTGGCCGCTTCCGGGGACGCCCCCAACGTGGCGCGCCTCATCGAGGCCGGGACCGCACTGCGATTCGGAGCGATGTCGGGCATGCCCACCGTGACGCTGGCGAACCACACGTCGATCCTGACGGGACGGCTCCCCGGACATCACGGTGTGCTGCACAATTCCTGGTACGACCGACGGATCGAGAAGTCGATCGAGACCAACTCGCTGGCAACCTGGGCGTTCGCGATGCAGCACCTCGTCGAAGGGACCGAGACCCTCTTCGAGGCGATCAGGCGCACGTGGCCCGACACCTTCACGGCAGCGGTCGACGAACCCTGCGACCGCGGAGCGGCCTACTCGACGTTCGACTTCTTCCGATCGGGCGACGTCCCCGAGATCTCCTCCGACACATCGGAGCTGCCGTACACGAACCCCGCGTATGCCACCTCGTCGCTCGGCTACGCCGCCTGGACGATCATCGACCACCAGGCTGTCGAACAGGCCGTCGGTATCTGGTCGGGCCGGTACCGCGACCAGAGCTATCCCCTTCCGCGGTTCATGTGGATCAACTTCACCGTCATCGATTCCGCCATGCACGAAGGAGGACCACACTCCGACATCGCCGAAGCCGCCATCCGCGACACCGACGCCCGCCTCGGTGCCGTTCTGGACGCCGTCGAGAAGGCAGGTGTCTACGACGACACGGCCTTCGTCCTGCTCGCTGATCACGGTATGGAACAGACGAACCCGGGTGTCCGCAGTGACTGGGATGCCGTGTTGCGCGACGCCGAAGTGCCGGTCCGCAACGAAGCCTGCGGCTTCCTCTACCTGAACGAGCCAGCCACCTGAGCGCAGCTGAAACGCCTGACGGCGCGGCCCCGTGCCGAATCAGTGCTGCGCTCACCCCCGGAGGGGAGGAACCTGAGCGCAGCTGAAACGCCTGACGGCGCGGCCCCGTGCCGAATCAGTGCTGCGCTCACCCCCGGAGGGAGGAACCTGAGCGCAGCTGAAACGCCTGACTGCGCGGCCCCGTGCCGAATCAGTGCTGCGCTCACCCCCGGAGGGAGGAACCTGAGCGCAGCTGAAACGCCTGACGGCGCGGCCCCGTGCCGAATCAGTGCTGCGCTCACCCCCGGAGGGAGGAACCTGAACTCGCGGGTGTTCACCCGCCTATCGCGGTTCCGATCAGGAACGTCGCTGTCGCCGCGCCTCCACCTATCGCCACCATGCGCAGGCCCGACACGACGGCGTTACGACCGGTGAAGATCGAGATCAGGGAGCCGACGCAGAAGAGAGCGACACCCGAGAGCATCGCGGCCATGACGAATGCCGGGTCACCCGAGCTGAATATGTAGGGCAACACGGGGATCAACGCACCGATGCTGAACGACAAGAAGGAAGAAATCGCCGCCATCCAGGCCGAGGGGAGATCGCCGGGCGTGATACCGAGCTCCTCGCGGGCCATCACGTCGAGCGCCACGTCCTCGTCTTCCATGATGCGCTCGGCGAGTACTCGTGCCTCGTCCTCGCTCAGGCCACGCGCACGGTAGATCGTCTCCAGCTCTTCGAACTCCTCTTCGGGGAAGTAACGGATCTCGAGACGTTCGACCTCGAGCTCCCGTTCGTAGAGCTCCGACTGAGCGCGCACCGACACCCACTCGCCGGCGGCCATCGAACACGCACCCGCCACGAGGCCCGCCATGCCGGCCAGAAGGATGAAGGACTCGTCGGAGGTTCCCCCGGCCACGCCGAGAACGAGCGACAGGTTGGACACGAGACCGTCGTTCGCCCCGAACACGAGCGGACGCAACGGTCCGCCGACGCCGATCCGGTGACGCCCTTCAGCGGCGGCGATCGCCGCACCGACACCGCTGTCGCCGTGGAGCCCGGCGACGAGACGACCGTGCGCGACCTCCTCGTCGACGAGCTCGTCGGGGATATCGGCGTCGTCGCGGTAGCGGCGGACCTCCTCGGCCTCCATGCGCGCCACGAACGGCAGAATCCGCTTGACCCCGATGAGGTGCGCGGCCGCTCCGAGAGCCCGGACCCGAAAGGGGGTCCTGTAACGGGGTTTGTCGGCCCCCGACTCCTCGAGGAGCGTCGCCCAGTAGGCGGCGTGCTCGTCTTCGGTGACCGCGATCGCCCGGAGCTCGTCCGCGAGCTCCGTGGTTCGTGAACCGGCGAGGCGACGGTACAACTCGGCGGCCGCCATCTCGTCGAGCCACAGCTCGCCGTAGCGCTCTGCGAGCTCCGACTCGCGCTCCTCGGGTTCTTCGGTTGCCTGATTCTCCGACACGAGATCAGACTACGAGCGGGTACCCTCGCCGCGCCGACCGGAACGAAGGAACGAGCAGTGAAGGTGCGAGTCGCGACGGGCCTGTTGGTGGCCGGGGTCCTCGCCCTGACCGCGTGCACCACCGGGGACGACGGGCAGAGCGAGGATCCTCCCACGCCCGAACCGCCCCCCGCGGCGACCCGCGACGAGTTCGCGGCACTCCTCGAGACCTCGCAGGACTCGGAAGTGCGCGTCACGTACCGCTTCGAGGACGGAACCGCCGAGCCGACCGAGACCGAGGAGATCATCTTCTCGCAGAGTCCTCCGCGCGTTGCCGTACGCACCAAGAACGGGGTTGTCATCGACAACGGCGATGGCAGTCTCGCGAGTTGCACGGAAGGCGACGAACCCGTGTGCGTACGTCTCCCCGGCGTCGGCGACGCAAGCCAGGGACTTCTCAGCGGGTTCCTCGGCGTGTTCGCGTCGCTCGTCTTCGACGATTCTCCGTCCGACCTCGCGGGCTACACCCCCGAGGACGGTCGAGTCATCGCAGATCGATCCGCTGTGTGCGCGGCCTATGCCACGACTCCCGTCACCGTCTCTCCCACCGCGGGGGAAGTCCGCCTCACCGAGTGTGTCGACGCCGACATGGGTGTCGCACTTCTCCTGGTGGCCGAGAACGAGGAAGGAACCATCGTTCGTCTCGAAGCACTCGAGGTCGACACACCCGAAGCGACGGACTTCGAGGCTCCCGCGCCGGTGGACGCAACGCCCGGCGCATAGGATCCTGGTCATGCGACGAAGCCTGTTCGCGGGGACAGCCGTTCTCGCTCTGTTCGTCTTCGCGGCCTGCGGCGGCGACGGCGACTCCACGACGACCCCCGAAGACGGTGGCGAGGGCTCGGTCGGCATCACCGGAGAGGGCGGTGGCACGATCGAACTCAGCGACGAGGACGGCGGCGGCTCGGTCACGATCGGCGGCGGAGAGGTGCCCTCCGACTTTCCCGACGACATCCCGCTTCCCGACGACTTCGAGGTCACGGCCGCGTTCTCCGGGAACGAGACGGGTGACCTCGCCGCCAACGTGTCGGGTGTGACCGCCGAAGCGGTCGACGACCTCCAGTCGATGTACGAACAGGCGCTTCCCGACGCCGGCTACACGATCACGTCCAACAGCACCTCCGAGGTGAACGGGGCGGAAACCACAGCCATCACGTTCGAAGGCAACGGGATCGCGGCCGGCACGGTGTCGATCTCGGCCCAGGACTTCAGCGGTGAGAACAGTGACAAGAACTCACTCTCCGTTGCCTACGGTGCCGCAAGCCCCTAGGATCTGCGGATCAGGCGCGTCGCTGAGAGGCTGCTCGTTCGCAACAGGGCGTACGATGATGTGTCGATCGAACGAACAACGGGAGAGATGATGCGACGGACGGCAGTTCTGGTGATGCTCGGAGCGCTGGCCATCGTGGCCCTCGCGGCCTGCGGTAGCGACGACGGCAAGATCTCGATCGACACCCCCGAGGGCAACGTCGAGGTCGACCCCGACGGCAACGGCGGCTCCGTCGAATTCTCGGGGCCCGACGGCGAGGGCGGATCCGTCAACATCGGCGGCGGCGAGGTCCCCGACGACTTCCCCGACGACATCCCCCTTCCCGACGACTTCGAGGTGACGTCGTCGGTCAGCGGTGGAGACGGAGACGGCATCGCGGCCGCGTCGGTCACGGGGTTGAGCGGCGAGTCCTTCGACGACCTGGTGAGCATGTACGAGGACGGCATTCCCGACGCCGGCTACGACGTCACGAGCAGCGGCTCCACCAACGTCAACGGGAGCGACACCTTCACGATGGGGTTCGACGGCAACGGAGTGGACGGCGGCGCGCTCAGCGTCTCGTCGGACGACTACCTCTCGGATGACAGCGACAAGCGTTTGATCACGATCACCCTCGGAACCAACTGACCTGGGCGCGAAACAATCCGGGGTACCATGCGGGCCGGCGACGATCGATCGAGGAACGGGAGAGATGATGCGACGGACGGCAGTTCTGGTGATGCTCGGAGCGCTGGCGATCGTGGCCCTCGCGGCCTGCGGTAGCGACGACGGCAAAGTCTCGATCGACACCCCCGAGGGCAAAGTCGAGGTCGACCCCGACGGCAACGGCGGCTCCGTCGAATTCTCGGGGCCCGACGGCGAGGGCGGATCCATCGACATCGGCGGCGGCGAGGTCCCCGACGACTTCCCCGACGACATCCCCCTTCCCGACGACTTCGAGGTGACGTCGTCATTCAGCGGTGGAGACGACACCGGCGGCGGAGCCACCGTGACCGGATCCACCGGTGAGTCCTTCGATGACCTCGTGTCGATGTACACCGACGGGCTTCCCGATTCCGGCTACGAGATCACGAGCAACGCCAACTCGACGGTCGATGGCGTCGACAGCGCGGTGATCAGTTTCGAGGGGAACGGCATCTCGGGTGGAGTCACGGTCTCGAGCGACGACTTCCTGACGGAGGACAGCGACGCCCGTTCCGTCGCGATCACCTACAGCACGTCGAACTGACCACGCGTACCGCTCGGGTGCTCAGGACGGGTAGCCGACCTCGGTGAGGCACAGGCCGTGCGACGGGGCGACCTGACCGGAGGCTGAGCGGTCCCGGGCGCGCAGGATCGACATCACGTCGCCCGGGCGGAGCTCTCCCCGCCCGATGTCGACGAGGGTGCCGACGATGGAGCGCACCATCTGGTGGCAGAAGGCCTGCCCGCGGATGTCGTAATGGAGGATTCCCTCACCGGCGTCGGTCCATTCCGAAGTGAGCACCGTGCGTCGCGTTTGGTTCCCCTCCGGTCTCTTCCGGCAGAACGAGGCGAAGTCGTGGTCCCCGACGAAGGGGTCGGCGCCGAGGCGAAGCGCCGGGAGGTCGAGCGGCTCCGACACCCACCAGGCGTACCGGGCGAGGAACGGATCAGGCTCTAGGCGTTGCACGACCGTGTAGCGGTACGAACGCCACGCTGCCGAACGGCGCGCGTCGAACGAGCCGTCCACGAGCTCGCAGGAGCGGACGACGACCTCGGGGCCGAGCATGCCGTTCAGGGAGTCGCGCAGCTTCCAGGGATCGACACCGGGATCGGACTCGAACGAGACGACCTGGCCACGGGCGTGCACTCCGGCGTCGGTACGACCGGCGCACACGAGATCGACCGGATGGCGCAGGACCTTCTCGATGGCCCGCACGAGGACACCGCCGACGGTACGAACGTCGGGCTGCTCGGCGAACCCCCGAAAGTCGGTGCCGTCGTAGGCCAGGACCAGCCGCAGCTTCGGTCGCCCCTCAGCGGAAAAGAGACTCATGTGGTGTTCCCCGCTTCAGGGGAGGCCCCAACAGGAAGTGTCAGACGAGTTCTACTCGCGCCATGGGCGCGTTGTCACCGGGGCGGGGGCCCAACTTGAGGATACGCACATACCCGCCGTCACGGTCCTGGTAGCGGGGGCCGATCTCGGCGAAGAGCTTCGCGGCCACGTCGGGGGCGTGCAGCTGCGACACGACGACCCGCTGGTTGTGGACGCCGCCCTTTCGGGCTTTGGTGATCATCTTCTCCACGACCGGTCGTAGAGCCTTCGCCTTGGCCACGGTCGTGACGATCGCCTCGGCCTCGAACAGGTGCGCGGCGAGGTTCGCCAGCATGAGCCGCTGGTGGTCGGGGCTTCCGCCCAGGCGAGGTCCCTTCGTGGGGGTGGGCACGACCGTCAGTCCCGTGTGTGCAGCGTGAGGCCACGCTCGTCGAGCTTGACACGCACCTCGTCGAGCGACTTCTGACCGAAGTTCGTGATCGCCAGGAGGTCTTCCTCCGACTTCTCGAGGAGCTGACCGATCGTGTCGACCCGGGCACGCTTCAGGCAGTTTCGCGGGCGCTCGGAAAGGTCGAGATCCTCGACCGGGAGCTCGAGGTCGGGCGACGTCGGTGAGGAAATGGCCACCTCGCCGAGTTCCAGACCCTGAGGTTCGTCGGAGATCTCCGCCACCAGGCCAACGAGGTTCCGCAGGGTGTCTCCCGCGGACGCCAGCGCCTCCAGCGGTGTGATCGAACCGTCGGTCTCGACCTCGAGGCTCAGGCTGTCGAAGTTCGTGGCCTGCTCCACACGCGTGGGCTCGATCGTGAACGCCACGCGCCGCACCGGCGAGAAGATGGCATCGACGGGGATCTCGCCGATCGTGCCCGAGGCGTTGGCTCGGGCCATGTCGGCCGAGAGGTAGCCGCGGCCCTGCTCGACAGTGAGATCGCAGGCCAGGCGACCCTTGGCGTTGACCTGGGCGATGACCAGTTCGGGATTGAGGATCTCGACGTCGGAGGTGGTCTGGATGTCGCCGGCGGTCACGTCGCCCGGTCCGCCCACGTCGAGTCGCAGCGTGACGGACTCGTCGCTGTGGCAGTGCAGCACGATGTCCTTGAGGTTCAAGATGATGTCTGTGGCGTCCTCTTTGACACCGTCGATGGTGTCGAAGGGGTGGAGGGCGTCGTCGAAACGCACCCTCGTGACCGCGGCGCCGGGAATCGCCGACAGCAGCGTCCGCCGGAGGCTGTTGCCGAACGTGTGGCCGAAGCCGGGCTCGAGCGGAGCGATCGTGAAGGTCTGAGCGTTGCCGTGAGCTTCGCCGACCTCGATGTCAGGTCGCTGAATGATGAGCATCTCTGTTCGCCTCTGGTTGCTTGGGAAGGGCGCCGTACCGACGCCCGATCTTCTGATGTTGAACTCGGCTACCCGAACTCGCCTGCTTGGACTCGCTTACTTGGAGTAGAGCTCGACGATCAGTTGCTCCCGCACCGGGATGTCGATCTGCTCCCGAATGGGGGAGCTCCCGGACGGTCGCCTGAGCGCCGGACACGTCGAGCCACGCCGGGACGGCGCGGTCGATCGTGTCGAGGTTGTGACGGACGACGATCATCGCCTTGGCCTTGTCGGACAGTTCGATGACATCTTCCTTGCGTACCTGGTAGGACGGGATGGTCACCCGCTTGCCATTGACCGACACGTGCCCGTGGCGGACGAACTGGCGGGCCTGGTTGCGACTGGTCGAGAACCCTGCCCGGAACACGACGTTGTCGAGGCGCTGCTCGAGCATCCGGAGGAGGTTCTCACCCGTGATCCCCTCGTCGGCCGCTGCGGTGGCATAGAGGTTGCGGAACTGGCGCTCCAGAAGCCCGTAGATTCGGCGGGCCTTCTGCTTCTCCCGCAGCTGGAGCATGTACTCACTCTCGCGGATGCGCCCCCGGCCGTGTTCGCCGGGCGGGTAGGGCCGGCGCTCGATCGGGCACTTGGACGACTCGCACTTGGCGCCCTTCAGGAAGAGCTTCATGCGCTCGCGCCGGCAGAGCCGGCACACGGGTCCGGTGTAGCGAGCCATCAGACCCTCCGTCGCTTCTTGGGGCGGGTGCCGTTGTGCGGGATGGGCGTGACGTCCTTGATGCCGGCGACCTCGATGCCCGTGTTCTGGATGGAGCGGATCGCGGTCTCACGACCGGAGCCGGGGCCCTTCACGACGATGTCGACCTTACGCACGCCGTGTTCCATCGCCCGGCGAGCGGCCGTCTCGGCAGCCATCTGCGCAGCGAAGGGTGTGGACTTGCGTGATCCCTTGAACCCGACGTTGCCCGCCGAGGCCCACGACAGGACCTCACCGTTCTGGTCGGTGATCGTGATGATCGTGTTGTTGAACGACGACTTGATGTGCGCGATGGCGTAGCCGACGTTGCGCCGTTCCTTGCGCTTGGGTCGTCTCTGTCCGCCCGAAGTCGCCATGGCTACTTCACCACCTTCTTGCGACCGGCGACCGTCTTCTTCCGGACCCTTGCGGGTCCGGGCGTTCGTGCGTGTGCGCTGACCGTGCACCGGGAGCCCGCGACGGTGGCGGATCCCCTGGTAGCAGCCGATCTCCATCTTGCGCTTGATGTCCTGTTGGACCTCGCGGCGCAGGTCACCCTCGACCTTGACGTTCTGCTCCACCCACGAGCGAATCTTGGTGACCTCGGGGTCGGTGAGGTCGCGAACCCGCGTGCCCGGGTCGATGCCGTTGGCCTGGCAGATGAGCGAGCCGGTGCTCTGCCCGATGCCGTGGATGTAGGTGAGCGCGATGTCCGTCCGCTTCTCGCGGGGGATGTCAACGCCTGCAATTCGAGCCATGTGCCGTTCCCCTCAACCCTGCCGCTGCTTGTGGCGCGGGTTCTCACAGATGACGCGCACAGCACCGTGCCGACGGATCACCTTGCACTTCTCACACATCTTCTTGACGCTGGGTCGGACCTTCATCGTCGTTCTCGTTCCCGTCCGGTCATTTGTAGCGGTACGTGATGCGACCGCGGCTCAGGTCGTAAGGCGTGAGCTCGACCTGCACCTTGTCGCCCGGCAGGATCCGGATGTAGTGCATCCGCATCTTCCCGGATATGTGGGCGAGGATCTTGTGCCCGTTCTCCAGTTCCACACGAAACATGGCGTTGGGCAACGGCTCGACCACCGTGCCTTCCACCAGGATCGTGTCGTCTTTGGGCTTAGCCAGTGTTCTCACCACTCCCGCGCGCGCGCGTACTCGTACCCGGGTTTTCATCTCGAGGAAACACCCCGCGTCGGAAGCGCCGACCTCGGGGCCGAACACTCCAGGCTACACGAACCCCCACTATTTCCCAAGCCCGCCAAGAGGCGTCCGAGAGGTCCGAATAGCGCGCGCCACGGACGCATCTGGCCTACCACGGGACGCGAGGCGAGGATGAGCGGTGCAGGTATCCTGCGCCGCCCGAGCCGAGCAAAGGGAAGCAGAGGTCCCGGGGTAGCGGAGCTACCACGGAACCGTCAGGACCTCGGGGCCCTCGGCGGTCACGGCGATCGTGTGCTCGAAATGGGCCGAGCGGGAACCGTCGTCGGTCACAACGGCCCACCCGTCGTCGAGGATCCGGTTCCCGGCCGATCCGACGTTCACCATCGGCTCGACGGCAAAGACGTGCCCCTCGCGGATCTTTCATGCCACGCCCCGCCGGGCCGTAGTTGGGAATCTGGGGATCCTCGTGCATCGCGGTGCCGATGCCGTGGCCGACGTACTCCCGCACCACGGAGAACCCGCCGGCGACAGCGACCTCCTCGACGGCGGCCCCGACGTCACCGAGACGGTTTCCTTCGACGATCTGTTCGATGGCCGCTTCCAGGGAACGCCGTGTGACGGTGATCAGCCGCCGTGAGACATCGTCGATGTCACCGATCGGCATCGTGATGGCGGCGTCTGCGTGCCAGCCCTCGATGATCGCCCCGCAGTCGATCGAGAGGATGTCGCCCTCATCGAGGACCGTGTCGTCGGGGATGCCGTGCACGATCACTTCGTTGGGTGACGTGCAGACCACCGCAGGAAAGCCGTGGTAGTTGAGGAAGTTCGACCGGGCGTTGCGTCTGTCGAGAACCTCGCGGGCCGCCGCGTCCACGTCAAGGGTCGTGGCGCCGGGTTTCGCTGCGCGGATGCACTCCTCGTGCATCTCGGCCACCACCCGTCCGGCTCGCCTCATGAGGGCGATCTGATCAGGCGACTTGCGGGAGATCACGGCCGCGTGGGGTCGAAGCGTTCGTCGACCACAACCGCGATCCGTTTGGTGATGTCGCCGACCTCGCCGAGACCGTCGACGCGCTCGAGCAGGTTCTGATCTCCGTAGAACTCCGCGAGAGGCTGCGTCTCACGACGGTAGAGCTCCAGGCGCCGCTTCATGGCCGCTGCCGTGTCATCCTCGCGACCGCGTTCAATCATGCGCTCCAGGACGACGGCGTCGGGGACGTCGATGTCGATGACCGCATCGAGCGTGTTGTCGCCGAGGATGCGGCGAAGCTCGACGGCCTGGTTGTGAGTGCGGGGAAAGCCGTCGAGGATGAAGCCCTTGGCCGTGGTGTCGTGACGAGCGAAGTGTTCCTCGACGATCTTCACGACGGTCTCGTCGGGAACCAGCTCCCCGCGGTCCATGTAGGCCTTGGCCTCGAGGCCGAGCGAGGAGCCCTCGTCGGCGGAAGTGCGGAAGATCTCGCCCGTCGAGAGGTGGGTCACGCCGTAGTCGGCGGCGAGGATCTCGGCCTGAGTCCCCTTTCCTGATCCCTGTTTCCCCAAGAAGACGAGCCGCGGGCCACGTGTCATGGAGATCAGCTCAGGAATCCCTCGTAGTTGCGCATCATCAGCTGGCTGTCGATCTGCTTCATCGTCTCGAGGGACACGCCCACCACGATGAGCAACGAGGTACCGCCGAACGCAGCGCCCGTGGGCAGATTCGCCAGCGAGAAGTACAACAGCGGGGCGAGTGCGATCGCGGCCAGGAACAGCGACCCGGGAAGCGTGATCCGGTTCAGCGTCTTGGCGAGGTAGCGCTCCGTGGGCGGCCCAGGCCTGATACCGGGGATGAACCCACCCTGCTTGCGGATGATGTCGGCCTGCTGCTGCGGGTTGAAGGCGATCGCCGTGTAGAAGTAGGCGAAGAAGATGATGAGCAGGGTGAACGTCGTGATGTAGAAGAAGCCCTGCGGCGACGTGAGGTTGTCGCTGATCCAGGTCTGGACGCCGGAGGGCAGCACCGGAGCGATCAGCGCAGGGAAGAACAGGATCGAGCTCGCGAAGATCACCGGGATCACACCCGACTGGTTGACCTTCAGGGGTATGTAGGTGCTCTGGCCGCCGTACATGCGGCGACCCACGACACGCTTCGCGAACTGCACCGGTATTCGGCGCTGGCCCGATTCGACGAAGACGATCGCGACGATCATCCCCACACCGATCAGCAGCACGATGACGAACTGGAACTCGCCCTTGTTGGCGAGCACCGACTCCCCCATCGCCGGAAGCGCCGAGATCACCGAGGCCATGATGATGATCGACATGCCGTTGCCGATCCCGCGCTGGGTCACGAGCTCGCCCAGCCACATGATCAACGCCGTGCCGGCGGTCAAGGTGAGGATGAAGAACAGGGCCCGCGGCGTATTGAAGCTCGGGAACAGGTTGATGCCCTGGGGCAACCCGGCGCTACTCAGGATTCCCGACGACGTACCGCTCTTGAAGGCGAACGCCAGACCGGTCGCCTGCATGATGGCGAGGCCCACAGTCAGGTAACGGGTCCACTGCGTGATCTTCTTCTGCCCTGTCTGGCCCTCGTTCTGCCACTCCTCGAGCTTCGGGATGACCACACCGAGCAACTGCATGATGATCGACGCCGTGATGTACGGCATGATCCCGAGAGCGAAGACCGACACGTTCGTGAGTGCACCGCCGGAGAACAGGTTCAGCAGGCCGAGCACGCCTGACTGCGACGCCTCGTCGGAGAATGACCGGATCGCATCGAAGTCGATGTAGGGAACCGGTACGTGCGACCCGAAGCGGTAGACCGCCACGATGAGGAACACGAACAGGATCTTCTTCCGCAGGTCGGGAACGCGGAACATGTTGCGAAGACGTCCGAGCTGCAACACGCGCGAAAATCCTCCTGACCGGGCGGGTGCCCGAGTCTACCGATTGGTGAGTGCGTTTCCCCGGGCGGGCGGACGGCGGTCGCCCCACGGTGCGGGCAGGATCTCCACACTCCCGCCGGCGGCCTCGATGGCCTTCCGGGCGGCGGCCGAACAGGCGTGCGCCTTCACCGTGAGCGACACCGACACGTCACCGCGCCCGAGGACCTTCACGAGTCCGCGCTTGGCGACCAGGCCGCGTTCGCGCAGCGTCTGAGGGCTGACCTCGCTCCCGTCGCCGAAGGAGCCGAGCGTGTCGAGGTTCACGACCGCGTACTCCACGCGGAACGGGTTGTTGAAGCCCTTGAGCTTCGGCGTCTGGCGCACGAGCGGCGTCTGACCACCTTCGAAGCCCGGCTTCACGGTGTTGCGTGCCCGCTGACCCTTGTGGCCACGGCCCGCGGTCTTGCCGCCCTTGCCGCCGATGCCGCGGCCCACTCGGCGCGCGGGCTTCTTCGAACCGGCCGGCGGTTGCAGATCGTGGATCTTCATGACGAGGCGTCCTCTTCGACGTTCGCTTCGACGGTGACCAGGTGCGGAACCCTGTCGAGCATTCCGCGCAGTACGGGGCCGTCCTCGTGCTCCACGGTCTGATCGATCTTGCGCAGTCCGAGCGCACGCAGGGTGCCGCGCTGTTTGGGCTTCGTGCCGATGTAGGACCGCTTGAGCGTCACGCGCACGGTGGCCATCACTTGACCTCGGTGGGTTCGGGTGCCGGTCCGCGCTGGCGCTCCCTGAAGGCGCGCAGGAGCCCTGGTGTCGACACCTCTTCGGGCGTGAGGCCTCTCAGCTTCGCGACCTCGTCGGGGTCCCGCAGGTCCTTCAGGCCCTGGATCGTGGCCCGCGAGACGTTGACGGCATTGGCCGACCCGAGCGACTTGGCCAGCACGTCGTTGATACCCGCAGCCTCCAGGATGTGGCGCGCGGCACCGCCGGCGATGACCCCCGTACCGGGGGCAGCGGGCTTGATGAGAACGCGGGCCGCGTCATGGCGACCGATGATCCGGTGGGTCACCGTGGACCCTGCCAGGGCGGGCTTGAACACGTTCTTCTTCGCCTCTTCCATACCCTTTTGGATCGCGGCCGGCACTTCCTTTGCCTTCCCGTAGCCGAGACCGACACTGCCGGCGCCGTCACCCACGACCACGAGCGCGGTGAAGGAGAACCGCCGGCCGCCCTTGACCACCTTGGCGACCCGGTTGATGTCGATCACTCGCTCTTCGAACTGGCCCTCGGCCATGACTGCTCCCTGCTCAGAACTCGAGGCCGGCTTCGCGTGCGGCCTCGGCCACACCGGCAACCCGGCCGTGATACTTGAACCCACCGCGGTCGAACACGACCGCCGTGACACCCTCGTCCTTGCCGCGCTCACCGATGAGGGTGCCCACTCTGCGCGCCGCCTCGACGGTTCCCGACGCCTTGTCACGCATCGAGGGCTCCATCGTGGAGGCGGCGGCCAGCGTGCGACCGTCGACGTCGTCGATGAGCTGCGCGTAGATGTGGCGGTTGGACCGGTACACCGACAGGCGCGGGCGCTGGGCGGTTCCCCGAATCTTCTTGCGGACCCGGCGGTGTCGCCGGTCCCGTCCGATCACCTTGTTGCGTCGCATCGCGAACCTCTCAGGCGCCCGAGCCGACGGCGGCCTTGCCGGCCTTGCGGCGGACGTGCTCGTCGACGTAGCGGATTCCCTTGCCCTTGTAGGGCTCAGGCTTTCGGACCTTACGGATGTCGGCGGCGACCTGACCGACCAACTGTTTGTCGGCACCCTTGATGATCACCTGTGTCGGCTGAGGCACCTCGATCGTGATGCCGTCGGGGGCGTCGAAGACGACCGGGTGCGAGAAGCCGACCTGGAGCTCGATCCCCGAGCCCTTCGACTGAGCCCTGTATCCGACCCCGACGATCTGAAGCTCACGGGTGAATCCCTCGGACACACCCGTGACCATGTTCGCCACGAGCGAACGTGTGAGACCGTGCAGGGCCCGCGCCGATCGTTCGTCGCCCTCGCGACTCACGATGACCTCGCCGTCGGCCACGGCGACCGCGATCTTCTCGGGCGCGTCGTGTTCCAGGGTGCCGTTGGGACCCTTCACGGTGACGTGGGAGCCCGCGACCGTGACCTCGACGCCGGCGGGGATCGGGATCGGAGCTTTGCCTACTCGGCTCATCGTCGTTCCTCGCCTACCAGACCTGGCACAGGATCTCGCCGCCGACCCTGCGCTTGCGCGCTTCGCGGTCGGTCAGCAGACCGACGTTCGTAGACAGGACGGCGATACCCATTCCACCGAGGACCCGGGGTACGTCATGGGCCTTCGAGTAGACACGCAGCCCCGGCTTGGAAACCCGGCGGATACCGGAGATCGTCCGTCGCCGCGAGGCGTCGTACTTGAGCTCGATCGTGAGGGTCTCGCCCGGGCGACCCGGGTTGTCTTCCACCCGGTGTCCCGTGATGTAGCCGGCCTTTTCGAGCACGTCGGCGAGAGCCACCTTCACCTTCGATGACGGCATCGAGACGTCGTCGTGCTGACGCTGATTCGCGTTGCGAAGCCTCGTGAGCATGTCGGCGATGGGGTCGGTCATGGTCATCGGAGCATCCCCTCACCACGACGCCTTTGTGAGCCCGGGGACTTCACCCGCGTGCGCCAACTCGCGCAGACAGATTCGACAGAGCCCGAACTTGCGGTACACCGCACGCGCGCGACCACAGCGGCGACACCGTGTGTACCGGCGCACCTCGTACTTGGGCTTGCGCTGCTGCTTGTTGACCAGTGCCTTCTTCGCCATCTGTTCCTTTACGCCTCCTCGCGGGCAAACGGGAAGCCGAGCGCTGCGAGCAGCGCACGACCCTCCTCGTTCGTTCGCGCCGTCGTGACGATCGTGATGTCCATTCCCCGGACCGTGTCGATCGAGTCGTAGTCGACCTCCGGGAAGATCAGCTGCTCGGTGACGCCGAACGTGTAGTTCCCGCGCCCGTCGAACGACCGGGAGTTCATGCCGCGGAAGTCCCGGATCCGGGGGATCGCGAGGCTCACGAGCCGGTCGAAGAACTCCCACATCCGGGCGCCGTGCAGGGTGACCTTGGCGCCGATCGGCTGGCCCTGCCGGAGCTTGAAGTTGGCGATCGAGTGTCTCGCCCGGGTCACGAGGGGCTTCTGGCCCGTGATGACCCCCAGGTCGGCGACCGCACCGTCGAGGATGGACTTCTGGTCGGCGGCCTCGCCCACACCTGTGTTGACAACGATCTTGTCGAGGCGGGGGACCTCCATGATGTTGCCGAGCCCGAGCTCGCTCTGGAGTGCCGAGCGGATCTCGTCGCGATAGCGGTCGCGCAGCCGGGGTGGCGGTGCCTGCGTGGCGGAGTCTGCTGCCATCACGCACCTCGCTTGTCGTTGTCGGGCAGGTCGGCGCCGCACTTGCGACATACGCGGAACTTCGCGCCGTCGGGATCGAAGCGAAAACCGATACGTGTGGCCGCGCCGCAGGAGTCGCACACGATGGCGACGTTGGACACGTGGATCGGCATGTCCTTGTCGATGATTCCGCCCTGCATGGTGGCGCGCGTCGCAGCCTGGTGACGCTTGGCCACGTTGATCCCGTCGACGATGACGCGGTCTTTGGCCGGTATCACGTCCATGACCTCACCACGACGGCCGACGTCCTTTCCGGCGAGCACCTCGACCTGGTCACCCTTCTTGATCTTCATGGCTCAGATCACCTCTGGAGCGAGCGAGATGATGCGCATGAAACGACGATCGCGCAGCTCACGACCGACGGGCCCGAAGATCCGTGTGCCCTCGGCTGCTGCTGCTCGTTGATGAGCACCGCGGCGTTCTCGTCGAAACGGATGTAGCTGCCGTCCTCGCGGCGGCGCTCCTTGGCGGTGCGGACCACGACACAGCGAACGACTTCGCCCTTCTTGACGGCGGCGCCGGGAACAGCGTCCTTCACGGTCGCGACGAACTCGTCGCCGATACCCGCGTAGCGGCGGCGCGTCCCTCCGAGCACCTTGATGCACAGGACTTCGCGGGCGCCCGAGTTGTCGGCGACCTTGAGCCTGCTCTCCTGCTGAATCATGGTTTCGTCGTTCTCTCCGGGATCCTCAGCGTGCCCGTTCGAGCACGTCGACGATCCGCCAACGCTTCTGTTTGGACTGGGGCCGGGTTTCGGCGACACGAACCCGGTCGCCTTCATTGACGTCGTTGTTCTCGTCGTGCGCGTGGAGACGACTCGTGCGCTGCAGTGTCTTGCGGTACTTGCGGTGACGCACGCGGTCGGTCACGGCCACGACGGCTGTCTTGTCCATCTTGGTGGACACGACAATCCCTTCGCGAACCTTGCGCGACGCCCGCACGGCGTCGTCTCCGGTGTCGGATTCAGGCATCGGTCGGCTCCTCGGACATGGTCCCGGCGAACAGGGCCTCGGCGGCCTCGATCTCGCGCTCGCGCAGCACCGTGCTGATTCGGGCTATCTCGCGACGCAACTGCCCGAGACGCGAGTAGGCGTCGAGCTGTCCCGTCGCGTTCTGGAATCGGAGGTTGAACAGCTCCTCTTTGGCGTCTGCGAGCTGCTGGACGAGATCGTCATCGCCCAGCTCACGGAGTTCGGCTGCGGTCGTCATCACGCCTCGTCCTGTCGGACCACAAACCGGCTCTTGATCGGCAGCTTGTGCTGAGCGAGTCGCATCGCCTCGCGCGCCGTGGCCTCGTCGACACCCGAGAGCTCGAAGAGAACCCGGCCCGGCTTCACGACAGCCACCCACGACTCCGGGTTGCCCTTGCCCGAGCCCATCCGCGTCTCGGCGGGCTTCTCGGTGACGGGCTTGTCGGGGAACACGTTGATCCAGACCTTGCCGCCGCGCTTGATGAAGCGGGTCATGGCGATACGGGCGGCTTCGATCTGCCGGTTCGTCAACCAGCACGGCTCGAGTGCCTGGATGCCGTAGTCGCCGTAGGAAACCTTCGTCCCGCCCTTGGCGGTCCCCTTCATCCGGCCGCGGTGCTGCTTTCTGTGTTTGGTCTTCTTGGGCATGAGCACGTGACTAGACCTCGTTCTCGATGTGAGGCGAGCGAGCGCAGTCGAGCGAGCAGGAGTCCCGAACGGCCCGGAGGGCGCCGGAGGGGTATCCCCGGAGGCGAGTGAGGGCGACCATGGGATCAGTCATCGCTGTTCCGGAAGTGGGGGGTTTCGTGGTGCTCGCGGGTGCGGCGCTCGATCTCTTCTTCTTCGGCCAGGAGCTTCTCGAGCTCGGGGTCGGCCTCCTTGACGAGCGGCGTTGCCTCCTCGGGCGTGTCGTCGCCGGCTGTAGCGCCGACCTCTTCCTCGGACACGGGCTCGGACGCGGGACGACGCTTGCCTCCACCGGCGGTAACCACCTTGCGACCCGGTGTCTGGCCCGACGTCTCACCCACGGCCATGGCCGCTTCCTTGGTGATCTTGTCTTCGGCAGCGGACTTGTAGGGAAGGATGTCGCCCTTGTAGATCCAGACCTTGCAGCCGATCCGCCCCTGCGTCGTGCGAGCTTCGGCCAGGCCGTAGTCGATGTCGGCACGCAATGTGTGCAGCGGCACTCGACCCTCGCGGTACCACTCGGTACGCGACATCTCCGCGCCGCCCAGTCGACCGCTGCACTGCACCCGGACGCCCAGACCGCCGGCCTTCATCGCCGTCTGCACGGCGCGCTTCATCGCACGCCGGAACGACACACGCCCGGCGAGCTGGTCGGCGACACCCTGTGCGATGAGGGTGGCGTCGAGTTCGGGCTGCTTGATCTCCTGGATGTTGAAGTGGATCTGCGCGTTCCCGGTGATCTTGAGCAGACCGGCACGCAAGCGGTCGGCCTCCGAGCCACGTCGACCGATGACGATTCCGGGACGGGCGGTGTAGACGTCGACACGCAGGCGGTCGCGTGTCCGTTCGATCTCGACGCGGCTGACGGCCGCGTGGGGAAGTTCCGTGCGCAGGTAGTCGCGGATCTTCCAGTCCTCGATGAGGAGATCGGTGTAGTCCTTGTCGGCGAACCACCGCGACTTCCAGTCGGTGGTGATTCCCAGGCGGAACCCGTAGGGGTTGACCTTCTGACCCATGTGCTTACTCGCCCCCGCCCGCGGACTCGTCGTCCGCGTCGTCGATCTCGGTGTCGGTCTCTTCGGTCTCTTCGATCTCTTCGGTTTCCTTGTCGGATGCGGCCTGGGCAGCCTCCACCCGGCGGCGGCGGAGCGAGCGGCGTCGCGCCGCTCCTTCCGACGTCTCCGATTCGGACTTGCGGGCCAGATCGTCCTCGTCGAGGCGGGCCAGGACGATCGTGACGTGCGACGTGCGCTTGTTGATCCGCGCCGCACGGCCACGAGCGCGGGGCCGCCAGCGCTTGAGAATCGGTCCCTCGTCGGCGAAGGCTTCGTCGATGACCAGTTCCTCTTCGGGGACGGCCAGCTTCGCTTCCGCGTTGGCCACCGCGGAGTCGAGCAGCTTCAACACGGGCCCGGTGGCACCACGGTCGGTGCGCTCGAGAATGTCGCGCGCGACCTCCACGTCCTCGCCCCGGATGAGGTCGAGAACCTGTCGCACCTTCGACGGTGCGGTCCGCAGGTAGCGGACACGGGCGAGCGCTGTCGTGTCGGCCATCAGCGACGAGCCATACCTTCCCCGCTGGCGTGCACGCGGAACGTGCGCGTCGGAGCGAATTCACCGAGCTTGTGCCCGACCATGGACTCGGTGACGTACACCGGGACGTGCTTGCGGCCGTCGTGTACGGCGAGCGTGTGGCCGACCATGTCGGGTGTCAACGTGGAGCGACGCGACCAGGTCTTGATGACCTTCTTGTCGCCGGACGCGTTCATCTCCTCCACCTTCTTGGCGAGGTGGTCGTCGATGAACGGTCCCTTTTTCAGACTGCGCGGCATGGCGTCACCTCCGCGAGCCGCGTCCGCGGCGGCGTCGCACGATCTGCTCGTTCGACTTCTTGTTCTTCTTGCGTGTGCGGCCCTCGGGCTTGCCCCAGGGCGACACCGGGTGGCGCCCGCCGGAGCTCTTGCCCTCTCCGCCACCGAGGGGGTGGTCGACGGGGTTCATGGCCACACCACGTGACTGCGGGCGCTTGCCCTTCCAACGGCTTCGTCCGGCCTTCCCGATCGACACCAACTCGGCGTCGACGTTGCCGACCTGCCCGATCGAGCCTCGGGCGTCGATGGGGACGCGGCGCATCTCGGTGGAGGGGGAGGCGCAAGGTGGCCCAGTTGCCCTCCTTGGCCACGAGCTGGATCGCCGACCCCGCGCCGCGACCGAGCTTGCCACCCGCTCCGGGCTTCAGCTCGACGTTGTGGACGGTGGTACCGACCGGGATGTAGCGCAGCGGCATGGCGTTTCCGACACGGATCTCGGATCCGTGACCGTTCTGGAGCACGTCGTCGACCGCGAGGCCCACCGGAGCGAGGATGTAGCGCTTCTCGCCGTCGCGGTAGTGCAGAAGGGCGATGCGTGCGTTGCGGTTGGGGTCGTACTCGATGCTCGCCACACGGGCGGGCACGCCGTCCTTGTCGCGCTTGAAGTCGATCTCGCGGTACTTGCGCTTGTGGCCCCCGCCCCGGTGACGCGAGGTGATTCGGCCGTAGGAGTTGCGGCCACCGGTGCGCTTCTTCGACTTCGTGAGCGACTTCTCGGGCTCCGAGCTCGTGAGCTCGGAGAAGTCGGCGGCCGTCTGGAAACGGCGACCGGGGCTCGTCGGCTTGCGCTTGCGCGGTGGCATCCTCAGCCTCCGAAGATCTCGATGGAGTCGCCCTCGGCGAGCGACACGATGGCGCGCTTTTGCGAACTGCGCTGCCCGAACGTTCCCGTGCGACGGTCGCGGATCTTCTTGCCGCGACGGTTGATCGTGTTCACCTTCGTGACGCGCACGCCGAAGATCGTTTCGATCGCCTGGGCGATCTCCACCTTGTTGGCGTCGGGAGCCACGTTGAATGTGTAGACGTTGCGGTCGAAGGCCGCGTACGACTTCTCGGACACGACCGGTTCCCGGATGATGCTGCGCGCTTCGCGGCTCATGACGCGTCCCCGGAGTCGGCGGAGTCGGCCGTGCCGCTCAGACGCGCCGTGGTGGTGTCGAGGGTGGCCTGTGAGAACACCAGCCAGTCGTTGGCGAGGATGTCGTACGCGTTGAGCTCCTCGGGCACGACGATCTGGACGCTGCGACCGAGGTTGCGGAACGACTTCCAGGTGTTGACCTCGCCGCGGTCGAGAACGAGCAGCACCCGCGGGTCCTTCTTCTCGTCGGTGCCGCGGAGCTCGAGTGATTCGAGGGTGGTCTTGGCGTCCTTGGTCTTGGGCTCGGGGAAGTCCCAGGAGTCGACGACGAGCACCCGGCTCTCCGACGCACGGTCCGACAGCGCGGACAGCAGAGCGAGACGGACCATCTTCTTCGGTGTGCGCTGGGTGTAGTCGCGGGGTCGGGGGCCGTGGGCGATTCCGCCACCCTCCCAGTGCGGGGCCCGGATGGAGCCCTGGCGGGCGCGCCCGGTTCCCTTCTGCCGCCACGGCTTGGCACCGCCGCCGGCCACCTCGGCGCGGGTCTTGGTGCTTGCGTTCCCGCCGCGGGCTGCGGCGAGTTGGGCGGTGACGACCTGGTGGAGCACAGCAGCGTTGGGCGTGATCCCGAAGATCGCCTCGGGCAGCTCCACGCTTCCCTTCTTCGTGCCGTCCTGGGTACGCACGTCGGCCTCGAGAGCGGCGCTCACGACGCGCTCCTCACCCGCGGCTTGGCGGCGTTGCGCACGAAGACGACCGAACCCTTGGCGCCGGGAACAGATCCCTTGATCAACAGGAGGTTGCGTTCGGCATCGCCCTCGACGACCTCGAGGTTGAGCGTCGTGGTCTTGGCGTTGCCGTGACGTCCGGGCATCTTCTGGCCCTTGAAGATCCGTGCGGGCGTGGCACACGCGCCGACGGCACCGGGCTTGCGGTGGACCTTGTGCGCACCGTGCGAGGCCGGCTGTCCCTTGAAGTTGTGGCGGGCCATCACTCCCGTGAAGCCCTTGCCCTTGCTGATGCCCGAGATGTCGACGAGCTCCCCGCTCTCGAACACGTCGGCGGCGATGGTCTGTCCGATCTCGAAACCCTCGAGGTCGTCGACCTTCAATTCGGCGAGATGTCTGCTGGGTGGCGCCTCGGCAGCAGCGAGGTGGCCGAGTTCCCCCCCGGAGAGACGCGATTCCTTGACGTCACCGAACGCGAGCTGCACCGCGGAGTAGCCGTCGCGCTCGGGAGTCTTGAGCTGCACGACGCGACAGGGCCCGGCCTGGATGACCGTCACCGGTACGACCCGGTTCTCGTCGTCCCAGACCTGGGTCATTCCGAGCTTGCGCCCGAGGATCCCCTTGCCTGCCATGGTCGTCCCGCTTCTGTGCTGCCGACAGCCGCGCTGTCGGGATTCCGTTTCGTTCTGTTGACGCGAACGCTCCGCTCGGAGCGGGGCCCCGGCGGAGCGTGGTTCGGTTGTGCCGCCTGGTTCCGCCCGCGGGCGGCCTGAGCAGACTTCGGTTGTCGAGGTGGTCCGATCTGCGCTCCGGGGCCGTGGGAAGGGCCCCAGCGCCGAACGGGCAGTGTATCGGCCCCAAGGGCGCCGAGCGAAACGGCCCGCGAGCGAAACGGCCCCGCATTGCCTCATGGCTCCATGGCTCCATGGCTCCATGGCTCCATGGCTCCATGGCTCCATGGCTCGACGGATCAGCGGATCAGCGGATCAGCGGTCGACGGTTCCCGAACACGGCACCGATCAGCTCGTCGGCCACGTCGTCGATCCGGCCGTCGGCGTAGGCGTCGGCGACGCAGGTTCTCAGGTGCCCGTCGAGGATGGCCTGCGCGGCCCGGTCGAGGGCCCCCTGAACGGCTCCGAGCTGGTGGAGCACGTCGATGCAGTAGCGGTCTTCTTCGAGCATCCGGATCACGCCGTCGAGGTGCCCGCGGGCGCTTCGTAGACGCTGAAGTGCCTCGGGCTTGCTCATCGCAGTGAGTCCAGTCGTTCGTGGTACTCGTCGGTGGTCAGCTCGCCGCGTGCATAGCGCTCGGCGAGGATCTCGCGTGGCCGATCACTCCGCTCATGCGTGCCCCGGTCCTGGCCGCGCATCACGAGCCAGACCGCGACACCGATGACGACGACCCAGAAGATCATCATCAGCGAGCCCCACAGCCACATCCATCCTCCACCCCATCCGTCCATGTGGCCATGTCCGTCGGCGAGCATCCCTGCCAGCCGTGGCGTCGGTTGCAGAATCGTCAGTTGCATGGTCCTCAACTCCCCACGAGGTTCTCGACGAATCTCTCGGGCTCGGCGACGAATGCGTCACGACAGCCCTCGGAACAGAAGAAGTGGTCGCGACCGTCGTGGTGCGCGTGGATCCCCGTCGTCGGGTCGACGGTCATCCCACATACGGGATCGGTGGCCATCGGTGCCGGCTGGTTCTCGTCCTCTGGCTCCGTCTCGACACGGGGCTCCACGTTCGCCGCCTCGGCCTCCGGAAGCGGTGCCGCGTGCCACCGCCGCAACCGATTGGCGTTGGTGACCACCGACAGGGAACTCGCCGCCATCGCGGCGGCGGCGATGATCGGGCTCAGGCGGATCCCGAAGAACGGGTAGAGCACCCCGGCGGCGATCGGGATACCGACGGCGTTGTAGACGAATGCGAGGAACAGGTTCTGGCGAATGTTGCGCATCGTGGCTCGGCTGAGGGTGATCGCCGTGACCACGCCGGTGACCGCGCCGGAGATGAGCGTGACGTCCGAGGATTCGATCGCGACGTCGGTCCCGGTGCCGATGGCGAAGCCGACGTCGGCCTGTGCGAGAGCCGGGGCGTCGTTGATGCCGTCGCCGACCATTCCGACAACCTTGCCTTCCTCCTGGAGTCGGCGGACCTCCCGTGCCTTGTGGTCCGGAAGGACCTCGGCCAGCACCCGACCGACCCCGGTCTGGCGGGCGATCGCTGCGGCGGTTCGCCGGTTGTCCCCTGTCATCATCACGGCCTCGACACCGAGACGCGTCAGAGCCGCGACCGCCGACACCGAGTCGTCCTTGAGGGTGTCGGCCACCGCGACCACTCCGGCCGGTCGGCCGTCGACAGCAGCGAGCATCGGCGTCTTGCCCGCTTCGGACAGGCGATCCGCGACCGCTTCGAGATCGGTCGATTCGACCCCGGCGTCCTCGAGGAGCCGACGGCTGCCCACGAGAACCTCGCGACCGTCGACCGTCGCGCGGATGCCCTTGCCCGTCACCGAGTCGAAACTCTCCGGATCGGTCAACTCCAGCGAACGATCACGCGCCCCCCGCACGATCGCTTCACCCAGGGGGTGCTCCGACGAGCGTTCCGCCGAAGCCACGAGGCGGAGCAGGTCGTCGGTGTCGACACCTTCGACAGGTTCCAGGTCGGTGAGCGCGGGTTCTCCTCGGGTGAGGGTGCCGGTCTTGTCGAGCACGATCGTGTCGAGCTCGTGGGCCGTCTCGAGTGCCTCTGCGGAGCGGATCAGGATGCCGTGCTGGGCACCCTTGCCGGTGCCGACCATGATCGACAGGGGTGTGGCGAGACCGAGCGCGCACGGACAGGCGATGATCAGCACCGCCACCGCGCTGACCAGAGCGAGGGTGATCGCCGGCTCGGGCCCGAAAACGAACCAGACGGCGAAGGTGCCGAGCGCTATGAACATCACGCCCGGAACGAAGTAGCTCGACACCAGATCGGCGAGACGTTGAATCGGTGCCCTCGATGCCTGCGCCTCCTCCACGAGACGCACGATCTGGGAGAGCATCGTGTCGGAGCCGACCTTGGTGGCCCGCAGACGGAAGGCACCCGTCTGGTTGATGGTCGCCCCGATGACGGTGTCGCCGACGTCCTTGGTGACCGGGATCGACTCGCCCGTGACCATCGACTCGTCGAGTGTCGAGCGACCCTGGATGATCTCCCCGTCGACCGGGATCTTGTCCCCCGGGCGCACCACGACCTCGTCGCCCACGACGACGTCCTCGACGGGCACCTCGCGCTCGTCGCCGTCGCGCACCACCCGGGCCGTGCGGGCCTGGAGGCCGATCAGTTCGCGAATGGCCTCACCGGTCCCCGCTTTGGCGCGGACCTCGAGGAGGCGACCGAGCAGGATCAACGTGATGATCACACCGACGGCCTCGTAGTAGACGTCGCGGACCTCGGAGGGCAGGAGGCCCGGTGCCAGCGTGACGAGCAGGCTGTAGCCGAACGCTGCGCTCGTGCCGACCGTGATCAGGGTGTTCATGTCCGCGGTGCGGTGGCGCAACGTGAGCCAACCGATGCGGTGGATCGGCCAGCCCGCGTAGAACATCACCGGGGCGATCAGGGCCAGTTGGAACCAATGGTTCAACATCAGCGACGGCACCCAGGTGACGTCGAAGAGCTCGTGGGCCATCACGGTGAACGCCACCGGGGTGCTCAGAACCGCACCGACGATCACCCGACGGCTCAGATCGGAGATCTCCGCCTGTCGGGCGGCAGCTTCGGCATCCTCCTCTTCGCCTTCGCGCTCAGCGCCGTCATGCGTAGTGGCGGATCCGCCTTCGTCCACTGTGCGGACGCGGTAGCCGATCTCGGAAACTGCGTCGGTGATTTCGTCGACCGTGATGCGATCCGAGTCGTACACGACGCTGAGCCGCTCCTGAGCCGGTCTCGCCTCCACCCGATCGACACCCGCGACGTCCTCGAGCCAGGCTTCGATGTTCGTCACGCAGGTCGGGCATCCGGTACCCACGGACTCGAGTGCCAGTTCCACCCGGGCTTCACCGTCCACCTCGACACCAGGGCCGACGTGGACCGTGCGTGCCTCCTCGTGCTCGTGTGCGTGCGCCTCCACGTCGGCCTCAACGGCGCCCGCGTCGGCGGGAGTGGCGGTGTCGATGGTCCCGGAACCGTTGCCCGCCTCGACGACGAGCGTGCCGTGCACCATGTTCATGCCGCAGGCGAAACCGAACTCTCCCTCCTTTTCCGGGGTGAACTCGACCGCAGCGGTCCCGAAGGCCGGGAGTGCCTTGCTCACGCCGAAATCCGGGAACAGGACCCGCGACGTGCAGTCACCGGATTCCTGTCGATCGAAAGTGAGTCGCAGGGGTACGCCCTCCCGCACGACGATCCGGTCGGGCGAGTACCCACCCTTCACCGTGACGACGACCTCCTGGACGCCCCCTTGCATCGCCGCCTTCCCGGCCCGCTTCGGTCCGAAGAAGAACCAGCCCAGGAACCCGATCGCGACGACCGTCCCGACGATCACCCCCACATCGGCGACACTCATGCTCGTGCTCCCCTCGACCTGCGTCTCCGGCGGCCTCGAAAGGAGGGTATACCCCCGGGGGAGGGGGCTGTCCAGCCAGCCTTTCAACCTGGAAATCTTGGTAAGAAGAGGTCTCTCGACATCCGTGGGGCCATCCGATTGATATCCCCCCCGGGGAGGGGTCTTGCTCCCCCGTTCCTCGACCTCGGCCTGGGTGAGAACACGATGTTCAGCGCCGCGCCCGTGGCTGCGCGACAGGCGGTAGCGGCCCGATTCGGCTCTGGAGACTACCTACCTCAATCTCGTCTGGCAGGACAAGATGGTCACGGGCATGTTCGAAGCGTTCCTGGGCACGCTCGTGGTGGTCTTCGTCCTGATGCTGTTGCTGTTCCGCTCGCTGCGCGACGCGGCACTCGCCATGGTTCCGGTTCTCCTCGCCGTGCTCGTTGTCTACGGCGCGGCCGGCTGGATCGGCAAGGACTACGACATGCCGATGGCGGTCCTCTCCGCGCTCGTGCTCGGTATCGGTGTCGACTTCGGCATCCACTTCGTGCAGCGCTACGGCGAGCTCCGCGATGCGACCGGCTCGGCCCGAGAAGCACTCGTACAGTTCTTTGAGGAGCCCGCCCGTGCCCTGACCCGCAACGCCCTGGTCATTGCAGTCGGGTTCCTGCCGCTGTTCCTGTCGACCCTCGTCCCCTACCTGGTCGTCGGGGCGTTCCTGGCGTCGCTCATGCTCCTGAGCTGGGCCGCCACGCTCGTCGTTCTCCCACCCCTCGTGCTCGTCACCGACCGCAGACGACCGGTGCCGACGCCCGGGACCCTCCGCGACTGACTGGCCCATCATCCTCGGCCGCTTCCCCAGACCGTCGCGGGAATCTCGGATCGTGTAGCCGCCGGTGAGCCGTTTCGTATGGCCGTCTTCGAGCTGCTCGACCAGTTCAACCTGCCGCAGACCGACGATGACCGGAGTCGGGCGATCGAGGTGTCGCCCGCTCCGACCGGCGACGCGCGTTACGACGCCTTCCTGGGCGGCCTCGCCGAATGGGTCGCCACGGCCAACGCACTGGCCGTACCCGCGTGGACGCAGGACGAGGATCGATTCCTCGACCGATTCTGGTTCCTGAGCGACACCCCGGGTTTCCGCGCTCTGGCCGTTGCTCAGGGGTGGGGCGGCGATCGCGCTCGCGTAATGTCTGCGAGCCCCGGCTTGGGCGTGATGCGTCCGAGAGGCTCGCATAGCGCGCGCCAGGGACGCATCTATCGACCCCGAAGCGTCTCGAATCTTCGACGAGCCCGGCCTCCGCGTTTCTTCATCGGACGCCCACCTCAGGCGGGACACCTTCGATCCGCTCAGCGGTGCCGGTTCCGCAACAGCCTGATCAGGTTCGGCGTTCGCAGCTCGACCGGAGGTTCCACCAGGCCTTCTCACACGTGTCGCGTCCCGACCCTCCGAACAGGAAGTCGAAATCGGGACCGCCGAGCAGAACGTCCCGTCCGGAGCCTCCGAAGAGGAAGTCGACACCGGGCCCTCCCCTCGAGGCGATCGTGGCCGCTGCCACCGAAGAGCACATCGTGGCCGTCGCCTCCGAGGAGGGTGTCGTCACCACTGCCACCGAAGAGCACGTCGGGACCGTCGCCCCCGATCAGAATGTCGTCGCCACCGAAGCCGATCAGGAGGTCACCGCCACCGAGCCCGCAGATCACGTCGGGGCCGGACGTGCCGGTGAGGATGTCGGGCCGCTCGGTACCGGTCACCGTGCAGCCGTCCCCACCCTCGACCTCGATCCTGACCGTGGCGGTGGACTCGGCGCCGGAGGGATCTGCGGCGGTGTACTCGAAGGTGTCGGTCCCGGCGAAACCGCCTTCCGGCGTGTAGGTGAGCCCGCCACCGGGCGCGGCGGCGACCAGGCCGTGCCCGCCCTGGGTGAACGAGGCCACCACGAGCGGATCACCGTCGACGTCGGTGTCGTTGTCGAGCACGGCGACGGTGACCGCGGTTGCCTCCGCAGTGGTTGCCTCGTCGTCGCGTGCGACCGGCGGGTCGTTCACCGGGGTGACGGTCATGCGCACCGTCGCCGTCGCCTCCTGGTCGTGCTCGTCGACCACGGTGTAGGTGAAGGTGTCGTCCCCGTGGAAGTCGTCGTCGGGCGTGTAGGTGACGCGGTTACCGTCGATCTCGACGTCGCCGTGGACCGCGTCACCGACCGAGACGATTGACAGTCCTTCGGGGTCGTTGGCGAGGACGTCGACCGTGACTGCGGTGTCCTCGTCGGTCTGTGCGTCGTCGTCGACCGGTTCGGGGGCCGGGAACTCGACCGTGGTGGTCGTGGCCGCGTCGGTCGGTGCGGGCTCGGCGTGGCCGACGGCGTCGGTGGCCGCGACCGCGAAGCCGTAGGAGTGGCCGGGCTCGCCGGGATAGTCACCCGCGGTGTCGGTCGTGTCGTTCTGCCAGATCTCGAGCGGGCCGCCGTCGACCGAGACCCAGACGTCGTAGGTCGCCGGGCCGGAGCCGTCGTCGGTCGCCGACCACGACACGGGAACGGGCCCCGGTGTCGAGCCGGGCAGGTCGTCGACCGTCCCGTCGGGCGCGCCGGCGTCGACGGTGTTGGTCCACACGTTGGTGTCGATGGGGTCGTTCAGGTCGAAGACGATCGACGCCGCCGCGTCGATCGTGGTGCCCGTCGTGCTCCCGGGAAGCGGGACGGCCGAGTAGGACGCGAATCCCTGCCCGGACCCCGTGCCGTCCTCGGGCGGCAGGAACCCGACCAGCGCGTCGACCGGCACCTCACCCGTGTCAGGATCCAGACCCGTGATCGTCCAGCGCGCCACCCCCGTGTCGGGATCGAAGCTCGCCTCACCCCGCACGACGAGATCCACGGGGTCCTCGCCCGTCCCGGAACACCGGGACCGAGATCGTCTGCTCACCGCTGAACTCCTGCGCACCCGGCGGGGGGACGAACTCGACGAGCGGGTAGCCCGATGGTGCGCCGACCGCCCCGAACCCGAACGTGCCCAACGAGAACGACGTGCGGTCGACGTCGGAGTCGACGATGGTCGTGACGTCGACGATCGTCGCGGGCGCTTCGGCGGGCTCCTGGCCGGGGGATCGTCGACGAGCCCGGGCCGAGGTTCTCGAAGAAGATGCCGTAGTCGAGCCCACCGGCATCGGCGATCCACCGCTCGACACCCGCACCGGCGGGTCCGAGGATCTCGTTGGGGTCGCTGGACACGAAGATGGCGACCGATTCGGTGCGCCGCGTCCGCTTGGGCGGCCGCGACCGCGTCCGGATCTTGGTACTGCTGACGGCGTCGTGGTCGTCGTCGCCGTCGTCGAAGGCGGGGCCCGGGCACCGGGTCCCCACACAACCACCGAGAGCGTCCTTGCCGGCGGCCTTCGCCGCGGCCAGACCCTCGGGGACGAACTCCTCTTCGTCGCCGTCGGGCTGCGTCTTGTCGGTGTCTTCGGGGTCCTCCTCCTTCTGCGTCTCCCCCGTACTCCCGCTCTTGGCACGCTTCTCGTCGGGACGCTGGATCCGGAACGAACCCACGCCGTTGCGGTCGAGCGTCGCGTAGCTCCGAGGTACCCGGTCGAACCTCCCAGGCAGTTCGCCACCGTTGGCGAGGAACTCGTCCCGGGCCGAACCCAACGTCTGGTTCAGCGCCCCGTAGGCCTCCGCCGGGCTCAGGTCTCGGCTGACGGGCCGGTCGATGGTTCCCTGGCGCCAGGCCTGGGTCAGAGCCCTTTGGTAGTCGTTGGGCGGTATGTAACCTGTAGCCGCGTGGAAGTTGGATTCGCCGAGGTTGAACTTCGCGTCGGCGGCCTGCTGCGCGGTCTGGTTGATCCAGTCGGCGTCGGGGTTCTGGAGGAGCAGTTGGTTGAACTGCCGGGTGTAGCTGTCGTCGTCGACCGTCACGCCCCATTCGGACGACGCGAGCGTGGCGACGTTGGGGACGTCGATGTCGAAGGTGATCTCGGACGAGTAGCACGAGTCGTTCAGGAACAGCGTCGGGGTCTGCACCCCGTCGAGCGCCGCCTCCCAGTCGTCGCTGGTCACGTCTGTCTTGCCCGCGAATCCGTTGTACGCACGCGTCCCGCGATCCCCCGCCCCGCTTCTGAATGCGAGCCCGTGGCTGGAGTTCATGACGAACAGGAGGTCGTCACCGTCCATCTCGGGGTTGTTGACCGCGGCCGACACGGCGCCGAGCCCCTCGGTCCGGCTGACGTTGTCGGTGAGGAGCGTGACGTTGGCAGACGGGACGTTGTAGGTGTCGGTGAGGGTGCTGGCCATCCGGCGCGCGTCCTGGCTCGCGCCGACGAGCGTTCCGTCGGGATTGCCGACGATCACGGCGTAGACGTTCTGGATGCCGTCGCCGCCGCCGATCTGGCGGGGACGGCCCTGCGACGGTGCGGGAGGCGTGCCCGCGTCGTAGGTGGGGTTGAGGCCGGCGGTGAAGGCGGTGTCGAGGTCGGTGTGGAAGGCCGCGAGCTCACCGACCGGCCTATCGGTGCGGAACGTTCCGGGGCGACTGCCGTTGCCCGGGTAGAAGAGCCACTGCCCGTCGACGAAGACGGCGCCGGTGAGGCCGGCCGATCCGAGTGCCTCGTAGCGGCCGCTGATGTAGTCGCTGAGTGCGCCCCACGTCTCGCCGTAGCGGGCGCGTTCTCCGTCGATGAACTCCTCCCATACGGCGGGGTCGACACCGGTGGGCGGGTCGGCGGCGTCGGCGTCCCACTCGAGTGAGCGATCGGCGAGGTCGGGATCCTCGAAGGGTGTGGCCCACACCGAGAACGTGATCTCCTCGTCGGTCAGCGGTGGCGTGTACCAGAGGGTGAGCGTGCGCGAGGCACCCGCCGGGACCACGGGGCGCCCGGGCAGGACCGGCGGCGGTATGAGCGTGATGTCGTCGTCGGCGTCGGCCCGGTCGGGCAGGAGGTGGAGCTCGCCGCCGGCGTCGGCGGCCACGGTGAGCAGCGGGAGTCGGAGGTCGACGGCACCGGTGTTGGTGTACGTGAGCAAGACCGGGTTCGGCCGTTCCCAGCGCATCCGGTCGGGGGCGTCCACGCTCACCTCGAGCTCCGGAGCGCCACCGGCCTGCACCGTCAACGGATCGTCGGCCACGAGAGGTGCGTCGGCGCCGCGCTCCACGGTGAGCGTGTACTCGCCCGGGGCGGCGCTCGTCAGGTCGAAGTTCGCCCACGCCGAGAACGTGTCCTCCACGAGCCAGTCGTCGGCCGTGATCACGTCGGATCCCCCGTCGGGGCCCGTCAAGGTGAACGACTCCGCTGTGTCGAAGCCGACGCCGCGGAGGTCGACGGTGACGGGCCCGGCGGTCCCAGCCACCTCGGGCGTACGGATCTCGACGGACTCCGGATGCACGCTGGGTCTCAGCGCGAAATCCGCGACGGCCAACGGCGAACGGTCCTCCAACGACACCAGGACGTAGAGAGGTTCGTCGCCACCGGGCACGTCGAGGTCGACGTCCTGGCGCCCGTCGGTCTCGGTCTTGTGCGCAGCGGTGTTGAACACCGGGAACCGGCCCCGTTCGGCGACCACCCGCAGGTCTTGCGGGCTGAACTCGAACGCGAGCCTCAGCGCCTCGGGAGAGGGATCGATCCGGTAGAGCGCCGTGCTCCGGTCGGCAAACAGGGTGCCGTCGACGAAGCCGTCGACGTCGAGCACCGGAGTGTCGATCGTGACGGTGTCGGTGCTCCACGAGGAGCCGTCGGGATCGTCCTGGGTGTAGTCGGCGGAGGTCTGGAACTCGTCGTCCCCCAGGGTGGTCACGGGCCCGCCGGCCGCGGCGGCGTGCTCCACGAGCCAGTGGTACTCGCCGTCGACCGCAGGTGGGACCCGGGCCCTCCGGAAGAACGTCTGCGTCTCGCCGGGCGCGAGCGTCACGTTCTCGCCGGCGGTCGTCTCGAAAGCGTCGAACGGCTCGGGAAGATTCACGAACAGGAACGGATCTTCCTGACCCTCGGCGTTCTCGAGAAGCTCGATCTCGCCGCTCGGACGGATCAGCAGCGGCCACGGACCGGAGATCGGCTCGTCGCCGTCGTTGCGGATCGTGAACGTCACGTCGGCGTGGTCCTGTGAGGTGGCGGTGGCGGGGCCGCTCACGTCCTCGATGACGAACCCGTCGGGGACGGGCGGCGGCAGAGGTTCGGGATCGGGTTCGAGGATCTCCGCGGTGAGCTGAACGGCGCCACCGGTCGCGCTGAAGTCCACGGCCACGCGGCGGATCGCGCCGGGCGGTATCAGACCCGCCGGCACCGGCCCGTCGGCGGTGGGTGAGTCGTCGGGGCCGAACACCATGCTCGAGCTCGAGTAGCGCTGCTGGCCCGGGAGGCGCAACCGTGCGCCCACGGCGTCGATGCGGAACTCGGTGACGGGTAGGTCGGCACTGCCGGTGTTGCGCACGGTCGTGGTGAAGCGGCCGGTGAACCCGGGGCGAACCCGTGGCGGGGCGCTCGTGTAGAGCTCCAGGTGCCCGCCGGGATCGTCGGTGACACTGAAGGCGTCGGCGAGCACGAAGGGATCACCGTCGGGTCGCGTGGCAACGAGGTCGTAGACCCCGGGCTCTGCGCCGAGGAGGTCGAACCGGGCGACGATCGTCGACCCGTCGACGGTGTTGGCGCGATCGGCGCGACGACCGTGTCGTCGTCGGCGACCAGCAGCGGCCGGGTGGACGGGTCGAAGCCGACCCCGTCGATGGTGAGCGTCGCGGTGCCCCGGTTGCTCCCCTCGTCGGGGTCCACGCCGAGGATGCCGAACGGGAGATCGGACGCCCGCACGGTGACGTCGGTACCCGTGCCCGCCGCGTCGCGACCGAGGAGACGCACGAACCACGTCCCCGCCCCGTCGGGGGGCAGCGCGACCTGGCGCGTCGTGGACGCGGGGTCGGGGAGGACGATGTCGCGCGCCGGCACCGGCACCCGGTCGCGCACGAGATCGACGGTGGCGATGTCGCCCACGGGGGCGAGGAGTTCGAACAGGGTGCTCTGGCCCTCGGCGACGGGGAGCTGCACGTAGTGGGCCCGGCCGTCCTCGAGCGTGAGATCGAGGTCGGAACCGACGTCGAGTGTCGGGATGTCGAGCGTGACCGGTGGGGAGCGGCCGTCGTTGTTCGTCTCGGTGGACTCGTCGAGGAGGTCACGACTGTCGGCGCGCACGATCACCGTGTGATCACCAGACAGCAGGGGATCGAAGGGGGCCTCGACGGTCTCGGTGTACTCGGCTCCCGCCGCGAGCACCCCGGACCGTGGAACGGTCCCGAGGAGGCGGTCGTCGAGGTCCCACGTGTCGTCGGCCGAGAGCCAGACGGAGTCGGTCCACGACCCGTCGGCCGGGCCGTCGCCGTCGTTGCGGGCGGTGTAGGAGATCTCGGCCGGCGCACCCGGTTCGACCTCGTCCGGCGCAGTGACCTCGTCCACCGCCAGGTCGGGCTCGCCGGAAGGCGGCACACCCGTGCCTTCCCGCAGCAACGCGACGACCGACTGCGCGGGCGGCGACGGGTTCGCGGTGCGCGACACGACCGCGTCGAGGTCGTCGTCACCGTCGAGGTCGCCGAAGTCGATGCCACCCGGGCGGGCTTCGCCGGCGGTGAACCGCAACGGGGCGCCGAAGCTGCCGTCGCCGTTCCCGGGGAGAACCTCGAGACCGAAGGCGGTCGAGTTGGCCGCGGCGTCGAGGGCGCCGTCACCGTCGATGTCGACGAGCCGGGTCGAATGCCGCGGCGACGCCCGGTGCTCGACCGGGTCGGCGAAGACGCCGCTGCCGTCGTTGAGTCGCGGCGCAACCGACCCCTCGTCGTCATCACGGCTGTCGCGGAAGAGCACCGGGTCGAGGTCATCGTCACCGTCGACGTCGCCGAGCTCCAGACCGAGGACCAGCGAGCCCGCGGGGAAACCGGCGTCGTTCGACACCTCCGGCGCCGCGAAGGTGGCATCGCCGTTGTTGCGGACCGTCACGAGCCGCGCCACCGAGCCGAGCGTCCCGGTCAGGTGAGCCACCACGTCGATGTCGTCGTCACCGTCCACGTCGCCGACCTCGAGCACCGGCGCGCTGCCGACGCCGAGAGTGACCGGATCGGCCTCGCTCCATTCGCGCGTCGAGCTGTCCTGACGAAAGACGCGTGCCACGACGTTGCCGCTGCCATCGGTGGACGTCAGCACGACATCGAGATCATCATCGCCGTCGAAATCGTCCACGCCGAGCGAGTTGGCCCTCGTGAGAAAAGCGCTCACCGTTCCGATCGTGACGGCCTCCGAGACGCCGCCGGTACCGTCGCCGTAGAGCACTCCTCCGTCACGGCACACGAGATCCAGGTGCGTGTCGCGGTCGACGTCGGTGAGCGTGAAGTCGCGACCAGCGGTGCACGGGCCGAACGGAACGGTGTCGATGACGGGTTCGCCGAACGTCCCGTCACCGGCTCCGGGGAGGTAGCCGAGCCGCCCGGGGCTTCGGTTGAGGAACACGACGTCCTGGGTGCCGTTCTCGTCCCAGTCGGCCACGGCCAACACGTCGCCTGCGTTGTCCGCGAAGTTGAGCTGGGAACCCGCGCCGAATACTTCGGGTGCCCTCAACCGGCCGGGTGACGAGGGATCGCCGTCGAGGATCACGATCCCGCCCGGTCGGAAGCGGGCCGGGTCGAAGGCCACCGCCAGATCGATCGCTCCGTCGCCGTCGAGATCGTCGGGCCACACCGCGAGGCTCTGCGACAGATCGCGGTAGTGCTGGCCGAAGTTGTCTTCCGTTGCCGGGAAGTCGGCATCACTACCCGAGCCCGGCGCCCACACATCGGTCGCGAACCGCCCGGCTCCATCGTTGCGCGCGATCGTGACGACGTCCTGGTCGTAGTGGTTGAGCACCACATCGAGATCGCCGTCGCCGTCGACATCGCTCGGAGGCGTCGGGTAGCCGTCGACCGACCCCGTGTTGCGAAGACCCATGTTCTCGATCGGGGTGAAGGCCTCGGGCGTCACCGCAGGATCGGGAACGGTGAAGTTCCCGGCACCGTCGCCGGGCAGGGTGACGAGGCACTCCGGACAACCCGGCACGGTCGCGGGCCCGGCCGCCACGAGGTCGGTGGCGCCGTCGCCGGTGAAGTCGTCGGCCCAGAGCTTGTGGGGCCGACCTGCCGTGCCGAACGGTAGGAGCGAGACCGGCGGGCCGAAACCACCGCCACCGTCGTGGAGGAAGACGTACACCCGACGACCCGCCCACGTGCCGGCGGCGAGATCGAGCCCGTTCTGGCCGTCGAAGTCGCCGACGGCCACCGAATAGGGTGCGTCCCCGGTCGTGACGTCGACAGGGATGTCGAAGGTCCCGTCGCCGGCGCCGGCGAGGAACGACACGGAGTCGTCGTTGGGGTTGACGGTGACGAGGTCGAGGACGCCGTCGCCGTCGACGTCGGCCGCGACGAGATCGTCGGGGCCCGACGCCATCGGGGTGAACACCGGCGTTCCGAGCGCGCCCGTTCCGTCATTGGGGAAGAAGCGGACCTCGGGTTGATCGGGAACGCTGACCACGACATCGAGGTCGTCGTCATCGTCGAAATCGCCGAGCACGAGGCCCCGCACACCCGGTGACTTGGCATCCGGCAGTGGATAGGAGGTCGGGTTCTCGAAGGTACCGTCACCGTTCCCGCGTATGACGGCCAGGTACGACCAGTCGAGAGGGTTGAGGTTGCCGCGGTAGTACGCCGCGACGAGATCCGAGAACCCGTCGCCGTTCAGGTCACCGACCGCGAGCGAGCGGACCTCGAGCGTGCCTTTCTCGGGATCGCCGGGGGTGTTCTCGATGACGAGCGGGGCCGCCCGCCCCTGTTCGAACGCGAACCCCTCGGGCGGTTCCACCGAGGCGGGCCGCAGCGCGCCGTCCTCGCGGGGCACGAACGCGCTGCGCGCGGCTCCTGCGGCCGAACCGGCCGTCGCGGAGCTCGGCACGGCCAGTGACAGACCGACACCGATGGCGACGGCCACGCACAGACTTCGGCACCCGCCTGGTCGTGCCACGGGCGAACTCCCCGCTCGGACCTCTCACGCTCCGGCGTCGAATGTACACCTGTCGTGGTAACAGACGAGTAACAGACTGCGCCTCTGGCGTCGCGTGATGCGTCCGAGAGGCTCGCATAGCGCGCGCCAGGGACGCATCTATCGATGTGTGACCGGGTCAGACGCCCTGGATCTTGATCTCGATGTCGACGCCGGCGGGGAGGTCGAGGCGCTGGAGCGACTCGACGGTCTGACTCGTCGGCTCGACGATGTCGAGAAGGCGCTTGTGGATGCGCATCTCGAAGTGCTCCCGGCTGTCCTTGTCGACGTGCGGTGAGCGGATCACGCAGTACCGGTGGATCTCGGTCGGCAACGGCACGGGACCGCGCACCTTCGCGTTGGTACGCACGACCGTCTCGACGATCTTCTTCGTCGACTGGTCGATGATCTCGTGGTCGTAGGCCTTGAGCCTGATGCGGATCTTCTGACCCGTCGCGGTAGCTGCCATGTGTGGTCGTCGCCTCTATTCGATGATCTTGGTGACGCGGCCGGATCCGACGGTGCGGCCACCTTCTCGAATGGCGAACAACAGGCCTTCTTCCATCGCGATCGGGTTGATCAACTCGACGGTCATCTCGGTGTTGTCGCCGGGCATCACCATCTCGGTGCCCTCGGGCAACTCGATACTGCCGGTGATATCCGTCGTACGGAAATAGAACTGCGGACGGTAGTTCCCGAAAAACGGTGTGTGACGCCCACCCTCGTCCTTGGTCAACACATAGACCTGACCTTCGAACTTGGTGTGCGGCGTGATGCTGCCCGGCTTGGCCAATACCTGACCGCGCTCCACGTCCTCTTTGGCCGTGCCACGCAACAACGCACCGATGTTGTCGCCCGCACGACCCTCATCCAAGAGCTTTCTGAACATCTCCACACCGGTGACCGTCGTGTTCGGTGTGTCTTTGATCCCGACGATCTCCACCTCGTCGTTCACATGCACGATCCCACGCTCCACACGCCCGGTCACGACCGTGCCACGACCCGTGATCGTGAACACATCCTCGATCGGCATCAAAAACGCCTTGTCGACATCACGGGTCGGCTCAGGGACGTACTCGTCGACCTTTTCCATCAACTCCAACACCTGCGCCCCCGCATCGGCGTCGCCCTCCAAAGCCTTCAACGCCGAGACCGCCACGATCGGCACCTCATCACCATCGAAGCCGTACTCGGTGAGCAACTCACGCACCTCGAGCTCCACCAACTCCATGATCTCTTCATCATCGACCATGTCGGCCTTGTTCAACGCCACCACAATCGACGGCACACCCACCTGACGGGCCAGAAGAACATGCTCACGCGTCTGAGGCATCGGCCCGTCAGTAGCGGCCACCACCAAAATCGCGCCGTCCATCTGAGCGGCACCCGTGATCATGTTCTTGATGTAATCCGCATGCCCCGGACAATCCACATGCGCGTAATGACGATTCTCCGTCTCATACTCCACATGCGAGATCGAAATCGTGATCCCCCGCTCCTTTTCCTCAGGAGCCTTGTCGATCGAATCAAACGGCGAAAAATTCACATCCGGATTCTGATCCGCCAACACCTTGGTGATCGCCGCCGTCAACGTCGTCTTCCCATGATCGATATGACCAATCGTCCCAACATTCAAATGCGGCTTCGTCCGCTCGAACTTCTCCTTCGACATGGGTGTGACTGCTCCTCGTGTCCTTCTGGCTCTTGTGACGGGACTTGGTTGGTGGTTTCGGTCTAATTGATTCGATCTGACATGTGACGACCGGCCCGCCGGGCCGGTCGGTGGCTCACTCGCCTCGTGTGCGAGCGATGATCTCTTCGGCGATCGACCCCGGTACCTGCTGGTAGGAATCGAACTGCATCGTGTAGGTCGCGCGCCCCTGCGTGCGCGAGCGGAGGTCGGTAGCATATCCGAACATCTCGCCCAACGGCACGTGGGCGTCGACGACCTGCGCGTTCCCGCGCTGTTCCATGCCGCCGACCTTGCCCCGCCGTGACGAGAGGTCGCCGATGACATCGCCCATGTAGTCCTCGGGGGTCACGACCTCGACCTCCATCACCGGTTCCAGGAGAACGGGCTTGGCCTGGGCAACCGCCTTCTTCAGGGCCATCGATCCGGCGATCTTGAACGCCATCTCGGATGAGTCGACGTCGTGGGACGATCCGTCGACCAGCGTCGCCCGGAGGTCGACCAGCGGATAGCCGGCGACGACACCGCCCTCGGTGGCCTCCTGGATCCCGGCATCGACCGACGGGATGTACTCGCGGGGAACGGCGCCACCCTTGACCTTGTCGACGAACTCGTAGCCGCCCCCGGGCCCGGTGGGCTCGAGGTTGATGACCACGTGCGCGTACTGACCCCGTCCGCCGGTCTGGCGGACATAGCGGGTCACGACGTCGTCGACGGGCTGGGTGATGGTCTCGCGGTAGGCGACCTGCGGCTTACCGATGTTGGCGCCGACGTTGAACTCACGCATCATGCGGTCGGTGAGCACCTCGAGGTGCAGCTCACCCATACCGGCGATGATCGTCTGGCCCGTTTCCTCGTCGCTGTGGACGATGAAGGTGGGGTCCTCGGCCGACAGCGCGCCGAGCGCCTTGCCGAGCTTGTCCTGGTCGGCCTTGGTCTTGGGCTCGATGGCGACAGAGATCACGGGCTCGGGAAACACCATGCGTTCGAGAACCACGGGGTTGTCGGGAAGAGTCAGCGTGTCGCCCGTGGTGGTGTCCTTCAGGCCGACGACCGCCACGATGTCGCCGGAGAAGACGGCGTCTTTCTCCTCGCGGTGGTTGGCGTGCATCTGGAGGATGCGGCCGGCCCGTTCCTTCTTACCCTTGGTGGCGTTGTAGATCCCGGAGCCTGTGGCCAGCGAACCCGAGTAGACACGCATGTAGGTGAGCTTGCCGACATAGGGGTCGCTCATGATCTTGAAGGCGATCGCCGAGAAGGGCTCGTTGTCGTCGGCGCTGCGGGTGATGACGTCTTCACCCTTCAGGTCGGTGCCCTCGATGGCAGGGATGTCGAGCGGGCTCGGAAGGTAGTCGACGATGGCGTCGAGCAGCGGCTGAACGCCCTTGTTCTTGAAGGCGGTACCGCACAGAATCGGAACGATCGCGTTGTCGAGTGTGCCCGCACGCACGGCCTTGCGGAGAGCCTCGGCAGTGATCTCCTCGTCACCGACGTAGGCCTCGAGAACATCCTCGTCGAAGTGCGAGAGAACGTCGACGAGCTCGTGGCGCCAGTGTTCGGCGTCGGCCTTCATGTCGGCTGGGATGTCGACCTCTTCGTACTCCTCACCCATTCCGTCGCCCCACACGAGGGCCTTCATCGTGAGGAGGTCGACGACACCCTGGAACTTGTCTTCCGCGCCGATCGGGAGCTGTACGAGCGCCGTCGTGGCGTCGAGGCGGTCCTTGATCATGTCGACGGTACGGAAGAAGTCGGCTCCGACACGGTCCATCTTGTTGATGAAACACATGCGGGGCACCTTGTACTTGTTGGCCTGGCGCCACACGGTCTCGGTCTGGGGCTCCACGCCGGCCACAGCGTCGAACACGGCGACGGCGCCGTCGAGCACCCGCAACGACCGCTCGACCTCGATCGTGAAGTCGACGTGGCCGGGGGTGTCGATGATGTTGATCCACGTGTCGCGCCACTTACACGTCGTGGCGGCGCTCGTGATGGTGATCCCGCGCTCCTGCTCCTGAACCATCCAGTCCATGACCGCGGAACCCTCGTGGACCTCACCGATCTTGTAGGTACGGCCCGTGTAGTAGAGGATCCGCTCGGTGGTGGTGGTCTTGCCCGCGTCGATGTGGGCCATGATCCCGATGTTGCGCGTCCGCGCGAGCGGAAATTCTCGAATCGCCATCTCAGCCATCTGACGTCGCTCCGCCTACCAGCGGTAGTGAGCGAAGGCCTTGTTCGACTCCGCCATCTTCTGAAGGTCTTCGCGGCGCTTGATGGCGGCACCGATGCCGTTGCTCGCGTCGAGCAGCTCGTTCGCCAGACGCTCCGGCATTGTCTTCTCACGTCGCTGACGCGCGTAGCCGACGATCCAACGGATCGCGAGCGTCGTGGCACGGCGGGGTCGAACCTCGACGGGAACCTGATACGTGGCGCCACCGACGCGCCGCGATCGGACCTCGAGAGCGGGTCGAACGTTCTCGACAGCACGCTTCAACGTGGCGATCGGCTCGGAACCGGTCTTCTGTTCCATCTCTTCGAGCGCGGTGTAGACGATCTGTTCGGCCTGCGAGCGCTTCCCGCGCTGGAGAACCTTGTTGATGACCTGCGTGACGACGACCGACTTGTGGACGGGATCGGGCTTCAGGTCACGACGGGAGGCGGGTCCCTTGCGAGGCATCGTCAGTCCTTCTTGGAGCCGTAGCGGCTACGGGCCTGCTTGCGATCGGAGACCCCGCTCGCGTCGAGCGCGCCGCGCACGACCTTGTAACGGACACCGGGAAGGTCTTTCACACGACCGCCACGCACGAGCACGATCGAGTGTTCCTGGAGGTTGTGACCTTCACCCGGGATGTACGCCGTGATCTCCATGCCCGTGGAGAGACGGATACGCGCGACCTTGCGCAGCGCGGAGTTCGGCTTCTTGGGGGTGTGGGTGAACACGCGCGTGCACACACCACGTCGCTGCGGCGAGCCCTTCAGGCCCGGCGTGGACGACTTCTCGGTCTTGCGCTGCCGGCCCTTGCGGACCAGTTGCTGAATCGTGGGCACAGGTGTCCTCGTGGGCAGGAGATTTCGGGGGAAAAGCACGCCGCGACCGTGGCTGGGCCGACGGGTCAGGTTACAGGACGGGCCGCCCCCACCGAAATCCGGGAAAGGAGCTTCGGATCAGTCTGACGTGGGATCGAGAGGCGCCACGCGGCCCTGTGCCTCACCGGGGTTCAGCGCCCGGAACAGGCCCCGGCAGCCAGGAGTCCGCCGACGCCAGACACATCAGCGTCAGGCGTCGGCGGCTTCTTCGCCTTCGGCCACGACAGCCAGAGGAGGATCGGAGGCGACCGAGACACCGTCGGTCTGCTGGCGCAGCCATTCGGCGGCCTGCGCAGCGTCCGCCTCGGGGTCGGTGATCTCGTCCTCGCCGCCGAAGGAGTAACCCTCGGGCGGAACGTAGCCCGGAGCGTCGGTGCCCACCCGCTTGTACTCGTCCATGCCGGTCCCGGCCGGGATGAGCTTGCCGATGATGACGTTCTCCTTCAGGCCCGCGAGGTCGTCGGACTTGCCCTCGATCGCCGCCTCGGTGAGCACGCGGGTGGTCTCCTGGAAGGAGGCCGCCGAGAGCCACGAGTCGGTGGCGAGCGACGCCTTGGTGATCCCCATGAGCACGGGACGTCCCTCGGCGGGGGTCTTGCCCTCCTCCACCAGACGGCGGTTCGTGTCGGTGAACACCTGGGCGTCGACCTGCTGACCGGGCAGGAAGTCGGCGTCACCCGAGTCGGACACCGTACGGCGGCGCAGCATCTGGCGGACGATCACCTCGACGTGCTTGTCGTGGATCGACACACCCTGCTCGCGGTACACGTGCTGCACCTGACCCACCAGGTAGCGCTGCGTCTCGCGGACACCGCGCACCTCGAGGATCTCCTTGGGGTCGAGCGGCGTGTTCTCGTCACCGGTGAGCTGGTCCCCGGCGGCCACTTCGTCGCCATCGGCCACTTGCAGGCTCTGGCGGCGTGTGAGGACGTGGTCGACCTCTTCACCGTCGTCGGTGACGACGGTGAGTACACGCTCGCCCTTGTCGTTCTCACCCTCGCGTGCCACGCCCGTGGCGGTCGCGAGAACGGCCTTGCCCTTGGCGGTGCGGGCCTCGAAGAGCTCGACGACGCGGGGCAGACCGTGGGTGATGTCTTCTCCGGCGACACCACCGGTGTGGAACGTCCGCATGGTGAGCTGGGTACCCGGCTCACCGATCGACTGGGCGGCGATGATCCCGACGGCCTCACCGAGGTTCACGGTGCGGTTCGTGGCGAGCATCGTGCCGTAGCAGCGCATGCAGAGACCGTGCAGCGACTCGCACGTCAGCACGGAACGGACGGCGATTTCCTCGAATCCGGGATCGGTCGCCATACGGCGCATGAGCTCTTCGTCGACCTCGGTGTTGCGCTCGAGGACCGTGCCGTCGTCGAGCTTCACGTCGGCGGCGAGGAAGCGACCGCGCAGCTCACTCTCGAGCTCGCGCCGCGGCTCGCCGTTCTCGTCGAGTGTGACGCGCTCGACCGTGATCGAACGGCGTGATCCGCAGTCCTCCTCGCGGATGATGATCTCCTGGGACACGTCGACGAGTCGGCGCGTCAGGTAGCCCGAGTCGGCGGTGCGAAGCGCCGTGTCGGCCAGACCCTTGCGGGCACCGTGCGTCGAGATGAAGTACTCGAGCACCGACAGACCCTCACGGAAGTTCGACTTGATGGGGCGCGGCATGATCTCACCGCGCGGGTTGGCCACGAGGCCACGCATACCGGCGATCTGACGCACCTGCATCACGTTTCCACGGGCACCGGAACCGACCATCATGTCGATCGGGTTGAACTTCTCCTTGGCGAGCCCCGTCGTCATGGCGTCCCGAACCTGGTCGGTGGCGTCGGTCCAGATCTCGATCTCCTTCTGACGCCGCTCGTTGTCGGTGATGATCCCGTTCTCGAACTGCTGTTCGACCTTGTCGGCTTCGCCCTCGAACTTGTCGAGGAGGGCGGCCTTCTCGGGAGGCGTCTTGACGTCGGCGAGCGAGATCGTGAGCCCCGCCTGGGTGGCGTAGTGGAAGCCGAGGTCCTTCAGCCGGTCGAGCGCGTTGGCCACGTCGGCCTTCGGGTAGCGCTCCACGATCTGGCCGATCAGCTCGGTCATGTCGCGCTTCTTCAAAGTCTTGTCGGTGAACTCGAAGTCGGGGGGGAACGCCTCGTTCAAGAGGAGCCGCCCGAGCGTCGTCTCCACGAGGACGCGGCCGTCACCGTTCGAGCCGCTGCGCCGGAGCACGACGGCGTCGGGGTTGTCGTCGTCGCGGGTCGGGAACTGCTCCTCGGGAAAACGCGTGTCGGGCATGCGCACGCGGATGGGTGCGTGCAACGCCAGACCCTGGCGACCGAGGTCGTCGTGACCGAACACGTTGCCGTGGCGGCCCTGACCCTCGTAGGCCATGCGGGCCTCCTCGAGCGAGGAGAACGCGCGGCCTTCACCGACGCCGCCCTCGACGGTCTCGGTGAGGTAGTAGGCACCGATCACCATGTCCTGGGAGGGAACGGCGATGGGCCGGCCGTGCGCCGGCGACAGGATGTTGTGCGCGGAGAGCATGAGCAGGCGCGCCTCGGCCTGGGCCTCGGCCGACAGCGGAAGGTGCACCGCCATCTGGTCGCCGTCGAAGTCGGCGTTGAACGCCGCACAGACCAACGGATGGATCTGGATGGCCTTGCCCTCCACGAGCACCGGCTCGAACGCCTGGATACCCAGGCGGTGAAGGGTGGGCGCACGGTTGAGCAGTACCGGGTGTTCCCGGATCACCTCTTCGAGAACGTCCCAGACCTGCGGGCGCGAACGCTCCACCATCCGCTTGGCGGACTTGATGTTCTGGGCGTACTCGAGGTCGACCAGCCGCTTCATGACGAAGGGCTTGAACAACTCGAGAGCCATCTGCTTGGGGAGCCCACACTGCTGGAGCGTGAGCTGCGGGCCGACCACGATGACCGAACGGCCCGAGTAGTCGACACGCTTTCCGAGCAGGTTCTGGCGGAACCGACCCTGCTTTCCCTTGAGCATGTCGGAGAGCGACTTGAGGGGCCGGTTGCCCGGGCCCGTGACCGGGCGCCCGCGCCGGCCGTTGTCGAACAGCGCGTCGACGGCCTCCTGGAGCATCCGCTTCTCGTTGTTGATGATGATCTCGGGCGCGCCCAGGTCGAGCAACCGCTTCAGGCGGTTGTTCCGGTTGATGACGCGGCGGTAGAGGTCGTTGAGATCCGAGGTGGCGAAACGGCCACCGTCGAGCTGCACCATCGGGCGCAGGTCGGGCGGGATCACCGGGATGGCGTTGAGCACCATTCCCGAGGGCGAGTTGGGCTGGTTGCCGTCCTCGCCCGCGCGCAGGAACGCCGTGACGACCTTCAGGCGCTTGATCGCCTTGGCCTTGCGCTGGCCCTTGGCGGTCGCGATGACCTCCTTCAGGGACTCTTCCTCGGCCTCGAGGTCGAGCTCGGAGATCAGGGTCTCGACGGCGGCGGCACCCATGCCTCCGTCGAAGTACTCCGGGTAACGGTCCTGGATGTCGCGCCAGACGAGCTCGTCGTCGACGAGGTCCTTGACCGTCAGGCCCTTGAACGTGTCCCAGGTGAGATCGAGGTGCTCGAGCTCCTCGGTGTAGCGCTCGCGGATCTCCTCGTAGTCCTTGAGCTTCGCCTTCTCGGCGCGCTCGAACTCGTTCTTCTTGGCCTTGCGGCCCTCGAGCTCCTCCACCTCGGCGACGTGCTGCTCGTCGCGCTCGCGCAGCTTCTTCTCGAGCTCCTTTTCGACCAGCTCCCGCTCGGCCTTGTACTCCTTTTCGAGCTCGGGCAGGTCTTCGTGGCGCTTGTCTTCCTCCACACCGGTGATGAGGTGTGCCGCGAAGTAGATGACCTTCTCGAGGTTCTTGGGTGCCAGATCCAGCAGGTAGCCGAGACGGCTCGGAACACCCTTGAAGTACCAGATGTGCGTGACCGGAGCGGCCAACTCGATGTGACCCATCCGCTCACGACGGACCTTCGAGCGCGTGACCTCGACACCACAGCGCTCACAGATGATGCCCTTGAAGCGGACGCGCTTGTACTTGCCGCAGTAGCACTCCCAGTCCTTGGTGGGCCCGAAGATCTTCTCGCAGAACAGGCCGTCCTTCTCGGGCTTGAGCGTGCGGTAGTTGATCGTCTCGGGCTTCTTCACCTCACCGTTCGACCACATGCGGATCTGATCCGCCGTGGCCAGCGAGATGGAGAGCTGCGCGCTGTCGTTCACATCCAGCAATGTCTTCTGCCTCGCTTGCTCGGTTGCCTAGAAGGCGGGCTGTTCGCGGCGTCGTCGTTCGTCTTCCTCGTCGGTCCCCCGCTCGGGCCGTGAGAGATCGATGCCGAGTGATTCGGTCGTGCGGAACGCGTCTTCGTCGAGCTCGCGGATCTCGACCTCTTCACCGGCCTCGTCCATCACCCTCACGTTGAGACACAGAGCCTGCATCTCCTTGATGAGGACCTTGAACGACTCGGGGATACCCGGCTCGGGGATGTTCTCGCCCTTGACGATGGCCTCGTAGACCTTGACGCGGCCGAGCACGTCGTCGGACTTGATCGTCAGGAGCTCCTGGAGCGCGTAGCTGGAGCCGTAGGCCTCGAGGGCCCACACCTCCATCTCCCCGAAGCGCTGACCACCGAACTGCGCCTTTCCACCCAGGGGCTGCTGCGTGATCATCGAGTAGGGACCCGTGGAACGCGCGTGGATCTTGTCGTCGACGAGGTGCGCCAGCTTCAGGATGTACATGTAGCCGACCGTGACCGGCTGGTCGTAGGCCTCGCCGCTGCGACCGTCGTAGAGCGTCGCCTTGCCGTCGGGACCGACCATCCGTGCGCCGTTGACGCCGTCGGGGTTCATCTTCGTGAAGAGCTCTTCGATCGTGGCCGGCTCGCCCTCGCTGCGCTCGTCCCAGTGCGCGCCGTCGAAGACGGGGCTGGCGATCCACTCGGCGGGCTCGGTGACGGGACGCGTCTTCTCGGGCGCTGCCGGAGCGGGGCGCTCCTCGTCCCAGCCGTGACGTGCCACGTAGCCGAGGTGTGCCTCGAGGACCTGGCCCACGTTCATACGGCTCGGCACACCCAGGGGGTTGAGCACGATGTCGACGGGCGTGCCGTCCTCGAGGAACGGCATGTCCTCCATCGGGAGGATCTTCGAGATGACGCCCTTGTTGCCGTGACGACCCGCGAGCTTGTCGCCCTCGGAGATCTTGCGCTTCTGCGCCACGTACACACGGACCAGTTCGTTGACGCCGGGAGGAAGCTCGTCGCCGTCGTCGCGCGAGAAGCGCTTCAGGTCGATGACCTGTCCGGTCTCACCGTGCGGGACCTTGAGGGAGGTGTCGCGCACCTCACGGGCCTTCTCACCGAAGATCGCGCGGAGCAGCCGCTCTTCGGGTGTCAGCTCGGTCTCTCCCTTGGGCGTGACCTTGCCGACGAGGATGTCGCCGGGGCCGACCTCGGCGCCGATGCGGATGATCCCGCGCTCGTCGAGGTCGGCGAGGATCTCCTCGGAGAGATTCGGGATGTCGCGGGTGATCTCCTCGGCACCGAGCTTCGTGTCGCGGGCGTCGATCTCGTGCTCCTCGATGTGGATCGACGTGAGGACGTCGTCGCGCACGAGTCGCTGGGAGATGACGATGGCGTCTTCGAAGTTGTGGCCCTTCCACGGCATGAACGCCACGAGGAGGTTCTTGCCGAGCGCCAACTCACCGCGCTGGGTCGACGGACCGTCGGCGAGAACATCGCCCTTCTTGACGGTGTCGCCCTCGCTCACCCGCGGCTTCTGGTTGATACAGGTGCCCTGGTTCGAGCGACGGAACTTCGACAGGCGGTAGGTGCTCGTCCCTTCCTTGTTGTAGTCGACGGTGACAGAGTCGCCGGTGACAGCGCTGACGGTTCCGGCGTCTTCGGCGAGCACCATGTCGCCCGCGTCGTGCGCCGCGCGCTGCTCGACGCCGGTGCCGATGAACGGCGCCGTGGCCCGGAGCAGCGGAACCGCCTGGCGCTGCATGTTGGCGCCCATCAGGGCACGGTTCGCGTCGTCGTGCTCGAGGAACGGGATCAGCGCCGTGGCGACCGAGACCATCTGCTTGGGCGACACGTCCATGTAGTCGACCTGGGTCGGCTCCACGTAGGCGACCTCACCCCGCTGGGCGCGAACGAGCACACGTTCGTTGAGGAAGTTCCCCTTCTCGTCGAGCGGCGCGTTGGCCTGCGCGATGACGACACGGTCTTCGTCGTCGGCGGCGAGGTATTCGACCTCCTCGAGCGCCCGGCCCTTCACGACCTTGCGGTAGGGCGTCTCGATGAACCCGAACTCGTTGATCCGCGCGTAGCTCGACAGGTAGCCGATGAGGCCGATGTTCGGACCCTCCGGCGTCTCGATCGGGCACATCCGGCCGTAGTGGGAGTGGTGGACGTCGCGGACCTCGAAGCCCGCGCGCTCACGTGACAGGCCGCCCGGCCCGAGAGCCGAGAGGCGCCGCTTGTGGGTGAGGCCCGACAGCGGGTTCGTCTGGTCCATGAACTGGCTGAGCTGCGAGGACCCGAAGAACTCCTTGATCGCCGCCACCACCGGGCGGATGTTGATCAGTGTCTGGGGCGTGATCGCCTCGACGTCCTGGGTCGTCATGCGCTCGCGCACGACGCGCTCCATGCGGGAGAGCCCGACACGCACCTGGTTCTGGATCAGCTCACCGACCGAGCGGACCCGACGGTTGCCGAAGTGGTCGATGTCGTCGGGGAAGTACCCCATGTCGTTGTTGGCGAGCTTCACCAGGTAGGAGACCGTGGCGAGGATGTCGGCGCGCGTGAGCGTGAGGTCCTTGGAGTCGGCCTCGGGCGCGACGAGGTCGAAGGCCTTGAGGTCGACGTTGCCGTACTCGTCCTGGAGCTTCTTGGTGACCTTGTGACGACCGACCTTGGCGAGGTCGTAACGCTTCGGGTTGAAGAACAGGTTCTCGATCAGCGTGCGCGCGGATTCGGGCGTGGGCGGCTCACCCGGGCGGAGCTTGCGGTAGATGTCGATGAACGCTTCGTCGACGGTCTCGGTGTTGTCCTTCTCGAGCGTGTTCGCGATCGACTCGTAGGCGTTGCCGTTCTCGTCGGTGAACAGCCCGAGGAGCTCTTCGTCGCTCTCGCCGAACCCGAGGGCCTTCAACAGGATCGTGATCGGCTGCTTGCGCTTGCGGTCGACACGGACGTGGACGATGTTCTTCTTGTCGACCTCGAACTCGAGCCACGCGCCGCGACCCGGGATCATCTTGGCGTCGACGATGTCCTTTTCGGGGTTCGTCTTGTCGGGTGAGATGTTGAAGTAGACGCCCGGCGAACGCACGAGCTGGGAGACGACGATGCGCTCCGTGCCGTTGATGATGAACGTTCCCCGGTTGGTCATCACCGGGAAGTCGCCCATGAAGACCGTCTGCTCCTTGATCTCTCCCGTACCCGCGTTGAGGAAGCGCGCCGTGACGAACAGCGGCTGCGAGTAGGTCATGTCCTTCTCGCGACATTCGTCTTCGGTGTGCTTCGGAGGGTCGAAGACGTGGTCGGCGAGCTCGAGCTTGAGCTGACCGGTGAAGTCCTCGATCGGGGAGATGTCGCGCAGGACCCCGGCGATGCCGACGTCGAGAAAGGTACGGAACGAGTCTCGTTGGACCGCGATCAGATCGGGCAGGTCCAGGGGCTCACTGAGCTTCGAGAACGAGAAGCGTTCACGGGTCGCGGGACGGGACACCGAGCACTCCTTTGCTGCGCGCGTGCCGATGCGCGCAAGGACGGGGACGAAAGATTCAGCGGACGAACCAGAGGGCGGTCACTGCAACCCGCCAGTATACGCGGGACTGCCTGGGAATTCCAGTGCCGCGGCGCGAAAAGACGAGCCGCCCCGGGCGTGCTCGGGCAGAGCATACGCCCCGCCCTTCGAGGGGTCAACGGACCTCGGAGGGCGCCGGAGCCCCGCCTACTGGAGCTCGACGCTGCCGCCGGCCTCCTCGAGCTGCGCCTTGGCCTTCTCGGCCTCTTCCTTGGGCACGTTCTCGAGTACCGGCTTCGGAGCATCGTCGACGACCCCTTTGGCCTCTTTCAGCCCGAGGCTCGTGAGCGCCCGGACCTCCTTGATGACCTGGATCTTCTTGTCGCCGGCCGCCGTGAGGACGACGGTGAACTCGTCCTTTCGTCCTCGCCGCCACCGTCGCCGTCGCCGCCCGCGGGAGCCGCGGCCATCGCGACCGGTGCGGCCGCCGTGACGTCGAACTCCTCCTCGAACGCCTTCAGGAACTCGTTGAGCTCCAGGACGCTCATCTCCTTGAAGACCTCGAGAAGGTCCTCGGTCGAGAGCTTGGTCGCCATGTCAGTCCTCCGTACTTTCCGTGTCGTCGTCGTTCTTTTCGGTCTCTGTGTCGGTTTCGGGCTCTTCGCCCTCGGCCACGCGCTTGTCGACCAGGGCCTGGGTGAGCTGCGCCATCTGGCGCGGGATGGCGCTGAACAGACCGGCAGCCTTGGTCATCGGAGCCTGGAAGGCACCTGCGATCTTCGCCAGGATCACATCACGGGGCTCGAGTTTGGCGAGCGCCTTCACGTCGACGGCCGCGAGGAACGTGTCGCCGAGCAGCCCGCCCTTGACGATGAGCGCATCGTGGTCCCCGGCGAAATCATCGATGGCCTTGGCCGCCACCGCTGCGTCGCCCTGAACGAAGGCGAAGGCGACCGGGCCCTCGAGCAGGTCGAGGAGCTCCTCGTGGCCCGAGGCTTCGACGGCGCGGCGGGCGAGCGAGTTCTTGAAGACCTTGTATTCGGTGGCCGCGGGGCGCAGGGCCGACCGGAGCTCCGCCAGTTCGCCGACGGTCAGGCCGCGGTATTCGGTGAGCACGGCCGCGTCGGATCCGTCCAGCTTCTGCTGGATCTCCTCGACGATCGCCACCTTGTCGGGTCGGGCCATGGCCCTTCCTCTCAGAAAATGAAAAACGGAGTGCCGCGAACCGCGCAGCACCCCGTACGTCGGGCACCTCGTCCGGCCCGCCACGCTGGGCGGATTACCTCGGCGGCGACCCGCCGGAGCAGGTTCACCGACCGAGACCGAAGGTCTGCGGCACAGATGAAGTTGTGAGCCGGTGAGGCTACCCCGCCTCGTCCTCCTCGGTCAGATCGGCCGCGTGGGCGGGGTCGATCCGAACCCCGGGACCCATGGTGGACGAGAGCGACACCGTGACGAGGTAGCGCCCTTTGGTGGAAGCGGGACGGGCCCGCATGACCTCGTCGAGCACGGCGTGGAAGTTGGCCGACAGGTCTTGGGCGGAGAAGCTCGCCTTGCCGATGGGCACGTGCACGTTGCCGTGCCGGTCCGTGCGGTACTCCACCTTGCCCGCCTTGAACTCCTCGACCGCCCGGGCGATGTCGGGGGTGACCGTTCCCGTCTTCGGGTTCGGCATGAGCCCGCGGGGCCCGAGCACACGGCCGAGCTTTCCGACCTTGCCCATCTGGTCGGGCGTGGAGATGGCCACGTCGAAGTCGACGAAACCCCCTCGACCTTCTCCACGAGGTCGTCGGCACCCACGATGTCGGCGCCCGCCTCCTCGGCCTGCTTGGCCAGATCTCCCTCGGCGAAGACGGCCACCTTCACCGACTTCCCCGTGCCGGAAGGTAGAGAAACCGTGCCACGCACCATCTGCTCGGCCTTGCGGGGGTCGACGCCGAGGCGGAACGTCGCCTCGATCGTCTCGTCGAAGTTCTTCGTGGCGAGGGTCTTCACCAGCTCGAGAGCCTCGGCGGGCTCGTGCAGGTGCTCCCTGTCGTAGCGACGCGTCGCGTCGGTGTACTTCTTTCCCTTGGTCATCGTCATTCGACTTTCAATCCCATCGAACGGGCGGTGCCCGCCACCTGGAGCATGGCGCCCTCGATGTCGACGGCGTTCAGGTCGGGCATCTTGATCTCCGCGATCTCGCGCACCTTGGCCTTCGGCACCGTGCCGGCCGGCTCACGCCCCGGTGCCTCCGACGCCTTGTCGAGACCGGCCGCCTTCTTCAGGAGAACGGCGGTGGGTGGCGTCTTCGTGATGAACGTGAAGCTGCGGTCCTCGAAGATCGTGATCTCCGCGGGGATCACGGTGCCGCGCTGGTCCTGCGTCTTCTCGTTGTACGCCTTGCAGAAGTCCATGATCGCGATCCCGTGCGGACCGAGGGCCGTACCCACCGGCGGCGCGGGGTTCGCCTCGCCGGCCGGGATCTGGATCTTCACAACTGCAGCTACCTTTTTCGCCATTCGTCTGTTCTTCCCAGTCTTGGAGGTTCCTAGAGCTTCGCGACCTGGCCGAACTCCAACTCGACCGGGGTCTCCCGGCCGAAGATGTTCACCAGGACCTTGAGCTTGGACTTGTCCATGTCGATCTCGCTGATCGCTCCGTTGAAATCGGCGAAGGGGCCGGCGGTGACGCGCACCTGCTCGCCGACGTCGAAGCCGAAACGCGGTCGCGCTTTTCGCTCCGGGCCCGTGCTGTCGGGGGTGACCCCGAGGATCGACTCCACTTCCTTGCGCGACAACGGCGTGGGCTTGGAACCACTCCCCACGAAGCCCGTGACGCCCGGCGTGTTGCGCACCACGTACCAGGCGTCGTCGTCGAGACGGCAGCGCACCAGCAGGTAGCCGGGGAACACCTTCTTCTTCACGGTGACCTTTCGGCCACCCTTGAACTCGATCACGTCCTCGAGCGGTACGACCGTCTCGTAGATCCGTTCCTCGACGTTCATGGAACGCACACGGCTCTCGAGGTTCTGCTTCACCTTGTTCTCGTAGCCGGCGTAGGTGTGCACGACGTACCAGTCGCCCGGGCGGTCGTAGGGGCTCGGAGCGGCAGGCTCCTCTTCGCCACCCTCTTCGCTGACGTCGATCAGCTCCGCGCTCTCCAGCGCCTCGGCCGGCACCTCGGGCTCTTCGGGCTCTTCGGGCTCCTCGGGTTCCTCGGCAACGGCCGCGAGGGTGGCCACGGCCTCTTCGGGCGTGGCGTCCTCGGGGCGCGTCGGCTCGACCTGGGCCCACTCCGGGAGGGACTCGTCGGTCTCGGTGTCGTCTGCGGGGGCGTCGGGAGCCGCGGGCGGCTGCTCACCCACCGGTGTGCTGTCGGTGGTCATGGGTTCCTACTCGTAGAGCCAGAGGATGAACTTGGACGAGACCCAGTCGACGCCGAACACGAACGCCGTCAGGACCACGATGGCGATCAGGACGATCACCGTCGAGTTGACGACCTCGGCGCGGTCGGGCCACACGACCTTCTTGAGCTCGCTGCGCACCTCGCTGAGGTAGGTGGCGGGTGACGTGCGCTCCTTCTTCGGACGCGCCGCACCGGCCGCTGCCTTGGCCCGCTTGTCCTTCGGGGCCTTTCCCTCACCCTGCTTCTCCATGAGACGCCGGGTCTGGCGGTTCTGCGACACGCTGGCTCTTCTTCTTTGCTCGGATTCGCTCGGATTGGGTCGTGCTGATCGGTGGCCGGGAGTGTTTCGGGGCTGATTCGGGACTGATTCGGGACTGAGCAGGGCAGGAGGGAATCGAACCCCCAACCGCCGGTTTTGGAGACCGGTGCTCTGCCTAATTGAGCTACTGCCCTTCGTACACCGGCACCGGCGCACAGAACATCATGAGGTTAGCAGCGGCCCTTCGGGGGTTCGGAGCGGCATCTCTTCCCGCTCTCGGTGCCTTCGGCACCAGGCCGCTCGGGCCCCGGCTCGGGCGGCGCAGGATACCTGCGCCGCTGATCCTCGCCTTAGCTGGCGAATTAGCTGGCGAGCTGATGGCCGCGACGCGAGCGGGCGATCATCACGGCGGTCGCCGCGGCACCTGCGGCCGCCAACGTGCCACCGATGGCGCCGGCGTAGGCCAGCCGACGGCCGGTGAGCACCGAACGCAGCGCCCGTCGTTCACCTTCGGCCTCGAGCGCGGCGAGCGTTCCGGCGAGGAGCCCGGGGGCGGGCTCGAGATACCGGGTCCGTAGCTCGTGCAGACCCCGGAGCATCACCCGGTAGCGCGCCACCTCCGCCTGACAGCACAGGCAGCTCTCCACGTGGCGCCGGACGGCGAAGTCGAACGGCTCGGCCGTGTCGATCGCGTCGGGCAGCAGCGCGGCCACCTCGGCACACGTCGGTTCGGATCGGGTCGCGAGCATTCCGTCAGACGGCATGCGCGGCTCTCCCCTCCTGGGCGTCGAACTCCTCACGCAGCTTCTTTCGGCCCCGGTGCAGCCGAACTTTGGCAGCGGTCTCGGAAATGTCGAGCTCCTCGGCGATGGCCTCGTGCGTGAGGTCGTACACGTCCTTCAACACCACCACGGCGCGCAGCTTCGGAGGCAGGGCGTCGAGCGCCGCCGACAGGTCCGCGAGTCCCTCGCCCGACTCGGCCATGAGCTCGGGCTGGCGTTCGGGGGCGAGGTCGACCGGCTCGGCGACGTCGTCGAGAGCGGAGGTCTGGTTGCGTTGCCGCCGTTCGCGGTGGTTGGTCGCCGCGTTCGCCGTGATGCGGTACATCCACGTGGTGAAACGCGCGTCGCCGCGGAAGCGCCGGATGCCCTTCCAGGCCCGCAGGTACGCCTCCTGGGTCACGTCCGCAGCGTCTTCCTCGTTCCCCATCAGCCTGACGGCCAAGGTGAACGTGTCGGCGTGGGTGCGACGGACCAGTTCCTCGAACGACACCAGGTCGCCGTCGCGTGCGGACGCGGCCAGCTCGTCGAGAACGTCCCCGGTGTCTGTGCCCACGGTGCTGTCGTCACCCATGTAGGACCTCCGCAGAACCCCGGGGGTTACCCGCGGGTAGGGATATCAGCGGGTCTCTTTGTGAAGCGTGTGGCGCTGCTCCCAGCGGCAGTACTTCTTCATCTCGATCCGCTCGCGGTGGTTGATCTTGTTCTTGGTGGTCGTGTAGTTGCGCCGCTTGCACTCCGTGCATTCGAGCGTGACCTCGACCCGTTTGTCGCTTGCCATGTGGTCTTCCTACCTGATCGGTGCCCGAAAGGGGCGTCGGGCTCTATTCGATGATCTTGGTGACGCGGCCGGATCCGACGGTGCGGCCACCTTCTCGAATGGCGAACAACAGGCCTTCTTCCATCGCGATCGGGTTGATCAACTCGACGGTCATCTCGGTGTTGTCGCCGGGCATCACCATCTCGGTGCCCTCGGGCAACTCGATACTGCCGGTGATATCCGTCGTACGGAAGTAGAACTGCGGACGGTAGTTCCCGAAAAACGGTGTGTGACGCCCACCCTCGTCCTTGGTCAACACATAGACCTGACCTTCGAACTTGGTGTGCGGCGTGATCGAACCCGGCTTGGCCAATACCTGACCGCGCTCCACGTCCTCTTTGGCCGTGCCACGCAAAAGCGCACCGATGTTGTCGCCCGCACGACCCTCATCCAAGAGCTTTCTGAACATCTCCACACCGGTGACCGTCGTGTTCGGTGTGTCTTTGATCCCGACGATCTCCACCTCGTCGTTCACATGCACGATCCCACGCTCCACACGACCCGTCACGACCGTGCCACGACCCGTGATCGTGAACACATCCTCGATCGGCATCAAAAACGCCTTGTCGACATCACGGGTCGGCTCAGGGACGTACTCGTCGACCTTTTCCATCAACTCCAACACCTGCGCCCCCGCCTCGGCGTCGCCCTCCAAAGCCTTCAACGCCGAGACCGCCACGATCGGCACCTCATCACCATCGAAGCCGTACTCGGTGAGCAACTCACGCACCTCGAGCTCCACCAACTCCATGATCTCTTCATCATCGACCATGTCGGCCTTGTTCAACGCCACCACAATCGACGGCACACCCACCTGACGGGCCAGAAGAACATGCTCACGCGTCTGAGGCATCGGCCCGTCAGTAGCAGCCACCACCAAAATCGCGCCGTCCATCTGAGCGGCACCCGTGATCATGTTCTTGATGTAATCCGCATGCCCCGGACAATCCACATGCGCGTAATGACGATTCTCCGTCTCATACTCCACATGCGAGATCGAAATCGTGATCCCCCGCTCCTTTTCCTCAGGAGCCTTGTCGATCGAATCAAACGGCGAAAAATTCACATCCGGATTCTGATCCGCCAACACCTTGGTGATCGCCGCCGTCAACGTCGTCTTCCCATGATCGATATGACCAATCGTCCCAACATTCAAATGCGGCTTCGTCCGCTCGAACTTCTCCTTCGACATGGGTCGTCTCCTGTGTTCGCTGTGACTGCCGTGACGCCGGGAGGGGATCCCCCACCCGACGTCCTGGTAGCGGAGGCGGGATTTGAACCCGCGACGCCGCGATTATGAGCCGCGTGCTCTTACCAGACTGAGCTACTCCGCCGTGACCAGGGTCGCAGCCCCGGGCCGAGCCCCCTTACGGATTTGAACCGTAGACCTCTTCCTTACCATGGAAGCGCTCTGCCGACTGAGCTAAGGGGGCGGAGCCAGAAAGGATAGCAACGGGGTGGGCCGATCATCCGGCCGGGCGCCAACTACCTTGCCGTCCATGAGCGACGCCTCGAAGGGCCCCGCAGGAGCCGACGCCGGCACTCCGGCGGTGTCGATTCGGCGCGTCACACGGCGGGACGCGGCCGGGATCCTCGCCATCCACAACGAAGTCGTCACCCGTTCGACGGCGATCTTCGACATCCTGGCGCGCAGCCTCGACGAGCAGGTGCAGTGGGTCGCCGACCACTCGGGCGGCCACCCGGCGATCGTCGCCACCGAACTCGACGACAGCGGCATCGAGGACATCGTCGGATTCGCGTCTCTGTCTCCGTTTCGCGCACGACCTGCGTACGCCACGACCGTGGAGGACTCCGTGTACGTCCGCGAGGACCGCCACGGTAGAGGGTACGGACGTGCTCTGCTCGGCGAACTACTCGTTCTCGCCGTCGACGGTGGATTCCACTCGGTGATCGCACGCATCGCCGACCACAACGAGGCGTCGATCGCGCTCCACGCGGCCTACGGGTTCGAGATGGTCGGCGTCGAGCGCGAGGTCGGCCGCAAGTTCGGGCGCTGGCTCGACGTCGTGCAGATGCAGCGCCTCCTCTAGGCGTCGCACCCTTGCTAGGTTTCGTGAGCCGGCGATCGGGGAGAGGGACGCATGACCATCAGGCGAACGAGCACACCGAAGCGACGGCTGATCCTCGTGCTCGCCGCAATGACGGCGGCGGGGATGCTGGTCGCCGCGTGCGGAAGCGACAGCGACGGAGATTCGTCGTCGGATTCCGGCGGCTCGTCCGGGTCCTTCGAGGTCGGTGACTGCACCACCGAGGTGAGCGACGGTTCGGCCGAGTCGGTCCCGTGCGACGACCCGACCGCTGCCTTCGAGGTGGTGGGTGTCATCGACACCAGCTTGAGCGGCTGCGCCACCGACCTCGAGAGCTTCGAGTCCGACGGCAACAACATCTGCCTCGGCGAGATCACTCTCGATCTGACGACGCTCGCGGTGGGCGACTGCACCGACTCGACCCCCGATGAGGAGGATCCCTCCGCCAAGCTCCCGTGCGACGACCCCGCGGCCACCGCCCGCGTCGTCGAGTTGGTCGAGGAGGTGCCGGGTACCTGCACGGAGGGCGACATCAGCTACGGCATCATCAGCCACGGCACCGAACGCACCATCTGTCAGGAATCTCTCTAGGTCACCGACTGATCGCGAAGGAACAGGCGGTCAGGTCGCGCGTGGGGTTTCAGGTAGCGCGGCGTCTCAGGTGGTCGTGCGAGGCCGTGCCCGGCGCGCCAGCACCAGACCCACGGCAACCGCTCCGACGCCGAACAGCACGAGAACGAGGACGTCGCCACCGGTGAACGGAAGCTCCCCGTCTCGTTCGACCTGCGCGCCCGCCACTTGGGTCTGTGTATCGGCCGCCACCGCAGGAGGCTCGGCCGCTTCCACCTGTACGCCCGCGACGTCGGAATCGGCGAACGGGTACTCACCGGGGGCAACTGGCACCCCGGAGTGAACGAGCCCTAACATGCCCGGAAGGCCTGCGAACGGCTCAGTTTCCCCACACTGCGTCTATCCCGCCTACGCGGGAAAGGAATCATGGCCCCCTCACACCCACCCCCTGCAGCTCGGGGAACTGCTTCGGCGCGAGCGCAAGCGCCAGGGCTGGAAGCAGGCCGATCTCGCCCGTGTAGTGGGCGTCTCGCAACAGACAGTCGCCAAATGGGAGTCGGGTCAGCGGCCCCATTCCCGGCACCTCAGCCGCCTCGCCGAGGTCCTCGACCAATCCGAGCCCGAGGTGGTGGTGCTCGCCCACCTGGGCCATCTCGACGGTGCACGGACGAACCACGACGGTGCACGGGAGCCCAAGGCCGGCGCGGCGCCGGGGATCGACGAACGGCTCGCCGCTCTCGAGGCGCACGTGCGTGAACTCGACCGCAAGTGCGACCTGATCCTGGGTCTGCTCGAGCGGGACGACGGCGGGTCCGCTCTCTGAGCGAGACAATCGTGGGCCGGGTTGGATTCGAACCAACGTAGCGTTGCCGCAACGGGTTTACAGCCCGTCCCCTTTGGCCACTCGGGTACCGACCCTGAGCGGCGTACGATACCAGCGGCTGTTTCCGGCACAGACTTGTGGGGGCGAATCAGATGGCGAGTTTCGACGTGGTGTCCGAGGTCGACATGGCCGAGGTGAGAAACGCTGTGGACCAGGCGAGTCGCGAGGTCTCCACCCGTTTCGACTTCAAGAACACCAACACGTTGCTCGAACTGAACGACAAGGACCGCACGATCGAGCTGAACTCCGCCACCGAGGACCGCCTCAAGGCGGCGCGCCAGGTCCTCGAGGAGAAGCTCGTGAAGCGCAAGGTGTCGCTGAAGGCCGTGAGCTACGGCACCGTGGAGGAAGCCGCCAAGGGAACCGCCCGACAGGTCGCGACGCTCAACGTCGGGATCGACCAGCCCAAGGGCAAGGAGATCGGCAAGCACATCAAGGCCATGGGCCTGAAGGGTGTGCAGCACCAGATCCAGGGCGACCAGCTCCGGGTCACGGGCAAGAAGCGCGACGCCCTCCAGGAGGTCATCGCGGAGCTGAAGAAGTCCGACTTCGGCATCCCCCTCCAGTTCGTGAACTTCCGGGACTAGATTCCGCTTCCGTGACCACCGCCGTGCTTCATCGTGGCGTCGGCGCCGGCGTCGGCGCCACCACCTGACACGGCCGGGACCATGAACCTCACCGGCGGGGACCGCCCACTCGGACTCGCACCCGCGTCGGTGCGCGACTACCGGGAGCTGGCGCGTCGGCGACTACCCCGCCAGCTCTTCGACTACATCGAGGGTGGTGCCTACGAGGAGACGACGATGGGCGCCAACCTCGACGATCTCTCCCGGATCCGCCTCCGCCAGCGCGTCCTGCGCGACGTGTCGGTACGGAATCTGGGGACGACGGTGCTGGGCGAGGAGCTCTCGCTCCCCGTCGTGCTGGCGCCCGTCGGCCTCGCCGGCATGTTCGCCCGGCGCGCGGAGGTTCAGGCCGCCCGTGCGGCCGCCGACGCGGGTGTCGCCTTCTGCGAGTCGACGGTGTCGATCTGTTCGATCGAGGAGGTCGCCGCCGCCACGGACCGGCCCGTCTGGTACCAGCTGTACGTGATGCGCGACCGCACCTACGCCGAGGACCTCATGGCGCGGGCACAGGCGGCGGGCTGCCGGGTTCTCGTGCTCACCGTCGACCTGGCGGTCGTGGGTGCCCGCTACCGCGACGTCCGCAACGGCGTGATCGGCCCCCTTTCCACGGCCCGGAAGCTGGTGCGGGGCCTCGACTTCGCGCGCCACCCGGCGTGGCTGCGCGACGTCGCGCTCGGCGGCAAACCGCTCACGTTCGGCAACCTCGAGAAGGCCGTACCCGACGCCTCGACACCCGACGAGTTCAAGTCGTGGGTCGACAGCCAGTTCGATCCCGGCGTGACCTGGGACGACCTCGCCTGGGTGCGTGAGCACTGGTCGGGACCGGTGGTGCTGAAGGGGATCCTCGATCCTGACGACGCTCGTGAGGCGGTGGAGCACGGGGCGGACGCGATCATCGTCTCGAACCACGGTGGCCGTCAGCTCGACGACGTGCCGTCGACCATCACGGCACTCCCGCCGATCGTCGACGCCGTCGGCGACGCAGCAGAGGTGCTCGTCGACGGGGGCATCCGCAGCGGCCTCGACGTCGTGAAGGCGCTCGCCCTCGGCGCGCGGGCGTGCCTCGTCGGGCGCCCGTGGGCGTACTCCGTCGCCGCCCGTGGGGAGAAGGGTGTCGCCCACGTGCTGCGGATCCTGCGCGACGAGATGGAGGTGGCGCTCGGCCTCACCGGCATCACCGACGTCGGCGACCTGGACGGGTCCGCTCTCGTCACGGCACCGGGCGGGGAAACCGCCTGAGCGAACAGCACCCGGGTAGCTCGCTTATCAGTTATGATAAGCACATGACGGCGGTCAGCGCCGCCCTCCAGCGGGTTCTCACCTCGGCGGCCCGTCTCCAGGAGGTCGTTCCCGACGCCGTGCTCGTCGGCGACTCGGCGGCGGCCCTCCACGCCGGCCACCGGGACTCACTCGACCACGACCACGTGCTCGCCGACCTCGTCGACCGCTACGACGCCGTGCTCGAAGCCGTCGAGGCGACCGAGGGATGGGCGACGTCGGTGCGCGCGTCGCGTCCACCGTTCACGATCATGGGGAACCTCGGTGGCGTGGAAGCGGGGCTCCGCCAGATGCGTCGCACGCGGCCACTCGAAACCTGCACGATCGAGGTGGGTGACAGCGCAACGGTTGTCGCACCCACAGCGCCCGAGGCGCTGCGGGTCAAGGCGTACCTCGTCGTACAACGCAACGTCGTGCGCGACTACCTCGACGTCGTGGCGCTGGCGGATCACCTCGGTGAAGACGCTGCCGTCGAGGCCCTCTCCGACATCGACGCCTACTACGCGGATCGGTCCGGGGAGCCGGCGTCGGTTCTCACGTCCCTCGTGGCCGCGCTCGCAGATCCGCAACCACACGACAGCGACGTGATCGACGAGCTACCCCGGTACAAGGGCCTCGACGAACGCTGGCACCGCTGGGACGACGTGGTGGACGCGTGTCGTGCACTGGCGCTGCGCCTCGGTGGAGCGGTCTGATGGCGCTGCAGTTCCGCAACGTCGACGTGTCACCGGGCGACGAGGTGAGCACGTGGCCCTACGAAGCACTCGTCACGGTGATCGACCGCGGGCTCGTCCCCGACTGGCAGCCGGTTCTCGCCGAGATACGCCGATCGCCGTGGGGCCCGGTGGCGCGTCGCGTCGAGCGATACCTCTCCTACCGTGACCCCGACGGCGTCGGAACGTTCTTTGCGCTCGCGATCGACCGCGCCCGAGCCGACGTCGACAGTGCCGCCCGTGCCGAGGTCGCAGCGCGGGTGCGCGCCGCTGTCGAACGATCGGGGCTCACGAACGCGCAGTTCGCGGCCCTCATCGGCACGAGCGCGTCTCGGCTCAGCACGTATCTGAGCGGGAAGGTCACCCCATCGGCCTCGATGCTCGTGCGCATCGAGACGACCGGCACCTGAGGAACGCTCGGCGACGGTTCCGCGGAACCGCCTGACCAGGATGATGCCGACCCACAGCAGCGCTGCGACCTGCGGGCCGTTCAGCATCGCCAATGATTCAGGCGTGTTCGAGGATCATGTTGCCGACGAGTTCCGCTGCAACGTCGATGTCGTAGCCCTCGGGCACCTCGCGCAGGAGCGGAAGTAGATCGGCACGAAAGGCGGCGTTCGTGAGGTGCTCGTCGAGGCCTTCTCGCGCGCGCTCGGCCGTGTAGCCGTCAGGTCGGTACGGGTTGAAGCACGCGATGATCTCGCCGGGGTCGAGACCGAGGACGGTCAGCGCGAGCCAGAGGTCGAACAGATCCCGTCCCTTCCTCCGCCGGAACAGCGCGCGCAGCTTCGTGGCCACGAGCTCTTCGGGTTGGAAGGTGAGCACGTCGGCCTCGCCACTCCACCACGGTGATTCGACCGCGAAGGGCACGGTACGGTGCGGTCGCGCCGGAGACGTCTCGTAGGTGTTGACCTCGATCTTGACGCGCATTCGACCCGCGCCCGACTCGAGCGATCCCCGGAGGCGCGCCTTCGGGAAGGTGCTGACGTCGGTGTTCACGTCCATGCTGAGGCGAGCGGCGATCTCGCGGATGGCGTCGAGGAGGTCGCCGATCGGTCCGTGAGATGCGCGGACGTAGTCCAGATCCTCGCTGTAGCGCAGCGGCGCGGGCATGACGAGCTTGTGCAGGCATGTGCCACCGCGGAACACCAGCTCGTCACCCAGCAGGGGGTGGTTCGCGATCTCGACGATGAGTCGAGACAGCACGAGATCCTGTTCGACCTGGTCGTTGCTGGGCCAGGGCGCGACACGACTCCACGCGGTGATGTAGGCGGCGGGAATCACAGGTCTGGTTCGATTTCCGCGTTGAGCCGCAGGTTCCACCGTGGGTCGACATGACCGCGGCGAGGTCCACTCGGATCGAGTGGAGCCGGCTCGCGACCAACTTGCCGAGCGCGCTCATGAAACCCGTCGAGATGGAGCGCGCAATAGCGCTCGAGGACGTAGCCCAACCTCCGCGCCGACGCACTCGGATAGAAGGCGACCGCGACGAGCAGCTCGGACTCGGTCAAGGGGTGCTCCTCGTGCAGCTCGATCAGCACCGTAACGACGTTGTCCAGTCCCCCGCTGTCGAGCGGGCGGCTCACCAGATCGAGCGCCGTCACCTCCGGCGTCGACACGCGCATCGTGCCCGTCGGCGTGTTGACCGACATCGTCGCCAGCGACCGCACGTGCTGGTTGACGACAAACTGCATCCGGACGCGCCCGAACGCGCGGTCAGGCAGGTACTTGTCGACAACGACCTGGAACACCTGGGGGCGCTGATGCGCGGCGCCCAGGAGCTCCGCAGCCGAGAGCAGGCCCACGTAGTAGGCGCGACCGAGGTGGGCCGCCATCGCGTCGACGAACCACGAGGCCGGCACCGCGCCCCACGACCGGTACTGCGCAGGGATGATCACGTAGAAGCCGCGCGCCGGGCTGAAGATCTCGCCCGCATCGGCGAGCCGCTTCAGCGCGCCGTGCACTCGATCGCGCGCAAGCCCCGTTCGGCGCGCCGCCTCGGCCGCGTCGAAGGTCGACACCCCCTCGGCGAGCAGCGCATCGGGGAGGCGGTCCGGCTTGATCCGGGATCCCACAGCCATGCAGCCATCTTCACCGGCCTATGCCGAGATGTCAAGCAACTAGGTAAACTTATGAATTCCAGTAGTGTGCCTAGATACGAGGCAGACCCGCGCATCGAGCAGACCGGCACCTGAGGAACGCACGGCGACGGTTCCGCGGAACCGCCTGACCACCGAAGCCGAGCCCGGGACCGCGCCGACGTGAGTGTCACACCACCTCCCTAGAATCGAACACATGTTCGATATCCGAGGCGCCGGGCACGAGTCGGGCGCGGCTGGGGAGGTCACCGTGGCTGTATCAGAGGTTCCGACACGAGTGTCTGCGTCGGGGTTGTCGGATCCGGGTCTGGAGACGATGGAGCGGGCGGCGCGGATGCCTCTGGAGCGTCTCGAAGACGAAGTCACCCGCGGTTCGGCGGATCTCGCGAACATGTACGGGTCGGTCGCGCACTTCCGGCACTTCCGGTCATCCGGGCGGCGTTCGCCCGCGGTGAGCTGTCCTATTCCAAGGCACGGGCGCTCACCCGCGTTGCCTCGCCTGACACCGAAGGCCAGCTCGTCGAGCTCGGCCTGCAGGCCACAGCCTCCCAGTTGGACCGGATCCTCCGGGCACACAGGCGCGTGACGCGCGACCAAGCCGGTGAAGGCCATTCTCGGCGCGAGGTGCTGATGTATTCCGAGGCCGAGGATTCCGTGGTGATCCGCGCCCGGCTGTCTCGCGACGACGCCGCGTTGGTCATGGCCGCCCTCGACTCACTCGTCGCCGACGACGCTCCGGACGGGGACGGTTCCGCGGAACCGCGTTGTCGCAGCCGAGCCGACGCTCTGGTCCTGCTCGCCGAAACCGCACTCGCGGATGGTGCCCGACCTGCCACCGGCGGCGAACGCACCCAGGTCGTCGTCCACGTCGACGCCCACACTCTGCGCCACGACGACACCGACCCGGGCCGGCCTGACGGGTCGGTGGATCTCTCCCGTCGCTGCCACCTCGAAAACGGCTCGGCCCTCTCGGCCGACACGGCCCGACGCCTGGCCTGCGACGCCTCGGTCGTCGAAGTGGCAACCGACGAGCGTGGCACACCGCTGTCGGTGGGCCGTCGCACCCGTAGCGTTCCGACCCATATCCGCCGGGCGCTGCAGAACCGCGACGGCGGATGCCGCTTCCCGGGCTGCACCCAGCGACGCTACGTCGACGCGCACCACGTTCGGCACTGGTCGAACGGAGGCCCCACGAGCCTCGACAACCTCGTGCTGTTGTGCCGCCGTCACCATCGAGCGATCCACGAAGGCGGCTTCGTCCTACGACTCGTCGACGCTCACCGCGTGGAGGTCGACCGACCCGACGGCACTCCCATCCCCCACGACGGTTCCGCGGAACCGTCCGGCTCGCCACCCGATCCCGACCGGATCATCGAGGCCAACCGCACACACGGCGTCACCCCCGGCGCCCGCACCGCCACCGCACGCGACGGCGGACGCCTCGACCTCGACCTCACCGCCATCTGCTACTTCCCGATCCTCGACCGCGCCCGGCGAGACCCGGACCCACCACCTGTTCGCTGAGCTCTCCCGGGAGGTGTTTCGCTCAGCCGGTGAAGGTGGGCTGCGCCGCCACGGGAGCGGGAGCCGCTGCCGGCTCGGGCTCGGGTTCCGGCGCGGCAGGGGGGACAGGTGGAGGCGGTGGTGCCGCCGTCACGGTGAAGGCCACCTCGAGCGGCGGTCCCGTGTCGTCGAGGCAGTCGGCCTGGATGATCGCCTCACCGGCCTGCGCCGAGTCCGGGACCGTGATCGATCCGGCGTAGTCGGTGGTTCCGCCCGGCACCGAGACCGTGACCGGGCCGGCGATCACCACGTCGTTCTGGAAGATGCGGATCTCCACGTCCTGGCTGGCCAAGGCGCAGGTTCCGGTCACCTTGACACTGGAACCGGCCGAGCCCTGGATCGGGTCGATCTCGATGGTCGGAAGGTCGGCCGCGCCCACGGGCACGGCGAGCACCGCGACCAGGCCCACGGCCGCCAGCAGTGCCGCCGGCGCGTGACGTGGGTTCTTGGACCACCAGGATCGTGTCACGAGTGACTCCTCTCGTCGTTGTTCTCGGGTGTCGGGGACCGGGTGGTTCTATCACGCACCGTCGCACAATTCGCATAGATCCGGTAACAGCTGAGTAACAGCGCAATCCGGCTCTCGGCGAGGTTCAGTCGTAGTAGCCGGAGTGGATGTACACGCAGGGGACACCTTCGGCGTGGAACATCTCGACGTTGCGGCGGTCGTCCTCGAAGGCGAGGCGCAGGTCGAACCCGTAGCGGCGCAGGTCGCCCACACTGGCCTGCTTGAACTCACTGGCGATCTCGTAGTCGCCCCAGGAGCGCATGACGAGGAGGTCCCAGCGGATGGCGTAGCGGTGCAGCCACGCCTCGGTGAGCTCGTGCACCCGCACGGGCCGGGCCGTGAGCAGCACCACCGAGAGATCGGGGTCGAGGTGGTCGACGAGCACCCTCACCTCGTCGACCGGCTCGTCTTCGCCGCAGGCGTCGAAGAAGGAGCGCCAGTCACGGCGGGGCGCCTCCAGGTAGTGCTGGCGGCTCACGGCGTCGGAGAGGACGCCGTCGATGTCGACCACCACGGCGGGCCCGGCGCTCACCGGGCCGTCACGCCAGGTCCAGTGCTCGGGGACCCTCCCGGCAGCCCCTCTCACTCGTCGTCGCTCACTCGTCGTCGCCGACTGACGCCAGGTAGCGGTTCTTGATCCCCTCCACGACGCTCGGGTCTGCGAGCGTCGTCGTGTCGCCCAGTGCGTCGTCCTCCGCCACATTCTTGAGCAGCCGACGCATGATCTTGCCCGAGCGCGTCTTGGGAAGGTCCTCGGTGAACAGGATCGACTTGGGCCGGGCGATCGGCCCGATGGTCTGCGCCACGTGCGCCTTGAGCTCGTCGACCAGTTCCTCGGACGGCTCGGTTCCCGACCTCAGGATCACGAACGCACTGATGGCCTGGGTCGTCTGTTCGTCGGCCACGCCCACGACAGCCGCCTCGGCCACGCGGTGGTCGTCGACCAACGCCGACTCCACCTCGGTCGTCGAGATGTTGTGCCCGGAGATGAGCATGATGTCGTCGACACGGCCCAGCAACCAGTAGTAGCCCTCCTCGTCGCGCTTGGCGCCGTCGCCCGCGAAGTACAACCCGTCGAAGCGCGACCAGTAGGTCTTGCGGTACCGCTCGGGATCACCCCAGATCCCGCGCAGCATCGCCGGCCACGGCCGCGTGAGCACCAGGTACCCGCCGCCGGGCACCGGTGACGCGTGGCCGTCGTCGTCCACGACGTCGGCTCCGATCCCGGGGAGCGGGAACGTGGCGCTGCCGGGCTTCAGCGTGGTCTCTCCCGGCAGGGGTGACAGCATGATGGCGCCGGTCTCGGTCTGCCACCAGGTGTCGACCAGCGGGCAGGTCCCGCCGCCGATGTTGTTCCAGTACCAGACCCAGGCTTCGGGGTTGATCGGCTCACCGACCGTGCCGAGCAGGCGCAACGACGTGAGGTCGTGGGCGTCGGGGAACTCGGTGCCCCACTTCATGAACGTGCGGATCGCCGTGGGCGCCATGTAGAGCGTCGTCACGCCGTAGCGCTCGATGATCTGCCAGAAGCGGTCCTTGCCGGGGTGGTCGGGCGTGCCCTCGTACATGACGCTCGTGGTGGCGTTCGTGAGCGGGCCGTAGACGATGTAGCTGTGCCCCGTCACCCATCCGCAGTCGGCCGCGCACCAGTAGACGTCGGTGTCGGGGTGGAGATCGAACACGTCGCGGTGCGTCGAGGCCACCTGGGTGAGGTAGCCGCCGGTGGTGTGCATGATGCCCTTGGGCCTGCCGGTCGTCCCGCTCGTGTAGAGCAGGTACAGGAGGTCCTCGGCGTCCATCACCTCGGGCTCACAGGTCGTGGACTGTTGCGGTACGACGTCGTGCCACCACACGTCGCGTCCCTCGACCATGTCGATCTCGTTGCCGGTGCGGCGCAGCACGAGGCAGTGCTCGATCGTGGGGGTGTCGGGCAGCGCGAGGTCGATCTGCGCCTTGAGGTCGACGACCTTGCCGCGGCGCCACGAGCCGTCGCCGGTGACGACGACCTTCGCCTCCGCGTCGTTGATGCGGTCGCGCAGCGAGTCCTGCGAGAAGCCACCGAAGACGACGGAGTGGGCGGCGCCGATGCGGGCGCACGCCAGCATCGTGACGGGGAGCTCGGGCACCATGCCGAGGTAGACGGCGACACGGTCGCCGCGCTCCACGCCGAGGGACCTGAGGGCGTTGGCGGTGCGGCACACGTCGTCGAGGAGCTCGGCGTAGGTGATGGTGCGTGTGTCGCCGGGCTCACCTTCCCAGTGGTAGGCGACCCTGTCGCCGAGGCCGTTGGCGACATGGCGGTCGAGACAGTTCACCGAGGCGTTGAGCGTGCCCCCCGACGAACCACTTCGAGAAGGGCAGATCCCACTCGAGCACGGTGTCCCACCGCCGCTCCCAGTCGAGAGCCTCGGCCTGGGCCGCCCAGTAGGCCTCGAAGTCCTCGTCGGCCTCGCGACGTACCGAGTCGTCGGTGATCCGGGCGTTCGCCACGAACTCGTCGCTCGGGGGGAAGGTTCGGCCTTCCTCGAGAAGCCCCTCGATGGTCTCGGACATCAGAGTCCTCCGTGAGTCGTTGTCGGTCTTTGTGCGTCGCTGCGGGGGAATCTACCCGGGCGACGGGTGAGCCCCCTTGTGGAACACGAGAACCCGGTGCGCCCCGAGACCGGGATCGGCGCTCAACACCTGCGCCTCGTGGGCCCGGCTCCGCCCGGCGAGCGCCTCGAGATCACCGATGTGCGCCCGCTCGGCCCACACCTGCTCCCCTTCCTCGACGAGCTCGTCGATGCCCCGCTCGCGGAGCCACTGCGCCTGTGTGGCGTCGTAGGCGACGTGCAGGCCTGCGGCGTGCGCGGCCGAGCGCAGGTACTCGAGGGGGAGATCGATCGTGATGTCACACGTTCCCGGATCGGCCAGGGGATCACCGACCCTCTGGTGCGCACGAAACGTGCGGATCCATTCCCGCGGCCCGCGCTCGACGAGTTCCGCGACCGGAGCCGCGTAGTCCACGACGACGACCCTCCCGCTCTCGAGGAGTTCCGTGACGGTGGCGAGCCACGCGGCGGCGGCGCGCGGCACCGGCAGCACGGTGCCGACCGGGAGCACCGAGTCTCCGGCCACCCGGTCGGCTTCGTCTTCGAGCGCCGCGTCGGCTCTCACGAGAACCTCGATCAGGTCGCCGGCGCCGTCCACCCCCACGCGCACCTCGTCCCACCCGGTCGTGGTGCGCGCCACGACGTCGAAGGGCAGGTTGTCGAGGAGCTCGTTGGCGAACACGACACCGGTCAACGGCCCGGCGGGGAGGTCGGCGAGCGACGTGAGGATCGGGCCCTGCCGGGGCACGGGGTGGGCCGTGTCGTCCCACTCGTCGACGACCAGCGATCCCGACAGATCACCGGCGGGCTCGAGCGTCAGGAACTCCCCTGCGCCACCCGGGCGGTCTCGGAGCGTTCGACGAGGACGTAGCGCAGCGCCGGAGCACACACCGGCGATGCCCTCAACACCTCCCGGGCCAGGCGACCGTCGCCGGCGCCCACCTCGACGACGAAGAAGGGGTCGGGTGAACCCATCTCGGCCCACCAGTCGGACAGCGCGCCCGCGACGAGAGCACCGAAGAGGGATCCGGTCTCGGGGCTGGTCAGGAAGTCGCCGTCGGACCGGCCCGGTCCACCGCCGGACGTGAAGAAACCACCGGGACCGTAGAGCGCGGCCTCGACGAACTCGGAGTAGGCGATCGGTCCGTCACGACCGATCCGACCTGCGAGCCGCCCGGTGACCGTTGCGTTCAGAACAGCCCTGCCAAGAGGACCACGCCCTAGCCGACCCCGGCCGCGAACTCGCCGAGCTTGGCGAACAGCTGGGGGTAGACGCCGACGACGAGGGTGGTGAGTGCCGTGAGGGCGATGGCGGCGTTGAGCGCGGGGGGAACGAGCACGGGCTCCTGCTCCTCGGCGGGGTCTTCGAGGATCATGCGACGCGACACACCTGCGTAGTAGAAGAACGCCACCACCGAGTTGATCGCCGCGATCACACCGAGCACGACCGCCGCGGTCGTCCCGGCGTCGAGCACGGAGCGGAACATCACGAACTTGGCGAACCAGCCGGCCAGCGGCGGGATGCCGGCCAGGGAGAACAGGAAGAGCGAGAACGTGACGGCCAACGCGGGCGACGACTTGATGAGGCCGTTGTAGCTCGAGAGCTCGGCTGATCCGGTGCGGCGGGCGATGGCGATCACGCAGGCGAAGGCGCCGAGGTTCATGGCGCCGTAGATGAGCATGTAGATGACCACCGCCTCGAACGACGAGGTGGCGGCGGTGCCCGACCCGTCGGGTGCCACGGCGAACGGCACGAGCATGAAGCCGCCCTGGGCGATCGACGAGTAGGCGAGCAGGCGGACCATGTTGGTCTGGCGTAGCGCCACGAGGTTTCCGAGCGTCATCGACGCGGCGGCCATCACCCAGAGCACGGGCTGCCAGGCCTCGGGGCGGCCGAAGAACCCGGCGTAGACCAGCGTGAGCATCGCCACGAGACCGCCGGCCTTGGAGGCGACCGAGAGGAACGCCGTCACGGGGGTGGGGGCTCCCTCGTAGGTGTCGGGTGCCCAGAAGTGGAAGGGCACCGCCGAGACCTTGAAGGCGAAGCCGACGAGGGTCATGAAGATGCCGACCAGCAGCAGCGGCGCCACACCGTCGGCCGAGACCGTGGTGCTGATGTCGGACAGCAGCGTGGACCCGCTGAATCCGAACACGAACGACATGCCGTACAACATCACGGCGGAGGACAACACGCCGATGAGGAAGTACTTCAGACCCGCCTCGTTGGATTCCGGATCGTGTTTTCGCCACGCGGCGAGAACAAACGTCGGGAGAGAGATCGTCTCGAGTGCCACGAACAGCGTGATCAGGTCGCGGGCCGAGGCGATGACGAGCATGCCGAGCGTGGACGTGAGCAGGAGGAAGTAGAACTCGCCCTGGTAGTAGTCGCCCTCACCGATGTAGTCGAAGCTGATGAGGAGCGTCACCCAGGCCGCCACGAGGAAGAAGCCCTTCATGACGAGCGCGTAGTCGTCGACGACATAGGCGCCGCCGAACATCACCCGGTCGTTGCCGTCGACCGCGAGCGTGATCACCGGAATGAGCGCGGCGAGCAGGCCGATCGACGCGAGACGCGAGGTGCGCCACCTCTCTTCCTCGTCGAGGAAGAGGTCGACGACGAGCACCACGAGGATCACACCGGTGAGGATCAGCTCCGGTGCGAGCGCGTGGAAGTCGAAGCGGGGGTTCACGGATCAGCCCCCGAACGCCGTCGCGGTGAGTTGGGCGACGGCGTCGTTGGTGACGCCGAAGATGATGTCGGGGTAGACGCCGAGCGCCAACACGAAGAGCAGAATCGGCGACCACGCGATCCACTCCGCGGTGTTGATGTCGTGAACGTCGGTCTGCTCGAACTCGGGCTTCACCTTGCCCATGGCGACACGTTGCAGCATCCAGAGCAGGTAGCCGGCCGCCAGAACCGTGCCGACCGCCGCAATGACCATGTAGGAGCGGAACGTCTCGAGCGGCAGCGCGTCCAGGGGGTTGTACGCCGCGAGAATCGCGGGGAACTCGCCCCAGAAGCCCGCGAGGCCGGGCAGACCGAGCGAGGCCATGGCCAGGAAGCCCAAGATCCACCCGAGGCGTGGCGTCTGAGTGAGCAGACCGCCCAACCGCGACATCTCGCGGGTGCCGTAGCGCTCGCCCACGCTCCCGGCCAGGAAGAAGAGCATCCCGGTGATCAGGCCGTGCGCCACCATGCCGAACACGGCCGCGTTGATGCCGATGTCGGTGAGCGTGGCGATGCCGAGCATCACGAAGCCCATGTGGGCCACCGACGAGAACGCGATCAGGCGCTTCATGTCGCTCTGCGCGAGGCAGGCGAGCGCACCGTAGATGATGCCGATCACGGCCAGGAGGCCGAGCCACGGCGCCCAGTCGATGGCGGCGTCGGGGAGCACGGGCAATGCGATACGCACGAAGCCGTAGGTTCCGAGCTTCAGGAGCACCGCCGCCAGGAGCACGGAGCCGACCGTGGGTGCCTCGGTGTGGGCGTCGGGCAGCCACGTGTGGAACGGGAACATCGGGACCTTGATCGCGAAGCCGAGGAACAGCCCGGCGAAGATCAGGTTCTGCGTACTCCCGACGATGCCGTCTCCGGCCATGGCGGAGAGCTCGGGGATGTCGAACGTGCCGGTCTGCCAGAAGATCGCCAGGAAGCCCAGCAGCATGAACGCCGAGCCGAACATGGTGAACAGGAAGAACTTGATCGAGGCGTAGCTGCGGTTGGGGCCTCCCCACACACCGATCATGAAGAACATCGGCAGGAGAACGATCTCGAAGAAGACGAAGAAGAGGATCAGGTCCTGGGCGATGAAGGTACCGACCATCCCCGTTTCGAGGACGAGGATCAGCGCGAGGAACGCCTTGGGCGTGTGCGGCTTCGGGAAGTGGTTCCAGGAGTAGATGACGCAGGCGACCGTGATGAACGTCGTCAGGAGCAGCAGCGGCAGCGAGATCCCGTCGATGCCGACGTGGTACCGACTCGAGATGGTGTCGATCCACGGCTTGTCAACGTCGAACTGGAGCCCTCCCCCGGCGTCGTAGTCGAACCTCGCCGCGATCGCGACCGAGACCCCGAACGTCACCACCGTCGTGAGGAGCGCCACGACCTTGATCGAGTACTCCTCCTTGCGGGGGATGATCAGCATGACAACCATGCCGACGATCGGGATGAAGGTCACCAGTGTGAGCGCCCACGAATCGAACCAGTTCATCGTTTCCCTCAGTTAGCGAAGACAAGGGCGAGGCTGAGCACGCCCACGGATGCGAACAGGATCAGCGCGTACCGCTGGACGCGCCCGGATTGCAGGTAACGCAGGAGACCACCGGTTTCGTCGGTGGCGGCAGCGATCTCGTTCACCGAACCGTCGACGATCTTCTGATCGATCACGTCGTAGGTGAACCGGCCCACACGCCGAGTTCCCGTGCCGGCGGCGTTGACGACACCGTCGATCACGTTCTGGTTGAACCAGTAGGTGCCGCGCGCGATCGGCCCCTTGATGGAACCGACGACGAGGTCGGTGTAGAGATGGTCGAGGTAGTACTTGTTCTCGAGGAACGTGTAGCCGGCGCGCGCCGAGGCGTTGCGCTCCGTGAGGCCGCGCGGGCCCATCCCGTACACGTAGTACGCCCCGGCGACCGCGACACCCGCTGCGGCGACCATGAACGAGAACACCGCGAGGGGAACCGAGAACTCGGGCACGATGACCTCGGGGAACGCGGAGGTCGGTTCGACCCACTCGGTGAACTTGTGGATGTCGAACGCCGTGGCGTTGAGGAACCCGGCGAACACCGCTCCGATGGCCAGGATCCACAGCGGCACGAGGATCGCCTTGGGCGACTCGTGCGGGTGCTCGGCCCCGCGGTACTCGCCGAAGAACGTCAGCCAGACACAGCGCGTCATGTAGGCCGCCGTCATGAACGCACCGACCAGGCCGACGACCAGGAAGAAGTCGTAGTCGGCCTTGCCGGCGGTGTTGATGATCTCGTCCTTCGACCAGAAGCCGGCGAGGGGGAAGAACCCGGCCAGCGCCAAGGACGAGATGATGAACGTCCAGAAGGTGTGCGGCATGACCTTGCGAAGACCACCCATCTTGCGCATGTCGAAGGTGTGGACCGCGTGGCTCACCGATCCCGAGCCGAGGAAGAGATCGGCCTTGAAGAAGGCGTGGGTGAAGAGGTGGAAGACGGCGGCGAGCCAGGCGCCCACGCCGAGGGCCATCACCATGTAGCCGATCTGCGAGATCGTCGAATAGGCCAGGACCTTCTTGATGTCGTTCTGCACGAACGCCAGTGCCGCCCCGATGATCACGGTGATGCCGCCGATCACGGCCATGGCGTTGAGACCGCCGTCGGCGATGTGGAATCCCTCGAAGAAGACCGGGTAGAGGCGGGCGCCGAGGAACACACCGGCGACCACCATCGTGGCGGCGTGGATCAGCGCCGAAACCGGTGTGGGTCCGGCCATGGCGTCGGGCAGCCACGTGTGCAACGGGAACTGGCCCGACTTGCCGATGATGCCGATGAGCAGAGCCACTGAAGCCGTCGTGAGCACGGTCTGGCTCATCTCACCGTTGACGGCCATCTCGTTGATGGTCGGGATGTCGAACGTGCCCCCGGCGCCGAAGAACAGGATCACGATGCCGATGATCAGACCGATGTCGCCGGTGCGGGTGGTGAAGAAGGCCTTGAGCGCCGCGTCGGAGTTGGCCCCCTCCTCCCACCAGTGCCCGATGAGCATGAACGAGCACAGACCCACGAGCTCCCAGCCGACGAGGAGCAGGAGGGTGCTGCCCGCGATGACGAGCGTGAGCATGGAGGCGCTGAACAGGCTGAGCGCCGCGAAGAAGTACGTGTAGCGGCGATCGCCCTCCATGTAGCTCGTGGAGTAGATGTGCACGAGCAAAGACACCAGCGAGACGACGAAGAGCATCATCACCGAAAGGCCGTCGATCATGGTGCCGGCCCGGATGTCGACGCCGCCGAGTGTGAACCACGACACCGAGGCGAGCACCGGCTCGACCACCGTGTGACCGGCCTCCCCGGCGACGTGGAACGCCTGGCCGAGGGCTCCCAGCGCGTGGCCGCCCTCGCCACCTTCGGTCGACTCGACCTTGTCGATCCACTGGACCGCGGCGACCACCGAGAGGACGAACGACGCGCCGAGCGCGGCGATGCCGATCTCGGAGCCGCCCTTGGGCATACGTTTCCCGAAGAACAGGATCAGGAAGAACGACAGGGCCGGGATGAAGGCGATGATCCAGGCATAGCGCAGCATCGTCGTCAGCCCTTCAGCGAGTCGAGATTGTCGAGGTCGGGGCTACGCAGGTTCCGGTAGACGAGCAGGACGAGCGCGAGCCCGACGCCGACTTCGGCGGCGGCGATCGTGATGACGAACAGCGCGAAGACCTGCCCGGCGATGGCGCCGGTGAAGGCGGCGAAGGCCACGAGGTTGATGTTGACGGCCACGAGCATGAGCTCGACCGACATCAACACGAGCACGCCGTTGCGGCGTGCGAGCACGCCGTAGATCCCCGTACAGAACAGGAAGGCGGCGAGCATGAGGAAGAGGTTGAGTTCCATGGCGTCAGTCCCTGCGCGCCAGTGCGATGGCGCCGACGAGAGCCCCGAGAAGGAGCATCGACACGACCTCGAAGGGAACGACGAAGTTCCGGAAGATGGAGTCGCCGATCTCGGCGGTGGTGGTGGGGGCCACGAGGTCGATCTCCTGGGCGCCGAAGGCGTCGACGAGCAACGCCACGAGGACCCCGAGGACGAACACGGACACGACGAATGCCGGCCAACGCTGGTCGTTGTCCTGGGGCTCCCCTTCCATCGGGGCCCGGGTGAGCATGATCCCGAACAGGAACAGCACGGCCACCGCTCCGATGTAGATGAGAACCTGGACCCAGCCGACGAACTCGGCGGCCAGGAGGATGAACTGGGCGGCCGCACCGGCGAGCACCACGATGAGGTAGAGCGCGGCGCGCACGACGCTGTTCGAACGCACGACGCCGATGGCGGCACCCACCATGGCGGTGGCGATGATCCCGAAGGCGACCGTCTGGGCAACCACGGCTACGTGTCTGCTCCTGCTTCGAGGGGCTCGGGCTGGGGACGGTTTCCATCCACTCGCCGAGCTTGTGCTTCTCGTGGAGCAGCGATGCGATGTTGGGCTCGGAGTACTCGAACTCCGGGCTCCAGAAGAGCGCGTCGAACGGGCAGACCTCCACGCAGATCCCGCAGTACATGCAGAGCGCGTAGTCGATGTTGAAGCGGTCGAGGACGTTGACCGACCGCGGCTTCCCGCCCTCACGGCGGGGCGGACGCTTCTCCTTGTGGCCCTCGATGTAGATACACCAGTCGGGACACTCACGGGCGCACAGCATGCACACCGTGCAGTTCTCCTCCTTGAGAGCGATGACGCCCCGCGCGCGCGTAGGAGGAGCTTCCTTCTCGTGCGGATAGTGCGTGGTGACCGTCGGCTGGAACATCGTCCGCAACGTGACACCGAGACCTGTGATGAGACCGGGGAGTTTGGCCATCTACATCGCCACCTTGAAGATCGCCTGTGATGGCGATGTTGAGGAGGGCGACGGGGATGAGGACCTTCCAGGCGAGGGCCTGGAGCTGGTCTTCACGCAGACGGGGGTACGTGAAGCGGATCCAGAACATGAAGAACGCCACCGCCATCGTCTTGACGAACAACACGAGGGGCCCGAGCAGGTTGGCCAGCCCCCCGTCGATCCCCGGCACCGCCCAACCTCCGAGGAACAGGGTGGCGGCCAACGCCGCGAAGGCGAAAGCCGTGCCGAACTCCCCGATGAAGAAGAACAGGAACCGGAAGCCCGTGTATTCGACCATGAACCCGCCCATCAGTTCACTTTCGGCGACGGGCATGTCGAAGGGCGTCTGGTTGAGCTCGGCCTGCGCCGCCACGAGGAACAGGGCGAAGCCGGCGAACTGCGTGAAGATGTAGGGGTTGCCGAAGAACCCGACGCCGAAGATCGACCCGTCGGCCTGCGCGGCGACGATGCCCTGGAGGTTCATCGTTCCCGCCAGGATCACCACGCCGACGACCGCGAGCAGCAGCGGGAGCTCGTAGGCGATGAGCTGACCCGTGGCACGCAGGGCTCCGAGCAGCGCGTACTTGTTGGCACTCGCCCACCCGGCCATGAGCACGCCGATGACCGAGAGGCTGGACACGGCGAGTGCGAAGAACACACCCACGTCGAGATCGCGCACGACGAGGTCGGGCCCCGTGGGTATGACCACGAAGATGAGGAACGTCGAGGCGACGACGATGGCGGGAGCGAGAGCGAAGACCGCCCGATCGGCACGGGCGGGTATCACGTCTTCTTTCTGCGCGAACTTGAGACCGTCACCGATGAGCTGGAACCAGCCGTGGTAGCCGCCGGGGTCCATCGGACCGACGCGGCTCTGCATGTGGGCCATCATCTTGAGGAGGAACGTGTAGCCGAGGATCAGCGCAGCCAACGGCACGAACAGCATGACGATCAGCGCCTTGATCCCGAGGGTCAACCCCCAGCCGACGTCGAGAGCCACGCTCACCGGTCGATGTCCCCGAGGATGAAGTACAGCGAGGCCAGGATCGTCACGATGTCGGGCACGAACACGCCCCGCAGCAGCCACGGCAGGATCGAGACGTTCGAGAAGGACGCGGAACGGATCTTGGTGCGGAAGGGGCCGAGCGCTCCCTTGGAATAGACGTAGTAGCCCATCTGGCCGAGGGGGATTCTCGGTCTCGACCCAGATCTCACCCTCGGGCACCTTGATGATGCGCGGGACCTTCGTCATCACCGGGCCGTCGGGGATGCGGTCGAGCATCTGGAGAACCATCAGCACGGATTCCCGTGTCTCCTGGAGGCGTACCCAGTACCGCGAGAACGAGTCGCCGTCGGGGTGCGTCCAGACCTTGAAATCGAGCTCGGGATAGGCGAGGTAGGGCTTTCCGTCGCGGCGCAGGTCCCAGTCGACGCCGCTCGCTCTCAGGTTGCTGCCCGACACGCCGTACGCCGCGCCGACAGCGGCGGGGATGATCCCCACGCCACGGCTGCGGGACTCGAAGATCTCGTTGCCGGCCAGCAGATCCTCGAAGTCGTCGCACGCCGAGAGCACCTTGCTCATGACGCCCCGGGTCTCGGTGATCCATCCCCACGGCAGGTCGTCCTTCAGACCGCCGATCCGGTTGAAGTTGGGATGGAAGCGACCACCCGTGGCCCCCTCGATGAGGTTCAGGACGTACTCGCGGTCGCGAAAGCCGTAGAACGCCGGCGTGAGCGCGCCGAGTTGGAGGCCCATCTCGCCGAGAAACAGGATGAACGTGGAGATGCGGCTCAACTCGGTGAGGATCGTGCGGATGTAGACCGCCCGGGGCGGGGCCTCGAGCTCCATGATCTGCTCGGCCGCGCTGACGAACGGAACCTCGTTGGCGAAACTCGACAGCCAGTCGATGCGGTTGATGAGCGTTGTGACCTGCGGGTAGGACCGGTACTCCGTGAGCTTCTCGTAGCCACGGTGCATGTAGCCGATGACCGGCTCCGCCGAGACGACCCTTTCACCGTCGAGGCGCACGGCGAGCCGGAGCGTGCCGTGCGTGGCGGGGGTGCTGCGGCCCGATGTTGAGGACCATGTCGCCGGTGTCGAGCTCGACGTTGACGGCCGCGTCGGCGAGGTGGTGCATCGCGCCGGGCTCGACCTCGATCTCGGGCACATCGGTGGTGAGATTGCCCGTGGGGCCGCCGGCGCTCACGCGTCGCCCCCCTCTTCTCCCGTGTCTTCGGGTTCTGTGTCTTCGGGCATCGCCTCGACATCGACGAGGCCCGGCCACGGCTTCACCTTGCGGGCGGTGAGCGGAAAGTCCTTGCGCAACGGGTGACCCTCGAACTCGGCGGGCAGGTAGAGAGGCCGCAGCGACGGGTGGCCGTCGAAGACGAACCCGTACATCTCCCAGCACTCGCGCTCGTGCCAGTCGGCTCCTGAGTAGACCTCGGCCCACGACTGCACACGCGGCTCGTCCTCCGCCACGTCGGTCTTGAAGGTGACGCCCCATTTCCGGCTCGTGGACTCAACGTGGGCGAACGCCTGGAAGCGACCGGCACCGCCCGCGACCCCGGGGTCGTCTCCTGGGGTTGGACGGGAGCGGAGGGTGCGTCTCCACCTTCGCGGGGCGTGGGCGCCCAGTCGACCCCCGAAACGAAGGAGAGATAGTCGCAGGCGAGGTGCTCGTGTGCGACCTCCGCGGCGTGGCGCCACGCGTCGGGCTTCACCCGCACGACGTAGTCGCCGTAGTTGTGGGCGGCTTCGATGACCTCGTCGCCGAGTAGTTCGTCGATGCGGGCGGCCAACTCCTCGTAGGCAGGACTGGGCGGCGCGGGCTCGTCGGCCGCCTCGGTGTCGGCGGCGTCGACCGCTTCGGCGGCCTCGGTGTCGGCTGCGTCGACCGCTTCGGCGGCCTCGGTGTCGGCGGCGTCGGTCGCCATGTCCGCGCCCTCGTCAGGCGTCAACGACGATCGGCTCCCCGCGCCAGTGCTCACCGCGCCAGCGCTCGGCCATGTCTTCGTTCTGGATGCGCTCCTGGAGCAGCACGATCGCCTGGAGCAGAGCCTCGGGCCTCGGGGGGCACCCCGGCACGAAGACGTCGACGGGGATGATCTGGTCGACTCCCTTGGTGACCGAGTAGGAGTCCCAGTAGGGGCCGCCGCAGTTGGCGCACGACCCCATCGAGATCACGTACTTGGGGTCGGGCATCTGCTCGTAGAGACGCCTGACCGACGGCGCCATCTTGTCGGTGACGGTGCCCGAGATCACGATCAGATCGGCCTGGCGGGGGCTCGCCGGGAAGGGGATCACGCCGAGACGCATCATGTCGTAGCGAGGTCCGGCGAGCGCAGCGGCCATCTCCATGGCGCAGCAGGCCAGGCCCCACTGGAACATCCACAGCGAGTACTTCCGGCTGTAGTTGAGCAACCAGGACAGCGGCTTGGGAGTCTTGCCCGAGTCGATCAGGCCCACCGCAGCACCCGCTTCCGCCATGCGTAGAGCAGGCCCACAGCGAGGATCGCGATGAACACGAGCATCTCGATGAGCCCGAACGTCCCGAACGATTCGAGGTTCACGGCCCAGGGGAAGATGAAGATCGCCTCCACGTCGAAGATCACGAAGAGCAGTGCGTAGATGTAGTAGCGGATGTGCGCCTGGCCCCACCCACCGATGGGGTCGACGCCGGACTCGTACGTGACGTACTTGTCGGCCTGCGGGCGCGTCGGGCGGATCAGTCTTCCGACACCGAGCATCGCGGCCACCATGAAGAACGCGGCGCCGACGAAGACCGCGACCGTGATGTAGGACTGGTAGTACCTCGTCACGCGGACCCTCCCTGCCCTTGGGCTGGCGGAACGCGCCGCAGTATAGGAGCGGCCTTTCCCCATCGCCTATTGCGCGACACCATGTACCCGATGCCCACCACCGCCCCCACGCTCGCGGACCTGAGCGGCCGGGCACCCGGCGACGAGGCCGTTCGCGATCACCGCGTCTCACGCACCTGGGGTGACCTCGAGGAGCGCACGAACGCCATCGGGCGGGGCCTGGGGGCGCTCGGGGTCGCTCCGGGCGACCACGTGGCCCTCGTGGCCACGAACCGCGGGAGTTCGTGGAGGTGCTGCTCGGGGCCCTGCGCTGCGGAGCCGTGCTCACGCCTCTCAAGACCAGCTGGACGCCCGACGAGGTGGGCCGGGCTCTCGAGGACGCCGGCAGCACCCTCGTGGTCTCCGACACCGGCCCGGGCCGGGCAGCCGCCGCTCGGGCCGGGGGTGGCGCTGGTGGATCTCGACGCCGACTTCGACGCCTGGATCGGACACCACGACACCTCGCCGCTCCCCGCCGACCTCGGCGGATGGAGGATGTCGTTCACGTCCGGCACCACGGGTCGTCCGAAAGGAGTGGCGCGGCAGAGGGACCTCGACGTTCCCTTCTGCGAGTCGTTCCCACGCTCGGCGGGATGGGCCCGGCTGCTCGGCCTCCCCGCGGATGCGCCGCACCTCGTGGTCTCGCGCCTGTTCCACGGCGCCCCTCTCTCGTTCGGCCTGTCGGCTCTGGCCGCCGGAGCGCCGATGCGGATTCTCGACCGCTGGGAGCCGCAGGACGCGCTGGAGGCGCTCGGTGACGGTGTCGGGTCGTCGAGCTGGGTCCCGTCGCAGTTCCGCTCGGTGCTCGCGCTGCCCGACGAGGTCCGGTCGGCCTTCGATCCGAGCGCGCTCGGGACCGTCGTACACGGCGGGGAACCGTGCCCGGAGGAACTGAAACGACGCATCATCGCCTGGTGGGGTCCGATCCTCACCGAGTACTACGGATGTTCCGAAGGCGGGCTCACTCTCGCGACTGCCGAAGAGTGGCTGGAGCGGCCGGGAACCGTCGGACGCCCGATCGAGGGTCAACGCATCCGCGTGCTCGACGACGACGGGCACGACGTGCCGACCGGGACAGAGGGGCAGATCTACTTCGAGTACGAAACGGGCCGGGCGTTCCGTTACGCGAACGACGACGCCAAGACCGAGCGCGCGCACGTCGGTGACGCATTCACGGCCGGCGACCGCGGGTGGCTCGACGACGACGGGTACCTGTTCATCACCGGCCGGACCTCGGATGTGATCGTCACGGGAGGGGTCAACGTGTACCCCGCGGAGATCGAGGCGGCGCTGTCCGGTGTGGCCGGAATCGCCGACCTGGCCGTGGTGGCCGGTCCCGACGAGCTCCGAGGGGAACAGCCCGTGGCCTTCGTCGCGTTGGCTTCGGGTGCCGATCCCGACGAGGTCGCCGAGGCGCTGGAGGACGCGGCTCGTTCATCGCTCGCCGGGGAGAAGCGACCTCGGGCGGTCGAGTTCGTCGACGCCGTGCCCCGCGACCCGACGGGCAAGCTCCTGCGCCGCTCCCTGGAGGAGCGCGTCTGGGGCGATCGCCCGCGTTTCGCCGGGTGATCCGGCGCACCGCTACGTGGGCAGCCGGAAGTAGAGCGTGGCGTCGCGCGCGAACTCGAAGAACTCGTTCGGCAAGATCCCGATCGCGAGCACCGCCACGACGCAGATCGCCAGTGCCAGCCCGGCACCCACGTCGATGCGGGTACGGGTCCTCGTGAGCAGCGTTCCCGCCGGCGCCGAATCGGACGCCTCGTCGTCGGGTTCGTCGCCTTCCATGTACATCGTGACGACGACGCGCAGATAGAAGAACGCTGCGATCACCGCAGCGATCACTCCGACGATCGCGATCCCGTAGTCCTCCCCGTCGATGGCGGCCTCGAAGACCATCAGCTTGGCGACGAAACCGGCGGTGAGCGGGACCCCCGCCTGAGCGAGGAGCATCAGGGCGAGCACGCCTGCGAGCAGCGGTTCACGCCGGGCGAGCCCCTTGTAGTCGTCGATCGAGTGGAGCCGGTCTTCGGGACCGCTCACGAGGGTGATCACGGTGAACGCTCCGGTGACCATGAACGTGTAGGCGAGGAGGTAGAACAGCGCCGCCGCCACGCCCTCGGCGGTGGCCGTGTAGACCCCGATGAGCACGTACCCGGCGTGGCTGATCGACGAGTACGCCAGCATGCGCTTCACGTTGGACTGCGTGAGCGCGGCGATGGAGCCCACCGCCAGCGACAGCACCGCGAGTACCCACACGATCCCGCGCCAGTCGTTGCGCTGGAGGCTGAACGCCCCGACGATCACCCGCAGGAACGCCGCGAACGCTCCGGCCTTCACGGCCGCGGCCATGAACCCCGTGACCGGTGAGGGGGCACCCTCGTAGACGTCGGGCGCCCACATGTGGAAGGGAACGGCGGCCGACTTGAAGCCGAGGCCGACGATGAGCAGGCCGATTCCCGCGAGAAGCACGCCGTTGTCGAGCAGCACCCGGTTGGAGAAGAACTCCGTGATCGTCGTGAGGTTGGTGGAGCCGACCGCTCCGAACACGAGGGCGAGGCCGTAGAGGAAGATCGCGGACGAGAACGCTCCGAGCAGGAAGTACTTGAGGCCGGCTTCCTGCGACTCGGCACGACGGGGGTCGAGCGCGGCGAGGACGTACAGCGGGATCGAGAGGACCTCGAGGGCGATGAACACGACGATCAGGTCGTTGGCGGTCGCCATGAGGAGCAGCCCCGCCGACGAGAACAACAGCAACGCCAGGTACTCGGGCCCCTCGAGCTGTGCGCGCTTCACGAAACCCGCCGAGACCATCAGAGCCAGAAGAGTGGCGATGAGGATGACGATCGAGAGGTACACGGCGAAGCCGTCGAGAGCGACCATGCGCCCGAACGTCAGGTACGCCCCGTCGCCGCGAACCTGGACCCACTGGTAGGTCGTGAACACGAGCGCGCCGACGACGCCGACGAACGCGGTGAACAGCGATGCTGCGTAGACGCCCGGCGCCCGCTTGGCCAGGGCGCGGCCGAGCACGATGACGATGCCCGCCCCGGCGACCGCCAGGATCGGGAGCAGCGCGAGCCACTCGATGCCGGGAGTGGTGAGCTCACTCATTCGTGCTCCTCACCCTCGGCACCCGGAGCGGCGTCCTTCTCCTCTGTACGCACGATCTCGACGTTGACGTCGGGTTCGCGGTAGTCGGTGCGCTCCTCGAAGTGGTCGATCACGACCTCGGCGGTGGGCTCCACGCGGTCGAGCACGGGCTTCGGGTAGAGGCCGAGGAACAGGCTCATCACGAGGAGCGGTGCGACGACGACGATCTCGCGCACGCTGAGATCGGGAAAGGCGCGGTTGGGTTCGTCGGCATCGTTCGTGAAGACACGACGGAACGCCCAGAGCATGTAGACGGCGGCGAAGATGACACCGACGGCGGCGATGATGGCGTACGGCCGCTCCACGAGGAAGGTCCCGAGCAGGGCCAGGAACTCCCCGATGAACCCCGAGAAGCCCGGGACGCCGATACCGGCGAGCGTGGCGACCAGGAAGAACGCCGTGAAGATCGGCGCCACGTTCCAGATGCCCTTGAGCTCGGAGATCTGCCGTGTCCGGCGACGCTCGTACATCATGCCGACGAGAAGGAAGAGGGCACCGGTGGTGAGCGGGTGGCTCACCATGTTGAACAACGCGCCGTCGAGGCCGATCGTCGTCAACGAGAAGATTCCCAGGATGATGAAGCCCATGTGCGCGACCGACGAGTACGCGATGAGTCGCTTCAGGTCCTTCTGCACCGACGCCACGATCGCTCCGTAGAGGATCCCGATCACCGACAGGGTCAACAGGAGCGGGGCCAGATCGACCGAGGCCTCCGGGAAGAGCGTGAACGAGAAGCGCAGGAACCCGTAGGCGCCCATCTTGAGCAGCACGCCGGCCAGGATCACCGAGCCGAACGTCGGCGCCTCGGTGTGGACGTCGGGCATCCACGTGTGGAACGGGACGAGCGGGGACTTGATGGCGAACGAGATGAAGAACCCGAGGAACAGCCAGGTCTCGGTGGTGCGGGCGAGGCCGTTCCAATCCATGAGCGTCTGGAAGTCGAAGGTGAGGATCCCGGTGTCGGCCTGGTGCAGGAAGGCCAACGACAGGATCGCGATCAGGAACATGGCCGACCCGGCCATCGTGTAGAGGAAGAACTTCACGGCCGCGTACCGGCGACGCTCGTGTCCCCACCCGCCGATCAGGAAGTACATCGGGACGAGCAGCAGTTCCCAGAACACGAAGAACAGGATCAGGTCGAGGCTGAGGAAGATCCCCATGATCGCCGTCTCGAGCAGGAGGAAGTGGAACATGTACGCCTTGACCCGGTACCGCAGCGGCTGCGCGGCGAGCAGACCGATCGGGAACAGCAGCGCGGTCACCACGATCATGAAGAGGCTGATGCCGTCGACCCCGAGCGTGTAGTTGATGCCGAGCTCGGGGATCCACGAGTAGCTCTCGACGAACTGGAAGTCGCCGTTGCCGGTCTGGAAGTGCCACAGCATGAAGAGTGTGAGTCCGGCCGTGGCGGCCGTGGTGGCGTACGCGATCCCGCGCGCCAGTTCCGGGCGCCGTTCGGGCGTGAAGAGCACGAGGACGGCGCCGACGGCGGGCGTCACGGCAATGGCGGTGAGAACGGGCCAGTCGATCATCTAGAAGACCCGCCAGACCATGTAGGCGAGGATCACGGCGGCGCCGATGAGCACGGCGAGCGCGTAGTTGCGGACGGCCCCCGTCTGGACGAGCCGGACCTTGTGGCTCGCCCACGTGAAGAACCGACCGATCCCGTTGACCGCTCCGTCGATTCCGACCTGGTCGACCGGGCCCGCGAGCTCGTCGGCGAACCACCGTCCGGGGCGTCGCACGAACCACGACACGAGACGGTCGAGGTAGAAGGCGTTGGCGAGCACCACACCGAGGCGCCCGAGCTTCTCGGGCAGGATGTCGGTGTGGCCGGGAAGGCCGCGCTGGTAGATCGCCCGAGCCACGAAGATGCTCGTGACGGCGATCGCCAGGGCGAACATGCTGAGCGAGAAGCCGGCCAGGAACGACGGTGCGTGGATCGGCGGCGTGCTCGGAGAGACCGGCTCCAGCCACTTGTCGAGGTTCTCGAACGACTTGAAGGGCAGGTTGATGATGCCGCCGATCGTGGCGAGGAAGGCCAGCACGGCGAGCGGAACCGTCATCACCAGAGTCCGCTCCTTCGGCGGTCCGTCCAGTTGCGGCTCCGGGTCGACGGGCATGAGCAGGTCGACGGCCACCTCGGCGGCGAGGTCCTGTGGTTCCACCGGAGGGTCTTCTGTGTCCACCGGGGCGTCGTCGTCGGAGCCGCCCGAGACGACGGGGACGCCCTTCCGGAATCGCTCGTTGCCGAAGTAGACCATCCACACCTGGCGGGTCATGTAGAAGGCGGTCAGGAAGATCGACGCCGTCCCGATCGCCCACACGGCCTTGTTGGACCAGCCACCGGCGAAGAACGCGCTCTCGAGCACGTCGTCCTTCGACCAGAAGCCGCCGAAGGGGAAGATCCCCGAGATGGACAGCCACGCCGCCATGAACCCGAGTGCGGTGATCGGCATGTACTTGCGGAAGGCGCCCATCACGCGCATGTCCTGGTTGTCGGCGTTTGACTCCATCACCGATCCGGCGCCGAGGAACAGCGACGCCTTGAAGAAGGCGTGCATGATCACGAAGAAGATGGCGGCACTCGGAGCGCCGACGCCGAGCCCGAGGAACATGTAGCCGATCTGGCTGATCGTGGAGTAGGCGAGGACCTTCTTCAGCTCCAGTTGCACCGTCGCCGCCGAACCCGCGAGGAAGCAGGTGATGGCGCCGACCCACGCCACCGTCGTGAGCGCGGCACCCCCGCTCGCTTCGAAGAACGGGTAGGCAGCGCGATGAGGAAGACGCCCGCCGTCACCATCGTGGCGGCGTGGATCAGCGCGGAGACGGGAGTGGGGCCCGCCATCGAATCGGGGAGCCAGATCGACAGAGGGATCTGCGCGCTCTTGCCCACCGCTCCGAGGAGCAGCAGGAGGCCGATGGCGGTGGCGGTGCCCTCGGCGAGGCCCGGTGCCGCGGCGAGCCCGGGGACGTACTCGAGGGTGCCCACGCTCGCCACGATCAGGAACATGGCGATCATCAGGCCGACGTCGCCGACGCGGTTGGCGATGAACGCCTTCTGGCCGGCGACGGCGTTCTTCTCCTTCTCGTACCAGAACGAGATGAGGAGGTAGGACGCCACGCCGACGCCCTCCCAGCCCAGGAACGTGAGCAGGAAGTTGTCGGCGAGGACCAGGACCAGCATCGCGGTGACGAAGAGATTCAGATAGGAGAAGAACCGCGTGAAACGACCGTCGCCGTGCATGTAGCCGATGGCGTAGACGTGGATCAGGGTCGCCACGCCGGTGACGAACACGATGAACGTCATCGAGAGGGATCCACGAGGAAGCCGAGATTGACCTCGAATGCGCCGGCGGGCACCCACTCGTAGATGGTGGAGATCTGGAGTCGCTCCTCCGCGGGAGGCTCCACAGCGCGAAGAACGACACGACCGACCAGACGAAGGACAGGCCGACCATGGCGGCGGCGAACCACCCGGCGCGCGGCTCGCGGAAGAACCTGTGGCCGAAGAAGAGCAGGATCACGGACCCGAGCAAGGGAAGTAGCGGGACGATCCAGATCAGTTCGAGGACGTCGCGCGCCGTCATGACGTGGTCTCCGGTCGCATCGCGTGTGGCTGCATCCCGCTCAGCCCTTCAACAGATCGATGTCGTCGGCGGTGGCACCACGCTTGCGCCGGAAGATGGCGACGATGATGGCGAGGCCGACCGCAACCTCTGCGGCGGCCACGACGAGGACGAAGAACACGATGGTCTGCCCGCTGATGTTGTCGAGGGCCTGCGCGTACGCGACGAGCGACAGCGTGGCGGCGTTGAGCATCAGCTCGACGCACATGAACATGATGAGCACGCTGCGGCGCACGAGGAACCCGATGGCGCCGATCGTGAAGATCATCGCCGCCAGCACGAGGTAGTAGTCGGGAGTGATCGTCACGTCGACCCTCCCGGCGATTCCTCGGGCTGCTTCTCGTCGACGACCGGGGAACCGGCGAAGGTCTGGCGGGCGAGCACGACCGCACCCACCACCGCGATGACCAGGAGGATGGCCGTGATCTCGAACGGCCAGAGGTAGTCACCGAAGATGCTGCGTGCGACGGTTTCGACATTGCCTCCGGCCTCGGGTCCGAGGCCGCTCCCGAGAGAAGGAAGGCCCGTGACCCAGGTCTGACCGGTGAGGAACAGCACCTCGGCGAGCAACAGGAACCCGAAGCCCAGCGCCAGAGGCCGCTGGTACGGCCGGGGGTCGTCGAGCGAGATCGACTCATCCACGCCGAGCAGCATGATGACGAAGAGGAAGAGAACGACGATCGCGCTGGCGTAGACGATCACCTGGACGCCCGCGAGGAGCTGAGCCTCCAGCAGCAGGAAGAACACGGCGACACTGATGAGAGTCGCCACGAGCGAGAGTGCGGCGTGCACCGGGTTGCGCACGAGCACGACGCCGAGCGCTCCTGCCAGGGCGACGACCGCGAAGACGAAGAAGACGAACGCCTCCATCAGTCTTCCCCTCCCTGGCCGCGCTCGGGGGACGGACACCGAAACCGAGCTCGCCCGACCAGTTGACGCGACCCTCGTACTCGACCCGTCCGGAGGGGGACGTGGCACGCATCCATTCGCTCGTGTGGTCGTCTTCTCCGCCGGTCCAGTACTCCCACGGCTGACGCCGGGCACGGCCGTCGTCGTCGACGAGCAGCTCGCTCTTGGTGTAGATGGCGTCGTCGCGGTTCGTGAACGCGAACTCGAAGAGCTTGGTCTCGGTGATCGCCTCTGTGGGGCAGGCCTCGACGCAGAGATCGCAGTGGATGCAGCGCAGGTAGTTGATCTCGTACACGAACCCGTAGCGCTCCCCCGGCGACACGGGGTCGTCGGGCGGGTTGTCCTTGCCGCGCACGTAGATGCACTTGGCGGGGCAGACGCCGGCGCAGAGCTCACAGCCGATGCACTTCTCCATGCCGTCCTCGTAGCGGTTGAGGACGTGGCGTCCGTGCACACGCGGCGGCTTCAGCCGCTTCACCTCCGGATACTCGGTGGTGACCTTCCTGTTGAACATCTGGCGCAACGTGACGCCGAAGCCGCTGAAGCGTCCCATCAGCGCACCTCTCCCGGTGCGCTCTCGAGGTCTTCGCTCTTGGACATCGACGCCCACAGGACGGCATAGGCGAGAAGCGCCACCGCCGCGGCGATCGGTACGGCGATCCAGAGGTTCCAGTTCTCCTCGCGGGCCACGACGACCGTGACCGCCACGAGAGCCCAGAGCACAGCGATCTCGATCAGGTACTTCCAGCCGAGCCCCATCAACTGGTCGTAGCGCATGCGCGGAAGCGTGGCCCGGATCCACACCGTGCCGAACAGGAGGAGCCAGAGCTTGAGCGTGAACCACACGATCGGCCACAGCCACGATGCGAACTCGATGTGCGGACCGGCCGGGCCGCCCAGAAACAGCGTGACCGCCAGTGCGCACAGTGTGATGACGTTCATGAACTCGGCGAGGAAGAAGATCGCGAAACGGATGCCCGTGTACTCCGTGTGGAATCCGCCGACCAGTTCCTGTTCGGCCTCCACGAGGTCGAACGGAGGGTGGTTCGTCTCGGCGATCGCCGCGATGATGAAGATCACGAACGGGATCAGCGCGGGGAGCCAGAACCAGTCGCCGACAACCGAACCCCAGCCCGTCCAACCCTGCTCGTCGACGATGGCGCGTGTGGAGAGCGTGCCGGCCTGGATCAGGACCCCGACGATCGCGAGTCCGAGTGCCCCCTCGTAGCTGAGGAGCTGGGCAGAGGCACGCACCGAACCGAGCAGCGGGTACTTGGAGCCCGACGACCACCCGGCGAGCATCACGCCGTAGAGCCCGAGGCCCGACATGGCGAGAACGAACAGGACACCGATGGGGAGGTTGGCGACCTGGAGGTAGGTGGTCTTCCCGAAGACGGTGACCTCGCCGCCGATCGGAATCAGGCTGAAGGCGAGCAACGCCGGGATGATCGACAGGTAGGGCGCCAACAGGTAGACGGGCCGATCGGCGCGGTCGGGGATCATGTGCTCTTTGAAGAAGAGCTTCACCCCGTCGGCCAGCGTCTGGAGGATGCCGAACGGGCCTGCCCTGTTCGGCCCCGGCCGGTTCTGCATGCGCCCGATCACGCGGCGCATGAACCAGACGTAGAGCATCACCGAGACGAGAACGAGGACGAAGACGAGGACGACCTTCGCCAACGCGATCAGCACCGCGGTGGCGTCGACCCCGTCGGCCCAGAGGGGATCTCCGACGAATGCGCTGGGGTCGTTCACGGTGGCGGTGGGGTCGGCGGCACCTCCCGGAACCGGCACCGGCGCAGGCGGGACCTGGAGCAGGATCATGTGATCGTCTCCACGCGCAGGTCGGTGACCGTCTCACCGGCGGCGATGAGCTCGGAGGCACCACGTTCGCCGGGCTGGTTCCAGGCCAGGAACGCCGTGCCGGCGGGTGTGGCGGGGTCGGGGTGCACCTCGAGCACACTCACGCCTCGCTCGCTCGTGGCCTTGACGCGGTCTCCGTCGGCGACGCCGAGGCGGTCGGCGTCGGTCGGGTGGATCCGTAACGCGGTGTCGGTGGCGAGAGCCGCCAGCGAGCCGGACAGGGCGGTGGCGCGCCCGGCGTCGTAGAGGGAGCGACCGACGACGAGTCGCAGCGCGTAGCTGTCACGCCGCGGGATCTCGGGTCGGGCCGTGGTGCCGTCCCACCGGTACACGGCGGGAGGTTCGGGAAGCTCGGCTGGCTCGGCGGATTCGTCGGGCTCGGCGGATTCGTCGGGCTCGGTGGACGCCGGAGCCGGGGCGGCGTCGCTGCCGGAAGGAAGGGGCTCCCACGACGCGGCGGCCGGGCGCCCGGGTCCGAGCACGACGTCGTCGAGGTGGTCGCGGGCGGGGAGGACGATGCCGTCGCGCGCCATGGCCAGCAGGGCTGCGTCGGCTCCGCGGAACGCCGAGGCCACCGCCGAGATCTCGTCGCGTACCTCGTCGGTGTCGAGCATGTCGAAGTCGGAGCCGAGGCGGAGAGCGAGCTCGACGGCTATACGCCAGTCGTCCATGACGACGCCGGGAGGCGTGACCTTGCGCCCGAGGCGCTGCACGCGACCTTCGAGGTTCGTCGTCGTACCCTCCTTCTCTCCCCACAGCGGGGTGGGAAGGAACACGTCGGCGTGACGGGTGCTGTCGGACTCGAAAGCGTCGACCGCCACGGTCCAGTCGACGGCTGCCAGGGCGTCACGCGCGAGCTGGCCGTCGGGGAAGTCGGCGAGGACGTCGGCCCCGAGCAGGATCACGCAGCGCACACGGCCGTCGACCGCGGCGCGCAGGATGGATTCGGCGTCGAGGCCGGGCTCGGCGGGGGTCGAACCCCAGGCTGCGTCGAACCACGCCTTTCCGTCTTCAGCGGTGACGCGACCCGGCAGGAACCCCGGCGCCAGGCCGAGTTCGAGAGCGCCGTGGACGTTGCCGCGACGCAGCGCGGAGAGAAAACGTGTGCCGTCGAGCTGAGTGAAGGCGGCAGCCGCCAGTTCAGCGGGTTCCGTGGACTCCGAGAGCGAGGGGCGCCCCAGCACGACAACAGCGGGCGCCTCGGCGTCCCGCAACAGCGTCGCCGCCTCACCGAGCGGCCCGTCGGACGGCCCGTCAGAGGGCGCGGCCGCCACCGCCGCCACCAGCTCTTCGGCCGTCGTTCCGAGCGCACCGGGTGCGTGGCGCACCACCACGTCGGCGTAGCGGGTGAGCCCGTTGTCACGACTGGAGAGGTCGATCAGGGGAACACCGAGGTCTTCGGCGGCGCGGCGGACCCGCAGATACAGGACCGGCAGCTCCTCTTTGAGGTCGGGACCCGCCAACACGATGGCGCCGGCCGTGTCGAGGTCGGCGATCTCCGCGCGCTCCATGCCGAGCACGACCTCGGGGGCAGGCCGTCGCCCAGCTGCGCGTCGACGTTGTCGGTGCCGATCACTCCTTTGGCGAGTCGCGCCCAGCTGTAGGCGTCTTCGTTCGACCCACGCGCCCCGCCCAGGACCGCCACCGACGCTGCACCATGCGTGACAACAGCGTCGCTGATGCCCTTCGTCGCCGCGTCGAGTGCCTCCGGCCAGGTGGCCGGGGTGAGCGCGCCGTCACGACGGAGCATCGGCTCGGTCACACGTTGGTCGGAGTCGACGTGCTCGTACGTGAAGCGTCCCTTGTCGCAGAGCCATCCGTGGTTCACGGGCTCGGAATCGACGCCGAGCAGGCGCACGAGCCGGTTGCTCGTCGACTGGAGTGCCCCTCGACACCCGACTGAGCACGTGGTGCACGACGTCTCGACGGTCTCGAGGTCCCACGGCCTCGCCCTGAACCGGTAGGGCTGCGCCGTGAGTGCACCCACAGGGCAGATCTGCACGGTGTTGCCCGAGAAGTAGGACGAGAACGGCTCGTCGGGGAAGGTGATGACCTCGGTGTGCATCCCCGGGCCCCGAAGTCGATGAGCGGGTCACCGGCGATCTCGTCGGCGAAGCGGGTGCAGCGCCCACACTGGATGCACCGTTCCCGGTCGAGCATCACGAGGTCGGAGATCGGGACCGGCTTCTCGAAGTGCCGCTTCTCCTCGACGAAGCGCGACTCCCCGGGCCCGAACGCCAATGTCTGGTCCTGGAGGGGGCATTCCCCGCCGCGGTCGCACACCGGGCAGTCGAGGGGGTGGTTGACGAGCAGGAACTCGAGGATGCCGTCCTGGACCTTCTTCACGGACTCGGAGTTCGTGTGGACCACCATGCCGTCGGCGACGGGCGTGGCGCAGCTGATCTGGAAACCGCGCATTCCCTCGACCTCGACGAGGCACATCCGGCACATCCCGACGGGCTTCATCCGGGCCTGGTAGCAGAAGCGCGGGATGTAGGTGCCGTGCTCCTCGGCGACCGTGATGAGCAGCGTTCCGTTGGGCGCGGTGACCACCTTGCCGTCGATCGTGAGCGTCACCTCGTCGGGGCCCTTGGGCCTGGGCATCGAATAGGTGTGCGCGGACGGCCATTGGCTGATCGGAACCGACGTCACGAGCCGGCTCCCGCGGGGAAGCTGACGGGAACCGTGGGTCCGGAAGGAACCGCGGGTGGCTCCTCGCCCGCCCTGACCTCGGGTCGGCCGAAGCGTTCGACGATCTCGTCGCGGAAGAAACGCTCGAGGCTGACGATCGGCGACACGATGCTCGGACCCAGGGCGCAGATCGTGGTCTGCGCGAAGGGGGCGTTGAGACCGGGGACGATGTTGTCGCTCACGTCGAGCAGGAGGTCCATGTCTTCCGCGCGTCCCTGGCCGTGCGACATCCGGTAGAGAATCTTCTCCAACCAGCCCGATCCCTCGCGACACGGTGTGCACTTTCCGCACGACTCGTGGGCGAAGAACTTCACGAGCCGCCACGCCACCAGGAGCGGGTCGACCGTCTCGTCGTAGACCATGATCGCCCCGGAGCCGAGCATCGACTTGTAGTCGTTCTGCACGACGTCCATGTCGAGGGGAACGTCGAGGTGCGACGGCATCAGCCAGGGTGACGACGCTCCGCCGGGAATGAAGAACTTCAGGTCGCGTCCACCGGATATTCCTCCGGCGAGGTCGTAGATCAACTCGCGGAACGTCATGCCCAGCTCGACCTCGTAGTTCCCCGGACGCTCGACGTGGCCGGAGACGGAGAAGACGCGGGTGCCCGTGGACTTACCGACGCCGAGGCTCCCGTACCACTCGCCTCCCTTGTCGATGATCGCCGGGAGGGTGGAGAGGGTCTCGACGTTGTTGACGACCGTGGGGCAGGCATAGAGCCCCTCGGCAGCGGGGAACGGGGGTTTGACGCGCGGCATCGCGCGTTCTCCCTCGAGGCTGGAGAGCAGGCCCGTTTCGTCACCGGCGATGTAGGCGCCGGCTCCACGGTGCACGACGACATCGAGATCCATGCCGGATCCCTTGATGTTCGTCCCGAGCCACCCCTGCTCGTAGGCCTCACGCACAGCCTGATCGAGACGATCGGCGCCGAGCGCGAACTCTCCACGGATGTAGATGAAGGCGTTCCTGGTCTGGATCGACCGGGCGGCGATGACGATTCCCTCCACCAACTGGTGGGGGTCGCCCTCGATCAGCATGTGGTCCTTGAACGTGGACGGCTCACCTTCGTCGGCGTTGCAGGCGAGATAGCGCGGCTGGTCGACGTCGTCGCCGAGGAACGACCACTTGGTCGCGGCCGGGAAGCCTGCGCCGCCACGGCCACGCAGACCGGAGGCCTTCACCTGCTCTTCACGAATCTCGGCGGGAGCCATCTGCAACGCCTTGCTCAGCGACTGGTAGCCGCCGGTGGCGAGGTAGCGCTCGAGGGTCCACGAGTCGTCGGGGTGATCGCGGAGGCGCTTCGTGACGATGCGGGTCTCACCCATCAGCGGTCGCTCCCGGCGATGGTGATGCGGCCGCCCGAAATCCCGCGACGCGTGCGCTTACCCGACTTGTACTCCTCGATGACCGCTTCGGCGGTCTCGGGCGTCATTCGGGAGTGGTAGTCGTAGTTCACCTGCATGACCGGAGCGGTGTCACATGCCGCGAGGCACTCGACCTCCTCGACGAACACGTCGTCGTCGGAGGCGTAGCGCGCACGGAGCGCTTCGTAGAGCTCCGGACCACCGCGCACCAGACATGTGACGTTGGTGCAGACCGAGACGACGAGACCGCCGACCTGCTCGCGCTTGAACATCGTGTAGAAGGAACAGACACCGAGCACCTGCGCCGCGCTGATGCCGACGAGCTCGCCCACCTCTTCCATGGCCTCGGGCGTCACCCAGCCGTCCTGGTCCTGGGCGAGGTGAAGCAGCGGAAGCACCGCCGAGCGCTTGAAGGGGTAGCGCTCGACGATCTCTCTCGCCCGCGCGCGGTTCGGAGCCGTGAAGGCCATCAGCGGTCGACCTCCCCGAGGATCGGATCGACGCTGGAGATCACGGCGACGGCATCGGCGATGATCGTGTCCTTCAGCATCGGTTCCATGGCCTGGAGATTGTTGAGCGACGGCCCGCGGATGTGGAGACGCGCGGGCTTGCCGGATCCGTCGGAGACGATGTAGCAGCCGATCTCCCCGCGCGGCGACTCGATGGCGACGTACGTCTCGCCCGCAGGCACACGGAAACCTTCGGTGAAGAGCTTGAAATGGTGGATCAACGCCTCCATCGACTCGTTGATCCGGGCACGGGGTGGTGGCGTGACCTTGAGGTCGTCGGCGCGGTAGTCGCCGCCGGGCATCTTCTCCACGCACTGACGCACGATCTTGATCGACTCGTAGATCTCGTAGAGCCGGATCCGGAAGCGGTCGAAGCAGTCGCCGTTCTGCGCGTAGACGACGTCGAAGTCCACCTCGTCGTACGCGAGGTACGGCTCGGCCTTGCGCAGATCCCAGCCGAAGCCCGTGGAGCGCAGGATCGGGCCGCTGGCGTTGACCGACAGTGCCTCTTCGGTGGAGAGCACGCCCACGCCGACCATGCGCTCGAGCCAGATGGGGTTCTCCACCAGCAGCGCCTCGTAGTCGGGGAGGTTCGTCTCCACGAGGTCGCACAGCTCGAGAGCGTCGTCCTCCCAACCGTCGTGCAGGTCGGCGGCGACGCCTCCGGGACGGATGTAGTTGGTGTTCATCCGAAGACCGGTGACCTTCTCGATGAAGCGCAGCACCATCTCGCGCTCGCGCCACCCGTAGAGCATCATCGAGAGCGCGCCGAGATCGAGCCCGTTCGTGGCCTGGAAGAGAAGGTGCGACGCCATCCGGTTGAGCTCGGCCATCAACATCCGGATCCAGGTGGCGCGTTCGGGAACCTCGAGGTCGAGAAGGCGCTCCACGGCGAGCGCGTACACGAGCTCGTTGGACAACGGCGACGCGTAGTCCATGCGCGTGACGTTGGTACCGCCCTGCACGTAGGTGAGCTGTTCGGCAGTCTTCTCCATGCCCGTGTGCAGGTATCCGATGACCGGCTTCACGCGCAGGACCCGCTCGCCGTCGAGCTCGACCATGACCCGGAGCACGCCGTGCGTAGAGGGGTGCTGGGGGCCGAAGTTGACGATCATCGTGTCGTCGTCGTCGGGCCAGGGCCCGCCGGTGAGCACGACCTCGGTCATGGAGCGGTCGCCCATCTCCTGATCGGCCTCGTCGGTCTGATGCAGGAGACGCGCGTCCTCACGCTTCTCGCTGGCGGCGACCTCGCGCGCGAACTCGTCTTCCACCTCGTGGAGCTCGTCGCGTGTCACGGTTGCATCGGTGTCGCGGGCGCCGTCGCTCATCGGGGGCCCGGGTCTTCCTTGAACGTGACCGGAACGTGGCTCGGCGGATCGTCCTTGCGCAGCGGGTGACCGACCCAGTCGTCGGGCATCAGAAGGCGCGACGGGTCGGGGTGGCCCTCGAACACGACGCCGAACAGATCCTGGACCTCACGTTCGGCGAAGTTCACGCCCGGGAACACCTCGGTGAGGCTGGCCACCGTCGGAGCGTCGGCGGGCACCTGGGTGATGGTGCGGATCCGTCGCACGCGCTCATGCGAGAGGAAGTTGGCCACGATCTCGAACCGCTCGGGCTCGACACCGTCGACGACCAATCGCGTGTCGTCGACGAGATGGTCGACGGCCGTGACGTCGACGCACTGTGTGAACTCCTGCTCGTCGCGCAGGAACGTGGCGGCGTCACGCCAGTCGTCGCGGTCGAGATACACGACAGCCTGACCGTGGGAGTCGTGGAACACCGCCGAGTCGAAGCGCTCGAGCAACGCGGCGGCCACGTCGTCGCCGGGAACACCGGGCCGGGGATTCTCGACGCTCACGCCGGGACGTGGGTTTCTTCGATGTGGATCCCGGCTCCACCACCTCGCTCCTCGCGTCGCCGCAGGAGCTCGCCGGTACGGATCTGCTCGTGCACGGTGAGGATGCCCTGGAGGAACGTCTCGGGATGCGGCGGGCATCCGGGCACGTAGACGTCGACGGGAACGATCTGGTCGACGCCCTGTACGAGCGCGTAGTTGTTGAACATGCCACCCGTGCTCGCGCACACGCCCATGGAGATGACCCACTTGGGCTCGACCATCTGGTCGTAGACCTGGCGCAGCACCGGGGCCATCTTCTGGGACAGGCGCCCCGCCACGACCATGAGGTCGGCCTGGCGCGGGCTGGGGCGGAACACCTCCATGCCGTAACGGGCGATGTCGTAGTGCGCGCCACCCGCCGCCATCATCTCGATGGCGCAGCACGCGAGGCCGAACGTGGCGGGCCACACCGAATGCCGACGTGCCCAACGGACGAGGTCTTCGAGACGGCCGGTGAGGAAGTTGTGGGGAATCGAGTCGAGAGGCACTAGGCGGCCTTCCCCGGAACCGGCTCGGTGCCACCGTCACCAGCACCGACATCCGTGGTGAGCCGGCTGTCGCGAGCGGCGAGCGCTTCGGAGAGTCGTTGCATCACGGTGAGGCGCTGCATGGGAGCACCCGCCACGCTGCTCCACTTCCGGCGCGGGCCCCACTCGAGCGCCCCGACCGAGAGGAGGTACGCGAACGGCACGAGCAGAACGAGGAGGAACACGCCGATCGCCACGATTCCGCCGAACCCGAGGTCGCGGAACACGAGCGTGAACGGATACAGAAAGACGATCTCCACGTCGAGAACGATGAACGCGAGCGCCACGAGATAGAAGCGCACGGGGAAGCGGGTCGAGGGTTCGGTCTCCGGAACGATCCCGCATTCGTAAGGAGCGGACTTCGCCGACGTGGGGCGATACGGCGTCAGCAGACTCGAGGCGAAGAACGAGCCACCGGCGAAGAGGGCGACGAGGCCGATCATCATCAGGATGGGCAGGTACTCCACCACGACGCGCGCTCCCCTCGTCCCCGGACCGGCTCCTTATGCTGGGCGAATCTAGCGGACACCCCCCACCCGGACGATCTGGGCGAGGGTCGCGTAGGCCGCCTCTGCCGGGCCGATCTCGTCGGGACGCAACAGGTTGGCCATGATCCGAAGTACCCACTCCATGAGTGGCCGGGACCGCATCCCCACCCGGGTGAGTTCCCGCATGACCGCGGGGTTGCCGATCGCCTGGACGAACAGGCGCGCCGTCTTGAAGTAGAGACCGAAGCGTCGGTCGATCTCCTCGGTGTAGCCCGACAGAGCCAGGCCGTCGCCGGTGACGAGGGCCGTGTCGAGGGACCCCGCCGCGATCCGGCCCGTCTCGTACGCGTAGGAGATCCCCTCGCCGTTGAAGGGGTTGATCGAGCCCGCGGCGTCTCCGATCACCAGCCAGGTCGGTCCGGTGCGCGGCATCACCGAGGAACCAGTGGGCAGTTTGCCCCCCGTGGGAGGCCCGCAGGAGGTCGACGGGTCGATCCCCCAGTAGTCGGGAGCGGTCTCGACGAAGGCCTCCATCAGGCGACTCGTGTTGATCGTCTTCCATCCGGCGAAGGTCGACAGCAGGCCCACACCCACGTTGATCGTGCCGTCGGCGACCGGGAAGACCCAGCCGTAGCCGGGAAGGTGCTCGCCGTCGCGGTCGCGTATGTCGAGGTGGCTCTCGATCCAGGGGTCGGCGTGCATGTCGCTGCGGTAGTACCCGCGGATCGCCATCCCGAGCGGATACGTCCGGTCACGTGCGGTGCCCAGGGCCCGGCCGAACCGGGAGTTGGCGCCGTCGGCCACGACGAGATACCGGGCCCGAACAGTCTCGTGAGTGCCCGCCTCACGATGGTGGATCACCGCACCCGTGACGAGACCGTTCTCGACCAGTGGTTCGGTGGCCTCGGCGGCCGACCACATGGTGGCGCCGGCCTTCACAGCCTGGCCCGCCACGAGCTCGTCGAGCTCGCGGCGACGGACGACGTAGCCGTGGTCGGGGAACTGGGGGTGCTCGGGCCACTGCATCTCGAGGGTGATGCCGTGGGCCATCGCGCGCAGCCCGTCGTAGCGGTGGAAGTCGCGTAGCTCACCGGTGAGCCCCATGAGATCGAGCTCGTGGACCGCCCGGGGTGTCAGGCCGTCACCGCAGGTCTTTTCTCGCGGGAATCTCTTCTTCTCGACGACGAGGACGTCGTGACCCGCGTCGGCGAGCCAGTACGCCGCGGAGGCGCCGGCGGGACCTGCGCCGACCACCAACACGTCGCGGCGATGCTCCATGGTGAACCGACTCCATCGCTGACGGCTCTGGCGGACGTCGATGGTCCCACAGCCTCCGGATCCACGATCTATCGTGGCCGTACCCCGATATGCCGCTGTGTCGCGCTCCGGCGTAGCGTGGTAGTCATCGAATCGTAGACGGTGAGAATTCCGGGGATCGCGGCTCCCGAGACCTGAGACGTGGAAAGGCCGACTGTGCAGGGCGGGCTGGTGGCACTCGTGACACACGTGGGGGCCTCACCCCCCCGTGGCTCGACGACGCCGGTCGACTCCTCATCGCCACGACGATCACGCTCGGGCTCATGGTGGGGCTCACGGGCTACATCCTCACGGTGCCACGTTCGGACAAGCCCACCACCTGGGCGCAGAACATGGCCGGTGCCGTGCTGGTGTTCGCGTTGTTCCTTCTCGCCTACGGCGTGGTCCCCAGTGAGTGGATCATCTTCGCCAACGCGTACCTGCGCTGGGACGAAGCCAACGTCCTGCTCGAGACGTACCCCATCACGATGACGAAGGCCGTGGCACGCGACATCGTCGCCGTCGGGATCTACGTCTTCTTCCTCGTCGCCAACGTGGTCATGTTCGTGATGTGGCAGAATCGCAAGACCGCCGAGGAAAAGGGCGGTGACAGCTCCGATGAAGCTGCGTCCGCCACATCGGCCACATCGGCATACGGCCGGCCCGTCACGAAGAAGGTCTGACAGTGGCACGCACCGAAGCCAACCCTCCGATGCCCGACTTCGTCACCGACTACGAGCTCGCCGAGGTCGACCCGAGCTACCTCACGCAGGCGGTGAAGCCGAAGCAGTTCCTGCACATCGACCAGGCCGAGTGCATCCTCTGCGAGGGCTGCGTCGACATCTGTCCGTGGAAGTGCATCCACATGGTGAGGGTCGACGCCATCGCGGAGGCCATCAACACCGAACAGCCCGGCGAAGACCCGCGTGACCATGTGGCGTTCATCGTCGACGAAGACGTGTGCACACGATGCGCACTGTGTGTCGACCGCTGCCCCCACCGGCGTGATCATCCTCGGCAAGCTCAACCCCGACATCGCCGACGGCGACCCGCACACCCGCACGAACCGCCACGGCTACAGCTACGGCCTGCGGTTCTAAGGACGAAGGACGTCGACGTGGCGAACGGAAGCGGAAACGGGAACGGCCGAGGGGGCAGGATCCTCGAAAAGGCCCGCGAGATCCCCGGCAAGATCGGCGAGTCGCAGGCGTGGACGTCGATCTTCCGTCCCGGCTCGATCTACCGGAAGGGCTACACCGACAGCCCCCGGAACCGCTCCTACGTGATCATGAACAACGTGCTGTACCACCTCCACCCGGTGAAGGTGAAGCGGCACGCCGTGAAGGTCTCCTACACGCTCTGCCTCGGCGGTCTGTCGTTCTTCCTGTTCATGCTGCTGACGGTGACCGGGATCTTCCTGATGTTCTTCTACCGGCCCACCGACGTACAGGCGTGGAACGACGTCCAGACTCTCGAGACCGCGGTCACGTTCGGCTCGCTCGTTCGCAACATGCACCGATGGGCGGCGCACCTCATGGTGCTGTCGGTGTTCCTGCACATGAGCCGCGTCTTCTACCACGGCGCGTACAAGGCGCCGCGCGAATTCAACTGGGTGATCGGTGTCGTCCTGCTCATGCTCACCCTCTTGCTCTCGTTCACCGGCTACCTGCTCCCGTGGGACCAACTGGCGCTGTGGGCGGTGACGGTGGGCACGAACATGATGGGCTTCACCCCCGTGTTCGGAAGCGAGGTGCGCTTCGTCCTGCTCGGTTCGAAGGAGATCGGAACCGATACCTTGCTGCGCTGGTACGTACTGCATGTTCTGCTCTTACCGTTCGTCATCGTGATCTTCATGGCCGTTCACTTCTGGCGCGTCCGCAAGGACGGCGGAATCTCCGGACCCCTGTAGGCCGCTGCACCCATGACCGACATCCCCGAACATCTCCTCAAGCGCAGCCAGGAGCGCCGAAAGGCACTCGGACTGCCCACCGACGACGAGGGCGACGACGCCGGAGAGGCCGCGGGAGAAAGCGCGCCCGAAGCCGACACGGGAGGCGCCGCCGAAGAGGCCGCGCCCGCGGCTTCCGACGAGGCCGCACCCGCCGCGGCAAGTGCTGAATCGGCCGCGTCGGAGGACGCCGCCGAGAAGTCCGGGGTCCCCGCTCATCTTCTGGAACGCTCACGACGCCGCCGCGCATCGCTCGCGGGTGACGACCCCGACGCCGGTGGCGGTGCAGCCGGTGGCGGTGCGGCCGCGCCCGCCGCCGCAGGTGCGGGAGCCGCCACGGCCACCGCCACCGCGGCGCCGGCTCCCACGGTGACCGGCCCGGGCGGTCACACCCAGCGCCTGCTCACCGTCGTCAAGTCGGGGTCGATCCAACAGACCCGCGCCCAGACCGTCGACAAGGTCCACACCTGGCCGCACCTGCTCGTGATCGAGTTCTCCGCCCTGCTGCTCCTGACGGCGCTCGTCTTCATCTTCTCGGCGGTCGTCCGCGCCCCACTCCTCGGCCTCGCCGACTTCAACGCCACCCCGAACCCCTCGAAGGCACCGTGGTACTTCCTGGGGCTGCAGGAACTGCTCACGATGTTCCAGCCGATGGTGGCCGGCGTCACGATCCCGGGTATCGGCTTGTTCCTGCTGATCCTCGCCCCCTACGTCGACAAGAACCCGTCGAACAAGCCCGAAGACCGAAAGTTCGCCATCTCCCTGTTCACGTTGTTCCTGATGTTCTGGGCCGTGCTCGTCATCATCGGCTCGTTCTTCCGGGGAACCGGATTCAACTTCCTGTTCCCGTGGGACAACCCGATCTTCTTCGAGCTGTAGGCCCATGACACTCGCCCTCTCCCTGTCGACGCTCCTGCCGATCCTCATCGGGGTGTTCCTCGTGCTCGCCGCCGCCACCGTGTTCCTGCTCGGCGGATCGCGCCGACGTTCCGACACGGGCCGCCTCAGTCGTGAAACGAGACAGCGGGACGCGTCGGCCGACACCGGCGACACCGTCGAGACCGATGCCGCCGACAGCGAGGCCGCGGGCACCAACGTCGAAGTGGCGGCCACCGCACGGGCACGCGCCGACGAAGCCCGCCGGGCGGCGAGTGGCGAGATCGTCACGAAGCCGGCGGGAACGGTCGCCACCTACGAGCCGATCGACGAAGAGGCCCTCGGGGTCACGCGCCGCCAGTTCTTCAACCGGTCCACTCTGATGCTCGTGGGCCTCGCCACAGCTGCCTTCGGGGCGTCGCTGATCGGGTTCCTGTGGCCGTCCAGCGCCGGCGGTTTCGGCGGCAAGATCCGCGTCGGGAGCCTCGACGACATCCTGGGCCAGATCGAGGAGAAGAAGGCACCGGTCTACAACCCCGAAGCACGCACGTTCCTCAACCCCTACCCCGCCGACGCGCTCCCCGCCGCAGAGAAGGTCTACGACCCGGCGCTGCTACCCGGCATGGAGGCGGGTCTCGTGGCGCTGTGGCAGAAGTGCCCCCACCTGGGGTGCCGGGTGCCGTGGTGCGAGACCTCGCAGTGGTTCGAGTGCCCCTGTCACGGATCGAAGTACAACCGCGTGGGTGAGAAGAAGGGTGGTCCCGCCCCCCGGGGAATGGACCGCTTCCCGATCGAGGTCACCGGTAGCGACGTGACGGTCAACACCGGAATCGTGATCCAGGGCCCGCCCATCGGCACCGACACGACCGAACAGGGCCAAGAGGGCCCGAGCTGCGTCTGAGCGAGGCTTACACCCCCATGACCCTGGCCGAATCCATCCCCAGCGAGATCGTCAACGACCCCACGTCGTTCCGCTCGTTGGTGATCATCCTCAACCTCCTCGTCCTCCTCGGGTTGACGATCTGGGTGTTCCGTACCCACTTCCGCACGACCCGAAAGCCCCCGAACCTCACGCCCAACTACGACGACGACATCCTCGAGACCAGCCGCCTCGAGAAGGTCCTCGGATGGGCGCTGCTCTCGTCGGCGATCATCGCGGTCGCTCTCCCGCTCTACTGGCTGCGCGAACCGGGGCGTCAGAGCGCCGCCCAGGAGGGCTTCGACGAGCGCTCGGTCGAGCGAGGGGCGATCCTGTTCGCCGCCGAAGGCGGCGAGGATTTCGACGCCAACCTGTCCCTCGCGTGTGCCAACTGCCACGGCGGTGACGGCAGCGGCGGGAATGCCACGACCGTGATCGCGAACCCCGACCCCGTGTGTGAGCCTCCCGAGGGCGGGGAGGTCGACTTCGACGCCAACCCCGAGTGTCGCCCGTCCCAGGTGTCCTGGAGCGCTCCCCCTCTCGACACCGTGTTCCTGCGCTATCCCGACCAGAGCCCCGAGAACCGCACCGGACGCGAGCAGATCAAGCAGATCATCGTGTTCGGGCGCCCCGGCACGCCGATGCCGGCGTGGGGCACCGACTACGGCGGTATCACGTCGACGGGAGCGAAGAACGACCAGGCGATCGAAGATCTCCTCAACTACATCGAGTCGATCCAGATCTCCCCCGAAGACGCCCAAGCACGTGCGACCACTCAGTTCGACGACCTACGCGGCACCGCCACCCCCGAGGAACTCGCCCAACGCGAAGAGGCGGTCGCCGAAGCTCGCGCTACCCGCGACGCTCTTCCGGCCGACGCTCCCGAGGAGACGGTCGCCGAGGCGACCGACGCGGTCACGAACGCGATCAACCAGCTCAAGGAGATCCAGAGCACACCGCAACAGGCCGTGACCGACGCGGAGATCGCCGTCGAAGAAGCGGAGGCGCAGCTCGCCGCCGCCGAGACCCTCGACGAGGTGGAAGCGTCCGAGCTCGCTCTCGAGTCTGCGGAGCGCCAGCTCGAGAATGCCCAGGCCTGGGTCGACCGCGTCGAGATCGCCAGCGATGGCGAGCTCCTGTTCGAGCTCAACTGCGCCCGCTGCCACACCGACGGCTGGTCATACTTCAACCCGCTCGACCCCGACGCAGCACCGCTTCCCGGACCGCAGGGTGGCGGTGGGTTCGGCCCGAACCTGCGCGAAGGCTCCGTGGCGCGACAGTTTCCCAACCCGGCGCTCCATCTGGAGTTCGTCCGCACCGGCTCGACTTATCAGGTGCCCTACGGGGTGGCGGGTATCGGCACCGGTCGGATGCCCGGCTTCGCGCAGATGCTCACCGAAGAGCAGATCGACGCCATCGTCGACTACGAACGAAACCTCTAGGAGCCTGACGCGATGACCGCACTTCTCATCACGGCGTCCGAGGAGATCGGCGAGCGAACGCTGTGGAATCCCACTCTCAAAGGCGTCCTCGTCGTCGCGTGCGCGATCGGGCTGTTCTGCGGCTCCGTCTACCTGCTGCTCGGCACCAACCTCGGTGCCCGGCTCGGCTTCCTCGTCGCCGCGGCAGGCCTGTCGGGTTTCATGGTGCTGCTCTCGCTGCTGTGGCTCACCAACACCGACCCGCTCGGCACGCTCAAGGGCCGGATTCCCGAGTGGCACGGTGTCGAGGTCGTCGAAGAGCCGGCGGAAGCCGAAGCCGCTGCCGTCCAGACGATCGAGACCGACGGCACCGAGGTGCCCGAGGGAGACAGATCGGATCTGACGGCGGCCGCCGAGGTCGCACTCACCGGGGAGGAGAGCGAGCTCGCCACGTTCACGAGCTCCGCGGACTACCTGGTCGTCGACGCTTTCGAAGTCGGCGGCGAGAAGGACAACCTCCTGTGGCACGTGCCTCACTACGCCGCCGTGGTCGTGTGCCCGGTCGATACCGCGGCGCTCGAGGTTCCCGTGGGTGACCCGATCCCCGAGCCGGAGTGCAAGGTGGGAGAGGCCACTCAGACACTCGTGCTGCTGCGTGACCTCGGGTCGATCCGCCAACCGCCGTGGATCGTGTTCGGCGCCAGCTCGATCTTCTTCATCCTGTGCCTGCTCAGCATGCACTGGCGTGAACAGGACCTGCTTCGCCAGCGCGAGGAAGCCGAGCTCGCCACCACCGACGCCACCGACGACCACCAACCCGAGCCTGTCGGGTAACGAGGAGCCACGATGCTGTCACGGATGCTGCCACCGGTCCTGCGACGACACTGGTGCAAGGCGGTCCAGGCTCTCACTCTGGGGGTGCTGGCGGTGCTGGCCTTCGCCACGCCGGCCTCCGCTCAACAGCTCGTCGACGCCTCCGAAGACGGCGACGTGGCGTTCATCCTCTTCGCCGTGATGTGTTTCCTCTTCGTGGGCGGCCTGTTCCTGATGGACCGCGTCCGTCGCAAGCGCCTCGAAGACGACGACATCGAGAACCAGTAGGGCTCACCGCTGCCGGTCTCGGCCTCATGAAGTCGACCGACGAACCATGCCGGGCCTGCGCTGAGAACGTCCCGCAGAGCTTCACGAGCTGGATCGCACCGAGCGCGTTCGACATCTGACCGATTTGATGCGTCCGAGGCGCGCGCTATGCGACCTCCAGGGACGCATCATGCGCTCGGCTCAGGGGCGAAGAAGGAGCGAGATCCTGACGGTGACGTCGGGGTGGACCTTCACGACGAGCAGCTTCGGTGGCTTGATACCCCAGTCACGTACGTCGAAGACCTGTTCGCCTTCGATACGCAGCGTGTCGTCGCCGGCGTCGGCCGCCTCTCCGTAGCTGATGGTCAGCTCGCCCTCGACGTCGACGGACTCACCCATGAGGTCCACCGAACCCGTCGCGGCATAGCGGTCACCCTCCACGTGGGACAACGACGTCAACATGCCGCTGATCTCCGGGTGGCTCTTGGTGTCGAGGCGTCGACGTGTCTCGCGGTCGATGAGTGGATTGCCCGAGCGCAGCTCACCGAGCGGCACGTGGAGCTCGCCGGGACTCGAGCCCGCGGGTGACTCCGAAAGGCTGAACACGCCGTCGGTGTCGTCGAGCTCCACGAAACCGGTGAGACCGCGGGTCGATGTGTGGATCGGATGCACGCTCGACGAGGCGTCGAGCTGGATCTCCGAGCTGTCGGAGACGATTTCGTAACGCACCATCACGCCAGTGTCGCTGCCACAGCGCCCGCCGTGTCGATCGTGCGCTCGATGTCGGCCGTGGTGTGGGCAAGGCTCGTGAACAGCACCTCGTATCCACTCGGTGCGAGCGAGATCCCGGCGTCGAGCATCCCGTGGAAGTACCGCGCGTAGCGGTCGTGGTCGGCCGCCCGGGCCGTGGTGAAATCGGTCACCGGACCATCGCAGAAGAACAGCCCTGCCAGAGTGCCGACCCGGGGAACCTGCACCGCCACGCCCGCCGCCTCGAAGACCTCGGTGAGCCCGCCACAGAGCAGGGCGACAGTCGATTCCAGCCGGGCGTACGCGTCGGGGTTCAGGCCCTCGAGAGCAGCGAGGCCCGCGGCGGTGGCCAGCGGGTTTCCCGAGAGTGTGCCTGCCTGGTACACGTCGCCGAGCGGGGCGAGCACATCCATCAGATCGGCCCTGCCCCCGATCGCCGCCAGCGGCAGCCCGCCTCCGATCACCTTCCCGAGCATCGTGAGGTCAGGGCTGACACCGAATCGCTCCTGCGCTCCACCGAGGCCCAGCCGGAAGCCCGTGATCACCTCGTCGAACACGAGGACCGAGCCGCTCGCGTCGCAGCGCTCCCGGAGTTGCTCGAGAAAGCCGGGGGCGGGCGGGACGAGCCCCATGTTGGCGGCGACGGGTTCCACCAGAACGGCCGCGAGATCGTCGCCGTGCTCGTCGAATACGGCCTCGACCGCTGTGACGTCGTTGTATCCGGCGACGACGGTGTCGGCGACAGTGCGCTCGGTCACACCGGCGGACCCGGGAAGACCGAGTGTCGCCACGCCGCTCCCGGCCTCGACGAGCAGTGCATCGACGTGGCCGTGGTAGCAGCCGGCGAACTTGAGGACCTTGGACCGCCCCGTGGCTCCGCGTGCGAGGCGCACCGCTGTCATGCCGGCCTCCGTACCGGAGTTGACGAGACGGACCTTGTCGACCGACGGCACGCGCTCGACGATGGCCTCGGCGAGCTCCACCTCACGAAGTGTCGGGGCGCCGAAGGACGTACCTTCGGCCGCGGCAGCCTGGACAGCCTCCACGATGTGGGGCGCGGCATGGCCGAGAATCGACGCGCCCCACGACTGCACGTAGTCGAGACGGCGGTGGCCCTCGATGTCGACGAGATACGCGCCCTGCCCGTTGCGTACGAAGACCGGCTCGCCGCCGACGGACCCGAAGGCCCGCACCGGCGAGTTCACGCCACCGGGGATGACCCGGCGCGCACGGTCGAACGGTGTGTCGCTCACCCCTCGAGACGTTCGGCCAGGTCGCGCGCGGCGTAGGTGAGGATGAAATCGGCACCCGCTCGCTTGATCGCGGTGACGTGCTCGAGCATGACGGCGGGGGCCGTCGATCCATCCCCGCTCGGCGGCCGCGTGCACCATCGCGTACTCGCCGCTCACGTGGTACGCGGCCACGGGAACGTCGAAGGCGTCGCGCATGTCGCTCAACACGTCGAGGTAGGCGATCGCCGGCTTCACCATCACCATGTCGGCACCTTCGGTGATGTCGAGGGCCGTCTCCTCGAGAGCCTCCCGGGCGTTGGCAGGCTGCATCTGGTAGCCGCGGCGGTCGCCGAACGCGGGCGCGCACTCGGCGGCGTCGCGAAACGGCCCGTAGAGCGCGGAGGCGTACTTGGCCGAGTAGGCGAGAATCGCGCGCTGGTCGTGGCCCGCTGCGTCGAGTGCCGCCCGGATGGCCCCCACCTGGCCGTCCATCATCCCCGACGGTGCGATCACGTCGGCGCCGGCGTCAGCCTGCACGACGGCCGTCGAGGCGTACCGTTCGAGCGTGGCGTCGTTGTCGATCTCCCCGTCGTCGTCGAGCACGCCACAGTGCCCGTGATCGGTGTACTCGTCGAGACAACAGTCGGCGATCAGGACGAGGGAGTCGCCGACCTCGTCGCGCAGTTCACGTAGCGCCACCTGGGTGATTCCGTCGGGGTCGTCGGCGCCGGAGCCGACGGCGTCCTTGGCCGCGGGAACACCGAAGAGTGTGACAGCGGGAACACCGAGATCGGCCAACGCGCGCACCTCCTTGCGGAGGCTCTCGACCGTGTGCTGGAGGATCCCGGGTAGTGACTCCACGGGTTCGGGGGCGTCGATCCCCTCCTTGACGAACAGCGGTGCCACGAGATCGCCGCGCTGCACCTGCGTTTCGGCCGTGAGGCGTCGAAGCGCGGCCGTGCGGCGCAGGCGCCGGGGACGTTGTTCGGGGAAGCCCATCACCCCCAAGCGTACCGGGACTCGTGTGGTCGACCTCTAGGCTCTGGACGTGACCGAGAACGGGCCACCGCCCTCGCCGACGCCGCCGCCACCGGGTTGGTACGACGACCCCTGGGGTGAGTCGCCCAAGCGGTGGTGGGACGGCACCGAGTGGACCCACCACCGTTCCGACGCCGGACCCGTCCCGACGGGCCCGCCCGGCCCCGCCCCCGCGGCGAGCCTCGATGCCGAGCGCTCGTCGGCGCGGTGGGCACGCGGTCTGATGCCGTGGGGCGGCGTCGCCCTGGCAGCGTGGGCGGTCACGAGCGCGCTCCTGTTCCAGGAGATGGGCGACACCTTCCGCGAGGCTGTCGACGCCGGCGACGTGTCGGGGGTCTCCGGCGGGAACCCGACGGTGTCGCTGATCAGCAACGTCGCGTCGATGCTGCTCCTCGCCGTCGGGATCGTCTTCCTGATCTGGTTCTACCGGGCGCTGACGGTCGCCGCCGAGAGCGGCCTTCCCGCCAAACGCGGGCCGGGGCTCGGTGTGGCCGGATTCCTCATCCCGATCGTGAGCTTCTGGTGGCCGTACCGCTCCATGGTCGACGCCATGCCCGCAGGTCATCCGGCACAGCCGCTCATCCTGCGCTGGTGGTTGCTGTACATCGCGATGGGTCTGTTGACGACCGGCGTCATCTTCGCCGCGCTGTATTCCACGGCGGTCATGTGGGTTCTGGCCATCGCCGACGTGGGCGTCTCCCTGGCGGCAGCGTTCGCCGCCCGCGACGTCATCGACGCCGTGACGGCCGCCCACACGACCATGCGCGGTGAGAACCCGAGCTAGCGCGACGTCGGTTCCGCGGCCCGCTTCGGTGCCGGTCAGCGCTTCGTTCCGAGGAGGTCGCAGACGGCGGCGACGAGACCGTCGATGGTGTGCTCCGCCGCCTCGACGGTGACCGGGAGGCCGGCCTGTTCGGCGGTGGCCGAGGTCACGGGACCGATGGACACGACATCCGGGGTCACGTCACCGAGGTCGCCGATCGCGTCTCGGAAGTTCCAGACCGTGGACGACGACGTGAACGTGACGCAGTCGACCTCGCCATTGCGGACAGCGTCCAGATCCGCGGCGTCGGGCTCGGCACGCGTCGTGCGGTACACGGGTAGCACATCGACACCGAAGCCACGCGCGGCCAGTCCGTCGGGAAGCACGTCGCGGGCCTGCTCGGCCCGGGGAATCAGGACACGTTCGCCCCGACCGTCGGCGGGTAGCGCCTCGAGCAGCGACTCGGCGACGAAACGCTCGGGCGTCACGTCGACGATGACACCGCGCTGGGCCAGTGCGTCGGCGGTGCCCGGGCCGATCGCCGCCACCTTCGATCCCGCCAGAGCACGAGCGTCGAGGCCCGACGCAGTGAGCCCGCGCTCGAAGAAAGCTGACACACCGTTGGCCGACGTGAACACGATCCACGCGTAGCCAGTCAGCTCCGGGAGTTCGAACGGCAGATCCTCGATCTGGATCGTCGGAAGCTCCACGACGCGGGCTCCCAGGGTTTCGAGCCGACGGCGCAGGCCGCTGGACTGCTCACGCGCTCGCGTCACCACAACGGTTCGCCCGTGAAGCGGCCGCTTCTCGAACCAGGAAAGATCCAGAGCGGCCACCTCGCCGACGACGATGACGGCCGGCGACGACAGTGCGGGCAGCCCACCCTCGGCCACCTCGCCGAGGGTGGAGCGGCGAGTCTGCTGGTCGGGACGGGTCCCTCGGGCCACGGCGGCGAGCGGCGTGTCGCCCGAGCGGCCGGCGGCCAGCAGGCGCGCGGCGATCTCCTCCAGGCGTGCGACACCCATGAGGATCACGAGGGTGCCCCCCGCGGCGGCGAGCGCCTCCCAGTCGACGTCGGAGCGTTCCTTCGCCGGGTCCTCGTGGCCGGTCACGACCGTGACGTGCGTGGAGAGGCCACGGTGGGTCACGGGGATTCCGGCGTACGCGGGCGCGGAGATGGCCGACGTGATGCCCGGCACCACCTCGAACTCGATCCCGGCACGTTCGAGTGCCTGTGCCTCCTCACCGCCGCGTCCGAACACGAAGGGGTCGCCGCCCTTCAGGCGTACGACCCGCTTCCCGGCGGCACCGAGCCGGACAAGCGTCTGGTTGATGGCATCCTGGGTCATGGCGACGTCACCCGGCGCCTTGCCCACGAAGATCCGTTCGGCGCCCGGCGGTGCCAGATCGAGCAGAGCAGGCGCGGCCAGTCGGTCGTAGACGACGGCTTCCGCGTCGGCCAGGAGTTCGGCGCCCCGCAGGGTGAGTAGGCCGGGGTCGCCCGGGCCGGCGCCGACGAGAGCGACGCTCACGCCCGAACCTCCAAGCCGGCGTCGTCGAGGATCCTGCGGCCGCCGTCGTGCAGGAGTCGTTCCGCCGCCTCGACGCCGATCACCTCGGGATCGGTACCCGAGCATTCCGTGCGCACCACGATGTGCCCGTCGAGGGAGGCCAGCAGCGCTCTCAGGGTGACGGTGCCGTCGCTCGTCTCCTCGGCCAACGCTCCCACGGGGAGGTTGCAGCCACCGCCCAGCTCGGCGAGAAAGGCCCGCTCGGCGTCGAGGACGGTGTGGAGCGCGGGATCGTCGATGGCCGACAACGCCTCTCTCGTCGCGTCGTCACCGGCTCGACATTCGACGGCCAGGGCACCCTGTCCGACCTGCGGGAGCATGTCGTGAGGGTCGAGCCGCTCCGACGCGGCGTCGGATCGATCGAGTCGATCCAGTGCGGCGGCAGCAACAACGACGGCATCGAAGTCGACCGCTCGCTCGAGGCGCGTCCCTATGTTCCCGCGGAGGTTCCCGAACGTCAGGTCGGGACGCAGCGACGCGAGCTGGCTACGGCGGCGCACCGACCCCGTACCGACGCGCCCGCCCGTCGGGATCTCCTCGAGGGTGCTTCCGACGAGGGCGTCGCGGGGGTCGGCCCGGTCGGGTACGGCAGCGATCACGAGGCCGTCGGGCACGGTGGCGGGAAGATCCTTCGCCGAGTGCACGGCCGCGTCGGCCCGTCCGTCGAGGAGGGCCTCTTCGATCTCCTTGACGAACACACCGGTTCCACCCATCGAGTGGATCGGTACGTCCGCTCGCTGGTCGCCGGTGGTCTCGACGACGAGAGGCTCAGCCGCGACGTCGAGGGCAGCAAGGTCGCGGGCCGCAAGGTCGAGGGCAGCCAGAACGAACCGGGTCTGCGCCAAAGCAAGGCTGCTCCCGCGGGTGGCCACCCGCAGCGGCGCGGGCACGGTGGCTACTCCGCGTCGGGAAGGGTGTCAGGGAGCGTGTCGGGAAGATCGTCACCCGCCGGTGTGTGGGGCAGGTCGAAGAGCGCACGCAGCGCGTCGACGAAGATCTCACTGTTGTCGCTGCCGGCGGCCTCCTTCACGCGCACCGTCGGCTCGTGGAGCAGCTTGTTCACCAGGCCACGGGTGACCGCATCGATGGCCTCCCGCTGGGCAGGGTCGAGCACGTCGAGCTGCGATCCCCACCGAGCGAGCTCCGCCCGGCGGATCTCTTCGGCGCGCTCCCGCAGGACCGTGATCAGTGGGGCGACCTCACGCGCCGAACGCTCGGCGCGGTAGCGGTCGAGTTCGTCGGTGATGATCGCACGCACGGTGCCCACCTCACCGCGTCGTTGCTCCATGGAATCCTCGGCGAAGGCCTTCAGGTCGTCGATGTCGAGGAGCGTGACGCCCTCGACCTCCGCGACACCGGGATCGACGTCGCGGGGCACCGCCACGTCGACGACGAGAAGGGGCCGGTGGGGCCGACTCTGCATCAGCGACTCCACGTCGGAACGCTCCAGCATGAGGTCGGTGGCCGCCGTCGAGGCGAGCAGCACGTCGACCTCGTGCAGCGCGCCACGGGCGTCGTCGAGCGAGACGGCACGTCCTCCGACACGCGTGGCGAGAGCGTCGGCGCGTTCGGGGGAGCGGTTGGCCACGATGACGTCGCGTACCGACGAACCGGCGAGCGCGACCGCCATTCCCTCTCCGACCTCTCCGGCGCCGAGGACGAGAATCCGCTTTCCCTCGAGCGACGTGAGATACCGGCTCGCCAGCTCGACCGCCGCCGAGGCGATCGACACCTTGCGTTGGCCGATCGTTGTTTCGGTGCGCGCACGCTTGCCGACCTCGACAGACTGGCGGAACGTGCGGGCGAGTGCGGTGCCGGTGCAACCTTCGTCTTCTGCAGCCAGCCAGGCGTCGCGCACCTGGCCGAGGATCTCGCCTTCGCCGACGATCATGGAGTCGACACCCGCTGCGACGCCGAAGAGATGCGCCACCGCGGCGTCGTCGTAATACGTGTAGAGGTGCTCGCTGAGCACGTCGTCGGAGAGCCCGGCGTGGCGCAAGATCGACAGGCGCACGTCGTCGACCGCGGCGTGGAACTTCGTGCAGCGGGCGTAGACCTCGGTGCGGTTACACGTGGACAGCAACACGACCTCGGAGAGGTGATCGCGTTGGGTGAGATCGAGAAGTGCCTTGGGCAGATCGGTACGGGACACCGCGGCGCGCTCCAGCACGTCGACCGGTGCCGTGCGGTGGTTGAGACCGACGACGATCAGAGACACGAGCGCAACAGCTCCTTGGCCTCGTCGACCTTGCCCGTACGGACCAGGTCGAGGATGCCCGCATCGAAGGCTCTCCGCCAGTCGGCGTCCTCGCTGGAGCGCCCGTCGGCACGCAGCTCCTCCCGGGCGTCGGCGAGCACCTCGAGGAGGGACGTGTACTCCGGCCCGATCTCGTTCTCCATGCGTTCCCTCAGCCAACTGGCCAGAGCCGGGCTGCGTCCGCCCGTGCCGATGGTGACCACGATATCGCCGCGCCGGAACGACGACATCAGCGTGAACGAGCAGTGTTCGGGGTCGTCGGCGGAGTTGACCCATACCCGGCGCTCATCCCCGGCGGCTCGCACGGCGGCGTTCACGGCCGGGACGTCGGTGGCAGTGACGGCGAGCCAGACGTCATCGAGGTCGGAATCGCGGAACTCCCGTTCCTCCACCGTGAGGCGGCCGTCGTCAGCCCAGGACCGGATCTCGCTTCCCACCTCGGGCGCCACGACGTGCACTTCGGCGCCGACGTCGAGCAGCGCCTGGGCCTTGCGCGCTGCGATGCGCCCGGCTCCCACGACCAGGACCCGGCGCCCGGCCACCAACAGGTTGGCGGGGAACCCGGTGAGGGCTCGGCGTCCGCTGCCGGTCACGACACCTGTGCGGACGACACCTGTGGGGGCATCGCCTCGTCACCCGACGTCGTGTCACCCGACGTCGTGTCACCCGAAGTCGTGTCACCCGACGGGTTCGAGCGCCGGAGTTGGTAGAAGGACAGGATCTGGAGCTCGGTGGCCAGATCGACCTTGCGTAGCGAGACTCCGGGCTCGACCGTCACGTGCGCGGGTGCGAAGTTCAGGATCGAGCGGGCGCCCGCGGCCACGAGAGCGTCGGCGACGTCCTGCGCGGCATCGGCCGGTGTGGCGATGACGCCGATGGCGATCGAGCGGTCCCGCACCAGGCGGTCGAGCGCGTCCATTGGCTCGACGCTCAGGTCGCCGACAGCCATACCGACCTTGGCGGGATCCGCGTCGAGGAGAGCCGCCACCTTGAAGCCCCGGGTCGAGAACCCCGCGTACTTGGCGAGAGCCTGGCCCAGGTTCCCGAGTCCCACGATGGCCACCGGCCAGTCGTGGGTCAGCCCGAGCTCCCGTGAGATCTGGTGGAGGAGGTACTCGACGTCGTAGCCCACACCCCGGGTGCCGTAGGAGCCCAGGTAGGAGAGGTCTTTTCGGACCTTGGCGGCGTTCATGCCCGCCATGTCGGCGAGGCGCTCCGAGGAGATGGTGGCAAGATCCGTCTCGGCGACCTGGAGCAGCGACCGGTAGTACAGCGGGAGCCGCGTGACCGTCGCCTCGGGAATCGTGCGGGGCGCGGAATCCGCCACGGATCAAGGCCTTTCGTCGGTTCTGGAGCACCGATCCTACCGAGCTTGTGATCGAATTCTCGAAGTCTGGGGCGCTGCGACAGGCGGAGTGGGCCCCGGTGGCCTTCGGCGGCCTCACGCCCGCCGTCGGAATCGTCGTGGTCTACGCGGGCTTCCCGGTGGCCGGCTCACCCGGAGAGCCCGGAGAGCCCGGAGAGCCGGACGACACGAGGTCGCGCAGTGCCCGACGCAGCACCTTGCCGGCCATCGTGCGCGGCAGATCGTCGACGACCTCGACACGCGACGGGACCTTGTAGCGGGCGATCCGCGCAGCGGTGAACTCGCGGAGTTCCTCGGCACTCGGGTGCGCGCCGTCGGCGGGCACGACGAAGGCCACGATCGCCTCACCGGTGCGCGCGTCGGGGACACCGATCACGGCGGCCTCGCTGACGTCGTCGTTCTCGGCAAGCACCTCTTCGATCTCGGCCGGGTACACGTTGAACCCCGACACGATGATCAGATCCTTGATCCGATTCACGATCGACAGCCATCCGTCGGCGTCGGCGACGGCGACGTCGCCCGTACGCAACCACCCGTCGTCGGTGAGGACCTGCGCTGTGGTGTCGGGGTCGCGCCAGTAGCCGGCGAAGATGTTGGGGCCGCGCACCCAGATCTCTCCGGGGTCTCCGAGGAGAACGTCCCGGCCGTCACCGTCGACGAGGCGCACCTCCACTCCGGGAATGGGCGGCCCGACCGATCCGGGCCTGCTGGGGGAACCGACGCCGCCGGTGGTGACGACCGGAGACGCCTCGGTGAGCCCGTAGCCCTCGTGCAGGTCGACGCCGAACCGCTCCGTGACCCGCGACGCCAGGTCCTCCGACAATGGGGCCGCACCGGACAGGGGTGAGGCGGACCGAGGCAAAGGCGTCGTCGAGCTCGCCTCCGGCATCGGCGGCCGCGGCGCACCATGCCTCGAACATCGCCGGCACACCCGCCACGACCGTGGCGTGATGGTCGCGCATCGTGTGCAACGTGGCGACCGGGTCGAAGTCGCGCACGAGCACCTGGCTCGCACCCGCCGCGAGGGCCACGCCGAGACCGGCGTTGAGGCCGTAGATGTGGAACAGCGGAAGCGACGCGAGACCGACGTCGGAGGGTCCGACGCGCACCGCCGGCTCGTCCTGGACGAGTCGGATGCTCGCCGCCAGGTTGCCGTGCGTGAGCATCGCCGCCTTGGGCGAACCAGCGGTGCCGGCGGTGAAGAGCAGGACGGCGAGGTCGTCATCGCCGCGCTCGACGGGCTCGTCCAGCTCGTCTGCCGCCCGCAGTTCGTCCCACGTCATCGGTGACGGGCGACTGAGCACACATCTCGCTCCGATGGCAGGAACTTCGGCACCCGAGGATTCGAAGGTGGCCACGCCACTCGCGTCCACGAGTGCGAGGGCGGCTTCGACGTGCTCGAGCTGGCGCGCCATCTCGACGGCCCCTGCTGTCGGGTTGATCGGGACAGCGACGGCACCGGCCTGCAACGCCGCCAGGTAGGCGACCACGAACTCGGACTCGTTGCCCGCCACGATGGCGACCCGCTCGCCGGTGCTGACGCCCGCCTCACGCAGACCACCGGCTGCCGCCCGTGCCTCGGCGGCGAGGCTCCCGTGGGTGGACGTGCCGGCCTCGGACACGAGCGCCACCGAATCAGGAGCGCTCCGGGAGGGCCCGAGAAGCAGTTCGACGAGGTTCACGGGCCCGAGTCTGGCCCACGGAAGCCCCCGGGTTCTAGCGGAACCCGAGGGGTGGGTGCAGGAGCGGGTGCAGAAGGTAGGGCAAATTCCTCAAGTGGGCTCCTGAGGCGGCCGACTCCACACCCATGCGACGACTGCTGGTGGCGGTGCTCCTCATCGCGGGGCTCGTCGTCGCCTCCCCGCCGAGCGAAGTGACGCCGCCGACGCCGGCACTGAATCGCAGTTCGTCTCCCTCACGAACGGCGTGCGCGCTTCACAGGGCCTGCCTCCACTCGAGATGCACGGGAACCTGACCGCCAAAGCGCGCGGATGGGCCCAGACCATGGCCAACTCCGGAGGCATCTTCCACTCGAACCTCCCGGACGGCATCACCGTGGACTGGTACCGCCTGGGAGAGAACGTCGGGAAGGGTCCGAGCGTGGACTCCATCCACACCGCGCTCGTCAACTCACCCGGCCACTACGCGAACCTCGTTGATCCGGGGTTCCGGTACATCGGCGTCGGGGTGGTGAACGCCAACGGGATCATCTATGTCTCCGAGGTGTTCATGGAGCCAACCTCCCAGCCCGCCCCAGCCGCGCCGACGTCGGCGACCGGAACCCCGAACTCGCAGCAGGTGCCCGTGGCGGCTCCCGTGGCCGCGCCGACGCCTCCGCCCCCACCGCCACCACCCGAACCCGAGCCGATGCCGACGTCGATACGGCTCGTCAGCGCCTTCGAGCGCCTGGACCGCCTCGCAATCTAGACACCCCTCCTTCAGGGGCCGAGTTTGAAGACGAACTGCGCGGCTGCTGCACCGAGGATCGCGAGCAGCAACACGACGATGGCGATCGTGGTTCCCGGTCTCATGTGGCTTCTCCCGGTGTGATCACGGTGACCTCGCTCCCTGCCCGCAGTGTGCACTCGCGTGCGGCCGATGAACGATCCAGTGCCAGAGATGCCAGCCCGTACGAATCGACGACGAGGACCAACTCGCCGGGCCTGGCATCGCCGTAGGCCGTGACCCACCGCGCGAGCCGTGGCGTGTCGGCGCCGTGGGCGATCTCGACGGGTCCCCCCGGCTCGGCGCCCAGGCGCCGGAGCGTGTCGGGATCGACGTTGAGTTGGCAGTTGCCGAACCGGTCGACCCAGAGCACCTCGGCGCGCACCTCGGCGCCTTCCTCGGTCGCCACGGGCAACGTGCCGGGCATGAGGTGCGCGGCGTCGATCTCGGGGCCGAGCGACTCGAGGGGGACTCCCGACGCCAGATATGCGGCGGCGGGCGCCATGACATCCCGGCCGGCGAACGTGGGGCCCGGCGAGTCGAGCTGGTACTCGGTGTTGGTGAGCTCCACGATCCGCTCCGGTCCCCCGGCCATGGCGACGGTCGGGGCGAGCAGGCCGTTGTCGGGGCCCACGAGGAACCCACGTGCGAGTTGAACGGCGACGGCGCGCCGACCGGTTCCCACGCCGGGGTCGACCACGGCCAGGAGCACGCCCTCGGGCAGGTACTGGGCGGCACGCACCAGGGTGAGCCCGCCGGCGCGGATGTCGTGGGGAGGAACCCCGTGGGTGATGTCGATGATCGGCACGCCCGGGGCGATGCCGGCCATCACCGCCCGGCACACACCGGCGAACTCGTCGACGTCGCCGTAGTCACTGAGAAACGAGATGCACGGGGCCGGCGAGGCGCCGGCGGTCGCACTACTCATGGGAAGCGGGGCGTCATGAGGGCGCGACGCTAACCCGTCGCTCCGTCACCACGTGTGTCGAGCAGGCGGGATCGGGCCCACCAGGCCGGGATCAGCCGGTCTGGGTGTACCGGGACTCCAGGTATGCGTCGACATCAGCGTCTCGAACCCGAAACGAGCGCCCGACTCTCACCGCCGGGAGGTCGCCCGCCTTGATGAGGCGGTAGACCGTCATGGATGACACCCGAATCAGATCCGCGACTTCCTGCACTGTGAGAAATCGCGCTTTCGCGAAGGACTGCGCCATGTGGCTCACCCCTAACTCCGTCCGTGGACGAGCTTAGACTCTGAGACTGGTGTTGTCCACCGTGGCGGGTGGTGCAGGAGTTCTCAGCGGTCACCCAGCTGCCGTGATCGGCGCGTCGCCTCGCTGACGGCGTCGAGCAGAGCCGCCCGGAACCCGTGGTTCTCCAGGGCCTGGAGACCTGCGGCGGAGGTGCCCCCCGGCGACGTGACGGCCGCCCGAAGTGCCTCGGCGCCCTCGGCGCCCTCGTCGAGGAGGGTGGCGGCCCCGAGCAGAGTCTGGACCGTGAGGGTGACCGCGACCTCACGCGGCAGGCCGACGAGAACGCCGGCCTCCACGAGGGCTTCGGCCATCAGGAAGACGTAGGCCGGACCCGATCCCGACAAGCCGGTGACGGCGTCGAGGAGGCCTTCGTCGACCCGCACGACGGTCCCCACCGACCCGAGGACCTCTTCGGCGAGTTGGAGGTGGGTGTCGTCGGCGGTGGAACCACCCGAGATCGCCGCAGCGCCCCGGCGCACGAGTGCCGGTGTGTTCGGCATCGCGCGGACCACGGGCCGCCCCGGGACACATTTCTCGAGGGTCTCGATCGTCACACCCGCCGCGATGGACAGCACGAGCGCATCGGCGGGCATCGTCGGTTCGGCGCCCGCCAGGACCTCGGAGACCTCACCCGGCTTGACGGCGACCAGGACCACCTCGGAGTCGGCCACCGCCCACGCGGGGCTCGGCACGATGCGGACCTCGGGAAAGTGCTCCTCGAGATACCGCCGTCGGTCGGGGTCCACCTCGGCGACAGCGCAGACGTCGGGCTCCCAACCGGCGTCGAGCAGCCCGGCCAGCAGTGCCTCGCCCATCCGACCGCCACCGAGCAACGCCACACCCACCATGACCGGGGACGCTAGCGCGGCGGGCCCTGCCAGCGGTTGCGGGTTCGGGGCTGTGGTTCGGGGCTGTGAACGCGGACGGACCCGAGGAACGCTCGAAACGCCCCGCACTTCCCCGAACGGGACGGCCTCGCTGCACCTCGGGTCCGCCTCTCGCCACGTTTCCGTGGCGGCGGACGCAACATAGACACCTGTCCGGACGGTCGTCAAGAGGCCTGGTCGGACTGCGAAAAAGGCGTTGACGAGTGGGGTCGGCCCGGGTGGCGCTGCGTCACAGGTGGGACGGCTCGACGATCTCCGTCCACGCATCGGGGTCTGTCGCACCCTCGGTCGCCAGCAGCAACACCGAGGCGTCGGAGCGCAGTCCGGCCGCCGCGCAGACCTCGGGCGGCGCCTGCTCCCGCAGCGCCATCAGGCCTGCCAGCCCCGCAGCTCCGCTCTCTCCCACCACGACTCCGGCCCGCGCGAGGGCTCGCACACCCTCACGCGCCCAGTCATCGTCGATCACGACGGTCGCGTCGAGCCCGGTCGCGAGCTCCTTCCACGCGACGTGTGAGGGCGTGCCGCAATTGAGGCCGGCCATGATGGAATCCTGGCCACCGGGGAGTGACACCGGTCGACCCGCGGTGATTGAGCGCGCCACGCAGTCCGCCCGTTCCGGCTCCACCGCAACGATACGGGTCTCCGGAGCCGGATAGTGATCGATCACGGCCGCGGCGAGCGCACCCACTCCGACCTGGACCGCGACCACGTCCGGACCTGCCATCGACATCAGCGAGAGCTGTTCGTCGATCTCCGCGAAAATCGTCGCGTAGCCGTCGATGATCCATCGTGGCACGGTCTCGTACCCTGCCCACGACGTATCCGACACGACCAACTCACCGGGCCCGACACTCTTCGAAGCCTCGACGGCGGCGTCGTAGGGACCATCGACCACCGTCACGGTCGCACCCTCGTCGATCAGCGCACGGCGCCGCGCGTCGGCCATGTCTGCCGGGACGAGAATGGAAGCCTCGAGCCCCAACCATCGTGCGACCCGCGCGACCGCCCGACCGTGATTACCGTCCGTCGCGGCGACGAGCGTGAGGGGTTTCAGCGATTCCAGAGCGCGACCCATTTCCTCGATCGACCCGCACTCTGTGAGCGACGCACCGAGACGCTCCTCGAGCAGGCGGAGCGTCGCCCAGGAGGCCCCGAGGATCTTGAACGACGGGAGACCCAGGCGATCCGACTCGAGTTTCACGACGATCCGCCGAACCCCCAGTCGCTCGGCGAGCGCGGGCACATCGATCAGAGGCGTCTCCTCGTAGTGAGGAAGACGCCGGTGGAACGGCCGGGGGTCGCGGTCACTTTCGACCCCTGACCGAGTCGCCGCGTCAGAGATCCGCCAGTGCACCCCTCGCCCGGCACCCGACAGCACGCCGGTCATACCACCGGCTCCGGCTCCACAGTCCGGCGTGGCACATACCTGCCAGCGCCGCGCTCGCCGACGAAATGACCCTCCACCGCGACGGAACGCCCGCGGGACAGGACCAGTCGGGGCCAGCCACGCTCACGTCGTCCTTCATACGGTGAATGGTCGACCCGCATCGACAGCTCGTCGGCCGCGAGCGACTGTTCGCGTTCGGGGTCCCAAACGACGAGGTCTGCATCCGCACCCGGTCGCAACGAGCCTTTCGTGGGCCACAGCCCGAACGTGCGGGATGGCGCCTCGGAGCAGAGACGCACCCAGTCCTCCACCGACAGGATCCCGGCGGTCACCCCTTCCCATACAAGGGCGAGTCGCGTCTCGATCCCGGGAAGTCCCCCCGGGATCTCGGTGAAGTCGCGGAACCCGTCGGGCCGATTCCGAATCCCGCGTCGACGGTCGTCGGACCAGAACGGGCAGTGATCGGTGGCGACGGTGTGGATCCAGCCGCGCGCCAGTCCCTCCCACAGCTCGTCCCGGTCGCGCTGTTCACGGAGTGGAGGGGTACACACGAAGTCCGGAGCCTCCGGACCCTCGAGCAGGGCGACATCGAGGTGGAGGTACTGGGGACAGGTCTCGGCGCGCACGTCGACGCCGCGCTCCTGAGCCGCTCGGACCTCGGCCAGGGCGGCACCCGAGGAGCAGTGCACGACATACGCAGTGCACTCCGCTCGCTCCGCCATGTTCGCGACCCGCGCGACCGCCTCGGCCTCGAGTGGAGAAGGACGGGTGCGGGCGTGTTCGATGGCCGCGGTACGTCCCGCCTCCACGGCACGGCGTCGGAGCTCCTCGATCGCATCACCGTTCTCGCAGTGGACCGTCACGAGACCGCCACGCGCGCTCGCCCGACGCATGACGTCGAGTATCACCTCGTCATCGACGGCGAGGAGCTCCGGGTACGCCATGTAGAGCTTGAACGACGTGACGCCCTCGTCGATGCACTCGGCGAGGACCCGATCGGGAATCGCTTCGGTGAAAGTCATGTGCAACGCCCAGTCGATCGCAGAGGGCTGCGCCCAGCGCTTCCAGCGCCGGAAGGACTCCAAGGGATCCTCGCCCCGGTACGCGGTCGCGTAGTCGATGATCGTCGTGGTGCCACCTACCGCCGCTGCGCGGGTTCCCGTCCAGAAGTCATCGCTGACACGAAGCGCACCGACAGGGAGATGCAGATGCGTGTGCACGTCGACGCCGCCGGGGATCACGAAACAACCCGACGCGTCGTGGAGGACCTCTCCCTCTTCGAGGTGCAGGTCGCCGGCGACGGCCTCCACCTGCCCGGCACGATCGATGCGCACCGACGCGGAACGGCGGCCATCGACGTCGACGACCGTTCCTCCACTCACGAGCATCGTGACGTCCGGTCCTCTCGCCCTCGGCGGCGTCGCTTGCCGTGCACCCAGCTTGACAATATGTTGAATTCGGCACCTGGGGCGACCGGAGTCGAGAATGACCCGAGAGGAGACCCGGCATGAGCGGAGACGACAGGGCGCTCCACGCCGACGTCGACCGCCTGCTCGACCGTCTGGCGGCGTTGGGTCGTGTGGGTGCGATCGATGGCGGCGGGAACGCTCGCCTGGCACTCACGGACGCGGATCGAGAGGGCCGCGACCTCGTGTGCTCCTGGATGGCCGACCTCGATCTCGACGTCACGATCGACTCGATCGGCAACGTGGTCGGCGTACGGGCCGGAGACACCGGAGGGCCGCCGGTGATGACCGGCTCACACATCGATACGGTCGCCACCGGTGGACGCTACGACGGCAACCTCGGAGTGCTCGCGGGGCTCGAGGTGATCGAGACGTTGGCGACCGCCGGGACACGTACCCACCATCCGCTGGCCGTGGCCTTCTTCACCAACGAGGAGGGATCGCGCTTCCCGCCCGACATGATGGGGGAGTCTCGCGTTCGTGGGCGGGCTGCCCGTCGAGACGGCGATGCAGACCCGCGACAGCGACGGCCGATCAGTGGGTGAGGAGCTCGACCGCATCGGATACAGCGGTCCCGTCCCGTGTCCGCGTCCGGCACCCCGTGCGTTCGTCGAGCTCCACATCGAACAGGGCCCGGTGCTGGAGAACGAAGGCGTGACGATCGGGGCAGTCGACGGAGTCCAAGGCATCTCCTGGCAGCGGGTCACGATCACCGGACAGGCGAACCACGCCGGGACCACGCCGATGGCACTCAGACACGACGCCGGGTACGCGGCCGCGCGCGTCTCTACCTTCGTCCGCGAGCTCGCGTTGACGCTCGGGGGAACGCAGGTGGCGACGGTGGGCTCCCTCGATCTTCATCCCGATCTCGTGAACGTCGTCGCGGATCGGGCCGAGCTCACGGTGGATCTCCGCAACACGGAGGAAGAATCGCTGCGCGAAGCGGAACAACGTCTGGCGACGTTCCTCGACGAGCTCGCCGCCTCCGAAGGCGTCGAGATCGCCACGACCCGCCTCGCCCGCTTCGAGCCGGTGAGCTTCGACGACGACATCATCGAACGTGTCGAGCGCCACGCGATCCGACTGGGCCACTCGGTACGCCGACTTCCCGCGGGAGCGGGACACGACGCACAGATGCTCGCCAGGGTCTGTCCCGCGGGAATGGTGTTCGTCCCCAGCCACGAGGGCATCAGCCACAATCCGGCCGAGTTCACCGAGCGCGACGATCTTGCCGCCGGAGTCGACGTTCTGCTCAACCTCCTGGTCGAACTGGCCGAGGAGCATTGAACCCCATGGATCGAGTCGTCCGCATCGGCGCCGCACAGCTCGGTCCCGTCGCGCGCCGCGACGACCGCCACGAGGTCGTCCAGCGGATGGTGTCCCTGCTCGACCACGCTGCGGAGGACGGTTGCGACCTCGTGGTGTTCCCGGAGCTCGCGCTGACCACGTTCTTCCCGCGCTGGGCCATGGACGACCAGGAGGAGATCGATTCCTTCTTCGAGGCGGAGATGCCGGGTCCGGCAACACAGGCGCTCTTCACCGCGGCAAAGCGCCACGGGATCGGATTCTGTCTGGGATTCGCGGAACTCGTGACCGACTCCGGTGGGGCGCACCGCCACTACAACACCGCTCTGCTCGTCGACGCCGAGACGAATGAGGTCGGTCGCTACCGCAAGGTCCATCTGCCCGGTCACGACGAGCCCGAACCGTGGCGGCCGTTCCAACACCTCGAGAAGCGCTACTTCGACGTGGGACCCGACGGGTTCCAGACGTGGCGTGCCTTCGGCGGCGTCGTCGGCATGGCGATCTGCAACGATCGTCGCTGGCCGGAGACCTACCGCGTGCTCGCCCTGCGCGGGGCGGAGGTCGTGCTCATCGGTTACAACACCCCGGTCCACAACCCACCCGCACCGGAACACGACGCCCTCTCCGACTTCCACAACCACCTCGTCATGCAGGCCGGCGCGTACCAGAACGGCATGTGGGTGGTGGGTGTCGCGAAGGCCGGTGACGAGGAAGGGGTCCCGATGATCGGTGGAACCGCGATCATCGCGCCGTCGGGCGAGATCGTCTCGCAGGCGTCGACGCTCGGAGACGAGCTCGTCGTGTCGGACTGCGATCTCGACGCGTGTGCGTCGTACCGCACGACGACGTTCGACTTCGAGCGCCACCGGCGCCCCGAGCACTACGAGATCATCACGACGCAGCGCGGGTCCACACCCCCGGACTGAACGAGCTAGGTGAGCGCGGCGCGGCGCTCGAAGAGCTCCTCGGCCGCTTCCTGCGCGTGCGCCCTCACCTGGTCCTCGTCGGCGGTGCCCACCACGCCTCCCGCGACCAGGTGCGCGCCGTCGACCCAGACGTCGCGAACATCGGCTCCGCTCGCGGCGAACACGAGATGAGCCGCGACGTTGAAATCACGGCCATGCAGGACCGGGGTGCAGTGCAACCCCTCCAGCGACACGGTGACCACATCGGCACGCTTGCCCGGCGTCAGGGACCCGGTCAGGTCGTCGAGGCCCAGTGTCCGTGCCCCCTCGATGGTCGCCATCTCGAGGATGTCCCATGGATCACCCGTGGTGGGATCGAGGGTGGTGACCTTCTGCAACAACGAGGCGAACTTCATCTCCTCGATCATGTCGAGGTTGTTGTTCTCCTTCTCGCCGTCGGTGCCGAGGCCCACGGTGACGCCCGCGGCTCGTAGCTTCCCGATCGGCGCGGGGCCCGACGACAGCTTCATGTTCGAGCACGGGCAGTGCGCCACAGCGGTTCCGTGGCGGGCGAGGGTCGCGATCTCGTCGTCATCGACCCAGACGCAGTGCGCGACGACCGTGTGCGGCCCGAGGATCCCGCGATGTTCGAACTCCGCGATCGGTCGACGTCCGAAGCGCTCCAACGACTGCTCGACCTCCCACGTCGTCTCCGACGAGTGGGTGTGGATGCCCGTGTCGAACTCCTCGGCGAGCGCGGCCGCGGCGCGAAATGCCTCCTCCGAGCAGTAGAGGAGGTGCTCGAGACCCACCCAGGAACGCACCCGCCCGTCGGCCGCGCTCCGGCACCTCTCGAGCAGTTCACGGTTGGTCTGGATGGTCTCGAAGTAGTCGTAGCCGTCGAGATCCGCGACGTAGGGCACCAGGGTCGCCCGGATTCCGAGCGTCGCAGCGACCGCCGCCGAACCTTCCATGAACCGCCACATGTCCATCACCGACGTGGTTCCGGCCCGCAACCCTTCCGTGTACGCCAGCTCGCTGGCGGCGCGGGCGATCTCGGGAGTGAGTGCCCGGTGAGCAGGATCGACGTAGTCGCGCAGCCAGTCGAAGAGCGACTTGGACTCGGCTGTGCCACGCAGAAGACCGGAGTGGAGATGGGTGTTGTGCAGACCCGGGATCACCGCGTGACCGGTGGCGTCCACTTCCGTCGCGCCGGCGCGCCGCGGATGGGCGTCGACCTCGGCGACCGGGCCGACGGCGAGGATCTCGCGTCCGGCGAAGAGAACCGAACCCGGGTCGAAGGCGCGTCGTGGCCCGTCGACGGGAAGCACGACTCCCCCGCGCACGAGCACCGCAGAGGCGTCGTCGCGTCCAGGACTCTCAACAGTTCGTTGAATCGAGCCAGCCTTCACGACGCCGCCGCCGCTGTCAAGACGCCGCACGAGGCTGTCGGCTCGCTTGCGCACCACGGTGTCGCCCAGAATGGCGGCCGGCAGGAGGACACAGACGATGACGACGACCACCCTGAATGCGCAGACCTCGACCCGACGGAGCCTGGGCCTCGAAGACACGGTCGTCGACGACGCCGTCCGGCGCTCGGTCGTCCAGCACCTCCGGGACGCGAACGTCCTGCTGCCGACCTTCGCCGAGCTCGCCGATCCGCGAACGATTGCACCGAACGTCCGGTCCGCGCTCGAATCGGTCGATCCCGCCGCGGCACATCCACTCAACCTCTTCCGCGTGCACTGGTACAACTCCGCGCGCAGCGGGAACACCGTCGATGTCCCCGAGCACGTCGTGCTCGGGGAGGAGTTCACCGGGGTAGCCGCCCCCATCGTCGTCGTGCTCGGAGACCGCTTCCCGATGATCGACACCCACAAGGTGCTGGCGGCCTACGGCTGCCTTGCGCCGCGCTCTCGTCACCGGCCGGTTCGACCCCGAACGCCAGCGAGCCGTGTGGCCCTCGACAGGGAACTACGCGCGCGGCGGGATCGCGATCTCCCGCGTGCTCGGTTGCCGAGGCGTGGCGGTCCTCCCCGAAGGCATGAGTCGCGAGCGGTTCGACTGGCTCGACAGCTGGGTCGTCGGTCCCGAAGACATCGTGCGCACCCCCGGCTCCGAGAGCAACGTGAAGGAGATCTACGACGAGTGCAACCGACTCGCGGCCGACCCCGGCTGTGTGGTGCTCAACCAGTTCTGCGAGTTCGGCAACTACCTCGCGCACCGCTCTGTCACCGGCCCGGCCCTCGAACGCGTCTTCGACGTGCATCGCGAGCACGCGCCGCGAGCCCGCCTCGCAGCGTTCGTCGCCGCGTCGGGTTCGTCGGGCACTCTCGCTGCGGGCGACCACCTCGCGGCGCGCCGTGGTGCCCGCGTCGTCGGTGTCGAAGCCCTCGAATGCCCGACCATGCTCTACAACGGATTCGGCGAGCACAACATCCAGGGCATCGGCGACAAGCACATCCCGCTCATCCACAACGTCATGGCGATGGACGCCGTCACCGCTGTGTCCGATCGGGCGACCGACGAGCTCTCGGCCGTGTACGCGAGTGACGAGGGCCGCGAGCTGCTGCGCTCCCGCGGTGTCGACGACGAGACGATCGCGGCCCTCGACAGCTTCGGCCTGTCGAGCATCTGCAACGTGATCGCGTCGATCAAGACCGCCAAGCACTTCGGGCTGGGCCCCGACGACATCGTGCTCACGGTCGCGACCGACGGCGCGCAGCTCTACGGAAGTGAGCGGGCACGCATCATCGAGGAACGCTTCGGCGGTCGGATCGATCGCGCCGTCGCAGACGAATCGCTGCGGCGCCACGTGGAGAACATCGACACCGACGACTACCTCGCGCTCGACGACGTCGACCGCCGTCGGATCTTCAATCTCGGCTACTTCACCTGGGTCGAGCAGCAGGGAATCCCTCTCGACGTCTTCCAGGCGCGCCGCTCACCGTCCTTCTGGGACGATCTTGTTCCCCTGGTCGATCACTGGGACGAGATGATCCGGGCCGTGAACGACGAGACCGAGGTGGAGCCGGGCCCGTAGCTGTGCAGGGCACGAGCTGGTTCCAGTGTGTGGGGTGTGGGGCATCCCTCGACCCCGACGACGCCGCACCGTTCCGCTGCCCAGGTGCCGACACCGGCGGGGCCCACGTGCTCGCACGAGTCCTCGATGTCGAGCAGACGGAGTTCCGCCGCCGCGACTCGCAGAACCCGTTCCTCAGGTACCGCGACCTGTTCCACACCTACGCGCTGGCGCGGCGCTGCGGGCTCGACGATGACGGCTACGCCGAGATGGTGGACACGCTCGACAGGCGTGTCGAGGTCGTGGACGGCCGTGGCTTTCGGATCACCCCGACGCTCGAGGTCGACCCACCCGGAGGGGGCACGCTCTGGGTCAAGAGTGAGATCGACAACGTGGCCGGCTCGCACAAGGCCCGCCACCTGATGGGTGTGATGATCCATCTCCAGGTGATTGCCCGCCTGGGGCTCCCCGGTGCACCCGACCCCTCGACGCCGCTTGCCATCGCGAGCTGCGGCAACGCCGCGCTGGCGGCAGCGGTCGTCGCCCGGGCCGCCGACCGGACCCTCGAGGTGTTCGTACCGACGTGGGCCGACCGCGACATCGTGAGCCGACTCGAAGACCTCGGGGCGACGGTTCATGCGTGCGCCCGAGATGAGGGCAACCGGGGCGACCCGTGTGTCACCGCGTTCCGAACCACCGTTCGACGCGGCGCGGTTCCGTTCTCGTGCCAGGGCCCCGACAACGGTCTCGCGATCGAAGGGGCCAAGACGATCGCCTGGGAGCTGCTCGACGCGCTCGGGTCGGCGACGCTCGACCGGATCATGGTGCAGGTGGGCGGCGGCGCCCTGGCGTCGGCCGTGTGGTCGGGCCTCGGCGAGTTCGCCGCCCTCGGTCTGCTCGCGCGGCCCCCTCGGTTCCACCCGGTCCAGGCAGTCGGATGTGCGCCGTTCGCACGGGCCCACGAGCGTGCTCGGCGGCACCTCGCCGAGGGGGCGACCGTCGACGAGGTCCTCGCCGCGGCGGCGGCTTCGCCCTCGGAGTACATGTGGCCCTGGGAATCGGAGCCGGCGAGCGCGGCCACCGGAATCCTCGACGACGAGACCTACGACTGGCTGGTCGTCCTGGCCGGCACCCTGGAGTCGGGCGGGACACCGGTCGTCGTGAGCGAGGACCTGGTCGGCGCCGCGCCGGCTCTCGCCGAGGAGCTCACCGGGCTGCGTCCCGACCCCACCGGTGCTGCGGGCTTCGCCGGCCTCCTTGCCCTCCGGGGCGGGCCCGACGGCGGGCGCGGCACCGCTGCCGATGTGGGCCCGGACCCCGACCTCGGGCACAGCGCCGTTCTCTTCACCGGAGGTTCCCCGCGGCATTGACAATTTGTTGAATTCGCGGGACCCTGGGACTCGAACCACTCGCAATGGTCCGAGATCGGGCTCAGAGGAGGCGCAGTATGTCGGCGACCGCTGTCACCTCGCTCGAGCTGAACGGACGACCGTGCGAGATCCGCGGCGACCACCCGCATCTCCTCGCGGCGCTGCGCGACGAACTGGGCGTCCTGTCCCCCAAGGACGGCTGCTCCCCCTCGGGCCAGTGCGGTTGCTGCACCGTGCTCATCGACGGCAAGGCCCAGGTGAGCTGCCAGCTCTCGCTCGAGAAGGTGGAGGGACGGTCGATCACGACGCTGGAAGGCCTCGATCCCGACGAGCGGGATCGCTTCGCCTCGGCGTTCGCAGCACGTGGTGCTCTCCAGTGTGGATTCTGCACGCCCGGAATCGTCGTGCGCACGAAGGCACTCCTCGACAAGAAGGGGGACTCTCTCGACCGTAAGACCGCTGCCCGGCATCTCGGGGCCCACCTGTGTCGCTGCACCGGATACACGAAGATCCTCGATGCGGTCGAGGATCTTGCCACGGGGCGTGTGGAGGAGCCCGTGTCGGCCGGTGAGATCGGCACGAGTGGGGTTCGATACCAGGGTGCGGAGTTGTCGCTCGGCGACAAACCGTATGTCGACGATCTCTACCCGCAGGGACTGCTGCACGGAGCACTCCGTCTCGCTGATCACGCCCGCGCGGAGATCGTCCGCATCGACACCTCCGCCGCGAAAGCCTTGGATGGCGTCGAGGCGGTGCTGACGGCCGCCGACGTTCCCGGAGAGCTGCGTGTCGGGCTCATCCACAAGGACTGGCCGGTTTTCATTCCCGAGGGTGGCCGAACCTCGTACCTCGGCGATGTGCTGGCCATGGTCGTCGCCGTGGACCGGGAGACGGCGCGTCGAGCGGCGCGCCTCGTCGAGGTGGAGGCTCGACCGCTGCGACCGATCGTCGATCCCGTTGCCGCCATCGAGGACGGCGAGGACGCTGTGTGGACTCTCGACGGCAATGTCCTGTCGCGCTCCACCTACACACGTGGCGACATCGACGATGCCCTGACCCGCTCCGCCCACGTCGTCCATGAGGTCTTCCAGACGCAACGGGTGGAGCACGCCTATCTCGAGCCCGAGTCGACGCTCGCGGTACCCCACGAGGACGGAACTCTCCACGTGTACTCCGGTGGCCAGGGGATCTGGGACGACCGGGATCAGATCGCGAGTGTGCTCGGTGAACCGACCGAGTCGATCACCGTGGAGCTGGTCTCCAACGGCGGCGCCTTCGGAGGCAAAGAAGACATGAGCAACCAGGCGCAGACTGCGCTCGCCGCCAAACTGCTGGGGCGCCCGGTCAAGTGCACGCTGTCGCGCGAGGAGTCGTTTCTGTTGTCTCCGAAGCGTCACCCGATCCGGAATCGAGGCATGGGCCGGTTGTGACGAGGAGGGGACACTGACCGGGCTGCGCGCCCGCATGGTCGGCGATTCCGGACCGTACGCGTCGGTCGGCATGAAGGTCCTGGAGCGCGCGGCCGGCCACGCGAGTGGGCCTTACGTCTTCGATGCGCTCGACGTCGAGGCCGTGGCTGTGCGAACGAACAACAGCGTCTGCGGAGCGTTTCGCGGCTTCGGTGCGAACCAGGCGCAGTTCGCAACGGAGGGGCTTCTCGATCGGCTCGCCGAGAAGGTGGGTATCGATGGATGGGAGATGCGCTTCCGAAACGTCGTGGAGCCAGGTCGGATCTGGGGACCGGGCCAGCGCATGGACGAGGGATCGCGTGGTGCCCGCGAGTGCCTCGATGCGGTGCGCGAGCCGTACCGTGAAGCACGGGCGGACGGGAAGGCGGTCGGGGTCGGGCTCGGCATCAAGAACTCCGGCCTCGGTAACGGTTTCCTCGAGATCGCCCGTGCGGTCGTGCGCTTCGACGAGGACGGAGCCGTCGAGGTACGGCACTGCTGGACCGAGATGGGCCAGGGCGTCCACACCGTGGCCGCTCAGGTCGCAGCCACCGAGCTCGACGTGCGACCCGAATCGATCCGAGTGATCGTCGACACGACGAGAGAGCTGGGTGCCGGCCAGACCACCGGTTCGCGAGGAACCCTCATGGGCGCAGGCGCGATCGCCGCCGCGTGCGAGGAGGCAAAGCGAAACGATTGCCGTCCGGGAGTCGACTACGAGGGTGAATACCGCGTCGACTGGACCAACCACCTCGACGATGACGTCGACGAACCGGTGATCCACTCCACCTTCGGGTTCGCCGCTCAACTCATGATCTGCGATCCCGAGACGGGAGCTGTCGAGCGCGTGGTCGCCGCCCACGACGTGGGCAGGGCGATCAACCCCATGCTCTGCGAGGGTCAGATCGAGGGCGCGGTCCACATGGGGCTCGGTTACGCGATCTCCGAGCAGTTCCCCTGCGACGACGAGGGGCGCCCCACGAACATGACGCTGCGCAGCCTCGACATCATCCGGCCCAAGGACATGCCTCCCGTCGAGGTGATCCTGGTCGAGGCACCCCAACCGCGGGCGCCCTACGGCATCAAGGGAGTGGGAGAGATCGGGCTCGTTCCCACCGCCGGGGCCGTGGCGGCCGCGTACCACGAGCTCGATGGCGCATGGCGCACCACGCTGCCGCTCGACCCGCCACAGATCACGAGCTGATCCGCTGTGAACGCCACCACGCAGGGCCTCGTGTGTGCGCACCACCACCTCTATTCCTCGCTCGCCCGCGGGATGCCACCTCCGCCGCGGACACCCACGAACTTCACCGAGATCCTCGAGCTCGTGTGGTGGCGACTCGACGCCGCCCTCGACCTCGAGTCGATTCGTTGGTCGGCGATGCTCGGTGCACTCGAGGCGCTCGAAAACGGCACGACGGCGATCGTCGACCACCACGCTTCGCCCAACGCCATCGAAGGATCGCTCGACGTCATCGCAGACGCATGTGCCGAGGTCGGGGTACGCAGTGTGTGCTGCTACGAGGTCACCGACCGCAACGGCCTCGACGGAGCACGGGCCGGGCTGGCCGAGAACGAACGATTCCTTCGCGCCGGTGGGCGAGGACTGGTGGGTGCCCACGCGTGCTTCACGCTCTCGGACGAGACCCTCGAAGCCGTCTGCGGGCTCGCGGCCGATCTCGGCGTCGGCGTCCACATCCATGTCGCCGAGGACCGCGCCGACGCGGAAGCCGGCGCTCGCCTCGCCGACCGTTCCCGGCCCGAGTGGCTGCTCGCCCACTGCGTCCACCTCGAATCCGATCTGCCGGGCACCATCGCCCACAACCCGCGCTCGAACATGAACAACGCTGTCGGATATGCGCATCCGGCGGCGCGCGAGAACCCGATCGTGCTCGGCAGCGACGGCATCGGCGCGTCCATGCTCGACGAGTTTCGCGTCGCGTTCGTCCGCCTCCGCGAGTCGGACGTCACCGCCACCCCCGAGACCGTGTGGGAGTGGCTCCACGCGGGCACGGCGCTCGTCCCCGAGGTCGCGAACGACGTCGTCACCTGGTCGTACGACCCGATGGATCCCTGGTATCTCGCGTACACGCCGGGAGTACGGGCAGAGCGGGTGGAGATCGACGGTCAGGTCGTGCTCGACGGAGGTCGTCCGACGCGTGTTGACGGAGACGAGATCCGGGCCCGGGCCCGGGAGGAGGCTGAGCGGTTGTGGCAGAGGATGTGAACAGCGAGCGTGTCGCCCTGTATCTGCAGGACGCCCACCCGATCCGCGATGCAATGGAGTACGCACGTGCCGCCGAGGAACGCGGCTTCGAGGCGGTGTGGCAGGCCGAGAGTCGGCTCGTGCGCGAGGCGACGGTGCCGATGGCCGCCTTCCTCTCGACCACCGACACGATCAAGGTGGGCTCGGGGGTGGTGAACAACTGGACCCGCAACCCGGCGCTGCTGGCATCGACCTTCTCGACGCTCGACGACCTCGCGCCGGGCCGGGTGATCCTCGGGATCGGCGCGTGGTGGGATCCGCTTGCTGCCAAGGTCGGTATCGAGCGCCGCCGACCCTTGCAGGCGATGCGTGAGACGGTCGAGGCGGTGCGCGGTCTCCTGGCCAACGAGGTCGTGACCTACGACGGCGACTTCGTCCACCTCGACGGCGTCGAGCTCGACTACGTCCATCAGGAGCGCCGCGCCAAGGACGTGCCGATCTACATCGGGGCAACGGGGATGAAGATGATGGAGCTCGCGGGCGAGATCGCGGACGGTGTCGTCCTGAACTATCTCGTCTCGCCCACCTACAACGCGCGCGCCATGGACCACCTCAGACAGGGCGCGGCCCGGGCCGGGCGCGATCTGGCCGACATCGACCGGCCGCAGCTCGTGGTGTGCTCGCTCGACGAGGACCGCGGGCGCGCTCTCGACGCGGCGCGCCTGCTCGTGACGCAGTACCTCGGCCAGCAGCCGCACATCATGAAGGCGTCGGGTGTACCGAGCGAACTCCTCGACGAGATCGGGAAAGTGCTCACCTGGCCGGCAACCGACGAGGAGATCGAGGACGCGGCGAAGCTCGTCCCCGACGAGGTCGTGCAGATGATCACCGCCTCGGGTACCGCCGACGAGTGCCGGGCCAAGGTGGCCGAGTACACCGCCGACGGCTGCACGTGTCCGATCCTCTATCCCCTGGGCGCCGACGTGTCGGCGATGCTCGACGCCTTCGCCACCGCGTGAGCCCACCGGAACCGCCCGCCGTCGACCTCGTGCTCGCGGGCGCGGAGCTGGTCGCGACCCTCGACGAGGACCGGGCCGAGATCCCGGGCGGGTGGGTCGCGCTCGACGACGGCCGGGTGGCGGCGGTGGGGGCTCCGGGCGCAGAGCCCCCGGCGAAGACCACGCTCGACGCCAAGGGATGTCTCGTCACTCCCGGCCTCGTCAACACCCACCACCACCTCTACCAGAACCTCACACGTGCCTTCGCGCCGGCGCTGCGAGGCGACCTGTTCCACTGGCTGCGCACGCTCTACCCGCACTGGAGCCTCATCGACGAGGAGGCGGTGTACGTCTCGACCTGGATCGGGCTCGCCGAGCTCGCCCTCGGCGGGTGCACGACGACCTCCGATCACCTGTACCTCCACCCGCGCGGTGCCGGCGACCTGATCTCTGCCGAGATCGCGGCGGCGGGGGAGATCGGCATGCGGTTCCACGCCACCCGCGGCTCGATGAGCCTCTCGGAGAAGGACGGGGGGCTGCCCCCGGACTCGGTGGTCCAGGACGACGACGAGATCCTCGCCGACTCCGAGAGGCTGGTGCGCAGCCACCACGACCCGGGGCCGGACGCGATGGTTCAGGTGGCGTTGGCACCCTGCTCTCCGTTCTCGGTGACACGCGAGCTGATGCGCCGCACGGCCGAGCTCGCCGAACGACTCGACGTGCGCCTCCACACCCATCTCGCCGAGTCCGCCGACGAGGACGAGTTCTGCCGCGAGGAGTTCGGCTGCCGACCGATCGAGTACTTCGACGAGGTCGGATGGGGCGGTGACCGCGCCTGGGTCGCTCACTGTGTCTGGCCGAGCGACTCCGAGATCGAGCGTCTCGGCACCTGGGGCACGGGAGTCGCGCACTGCCCCAGCTCGAACATGCTCATCGGTGCGGGAGCCGCACCCGTGGTCGACATGCGTGCGGCCGGTGTCCCGGTCGGTATCGGTTGTGACGGCTCGGCCTCGACGGACTCGGCATCGCTGTGGATGGAGTGTCGCAACGCACTGCTCCTCGGTCGCCTCCGCGGGGGAGCGGCGGCCATGGGTGCACGCGATGCGCTCGAGATGGCGACCCGAGACTCGGCCGCGTGCCTGGGCCGCTCGGGTGAGATCGGTCAGTTGACGTCCGGCGCGGCCGGCGACGTCGTGGCGTGGCCGCTGGAAGGCATTCCGTTCGCCGGCGCCCTCTCCGACCCGATCGAGGCCTGGCTCCGCTGCGGCCCGGTCGCGGCCCGTCACACGGTCGTGGCGGGGCGCCCGATCGTGCTCGACGGGGAGCTTCAGCTCGGCGACGTCGAGGGGATGCTCGCCCGCCATCGAGCTCTCGCCACCGCCATCCAGCGCAGGTCGGGGACCGGATCGAGTGAGTAGAGCCCGGGTTGACAAATTGTTGATTTCGCTGGGATCCTAGGACCGATGGGAATCACCGTGGCAGAAACGCTGGACGACGCGCTGGGCGCGGTCGCGGATCGACCCGGAGCCCAGGTCCTCTCGGGTGGGACCGACTTCATGGTCGAGGTGAACTTCGGTCAGCGACGGCCCACCGATGTCGTGGCCCTGCGCCGGGTGGCCGAGCTGCGCGGTTTCCACCGCCGTAACGGGTCGGTCGAACTGGGCGCCGGACTCACCTATTCGCGGATGCAGCAGCCCGAGATCGCCGATCTCGTCCCCGCGCTGGCCCAGGCGGCCCGCACGGTGGGATCACCCCAGATCAGGAACGCGGGAACCCTCGGCGGAAACCTCGGTACCTCGTCACCGGCGGGCGACACGTTGCCCGTGCTCGCGGCGCTCGACGCCTCCATCGAGGTGGCATCGGCGCGGGGGCGGCGAACGCTCGGACTCGACGAGCTGATCGTCGGTCCGAAGCAGAACAGTCTCGAACCGGACGAGCTGATCGTGGGCGCGACCGTTCCGGTCGCGAGCGGGCCCCAGGAGTTCCTCAAGATCGGGACGCGCAACGCCATGGTCATCGCTGTGTGCAGCGTCGCCCTCGTCGTCGACGGTGAGGGCGCGCCGTGCGCTGCGCGCTGGGGGCCGCCGGACCGGTGATCATCCGCGCCACCGAGGCCGAGGAATGGGTCGCGTCGCGGGTGGACTGGGACACGGGACGCATCGACGATCCCCGCATCGCCTCGGAGTTCGGGCAGCGGGTCGCAGCCGCCGCCCGACCCATCGACGACCACCGTTCCACCGCGGAGTACCGCCGCCACGCGATCGGTGTGCTCGCGACCCGAGCGCTGGAGCGCGCCCTGTGAGTGCCGATCGTCCCGCCGAGGCGCTCCCTGAGGTGGGCTACCGGCTCCGCGTCAACGGGGGAGGACCACGACGTGGAGTCGGGATGGCTGGGCGAGAACCTGCTCTGGGTGCTGCGGGAGCGTCTCCAGCTCTCAGGATCGAAGAACGCCTGTGAGCAGGGGGAATGCGGCTCGTGTTCGGTCCTCGTGGACGGCGAGCTCGTGTGCTCGTGCCTCGTACTCGCCGGTTCTGCGGTCGGCAGCGAGATCACCACGGTGGAAGGCCTCGACGACGGGGGCCTCACCGACGTCCAGGAGGCCTTCCTGGCCGAGGGCGCGGTGCAGTGCGGCTTCTGCACTCCCGGCCTCGTGATGGCCGTACACGACCTCCTGGAGCGCGACCCCACCCCCGATCCTCTGACGCTTCGGGAGGCGATCTCGGGGAATCTCTGCCGCTGCACCGGCTACGGCCGCATCTTCGCCGCGGCAGAGGCGACGATCAGGGCCCGATCCGGTGACTGACGCCTCGACGACCGCCGAGGGTACCCACGAGGCCACCCGCTCACGCGCCGGGTGCGTCGGGGACAGCGCGCGCCGTCCCGACGGAGTACCCAAGGTGAGGGGCTCGTTCGCGTACTCATCTGATCTGTGGGCCGAGGGGATGCTGTGGGGCTCGACGCTGCGCTCCCCGCATCCCTCGGCCCGCATCATCGCGATCGACCTGAGCGGGGCGTGGCAGACCCCGGGAGTCCGAGCTGTCGTGACCGCCGACGACGTACCCGGGAATCCCTTCTACGGGCTCGAGGACCACGACCAACCCGTGTTCGCCGACGCCGTGGTCAGGTACGCAGGCGAGCCGATCGCGGCCGTGGCCGCCGATCATCCCGAGATCGCGCGGCTCGCACGCGACCGCATCGAGGTCACCTACGAAGCCCTGGAGCCCGTCCTCGACCCCGAGGTGGCACTCACCGGCGCACCGCTGCATCCGAACGGAAACGTCTTCCGCCACCTCCCGATCCGCAAGGGTGACTCCTCGGTCACCGGCGACGTACAGGTCGAGGGCACCTACGAGCTCGGAATGCAGGACCAGGCCTTCCTCGGACCCGAATCAGGCCTCGCCATCCCCGACGAGGACGGTGGCGTCGAGCTGTTCATCTCCACCCAGTGGCTCCACGTCGACCGCGACCAGGTCGCCAGCTGCCTCGATCTACCTCCCGAGAAGGTGCGGCTCGTTCTCGCCGGTGTGGGGGCGCCTTCGGCGCGCGTGAGGACATCAGCCTCCAGGTCCACACCTGCATGCTGGCGTTGCAGACCGGCCGACCTGTGAAGATGCTCTACTCGCGAGAAGAGTCGTTCTTCGGGCATGTCCACCGACACCCCGGCCGACTCTGGTACCGGCACCACGCCGATCGTTCCGGGAACCTCGTCAAGGTCGAAACCCGGATCGTCCTCGACGGCGGCGCCTACATCTCGTCCTCGTACCACGTCACCGGGAACGCCGCGTGCTTCGCTCTCGGCCCGTATCGCTGTGACAACGTCTTCATCGACACCTACAGCGTTCGCACCAACAACCCGCCGTGCGGCGCCATGCGGGGCTTCGGGGTGGTGCAGTCGTGCTACGGGCACGAATCGCAGATGGACAAGCTCGCCGCCGCGCTCGACCTCGACCCCGTCGAGCTTCGCCTACGCAACGCACTCGCGCCGAACGACACACTGCCGACGGGCCAGCGCATCACGGGCACGCTCCCCGTCGCCGAAGTCATCCGCGCGACCGCGGCCACTCCGCTTCCGCTCGATGAGGTGGTCGACCCGATCGCACGTCCGGGCGGTGCCGGTCGCACTGCGGATCCCGACCGGGTACGCCGCGGCGTCGGCTTCGCGGTGAACTTCAAGAATCTGATGTATGCGGAGGGCTTCGACGACTTCTCGACCGCCACTGCTCGGGTCGAGGACGGGATCGTCACGATCACGTGCGCGTGCGCGGAGGTCGGCCAGGGCTTTGTGACGCTCGCCGAGCAGATCGCCCGCTCGGTGCTCGGGATCGACGACGTCGTCCTCGCGCCGGCCGCGACCGCCACCGTCGGCTCCGCGGGGTCGACCTCGGCGAGCCGACAGACGTGGATGTCGGGGGTGCGGTCGAGACTGCGTGCCTCGCCGTGCGCGATCGTCTCGTGGAACACGTCGCCCGCACCCACGACGTGGGCCTCCAAGGCCTCGAGGTGACCGACGATGCCCGCATCATCTCGGTGAGTGGAGCGATCGACGTCTCGTGCGCAGAGGTGGCCGAGGGTCTGGTGGTCGAAGAGACGCGCGAGTATCACCACGCTCCGACTCGACCTCTCGACGAAGCCGGCCAGGGCGACGCCCACGTGTCGTTCGCGTGTGCCGCCCACCGCGCCGTCGTCGACGTCGACGTCGATCTCGGACTTCTCCGAGTCGTGCAGATCGCCACTGCCCAGGACGTCGGTCGCGCGCTCAATCCCCTCCAGGTCCTCGGGCAGATCGAGGGCGGAATCGCGCAGGGCGTCGGGCTCGCTGTGATGGAGGAGATCGTGCTCGACGGTGGCAAGATCGCCAACGCGTCGTTCACCGACTATCTGATCCCGACAGCGCTCGACATGCCCGAGGTGGTCACCGAGGTGATCGAGCAGCCCGAGCCCGGTGCACCCTTCGGCGCCAAAGGGGTGGGCGAACCCCCGGTCGTCTCGCCGACGCCTGCGGTCGCAGCCGCCGTACGGGCGGCCACCGGTCTCGCTCTCCCTCGCGTCCCCATTCGTCCCCAGGACATCGCGATGGCGCACCCAACCGTGCGGCGCTGAGCGCGCGATCAAACGAATCAGCGGAGGACTGATGCTCGACCATGCAGCGCAAGAAGCGATCACAGGTCTGAAGGAGGCGGGGATCGACTTCGTCTCCGGACTCCCCGACGGTTGGCAGCGCAACCTCCACGAACTCGTCGAGGCCGACCCCTTCTTCGAGTACGTGCCCGTGTGCAACGAGGGCGTGGGTTTCTCGATCTGTGCCGGAGCCTGGCTCGGCGGGAAACACACCGTGTTGGTGATGGAGAACTCGGGGCTACGGGTGGCCGCGGAGTACATCGCACGCATCTCGCTGGGTACGGGCGTTCCCGTCGTCCTCATGCTCTCGTACCGTGGAGACCTCGGGGAGACCGAGCACTGGGGAATCCCGCACGGCATCGTGGTGGAGCCACTTCTCGACGCGTTGCGTATTCCGTATCAGATCGTCCGCGATCCTGCGCTGCTCCGACGAGCACTACGACGCGCCAACCGCTTGGCGCAGGCCCAACTCCACCCGACGGCGGTGCTCGTGTCGGGTGACTGCATCTGGGAGGAATGAGAATGGCCCTGGACCGCTACGAATGGCTCGGCCGTCTCGCAGCCCGCGTCCCCGACGACGCGCTCGTGATGTCCACGTACATAGGCGCGGTCTCCTTCGAATGGGCCGATCTCACCGACGAGCACCCTCGCACTGCGCATCTGGGACAGATGGGTGACGTCATCGGCATGGCGGTAGGACTCGCTCTGGCCCTCCCCCACCGCCTGATCGTGGCGCTCGACGGGGACGGCTCGGTGCTCATGGAGCTCGGCCAACTCGTGGCGATGGGTCAGACCCGACCGGAGAACCTCGTCGTGTGGGTCGTCGACAACGGCTGCTACGAGTCGATCGGCTGGAACACGGACGGCCCCCGACCGACCGCCACCGCGGCCAGCGCCGACCTCGCCGCCATGGCCGCCGCCTCGGGAGTCCCCCACACGGCCACCGTCGAGACCGACACCGAGCTCGACGCCCAACTCGATGCCGCCTTCGGCGGCGAGGGTGGGTGCCGGTTCGTGTGCGTGCGGACCACGCCGGGACACGCCAAGGTAGCGCCGCGCCAGACCGACGGCTTCGAGGACAAGTACCGCTTCGTCCGCCACGTCGAGCGCACCGAGGGCCGCTCGATCCTGCACCTCGCCGAACAGGACCGCCAGCTCATGGCGGATCCCGACTCTCACTGACTGAACTCAGCGATCCACACCGAGCACACTCCACGCGTCGGTGGCGATCCGGGTCGGATCGAAGCCCACGGGCGAACCATCTTCCACGACAGTCCGGCCCGCAACGACCACGAGTGACGCTGCGCTCGAGAGCCCGGTCAGGAGCAACCCGGCGACCGGATCCTGCACGCCGAACCGATCCACCGTACGCAGATCCCAGGCCGCGAAGTCGGCCGCCGAGCCCGGGCCGATCCAACCCAGGGCCGGGCGCCCGAGGCACCTGGCGGAACCCCGCGTCGCTGCCCGCACCAACTCACGAGCCGACGGCCACGCATCGGGTCGCACATGCTCGTCACGGTGCACCAGAGCGGCGATCCTCATGTCGCCGAGGAGATTCGCACCGTCGTTGCTCGCGGAGCCCGTCGTTCCCATCCCCACCGTGACGCCGGCATCGAGCATTGCGCGCATCGGAGCCCGCCCCCACCCCATTCGCAGGTCCGGGGCCGGGAGATGCGCAATCGCCACCCCGGCTGCCGCGATGTCGGGGAGCTCCTCGACCGGGACGTCGACCATGTGCGCGAGCCATGTGCGCTCGGTGGCCCAACCGTGCTCGACCAGGAACTCCCAGGGTGACATCCCGTAGCGCTCGCGGGTGAAGTCAGTGTCTACCCGCTCGTAGAGGTGCGTGTGCAACCCCACACCTTCGCGATCGAAGGCCAGCGCGGCGAGCTCCTCGAAGAGCTCGGGGCGATCGACATGCACTCCACAGGGTGCGACGGCAATCTGTGTCATCGAGTACGGCGAGGCATCGTGGTACTCCTCGACGAGCGACTCGCAGTGCGCGACGACGGTGTCCACGGCCTGCACCATCGAATCCGCCGCCGCGCCTCCGGCTGCCCGTCCCATGGTGATCGATCCACGACACGCGGTGAGGCGGATACCCAGCTCCGACGCGGCTTCGATCGTCGCCTCCACATATGCGGGCGCCGGTACGGCGGATCCCGGGAAGAAGTAGTGCTGATCGGCAACGGTGGTGATCCCTCCGAGCAGCGACTCGGCCAGGACCGCTCGAGCGATGGCGCGTACCTGCAACGCGCCGAATCGGCCGCGTTCGAATCGCGCGAGCGCATCGGTGCCGATCCCGCGGAGCCAATCCCCGATCAGGGAACGTTCCAGCTCGGGTATCGCCCGCATCGCACCCTGGTAGAGATGCTGATGGGCATTGATCAACCCGGGCAACGCCAGGAGGCCCGAACAGTCGACGGTCTTGTCACAGGTCTCGGGTTCGAGCCCGACCCCCAGCTTCGCGACCACCCCGTCGTCAACCAGGATGTCGGCACCTTCGAGTTCCCGATCCTGGTCGTCACTCGTCACAATCCGATCGAAGAGGCGAAAGAGCGTGCGCATCACCCGAAGGATACTGACGGGCTCCTCGCACGCGGACCGCCGCAGGAACCAATCGGAACGTCGATCAGCCGCCCGCCATCGGGAGGGCGATCGCCATCTCGATCTCGTCGACGCCGTCGAGGGACGCGTCGAGCCCCCCGAGCTCCCGCGAGTCCTCACCGTCGATGAAGACCATGCACCGGGGATCGAGCCATCCGTACTGGTTGTAGAACCAGTCGCGCAGCTCGGCGCCGTGGCGCTCCACGAGCTCCTCGAGCACGTCGCGTACGCGCATCGGCGGCTCGAGCACGAGACGGTCGTCGTCGCACCCGAGCTTGTGCTTGAGGTTGCCGACGTAGTGGACCCGGATCTCGACCGACGATGTCATGGCCGGAACAGCGTCACGGCTTGAAGAGTCCGGGAACTTCCTTCACCGGCGGGAAGATACCCACTCGGAGCGTGAGCAGGCGGAGTCCGAATCCGGCGACCACGAGCAAGACCAGCATCACGATGGCGAGAGCGTCGCGGGTCCCGTCGACAGCGAGTGCCACGACGGCGAGAACGAGCGGGATGATCGTCCCGAGCACGATCACTCCACCCACGAACGCGCCGCGATAGCGGCCGCGGAGGAGTCGGTCGAGACTCTCACGCTTACCCGGAGCCTCTGTACGGGTGAGAAGGTGCGCCACGATCGTCACGAGGAGCACGGCGAGGAACCCGATCAGGATCCAGAGATCGCCGCTCTCGATCGGTACGTCGTTGGCGGCCGCCATCGTGAGGACCAGCGCCATCGAGATGGCCGCCGACGAGAACAGGAACTGGAGTGGCACGTTCACGGAGTGCCAGTAGGGGATGGCACGGGGGCGGGCGAGCACGCCGCCTGCGTAGACCATCACGACGACCGCGGCTGCCATCGCCACGATCTCGATCGTCTGGCCGAGTCCCGATGTGGCCTCGGCCTCCCAGGGCAACGACTCGAACGGCTGAGACGAACCGAGCCGCAGAGCGGGCAGGACGAGCAGCCCTCCCAGGGTGAGGAACACGAGGTCGGCCCACGCACCCCAGCTGATCGCGCTCGTACGGATGTTGACGAAAGCACGCCAGGCCCGAAGCGGCCGGCCGAGGTCACCGATCAGGATCAGGCCACCGACCGAGATCGCAACGAAGCTCACCCAGTCGACGAGCGGAATACCGAACCAATGCCCGAGACGGCTGCTGAGATCGAGGGCTCGAGCGAGGATGAACAGACCGCCGCCGACTCCCATGAGCGTGAACCAGATCGCGTGCGACACACCCCAGACGCGTTGGGTCTTGGGCTCGAGCCGCCAGCGATCCATGAACACGTTCTCGGGACGGTGCCCGTTGTGTCGGGCGCGTGCCTCAGGGGCGTAGGCCTCAGGGGTACGGATGACGGTGTCAGCCGACATAGGACGTGTGAGCTCCCGTCTCGGCGTCGGGCCGCAACACTTCGGAGGGGCCTCGGCGTTCCAGGTAGAGACTGATCGGGCTGGTGTCGTCCTCGAGGTCACCGAAGATGCGGCATTCAGCCGGGCAGGTGACGACGCACGCAGGCGTCGCGAGCGGATCGATCCCGGGGGTCAGCCCGTTCTCGAGACCGAAGTCGATGCGGTGCGCGCAGTACGTGCACTTCGAGACCGTGCCGACCTGATGACGCTCGCGCGCGACCCGATCCTGCACCGTGGGCAGAGTTCGGGTGCCGTCGGCCAGCATCTCACCTTCGGCACCGGTGAAGAGGTGAATCGCACCGTAGGGGCAGGCGTTCATACAGGCCCGCGACCCGATGCACACATCTTCGTCGGCGAGCACGATGCCGTCGTCGCGTCGCTTCAGCGCACCGGAGGGACAGGCGGTGATGCACGGCGCGTCCTCGCAGTGGTTGCACAGGGAGGGCAGATACTCCGTGTGGGCTTCGGGATACGTTCCGACCTCGTACTCGACGACGGGCGCGTAGAACGCGTCTGCCGGTGACTCGTTCTCGGCCTTGCACGCGATCGTGCAGGCGTGACAGCCGACGCAACGCGCTGTGTCGATCACCATCCCCCAACGCATCAGTGACCACTCCCGTTCGAGTCGACGCGGACGGAGATCACACAGTCGAGCGCCCCGGAAAGGAAGTCGATGTGGTCCTCGTCGATCGCGAGCAGCGCGTTGAAGTTCACCTCGTCGCTGTTGGAGCCTTTGGACCAACCGCCGCCGCACCCCTGGGTCGCCACGACCTCGGGATGGACGAGCTGGGTGACCCGTGCGGCCGCCGTCTGACGCCGTCCCTCGAACGTCTCGATGGTGACCTGTTCACCATCGACGATCCCACGGGCGCGCGCCGTCTCGGGGTGAATCCACACCGAACGCAGATCGTTGTGCGCCGACGCCACCGCTGTGAGCAACGGGTTCTTGTGGGTGTGCCCGAGCGCGTGGTGCGGCACCTTGAGATTCACCATGTACAGATCGTGCGGAGGCGGACGCTTGTAGGCCGGCCCGGGCTTCCAGTCCGGGAGCGCCTGGTAGTCGTCGGTCTCCCAAGGTATGTCGAGCTCCTCGGTGACCCGACGGACGTCTTCGCCCGCCTTGGGCATGAACTCGAAGTAGACCTGAGCCCGGGCGTCGAAGAACGGGCGCGGGTACTTCTCCTGCACGGTCTTCTTGTCGGTCCACAGCCCGTCCGCGAGGTGCCATTCGAGACCCATGCCCTCGCCGAACTCGTTCTGGAGCCAGCGGTCGACCAGGTCCGTGTAGCTGTATTCGGCCTGCGGATCGAGCTTCCACGGCTCCTTGAGGTGGGCGATCGTGTTGAACGACTCGTACACGTCGGAGAGGAACCCACCGCGGCGGGCCAGCTCCAGGAAGATCTGCATGATGTCGACATAGCGCTCACCCGGCACCGGCCCCTCGAAGGGCGGATGCACGACCGGTTTCGGGCCGTAGGCCGCGAGGTCACCATCTCCGGACGCGTAGTGCTGGTAGGCGAAGGGGACAAGACGCTCCAAGTAGTGGAGGTCGGGCAACACGATGTCGGCGAACTCGGTGGTCTCGTCGGGTCGCCGAGTCACCGAAACGATGAACTCGAAGCGCTTCAGGAACCGCTCCATCACGTCGGGCGGCCCGGAGGTCTTCATGAGGTTGGAGTGGTACTGGAGCATCATCTTCGGGAAGGGCGGCGGCTTGTAGACCTCCTCGTTCTCCGAGGCGAGGAGGTAGAAGATGGCTCCATACGGACCGACCGGCAGTAGCTCGAACATTTCGGGGGTCTGGGGCGCACGCACCTTGCGCGGTGGGTAGAGGCCACCGACACGTCCACCTCCGAGGAATCCCTGGGAAATGAGGCCCTCAGGACTCGCCGGACAGGAGTATTCGCGCTCGGCGACCTTGCCCTTGAGCGAGTACGGGTCGCTGAGCAGACCCCCGGGCACGTCGATCGCACCCATGATGGTCGGCAACAGGATGATTGCGAGACCATTGAGCATCGAATGTTTGTGCGCGGAGAGGCCTCGGTACCACGAGACCGTGGCGGGCCGATAGGGCAGCTCCACCCCGTCGATCTCGATCGTCTCGCCGATGCACGAAGCCTCTCCGAACTCGCGTGCCAGTTGACGAACGGTGTCGGCGGGAACGGTGGTCACTTCCTCGACGTACTCGGGCGAGTAGCGGCGGACGTGGTCGCGCAGTGCCTGGAAAGCGGTGCCGGCCTTCACGCCACCGACCTCGAAATTCCCCGACAGCGCCATGTCGCGAACGTCACCGTCGAAGGGCTTCGCCGAGTTGTCGGCGTTGTCCCACACCAGCGGCTTGTCGCCGCCGTCGTGGCGCAGGTAGTAGCCGTCGGGGCCGACGAGATACGGCGCGTTGGTCTTGTTGAGCAGGAACTCCCGGTCGTAGATGTCGAGCTCGTTGACGAGCTGGTCCACCATCCCCAAGAGGAGCGCCGCGTCGGTGCCGGGTCGGATCGGGACCCACTGCTCGGCTCGAGAGGCTGCCGCTCCGCACACGGGGTCGATCGCGACAACCTTGACGTCGTCGTCATCGCGGCGCTCGGAGAGCGTACGGGTCGCGTGCATCGTGTCGTAGTGCACGACAGAACCGAACTGCGAGCCGAACAGCATGATGTACTTCGAGTACTTCGGATCGGGATTGCCCTCGAATCCGTTCAGGTTCATGTAGCCGATGCCGTGCACGTTGTTGCCGCAGAAGATCTGGGCGGACCACGTCGAGTACCCGGGAAGGCCGGAGCCGTGGATGAACGACGGAACGAGCGCACCGCGCAGGTGGAAGGCGTCGAAGGTCGAGAACATGAAGCGCTCGGGCTCCGTCTCGCGGATCTCGGCCAATCGGCCTGCGATCTCATCGAGCGCCTCGTCCCAGGAGATCTCGGTCCAGCCCGGGTCGACACCGACGCCCTTGTCGGGGTTCGTGCGGCGCATCGGCGCCGTGACGCGGTCGGGATCGCGCAGGCCCTCGAAACCGGAGTCACCCTTCGCGCACGTTCGACCGTGGTTGTGGGGGTTGGCCGGGTCACCGAGGATCTTGTCGACCACACCGTCGTCGGCGATGTGAGCCAGGATTCCGCAACGATTGAGACAGATCGTGCAGGTCGACCGAACCCAGCCGTCGCCGTACGCCGTGCCCGACCGTGCTCCGAGGAGATCGGTCTCCACGATGTACCTCCGCGACACCGACCGGTCGCGCCGCCGTACGAAGACCGGCTCCCCCCGGTCACAAAGCTCGTGGCGGCGCCGTCTCGGTGCCGGTGTCGAACCTAACGACACTCGCTCCCGAACGCAAGGAATTTTTCAACAAATCGTCAATCGAGTGCCGCGCTGCCCCTCGTGGTGGCCACGCACCGAGCGCGTCCCGACCCGAGCGACGGATCAGCAGACGATGGAGACGAGCTTGGTCTCGAGGAAGGCTTCGATCCCGTCGTGGCCACCCTCCCGGCCGAGCCCCGATTCCTTGAAGCCGCCGAAGGGAGCCACCGGCGAGGCGGGAAGCGGGTCGTTGATCCCGACGAGCCCGAACTCGAGTGCGTCGGCGACCCGATGGGCGCGGCCCAGATCACGGGTGTAGCAGTAGGCGGCCAGACCGAAGGGTGAGTCGTTGGCACGCCGGACCACCTCGGCCTCGTCGGTGAACGTGAGCAGCGGGGCGACCGGCCCGAAGGTTTCTTCTCGCGCGACGAGCATGTCGTCGTCACAGTCCCCGAGCACGGTAGGAGCGAAGAAGTAGCCCTGTTGGAGGCCTCCCCCCTGTCGACGATCGCCGCCGACGAGCACCCGCGCTCCTCGCTCGACGGCGTCGGCGACGTGGGCGCACACCTTGTCGTACCCGGCCTCGTCGATCAGGGGACCGACGGCCACCTCGGGATCGGTCCCTGGACCGACGACGAGCTCGCCGGCCGCAGCGGTCAGCCGGTCGGCGAACGACTCGACCACGCCTTCCTGGACGAAGATGCGGTTGGCGCAGAGACACGACTGCCCGTTGACCTGGAACTTCGACGCGATGACGCCGGCGGTCGCGGCGTCGAGATCGGCGTCGTCGAACACGATGAAGGGCGCCTGGCCCCCGAGCTCGAGCGAAACCCTGGCGAGATGATCGGCGGACTGGCGCAGCAAGAGCTTCCCCACCTCGGTCGAACCCGTGAAAGTGATCTTCCGTACACGCGGGTCGCCCACGAGCGTGTCGGAGATGCGAGTCGGATCGGACGCCGTCACGAAGTTGACCACTCCTGCCGGAACCCCCGCCCGGTCAACAGCATCGATGAACGCAGCGGGTGACAGCGGCGTCTGCTCGGCGGGCTTCACGACCAGGGGACAACCGGCGGCGAGTGCGGGTGCCAACTTGCGAGCGATCATCGCCACCGGGAAGTTCCAGGGGGTGATGGCGAGCGCGACTCCCAGCGGTCGTCGCTGCACGAGCAGCCGCTTCGTGGCTGTCGGGGGCGGAACGATCTCGCCGTAGGTCCGGCGCGCTTCCTCCGCGTACCACTCGAGCCACTGCCCGGCGTAGGCGACCTCGAATCGGGCCTGGCCGATCGGCTTGCCCTGCTCGGCGACGATCAACGAGACGATGTCATCGGCCGCACGCTCCAGCTCGGCCGCGATACGGCGCAGAACAGCACCGCGCTCGGCTGCCGGGGTCGCGGCCCACTCGGCGAACGCCCCCTCGGCGGCACCGATCGCAGCGCGAGCCTCGGCCGGCGTCGCGTCGCTCGCGCGACCGACCTCTCGACCGGTCGCTGGATCGACGACGGCGAAAGTCTCGGCCGTGGGGATCCACTTCCCGTCGATGAAGCACCCTCGTGCCTCGCCCACGTCTCTCACGGCTCCTCTCCGGGGCCGGCTCCCTCGTGGGTGTCGACCTCCCGCCACCCCGTCACAGCGGAGCCGACCGCCCCGCCGACCGCCCCGCCGGCCGCCCGGATGGGCGACCGGCGAGACCGGCGCTCGGGGGGAGGTGGGACTGCTAGACGCCGTCGGGCAGCGTGATGCTTCCGTCGTTGATCGCAGCCTGCGTGTCGTCGACGACCTTCGTGAGCTCGGGGGTCTGGAAGTTCGGACACAGCTCGAGCCGCTGGATCTCGGGATCCTCGACCCCGTAGAAGAAGGGCTCGGCCACGAGATCGTCGTCGAGGAAGTCCTGGACGATCGACTCCACGAGGACGTCGGAGTTCAAGAACGCCGTACCGACGAGGTTCGGGTAGTCGTCACAGCGGGGGAAGATCACGCTGAAGAGCAGCTCCTCGCCACCGGCCTCCTCGGCGGCCTGGATGATCCCCGGGTACCCGGCATCGATCAGGCCGAAGATCACCTGGGCGCCGGCGTCGATCTGGGCGACCGCTGCGTCCTTGGCCTTCGGTGCGTCGTTGAAGTCGCCGACGATCGTCGACGCGTATTCGATCGAGTCGTCGGTGTCCTCCACGCCCGCCTTGTAGCCGTCGTCGGACTGGGTGGTCGGTGGGATCTCCTCGCCACCGACATAGCCGACGGAGCTGACGTCGACACCGGTCTCGGCAGCGAACTCCTCCGACGCCGAGAGCACGCCTGCCACGTATGCCGGGACGCCCTGGCGGACTCCGTACACGTGGAGGTTGTCGATCTCGGGGTCGGTTTCACCGTTGATGACCACGAACTGCACGTCCGGGAACTGCGGTGCGATCGTGAGCCCCGCCTCCGCGAACTCGGCTCCGACGCCGATCACGAGCTCGTTGTCGGCTGCGAGATTGCGCATGGCGTCGATGCGCGCGTCGGGGTCGGCCACGTTCTCCTGAACGTTCGGGGTGATCCCGAGCTCCTGTTCAGCGAGGATGATCCCGTTGTAGTGCGCCTCATTGAAGCCCTTGTCGTCTTGTGGGCCGGGCAAGGCCATCCCGACGGTGACGCCTTCACCCGCCAGACCCGAGCCGTCGCTGGCTTCGGTCGTCGTTGTGTCGCCGCTGCTGTCGCCGTTGTCGTCGCTACTGCACGCCGTGGCGACAAGCATCACGCCGAAGAGCACCGCTACCAACCGTTGCCAACGCTTCATGTCCCTCTCCCAACCTTCAACGAACTGTTGATATCGGCACGATGCCCTTCGCGCACGGAAATGTCAAGCGGGGTGACCGAACGGGGCTCACGGCCGAGGCCCCGCGGGGTGGTACGTCGGGGCGGATTGACAAATTGTTGACGGGGACCGGTCCCACACCGTACGTTCCCTGAACGCATGGCGCCTTTCCTGCGGATGCAAGGGATCACGAAGCGTTTCCCCGGGGTCGTCGCAAACCGCGATGTCGACCTCGAGGTCGATCGCGGAGAGATCCGCGGCCTCCTGGGTGAGAACGGCGCGGGCAAGTCGACCCTCGTGAAGATTCTCTACGGGCTCTTCCACCCGGACGAGGGAACGATCGAGATCGACGGCAAGCCCGTGCGGATCCGCTCCCCGCGACACGCCGTCGACCTCGGGATCGGAATGGTCCACCAGCACTTCATGCTCGTGCCGACCATGACCGTCGCCGAAAACGTCGCACTCGGTCTGCGCGAGAACCACTCACCGTTCTCGCGACTCCCGGCCGTCGCCCGGCGGGTGCGCGAGCTGTCGCAGCGGTACGGCCTCGACGTCGATCCCGACGATCTCGTCGAGGACCTCTCCGTCGGTCTGCAACAGCGCGTGGAGATCCTCAAGCTCCTCTATCGGGGCGCCGAGCTGCTCGTCCTCGACGAGCCGACCGCGGTGCTCACCCCCCAGGAATGGCACGAGCTGGCCCAGACGCTGCGTGACCTCGCGGACCACGGCAAGGCGGTGATCTTCATCAGTCACAAGCTCGACGAACAGCTCGAAGCCTCCGACTGGTGCACGGTTCTGCGCGACGGTGCCGTGGTCGGCACGGTGCACACCGACGACGTCGACAAGGCGGACCTCGCCCGCATGATGGTGGGCCGTGACGTCGTGCTGCGCGTCGCTCGCGAGTCGCTCCCGCCGGGCGAACCCGTGATCGAGGTCTCCTCGCTTCGGCTCGAGAGCAAGGACGGACGGACGGTCCTCGACGACGTGTCCTTCGAGATCCGCGAGCGAGAGATCCTCGGAGTCGCCGGTATCGACGGCAACGGTCAGCGAGAGCTCGTCGAGGTGATCGCCGGCGTCCACCAACCGTCGAGCGGCACCATCAGAGTGTGCGGACGCGACGAGCCGCGCCTCACGCCCCAGCGCTTCCACCGACACGGCGGTGCCATCATCCCGGAGGATCGGCATCGCACGGGGGTCGCCCTGGACCTCACGATCACCGACAACCTGATGCTCAAGGACTTTCGCCGTCTTCCGTTCGCTCGCCGCGGTATCACCGCTGTCTCGCCGATCCGCGAGCACTGCGAGCACCTGGTCGCCGAGTTCGACGTTCGCACTCCAGGCACGTCGGTCATCATGCGCCAGCTCTCGGGCGGGAACCAGCAGCGGTCCGTCGTGGCGCGCGAGCTCTGCGGCGAGCCGACGCTGCTCATCGCCGCGCAGCCGACTCGCGGCCTCGACGTGGGAGCCATGGAGTTCGTCTACGACCGGCTTCTCGACCACCGCAAGCGCGGCGGTGCCACCCTGTTGGTATCGACCGAGCTCGACGAGATCCTCTCGCTCAGTGATCGGATCGCCGTGATCGTCGGGGGGCGGTTCGTCCGTATCCTCGATCCCGATGATGCCGACGACGAAACGCTCGGCCTCCTCATGGGCGGCGCCGAGATCGCGCCGGGCTGACCGTGTCGAATCGGTTCAAGCGCGCCATCGCCTCACTCGGCGTCTCGGTCTTTGCCCTCGTGCTCGCGCTCGGGTTCTCGATGCTGATCGTTGCTCTCACCGGCAACGACGCCGGGGAGGCTGCCCGAGCCATGTGGGACGGAGCCTTCGGCAACCGGGCCCAGATCGCGGGCACCTTGAGCAAGATGATCCCGCTGCTTCTCGTCGCGCTGGGCTGGATCGTCGCCTATCGGGCAAAGCGGGTGAACATCGGATTCGAGGGTCAGATCCTCGCGGGAGGGATCTGCGCGACCGCGATGGGGTTGCACTTCGCGGGAATGCCGATCCTGATCCATCTTCCGCTCGCGGTCCTGGCCGGCGTGGCCGGTGGCGCGATGTGGGCCGGCATCGCGGCGTGGCTGTGGGCCCGACGCGGCGTCAACGAGATCATCTCGACCCTGCTGCTGAACTTCATCGCGATCGAGATCGTCAGCTGGCTCGTCCGCGGCCCGCTCCAGGAATCCACCAAGACCTTCCCGCGGTCGGGTCCGATCGCGGAAAGCGCACGATGGCCGAGCCTGCTCGACAAGACGTCGCTGTCGTGGGACTTCGTCCTCGCGATCGTCATGGTCTTCGTCGTCGCCTTCGTGCTCAACCGCACGACGTTCGGCTATCGGCTGCGCTTCACGGGCGCGAACGAACCTGCGGCACGCCATGCCGGTATCGCCACCAAGACGGTGACGGCAATTGCGCTGATCGTGTCGGGCGCGCTCGCAGGCCTGGCGGGGGAGCTCGTTGATCCTCGGAGGCGAGTCCACGAGCATGTCCGACAACTTCTCGGCCAACTTCGGCTTCGAGGGCATCGTGGTCGCCTTGTTGGCCCGGAACAACCCGATCGCGTGCATCCCCTCGGCGCTGCTCTTCGCCTTCCTGCGTCAAGGAGGAGGCCTCATGGAGGCCCGTGTCGGGGTGCCGTCGGCCGTCGTCCTCATCACCCAGGGACTCGTCATCGTCTTCGTCGCGGGAGCAACGTTCCTGCTCGACCGCCTCGGGAGTGAACGCGTCGACACTGAAGAGTCGATCGCGCCCGCCCCCGCCGAGGCCGCCTGATGGGACCCTTCGATTCCGCCTGGCTCGCAGCCAGTGTCATCGCCGCCACCCCGTTGATCTTCGCCGCCACGGGGGAGCTGTTCTCCGAGCGAGCCGGTGTGCTCAACGTCGGCATCGAGGGCATGGTGCTCATGGGCGCCTTCTGGGGCTTCTGGGGAGACTGGTACTTCGGCGACATCTGGGCCGGCATCGCGTGTGGCCTCGTCGCCGGCATGGTGTTGGCGTCGATCATGGCGGTGCTCTCGATACAGGCGCGCGCCGACCAGATCGTCGTGGGTGTGGGCTTGAACATCCTGGCTCTGGGCGTGACGACGTTCTCGTTCCGGGAGATCTTCGGCAGCCGCGAGGAGATCGTGCTCTCGCGCATGGATCCGATCGAGATCCCGCTGCTCTCTGACCTTCCCGGAATCGGCGAGGCACTTTTCGACAACACGCCGATCACCTACCTCGCCTTTCTCGTCGTTCCGCTCGCGGCCTTCGTGCTGTACCGAACGAAGTGGGGGCTGTCGATCCGCGCCGTCGGCGAGGTGCCGGCGGCGGCAGACACCGCAGGTGTGAGCGTCGCCGCCAAGCGCTGGCAGGCGATCCTCGTCACCGGCGCGCTCGCCGGTGTGGCCGGGGCGTCGCTGTCGGTCGTACGGCTCGGGCTGTTCCAGGAGAACATGAGCGCCGGACGCGGGTTCCTCGCCCTGGCTGCGGTGATCTTCGGCAGGTGGCGCCCCCTCGGGGTCCTCGGGGCGTGCTTGGTGTTCGGGGCCGCCGATGCGCTGCAGTTGCGCCTTCAAGCCGAGGAGTACATCCCGAGCGAGGTCTGGTTCGTCGCGTGGGCCGGCGTCCTTGCGCTCACCATGTGGGTCGTGTGGCGTCGTTGGCGCGGGGGGTCGACCTCTGGCAGCCGTCGAACCTCGCTCCCGCACTCGGATTCCTCCTCGCCGCCGGGGCGTTCGCGCTCTGGGTCGCCGAGCCCGACATCTCGCTTCCCTCGCAACTGTGGCTCGCACTCCCGTTCGTGGTGACGCTCATGGCGCTCGCCGGCATCGCCGGGAGCAGCCGAGCTCCCGCAGCGATCACCCAGCCGTATCGGCGCGAGATCGAGGCGTGAGCGCGGCCGAGCTGCCCGCTCGCGCGGTCATCAGGAAGGGCTTTCCAGGAACGCGGACAGCTCGTTCTGCAACGCACGCTTGACTTCGGCGGACGCGAAGGACGCGTCGATCGAAGTGCGCGCCATCTCGGCGACGACGTCGGTGCCCCAGCTGAAGGTGGTCGCAACGCTCGCCATCTCGGCAGGGATGTCGGTCCCGAGGAGGAACGGATCGTCGGTGTTGATCGACACACGGACGCCCGCGGCGCGCAACTGCTCGACAGGGTGGTCGTGCAGCGACGACACCACCCCGAGCCGCACGTTCGAGGTGGGACACACGTCGAGTGCGATGCCCCGACGCGCGAGCTCGGCAACCAGCGCAGGGTCGTCGACGCATCGGATGCCGTGATCGATCCGCTCGGCGCCGAGGAGGTCGATCGCGTCCCAGACGCCCTCGGGGCCACTCGACTCCCCCGCATGAACACAGCGATGAAACCCCGCCGCCGCAGCTCGGCCGAACGCGTCGGCGAAGCGCGGGCTACTACGACCCGCAGCCTCTTCGTTTCCATCGATCGACAGGGCGACCAGCCGCTCCGATTGGTCGGCGACGATCCATTCGACGAGCTCGACTGCCTCTGACGCCGATTGATCTCGCCCGATGCTCGGGCAGATCCCGACCGGCGTGAAGCCGTCCGTTTCCGCCGCAGTGAACCCGGCATCGAGCGCCGCGACGAAGCTATCGAGACGGCCGCGCCACGCCGGCCAATGGGCGGGGTTGACGATCACGTCGGCATAGCGCACGCCCGAATCCGCCTCGTGCCGTGAGAACCCGTAGGCGATGTCGATCAGTTCCGCTTCGGTGTCGATGAGCGCGCACGAGATGTCGAGCGTGCGAAGCAGGGAATCGAGATCGTGCACTCCCTGCTCCAGGTCGCCGGGCAGCTCGGCACCGGCCCGCCGGGCTGCCGAGCTGACGAGCTCGGGAGCGAGGCAACCCTCGAGGTGGACGTGCACCTCGGCCTTGGGAAGGGCCAGAAGCCATCCACGATCCGGAATCGGTGTCTGCGCTCCCTGGTCCGAGTGTCCCATGTGACGACCGGCGTCCTTCTCGACAGAATGTTGACGCTATTGTGCGCGCAGCAGGGAGGTGAACCGGTGTCTCAGGCGATGATCGACGCGGTGACGCCACTCATCGATGCGGTCGGCGGGGAGCTGATCGCACCCGACAGCGTCGAACCCGGTGACGTCCTCCTCGAGTGGAAAGGGCGCGTCGTCACGGGAGTCCGTCTCCCCCGTCTCCAGGGCGCGCTACAACGCGTCATCGCGACGGTCGAGGATCAGCTCGGCGCGCCGCTTTCCGACCTCAGCCGCGAAGACAAGCAGCGTGCCGTCGCCATGCTCGACAAGCTCGGGGCCTTCACGCTCCGAAAGGGCGTGGAAGATGTCGCCGACGCCCTCGCTGTGAGCCGCTTCACGGTCTACAACTACCTGAACGCGGTCAACGACCGCTGACCACGAAGGAGCCGACGGATGTTGCGAGCCGAGTTCACGGTCGAACCGTTCATAACCGGTGATCGTGGTACCCACGGAGAGGCTGCACTGGACGCCGTGGAGAGTTCGGGGCTGGACTTCGACGATGGACCGTTCGGAACGACGCTCACCGGCGATGACGACGCGGTGATCGCAACCGTGAGGCAGGTGCTCGAGCGCGCGATGGCGCGCGGTGCGACGAGAGTGTCGCTCCAGCTGACGTGCGCAGACTCCGCCGAGGAGCCGCTCGGCTCCTAGCTGCGCGTCACGAGGCCTGGTCGGGGCTGCGGAATCCCAGTGTGATGGCGGATTGGAACCAGAGCTCGACCGCCTCGTAGAGAACGCCGATGACCCGGTCGAGCTCCTCGACGGAGAGGTGTTCGAGCGCCACGCGACCCGTGAGGTAGATGTCGCCGTCAGAACCGATCGAGAACCGCGCACCGTAGAGATCGTGGTTGTGGCGAAGGAGCCACCGGTACAGCGGGAGGTGATTCCGCGGCGGGTCGGGCATGAAGTACACCTCGTAGCGCAACGTGCGCTGGCGCAGATCGAAGTAGATCGTCGAGGCGTCGCGCGCGTCGCAACCGAACCGCACGTACCACCGCCGCAGCTCGGAGTCGTATTCGACGTGTTGAACGTATGATTCCCCACGAACGGGTCCGAAGAGGTGTTCGTCGATGAGCGCGTGAGCAGCGCCGGCGTCGGGAATGGGTGCGTCGGGAATGGGTGCGTCCGGAGTCACGCGGGTTCAGGCGGAGAGCCGGGCGGCACAGCGTCCGACGAAGTGGCCTCCGCGCTCACGCGCAGCGGACCAGCGAACGGATGGTGAGGTCGCCGTGGAGCCGGCGGAGCCGGGCGGCGGTGACGCTCCACGAGTAGTCGGCCGAGAACTCGACGGCCTGGGCTGACAACCGCTCCGCCAGATCGGGATCGGCCAGGATGCGTTCGACGGGATGGGCGAAGTCTTCGGGTTCCCGCTCGTCGATCAGGTAACCGGTATGGCCGTGGTCGACGAGCGTACGCAGACCACCGACGTTGGCCGCCACGACGGGGGTGCCCGATGCCGCCGCTTCGAGCGCCACCATTCCGAACGATTCCGTACGGGACGGCACGAGGCACACGTCGGCGGCGCGGTAGTACGTGACGAGGTCGTCGTGAGGCTGCGGAGCCACGAAGCGCACTCGGTGGCCGAGCCCGAGTTCGTCGACGAGTGCATGGAGGCGGGTGAGTTCGGAAGCTCCATCGGGCCCGCTCGGGCCCCCGACGAGAACGAGCTGGGCGGAGATGTCCTCCAGCATCGAAAGTGCACGGATCGCGAGCCCTGCTCCCTTGAGGGGCTGGATCCTTCCGACGAACAGGAGGACCGGCGCTCCGTCGAGTCCCAGGGCGGTACGTGCCTCGAGACGGCTCCCCGATGCGAAGACCCGATGGTCGACACCGGGAGGAACGACTTCGATCCGGCTCGGCACAGCGTCGTACAGGTCGACGAGTTGACGATGCTCCGCGAACGTGGGAGCGACGATGAGGTCGGCACACGCCACGACCTCACGTTCCACGCGGGCACGCACCGTGGCGTCGTCGTCGATGCCGGCGTCGGCCTTGACCCGATCGAGCGTGTGGAACGTGACGACGAGAGGGAGATCCAGGGCGTGCTTGAGTGCGTGGCCGACCCCGCCGGAGACCCAGTAGTTGGCGTGGACGGCGTCGTAGACGGTGCCTGATCGCGAGATGTGCTCGAGAGTGGCGTCGGTGAACGGTTCGATGATGTCGGCGAGCCCGTGGCGGGGAATCGGCGCCTTGGGACCCGCCTCCACGTGCACCACACGGAATCCGGGCTCTATGTCGATCACGGGAGGTGCTTCGGGATGCTCGGCGCGGGTGAGCACGTCGCAGTCGACCCCGGCGCGTGCGAGGGCCGTGGCGAGCGCACGAACGTAGACGTTCATGCCTCCACCGTCGCCGAGGCCCGGCTGGGCCAGCGGCGAGGTGTGGACGCTCAGGATCGCGAGTCGGGGCCGTGACATGGTTCGCATCGTATCTGTGCGTCGTTCGCGGCCTTTTAGCCGGTCCCGGCGTCGCCGCCGGTCGCTTCGGTTCCGCCGGCGTCGGCGCTCCCGGTGTCGCGCTCGGCCTGGAAGGACCGGTAGATCTCGACGAGAGCCTGCTTCTGGCGTTCGTTGAGGGTCGGGTCGACCCGGATGTCGGTTTCGAGGTCGACACTCTCGCCGCGCTCCTCGAGAATGCCCGCACGTATGTAAAGCGTCTCGGCGGAGATCTGCAGACCGCGGGCGATCGACTGGAGGATCTCGGCGCTGGGCTTGCGCAGCCCGCGCTCGATCTGCGAAAGGTACGGGTTCGAGATACCCGCGCGTTCCGAGAGCTTGCGCAGGGAGAGGCGGGCGGAACGCCGCTGCTCCCGGATGAACTCCCCGAGCTCGTGCAGTCGGTTCTCCAATGCGTCGCCCGCCATGACGCGACGTTACCCGGGCGTCGTGACGTCATGGTGGCCGATGGGCCGATCGGGACCGGGTCAGGCCGAGGCGTGACGCGCGGCCAGCTCGAGTTCCAGAGTGTCGATGACCTCGTGCAACTTCGAACGCGTACCGGAGATCTCCTCTTCGAAGCCCCGTAGCTCCTCGAGCGTCGCACCCAGTTCTTCCTCCGACAGGGTCGGGAGGTTGGCGAGCGTGGCATCGGACACGAGACGCTCGAGACCGCGATTCCACTCGATGCTCATCGAGGGAGCCAGGGGCTGCGGCAACCGTGCCTGCGCCGGACCGGAGCGCGGGCCCTCGTCGGCGAGAATCCGCGGGAGCGCCGCGATCAGATCTTCGACCGAACCGCCGTTGCCGCGACGCTCGAGCTCGGCTTCCAGGATCTCGATCCGGGCCTGGGCGAGACGTCGCACGTACGACACCTCGGTCTCGACCTCGACACAGGCGCTGCGCATCTCACGCAGCGCCTCGAGATCGAGCTGGTCGATCCCGGCGAGGTAGTCGGATCCGAGCACGCGGTCGAGGCGTCGCTCATGATGTGGCTCTTCGGGCACCCTGCGAGGCTATCCGTTCGCGCGACGTACCCCGCGCGTCACGCGTGGGCAGGCGGCGACCAACGGAGCGGTCTTCAGTAGACCGGTGTTCAGCAGACCGCTGCCACGTGCGGGTACGGGTTGATTGCGGGGCCGTGACCAGGGTGGATCTCGAAGTGGGTGTGAGGTGTACCTGCCGCGTTCCCGCTGTCGCCCCCGCTGCCGACGAACTGACCCTGACTCACATGACCGCTGACGCCGGTGCCCGGCTTCATGTGGATGTAGTAGTAGAGGTTGCCGTCGTCACCCGACAGGGCTACGCCGTAGCCACCGATCCCGAAGTTCCGCGGACTGACCGTTCCCGACACGACCGCGTAGTTGGGTGTGCCGATCGGCGCCATCATGTCGACGGCCTGATGGCCGCGGCCGCCCGAACGGGGCGCTCCCCAACTGTCGACAAAACTCGAGCCGGGGACCGGGCACACGAGCCCGAAGGATCCACCGGGCGAGCCACCTCCCGAGCTCGGAGGCGGGGGCGCGGGCGCCGGTGCCGGTGCCGGTGCCGACGGTGTGCTCTGGGCGGCCTGGTCAGCCGCCTCCTGCGCGGCGGCATCCGCCGCGGCCTGCGCCGCTGCTGCTGCCGCCGCCTCGGCAGCGCGTCGCGCTTCCTCACGACGTTGCTGTTCCTCGAGGTCGGCTAGTCGCGCCTGTGAGTTTGCGAGTTGTTCGTCGAGCTCCGCCGACTCTGCATCGAGCGCGTCGAGCACGGCGGCCTGCTCGGTGCGGGCGTCTTCCAACGTGGCGCGGCGCGTGGTGAGATCGTCTTCGAGCGCGCGGAGCTCGTCGAGCTTGTCGTCGTCGTCGGCCTTGACCTGGTCGAAGAGCTGGGTCTTTCGCGCCGCGTCGAGCACGTTGTCACTCTCGAGTGTCTCGACGAAGTCGACGCGCTGGCCGGTATAGGCCTCGCGGGCGATCTGTCGAGCGTCGGCCCGCAACAGCTCGGCACGAAACTCACCGGCCTCGATCTCGTTCTCGAGGGCTGCGATCTCGTTCTCGAGGGCATAGAAGTCGGACACGGCCTCCTCGTGGCGCGCTGCGGCCTCGTTGGCCTCGGCGCGCGCCTGCTCATAGGCGGCACGCGCATCGTCGAGCGCCGACGTGGGCCGCTCTGTCACCTGCGCCGACGCGGGCGCGGCGAGCACGAACGTGAGAGCCACAGCAGTAAGGAAACGGATCATTGAACGGTAATCCTGTGGGCATACGACCGCAACGACTGCGGCGCAGACCCCGAGGGCTCAACAGACGGGCGCGACCCACGGATAGGGGTTGGTCGGGCCGGCGCCACCGGGGTGAACCTCGAAGTGGAGGTGAGCGAACCCGTTGGCGTTGCCCGTGGCGCCGTTGTAGCCGATCACGTCACCCTGCTGGACCGAACCGCCCTTGGCGTACCCCGAGAGATGCATGTAGATGTAGACGTTGCCGTCGCTACCGCTCAGCGTCGCGGCGTTTCCGCCGCCGCCCATGTTGCTGAACGACACACTTCCCGACACCACCGCCACGAGCGGCGCGCCGTGAGGCCCGCCGATGTCGACACCCTGGTGGGAGTGGCCCGAACGCGGGTCACCGTAGGAGTCGGAAAAACCGGCGTGGGAGGGGAACGGGCAGATGATGTTGCCCGGGCCGCCCGGCGAACCGCCGAGATTTCCGCCGGGCCCCGAGGGAGCGGGGGCAGAGGGTGCTGAGGCAGCCTGCTGTTGCGCGGCGGCAGCGGCGTCACGACTCGCGCGGGCCGCGGCTTCCGCGGCGCGGGCGGCTTCGGCTGCGGCGGCGCGCTCAGCTTCGATACGCGCCTGCTCACGCGCTTCGGCCAGCACCGACTCCGCGGCGGCTGCCTTCTTCTCGAGATCGGCGATCTCGGATTCCATCTTCTCGAGCGCGACAGCCTGGTCCTCGCGCTTGGCGTCGAGCTCGGCGCGTCGGCGGTCGAGATCCTCTTCGAGCGCCCCGAGCTCCTCGACCTTCTGGTCGTCGTCGGCCTTGAGCTGCTCGAGCAGTTGCGCCTTGCGCGCGGCGTCGAGCACGTTCTCGCTCTCGAGAGCATCGGCGAAGTCGACGTTGCCGCCGGTGTAGGCGTCAGCGGCACGGGCACGGGCCACGACGCGTAGCTCGTCGGCGTACGCCTCGGCCATCTCGATGTCGGCCTCCAACGCCGTGACCTCGTTCTCGAGCTCGTAGTAGGCCGCCTGGGCGTCGGCGACGCGTTCGGCTCCCGCGTTCAGCTCGGCCTGGGCCGCCTCGGCGGCGGCACTGGCTTCGTCGACGGAGACCTCAGCACGCGGCTCGGCTCCCACCGGCAGGGCCAGTGCGAGCACGACTGCGACAACGAGAAGGATCGTCGTGAGACGAGAAGGAAACACGAGAGCTCCGTAGGAGGGGGCTGGCGAGTTCGGAGAACCGTAACAACGGCTTTCGCGTCCATGCAATTACCCGAGGTCACATTTCGGCGGGTCGAAGGGCCCGATCACGAACGCACAAGCGGCATGCCCCGCCCGCGTCCCGCCAGTTGCCGCCGGACGCGGACCGGGCCCGCCCCGAGGACGGAACCGGTCGAAATCAGACAAGAAAGTTTACGCGATGATCGCCTCGAAGGCGACGAAGTAGAGGACCACCCAGGCGACGAAACCCCACATGATCGTCATCTTGTGATCGTCGAAGAACACCTTGGCCAGGGGGCCGTCGTAGCCGCCGAACCACCCGAGGGCCGCGCCCTCGATGGCGGCGAGTACGACCACGAACACGATCCAGGCGACAAGCAGCGTGTCGCCGCCGATCTCACCGGTGTCGCGGAACAGGTCGACTCCGTGGGTCGTGAACGCCATGAAGAACAGCATCGGGATCGACATGAGGGTGTTGGCCCGGGATGCGCGAGCCGCGGGCTTGGCCACGGTGGCGGCCCTGGGGTCGGCCTCGCCGCCGGCGGCAACCCTCTCCGCGGAGCCGATCACGATCTTCTGTGCCGGCCAGATGATGACCCACACGTTGGTGAACATCGTGATGCCGACAATGGCGCCGAATGCGATGGACGTTCCCGGAACAGTCTGGAAGTACGTGCTGAAGTCGCTGCCCAGGTTCTTCTGGAACCCGAGGATCATCAGCCCCGTGAGAAGCGTGAGCAGCGCCCCGAAGCGGAACCACCACAGCGCCCGCCAGGTGATCTTGCGCAGAGCCTCCGAGCGGCTCTCGGCGGTCATCTCGGCGAAAGCCGGCGTCTGGACGAAGTTGAAGTAGTAGAGCAACCCGATCCAGGTGACGCCCGCCAGGTAGTGCCCCCAACGCGACAACAGCTCGGCGCCGTAGCCGGGTTCGAAAAAGTCTCTGAACAACTCCACGTGGTTCCCCCCGAAATACGAGCCGCTCGCAGGGTATCCACCGCTATCGACCGGCTCAACGGCTACCGGGAATGAAGGGGGCCTCGCGAGCGTCTGGTAGTAGTGGAAGAACGCGGCACCGGCCCATCACGACACGACGAGGAGACGACGATGTCCGAATACACGCTGCCCGAACTGCCCTACGACGCCGGCGCGCTGGAGCCCCACTACTCCGGCGAGATCGTGGAACTGCACCACGACAAGCACCACGCTGCCTACGTGAAGGGCGCCAACTCCACCGCCACCTCTCTCGCAGCCGCTCGGGAGGCCGGTGAGTTCGGCAACCTCAACCAGCTCGAGAAGAACCTGGCCTTCCACGTCTCAGGGCACGTTCTGCACTCGCTGTTCTGGAAGAACATGTCGCCCGACGGCGGCGGCGAGCCCGAGGGAGAACTGGCCGCGGCGGTCGACGAGTACCTCGGCTCCTTCACCGGTATGCGCGAACAGATGAACCAGGCTGCCCTGGGCGTCCAGGGTTCAGGATGGGCCGCACTCGCGTGGGAACCGCTCGGCGGACGTCTGGTCATCGAGCAGGTCTACGACCACCAGGGGAACGTCGGCAACGGCACAGTGCCGCTGCTCGTCCTCGACATGTGGGAGCACGCGTTCTACCTCCAGTACAAGAACGTGAAGGGCGACTGGGTGGACGCGTTCTGGAACATCGTCAACTGGGACGACGTCGGCTCACGTCTGGCGTCGGTCCGCTCGCTCGACCTCGATCTCTGAGGTCGATCGAGCCACCGCTCACCGGGGGGAGCACCGCGACCTCGTCGCCAGCGGCAAGCCGTGTGGCGGTGCCGTCGACCGGCTCGTCGCCGTTGACCCAGACGCGCGAGTTGTCGAGCACAGCCGCGAACTCCGACCCGTAGCGGGCGCGGGCCGACGCCAGCAGGTCCCCGAGGACCGTTGTCTCGAAGGTGTCGGACCGCGTGCCCGCCGCATCGGCGGCACCGGCGAAGAGCAGGAGCCGTGGCACGAATCAGGACGAGATCTCGACCCGTCCGTCCTTCACCACCACGTCACCGGAAGGGTCGGTGGTCTCGAAGCCGTACGCGGCCGTGTCGGCTCCGACGCCCGCGTCCGACCCGCTCAGAGCCCAGAACCGGGTCGTGATCTTCTCCCCGGGTGACACCGGCTTGGAGAAGCGCACAGCGAGACGCCGTAGGCGGGTGGGGTCGGCGTCGGCCAACTCGGTGACGGCGGCCCAACTGGTGAACGCCATCGTGCACAGACCGTGGTTGATGATCCCCGGCAGACCCACCGACCGGGCGACTTCGTCGTCGGTGTGGATCGGGTTCAGGTCGCCCGACGCTACGGCGTAGCGATGCGTCTGGTCCTCGTCGATCGCCTGTGTGGTTTCGGCGACGGGCGCACCCGCCTTCATCTCGTCGGTCAGACGGTGCGGGGGAGCGGCCTCACCCGCGCTCTCACCGTCGGCCATGCCGCGAAAGAACGTGACCATGTACTGGCGGACCACGAGATCGCCGTTGGGGTCGGTCGTGTCGATCCGCACGACGGGCGTGGTGCCCGACGGCTTCACATGCACGCCGAGAATCGTCGCCCGGGATGTGAGCACATCGCCGGGGCGAACCGGGCGGTACAGGTGGATGTCCTGTTCACCGTGGAGGACCTGGAGCATGACCTCGGGCGGCACCAACGACGCCAGCGCCTCGGCATTGGCGTCCCAGATGGGAACGACGGCGAAGACAGGAGGCGCGAACTCCCCGTCACGGTGTGCCGGGATCGGGTCGTTGGTGGCGGCGGCGTACTGCGTCGTGCGTTCAGCGTCGATCGTGAATTCGTGGGGTGGACCGGGCCGACCGACCGTGCTCAGGTCGAACGTCATCGCCGGGCGCTGGTGTTCGAAGGATCGGATTCGACGTTGGTACGGGCGGCCGGTACCGCCTCGAGTCGTGCCGGGTCGATCGGCTCGCCGGTGACCTCGTCGATGCCGTAGGTGCCCTTCTCGATCCGCTCGAGAGCTGCCTCGATCTCGGCGAGCTCCGCCTCGAGGGACTCCAGGATCGAGAAGTCCTTCTCGCGTTCGAACGTCTCGGTCCCCGTGTCGGCGGGGTGTTGGGCGTAGTCGGAGAGCTCCGAGAGCTCCTCGCCCTCCGTTCCCGTGCCGAGCTCGGCGCGGACCTCGGCCAGTGTTCCCTCCACCCGTGCCCGCTCGGCCCGGAGGCGCTCGGTGGGGTCGGTGGGATCGGGGGTGGGCTTCTCGGCGGGGGTCATGGGGTCCTCATGCGGTGCCGATCACTCCACGCGGTCTTCGAGCCCGGTGCTCATTCGACCTCCTTGACAGACGTGGGAGTCAGGATAGAAGAGGCCCGGCGCTCGGTACACTCGAACCGTGGCGTCCTCGTCGGCCGAGATGCACGAGACGGTCGCGGAGCGTCTCGGCTCGGTGGGTCAGCGCTTCACGCCCAAGCGACGCGAGATCGTCGAGATCCTCGAACGGGCGGGTCGACCTCTCACCATCGCGGCGATCCTCGAGGCGGGCCACTCCCTGGCGCAGAGTTCGGTGTACCGCAATCTCGTTGTTCTGGAAGAAGCAGGTGCCGTGCACCGAGTCGTGACCCGTGACGGTGTTTCCCGCTACGAGATGACCGAAGACCTGATGGGACACCACCACCATCTCGTGTGCACCCGCTGCGGCTCGGTGGAAGACGTTCCCGCGGGCGAGGGCCTCGAGAACTCGATGGCCGACGCCGTGGCGCAGATCGACCGTTCGACGGGTTTCACCACCGACCACCACCGCCTGGACCTGGTCGGTCTCTGCCGCCGCTGCACCCGACCGTGTTGATGCGTCCCTGAAGGTCGCATAGCGCGCGCCACGGACGCATCAAAACGGGGGATCGTCGCCTTCGCCCAGGTTCCTCAGGTTCCGGAGGCGGCGCCGGCGCCCGGGGTCGCCAGCGGCTCACCCTTGGCCAGAGCATCGGCCAGGGCCAGGAACGTGTCGGCTCCGAGTTCGCCCGACGTGCGCAGGGCCACGTTCCCGTCGGCGTCGATGAACACCATGTAGGGGAACCCGCTGATCCCGTAGGCGCCGGCCGCACCGCTGTCGGCGTCGTCGGCGAGAGTGGGAAAGGCCCATCCCTCACCCTCGAGCCACGCGGAGGGCGGGTAGTTCTCCCTGTTGTCGTCGGTGGCGGTGGTGACACCCGTGACCGTGACGCTCTCGGGCCAGTCGGGTGACGACGTGGCGGCCACGATTTGGGGTACCTCGTTCTGGCAGTGCGGGCACCAGTGCGCCAGGAACACGAGGATCTGCGGGCCCTGACCGCTGATGGCCACAGGCTCGCCGTCGAACGAGACGCCCTCGACCCGAGGGGCCGCTTGACCCACGGCGGCATCGCCCTCGCTGGCCTGGAACACGGCGAGCGGCTCACCGTCGACGGTGACCGGGGTGCCGATCTCACCGGAAACCTCTTCGGAGCCACGCGACGCCAGGACCGCCCACACGGCGGCGGCGACCACGACGGCACCGATCCCCACCCACAACCACGGCGACGTACCCGACGACCGTTGCGCCCGACCGGGCGCCCGGCGTCCGGCGGCGGTGCGCTTGTTGCTCACGACGGTCCTCCCTCGGCGCCCTCTTCGGAAACGCCCTCTTCGGAAACGTTCTCTTCACCGGTGGGTTTCCGGTTCCACGCGGCGTCGAGGCCCAGGAGCGCGGCCACGGCGAGAAATCCGGCGAGCGACATATAGGCGATCGTCACGAACCCCGCCTCGGTGAACCACGGTACGGAACACGGAGCCTCCAGCGAGCATTCGAGGCCGTCGCCCAGGCTCGGATAGCGCTCCACGAGCACGTGGAACAGGGCCACCCCGGCGCCGAGCACGACGAAGGGCGCCGACAGGAGCCAAACCCCCGTGTCACGCCGCCACCAGCTCACAGCGAGGATGACGACGAGCGGGTACATGAGGATCCGCTGGTACCAGCACAACAGGCACGGCGTGAGGTCGGCGACCAGCGAGTAGTAGAGGCTGCCGAACGTGGCGGTGGCCGCCACGGCGAACGCCAGGGGCAACGCGGCGGGCCCGACCTTCTCGACGATGGCAGCGAGACCCGGACGCGAGCCGGGGACGATGAGAGCGATCACGGCGCCGACGAGGATCGCCAGTGTCAGCGCGTTGGCGAGGAAGGTGAGGGCCACGAAGAGGTTCGTGACAGCCTGTTCCGCATTGGTCATGAGCGCGGAGGTCATGAGCGCGGAAGTCATGAGAGCGGACCGTTCGTGTCGTCCGGGGCCGAGTGCGACATCCGGCGCTGCGTGATGACCCGGGCCGTCACGCCGCCGACGATCAGGAGGACCGCGAGGCCGACCAGAACCGGCTTCCACCATTCCGAGCTGTCGTCCGTGGCGTCGTCGGATCCGTTCTCGGACCGCTCTTCGGTCAAGGGGCCTTCCTCGGCGAGGTTGTCGGGCGTGGCGCCTTCGACCTGGAGTACCGACGCCGGGAACTCGAGCCTGGTGCCGTCGTCGGTGGGCTCCTGGATCCAGCGAACCTCCTCGCCGGACTCGTAGATCTGGACCGCTTTGAACACAAGGGTGGGCGTGTCGGGGACCGGACCGACCGTGATCACGAACTCCACGATCTCGTCTGGACCGGTGGGCCCCCCGGTCCAGACGAGCGCCGACACGTTCTCGAAGGTCTCGGGCGGCCCCGGCGCGGGCAGGGACGATGAACCGGTGTCGGTCGGAGCGCTGCTCGGAGGAGTGGTGGTCTCGGGGTGCTCCTCGCCATCGTGGACGGGAACGATTGGAACACCCGACACCGAAGACGTTCCCTTCACACCCTCGTGTTCGGCCTCCACCGTCCAGCCCGTGGTCGGAACGACGCTGACGGTCTCGAAGACCTCGGGGAACACCAGCTCCACGCCGACCGTACCGACCTCGCGCTCGTTCGGGACCCGAACGGTCAGTATGGCGTCGTCTCCTGGTTCGACCGGAGCACCGTCGGCGGGTTCGACGTCGACATGGGCCGCCGCGGGCAGAACCGAGACCATGAGGATGCCCACCACCACGGCGACAGACATCGCTGCGCGCGTCCGTCGGTGGCGGTGGCCTCCGCCGGTGGCAGTGGTCATCACGTCTCCACCATCGTCGTCATCTCCGTCATCGTCATCATCGGAGTCATCGGAGTCATCGGAGCGGAACGACGGTCGTCGCCGAAGCCTCGTCCACGCGGTCGAGCACGACCGTGACCGTGAGCTCCCAGTCTCCCGAGATCGGCAGGTCCATGCCGAATGCGGCGTAGTGACCGGGCGCCAGGCGGCGGAGGCGGACCTCGCCGCCCGTGTCCCCGGGGGCGGAGGTGGCGACGAATGGTCCGATGTCTTTGTCGGGAAGCGTCAGCTCCATGCGCATCTCCAGCACGTCGCGTTGGGTACCCGCGGGAGTCAGCGTCGTGGCGTGGACGTCGTTGAGCCCGGCCGTGGCGGGCGTGACCAGGATGTCGAAGGTCACCAGATCTGCCTCGACCAACGCCTCGTACGGCTCGGTGTCTTCGGAGCGTGCCGGCTGTGCGTTGACGAGAACCGCGGTGACGCCGAAGATCGCGACCGCGAGCACGACCTCGACGGCGACGAGGCGTCGGAACCGCCCGGCCAGGTAGCGATCGGCCTCCCGTAACTCTTCAGGGGTGAGCTGGTCGTCGGCTTTGTCGTCGTCTTTGTCGTCGCCGTCCGCAACGGCAGGCTCGGCGGCACCGAGGTCGGCGGCGATGGCCACTCGGTCGTGCAGCACACGCCTGCTCATCGCCGCCACCACGAACAGGACGGCGAACACGACGAGCTTGACGATCAGGATCGTCCCGTAGTCAGTGCTGGTCAGCGCTCCGAACGAGCCGACCTGTCGCCATGTCTGGAAGGAGCCGCTGAGAAACACGAGGAGAACCGCCCACGGAGCCATGGCCGAAAACCCGGTGACCGGGGGACCCATCGCTCGCCCCGAGGACCCGGGCAGCACGGCCACGAGCACGACGGCGAGACCGCCGATCCACGCCGCGATCCCGGCGAGATGGGCGACGTCGGCGGCCACGGCGCCGGCGACGACGATCCCGGTGGTGGCGTGACCGGCGACCGAGATCGTGAGCAGGCTCGCCAGTCCGACGAGCAGGGTCAGCGTCGTGAGAAGACCCGGCGCCCTCTTCCGTTCGCCGTCCGAACCTTCCGGCGCGGGGCGCGTCGCGGCGAGGATGATCGGAACAGTCGCGACGAGAAGCAATGTGCGTGCCGCGGCCGCTCGACCGAAGCGTGTGGCGAGGACGTCACCGATCAGGGAGGACGAGATCACGTCGCCGAGCGGAAGGCCTTCGGCGAACGCCCCCTGGAGACCCACCGCCGCCAGTGAGGCGGCAACACCGAGTCCCCACACGCACCAGAGCAGCCATCGAGTGCGCCGGAGCGGTCGGCCGGTCGGCCAGAGAACGAGAAGGAAGGCCAACGCTCCGAAAAGGACCGTCGTCGCCAGGAACACGGCCGCCCGGTCGACGGCGAACAGCACACCGACGGTCGTGCTGCCGCCTTCGGCCTTCAGCAGTGTCGAGCTCAACTCGTCGAGTTGGGTGGTCGTGGCCTCCGACTCGCCGACACGGAAGGTGAACGCGCCGCGCACGGGGTGCGAATCGTCCGACACGACACGCCAGGTGACGACGTATCCGCCGGTGTCGAGCTGCCCGGGGATGTCGACCGTCACCGTGCTGTCGGCGCCGTCGAGTCGGCCCGTCGACCCGAGGCCGACCCGCCGACCGTCACTGTCGAAAAGGCGTACACCACCGAGATCGGCCGTCACCGGCTCGGTGAAGCGCAGGACGATCTGATCGGGTGACTCCTCGATGCGGGTGTCCGGTGACGGATCAGACCCGACCAGCACCGCGTGGGCCCCTGCGGGATCAGCCGTGACGAGGAGCGAGACGAGTGCCACGGTCGCGCCGAACAGCGTTGCGACGACGAACGCGGCCGCGCGGGAACCGATGGTCGGTCGGCGTGACCTGAGGAGGGGTGTGTGCACGAGGAAGCTCCGTCCGCCAGCGTAGCGATGGTCGCACCCGGTCACGGGGGCGCGAACATTGCCTCGATGGACGCCGAACCCACTTTCACACGTTCACGAGCGACGGGTCGGAGCGGATCCGGCGGGAACCGGCGACGCCGGATGCCGAGGTTCGGTGCGGCGGCACTCGCGATCGTTCTCGGCACGATCATCGTCCTGGGGAGCGCGGCCCCGGCCGCCGCGCACGGCGTCGGCGGCGTCGAGCCTTCGAACTACGAGACAACGATTCGCGGAGTGGAGCCGTCGACAGTCGGCGTGCAGGTCCACGTGCGGGACACCGGCGACTCGATCGAACTCGTTGCCGACCCCGACGTCGAAGTGATCGTCCTCGGCTACGAGGACGAGCCCTACCTGCGTTTCGACGCCGAGGGTGTGTCCGAGAACAGGAACTCCCCGCGGTGTTCCTCAACCGGTCACGCGACACGCGAAAGAGCGCTCCCCCCGAGTACGACGCGAGTACAGAACCCGACTGGCGCCGGATCTCGAACGGTCACAGCGCCACGTGGCACGACCACCGTGCTCACTGGATGGGAGCCAACGACCCGCCGGCCGTGCGGGACGACCCCGGGAACCGGCACGTGGTCATCGAGGACTGGGAGATCCCGATCGTCGTCGACGGCACGGAAGCCGCTGTGCGCGGTGACGTCACGTGGGTTCCCGGGCCGGCTGTGTGGCCCTGGGTCCTCGTCGCGCTCACGTTGTTCGTCGCGGCGATCGCGCTCGGGCGCACGCGGCGCTGGCCGACGGTTCTCGTTGTGGAGCTGGTTCTACTCGTGGCGCTCGAGACGTCACACATCGTCGGCCTGTGGCTCGGGACCACCGGGACGCTCGGCACCCAGGTCGAAGCGAACGTCTACTCGTTCCTCGGTGTCCTTCTCGGCGCGTACGCGCTGTGGCGCCTCGCGCGACGCCCCGATCCCTACGACGCAACCCCCGCTGCCCTCGTGGCCGCGATCGTTCTTTTCGTGGCGGGCGGTCTCGCCGACATCTCCACGCTCGGCTCCTCCCAGCTCCCCACAGCGCTCGCCCCCGTTCTGGCGCGTCTCGGGGTGGCGGTGTCACTGGGAGCAGGCGCGGGTGTCGCTACGGTGGCCGCCATGCGTCTACGACGCCCGGGGGGTGCAGCGTCCGCCCGTGCGTCGCGTCTGCGCGGTCGCGCGGCGTGAGCGGACACACCCACAGCCACGCGCCGAAGAGCGCGTCGGGTCGTCACCGACGACCGCTCCTCATCGCGTTCGGCCTCACGCTCGTCGTCCTCGTCGCCGAAGCGATCGTGGGGATGATCACCGGCTCCCTCGCACTGATGTCGGACGCGGCCCACATGCTCACCGACGCCGTCGGCATCGGCATGGCCCTCGCCGCCGCACAACTCGCGACGCGACCGAGTAACGCCCGGCACCGGACGTTCGGCTGGTACCGCCTCGAAATCCTCGCCGCCCTGGCGAACTCCGTTCTGCTCTTCGGTGTCGCGATCTACGTGCTCGTCGAGGCGATCCGACGGTTCAGTGACCCGGTCGAGATCGACGGCCTCCCCGTTCTGATCGTGGCCACCGTCGGCCTCGTGGCCAACGTGATCTCCATGGCGCTGCTGCGCCGCGGCTCGGCGGAGAGCCTGAACGTCCGAGGCGCCTATCTCGAGGTGATCGCGGACACGTTGGGCTCGGTGGGGGCGATGGTGGCCGGGATCGTTCTCGTCACGACCGACTGGCCCTACGTGGACCCGATCGTGGGTCTGGCCATCGGCGTGTTCATCATCCCCCGCACGATTCGCCTGGCCGGCCAGGCTCTCCGGATCCTGGTCCAGGCCGCGCCTCCTCGATGGATCTCGACGGCATGGCCTCCAACCTCGAGGCGATCGACGGGGTCGTCGACGTCCACGATCTGCACGTGTGGACCCTCACCTCCGACATGGAGGTCGCCACGGCCCACGTGATGGTGTCCGCCCGCACGGACACCCACGGCGTGCTCGACCAGGCCCGCGCTCTCCTGGCCGACGAGTACGGGATCGATCACGCCACGCTCCAGATCGAACCCGACGACCACGTGGGCTGCGACGAACACGGCTGGTAACCATCTTCAGAGCGCCTCAGATCTTCAGAGCGCGCCGTGTCCACCAGCGCCGCGTGTCGCGTGCGCCGAGAACGACGAAGAAGATCAAGACCGCCGTGGCCGACATCGACGCACCGGCTGCAACATCGAAGTGCCAACTCGCCAGAAGACCCGCGACCACGGCGACGCTTCCGAACACCACCGAGGCGACCATGACCATCGGCACACGACGGGCCACGAGCGTGCCGGTGGCAGGCGGCGCCACGAGGAGCCCGAACACGAGCAGCGTACCGACCGCCTGGAACGACGCCACCACGACGAGTGCCACCAGAATCAACAGCAACGTGCGGGTGAGCGCCGGACGCATTCCGAGCGTGGCGGCCTTCCGTTCGTCGAAAGCCAGGGCCAGCAGCGGTCGGTGCAACGCGGCGACGGCGAGGAGCGCCACGAGCGCCGACACGGCGAGCAGGCGCAGTTGAGCGTCGTCGACACCGAGCACGTCGCCGAAGAGAAACGCCGTGATCTCGGTGGCGAACGACCCCTCCCGGGACACGATGATCACGCCGAGCGCGAGCATTCCGACAAACAGCAGTCCGACGCCCGCGTCCTCGCGTAGATCCGTTCGCTTCCCGACGACGGACACACCGGCGACGATCACGGCCGCTCCCATTGCCGCGCCGAGTGTGACGCTGAATCCGGCGACGAAGGCCACCGCGATTCCGGGCAGAACCCCGTGGGCGAGCGCGTCACCGATGAACGTGAGACCGCGCAGCACCACCCATGTGCCCACGACGGAACACAGCACCACCACGAGAAGACCCGCTACGAGAGCGCGCTGCATGAACTCCGGCTCGAACGGCTCGACGAGCCAGCTCACGACGAACCACCGTCCGACATCTCCTGGGCCCGGCCCAGTGCGTCGGCGATTCGCCGAGCGTTGGTGAGGATCAGATCGCGGTAGGTGCCGCCGCCCAGAGAACCCGTTGCGATCTCAACGATCTCGATGTCGCCGTTCGCCTCGTCGGCCACAGTTCGCGCCAGCGTGTCGGATGCCGTGTTCCCGACGAAGAGCGCGGGGACCCCGGCGTCCTCGAGCTCTCCGACGAGGTCGTCGAGGTCGGAGGCACTCGGCTCGGCGAGTGTGGAGCCACCCGGCACCACCACACCCACGATGTCGAAGCCGTAGCGGTCGGCAAAGTAGCCGAAGGCGTCGTGGTCGGTCGCGAGCAGCCGGTCCTCGGCGGGGACCACGCTCAGAATCTCCCTCACCTCGGCGTCGAGACCCCTCAGAGCATCGGCCCGGTCGCGGGCGCGTGTGGTCCATCCACCCCCGGGATCGGTCTCGTCGAGGCGGTCCCCGATGATCTCCACGGCACGAGCCATTCGCAGCGGATCCAGCCAGAAGTGCGGATCGTCGGCGCTCTCGTCGGCGCTCTCGTCGGCACCATCGCCGGCACCATCGCGGTCCTCGCCGTGCACACCGAAGGGGATCGGATCGACGAGAGGTGCCAGTTCGAGGATCGGCACGCCGTCTTCTGCGGCCCGTTCGAGGACGGACGTCAGCCCGGCTTCCAGGCCGAGGCCGTTGGCGACCACGAGATCGGCGCCTTCCACCTCGGCGATCTGGCGGGCGGAGGGCTCGAAGGAGTGCGGGTCGGCGCCCTCGGGCATCAACGTCACGACCTCGGCGTCGGCGCCGACCAACTGCTCCACGACACCGCCCAGGACGTCGGTCGTCACCACGATGTTCGGGCCGCCTCCCGTGTTGTCCGTGGCGGTGCCGGTGCCGCATGCCGCGAGAGCCGCCAGGGCTATAATGAGAATTGTTCTCAAACCCGTCATGGGAATGATTCTCATCGATGCCCTCTCCTCCTGCAAGTCCCGCATCTCCGGCCACGTCCGATGCGGCCGTCGCGGCCCGCGATCTGCGTCTCGCCTACGCACGCGAGGTCGTCTTCTCCGTGAAGCACCTCGACATCCCCGCGGGCCAGGTCACGGCGCTGATCGGGCCCAACGGGGCGGGGAAGTCCACACTGCTCGATGCGGTGGCGGGGCTCCTGCGCCCGGTCGCGGGAACCCTCGAGGTCCTCGGAACCGGGGAACGAGGCCACCGGCCCCGCGTCGCTCTCGTCCCCCAGTCGACCCACCTCGATGAGGCTCTGCCGATCACGGTGGCCGAGGTCGTGGCGATGGGTCGCTATCCCCGGCGGGGCCCGTTCCGACGCTTCGGACCCTCCGACCGGGCAGCAACGGCGCACGCGATGGAACGACTCGACGTGGCCGCGCTGTCGGGGCAGCGGATCACCGAATTGAGCGGCGGACAGCGACAGCGGGTACTCGTGGCTCAGGGTCTGGCCCAGGAAGCGGACCTACTGCTCCTCGACGAGCCGGTGACCGGTCTCGACCTCACGTCGCGCCAACGGATCCTCGACGTGCTGACCGACGCGCGCCGCGAAGCTCAGACCGTCGTGTTCTCGACCCATGACCTGCGCGACGCGGCGTTCGCCGACCACGTGCTGCTGCTACGGGGCGGCGTCCTGGCTGAAGGCCCACCGTCAGCCGTGCTCACCGAGGACAACCTCGCCGAGGCCTACGGTGGCCGCTTCCTCCGGGTCGGCGACGGGTTTCTCGTCGATGACGCCACCCACCACACCCACGACGGTCCGCACGACCACTGACCGGTCACGCGCTCTCGGGCGCCATCTTCCCGCCGAGCACGTCGGGGTGCACGAGGCTCACGACGACGTCGCCCGGCTCCGCGGCCAGCCCACCGTCTTCGGAGAAGACCTCGAGCCGACCCGATTCGTGGATCAGGAACAGGGGAACCGCGCCGAATTCGTAGCGCTCGCGCAGCGCTGCGAGGTCGAAGGCTTCTGTCAAGTGCGTAGCCCGGATGACAGCGTTCTCCCGCTGCCACCGTTCGAAATCCGTGTAGGTGTGCGAACCGAACGCGCGCCGTGCGAGGAACCGGGAGGACGTCCCCCGCCGGCTGCCGTCCTGTGACTCGGCGGGCATGAGCTGAAAAGCCTCGCGGCGACCGAGAATCCGCGCGAAGTGCTCGGCGGCGAGGGCGTTCGCCTCGTCGTTCGACGTGATCGCGATGACGCGCCCGATCCCCGAGAGATCGATCTCCTCGAGCACGCGCTCGGACAGGGCGTTTCCGTAGTACGTCGAGATGCCGGCGAGACGTGCCGCCACGATGTTGGCGCGGTCGGTGTCCACCATCACGACCCGGTAGTGGTGCTCCATGAGTTCCTCGGCGATCTGGCGGGCCCAGCGTGGCGCGCCGATGAACAGGACGCCCTGCGGATCGGAATCGGACAGACCCAGTCGGCGGGCGAGCCACCCCGCCGTGCTGCCGTACAGGGCGATCGTCGTGATGATGACGAGAAACGTGACCGGCACGAGGATGTTCTCGGCCTCGGTGGCCCCTGTCTCCGCGAGACGGATGGCGAAGATCGAGGAGACGGCGGCAGCCACGATTCCCCGGGGAGCGAGCCAGGCCAGGAACACCCGGTCCCTCCACCCCAGGCCCGAGCGGAGCGTGGACAGCGCCACGACCAACGGCCGGACGAACAGGACCAGAAGGGCGACGAAACCGAGGCCGGGGAGAGCGATATCGGCCAAGCGTCCCGGCTCGAGGCGCGCCGCGAGCAGAATGAACAGGCCCGAGATGAGCATCACCCGCAGCGTCTCGTTGAACTCCATGATGTGGTGAACGGGTGTGACGCGCTGGCTGGCCACGGCGATACCCATCACGGTGACGGCGAACAGACCCGACTCCTCCTGTGCGAAGTCGGCACCGGTGAAGACCGCGATCACCACGGCGAGAACGAACAGGTTGTTGAGCTCGTCGGGGACCAGGAAACGCCGAAACACGATGACGAGTAGGAACGCGCCGACCAGCCCGAAGGCGCTCCCGAATCCGATGGTCCGGGCAATGGCGGTGACGACCGCGCCGGTTGCCTCACCCAACTCCTCTTGCACCACGACTTCGAAGACGAGCACAGCGAGCAGAGCACCGATCGGATCGATGAGGATGCCCTCGGCGCGCGATGGAACCGATACGACCGACCGGGCGGACGTGTCGTAGCAGGGGGCCGATCACGGTCGGGCCCGTCACCACGACCACGGCACCCAGAAGAGCCGCCACATTCGAATCGACGCCGAAGAAGAAGATCGCGCTGTATCCGGCGATCGTTGCTGTGACGAGCACGCCGATCGTGACGAGGTTCCGTACGACGGTCCCCGTCTTGCGGAGCTCCTGAACGGGAAGACTCAGACCACCTTCGAAGAGGATCAGACCGACGGAAATCGAGACGAGCGGCAACAGCAGATCCCCGAGCAGCTCGTCGGGATCGAGCAGCCCGGTGACTGGACCTGCGAGCAGACCCACGACAAGAAGAAGCAGGATGCTCGGAAGCCGGAAACGCCACGCGGTCCACTGGGCCACCACGCCGAGAACCACGATGCCGGTGATGCTGAGAAGGACTTCTTCGGTGCTCATGGGGCTGCTGCGGACGCTAACGGGTTCGGACCTGCGCTCCTCGATGTGTCCGCGACACGCGGGCACGGGACCGGGCTAGGGAGCGCGTGTCTCCACGCCGGTGTCACCCAGGGCCTCGGTGATACGCCTGGACGCGTCCTCCATCATCGCCTCGGGCGGGCTCGTATCGGCACGGTCGAAGCGCATGTCGGCCTCGGCGTTGATCGGTACGACGTGCAGATGGGTGTGGGGCACCTCCATCCCGGCGATCATCAGGCCCACGCGAGCAGGTGAGAAGGCACGTTGCTGTGCGGCTCCGATTTCGCGTGCGACGACCATGAGGTGCGCGGCCAACTCGGGGGGCAGGTCGATCCAGTGGTCGATCTCCTCGCGGGGCACCACGAGGGTGTGTCCAGGTTGCAGAGGAGCGATGGACAGGAACGCGACGCAATGCTCGTCTTTCCAGACGAAACGGCCCGGGAGCTCGCCGTCGATGATCTTCGTGAACACGCTCGCCATGGCTGAGGCCTCGTGTGGTCGACACTTCCGATTCAGAGAACTTCGGGCTCAGAGGACCTCGCGCTCGTAGCGCACGACGTTCTCGATCTCCTCGTCGCTCAGCTCGCCCTGGAACGACGGCATCTGACCACGTCCTCCCGAAACGACAGCGATCTGGTCCTCGATGTCGGGGTAACGGTCGGCGACGGAGCCGTCGGAGAGCTTGGGCCCCTGACCGCCGTCACCGGTGAGCCCGTGACATGTCGCGCAGCTGGACTGGAAGATCTCCTGACCGGCGACCAGTGCCTGGTCGTCGGCCTGGTCGCCCGTGGGCGGAGGGGCCGTGTCGTTGCCGCCACCGCTGCTGTCGTCGCCGCATCCGGCGAGAGCGACCCCGAGGATGACCAGAACGCCGAGGGTTCTCCACACGGGGCCGACCCGACCCCGGCTGTGCGCCTCTTCGGTACGTCGCCCTGTTGGGTGATTCACGATCCCGTCCTCCGTAGGTACGCCTTCGCGGCTTCTCATCAGCGGTGCTCACGAGAACCGTATCCAGCCTAGGCTCGGCGGTCGTGACGAACGAGGAACCCACCGATACGAAACCGCCGCGTACCGAGCTTCGCCGCGCGCTGATCGACATCGTGCGCACCGCCGGCCTCGAGACACGCGACGAACCGTTCCAGCTCACGTCGGGGGCCTGGAGCCGCGACTACATCGACGGGAAGCGGGCCCTCGCGAGCGGCGCAGATCTCGAACTCGCGGCACGCGCGGCCGTCGAAGCGGTCGCTCAGGCCGGCGTGGACGGATTCGACGCGGTGGGCGGCCTCACGATGGGAGCCGACCATCTCTCCCACGCCATCGCCGTGGTGAGCGGCTCGCTGTGGTTCTCCGTCCGAAAGAAGGCCAAGGAACACGGGAAGGGCAGAGCGGTGGAGGGAGCCGTTCTGGAACCCCGGATGTCGGTACTCCTCGTCGACGATGTCGTGACGACAGGGGGCTCGATCCAGCAGGCATTCGAGGCCGTGGCAGACACCGGTGTCGCCGTCGTAGCGGCTCTGACTCTCGTCGACAGGGGTGAGGTCGCCGCGCGCTTCTTCGCCGAACAGGGCGTGACCTACGTGCCGCTCGCCACCTACCACGACCTGGACATCGAACCCGTCGAATGACCCGAGCGGGCGCCCGCTCGATCCGCTCAGCTCCCCATGCAGTTGACCCGGCCGAGATGGAACCCCGAGGTCGCGAGCATCCGTTCGTCGGCGCCCGGCCAGGTCGTGCACCAGAGCTCGGCGTGCTCTGTGTACGCCGTCGGCTCGAGCCGTAGCCACGCCAGCGGAGCGTCGGCGGTGGCCTGCGCGCCTGCCGAGTCGAGCAGTTCCCAGACACGAGCCTGTTCGGATTCCTCGAGATATCCCCACACGACCGAATGGAACACGACAGTGGTCGCGCGGTCGCGTCGCTCGGCAAGCCGGCGTTCGAGCCACTCGGCGGCCTCTGCCCGGTCCACGATGGCGGGAAAGTCCTGCGCCACGTCGAGCGCGTGACGAAGCATGTCGAAGCGCTCACGCTGGTCGGGCCAGACGTACGACAGGAGCGTGAGGCGGCCATCCTCGGCGGTCGGGTCCACCGGGTTCGTGTCACAGCCGCGTCGCTCCGCGACGACGCAATCGGCATCGAAATCAGGGATGGAACCGTCCCACAGATCGACGAACCGAACCGGCGAGCGGGGATCGCCGAAGCTGAAGTCACCGTCGGAGTAGTAGTAACGGTCGAAGCGCAGATTCAACCCCGCGCTGGAACCGATCTCGAGGAGCCGGAGAGGGCGACCGGTCGTCGCAGCGATCCGCAGGAACCCCACCGCCAGCGCAGCCGACCGGCCCACCTCGTTCGTCTGCGGCGCTCGCTGGAGATACGGCTCGAGTTCTTCGGAGCGCATGGCGACCAACTCCCGGAACTTCGGCCAGGCTGCTCCGGCATCGCCGTCGCCGTCCACCGACGGGTAGTGCTTGGCGAGGTCGTCGGCCTCACCCTCCAGGACGAGGCGATGAACGCCTCCGAGCAGTCGCGTACCGAGCGTGGCGCCGAACGGAACGTCCACGTAGGGCGCGAGCAAAGCGGCGCAGGGGCCTCCCTCTTCGATGTCGTCGGCCACGGAGCCGAAGAGGACGGCGTAGAAAGGAGACCCGAGCTGCTCGAAGGAACGAGCCTGGTCGCGCGCGAGTGATGCCAGGCGGGACCGCACACCGACGTCGATCTGCTTCACGGGTTCAGACTACGGGAGCTCACGGCCGCGTCCCCCACGCGTACGCTCGCGGACATGCCCACTCACCCTGAGCATGCTCTCCCGTCGCCGTGGTTCGGTCTGTTCCTACCTCAGCTGCGCATGGACTACGCGACGATCCGCGACCGCGTGCTCGTCGCCGAGGACGCCGGCTTCGATTCCCTGTGGCTCATGGACCACATGGCGGCGCCGATGGCGCCCGAGTTCGACTCCTTCGAGGGCTGGACCCTGCTGAGCGCGCTTCGCGACCGTCACCGAGAGGATCCGACTGGGCCACCTCGTCCTGTGCGACTCGTTCCGCCATCCGGCACTCCTGGCGAAGATGGCAGCGACACTCGATGTCATCAGCGAGGGTCGCCTCGAGCTCGGGATCGGCTGGGGATCCGCGCCGGCGGAGCTCGGGATCTACGGGATCAGCGACGACACGCCGTCGCAGCGCAGCTCGCGGCTTGCCGAGGGTCTCACGATCCTCGAAGCGATGTTCACCGGTGAGCGCTTCGACCACGACGGGGAGTTCTTCCACCTGGCGGGAGCCGTCGGTCGACCGCGACCGGTGAGCGGACGCGTGCCGGTGCACATCGGCGGTGCCGGTCCCACGCTCACGATGCCGCTCGTCGCGCGACACGCCGACTGGTGGAACTGCCCGAGCTACGCCATCGACGAGCGCCGCCAGCGGCAGCGCCTTTCGGGCTCGGCGCGGGTATCGGTTCAGCGTCCCATCGGGCTCGCCGTCACCGATTCCGATGCCGAGGAGGTCACGGCTCTCGCCACGCACCGCCTGGGTCGCTGGGGCGGTCTCGTCACGGGAACCGCGGACCAGGTCGCCGATGTGCTGTGCCGCGACGCTGCCGAAGGGGTCGAAGGGTTCGTCCTCACGTTCCACGACTTCGGACAGGAGGCAACGCTTCGTCACTTCATGGCCGAGGTGGCGCCACGCGTCCGCGATGATGCGTCCCTGGTGATCGAATAGCGCGCGTCTCGGACGCATCAACTAGGCGAGGAGACCTCGGGCCACGGCCTCACGGAGCGCCTCGTTGCGGTTCTTCGCTCCGAGCTTCTCGTAGATGTGCGCGAGGTGTGTCTTGACCGTGGCGACGGTGACCATCAACTCAGCGGCGATCTCGCGGTTCGAGCTTCCCTTTCCGAGTCGTGACAGGACTTCACGTTCACGTGCGGTGAGAGGACCCTCCTCGGCGGCCTCACCCTCACCGGGCACGTCGAGCTCACCCACGACGGTCGACAGCAGGGCGGGCGCCACGACACGCTCTCCAGCCAGGACCCTCTCGACAGACCGCGCGATCTCGTCACCGTCGGCGGAACGCACCAAGAGCCCACCCACCTCCTGGTTGAGGAGCCAGGTCAGCTCTCCCGCGTGTGAACGGGGGAGAAGGACGACCACAGCGGGCGGATCATCGGCATCACGGAGCTTCCCCACGAGATCGGTGACAGGCGTCTGTCCCACCGACCCGATGACGACGAGATCGACTTCGTGGAGGTGAACCGCCTCGAGCAGATCGCGGGGCGAGCCGGTCTCGGCGACAACATCCACGCCGATCGGCTCCAGGAGCGCCATGACCCCCAGGCGGAACATCGGGATGTCGTCGATCACGAGCGCGACCGACGAACGCTGGGTCATCGAGCGACCTTCCCCATCTCGTGGCACCACGCTACCCGTGGCGCCGGGTCGAGCGTCGCGCCTCGACGACGAAGGCCCGCTAGCTTCGGTCGGGTGACCGACCCCTCGCACGACGACGACGCCGGCCGTTCGCGCCTCGTCGCGGAGCGGGATCACCGGCTCTCGAAGCTGTCGTCGCTACGCGACGAAGGGATCGATCCCTACCCCGTGCGTTTCGACCGCGACCGCACACTCGGGGAACTCGTCGAGGAGTTCGGGAACCTCGGAGCCGGTGAGGAAACCGACATCTCGGTCAAGGTCGCCGGCCGCGTGATGCTCCGCCGCGGTCACGGAAAGCTCTTCTTCGCGACGGTGCGCGACCACAGCGGCGAGATTCAGCTGTTCGTGTCGAAGGCGGTCGTCGGCGACGACGCGTTCGACAGGTTCGACACTGTCGACCTGGGCGACTGGTTGGGGGTCGAGGGAACCGTCATGAGCACCCGCAAGGGTGAGCTCTCGGTCCGCGTCGAGCGCTTCGAACTGCTGGCGAAAGCACTTCTCCCTCTCCCCGACAAGTGGAAGGGCCTCTCAGACGTCGACACCCGCTTCCGTCAGCGCTACGTCGACCTGATCGTCAACGAGGACGCCAGGCGCGTCTTCGCGATCCGGTCGGCCGTCGTGGCATCAATCCGAAACTCCCTTCTGGAGAGAGGTTTCCTCGAAGTCGAGACGCCGATGCTGCACGACATCGTCGGCGGTGCCGCGGCCCGACCGTTCTCGACGCACCACAACTCTCTCGACATCGACCTCTACATGCGGATCGCGCTCGAGTTGCACCTGAAGCGCCTCATCGTGGCGGGCCTCGATCGCGTGTTCGAGATCGGTCGGTGTTTCCGCAACGAGGGCCTCGACACACGCCACAACCCCGAGTTCACGATGCTCGAGGCGTACCAGGCGTTCGCCGACTACCACGACATGATGGACCTCACCGAGCATCTCGTCGCGGCGGCCGCCGAGGCGGCGATCGGAACAATGATCGTGGAACTCGAGGGCCGCTCGGTCGATCTGACGCCACCCTGGCGCCGCATCACGGTCGCGGACCTCATCCGCGAATCGCTCGGCGTCACGATGCACCCCTCGATGCCCGTGACCGAGGCGCGGGCGGCGCTCGACGACGCTGGGGTCGAGTACCGCGACGAGTGGGGCTCGGGAAAGCTCATGGACGTCCTGTACGACGACCGCGCGCAACACGACGTCTTCGAGCCCACCTTCGTCATCGACTACCCGCGCGAGGTGTCACCGCTCGCTCGCCCCCACCGAGACGACCCACACCTCGTGGAACGCTTCGAGCTCATCGTGGCGGGCCGCGAACTGGCGAACGCCTTCAGCGAGTTGAACGACCCGGTAGACCAACTCGCCCGCTTCGAGGCCGGTGCGCGGGCGAAGGCCCAGGGGGACCCCGAGGCGGGGGACGTCGACTACGACTACGTGCGCGCCCTCGAGTACGGGATGCCCCCGGCAGGCGGCCTCGGAATCGGGATCGACCGCCTGGTCATGCTGATCGCCGGTGTCACGTCGATCCGTGAGGTGATCCTCTTTCCTACGCTGCGTCCCGAGCAGTTCGACGAGGCCGAGTTCCGTTTCCCTGACGCCTGATCTCCCGACACCACGCACCTCGATTCTCGCTAGCGTTGACTCCGTGCCCACGCACGCGGATGAGTGATGGAGCGTCTGAGCGGCCTCGACGCCGGCTTTCTGTACATGGAGACGCCGACCCTGCTGATGCACACGCTGAAGGTGGCGGTCGTGGAGCCTCCCCGCGACCAGGAGGGATACTCCTTCGACCGGTTCGTACGGACCCTGGGCGAACGGCTCCACACTCTCCCCCCGTTCCGGCGGCGGGTCGTCGAGGTACCGGGACGGATCGCCCATCCCGTCTGGATCGAGGACCCCGACTTCGACCTGTCCCGACACGTTCGGCGAACCACGGTCGCCGCGCCCGGTGGGCCTCGTGAGATGGACGACGCCATCGCGACGATCGCCTCCACTCCTCTCGATCGTTCGCGCCCCCTGTGGGAGCTCTGGGCTCTGGAGGGTCTCGCTCACGGTCGCTTTGCCGCCGTCACCAAGATCCATCACGCCGCAGCCGACGGAGTTGCAGCATCCGCACTCCTCGCGAACGTGATGGCGACCGACCTCGCCGACACCGATCCACCCCCGGGCGCGCGGGACTGGAAGCCCGAACCGATCCCCTCGCGGTGGAGGCTCGTGCGCGACGCGATCGCCGACCAACTCGGAAACCTGTGGCGCCTACCCGCACTCATCAGCCGAACATGGCGCAGCGTCGGTCAGGTGCTGAGGCGGCGGCGCGAGACATCGCTGTCGCCCCCGTTGCCGATCAAGGACACCCCCGACACGGCGTTCAACGCGTCGCTCACCGCCCGCCGATCGTTCGCGACCTCCTCGATCTCGCTCGATGATGTCAAGACCGTGAAGACCCGTGTCGGCGTGACCGTCAACGATGTCCTGTTGGGGATCGTCGCCGAATCACTTCGCCGTTACCTGTCGAAGCGCCACGCGTTGCCGATACGTTCACTCGTCGCCGGGATCCCGGTCAGCACCGACCGCCCCGACGACGTCGCCCGCCTCGGCGGCAACCGCGTGTCCAACCTCTTCACCTCTCTGCGTACCGACATCGCCGACCCCGTGGAACGGCTCGGGGCCATCCACGCCGTCACCGCCGAAGCCAAAGTGGTCCAGAACATGCTCGGAGCCACGATGATGCAGGAGTGGGTGGAGTACACGCCTCCCGGGCCGTTCGCGTGGTTCATGGGTCGTTACTCGGCTCACCGCTTGGCTGATCGTCACCATCCGCCGATCAACCTCGTGGTGTCGAACGTCCCGGGACCACCCGACGCCCTGTACATCGCCGGTGCCGACCTCTGTGAGATCTACTCCGTCGGCCCGATCCTCGAGGGCATCGGACTCAACATCACCGTGTGGAGTTACGCGCAGCGCATGTACGTGAGCGCCCTGAGCTGTCCCGACACCATGCCCGGTCTCCACGAGGTCACCGACGCCATCCCCCACGCCCTGGCGGATCTGCTGGCTACGACCGGAGCGCGGGAGCAGTCCGCCGGCGCCTGAACGGCTGCGCGAGGCCGCTCCCAGGGCCAACGCGAGTCCGCCGGTCGCGATCTGCCAACCGAACGACAACCCCGTCGCCGAAAGCTCCGCCACCGCACCGATCGGTGTCGATGAAGGATCCGGCTCCTGAACACCCAGAACAAACGCACCAATAGTGCTGTTCCATGTCCCAAAACGCTCAGCACGCACCTAGCATGCGACCATGGAACGCCTGAGCGGCCTCGATGCGTCGTTTCTCCACATGGAGACCCCGACGATGCACACGCACGTTGTCGGCGTGCTTCTGCTCGACACGTCCGACATGCCCGACGGCTACTCGTTCGAGCGCGTGCGCGACCTCATCGAGAGCCGCATGCACCTGATCCCGCCGTTCCGCCGGCGCCTCGTGCCCGTGCCGTTGAATCTCGATCATCCGGTATGGATCGAGGACCCCGATTTCGATCTCGACGCGCACCTCTACCGCATCGGAGCGCCTCCGCCGGGTGGAATGCGCGAACTCGCCGAGATCACCGCTGACATCGCGGGACGGCCCTCGACCGGTCGCGTCCGCTGTGGGAGATGTGGGTGATCGAGGGTCTCGCCGACGACCGTGTCGCTCTGGTGACGAAGATCCACCACTCCGCCATCGACGGGGTCTCCGGCGCCGACATCATGGCGAACCTCTTCGACCTCGAACGTGACGCACCCGGTCCCCCACCGCCCGACGACCACGACGCCTGGAAACCCGACGACGTCCCCTCGGGATGGGCTCTCGTTCGCGACGGCCTCACCCGCAGGGCCACGCACCCCGGAGAGATCATCCGCGCCGCGGGGAATGTGGGCAACTCCCTGGTCAGGACGGTGCAGACGGGAGTCAGCCAGCAGAGGGGCGATGGGCGTCGACCCGTTTTCTTCGACGCACCCCGCACGCACTGGACGGGCGCGCTCACCTCGCATCGTTCCATTGCGTTCGGACAGGCGTCGTTGGACGACTTCAAGGCGGTGAAGTCGGCATTCGGCACGACCGTCAACGACGTCGTTCTCGCTGTGTGCGCCAACGCGCTGCGTCGCTACATGCTCGACCACGGCTATCTGCCCGACAAGCAGCTCATCTCGTACTGCCCGGTGTCCACCCGGGGCTCGGGTGGCGAGGGAACGAACCAGATCACGGCCATGGCCGTCCGGCTCCCGACCGACCTCGAGGATCCCGTCGAGCAACTGCGTGCGATCCACGACGAGACGAAGAGCGCCAAGGAGCTCACCGACGCCGTCGGCGCCACGGCACTTCAGGACGTCGTCCAGTTCGTCCCACCCGTGGTGTTCAACCGCGCGATGCGCCTGTACTGCAGCATGCACCTCGCCGACCGGCACCCCGCCGTTCAGAACGTTCTGATCTCGAACGTACCGGGGCCGCCGTTACCGCTCTACTGCATGGGCGCGCGAGTGGCGGCGATCTACCCGTTCGGCCCCTTGATCGAAGGATGCGGCATGAACATCACGGTGCTCTCCAACACCGGGAACGTCGACGTCGGCGTGATCGCCTGCACCGAGTCGGTGCCCGACGTGTGGGCCGTCACGGACCGCATCGCCGATGCTCTGAACGAGCTGGTCGAGGCGGCTGCCGGTGAGGCCGCTGGCTGACTCCCGTCGGCACCCACCATCCCTCGGCCTTCACCGCCAGCGCCGGCCACCGCTACTCTGAGCACCATGCCAGAGAGTCCGTTCTCTCCAGGGACGCTCGGTCCGATCACGCTGCGGAACCGCACGATCAAGTCGGCGACCTTCGAGGGCATGACCCCGGGCGGCCTCGTGTCGGACCGTCTCATCGAGTTCCACCGTCAGTTCGCGGCGGGTGGTGTGGGCATGACCACGGTGGCGTACTGCTCGGTGGCCAGCGAGGGCCGCACGTATTCGGACCAGATCTGGATGCGCCCCGACGCGGTGCCCGGACTACGGCGCCTGACCGACGCGGTGCACGCCGAGGGAGCCGCTGCAGCGGTCCAACTGGGCCACGCCGGATGGTTCGCCGACCCGAAGGCGAGCGGTGAGAAGACGATCGGACCGACTCGGATGTTCAGTCCCTACGGCATGACGTTTCCGCGGGCGATGGACGATGCCGACTTCGAACGCCTGACGGCCGACTACGCGCGTGCGGCGACCCTGGCCATCGATGCCGGCTTCGACGCCCTGGAGATCCACGCCGGGCACGGCTATCTCCTCTCGCAGTTCCTGAGCCCCTACACCAACCGCCGCACGGACCAGTGGGGTGGCTCGATCGAGAACCGGGCGCGGTTCGTGCGCCAGGTGCTGCGCTCCGTCCGGGAAGCCGCGGGAGACTCGGCCGCGGTCTACGCCAAGCTCAACATGGACGACGGATTCCGGGCCGGGTTGCAGATCGACGACGGCGTCGAGGTGGCGCGGATGCTGGAGAGCGACGGCAGCGTCGACGCTCTGGAACTCACCGGTGGTTTCACGTCGCGCTCGCCCATGTACCTCATGCGCGGCGAACCGCCCGTGGCGGCGATGCTCGAGACCATGCCCTCGGCGCTGCGACGGTTCGGGCTGCGCATCAGCGCCAAGAAGCTGATGCGCGAGTACCCGTTCGAGGAGGCCTATTTCCTGCCGAATGCGCAGCGGGTCCGCGAGGCGGTCGATCTGCCGCTGATCCTCCTGGGCGGCATCACGGGCGCGCCACGATGGAAAAGGCGCTCGCCGAGGGTTTCGAGTTCGTGGCGATGGCCCGCGCGCTGCTGCGCGAACCCGACCTCGTCAACCGCTACGCGGCCGGGGAAGCCGGCGAGTCGTTGTGCGTCCCGTGCAACCGGTGCATGGCCGAGATGGACCGCGACGGCGTCCGGTGCGTGTACGTAGCCCACCCCGTCTGAGCAGACCCGCCACGAGATCGACGACGCGGCGGGTGAAACGCTGCGCCGTGAACGACCGCGCAGGAAGGCGTTGGTCACGAGCTCGGTCGGTGCGCCTACGATCCACTGACCATGGGTGACGCGGTGCGGGTGAGCGGAGATAGAGCGGTACGGCGGCTGACGTTGTGCCGACCCGACGCCTACAACACGATCACGCCGGCATTGCGCGACGAACTCGGCGCGGCGCTCGACGAGGCCGACGCCGACAACGGGATCCGGGTCGTAGTCCTCGACGCCGAGGGTCCTGCGTTCTGCGCCGGCTACGACCTGGCGTGGGGAACCGACGTGCAGGCCACCGTCGAGGGAACAGAGCGCGTGTGGGACTCCGCCGCCGATCTCCGTGCGATCGGCAGCTTTGCGTCGACCTGGGCGAAGCTCCATGAGATCTCCAAACCGACCGTGGCCGCCGTCTCCGGCTGGTGTCTCGCCGGCGGCATGAACATCGTGATGAACGCCGATCTCATCGTGTGCGCAGAATCCGCCCGCTTCGGCTACCCGCCGTCGCGCGTGTGGGGCGTGCCCGAGGCACCGTGGACATGGGTGGCACGCCTGGGCCTCGAACGGGCGAAGCGGTTCATGCTCACCGGCGACGAGATCAGTGGACCCGAGGCGGCCGAGCTCGGCATGGTTCTCGAGTGTGTTCCCGACGACGAGCTCGCCGACAAGGTCGACGCCCTGGCGGAGAGAATCGCGAACGTGCCGATGAACCAGCTCCAGATGATCAAGTGGTCGCTCAACGAGGTCGCCCGCACGATGTACGACCCGCAGGGCTCGCGGATGGTCGGCACCCTCTTCGACGGCGTGGCCCGCCACACCCAGGAGGGGATCGACTTCGTGGCGCGTGCAGAGGAAGCGGGCTGGCGCCGGGCGGTGCACGAACGCGACGAGCCCTTCGGCGATTATGGCGAGCGGCCTTGAATCGATCGGCGATGAGCGCGAGGAGCGCGGGCACGGGCAACGAACCGTGGTGGGAGTCAGCCGTCGTCTACCAGATCTATCCGCGCAGCTTCCGTGACACGACCGGCAACGGGATCGGTGATCTGCGCGGCATCATCGACGGTCTCGACCATCTCGTCTGGCTGGGCGTCGACGCGCTGTGGTTGTCACCCGTGTTCCGATCGCCGATGGTCGACCACGGCTACGACGTCAGCGACTACTGCGACGTCGACCCCCTCTTCGGCTCCCTCGACGATCTCGACGAGTTGATTCACAAATCACACGAGCGCGCGCTCAAGGTGCTGCTCGACTGGGTACCGAACCACACGAGCGACCAGCATCCGTGGTTCCAGGAGTCGCGCTCGTCGCGCGAGGATCCCCGGCGGGACTGGTACATCTGGCGCGACGGCGATCCCGACACGCCGCCCAACAACTGGACCCGTGCCTTCCCGTTCGGCGAACCGGCCTGGTCATACGACGAGAACACCGGGGCGTGGTTCCTGCACCTGTTCAGCCCCGAGCAGCCCGATCTCAACTGGGCGAACCCCGACGTGCGCGAAGCGATGCACGACACGTTGCGGTTCTGGCTGGACCGTGGTGTCGACGGGTTCCGCATGGACGTCATCCACGGCATCGGCAAGAACCCGGCCCTTCCCGACCTGTCCGACGAGCTGGCGGTGATCCCGGCCACAGCGTTCAACGACGAGCCCGTCACCCACGAGTACCTCAGAGACATCCGAGTGCTGCTCGACGAATACCCGACCAGGCCCGTGGCCGTCGGTGAGGTGTACCTCCTCGACACCGCCCAGGTCGCGACGTACTACGGCGACGGTGACGAGTTGCACCTCGCGTTCAACTTCCCACCGATGTTCAGTTTCTGGGACGCGGGCATGTGGCGCCAGAACATCACGACCGCTCAGGATCTGATCACCGCCGCGGGCAACTGGCCGACGTGGGTGCTGTCGAACCACGACAACCCGCGCCACCGCACCCGCTACGGCGGCGACGAAACCATCGCTCGTGCCGCAGCGGTGCTGTTGCTCACGCTTCAGGGCACGCCGTTCCTCTACGCGGGTGAGGAACTCGGCCTCGAGGACGCCGACGTTCCGCCGGAGAGAATCGTGGATCCGTCGGGTGGACGTCGCGACGGGTGCCGCGCTCCGATTCCGTGGACACCGGATCCCGGTCACGGCTGGGAGGGCCCGGATCCGTGGCTGCCGTTCCCACCGCACAGCGACCGGTTGAACGTCGCGAGTGAACGGGATGACCCCGACTCGATGCTGCACTTCTACCGGGCGCTCTTGGGCGTGCGCCACGGTTCCGACGCACTCCGGCTCGGCTCGCTCGACCTGCTCGACGCTCCCGACGGTGTGCTCGCCTGGCGCCGCACACACGAAGAGGACGAACGGATCGTCCTCGTCAACTTCACCGCCGGGTCACAGGACATCGATCGCCTCACTGACCACGGTGTGGAGATCTCCTCCGACGCGACGCGCGCCGCAACGGTCGGCGTCTTCGACGGAGTCCTTCGTCCCCGGGAGGCCGTGATCCTGTCTCCACTGGGCGGAGTACTTCGCGATGTTTGAAGGCCTACGCGTGAAGTAGGGTGAACAGCCACACCGAATCCGGAGGATTCCTGATGGCACACGCCGACCTTCGACCCCTCGAGAGGACCGTCGTCAAGCGTTCCGAGCAGGGCATGGCCCGAGCCGAGGTTGCCTGGCGGCTCCGCCGAACTCCCGGATCCATCCAGCAGATTCTCGATCTCGCGAAGGTACCGAGAAGTTCCTCGCCGGCGTCCACCACTCCCGGGACCCTGCGTCCCATCGAACGCCACATCCTGGGCGCCCGCCGCGACGGCACCCACACGGCAGAGATCGCCGCACGGCTCCGTCGAACTCCCGAGTTCGTAGACCGTGTCGAGGGCTACGCCCACTACAAGCTCGCCCAGGTCGCCGGCTGAATTCCTCGCGCCCGAGCGTTGATGGAAACGGCGCCCGTGGCACCGGCACGCTCGAGTGCATGAAAACGGATCCGGTAGCAGCTGCGGGGAGCCGCCCCACCTACGCTTCTCCTCGATGAACGACGTCGCGCACTTCGCATGACAGACACGGGAGACGGGTTCGACCCGTCGGGTCTGCCGCGCAGTCGGGCCGAGCGTCGGCAGACCCGACGTCGTCGAAGGATCGTCGCGATCGTTGGTGGCGTCGTTGCCGTCGTGGCACTCGGCGTCGCTGGAGCGTTCTTTCTCCTGAGCGACGACTCGTCGGAGGCTGTCGCAACCGACACCGACGAGTCGGCCGACGCACCCACCACCACGACCTCCGCCCCCGCGGAACCCGCTGAAACTCCCCCGGAGACGGAGCCTCCTGCGCCCTTCGAGGGGTGGGTGAACCCTGCGTCCGTGGGCAAACCGTTCCCGGGCGCCACCGTCGAGGGGCTCCTCACCTTCCGCGGCAATCCCACGCGCACCTTCTACGGGGCAGGCCCGGTCCCCACCGCACCCGAGGAGCTGTGGCGGTATCCGGACGAGGCGATGTGCTCGCTCAGCTCCGACAAGGGCGAAGAGACGCGGTGGTGCGGCACCGGCTGGACCGGCCAGCCGGCGGTGTTCGAGCGGGACGACCGCACCTGGGTGACGTTCGGTGCCTACGACCGGGCCGTGCACTTCGTCGATGGCGACACCGGAGACGACATCCTCCCGCCGTTCCCCCACCGGCGACATCATCAAGGGGTCGGTGAGCATCGACCCCGAGGGCTACCCGCTTCTCTACACGGGATCGCGTGACAGCTTCTTCCGCATCCTCGCGTTCGACGGGTCCGAGGCGCGGGAACTGTGGAAGCTCCCCGCCGACTACGTGGGCCCCACGATGTGGAACGATGACTGGGACAGCTCCCCGCTCATCCTCGGCGACTACCTCTTCGAGGGCGGGGAGAACAGCCGCTTCTACATCGTGAAGCTGAACCGCGGTTACGACGACGACGGCGCGGTCACGGTGGCGCCCGAGCTGGTCTTCCACGAGGCGGGATGGGACGACGAACTCGTCGCCGCGGTCGGCAGCGAGGTCTCGATCGAGGGTTCGCTCACCGTCATCGGCGACACGCTCTACTTCGCCAACTCCGGCGGGCTCGTGCAGGGCTGGGACATCGGCGGACTGCGCACCGGCTCGGGCCCACCCACGCGCGTGTTCCGCTTCTGGACGGGCGACGACACCGACGCCACGGTCGTGAGCGACGAGGAAGGGATGCTCTACGTCGGCTCGGAGTGGGAGCGTCACAACGAGCGCTCGAAGGAAACGGGTCAGATGATGAAGCTCGACCCGTCGAAGCCCGACAACCCGCTGGTGTGGTCGCACACCGACCAGGGAGCCGAGAAGGCGGGTGTGTGGGGAACGCCCGGGATCTACGAGGACCTCGTGATCTTCACGACGTTCAACGGACGGGCACTCGGCATCGACCGGGCAACCGGTGAGGTGCGCTGGGAGATCACGGTGCCGCCGCCGCTCATGGGTTCGCCCGTGATCGTCGACGGTGTGTGGCTCCAGGGCGACTGCAACGGCTCGCTGCACGCGTACGACGTGACCGACACCCACGCCGAGCCGGCCGAGATGTGGTCGGTGCCGGTGGGCGGCTGCATCGAATCGACCCCGGCCGTGTGGAACGGCCGCATCTACGTCGGCACCCGCGCCGGCCAGATGCACGCTTTCGGCGATCGGTAGCGGCCAGGCGCGACCAGCATTCAGGCTGGATTCAGGACGGCATTCGTAAGGTCGGCTCTCAGCCTGCTGTTGGGCACGCGCCGAAGGAGGCCGACGATGATCCCGCAAACCAGGAACCTCAGGCATGGGCCACACGTCCCGAGACCGTTCGTCGTGGTGTTGATCGTCGCGGCGCTGACCCTGGCCGCCTGCGGCAACGACAGCAGCGGTGGATCGAGTAGCGGCAGCTCCTCGGGCAGTGTGGCCACGTCGACATCCATCGCCGGGACTGCCGCCGGGTCGGACCTCCCCCAAGGTGACGACCCGGTCGACCTCGACCCGGCAACGTTCACGGCCGACATCACCAACCCCTACTGGCCGATGGAGCCCGGGACGCGCTGGTCCTACACCGAGACCGGCGCGGACGGCACCGAGCTCGAGATCGTGGTGACAGTCACCGACGAGACCAAGGAGCTCGCGAACGGGATCACGGCCCGGGTGGTGCGCGACACGGTCACCGAGGACGGTGAGCTGATCGAAGACACGCTCGACTGGTACGCGCAGGACGACGCGGGAAACGTCTGGTACATGGGTGAGGACACCGCCGAGATCGAGAACGGCGAGATCACGACGAAGGCAGGCTCGTTCGAAGCGGGTGTCGACGGCGCGCTACCCGGGATCATCATGCCGGCGGATCCACAGCCGGGGATGAAGTACCGCCAGGAGTACTTCGAGGGAGAGGCGGAGGACAACGGCGAGATCCTGAGTGTCGACGAGATGGCCGAAGTGTCAACGGGCTTCTACGACGACGCTGTGCTGACGAAGGACACGATCACACTCGAGCCCGACGTGCTCGAGTACAAGCTCTACGCACGCGACGTCGGCCCGGTGCTCGTCTTCGGGGTCTCAGGCGGCAGCGGCGTCGAACGGCTCGTGAAGATCGACCAGGCGCCCGCGGGTGCGGGCACCGGTCCGCTCGGCACCCCGAACGAGTAGTCCCCCGAACAGAACCATCGAGGGCGTCGAGATCCCGCTTCGTGGCAACGTCGGCCCACCCGACCGGAGGAAGCATCTCCATCAGCGTATCGGCGGATCAGGCTTCGCGTGCCGGGTCGCGGCCGAAGAGCTTCAGCAGTCGCGTCTGCGCGTCATCGCCGGGTGCAGGGTCGATCGGCGGATCGAAATAGTCGGGCGTGGACGCGAAGATCTCGGCGTAGGGCTGAGCCCAGGTGAGACACGGCTCGACGAGGTCGCCGCCGAGATGATCGTCGGCGCCGATTCCTCGGGCGAGGTCCCACGCGTGGACGACGAAGTCGGCGTAGCGCTGCCAGAGATACTCCTCGGCGGAGAAGTCGCCGAACGAGAGGTGCACGACCGTCTGGAGATCACCGAGACCCTCGGCTGCCTCGCACGCGGCGTCGGCCGATTCTCGCCACGCGCGTTTCGGGTCGTCACCGAGGACGTCGCCCTCGAAGCGGTCGCCCACCTCGTCGATCGTCTGTCCCTCGAGGATCGGCGTGACCCAGAGGTTCTCACTCACGTTGTGATCGAGCAGCGCCGTGACGTCCCACTCGGAGCACGGCGTGGGTCGGTGCCAGGCGTCGTCGCCGATGGCGTCGACGAACTGCGTGAACCGCTGCGCTCCCTGCCGGTGCAGTTCGACGATCATGGTCGGCGACGCTGGCGACACCGGCTGCGGAGCTGTGCGCCAACCTGACCACGCAGGTGCATGGCGGGGTCGCCATCACCCGGGAGTCGACACCCACCTGCTCCTCGAACCGTTCGACGCCCACTGAGCGACTCGACGGCGGAGCGGCCCGTATCGCCGTACTGCTGCACCGAGGTATGCCCATCGCGGGTCAGCAGGGCCCGGGAGAGCACGTTGAGGTTGTGGGGGTCGGTCGAGCACCAGACGGCGACCGGATCGTGCGGCGCGGACTCGATCCGTAGTCCGGTAAAGGAGGGTGTGCTCATTCCGTCTCCCCGCTGCCGGAGGTCAGCGCAGGACGAGCCCGACACGGCCGAGATCAGCCAGCGAGCCGCCCGCCACGAACTCGACGGTTCCGCCGGCGCGGACAACGTGCTCGACGAGCTCGTCGACCGGGTCGTCCATGACGTCGGGCCCCGTTTCGTCGGCCCGGACGAGCTGATAGTCGACTTCGCGTGCCGGCTCCGCCCGGTAGTCCTCCTCGACGACGAGAAGGTGGCCGCGACCTTGACGGGCGAGCTGCCACACCTCGTCGATTCCACTCACGGCGTTCTGGGTGTGGACAGCGCCACCGAGTTCGGCGATGGCCTCGCGACGTTGATCCTCGAGATGTTCCTGGAGGATCGGCCATGCCTTCTCGCCGAGATCGTGCGCGGTCGTGTCGTCGTGCGCGCCGCCGATGTGTCCGATGACGAACTGCGTGTTGCTGCTGACGTCTTCGAACATAGCGGTCGAGACCTCCACCCCGGCGAGCACGATCGGGAGCGGATCGCCACGGCTGACGTCGGTGAGTGCCCGGTCGACAGCACGGTAGAAGTTGCGCCACTGCTCCTTGTCGTCCCTGCCCGGTTGCCGCGCGAACCGCCCGGCGACGGCACGCCGATCCCGCGGAACGACGTCGGCGGTGAGTGGAAAACCGTGATCGGTGACCTCCCGCAGATCCTCACGGACGGCCTCGTACAGACGAGTCGCCCGGTCCGACACGACGAGCAGTCGGTAGCGCGCGCTGCGACGCACCCCTTGAATGAGCGAGCGGGTCGCCGGGGTGGTCCCCAGGGCGACCGTTTCGCTCACCGGGAACGGCACCATGTGTGTCTCGGCGCTGTCAGTGGTCGCAACGATGACAAAACCGAGGGCGCCGGCACTCAGATCGACGCTGTCGGCGGCTTCATCGAGATGACGACAGAGCGGACCGGTGATGTCGGTGTCGCCGGTCGAGCGAACCTGCGCTTTGGCGTCGGCGACGAGGTTTCGGAGTCGGATGCGGTCCTCGTCGTTGTGCGGTCGGTGCCGATCGAGCGGCGCTGTGATGGTCACGACGAGATCGGCGTTGACGCTCAGGAGCTTGGTGACGACGTCGAACATCCGATGCCTCCCGGCTGGGTGGCTCCCCATCTTGTCCGCGGCGAACAGGAACTCCTAATCGCGTACCTCGTCGACTCGGGAAACGGTGGCAATCCGACAGAACGTACCTGTCGAGGTGGCGGTCACACCGCAACCTGCGACCTGAAGCGCGGACGGCCATGAGAACGCATTCGCGGTTGTTGCTTGCCGCGGGCCCCTCTTCGTCGGGGCTAGCGGCGGCGCTGAGATTCGCGGGCTGGTGCGATGATCGTCGCCCGGCGTCCATTGATTCGCGCATCGTCCTCTCCGAGCACCTGGCAGCGCTGCGTTTCGTAGCGGTCCCACAACGCGGCGGTCCACGCACACAGTGCCGCGTCGAGAAGGTCCTCGCGGTGTTTGGCTTCGACATTGCTCTGGGGCGTGGGGAGGTCGACAAGACGGAGCGTCTCCGGATGTGAGGTGAGATCCATCGGTAGGTCCTCCGTCACGAAGTCGCTCACGCGTCGAATCAGCTCGTCCGTTTCCGAGGCGCGCAGTTCCCTCCACGACGCCGCCGGCATCTTCGGAGGCTTGCGCTTGTAGCGCGGTCGCTCGTGGTCGTAACCGAGCGCACGGACACCCACGATCGTCGTATACGGGTAGCACTCGAAGATCCGCCGTGCTCCGCCTTCGTTTCCCTCGGTGCCGTCGTCGTAGCGAAATCCACGCTCTTCGAGGAGTCTCCGCAGCGCCACCCCCTCCTGCCCGGTGCTGGACAGGTTCGAGGCGTTCGCGAAGACCTTCCATGATCCGTAGCGACGACCGACCTCCTTCTCGCACTCCCGCATTCCCTCCGGATTCTCGATCACAAGCGGAGCGTCGATGAAAGTGAACGAATCTTCGCCCGCATGCTCGTTGATCCAGTCAGCAACGTCCTGCGTGTTCGCGAGCCAGCCGGCGTCCGAGATCCTGCCGTCTTCCTGAAGGGCGACGAGGCCCGTCTCGTTCTTTCCACTCCACGCGAGATCAATGCCGAGGTAGGGCGCCTCGTCGTGCTCGTCGATCACATCAACCGCCTTCGATCGGCTCAGCCGATCTTGTTCCAGGTGCCGCAGCCGTCACTCGAAAAGGCGGCGTCGGAAGCCGCGATCGTCACGGTCTTCGGCCCCTCGCCGAGGTCGTTCGTGATGATGTCGTCGAACTCACCGGAGAGACCCGACAGGCGTTCCCAGTAACAGAACTGGCCACCGTCTGTCTTGTAGGTGCCGGGCTGGATATCCGTCCCGACAACGTGGAGTCCATCGCCGAACGAGTTCGCCTCCGCCGCGGCTTCGGCGCCTGCGATCTCACCCTCACGGGCATCGAGATCACTGGAACGCTTGTCGAGGTCACCCGAGCGCTTGTCGAGGTCGGCGGCCTGCTTGTCGAGCTCGGCAGCCTGCTCATCGAGGTCGCCCTGTGCGGCCGCGACCTGATCGTCGGCATCCTTCTTGGCGGCGTCGATCTCGGCCTGCGCATCCTCGGCCGCCTTGTCAGCGTCGTCGCGTGCGGAGTCGGCGTCGTCGTTGGCCTGGTCGAGGTCCTTCTGCAGGCCGTCGGCCCGTTCCTTCTCCTCGTTGGCACTCGACATGCCGACGGCCGCGCCACCGAAGATTCCCAGCACGAGAAACAAGGCAGCCGCGCCGTAGAGCAGCGGCTTCGAGGACCGGCGGTAGGAGTCCTTGAAACGTGTCCAGAGTCCGCGTTCGGGTGCGGCCTCGCCATCGTCGGCGGTGAGCACCGCCGCGCCGGCGAGCGGGACACCGCCCGCGTCCTCGGTACCAGGCGGGGGCGGAATCGCTCCGGCGTCGGTTTGGGGAGCCTCGGCGGTCTCGTCGCCACCGGGTGGCATGGAGGGTGCGTTGATAACCGGTTCGGTCGCGGTGTCGGCACCGGGAGGTGGCGGGGGAGGTGGAGGCGGCGGGGGCGGGGGCGTGTTCCCCGAGTCGATCTCGTCGACAGGTTGGAGAGGCTCGGTGCCGGTGGAGTCGGACCAGGTCGCGTCGTCGTCGGCCGGGTTCTGTTCCTGCGTGTCGTCGGTTTCGTCACTCATGATGGACCTCTTCTCCGCTGAGCCCAGAGCGATCTCCCGGGCCACTCGTCCCGGTCTCTGATCGGAGGCTGGGTGGGATCGCTGAGGATTCAGGCCGAGGCGCTGCGTTCCCTTCACCTGTGGGCCACAGTGACCTCGCGGCAGGGACGAAGACCCACCTCGATCGCATGTCGGCGAACCTACCGAGGGGCTGGGACACGGCGGGGCGCTGCCATCGCACACAGCCGGGTGTCCCAGGTGGGGTGCACGGTGGCGGTGACGGGGCACGGATGCGTGCGATATTCAAGGCAGGAGCGCCGCCATGTTCAACGTCTTCAAGCTCTCAGGGCAGGACTGGAAGAACCTCGACGGCTCAGGCCGGCTGATCGCCGGCTTCGTCTTCTTCATCTGCTGGTCCGGCCTTTACCAGCAGAACGGCAACTGGCTGCTCTCGTTGGCGTGGGCGGTCCCTCTGTTCGTCGGGGTGACCTTCATGACCGTGGCCGTCGTCGCCGTATGGGCTCTGCCTCTCATCATCTGGGAGTTCGTCGAGAATCGCGCCGACGCTCGGCGCACGCGCCGAGCACATCACCGCCGGCTCCGGTAGAGCCGCGGGACCTTCGTCCCATCGCATGAGATGCGATCTGCTCTATCGCCTCGCGGTCCGCCGGATGACGGTGGTGGGGAGGCTCTCATGGCCGATCAACATTTCTGCACCCAGTGCGGTACCGAAGTCGAGGCGGGAGTCAACTTCTGCCCCTCGTGTGGCACACGGGTCGAGGCGATGGCGTCCGACGACACGGTCCCGCACGACACCGTGGCTCCGCCCGACGCCCACGAACCCGAGGACGAATCAGCCGGCTGGTGGAGTTCGCTGCCCACGGGAGCGAAGGCGCTCATCGCGGCGGGCGGCGGTGCGCTCATCGTGTTGATCGTCGTTCTCGTCGTCCTCCTTCTGAACAACGATGACGGCAACCAGGCGGCGGACAGCACGACGACGACCACGCCGGGCGAGATCTTCCTCGAGACGGCGGGATCGCTCGGTACGGACCCGTTCACGGGTGAGGTCTTCGCCGAGCCAGTCGTGAGCACCACGGCGCCCGCACCGGACCTGGCGACCGGCGGTGCAGGCGAGATCCGCACCGAGTCGGGCGGCAATCCGGGCCTCTACGGTGGAACCCGCAACCGGGCCGAGTGCAGCCAGACCCAGCTCGTCGACTTCCTCGAGAACAACCCCGACAAGGCCGACGCCTTCCTGGCGGCTCTCAACTCCGATCCGACACTCAGCTGGAGCGACACCACACCGCTGCGTCGCGGCGACCTCGACGACTACCTCGAAGAGTTGACCCCCGTCACGCTGCGCTACGACACCCGAGTCACGAACCACGGCTACCGCGACGGACGACCCACGCCGCGCCAGACCGTGCTGCAGGCAGGAACCGCGGTGTTCGTGGACGCGTACGGCGTGCCCCGGGTCCGCTGCGAGTGCGGTAACCCGCTCATCCCACCCGCACCGGTGCGCTCCGGCTTCACCTACAGGGGTGACAAGTGGACGGGCTTCGACGAGAACCGGATCATCGTCGTCAACACGTCCGAGACGATCGTCGAGAAGTTCGTGCTCGTCGACCTCGCCACCGGTGACCGCTTCGAGCGTCCCGTCGGCTCGACCGGCGGTGACGACGTACCTGTCACGACGAGCACGACCACCACCACTACGACGGCGCCCCCGCCGCCGGCTGTCACGCCTGTCAACACACCCGAGGACGCCCTTGCCGACTATGCCTACGGGCAGGGCCTCACCTACAGCGGCGACTGCGAGTTTCTCGACCCCGACCTCGACGTCGGAACGTGGTGCTCCAAGCTGCTCGAGGATCTCGGCGTCGAGCGCACCTACCTCTTCGGCGAGGCGTTCACGGGCAACGGCGTGCAGCTGCTCGTCGGCCAGACCGAGACCGGCTGGGCCGTGATCAACGTCACCGAGAGCAACAGCGAAGGGCTCTGATCCCTCGCCGGGCGACGCTGACCACGACCCGAAGCAGATGGCTAGTTCGCCGCGAAGGTTCCCTCCAGGTGCCACACACCGGTGAAGCCGTCGAAGGCGCCGCCCACGATCGTGCTCGTCCACTCCAACGTGTAGGCGCCGGTGTCGGCGTCGTAGGTCCCGAGGGGTGCGGTCGTGCCGTCGGAGGTCGATCCATCGGGCTTCGGGGCCCCCTGGTTGAAGCTCTGACCGTTCCAGTCGACACCGGCCGCGCTCAGGTCACCGCTCAGAACACCGGAGTCGTCGGCCGAGAGTTCCGGAGCGGGAGTGTCGGTCTCGGTCTGGGGGTCGACGGGGTTCGTCGCCAGTGCGAAGCCGACGGCAAAGAACACCGGCGGCTCGATGATCGCTGCCGCGAGCCCGTTGCCCGCGTCGTCGAAGGCCGGATCGGGCTGCGGCTGGTAGTCACCCGTCATCAGGCCACCGTCGGTGCCCGGTGACAGCGCGGTCCACGTCGTGTCGCCACACGTCGAATCGGCGTTGTCGATGAACGGTCCGGCCTCGAGCGTTCCGCCCGACTGGACCATGCGGAAGTAGGAACCGCTGGTCACGCCGGCGTCGGCACACTCACCGGCGTCGACACCGAAGACACCCACGAGCGATCCGCCCGCAGCCGCCTCCTCTGTCGTCTCGCTCGAACCGTCGTCGTTGTCATCACCACTGTCATCGCTGCTGCACGCCGCGGCCACCAGGACCAGGGCTGCCAGCAACGCGACCAGCGCTGCCATACGTGGGTGGGATCTCATGATTGTCTCCTCGTTTGGGAAGTTCAGACTTCTTCGGCGCGGTCCCCGGACGGGACCGCCGGTACTGCTTCGTGATCTCTCTCGGCAGGTCGACCCGCCGCGACGGCAAACCCGATGATGAGCAGGGCGGGCAGGACGAAGAACCAGGGGAACAACGGGAACGGCGGAAGGTCGTCGACCGCCTGGTAGTTCACCACGTTGTCGGCCATCGTGCCGATCATGGGCGCCATCTCGTTGGAGATGGTCGGCCAGTCCTCGATGAACTGGTCGGTGGCGGGAAGCTCGGGTGGCGTGGCGCCGGCCTCCTCGAACGCGGGGAGCATCTGGACCCGCACGGTGCCCTCCCCCGCGCCGATAACGAGGAAGTAGCCCTGCACGGCCTGGACCTTCTCCTCGTTCATCAGGTAGCGGAACTCGTTGATCATGTCGCCGCCCTTGGGGGCCCGCGTGAACATCTGGAAGACGGCCGGTGCAGCGATCAGACCGACGCCCATCACGACGAGGGCGATCACGACGCCGCGGCCGGATTCGCCGCGACGGGAACGCACCAGGCCCCACCCGGCGATCCCCGCGATCAGCAGACCGGGGATGACGAAGAACCAGGGGAACAGGAGAAACGGCGGAAGCGAGGACACCGCATCGAAGTTGCCGAGGTTCGCCTCCATCGTGTCGAGCATGTCGGTCATCTCGGTGAAGATCTCGTCCCACTGCGCCTTGAAGTCGGCGTAGGAGACGTAGCTCTCGTCGATCTCGGCGGCGTCGAGACCGGCGTCCTCCACGAGCGCAGGCTCGAGATCCGCCTCCATCTCGGCGACCGCGGTGTCGATCTCGACCATGTAGTCCTGGAATTCGGTGATCTTCTCCTGGGTCATGTAGGGGCGGAAGGCCTCGATCATGTCGCCGCCCTTGGGCGCGCGGTCGAACATCTGGAAGATCGCGGGTGCCGCCACGAGCCCGAGCCCCACCACCAAAGCCGCGACGAGCCAACCTCGCCGCGCCGGAGCTGAGCTCATGACCGTTCCTTCGTTCGGTGGTGTGTCGAGGATTCAGATGAAGATGATCTGGGCGCCGTCGCTCATATTCATGAAGTCGGTGGCGCCGATGATGTCCTCGACCTCCTCGAACATGTCGTCCTCTTCGAGGTCCATCATGTCAGCCGACATCTTGCAGGCCCACAAGTGGCCACCGGCATCGACGATCTGCTGGAGGAACTCGTCGACCGGCGGGAAGTCGAGCTTGTCGATCTCCTTCTTCATCATGTGGGTGGCCATCGCGGTCATGCCGGGCAGCGGACTCAGTGCCTGGGGCATGTGCATGGCCGTGTTGCCCACGGGTGTCGCCTTCAGATGGGCCATCGTCTTCTTGTTCAGCATGTCGAGGCCCCAGAAGGTGAAGAACATGTTGACCTCGATGCCCTCCATCAGCGCGGCGTTCGCCAGCACGAGCCCGGGGTAGGCCATGTCGAGCGTTCCCTTGCTGCAGATGATGCAGAGCTTTCGATCGGTGTCATCACCGAAGTCGGGGATCACCTTCTCCTCTGTCTGTGCCATGGTCGCCTCTTCTGTCTGTGTCATGGTCGACTCCTTTCCCGGCGTGTTCGACGCCGGCTCAGCGCGCATCGGTCGGGTCAGATGCAGCCGTGCGGCTTGGGCAGCCCGGCGCAGTACGCCATCTTCTTGGCCGGCTTCTTCGGAAACAGCCGGTAGAGATCCTTGGTGGGTACTCCGGAGCGCTTCGACACCCGACGCAGGGTCGCGGTCTCGCCCTCCTCCTCGAAGTCGGCACGGAGGAAGTCGATGACCTTCCAATGCTCGTCGGTGAGCGCACCGAGGTTGATCTGCTCGGCTAGTTGCGCTGCGATCTCCTTGTTCCACTGTGACGGGTCGGTCATGAAACCTTCCTCGTTCACATCGACCTCCTGGCCGGCGATTGTCTGGGTGGACATGTCGTCTCTCCTTCTCTGCGTTCTAAGCCCTGGGGTTCGGGCGGTTGGTCCTCATGGCGTTCACTCCGCGTGCTTTCCGGCCATCGTCATCGCAGCCGGCAGTGGTGTGTCTCTGCCCTTGAGGAGGACGTTCCAGTAGAGCCAGCGGAACATCATCTTCCCCCAATGGTTGATCTGGGTCTCCTCCAACAAGGAGAACGGCCCGATACCCGGAACCGGGTACTTCCCGGGCAGCGGCTCGGTGTCGTAGTTGAAGTCGATGATGGCGGCCTTACCGAATCCCGACTCGATGAAGCAGTTGGCATGGCCGTCGAACTCCTCGACCATCGGGAGGCCCTTGGCGTAGCGCACGAAGTTGTCGGCGAACACGTCGACGGCGAAGTGCGCCACCGAACCGGCCTTCGAGGTGGGGAGATCGGCCGCGTCGCCGAGGGCGAAGATGTTGTCGTATTCCTTGGACAGGAACGTGTGCTTGTCGACGGGCACGTAGTTGAGCTCGTCGCCGAGGCCCGAGCGGTCGACGAACTCGGCGCCCATGTTGACCGGCACGGTCACGAGCAGGTCGTAGGGGATCTCGCGTTCGTCGTACGACACCAGCATGTTGCGATCGGGATCGACGCGCTCGACGGCGAAGTCGGTCTCGACCTCGACCTTCTTCGCCTCCAGCATGCGACCCAGGTGCTCGGACGCGATCGGCTTGGTGAAAGCGCCGTCGAGCGGCGTGACGTAGACGAGCTCGACGCGGTCGCGCATGCCCTTGTTGTGGAAGAACGCGTCGGCGAGGAAGGTGAACTCGAGGGGAGCCACGGGGCACTTGCACGGCATCTCGGTGATGTGCACGACCAGTCGCCCACCGTCCCACGTCCGCAGCTTGTCGGCCAGCGCGACCGCACCGTCGAACGTGTAGAAGTCGTGGATCGTGTCCCGCCACGAGCCGTCGGTGAGTCCCGGGGTCTCGTCGGGCCGCGGTTGTGTCCCGGTGGCGACGATGAGCACGTCGTAGTCGAGGTAGTTCCCGCCGTCGACGAGCTTGACCCGGTTCTGCTCGGGCTCGATGAGGTCGATCTCGGAGACGACGAGCTCGACCTCGGGCGGCAGGAGGCTCCCCTTCGACTTGATCACGTCGTCGGGCTCGTAGATCCCGAACGGGATGAAGAGAAATCCGGGTTGGTAGTAGTGGATCCGGTCCTGATCGACAACGGTGATGCTCCACTCGTCGGAGTCGAGGCGACGGTTCAGCTTGTTGGCGGTGATGGTGCCGGCGGTGCCGGCGCCCAGGACGAGCAGCTTCTTCATGTCGTGCTCCTTGGTGTATCCGTCGCACCGGCGAGCGTCGCGATCGCGTCGAACTTGGTCATCAGCTCGGCTCGCTCGTGCACCAGATGCGAGATGAGGACGCCGATCCGCGGCAGGTACGCCAGGATCCGCTCCTGTTCGGTCTCGTCGAGATGGAAGACCTCGTCGATGTGGGCTGTCAACTCCGCCACGGGGAGGCCGAGCTCGTCAGCCAGACGCTCGATCTGTGCAGCCGGCGGTGGCCACTGCTCGGGGCGATCCGCCGACGATCACCATGCCGTCCAGCTTCGAGCCGACGCGGATGAATCCCGGGCGCAGAGAAAGCCCAGGTGGCTGGGTCGGAACCGCGGCTCGAGGTCGAGGTCGGTCCCGTAGGCTCTCCAGGCTTCGATGCAGTGGGGGAAGCGTCTCGGGCGAGGCGCTGATGGTCTCGAACAGGCCGCACGGGTTGCTCACCTCGGTGACCGGTACGCCATCCATGTCGGTGACGACGACCATGGCGTCGAAGATGTCGGCGACGAGATCGGCCATCGACTGGATGGTGGGGAGAGGGAGGATGCTGCGCAGATCGCCACGTGGGATGTCGCCGGGCGGCTCGGGGCCGGGTTCGGGCGGCGGAACCGCGTACTTGCTCGCCAGCCAATCCTCGATCCGATCCTCGGGGAAGCGCCACTGCCGCCCGACCTTGATCGCCGGGATCCGCCCGTCCTCGGCCATGCGGTAGATGGTCGACTTGTCGACCTTGATGAGCTCCTGGATGTCTTTCGTGCGCAGGAGTTCGCTCACGTCGCCCACCACCTGGCCCACCACCTGCCACCCCGATGGTATGCATCTCTTGCATCGATACTCTGCACCTTCTGCATCTCTTACAGAGAACCATGATGCAGGAGAGCCCACTAGGGGCAGAAGTCCCTACCCGGTCGGGTCACTCGGGTGCGATCTGCCGGCCGAGGGTGCGCGACGCCACGCTCATGGGTTCCTCGTGGGGCGCCACATCGGGACGAGGGGAAGGGCGCCTTTCGACCCCTCGATCGTCCGCTCACCTCGAATCCGTGTCGCGCGCATACAGAGAGACGTTGCGGGGGTTCGAGCTCTCGAAGTAGGCGGGGAGTCCTTCGCGATCGAGACGTTCCGTCATGTGGTCGAGCAGCGCGGCACCGAATCCCCTGCGCTGGGTGCGGGGCGCACACCGAACCCCGCCAGATAGAAGTGCGGATCGGTCGGATGATGGCGCTCGATCGTCCTCTGTGCCTGCAGTGGTCGGATCACACTACGGAAGGCGCGCAGGACCCCGGGGTGAGGCGGATCGTGTCGCGAGTTTCCAGTCGAGGTAGCCCTCCCCGGATACACGGGACAGCTGTCACCGCATCCCATCGTGATCACGACAAAGCCCCGCCTCGAAGAGAAGAAGTTCGTCGCTCATGTCCCGACGGCTCAGACCTCGGGGTCGGGCAGCCGGGTCAGGGCGTCGTCGATGCGCTCCTGGGGGTACTCGTAGTCCTCGACCTCCCCACTCAGGTATTTGTCGTAGGCGGCGAGATCGAGCTGTCCGTGGCCGCAGAGTGCGGTGAGGATGACCTTCTCCTCCCCGGTCTCGGCGCACTTTCTCGCCTCGTCGACGGCCACGGCGAGGGCGTGGGTGGGCTCCGGCGCGGGCACGATGCCCTCGGTACGGGCGAACTCGACACCGGCCGCGAAGCACTCGGACTGGTGCCGATTCTCCGCCGTCATCAGACCGAGCTCGTACACGTGGGAGATGAGCGGCGACATGCCGTGGTAGCGAAGACCGCCGGCGTGGATGGGGTCGGGCACGAAGTCGTGTCCCAACGTGTGCATCTTGAGCAGCGGCGTCATGCCGGCCGTGTCTCCGAAGTCGTAGGTGTAGGTCCCTCGGGTGAGCGTGGGGCACGCCGCCGGCTCGACGGCCCGGATCTCACAGTCGAGATTCCCTGCGAGCTTCTCCCGGATCATCGGAAACGCGAGGCCACCAAAGTTCGAGCCGCCTCCGACACAGCCGACGACGAGGTCGGGAGTCTCGCCCGCCATGGCCATCTGCTTGATCGCCTCTTCGCCGATGACGGTCTGGTGCAACAGCACATGGTTCAGCACCGATCCGAGGGCGTAGCGCGTCTCGGGCTCGGACGCGGCGACCTCGACAGCCTCACTGATCGCGATGCCGAGGCTCCCCGGCGTGTCGGGATCATCGGCGAGGATCTTGCGTCCGACCTCGGTCACCTCGGAGGGGACGGGTGCACCGTCGCTCCGAACACCTCCATCATCGACTTCCGGTACGGCTTCTGGTCGTAGGAGGCACGGACCTGCCACACCTCACACTCGATGTCGAACAGGGAACAGGCGAACGCCAGTGCGGCACCCCACTGACCGGCGCCGGTCTCGGTGGTGAGCCGCCGGATGCCCTCGACCGCGTTGTAGTAGGCCTGCGGAACCGAGGTGTTGGGCTTGTGCGAGCCGGCAGGGCTCACGCCCTCGTACTTGTAGTAGATGTGCGCCGGGGTGCCGAGTGCCTCCTCGAGTCGACGGGCCCTGTACAGCGGTGACGGGCGCCACAGGCGGTAGATCTCCCGCACCTCCTCGGGGATGTCGATGAACGACTCCGCCGACACCTCCTGTTCGATCAGGCCCATGGGGAAGAGCGGCGCCAGATCGTCGGGTCCGAGGGCTGGCCGGTGCCCGGATGCAGCGGGGGTGGTGGCGGCTCGGGGAGGTCGGGGATCAGGTTGTACCAGTGGGTCGGGAGATCCGACTCGTCCAACAGGTACTTCGTACGCTCGGACATCGCTCCTCCTGGACTCGCACGCGAATCGTTCGCGGATCGCGGCCAAGGCTACGTGCGCTGCCACGTCGAACCACGATGGAGTCTGGAACTAGATTCGACGAGATGATGCCAGGCGGCGAAGCGACCGCGTCGAGATCCGCCTCCGGACTCGAGCCGTTGGAGGTGGACCAGCTCCAACACGGGAGACCGCAGTAGTGACCAAGAAGCGCACGACCAGCGGCATGCTGCGACTGCCCAAGCCGATCTACGAGAAGGAGCTGGAGCGTCTCCAACGCGAACTGGTGAAACTCCAGGACTGGGTCCAGGCCGAGGGCCTGAAGGTGTGCGTGATCTTCGAGGGCCGTGACGCCGCCGGAAAGGGCGGGGCCATCAAGCGCATCGTCGAGCGGACGAACCCCCGCGTCGTGCGGGTCGTCGCTCTCCCGAAGCCCACCGACCGCGAGCAGACCCAGTGGTATTTCCAGCGCTACATCGCCCACCTCCCCGCTGCGGGAGAGATCGTGCTCTTCGACCGCAGCTGGTACAACCGCGCCGGGGTCGAACACGTCATGGGATTCTGCACCGACGCCGAGTACGACGAGTTCCTGCGATCCTGCCCCGACTTCGAGCGGATGATCATCCGCTCGGGGATCATCCTGATCAAGTTCTGGTTCTCGGTCAGCGACGAGGAGCAGGAGCACCGTTTCGCCGATCGGATCGCACGCCCCGAGAAGCGCTGGAAGCTGAGCGCCATGGACCTCGAGTCGCGGCGACGTTGGGTCGACTACAGCATCGCCAAGGACAAGATGTTCGAGTACACCGACACCAAGACCTCGCCGTGGTGGGCGGTCGACGCCGACGACAAGCGCCGAGCGCGCCTCAACTGCATCTGGCACCTCCTCGACTCGATCCCCTACGAGGACGTCTCCGAACCCAATCTGGTCCTCCCCGAGCCCGAAGACCAGTCGTACATCCGTCCGCCCATGTCGGAATCGACCTACGTCACCAACCACTATCCCGACACCGAAGGCAACGACTGACGGCCGTTCGGGCGGCGGGGGCGTCACGTCGGCGAAGATCGTGATGACAGGCGACGGACCAGGCCCCGACAACGAGCCCTTCACCTTCACGCTCCAGAACACCGAGTAGGCCGTCGCGCGAAGCTCTGTGTCCGAGGGCGTGCGCGAACAGCTTTCGCCACTCGGCATCGTTCAGTCCGCTGATGCCGATCGAGGAGGGAACAGGCGGTGAAGATCGTCGTCAGTGAGTTCATGACGCTCGACGGTGTCGTGCAGGCACCCGGCGGTTCGGAAGAGGACACCGACGGTGGGTTCGCTCACGGGGGCTGGTCGATGCCGTTCTTCGAGCCCGAGACCATGGGACCGTTCCTGGACACGACGATGGCGGCGACCGAAGCGCTGCTGTTCGGCCGACGAACGTGGCAGACGATGGCGGCCGCCTGGCCGGGTCGGGCCGGTGATCCCTTCGCCGACCGGATGAACGCCATCACGAAGTACGTGGCGTCCACGACGCTGCAGGCCGACGAGCTGCGTTGGTCCAACTCGGTCCTGCTCCCGGCTGATGCCACTCTCGATGCCATCGCCGAGCTCCGCGACCGGGCGGGCGGCGACCTCCAGGTCATGGGAAGCGCCGGTCTCGTGACATCTCTGGCGTCACGTGGCCTCGTCGACGAGTACCGGCTCATGATCGAGCCGATCGTCGTCGGTGGAGGCAAGCGGATCTTCTCCGCCGACGGCGAGAAGCAGCGACTCACCCTGGTCGACACCTCGACGACTGGCACCGGTGTGCTGATGTGCACCTACCGACCCGTCGCCGGCTGAGCGTTGTCAGTCCGACTCCCCGTCCCAGCCATCGCATTCCGGGAGTCGTACACCGGCGTCGCGTCGCCCATCAGAGGACGAGGTGCGGCCCGACAGGTTGATCGGCCACATCCGATTCGGAGAACTGCCCGGGGCGCAGCGGCACCGCCAAGCGCGTCTCGAGCTCGCGCAACGAAGACGTCGACATCGGTGGGCCGCCGGGGACTCGAACCCCGAACCTGCGGGTTAAAAGCCCGTTGCTCTGTCCAGTTGAGCTAGCGGCCCTCCGACGAGGCTACGCAGTGACGACCGACGTGGCCGACAGGGCCGCGATCCCTGCGAGGAGGAGGAATCCGCGCTGCTACGATGCTTCTCTCCCTGGCGGGAGACGAGCCCCCATCGTCCAGTGGCCCAGGACGCCGCCCTTTCAAGGCGGTAACGGGGATTCGAATTCCCCTGGGGGCACTGATCGACCGGAGCGAGCTCCGGTGTTCATGGTCCTGTGGTGCAGTTTGGAGTGCACGCCGCCCTGTCAAGGCGGAGGTCGCGGGTTCAAATCCCGTCAGGACCGCTCGGAGCCCGGATATCCGGGCGACGGCATCCGGGGCGACCCGGACACAACCCGGCCGGGTAGCTCAGTTGGCAGAGCACACGCCTGAAAAGCGTGGGGTCGACGGATCGACGCCGTCCCCGGCCACTCGCGACCACGCCGGACCCGTCAGGGCCCGGCGTTTCGCTTGTCTGGTGGTTTGTCCGGTGGGACCCCGATCGGATCTCGGTCAGGAGTTTCAGGCTTCGACGTCCTCGTCGACCTGGTCGAGGAAGCGCCTGATCTCGGAGGCACGGAAGCGGCGGTGACCGCCGAGCGTGCGGATCGCCGAGATCTTGCCGGCACGGGCCCAGCGGGTCACGGTCTTCGGGTTGACGCGGAACATGGCCGCGACCTCCGACGGCGTGAGCAGCTCGTCGTGCTCGATCGGGTTCTGCATCGGATCTCCGGTTCCCTTGGTCATCTCTCTCCGCCTTCATCGCTTGTGGTCAGTGGCCGGGTCAGGCGCCGGGGATTCTTCGATATCCCCCGGTACACCCGGAGTGTCCCTTTCACAACCTAGGATATCGGTTGCGTATTCCGCGTGGCTATAGCTTGATGGTGTCATTCTAACGCGCCCAATCGGACTAGTTATCCAGCCGTGCCCCATACACCCTGTATGAAGGACGGCGGTCTGTGCGCGATTCTCGTGTGACGAAGGCCACACGCGCACTCCTTGCCTGTCACCGTCCGTAGAGACACGGTGACGCTGAGCGAACTGTTGTGGGAAGCGGCCCCCCGAGCGACCGTGCGGAGGGGAGCGGCCGTACACTCGGGCGCCGTGGCACAGATCCTGGCGGTGGCGAACCAGAAGGGCGGGGTGGCCAAGACCACCACGACCCACACTCTCGGCGTGGCGCTCGCGGAGCTCGGTGACCGGGTGCTGCTCGTCGACCTCGACGCTCAGGCCTGCCTCACCTGGGCTCTCGGCCTCGACCCCGAGGCTCTTCGCGTCACCCTCCACGATGTGCTCACCGGCAGCGTCTCAGCCGCCGAGGCGATCACCACCACGGACAAGGTGGACGTGTTGCCGGCCGCCATCGACCTCGCCGGCTCGGAGGTCCATCTCCTCACCAAGACGGGTCGCGAACACGCTCTCGCCCGCGCCCTGCAACCGGTGGTGGACGAGTACGACGTCGTGATCATCGATTGCCCACCGTCGCTCGGGATCCTGACGATCAACGGACTCACCGCCGCGCGCGAAGTTCTGATACCCCTACAGTGCGAGACGCTCAGCCACCGCGGCGTCGGCCAACTTCTCGAGACGATCGAGGACGTGCGCTCCTTCACCAACCCCCGCCTGACCGTGCGCGGCGTCATCCCCACCATGTTCGACGGCAGAACCCGACACGCCCGCGAGGTCCTCGAAGACGTCGGCGAGCGTTACGGCCTTCCCGTCCTCGAGCCACCCATTCCGAAGTCGATCCGGTTCGCCGAAGCGCCTGCCCGCGGGTTGACGGTGCTCGACCACGCACCCAAGGTGCCCGGAGCCGCCGCGTACCGCGAGCTCGCCGCGCAGCTCCGTGCGACGCGTGACGACGATCCCACTCAGCCGTGACCGACGAGGTCGCGAAGAGCGAGGCCCTGAGCAACCCCGGGGCGAGCGGTAAGCGGGCTCTCTACTCACGCCCGATGCCCGACTCGGCCGTGGGACCGGATGGGCCGACTCCCCGAGCGCCCGGCAAGGAGGCCCTCTACTCCACGGCCCAACGCCAAGCCGGGACGGTCGTTCTCGAGTGTTCCTCGTGCGGGGCGCGCACGCGGGTTCCCTATACCGAGTTCGCCCGCCGGCATCTGCCGTTCTGGCTCTGGATCCCCGGTAAGCGCCACTCCCGGCTCATGCGCTGCCCTGCGTGCGAGGAACGAACCTGGGTCGGAGCCCGCTGGCTCCTCTGAACGGCAATCGAAGCGTCACCCAGGCGGCTGCGCCACTCCACCGGGACGCGGCTCCTACCGCGAGATGCGGACGCTGCCCGAGCCTTCGGTGATCTCCCCGACGAGCCAGGCGTCGTGACCTGCGGTGCGCGCCACATCGACGGCCCGCAACGCGTCACTCGGGGCCACGACCGCCAGCATTCCGAGACCGAGGTTGAACACTTTCTCCATCTCGTCCTCGGGAACGTCACCTGCTTCGCGGATCTCACCGAAGATCCGGCGTTCCTCCCAGCGTCCGCGGTCGACCACCGCGTCGCACCGGCCGGGAAGCACACGTGCCAGGTTGCCGGGAATCCCGCCACCGGTCACATGCGCGAACGCGTGCACGTCGACCTGACGGCGCAGATCGGCCATGGCAGGCGCGTAGATCACGCTCGGCCGCAGCAGTTCCTCGCCGAGCGAGTGGTGAGCGCCGTCCCATGCGGGACCGTCGAGGCTCCGGTCGGCCACGTCGAGGAGTGCCGCGCGTGCGAGTGAGTACCCGTTGCACCGCAGACCCCCGCTGCCGAGACCGACGACCCGGTCGCCCGGCACCACGCCCGACGGCAGGACCTGCGCGCGCTCGACCACCCCGACCGCCATTCCGACCAGGTCGAACTCGCCGGGTTGCATGATCCCCGGGTGCTCCGACATCTCGCCTCCGAGCAACGCTGCCCCCGCCTGGCGGCAGCCTTCGGCAACGCCTGCCACGAGGTCGTCGACGAGGTCGGGATCGAGCTTGCCGAGCGAGATGTAGTCGAGGAAGAAGAGCGGCTCGGCGCCCTGCACGGCGATGTCGTCGACCGACATGGCCACGAGGTCGATGCCGATGCTCTCGAAGTTCCCGACCATTCGCGCCACGATCGACTTCGTACCGACGCCGTCGGTGGACGACACGAGCAGCGGCTCCCGGTACCGGGTCGGATCGAACGCGAACAGGCCACCGAAACCACCGATGTCGCCGACGACCTCGGGCCGGAAGGTGCTGCGGACGTGTTCCTTGATGCGTTCGACCGCGTGCTCGCCCGCTGCGATGTCGACGCCGGAGTCTTCGTAGGTGAGCGGACGCCCCTCCCGTTTGTGACTGCTCACGCGTGGGCGCCCTCGTCGTCAGATGGTTCGTCGAGTGGTTCGGCGAGCAACTGCTCCGAAAGATCGTCGGTGGTCATCTCGAGAACATCCTTCGAGAGCGACTCGGGGATCGGGACCGGATACTCACCCGAGAGACACGCGGTGCAGAACGAGCCCGGTGACGCACCGGTCGCCGCGACGAGGCGGTCGAGTTCGAGATACGCGAGCGAGTCGGCACCGATGTAGTCGCCGATCTCACCGACCGACATGTCGGCGGCCAGGAGCTCCGAGCGACGCCCGGTGTCCATCCCGTAGAAGCACGGCCACCGGTATGGCGGTGACGAGATCCGCAGGTGCACCTCCTTGGCGCCGGATTCCCGCAGCATCTTGACGATCTGGCGGGTGGTGGTGCCCCGCACCACGGAATCGTCGACCACGACGACCGACTTCCCCTTGATGTTCTCCACGAGGGGATTCAACTTGAGGCGCACGCCCATACCGCGCATCTGCTGGTTGGGCGCGATGAAGGTTCGCCCGACATAGCGGTTCTTCACGAGGCCGTCGCCGTAGGGGATTCCGCTGGCGCGGGCGAAGCCCTGGGCCGCGGGGATTCCCGATTCGGGCACGGGCATGACCATGTCGGCACGAGCCGGTGCCTGTTCGGCGAGCGACTCGCCCATGCGTTGGCGCGCGGCGTGCACGCCCTGCCCGTAGAGGTCGGTGTCGGGACGGGAGAAGTACACGAACTCGAACAGACACAGCGTCGGTTCGGGCTTCGCCCACTGGAACTCCCGTAGGCCCGAGGCGTCGATCACCACGATCTCTCCAGGCTGCACATCGCGTACGAAGTGGGCGCCCACGATGTCGAGCGCGGCAGATTCGCTGGCGAGAACCCACCCGCCTTCCAGGCGACCGACCACCAACGGACGGAACCCGTGGCGGTCGCGCACACCCACGAGGTGAGCGTCATCCATCACGACGAGCGAAAAGGCACCCTCGAGCTCCGGGAGCGTCGCGAGGAGGGACTCCTCGAGGTCGCGACCGTCGGCCCGGTCGTGGTTTCCCCACTCGCGGCCCATCATCGCCGCAATGAGGTCGGAGTCGCTGGTGGAATCGGCAACCGAGGCGCTGGGCATCATTCCCGGGAGTTGGCCGAGCCCCCCGGCGAGCTCCTCGGTGTTGGTCAGGTTGCCGTTGTGGGCGAGCGCAAAGCCGGCGTTGCCCACGGAGCGGTAGACGGGTTGCGCGTTGCGCCAGTCGCTCGTACCGGTCGTGGAGTAGCGCACGTGTCCGATGGCGAGGTGTCCTTCGAGAGCAGCGAGACGCTGCTCGTCGAATACCTGGGTGACGAGGCCCATGTCCTTGACAACGGTGATCGTCTCGCCGTCGCTGGCCGCGATGCCCGCCGACTCCTGACCCCGGTGCTGGAGTGCATAGATGCCGTAGTACGCCTGGCCCGCCACGGGTTGGCCGGGAGCGTAGACACCGAAGACACCGCAGGACTCGCCCACACCAGTTTCCACCGGTCCAGTATCCCATGTGAGCCCGTACCGTCCGTGCGTCGGGCTCCCGGGTATCGTCGCTGCTCCAGGTGCGCAGCTTCCACATGCGCCCTCCTCAGGAGTGACACGTGCCCCCCGAATTCCCAGGTTTCTGCCTCTGGTTCACCGGCCTGTCCGGAGCCGGCAAGAGCACGATCGCCAACGAGGTCGTCGAGGAACTACGCGAGCGCGGTCGTCTCGTGGAGCTCCTCGACGGCGACGAGGTCCGCGAGAACCTGTCCAAGGGTCTGGGCTTCTCCAAGGAGGACCGCGACACGAACATCCGTCGCATCGGCTACGTAGCGGCGATGCTGGCGCGTAACGGCGTCATCTCGGTGACCGCCGCCATCTCCCCCTACCGGGCGATCCGCGACGAGATTCGGGGAACATCGAGCACTTCGTCGAGGTCTACGTGGACACCCCGCTCGAGGTATGCGAGGAACGCGACGTGAAGGGTCTCTACGCCAAGGCCCGCGATGGAGAGATCCCGCAGTTCACCGGCGTGTCCGATCCCTACGAGGAGCCCCTCTCCCCCGAGGTGCGGGTCCTCACCCACGACCGTGACACCGCGGGTTCCGCCGCGCAGATCGTCAGCTACCTCGAAGAGGCGAAGCTGCTCGCTCCGGAGTGAGCGGCGCGTGTGAGACTCAGACGTGACAAGAACCGCCTCAGAGATCGCCTGAGCAGGACCCCATGATCGACCTGCACTCCCACTCCACCGTTTCCGACGGCACCGACTCGCCCACCGAGATACTCCGACTCGCCTCCGACGCCGGCCTGAACGCGCTGGCGCTGAGCGACCACGACACGCTCGATCACCTCGACGAGGCGAGCACCGCGGCCGATCGCTTCGGTGTGCGGCTGATCCCGGCCTGCGAGATCTCGTGCGAGGTGGGCGACCGTGCGCCGGGGACGATGCACCTGCTCGTGTACTTCCTCGACGACCCGAACGGCCCACTCGGCTCACGGCTCGCCGCGGTGCGGGACTCACGCGAGAACCGCAACACGAACATCGTGAAGCGGCTCAACGAGCTCGGTGTCGAGATCACGATCGACGAGGTGCTCGAGGTCGCCGGTGACGGCACCGTCGGCCGTCCGCACATCGCCGACGTCCTCATGGCGCGCGGCCACGTCGAGTCGGTGCAGGAGGCCTTCGACCGCTGGCTCGCGAAGGGGCAGCCCGCGTACGTCGAACGGCTCCGTCTCGGCCCGGAGGAATCGATCGAGTTGGCGCACGCCGGCAATGCCGTCACGTCGATCGCCCACCCCACCACCCTCGACCTCGAGGACGACGACCTCGAGAGCTTCATCGCGGAGATGGCCGCGTCGGGACTCGACGCCCTCGAATGCGTGTACTCGCGCTACACCCCCGAACAGCGCACGTCGTTCAGCGATCTCGCCGGTCGTCACGGTCTGGCCGTCACAGGAGGATCCGACTACCACGGAACGTACAAGCCCGGCCTGCGCCTCGGCGTGGGTGAAGGCGACCTGGCTGTACCCGATGAGCTCCTGACCGCGCTCGAGGCGCGCCGACCGGCCGGCTGAGCAGGCAGACCGGGGCTCAGACCCGGGGCGCCAGGTCCGCGCCGACGGCATCGGGAATCGGGCGGCGCCAGGCTTCGGTTGCGGCGTCGAGCGTCACGTCGAAGCCACCGCCTCCACTCCTACGTGCCACGAGCCGCGCGGCACCCTCGGTCGCGTCTGTGTGGCCGACGAGCGCGCCGGGAACTCCGGCGCCGGCCGCCAGTTCGAGGACCTCGTCGACACCCGAGGGCTCGACGCCGAGGATCACGCGCGACGCCGACTCGGCGAAACAAAGCGCACCCGTCGGCACGGCATCGCCCGAATCTGCTCCGGCGGAACCCACTGCGGCGACCGGCACCGCGTCGAGATCGACCGTGAATCCGACACCGCCGGTGATCGCCATCTCGGCCAACGCGACGGCGAGGCCTCCGTCGGAACAGTCGTGGACGGCGACCACGTCGGGACGCCCGACCACGTCGACAAGTAGGTCGTGGAGAGCCGCCGCGCGTCCGAGGTCGGCCGCGGGTGGCCTGCCACCGTCGAGACCGTGGCTCCGAGCCCACTGTGTACCGCCGGTCTCCTCGGCGGTCTCGCCGAGCACCACGATCGAGACACCCGGCCGCAGAGCCGTCTGCGGAGGTGGTTCGGCGAGATCCTCGATCACACCGACGACGCCCACCACGGGCGTCGGGTCGATGTCGGATCCGTCAGACTCGTTGTAGAAGCTCACGTTTCCACCGACAACCGGAATCCCGAGCGCCACGCACGCCTCCCGCATGCCGTCGACGACCTCGCTGAACTGCCACATCACTTCGGGGTGCTCGGGGTTGCCGAAGTTGAGGCAGTTGACCAGAGCCCGGGCTTGCGCGCCGGTGCAGGCGACGTTGCGCGCCGCCTCGATGACGGTGAGACGTGCACCGGTTCGCGGGTCGAGGCGACAGAAGCGTGCATTGCCGTCGGTACTGAGAGCCAGGCCACGCTGCGTTCCCTCGAGACGCAGAACGGCCGCGTCGTGACCCGGACCGACGACCGTGTTGAGAAACAGCTGATGGTCGTACTGGTGCCACACCCACGACTTGTCGGCGATGTCGGGGATCGACAGCAGCGCCAGGAGCTCGTTGGAACAGTCGTCGTTCGTTCCGGGCGCCGCACGGAGACGTGGCGCGGGGTCGTCGGCCGCCACGGCGTCGCGGTCCGCCGGCGGAGCGAGCGGCCGGTCGTAGACCGGGCCGTCGCCGAGGCTCCCCGCGGGCACGTCGGCGACCGGTGCTCGGTCGGAGTCTGGGATGAGCGCTTGTTCACCGCCCGGTGGGGGCGGATTGGAGCCGGCGACTCCGAGGGCGTCGAACGTGCCGTTGAATACGCGGAACCGTCCCGTGTCGGTGACACGCCCGACGACCGCCGATCGGATCTCCCACCGGTCACACAGACCGATGACCTCGTCGAGGTTCTCCGGCGTCACGATGGCGAGCATCCGCTCCTGGCTCTCGGAGGTGAGCACCTCCACCGGAGTCATACCCGGCTCGCGTCGGGGTACCCGCGCCACGTCGAGATCCATGCCCGCACCCGCGTTGGCCGCTGTTTCGGATGCTGCGCAGGAAATCCCCGCTGCTCCGAGGTCCTGCACACCCACGGCGAGACCCGCTTCGAGCAGCGCCAGGCAGGCCTCGATGAGCTTCTTCTCCTCGAACGGGTCGCCGACCTGCACCGACGGACGCTTCTCGTCGTCGCCCTCCTCGAAGCCCGCCGACGCCAGCACGCTCGCGCCCCCGATTCCGTCACGACCCGTCGCGGCTCCGAGCAGCACGGCGAGATTGCCTTCACCCTCGGCACGAGCGAGGACCATCCGCTCCTGAGGGAGGACGCCGAGGCAGAGCACGTTGACGAGCGGGTTGTCGCGGTAGCTCTCGTCGAACATCACCTCACCGCCGACGGTGGGGACACCCACTGCGTTGCCGTAGCCGCTGATACCGGCCACGACACCCTCGAACAGGTAGCGGACCCGGGGATCGTCGAGTCGCCCGAAACGGAGCGGATCCATGAGGGCGATCGGGCGCGCTCCCATCGAGAAGATGTCGCGGATGATCCCACCGACGCCGGTGGCGGCACCCTGATAGGGCTCGACGGCGGACGGGTGGTTGTGGCTCTCGATGCGGATCGCCACGGCCAACCCATCGCCGACGTCGATCACACCGGCTCCCTCGCCTGGTCCGACGAGTACCCACGGCGCCTCGGTGGGCAGCCGCCGCAGGTGGGTACGCGACGACTTGTACGAGCAGTGTTCGGACCACATCACGGCGTACATCGCCAGTTCTTCGTCGCTGGGTGCGCGACCGAGGAGAGCGACGACGGCCTCGTGCTCCTCATCGGTGAGACCGAGTTGCCGATGGAGCGGAACGCCGCTGAACATGTCGTCGTTGTTCAGACCCGTGTCGGACATCACGCCGAGCCTAACGGCTGCTCCGCTGTGGTCTTCGCCGGACGGGCCGGCGGATCGGGTGACTATTGACCGCTTGTTCTGTCTGGACTTTGACGGACTCTCGCGTGTCGTTTAGCGTTCTCTTCTCCGGTTTCGTTCATCAACTTCTCGGGAGTGTTTTCCATGGCGAAGAAGGCAGCCAGGCGCAGCACGAAGAAGGGTGGGGCGGCCGCGAGCCGTGCCGTGTCCGAGTACCTGGAATCGCTCGAACACAACAAACCCAAGCGTGGTCGGAAGCGCACGAAGGCCTCTGTGGAGAAGGCGCTGGCGGATGCCGAGGCAAAACTGGCCGACGCCACACCGGGCCGACGTCCCTCGTGGGCCGAAAAGGTGGTGCAGTTGCGCCGGCAGTTGAACGCCATGGAGGCCAGCGGAGATCACGGCGCCAAGGAGGCCGCCTTTGTCAAGGTGGCCGCCGACTACTCGACCCAGAAGGGGATCTCCCTACGCGGCTTGGCGCGAACTCGGTGTCCCGCCGGACGTGCTCAAGAAGGCAGGCGTTTCCCGCGGCGCATGATCGATTTTCCCGCGCTCGATCGCAACGAACTCGATCGCAACGACGTCGCCAGCAACGACGTCGCCAGCAACGACGTCACTCGACCACTCAGGCGGGTACCGACGCGGGCGTGAGGAGCGACTCGAGCAGGGGCACGCCGTCGGCAGAGCCGAGAATCGCATCCGAAGCCCTCTCCGGATGCGGCATGAGGCCCACGACGTTGCGGCCTTCACTGCAGATCCCCGCGATGTCGTCGAGACTCCCGTTCGGATTGTCGACGTAGCGGAACACGACACGGTCCTGGTCACGCAACTCCGCCAAGGTGCGCTCGTCACACACGTAGTTGCCCTCGAAGTGGTTGACCGGGATCCGCAACACCGATCCGACCTGGGCACGATGGGTGAGGGGTGTCGTCGTGGTCTCGACCCGCAGGTCGACGTCCCGGCAGATGAAGCGCAGGTGTTCGTTCTTGCCGAGTGCGCCGGGAAGTAGCCCTGCTTCGGTGAGGACCTGGAAGCCGTTGCAGATCCCGACGACGGGGCCACCGGCGGCGGCGAACGCGCTCACGGACTCCATGACCGGGGAAAAGCGCGCGATGGCGCCCGTCCGCAGGTAGTCGCCGTGCGCGAAGCCGCCCGGAATGACGACGGCGTCGAGATCCCCGAGATCACTCTCGCCGTGCCAGACGGTACGGGCATCGCCTCCGAGTGCGCCGAGCGACCGGACCATGTCGAGCTCGCAGTTGGTGCCGGGGAACACCACGACGCCGACGCGTGTGCTCATACGGAGGAACCCGTAGCCACTGGTTCGAGATCCACCGAGTAGGACTCGATCACGGGGTTGGCGAGGAGCCGGTCGCACATCTCCACGACCTGCGCTTCGGCGCCGGCGGCATCAGGTGCGTCAACGACCAGACGGATGGTCTTGCCGACCCGCACGTCGGAGACGTTGCTGTAGCCGAGTGCGGGCAGTGCGCGCTCGATCTCGCCTCCCTGGGGATCCAGAATCCCGGCCTTGAGCGACACGTCGATGTGGGCCACGAACGCCATGCGTTCAGCCTACGGCACGCTCCCGTCGATGATGCGTCCCTGAAGCTCGCATAGCGAGCTTCAGGGACGCATCATGTTGTGGTGAACGGGAGGCCGGTGAGGCGCTCGTAGGCCTCGACGTAACGCTGCCTCGTACCTGCGACGACCTCCGGGGGCAGCGGCGGGGGAGGTGGCGTGCGGTCCCACTCCTGTGAAGCAAGGAAGTCGCGTACGAACTGCTTGTCGAACGACGGGGGCGACGTCCCGGGCTGGTAGGTCTCGCGTTCCCAGTACCGGGAGGAGTCCGACGTGAGGATCTCGTCGATGACGACGATCTCTTCGGGGCCATCTCCGCGGATGACGCCGAACTCGAACTTGGTGTCGGCCAGGACGAGATCGCACGTCGCAGCGTGCGCCACTCCGTGGGCGAAGAGGGCCAGCGAGTAACGCTCGAGAGTGCCGTAGACGCCGCTGCCCACGAGGTCGGCGGCCTCCGCGGGTGTGAGGGCCTCGTCGTGGCCCACCTCCGCCTTCGTGCTGGGGGTGAAGACCGGCTCGGGGAGCGGGTCGGCCTGGCGCAGACCGTCGGGCATCGTCAACCCGTTGACGGTTCCTCTCTCCTCGTACTCGGCCCAGGCGCTGCCGAAGAGGTGCCCACGCACGATGCACTCGAGACGGATCGGCTCAGCGGCGCGCACGAGCATCGCCCGCCCGGCCATGTCGGGATCGGTTCCGGTGGGGAACTCCGAAGGGTCGACGCTGATGAAGTGGTTGGGGACGATGCCGGCGGTCTGCTCGAACCACCACGCCGAGAGCTGCGTCAGCGCACGACCCTTGTCGGGAATCGTCTCGTCCATCACGACGTCGAAGGCCGAGATCCGGTCGGTCGAGACGATGAGCAGCCGGTCGTCGCCTGCGTCGTAGAGCTCGCGGACCTTGCCCGACGCGAGGTGAACCGGCCCCGCGGAACTCACGCCGAGGTTCCACCCGGCTCGTCGAGATCGTCGAGGTCGTCGCGGTCGTCGATGTCGTCGAAGATCCGCTGTGCTCCCGAGAGAGCCCTGTCGAGGTCGAAGCAGGCGTCGAGACCTGCACCGCTCAACGCAGCCGAGACCTCGGGGTCCGCGTCGAGCATCTCGCGGAACGGGCGGCGCTCCTCCCATGAGCGCGTCGCCGCAGCCTGCACCAGCCGGTAGGCATCGTCACGAGTGACACCCGACGCCACGAGAGCCAGGAGAACCGGCTGCGAGAAGACGAGACCGAATGACGCTTCGAGGTTCTCCAGCATCCGCTTGTCGTGCACGACCATGCCCTGCGCGATCTTCGTGAACCGCACCGTCATGTAGTGCGCCAGCGTCGCCGAGTCGGCGAGAACGACGCGCTCCACCGATGAGTGGGAGATGTCGCGCTCGTGCCAGAGGGCCACATTCTCCATTCCTGCCTGGAGGTTGCCGCGCAGCACTCTCGCCAGTCCGCAGAGCTGTTCGCACTTCACCGGGTTCCGCTTGTGGGGCATAGCGCTGGAACCCTTCTGGGTGCCGGTGCCGAACGGCTCGGAGACCTCGCCCACCTCGGTGCGTTGCAGGTGGCGAATCTCCATCGCGAAGGACTCGATCGTGGCGCCGAGCGAGGCACACGCGTACAGGAACTCCGCATGGCGGTCGCGCGCGAGAACCTGGGTGGCCGGCGCGGGTGTGAGGCCCAAGCGGTCGCACACGAATGTCTCCACCTCGGGCTCGACGTTCGAGTAGGTGCCGACCGCCCCCGAGAGCTTGCCGACGGCCACAGCGTCACGGGCTCGGACGAGGCGGTCGCGATCGCGCCGCAGTTGGAGTACCCAGAGGGCGACCTTGCGACCGAACGTCGTGGGCTCGGCGTGGATACCGTGCGTACGCCCGACCATCGGTGTGGTGGCGAACTCGCGGGCCCGAGCCACGAGGACGGTGTCGAGAGCATCGACCACGGCGAGCAGAAGGGTGCACGCGCGCGTGAGCGTCGCCGACTGGGCCGTGTCGACCACGTCGGACGACGTCAGGCCGTAGTGGAACCATCCGGCAGCCGGGGAGCCGATCGCCTCCTGCACGACGTCGACGAAGGCTGCCACGTCGTGCTGGGTGATCTGCTCACGCGCCTCGACGGCCTTCACGTCGAACGCCGCCTTCTCGCGGACTTCCGCCGCGTCCTCGTCGGGAACGGCACCGAGCGCGGCCCGGCCTTCGACAGCCAGGATCTCCACCTCCAGCCAGGTGGCGAGCCGGGCTTCGTCGGTGAACAGTTCCGACATCTCGGGGAGCGAGTAGCGGGGAATCACGGTGCGAGCCTCCTCGGCATCACGGTGTGGCGTCGGGAGTACCGACGGTTCGGGCGGCAGCCGACTCTGCGATGTCGCGGCGGTACCTGACACCCGGCCAGTGGATCAGATCCGCCGCCTCGTACGCGCGCGTACGGGCCGCAACGAGATCAGGTCCGAGTGCGCTGACAGCCAGCACCCTCCCTCCGGATGTCGTCACTTCGTCACCGGACATGCTCGTCCCGGCGTGGAAGACGGCGACACCGTCGAGGAGGTCTGCGTTGCCGATCCCTTCGATGGCGTCGCCGGTGCGGGGCGAGACGGGATACCCCTCGGCCGCGAGTACAACAGTGACGCACGCGTCCTCGCGTACGGCCACCGGGGTGACAAGCCTGCCCTCGGCGGCCTCCATGCAGTGAACAGCCAGATCGCTCGCCAGACGCGGGACGACCGCCTGGCACTCCGGGTCGCCGAAGCGCACGTTGTACTCGAGGACCTTCGGGCCCTGCGGTGTGAGCATCAGGCCCGCATAGAGAACTCCGCGGTAGGTGATCCCACGGCCACGCAGGACGTCGAGGGTGGGATGCACCGCCGAGTCCATCACCGTGTCGACCACCGCTGTGGTCGCCTCCGGCACCGGCGAGTAAGCCCCCATGCCCCCCGTGTTCGGACCGGTGTCACCGTCGCCGATGCGCTTGAAGTCCTGCGCCGGGGGGAGCGGCACCGCGTTGTCTCCGTCACACAGCACCAACACCGAAAGCTCCGGACCGCTGAGGCCCTCTTCGATCACGACGGTGCGACCGGCGTCACCGAACGCCTCCCCCGACAGGTACGAGCGCACGGCATCGGCCGCATCGTCACGCGATTCGGTCACGACGACACCTTTTCCGGCGGCGAGCCCGTCGGTCTTGACCACGTAGAGGTCGTCGAGAGTGTCGAGGAAGGCGAGCGCCTCGTCGGCCCGGTCGTCGGTGAACGCTCCGTGGCGGGCCGTCGGGACCCCTGCATCGGCGAGCACACCCTTCATCCAGGCTTTCGAACCCTCCAGTTCGGCCGCCGCTGCTCCGGGACCGAACGCGAGGCGGCCATCCACCTCCAGAGCGTCGACCACACCCGCCACGAGTGGCGCCTCGGGACCGACAACCACCAGGTCTGCCTCGACATCAGCAGCCAGAGTCGTCACCGCTTTCGGATCGGTGGCATCGACCGGAACGCAGCGGCCGAGCGCTCTCATCCCCGGATTCCCCGGAGCAGCGATCACCTCGTCGACAGCGGACGAACGCGCGAACGACCAGGCGAGCGCGTGTTCACGCCCGCCCCCACCGAGGACGAGAACCCTGAGCCCCGCCACCTCAGGCGGCCCGCGGGAGGACCACGGTCTGATCGCGCGCAGGACCGACCGACACAAGCGGAATGGGAACGCCGGCGAGCTCCTCGATCCGACGCAGATAGCTCTGCGCCTCGGCCGGGAGATCGTCGTATCCCGACGCCTCCCCGATCTCGCAGCCCCAGCCCGGATGAGTCTCGTAGACGGGCCGGACCTTGTGCAGGACCGACTGGTGGTACGGCACGTGGTCGTAGCGGGTGCCGGTGTCGTCCTCGTAGGCCACACAGATCTTCAGTTCTTCGAGCGGCGCCAACACGTCCAGTTTCGTGAGGGCGAGCTCGGTGCAGGTGTTCAGCCGAACCGCGTGGCGCAGCATGACCGCGTCGAGCCAGCCTGTGCGTCGTCGGCGCCCCGTGTTCGTGCCGAACTCGTGGCCGCGGTCGGCGAGGAGTTCTCCGGTGGCGTCGTTCAGCTCCGTGGGGAACGGCCCGCTTCCGACACGAGTGGTGTACGCCTTGGTGACACCGATGATTCGGTCGAGCGCCCGTGGACCGACACCCGCTCCCGTGCATGCACCACCGGCGATCGGGTTGCTCGACGTCACGAAGGGGTACGTGCCGTGATCGAGGTCGAGGAACGTGGCCTGCGCGCCTTCGAAGAGAACCTCGCGCCCGTCGTCGAGCGCGGTGTGGACCAGGTGGACCGTGTCGTCGATGAGCGGCTCGAGGCGTGGTACATAGGAGAGGTATCGCTGCGCGAGCTCGTCGGCGTCGAGAGGGAGACGGTTGTAGACCTTTGCCAGCACGCCGTTCTTTTCGCGCAGGACCAGCTCGAGCTTCTCGCGGAAGATCTTCGGGTCGAGAAGATCCTGCACCCGGATGCCGACGCGGGCGGCCTTGTCGGCATAGGTGGGGCCGATCCCGCGTCGGGTGGTTCCGATCTTGGCCTTGCCCAGGAAGCGCTCGGTCATCCGGTCGAGCTCCTGGTGGTAGGGCATGATCAGATGCGCGTTGCCCGAGAGTCGCAGACGGCTCGCGTCGATCCCGCGGTCCGTGAGCATGTCGAGCTCCTCGAGCAGGACCTCGGGGTCGACGACGACGCCGTTGCCGATCACGGGAGTCGTGCTCTCGTAGAGAACGCCGCTCGGAACGAGTTGCAGGCCGAACGTCTCGCCGTCGACGACGATCGTGTGGCCGGCGTTGTGCCCGCCCTGGTACCGCACACAGAGGTCGCTTTCACGGGCCAGGTAGTCCGTGAAACGGCCCTTGCCTTCGTCGCCCCACTGGGTACCGACGATCACCGTGCCGGGCACGTCGACCTCCTTGGGTTCCGCGGCGTGCTCCACGCCGCGCGCGTCCGGAGAAGAAACTGAAAGGGGCACGTAGACGCGTCGGCGCTCACGTTGATCAGACGCTACCAGAGCCCGGAGGCTCGCTGGCCGGAGAAACGCCCGGAGAGGCGCTCTGGGCGATGGCATTGCGGTAGACGGCCCTCACGGCGAAGGAGACCCTGAAGTCGTCGAGCAGTTCGGCGAGGAACTCCTTGCGGTAGGTGGGGTCCGTCAGGAGGTACACGGTGAAGTACAGAACCGAGAACGACGCCAGGAAGGCGCACACCTTGAGCAGCTCCCAGGTGAATACGATCTCGCGTCCGCCGAGGTCGAAGTCGGTGATGATCTCGAGCTCGTCACCGCTCAGTCCTGTCCACAGGCTCTGGATCGACGGTGTGACCGTGAGGAGCCCGAACACCAGCAGGAAGAGGAACATCCCCGCAGCCACGAGCGCGACCTGGATGGCTTCGGTGAACAGGAGCGAGAGCCCGACGTTTCCCCACTCCCGTCGCGAGAGCTTGGGAGTCGGGACGTGCGGTGAGCGAGGGTCGCCGACGAGTTCCTGAGCGGGCGTACCGGCGACCCTCTCGCCCACGACTTCCCACGTGTCGAAGGTGGCGAGGCTTCCCAGTTCGCGGGGCACTCTCAGCACGGCGAAGAGAGTGGCCAGACCGAGGAAGAGCCCGATGGTGGCCCAGAAGAACCAGCCGTCGAGATCGGACGCCACGGCCCAGACCTCGGCGTTGAGGAACATGAACGTGGTCACGAGCAACAGGAGCGGAAGGCGCGCACGACCAGGGCCAGAACGTCACCGAGCTGTCGCCAGAGTTGCCGGAACCCCCACCCGATGAGCTTCCCGACGGCGTAGGACGTGAAGACGTACACGAGTCCGAGCAGGATCACATTCCCGAGGAGCACACTGAGCGCCTCCCCCTCGTGGACGCCGAACGCCAGGGGCGGGATCGCCGGCACGACGACGAATACGGCGAGCTCGGGGACGCCGATGCTTTGTGGGCGCCGGAAGGCGGGGCGACCCTGGGCCTTGTTCAGCGCCGCCCACGCTCCGAGGAACAGCGCGGTACTGGCCGCGAGTGCGACGAGGTTCAACCAGACGGGCCACTCGTCCTCCAGGTTGACCCCGTTCAGAACCTGAGCGAAGAACAAAAAGACAAGGACCGGAAGCGCCCGGGTGAACACGTCGCGCGAAGCGCTGTAGTCGGCGATGAAATGCGGCACGCCACGGCGGATGAACCACCGTTCGACGTCAGGCAGTGGATCACCGGTGACCGCTTGCCGCCCGGGAGGAGCCGTCACGTCTCCAGTGTGGCGGCGTCGACGCCTTCATCGGGGGAATCGGGTGTGTCTTGGAAGATCTCGGTCTGGGCGTAGATCTCGACCAGCACGAGATACACGGCGAGCACCAGGGCAGTGACGGCGAGGACCGCGAGCGTGGGCCGTGGCCAGAGTATGAGAACCACCAGAGACACGATGATCCCCCCGCCGAACCAGTACGACCTGTGCCGGAGGAAGCTCACGCGTAGTCGGCCCAGGACACCTTTCGACCGGTGCCGACCGGCACGCACCGACTCCAGATGCGACGTGACCCGTCCGCGCAACCAGGTCGCCCACCGGTACGGGCCCATGACGAGCCCCCCGACGAACAGCGCCAGGCCCACGAAGAACAGCACGTAGATCTGGGTCAGCAACCCCCGCACGATCGTGTCGAACACGGAGCCGACCGCAGTCTGTTGGAGGTCGGCATTCACAGAATCCACGATGAACGACCGGGCGATGGCGAGGGCGAGGAGCGTGAGGATCATCACCACCACCGACGAAGCGCCGATCGCCATGATGATCGGTCGCCGCCGGACCGCCGCGACGACCGCTCCGACGAACGCGACCAGCGTGAGGACGTACAGGACCTGCGCCAGCTTGTTGAGCAGGTCGATGGTGTTCTGGAGTTCCCGCAGCTGGTCGCTGCTGTACAGCGTGATCTCACCGACGTTGTCGAGCTTGTCCTGGACGGTGCCCTGTGCGGAATCCGGGAGCTCGAGCCCGGCGTCACTCAGCTTCTGGGAGACCTTGTCGACCACCGAGGTGAGGTCCAACACCACCTTCCCGTCATTGGTCTTCAAGAACTCCTTGTCGTCGTTGAGCGCGGCCTTGACCTGCTCGTGCACAACCGCGAGGGACCCACGCCAGATCGTGCTGAAGGCCTCGGAGTTCAGGACCTTCTCCACCTCGTCGGCGACGAATCCTTCGACACTCGTGGTGATCGGTCCGGCGATGAACGAAAGGTCCTCGGGCAGGCCGTCGGCCACGAGGTCCTCGACGCCGATGGCGTCGGAGATCACCAGCGTCAGGCGCTCGGCAAGTGCAGTGGTGACATCGGTGTCGGAGCTCAGCGGCGCCAGGGTGTCGACGAACGAGTTCGTCTCCGCCATCGTGCGCCGGACGTAGAGCATGAGGTTGGCGCCGAGCAGGGAGAGGGTGCCGACGATGACGAGGATGACTGCCAGAACCCGCCGCCAGCGCGGCCCCTTGCTCGCGCTCTTGTCGTTCTCGCCGCTCTCTTCGTCACTCACGCCCCGCATCCTGCCACGTCAAGTCTGGGCGGGTGTGCTCCCTTCGAAGACGAGGGCACCGTCGGCCGAGGCGTCGACCGACACGGTGTCGCCGTCGCGGTAGTCGCCCGACAGCAGCGCCAGAGCGATCGGGTCGGCGAGCTCTTTTTGGATCACCCGCTTGAGCGGCCGGGCGCCGAAGTCGGGGTCGTAGCCCACCCGGCTGATGTGGGCCCGCGCCTCGTCGGAGAGCGTCAGATCGAGGTCGCGTTCTGCGAGACGTTCCCGGAGGTGCTCCACCTGGAGGTCGACGATCCGGGCGATGTCCTCTTCGGTGAGCGACGTGAACACGACGATCTCGTCGACACGGTTCACGAACTCCGGCTTGAAGTGAGCGTGCACCGCCGCCATCACCTGCTCGTCGGTCCCGCCGGACCCGAGGTTGCTCGTCATGATCAGCACCGTGTTCGTGAAGTCGACCGTGCGGCCCTGCCCATCGGTGAGCCGTCCGTCGTCCATGAGCTGGAGCAGCACGTTGAGGACTTCCTGGCTCGCCTTTTCGATCTCGTCGAGAAGGACGACCGAGTAGGGCCGACGCCGGACGGCTTCGGTGAGTTGACCACCCTCGTCGTAACCGACATACCCGGGAGGTGCTCCCACGAGGCGCGACACGGTGTGCTTCTCCATGTACTCCGACATGTCGATACGCACCATGGCCCGCTCATCGTCGAAAAGGAAGTCGGCCAGCGTTCGAGCGAGCTCGGTCTTGCCGACACCTGTCGGGCCGAGAAACAGGAACGATCCGATGGGACGATTCGGGTCGGAGAGCCCGGCCCGGCTCCGCCGGATGGCGTTCGCAACCGCTCCCGCCGCCGCGTCCTGGCCGATCACACGCTCGTGCAGAACGTCCTCCATGCGCACGAGCTTCTCGAGCTCACCTTCCATGAGGCGCGAGACCGGGACGCCGGTCCAGCGCGCCACGATCTCCGCGATGTCCTCCTCATCGACCTCTTCCTTCAGCATCGTGCGGTCGGACTGGAGCTCGGCGAGCGCGGCGCTCTTGACCTCCACTTCGGCCTCGAGCTCACGCATCACGCTGTAGCGCAACTCGGCGGCCTGTTCGAGATTGCCTTCCCGTTCGGCGCGTTCGGCCTCGCCGCGGGTGTGCTCGAGGCGCTCCTTCAGGTCGCGGATCTCGGTGATCGCCGCCCGTTCGTTCTCCCAGTGGGCGACCATGCCGGTGCGCTCCTCGGCGAGCTCGGCGAACTCTGACTCCAGCGCGGCCAGGCGCTCCTTCGACGCCTCGTCGGTCTCCTTCTCGAGGGCGGTGCGTTCGATCTCGAGTTGGCGGATACGTCGCTCCACGACGTCGATCTCCATCGGCATCGAGTCGATCTCGATACGCAGACGTGACGCCGCCTCGTCGACGAGGTCGATCGCCTTGTCGGGGAGCTGGCGACCGCTGACGTAGCGGTCGGACAGCATCGCGGCCGCCACGAGGGCCGCGTCCTGGATCCTCACTCCGTGGTGGACCTCGTAGCGCTCCTTGAGGCCCCGCAGGATCCCGATCGTGTCCTCGACCGACGGTTCGCCCACGTAGACCTGCTGGAAGCGTCGCTCCAGGGCCGCGTCCTTCTCGATGTGTTTGCGGTACTCGTCGAGGGTCGTGGCGCCGATCATGCGCAGTTCACCGCGGGCCAGCATCGGCTTGATCATGTTCCCGGCGTCGACTGCTCCTTCGGCGCCGCCGGCACCGACGATGGTGTGCAGTTCGTCGATGAAGCTGATGATCTCGCCCTCCGCGTCGGCGATCTCCTTCAGGACCGCCTTGAAACGCTCCTCGAACTCGCCGCGGTACTTGGCGCCCGCGACCATCGAGCCGATGTCGAGCGAGACGAGTCGCTTGTTGCGCAGACCCTCGGGAACGTCGCCCTCCATGATCCGGCGGGCGAGACCCTCCACGATCGCGGTCTTGCCCACACCCGGCTCACCTATCAGCACAGGGTTGTTCTTCGTACGGCGCGACAGGACCTGGATGACACGGCGGATCTCGTCGTCGCGACCGATGACCGGGTCGATCTTGTTCTGGCGAGCCATCTCGGTGAGGTCGGTGCTGTACTTCTCCAGAGCCTGATAGGCCTCTTCGGGATTCTCCGACGTGACGCGGTGGCTACCGCGGACGTCCTTCAAGGCGGTGAGCACGGCCTCGTGCGTGATCCCGAGACCGCGCAACAGGTCGCCGACGCCCCCGACCACCTCGGTCATCGCCAGGAGCAGGTGCTCGGTGGAGAGGTAATCGTCGTCGAGACCGGCGCGTTCCTCGTCGGCCGACTCGAGCACCTCGTACGTGGCGCGTTCGAGCGCCGGGTCCTGGGTCGTCGACCCGTACACCGACGGCAACGCCGCCAGGGCTTCGCCGGCAGCGTCGACGGCAGCCTTCGGCGCCACACCGATGCGCTCCAGGACGGGCAGCACGACACCCTCGGCCTGGCCGAGAAGGGCCACGAGCAGGTGGATGGGAGTGACCTGCGAGTTGTTGCGCTCGCGCGCGAGCGACTGCGCGGCGCCGATCGCCTCCTGGGTCTTGCGCGTGAACCTGTTCGGGTCCAGGGTCATCTGGATCTCCTTCCTGAGCCTCGCCGGATCGGAAGCCTGTTGCGGCTGACGGGCACGAGGTCGCGTCGGTAGCTCCGGTGGACCTCCTCCACCTGCTCAACTGCAAGACGGCGCGTCTCGTCTACCTCGCGCTCGAGCGCCTCGATCCGCGCGCGGGTCCGCGCGAGTTGGTCTTCCAGGGCCAGCACCCGCTGCACGCCGGCGAGGTTCAAGCCCTCGTTCGTGAGTTGCTGGATCCGCTCCAGGAGTGCGACGTCGGACTCCGAATACCGGCGACTGCGCCCGCTGGTCCGCTCCGGCTCGATGAGACCCTTGCGCTCGTACATCCGAAGCGTCTGCGGGTGCAGGCCCGCCAACTCGGCCGCGACCGAGATCACGTACAGCGCCTGATCGTCTGACTTGCGCTTTCCACTCATACGCCCATCCCACTCATACGCCCAGATGCTCCCGCGGGTTGTCGGTGATCGTCTCGGCCAGCGCCTCGACGGCCTGCTTCTGCGCCTTGGGCATCTTGCGGGGCACGGCGACCTCGAACCTGGCGAGCAGGTCTCCGGCCTTGCCCTTGGCCGGCTTCACGCCCCGGCCGCGGATGCGTTGCACCGTGCCACTCGCTGTGCCGGCCTTGATCTTCACTGTCACGGGGTCGTCCATCGTGGGGACCTTCACGGTCGCACCGAGGGCCGCCTCCGGGTAGGTGACCGGCACGGTGACGGTCAGGTCCTTGGCTCCCTTCCGGGCGAAGAACGGGTGTTTCGTGACGTGGACGCCGACGTACAGATCTCCTGCCGGACCTCCGTTGGATCCGGCCGCGCCACGGCCCTTCACGCGGATGCGCTTCCCGTCGGTGACGCCCGCCGGGATCCGCACCTTCACCGTGCGCGGACGTCGCTCGACACCGTGCCCGTGACACCGCGAACAGGGATCGCGCACGATCCGGCCGGCGCCGCCGCACGACGGGCACACCTCGGAGAACGAGAAGGGGCCCTGGTCGACAGCGATGGCGCCCGAGCCGCCGCACTGCGAGCACACCTCCGGTGTGGTGCCGGGCGCGGCACCGCTGCCGTGGCAGACCGAGCACGCCGCGTCGGCGGTGAAGGTCACCGAGGTCTCGGCGCCGCGCACGGCGTCGTCGAAGCTCAACGTCAGCTCGGTTTCCAGGTCCTGACCGCGCCGAGGCCCCGCGGAGGCGCCGCGTCCGCCCCCGCGTCCTCCCGCACCGCCGAACATCTGCCCGAAGATGTCGCCGAGATCGGCACCCTGGGCGCCGCCGAAGCCCGGACCGCCGAATCCTCCGAATCCACCGGCGCCGGGTCCGAATCCACCGGCGCCGTCGGGGCCCACGCCCGAGGCCACCATCTGGCGGACCTCGTCGTACTCCTTGCGCTTCTCGGCGTCGCCGAGCACGTCGTACGCCGCGGACACGTCCTTGAAGCGCTCTTCGGCGGTGGCATCGCCCTTGTTGGCGTCGGGATGGTTGGCCTTGGCGAGTTTCCGGTAGGCCTTGGAGATCTCCTCGGAGGACGCGCCGGAATCGACACCGAGGTCGGCGTAGTAGTCCTTCTCGAACCACTCACGCTTCGGTGTCACCGCGCGCCCTTCATCGCGGCCACCTTCATCGCGCCACCTTCACCATTGCCGGTCGCAGCACCCGCCCCTTCAGGCGGTAGCCGGTCCGCACCGTCTCGGCCACCACCGTCTCGCCGCCGCCGTCTCCCTCCGCATCTCTCTCGACGGTCATGACAGCCTCGTGCTCGTTCGGGTCGAAGGTCGAGCCGTCGGCCGCGATCCGCTCGAGCCCCGCCTTCTCGAGGGCCCCGAGGAACTCCGCGTAGACGAGCTCCACTCCCTTGCGGACATTGGCGGTCTCCGGCGCATCCTCCATGCCGACGAGAGCGAGCTCGAAGTTGTCGAGCACCGGCAGCAGCGTCTCCAGCAGACCCTCGGTGGCCCGCTGGGCACGTTCGGCCTGCTCCCGTTGCGTGCGCTTCCGGAAGTTCTCGAAGTCGGCCTGGACGCGACGTAGCTGCTCGACGAGCTCGTCGCGCTCGCGCGTCACATCGTCGGCGTATTCGGCTTCCGCGTCACCCGTCGCCTCGATGGGTTCGTCCACTGCTTCGCCCACTGGCCCTTCGAGGTCGGCGACTTCCGCAGGAGTGCCCGCGTCGGGCAGACCCCGTCGGGACCGGCCATCAGGCGTCGCTCTCGACGCCGCTCTCGTCGTCGACGATCTCGGCGTCAGCCACCTCGTCGTCATCGGGAGGTGCGGCGCCACCGTCGGCCGATGCTCCGGCATCGGCACCCGCCTGTTCCTGCGCCGCGGCCTCGTACATCCGCTGGGTGAACTGCTGGCTCGCCCCCATGAGGGCCTCGTGCTTGGCCTTGATGGCCTCCACGTCGTCGCCCGCGAGCGCCTCCTTGAGCTCCTTGAGAGGCTCCTCGACGGCGGCGCGGTCGTCGTCGGAGACCTTGTCGACCTGCTCGGTGAGGAGCTTCTCGGTCTGGTAGACGAGCTGGTCCGCCGTGTTGCGGACGTCGACCGCCTCGCGGCGCTTGGCGTCCTCCTCCGCGTGCTCCTCCGCCTTGCGGATCATCTCCTCCTTGTCCTCGTCGGAGAGCGCCGTTCCGCCGGTGATCGTCATCGCCTGCTCCTTGCCCGTGCCCTTGTCCTTCGCGGACACGTGCACGATGCCGTTGGCGTCGATGTCGAACGTCACCTCGATCTGAGGCACACCTCGGGGGGCCGGTGGCAGACCCACGAGCTGGAACGTCCCGAGCGTCTTGTTGCGATCAGCCATCTCGCTCTCGCCCTGGAGGACCTTGATCTCCACACTCGGCTGGTTGTCATCGGCCGTCGTGAAGACCTCCGTGCTCTTGGTGGGAATCGTGGTGTTGCGCTCGATCTGGCGCGTCATCACCCCTCCCTTGGTCTCGATGCCGAGCGACAACGGCGTCACGTCGAGCAGGAGAACGTCCTTCACATCACCCTTCAGGACGCCGGCCTGAACGGACGCGCCGATCGCGACGACCTCATCGGGGTTCACGCCCTTGTGGGCCTCCTTGCCCGACATGCTCTCCACGAGCTCGGCCACGGCGGGCATGCGCGTCGACCCGCCCACGAGGATCACATCGTCAATGGCGCTCGTGTCGATACCCGCGTCCTTGATGGCCTGCTCGAAAGGTCCGCGGCACGCGTCGAGCAGATCCGCGGTCAGCTCCTGGAACTGCGAACGCGTCAGCGTCAGCTCCAGGTGCAGGGGTCCGTCGGCGGTGGCCGTGATGAACGGGAGGTTGATGGATGTCTCCTGGACGGACGACAGCTCGATCTTCGCCTTCTCGGCGGCCTCCTTGAGCCTCTGTGTGGCCATCTTGTCGATCGAGAGGTCGACGCCGTGAGCGTTCTTGAACTCGGAGACCATCCAGTCCATGACGCGCTCGTCCCAGTCGTCTCCTCCGAGCTTGGGGTTCCCCGCGGTGGCCTTGACCTCGAACACGCCGTCGCCGAGCTCGAGCAGCGACACGTCGAATGTCCCGCCACCGAGGTCGAAAACGAGGATCGTCTCGTCGCGGCCTTCGTTGAGTCCGTACGCGAGAGCAGCGGCTGTGGGCTCGTTGATGATGCGCAGCACATCGAGGCCGGCGATCTGGCCCGCCTCCTTCGTGGCCTGGCGCTGGGCGTCGTCGAAGTACGCCGGAACGGTCACGACGGCCTCGGTCACCGAATCGCCGAGGTAGGCCTCCGCGTCGCGCTTGAGCTTCTGGACGATACGCGCGGAGATCTCCTGGGAGTTGTACATCTTGTTGTCGATGTCGATCGACCAGTCCGTGCCCATGTGGCGCTTGACCGACCGCACCGTCCGGTCGGGGTTGGTGATCGCCTGACGTTTGGCGACCTCACCGACGAGGACTTCTCCGGTCTTGGAGAAGGCGACGACCGACGGGGTCGTGCGGGCTCCCTCGGCGTTGGGAACCACGGTGGGCTCCCCCGCCTCGAGGACGGACACGACGGAGTTGGTGGTACCGAGGTCGATTCCGACTGCCTTGGACATGTGGTGATGCTTCTCCTGCTCCGGTGGGGCGATGCCCGCGGTTCTGCCCGCTGAGGCTTGGTAGTCGTCTACTCCACAACCTTGAGTGTGCCCTTGTCAACTCGTGGCCTGCGTATTTCATTCCCGACATCCCCGAGAATCTGCGGATTCGCCTACACTCCCCGCGGTTCGGCGGTGCTTGGGAGCCAGCGGGGGGACGGGTCCGGCCAGTGGGCAGACGCATCCGGATCATCGTCGGGCTCGCCATGCTCGCCGCTGTGCTGCTCGGCGCCTTTCCCGGCCTCACGGGGGGCTTCACCGGAGATCCCGCCGGGGCCCAGGAATCCGGCGACGAGACTCCGGGGAGTGAGACTCCGGGGAGCGAGACTCCGGCTGGCGACGCCCCCGCCGACGAGGCTCCCGCTGAACGCATCTTCGGCACGATCAAGGACGCCGACGGAGAGCCGATCGAGGGTGTCGCGATCATCGTCGAGATCAACGGCGACACCGTCGACGAGGTCGAGACCGCCGCCGACGGCACGTTCGAGGTAGCCCTGCCCGGCGGCGGTACCTACCAGGTGACGCTCGACGAGGACTCGCTTCCCGACGGCGTGGCGCTGCGCGATCCCGAGCGCGCCACTCTGGATGAAGTCCTCATCCGGCCCGGCCAGGCACGAGCGGTCCTCTTCGCCATCGGCGAGTCGGGCGGCGCGGCGTCTCCCACCGTTCTCGAGCGCTTTCTCAACAGGTTCGTCGCGGGCCTGCGATTCGGACTCATCATCGCGGTGGCGGGGGTCGGGCTGACGCTCGTGTTCGGCACCACGGGCCTCGTGAACTTCGCCCAGGGCGAGCTCGTGACCCTCGGCGCGCTCGTCGCGTGGTACCTGAACGCCGGTGCGGGCGGACCGGGGTGGCCCCTGATACTGGCCGGGGTCCTCGCCGTGATCGCAGGTGGCCTCTTCAGCGGCCTCACCGACCTCGCACTGTGGCGACCCCTCCGAAAGAAGCACACAGGGCCGGTGGCCGCCATGGTCGTGTCGATCGGGCTGGCGCTGTTCCTGCGCCACATCTACCTCGTGGTCTTCGAGGGCCAGCCGCGGCCCTTCGCCGACTACACGGTCCAGCGGGCCTGGGATCTCGGGATCCTCGAGATCGCCCCCAGGACCTGGCGATCATGATCATCGGAGCTGTCGCTCTCATCGGGGTCTCGGTCCTCCTCCAGCGCACACGGATCGGCACGGCCATCCGGGCGGTGTCCGACAACCGCGACCTCTCGGAGGCCTCCGGTATCGACGTCGAGCGCGTGATCCTCGTCGTGTGGATCGTCTGCGGAGCCCTGGCGGCTCTGGGCGGCGTGCTGCTCGGGCTCACCGAGTCGGTCCAGTGGGACATGGGACTGCGCATCCTGCTCGTCATGTTCGCCGCGGTGATCCTGGGCGGACTCGGATCGGCCTACGGTGCCATGCTCGGCGGCATCCTCGTCGGCGTCGTGTCGGAAGTGTCCACCTACTGGTTCCCGACCGACTACAAGGTCGTCTTCGCACTGGGCGCTCTGATCCTGGTCCTGCTCGTGCGCCCCCAGGGAATCATGGGAGTCCGGGAGCGGATCGGATGAACCGGACGGGGCGACGCTGATGGACTGGGGTGGGATCTTCGCCGACGCCGTGCGCACCGCCATCGGAGTCCAGGCGGCCGCGTACGCCCTCACCTCCGTCGGGCTGAACCTGCACTACGGCTACACCGGCCTGCTCAACTACGGCCAGGTCGGCTTCATGCTCGTGGGCGCCTACGGCACGGCCATCACCGCCGATGCCGGACTTCCGCTGTTCCTGGCGATCCTCGTGGGTGTGGCGGCGGCGGTCGTGCTCGGCCTGATCATGGGTCTGCCGACACTCCGCCTGCGCGCCGAGTACCTCGCCATCGTCACCATCTCGATGGCCGAGATCCTCCGTCTGGTGGCGCGCTCGCGTCCGATGGAGGGATTCACCGGAGGCTCCTTCGGTATCAAGGGGTTCGCCAACGCCTTCTACGACCTCAACCCGATACCCAGCGGCGACTACGGCTTCTGGGAGATCACGTTCTCCAGCCGCGCGCTCTGGGTCATGACCGTCGGGTGGGGTCTCGTGGCGCTGGCCTCGCTGTTCATCTGGCTCCTGATCCGCAGCCCGTGGGGCAGGGTCCTCAACGCCATCCGCTCCGACGAGGACACCGCCCGGGCGGTGGGCAAGAACGTGTTCTCCTACAAGCTCCAGAGCCTCGTGATCGGTGGCGTGATCGGAGCGCTCGCCGGCACCCTGATCGCCATCGACGCCCAGTTCACCGCGCCGGAATTCTGGGACTCGGTGGTCACGTTCTTCGCCTACACCATCATCATCCTGGGCGGGCCCGGGAGAATCTTCGGCCCGATTCTGGGAAGCGTGATCTTCTGGTTCCTTCTCGGATTCACCGACCAGTTCCTCCGTGAGGCGATCCACGCCGGGTGGCCGGTCGTCAGCCTCCTGGAACCCACCGACATCGGCGCCGTACGGTTCGCGCTGGTCGGTCTCGGCCTCATGGTGCTCATGATCTACCGACCGCAGGGGATTCTGGGCAGTCGCGCGGAAACCCTCGTGGGAGACCGCTGATGAACCAGCCCACCACACCCGCTCGTAGCGTTCTGGGCGACGTCGAACCGCGTCCGGGTGTGGCGAAGCCCGATCCGATCCTTGTCGCCGACGGCGTTCAACGGCGGTTCGGTGGCCTCAGCGCCGTCGACGTGGAGCACCTCGAGGTGCAGCGGGGAACGATCACCGCGCTCATCGGTCCCAACGGTGCGGGGAAGACGACGTTGTTCAATCTCCTCACCGGATTCGACCGGGCCGACGCCGGTGAGTGGGCCTTCGACGGCACCCGCATCGAGAAGAAGTTCGCCTATCAGGTGGCGCGAACCGGCATGGTGCGGACGTTCCAACTCACCAAGGCCCTGCCCCTCATGTCGGTGCTCGACAACATCACGATCGCTGCGGGTGACCAGCGAGGAGAGCACTTTCTCGCCGCGCTCATAGCTCCCCTCTGGAGACCACAGGAGCGTCGGATCGCGGCCCGTGCCCACGAACTGCTCGACGCCATCGGAATGAGCGACAAGGCCGATGACCTGGCGGGCACGCTGTCAGGAGGCCAGCGCAAGCTCCTGGAACTGGCGCGCTCGATCATGGCCGAACCGTCACTGGTCATGCTCGACGAGCCGACCGCGGGCGTGAACCCCGCGCTCACCCAGACCCTGCTGACCCACATCACCGACATCCGTGAGACCGGTCGCACGGTGCTGTTCGTCGAGCACGACATGGACGTGGTCATGCAGATCAGCGACTGGGTGGTGTGCATGGCCGAGGGTCGGATCATCGCCGAAGGACCCCCGCGCGTCATCGGCGCCGACCCTGCCGTCATCGACGCCTATCTCGGGCGTCATCACGGGGAAAAGCATCTCGGGGAGAAGCAATGACCGCCGGTACGAGCGACGCCTACACCGCTCCCGTCATCGCCGCACGCAACATCGTCGCCGGCTATGTACCGGGTGTCGACATCCTGGTCGACTGCTCACTCGAAGCCGCCGACGGTGAATTGGTCGGCATCATCGGCCCGAACGGCGCCGGCAAGTCGACGCTCCTCAAGGCTCTCTTCGGACTCGTGGGTGTACGGGCGGGATCGGTCCATCTGCGCGACGACGACATCACACACGCGGCCGCTCACCAGCTCGTCGAACTGGGCATCGGTTACGTGCCCCAGAGCCTGAACGTGTTCAGCACCCTCACCGTCGAGGACAACCTGCGGATGGGCGCATTCCTCACGCCGCGTCGGTTCGAACGGCGGATGGACGAGCTCACCGCGCACTTCCCGATCATCGCCGAACGCCGCCACCAACGAGCAGGCTCACTGTCAGGGGAGAGCGTCAGAGGCTCGCCATGGCGCGTGCGCTGATGACGGAGCCGTCGGTCCTGCTTCTCGACGAGCCGTCGGCGGGGTTGTCGCCCGCGATGCAGGACGACGTGTTCGACCGCATCGCCTCGATCAACGCCGCGGGCACCACCGTCGTGATGGTGGAGCAGAACGCCCGGCGATGCCTGCTCATCGCCGATCGGGGCTACGTGCTCGACCAGGGTTCGAACGCGTACACGGGGACCGGCGAGGCGCTGCTGAAGGATCCCAAGGTCATCGAGCTCTACCTCGGCACCCTCGCCACCGCCGACTGACCCACCCGCGCGACCTGAGGCGTGCCGGGACGGGAGCGGTGCACGCACACCAGAGCCGTGCACGCCTCACCCCCGGAGGGACAGAACTGAGGCGTGCCGGGACGGGAGCGGTGCACGCCTCACCCCCGGAGGGACAGGAGAGACGCGAAACGGGGCCCGGTCTCCCGGGCCCCGTCCGCTACTCGTCTTTTCCGTCTCGGTGATCGGAACGGATCAGCTTCCCGTCTCGTCGATCACGATCTGGTCTTCACCTTCGACGTTGGTGTCGGCGCCCGTCTCGTCGTAGGCCCAGACGTCGTAGACGCCCCGCTGTGGCTCGCCGACCTCAGAGAAGTCGAGCGGGCCCGAAGCGCCTTCGTAGTTGATCGTCTCACCGTCCTCGAGGAGCTGCTTGCACTCCGCGAACGCCTTGCACTCGTTGTCACCCGTCAGGATGTCAGCGATCGCGTCCTTGATGGCCGACGGGTCGTCAGACCCTGCCGACTGGGCCGCGAGCGCCGTGATGATCGTGCAGTCGTAGAAGTACGAGGAGAAGATCGTGTCCTCGCCCGTCTCCGCATAGACCGCCTCGAACGGGTGGTCGGCGCCACCGGGTGACGCGGCCGGAGCGGTTCCCCGCACGCCCACGAGCACCGCCGGGTTGGCCGGGTCGACCGCCTCGAAGAAGCTGCTGCCCTTCGAGCCGTCGGCCATGTAGGTCGGGATGTCGGCCGGGCCGGCTCCCGCCTGGATCAGCGCCTGCTCGACCAGACCACCGTCGTCGTTGAAGCCGATGAGCACCACGGCTTCGGCACCTGCGTCCACGACTTCCTGCGCCTCGGCGTCGAAGTTCGTGCCCTCGGGGTCATACGCGACCTCGGCACTCACGGTACCGCCTCCGTCCTCGAACGCCGTCTTGATGGCGTCGGTGAAGCCGACGCCGTAGGAGTCGTTACGGGCGATGATGGCGACGTTGGTGATGCCATCTGCCGCCAGCAGCTGGGCCATGGCCGGACCCTGGAGCTTGTCGGGCGGAGCGGTCCGGAAGTAGAAGCCGTTGTCATCGATGTCGGTGAGCTCCGGCGACGTGTTCGAACCCGAACACATGACAACGCCCTCACTCGTGACCTTGTCGACAACGGCCAGGCTCACGCCCGAAGCCGCTGCACCCAGAATCACGTCCACGTCGTCGGCCAGGAGCTGGTCGACGGCCGCAGAGGCGATGTCGGGGTCGGTTCCCGAGTCGGCCGCGATCACGCTCACGGGTTCGCCGTTCACACCGCCCGCGTCGTTGATCTCCTGCTCGGCGATGTCGATCGGCGTGCTGAGCGCGCCGATGATCGCGGAGAGGTCGCCCGTCTCAGGCAACAGTTGGCCGTAGGTGAGCATGCCGTCGCCACCGGACGAACCAGCTTCGGTGGTCGTCGATTCGTCCCCGGTCGACGTACTGCTCGAGTCGTCATCGCTGTCGCAGGCGGCGGCGAACAGACCGACCACCGCGACGACAGCGAAGAGTCGTACCCAATTGTTCTTTCTCATGAATGCTGCCCCCCAAGGCTGCAGTGAATGTTTCCCATGCTCACCGCGCTCACCTTGGACCGCGACTCGCTCGTGCGGGTGCGAACACTAGCCACCGCGCCGCGCCGGCGCGGGTCGGGGCGTTCGCATTCCGGCGAATGCAGCGAGGATTTGTTCGGTTTGCCCGACCTTGCCCGCTCCCCGCCCGTTCCCCGAGGCCGTGCGGCGGGGAAAACGAGGCGGACGTGCACCGTGCGCTCTGTCAGGATCAGCCGGTGACTGCTCCGATCGCGATCCGGGCACTCGATGTGCACGTGGCGACCGACGTCGACCGCGGACGCCGTGTCCTCGCCGAGTACGTACAGGTCACCGCCGACGAGATCCTCGAGGCCCGCGACCCCGCGGCCGGTTCGACCCGCGAGGACGCGTTGGCGTTCATCCACGGGGTCATGCCCGACAGCCGTGACCTCGTCGGCGTCTACGGCAACGACCGCGCTGTGTTCCTCGTGGCGGAAACACCCGCTTCGGCCGGCAGCTCCAGCGACGCGGACTTCGTCGGTTGCGTCGGTATCACCCCCGTGGATCCCCCGGAGGCGACGGAGGCACTGCGGGGCGCGTGCGAGATGAACCGGCTCTACGTGGCAGCACGGGTCCGTCGTGCGGGTCTGGGCCGTCGCCTCGTCGACGCCTCACTCGACGCGGCGCGATCACTCGGCTTCTCGCGGATGGTCCTCGACGTCGTGCCCTACCGCACCGGAGCGATCGCGCTCTATCGTTCCGCCGGCTTCCGTGACGGGCCGCACGTGATCGACCATCCGATCTGTACGGTCCCGCTCGAGCGCGATCTGTGAGCGCCCCGGGCCCGCGCCGTCCCGCCCGGCTCGTCAGCACGGCGGAGGGAACCCACCACGGTGCCTTCGGCCCGACGGAGTGGGGGCTTGCTCGCCGCCACCGCTGCCATGTTCGGCTCATCCTTCCTCTTCATGTCCGAAGGGCTGGAGAGCCTGAACCCCGGCCTGATCACCTTCTTGCGCCTGCTGCTCGGCACAGCGACGCTGGCGCTCCTGCCGTCGGCGCGGACCGTCAGGCTCGAACGTGAGGACTGGGGTCGCGTTGCCGCGCTCGGCGTCGTCTGGATGGCAGTCCCGTTCGTCCTGTTCCCCGTGGCGCAGCAGTGGGTGGATTCGGCCGTGGCGGGAATGATCACCGGAGCGACACCCCTGTTCAGCGCTGTGGTCGCCAGCGTGCTGCTCCGGCGGCTGCCCGGGCGGATTCAGCGATGGGGCCTGCTGATCGGGTTCCTCGGCGTGTTCGCGGTCACCTGGCCAACGCTCCGCGGTGCCGACAGCGGCACCGTCGGGGTGTTGCTCGTGGTCGCAGCGGTGGGCTGCTACGGGTTCGCCACCAACATGGCGGTTCCCCTCCAGCAGCGTTACGGCTCGATCCCGGTTCTGCTGCGCGCTCAGTTGGTGGCACTCGTGGCGGTCACTCCGCTGGGACTGGCAAGCATCCCCGGGTCCCACGCCGGGGGCCTGTCCCTGGCCGCGATGGTGCCGCTCGGCGTTCTGGGCACGGGCCTGGCGCTCGTCACGATCACAACGCTCGTGGGCCGCGCGGGCGCGTCCCGGGGCTCCGTCGCGATCTACTTCGTCCCGCCTGTGGCCCTGTTCCTCGGCGTCGTCGCTCTCGGCGAGCAGGTCGAAGCCCTCTCCTTCTTCGGAATGGCGCTCGTGGTGGCGGGAGCGTGGCTCACCTCGCGCGCCGATATGGGCATCGTCGCGATTCCCGAAGGGGTGTCAGAGATCTGACGCGATCCGCGCCGGAGCTCGGAGCGACGCGCCTCAACGTGGGTCGGTCACCTCGATGCGCACGCGCTTGTTTCCCTTGCCCTTCGACTCGGTCTTCACGACCCGAAACGCCCCGATCTCGCCGGTGGAGGCCACGTGTGTCCCACCGTCCGCCTGACGGTCGAGTCCGACGATGTCGATGACCCGGATCTCGGGGACCGTTTCGGGAACGAGATTCACCTTCGTGCGGATGAGCTGCTCGTCGAGGACTGCCGCGTCGCGGGGAAGGAACTCGACCTCGATCGGCCGGTCGCGCGCGATCTCCTCGTTGACGCGCTCCTCGATCGTCGACCGGAATCCTTCGGGGAGGGGATCGAACTCGAAGTCCATGCGCGCCCGGAGCGGCTCCATGTTGCCCCCCGTGACCGACTTCTCCCACGCGTGCCAGATGACACCGCACAGGACGTGCAACGCCGAGTGCGTCCGCATGAGCGCGTGACGTCGTGACCAGTCGAGCTCACCTGTCACCGGTGTGCCGGAAGCGGGCGGGGTTCCGCCCAAGGTGTGCCAGACGAGATCGCCGTCCTTGCGCACGCCTGTCACGGGAACTCCGCTGAGCGTTCCCGTGTCGTGGGGTTGGCCACCTCCGGTGGGGTAGAAGGCGGTCCGGTCGAGCGCGACAGCGTCATCACCGACGTCGACGACCGTCGCGTCGAAGGACCGGAGGTACGCGTCCCGCAGGAAGAGGAGATCGGTCGCCACGGGTCCATTCTGGCGCCCCGTTCCGTCGCGAGACACCCCGGAGCGTCATTGCCCCGGGGTGTCGCTGGTACCTGAAACGTGGGACCCGTTGCCGGGCTCCACGGTTACACGTCCTATGGGTACAACGTGGGCTAGAGGGCTTCGGTTCCCGATTCTCCCGTTCGGATCCGCACCACCTCGTCGGCGGTGGTGACCCAGATCTTCCCGTCACCGATCTTCCCGGTCCGCGCGGCATTCACGACGGCGTCGACGACGTCGGCTTCCTGCCCCACTGCGACGAGCACCTCCACCTTCACCTTGGGAACGAAGTCCACCGTGTACTCCGCTCCCCGATAGACCTCCGTGTGACCCCGTTGGCGGCCGTGGCCCTGCACCTCGCTCACGGTCATGCCCGAGATCTCCATTTCTCACCAGCGACGCCGCCGTTACGGACCGGCGTCAGTCCTCTTTCGGCTTTCTGACACCGAGCACGCTCCCGATACCGGCGCTACGCTCCCGGCCCATGGCGATACGACGCGGTGATCCATTCCTGAAGCAACTCAAGAAGGTGCCGCTGTTCGCGGCGCTGTCCCAGAAGGACCTGAAGCTCGTGTCCAAACGAGGCAGCGATCTCGAGGTGCCGGCCGGGAAGGTCCTCGTGGAGCAGGGGGCAGCGGGCGCCGAGTTCTTCGTCATCGTGTCGGGCACAGCCAAGGTGACCCGACGCGGCAAGAAGGTGGCCACGATCGGAGCAGGTGACTACTTCGGCGACCTGGCCCTTCTCGACAAGGCACCCCGTAACGCCACCGTCGTCGCCGAGACGCCGATGGAGGTCGTGGTCCTTCCCCAGCGCGAATTCGCCGGGCTGATCGAGGATGTCCCCGGATTCGCCCGCAAACTGCTCGCGGGCATGGCCCGCCGTCTGCGCGAGGCGGACGCCAAGAGCGTCCAGTAACCGGACGACCGTCGAGCCTGGTGCCGAGCCTGATCGGGGCCCCGCGGTAGATTTCGCCCGCTGCCCATCCGGAGAGATCGCGTGCGACGTCCCAAGGCGAGCGAACTGGTTCTCGGTGTCGGTCTGCTCGCGGCGATCGGTACCGTGGCGTCGGGTATCGCTCCCCGCCTCACCGGGTGGGAAGAGGACTCGCCCATCCACCGGGCCGTCTTCGGCAACATCCCCGATCCGATCTACTGGGCCTTCTACGCCACAGTCGGCGTCATGCTCTTCTACGTCGCGTGGCTCGTGTCACTTCGTGTCCGCAACTACGAACGCGGCCGCCCCGACAACCGTCGCACCACGAAGAAGAACGCCAAGCGACGCATGGAGGACTTCCGATCCGCGGTGTGGATGCAGACGCTGTTGCGGGACCCGGCCGCCGGCGTCATGCACTCGTTCATCTACTTCGGGTTCCTGATTCTCTTCGTCGCCACCGTGGTGCTCGAAGTCGACCACCAACTCCCCGAATCGTTGAAGTTCCTCCACGGCACCGTGTACCAGGGCTACTCGGCCACCGCCGACTTCTTCGGCGTGATCTTCGTGATCGGGATCCTGTGGGCCCTGGCCCGCCGCTACATCCAGCGGCCCTACCGCATCCGCATCAAGACCAAGCCCGAGCATCTCGTGATCCTGCTCGTGTTCCTCGTGATCGGTGTGACGGGATTCGTTGTCGAGGGACTTCGCATCGCCGCCCAGGGCCGGCCGGCTTTCGAGCAGTGGTCATTCGTGGGCTATGGCTTCGCCGGTGTCTTCGACGGCTGGTCGGAGGGGACACTGAGCGACCTACACCGCTGGGCCTGGGTCATCCACTTCCTGGCGTTCCTGGCGTTCCTGATCATCCTGCCGACCACGATGCTGCGCCACATGATCACGTCGCCGATCAACGCCTACCTGCGGGACCGGGAGCGCCCGAAGGGCGCCATGAAGCCGATGCCCAACCTCATGGAAACCGACCTCGAGACGTTCGGTGCCGTGACGGTCGAGGACTTCACCTGGAAGCAGCTCTTCGACACCGACGCCTGCACGATGTGCGGCCGTTGCACGTCGGTGTGCCCGGCCCATCTCACCGGCAAGCCGCTCGATCCCCGCGAGATCGTTCTCAAGGTCGGCGAGGTGATGGACGCCACGGGAAACCCGAAAGTGTCGCCGCCCATCGGCACGGTTCCCGAGATCACGGTCACGGCGAACTCGGTGTTCGAACGGGTCAGCTCCGAGGAGGTCTGGTCGTGCACCTCGTGCAAGGCGTGCGACGACATCTGCCCGGTCAACATCGAGATCCTCGACAAGATCCTCGACATGCGCCGCTACCTGTCACTGATGGAGAGCGACTTCCCCACCGAGCTCGGCACCGCCTACCGGGCGCTCGAGAACCAGCAGAACGTGTGGGGGATGAACCAGTCCGAGCGCGGCGACTGGGCCGAGAACCTCGACGACGAGGTCGTGATCGTCGATCCGTCGTCGGGCAACCTCGACCACGAGTACCTCTACTGGGTGGGCTGTACCGGCTCGTTCGACGACCGCAACAAGAAGGTCACCGAGGCCATCGCCACACTGCTCCAGCGCGCCGGGGTCGACTTCGCGATCCTCGGCCCCAGCGAGCTCTGCACGGGAGACCCGGCCCGGCGCTCGGGCAACGAGTACCTGTTCCAGATGCTCGCCATGCAGAACGTCGAAACCCTGAACGGTCTCGGCGTGAAGAAGATCGTCACCCAGTGCCCGCACTGCTTCAACACGATGCGCAACGAGTATCCCGACTGGGGCGGGAACTACGAGGTCGTCCACCACTCACAACTCCTGAGCGAGCTCGTGGAGACGGGCGCACTCGACATGAGCGGCACGAACCTCGCCGAACGTGTCGCCTACCACGACTCCTGCTACCTGGGTCGCCACAACGACGTCTACATGGCGCCCCGCGAGGTGGTCGCTTCCATCGGCGGTGTCGACGTGGTGGAGATGCCGCGCAACGGCACACGCGGCCTGTGCTGCGGCGCGGGCGGTGCGCGGATGTGGATGGAGGAGCACACCGGCAAGAAGATCAACATCGAACGCACCGAGGAGGCCCTCGCCACGGGCGCCGACCGCATCGCCACGGCGTGCCCCTTCTGTTTCGTGATGATGGACGACGGTGTGCGCGAGAAGGGCAAGGACGAAGAGGTCGTCGTGCAGGACATCTCGATGGTGATGCTCGACGCGCTGAACGCCCCGGTCACCGAGCGGGCCCCCGCCGGCACGGGCGAGGCCGAGTCCGGTCTCTGAGCTACTCGTTGTCGGCTCAGCCCTCGTCGAAGTTCAGGTAGTAGCGGCTCGGCGTCGGGCCGCGCTGGCCCTGGTACTTGGAGCCCTTCGACGTGGACCCGTAGGGGTCGTCGGCTTCGGTGGTCATCCTGATGAAGCTGATCTGGCCGATCTTCATGCCCGGGTAGATGGCAATCGGAAGGTTGGCGACGTTGGAGAGCTCCAACGTGAGATGGCCGTCCCAACCCGCATCGACGAAGCCCGCTGTGTTCGAGACGAACACCCCGCCCCGGCCGGCGAGGAAATTCTCGATGTGGCGTCCGTTCGGTCTCACCTCGAGGTCGTAGATCGGCTCCGAGAACCCTGTGTCGTGAACCGCGACGACCGTGTCCCAGGACAGGTCGCCATCGGTCAGGCGCTTCAGCTCGTCGGCTGCGCCCTCCTCAACGAGTGGCTCATACACTTCATGCAGTCGACGGAGTGTCGAGAGACGGACGGCGTCGCGACCGGAGCGCCGCTCGATGTTGTTCAGATCGCTCGCGTGCTTGTAGCCCAGCCGCCGGGCAGCGTCGGTCTGGGACAGACCAGCGCGGCCGCGGAGTTCCGCGAGGAGGACATCGGGAAGAGGGACAGACGTCAGCAGCTTGTGCTCGCGTTCGGGCAGGTACACCTGGGTGAGGGGCAGCGTTGACGTCTGCTTGACGCAGGATCCTGCTCGGCGTCTCAGTCGTGCTGCGAGCAGAAGGACATCGCCGACAAGCCCCTCGGACGTCGTCCACACAGACATGCGGGCCTCGTCGCGCGACCCGTCGCCGTCGACGAGGCCCTCCAGGAAGGCCTCGAGGAGGTTCGCAGGCCACCCGAATACAAGTGGGGGAATGCGCTTCTCGGGCGCATGGCCACCAGCCCCGATCCATGTGAGGAACTCGGATGCAACCGACGAACAACATGTGATCGCACCGGCAGAACGCGAGATGGGCAGGCCGAGCTCCTCCAAAGAGGTCTCGACACGGTCGAGAATGGCCTGGTCGGTGTTGGACACGGTGAACTGGTGGCGCCTCCGTGATCCCTCCGCCACGTAGATCCCGAGCAACCACGCGAACTCCTCCGTCGGCCTCACGACCGTCGACAACGAGTTGCGGCCACCCCTGACGACGAGTCGGTCCTCGGGGGTGAGGGACGTCTCGAGACCGGGAACCTGTCGCACGAGACTCAAGGGAAGGCGGGAGGACCGCCGGTAGTGGTCGGTGTGCTTGTAGCCCGAGGCTCGCAGCATCGAGTTCACGGCCCCGGCGGCGCCCGCGAAAGCCGACGCCACCGTCGGCCCCTCGACACTCAATTCACCGATCATGCCTTCGGGCACGAGGTCGACAACCCGGATCGGCGACCGCGCGTCCGAGTCCGGGCCGGGGACATTCCGCGGCACGGCGACACGAGCGCCAGCCACGAGCTCACCGGTTCTGATCTTGGCGAGTTGTCCCGCCCGATCGAGTGTGAAGAGGTTGTGCCCGGCCGTCACCCGCACTCTGCGCCCCGACGAGAGCTCGACCTCGTAAATGCGATCTTCGGGACCTTCGTAGAAACCGGTGATTTCGTGGTACCCGACATCGAACGTCTCGGGGTCGAATGCGACGACACGCGCGGAGATCTCCTTGCCGACGAGCTCGCCGATCGACATGAGGCCGACACCTCGCTCGGTCTCCACGAGGATCTCTTCGCTCGCGGGAAGCGACGAGTGGATGAGAAGACCGAGGCGGCCGAGGCTGCTCTTTCCCTCGAGTCTGGCGACGAGATCGTTCGGCAGTGCGACGCGCTCGCGGGTGGAGCCCAGAACGAATTCGCCGGGGTGGAGGATGAACGAGCCGTCCTCCGGGACCTCCACGAGTTCGGTGAGATCCTCCTGAGGCTCCTTCGGATCGATGTAGGGCGTCGTGTCGTTGCGGAAGACGCGAAAGAAGCTGTCGACGTGGAGGTCGACCGACGAGGGCTGCACCATGTCGAGGTCGAGCGGCTCGATGACGATGCGCCCCGCCTCGAGCTCTTCGCGCAGGGTCTTGTCGGAGAGAATCACGACGGGAACCCTACCGGCGGGTGCGACGTCCCGGCAGCCCGGAACGGTTCGGCTCTTGGTACTCTGCGCCCTCACACGCGGGTGTAGTTCAGGGGTAGAACATCAGCTTCCCAAGCTGAGAACGCGAGTTCGATTCTCGTCACCCGCTCCAATGTGAAGGTCCGGGTCGATCGGCAGATCAGGTGCCCTGGAGCCTTCGCCGCTGAGCGGCCGAGGTCGACGGCGTAGCCTGCTGAATGCGGTAGCGGAGGTAGACCACACCGCTGCTGAAGACGTGCTCGTCACTGAGGTCAAGATCGATCCGCGTGTCGGCCGGTAGTGCGCTCTTGTGCCCACCGAGGACGACCGGCCAGACGAACAGGACCAGTTCGTCGACGAGCTCTGCAGCGAGGGCCTGGGCGGCGAGGTTCGGGCCACCAACCAGTAGATCCCTGCTGGCGGCGGCCTTCATGTCGAGCACCGCGCTGGGGTCGAAGTGGCGGTCGATCCGAGTCTTCGCGGTACGCGGCGCTGTCAGGGTCGAGGAATAGACGACCTTGCCCGCCGCCTGCCATGCGCTCGCGTAATCGGCCATGAGTTCCGACTGCGCTGCCAGGGTGGGATCGGTCTCCCACACGGCCAGCGTCTCGTACATGCGCCGCCCGTAGAGGTACGTGCCGACGGATCCCATGAGGTTGGTGATGAAGGCGAAGACATCGTCATCCGGTGGAGCCCAGTCGAAGGCCCCCTGTTCGTTCTCGGTCCAGCCGTCGACGGACATGTTCGAGGCGTAGATCAGCTTCGCCATGAACGCTCCTGGGGCATCATCCACAGTCTGGATGTCCTCGGCGAAGGATCGAGAGACCGGCCCACTGCTTCGTGCGCTATCCGTCGGCGCCGGGACGGCTCTTTCCGGGGGCCACGGTACGGGCGAGGATGCCGAGCGTCGCGAGCAGCCCGGTCTCCTTGATGACGGGGAAGATCCCGGCGTCCCGATAGTCGGGATGGATCTCCGACCAGTCGTAGTAGGACGTGACGAGTGTTCCACCGTCGATGGCCTCGAGGCGGTACCCGTAGACATGGCCGAGCGGAGGCTGGATGTTGCCGTCGATCGTCCAGGCGATCTCGGTGTCCTGGTCGTACTTCGTGATGATGACCGTCACGTCGTACTCGCCCAGGTCGAAGTCGCGCAGCGAGTCGCGATCCATGTGCATGACGAAGCGGTCGTCGACCGCGGTCGCCGGCTCGCCCTCTGCCGACATCAACATGCCCGACCCGTCGATCGCCACGTGACCCTGGGGATCTCGCAGCACGTCGAAGATCTCCTCCGGCTCGGCGGCGATCGCCCTCTGCACCTCGATGCGTTCGGATGTCATGAACGAATGGTATCACTTTGGTATCATGCACACATGGCCATGACACTCCGACTCTCCGAGGACGAGCACCGGGCGTTGCAGGAGCTGGCGGCCGCCGAAGGCATCTCCATGCAGGAGGCGGCCCGTCGTGCCGTTCGCGACTTCGTCATCCGCAACGAGCACCGCGATCGGGTGTCGAGCGCCGCTCGGCGCGTCATCGAGACCCACGCCGACGCCCTCGATCGACTCGGTCGATGAACCTCGAGGTCGAGTATCTCGACCTCGAGGACGTCGTCGGGCTTGCCTCCCGGCTTCTCGGCGATCAGCCGCCCGTTCGAGACATCGGACTCCTGGGGTCGGCCGTGGCGCGACCGCAGACCACTGTCTTCGGTGACGACGCCTATCAGGATCTGTGGACCAAGGCGGCAGCGCTGCTCGATTCCATCGTCAACAACCACCCCCTTGTCGACGGCAACAAGCGCTTGGGGTGGCTCGCGACCGCCGTTTTCCTCGAGATCAACGGGATCACCATCAGCGTCGCCCGAAACGACGACGTGTACGACCTCGTCGTCCACGTCGCGACCCGTCACTCCGACGTCGAGGCGATCGCGTCGATGCTGGCCGCGCTCATCTGACGGCTCTGCCCGAGAAGGATCGCCTCCTGATGGCTTGCAGTGTTGCCGCAGTCACCACGGGGTGAGGGTCTCACGCACCAACCCGCTCCGAGTCAGTCCTCGACCTCGACGGCCGCCTCCTCGGCGAGACGGCGACCGGCGGGAGAGAGCACCGCTCCGAGAACGCCGGCGAGTGTGAGCAGTCCTGCGAGGATCTGAGCGGCGTTGATCGACTGACCCAGCACGACCCAGGCGGTCACGCCGGCGATCAGCGGGGTCGCGAGGCGCATGACGGGCGGGATGTTCGCCGGAACCCAGGCCAGTGGCCACGTCATGACGAAGTGACCGATCAGTCCGGGCACGAACGCGATGCCGGCGGCGAGAAGCAGCGACTTCCCGTCGATCGAGCCCACGGTCTCGCCGGTGGCGAACACGAAGCCCGATACCGTGATCGCCGCCACCGTCATCACTCCGAACAGGAACGGCACCACGTCGATCTGTTCGCGACCCTGTTTCGAGAACATGAAGAACAGAGCGAAGAACAAGACGTTGGTCGCCGCCAGCAACATCCCTCCCAAGTCACCGTCGGGACCCGACGATCCGGACACGACCACGAGGGCCGACCCCGCGATCGCCACACCCGACCAGAGCCGAAAGGGCACGCCCGTGCGCTCGTCGAACATCGAGACGGCGAGCACACCGACGATGACCGGCGACAGGCTCGCCATGAGAGTGACGTCGACCACCGACGTCGCCTTGATGGCCGTCATGAACATGAGCTGGTGGATCCCGAAGGCGACGCCCGCCTTCAGCGCCCAGGTGAGGCCGGCGCGGTCGGGGCGCCGGCCCGTGCGACGGATGTAGACGGCGGTCAGGACCCCGAAGGCCAACACACCGAACCACAGTCGGTAGAAGGACAGCACCGGTCCGGGAACGTTCGAGGCCGAGACCATGACCGGCCCCATGCTGTAACAGAACACCCCGATGGCGACGAGGACGAGCGGCTGCCGCCGGGCGGCGGCCTGCACCCGGTGGGAGAGACCCGTAGCCACAGCGGAGTCGGCGGGGTCCATAGTGGCCATGGCCTCCAGTATGGAGTCCACGGTCCGTGGTCACCCGGGGATTCCTCCGGTGACCCTCAAGGTGCAGACACGACAGCCGATCAGGGGGTTGTGGCACATCTCAGCGCCCTACCGACCCTCACCGGCACACCCGGGCTGGGGCGCAACGCGCTCTGCACCGCCCGGATGCGCCTCGTCCCCTCCTCGGCCCGTCACCTCCGAGCCGACCTCGAGGGCCCGGAGACGTTGAGCCGGGAACTCGGCGCCAGCGTGTCCGACGACTGGCCGCCCGACATCGCCGCCGCGGACCGTCCAGCACTGTGCGCGATGCTCGAAGCCGACCCCGCTCTCGTCGGATGGCTCCCCTGGTACTGGGTAGCCCAGGACACGCCGACGGCGTCGCTCGTCGGCTTCGGCGGTTTTGGTGGTCGTCCCGAAGCCGGCCGTGTGGATCTCGCGTACGCGGTGGTTCCCGGTTCTCAACGCCGCGGCTACGCCACCGAGGCCGTCGGCGCTCTCGTGGCCTGGGCATTCGGGAGCGGGCGCGTGCGCCGGGTGGACGCGGAGACCCTGCCTCACCTGACGGCGTCGGTGGCCGTACTCGAGAGCAACGGTTTCTCACAGACGTCCGGAAGCACCGGCACGGGCGTCATGCACTTCTCACGCGTGGCTTAGTGCTACGCGACGAGTGAGCCGATCGCTGCCAGCATCACGACGAGACCCACGACCATGTAGACCACGCTACGGAGCACCGGAGCCTGGGTCAGGTCCTCGTCGCTCTGGTGGGCCGAACGCTTTCCCTCGTTCCGAGCCCGTCCTGTCGCGGCGGCTCGGGCGTCGGCGCGACGACGCACGAGCGCCAGCCCGTTGCCGAGAAACAGGGCGGCGCCGAGGGCAGCGAGCAGCTGGAGCAGGAGGTCGTCGTAGAAGTCCACACCGAAACGCTACGCCAGGATGCCCGACCCCTCCGAGTTGGGTTGTCGGTTACTCCAGCGGATATCCCTCCAGCAGTGTCGCGATCTGTTCGGGGGTGGCGGGATCAACTGCCGTGGCGGTCCACGATTCGATGACGTCGGGACGGATCGACACGCGCGCCAGGACCGCGCCGTCGTCGTCGAAGCACGTTTCGGTCCGGGCGGCGATGGGGTCGACGTCGTCGGCCGCGTTGTCGGACGCGTCGTCTACTGGCACAACTTCGAAACACCGCGTGGGACGCCCGAGGATCTCGGGACCGACGGCGGTGCCGACGGTGAGGTCACCCGAGTCAGGAACCGTTCGCTCGGTGAGGCTGTCGACATCGGCAGCACTGCGCTCTGCGTAGGTGGCGACGGTTTCGGGCGGGCGGCACTCCTTGGTGCCCTCGAAGTTCGTGCAGGAGAACATCTCGGTTCCCCGCCAGTACGTGAGGCCTCTCGGCGCGGCGACGATCTGCTCGTCGGCCAGAGTGACCTCGGTCTGCGTCTCGGTGAGCACCACCTCGTCGTCCTGGAATCGCTCGTAGGCGAAGGTCGTCGCCGTACCCGGCTCGAGACTCCCCGCGTGGAGCGCCAGGAATTCCTCGCGCGCCCCGGGCTCCACGGTGACCTGCTCTCCCGACAGAGGCGACTCGAGATCTTGCGTGGTGTCGGTGTCGCCCGACGACGTACACGCACTGAACAGAGCGACGACAACGACAACAGCGGCCGCCGACCCCTGCACGGACGGGCTCAGCGTGCCGCTGATCGGTCACGCACGGTCGTGCGCACCGCGTCCGCGATCACCGGAAAGGCCGCATCGGCCCACACCGCGTGTCCCTCCGCGTTCGGGTGGAACAGGTCCGGCGAGTAGAGGCCCGGATCGCGGAAGCGCTCCGTGCACTCCTCACGCAGCGGGGCGCGTACGACGCCATCGACCCGCTCGGCGACACGTTCGTGAACGCTGTTGGCTGCACGACACCGCTCGCCGGCAATGGCTGCCAGGGGGAATGGCAGCCGCGGACAGTCGCCGAGGTCGCCCACACCACAGAGCACGACCGCCGCGTGGTGGAGTCGCAACTCGGTGACGATCTCCTCGATCAACAACTCGACCAGGCTCATCGACGTGCCGCGTACTGCGTCGTTGGCACCGACCGACACGACCGCCACGTCACCGCGCTCGGCCGTTGCGGGCCCGACCTGGTTCTCGAACACGTCACGTGCGCGCGCTCCGCTCTTGGCGTGGTTCACGATCTCGACGCGGTAGCTCGTGGCGAGACGACGCGCGATCTGACGGATCCAGATGTCGTCGGGATCATCGAGGCCGGGCGCGGTGATACTGCTGTCGCCGAGCATCGTGATCCGTACGGGAGGAAGCTGCGGATCCCCGAACGTGCCGCTCGGGTCGAGCTCCTCGAACTCCGGAAGGTTGCGGTTGGCGACGTACCAGGCCTGGACACCGACCGCCGCCATCGCTCCGACCGCAGCAGCAGGCACTCCGAGGGCCACCGCGCGCGGCGACGCCTTGGGAAGCCGCGTGGGAAGCCGCTTCGGGAGCCGGATCGCCGGCAGACGCACGTCGTGCATCCCGCCATTTTCGCAGATCCGAACAACGCGCGGACTTCATCGCCTACCGTCCGGTAGGCCCGAGACGAGGAACAGCGGCGCAGGTACCCTGCGCCGTCCGAGGCGAGGCAAGGAAGCATGCGGTTGATCGTGGCGGACTGCGAAGTCGAGTACGACGGGCGGCTCGGCGCCCGTCTCGCCCGCGCGCCGCGCCTCGTGATGTGCAAGGCCGACGGGTCCGTCGCCGTGCACTCGGACGCCAAGGCGTACAAGCCACTGAACTGGATGACACCGCCGTGCACCGTCACCGAGACCGACGACGGCATCGTCGTACGCAACAAGCACGGTGAAGAGCTGCGGATCACGATCCACGAGGTGCTCTCCGACCACACGACGGAGTTGGGCCAGGACCCCGGCCTCGAAAAGGAAGGCGTGGAAAAGGAGCTCCAGGCGCTGATCGCCGATCGCGTGCAGCTCCTGCGGCACGACCTCGAGCTCGTCCGACGCGAGTATCCAACTGACATCGGTCCGGTGGATCTTCTCTGCCGCGACGGCGACGGCGGGATCGTCGCTGTCGAGATCAAACGCGTCGGCGAGATCGCCGGCGTCGAACAACTCCTGCGCTACCGCGAACGCCTCGAACGTGATCCGTCCCTCGCTCCGGTGCGGGCCATGTACGTCGCACCGGAGATCAAGCCTCAGGCCAGGGTCTTCGCCGAGAGCCGCAACATCGACTGCGTGGAGGTCGACCTCGACACGCTGCGTGGCACCGACGACGGATCGCTCCGCCTCTTCTGAGCTCGCCAGGGGCTCAGCTCAGGACCTTGGCTTTCGCCGCGGCGAACTCCTCATCGCTGAGAACGCCCTGATCGTGCAACTTGGCCAGATCCTGGAGCTTGGCGATGTCGTCGTCGCCCCCGGCCGCAGGAGGCGGTGCCTGCTGAGACTGCTGGTCGGTGGCGGCCTCGTCGCGGCGGTCCATGCGCCGGTTCATCCGACGACTGGTGCGTCGTGAGGTCCGGCGAGCTGTGCGGCGCATGCCGCGTCTCATCGGTGGCATCGGGGTGCTCCTGTCTGAGCGATCGCTTGGTACGAACTTAGTCGCGGGCCATGTTGGCGAACTGGGTGAACTGGGGGATGAAGGCGAGCCGCACCGAGTCGGTGGGCCCGTTCCTGTGCTTGCCCACGATCACCTCGGCGATACCCCGGTCGTCGGACTCGGGGTTGTAGACCTCATCGCGGTAGATGAAGCACACCACATCCGCGTCCTGTTCGAGGCTGCCCGACTCCCGCAGGTCGGCGAGCACGGGGCGCTTGTCCTGGCGGTACTCGAGCTGGCGGTTGAGCTGCGAGAGCGCCATCACCGGCGTTTCGAGCTCGCGGGCGAGGATCTTGAGGCTCCTGCTCATCTCCGAGACCTCGATCTGGCGGTTCTCGGCCGAGCCGCTGCTGCTCATCAGCTGGATGTAATCGACCACGACGAGAGCAAGATCTCCGTAGCGGGCACGAATCCGCCGGGCCTTGGCGCGCATCTCCATCACGGTGCAGTGTGGGTTGTCGTCGATGAGAAGCGGTGCTTCGGCGAGGCGGCCGACGGCATGCGAGAGACGCGTCCAGTCGGCTTCGGGGATGTTCCCCGTGGCGAGCTTCTTCGAGTCGACACGCGCTTCGCTGGCGAGCAGCCGCTTGGTGAGCTCGAGGTGACCCATTTCGAGCGAGAAGAACAGCACCGGTCGCCGCTGCGTGAGCGCGACGTTGCGCGCCGCTCCGAGAGCGAGCGCGCTCTTTCCCATGCCGGGGCGCGCCGCCACGATCACGAGTGAGGAGGGTTGGAGACCCAAGAGCACGTTGTCGAGCTCTTCGTATCCGGTGGGAACGCCGGTGATGTCACCTTCGCGGTCGTAGAGGTACTCCAGCTGGTCGAGCGTGTCTTCGAGTGACGTGTGCAGGTCGACCGGGTCGGTGACACGACCACCGGCCACGTCGTAGACGAGCGATTCCGCACGGTCCAGCGTGTCGGTCACGCTGTCGGTGGACACGTAACCCATCTCGGCGATCTCTCCGCCCACCGCGATCAGGCGCCGCATCAGTGCCAGTTCACTGACGATTCCGGCGTAGTGACCGGCGTTCGCCGACGCCGGCGTATTGGCCTGGAGAGTGACGAGGGCGGCCTTGCCGCCGATGGCATCGAGGAGCCCGACGCGACGTAGTTCCTCGGCGATGGTGACCGGGTCGACAGGTTCACCCTGGCCGTAGAGGGCCATGATCGCCTCGAAGACGTGACCGTGCGCCGGCTTGTAGAAGTCGGAGGTGTTCAGGCGGCGCTCGCCCGCCGCCGTGATGGCGTCGCGCGACAGCAGCATCGCACCGATCAGCGACTCCTCGACCTCGAGGTTGTGGGGGAGGGGTTCGCAGCCCGTCCTCGCGGCGACGGCGCGCGTCGTCGATTGCCTGGACCACCCTCACTCCCCCTACGGATCTGTCGGACCGGGGACTGATCCTGACACCAACACCCTGTGGGCTGTAAGTGGTGAAACCCCGATATTTCCGGGGATTTCCCTGTGGAAAAGTCTGCCTGTTCTCCACAGGCCGGTGGACGACACATACCCCGAAGTCTGCACGCCGGGTGTGACAGCCACGATGGGAACCGCCGTTCGGGCGGCCGGAACCCCCGGAACGACGCCTCCGGAGCTATTCGGTGAACACCGGTGGGCGGCCTTCGCGGAACGCCGCTCGGGCTTCGTCGAGATTGCCCGTGTGGCCCGCCAGGAGCTGGGTCCGGTTCTCGAGATCGATGGCCGCCGTGAGGCTCCCGGCCTCCAGGTTCGCCCACAGGACTTCCTTGGTCATCATGATGCCGAAGGGGCTGAGGCGACACATGTCGTCTGCCATGTCGAGTGCCGCCTCGACGACCTCGCCTGCGGGAAGAACCCGTGAGACGAGGCCGATCCTCTCCGCTTCGTCGGCGTCGAGCCGACGGCCTGTCAACAGAAGCTCCGCCGAGCGCGACGCTCCGATGAGTCTCGGGAGAAGGAACGTGGCACCGAGCTCGGCGGCGGTGAGCCCGTTCACGACGCCCGCTCCACAGAACACCGCCGTCTCGTCGGCAAGTCGGATGTCGGCGCCGAGCGTCATGCACATGCCGCCCCCGAAGGCGGGGCCGTTGACGGCGGCGATCACGGGCTGAGGCAGTGCACGCATCGCCGGGACCACACCCGACATGAAAGAGATCGCCTTCATCCCGAGACGCGCGAGCCCGAGCCCATCGCTTCCGGGGATGTCGCCGAAATCCTCGAGCTCGAGACCGGAGCAGAAACTCCTGCCCGCTCCGGTGAGCACGACGACCCAGACATCGTTGTCGTCACCCACCTCGTTGAGCGACGCGTAGAAGTCGCCCACGAGGTCGAAGCTCATGGAGTTGAGATGGTCGGGATGGTCGAGACGCACCACCGCCACATGCGGTCGCGGGCGTTCGACGGCAACGAGGCTCACGGCGCCACCCTGATCGTGCTCAGAGACGCGCCGAGGTGCACGGCACCGACCCCGTCGGCGTCACTCCGCGACGACCTCGACGCTGATCACGGCCTCGACGTCGGGGTGCAGGCGGAGCCGCACCTCAGTGGTACCGAGATCCTTGATCGGCTCGTCGAGCTCGAGCTTGCGACGGTCGATCTCGACCCCGACGCGCTCGGTGAGCACGGTCGCGATCTCGGTGGTCGTGATCGAACCGAAGAGTTTGCCTTCCTCGCCGGCGCGGGCCGTGACGACGACGGGAGCCGACGCCAGACGCCCACTCAACTCTTCGGCCGCTTCGCGTTCGCGCACCTCGCGGGCCTCACGGCTACGCCGCATGGCCTCGGCCTGGCGAACCGTGCCCTTCGTGGCCACCATGGCGAACCCGCGAGGCATGAGGTAGTTGCGTGCATACCCGTCGGCGACGTCGACGAGATCGCCTTTGCGACCCAGGTGCTCGACATCATCTCGCAGGAGGACCTTCACGACTCCTGTCCTTCCGTCCCCTGGCCCTCTGCCGCGCCGGTCGCCGCTTCTGTCGGCACCACGTCCGTGAGCTCCGCTGGAGCGTCGGTGACGGGAGCGTCGGTGACGGGAGCGTCGGTGACGGGAGCGTCGGTGGCGGGAGCGTCGGGCGAGACCTCGTCGACAGGAACGTCGGCGCCGTCGGGCGAACCCGTGGGAGGCGGAGGCGGAGCCGACGGCGTCGGGAGTGTCTCCTCGTCACGCGAATCGCGGTCACGACGACGCTTCCCGCCGCGCTGGGTGACCTGACGCACCTGGTAGGGAAGCAACGCCATCTCGCGGGCGACACGAATGGCGCGGGCCACCTGGCGCTGCTGCCGGGCGTTGTTTCCCGTGACCCGTCGTCCGCGGATCTTGGCGCGTTCGGACATGAACCGCCGTAGCAGGTTGATGTCCTTGTAGTCGACGTAGGTGATGCTCTCGGTCGTGAGGACCGACACCTTCACCTTGCGCGGCTTCAGGTCCTTCTTCGGGGGCTGCTTGTTCTTCTTCTTACGTGCCATCGCTCGTTCCTCGTGGGTTCGGTGACCGGATAACCGGTTCCGCTAGAAGGGCTCTTCGCCGAAATCGTCGGTGGCGGCGCTTGCACCACCGCCACCCGTACCACCGCCACCCGTACCACCGCCACTGGGAGCACCGCCGCCGGAGTTCCCGCTACCGCCACCGCTGCCGAAATCGCCGCCGCTTCGGCGCTCGTTCTTGGTGACCTCGGCGGTGGCCCAGCGCAGGCTCGGGCCGACCTCTTCCGCGTTGATCTCGACGGTCGAGCGCTTCTCGCCCTGGTCGGTCTCCCAGGAACGCTGGTCCAGCCGGCCGGTCACGACGACCCGCGCGCCCTTCGGCAGCGACTCGGCGACGTTCTCGGCCATCTCACGCCAACACACGACGTTGAAGAAACTCACGGCCTCCTCCCACTCCTGGGTCTGGCGGTTCTGCCAACGCCGATTGACGGCCACACCGAAGTTCGCCTTGGCCGCACCGCTCGGCGTGAAGCGGAGCTCCGGGTCGCGGGTGATGTTCCCCACAACGGTGATCGAGTTTCCTGTTGCCATGATCAGTCCTCTCCGACGCGCCCTCGCGCGTCTGGGTGTCAGCTACTCGGCGGGGAAAGCGAGGGAAGTCGGGACCGACTACTCGCCGGCCGTTGTCTGCATCGCCGCCGGAGGCCCGTAGGCCTCCTCGGGCACACGCAGGACCTTGTGCCGGATGACGTCGTCCGCGAGGGAAAGCGCCCGGTGCAGTTCGTCCATCGCGTCGGGCTCGGCCATCGCCTGGAGGACCACGTAGTAGCCCTCCTTGCGGTGGTCGATCTCGTAGGCGAATCGACGCTTGCCCCAATAGTCGACGTACCCGAGATCCGCTCCGCGGCTCTCGAGGGTCTGACGACGGGACTCGACGTCGGCCCGGATCTGCTCCTCATCCAGGTTCGCGTCGAAAATGACCATGACCTCGTACGGCCTCATGTGCCGTACCTCCTTTGGACCGCCCCACCCGCAGATGGGGGTGCGGGCTCCGGTCGTCGCGGTGTCTACACCGGCGCCGGAGCAGAATCGATTGTCAGTACCGCACCCTATAAGTGCGTCCGTGAGGTTCGCAATGCGAACCTCACGGACGCACTACCCCCTGCCCCGCTAGCCCCCGAGGGATCCCTCGGGCAGCTCGCCGGCCGGCATCTCCACCGCCACGAGGAAGTCCCCTCCGGAGGGATAGCCCGGACAGGTGGCGTCCGTGCCGGTACAGGGCTCCATCTCGAGGCGATTCACGAGGTCCCCCGCTCCGTCGTAGAAACCGATGTCGAGGGAGATCAGCGTGTCCGCCATCGTGAACGTGGCCGGACCGGGCTGGGGGTACACGAACGCCATGCCGTCGTAGTCGTCGAGGTCTTCCACACCGCGCAGGCCCTGCGACCTCTGCTCGGGGGTGGCGGCCACCAGGAGCCGCAGCGGTTCGCCTCCCACCGACACACCGGCCTCGCCGAAGTCCTCGAACGGAGCATCCGCAGTGCCCGTGACCGGGAACAATCCGCTCTCGCCCGTCGGATCACTCGTGGAGTCACCGCAACCTGTGAGCGCGACCGCGAGCGCGACGGCCCCCACGGCGATCACGATGCGCACGGTTCGGGAGCTGCTCAGGCGTCGATCGGGGCCGCGCCGTAGAGCCCGAGCGCTTCCGCCACGTCGTCGGCGAGGTGGTAGGTCTCCTCGGCGGAAGGGAACCGACCGGCACGGACATCGGCGGCGAAGGCTGCCACCGCGTCGGTGCCGTCCCGGCCGAGCTCGGCGTAGCGCCGCACGAACTTCGGCGTGATCCGGTCTTCGAGACCCAGGAGATCGTGTATCACGAGCACCTGGCCGTCGCAGTGCCGCCCGGCCCCGATACCGATGGTCGGTACGTCGACCGCATCGGTGACGACCCGTGCCACGGCGTCGGGCACACACTCCAGCACGATCGCGAAAGCTCCGGCGTCTGCGAGCGCCACGGCGTCATCGACGATGCGCTGCGCGGCGTCGAGCTCTTTGCCCTGCACCTTGAAGCCTCCGAAGGCGTGGATGGACTGGGGCGTCAGCCCGAGATGACCCATGACCGGGATTTCGAGATCGAGAATGGCCTCCACCGACTCGAGCCTCTTGGCACCGCCCTCGAGCTTCACCGCGCCGGCACCCGCGCGGACGAGCGCGGCGGCGTTGCGCACGGTCTCTTCACGCGACACGTGGTAGCTGAGCCAGGGCAGATCGCCGACGACGAGGGCGCCGGGCCGCGTGCGGGCGACGGCGGCCGTGTGGTGGACCATGTCGTCGATCGTGACCTGGAGGGTGTCGTCGTAACCCAGCACCACCATGGCCACGGAGTCGCCGACCAGGATCATGTCGACCCCGGCAGTATCCGCGATGCGTGCGGTGGGCGCGTCATACGCAGTGACCATCACCAGGGGGGTGCCGTCCGCCTTGCGCGCGCTGATCGCGGGCGCTCCGATCGAAGCCATCGGATTCCTCCACCGTCCAGGGCTCGTGCGGCTCCCGGCGGCGATTCCCAGGTTACTTCGTCGGCCGGCGTGGGGCTCGGCCGGCGTGGGGGCTCAGCCGGGCGTGGGGCTCAGCCGGCGTGACGACGACCCATGAGGTGACGTTGCATCAGGTGGTTCCACGAACACCCGATGCAGACCTCCACGACGTAGCGGGCGAACTCGTCGACCGAGTCACCCAGGCGTGCGAGCTCACGGTCATGGCTGATGCACGTGCCGTTGGCGCGTTTCAAGCCGTCGCCGTACACGTAGGAGACCAGGCGCAGCTGGTCGCTTCCACACACGGGGCAGTCGGAACCGGCGTGGGTCCCGATGTGGCGCGCGGCCCGGAGGAGCTCGGGATGGGCGTCGCACACCTCGTCGCGTCGGAGCTCGCCCCGGCGGAAGTCGCGGAGCACCACCCGCTTGGCCAGCGCGTAGTCCGTCGACGGCACGCCCGGCAGTGTACCGGCGCCGGACACAGCGTCGCCCCGATGTGCCTCATCCCGCCGGGTACGGTGCGTCCATGCGCAGTGTCGACGAACTGACCGGCGAGTATGTGGACATTCTCTGCGACACGTTCCCCGTGACCGCCACCGCGCTCGGACGACACGCACGCGATGGGGATCTCGGCGGATACGACCCGGTCGTGTTCGACGAATACGCCGGGGATGTGTCGGGGCTGCTCGCCGAGCTCGCAGCCTACGTCGATCCGACGATGGGAGGCGACGCCGACCCGGGCCACGACGTCGAGGCGAAGGCGCTGTACGGCGTCGCCCGCACCGCGTTGCTCGAACTCGAGACCGAACAGCAGTGGAAGCGCAACCCGGCGGATGCCGTCGACACCGCACTCATGGGTTGTTTCAGCCTTCTCCTGCGCGAGTTCGCGCCGGTAGAGGATCGCCACGAATCGTTGCGGTCGCGACTGGCTGCCACGCCCGGATATCTGGCTGATGCACGCCGCACCTGGTCGGACGTGCCGACGCTCTGGGCGGAAACGGCGGCAGAGTCGGCGCGAGCCGGCGCGGAGTTCCTGCGCGACGAGCTGGGCGCGGCGCTCGGAGACTCCCCCGCGGCCTCAGCGGTGATGGACGCCGCCGGACCGGCCGCCAACGCGCTCGACGTCACCGCCGCTGCCCTCGACGACATGCCCACAGAGGACGGCGGCTGGGCGATCGGCGAGGGCCTCGTGGCTCAGCACCTGCGTTTCGAACACCACCTGGAGGACACGCCGGCCGAGATGGAGAAGCGCGGTCTCGCCCTCGTCGACGAAACGCTCGGTGCTCTCGAGGACCTCGACCCCGCCTGGCGCGCCACGCTCACGGCGACGAAGAACGACCACCCCGCCGCCGACCAACTCGTCGATGGCTACCGCTCAGAGATGGAACGCTCGTACGCCTTCGTGGAGTCGGCCCGCCTGGCGCCACTCACCGATGCTCCCCTCGAAGTACGGCCGACACCGTCATTCTGGGTGCCGGTTCTCCCCTACGCGGCGTACGACCCACCGGGACCCTTCGAGACGGACCAACGCGGCATCTTCTGGGTCACGGTTCCCGAGGGCGACGACGCCGCCGAACGGCTTGCAGGTCACCCGCGGCCGGGGATGACGATCACGGCGGTCCACGAGGGCTACCCGGGTCACCATCTCCAACTGACCCACGCGAACCGCCACACGTCGCTGACCCGCACCATCGCCGATTCGAGCCTCACGATCGAAGGTTGGGCCTTCTACTGCGAACAGATGCTTGCCGAGGTCGGCTACTACGGCGACGACCTCCCGCTGCGCCTCTACCAGCTCAAGGATCAGCTATGGCGTGCGGCCCGCGTCGTGCTCGACATGCGACTCCACACGGGGGAGATCGGTTTCGACGAGGCGGTGGACTACCTCGTCGACATCGCCGATCTGGAGAGACCCAACGCCGAGGCGGAGGTCCGCCGCTACACCTCCACACCCACCTATCAGATCTGCTACGCCATCGGAAAAGCCGAAATCCTGGCGCTGCGCGAGGAACTCCGTCGTCGGGATCCCGGCGGTTTCGACCTCGGCGAGTTCCACCGGAGTCTGCTCGACTTCGGCTCCGTGGCAGTACCGTTGTCGGCCCACGAGATGCTGTCCGCCTGATCGCCGGCACCGGACGCCGGCGACCTTCCTCGCCCTTCCTCGCCCTTCGCGCGCGAGCACCCGCTGTATCCGGCACAATGGGCCCATGTCCGACAACACGCAGAGCTGGGACCGGATCGCCGCCGCGTACAGGGCCGACGAGAAGTGGCCGTCCGACGTCGTGCACTACGGGCATTCGGTACCCGACGAGTCGGAGCTCCGGTTGCTGGGCGACGTCGACGGGAAGCGGGTGCTCGATCTCGGTTGTGGTTCGGGTGAATCGGCCGTAGCCCTCGCACGGGCAGGGGCGTTCGTCACAGGTGTCGACGCGTCCTCCACGCTCCTCAATCACGCCCACACGCTCGCCGACCAGCAGGAGGTCCGGGTCGAATGGCATCACAGCGACGCCTCCGATCTGGCCTTCCTGCGTGCCGACTCGATCGACATGGCCCTCAGCGTCGGACTGCTGAATGAGATCGACGATCTCGACCGGCTGCTCCGCCAGGTTCACCGCGTCCTACGACCAAGCGGCGCGTTGGTGTGTGCCTACACCCATCCGGTCGCGGTGTCTCTGGGTCTCGAAGGAGACGGCGGCAGCCCCGCCGGCGCGACTCCCGTGCTCCGGCGTCCCTACGGCGGAGGCACCCCGATCGTGGTCGAGCGCTTCGGCGCCCGCTTCGTGCTCCATCCGCGCAGCCTGGGCGACATGTTCTCGGCGTTCACCCGTGCGGGCTTCCATGTCGAGATGCTGCTCGAGGAGCCGAGCGGCAACACCGCTGAGTCTGTTCCCTCCACCGTCATCTGGCGCGCCCGGAAGGTGGGTGTCTGACACAGGTCGGAGGATCGCGACGGTCGGCGCTGATCAGTCGTTCGCCGTGATGCCCTTCTCACGGGCCCAGACATCGAGGCGGGCATAGGCCTCGGCTTCATCCATCGGGCCCTCGTCGAGGCGGATCTCGAGGAGATGGTCGAGAGCACGTCCGATGTCGCGGCCGGGTGGCAGGCCGAGGTGCTCCATGACCTGGCGGCCGTCGAGCGGCGGCTTGATCGCGTCGATCTCCTCCTGGGCGCGTAGTTCCGCGATCCGCTCCTCCAACTCGTCCATGCGCCGCGAGATCTTGAGGGCCTTGGCCTGGTTGCGCGTCGTGCAGTCACAGCGCACGAGGTGGTTCAGATCGTCGAGCAGCGGCCCGGCGTCGCGCACGTAGCGCCGCACCGCACGGTCGCTCCAGCCCATGCGGTAGGTGTGGAAGCGCAGATGGAGGTAGACGAGATCGACGACCTCCTGGGTGAGCTCGTTGGGAAACTTGAGCGCGCGCATGCGCTCGGTCGCCATGCGCGCTCCCACCACCTCGTGATGGTGGAACGTCACTCCCTGAGGACCGAAGTCGCGTGTGCGGGGTTTACCGACGTCGTGGAGCAACGCCGCGAGTCGTACGCGCAACTCGGGCCTCGTGTTTGCGACCACGGCGATCGTGTGTGCCAGTACGTCCTTGTGGCGGTGGATCGGGTCCTGTTCGAGGCGCATGGTGTTGAGCTCCGGGAGGAACTCGTCGGACAGGCCGGTGCTCACGAGGAACCAGAGCCCCGGGCTCGGATCGTCCACGACCAACAGCTTCGACAGCTCGTCGCGAATCCGCTCCGCGCTCACGATGCCGAGGCGGTCGCTCATCTCCTCGACAGCGGCCACGAGATCATCATCGGGCTCGAGGCCGTAGCCGGCGATGAAGCGTGCCGCCCTCATCATGCGCAGGGGGTCGTCGGCAAACGAGATGTCGGGCGCCATCGGCGTGCGCAGACGCTTCGAGACCAGATCGACAGCCCCCTCGAACGGGTCGACCAACAGCGGGTCCGGGAGCCGCACCGCCATGGCGTTGACCGTGAAGTCGCGTCGGGACAGATCGGTCTCGATGTCGTCGGCGTAGGCGACCTCGGGCTTGCGGCTCTCGGGCCGGTACACCTCGGCGCGGAACGTGGTCACCTCGAGGCGCACCCCTTCGCGCTCGCACCCCACGGTGCCGAAGCGCTGCCCCTGGAGCCACATCGACTCGGCCCAGTCTCCGAGCAGTTCGGCGACGGCGTCGGGGCGAGCGTCGGTGGCGAGGTCGACGTCGTCACTCGGGCGGTCGAGCAGCGCGTCGCGCACCGACCCTCCCACCACGAAGCACTGGTGGCCCGCCGCGCCGAGTAGCCGCGCCGCCTGCTGGGTGACGGAACTCTCCTCGAGGAGCGGTCGCAGACGTGGCGGGACGGCGGGCTCGGTCATCAGAGGATCATTGTCGCGGCCATGGGCTCCGGCCCGCGGATTCTGGGGTGCTTGCCGGGTACGCGGTGGTATCGTCGATCCGGAGGCTGCATGGATCTCGAATCCCCCGAAACATGGCGCTGGATCTGGCTGGTGGCCGCCTTCGTGTTCGCCGTCGGCGAGATCACGCTGATCGGTACCTTCTTCCTCCTCCCCTTCGGGATCGGTGCTCTCGCCGCGTGCGTCACGGCGTTCGCCGGCCACACCGTGCTCACGAGCTGGATCGTGTTCGTCGTCGTGTCCGTACTCTCCTTCGCCGTGTTGTTCCCCCTCGGCCGTCGTCTGGAGAAGGCCACCACCGACGCCAACGCCGGTGTGGGCGCTGATCGCTGGAGGGGGCGCCTCGCCGTCGTCCTCGAAGACATCCCGGGCGGGCCGAGCAACTCGGGGATGGCCCGCGTCGACCGTGAGGAGTGGCGTGCCGCCTCCGCCGACGACCGTCCGATCCCCGCAGGCACGACCGTACGCGTGCTCCAGGTCGACGGCACGCGCGTCATCGTCGAACCCGCCCCCGACGTTCCCGTGAACCCCGTTCCGCCCGAATAGCGGGCTGACCCCGGAAGGACCCCATGGCCGCCGTCATCGTTCTGGCAGTCGTCGCCCTGTTGCTGCTCATCGTGGCGGCGTCGGGTGTCAAGATCATCCGCCCGTACCAGAAGGGCCTGAAGGAGCGTCTCGGGCGCTACCACTCGACGATGGAGCCGGGCCTGCGGCTCATCATCCCGTTCGTCGACAAGCTCGTCACGATCGACATGCGCGAGCAGGTCGTCGACGTTCCTCCCCAGGAGGTCATCACCGAAGACAACGTCGTGGTGACGGTCGATGCGGTCATCTACTACGAGGCCACCGACCCCCGCCGCCTCGTCTACAACGTGGCCAACTTCCGGCTGGCGGTCACCAAGCTCGCCCAGACCAACCTCCGAAACGTCGTGGGCGACATGCAACTCGACGAAGCCCTCACGAGTCGCGACACGATCAACACGCGTCTGCGCGAGATCCTCGACGACGCCACCGACAAGTGGGGCGTGCGCGTCGTGCGCGTCGAGATCCAGCGGATCGAGCCGCCACCCGACGTCGTCGCGGCGATGCACGACCAGATGAAGGCCGAGCGCCAGCGCCGTGCGGTGGTCACCGAGGCGCAGGGAACCCGAGAGGCGGCCATCACGAGAGCAGAGGGTGAGAAGCAGTCGAACATCCTCGAAGCCGAAGGACTCAAGCAGCGCCAGATCCTCGAAGCCGAAGGTGAGGCGGAGGCGATCGAACGGGTGGCCGACGCCGAGCGCTACCGCCGCCAGACCGTGGCCGAAGGTGAGGCCAATGCCGTGCGCAACGTCTACGGCGCCATCCACGAGGGCGACCCGACGCCCGACCTCGTGGCGATCAAGTACCTCGAAGCCCTCCAGGCCGTGGCCGACGGCCGCGCCACGAAGATCTTCCTGCCCACCGAGATGCAGGGACTCTTCGGCACCGTCGGAGGCCTCGCCGAGTTGCTGACCGGCCGCGGCGACTCCGGCGCAGACGGCATCGACGACGAACCGCGCGCACCCGCCGGCCCGAGCGCGGCCGTGCCGCCACCTCCCCCTGGCGTCCCCGGAGGCCCGCGGTCGGAGGTAGTCACTTGATGCGTCCGTGGAGCGCGCTACTCGGCTGATCTCGTCGGGAAGCAGCCCGATCCAGCGCTTATCCTTCCCCTTCACCCTATGACAGCCACCCGTCGCACTGAACTGCATCGTCGCGTCATGCCGGTCGCCAGCGCGTGAGCTCGTCGAAACCGATCATCGGCTGGCGCGAGTGGGTCCGGCTCGTCGACCTCGGCGGTGCACTCGTAAAGACGAAGGTCGACACGGGTGCGCGCACGTCCGCCCTTCACGCGTTCGCCCTGGAGGAGTTCGAGCGCGACGGCATTCCTCTCGCGCGCTTCGAGGTCCACCCGGTACAGCGCCGGTCGACGCCGAGCATCGCTGCCGAGATCCCGATCACGGAGTGGCGCGAGATCCGCAACTCGGGTGGCAAGGTGGAGCGCAGACCAGTCGTGACGACGACGATTCAACTGGGTGAGAGCAGGTTTCCGATCGACATCACCCTGACCCGACGCGACGAGATGGGGTTTCGCATGTTGTTGGGACGGCACGCCGTCCGCCGCCGCTTTCTCGTCGATCCCGGGCGATCGTTCCGGATGGGCAAGCCGGAGGGAGCGTCGTGAAGATCCTCATTCTCTCCCGGAACCACAGGCTCTACTCGACACGCCGACTGGTGGAGGCGGGCGAGGAACACGGCCACGAGCTGCGGGTCGTCGACTACCTGCGCCTGTACATGAACATCACGTCACACAAGCCGGCGGTCATCTTCCGTGGTGAGCACCTCGAGCTCTACGACGCCGTCATCCCGCGCATCGGCGCGCCGCACACTTTCTACGGCGCCGCTGTCGTCAGACAGTTCGAGATGACGGGGACACGCCCGGTCAACGAGTCGCAGGCCATCACCCGCAGCCGCGACAAACTCCGTTCACTCCAGCTCCTCGCCAGGGCCGGCGTGGGGCTCCCTGTCACGGGTTTCGCCAACTTCACCCACGACATCGACGGCCTCATCGACGCTGTGGGAGGGACACCGGTGGTCATCAAGCTGCTGGAGGGAACCCAGGGCATGGGTGTCGTGCTGGCCGAGACGCGAAAGTCCGCCAAGGCCGTCATCGAGGCGTTCCGGCAGCTCGACGCCAACATCCTCATCCAGGAGTATGTCGAGGAGGCCGGCGGAAGCGACATCCGGGCCTTCGTGGTCGGACGGCGCGTGGTCGCCGCGATGCAACGGACCGCGCCCGAAGGCGAGTTCCGCTCGAACATCCACCGCGGAGGAAGCGTCGAGAAGGTGAAGCTCACACCCGAGGAACGAAGCACAGCCGTACGTTCGGCGCGCACGATGGGCCTCAACGTCGCCGGCGTGGACCTGATGCGTTCGAACCACGGCCCCGTCGTACTCGAGGTGAACTCCTCGCCGGGTCTCGAGGGCGTGGAAAGCGTCACGGGAGTCGACGTGGCGGGGAAGATCATCGAGTTCATCGAACGCCAGGCGAAGCCGCCGTCCAAGAAGGGGCCGCCTGAATGACCGGCTCCGAGGACGGCGCGGTATCCGCCCTGAGCTTCGGCGGGACCGAGGCACCCCTGGGACGACGCACCGACGTCGAGCTTCCCGTCGCCCGGCTTCCCACAGGAACGTGGATGTCGCTTCCCCTCGCGGTGATCGCCGGATCCACACCGGGTCCCACCGTGTGGATCAGTGCGGCCATTCACGGCGACGAGATCAACGGCGTCGAGATCTGTCGACGTGTTCTCGAGGCTGTCGATCCGTCCTCAATGACGGGGACCCTCATCGCCGTTCCCGTGGTGAACGTCTTCGGATTCGTCGAAGGCAACCGCTACCTCCCGGACCGACGCGACCTCAACCGCTCGTTTCCCGGCTCGCGTCGTGGATCGCTCGCGTCGCAACTCGCGCATCTCCTGCTCACCGAGGTCGTCGACCGGTGCGAGCTGGGCATCGACCTCCACACCGGGTCGAACCACCGCTCGAACCTCCCTCAGATCCGAGCGAACCTCGACGACGACCGGACACGTGAGCTCGCTGCACGATTCGGTGCACCGTTCGTTCTCCATGCCCAGACCCGCGATGGGTCGTTACGAGCGGCCGCCACGAAGCGCGGCGTTCGTGTTCTGCTCTACGAAGCTGGGGAGGCGGAGCGTTTCGACGACGACGCGATCGTCGTGGGAGCCCGCGGCGTGCTTTCGGTACTCGACGAGGTCGGACTGACGCAGGGCCTCGGCTCATCGGCTGGAAGAGTCATCGAAGCACGGCGCAGTCGGTGGCTCCGCTCACCACGCGGAGGGATTCTGCGATTGGGAGTCGACCTCGGACAAACCGTCGAACGCCACCAGACGATCGGCATCGTCAGCGACGCACTCGGAGTCGGGGAGTCGGTGATGCGCTCCCCCGTGCCGGGTCTGGTGATCAGTGCGATCCGCCACCCGCTCGTCGGCCGCGGCGACGCCGTCGTCCATGTCGCCGAGGATCCGCAAGCTCTTCGCTGAACACTCCCGCCTCGGCATCCGAGTCAGAGGCCGGGACAGTGCCCGACCTCAAGTGGAACTGCGGGTCGCCCGCACGTCTTCTACTGGGACGTCCCGGGCAAGAACCTGCGCCACGGCTGGTTCGGCTGAGGAGGTCGTTCCTCCGGGAGCGGCTCGGTCTGTCGATCTTTTGGTCTTTTCTGGAACCTTTCGTGTGAGGTAGCCGTCCTATCCCCAAAGAACCTGAATCCGGACGGATCGCGCCGCCCCGCGTCTTCGCTCCGGACGAGCTCCACGCCCTGTGGAGAAAGGGAGGGACGATGAGACGGATTCGTTCGTTGGCGGCCGGGATCGCACTCGTGGCACTGGTCGCCACCGGCTGCGGCTGGCAGATCGAGGTTGTCGACGGTGCCGGAGGTGGAGGCGGTCGGACGACCGCCGACGTCGGCTCCGACGTGGCGATGGTGGGCTCACACGCCTTCTACTACGACGCCACCAACGGAAACCTGCGTCACGCGTACTACACGGTGGCCGGCTGGCAACACGAGGTTCTCGACGGTGCCGGTGGCTCGAACGGTCGGATCGACGCCGACGTCGGTTCGGGTGTCAGCGGGATGTTCGATGACACCACATTGCGCGTCTTCTACTACGACGCCACCAACGGAAACCTGCGTCAGGGCTACTTCGCGGGCGGCGTCTGGCATTTCGAGACGATCGATGGTCAAGGTGGCGCAGGTGGCCGCGTCGACGCTGACGTCGGCATGGAGAACACCGCGACAACGCAGCTGCGCATGATCGATCCGCTTGACCCGTGGTCTGTGGAGAGGGTTCTCAACGTCTACTACCCCGACTCGGAGAACGGCGATCTCCGACTGGCGACGTATTCGGAAGGAGCCTGGGACTTCGAGACTCTGGACGGTGCCGGTGGCTCGAACGGTCGGATCGACGCCGACGTCGGAGAGAGCGTCTCCGTGTTGGACGAGCTGTTCACGTTCCACTGGGAAGTGTTCTACTACGACGCCACGAACGGAGACCTGCGCTACGGGCGCTACGACATCGGCACGGGGACCTGGGAGTTCCGTACCCTGGATGGCTCCGGTGGTGGGAGTGGTCGGGTCGACGGCGACGTCGGATCCGACGTGTCCGCAACGAGTCACTCGTCCGGTCCGGCGGTCTTCTACTACGACGCCACGAACGGCAACCTCCGCTCCGCGACCTGGAACGGATCGGACTTCGTGCTGACGACGCTCGACGGCGCCGGCGGCGGCGCGGGGCGCATCTCGTCTGATGTCGGATCCGCTCCCGATGTCGTGTTCAGCGGGTTCAGCGACGAACCGCTACGCGTCTTCTACTACGACGCCGGGAACCGCGACCTACGCGTCGGCGTCCACAACGGTGGTCCCTCCCTGAAATCCGGATGGACGTTCGAGGCGGTCGACGGTCGGCTCGGGAACATCGGCGCCACGACGAACGACGTGGGCTCCAACAGCGCGGGTGCGCTCATCCAGCGACCCGGTGACTACATCGACTGGGGTCCGCAGGACCCCCACGTCCTCTACTACGACCGCACCAAAGGTGAACTGCGGCACGCGTGGAAGGGCTGCAAGATCGGTGGTTGCGCCGGCTAGGCCGCCTGCGATCCGGCGCACGCGCCGTCGGCCGGGGGATGGGTTCCCTCTCCGGTCGGCGGCGCGTCGTCGCTTCCCCGACCGCAACCGGCGCTCTCAGGCGCTGGTGCGCTCCCGGTCCATCGACGAGGAGATGAGGCCGGCCTGCTCGATGGCGAGGCGCAGGTCGTGGGGGTGCGACGCCATGCCGAGCGCGTCGCGCAGCGACACGAGCTCGTTCTTGAAGAGCTGGAGGATGCTCTGGTCGAAGGTCTGCATCCCGTAGTACTCGCCGTCGGCGATGACCGTCTCGATCTCGTGGGTCTGACCGGCGTTCACGATCTTGTCGAACACGCGTCCCGTGTTCACGCACACCTCCACGGCGGGCACCCGCCCCTCGGCGTCACGGCGTTCGATGAGACGCTGGCTCACGATGCCCCGCAGGGAGCCGGCGAGGGTGTGGCGGACCTGCTGCTGCTGGTGCGGCGGGAAGAACTCGATGACGCGATCGACGGACTCCTTGGCGCCGATCGTGTGCAGCGTCGAGAACACGAGGTGGCCCGTCTCTGCGGCCGACAGCGCTGCGTGAACCGTCTCGGGGTCTCGCATCTCCCCGATCAGGATCACGTCGGGGTCCTGGCGCAACACGCGCTTCAGGGCGGTGTGGAAGTCCTCGGTGTCCGTGCCGATCTCGCGCTGGTTGACGATCGAGCGCTTGTCGGGGTGGAGCACCTCGATCGGATCCTCGATCGTCACGATGTGTCGTCGCTGCGTCTCGTTGATGTGATCGACCATCGCCCCGAGGGTGGTGGTCTTTCCGGACCCCGTCGGCCCGGTGACGAGCACGAGACCGCGCGGTTCGCCGGCGAGTCGTTCGAGAACCGGCGGCATTCCCAGATCAGCAAGGCTCGGAATCCCGGTGAGAACGCGTCGCATCACGACGCCCACAGAACCGCGCTGGCGAAACACGTTCACACGGAACCGACCCATGCCTGCGACAGCGTGCGCGAAGTCGGCTTCGTTGGTGGCGTGGAACTCCTCGGCGCGCGTCGGAGGCATGATGGCGAACGCCACACGCTCGGTGTCGGCGGCTGTCATCGTGTCGAACTCCGTCGGGACGAGGTGTCCGTCAATTCGCACGTAGGGCGGCGATCCCACCTTCAGGTGGACGTCGGACGCGTCCTCCTCGATGGAGAACCGCAACAGCTGTTCGAGATCGAGCACGTCTCCCCCGGGGGTCTGGGCTTCCGATGGAGTTATCGACGCCCGGCGACCCGACCTGAACCGAACGACGCGGATCTCACCATTAGTGGTCGAACTTCTCAGATTCCTCACGGATCGTGGCGTGGATCCGCCGGGTGGCCTCGACCACATCTCGTCCCGGCCCACCGGTCGTGGGCGGTTCGGTTTCGGCGGGGCCACCGACATGTCCCGTTCCGATCACACGTTGCTCCGAGAGCAACGCCGCCACCGTCACGGCAGTCGACTCGACCAGCGCCTGCTCGTCGTATCCCCCTTCGAGGAACGCCACGATCCGACCGGGTGTCCACCGAGCGACCCGCTCTGCAAGAGCGGCGAAGTCTCCCGAAGAGAGGGCGAGGCCTGTGAGTGGGTCGCGCCGATGGGCGTCGAAACCCGCGGAGACGACTGTCCAGTCGGGGGCGAACCGCTCCACCAGGGGCTCGACCACATCGTCGAAGGCGGCGAGGTACACGTCGCCGGTGGTACCGGCGGGAACCGGAATGTTGCAGGTCGTGCCGGGCGCGTCGGGCCCGCCGGTCTCGTCGAGCCGACCCGTGTGAGGGAACAGTGGGAACTCGTGAGCGGAGACGTAGAGCACTCCGGGGTCGTTCCAGAAGAGATCCTGCGTTCCGTTTCCGTGGTGGGCGTCCCAGTCGATGATCACGACGCGCTCACCCGCTGCGCGCAGCGCCGCTGCCGTGACGGCAGCGCTGTTGACGAGACAGAAGCCGCGAGCAGTCGACGCCGAAGCGTGGTGCCCGGGTGGGCGTACGGCCAGGAACGCCGCGTCACCCCGACCTTCGCTCAACACCTCGACGGCCTCCAGCCCGGCTCCCGCCGCGTGGGTGGCGGCGGTCCAGGAATCCACGGAGGCGACCGTGTCGGGATCGACCATTCCGCCACCCGCTTCGCAGAATCGCTCGACGGCCGCCAGGTACGTGGGATCGTGGACCCGTGCCATCTCCGCCGAAGTCGCCGCGCGGGGCTCCAGCTCGACGACGGCGTCGCGGAGCCCTGCGGCCTCGATCCCCCGGGCCACTGCCGCGAGTCTCCCGGCCCGCTCGGGATGGCCACGACCCGTGTCGTGCGCGACGAACGACGGATCGGAGGAGACAAGCAACACGCTCGGAGAGTACCGCCGACGCGCAGGTACGATCGCTTCTGCGCCACCCACGTCCCGGGGAACGCCGCGGTCCGCTCGAGACCGCGCCGAGAGCCCGCATGGCGGTCCTTGCCGTGACGACACAGACACTTCGCTGGCGAGGAGGCTGGGTACGGCTCGGGGCCTGGCGTGGTGACGAGGCCCTCGCCGCCATCACCCTCGGTGCCGAGTCGCCCCCAGTATCGAGTTCGTCGAAGAGTGCGTGGAACGACTTCGCGACCTCGGCTACTCCTCTGTCATCACGAACGCTCTCACCGCGGCCGATTCCCTGCCGTTCGTGGACGCGGGGTTCCGCGTCCGCGAGCGGCTTCACCTGTTGGCCCACGACATGTCGGATCTCCCCGAGCGGACAGCGTCGACCCGTCGGGCCCGGCGGCGCGACCGGTCCACCGTCCTCGAGGTCGACACCGCTGCCTTCGACCCGTTCTGGCGCCTGGATGCCAGCGGACTCGACGACGCCCTTGCGGCGACGCCCGTCTCCCGGTTCCGCACATTGTGGGACAACGGGAACCTCACCGCCTACGCGATCGCCGGTCGGGCCGGTCGCCAGGGGTACATCCAACGCATCGCCGTCGATCCCGCCCGACGGCGTCGCGGTCTCGGGTCTGCTGCTGTTGCCGACGCACTGGCCTGGTTGGCTCGCCGCGGGGCGAAACGCACCGTCGTCAACACCCAGGAGAGCAACGTCGGCGCCGTGAGGCTCTACGAGCGGTGCGGTTTCACCCTGCTACCGGTCGGACTGAGCGTTCTGGCCCGGGATCTGTGATGTCGCGATCCCCCCGGTCGTCCCGAGCTCTCGCCGTTCTCGGAGTTCTCGTGATGTCGGTGGTGACCACCCCGCTCACCGCCGACGCCGGCGAGCCCGCCGAGGCGTCGTCCGCGGGCACGGTCACCCTCGTGGACCAGGCCCCTGGGTGCCGCTCGGCGGCTCCACCGAGCTCGTTGTCGATCCCACGGAGACCGACGCCGATGCCGAAATCGCCGTCACGGTTCACGAGCGCCTGAACTCCAGCATTCGCTTCGGCGAGACATTGTTCGGCGACTCGCTCGACTCCACCCTGGGTCAGGTCACGTTTCCGGTGGCCGACCTGGAGGAGACGGCAGACGGCGTGCGGATTCCCGTCGTCCTCGATCCGGGTGTTCCGAGCTCACTCGGGTTCCCCACCATCTCCCGACGCGGGGTGTATCCGGTCGCGGTCGAGGTGCGCGACCCCTCGACCGGGGAGCCGGGCGACGGCTTCATCACCTACCTCGTGGTTGTCGACGAGGAGAACGACCCCATCGGTCAGCGTCTGCGGGTCGCCTGGATCTGGCAGATGGTGGCCGAACCCGCATTCAACGCCGACGGCACACCTGATGAACAGGTCGTGGCCGAGTTCCGCTCCGACGGCCGTCTGGGCCGGATCGCCGCGTCCATCCCCGACCCCGCGGACGTGGCCGTGACCCTGGCTCCAGGGCCGGAGACCTTCGAGGCGTGGCGTGAGCTCGCGTCGCCACCCGACCCCGGGGATCCCGACGCGACCGCGGACGCTCTCGCCGCCCGAATCGCTCCCGGTATCGACGCTGTGCAGCGCCGGGTGGACGCAGGACAAGGGCTCCTCAGCGGACCCTTCGTGCCGGTCGACGGCCCGGCGCTGGTCGCAGCCGGGATGCACACCGAAATCCGCGAAGAGCTCATCTCGGGTGCGTTCAGCCTCGGAACGACCTTCGAGACCGGCATCGATCCGACCACGGCCTTCGCCGCTCCGCTCGACGACGAGACCGCGGCGATGCTGGCCGGCACCTCGATCGAGCAGTTGGTCGTCCGACCCGACACACTGACGTCGTTCGAGTCCGACCTCACGCCGGCGGAGCCCTTCCTTCTCGACTACGGCGACGGAACGATTCCCGCGACCGCCTCCAACGCACCGATCCGCGAGCTCCTCGACGGTGGCGGCCCGCCTGCACTTCGGGCCCAACGGTTCGTCGCCGCCTTGTCGGTCGTGGCTCTCGAAGAGCCGAACAACCCTCGCGGAATCGTCCTCGCGTCACCGCAACGCTGGAATCCCGATTCGGCGGCTGTCGACCGGGCCGTCGACGGCCTCGCGGACCACCCGCTGCTCGCCCCCGTCGGGATCGCTGATTACTTCGACGAGGTTCCTCTGCAACTCGGCGACAACAACGAGCCCGTCGTCCACACGCTCAAGAGCCTCGTGCCCGGATCCCCGCCCGTGACCCCGGCCGATTACCGGTCGGCGGCTTCGGACCTCGTGGGGCTCCGTTCGCTCACCTCGGCCGAGGATCCCCGAATCATCGACGGAACCCGCTCGTTGCTCGTCTCACTCACGTCCATGTGGGAGGGCGTGGGAGGCCGTGCCCGCGCACGGGAGCAGCTCGCGACCATCGACCTCGCTACCGAGGACGTCCTGTCGACGGTGAGCGCCGCCGACGACAGCACCGTCACCATCACGGCACGTCGGGCGCGGATCCCCGTCGCGTTCCAGAACGATTCGGACGAGCCCGTGCGTGTTCTCGTCAGCCTGGAAAGCGAGAAACTGTCATTCCCCGACGGGTCGGATTTCATCATCGAGCTCCCTCCCCGAAACAGCACAGAACGATTCCTCGTCGAGGCGCGCACGACGGGCACCTTCCCCATGATCCTCACGGTCTCCTCGCCTGACGGACGGTTGCAGTTCCAACGGAGCCGCCTCACCGTGCGATCGACGGCGGTGAGCGGTGCGGGCATCATCGTCACCGTCGTCGCGGCCGGATTCCTCGCCCTCTGGTGGACGATCCACATCGTGCGGGGGCGACGGGCCAAGCGGCGGGCCGTGAAATCGTGACAGACGGTCAGCCTCCGATTCCGAGCGACCCGAGCGAATCCGACCTCGATCTCGGTGAAGGCGAGGCCTTCGCCATCGAGTCGGGTGGGCGGCGCCTCGTCCGCTCCAGCGCTGTCGTCGGTGCGGGAACGGCACTCTCGCGAGCGACCGGGATGTTGCGCGTCGGTGCGATCGCGTTCGCTCTCGGGGCGACGGCGACCGCCGACACGTTCAACATCGCCAACATGGCCCCGGCCATCGTCTACGAGCTGATCCTCGGCGGGGTTCTCTCGGCGACTCTGGTTCCGGTCTTCGTCGAGCACCTCCGCGATCCCGATGACGACGCCGCTTCGGCGGTGACGACGGTCGCGATGGTCGGCCTCGGGATTCTCGCCGTGGTGGGTGTTCTCGCTGCCCCGCTCATCATGCGCGTCCTTGCCCTCCTCGCCAGCGACGACGTCAAGGACGACCAGCTCGCCCTGGGCACGGACCTTCTTCGGCTTCTCATCCCCCAGGTTCTCTTCTTCGGCTTCGTCGCTCTCGCCTCCGCCGTGCTCAACGCCCGTCGCCGATTCGCTGCGCCGGCGTTTGTCCCCATCCTCAACAACGTCGTCGTCATTTCCGCCTTCCTCGCGGTAGCGGCCGTGGCGGGAGGCGACGTGAGCCTCGACGCCGTGCTGAGCGACACCGGGCTGATACTGCTGATGGGGCTCGGGACGACCGCCGGTATCGCGGCGATGGCTGTTGCGCTCTATCCGGCTCTACGGCACGCAGGCGTGCGGCTCCGACCCCTCTTCACTCTCCGACATCCGGCTGTCCGCAAGGTCGCCCGCCTGTCGGGCTGGACGTTCGGCTATGTGCTCGCAAATCAGGCCGCGTTTCTCGTGGTTCTGATCCTGGCGTTCTCCCGTCGGGGTGAAGTATCGGCCTACCAGTACGCCTTCATCTTCTTCCAGCTCCCCCACGGCTTGTTCGCCGTGTCGATCATGACGGCGATCACGCCGGACTTCGCTCGGTCGGCGACACGACGCGACTGGGCCGACCTGCGCAACCGTTTCTCGTACGGCATGCGTCTGATGGGTCTGCTGGTGCTCCCGACCTCGGTCGGATTCTTCGTCATCACGCGAACAGTCGATACGACGACGCTCACCTTCGGTGAGCTCTCCGCGTCATCGGCTGCGCTGACAGCTCAGACCCTGTCCGCGTTCGCTCTCGGGATGTTCGCGTTCTCGGCCTATCTGTATTCGCTGCGGGTCTTCTACGCCATGCAGGACACCCGGACGCCGTTCCTGTTGAACTGCGCCGAGAACGGTCTGAACATCGTCCTGGCGCTGGCGCTCTTCCCGTCGCTCGGCGTGCGCGGCCTGGCTCTGGCGTGGTCGATCTCCTATTGCTTCGCGACCATGCTCACTCTCGTCGTTCTCCGGCGGCGCCTCGGCAGGCTCGATGGTGGCCGGATCCTGCACAGCCTCGGGCGCATGCTCGTCGCCTGTGCGGTGCTCGGCGTCGTGGCGTGGGCCGTCATCGACGGGCTCGGCACCGCCACGCGGGGTCGGGCTCTCGTGGTCGTCGGCCTGGCGGTGATCCTCGGCGCGGCGTCCTATTTCGCCGTCCTCGCCGCCATGCGCGTCGAGGAGATCCGAGGGATTCGGAGCCTGCTCAAGGGAAAATCCCCGCCGGTCGCGTAACTCGCGAGCCTCCGGGCAGGTCCAACGCTGGCAGGGGGCACCGTGGGCCAATACCTTCGCGGCAACTCCCGCCGACCGCCGAGGAGGTAAGGGTGAACATTCGAGTCGTCACCGACAGTGCATGTGACCTACCCGACGACCTCGTCGACAAGCACCGTATCGAGATCGTTCCCCTGACGATCCGATTCGGCGATCTCGAATTCGTCGACCGTTTCGAGCTCGACAGCGAGGCCTTCTGGACCCGCGTCGCCGACTCCGACACGCTCCCCGAGACGTCCGCTCCGTCGGCCGGAGCCTTCGAGAAGACCTTCACCAAGTTGTTCGACGAGGGCGCCGACGCGATCCTGTGCGTGAACCTGGCGTCGCGCCTCTCCGCCACCATGCAGTCCGCTGAGGTCGCTGCAAAGTCGGTCGCCGATCGCGGCAACGTCCGCGTCGTCGATTCACTCAGCGTGTCGCTGATCCAGGGAAACCTCGCCGTCACGGCCGCCGAGCGAGCGGAAGCAGGGGACGACCTCGATGCCGTCGTCACCGAAGTAGAACGGCAGCGCGACCACGGGCGGCTGTACGCGACGCTCGACACCCTCGAGAACCTCCGCAAGGGCGGCCGCATCGGCGGTGCGCAGGCCCTGTTGGGCTCGATGCTGTCGATCAAGCCGATCGTGACGTTCACCGACGGCGAGGTGACCCCACTCGCCAAGGTGCGGACCCGCGGCAAGTCGCTACGTTGGCTCGTTGACAAGGTGGCCGAAGAAAAGGTCGAGCACGTAGGTGTCGTGCATGCCGACGCGTCCGACCTCGACGACTTTCTCGAGATGCTCCGTCCGGTGGTTCCCGGCGAGGACATCATCGTCGGCACGATCGGGCCCGTCGTGGGGACCCACTCCGGTCCTGGCGCCATCGCCGTCACCTTCACAACCGTGGACGACTAGAGCCGCTTCGGGGTCTCCGGCCTACTACCGTCCGGAGTCGTGACTGCAGGTGTGTCCGTGGGAAGCGTCCTGGCTGACCGCTACGAGCTCACGCGTGAGCTCGCCGGCGGTGGCATGGGAACGGTGTTCATCGCCGACGACACGCTCCTGTCGCGCCCCGTGGCCGTGAAGATCCTGCACCCCGAGTTGGCGCGGGACCCGGGCATCCGCGAACGATTCCACCACGAGGCGCTCGCGGCCGCGCGCCTGTCCCATCCGGGCATCGTGGCCACCTACGACACCGGCGACTCCGATGGGGTCGCCTACATCGTGATGGAGTTGGCCGACGGGGGACCCTGCGCGAGATCCTCGACGAGCGACCGATGCCACCCCCCTGACGTAGCCGCCGACATCGCCGCCCAGGTGGCCGACGCCCTCGAGAACGCCCACCGCCACGGCGTGATCCACCGCGACGTGAAGCCCGGCAACATTCTCGTTCGCTCCGACGGTCGCGTGCAGGTCGTCGACTTCGGGATCGCCAAGGCCACAGGAGCGGCGGATCTCACACGCACCGGTATGGTCATCGGAACCGCCCGGTACCTCGCTCCCGAACAGGCGAAAGGCAACGCCATCGACCCGCGGGCGGACGTGTACTCGCTCGGTCTCGTGCTCTACGAGATGCTCACCGGCCAGGTTCCGTTCACCCGCGACACCGACATGGCCACCGCCGCGGCGCGCCTCACGAACTACGCGCGGCCTGTGCGCGAACTACGGCCGGAGGTGTCGCCGGCCCTCGAGGCCGTTGTGATGCGTGCCCTCGCTCGAGAGCCTGCCGACCGCTACCAGAACGCCGGGGCGTTCGCCTCCGCCATTCGCGACGCCGCCTCGGGCCGCGTCGAAGAGCCGGCGAAGCCACGAACGGCGCCCCGTCCGACCCCGCAGCCCCCACCGGCCCCTGCGTATCAGCCCCCTGTCCGATCCTCTCCGCGCAAGCGACACACGAACCCGATGGCCTGGCTCCTCGTCGTCATCGCTCTGGCGGGAGCCGCCGTTGCCATCGCGTGGGCAGTCCAGGAGGCCTCCTCGAACGACCCCGCGACCACGACCACGATTCCCCTCAATGGCCCCTGAGCCGGTCCCTGAACCGGACTCCGACACCGAACTGGCGCTGGCAGCCGCCGCCGGTGATCGTGTTGCACTCGAAACACTGCTGGAGCGCCACGCCGACCGGATCCACCGCCTGTGTCTGCGCGTCGTGCGGGACCCCACCGACGCCCTCGATGCCACGCAGGAGGCGATGATCGCCGTCACACGCGGCATCAGCCGCTTCAACGGGCGCAGCGCTTTCACGACCTGGCTCTACCGGGTCGCCACCAACGCCGCCATCGAGGAGACAAGGAGGCGCGGACGACGACCGCTGCCGACCGACAGCGCTCCTGAGGTCGCCTCGTCGGCGCCTGGGCCGGACTCGACCACCGCAGACCGCCTCGACGTGCGGTCGGCTCTGGCGTCGATCCCCGACGAACTGCGGGGAGCGCTCGTTCTGCGTGACGTCGAGGAGCTCGAGTACGCCGAGATCGCCGAGGTCCTGGACGTCCCGATCGGGACGGTTCGTTCCCGGATTTCGCGCGGGAGACGGGCTCTGGCCCGGATTCTGGGGAACTCCCGGGGCCCGGCGGACGCCCTACGAGAGACGAACCATGACTGATCCCGCCACGATCCGCAGCCTCCTGGGAGGCGATATCGACGCCCCCGGCGTCGACGCCCTCGTCGACGAGGCCGTCTCGGCCGAACTCGACGGGAGTCTCGACGCGCTCGCGGCGGACCTGGGTGTCGATCCCGACGCCCTCGCGGGCGCTGTTCGCGACGTCGATGACTACCGCGAGCGACGCAGCGCCCTGTCGTCGGCCCGCGATGCCCTGCGGTCTCCGGCTTTGGCGACCGCTCCACTCGACGAGGTGACTCGGCGCCGGCTCGTCCGCTCCGCCCTCGACGTCGCACGGGACGACACCCGTGCGTCGATCGACGCCGACGCGAATCGTCGTCGTCGGTTCGTCCCCCGGCTCGGCACGGCCGCGGTGGCCGCTGCCGTGCTCGCCGTGGTGGCCGTCGGGGCCGTGTTCCTCACCCAGCGCGCCGACGACCACACCGCCTCGGATCAGCTCGCCGACGCGCCCGCCGGCGGCTCTGCGGACGCAGGTTCGGCGACCGCCACCGACGAGGAGGGTGTCGAAGATCTGGGAGACGTCACGGACGACACCACCGTCGGCGACCTCGTGGGTGAACGCCTCGGCACGACCCTGACGGGCCCGAATCCCGACGAAGTATCGGCGCAACAGGAGGGCGCCCCGGCACTCGCTCAGGAGCCCTCCGTCTCCGGGGACAACACGTCGGGCGCGCAGTCGACGGAACCCGACGCCGCGCCCAGCCTCGACGCCCGGGGGTGTGCCGATCGTCTCCGCGGCGACTTCGCCGGGTTGGGTGATCCGGTCCTCGTGGCCACCGTGCACGTCGACGGCGCCCAGCGGGTGCTCGTCGTCTACGAGGTGGCCGAGCGGACGATCATCCTGAGCGGCGATCTCCCCACCTGCACCACCCTGCCGGTGGAGTCGTTCGCTACCGCCGAGTAGCCTCGCTCCGGTCGCCGGTCCCGAGGACGGGCCGCCTACGGACGAACGAGGACACCGAATGAGTGACTGGACGGCTGATGCCGCCGACACGGTCGAGCACGTGGTGGCGACCGTACGCGACCGAACGGTCGTTCCCGCCCGTGCAGCGGCCAAGGCCGTCGTGTACGGGCTGCTCGTCGGATTCTTCGCCGCCACCGCCCTGATCCTCCTCGCCATCGGCGCGTTCCGTTTTCTCGACATCTGGGTCCCCGCCGGCGTGTGGGCCTCCTATCTCATCGTGGGCGGAATCCTCGTGATCGGAGGTGTGTTGGCATGGACGAAGCGCCACGCCGTCCCCGCCAGCGACGCCCGGAAGTCCTAGGTCCCATGCCGAGCACCAAGCCGACCCACCGCAAGGTCATCATCATCGGATCCGGTCCCGCCGGTCTGACCGCAGCGATTTACGCGGCGCGCGCCAACCTCGAGCCACTCATGTTCGAGGGAATAGAGGCCGGCGGGCAGCTCATGCTCACGACCGAAGTCGAGAACTACCCCGGTTTCCCCGACGGGATGATGGGTCCCGACCTGATGAAGAACTTCCGGGAACAGGCGCTGCGTTTCGGAACCGAGATCGTCGGGGCCGATGTGGAAGCGGTCGATCTCTCGCAGCGGCCGTTCCGCATGACGGTCGACGGCGAGGACTACACCGCCGACGCCGTGATCATCAGCACCGGTGCCACGGCGCGCATGCTCGGACTCGAATCCGAACGTGAACTCCTCGGACACGGCGTCTCCACCTGCGCGACCTGCGACGGCTTCTTCTTCCGCGACAAGCCGATCGCCGTCGTGGGCGGAGGCGACACCGCCATCGAAGAAGCGCTGTTCCTCACGAAGTTCGCGACGCGGGTGACGGTGATACACCGCCGCGACGAACTGCGCGCATCCAAGATCTTGGCCGAGCGTGCGTTCGCCAACGACAAGATCGACTTCCGCTGGAACGCCACGGTCACCGACGTCCAGGGCGACGGCAAGGTGGAACGTGTCGAACTGACAGACACGGTCACCGGTGAAACCTCCACGCTCGACGTCGACGGGCTCTTCGTGGCGATCGGCCACGATCCGACGACCGGCCTGTTCGCTGGCCAACTCGACCTCGACGAGAACGGCTACATCCTCACCGAGCCCGACAGCACCGTCACGTCGGTCGAAGGAGTCTTCGCTGCAGGTGACGTGCAGGACCACGTGTTCCGCCAGGCCGTCACCGCCGCCGGAAGCGGCTGCATGGCCGCCATCGAGGCGGAGCGCTGGCTCGAGGCCGAGGCTCACTCCGCCGGCTGAACATCCCCGCCGGAACATCCTGCCGACGGTTGCGCGAACCTTCCTGAGACCCTCTTCGACCGAGTTTCTCCGAAAGGACCTTCCGTGGCCGACGGCATCGTGACCCTGACCGACTCCAGTTTCGACGAGATCATCGGATCCAGCGACACGCCGGTGCTCGTCGACTTCTGGGCGGATTGGTGCGGACCGTGCAAGCAGGTCGCGCCCGTCCTCGAGGAGATCGCCACCGAGCAGGTCGGCAAGCTCCGTATCGCCAAGTTGAACATCGACGAGAATCCCGACACAGCGCGGCGCTTCAACGTCATGAGCATTCCGACACTGCTGCTCTTCGAAGCGGGCAACGCGAGTGCACCCGCCACCCAGATCGTCGGCGCCAAGCCCAAGGGTGCTCTCCTCGCAGACCTGTCGGGTCACATCACTTGACCGATCCGATCACGCCGGGCGACACGGGCGAGGCCGTTCGCGACCTGCAGGTTCGTCTCAGCGGAGCCGGACACGACGTCGGTGGCGATCGCGGCGAGTTCGGTGAGGCCACTGAGAGCGCCGTGCGCGCGTTCCAGGCCGAGCGAGGGCTCCGGATCGACGGGATCTGCGGGCGCCAAACCTGGTCGGCGCTCGTCGAGAGCGGATACGCGCTCGGTGATCGCCTCCTGTATCTGCGACGACCGATGCTACGCGGCGACGACGTGGGCGATCTGCAACACCAACTCAACGCCCTGGGTTTCGACGCTGGACGCGAGGACGCCATCTTCGGACCCGACACGGCCGGAGCTCTGATCGATTTCCAACGAAACGCCGCCATCATGCCCGACGCCATCTGCGGTCCGGCGAGCCTGGCGGAACTCCGGCGTGTGGGATCTCTCGCCCGAGGCTCGATCGCCGCTCTGAAGGAACGTGAGGCGCTGCGAGCGACACGCCAGATTCCCGGGACCCGCGTGTACCTGGCTTCGGAGCCGGGCCTGGAGGCGCTGGCTGAGTCCGTGGGGCGCGAGCTCAGCCTGCTGGGAGCCGACGTCGTCGTGAACCGGTCCGCCACGGACGAATCCGCCGTCGCCGACGCTGCCAACCGTTTCGAGGCCGGAGTGTGTCTGTCCCTTCGACTCGGCGACACCCCGGGGTGTTGCTGTTCGTTCTTCGAGTCGGGTCGTTTCCGTTCAGAGGCGGGGTTCCACCTCGCCGGCCGTCTTCTGGAAGAACTTACCAAAACCGGTCTGGCCGTGGGCGGGGCCCGCGGCCGGACCTACACTCTGTTGCGCGAGACGCGCATGCCCGCGGTGGTGTGCGAACCGGTCGAAGCCGGTGACGTTGCCGCCATGCGGCGGCTCGTGAGTGGGTCCGGCGCGGTGGCCCGTGCGGTGGCGCTGGGTGTCCAGCGCGGCGTCGAAGAACCCCCGACGACTGAACCCGGGGTACGAGCGAAACCGTGGCTCAGCCGGACTGCTCGGCGTCCGCTCCTCGCCCGGCGCCGTCGGTCATCTGGCGATAGATCCTCTCGAGATCCTCGAGGTCGGAGAACTCGATGGTCACCTTGCCGCGCTTGGCGGTCATCGCGACCTTCACGCGGGTGTCGAGGTGGTCGCCGAGCAGTTCCTCCAGCTCGAGGAGGCCCGGAGGTCTCAGTCTCTTGGTTGCCGGTGACGGCTCCCCCGTCGACCCGGCGGCCTCTCCCCCGGGCCCGCACCGACTCCTCCAGATCACGCACCGACAGGTCTTCCTTGACCGCTCGGCGGGCGAGCTGTTCCTGGAACGCCCGGTCAGGTGTACCCAGCAGCGCCCGAGCGTGACCGGCGCCGATGCGCCGCTCCTGCACCAGTTTCTGGATCGACGGAGGTAGTTGGAGAAGCCTCAACGTGTTGGTGACCGTGGCCCTCTTGCGGCCGACACGCTTGGCCAGTTCCTCGTGGGTGAGCCCGAAGTCCTCGATGAGCTGCTGATAGGCCGCTGCCTCCTCCATCGGGTTGAGGTCCGTGCGTTGGACGTTCTCCACCAGTGCCTGCTCGAGGGCGGAGGCGTCGTCGGACTCGCGCACCACCGCAGGGATCGTCTGGAGACCCACACGCTTGGCGGCACGGCAGCGCCGCTCACCGGCGATGAGCTCGAAGCCCTCGTCGGGCCCCGGGCGCACCAGCACCGGCTGGAGCACCCCCACCTCGCGGATCGACTCCGCCAGCTCCGCCATCTGCTCCTCGTCGAAGTAGCGCCGTGGCTGGAACTTGTTGGTCTGGATCGCCGCGATCGGGACCTCCTGGAGCCCCCGCTCGCCGGCCCACCTTCAGCCGGGATGAGAGCCCCGAGACCCTTACCCAGCCCGCCCTGTCGTGCCATCACTCACTTCCTTCGCCAGGTCCCGGTAGGTTGTGGCCCCCGGGACGTCGGATCGAACACGATGATCGGCTGTCCGAACGAGGGGGCCTCTCCGAGTCGCACGGTCCTCGGAATCACCGTCTTGTAGACCTTCGGTCCGAAGTGCGTCCGCACCTCGTCCTCCACCTGCGCCGCCAGGCGCGTCCGGCCGTCGTACATGGTCAACACGATGCCGCGCACGTCGAGAGCGGGGTTGAGACTTCCCCGCACCAGGGACACGTTGCGGAGCAGCTGGCCCAGGCCCTCGAGCGCGTAGTATTCGCACTGGATCGGCACGATCACGTCGTCGGCGGCTGCCAGGCCGTTGATGGTCAGGAGTCCGAGCGACGGCGGACAGTCGATGAGGGTGAAGTCGTACTCGTCCTTGATCTGCTCCAGGGCCCGGCGGAGCTTGAGTTCTCGGGAGAAGGCCGGCACCAGCTCGATCTCGGCCCCCGAGAGGTCGATCGTGGCGGGCACGAGGAACAGGTTCTTCAGGCTCGTGGATTCGATGCAGTCCTCCACAGGGGTGTCCGCCATGATCACGTCGTACACCGAGTGTTCGAGGTCCCTCGCGTTGATCCCGAGGCCGGTCGTGGCGTTGCCCTGAGGATCCAGGTCCACCACGAGGACCCGATAGTCGAGCTCAGCCAACGCTGCGCCCAGATTGACGGTCGTGGTGGTCTTGCCCACGCCGCCCTTCTGATTGGCGATGGCCAGGATCGTCGGCAGCTCCATGGGCCCCAGAACCGTGTCGGCGACCGGACCCCCCAGGGCTGCTCCTCCCGGGATCAGGGTCACCTCCTCATCCTCGGCGTCCTCGTCGCCGGCCGTGACGTCGCCGCCCGTGACGTCAACCCCGTCGTCACTGCTGTCGTCCTCCGGTTCGGGCTCTTCCACCTCGACCTCGACGTCCGACTGTTCGATCACGATGTCGTCACCCGGTTCGGCAGCAGGCGGGCTCGGGGCTCCGGGGCGACCTCTTCGGAAGGCGCCTCGTCACCGTGTCGTCGGAGCGCTGCAAAGATCTTCCGACCTCGACGCTTGACCTCCTGCCCGTCCTTCGCCATGCGCACCTCCCATCAACACGCCTCGGTGGAGGAGGCGGTTGTTCCACGTGGAACCGTCGAGTCGAACTTCACCATCGAACTTCACCATCGAACTTCCCCGGAAACGTTTCACGTGGAACGCCCGGTCGGCGCATGCTAACCCCAGAGAGGCCGTCGAGCGGGGATCCCGACCCTCCTCGGAAATCTGGAGGAAATCGGCCCCGCCCGGCGGATCGTCTGGAATCCGGCACCTCCGGTTCTCAGCGCGTCGCCCGCGCACAGACCGAGTTCGGCCAACCCTTCTCCGGGCCACCGGAGGCCGTCCCGCACGGTGGCCCCACCGTGTGCGGGGGGCTCGCTCACCACAAGGATTCCGCCGGGAGCCAGAAACGCCGCCGAACACTCCGCCGTCACCGCCGGGATTCCAAAGGAGCGTGCCGTCACGACCTCGAAGCTCTCCCGAAACGATGCTTCGTGGCCGACCTCTTCCGCCCGACCCTCGATCACCTCGACCCGGCCGCCCCAGCCCAGACGCCCGACCGCCAGGCGCAGGCTGTCGCAACGCCGAGAGGAGGCGTCGAGCAGGGTGATACGGGTCTGCTCCCACAAGGCTGCCAGAACGAGACCGGGGATTCCGCCGCCCGAACCGAGATCGAGTGTCCGGGTCGGTGGTGCGCCGACACACTCGGCAAAGCCCAGCGAGTGATCGAGTTGGTCCTCGACGGGGCCAGGCCCGAGAACGCCGCGATCGCGGGCTCTCTCCAATTCGGTGACGAGGAGGCGCCGTGTCCTCTCGTCGATCGGCATCGCGCAGCGGCGGTGGTCAGGCAGGGTGGATGACCACCCGGCGGCGGGGTTCCTCGCCCTCCGAGGAGGTGGTCACGTCGTCGTCCTCGGCAGCGACTCCGTGCACGACCTTGCGGTCGGCGGCGCTCATGGGTTCGAGCTCCTGTGCCCGACCCGTTTCACGCACCTTGTCGATCAGGCTTCGTGCGAACTCCTCGAGAGCCTTGCGGCGTGCCGCCCGGTAGCCTCCGACGTCGACGCGGACCCGGGCCGCCTGGCCGCCGGTCCGCCGCTGGAGCACGGTTCGGGTCAGCTCCTCGATCGCCGTGATGGTGGCGCCTCCCCGGCCCACCAGCAGGCCGAGCTCCGAACCCTCCACGGTGATCTGGAGTACCCAGTCCTCGTCGTCGGCGTCGACACCGATGTCGGCGTCCACGTCGAAAGCCTCGACCAGACCCGCCACGAAATCCTCGGCGATATCAGCCTGCTCGTCGATGGGTACCGATTCCTCGTCGCGATCAGGGCCTTCGTTCACCGGTGCTCCTCCTCGTTCGCCCCCGCGCGCCTTGCGCCCGGAAGCCTCGTCACGTCGATCTCTGTCACCGTTCCCGCTGTCGGGACGGTCGCTCCCGGCCCGACGCCGGCTCCCCGGCGCCGTTGCGCCACCCCTGCGACCCGACCGGTTTTGACCGGGTCGGGTCCGGTCGCGATCCTGGGCGCTCGACTTCGTACCCGACCGGCCGTCGCCACCGCGCCTGTTCCCGTCGCGGGGTCCGTCCTTGTCGGCGTTCTCGGACTTCCCTCCGCCCTGCTTGCGGTCTTCCTGCTTGTTTCCGGACTGTTGCTGAGCACCCTTGCCTCGCCCGGTCTGCTTGTTGCCCCGCCGACCGTTGCCCTTGTTCCCGTCACCCCGGCGGCCCTTTCCTCCCGAAGAGCGCCCACCCCGAGAACGATCGCGGCTCGTCTGCGGCTTCTCTCTGGACACCGGCTTGATGCGCGCGCGGATACGCGCCTCACTGCGTCCGAGAAGCCCTCCGAGGCGCGCCTTGGAGACCTCGATCACTTCCCACTCGGCCTCGTCGCGGTGGACACCCAGTTCATCCAGCGCCCGATCCAATGCCTCGTGTTCACTCGAGGCGGTGATCTCGATCCATTCCATGAACTACTTCCGTTTCTTCTTGGGGGACGTGGAGCGCCGGGCTCGTCGGGCGCAGCCTGCTTGCCCGTCACCGGGCCACGCCGGCCGCTTCGAGTGGGGCTCTTCCCGGACGAGGACCGCTGCGAGCCCGACGAGGGCCCCGCCTTTTTCGATCCCGGCGACGGGGCTTCGGAGGTCTCCTTCGCCGGCGTGGCCTCCGTCGGCGTGGTCTTCGTGGCCGCGGCGGCCTTTCCTGCGTCCGAGGACGCCGCTCCGCTTCGGGAGTTCTTGGGGGCGTCGCCCGCCCTGCCGACTTCCGCTCGCGAGAGCCCCCCGGAGCGGCTACGGGTTCCTGGCCCTCACGGCGGAAGATTATCTCCTGCTGTCCGATCTGCCAGACGTTGCTCACGAGGAAGTACAGCACCACGCCGGCAGGCAGGGAAAGCGAGATGAACATGAAGATGACGGGCATGAGCTTGCCGATCATCTGGGTCTGGGCGTTGGCCTGAGTCTGGTAGCGCATCGACTGGCGTGACTGGAGGTACCCGCTGAGTCCCACCAGGGCGACCAGCAGCAGATACGGCAACGCCGCGACGAAGGACCCGTGGGGATCCTGGGCGCTGAGCGACAGATCGACGTTGAGGAACTTGAGACCGATGGGGTTGCAGCTGTCGGGGGAGACCCCACCACAGAACGAGTCGTAGAGCGAGGAGCCCTGAGGGATGAACTCGAACGGGTTACGCAGAATCCGGAACAGCGCGATGAAGATCGGCATCTGCGCGAGGAGAGGCAGACACCCCGCGAGCGGATTGATCTTGTTCTCTTTGTAGAACGCCATCGTCTCTTCGTTGAGACGCTGGCGGTCGTTCTTGTACTTCGCCTGGAGCTTCTTGATCTCCGGCTGGATCCGTTGCATGGCCAGCATCGAGCGTGCCTGCTTGGCGGTGAGCGGGAAGAGCAGGAGCCGGAGAAGAACCGTGAGCCCGATGATGGCGAAGCCGTAGCTCGGGACGATGGCGTAGAAGAAGGCGAGGATCGCCCCGAGGGCATTGAGGATGGCGTTCCATCCGGCGGAGAGAATCTCCATCTAGGCCGCCTTTCGCGCCGTGTCGTGCGCGCCGTCGTGGGGGCCGTGCCCGCGTGCATCGGTTCCCCGCGTGTCTCCACCCGCATCACGTCGGTGCGCACCCGGGACAGGGTCGTAGCCCGAGTCGCCCCACGGATGACACCGCGAGATCCGTCGGATGGCCATCCAACCGCCGCGCAACGCCCCGTGAGTACGAAGCGCTTCTTCCGCGTACGCCGAACAGGTCGGGAGGTACCGACAGTGCGGCCGGGTGCCGGCACTCACCGTCCGGTAGACCTTGACCAGCCCGAGCAGCAGCCACGCCAGGGGAGTGCGGCGCCGGCTCGGTGCCGTGTTCTGGGCCGTCACGAGGTGTCCCCGCCGACCGCACCGTGGACGTCCTCGTGGACATCCTCGAGAGCGGCTTCTATGGACCGGTCGAGCTCGGAGAAACTCAGCTCTTCGGCGCCCGCCGACGCCCCCGACCAGGTACGCAAGGTCGGGCTCCAGTCGACCGCTCCGTGCGCCCATGGAGGCGCGCAGACGACGCCGTATACGATTGCGCGTCGGGGCTGATCCCACGCCGCGGACGATTGTGTAAGCCACGCATGGACCACGCTCAGTGGTGGGTGTCGCGCTCACCGTGAGCGGTCCCCGTCGGTAGCGTCGTGCACGCGCCAGCGCCTCGAAGGTCGCACGGTGACGAACGGGCTCGATCAGGCCGAGAGTCGGCTGCGTCCGCGGCGGCGGCGAGCCTTGAGGACGGCGCGTCCGCCACGTGTGCGGGACCGGGTACGGAACCCGTGGCGGCGCTTACGCCTCCGGTTGTTGGGTTGGTATGTGCGCTTCACGGAAACCCTCTTCGATGGAGACAGGCGTGCACGGCACGCTCGGAGGTGGTGGATGCGTCGCTGCTGGTGCGGTGAGCCTGGTGCGGTGAGCGACGACGCCGGGGCGTTGAGTCCGGGAGTCTACGGGGCGCCCCCCACGCCCCGCAACGCAGCCGGTCGCCGGCGGCGATCCAGCGGCTACGGGCGCTCCACCTCCGCTCTTGTCCACGGGCACCGCCGGTGTTAGGTTCCGCTCGCGATCCCCGACAGATCAACCCCGAGATCCACGCGGAGGCGATCCCCTTTTTCGCCTCCGTCGTTCTTTCTCCACACCTGTGGACGGCCCTGTGGATATCCAACAGAACGGCGACGCGACGGCTGAAACGCTCTGGCGGGAAGCCGCGTCCGCGTTGGAGGCGAAAGTGCCAGCCGCCGCGTGGAACACCTGGTTCCAGGGCCTCGACGCCGTGGGATTCGAGGACGGCACCCTGGTCCTCGGTGTCCCCAGCTCTGTCGTACGGGATCGCGTCAACTCCGGTTACATGGAGGAGCTGCGCGAGGCCGTACGTTCCTGCGGTCACGAGCTCGACGTCCAACTGGTCGTGCGCACCGCTCCCGGCGAGACCACCGAGCCGGCGGTGCCCGATGCCGTCGCCTCCGAGCCGACCGACGTGGCTTCCGGAGCGCGAGCGGAACCCGACGGCGAGCAGGCCCCGAGCTGGCCGGCCGGTTCCCTGAACCCCCGCTACCGCTTCGACCAATTCGTCATCGGCACGTCCAACCGGTTCGCCCACGCGGCCGCGCTGTCGGTGGCGGAAGCTCCGGCCCGTTCCTACAACCCCCTGTTCATCTACGGGGGTGCCGGCCTCGGCAAGACCCATCTCCTGCACGCGATCGGCCACCACGTCCACGACGTGTTCCCCGACAAGCGCGTCCGCTACGTCTCCACGGAGACCTTCATGAACGAGTTCGTCGACGCCATCCGTACGAACACGACGCCCGGATTCAAGCGCCGCTACCGCGACATCGACGTGCTTCTGATCGACGACATCCAGTTCCTCGAGCGCTCGCAACAACTCCAGGAGGAGTTCTTCCACACGTTCAACTCCCTGCACGGCGGTGAGAGCCAGATCGTGATCTGTTCCGACCGTTCCCCGAAGTCGATCGCCACCCTCGAAGACCGCCTCCGATCGCGCTTCGAATGGGGCCTCACCACCGACATCCAGCCACCCGAATTCGAGACCCGCCTGGCGATCCTCCGAACCAAGGCCGAGTCCGAACACTTCGGCGACATCCCCGCCCCGGTGCTCGAGTTCATCGCCAACCACGTCACCAACAACGTCCGGGAACTCGAGGGTGCCCTCATCCGGGTCACGGCCTACTCGAGTCTCAATCAGGCTCCTCTCACCGAAGCCGTGGCCCGTGAGGTCCTCTCCGACCTCGTCCCGACGTCTCAGCCCCGTGTCATCACCCCTCAACTCATCCTCGAAGAAACAGCCGAGATGTTCGGGTGGCCTGTCGAGGAACTGATCGGAAAGAGCCGTCGACGTCCGTTGGTGACAGCTCGCCAGATCGGGATGTACGTCTTCCGGGAGCTGACCGACTACAGCTATCCCAAGATCGCCGAGGAGTTCGGCGGGCGGGACCACACGACAGTCATGCACGCCGTTGAGAAGATCCGCGGTCAGATGGCAGAACGGCGAACCATCTTCAATCAGGTCAACGAGCTCATCCGTCGGATCCGGCTCGGTACCGGTGGGTAACCGACCGGTGGATAACTCTGTGGAACGGTGGGGAAAGCGAACCCGCGCGGTGGGAATCTCTTGTAGTTCCGCCATCCGCCGACCACTCGCTGTGGACGCCTGTGGACGACGTGTGAGGACGCGAACCGGGTGTGACCTGCGGGAACACCGCGTCGTCCCCAATCCACAGGTGCTACTACTACAACTAGATATTTCATAACTTCTCAGTAATGCAGGAGGGGGAACGTGAAGTTCCGCTGTGAACGTGACGCACTGGCCGATGCCATCACCACCGCTCAACGCGCCGTGGCGTCACGAACGGGGGTGCTACCCGTTCTGTCGGGACTTCGTGTCGTCGCGTCGACCGACTCGGTCGAACTCGTCGGATCCGATCTCGAGCTGACCGTACGTGTGCATGCTCCCGCCGATGTGGGGGAGTCGGGCACAGCGGTGATTCCCGCCAAGTTGTTGGCCGAGGTCGTTCGCTCTCTCGATCCCGGTTCTGTGTCGGTCGACATCGTCGACGAAGAGGCACGTATAGCAGCCGGCCCGTCGAGGTTCGCACTACGTGTGCTTCCCACCGAGGATTTCCCGAGACTTCCCGATGTGTCGGGCGACGCGGTCACGACCGACGCGGGAGAGCTTGCCACGGCGTTGCACCAGGTGATCTCAGCGGCATCGCGTGACGACGCTCGCCCGATCCTCACAGGGGTGCTGCTCGCCGCGACGACCGACGGTCTTCGGCTCGTGGCCACCGACTCGTACAGGCTGGCCGTGAGAGACCTCTCGGGTGTCACGATGCTGAGTGAGGGCCAGCAGGTACTGGTACCGGCCAAGGGACTCACAGAAGTGCAGCGTCTGCTCGGTGACGGGAACCTCGAGGTGGTGTTCTCCGAGAGAGAGGCCGTCTTTCGGGTGGAGGGCGCCGAGGTCACGACGCGCCTCATCGAAGGTGATTTCCCGAACTACGAACAGCTCATTCCGAGTGACTATCCGAACCGCCTCACCGTCGGGCGTGAGGTCTTGGCCGAAGCGTGCAAGCGGGTCCGTCTCGTCGGACAGGGTCGCGACAACTCGCCGGTCCGCATGCGGATGACACCCGAAGGCACCGAATTGTCGGCGGTGGCCCAGGAAGTCGGTGAGGCCCGTGAGACGATCGACGCCAAGTTCGAGGGCACCGACGCCGAGCTCACGGTCGCATTCAATCCGGAGTTCCTGCTCGATGGGATCCAGGCGTGCGGCGACGCTGCCGAGGTGGTCATCGAGTGTCTCGATCCCCTGAAGCCGGCGACGCTCCGTCCGAGCGACGGAGACGACGATTTTCTGTACCTGCTCATGCCGGTGCGCATCTCCTGAGACGATCCTCCGGCACCGGGAGCAGCGTGTGCGCGTGACGTCGGTGTACCTGCGCGATTTCCGCTGCTACGACGAGGTCGACATCGAATTCCCGGCCGGATGCACGGTCGTGACCGGCGACAACGGCCAGGGTAAGACGAGCCTTCTCGAAGGGATCACCTGGGCTGCCACCGGCAGGTCATTGCGGGGTGTCCCCGACAGTGCACTCGTCGCTCACGATGCACACCGGGCGATCGTACGGGTCGCGGTCACGACAGGGAGTCGTCACCGCCGGATCGAGGCGGAGATCCCGGCCTCGGGGAGAAGCCGTGTTCTTGTCGACGGGTCCCGCGCCACGCGCCTCTCGGACCGTGCCGGGGTGCTTCTCACGACAGTGTTCTCACCCGACGATCTGATGATCGTGAAGGGGGCACCGGCTTTGCGACGCGACCTTCTCGACGGGCTGTTGACCGATCTGACGCCGCGCGTCGCGACGATCCGTCGCGACGTCGAGCGGATCCTTCGCCAACGCAACGCACTCTTGCGAACGCGCGCCCGTGACGCGGAGGCACTCCACACACTCGACGTGTTCGATGCGCAGTTCGCCCGAGCAGGAGGGGGAGTTGGCAGCGGCGCGGCTCGCTCTCGTGGAGCGCCTCGGTCCCCGCATCACCGAGGCCTACCGCGTGCTCGCGGAGGCCGACACCGTGGTCGACACCAGCTACTCGAGCGAGTGGCTCACAGGAGAAGGCGACCCTTCGGAGGATCTGGCCGAGGCGCTCGAGGCCTCACGGGGGAAGGAGTTCGAGCGCGGATCGACCCTGGTCGGCCCCCAACGCGACGACCTGGAATGCTCGATCGATGGTCTCGCTGCCCGTACACACGCGTCTCAGGGGGAACAGAGAACCCTGGCGCTCGCTCTGCGCCTGGGAGGGCATCGACTCGTCGCCGAGGACACCGACGACGATCCCGTGCTTCTTCTCGACGACGTGTTCAGCGAACTCGACGATCACCGATCCGCCGCTCTTGTGGCGCACCTGCCTGCCGGTCAGACGATCGTCACTACGGCGGGACGACTCCCCGACGGGATCGTCGTGGAACGACACGTGATCGCCGGCGAGGGCCGACTCGAGGAAGTGGCATGAGCCGCGGCCGGCCCGACGACCAACCGCGCCTGGTCGTCGAGGGCCTCACGGAGGTGAGCGCCGAGCTGGGTCTCTCGGACCCGAGAGTGCTCGCCACGGTGGTGGGTGACTGGGCCTCCATCGTCGGCGACCAGATCGCCGCGCACGCCCGACCCCGGGGTCTGCGCGACGGACAACTCACCGTCGCTGTCGATCAGCCGGGATGGGTGACCGAGTTGCGGTACCGCCACGAGGGCGTGCTCGCGGCTGTGCGCGAGGCGACCGGATCCGACGCTGTCAGGAGCTTGCGGATCGTCGTGAATCCAGCCCCGTGAGACCCCGTTTCGCGGGGCCTGTCTGGTAGAGTGGTGCAAGTGAGATTTCCGGCTCTGACCTGCGGTTTCTCGATCCGGGAGGAGTCCGGAAGCAGGTTCACCGGCAGCGTCATCGTTCGCAGGAACGTCCACAGCCGACGCCGGCGGTCGCACCCGTCGTCCCCCGAGTAGCGAGGTACCGCGCGCGTGGCATACGCCGCCAAGGACATCACCGTGCTCAAGGGCCTCGAGCCCGTTCGCGAGCGCCCGGGCATGTACATCGGGTCGACCGGCCCGTCGGGTCTACACCACCTCGTCTACGAGGTCGTCGACAACGCTGTCGACGAGGCCATGGCCGGGTACTGCACCCGTATCGACGTCACGATCCAGCCCGACGGAGCGTGCACCGTGTCCGACAACGGACGTGGCATTCCCGTCGACAAGCACCCTGAATCGCGCACGAAATCGGCGGCCGAAGTCGTCATGACCACGCTGCACGCCGGCGGCAAGTTCGGCGGCGACGGCTACAAGATCTCCGGGGGCCTCCACGGCGTGGGTGTGTCGGTGGTCAACGCTCTGTCGTCGAGGCTCGACCTGCGGATCCAGCGTGACGGAGCGAACTGGGAGATGCACTTCGCCAAAGGTGGGCGTCCCCAGGGGAAGCTCAAGAAGGGTAAGCCCTCGAAGAAGACCGGTACGACCATCACCTTCTGGCCCGACGTCCAGGTGTTCGACGACGTCGACTTCCGAGCGCAGACGCTAGTGGAGCGTCTACGCGAGATGGCGTTTCTGAACAAGGGCCTCGAGATTCGATTCACCGACAAGCGCAGCGACCCCGAGATCAAGCACGAGTTCCGCTACTCGGGAGGCATCGTCGATTTCGTCAAGCATCTCAACGCCTCCAAGGACCCCCTGTTCAAACGTGTGGCGTCGGTGACCGAGAGCAACGACGACGCCGAGGTCGACGTGGCGATCCAGTGGAACACCGGTTACCACGAGGGCCTGCACTCGTTCGCCAACAACATCGCCACCACCGAGGGCGGGATGCACGAGGAGGGTTTCAAGAAGGCTCTCACGAACGTGATCAACAAGTACGGCCGCGCCCGCGCCCTCCTCAAGGAGAAGGACGGCAAGCTTCTCGGCGAAGACATCCGCGAAGGCATGACGGCGATCGTGTCGGTGAAGCTGCGCGACCCCCAGTTCGAGGGCCAGACCAAGACCAAGCTCGGGAACACCGAGATGCGCTCGATGGTCGAGAAGACGATGAACGAGAAGTTCGCCGACTGGCTCGAGGAGCACCCGGCCGAAGGCCGCCGGATCATCGACAAGTCGGCCCAGGCGGCGCACGCGCGCCAGGCCGCGCGCCAGGCGCGTGATCTGACGCGACGCAAGTCGCTGCTCGACTCCGCGGCGATGCCGGGGAAACTGGCCGATTGCGTCACCCGGGATCCCGAGCGTGCCGAGATCTTCATCGTCGAGGGCGACAGTGCCGGTGGCCCGGCCAAGCAGGCGCGCGACCGTGACACGCAGGCGATTCTTCCCATCCGCGGGAAGATCCTCAACGTCGAGCGCGCCCGCATCGACCGCATGTTGAAGAACGAGGAGATCCAAGCCCTGATCACCGCCGTGGGGGCGGGCGTCGGCGACGATTTCGACATCGAGAAGGCCCGCTACCACAAGCTCGTACTGCTCACCGACGCCGACGTCGACGGTGCGCACATCCGTACGCTGCTTCTCACGTTCCTGTACCGGCAGATGCACCCGATGCTCGAGCGCGGCTACGTCTACGTCGCGCAGCCGCCTCTGTACTCGGTTGTTCTCGGCAAGGACAAGATCTACCTGAAAGACGACGCCGCACTCGAGGCCTTCCGCGCCGAGCACGAGGGCCGCAAGCTCGAGATCGGCCGCTTCAAGGGCCTCGGCGAGATGGACTACGGCGAACTCTGGGAGACCACGATGGACCCGGCGACGCGCTCATTGCTGCGCGTGAGCATCGAAGAGGTCGACGCTCTCGCCGACGACATGTTCTCGCGCTTGATGGGCGACGATGTCGATGCCCGGCGCAGCTTCATCCAGCAAAACGCCGCCGACGTTCGCTTCCTCGACGTCTAGGACCCGGAACCCTCATGCCCGACGAACAGCAGACCCTCGGACCCGCCTCCGAGCCCATCGAGATCCAGGAAGAGGTCGAGCGCTCCTTCCTCGACTACGCGATGTCGGTCATCGTCTCGCGTGCACTGCCCGATGCCCGCGACGGACTGAAGCCGGTGCAACGTCGGATCATCTACGGCATGTTCGACCGTGGCCTGCGCCCGGAGCGACAGCACTCGAAGTCCGCGCAGGTCGTCGGCCACGTGATGGGCAATTTTCACCCCCATGGCGACAGCGCGATCTACGACGCGTTGGCGCGCATGGCGCAGGATTTCTCGCTGAGGCATCCCCTCGTCGACGGACACGGAAACTTCGGCTCACCCGACCCGAATGACCGGCCCGGCGCGATGCGCTACACCGAGTGCCGGCTCGAGAAGATCGCCATGTCGATGCTCGAGGGCATCGACGAGGAGACAGTCGATTTCTCCGAGACCTACGACGGCAAGACGCAGGAGCCCAGCGTCCTGCCCTCGCGGTTCCCGAACCTCCTGGTCAACGGAGGCGGCGGCATCGCCGTGGGGATGGCCACCAACATCCCACCGCACAACCTGGGTGAGGTCATCGACGCGACCGCGCACCTCATCGACAATCCCGGCGCCACCGCCGACGACCTCATGGAGTTCGTCAAGGGCCCCGACTTCCCGACCGGCGCGTACATCCTCGGCCAGGAGGGCCTGCGCGAGGCCTACCGCACCGGGCGCGGCTCGGTGAAGATGCGCGCCGTCGCCGAGATCGAGGAGGGGAAGAAGGGTGACCAGCGCATCGTGGTCACCGAGGTGCCCTACCAGACGTCGGTCGAGGTCATCGGAGCGAAGACCGCCGAGCTCGTGCAGGAGCGAAAGATCGAGGGAATCCGCGACGTCCGCAACGAAACTTCGCGCGGCGAGTACCGGCTCGTCATCGAATTGAAGCGCGATGCCAACGCGCAGGTCGTTCTGAACCAGCTCTACAAGCAGACGCCGATGCAGACGAGCTTCGGCGTGATCATGTTGGCGCTCGTCGACGGGCAACCGCGCGTCCTCAACCTCGCCGAGGCGCTCGGCCACTACGTGGAGCACCAACGTGAGGTCGTACGGCGGCGCACCGAATTCCGCCTCGCCCGCGCCAAGGAACGAGCACACATCGTGGAGGGCCTCCTCAAGGCGCTCGACATGCTCGACGAGGTCATCGCCCTCATCCGGGGCAGCGACGACGTCGAGGAGGCACGGGCCGGCCTGATGGCCAAGCCCTTCGAGTTCAGCGAGATCCAGGCGAATCACATCCTCGACATGCCGCTGCGTCGTCTCACGGGTCTCGAGCATCAGAAGCTGAAGGACGAGTTCGAGGAGCTCACCAAGACGATCAAGGAGCTCGAGGCGATCCTCAAGAGCGACAAGAGGCTTCGTCAGCTGATCAAGGACGAACTGGCCGAGGTGCGCGAGAAGTTCGCCGAAGAGCGGCGCACCCGCGTCACCTTCGACGACGGCGACCTCGACGTCCTCGACCTGATCGAGGACGAAGAGGTGGTGGCAGTCCTGTCGGCCAAGGGATATGTGAAGACCGTGGCCGCCGACACGTTCCGCAAGCAGGGCCGTGGAGGTCGGGGTGTCGCCGGCACCAAGTTGAAGGACGAGGACTATGTCTCACACCTACTGATCACCACGGCACACTCGTACCTGTTGTTCTTCTCCAACCGGGGGAAGGTCTACCGCCTCCGGGTCCACCAGATCCCCCGAAAGGAACGCACGGCGCGGGGAACGGCTCTCGTGAACCTGCTTCCACTCGAACCCGAAGAGCGCATTCAGGCGGTCATCGACACGCGCACCTACGAAGACGGCGCGTACCTGTTCTTCGCCACCAAGAAGGGCCAGGTCAAGAAGACCAAGATGAGCGAATACGACTCGTCGCTGCGCGCCGGGCTCATCGCCATCAAGTTGAAGGACGACGACGAACTCGTCCAGGTGGTCCAGACCGACGGGGAGCGCGACATCTTCCTTGTCGCGGCCAGTGGCAAGACGATTCGGTTCACCGAAGAGGCCGTGCGACCGATGGGCCGATCAGCGGCGGGAGTGCGCGGCATGAAACTCAAGGGCGACGACCACGTCGTCTCCTGCACGGTGGCCAGCGACAACGTGGCCATGCTGTTCGTCACCGCCAGCGGTCACGGCAAGCGTACGAAACTCGACCAGTTCAACCGCAAGGGCCGCGGCGGTCAGGGCATGATCGGAATGAAGACCGAAAACCGCGGTGGAGTTGTGGCTGCGTTCACGGTCCATCTCGACGACGAGATACTGGTGTTCTCCTCGGCCGGCAACATCGTCCGGATGGGCGCGAAGGAGATCTCGTCGCAAGGCCGCGCCGCCACGGGCGTGCGTGTCACCAAATTGGAGGGCGACGACGTGGTCGTCGCCGTGGCCCCCGTTCTGGAGGAAGCCGATGACGCCTGACACACCACGGCGTCCGGCGACGCCCCCGTCGGAGACGCCACCTGCCCGGAAGCCCCCTGCCCGGAAGCCCCCTGCGGAGAACCAACCGAAGCAACGTAGGCAGCAGGGCAAGCCGAAACAGCAAGGTCAGCCGAAACAGCAAGGTCAGCCGAAACAGCAAGGTCAGCCGAAACAGCAAGGTCAGCCGAAACAGCAAGGTCAGCCGAAACAGCAAGGTCAGCCGAAACAGCAGGGCCAGCCGGCACCAGGCCGGGCCCAGGCCCGACCTCAGGCTGAACCGGTAGCGAAACGCCCACCGGGCCGCACCGCCCAACAGGCGCAGAGGTCGACGTCGGGGCGACAGGCGAAGACGGCCGTTGCAGCGGGCTCCGCTTCGGCAACGGGGCGCAGCCGCCGAGCCGAACCGTCACGGCGAAAAGCAACGCGGGTCCCCGCCGCAACGCTGGCACCGGATCGGCGCTATCGCCAGCGCATCTCGCGTATCGACATGTGGTCGGCCGCCAAGATCTCGATCTGCTTCTACCTCAGTGCCCTGATCGTGCTGCTGGTGGCCGGAGTCGTTCTCTGGTCGATCGCCTCGGCGGCGGGAGCGATCGGGAACATCGAGGAGTTCATGCAGGACGCGGGATTCGAAGACTTCCGGTTCCTGTCGGGGCAGATCATCCGCGGCGGGGTGCTCATTGGGCTCGCGTGGGTGGCGATCGTCGAGATCTTCACGCTCGTGGCCGTGGGTCTCTACAACCTGTTCGCCGAGCTGATCGGCGGTGTCGAAGTCCACGTGCGAGAGGAAAGCGTCGATCGCGGGTGAGTCGACCGTCCGGTTCGCAACGGGTTTCTCACGACGCGACTGGTACGATTCTCGCCTTCCCGGGGCTATAGCTCAGCCGGTTAGAGCGCACCCCTGATAAGGGTGAGGTCGGTGGTTCGAGTCCACCTAGCCCCACCGAACCGGTGCCCGGCCAGCGAGCCGGGCACGCCGCCGCCGTAGACTCCGGGTTTCATGAAGGCATTCCGTCGAGGGCTCATCGTCGCCGCCGTGGCTGTACTCGCCGCCGGCTTCGTTCGACTCCGCGGGCGCGGTGGTGTGCCACCCACGAGCGGAGGGTGGCGGGAACTCGAGGCGCCCGACTTCCGGTGAGTCGAATTCTCCTCGTCGGCGCCGGTGCCGTCGGCACGCGTGCCGCGCGACAGCTCGCCGAGAGCGCCGGGGTCACCGACGTCCTCGTCCACGACGTCGACGCCGAACGGGCGCAGATGGTGTCGGGAGCGATCGAGCGTTGCGCTGTGGTGGACATCGATCCCACCGCTGATTTGCCCGACGACCTCGATGCGGTGGCAGTCGCCTCGACAGGAGGAACCGAACTTCCCGTGGTGGAACAGGCCATCGCGTCAGGGATCCCCGTGGCGATGGCCTGTGACGACGCCGATGCTCTGCTCCAGGTGATCCAGCTCGACTCCGCCGCAATCGACGCCGGGGTGACCATCGCCGCCGGGTGTGGTCTGGCGCCGGGCCTCGCCGACGTGATGGTGCGCCACGCCGCCGACGAGCTCGACCTCGTCGAGGAGGTCAGGGTCGCGCGCGCCGGTGTCGCAGGACCCGAGTGCACCCGGGCGGCCCATCGGGCGCGTCGAGGGCCCTCACGGGAGTGGCGGGACAACTCCTGGGAGGAACTGTCCCGGGGCTCCCGCGACGAACTCGTCTGGTTCCCCGATCCGGTGGGCTCGGTGGAGTGCCGCGGCGTGGATGGTGGCGCGGTGCTGTTGGCCCGAGCATTTCCCGAAGCCTCACGCGCCTCGTATCGGATTTCGGAACCGCCGGCGCGCCTCACCTCGCGTATGGAGCGACGACGCTTCGCCGCCGAACAGGAGTGGGGATCCGCACGGGTCGAGGTGTGGGGAAGGCGGGGGGAAGCGCTGCGCACCACGGTGTACGGCGTCGTGGAGCGCTCGGCGGTCGCCTCGGGCGCGGTCCTCGCCCTCACAGCCGTCCGACTGGCCGATCGCGGCGCTGATCGGATCGACCATCCCGGTGTTCACGGCCTCGCCGTCCTGGTCGAGCCGACGGGGTTCCTCTCGGAGCTCGCCGAACGGGGTGTGACGATCGCGGTGTTCGAGGGTACGGCCGGATCCTGACCGCCGCGTTCGTCGGCCCCCTTCCCGGCTCATTTCTTGTTGGTCCCGGCGCTCAAGTTTCGCTGTCCCATCGGTCGATAGGTCGCGTGGGAGGGAGCAGATGGGAACCGAGTTCCAGGACCTACGTGACCGCCTGCACGACGAGGGGCGCATTGCAGGGCTCGGCGACGACTACTCGGATCGTGCGTTGCGCCGCCGCAAGGCGCAGATCATCTTCGTGGCGGTGGCCCTGATCACGGGGCTGGTGTTCGTGATGTTCCTCGATTCGGTCGGAGTCGACGAGAATGGGCCGCTCAGCAACGTCACCGTGCTGCGGATGCTCCTGATCCTTCTGGCGTCGGTGATGTGTGCCTACGTCCTCGACAAGGAGCGCCACCTGAAGAGGGTGGAGGCCCTTCGCTCCGAGGAGCGGGCCATGAACCTCGCTTTGGCCGAGAGCCTGTTGCACAGCAGCGTGCTCGCCGAGACCGAACGGGAGCTCACCTCCGTCCTGGATCTCGGCGAGCTCGTGGAACTCAGCCTTGACCGGATGCTCGACGTCGTCGACTCGGCCGACGGCGTCCTCATGCTGCGATCCGGCGACGTGGAACTCCGCGCGGCGGCCATCCGCAGTGAGAGCCTGGCGTGGCCGACACGGGTCAAGATCCAGGAGCCACTCATCGCTCGCGACGTCAGCTCCGGCGAGATCGTCATTGCATCCGCGCCCACAGGCAACCGGATCCCTGATGAGGGTGTCGGGACCGACCGTGTGGTCGGCGAGCCGCTCCCCGGTGGTTTCGACGAGACCGCGATGGTCGGGAACGGCGTGTTCATCCAGCTCGTGTGCCGCGGAGCGTGGCTCGGATGTGTCGCGGTCGCTCCCCACCACGAGGAGCCGTTCTCGGCCGAGGAGCGGGAGCTTCTGGGTGAGGTGGCTCAGTCGGCGGCAATGGCCATCGCCAACGCACGCCGCCATGAGGCGGCTCTCCTGCAACTCGACCGCACGCGCTCCCAACTCGCGGAGCTGGTCGAGCTCGCCAGCTGAGGGGTTAGTCGGCATTCTCACCAGGCGTTCAGGCGACGCTGGCAGAATGCTGTGGTGAAGGTGCTCGTCGTCGAGGACGATCCCGCCGCCCGGGCTTCGCTGGAACGCGCCCTGCGGCTGGAGAACTACGAGGTGGCTTCCGCCGATGGGGGCTTCCGGGCCCTGGAGGTCCAGCGGTCTGCCGCCGCCGACGTCGTGCTGCTCGACCTCCAGCTCCCCGACCTCGACGGGCTGGAAGTCTGTCGCCGGCTGCGCCAGGCGGGTGACGCCACACCGGTGCTCATGGTGACCGCGCGCGACGCCGTCGACGACCGGGTCGTCGGCCTCGACGCCGGCGCCGACGACTACGTCGTCAAGCCGTACGCACTCGACGAGCTGCTCGCCCGGATCCGGGCGCTTCTTCGGCGACGCGAGGACGAGGTCGCAGCCGAGGGAATCCTCGAGTTCGCCCACCTCCGCATGGATCCGGTGGCGATGGAGGTCCACTCGGGAGACCGGCTCCTCGAGCTCACGCGTACCGAGTACTCACTGCTCGAGCTGTTCCTCCGCCATCCGCGCCAGGTGCTCACACGCTCGGTCATCTTCGAGGCTGTGTGGGACTACGACTTCGGGCCCCGCTCGAACTCACTCGAGGTGTACGTCGGCTACCTCCGACGCAAGAGCGAAGCCGGCGGTGAACCCCGTGTCATCCAGACCGTGCGCGGTGTCGGCTATGTGCTGCGGGAGCAGTGACCCGGCGGTGAGCGGGTCGTGACACTGCGCTCCCGACTCACGATGGCCGCCGCCGTGGCGGTGGCGGTCGCCGTGGTGGCGGTGGCCTTCTTCGCCTTCCGGGCGACGAGCGACGTCCTCGTCGACGAGGTGGACGACTCACTCGTGAACCGCGCGAACGACGTCGCCGAGGCCACCCAGGCGTTCCAGCAGCGCGCAGAGCGTCGACCGGGCTTCGGGCCTCCCGGCGAGTTCGTCGTTCCGCTCCCGCCGTTCGGCGGGGCCGGAGGGTTCTCCCAGGTCGTGACGGCGGACGGTGAAACCGTACCCGCCCTCGACCAGGTGGGGGAGCTCCCTGTCAGCGAACAGGCCGTGGCGGTTGCCGCTGGAGAGAGCGGAGCGTTCTTCGCCACGACCGACGTGGACGGAGAACAGGTCCGCGTCTACACGGCACCCCTCGCTGATGGCCTGGCACTCCAGGTCGCACGCCCACTGGGGGAGGTCGACAGCGTGCTCGCCGATCTTCGGTGGGTGCTGCTGTTCGTCGCCATCGGTGGAGTCGTGCTGGCCGCCGGGATCGGTTTCCTCGTTGCGCGAACAGCACTCCGCCCGGTCGACCGGCTCACCGATGTGGCCGAGGAGATAGCGGTCACCCGCGATCTCTCGCGGCGCATCGACGTCGATTCCGATGACGAGCTCGGACGGCTCGCCGCGAGCTTCAACTCGATGCTCGTGGCCCTCGAAAGCTCGGTGGGGGTGCAACGACGTCTTGTCGCTGACGCGTCGCACGAACTGCGAACGCCGTTGACGAGCCTGCGGACGAACATCGCCGTGCTCACGCGCGAAGAGGAACTCGACGACGCTGACGCCGCGCAGCTTCGCAGCGATGTCGATGCCCAGATCTCCGAGCTGTCCACACTCGTCGGCGACGTGATCGACCTCGCTCGCGGGGGTGAACCGGTGCAACGGAACGAGGTTCTCCGCCTCGACGAGGTGGTCGAGACCGCGGTGGACCAGGCGGCCTTCCATTGGCAGGACGTGGAGTTCGCGACCGATCTCGAACCGACGACCGTGACAGGGGACGCTGATCTCATCGGCCGTGCAGTCACGAATCTCCTCGACAACGCCGGCAAGTGGAGTCCGGACGGCGGTGTCGTCACCGTCGGCGTGCACGACGGTGAGGTGACCGTGAGCGACCACGGCCCGGGAGTGGCAGAGGCAGACCGGGAGCACGTGTTCGAGCGGTTCTGGCGGGCACCGGCCGCACGGAACAAACCGGGTTCGGGGCTCGGTCTGGCCATCGTGGCGCAGGTGGCCGAATCCCACGGGGGCGACGTGTCCGTGGCAGACGCCGAGGGGGGTGGGGCACTCTTCAGGCTCCGTCTGGGCGGCGATCCTCCCAGAGTCGATTCTTAGGTGGATCTCACGGGTTCTTCAGGTCCGTCGTCGATGATGCAGATCATGATGCGGCGCCGGCCAGATGCTCCGGTGCCGGAGGCAGCAGAGACGACGGCCGAGGAGATCCGATCATGAGTACGACGTTTCGCAGAGGTCTGGGAATAGGAGCGGGGGCAGGCCTCGTGTTGGCGCTGGCACTCGCGTTGGCTCTCGCCTTCATTCCGACCGGTGGCGCCCAGGAAGGGGACTCCGGGGAGACGGCGGCGAGTCCTCCGAGTCGACCGAGCCCGACGATTCGGCGGGACCCGGAGCGCGTCTGAGTGACGAGGATCGTGCGTGCCTCGAGGAGAACGGCGCTCAGCTGCCCGAGCTCGACGAGAACGGCCACCCCGTCCGCCCCGACCCGGCTGACCGGCCCGAGCCGGGAACCGAGGAGTTCGAGCAGAAGCGTGCGGAGATGCAGGAGCGTCACGAGGCCTTCCGCTCCGCTGCTGAAGCCTGCGGGCTGGAGCTTCCGAGTCGTGAGCCGCTGAGTGACGAGGATCGTGCGTGTCTCGAGGAGAACGGCGCTCAGCTGCCCGAGCTCGACGAGAACGGCCACCCCGTCCGCCCCGACCCGGCCGACCGGCCGGAGCCGGGAACCGAGGAGTTCGAGCAGAAGCGGGCGGAGATGCAGGAGCGTCACGAGGCCTTCCGCTCCGCTGCTGAAGCCTGCGGGCTGGAGCTCGAGGGCGGCCCAGGCGGACCTGGGTGTCACCACGGCTTCGGACCCGGCGGACCCGGTGGCCCCGGCGGGCCGGAGGACGGCGCCCCGGCCGAGGGAACGAGCATCGGCAACGCTTTCCTGGCCGCCTGAGCGGACCAGAACCAGACCCCCCACGCGGGCGCAACCGGACCAGTTCCCGGGGGCGCCCGCGTGTTACGTCTGGTACGGGCTGTCGCCTGCGTACCTGCTCACGACGACCGTCGCCGCCGCGGCGCTGCTGTCCGCCCTCGGCCGTCAGCACACGGCCCCGGCGAACGTCTGAATCCGACAGCGCCCGCCGCTGTCAGTGCCCGGCGCAGCGATCGTTTCCTCACGAGGCTCGCCGAATCGTGTTTAGCGGGACCGCCCACGGCGGCCGGTCGGTACGATGGGTGGCCCCGGGGACGTGGGGGCTGTCGAGTAGCGCTTCGAATGTGCTGGTCAGCGGGCTGTCCGTCGGGCGGGGCGGAACGCGAGAGCGCCAGATGCAGAACGGGGCGTCGCACGTCGCGAGTGCGACCGCGGTCGAGTCAGGCTCGGTACGACCCCGGCTCCCGGTCGATCCCGTTGAGCGACTCGACAAGCGAGTGCTCTCCGTCATCCCGCTCGGGAATCCGCCAGCTCCTCACCGTTCAAGCAAGCTTGCACACCCGGACCAGTTGTTCAAGAGATCCGGCAATGGCTTGAACAAGAGCGTGAGTTTCTAGAGGGAGCCTGAATAGGGAGATTTAATTAAAGAGAATGGCGAATCCCTTTGACAACTTGCCCATGGCGGACCATACTCGTACGCCATGCAAGGTGAGCACTTCCCGAACACGCCCCGGGGTGAGGCGCGCAAGGTTCCCGGCGAGGGGTACTGGGCCTATTACCCAGCGACCCTCCCACGCAGCCTTGCCTACACCGACGAGTTCGTTCGTCTCCTGGATGATGCCACCGGTGCGCTGAACCGCCTCGCGGGCGTCGGACGCCTGCTCCCGAACCCCAACCTCCTGATCGCCCCCTACGTCCGACTTGAAGCGGTCCTCAGTTCCCGCATCGAAGGAACCCAGTCGGATGTCACCGACCTCTTGCGCTTCGAGGCTGGTGATACCGAGAGCGTTGCCGAGCTTCACGACGACGTCGAGGAAGTCCGCAATTACATCACAGCGCTCAGTTACGGGATCGAACGGCTTACCAGCGGCTTTCCGCTCAGCCTGCGTCTCCTCTGCGAAATCCACGAGCGCCTGATGAGCGGGGTGCGAGGTAGCCATGCGACACCTGGCGAGTTCCGGCGAAGCGCAAACTGGATCGGGGATCGTCACCCTCCGACGCGACCTTCGTGCCACCTCCTGTCGCCGCGATGCGGCCCGCGCTTGATGACTTCGAAGCGTTCCTCCACGAGCGCTCGCTACCACTTCTCGTTCAGCTCGCTGTCGCCCACTACCAGTTCGAGATCATTCACCCCGTTCCTCGACGGCAACGGCCGAGTGGGAAGACTCATGATCCCGCTGATCATCATCGAACGCGAGGTGCTGCCCCAACCTCTCCTGTACTTGTCCGTCTACTTCGAGCGGAACCGCACCCCGCTACTACGACCTGCTCCTCCAGACAAGCCGCACCGGTGACCTGAACCCTTGGATCGAGCTTCTTCCTCCGAGCGATCAGCGCGCAAGCCACCGATGCGGAGGAACGCACGGTGCGGCTGGTCGACCTTCAGGTGAACATGCGCAACCAACTCCTCGACGAGCGCGTCAGCATGACGGTCATTCGAACGGCCGAGCTGTTGTTCAATACGCCCTACGTTTCCGCGACGTCGCTTGCGGAGGCTCTCAACGTGACCTTCCCGACAGCGCAGTCAGCCATTGATCACCTCGTCGATCGTGGCGACCTGATCGAAACCACCGGACGGAAACGCAACCGCTTCTACTTCGCGCAGGGAATCTTCGACGCCGTATACGGGACGACCGAAAAGCCGAGCGAAGAACAGTCGACGCTCTTGGAGGCGCAGTAGCCCGGCTTCGAGGCTCAAGTCGCGTGTCGGTGCTGGCCCGACGCGCGACAACGGGCTGATCCAGTCGTGCGAGAGGCCTGAGCGCCACGAGGCACGGCCTCGGGCGGGTCGGTGCCTCACCGGCGGTAGATTCGTAGGTCAGAAGGCTGTTGCGAGCGACGGAGAGCGTTCGTGCCGGGAGACCGGCAATTCGACAGCTCTCGGGGGCGTGAGGGCCGGCGAATAGAGCTCAGCAGCTGGTCGAGGCCGTGCCGGTGCTGACCAGCGGAACGCCACCCGGGCTGGTTCGGAACGCACCCCGACGGCCAGGACGTTCATTGTAACCAGTATTCGAAGGGGCCACTTGACAGCCCACAGTCACAATCAGTATCCTTTAAATCAAGCTTCAAATGAAACTCAGCATGGGGGTGAAGAGTGGGTCAGCAGATCGAGGTCGACGACGACGTCTTCGAGGCCCTCCAAGCAAAGGCTGAGCCGCTTGTCGACTCGGTGAACGATGTGCTGCGCCGGGTGCTCGAAATCAGCGGAAACGGCGCCACGCCGAAGGAACGAACATCCGCAGAGAACGGCGCGTCCGTATCCACGACGGTAAAGGAGAGCAGACGACGTCGACGACGCAAGGGTGAGCGGCCTCGGCGTGCTCCGAAGGGCAGCCTCCTCCCCGAGGAGGAGTACGAGATCCCGATCCTCGCTGCGATTCTGGAGCTCGGGGGCAAGGCGCCAACGAGCGAGGTCGTCGAGCTCGTCGGCGAGAAGCTCGACGCGAAACTCGGAGACATCGACCGCGAGCTGATCGGTTCCGGCGATGTGCGATGGCGAAATCGAGTCCAGTTCGTGCGGCTAAAGCTCATCCAGCGCGGGGACATGTCGAAGAACTCACCGAGAGGGACCTGGGAAATCACGCCGCAAGGTGAAAAGCGGCTCCGGGAGAGCGAGAAGGGGGAGTAGAAGATGGCAGGCGATGCGGCGGAGCTCTGCATGTCCCTCATGAGGGCCGACAGCGAGGACGAGGTTGTCGGTCTGCTCGAGGCGGCGGGCTACTGGGACGATCCTCGGTACTGGCGGTTCCTGGACGACAACGAAGGTAACTACTCAGCGATCGGAAACCAGCAGGGAGAAGCGGTAGCTGCCCTCATCGAGAAACTCGTGAACGCAGTCGACGCAAGGCTGACCAACGCATGCTTCGAGGCAGGCATCGATCCGACTTCAGCGGAAGCACCCCAGTCGATGCGGGAAGCCGTTGCTCGGTTCTTCGAGCACAGCGCACACCCAGGCGCGGCGACGCGGGACGAATCTCAACGTGGCCTGCAGCGCTGGTCACCGAGGAGGGGAAGCAGATCACTCACCGCGACGGGGTCCATGCCGCAGGCAGGAAACCCGAGCCTCTCGATCGCCGATTCCGGCGAAGGGCAAGCGCCGGATTCGTTCCCTGACACTTTCATGTCCCTGGAGCGAAACAACAAGCTTCGCGTTCAGTTCGTGCAGGGCAAGTTCAACATGGGTGGGACGGGAGCGTTCCAGTTCTCGAGCCACGACCATCGGCTTCAGCTGATCGTCTCGCGCCGGAACCCCTCGCTCCTGTCGCCGGAGGCACCGGATCGCGATGCGGAGTGGGGCTTCACCGTGGTGCGGCGCGAGGCTGGCGACTCGGGGAGCAGGAACAGCGTCTACACCTACCTGGCGCCAGTCGGTGTTGCCTTGGGCAGAGATGGGGCGTCTTGTCCTTTCCGGCGGAGGAGTGGCCGATCTTCCCGGAGGTCGACAACACGAGGCGCGACGCCTACGCGCGGAGTGCTCACCACGGGAGCTTGGTCAAGCTCTACGAGTATCGCTGGCAAGGTGTCAGATCGAACATCGTGTCATCGGGTGAGGGGCTCCTCCGACGGGTGGACTTGGGTCTTCCGGAGCTCGCACTCCCGATCCGCCTCTATGAGTGCCGAGCCGGGTACAAAGGTCACTCCGGCAGCTTCGATACGAACGTACTTGGCCTCGCTACCCGGCTGGATAAGGACAAGGCGAAGCGCCTCGAACCCGGATTCCCCATCGGGACCGTGATCGATCTCGACGGTCGGCCTGTGCGGGTTCGAGTCTTCGCTCTCTCGGGCAACGCGAAGGACTATCGAACGTCCTCCCATGGCTTGGTCTTCTACGTCAACGGACAGACCCACGCCCACAAGAGCATCGACTTCTTCCGGCGCAGGGCGGTCGGGATGAGCCAGATCGCCGAATCACTCGTGGTTCTCGTGGACTGCACGGAGATCCAGGGCAGGATGCGTGAAGACTTGTTCATGAATAGCCGGGACCGCCTTCGCGACGACGAACTTGCTGTTCGCCTGGAGAGGGAGCTCGAGCGGATCCTGAGCAGCGAACAAGCGCTGAAGGCACTCCGCAACCGTCGACGCGAAGAGGAGATCGCCGAGCGCCTCGACGATTCTAAGCCCTTGGCGAACGCTCTCGGGGACCTCGTTCGGCAGTCACCGCTACTGAAGAAGCTGCTCGGGTCTGGGATCGCCGTTCCTTCGCCCTTCCCGACCTCGGGTACGGGAAGAGGTGGTGCTAGCGACTTCGAAGGAAAGCCGTTCCCGACGTACTTTCGCTTCAAAGGCAAAGCCGATGATGAGGAGTTGCACCGACCCGCACATCTGGGATCGCGGGTTCGCGTCGCGTTCGAGACAGACGCCGCTGACGACTACTTCCATCGCGATCTCGACCCCGGCGCGGCGGAGGTACTCGTTGATACCGGCGAGGGGCGAGTTCCGCTGACCGGCTGGTCCTTCACCGGACCGCGGTCGGGTGTCGCCAACCTTCAGTTCGATCTCCCGGCCGGCAGTCGGGTCGACGACACGATTCCCTTCGAGGTTCGGATCACGGATCCTTCCCGGATCGATGCCTTCGGCAACTCCGGTGAGCTGACGATCAGGAAGGAGGCGAAACCTTCGAGCGGGGGATCCGGCGAGCGGGACCGCAACCGGAACGCCGGGAAGGGCTCCGGTGGCGCACTGACGGGTCTGAGCCTCCCGGAAATCATCCCTGTCCACGAGGACAACTGGGAGAAGCACGACTTCGATGAGCTGAGCGGGTTGAAGGTGGTTCACCAGGGGCACCACCGAGTCCGGAACGGACAGGTACGACTTCTATGTCAACGTCGACAACAAGTACTTGAAGGTTGCGCAGAAGGAATCGCGTTTCGACCCCAATCTCCTGCGGGCGAAATTCACCTACGGACTCGTCCTGCTCGGTCTTGGTGTACTTGCAGACGAGAGGACTAAGAACGAGTCCAGCGACATTACCGGGGCGACAGATCTGCCATCACCGGAGATTCTCGTACGCGCCGTGTCGCGCCGGATCGCTCCATTTGTGCTACCCACACTTGACTCGATCGGTGCCCTCGACGAAGGCATCGAGCCGTAGGTCACGCTGCCTTTCGGTGGCAGAGCACGACCTCGCGAGCTGTGTGGGGAGCGACGTCGCCCATAGTGCCGGCCGACACCCACCAACGGCGCTGAGGAATATCGCGCCAGATCCGCTCGCCTCCCTCCTCAAGCCTGATGACAGGCTCACCTCGTTGAGACCCAGCGCCTCCATCGCGGCCAGGTAGCGAGGGACTTGGTTAGTCGGATCGCTGAACCCGACGATCTGAATGAGCCACGACTCGTCGCCCATGATCGACACGAGACCTTCGAACGCGGAAGTCAGGCGAGCGAAGTAGGTGTCCAGGGACTTGTCGGCGCGCGCGCCCAGCGTGTAGTGGGAGAGGCCGTGGCCATCACGGCTCCCCGTGACCCAGAATGGTGCCGGCGTCTCGCGCCGACCCTGGACCTTCCACCGGTGGTAGTTCACGTAAACACCGGGGTACGGGGGCGAGGTCAGCACTAGCCGAGGTGGCCCAGCGGCCTTGACTGCCGGGTAGTGAGCTAGCTCTGGCAGCCCACGATCGACGACTCTCAGTTCGGCCGATGAACGGTCCGCATCTTGCGCGACCTCGATCATCGAGTGGAGGTTCCCGATTAGTTGGCGCCGGAACTCCCCGACAGCCGGCACCTCCTCCCGCATGTCCAGCGCCCACTGCGCAGTACGTAGAAGGCCGCAACGCACAAGGAGTCGAGAACGACGCCACCGCATGGTTGAGACTAGGTCCAGCGCGAGCTCGATCGTCCGGCGGATTCGCCACGTCGTAGATGTCGACACATTTCGCCAGTACCCGAGGTCCTGCCAGTGCTCTTGGCCTTTCGGGCGTCTGCTCAAGGTCAAGGCTTCGTGAAACCGTTCGACCACGTCGGCAGCCTCTCGGAGTTCAACCTGCCGGTATCGTGCTGTCTTCGCCCTTGTTACGAACGTGGCGATCGGATTGAGGTCAGCGACAACCCCGCGGCGTCCAAGCCGTTGAGCTTCGACCGCGGTGGTGCCGCCACCCACGAAGGGATCCATCACAAGATCGCCGGGTTCCGAGAACGCATCAATGATCGAGGCAGCGAGTTCGGGCGAGAAGCGAGCTGGGTAACGGTAGAACTCGTGGACCGACTCGGTTCGCCGATTCCCCAGTGACAGGTAGGACGAGTCGAGCGCCGCCTCTTCCACGTTTCTGAGCCGATCAGCCGGCGGCGGCCTCACCGCTTGCCTCTACTCAACGCTTGCTCGGGTGGAACCGCGCTCGAACAGGCGCCTGCGGTGGTGATGAGGCGGTCTTCCCCCTGGGCGCGTGGGGCCTCCGTCCCCCTCCCCTTCGCCGCTACCCCCTCCGCCGCGCGCTGGGTGGTTTCAAGTTCGTTGGAGCGCGGGCCCCTCACCTGGGGGCCCCTGGGTTGGGTGGGGGCCTTCGCCGTTGGGTTGTTCGATGGCCCGGGCCCGGCGGGGCGTCCCGGTTCCGGGTGGGGGCGCTCCCTCCGCCCGCGCCCACCCCCTCTTTCTCCCGGTTCCCCAGGGGGGACCGGCGTCGGGGAGGGGTCTTGGCGCGTGGGGGTGGTGCTGGGCGGTGTTGGGGTGGAGGTTCTGCGGGTGAGGGAGCCCTCCTGCCCTGGGGGGGGGTTCTCCCTTGGGTTCGGGGCCGCCGGCGCCTCCCCCCCCCCCCCCCCCTCCCCCCCCCGGGTTTTGTGGTGTGTGGGTGGGGGGGCGCGCCGCGTTTGGTGCCGTGCCCGGGGGGGCCGTGGGGCGGGGTTCCGTTCCTTCGTTGGCGGGGGGGGGGGCGGGGCGCCCCGTTCCCGGCGCGGGGGGTGGCCCCCCCCGCGCCCCCCCCGTTCCCCCGCCGGTTCGCCCGGCGCTGCGGTGCGGGGGGGCTTCCGGAGGGCGGCGGGGGGGTTGCGGGTGGGTGTCGTCGCGGTTGGGGTGGGTGGGGCCCCGGTTCGGGGGGGGGCTGCCGCTCGGCCGTGTCCAGGAATCTTCGGTGTTGACGCGTACGCATGTCGGCATCGTTTGGCAGGTCGCATGATCCATACGAGGTGGGGCCCACCGGCGCGTTCGAGATCGCACTCGATGCGGTCCACGAGCGAGGGGAGCTGACGGACCTCACCCTGGCCACGGTCGAGGGTCTGTGGCGCGGCCTAAAAGGGCGAGCCGAGCGGGTGGGCGCACGCTCCTTGGCCGAGATCAACGACGAGTTCGTTGCCGACTTCGTGAGTGCACGGAACCGTGACGGTTCCGTTCCGAGCACCGCGACGAAGCATCTACGTCGGTGGGCAGTTCGGTTCTTCTACCAGATGCTTCGCGAATCCGGAGTGCAAGCGACGGATCCCACGGATGGCCTGGCGCTTCCGCCTCGGCCATCCTCCGAAACTCGACCCCTCACCGATGAAGAGGTCGCTCTCTGTCGTGCGGTTGTTGAGTATCCCGCCAATGCGACCCTCAAGGCGGCTGCTTGGGCTCTGGCAGAGGCTTCCGCTTCGACATCCGAGATCCCTGCGGTCCGCCGCCGTGACGTCGACCCCGCGTGCGCACGTGTCCAGCTACCGGGCGCCCGTCTCGTCGCGGCGCGCTCGGTACCGCTCACCGACTTCGCAGGCGAGCAGATTGAACGCCGCCTGAGCGACATCGCGCACGATCCCGAAACGCTCATTGCGTACACGGGAAGCGGCGCGAGGCCACAGTCCGCAGCGGCGATGGTGCTCGGAAAGGTTCTGCGTCGCGCGGGGCTTGCCGATGAACCGGGCGTTCGCCCCGCTTCGATCCGCGCCTGGGTCGGCGTTCGCATCCTCCACGAGACCGACAGCATCGAAGCGGTTGCGCGCCGGCTCGGACTCCGGTCGCTGGATTCAGCGGCTCGCGTGATCGGACTTGAATGGCGGGACGCCTGATGGCCTCGCGCCAGCCGGGCATCGGATTCCTCGAGCGGCTCGAGGCGATCCTGCAGAACCCACTCACGTACGAGCTGGGCGACTTGATTCCTGATCGGGTGCGTCGTGGCGGGCGCCAGCGGATGTATCCGGCATTCATGTTCGTCGTCTACGAGGCGCTGGTGTCGGTCTACGGCTCCGCCCGGCAGGTCGAAGCAGAGCTCCGACACCCGATCGTGTGGAAGCTCGTGCTCCGCATCGCCGGGGAGATGCGACCGGAGTCGCCGCTTCCGAACGAGCCGATGCGGCGCTACCACTACCTCTATTCGCGCGAGCGGTACCTCGTGCCGCTCGGACCTGTACTGCGCGAGCGCTTCGAACAGGGATCCGCGGCCCAAGCTCGTTGCGAGCTTGGGCTCTGTGATCCGGACGGTGCCGGGTCGCTCACGCACCCGGATCTGTCTCGGATGGTCCACGCTGACGGGAAGGTCCTCGCTCCACTCTTTCGAGCGAAGCCGGGAGAACGAAGCGTGGACGAGGAGACAGGCGAGATCACCACGGCGCGGCACGAGCCAGACGCTGCACTCCACGTCACGGGTGGCGGTCAGCCCGCTTACGGCACGAAATGGGTACTCGGCTTCGTGCGCGACGCTGATCCACACACTCGCATGGTGGTCGGTCTCCAGTGGGTTCCCAACAAGGGTGGAGAAGCGAAACACGCGATGGCGATGCTCGAACGCATCGCGCCCAACTTCACGGGCGCGCAGGGCCTCATCTACGACACTGCCCTGCGCGGAGTCCATCTCCAGAAGATGCTCACGGAGCTCGGGTGGGTACCGGTTGTTCCCGTGGCGGCCAAGTCTGTCGACGGCAAGAAGCGACGGCCGAAGGAGGCCTTCGTCGAGGCCACCGAGATCGAGTTCGCTGACGGCACGAAGTCACGGGTGAAGCTCTTCAGCCGGGACGGAGTCCTCGGGGTCATCGAACTCGACGTGGCCGGCGAGTCCCAGTTCGTAGAACTCCCGCGTCGTCGATTGATCCGCCGGCGGAATCGCACCGGGTGGCGCTGGTACGGCGAGTACGACGTCCAGCACCCGAACGGCGGCAAGAGCGCTCGCATCCGGGTACGACTCGACCTCACCGACGAGGACCAGGACCGAGAGTTCAACCGCCCGGAGAACCTACGAGCGATACCGCCAGGCGATCCGGACTACGCACGTATCTACTCCCGCCGATCCGACGCCGAGGCAGCGAACCGGATCCTCGACGACACCCACTACCTACGTCGTGCCCACTCGGTCGGCCACGAGCGCCAGCTCGTCAACCTCATCGGCTTCGGGCTAGCGGTCAACTCGATCGCCCTTGCCCAAGCACGACAGCGCGCCGGGCCGATCGGCGTCGCTGCCTGATTCACCTCCCCACCGGTACGCCCGGCGGCACAGACGCGATCCGAAAGGCCGTCGGAGGCCCAATCGTGCGCCGGTGGCGGTAGATTGGTGGATCACACGGTTGTCGAAGGGACCAGGAGCGTCCCGGCCGGGCAATTCAACCGGCAATTCGACAGCCCCCGGGGACGTAGCTCAGTCTGGTAGAGCACCTGCTTTGCAAGCAGGGGGTCGTGGGTTCGAGTCCCATCGTCTCCACAAGGAAACTCTTCCAAGCCGCGCGTGGTGTTGCACCGCACAGATGGCGGCAGCAGCGCGGCCTCGCCGGCTACCTCTCAGGCCCGCCTCGCTCCGATAGAGGGCACGTGGTACACGTGATACTGGTGGCTGGGAGCGTACGGCGACTCGGTCCTCCAGAGGAGCACCGTCATGGGTGGCGACGAGGTATTGCGCCAGAATCGTTCACTAGCAGTGGCCTGGGTCAGCTTCCTCGTCGTTGCACTTCTGGCCCTCGACATCGTCGAGGGTGTCGCGTGGGGCCTCATCGTTCCCAGTGCAGCGCTCGTACTGGTGGCCATCGTGCCGGCGATGCGACCAGCGGACGAGGATCGGCGTATCGACCGCCGTGATCTTGTGGTTGTCGGGAGCCTCTACGCAGGCGTCGTGATCCTGTTCCGGATCGCATTTGTCGCCTTTGGTACGGATGATGTCGCCGGGTTGTTCCTCGCATTCGCGGCGGGTCTCGTGCTCGGAGTCGTGGGGCCGCTCATCTACTCGGTCCGGCTGCGCGGCCGTCGACTCGGCTCTTTGGGCATCGGCCACCACCGGCTCCGCGAAACGCTGCTGCTCGGGCTGTTGCTCGCTGCGGTCCAGTTCTCGATGACACTTTGGGGCTACGACCTACCCACCCCGGTTGATTGGGTACCGCTGCTCGTGATGTCGCTCGTCGTCGGCTTCTTCGAGGCAGTGTTCTTCCGCGGGTTCGTTCAGGGCCGACTCCAGGCATCGTTCGGAACTGTCGCCGGTATCGCCGTCGCGGCTGTTCTCTATTCGCTGTACCACGTCGGCTACGGAATGGGTGCCGACGAGTTGGTCTTCTTGTTCGGTCTCGGCGTTGTCTACGCGATCGCCTACAGCCTCGTGTCCAACGTCCTCGTCCTTTGGCCGCTGCTCACCCCCCTGGGTGCTTTCTTCAACAACCTCGAGGCTGGAGACATCGATCTTCCCTGGGCGTCGATCGCTGGATTCGCGGACGTTGCCGTGGTCATGGGCGTAGCGGTGTTGTTGGCGTATCGCTACGATCGCAAGCGAGCCAGCCTTGCAGCCCGCGGCTATCCGGATGCAGCAGAGGTCGAGACATGACTGTCACGCGCGTTGTCGAGACGGTCAGACGTGGCGGTTCGAGCTCTTTGGGCTTGAAGCCCGCAGACAGCGTGTCGATTCTGACCGTCTGCGACAACGTCATCGACGTCTTCCTGATGGACGAAGGGCCCGCCCACCGAATCCTGGGACGTGGCGGCACACCGGAGCACGCCGCAGCGAAGACGATGGTCGAACGCGAGGTGATCGACTCGCCTGACGCGCAGCATGGTTTTTCGGCGCTCGTCACGGTTACCTTCGGCGCTAGTCAGCATCGTGTCCTGTTCGACACGGGAATCTCGAGTAGCGGAGCTGCCGAGAACCTTCGGCGTCTCGGTATCGACTCGGACACCATTGATGTGGTCGCCTGCAGTCACGGCCATTTTGATCACACAACCGGCTTCGCCGGACTGGTCGAGTCCCTCGGGCGTGGTCACGTCCCCTTCGTCGTCCACCCCGACTTCTGGTCGCGCCGCCGGCTGCTCATCGGACCGGAGCCGTTTCTCATGCCGACCGTCGACCGCTCCGAGATCGACGCTTCGGGTCTCGAGATCGTCGAGAACACCGGACCGAGCCTGCTCTTCGACCGCCATGCACTGCTGACCGGACAGATCGAACGCAGTAGCGACTTCGAAGTCGGGTTCCCTCTTCAAGAAGCCGAGCGGGACGGAACGTGGCAGCCCGACCCCAGACCCTCGACGACCAAGCCCTCGTCGTCCACGTTCGCGACCGGGGCCTCGTCGTACTCACCGGGTGCGGCCACGCGGGGCTCATCAATACGATCCGCTACGCCCAGAAGCTCACCGGTGTCGACCACCTCCATGCCGTCATGGGCGGCTTTCATCTCACCGGACCGCTGTTCGAACCGCTCATCGACCGCACCTGCGACGAGCTGGCGGCGCTCGATCCCGACGTCGTGGTCCCTACTCACTGCACCGGCTGGCGTGCGGTCCACGCGATGGCCGATCGAATGCCGCAGGCGTTCATCCAGAACAGCGTCGGTACGAGCATCGACCTCGAGGCCACGGACTGATCGCTGGAGCGAGATGGTGGACACGCCGGGGGTTCGAGTCCCATCGTCTCCACTATCGGTCGCTGGACAGGGGTAGTCTCCCGCGGTCGTGGTCACGTATTCGACGCCGTTCTGTCCGGGCCGCACTCCCGTGACCGATCCCGACCTCAACGAGGAGCCGACGTGAGCGCCGCCGAGGTGGGAACGACTTCGCCCGGGCACGCCGGCCCGGGCCCGCCGGGCGAAAGCCCACTTGTTCTGGCCGTCGATCACCTCACGAAGCGCTACGGATCCAACACGGTTGTCGACGACCTCTCCTTCCGCGTCGAGCCCGGTCGTGTCACCGGATTCCTCGGCCCGAACGGCTCGGGGAAATCGACGACGATGAAGATGCTCCTCGGTCTCGCAGCGGCGGAGTCGGGCACGGCCACCATCGGGGGCCAGCGGTATCGTGACCTCGCCGACCCTGCCCGGACCGTGGGCGCGGCGCTCGAGTCCAATGCGTTTCATCCCGGGCGCACCGGGCGCAACCACCTCCGCATCCTCGCCGATGCTGTCGGATTCTCGACGACCCGTGTCGACGAAACCATCGAACTGGTCGGGCTCGCCCACGCCGCGGACCGGAACGCCGGTGCCTACTCCCTCGGCATGAAGCAGCGCCTCGGCCTCGCGGCTGCATTGCTCGGCGATCCTCCCGTTCTCGTGCTCGACGAACCCGGCAACGGCCTCGATCCTCAAGGTGTCCGTACGCTGCGGGACCAACTCAGGGCCAGCGCCGCTTCGGGCAACACCGTGTTGGTCTCCAGCCATCTCCTCGCGGAGGTTGAACACCTGGCCGACGACGTCGTCGTGATCAACGAAGGCCGCCTCGTCGCCAGCGGTGCCCTCGAGGACATGCAGCACGCCGCCGCTCTTGTGCGGACCCCCGATGTCGACCAACTCGTCTCCGCACTGAGCGACAGCGGGGCGACCACCGAACATCACGAGCGAGAGACCGTCGTCGTACGGGGACTCTCCCTCGAAGAGGTGGGGGAACGGGCCTTCCGTGCCGGAGTCGTCATCCACGAACTCTCGGCCCAGGCCGGGTCGCTCGAGGAACTGTTCCTGGGCTGGACAAGTACCGAGACGCCGACTCAGGGCGGCCCGCCAGAGCCGGAGCCATCCCGACCGTGAGCTACCTCCGGATCATCCGCGCCGAGCTGCGCAAGCTCACCAGCACCAAGATGCCGTGGGCATTCCTGGCGGTACTCGTTGTCGTCGCCGCCACAACAGCGACGGCCGTTGTGTGGGGTACCGACATGGACGGCTCCAAGACGTTCATCTCCACCGCCGACGACCAGCAATCCCTCATGGCGTTCGCCGCCAACGCTGTCGTGATCGCAGGGCTCTTCGGGGCGGTCGCCGTCGCTCGCGAGTACAGCTACCACACCGTCATCCCCACATTCCTCGCGATCCCCAGACGCCACCGGGCGGTACTGGCCCAGTACGTCGCCGTCGCCATCGGCGGCGCTGCCGTCGGGCTCGTCGGTGCGGGCCTCACCGTCATCGCGATCGCCCTGACCCTGCCCACCACGGCCTTCGGATTCCTCGTGTCTGCCAACGGCGTCGTCCAAGTCCTCGCGGCATCGGCGTTTGCCGGCGCAGCGGGCGCCGTACTGGGCGCTGGCATCGGCGCTGTCGTCCGCAACACCGGTGGCGCCGTGACCGGCGCCGTGCTCGTCCTCGTCATCGCGCCACCGCTCATCATCCAACTCGCCAGCGGAGCGACATCGTGGGTGCCCAACACCCTGGCCAACGTCCTCTCAGGCGTCGGCCACGACGTCAGCACTCCCACCGCCCTCGTGGCCATCGCCACATGGGCGGCCGTCCCCGCAGCCGCCGGCCTCGTCACGGTCATCCGCCGCGACGTCGCCTGAGCTGGCACAGGACGTCGAACGCCCGACATGGCCGAACACGCCGGGGATTCGAGGTCCCCGAACGCGCCCAGGAGAAGCTTCATCGAAGCTCTTGCACGAAAACACCGAGCCCCCGGCGACGCGTCTGCCGAACACTTCCGCTCCGGACGTAGGGTTGGCCATGGACTTCGAGCATTCCGAGCGCGCCCGGATCGTCATGGAGCAGGTCGAGCAATTCATCAGCGAGCGCGTGCTCCCGAACGAGGAGACCTACCAGGACCAGTTGGCCCACACCGACGACTGGCGTGAGTGGCGGATCCCACCGATCGTCGAGGAGCTGAAGGCCCAAGCGAAAGGCCTCGGTCTCTGGAACCTCTTCCTCCCCGACGAGGAACACGGGGCCGGTCTCGACAACCGCGACTACGCCCCGGTGGCGGAGCTCACAGGTCGCAGCTTCCTCGCCCCCGAGGTCTTCAACTGCGCCGCGCCCGACACCGGCAACGCCGAGGTGCTCGTCCAGTACGGATCGGATCTGCAGAAGGAGCAGTGGCTCGTGCCGCTGCTCGACGGCGAGATCCGTTCGGGTTTCTCGATGACCGAACCCGCGGTCGCATCCAGCGATGCCACCAACATGAAGGCGACGGCCGAACTCGACGGAAACGAGGTCGTGCTCAACGGTCAGAAGTGGTGGACGAGTGGTGCCGGTGATCCGCGCTGCAGGTTCCTGATCTTCATGGGCGTCACCGATCCCGACGCCGACCGGCACCGGCGTCATTCGATGGTGCTCGTGCCGATCGACAGCCCGGGCCTGAAGATCCTGCGCATGATCCCGGTGTTCGGTCACCTCGGAGAGCCCCACGGCCACGCCGAGATCCTGTTCGAGAACGTCCGCCTCCCGGCCGACAGCATCATCGCCGGGCCGGGGCGCGGCTTCGAGATCGCGCAGGGTCGGCTCGGCCCCGGTCGGATCCACCACTGCATGCGGGCCATCGGGGCGGCGGAGCGGGCCCTCGAGCGGCTGTGCGAGCGCGCCATGGACCGGGTCGCCTTTGGCAAACCACTGGTCAACCTCGGCGGAAACCGCGACGTCATCGCCGACTGCCGCATGGAGATCGATCAGGCGCGGCTGCTCACGTGGAGGGCCGCCTGGGAACTCGACACGAGCGGCACGATGGGTGCTCTGGTGAGCATCTCGGCCATCAAGGTGGTCGCCCCGAATGTCCTGCAGCGTGTGGTCGACGCGGCGATCCAGATCCACGGCGGAGAGGGCGTGGCCGACCCCGAGTTCAGCCGCCTGATGGGAACGGCCCGCGCTCTACGACTCGCTGACGGTCCCGACGAGGTCCACCGCGCCATGGTCGCCCGCCTCGAGGTCGGAAAGTACCGCTGATCGCGAAAGCTCAGTCCATGCTGAACCAGGCGCGGACCTGGCCCTCGTGGTCGACGTAGCGGTCGCCGGAGAGGTCGACGACGACCTTGTCGATCGTGCCTCCGGTGAAGGTGAACGGAGCGGTGTACTCGGTGCTGACTGCCGAGGCGCTGTCGCGTCCGACGCAGATGCCGTCACCCGTCAGGCAGAAGTACCCGGGTTGGGTGACGATCTGTTCCGAACCGACCGCCTCGTCGTCGACGTAGAGCGTCAGCGTTCCCGACGTGCCGGGCATGTCCGGGTCGTCGCTCGGCCCTGACGCCGCGAACTCGGCGGTGCAGACGTGAGCCCCGGGCGTGAGGTCTCGGTCGGCGATCACGTCCTGGAGTGTCGTGCCGATCCAGTTGAACGTGTAGCGCAGCCGCCCGTCCTTGACGTACAGGCTGTGGCCGCCGGGGACACCTCCTGCCGCCCAGATCACGCCCTGTACATCGGCGGATTCCACCTTCACGCCCGCGGCGATGGTGTAGGAGCGCCCGGGAATGGCCGGTCCCGCGGACTCGGGGACATCTGCGGTGTCGGGGTAGAAGACGTACTGGTCGCGCGGCGCGGCCGGCCGCGGCCGTTCGGCCAGCACCTGTTCGAGAGCGGAGCGGTCGTCGAGCGGCAGACCGTTGTAGATCCCGGCGTAGTAGAACCACAGGTCCTTGAGCGACTGGAGATGCTCCGGTTCCTGGTCGGCCAGGTTCTTCGTCTGGGAGCGGTCTTCAGCGAGGTGGAACAGCTCCCACTCGTCGTGGCCGAAGTTCCCCACCCGCTCAACGGCGGGTGCACGGTGGCGGCGAGCCATCCCTGGTGGTAGATCGAGCGTTGCCCGAGCATCGTGTAGAACTGCGTGTCCTTGCCCGGGGCCGAGGGGTCTGTGAGCGCGGCGGCGAAGCTCGTGCCCTCGATGGCGTTCTGCGGATAACCCTTGAGGACCTCGGGCGGCTCGATGCCGAGCAGGTCGTAGACGGTGGGAACGACGTCGACGGCGTGGATGTACTGGTCCCGCACGTCGGTCGAGGCGGCGATCTCGGCGGGCCACGCCACGAGGCACATGTCGGCCACGCCTCCCTCGGCACCGGCCCACCGCTTCCAGTACGGGAACGGCGTGTCGAACGCCCAGGCCCAACCGGTGTTGTAGTGGTTGTTCGACGCGGGGGTTCCCAACTCGTCGATGTGGGGGAGTGTCGACTCTGCCGTGTCGGGCACGCCGTTGAAGAAGCGCCACTCGTTGAAGCTGCCGTTCGGCCCGCCCTCACCGCTCGAGCCGTTGTCGGACACGACGACGATCAGAGTGTTGTCGAGCTGATCCGATTCCTCCAGGTAGTCGAGGACACGCCCGAGGCGGTCGTCGTAGTACGAGATGTATCCGGCGAAGACCTCGGCCATCCGGACGAACAGGCGCTTCTCCTCGTCGCTCAGTGAGTCCCACGGGCGCACCGTGTCGAGGTTCGGCCACGGCTGGCCGTCGGGACCCGTGCGCTCGGGCTCGCCGTGCGGGTTGATGGGCGACAGTTGCGTGCCCTCGGGCAGCAGACCCAGTTCGATCTGTCGCTCCAGGATTCCGGCACGGATCGACTCGTAGCCCCCGTCGAAGACGCCCTTGTACCTGTCGGCCCACTCCAGGGGGACCAGGTGCGGGGCGTGGCCGGCCTGGGGTGCGAGGTACATGAAGAACGGCTTGCCGGGATCGATCGTCTTGGCGTCCTGGATGAACGCGATGGCCTTGTCGGCCATGTCGTCGGCAAGGTGGTAGCCGTCCTCGGGTCGGCCCGGCGGCTCGATCGGGTGGTTGTCGTGGACGAGATCGGGGAAGAACGAGTTGGTCTCCCCGCCGAGCCAGCCGTAGAAGCGTTCGAAACCCCGACCGAGCGGCCATCGGCCCTTGAATGCGGCCAGGTTGCACTCCTCACCCGGCGTCAGATGCCACTTGCCGATGCAGTAGGTGTTGTATCCGTGCTCACCGAGGACCTCGGAGATGAACCCGCTCTCGAACGGGATCCGTGTCGAGATGCCCGGAAAGCCCGAGGCGAATTCGGCGATCGTCGCCATTCCGTTGGTGGTGGCGTTGCGCCCGGTCAGCAGCGACGCCCTCGTCGGCGAGCACAGCGCCGTCGTGTGGAAGTTCGAGAACCGCACTCCCATGTCGGCGATGCGTCGCATGTTGGGAGTCTCGATCGGACCACCGAACACGTCCATCGCCGCGTAGCCGACGTCGTCCCAGGCCAGCATCAGGACGTTCGGCGCGCCGTCAGGCGCCTTCGGCGGGAGATACGGTTCCCAGTCGGGCTCCGAGTCCCGGATGTCTAGCTCGATCCTGCCCGTGAACTGCTTGGCCATGTGGTGCCGACTCCTGGTGGATTCACGTGGTGTCGCCGCGGCGAGCTGCCGCGGCGAATGATGCCCGAAGCGGGTGATCGTTGTCACATGGGCACTCGGAGGTAGGGAGGCTAACGTCGGCCCCTCGACCACCCATGCAGAACGGAGCTACCGATGTCAGGTGAGAATCTGGAGTTGTACGCGGCCGCCTATTCCGACGCCACCTCGGCCAAGCAGGACTTCGAAGCGCTGAAGGCAGCGCAGGGCAAAGACCTGGTGATCCTCGGTGCGGTCGTCATGAGCCGCGACGCCGATGGCAACGTGGACGTCCTCGAGAAGGGTGACGGCATCACCGCAGGCGGGGCTGTCATCGGCGGTGGGGTCGGCCTCGTCGTGGGTCTCTTCGCTCCGCCACTGCTCGCGGCCACGGCGGTGGGCGCCGCGCTCGGGGCGTGCTGGGTCACTTCACCAAGAAGCACGAGGAGAAGCAGCTCGGAGTCGAGCTCGAGGAGTACTTCCCGCCCGGTTCCTCGGCGGTCGTGGTCGTCGTGGACGACAGGTACCTCGACCGGGTCGAGGCCGCTCTTCGCAAGGCCGACAAGAAGATCAGCAAGGCGATCGACTCCGACGACTACGAAAAGCTGCAGAAGGCCATTTCGGACGCCGGCGACGATGTCGGCAAGGCGGTCGATTCCTGAGCGGTTTCGTCAGCTCCGGGCGCGCGGAAGGCTCCCCGCGTGGCAGTGCTTGGTCTTGCGGCCGCTGCCGCACGGGCAGAGTTCGTTGCGCCCGGCCTGCGCCAGAACGCCCATCACCTCGTCGGCGTACCGACCGGCACGCAGAAGATCGGCCATCAGCGTCATCAGACCGTCGATGTGCGTGAAGAAGGCCTTGTACCCGGCGCAGAGATAGTTGAGCCCCGGCTCACCGTCGGGCGTGAGGGTGAAGCGGTTCTTCGGGCATTCGCCGTTGCAGGCGAACCGGACTTCGCACTGCCGGCAGTAGGTGGGCAGAGTGTCGCGTTTTGCCTCACCGAAGGCCCTCTGCTCCGGCGAGGCGACCAGTTCGACCAGATGAGTCTCCGTGATGTTGCCGATGAGGTGCGCGGGCTCGACGAAGTGGTCGCACGAGTAGAGGTCGCCGTTGTGTTCGAGAGCGAGAGCGTCCCCGCAGGTCTCGCGGAAGATGCACAGTGACTGAGGCGCTCCGACCCACGACGCGAGCGCCGCGTCGAATTGCGAGACGAACACGGTGCCGACGTCGCGCACGACCCACTCGTCGAACACCGCGGTCATGAAGCGACCCCACAGCGCGGGGTCGACGGACCGGTCGGTGACCGTGCCGCCTTCCTGGAAGCCGGTGTCGTTGTCGCGCTCGACGATGGGAATGAACTGCACGTGCCGGGCGCCGAGGTCGTCCCGAAAGAAGCGGTAGATGTCGAGGGGTGCGTCCTGGTTGGCGGCGTTCACGGTGCAGAGCGCGTTCCAGTCGACGCTGTGGCGCTTCAGGAGATCGACGCCGCGGATGACCCGGTCGAAGGTGGGTCGGTTCCGCTTGTCGACGCGGTAGCGGTCGTGGAGCGGGGCGGGGCCGTCGATGCTGATTCCGACGAGGAATCCGTGGGCTGTGAACAGCTCGCACCATTCATCGGTGAGCAGCGTCCCGTTGGTCTGGATGGTGTGCGAGACGGTCTGCTCCGGCCGGCGGTGACGTTCGGCGATCGCGACCGCCCGGCGGAAGAAGTCGACGCCCATGAGCGTCGGTTCGCCGCCCTGCCACGCGATGGTGACCTCGGGCGTGGTGTGCGCCTCCAGGAGCTGGCGGATGTAGGTCTCGAGCAGTTCCTCGGACATGCGGAAACGGTCGCCGGGATAGAGGGCCTCCTTCGAGAGGAAGAAGCAGTACTCACAGTCGAGGTTGCAGATCGGACCCGACGGCTTCGCGAGCAGGTGAAACCCGGCGGGCGCGGTCGGCGGCCGCGGCGACACCATCAGTTGGTCAGGATCCCCAGACGGCGTGCTTCGCTGACCGCCTCACTGCGCGACGAGACACCGAACTTGCGGTAGATCGCCACCGAGTGGCTCTTGGCGGTGTTGCGGCTGATGAACAGGGCCTCGGCGATCTCCCTGAGCGAGAGGTGGGTCGGGAGGTAGGCGAGCACGCGCATCTCGGCCGACGTTATCGGTGGAATCTCGGTTGTCCGGCCGTCGTCGCCGTGGGCCAGTTGCGCACGGAGCTCGTCCAGTTGTTCGTTGAGGTAGGTGGCAGAACCTTCCCGGCGTTGTACCCGTTCGGCGTCTTTCACCGAAGCCCGGGCCTGGGGGCGGTCACCGAGACACAGCGCCGTCTTGGCGAGCAGCAGATGGGTGAAGAGGACGACGCGTGGAGCCTGGTAGTCGGCTCGCGCGGCGAACTCCCGGGCGGTGCCAGCCAGGCGGCGGGCTTCGTCGTGCCGACCGCACCTTGCGGCCACCAGGGCACCGATCGGAAACACGGGAAGCGCGTTCAGCACCCGTTGCAGATTCTCGGTCTCGACGAGGGTGAGAGCGCGCGAGATGAGCCGGTCAGCCTCGGTGAGGGCGTCGTCGTAGAGTGCGAGCAGCGCGAGATGGGCCCGGGCCACCGCCTCCTGCACAGGGGCCTGGGCCGTCGTTTCGAGCGCCTCCATCAGGCGTTCCCGAGCGAGATCGAACTGGCCGAGCATGGAGTAACTGGCACCCTGAAGCAGCGTGGCGACCCCCCACCACGGATTGTCAGCTGGGGGTCCCGCATCTCGAACGAGCTGGGTGTCACTCAAGATGCCTTCGATCCCCTGCCATCCCGTGAGGGCACGGAGGGTTGCCAGCGCCACCGACAACGACGGCGAACCGTCGGCCAGCGGCCCTGTCCAACCGGACCGCTCGGCGTCCGCGGCGGCACGTTTCATCAGCTCGGCGTCGCCCGTGGTGTGTCCGTAGTAGGCCCAGGCAACAGCTGCGGCGGGGAACCTCTCGGTGCTATCCGGCCCGAGCAGGTCCAGCCACTGGCGGAGGAGACCGGGACGTCCTCGGCTGATGAGGGAGAGGGTCTGGCTGAGGATCAGATCAGCCGCTCTGCCGGAATCACCGGCGGCGATCGCGTGACGGATCGCGCCGTCGATGTCGCCGCGATCCATGAGGAGAGCGCTGGCCCGCTCCTCCAGTCGTTGTGCGACCTGCGGTTCCCGGGTTCGAAGGCGCTCGCGCAGAACCTTTCCGAACAGGTGGTGGTACCGGTACCAGCCTGTCCTGCCGTCGATCGGAATCAGAAACAGGTTTCCGGATTGTTCCAGCTCGGTGAGCCTCCGTCCGGAGTCCGACGTCTCGAGTAGGTCGTCGAGAAGCTGGGCGTGCATTCGGTACAGGACGGCCGACCGTTCGAGAAACGCCACGGTCTCAGCCGGTTGGACCGCCAACACCTCTTCCACCAGGTAGTCAGCGACGAGTCTGTCGGTGTCGGCGAAGGCCCACTCCACTGAAGTTCCGTCGGCTCGGGCGAGAGCGAGTGCCGCGAGGTGCAGTCCGCCGGCCCACCCCTCGGTGCGTTGGACGAGCGCCTCCACCAGTTCATCGCCGAGATCGAGCCCAGCGTGGTCGAAGACGCCGGCGGCTTCGGTCGGGGTCATCGCCAGGTCGGGTGCCCCGAGATCGAACACCCCGTCCCCCATCCGACGCCGAGCGAGGTGTACCGCCGGCGTCGACCGTCCCACGAGGGTCATCTGGCAGCCCTGGGCTGCCGTCGAGAGGATGCCGTCGAGACACTGCAGCGACTCGGCGGAGTGGAGGTGGTGGGTGTCATCGAACATGAGCACGCACGGGACACGGTCCTCGATGATCTGGGTCAGGCTCGGGAGGAGGTCGATGATGGGGTCGGCACCCGGCCGGCCCAATGTCGTCAAGGTCTCGGCATCGAGTGGATCGAGGTTGTGGAAAGCGACAGCGATGTGTCGCAGCAGGTTCACGGGATCGTCGTCGAGCGGACCGAGGTCGACCCAGGCGAACGGGCGCCGATCCGCCTCCTCCCAGAGCTGCAGCGTGGTCGTCTTGCCGTAGCCGGCCGGAGCGGTGATCACGATGGTCTCCTCAGCAGGGACATCGATCAGTCGCTTCACGAGATCGTCGCGGTGGACCAGGCCGGAACGCTGTTTCGGGGCGCGACAACTGGCAGCCGAAATATCGGCGGCCCACTCGACGGCCTCAGAAGTCGACCCAGAGCCGCGAGCGACGAGATTCACGGAGCGACAGGATATTCGTACGCCAACCGCCGGTCGACCCTGGCGGATCGTCTGGTTGGTCGACGACTGTTCGCTAAAGACCCATCACGACCTGTTCGATCAGCGAGGCGTCGTCGAAATAGGTGTGGAGACCGGCAATGCGTTCCCCACGGATCTCGGCGATCGAAGCGCCGACCAGCGTGACCGGAGCGTCGCTACCCTCGATCAGCACGTCGTCACCGATCAGCAGTGGCTCCACATGCCGCGCCGCAAGGCGCCACTCCGCGAAGGCACACGGCGCAGCCCAGGAGAGCCGGTCGAACCGAAAATCGGACACGTCCAGCGACGAGATGTTGTCACTGAGCACGGAGCGGGCCTCGGCTGTGGACGAGAAGCACACGCTCGGGGACCACACCCGGGCGTCAGTTGTCAGCACTGTGAGGAGTTGGGCGGCGTTGCCGAAGAGCACCGTTGTGATCAGATGCTCGAGGAGCGCACGGTGGGGGCCTTCGGCCAGGGAACCCTCGCCCGACGGAAATGGGAGCGATGTGGGCGCCCTACCCGTTCGCCAGGGCAGGGCGCGGCTCCTACCCCCCCGTGTGGGATGAACCGCACGAGCGGCCACCCGGCAAATGGGTCGGTCGGCGTTGAAGAGCTGGATCACGAAGGGCTGCGTTTCCCCGGCAGTCCGATACCGGGCTCAGGTCCGGTACGCGGCGACCGTCGGCATGTTTGCTCCTCTGAAGCTAAGAGGATCCGGGCACCGAGGTCATCACCCGGAGTGGGTGAAGGCTGCTGTCGGACGCTGATCATCCGGATTGGGTGACGACGATCCCGCACCGGGCGACGAGGATGGACCCAGCGATTCCACCTCGCGTACACCAACACACCCACCCCGACCCAGGAGGCGGAATGACTGAACCGGATGTCCACGGTCCCATCGACACGGTGATCCTCGAGTTCCCCAGAGGAGCCGAGGGAGGGGCGACCGCCCAGGCGATTCTCGATCTCGTCGACAGTGGCACGATCCGGCTCTACGACCTGATCATCGTGAGCAAGGACGATGCCGGTGTCTGCACGGAGATCGAGGTGACAGCCCTGCCGGGAGCCTCCCTTGCGGAGTTCAGCGTCTTCGAAGGAGCTCGATCGGGTCTCGTCGGAGAGGACGACGTCACGGAGCTCGCGGCCATCATGGACCCGGGAACTGTTGCCGCGGTGATCGTCTACGAGAATGCCTGGTCCGTTCCCTTCGTGGCAGCTGCCCGCTCCGAGGGTGCGGAGCTCGTCGCATCCACGAGACTCACGGCCCAGCAGATCATGGATGCACTCGACGCCGTCGAAGCGGCTGACTGAGAGGAGATTCCCATGCCCGGACTTCTACGAGGTGTCGCGCGAACAGCGGTGGTCGCCGGAACGGCAACTGCGGTGAGCGGGCGGGTGCAGCGACGTCAGGCCGAGCGCTATGCAGACAGCGACGCTCAAATCGCTGCCGAGCGCGACCAGGCGTACGATCAGCAGGTGCCCCGGCAAGCAGAAGAGCCGTCGGAGGAAGACAGGATGACCCAGCTCCAGAAGGCGGCAGACCTGCATTCACAGGGTGTCCTGACGGACGCGGAGTTCGCCGCCGAGAAGCAGAGGATTCTCGGTAGCTGACCGGCTACCGAATTCGATCGGGCGACCGTGACGTGGCCCAGGGGGAACAAGGATGAGTGACAACGACATCGAAGAGCTGGGGCCCGTCGACTACATGGTCGTCGAGTTCCCTGCCGGGGAGACCCACTTCACCGGCGGAATGGCAGCGGTTGCAGGCACCGCCGCGGTCGCCGTCCACGGCGTCAACCGTCGCCAAGACCGCCGACAGGGCCGCGGTCCCCGCCGCTAGATCTTTCGACCTTCCGCTCCCCCGACATGGCCACCACGAAGCAGACGGCGATTCGCATCACGGCATCGGCGAGCGTCGGGGCTCTGATCCTCGTGATTCAATTCGGTCGCTTGTTCGTGAGGCGTTTCGGGCCCCATCCTGTCCGTGCCGCGCGCAGGACAGGAGCCGATGTGGCCTGGTGGGTGAACGAGCTCATCGAATCGCTCCGATTGAGAGAACCGATCCGAGACGAGAACGTGGACGTTCTCGTCGAGGCCATCTCCTCCGGCGCGGCCGCCGTCACCGAGTACAGGCGCGGCCGGAGAATGGAATCACGTTATGATCCCGAAGATCGCTCGTTGCCTACTGGAGGACCTTGATGCTCGCATATGATTTCCCGCTTCTGAGCCTGACTCTGGCAGTGCTCTGGTTCTTCTTCATCTTCTCGATCTTCTTCGCCATCATCTGGGCGTTCATCGACAACTTCCGTCGGCACGACCACGGTGGATGGGCGAAGGCCGGATGGGCATTCGTGATCTTGATCATCCCGTTCTTCGGCATGCTCATCTACCTCATCGCGCGGCCGCCGGAAGCGGACGCGATCCAGACCACCTGAGCACGACCCGCAACCGGGCCCTCTGGTCGGCGGTCAACGAGCAGTTCACCGATCAGCAGGCCGACGCGTTGTGGGCGGCACCGGAAATCACCTGGGGTCTGTTTCGACGATCCGAGGAGCAGCTCGGGGTGCTGGGCGACGTCGCCGGTCTCGATGTCCTCGAACTGGCCGGTGGCACGGCGTACCTGTCGGCGTGGCTCGACCGAGCCGGCGCTCGACCGGTCTCGCTGGATCTCAGCCGCCACCAACTCGAAACAGCCCGCCGTTGCCAGGCCAGTTTCGAGACGGCGTTCCCCCTGCTCGAGGCGGACGCGGAGGAGATCCCTCTCCGCGCTGCGTCGTTCGATCTTGTCGTGAGCGAGTACGGCGCCGCGCCCTGGTGTGACCCACGTCGATGGCTGGCGGAGGCCGCCCGGCTCCTGCGCCCAGGCGGGCGGTTGATCTTCCTCACCCACAGCGTGCTCGTCGGTCTCTGCGTGCCGGAGGACGAGGGATTCGCCGGCGACCGGCTGCTGCGGTCGCCGCGGGATCTCGCCTGCATCTCCTGGCCGGGTGGCGGAGTCGAGCATCATCCGGGCCACGGCGACTGGATCCGGGAGCTGCGGAAGGCAGGTTTCGAGATCGACGCGCTCCACGAGATCTACGCGCCGCCCGACGCACAGACATCGGAGTACTACGAGATCGTGAGCGCCGACTGGGCGAGTCGCTGGCCGGCGGAGGACCTCTGGGTTGCGCACCTCCCGGGGTGAACCGCGGCGGTCATGCGGACTCGGTCGCAGGAGCGGCCGAGACCTGGACGAGCCCCTCGGCCCATGCCGCCGGGCTCGCCCGCCAGGTGAAGACGTCGGACACCCACAGCGCGTGACTGCGTGTCCAGCGTTTCTTGCCCGGCCGCAGCACGCGCACGAGGAGGTCTCCGCCCCTCTTCCTCAACTTCCGGTTGTTCCAGAGCAGGAGTGCAATGCCCGCAGCGCAGAGCCAGAGGGGAACACCGAGGAGAGCCAGGGTCGCCCAGACCATATGGCTGCTACCTCACTTCGGCCGGACCTGGAGGGTGATGAATCCGTCGCCAGTGGGGTAGTAGACGCGGCCTCCGTAGCCGGGCACGAGCAGCGAGCCGAACGTCAGCGGCGGGAGGAGGTCGGAGGCAGCCAGGATCTCTCCGGTTGTCGGGTCCCGCCAGGTCACGCGCTCCTTGTAGGAGGCACCGCCCATGACCATGGCAGCACCGGCCTTGTCAGGGTCGTCGGGGACCATGTCGGAGACGACCAGCACCCGATCGTCCCCTTCGCCGTAGATCGGTTGGAAGGCCAGCGTCGAGTCGTCGACGACGAACTCAACGCTCATCTCGCCCGAGGCCGGGTCGAGGTGGAGGCCGGCCAACTTCCCGTAGCCCATGTCGGCGGAATAGAGGCGGTTGTGGCGGGATCGGTGCCCGTCTTGGGAGGGGCGAAGCTCATCTGGCCCTCTGCGAGGGGACCGAACGGCTCGATGGTGGTGACCTTGTCGGGATCGTGCTGGTTGATGGCGACGACGGTCGACGGCACCGCGGCCGGCAGACCGTTGGTCTGGATCACCACCCAGTCGCCCATCATCCCGGCAGCGTCGCCCGTCATCTGCCCCTCGCCCACGTAGGGAACCGCCCAGCTCTCGTCCTGGGTCAGCTGGGAGGACACCGGATCCCAGAAGTAGCGGTACGCGTGTTGGTCGGCGGAGATGTAGATGGCGATGCGATCTTCGAACGTCGTCACAACGTTCGGCGACGTGGTGGCCTCGGGCAATGACACGTCATCGAGGATCTCGAGCGTTTCGGGGTGCACGGCCACGAGATGGGAGTTCGGCTGCTTCTTGCCCTGCATCAACCCCTGGACGATGGCCAGGGTCCCCTGCAGGGTGAGGCCGACCGGCCGCGTCTGGTTCTTGAGGATCAGCGTCCCGTCGGGCGCCACGGTGAGGTGCTTGAAGTTGGAGTCAGCCGGCGACGTGTCGCCGGTGGGCAAGCGGTTGTAGGCGAGGATGCGACCGGTGTCGGTGTCGAGGCGCGCGATGTCGTTGCTCCACGAGGTGACGATGTGGCCGTCGGCGAGGATGTTGAGGTTCGTGCCCCCGATCCACTTGCCCGACACGTTGGCGTTCTCGAGATAGGTGCGCCACACCTGCCGACCCGTCGTGGCGTCGGCTCGGGCGATGTACGGACCGGGGTCGACCGGCCCTTCGGGCGCCGGGTCGCACCCGCCGGTGAGGAAGAGCTCACCTGGCTCCTTGTTGCAGACGAAGGCCGTGGCGTGGAACGTGTCCTCACTGTGGTACGCGTAGACAGCGTTGTCTCCGTCGCGTGAACCGGTGAAGCTCGCTCCGGGGAACAGGCCGCTTCGGTGGGCGTCGGCGATCTCCGCGCCGTTGAGCGACGGGTAGTAGCCCGGGCCCGCGACCTCGGCGCTGCGCTCGCGTTCGTGCGCCACGAGAGCGAAGTCGCCGACCAGCGGCCCGTTGGCCGCCTTCTCGTACTCGTTCAGATCCATGGTCTGGCGTTCCTCCGGCTCGATTGTCGTGACCGTCCTGAGACCTCGCGGGTGCGCCGGTCTGTGCCGACTACTTGACGAGGTTGTAGACGTTGCCGAGATCGTCCATGACGACCGACACGGCGCCGTCCATCACGTACGTGAAGTCCGCGTCGAGTGTGCGGCTGCGGTAGCTCCACCCGTCCGGGAGGGTGAGGCGGTCGCCGAGCGTCTCGAAGCCGTCGATCTCGATGGCGCTGGACTGCATCAGGTAGACCTCGCCACCGGGCGCCACGAGCTCGTACACGGAGCGGCCCGCCTTGTAGACGAGTTCGCCCTCTTTCGAGGACTCGGCGGGGTCGTAGCGCTTGTTGGCCGCCAGGCCGCCGGAGCTCACGATCTCGACCGAGATGTTCGCAGCCCAACGGAAGCCGATGCCCTCGACCTCGAGCACCTCGGTCCCCATGTGTAGCGTGACGGAGTCACAGGCCCACCAGTGAGGACCGTTCTTGATGACCATCGCCGCACCGAACTTCTGGGCGGCGGCGTCGGCATCGATCGCCTCCCACTGGTCTGGTGGGGCCTCGCTCAGTCCGGTGCAGTTGTAGAAGGTGACGTACTCGTCGCCCACGATGGCCAGCTCTGCATAGCGCAGCGCACGTGTGGGCCCGAAGTTCAGTTCCTGCACCTCACCCGGGTCGGACAGATCTCGTGCCACCTCAGCCTCCTGCCTCGAACGTCGACTTGTCGGTGTAGGACACCCGGGGGAAGTACGGGCCCATGACCTCCGCCTCGGTTCCCGGCTTCTCGATCTTGGTGGGGTCGTACCGCCAGTTCTCGTTGTTGTACATGAAGCGGAACACGAGAAAGCCGAAGTCGGAGCGATTGGCCGGGTCGTCGAGCCCCTCGCCTTCCTCGCCCCAGTCCATCCACATCACGCCGTTCTCCTCGGTGGCGTTGGCCGGACGGTCTTCGGGCCGGCAGATGACGATCGTGTAGTTCCGGTCGTCGTCGAGGGGGATCTGGAAATCGGAGACGGCGTCCATTCCCTTGCCGGAGGGGGTGCCTGGCTGAGTATCAACGACCAGTACCGGGCCTCCCAGTCCTCCATCACGTCGAGACCGCCGTCGTCACCGGAGTAGGTGTCGGGGAACTGGGGCATCCTGCCCTCGATGACGAGCACGGGGCCGAAGGCCCGCGACACGAACCCCATCATGAACAGGGTGACGGGGTCGCCGCCGAAGCCGGTCTCCACGTGGCCGGGGTACTTGGCGAGGCGTTCGTCCCAGGGCTTGAAGACGCCTGCGAGGTTCCACATGTTGTTGAAGTAGCGCTCGATCATGGGTGGATTGCGGGCCGGCGTGACCTCGCGCGTCAGTTCGGGGTCGTTGGTGGGGTCGTCGCACATCGCCAGCCACTTGTCGAGTGGTATGCCCGGCGCCGCGCCTTGAGTCCACGGTGTGTTGAACTGCTCGGCCACCTCGTCGCTGGAGAGCTCGGTGCCGTCGGCCAGCCTCGCGGTGCAGGTGGGGAGGCCGACGCCGGCATCGCCCAGGTAGCCCGGGTCGGGGAGGTACACGCGGTAGACCAGCTGGATCTGGTGGCCCACGCCGGCATACATGGTGTTGGGCTCGCGGTCGGCGGGGTCGTCGGGCTTCTCGACGTTGGCGATGTGCGCCACGTAGTCGCGGTTCTCGCCCTTGCGGCTGTTTCCGGGCACAAAGGGGTTCTCCGAGCCCGGCTCCGGCTCGATGTTGTGGTCGAGGAGCTGCTCGCCGGTCGCCGTGTAGCCCCCATGTCGGGGTCCGACCGGTACAGCGCGTACTGGAAGTAGCGGCAGTGCGGGTACTCGTTGCGGATGTCCAGCACGCTGCCTTCGGGCATCTCCACCATCAGGACCCAGTAGCTCGAGTTGGGGTCGGGGTAGAGATTGGCGATCTGATACGGCTTCGGGTCGGGCAGCATCTCTCCGTAGTCGCGGCCCCGGGGGCCGAGGAAGAGCTTGTCGTGGCCGTAAAGCTCGTCGGTCTTCAGGACCATCTCGCGCGTCTTGTTACCGGTGCGCCACTCAGCCATTGTCGGACCAGTCCCTTCAGGAAATGACGTAGATCTCCGCCATCGAAACATGCAGCCCACGGGTGCGCATCCCCCGGATGGGGTGACTCCGGACGTGTGACGCCGTGTGGACAAAGGCAGGAGCCTGAGGCCGTCAGCTGTCGTGAAGGGCCCTGGTCGAGTCGTCGACGAGCAGGAGACGTGCTCCCCACAGGAAGCAGAGGGCGCCGAGCATCGTGCCGCTGTTGGCGATCGATGCGTCGAGGGCATCTCCGGTGAGGAATCCCCTCGATCATCCCGATCGGGTGACGACCCTGTCGGTAGCTCCGAGGAGGATGGTCTTGTCCGTGTGGGAGAGTCACGACCACGAGGAGCGGAAGGAGGCGTGCCGTGCGAGGTGCCGCTCAGAGAACTGTCGCCGAAAGGGCTGAATTCGGGCGAGAAGCTCGCAAGGAGGTTCCGCGGTCGAGTCACGCGGTGTGGAGCCCGTCCGAAGGCCGGAGAGATCCCGTCACGCTGCTCGAGGAACAGAACGAGACCCGCCTGCCCTTCCTGGTTCCACTCCGCCACGCCCGGATGCGGGTGTCGCCCTTCACCTTCTACCGGGGGACGGCCCGCATCATGGCCGCCGACCTGACGCCCACGCCGGTCAGTGGCCTGACTGCCCAGCTCGGCGGGGACGCGCACCTCTCGAACTTCGGTGCCTACGCCTCGCCCGAGCGCCAGCTCGTGTTCGACGCCAACGACTTCGACGAGACGCTTCGCGGCCCCTGGGAGTGGGATCTCAAGCGTCTCGCTGCGAGCTTCACCGTCGCCGGTCAGCACCTCCGGGTTCTCTCGCAAGGCGTGTCGGAAGGCCACGGCTCACGCCGTCCGGTCGTACCGGGAGGCGATGGCCGAGTTCGCCGCCATGGGCGTGCTCGATCTCTGGTACGACCACCTCAGCGTCGCGGACATCCAGGCAGCGGGCGGGATGGATCCCACGGAGTTCGCCTCCCGGCTCGACCGGTTCCAGCGGCGTGCCCAGAAGAAGAACAGTCTCCAGGCGTTGCGCAAGCTGGCGGTCGAGGTCGATGGGCGTTACCAGATCCGCAGCGACCCCCCGTGCTGTTCCCTCTACGCGATCTACCGGCCGAGTACGAACCGGCCGCGCTCGAGGCGTTGGTGCTCTCAGCCCTCGAGGACTACAAGGGAACCCTCAGCGACGAACGACGCTGGCTTCTCGACCAGTACACGCCGGTCGACATCGGCATCAAGGTCGTCGGTGTCGGAAGCGTGGGTACGCGCTGCTCGATCATCCTTCTCCAGGGACGCGACGAGCAGGATCCGCTCTTCCTCCAGGCCAAGGAGGCCGAGGCCTCGGTGCTCGAAGAGCACCTCGGACCCAGCCCCTACGAGAACAGCGGGCGTCGCGTCGTGGAGGGACAGCGGATGTCACAGGCCCAGTCCGACATCTTCCTGGGCTGGACCGAGGGCATGGAAGGCCGCCAGTTCTACGTGCGGCAGCTCCGCGACTGGAAGGGGTCGGTCGAGGTCGAGGACGGCACCCCCCGACAGATGCGCTTCTACGCCAGGCTCTGCGGCCGGACGCTCGCCAGGGGCCACGCCCGCTCCGGGGACCCGATAGCGATCGCCGCGTACGTGGGGAAGGGCACGGTGCTCGACGACGCACTGGCGGACTTCTCCGAGGCGTATGCGGCCCAGAACATGGAGGATTACCAGCGCTTCCAGGCGGCCATCGAAAGCGGCCGCCTGGAAGCGTCTGACCTCGCGTGAGAGCTGTCCGCTCCGGGCGCGACACGCCCCGATCATCCGGAGACGATCGGGGCGTGTCGTTGATACCGGTCACGTACGGGTCAGTCGAGCGTCTTCATCTCCTTGCCGTGCGCCGTGAGCGCCCAGATGATGAGGATGTCGATCGTGATGACGATCAGCGCCCAGATCGGGTACACGGGGATGTAGAAGAAGTTGGCGATCAGGCTGAGTGCCGCAACGATGACCCCGACGGTCCGGGCCAGGATGTTCCCGGTCAGGACGCCGAAGCCGGAGATGCACACGATGGTCCCGACGACGAGGGCGACCCATCCCCACGCCTGAACGTCGAGAAAAGCGTTGTCACGGTTGGTGAATCCCACCCAGTCGTCGTTGAGGATCCCCACGAGGCCGGAGCAGGCGTGGAGAAAACCGCCCAGGATCAGCAGGAATCCGGCAAATGCGATCCAACCGGTCCAGCCGGTCGGCTCGGTGTCGTACGTCTCTCGTGCCATGGCGTATCCCTTTCGTTGCGAGGTGTGTTCGGGCACTGCGGTCCGCGAGAGAGCTCAAGACACTCCGCGACGCACGGAAACGCTACGACGCACCCGATCCGGCGGCATCCTCCAGATCGGATGAATGGCCGGGTCGGCGGCCGGGCCCGGCTCCGATCGGGCCGCAGTACCGTGACAAAGCGATGCCGAACGGCCGACGCTTCCGTCTGACCTGGCGATTCGCGGTTGCCGCGATGGCGGTGCTCGTGGCTGCCTGCGGAAGTAGCGGAAGTAGCAAGGAGGCGGGCGAACCGGATACGACAACAGCTCGGTGCGATCCGGAGGCTTCGACGGCACTCGACGTTCCGTACGCGTCTCACCCCGGGACCGATCCTCGGCTCACGAGCGTTGACGTGTATGCGCCGCCCCGACATGGCTGCGAGCCTCTCCCGGTCGTCGTGTGGGTCCACGGCGGAGCCTGGATCACGGGCGACAAGAGCAGTCGCGTTGACGACAAGATCGCGTTGTTCGGCGACGCCGGTTACGTCTTCGTGAGCGTCAACTACCGGCTCACCGACCCCGAGGCAGAGGACCCACTCCGGTATCCGGCGCACAACGAGGATGTGGCTCAGGCGCTGGCGTGGTTGGTCGAGAGCGTCGACGACTATGGAGGTGATCCCGAGAAGGTGGCCGTGCTCGGCCACTCGGCGGGGGCGGGGATCGTGGCGGCGATCGCCACGGATCCGCGCTACCTGGGAGCCCACGACCTCGGCCTCGACGCGATCGACTGTGTTGCCCCCTGGACACCGAAGCCTTCGACATCTCGCGCGTGATGCAGGGTGGTCCGAGACTCGTGGGCACGTACACCACCGTCTTCGGGACAGAACCCGACGTGTGGGCCGAGGCATCGCCGACCACCCACGTGTCCGTGGATAGCGAGATCCCACCCTTCCTGCTCGCGCGACGGGGAGGTCCCGACAGGCGGTCGATGGTCGACGACTTCGCAGACACCCTCGAGGATGCCTCCGTCGACGTCACGGTCGTCGACGCCGACGGTCTCGCGCATGAAGACGTCAACGTTCTGATCGGGGCAGCCGGGGACTCGGTCATGACGCCACCGCTCATGGAGTTCCTCGACGAATGCTTCTCACCCGGCTCCGGGTGAGGATCCGGAGTCCGGTTCGGTCGAGCTCCGACTAGCGGCGGCGGCGGTTGTTTCGGGGTTCGGTCTTGTTCTTGGCGTCGGTCAGCTGACGGATCAGGTCGTCACGTACCTCGCTCAGCGCGGAACCGAAGTCGGTCTTGGCAGAGGTCGCCACCAGACGGGGCCGTCCTGCGATCCAGGCCTCCAAGGTCATGTGCTGGCTCGGAGTATCCCGGTCCTTGACCGAGATCTCGAGGTCGACGCTCCCGGCGCGAAACGACCGGAGGCGATGGTCGAGTCGTCCCCAGTGCTTGACGATCTGAGCACGCTCGGCTTCCTCGATACCTCCACCGAGTCGAAGGCTCCCGTCGACTGTTGCCGGGTCACCGTTCTTGGTCATTCCCGTTCCTCCACGAGGAGTCCTTGGCAGTGAACTCCATCCTAGGGAGGGCCGGCGCCCGCCAGCGTGTCGAGCGCGGCCTCCACGAGGACGCGAATACCCACTCCGATGGCGCGTTCGTCGACGTCGAAGTTGCCGGCGTGGAGATCCAGCGCCTCTCGACCGTCGGAGGGGTCGTTCACCCCGAGGCGAGCGTAGGAACCCGGCACCTGTTCGAGATACCAGGAGAAGTCGTCCCCGCCCGCGCTCTGGGTTGCGTCGACGACCGCCGCGGAGCCCAGGACGGCACGTGCCGCCCGTTCGAGTTGGCGCGTCGCGCCTTCCTCGTTCACGACGGGCGGAACGCCGCGGGTGTAGTCGAGCGTGGCCCGAACCCCGAGATCCGTCTCGACCCGGACCAGCGCCTCCTCCACGATCGTGGGCAGCGCGTTCCAGACCGAACGCTCAGGTGTGCGGATCGAACCGAGCAGATCAGCGTGCGCGGGAATGACGTTGGCCGCTGCACCCGTGCGCAGCGCGCCAAAGACGAGTGATGCCTCACCGAATTCAGTTGCCCGCGACCGGACCTCCTCGGGGAGCTCGAGCGCCAGACGGGGAGGCCACCGCGACCATGTCGACGGTCTTGTGCGGGCGGGCCGTGTGGCCTCCCGGACCGGTGAGCTCGATGTGGACCATGTCGGCCGCCGATGAGATAGGACCCACGCGAGTGCCGAGCTGTCCGGTGTCGAGCTTCGGATCGCAGTGGAGCCCGTAGATGGCGGACACGCCGTCGACAGCGCCGGCGGCGATGGCATCGAGCGCTCCTCCGGGGACGGTCTCCTCGGCCGACTCGAAGACCAGCCGGGCTCCGCCGTCGACGCCCTCGTCACCCAGTCGTTGAGCGAGGGCCAGGCCGGCCCCCAGAACGATGGTCGTGTGCACGTCGTGGCCGCACGCGTGGGCGACACCGGGAACCTGCGAGGCGTAGTGGACGTCCTTGTCGTCGGTCATGGCGAGGGCGTCGAGATCGGCGCGCAGGGCGACGACAGGAGTGTCGCTCCCGTGTTCGCCGACATCGCAGAGCACCCCGGTCCCTTCGGGGAGGATCCGGGGTTCGAGACCCGCGACCTCGAGTCGGGCTGCAACCGCCGCGCTGGTCTCGACTTCCTCGCCGCTCAGCTCCGGATGCGCGTGGATCTGGCGACGGAACGCCACGAGCTCGTCAGCGTGGGCATCCAGGAACGCGTCGAGCCATGTCGCCCGGCCCGGAGCGGTCATGAGGCGACAACCGTGTCGGTGGCGAGTTCGGCGACCAGGCTGTCGACGACGTCCTCGAGCGTGGCGCCACCCGCTACCTGCCGGCGCTGACGTTCGCAGCTGGGTCCCTCCTCGAGGATCCGGTTCACGCCGGCGAGCTCATCAGAGCATCCGAGCTCGGCGGCGATAGGTGTCAGCGTTGCCATGAGGTCCGCGATCTCCTCTCGGATCGCGCGACGGGTACCGCTGTCGTCCACGATGATCTCGGCGTCGAGCCCGTAGCGTGCCGCCAGCCACTTGTTCTCGCGCACGACCCATTCTCTCGGCACTCGCGGCAGCTCACCGCGATCGATGAGCCGATCGAGCCAGGTCACCATCGTCTGTGCCATCGCGGCGAGGGTGGCGCACTCGTGCATCGTCGGCGTTCCGTCGCAGATCCGCAGCTCCACGGTGCCGAAGTTGGGATGCGGACGCACGTCCCACCAGACCTCACGGATGGTTCTGATCGCCTGTGCCTCCATCAGTGTCTCGACGTACTCCTCGAAGTCCTCCCAACTGTGGATCTGCGGCGGCAACCCGGCGGTCGGCAGAGCCTCGAACACCTTCACGCGCGACGAGGCCAGTCCGGTGTCGTGGCGTTCCCAGTACGGGCTCGACGCCGACAGCGCGAGGAAGTGCGGCAACCACGCCGTGAGCTCGTTGGCGATCGCGATCGATTTCTCCGCGGAACGCACCCCGACGTGGTAGTGGATCCCGAAGATCTGGAGGCGGCTCGCCGTCCACTGCATGTCTTCCACGAGCTCCCGGTACCGCGGCGGCGGGCTGATGGTCTGGTCCTGCCAGCTGGAGAACGGATGGCTCCCGGAGCAGATCAGGTCGAGGCCGCGCTTGTCGGCCGCGGCGCGCACCTCGCTGAGGGTCTCCTCGAGGTCGGAGCGGGCCTCGGCGACGGTTTGGCAGATCCCCGTGATGATCTCGATCGTGCACTCGAAGAGCTCGTGTTTCGCCTTCGGGTGGTCGTTGTCCGGGTGGCCTTCTCCGATCTCGGCGAGGATGGCGGAGGCGGCACTCACGAGCTCGCGGGTCGTCCGGTCGACGAGGGTCAACTCCATCTCGACGCCCAGGCTCGCCCGCTCTGATTCGTGGAAGTCGATCTGCACGCCTGCCCTCCGGGTCCCGGCGATGCTAACGGGGCTCCCTGCAATGGTGGGGCGGGCTCGGGTCCGGGTCGGTTGATCGGTTCGAACGCGCAGCCCCCTGTGTCGGGGAATATCGGCTCACCCGTTGTCACTCCAGGCGGGCCGGCGTCGAGGGCAGTAGCGGTGCTCATTCCACCGCCGCTTTGATGCGTTCGAGAGTCGTGCGCATCCCCTTTCGGTTGGTGCGTCCTCGGGCCCAGCCGAGGAGAAACCAGTAGAGACGTAGTGCCGCGGTCGGCGTGAGCTCGAAGAACTCGGTCACGTCGGTTCCGCCGCCCGAGGGTTCCAGCCGGTAGCCCCATGTGTTCAAGGGATTCCCCGGCTTGCCGACGCCGAAGGCGAACTCGCGACCTGGTTCGCAGGTCACGACCGAGCAGGTCGTCCAGTAGGTGGGCCCGATCCCGTTGCGTTTCACGTGTCCGCGGAACCGGGTTCCCACCGCCGGGCCGGTAGCGCCGTCGAGCCACTCGGCCTCGAACGTCTCGGGGCTGAACTCGCCGATCCGGGTCACGTCGCTCACGAGAGCCCAGATCGTTTCGGGGGGCGCGTCCATGTGGATGGTGACCGAGTCGTGCATACCGGCGAGCTTATGGGCCGCAACGCTTCACGACACGGCCAGGGTCGAGCGGCCCTACCGGCGCCTCACAGATGGCTGTACGGTCACTTCGTAGGTTCATGTCACGTGACCAAGGGAGCGACGATGGCGGAAAACCAGGACTCGGCCGGCGGCCTCGACGAGCAGATCCTCGAGCTCGTTCGCAAGGCACAGGAGGCGATCGTCGACGCGGGACGCAAGCTCGCCAAGGCCGGATCGGATGCAGCGGAGAAGGTGGCACCCGAGGCCGCGTCGGAGGTGACGAAGCTCGTCGACAGTGCGTTCGACTTCACCGAGAAGATTCTCGAGACACAACGCGAGTTCGCCCGTGAGGCGATCGAAACTGCGACGAAGAAGACGGGCGGTTCGTCGACGTCGGTGTAGTCGACAGGAGCCCGTCTCAACGTTCGATCAGGGCTTCGTCGAGGACGCTGCCGTCCTCGGCGACAGCGCGGATTCGGAGTCCTTCGTCGCTCAGTTCGGCGGCGACGAAGTGGTACTCGACGGCGGAGGCCGTCTTGATCGACTCCTGATCACAAGAGTCGCGTTCGTCGTAGAGGCTCTTGCCGCCACCTCCGGTGACGATGTAGGTGACGTCGTTCGCCGACACGAACCGCTCGTAGAGGTGGTCGTGGCCGTTCAGAACGAGCGCGACCCGGTGCTTCTCGAGGATCCTGACCCACGTGTCGACGACGGCATCGGTCGAGCCGTGCTCCCCGCACGAGTATGCGGGTTGGTGGAACACGACGACACGGAAGTGTGGTCCCGCCTCCGACAGGCGTTCATCGAGCCATTCAGCCTGCCGGTCATCGGGTTCGTTGGCGTCGAGGAAGAGGAACTGGATGCCCTCGAGTTCTTCGGTGTAGGGAAGCAGAGGTAGTCCGAGATACTCGAGCTGCTCGTCGCCGTGTCCGCCGTCGACGTCGTGGTTGCCGAGGGTGACCCAGAACGGCCGCGTTCGTCGGAGTTCGGCATAGGGATTGTCGAGATGGTCATCGAAGAGGCCCGGGTCACCAGACGGGTAGACGTTGTCGCCGGTCGTGACAAGAGCATCGACACGGTGCGATTCGGCCCAGGCGGTCATCGCGCCAGCAACGTCGTCCTGGTGTGAGCCGCCACCGAAGTCCCCGAACGCCACGAAGCCGGAATCCGAGGTGGACGGCCCCGATACGGTGGTCGACGGCTGTGGAAGACCGGAGGTCGATGGCCCGGGGTCGCTGCCGCACCCGCCGAGCCCGATCCCCAATCCCAGTGCGAGTGCGAGTGCGGCGACCCCCGCGCGGGGCATCATCGGAGACATGACGACCGATGTTTCCACGTCCGGCGGTACACGAGAGCGCGAGGTGGCGGAAGCGCTCGCCACACTCGACGTTCCGACTGCACATCCCGACGACGAGCCCACCGCGATCCTCGACCGGATGAAGGGTCGGGCATACCGATCCGCTTCACATCTGGTCGTCGTCGATGACGGCTCGGTCATGGGGGTCGTGCCGATCGAGGATCTGCTGAGCGCAGGATCCGGGAGCACGGTCGCATCGGCGTTGCGCGGTGCGCCGACGACCGTCACGCCGGACACCGACCAGGGAGGTGCTGGCGTGGAACGCGGCACGAAGCGGCGACACCGCGATCGCCGTCGCGGACGAGGAGGGACGGTTTCGCGGGCTCGTTCCTCCCGCTGCCATCCTCTCGGTGCTCGAGCACGAGCACGAGGAGGACCTCGCTCGCCTCGGTGGGTATCTTCACGAGACCGAGACAGCGCGCCGAGCCTCTTCGGAGGCCATTCGTCGTCGCCTGTGGCACCGCCTTCCGTGGTTGCTCGTCGGACTGGCGGCCGCCATGTTGGCGGCGAGTCTCGTGAGCGCGTTCGAGAACGACCTCGAGCGAAACCTTGCGTTGGCTTTTTTCTTCCCGGTGTCGTGTATCTCGCCGACGCTGTCGGTACCCAGACGGAGACCCTGGTGATCCGGGGTCTTTCGGTCGGTGTCGGAATCCGACAGGTGATTCTCCGGGAGACGGTCACCGGCCTACTCATCGGCCTCGCCCTGGCGCTGGCGTTCCTCCCCCATTGCATGGTGGTGGCAGGGCTCGGAAATCGCGGTCATCGTGGCGCTCGCGCTGCTGGCGGCCAGTTCCATCGCCACGATCGTCGCGATGGCTCTTCCGAGCGTCTTCTCCCGCTTCGGGATCGACCCCGCCTTTGGTAGTGGGCCGCTGGCCACGGTCATCCAGGACCTCTTGACGATCGCCATCTATCTCGGAATCGCGCGAGCGATACTGGGCTGAGGGAGGTTTCACCGTGGCGACGATCCGACTCGGGATCTCCTCGTGCCTGCTCGGCGACGAGGTCCGCTTCGACGGCGGGCACAAGCGCGACAGCTCCCTGGTCGAGACCGTGGGCCCGTTGGTCGAGTGGGTTCCGGTGTGTCCCGAGGTGGAGCTCGGCCTCGGAGTTCCCCGCGAGCCGATGCACCTCGTGCGCAGCGATGGTGAGATTCGGCTCGTCGGTACCCGCTCCGAGAAGGACCACACCGATGAGATGGAGGCTTACGCGCGCCGACGCGTCGCCGAACTCGTCGACCATGACCTCCACGGCTACGTGCTGAAGGCCCGATCACCCAGCTGTGGTCTGGTGGACGTCATTCCCCAGATCGCTGACGGGGGGTGCGGACGAACCCACGGTCGGCAGATTCGCCGCTGTGCTCATCGAGATGTATCCCGGCCTGCCCGTCGAGGACGAGGAGCGGTTGAGGGAGCCGGTCCACCGCCAAGCATTCCTCGAGCGCGTCCTCGACTTCCAGAGGTATGCGAGACTCCGACGATGAGTGAATCTCCCTTCGAGCTGTCGTCGACGTTCGTTCATCTCGGCCTCGGAGCGAGTGCCACCCCGGTGCCCGATTTCGAGTGGAGCGGCGAGTTCCTCGAGACGTACGCGAAGCGGTTCGCGTCCGACGGCGACGACGGTCGCCTCGTGTGCATCACACCCCAGAGCGCGTCGTGGGACGTCTGGGAACGCCACCCCGCCGGTGAGGAGTTGGTCGTCCTCCTGTCGGGACGATCGACCTTCATCCAGGAGGTCGACGGAGCCGGGCAACGCATCGAACTGGAACCGGGCCAGGCGTTCGTCAATCCGACGAACGTGTGGCACACCTCCGACGTCCACGAACCCGGCGAAGCCCTGTTCGTCACCCCGGGCCGGGGGACGGAGCACCGCCCGCGGTGACGATCACGACCTCGTCGGCAACGAGGTGAAGGCGAAGACGCGGGAGCTCTGGGACAAGCAGAACCAGCACGAACGCGACCGCGCTCGGCTGTTCACCGCCGTCGCCGGAGCGACGGGAGCACGGTCCGCTCTGTATCCCGGGTCGTACGTGGACCTCGCTCCGTCGTTCGTGTTTCCAGCGGTGACCTACGTCGACTCCGACAAGAGGGCCGCAGCGTTCTTCGAGGACGATGACGGAATCCATGAGCTCGTCGCCGCCAACTCCGGGCCAGACCATCCCGAGATCCGTTTTTTCCACGCCGACTACACGACGGATCTCGATCTGTCCTCCGAGGCCTTCGATCTGTTGGTTTCGCTCTATGCCGGCTTCGTCTCCGAGCACTGCACCGCGTATCTGCGCGTCGGTGGCTCGCTTCTCGTGAACCCGAGCCACGGCGACGCGGCAATGGCCTCCATCGACAGCCGCTACGAGCTCGAGGGAGTCGTGGTTTCACGCTCCGGTCGGTACCGGGTGAGTCGATCGAACCTCGACGACTACCTGGTTCCGAAGCGTCCGACGGAGATCACGGCGGACCTGCTCCACGAGAGCGGACGCGGTATCGGCTACACGAAGTCGCCGTTCGCGTACCTGTTCACCCGCACGGAATAGCGGTATCGGGCCCACACCGGGCGTTCCGCCGGCGTTCAGCCTGGGTTCAGCGCCTCTCGTTGATGATGCCTCCACGACGACCTCGAGGGGGCCACCGTGCAACTGGTACCAGAACACGTACGACGCCAGAACACCGGAACACCGAAGCGACTGACTCGGCGAATCGCAGCCGGACTCGTGCTCGCGTCTCTGGTCCTCGCCGCATGCAGCGGAGGGTCGGGCGGCACGTCGTCGGAGGGCAGCAGCGCCGACGACACCGGAACCCAGGTCGAGTTCGACCCCGCGAACTTCGTCGACCCCAGCCTGAGCACGAACGAGTATCACCCGCTCACACCGGGAATGCAGTGGGTACGTGGCGGCACCACGGAGGTCGGTTCGCGTGTCGTCCCCCACGAGGTGATCTCGACGATGACCGATGTGGTCCGGACGATCGAGGGAGTTCCGGCGATCGCCATGTTGGACGAGTCCACCGACGCCGGAGAGGTCGCCCAGCGTTCCATCGACTACCTCGCTCTCGACAAGGACGGCAACGTCTGGATCCTCGGCGGCTACACCGAGGACTACGAAGGCGGCGAGTACACCAACACCGACACGGTCTGGCTGGGGACGATCGACGAAGGTCAGCCGGGCATCCTGATGCCCGCCACCGTGGAGGCCGACACGCCGAAATGGTTCATCGGCGCCGCTCCGGGCGAGGACGCCAGCGTCGGTGAGCCCGTGGAGCTCGACATCTCCCACTGTGTCGAGTTCGACTGCTACGACTCCGTGCGCGTCATCCAGGAGGGTGAGGTCGGCGCTCCCGACAACGAGAACAAGTACTACGCACCCGGTGTCGGTGTCATCGACAACGTCCCGCTCGACGCGAGCCTGCACCAGGACACCTTCGAGCTGATCAACCTCGTGCAGCTCAGCCCCGAGGGTCTGGCCGAGGCGAGCCAGGTGGTACTCGAACTCGAAGCACACGCCGCCGAGGTCGTCCCCGACGTGTTCGGCACTGCGCCAGCCTCGGAACGCACAGCATGACCGTCGACCCGGTCGTGCGTCTGAGTGGTGTCTCGAAGTCCTACGAATCCACCGCCACCGAGGGGTCCGTCGTGCTCACCGACGTGGATCTCACGCTGGACCCCGGCGAGAAGGCCAGCCTGGTCGGACCCTCGGGAAGCGGGAAGTCCACGCTCCTGTCGCTCATGGCCGGCCTGTTGCGTCCTGACGAGGGCACCGTGGAGATCGGCGGGCGGGAGATGAGTGACCTCGGTGACCGGGACAGAGCCGGGATTCGGGCGGATCACGTCGGCATCGCCCTCCAGTCGGACAATCTGATTCCTTTCCTCACCGCCACCGAGAACGTGCAGCTCGCACAGTCCTTTGCGTCGCAGGGCCGCCGTCGATCGCGGCGAGGCGCGCCCTCGAGCTGCTCGAGCACACCGGCGTGGCGCACCGGGCGGAGCATCTTCCCCGGCAGCTGTCCGGTGGTGAGGCTCAGCGTGTCGCGCTCGCCGTATCGATGGCCAACGAACCGGCGCTTCTCCTTGCCGATGAGGTCGTCGCTCAGCTCGATGCCGACACCGCGAGCGACGTCATCGATACCGTTCTCGGCGCAGCGTTCGCCGTGTTGTTCGTCAGCCACGATGTGTCGCTGGCCGACCTGGCCGACACCCGCTACGAGCTCTCGGATCGCGGGGTGCAACGCCGATGAGCGCCGGTGTCGCCATCGAGGCGCGAAACGTCACCGTCGACCACCACACGACAGCGGGTGTGGTGCGGGCCCTTGACAATCTCGACTTGGACGTCGAAGCCGGTGAGAGCCTGGCGATCATGGGGCCGAGCGGGTGTGGCAAGTCGACGCTGCTCGGGCTCCTCGCCGGACTGGCCGTCCCGGACTCCGGGACGGTCACGATCGGCTCGGACACCGTGACGGAGCTGTCCGAACGCGACCGTGTGCGCTTCCGGCGCCGCAACCTGGGAATGGTCTACCAAGCAGACAATCTGCTTCCGCACCTCACCGTCGAGGAGAACGTCGCTCTGCAGCTGTCCATCACGGGCGTGAAGCCCGGGACAGGCGGCTGGAGCAGTCCGACCGACGTGCTCTCCCGCTTGGAGATCGACGACCTCGCGACGCGCCTCCCCGACAAGCTGTCGGGCGGTCAACGTCAGAGGGCCGCCGTGGCACGTGCCGTCGTCCACCGGCCGGCGATCATGCTCGCCGATGAGCCCACAGGATCTCTCGACACGTCGAGTGCGAAGGCGGTGATCGAGCTGTTCCTCGACGTGCAACGCGAGATGGGGGCGACCCTCGTCATGGTCACCCACGACCCGGCGATGGCCGCCCACGCGGACCGCAGCATGCGCCTCGAAAGACCGAACGGACACACGGAGTAGAGCCGTGCGCACCCGTTACGTCGTCGCCGACCTGATCCGCAACCCTCGCCGCACCCTCTCGGCGATGGTGGGAGTGACCCTCGGCGTGGGGCTCTTCTGCGGCGTCCTGTTCTTCGTCGACGGACTGTCGGCGTCGATGACACAGCGCGCCGTGGCTCCACTACCGATCGACATGCAAAGGATCACGACCGACCGTGTCGGCGGCGAGCTGACCCTCACCGAAGAGGTCTCCCGCGCGGCTGCTGACCAGGCCGGCTCGCGTCGCGAAGTACGCCTGGAGATACGCAACGACGCCGCTGTCACCGCGCACGAGGTGACGGTCCGGTCCGCTCCTACGTCCGGCTGGAACTACGAGGCCGGTTCCGCGAGGATCGACGACGTCGCAGCGGGCGACGGCACGGAGAACCCCTTTGCGTCCGGTCCCGGCAAGACCGGCTACAACCTCGGGAACCTCGAACCCGGGGCGTCCCGTGTCGCGCGCTACGAGGTCGTCTCGGATTCCTCTCCAGGTGCGGACCCCGTGGTGGAGTCGTCGTTCTCGACCCGGGAGGCGGTCACGCCCGTACCGGCGAACCAACCTCCTCCCGTGGCGCCCGCCCAGCTCGCCGAGCAGATCGCCGGCATCAACGGTGTCGCCCGGGTCGGGGTGCTCGACAGCGCCGACCTCGGGGCCAAGGCTCTCTCCGCAGGCGGCTCCACCGCACCGGGACCGGCGAAGATCTTCGGTTTCGACGCTTCCTACGCCGACAACGACCCGACGATCGACCTCGTCGACGGCAAGGTCAGTAGCCATGGGGCCGTCATCAGCTCGGAAGCGTCCCAGGCGCTCGGCATCGTGATCGGTGACACCGTCACCGTGCAGCTTCCCGACGGAAGCGACACCGACTTCGAGGTGTCAGGCGTCGCCGATCTGTCGCGCGCCCGGTCTCTGTTCGCGAGCCGGCGCGGCGGCGATCTCGAGAACTTCGTCTACACGCGTCACTCCGTCGTCGTCACGCCCGACGTGTTCGCCGCAACGGTGCTCCCCGCCTACGAACGGGCGGCGGTCGATCTCGGAGGACGACTCAAGAACGTTCCGGTCCGCGAGGTCGACATCTGGGTCGACCGCTCTCCCCTCGACGCCGACCCGTCGACGGCGAACGCCCAGACCCAGCGCATCGCGGAGGACGTCACGGCGCAGGCCGCCCATCAGGACTTTCTCCTCGACAACATCTCCAACACGTTGACCGTGGCGGCCGACGATGCCTCAGCCGCGAAGAGCCTCTTCGTGTTCCTCGGCGTTCCGGGGGCCCTGCTCGCCGCTCTTCTCGCCGCCTACGCGGGCAGTGTCCTCGCCGAGGCCCAACGCCGCGAGCAGGCGACTCTCCGTATCCGTGGAGCGAGCAGGCGGGATCTCCTCCGGATGCTGACGCTGCGCACCGCACTCTTGACCTTGGCCGGGTCGATCGTCGGTCTGGGGCTGGGCTTCCTCGCCGCCACCGCCGCTCTCGGCCTCGATTCACTCCAGCGGGCTGGTCTTCCCCGTCTCCTCACGTCGGCCGCCCTCGGCACGGCCGGAGGTCTCGTGGCGACCGGCGCGGCGCTCTACCTCACGGGGCGCCGCTCCATCGACCGCGAGATCCACGAGGACCGCGCGCGCTACGCGACCCGGGCTCCGCTGTGGCGTCGGGCCGGTCTCGACATCGTCGCGATCGTCGTGCTCGTCGTCGGCACGATCCTGGCGGTTCGCGCCGACGCCTTCGCCGGTGAAGCCGGATCGGTCTACTTCGGCCGCGCGGTGCATCTGAAGCTGAGCCTGCTCGTTCTGCCGATCGCCGTCTGGGTTGCCGGAACACTCTTCGGCGCCCGTCTCTTCGGAGCGCTGCTCGCACGGACCCACCGACACGCGACCGTCGGCACGTCGAAGCCCCTGATCAGCCTCTACCGCCTCGGCGTCGGCCGGCGCCCCTGGGCGATCGGCAACGCTGTCGTCGCCGTGTCCCTGATCGTCGCTCTGGCCGTGAGCCTCACGGCCTTCACGGCCTCCTACGACGCGGCAAAGGTCGAGGACGCCCGATACGCCACGGGCTCCGACATCCGGATCACACCCGGCCCCTCGGCCGGTCACGAGTACACCGTGGAGGATGCGTCGCTGTTCCGCACGCCGGGAGTCGCCGACGTCGCTCCTGTCATCTACGGCGTCCGCAACGTGATCCTCAAGAGCGCCCGCACCTCCGACCCCGCCAATCTCGCGGCCGTCGATCTCGAGGCCTACGCGGCCGTGGCGCCGCTCGAGGACCAGCACTTCGTCACGTCGACGGCGAGCGAGGCGATCGAGATACTCCGGGCAGACCCGACAGCGGTCTTCCTGAGCGCCGACATGGCCGACTTTCTCCGCGCCGGCGTCGGTGACGGCCTCCAGGTTCTTCTTGCCCGCGGAACGGATCAGCAGACGACGATCGACGTCACGGTCGCCGGACTCTTCGAGCGCCTGCCCGGATTCCCCGATGGCGCCTCCGCTCTCATGTCGATCGACGAGCACAGCCGTCAGATCCCCTCCATGGGTCCCGACTTCTACCTCGCGTCAGCGACATCGGGGAACGATGCCGGGCTGCAGGCAGCGACCGGGTCGCTCGAGGCGGGTCCGGTGGCCGCGGACTCATTCCAGATCGACACGCGCGAAACCATGCTCGCCCGTGACCAGTCGAGCCTCGCTGCACTCAACATCGGTGGCCTCGTCGATCTCGACGCCGCCTTCGCGTTGTCCATGGCCGTCGTGGCGATCGCGATCTTCGTCTTCGGGCTGCTCCTCCAACGCCGTCGCGAGTACGTGACGCTGCGCGCCCAGGGTCTCGAACCCCGCACGATCCGGGTGCTGATCGGGGCGGAGGCCGGTACGGCTGCGGTCGGAGGCGCGGTCCTCGGCGTCCTGGTGGGAGCGGCCATGGGCTTCTACTTCGTGACAGTGCTCCAACCGTTGTTCGTCCTCTCGCCCGCCTACGTCCTCCCCGCCGGAGCTGCGCTGGTTCCCGTGGGCATCGTCCTGGTGGCCACGGCGGTCACCGCCGTGATGGCGTCGGCGCTCGTCAACCGCCTCGACCCGACCGAACTCCTCCGCGACGAGTAGGCAAGCTCAGGGCAACAGACGGCACCGACGGTACAATTGGTGCGTGACGAATCAACCGGGCGAATCCCGGCGCGTCCCGCCGACCGCTGGCCCCCAGCCGGACACCCCGACGGGCTACGTGGCCGCGGTGTGCGGGTACGTGATCGGAGTCGTCGTTCCCCTCGGCATCGCCGTTGGGGCAGCAGTGTGGTTTGACTCCGCCTATCCCGCTCCGAGTGGCGTGAACTGCTGGCACGACTGGATCACTTACTGCCAGTGGGGGTGGCTCTTCAACCTGCTCCCGGTCCTGGCGTACGTCCTGGCGATCCTGGGATTCGGCCCGCTCGGATCTCTCATCGCCCTTCGGATTTCTGGCCAACCGGGCGGGAGCGGTACGGCGATGTGGGCTCTCGCGCTGTCACCGGTGCACGTTGTCGATCTAGTAGCAGGATCGGGGGTCTTGTGGCCTTTGCCATCGTATCGGTCTTCGGGTCGATCGCCGTCGGACTTCTGGCACGGCTGATCTGGTCGCAGCGACAGCAGGACCACGCTGCCATGAACGCCCCGCCCGCTGCCCCGTGAGAGTCTGGGCCTCGGCGCCCCACGACTCGGAAGGCAAGCGTGCACTTCAGCATTGATCAGAGCATCGGCCGGCCCCTCGACGAGGTCGAGGAGGCGTTGTTCGACGAGAAGTTCGTGGCAGCAACGTCGGCGTTACCCCGTGTCGGCGACTGTGTGCTGGTCAGTGCCAAGCGCTCCGGAGATGTGATCACGGCCCGGCTTCATCGACGCTTCGACGCTCCCTTGAACGCCGCTGTCCGTCGCGCGATCGATCCGTCGAAGCTCACGTGGACAGAGGAGATCCAGTACGACACCTCCAAGCACCGGGGTCGGCATCGCATCGTGCCCGACAACTACGCGGACCGGGTGAGTAGTGAGTACAGCACGGCGCTCGCTCCGAGCACGGCCGGGACGCGTCGAGTCACCTCCGGCACGATGAAGGTGCGCGCCCGGTTCGTGGGCGGCCAGATCGAGAAGGCGATCGTCTCGGGACTCGAGGAGTACGCCGCCGCAGAAGCGAAACTTCTCACCGACTGGAGCTGACCTTCGTCAGTTCCATCGCCTTTCCGGTGGCGTCGGGGAGATCAACGCCGAGAAGTGCGCACACGGTCGGGGCGATGTCCTCGGGGTCGACGGGGGGCAGGTCGACGCCCTCGGCGATGTGGGGCCCCGAGGCGAGGAGGATCCCGTCGGCGGGATGGTCACCCGTGCGCCAGTGGGTCTGGCGCTGGACGACGAGACCCACACGGCGCGAGTAGACGGCCTCGACAGGCCGGTCGGAGTTCCACTCGACGAACAGGTCCGGAAGGGTGTCGTCGGGCCGGCGCGTGTAGACCGTGTCGCTCCGCACGACATCACGGACGGCCGGTTCACCGGTCTCGACGTTGACGAGGTCGAGGAGATCGTTCCGTAGATGGTCACATGCTGCGTCGAACTCCGTACCCGGCGCGATCTTGCCGTCGGCTTCGCGACCGATCACATTGAGGCGAATCGGGCCGAAGGGTTCGTCGCTCGGAGGCCGGAACCAGCGACGGTCCCGGCGCGGAGGGATCTCATCGAGTGGCGTGTCTCCCCGGGAGAGCCGGGGCCGGAGGAGAGCGGCGATACGACGACGCAACGTGTTGTCGAAGCGATCGGGCAGCGCTTCCCACAGCGATTTGGCGACACGGGTGAACGCGCCTCCCTGCGGACCGCCGCTGTCGGCCACTTCGATGCGATGCAGAACCTGATCGAGCAGGGGGGTACCGCTGTAGTGCGGCCCCATTCCATGGGGTACGAGCACGAGGACCGTGGCGTCGTCGCCCGCAGCGGCGATGAGCCTTCCGAGCGTGCGGTCGAGGCGCTCGTAGATGATCTCGACCGGGTCGCCGAGTTCGGCAGCGACAGAAGGGTCGTGCCACGGGTGTTCGGGGTCGTGCACGGCCCACAACTGGTGACCCGTGCAATGACTCTCGCCGAGGACGGTCAAGAAGAGATCCCAACCGCCCTCGCTCAGGAGTGAGAGCGAGAGAGCGTCCTTGCGGGCCTGTCCGATGAGGATGTCGTCGAAGAGGGCACGGGACTCGTCGACCGTTCGGTAGCCGCCGGAGCGGTGGGCGTAGTCGCACGGCGCGAACGACGGAAGATCCGGTGGATCCATGCAGCCGATGGGATGGGGCCCGAACCGCTCCGTCAGCTCGTCGGCGAATGATGGCGGTATGGAGCCGGTGCCGTGGTGGCGGTCGTGGCAGCCCCACTCGATGAGTTGCACCCCGTCGTGGCTGGGGTCCGGAAGCGAGTGCGGTACGTCGAGGACAGCGGAACGCCGGCCGGCCCTGCTCAGCGATTCCCAGAAGGGTCTGCCCGCGACGTCTTCGGCGACATCGGTCCAGCGGTCCTCGTAGTCGAGCGTCGTCTCGATCCAGCAGTGGTAGCCGTGCTCGCCGACCCCGAGCCCCGTGAAGATCGTCGGCCACGCCCCGCTCGAGTGCACAGCCACAGGGCTTCGGACCGTTGCTCGCGTCGACCGATCGAGCAGATCAGCGAAATGGGGCAGGCGCCCTTCGGCGGCGAGGCGACGCGCAATCCCGGGATCGAGGGCGTCGAGGCCGACCATGAGCACGCGGGTGCGCTGTTCACCGGGGGCGGCGGCGGACCGTCCCGGCCCGGAGATCTTCTCGTGGATCCTGGCGATCTCGGCCGGCCCGCCCTTGGAGCCGGAAAGACGACCATCGGCGTCGGTCGAGTAGGCGCACGCGATGGCGGGTACACGTACGGGGGTCGAAGCTGCGTGAGGCGCAGTACGAAATCCCAGTCGCCGTATTCGGAGAGGCTCTCGTCGAAGTGCGCTTCGGGAAGCCCACGGCGGTGGGCGACGACGTTCATGTCGAGGATGTTGAAGTTCTCGACCCGGGTGCGGTCCCAGGGGATGAACTGCATCCACGGGGTTCCCGAGTTCCCGAGACCGTGGGCGCGGTCGAAATTGTCGAACACGCGGGCTCCATAGAAGACGTCCGACTCGGGCCAGTTGGATCCCGCCCACGCAACGGCCTTCAGCCAGAGAGGGTGCATGTGGTTGTCGTCGTCGAGGTAGGTGACCAGGTCTCCCTTCACGTGGTCGAGAGCGAGGTTTCGTGCGGCACAGACGCCCTCGCCGTCGGAATGGAACCGACGGATCCGCTCATCGGTCAACGTGTCGAGGAAACCGGATGTGTCGTCGACGCTGCCGTCGTCGACCACGATGATCTCCCAGTTCTCGTAGACCTGAGCGGAGATGGAAGAGAGCGCCGCCTCCAGCCGGTCGTGTCGATCGCGGGTCGGCACGACGACCGACACGAGGGGGCCGTCGCTGATGTGTGTCGTGGCGACCCACTCCATCGTGGTGCGGATGCGGTCGTGGTCCTGGAGCTGCTCGAGCTCGGCGCGGAGAGAAGAGATCTCGGCTCGGAGTTTCTCGACCTCGTCGTCCTCGTCGTGCCGTCCCGGTGTCACGTTTCAGACTAACCCGACACCATCCTCTCCCCGAAGAAGGCGTCACGACCCCGGGCGACGGTGCCCGAGGTCGGACGCGGGGGCGACGATTCGTCCGCTGGTTTCCGATGAACAGCCGACGATCAGCCGCCCTCGCCGCTGTCGCCGTCGTCCTTGTTCCCCGGACCGTCGTCGTCGGCTGCGGAGCCGATCACCTGGAAGTCCTTGTCGAGGTTGACCTCGACCTGGCTCCCGTCGCCGAGCTGAATCTCCACGCCGTAGGCGGCGCCGTCGTCTCCGATCTCGGTCTCGGTGACCGTTCCTCCTCCCGTGTGCTCGAGAGCGGCGGCCGTGGCCTGGTCGAGATCCGTACCGACGAGTGGCTGGTCGTCCCCGCCGGATGAGGCGACCCCGATCCCGGTTCCCGCGCCGACGACGGCGACCGCCGCTGCGACCCCGGCGATGGTGAACTTCGTGCGACGCTTCATGGTGTCCTCGTTCCTCCTGGTGGGCGTGCGTCGTGCACCACGATCATGGCGGAGACGTGCTGAAGCCGACCTGAACGGACCTGAAGGAACCTGAAGGCCTCAGAACGGCGTTCTGGCGGGGTTTCAGCGGCTCTGCCGCGGAGATTCAGCTGGTGTTCAGCGCAAGCCGACAGGATGGTGGCCGGAGCGTCGGCTCGGCCGAGTCCCCGTCGAGGACAGGGCTCATGCGGATACTGGTCGTCGAGGACGAGAAGAAGGTGGCGGCGGCGGTCCGGCGCGGCATGGAAGCCGAGGGATTCGCGGTCGATGTCACGCTCGACGGTGTCGACGGGTTGTGGATGGCCACCGAGCACGAGTACGACGCGATCGTGCTCGACATCATGCTTCCGGGCAAGAACGGGTACGAGGTGTGCGCTGCGCTTCGTGAGGCGGGCGACTGGACGCCGGTTCTGATGTTGACGGCCAAGGACGGTGAGCTCGACGAGGCCGAAGCTCTCGACACGGGTGCCGACGACTACCTCACGAAACCGTTCTCGTTCGTTGTTCTCGTGGCACGGGTGCGCGCGCTCTTGCGGAGATCGGTCCGGAGCGTGCCGGCACCCGTCCAGGCCGGAGACCTCACACTCGATCCGGCACGTCACCGCTGCACCCGAGGAAACACCGAGATCTCGTTGACCGCGCGCGAGTTCGCCGTTCTGTCCTTCCTGATGCGGCGAGCGGGAGAGGTTGTCCCGAAGACCGAGATCCTCGAGGGCGTCTGGGACTACGACTTCGAAGGCGATCCCAATATCGTCGAGGTGTACGTCCGTCACCTCAGGCGAAAGATCGACGAGCCGTTCGGCCGGTCGGCGATCGAGACGATCCGTGGGGCGGGCTACCGACTGGACGCTGACGGTGGCTGAGCGGCGAGCGGAGAAGGTGGGCCGGTTCCGTCGTTTCACCGGGAGCGTCCGCTTCCGCGTCACCGCTGTCGCCACGGTGGCGGTCGCCGGTGTCCTGGCTGTCATGGCGGTCGTGTCGGTCACGGCGCAAAGCAGGGCCCTCACCGGGAACCTCGACGACCGGATCACGGTCAGCGCCGATGAACTCACGGTCGTTCTCGAGGGTGGCACGATTCCCTCGAGCCTGTCGATAGGGGCAGGCGACGAGGGCTTCGCCCAACTCGTCTCCCCCGACGGTGACGTGGTCGCCGCGAGCGAGCGTGTGGCCGGTGCCCCGGCGGTCATCAGCGACCCGACGTCGGTGTCGGACTCGACGCAGATCCGGACAGTCAACGGCCTCCCGATCGGCGAGGACTCCGAGGACGACTTCCGGCTGCTCACGCGGCCTGTCGATGTCGACGGAAGCCCGCTGGTGCTCGTCACGGCAGCGTCCCTCGACGACGTGAACGAGAGCGTGAGGGTCCTCACGCTCACCCTTGTGGTCGTGCTACCGGTGGTGCTGGTGCTGTTCGCCGCACTGATCTGGTTCGTGGTGTCTCGGGCACTGCGCCCGGTCGAGGCGATACGCGCGGAGGTCGTCCAGATCGGTGGGGACCAGTTGGAGCGGCGGGTTCCCGTACCCGAGAGCGAGGACGAGATCGGGCGGCTCGCCACGACGATGAACGAGATGCTCGAGCGGATCGAGACCGCTCACGAGCGACAACGTCGGTTCGTCGCCGATGCGTCCCACGAACTGCGGAGTCCTCTCACCAACATCCGTTCCGAACTCGAGGTGGATCTGGCCCATCCCGCGTCGGCGGATCCGCTGGCGACCCATCGAAGCGTTCTCGAGGAGACGGGTCGTCTCCAGAGGTTGGTCGACGATCTCCTCTATCTCGCGCGCAGCGACGCCGGTGTCGTACCGATCGGAAGCGCCCGCGTCGATCTCGACGAGATCGTTCTTCACGAGGCCACGCGTGCCCGGTCGGGTTCAGGGCCAGCGATCGACGTCACCGACGTTTCCGGTGCACAGGTGTCGGGGGATACCGATCAGCTCAGACGGGCTGTCCGGAATCTGGTCGACAACGCGCGTCGACATGCCACATCAGCGGTGACCGTGTCGCTCCACGAGAATGCGGACACCGTGGTCCTGCGCATCTCGGACGACGGGGAGGGAGTGCCACCCGACCAGGCCCAGCGGATCTTCGAGCGATTCACCCGGGCCGACACCGCGCGCGATCGTGATCACGGCGGAACCGGTCTCGGTCTGGCGATCACGTCCGACATCGTCGGTCGTCACGGCGGATCCGTGGAACTCGACGACGCCCCCGGACCGGGAGCGACCTTCGTCGTGCGATTGCCCGTTCCCTGACCTCCGCCGTCCGAGGCGAAGGCCCGAGACGAGGGTCAGTGGCGCGGGTATCCCGCCGGCTAGCCGTTTCCGTCCGAGGCGAAAATCGACACGGTGTCGCCACGCTCGAGCACCACGCCGGCCTCGGGTTCGGTACGCACCACGGTGCCTGCGTCCTCGGTGCTCGTCACCCGCTCCACCGGTTCGGTGACGTTGAGTCCGTTGAACCAGAGGCGTTCCCGGGCGTCGTTGATGGTCTCGCCGGCGACGTCCGGTACGTCGACCTCGCCCGATCCCGCACTGACGAAGAGGGTGACGTCGGTTCCCTCCTCGACGCGGCTTCCCGCTTCGGGAGACTGGCGGAGCACGCTTCCCGGGACCGTGTCGGGGCTCTCGATGAACGTGACCACAGTGTCGAGCCCGCTCTCGGCGGGAACGTCGAGAACGTCGGTGACCGGTGGATTTCCGCTGCTGACGTCGGGAACCTTCACGGTGGGGAGAGTGTCGTCGCCAAGACGCGTGAAGACGTAGAGCCCGGCGGCCACGATCAGAACGATGGTCAGGAAGGTGAGATTGAGTTGCCAGCGCGATCGGGTCGATCCGCGCGGGCGCGCGCGTTCGCGCCGTCGCGGCTTGTAGCCGTCGATGTCGACGCTCAGTTCCTCGATGGCACGGCCGTGTCCGGCCGACAGCGTGTCGGCGACGTCGGCCCGTTGATGCAGACGCGCGACTTGCACTTCGAGATTGTGGAGCCGTGTCCCCAGATCCTGGATCGCTCCGAGAACGTCGGGATCACGACCGGGGCCGAGCGGGATGGCCGCGGCCGCTTCAGCGACGGGTGGGCTTGTCGTGGGCGTTGCGCCGGTGACCGGCCCGTCCTTGTCGATCAGCCCGGCGGCCACGAGGTCTGTGCGGGGATCCGCCAGGCACCGCGTCCGCTGCCGTTGACGCGGTATGCGTTCGGGAACCGTTCGCGTGTGACGAATCGACGGATCGTCGAGCGAGACAGGGAGCACTCCTTGGCCGCCTCGGAGATCGTCAGCGCTCGGCTGGAGGCGCCGCTGTCGGAACTGCCGTCGTTCGGTGTCGTCACGGGAAGTGGTCGCCTTGGGGAAAGGGCCTCCGGTCGCTGACAATCGTAATCGCCGGGCGAGAGGTTCCTCCTTCGGAGCGGTAGCGTCGGCGTGTGCCACGACGGACGCTGGAGCTCTTTGGTTCGACCACGGTGGTTGCGGGCCATTCCGTGACGCCGGTGGCCCGAGTGACGACCACCGCCATCGCGGGACGTCGCGGCGGGTTCGTCTCGCAACGCATACGACCGGCTCAGGTCCGCGTGACAGGTACCGACGGGAAGTCGCGCACGGTGCGAATCCGTGACGCCGAGCGGATTCTGCGACTCGGTGTCGTCATCATCTGCGGGGCGCTCGTCGTCCTACGACGAAGGAGGAGGGCCACATGAGCGGTGTCACCAGCAACGGACCGGAAGACAACGGCGAGCCTGTTCTCGGCTTCATTCAGCGGGCGGGCGACCGTTCCGAGGCGTTGCTCGCCCGTTTCGTGGAGGGTATGACGGCTTCGCAGGTCTTCGGTGAGCCCGAGAGAGTCGGTGAGACCGTCGTCATCGCGGCCGCGACGATCCACAGATCCGGTGGTTTCGGCTTCGGGGGTGGCGGCGACGAGGTCACCGTCGGCATGGACGGCGGCGGAGGAGGCGGCGGAGGAGGCGGCGGCGGACACGCCGAGGCGCGCCCCGTCGCCGTCATCGAGGTCGGACCCGACGGCGTGAGAGTCCGACCGGTCCTCGACTTCACGAAGATCGGCCTCACCGTTCTCGCCGGCGTCTTCGCCGTATGGCGCGCCCGACACGGCAGGCGCTGATCTCGGGTAGCGGCTTCTCTAGGCCGGAGCGACCCCGAACGACTGGCGGATCTGCTCCTGCAATGTGGCCAGGGTCATGCCCTGGAGCTCGGTGTGTACGAGATCGCCCTCGGCGTCGTAGAACGCGGTGATCGGCAGGCCGACAGCACCACCGACCTCGAGGTAGAGCTCGTTGTTGTCGGGCCCGACGTCCTTCGCCAGGGTGTTGTCGAGGATTCCGTTGCGCTCCGCCATCGGTTTCCAGTCGGCGTTTTCGAGGGCGTTTACGAAGACGAACTCCACCTCGCCGGCGTACTCGTCGGCGGCCGTGTTGAAGTCGGGAAGCTCCTGGTCGCAGGTCGGGCACCACGAGGCGAAGAAGTTCACGACGACAGGAGTGCCTTCGTAGTCGGCGAGCGTGACACGTTCACCCTCGGGAGCTTCGAGAGCCGGCAGGTCGAAGGAACCCTCGGAGGCCTCTCCGGAGGCGCCGTCGTCCTTCAGCACCACGGCCGCCACGATCACGCCGACGAGGATGGCCACCCCTGTGGCGACGACGCCAACGACCATGAGGCGGCTCCTTCGGGCGGCTCCTTCGGCTTCGGCCCGGGCGGCGGCTCGGCCGCGCGTCGGACGCCCCGTCGGCGCCGACTGCCCCTCCTCCGGTGTGTTGTTCGACACTGCGTGTCCTTTCCGTCGCTATCCGAGACGTGCGATCCGGCTGAGTCCGAGTGAGTCCATGAATTCGATGAGCTGTGACGAGACCCAACTGAGGCTGTCGAAGATGAGCAGGATCCCGAAGATCCCCAGGATGACGGCGGACACCGTCACGATCGCGCTGAAGTGACCCTTCACCCACGCGAATGTCCCGGCCATGCGGCCGAACGCGAGGCCCGTGATGAGGAACGGGATCCCGAGGCCCAGCGAGTACACGAACAGGAGTGATCCGCCCTCCCACGCGCGGCCCTGGGTGGCGGCGATGGCGAGAATCGAACCGAGCACCGGCCCGATGCACGGGGTCCAGCCGAACCCGAACGCAGCACCGGCGACCGGCGGAGCGAACGGCCCCAGCTTCCCCGTGTTGGGCTGGAACCGCTTCTCCTGATAGAGCCACGGAGCCTGGAGGAACAGCGACCCGAGCATGAACAGGGCCATCGACAGCAGAACCACGCCGGAGATCCTGGTGAGCAGTGCCTGGTTGTCGAGAAAGACGCTCCCCGCCGTGGCGGCCGAGACGCCGAGGGCCACGAACACCACGGTGAAGCCGAGGACGAACAGACCGGTGTCTCGCGTGATCCGGACCATCGTGTCGCGGCCACCGTCCTGGATCTCGGCCACGTCGAGGCCCGTCACGATCGAGAGGTAGCCCGGAACGAGGGGGAGAACGCACGGGGAGAGAAAGGAGATGATGCCGCCTCCGAACGCGGCGAGATACGCGAGCGCGTTGACCTCCTCGATCTCCACGGTTCAAGAACTCTCCGGGTCCGGTGCCCTTCCCGCGTCAAGGCTACGGCTCAGCGGTCGTCTGCCGGCCCTCGCCCGGTACGTGAAGCCTGATCTCGAGGTGTGCTTTCGCGTCGCCATGTCGATCACGCGCTCCAGGGTCGACGCCGAAGATCTGGTTCAGGACACGCTTCTCCGCGCCTGTCGCTCCATCGACCGCTTCGACGGCCGCCACCCCCCGGGCCTGAGTCCTGACGATCCTGCGCAACGCCCGGATCATCGAACTGAGTGCGAATTCGAGCCAGGGAAGGACTGAAGGGGCTCGGCGGGGCCCTGTTGACCATATCCGTGACAGCGTCGTCCCCAATGTCCGTCTGTGTGACTAGTCCGAGCAGGCCATGAGAATGTACGGACCGGGGCCATTGTGCGCGACTTGCGCAGAGTGCATCGTCTGTGGGTGGTCGGCCACTCACACACGGCACGGCGAAGCCCCGACCCGCCGCGTCCCTACCTCCAGCGCATCCACCGGCGGGGCATGGCTGTACGCCTCGGGCTCTGCACCGTCGTGGCGGTCGCGTTCGCGGTCGTCCCGGGCATCGACACAGCGGATCGCCTGCTGCTCGTGGCTTCTGTCATCGGGTACGGGATCGCGGCCACGGCGGTCGACCTGATCGCCACGCCGGTGCACAACAACCTTGCCAGCATCGTCAACGCGGTGTTGGGAATCAGCGTGCTCTTCCTGGTGACTCTGTTCGTTCCCGACGCGCTCGGCCTGGCCCTGTTGCCCTATGTCATCGGTGTCGTGTTCAGCGCCATCGCCTGGGGCCTTCCCGCCGGCCTCGCCACCGCCGGGGTGGCGAGCGCTCTCACCTGGATTTCGCAGGCGCTGGCTCCCTCCTCCTCCCGAATGGAGCCGGTGGTCCTCGTGACGGCCACGGTGTGCTTCTTCGGTGTGGCTCTCGTTGCTGACCGACTCTCGGCGGAGCGCCGCAGCCAGGTCCAGCACTTCGGCCGGCTCTACGAGGCGCTTCGCGGAGTGTCGCCACAACCGGATCTCTCGGCGACGCTGGAGTCGATCGCCGGCGCCGTCACGACCGCGGTCGACGCGAAAGCCACGGCAATCCTGCTCAGCGAGGGTGGCCACCTCGTGCTCACCGGACCTGCGTCCAACTGGGGTTGGGACGAGGAGCAGATCGACGAGTACACCCGGCGTGAGCTCGAGGCGGGCGACGACTCACCACTTGTGCGAGCGATGCGGACCGGTCGCTCGATCATCGTGGAGGACATCGGCAACGATCCGTCGTTCAGCGGCTGGGCGGCCGACTGGCGCTCCGAGATCCGCGGCACCAGCGTGGAGTCGCTGGTCGTGGTTCCCCTCGGCCCCGGTCCCGATTCGATCGGCGTCATGAGCGTTCTCTTCGACCGGTCCGGTGCCGGATCGGACGAAGAACGATTCCTTCTCGAGGCCTATGCGGAGCAGGCGGCGATGGTCATCGCGCGGGCCCAAGCGTACCAGCGGGAGAAGGAGGCGGCGCTGCGCCTCGAAGAAGCCGACCGTCTCAAGAGCGAATTCCTCGGCATGGTGAGCCATGAACTTCGAACGCCGCTCACCGCTGTGAAAGGTTTCGTCGACACGGTCCTGTTGCACTGGGATCGTCTCGAGGAGGCCCAGAGACGCGAGCTTCTGGGCAGGGCATCGGCGAACGCCGACGAGCTCGCCCGCCTGATCGAGCAGCTCCTCGATTTCACCCGAGTCGAGGCCAACCGCGCCGAAGTCCGGCCGCGGCTCTGTTCGCTCGCCGGAGTCATCAGTGCTGTGGCCACCGACCTCGAGCCGGTATTGGCCGACCACACGCTGCGAGTGCACGTGCCGAAACACCTGTCTGTGGTCGCCGACCCCGATGCCATCGGTCAGGTACTGACGAATCTGCTCACGAACGCGGTGAAGTACTCGGAGAGCGACACGACGGTGACGATCACCGCCGAACGGTCGGGTACCGACGTGAAGGTGTCGGTGGCCGACGAGGGTGAGGGCATACCTCCCGACGAGATCGACCAGGTCTTCGAACGCTTCTACCAGGTGGGTACCAGCGATCGCGCCCGGCGCGGGACCGGAATCGGCTTGTCGATCGTGCGGCGCTTCGTCGAACTGCACGGTGGTGAGGTGTGGGTCGACAGCATCCTCGGTGTCGGATCCACCTTCTCGTTCACGCTTCCTGCCGCGGTCGCCTCCGGTGGCGACGAACGGGAACTGCCCCGCGAGGAGGCGGTCTGAAAGACGGGTCTGAGTAGGACTAGGTGCGCTGGACGGCGAAGGTTGCCGACGCCTTCGACACGACCTCGCCGCCGTCGGTGCTCACGGTCGCCTCCAGATGGGCGACACTGCCACCGATGCGCAGTGCGTCGGCGCGGACCTTCAGAACGTCGTCGACGATCGCCGCGCGCATGTTGGCGACCTTCATCTCGATGGTGACGCCGTGCTCGCCGCGCTCCAGGCCGGCGAGCAGTGCGAAGTTGCAGGCGGCGTCGAGCACGACGGCGTGGACACCCGCCTGTACGACACCGATGGGGTTGACACACGGATCGGTCGGGGTCCACGTGGCACCAGCCCAGCCCTCTCCGTACTCGTCGAACCTCACGCCCAACGTGTCGAGAAGCGGCATGCCGCCGTCGCCCAGTTGATCGTCCATGTTCCGCGGCATTCCCGCCGACGATACCGCCCGTTCGTGACGATGTGGTGCCGCTCGTCGGTGTCGGAGCGGGAAGCCGCAGGTGTCTCTCCGTGTTGCCCATGGTGGAGACCGGAGACGACAATGTGAAACCGCGCTTCGCCCATGCGACGCGGCGTACCACCGGCCAGGAGGAACCATGCCCACCGCTGTCATCGTCGATGCAGTCCGCACCCCGATGGGGAAGCGCAACGGCTCGCTCCAGGGCACGCACCCTGTCGACCTCGCGGCGATCACACTCCGGGAGCTCGTCAACCGCAACGATCTCGATCCCGCTCTCGTCGAGGACGTGATCATGGGCTGTGTGATGCAGGTGGGAGAGCAGGGGATCAACATCGCCCGCAACGTCGCCCTCACCGCGGGCTTCCCCGACACAGTGCCCGCTACGAGCATCGACCGTCAGTGCGGCTCTTCCCAACAGGCGGCGCACTTCGCTGCGCAGGGTGTGATGGCGGGCGCCTACGACGTCGTCATCGCCGCCGGCGTGGAGTCCATGAGTCGGGTTCCCATGGGTGCGTCGATCATGGGCGACTGGGGTTCACCCTTCTCCGACGACCTGATGACCCGTTATCCCGACATGGTCCCGCAGGGGATCTCCGCCGAGCTCATCGCCGAGAAGTGGGGCTTCTCCCGCGAGGATCTCGACGAGTTCTCCGTGCGGTCGCAGACCCTCGCAGCTCAGGCGACCGACGAAGGGCGGTTCGAGAGGGAGATCGTGGGTGTTCCCGTGACCACCGACGACGGCGACACGACGTTTTCCGTCGACGAGACATTCCGTCGCGGCACGACGGTCGAGAAGCTCGCCCAGCTGAAGCCCGCGTTCAAGGAGGATGGCGTCATCACCGCCGGTAATTCGTCACAGATCAGCGACGGCGCTGCCGCTGTGCTGGTCATGAGCGAGGAGAAGGCCGCGGAGCTGGGGGTGACGCCTCGCGCGCGCTTCGATTCGTTCGCGGTAGCGGGAGCCGATCCGGTGCTCATGCTCACTGCGCCGATCCCGGCCACTACCTCCGTGCTCGAACGCGCCGGCAAGTCTCTCGACGACATCGACCTCGTCGAGATCAACGAGGCGTTCGCACCGGTCGTTCTCGCCTGGGCTGCCGAGCACCACCCCCACATGGACAGGGTCAACCCCAACGGCGGGGCGATCGCGTTGGGTCACCCGCTGGGTTGTTCGGGGGCGCGGCTCATGACCACCCTCGTCAACGAGCTCGAGCGCACCGGCAAGCGCTGGGGCCTCCAGACCATGTGCGAGGGTGGCGGGATGGCCAACGCCACGATCATCGAGCGGCTCTGAGCGGGGCCCCGGGCCGACCGCATGCTGTGGACCGGGGTTCGTGTGGCGCTCGCCGTCGGGGCGGCATTGTGCATCTATCTGCTCGCGGCGTGGTTCGTGCGGATGTTCCACTCGTTCGTTCCACCCGAGGAGCCCGACCCCGACGACATCCGGCCCGTCGACTACCGCTACCGCTGCATCGTGTGTTTCGCCGAAGTCACGATGACCGCCGCGTCCGGTGACGAGGAGCCCGAGCCACCCCGGCACTGCCGTGAGGACATGGCGCTGGTGGTCGAGGAGGGGCGATGGTGAGCCCGGATTCGGCCCCGGTAGGCTGTCCACAGCCTGTGGATAACTCTGTGGGTAATTACAAGAGTGTTATCTGTACCGCGTGGTCATGATGAAGCCGGCGGTGACCAGACCGAGCCCCAGGAAGAGATACCGGGTCTCGAAGTCTCCGGGCAGCGCGTTCAGGTAGTTCGCGACGACGACGAGGAGGCCAACGGCCATGAGTGTGAACATCGTCGACGCCCACCACAGCGGTGACGGTGGCGCCTTCTTGGGTGGCGGCGGCGTGTACCGCGAGCGTTTGCTCTTCGAGCGGGGCACGGGGCGAGGCTAGTGCGGGATCGCGGGTGGCTGGTGCTCGGACTGGCCTGCGTCGGGTTCATCGCCGTTGTCGTCCTCCGTGATCCCCCGCCGGCCGATCCGACAACCGACGTTCCGGAGCGGGCGCGCCTGGCGACGCTCATTCAGAGAGAGCAGTCGCGCGCCGAGGTCCTCCGCGAGGAGACGGCGATCCTGCGCGGCGCGATCGACGATGTCCAGAGCGGTGCCACCCAGGTCGAGGCGGTGCGTGAGCAGGTCGACGCCGCACGGACTCGTGCAGGGTTCGAACCCAGCGAAGGGGACGGTCTGGTGGTCACCCTCCGGGATTCGTCGCTGCCGAAGGCACCGAGCGGAAACCGCAACGATCTGCTCATCCACTCCGGGGATGTCCACGCCGTGGTCAACGGTCTGTGGGGTGCCGGGGCCGAGGCCATTGCGGTGAACGGGGAGCGGGTCGTCGCGACGAGCGCGCTGTTGTGTGTCGGGAACACCCTGCTCATCAACGGAACGGTGCACTCCCCGCCCTACGTCTTCACGGCGATCGGTCCACCGGAGGTGATGCTCGAACGTTTCGGGGAGGACGAACTCGTCGATCGCTTCAGGCGCGATGCCGAGGCGTTCCAACTCGGGTTCGACGTCGAGGTGGAAACGGCACTCGAGGTTCCGGCCTACGAGGGCTCCGCCGCACTCGAATTCGCCGAACCTCGCTGAGCCCAGGTTCAGCGGCGCAGGTACCCTGCGCCGCCCGAGGCGGGGCCACAGCGGCCTGGCGCTGAAAGCGCCGAGAGCGGCGAAAAGGGAAACGGGAACAAGTAGCGTTCTTTCTCGTGGGAACGCGGGTTCTGGTGCTCGACAACTACGACTCGTTCGTCTACAACCTCGTGCAGTACCTCGGGGAGCTCGGGGCCGAGCCCCGGGTCCACCGCCATGACGACATCACGCTCGACGAGATGCGCAGCTTCGAGCCCGATCGTGTGCTCATCTCGCCGGGCCCCGGTCGTCCCGCTGACGCCGGTCGGTCCAACGAGGCCATTGCAGCCTTTGCGGAGCAGGGAATCCCCGTGCTCGGCGTCTGTCTCGGCCACCAGTGCATCGGCGAGGTCTACGGCGCGTCGGTCGTGCGGGCACCCGCCGTGATGCACGGGAAGACCTCCGACATCGATCACGATCAGCGTGGCGTGTTCGTCGGCGTGCCGACACCTCTCACCGCAACCCGGTACCACTCACTCGTGGTGGACCGGGCGTCCGTTCCCCCTGAACTCGAGGTCAGCGCCGAAGCCGACGGACTCGTCATGGGACTGAGGCACCGCGAGTTGCCGGTCGAGGGCGTTCAGTTCCATCCCGAGTCGATCCTCACCGAACACGGACATCGCATCCTCGCCAACTTCCTCGGTGTCGACGCTCTAGGGGAGTGACGCGGTCGAGCCCTTCACCACCGCGAGGCCGTCGTCTACGAGCGAGCACAGCGCCTTGTCGTCCAGATCGACGATCGATACCGGTTCCGCTGCGGCGCGAAGCGTTCGGAGGACGTCGCCGCGGCACTGACGGAACGAACCCTCGTAGCGCGCTTGGCGGGAACGGGTTTCGCCGACCAGAACCCCTTTCGTGGCACAACGGCGTCGGAGTGGGCACTCCACACACAACGGGTCGCTCGCCGTGCACACGGTTGCTCCCAGGTCCATCAGTGCCAGGAGCCGGTCGCGTCCGCGCAACCCACGGCCGAGACGGGCGAAGGTGGCTTCAGCACCGCGCGTCGTGAGCCGGCGTCCCTCGACGCGTTCGCAGACCCGGCGGATGTTGACCTCGATGGCCGGGATGTTGGCGCCATCGACCTGCGCCCGAATTGCGCAGGCCGTGTAGCGGCCGATTCCGGGGAGGTCCTCGAGATCCTGGGGCCAACCGTCGCGGGTGATGATCACCGCGCTGTCGTACAGCCGCCGTGCCCGGCGCGGATAGCCGAGGTTCCCCCAGGCCGAGATGACGGCTCCCGGTCCGGCCTCGGCGGCGTCGGTCGGCGCCGGGAAGAGCGCGAGGAAGCGTGCCCAGCCCTTCTCGACACGGGCGACGGGGGTCTGCTGCAGCATCACCTCGGAGACGAGCACGGACCATCGGTCACGGGCGGCGCGCCACGGGAGGTCGTGGCGGCCGTGACGCGAGTACCAGTCCGCGAGCAGTGAACGAACCACGCTCCGCGGACCTTCGGCCTCAGGGAGCCGCGAGCGTCGTGGTGGTGGCGGAGGCGGCCTGCCCCACCTGTATCACGACCTCGGTGCCCGTCGGGGCGCTGGTCCCTCCCGTCGGGTTCTGGTTGATGACGAGCCCGTCGTTGGCGGGCGACGATTCGACGACCACGACGCGGGGCACGAACCCGGCTGCTGAGAGCTCCGCCTCCGCCGCTGCTCGGTCCTTACCGACGACTCCCGGCACGTTGCCGCTCGGTCGTCCGCTCGATACGAAGACCTGAACGGTGGAACCCTTCGGCGCGGAACTTCCCTCTTCAGGTGACGTACGGATGACCTGTCCTTCGGGAACCGTGTCGCTCGGTTCCGGTACCTGTTGGGCGACCAGCCCGACGGCGCTGAGCGCTTCGATGGCGGCATTGGCCGACAGTCCGGCCACCGGAGGAACCGTGACGTCGCCCGGTCCCTTCGACACGATCATCACGACGGTCGATCCGCGTCCGACGACTGTTCCGGCGGGAGGTTCGGTGCGGATCACGATGCCGGGCTCGACAGCGTCGGTCTCCTCCTCGCGGCGTTCGACCTTGAGGTTGATGTCGGTGAGCACCTCCTCGGCGTCGTCGGCCACACGGCCGGCCACAGGTGGGATCTCGACCTCGCCGACACCCTCGCTGACGATGATGGTGACGGTGCTTCCTTCGCGTGCATCCTCACCCTTCGGCGGATCCTGCTCGAACACGATTCCCTTCTCCACGAACGCGAGCTCCCGCTCGACCTCGACCTCGAATCCCTCGACGCGCAGTTTCGAGATCGCTTCGTCTTCCTGGAGGTTCACGACGTCGGGAACCGGTACCAGAGGAGTGGCCGTTCCGCCCTCGGAGCTGAGCCACCAGATCAGCCCGACGGCGCCACCGAGAACGATGAGAACGAGGACCAGCGCCCACCAGCGGCGCGCCTTGCTCCAGGATTTCGGATCAGCCGCTTCGGGGAGAACTTCGGAAACGGGAGCGTTGGCGACCGTGGTGGCAGCCGCACCGGCGGCGACGGCGGCCAACGCCAGAGGCGCTGCCAGAGGGGGACGACCCCGTTGGAACCGCAGGAGGTCTTCGCGCAGGTCGTGGGCCGACTGGTAGCGCTGCGCCGGGTCCTTGGCGAGACACGCCATGATGATCTGCTCGAGGTCGAGTGGGATGTCGGGATTGTGGGTGGAGGGCGGAGGCGGGTCCTCGCGTACGTGTTGATAGGCGACACTCACCGGGTTGTCGCCCTGGAACGGCGTGACGCCGCAGACCATCTCGTAGAGAACGACGCCGAGTGAGTAGACGTCGGAGCGGCCATCCACGGCGAGACCCTGCGCCTGCTCCGGTGAGAAGTACGTTGCCGTACCCATGACCGAACCGGTCTGTGTGAGCGCCTCGCCGGCATCTGCCCTAGCGATGCCGAAGTCGGTGACCTTGGCACTTCCGTCGGAGTTGACGAGGACGTTTCCCGGCTTGATGTCACGGTGGACGACACCGTTGCGGTGCGCGTAGTCGAGTGCGGCGGCAATTTCGGCGGCGAGACCGCTCGCTCGCTCGGGCGAAAGCGTGCCCTCGGTCTTCAACACATCGCGCAGCGTGTAGCCGGCGACGTACTCCATGACGATGAAGTACGTGCCCTGCTCCTGGCCCCAGTCGTAGATCGCGACGATGTCGGGATGGTTGAGGCCCGCCGCAGATTGCGCTTCCCGGCGGAACCGCTCGACGAAGGTCGGGTCGCGGGCGTACTCCGCAGAGAGGACCTTCACAGCGACGGGTCGATCCAGCAGGTCGTCGCGTGCGAGGTAGACCTCGGCCATTCCACCTCGCGCGATCTCGCGTTGAAGCTGGTAGCGGTTGGCGAAAACGGCGACGGGCGCGGCCATGACGACTCGAATCTACTGCCCGTCCGCGGCTGTCCCGCGGCGCGTCTCGGCGTCGTCGATGACGACGTGAACGGCGAGGCGACCGACAACGTTGCTCACAGCAATACTCCCAGAACCTGGGCTGCCACGGGGGCTGCGACCACGCCGCCGGATCCTGAGTTCTCGACGATGACGGCGATCGCGTAGCGGGGCGCCTCGGCCGGGGCGAAGCCCACGAACCAGGCGTGGTCGACCGGACCTTGCGAGTTCTCCGCCGTCCCGGTCTTGCCCGCGACAGTGACGTCGGGAAGAGCGGCCGCCGTGCCGGTACCCCGCTGCACGACCTCGGTCATCATCGCCGCGATCTCGGCGGCGGTCTGTGCCGGCATGGCGGTCATCCAGTCTCCCGGACGGATCCGAGAGATGACGGCGCCGTCGTCGTCGCGGATCTCGCGCCCGACGTGCGGTTCGGCGATCCTTCCGCCGTTGGCCACCGCCGCGGCGGCCAACGCCATCTGGAGCGGTGTCGTGGCCACCTCTCCCTGGCCGATCCCGGCGAACGCGAACAACGGCTGGTTCTGAGCGAACGACCCCGGCTCCGGTCCCGTGCTGGTGGCCGCGCCGGGGCGCAGGTCGAGAGGAGGTGCGTCGTAGATCCCGAAGCGCTCCATGTCCGGCGGGAACTGCTCACCCAGCTCGAGCCCGAGCTGCCCGAACGTGGTGTTGCACGATTGCACGAAGCTCTCGGTGAGATTCCCGCCGCACACGCCGTTGCCGAAGTTGGACAGGGTCGTGTTGGTGAGTGGCAGCGTCAACTCCGAGATCGACGGGAACACGGGCTCGGTGGGTGTGGCCAGACCCTCATCGAGCGCCGCGGCGCTCGTGACGATCTTGAAGCTCGACCCGGGCGGGTAGATCTCGCGGTAGGCACGGGCCAGGTCGGGCTTGGCGGGATCCGCCTCCAGCGCCCGGAATTCGGCATCGGCCGCGGCGATGTCGTGGCTCGCGAGTGGCTGCGGATCGAAGGTCGGGTTCGAGTACATGGCGATGATCTCGCCGTTGTTCGGGTCGAGCACGACCACGGACCCTCGTCGTCCCGCCAGCGCGTCGGCGGCGGCGCGTTGTGCGCCGGCGCTCACGCTCAAGACGACGTTGCCCGTGTTCTCCTTCCCGAGCACGAAGTCTTCGAGGTTGCGCACCTGGAGGTCGAAGTCGCGCCCCGTGAGCTCGTCGTTGTAGGCGGCCTCGACACCGGTGCTTCCCCTGCTGAAGGAGAAGTAGCCGCCGATGTGGCTCATCAGCCCGCCGAGAGGGTAGAGACGCTGGAACTCGAACTCGTCGTCGACCTCCACCGAACGGGCGACGACCTCGCCGTCGGAGGTGAGGATGTCTCCGCGGGGTCCGGAGAAGTCTCGGATCAGAGTGCGGATGTTCCGAGGGTCGTTGGCGAGCTCGTCGGCCTTGATCACCTGGAGGTAGACGAGGTTGCCGGCGAGTGCGAGGAACAGCACGACCACCGCCCACCCCACGTGGCGAATCGAGCGGTTCACGACGCGCCCATTCCGACCGAGCTGCGCTGACGGATCTGCTGCTCGAGCTCCTCTTCGGCGGAGGCGGCGGTTTCGTCGGAGATGCGCAGGAGGAGAGCCACGATGACGAAGTTGGCGACGAGCGACGATCCTCCGTACGACACGAACGGCAACGTGATGCCGGTGAGCGGGATGAGGCGCGTCACGCCACCGAGGATCACGAAGGTCTGCATGCCGATGATCGTCGTGAGGCCCGTGGCGAAGAGCTTCGAGAAGGGTCTTTGCGCCTGCACGGCGATGCGGAATCCCGTTCCGACGAGCAGGAGAAACCCGATCAGCACGGCAGCCGTGCCGAGCAGACCGAGTTCCTCGCCGATGGCCGCAAAGATGAAGTCGGTCTCCACGACGGGGATCCGGTCAGGGTTGCCGAGACCGAGACCGCGACCTGCGAAGCCACCGGTTCCGAATCCGAACAACGCCTCGACGAGTTGACTGTTGCCCTCACCCACCGCCGGCCATGGGTCTTGCCAGTTGGCGACGCGCTCCTGCACGTGATTGAACAACTGGTACGCGAGGAGTGCTCCGAGGGCGAACATCCCGAAGCCAACGGCGACATATGAGAACCGTTGTGTTGCGACGTAGAGCATCCCGACGAACACCGCGAAGAAGAGAAGGGACGAGCCGAGGTCGGTCTCGAACACGAGAACCACGAGTGAGAAGCCCCAGATGAGAAGGAGCGGGCCGAGGTGCTTCGGGTCGGGCAGCCTCAAGCGGCCCACCCGCAGGGTCCCCGACGACAGCAGCTCACGCTTCTCGACCAGGTAGGCCGCGAAGAACACGACGAGTAGCACTTTGGCCGCCTCGCCCGGCTGAAACGTGATCGGCCCGAGCTTCGCCCACAGGCGTGCGCCGTTGAGGCTGAAGCCGATGCCCGGGAGCAGGGGAAGCAGGAGAAATCCGATGCCGACGAGAAGGAAGGTGTAGCGGTAGCGCTCGAGCACCCGAACGCGTCGCACGAGAACGAGGGTTCCGATGAACGCGGCCACACCGACGGCGGCCCACACCGACTGGACCCGGGCGAGGTCGCGGTCGAGACGGGCGATCACGATGAACCCGATGCCGTTCAGGACCACGATGAGCGGCAGCAGCGTGGCATCGGCCCGGGGGGCGAACCGTCGCACGGCGAGATGAGCAAGGAAGAACAACCCGACGAGCCCGACCAGGATGGCGATGAGGTCGGGCGGAAGGTCGGCGTTCTCGGCCAGGCCCACGAGCACGTACCCGCCGATCACGAGGATCACAGCGATGATCCCGAGCCCCAGTTCCGTGGAGCGCCGGCGCGAGGCGAGCGGTGTCACGCGGGGGGTGCGGAGCGCGTCGTGGTCGGCGTGGGTCGGGTGGTCGAGGTCGTCGACGTCGTGGAGGTCGCTGCGCGGGCCTGTTCTGCCACGTCGTCGGCTACGCGGTCGAGGTACTCGTCGGCGGCCGAGCGCGACGAGAACTCGAGCTGGTCTTCGAAGTCGATCTGCTGCGCCGCCGTCAGATCGTCGATGGTGAGGTCGGTGGTCTCCTCGACCGTGGGATCCCAACCCAGGAGCCCGCCGGGACGTCCCTGATAGAGCACGACCTGTTCGCCGTTCTCTCCGCCGAACGCCACATAGTAGGTACGGCGCGCGTACCAACCGACGGCCAGGACAGCAACGGTCACGATCACGACCACCGGCACGGCCACCAGCACGGCGCGCAGCCAGCGGCGACGCTTGCGGGGCGCGGCCGCCGGTTCGTCACCGCCTGACCCGTCTCCGTCGGGCCCGTCGTCCTCGGACCGGTCGTCCTCGGACCTGTTGTCCTCGGACCGGTTGTCCTCGGACCTGTCGTCCTCGGGCCCGTCGCCTGCGCTCGTAGCAGCCGTTCCCTCCGCCGCTGTTCCGGCCGCTGCTGTTCCGGCCGCTGCTGCTCCGATCGCACTGTCGGCAGCGTCGCTTTCGACGACGTCCAGGACAACGGCGGTGATGTTGTCCTCCCCGCCGGCTTCATTGGCGGCATCGACCAGCTGTTCGGCGGCGTGACCAGGATGTGGTTCACGGCGCAGGATGGAAGCGATGTCGTCGGAGCGCACCATGGTGGTCAGTCCGTCGGAGCAGAGCAGCACCCGGTCGCCGACCTCAGCCTTCACCGTGTACGTGTCGACGTCGACGTCCTGTTCGATGCCGAGGGCGCGGGTGATGATGGAGCGCTGAGGGTGGGCCTCGGCCTGTTCCGGCGTGAGGCGGCCCTCTCTGACCAGTTCCTCGACGAGGCTGTGATCGTCGGTGATCTGGCTGAGCTCACCCTCGTGCAGCAGATAGGCGCGTGAGTCGCCGACGTGACCGATCACAGCTTCGCTCGGGCCCACCGATACGACGGCGGTGATGGTCGTACCCATGCCGGAGAGGTCATCGTCGCCGCCGGACTTCTCGAGAACCGCCGCGTTGGCGTTACGAATCGCCTCGTCGACGGCGGAACCGGAAGCGACGGAGGCCCGCAGTGCTTCCACTGCCGTGGCAGACGCGACCTCGCCGGCTCGGTGCCCACCCATTCCGTCGGCGACGGCGAAGAGGCGAAGCCGGTCGTCAACGACGAACGAGTCCTCGTTGCCTTCGCGGACTCGGCCGACGTCGGTGGCTGCACCTGCGACGAATCTCATGACGCTGTGCTCATGACGCTGTGCTCATGACGCCTGTCACTTCGTCGGTTCCACGATCGTCTGGCCGAACTGGACGCGGTCGCCCCGACGGACCCGAACGGGGGTGGAGATCCGGGTTCCGTTCACGAAGGTGCCGTTGGTGGATCCCAGGTCCTCCACGTAGAGATCGTCGTCGCGACGGAAGACCCGAGCGTGGATCTGGGACGCGTAGGAGTCGGCGCTCAACACGATCCCGCACCCGGTGGCACGCCCGACGGTGATCTCTCCGTCGACGGCGTAGGTCTGGCCGGCCAGTTGCGCCGGCTCGACAACTCGGACGCCCCGCTGGGCCGAACCCTTGCGCTTGGGGGAGCGCTGTTTGGCGGGGGTTGCTGCGTCGACCGGCGTGAGAGGAGCGGCCCGCAGTTCGAGCGCCACCACCCGGACGACCCGCACGAGGAACAGGAACAGGAGCGCCAGGAAGCAGAACTTGAGAACCGTGAGGAGGCCTTCGGACACGCGACCGCCTCAGGACGCTTCGAAGCGCATCGTGGCCGATCCGACACCGATCACGTCGCCGTCGACCAGGAGGTGGTCCTTGACGGCGACACCGTTGACCAGCGTTCCGTTCATGGATCCGGCGTCCCGCACGACGTAGCCCTCCGGCTCGGGTTTGACCTCGGCGTGGTGGCGCGAGACCCGGGCGTCGTCGACAGGGATCGTGCAATCGGGCATCCGCCCGATCGTGACGGGCTCGTCACGCAGCGGCACGCGACGCCCGTCGGGCAGGACCAGGGAGCCCACGAGGCCCATGGCCCCCTCGGCGATGGTGGCACTGATCCGGCATGTTCCCTTTCGGGTCTTGTCGCTCTCGACGAGGCGCACCTCGACCGGGCCGACGAAGTGGTAGTGCTCCTCGCGGGCGGTGTCGCGGGCCTGATCGGCCAGCTCCCGGGCGAGGACGTCGTCGAAGTTTTCGAAGCGGTCGTAGTCGGCGGCCGAGAGCTCGACGGTGAAGTCGTTGGGCACGACCTTGCCTCTTACGCCCAGCGTGCGGCCGTCTTCCATCGCACGGACGAGCTTGCGGGCGATCTCGACGGGTTGGAGACCGCTGCGGAACGCCTTCGAGAACGTGCCCTCGACCAGACGCTCCAGCCGCTGTTCGAATCGCTGGAGACCCACGCGCCGGAGTGTACCCACGGCCCACTGACACGACTGCGGCACAGACTGCACGAATTGCGTACCCTGTGACGGCTTGGCGCGGCCGGTGTGGCTCCGCGCCACGGTGACGGACACAGGGGGAACGATGCGACAGTTCTGGAACGGCCTCGCCGGTGTGGTCACGAAGCACTACAAGGCGGTGCTCACGCTGGCGGCCGTGGTGACGGTGATCATGGCGTTCGGGATCACCAAGCTCGAGTTCGAAACGAGCCAGGATGCACTCATCGGCGCCGACAATCCCGTCGCCCAGGACAACGAGCGCTTCCAGGAGAACTTCGGCGGCGAGCCCATGCTCGTCCTCTTCTCCGCCACCGAGGACGGCGGCAAGCAGTCGATCGACCTCGTCGCCGACGAGGAGAACGCAAAAACGCTCGCCGAGTTCGGCGACGAGCTGCGCGCGGCGACCGACGCCAACGGCGACCCGCTCTTCCACGCGGTCGTCAGCCCGGTCACCGCCATGAACTTCGCCGCCAGCCAGGTGACTCCCGGAACCGAGATCTTTCCTTTGGCCGAGGAGTATGCGCCCGACCTCGCGTCGGATCAGGTGAAGGACGGTGAAGGAACCGACGAGAAAGCGGCGGCCCGAGCCGAAGAGGTGAAGGCCGCTGTCGAGAAACTCGAGGCCGGAACCACAGAGCGCGTCACGGCGGCGGGTATCGACGTGGCTCTCGCTGCGGCGGAGCTGCCCAATATCGACGACCAGGTCAAGCATGAGGCCGAGGCCATCAAGGTCCTCTCCAACAAGACACTTTCCGAGGCGCTCCTCTACGAGAGCGACGCGGAGGACCCCGCCGTTGTCGCCACCGACGACGAGGGCAATCCCGTCATCCGGCCGATCCTGCGGGCCAACTTCCCCAAGATCGACCAGGGCCTCATGATCGTCACGACCCAGGGAAACATCGACATCGCCGACATGGGCGACGCCGCCGACAAGGTCGTCGAGATCGCCGACAAGTACAAGGACTCCTTCGAGGGCTTCGAGCTCACCGTCGGCGGCCCCCCGCAGCTCCTTCAGGACATCAACGACTACCTCCAGACCGGGTTGGCTCTGCTCGGGGCGCTGTCTTTCATCGTGATGGTGCTCGTTCTCTACTTCGTATTCCGGGTGCGCTGGCGGCTCCTGTCTCTCGTCATCGTCGTGATCGGTGCCATCTGGGGCTTCGGCATCATGGGTTACCTCGGGATCTCCCTCACGCTGATCACGATCGCCGCGCTCCCGATCCTCATCGGCGTAGGCGTCGACTTCTCCATCCAGGCCCACTCGCGCATGGAGGAGGAAGTCAACGAGGACGGCAACGCACCCGAGGGCATGCGCCGGCTCATGCGTTGGTTGGCGCCCCCGCTGGCCGTGGCGGCGATCGCGGCCGTTGTCGGGTTCCTCGCGCTCAACGTCTCGCCGGTCCCGATGATCGGCGACTTCGGCGTGATGCTGGCGTTGGGGATCATCGCGTTGTTCGTAGCGGGTCTCCTGGTTCCCACGTCGATCCTGGCGTGGCGCGAGAAGGCGAATCCCACGAAGGCGGGCGAGGCCCTGATCCCGCACGGGTTCCTCGAGCGCGTCGTGCGGGGGATGATGTTCTCGATGCAGAAGTTCGTTCTGCCGATGGCGGTGGTGGGAGTTCTCATTATCATCCTCGGGCTCAGCTTCGAGGGTCGCTTCGTCATCGAGACCGACGCCGAAAAGTGGCTCCCGCAGGACAAGAACAGCGCGCAGTGCAAGGTCCAGGAGGCCCTCGGGGGCAGTGACTGCACCGACACGATCCATGACCTCGAGGTTCTCCAGGACCGGGCCGGATTCTCCTCGGTGCTGGCGCTGCTGATCGAGGCCGACGACGTGACGTCCGACGAGGTGTCGTCGTGGGCGCAGCAGTTCACGAACCAGCAGCTCGAGAAGCACGGTCCCGACGGCGACGGCACCCTGAAGGACGTCAACAGCCTCTATGGCGTGGCGTTCGACATCACCAAGACACCGCCGGACCAGGCGTCGATGAACCTGCTCATCGGGAAGGGGCTTCGACGAGGATCCCGCTTACACCGTGGCCCCCGAGGACGTCCTGAAGTCGACCGTGTCACCCGACAGGAAGTCGGCGGCGCTCCAGTTCCCGATCGCGCCGATCTCGCTGGGTGAACGCGAGCAGCTCATCGACGAGATGCAGGCCGACGTGGACCAGTCCTTCGGCACCGTCGACATCGACGTGTCGATCGCCGGCTTCCCCGAGATCGGCGGTCCGCCCAAGACGGGACCGGACAAGACGAACGTGTCCCAGGCCGGAATCGCTGCCGTGGGAGTGGAGCTCGTCAAGAAGCTCGAGGCGAACCGCCAGCTCATCACGTTCGCGGGTCTCGGCGCCGTGGCGCTGTGGCTCCTGATCTTCTACCGCAGGCTCTGGAAGGTGGTGCTCGTCCTCATCCCGGTGCTGATCGCCGTGGGACTCTCGTCGGTCGTGACGTTCGCCACCGGCATCACGTTGAGCCCGATGACGAGCGTGTCGGCTCCGCTGGTGATCGCCACGTGCACCGAGTTCGTGGTGCTGATCCTCGCCCGGTACTGGGAGGAACGCGAACGCGGACGAACACCCGAGGAGGCGATCGACGTCGGTGGTGTGCGGATCGGCCGCGCCTTCGTGGCCTCGGGTCTGACCACCGTCGGCGGGTTCATCGTGTTGGCCGTGTCGCCCTTCCCGCTCGTGTGGCAGTTCGGTGTTCTCGTGGCGCTCAACGTGCTCGTCGCGCTGATAGCGGCGCTGGTCGTGCTTCCGCCGCTGCTCATGTGGGCCGACCGAAACCCGCGTATCAAGTCGTTCTCCCCCGGCAAACGCCCCGAGCCTCTCGCTGGCTGAGCAGCGGGCCGTCGTGTGTCAGCTACCGGTCTCTTCCGGCACCCATGTCGGTGGGACTCGGTAGCTGCGGCACGCGGCGGCGAGGAGAACCAGCGTCGCCACTCTCGCCACGAGTTTCACGGGTCAGAACCGCAATGCTCAAACGCCACCCTGGTGAGATGCAAGCTACGACGGTGGCGAGAGGTCGTCGACGGTCGTGCCGGGGATCCAAACGGCGTTCACGACTTCGCTGGCGACAATCCGGTCGCCGTCACCGAAGGCCTGCGCGTCGCCTGCACCGTTCGTTGATTCCTGGCGTTCGACGACAGCGAGAAGTCCGGGCGCGTTCGCTCCGGCGAGCGTCGACAGCGACTGGACCTCGTAGGCGTCGGTGACCTCGACCACGACCGGTGCGTCCTTCAGAGTCGTGGGAGTCCCGACGTCGGTCGGGACCAGCCCGATTCTCACAAAGTCGTCAAGGGTCGAGGCGTCCACATAGAGCTCGTCGGGGCTGGCGAAGGCAACGTCCAGCCCGGCGCCGAAGTCCGTGACGACCACGCGGTGCGGCTCGCCGCCGTCGACCGGGTGGACGGTGATCCCACTCATCTGGCCTTGGGGGCACTCGAGGCACGTCTCATTGATGGCGAGGGAGGTGCCGTTCGGCGACCATGCCGGCGAACCGTTCGGCAGGACGGGACCGAGGTCGGTGACCCGGGGTGAGTCGGAGTTCGACGTCGTGAGATCGAGGATCTTCAGCCTCACATCGACGGGAGCCACCGCTTCTTCCGGGTTGTCGCACGGCAGACTCCCGTCGAGTGCCAGGTACGCCAGGCTGTTGCCGTCCGGGCTGACAGCGGGTGAGGATGCGTGGGACACCACGACCTCGGGCTCACCGCCCTCGAGAGGAACCGCCACGATCTCCGTGTCCAGGCTGCTCGTGTCGCAGTCGGGGTCGCTCGTGGATCCGGCGAGGTAGACCGTGCCGTCGGGTGCGACCGAGAATCCCGGCGGTGCCGGGTAGTCATCTCCGTCGACGAAGCCCCACTCGGTGTCGGTGATCAGGCCCTCGTCCTCGCCCGTCGGACTGAAGCGCCGCAGTTCGCCGTCGGTGGTCAGCGCCACGAAGCCCGGTTCCAACTCGACGTTCTGCGGGCCGGCGACGGTGGGGCCGTCGTCGCCGATGTTCAGCGCAGCGAATCCGATGACAGCGACAGCGGCCGCGGCGGCCCCGGCAAGGCCGAGGCCCCACCAGAACCGCGGCGTGCGGGCGGGCCGAGTCTCGTCGATACGACCGCGCACCTGCGCCCAGGCGTCGTTCGACACGCCGACCTGGTCCGTGAACTCGTTCATGACGGACTTCGCTCGGTCCCTGGCGCGGTCGAGGTCACTCATCGTCGTCCTCCAGAACCGTGGCCAGGGCGTCAAGGCCCCGTTCGACGTGTGTGTTGACGGTCGAACGAGAGATGCCGAGCGTGTCGGCCGTGTCGGCTTCGGTCAGCTCCTCGTAGAAGCGCAGGATGATGCAGTCGGCCTGGCGCTCCGGTAGTGCCTGGATGGCGTCGAGGAAATGGCGGCTCTCGTCACGCATCATGACGTCGACGTCGGCACCCTTCGCGTCGGGCGGTGGTTCGGGCCGGTGCCTGCGGGCCACCTCTCGACGCCGGAGCTTCGACCGAGCGCCGTTCATGACGATCGACCGGAGATACGCATCGGCGCGGCTCGGGTCTTTGATGCGGCCGGACTTTCGATACAGCTTCACGAAGGCGTCCTGCACCACCTCCTCCGCTGCTTCCCGACCGTTCAGAACCAGGGACGCCAGTCGCACGAGGGCGTGGTACTCGCTCTGAAACAGTTCCGAGACCAGTCGGTCAGGGTCACGGGTCGGCGACGCGCTGGGCGGAACGCCGGGTTTCGGATCGAGGGCCATCGTGTCCATCATCACGCTTCACAGACGCACAGCCGGGTCTCGGTGCCGACAGAATTCGGAAAAAGTCGCGCGATTCACTCCAGGGAGGCGCTGGGGCCGCTGGTACGCTCCGACACCCCACGGGCGAGTGGCGGAATTGGCAGACGCGCAGGCTTCAGGTGCCTGTGTCCGCAAGGACGTGGGGGTTCAAGTCCCCCTCGCCCACCGAGATCAGACGCTGCCCTCGACTATTCGACGAGGTCGATGCGCAGGAGGCTGGGTTCGAGCGCGTTCTGCCACCAGGCGGTGTCGCCGCTGATGACCATGCCGCCCCATGGACCGTCGGCACCAACGGGAAAGGGCACGACGGGAACATCGAGGATCTCCGACTCGGGCTGACCCGATTCGTCGAACAGGCGCAACTCGCTGTCGCCGTCCTGGGTGACGGCCAGGCCGTCGTCGCGCGGCGTCAAGACGCCCTGTTCTAGTCCCGTCGGGATCGGAGCCGCTTCGGCGAGCACCCCGACGAGAGGAACGAGCCGCCCTGCCGAGTCGATCGTCCAGATCGTGCCGCCTGCGACCGCGTAGGTCAGGGCGAAGCGATCGGGTAGGCCGACGCTCTCCATGAGTTGGCCGGTGCCCTGATCGACACGAGCCAGCGACCTGTCGTCCGCCTCCATCCAGAGGTCGTCACCGAGAGCCACGATCTCCTGTGGGGGATCGGACGTCACGAGTGTCTCGACGAGCTCCCCTGATTCGCGGTCGAACGAAGCCACTCGATCGTCCACGGGGTCTGCGCTCCACACCTTCGAATCCGTGGCGGCAAGTTCATTCCCGGATCCACCGAGCTCCTCGAGCGTCCCGTCGGGTCGGATTCGTCCGACTCCGTCGTCGGATGTGAACCAGAGGTCGTCGTCGACCATCAGCAGCGACGAGATACCGGGTTGGTCGAATGCATCGTCGACCAAACCGGTCTCGGCAGAAACATGGACCGCACCGGTCGATGCGCCGTCAGGATCGTTGCCCACGATCACCCATGCGCCGGCGTCGTCAGCGGCGAGCATCTTCGTGGAACCGACGCCGGGAAGATACGCGGTGTCGATGGGGATCTCGGCAGCGAGCTCCGCAGCTTTGACCGTCCCGATGGGCTCCGCAGGGAGGTCATCGGCGGTCGTTCCCGGGATCCAGACGGCGCCCATGACGTTCTCAACGACGACCGAAGGTGCGGTTTCATGGCCATCGTAGATCGAGGCCGAGCCGGTGGAGGCACCACGATCGGGCGCGGTGGTCACCAGTATTCCGGGGGAGTTCTCCCCGGGCAGAGTCGACAGCGACAGCAGCTGTGCATTGTGCGGGAGGTCGATGAACTCCTGGATCATCGTGTCCGCGTCCGGGGCGCTGATCGGGTCCAAACCAGCGCTGTCCACGAGCCCGATCCAGTCACCGTTGATGGTCTCTCCGGTGTCGATGAGCACCGACGTGTCGTCGGCGAATGCAAGGGACGGACCACCTTGGCCCTCTCCCCAGATTCCCAGGAAGCGCGCCTCTCCACCCGAGGCCGGCATCGAGACCCGGACTGCATAGTTCTCACAGTCGGGACCCGGTTTCGCACAACGGATGTTGGTGGCGAGTTCGGTGCCGCTGGGAGACCACGCTATGGGTCCTTCGGGGTTGAATCCGCCCGAGGGGTCTCGGTTCGAATTCGAGAACGTCCAGAGCGGATCCGGGTACGCGATGTCGAGGAGAGTTTGTTCGCCACTTTCGAGATCGAAGAGAGCGACCGTGCGGGACCCCGGATGTGTTGCATCTTGTGTGTCGGCAACGGAGTCACATTGTTCGCCACTTCGCGTCGTGATGAACGCGAGCTCACGTCCGTCGGGACTGACAGCCGGCGCGGTCCCGACCGGCGCGACGACCTCCGGGTCACCTCCCTCGAGGGGCACGGACACGATCTCGGATCCGAGTTGGGCGTCGACAGCACACGACGGATCCTGGACCGGGCGGGCGAAGTAGACGGTTGGCTCCGACGAAACCGAGAAGCCCGGCAGCGGGGGAAGATCGTCGCCCTCGTCGTACTGCCAACCCGTCTCGGCGACGAGTCCGTGATCGCTGCCGTCAGGTGCGTACCTTCGCAGCTGGCCGTCGAGCGTGAGCGCGACGAATCCGGTCATGTCGTCGCCGGGGTCCGCCGCGACCCGAGCGCCGTCGTCACCTTGACTCAGAGCGGTGATTCCTGCGGCTGTGGCAAGTGCCACCAGCAGGACGGTAGCGAGTGCACCGATCCGGGTGCGACGCGACCGCTGAGCGATTCGTTCCTGCGTCCGGTCCCACAACTCGGGCGCCGGAGGTGCGTTGCCGACCTCGTCGTTGAACTGTCGCTGGACACGTTTCTCGAAGTCGTTCGTCATCGCGCTGACTCCTCGTCGTCCATCAGCTCGCGCAGTCGAGCGAGACCCCTCGACACCTGCGCCTTCACCGTTCCAGCGGAAACGCCGAGGATCACGGCTGTCTCGTCGACCGAGCAGTCCTCGAGGTACCGGAGGGCGACGGCGGCACGTTGCCGGGGTGGGAGCTCGAGGAGCGCCTGCGTGAGCTGCCCGCGGTCGTCGGACGAGTCCTCGTCAGAGCGCTCCCCCGGTCGTCGCCGCGGTGGTGGTGTTCCTCACGGCGCTCGGTCGCCCGCCGACGCCATCGACCCCTCACGTGGTTCACGACGGTGCGACGCAGGTACGGGCGCACGTCGTCCACCTTTCCTCGTCGCCATTTCGGCCAGGTGCGGGCAAACGCTTCGGCAGCGGCGTCGTCGGCCCGGGCCCAGTCGCCGCAGAGCGCGTAGGCCAGCCGGCGGACCTCCTGGTGGTGCTCGGCGAACACGGCCGCGAACTCCTCGGCTCTGGTCTGCTCTCTCAGGTCACCCACGACGGCCGTCATGCCTCCCGGCTCCGGGGCCGGGCCTCCTGCAGTATCCGGACGCGCGACCCGGCTCTGAGGTTGAGAGCCTGTCCGATCGGCACGGGTATTGGGCTCATGGGAGCCCGTGGCCTCGACCAATCGACGAGACCGTCGACAGCGAGACCGCAGTAGCGTGCCGTGAACACCGCGTATTCCATGCCTCTCAGGGTCGGCGGGGTCCCTGGACAGGGCGCCATCGAGCGGCGCGCCGCCGAGTCCACACGACCGCCCGCCCACCACAGATCGTGGTGTCGGGCTCCGCGGGCTATCCGGTCGGTGTAGGAGCCGAAGTCAGATCGTTGAAGGTCGTCCCCGGGATCCAGACGGCGGCTCGGACGCCAGTGGCGAGCACCTGCTGGTCCGATTCCTGACCCTCGTCGTACAGGAACACCTGACCGTCCCCTGGAGCACCATCGAGGGCGCCGACCGCGAGGATTCCAGGCGCCCTATCACCGGGAAGCGTGGACAGCGAGAGCAGCCGGTTTCGATCCGGGAGAGCGATCAACTGGGGGATCGCCAGCGCGTCGCGGGTGACCGCCTTTGTGACGTCGGTGTCGGCCTGGCCGATCCATCCGTCGATGCCGCCGGGTCCCTCGGCAATCGAGGCGTCGACCAGAAGCATCGTGTCGTCGACGAATGCGACCGCGCTCCCGCCGCTTCCTTCGCCCCAGGCGTACACGGCTTGGCCGCCACCATTGCGGACGTCTACCACCACGGTGTCCCAACCTTCGACGTCTCCGTAGAGCATGTTGAGCGCGATCGACGACTGGTCCGGCGACCAGACAATCGGCGCCGCGATGGGTGTCGGCCTACCAGGTATGTCGCCCCCGCTGGGGAGTTCGACGCGGCGAGTGTCCGAGCCCTGCCGGATCTCGAGGACCAGAGCGTCGCCTGCATGGCACTGGTCACCTGTCCGTGTCGTGAGGTATGCAAGCTCACGTCCGTCGGGGCTCACAGCCGGTGCAGTTCCCACCGGACTCACGACCTCTGGATCGCCGCCCTCCAGTGGCACCGACACGATCTCGAATCCGAGCTGATCGGAACGGGGGCAAGCCGGGTCGGTCACCCCGCGACTGAAAAAGACGGTCCCGTCTTGCGCCACAGAGAAGGTGGGCGGCGAGATGTTGGCACCGACCTGCCAACCGGTTTCCGCGACGAGGCCCTCGTCGCGACCGGTCGGGTCGTAGCGGCGGAGCTCGCCCTCGTTCGTGAGCGCGACGAAACCCTTGGGATCGTCGGGGGGTTGGATACGACCCGCTCGCCGTCGTCGCCGGAGCGCACCGCGGCGAATCCGATCACGGCCACGACCGCCGCCGCGGCGCCGGCGAGGCCGAGAGACGACCAGAACACGGTGCGGCGCTTGGTCTGCTTGGCGTTCACGCCGGCCCTGATCTTTCCCCACGCGTCGCCGGCGGGCTCGACCTGCTCGTAGGCCGACAGGGCGTCGCGGAGACGATCTTCGGTGTTCCGCTCGTTGTCGGTCATACCGAGACCTCCAGAACCTTGGTGAGCGCGGCCATGCCGCGACTCGTGTGTGTCTTGACCGATCCCTTGGAGATCCCGAGCGTTTCGGCGATCTCGGCCTCGCTCAGCTCCTGGTAGTAGCGAAGGACCAGGCAGTCACGCTGGCGAGCAGGAAGGGAGCGCAGCGCGTCGACGACCTCCCGCTGGTCGTCACGCAGATCGATGTCGGCGTCGGCGCCCGGGGCGTCGAGCATCGGTTCGGGCGGGTGCTTGCGGGCCACCATGCGCCGGCGCATCCGCGACCGCGCCAGGTTCATCACGATGGAACGCAGGTACGCGTCGATCCGGGACTGGTCTTTGACGCGGTCGAGCTTGCCGTGCAGCTTGATGAAAGCCTCCTGCACGACTTCTTCGGCCAGCTCGCGACGGTCGAGCAGCACCACGGCGAGGCGCACGAGGGAGCGGTAGTGCTCCTGGTACAGCTCGCTGAGCAGGCGGTCCCGGTCGCGGGTCACCACCTCCACCGGCTGTTGTGCTGGCATCACCACTGTCCCGATCACTGCCCCTGACCGACGCACTGCTCCATCGGCCGGTTGACACGGGTTTCCAGCGGTGAGCGCCGATCAGCTACTTCTTGTGCCAAAAACGCCGTTTTGCCCGGTCGGCAGCCTCGTGGGGGGCGGTCCAGAGGTCGCCGCTCCCGGTGGCGTCGTGAGTCGGCTGCTCCTTCTCGAGCTCCTTGCAGGAGTTGTCGATGTCGATCATCAGCATCGCGAGGAGTTGCTGGCTCATCTCGACCCGGACCACGACCCGCAACAGATCGACATGTTCAGCGTTCGGAGGCAGCGAGTAGGCCGGGACGATCCACCCGTACTGCCGGAGCTTCTCGGAGAGGTGGTAGACGTCGTAACCCGGGTCGCCCTTCAAACGGAAGGTGACGACGGGTTCGGCGAGCTCGGGGTTCATGATCTCGAAACGCCCGTTGGCCTCGAGACCTTCGTTCAGGAAACGGGCGTTGCCGAGCATGTTCTCGACGAGCTCCGTGTACCCCCTTTTTCCCGAGGCGAATGAAGTTGTAGGCCTGGGCCTGGATCATGGCGGAGCCTCTGGAGAAGTTGAACGTGTAGGTGGGCTGTGCGCCACCGAGGTAGTTCACGCTGAACACCAGATCCTGGGGCAGTTGGTCGCGATCGCGAAAGACCAGCCAGCCGACGCCTGGATACACGAGGCCGTACTTGTGGCCCGACACGTTGATCGACTTCACCTGCTCGAGGCGGAAGTCCCACTTCTCGTCGGGACGCGCGAACGGGGCGATGAAGCCACCACTCGCACCGTCGACATGGAGAGGGATGTCGAGGCCGCGTTCCTTCTTGACCGACACCAGGAAGTCGTTGAGCTCCTCGATCGGATCCGATTCCCCGATGAAGGTCGTGCCGAGAACAGCGCCCACGGCGATGGTGTTCTCGTCGATCTGGTCCTTCACGTCATCGACGCTGAGGGTGTAGCGGTCGGGTTGCATCGGGATCTTGCGCAGCTCGACGTCGAAGTAGCGGGCGAACTTGTCCCACACGATGTGGGTTTCCGCACCGAACACGATGTTGGGCTCGTCGGTGGGCTTTCCGGCGTCCTCGCGACGCTTCTTCCATGACCACTTGTGCGCGAGCAGCCCGAGCATGATCGCCTCGGAGGATCCGATCGTGCCGACGCCCACGACGTCGTCGACATCGGGGGCGTGGAAGAGATCTGCGAGCCAGCGCACGCACATCTCCTCCATGAACTGCGCAGCCGGGTACTCCTCGTGGTCGATGTGGTTCTTGCGCAACGTCTCGTGGATGAGGCGTTCGGCCTGCGGCTCCATCCAGGTCGTCACGAACGAGGCAACGTTCAAGGTCTCGCGACCGTCGAGCATCAGAACTCCATGCAGGAGCTCGTATGCGGCGTCGGCGGGTATTCCGTCGTCGGGAAACTCGTAGGGGCTGATGGCGTGCCCGAAGAACTTGGCCTGGTGGATGGGTGCCACGCCGTCGTCGTTCGAATCAGCCATGCCCGTTCCCTTCGCTGTCGCAGTGTCGCTCGCTGTTGCAGTGTCGCGCTGTCAGGAGTTCGAACGATAGCGGGCTGCGAATCCTTCGATCGGATACGGTCGAGCCACATGCCGTCGCGAGTTCTTCCGAACCCTGTCTCGCCCGAGTTCTGGGTTCGACCGCAACCGAAGATCGAGGCCGACCTCGCGACGTTGCGCGCGGCTCCCCTGTCGTTCCACCCCGAGCCGGATCTCAGTTCAGCGATGGACCTGCCTGTTGAGCAGGGTCCCGGCGCATGGGCCGTCACGCGCTTCGAGCAGATCCACGAGGTGTCGAAGCACCCCGAGATCTACTCATCGGCCCGGGGCATCGTCGTGGTCGACACACCGCCGGAGTTCAACGAGTTCTTCAGCTCCATGATCGCCATGGACGACCCCCGGCACGGAAGGCTGCGGCGCCTCGTCTCGGCCGGGTTCACGCCCCGAATGATCGAGTCGCTCGAGGGAGGCGTGCACGATCAGGCCGCGACGATCATCGACGAGGTCTGTGAGCGCGGCGAGTGCGACTTCGTCGTCGACGTCGCCGCGCGACTTCCCCTGCGGATCGTGTGCGATCTCATGGGCGTGCCCGAATCCCAGCACGACTTCGTGTTCCACAACACGAACACGATTCTCGGTGTCACCGATCCGGAGTACCGACCGGAGGGCACCGACATCCTCACGGCGGCGCTGACCGCAGGACAGGGCCTAGCCGACCTGATGGAGGACCTGGCGACGTCGAAGATCGGCGCATCGACCGACGACCTCACGACCATCCTCGTCAACGCCGAGCTCGACGGCGAGAAGCTCACTCACGACGAGATCGCGAGCTTCTTCATCCTCCTCGTCGTGGCGGGCAACGAGACCACCCGCAACGCCATCAGCTGGGGTCTTCATCTGCTGACCGAGCATCCCGACCAGCGCAAGATCTGGACGGATGATTTCGACGGTGTGGCACGAAGCGCCGTGGAAGAGATCGTGCGGATCGCGAGCCCGGTCACCTACATGCGGCGCACAACGACCCGACCGACCGAGCTGGGCGGTCAGGCACTCGCGGAGGGCGACAAGGTCCTGATGTTCTATCTGGCCGCCAACCGTGACGAGGACATCTTCGAGAACCCCTACGACTTCGACGTTCGGCGCGACCCGAACCGGCACGTCGGTTTCGGCGGGCCCGGTCCGCACTTCTGTCTCGGCGCGCATCTGGCGCGTCGCGAGATCATGGTCATGTTCCGGGAGCTCCTCCAGCGGCTTCCCGACATCGAGGCAACCGGTGAGCCGGACCTTCTCTCCTCCGCGTTCATCCACGGAATCAAGCACCTGCCTGCGGAGTTCACGCCCGTCGCTTCCCGCAGGAGCTGACTCTCTTCGTCAGCCGGTGTCGGGAACGAGGACGGCGGCGCCCCGCAGGGACCCGGAGCGGAGGTGTTCGAGCGCCTCGTTGGCCGACTCCAGGTCGAAGACCTCGACCTCGGTGCGGATCGGGATCGTGGGGGCAAGAGCGAGCAGCTGCTCTCCATCGGCACGGGTGAGGTTCGCCACCGACCGGATGACGCGTTCCTCCCACAGGTCGGCGTAGGGAAACGAGGGGATGTCGCTCATGTGGATCCCACCGGCGACGACCACGCCACCCTTGTCGATGGCTCGCAGCGCTGTCGGGATGAGAGCGCCGACGGGAGCGAAGATCAGGGCAGCGTCGAGAAGGTCGGGCGGCAACTCGTCGGACCCACCCGCCCAGACGGCGCCGAGCGAACGGGCGAACCCCTGGGCGTCCGTATCACCGGGCGACGTGAAGGCGTAGATCTCCACGTCCTCGTGGCGGGCGATCTGGGCCACGATGTGGGCGGCGGCTCCGAATCCATAGATGCCGAGCCGCTCGATCCCGTCGCCGGCCATGCGGTATGTGCGGTAGCCGATCAGGCCAGCGCACAGGAGCGGCGCCACATGCGGATCGTCGTCGAGTCCGTCGGGCACGGGAAACGTGTACCGCTCGTCGGCGGTGCAGTACTCGGCGTAGCCGCCGTCGTGGGTGTAGCCCGTGAATGTGGGGTGCTCGCAGAGGTTCTCGCGGCCCTTCCGGCAGAAACGGCAGGTGCCGTCGGTGCCGCCGAGCCACGGGACCCCCACCCGCTCGCCGGACTCGTGCCGCGTGGCAGCGGAGCCCACTCTGACGACCTCACCGACGATCTCGTGCCCGGGAACGAGAGGAAGTTTCGGTTCGGTGAGCTCACCGTCGAGGACGTGCAGGTCGGTCCGACAGACTCCACACGCAGACACCCGGATCAGCACCTCGGACGGGCCCGGAACCGGCACGGGGAGTTCCCGCTCGACGAGCGCCCGACCAGGAGCGTCGAGAACCATCGCACGCATCGTGTCTCGGGATGTCACACACCCAGTATGGGACGGCGCAAGGCGCGCTGTCTCAGCCGTCTGTGAGTTCCACGGGTCGCAGTGTTCCGTCGGTCTCGATCAGGAAGACCTCGACGTCGTTGGCTCCGTCGCGGAAATGTGCCGGATCCACCAGTCCCGCAAAGAAGAGGCCGCTCTCGTTCTGGAAGCTACTGCCGATGCCCGCGACGACTCCGTTGACGGCGAGAGCGAACTCCCGTCCAGGCTCGGCGGTCGCAGAGTCGAGGCCTCCCCACACGAGCGCGGGGAGGAAGGGGCCCTGCGTGTCGATGTAGGCATAGGTCTCAGGCTCGTACAGCTCGCCGCGGAACCCACTCGGCGGGCCGGTGTCGAGTTCGGACACAGAGCGGTGCACGAAGTCGCGATGTTCTCCGATCGCGTAGATGTCGTCGGGGCGCTGGGGTGTTCCTGAGGTGGCGAGGAGCACGTCGCTCAGCTCACCGATGTCGGGGATGGTTTCGGGGAAGTCGATGGGACCTTCGGGACCCACGAATGTCTTGGACTTCGGAGCGTTGTCGGGGGAGCCGAGAAGGGATGTCCCGTCCACCTCGAAGGGGATGTCGGCTCCGAGGATGTCGGCGACCGTCGGCAACAGATCGATGGTCTGCGCGTTGCGCTCGTCGACCGAGCCGGTTGTCTGGCCTGGTTGTTTCACGAACATCGGTACGGGAAGCACCCCCGCCTGGTTCTCGAAGTACGGCGACATGTGCCTGCGCCAGTTTCCGGCGCGTAGTTCGAGACCGTGGTCGGCAGTGACCACGACCAGCGCCTCTTCGAGCATCTCCGTCTCTTCGAGTCGGTCGAGTACACGACCCAGCTGGGCGTCGGCGTACTCCAGCTGCGCGAAGTGGCGCTGTCGAACCAGCCTGATGAGCAACTCGTCCTTGTCCCAGATGCGGTTGTCACCGGTGTTCGTCAGTAGCCCGATGTCGTTGTAACGGCGACCGTCGGGCAGGTACGTCCACGGTTCGTGCGGGAGATTGGCGTGGAAGAACCACAGAGACGGATCCTCGGACGGGCCGAGGCCCTCGAGGAACGAATCGAGGCGCTGCTCGGCGTTGAAGACGCCCTCGACAACGCTTTTCAGGTCGACGATGCCTGTGCTCGTGGTCGTCTCTCCGGGAGCTGTTTCGGGAGCTGTTTCGGGAGCAGAGCCGGTGGCGGCCGTACCGGTCGTGGGACTACTCGTTGTCGTCGCGTCGACGTCGGGGAGCGCCGTACCTCCCTCGACGTCCTGTCCGAATCCGGCCCAACGTCCCTCGAGCGTGGGGAGCCAGCGGTCGGCGGCGTCGTCGGGTAGGGCGCTGTGGAGGAAGACGGTGCCTGTGTCGCGCAGCAGCGTTCCGAAGCTGTACGACGGTCGCGCCTCGACCGGTTGCTCGCAGTACTCGGTGGAACAGAGATCGGTGATGACCTCGTACGAGGTCAGGTCGTACGTGCCCGCCAGGAGGCTGAAGATCGTGTCGGGATGGAAGCTCGTGGTGGGCGGCGTGACGTACTGGTCTTCAGGGAGTTGGCCGCTCAGCATGGCGGGGATGGCGTCGGGCGTGAAACCGGCCACCGTCGTGGCGTTGGGATACCAGGTCGACGTGGCCGCGAGGCGGGCGAAGTTCGGGAATCGTTCGGCGTCGATCTCGCCTTGCGCGTCCAGCAGGCTCGCCACGGGCAGTTCGTCGAAGCTGAGCCACACCACGGGAGGTGTCTGCTCGGTCTCCACGGCGTAGGCGACGGCGTCGTCGGGGAAGACGAGGTTGTTGACCGGCGAGGCAAACAGGAACAGAGCACCGAAGATCAGGGGTGCGGCGGAGAGCCATGTGGCCGCGGACCGCACGCCCGCGAAGCGCTGGTAGGCGTAGGCCGCTCCGGCACCGAAGGCGAGCAGGACGGCCACGGCGATGACCGACCCGAAGCCGAGACCGTCGGCCAGCGGGGGCACGAGCGTGAGACCCACGAGGAAACCGACCAGCACCAGGTGGGTGATCCAGCCGGCGGTGCGGGAGACGAGGGTGACCAACCCCTCGAGGCCGATCAGGATCGCCGGCGGAACGATGAGGAGCAGCACGGTGAACAGCACGATCTGGGCAGGGCCCGTGTTGTGGGCGACGAAGAACGTCGCCTGGTTGCCGAGAAGGTCGAACACGGGTTGTGCGAGGGCGAAGGCGCTCAGGCCCAGGATGTGCAGCGCCCTGATTCCGGTCCGCGTGGTCGCAGCCGGTGTCGTGCGGCGGGCCCGTCGGGATTCACGTCTTGCGGGTGTCGGGTCCTTGCGAGGCTCGCCGGGCATCCGGGAAGTCTCGCAGGGAGCCTGGCGCGCTGTCCTGTCGCGGCAACCCGCACCGGGCGTGGGTGCCTGCGGCGCGGGTCGGCGTGATGAACTGTGATTCGGGCTCGGAGAGCGCTGCGGTCAGCCGGCGAGGGCGACCTTCTCGTGTACGTCGCGAGGCTCGGCGGACACTCGCTCGAGCGGGTCGGTCTGGGCGGCGACCCGGTTGTAGTAGGTCCGCTTGCGCCGGGCGATCTTGCCGTCCGGTCGACGCTCGGGCGAGAGACGCTCGGGGTCGAGGTTGGCGTTCATTCCGTCGCGCAGCATCGAGAGGGCCTCGGCGCGGAGCTGGCTCACGCGTGACTCACTGACACCGAGGTCGTGGGCGATGTCCTGCATGGGCCGCTCGTCGAAGAAGTACTCCACGACGACCTTGCGAAGGCGGGCCGGAAGAGAGGCGACGGCATCGGTCAGGAACGCCTGGCGTTCCCGGGTGATCATCGTCTGCTCCGGGCTCTCCTCGCCGGAGGCCAGAAGGCCTTCGGCGGGGCCGTCGAAGGCCAGCGACTCGTAGTTGAGGACGGTTGCACGGTGAACGTCGGCCTGGAGCTCCTGCACGGACGCCGGCTCCACGTCGAGCTCGTCGCCGAGCTCGTCGCTCGTGGGAGTCCGCCCGAGCTTGGTCGTCATCTCCTCGGTCACCTGGCGTACTTCACGCGCCTTGGCACGCACCGAACGGCTCGCCCAGTCGCGGCTGCGGAGCTCATCCAGGAGGGCCCCGTGGATCCGGCGGGAGGCGTAGCGGTCGAAGGGGATGCCCCGTTCCTCCTCGAAAGAGCGAGCGGCCTGGGTCAACCCGAGCATTCCTGCGGATACGAGATCATCGCGGTGAACCTGGCGCGGAACCCGGTGTGCCACCTCGTTGACGGCGTACTGGACGAGCGGCAGGTTGTCTCTGACGAGTCGCTCTTCACGGACCCGCTGCTCGTGCGTCAGCGTGACGGTGGTCCCCATGGTGTACTCCCCCGGTCGTGTCTTCACTGGAGGCATCGACTCGATCACTCTCCGTGCTAGATAGACCGCGGGGATGATTCAGAGGTGCCCCTAGTCATCCCGAAGGATGAGCCCAAACGGGATGAGAGTGCGCATGTCGACCGACACATCGGCGCAGGTCAGAGCGGCTTTTCCAGGGATTCGACCTCAGAACCCTTGTGCGACGCCGAATCTGGCCGATCGGAGGGTTCCGGCCCCCCAGGAGACCTCAACGTGTCCATCGACGCCGTCTCGGAGATGCTCTGGCGCGAGCGTCGCCTTCTGGAGCTGTTGCTGTTCAAGCTCGAGGAGGAGCAGATGGTCCTCGCTGCCGGACGAAATCGGTGGCTGGCGCACGCCACCCGTGAGCTCGAGACCGTCTTCGAGGAGATCAACATCGCGGAGCTGGAGCGGGCGGTCAGCGTGAACGCCGCTGCCCGGCGGCTCGGTGTCGAGCCCGGAGCGTCGCTGAAGGAACTGGCAGCGGTCGCGCCCGAACCGTGGGGCCGTCTCCTCAACCGCCACCGCGACGCCCTGGTGACGCTCGCCGCCGAGATCGACGTCGTGGCCGAAGCCAACCACGAGCTTCTCGATGAGAGCGAGCGCGTTCCCGACCCCGCTTCCGACACCGCGCTGGTTCCCGACAACGTTCTCCAGCTTCAACTCCAGCGTGTCGCTCACGACGCGGCCTCGGGGGTGACGCGCGCGGTCCAGCCCTCTCTGAGGGAGTTCCTGCGCTGAAGTGTCGAGGCCAATGGAACAGGGCCTCCGGGTTGCCCGCCACTACGCTTCGCGCCCGTGAGGATCAGCTATCTCGGGCCTCCGGGAACGTTCACCGAAGAGGCGCTCAAGACACAGGACGACCTCGGCGCGGGTGATCTGCTCCCGGTGCGCGCCGTGCCCGACGCCGTCGCAGCGGTGGAGAGTGGAGATGCCGACGCCGCCTTCGTCCCGATCGAGAACTCGATCGAGGGTTCGGTCACCGTCACGCTCGACACGCTGGCCTTCGAGAGCGAGCTCCTGATCCGACGGGAGGTCGATCTCCCCGTGTCGTTCAGTCTCTGCATGAAGCCGGAGACGACGATGCGTCAGATCACCACGGTCAGGTCGATTCCCATCGCAGCGGCCCAGTGCCGCCAGTGGCTGCGCCGCAGGGTGCCCAAGGCCGAGATCGAGCCCGCCACGTCCACGGCCGACGCGGCCCGGGCCGTGGCCCGGTCCCGCAAGGCGGGCCAGGCGGCGATCGCGAATCCCCTGGCTGCGCAGCTCTACGGGCTCCGCGAGGCGGCGACCGCCATCGAGGACCACCCCCACAACTCCACTCGTTTCGTTCTCGTCGGGCGTGGTGTTCCCGAGCCGACCGGCCACGACCGCACCTCGGTCGTGTGCTTTCAACGCAAGAACCGACCGGGTTCGCTCCTCGGGATCCTTCAGGAGTTCTCGGCACGTGCGATCGACCTCACCAAGCTCGAGTCGCGCCCGACGAAGAGCGGTCTCGGCGAGTACTGCTTCTTCATCGACCTGGAGGGCCACATCGCCGACGAGGTCGTCGCCGACACCCTGCGCGATCTGGCCGCCAAGATCGCCGAGGTGAAGTTCCTCGGGTCCTACCCGGTCGGCGGTCAGGGTGAGGGCGAAGCTGTCGTGCGGCGGTCGGCCGCCGGGAAGGCGTGGCGCGAGGCAGATGCATGGATGCGCGGGCTGCGTGCACAGATCGACGGCGACGGTCCATCTGACGAGCGGATCGCCCAGACGGAGGAATCGCGGTGATCGATCTCCGTCGACTGCGGGAGGACCCGGAGTATCGCCGCGGTATCGAGCGCAAGCATGTCGCGGAGGGCCATCTCGACGATCTGCTCGCAGCCGACCAAGCGGTCCGTGATCTGCGCGCCGGTGTCGACGATCTGCGCGCCCGTCAGAACGTGGCGTCCAAGGAGATCGGACGAGCATCGGCTGACGAACGCGCGGCGAAGATCGCGGCCGCGGCAACGCTGAAGGACGAGCTGAAGGGGCTCGAAGCCGAGCTCGTCATGGCGGAGGAGCGCCGTCGGCATTTGGCGAGCTCAGTACCGAATCCTGCGGACACGTCGGTACCCGACGGAGGAGAAGACGACGGAGAGGAGATCCGAGCCGTCGGTGGCACGCCCGAGGCGCCTCGTCTCGACCACGCGGAGTTCGGTGAGGCGATGGGCTGGGTCGACACCGAACACGCCGCCGAGGCGAGCGGGACACGCTTCGCCTACCTGAGGGGCGAGGCGGTGCTCCTCGAGCTGGGGCTCGTGAACTGGGTCGTCCAGGTCCTCGGAGCGCGTGGCTTCTCCCCAGTAGTACCGCCCGTTCTCGTGCGGGAGCGCACGATGGAAGAGGCAGGCTTCTTCCCGACCGACCGACATCAGGTGTACGAACTCGACGACGACGATCTCTTCCTGGTCGGCACCAGCGAGGTGCCGCTGTCGGCACTGCACCGCGACGAGATCGTCCCGGTCGACGACCTTCCGCTGCGCTACGCGGGGATTTCCTCGTGCTTCCGTCGCGAGGCGGGCACCTACGGGAAAGACACGAAGGGGATGTTCCGCCTCCACCAGTTCGACAAGGTCGAGATGTTCTCGTTCGCAGAGCCGGACAGCTCGTGGGACGAACTCGATCTCATCCTGGCCATCCAGGAGGAGATCGTCGGGGGCCTCGGGCTCCCGTACCGTGTGGTGAACATCGCCGCAGGTGACCTGGGCGCCGCGGCCGCCAAGAAGTTCGATCTCGAGGTGTGGTTGCCGTCGGAAGGGCGGTACCGGGAACTGACGTCGTGTTCCAACTACCTCGATTTCTCCGCCCGCCGGCTCGGTACGCGTCTCCGACGCGACGGCGGGACCGTGCCGCTACACACGCTCAACGGGACGGCGTGTGCCATAGGGCGCACGCTTGTCAATCTCTTCGAGTACTGCCAGCAGCCCGACGGCAGCTTCGTCGTACCCGAGGTGCTCCGACCCTTCACCGGTTTCGCCTCTGTTCCAGCGCCGCCCAGCTGAGCCGAACACATACGCTCATTTGTGGAGGGATGGCAGAGCGGACGAATGCGACGGTCTTGAAAACCGTTGAGCGAGAGCTCCGTGGGTTCGAATCCCACTCCCTCCGCTGAGCGATCTGAGTGTCGCTCGAATCACGCTGAGTGCGACGTGGTCCAGGCGAGCAGATCGTCAACGGGCCAGGTGTTGACGATCCGGTCCACGGGCACCTCGTTCACCGCCGCGCGGTGCGCGCCGTAGGGCTGCCACTCGAGTTGGTGCGGGGAGTGGGCGTCGGAGTCGATGGTGATCTTGGCACCGGCCTCGACCGCTTCGCGAAGCAGCCGCGACGGCGGGTCGAGCCGCTCAGGACGCGAGTTGATCTCGACCGCCTTGTCGTGCTCGGCGCAGGTACCGAACACGACCTCGGAGTCGAACTCGGATTCGGGACGACCCTTGCCCACCAGCATCCGACCTGTGCAGTGGCCGAGGATGTCGGTATGGGGGTTCTCCATCGCGCGTGCCATCCGGCGCGTCATCGAGCGGGAGTCCATTCGTAGCTTCGAGTGGACACTCGCCACGACGACGTCGAGTTGGGCCAGGAGCTCGTTGCTCTGGTCGAGCGAGCCGTCGTCGAGGATGTCGACCTCGATCCCCGTGAGGATCCGAAGCGGTGCGAGCTTCTCGTTCAGTTCGCCCACGAGGTCGAGTTGTTCGCGCAACCTCTCCTCCGAGAGCCCGTGGGCGACACGTAGGCGGGGGGAATGGTCGGTCAGCGCCAGGTACTCATGGCCGATGTCGCGCGCACGAGTCGCCATGCGCTCCACCGACGCTCCACCGTCCGACCAGTCCGAGTGGAGGTGCAGGTCGCCGCGCACGGCGGGCATCACCTCGCCGGCACGCGACATGTCGGGATCCGCCGTTCCCTTCTCGAGGTCGTAGAGATACGCGGGCACCTGGTCGGCCAGCGCCTGCATGATGACCTGCTCGGTGCGAGCCCCGATTCCAGGGAGATCCTTGAGGTGCCTGGCCGCTGCAACGGTTCGAAGGTCCTCGTCGGTGAGCTGGGCGACCGTGGCAGCGGCCTTCTTGAACGCTTCGGCCTTGTACCGGGGCGCGCCGCTGCGTGAGAGGAGCCCGGCGATGCGCTCCAGTGCGTCGAGCGGATCCACGGAGCGAACGCTAGCGTCCCTCCCATGACGACGAACGAGCAGCAGGTGTCGGTGTCGCGTGAGATTCGTGCATCACCCGAAGAGATCTTCGACGTGCTGGCGGATCCGCGACAGCACCCGGCCATCGACGGGTCGGGAAGTGTCCGTGGGGTCGTGTCGGGTCCCGACCGCCTCGAGATGGGATCGAAGTTCGGCATGTCGATGAAGATCGGCCTGCCGTACCGGATCAAGTCGACGGTGGTGGAGTTCGACGAGAACCGCAGGATCGCGTGGGCCCATTTCGGGAAGCACAGGTGGCGCTACGAGCTGGAACCGTTCGACGACGGTGCGCGGACACGCGTGACCGAGACGTTCGACTACTCGACAGCGCGTTCGCCGTGGCTCATCGAGAAGCTGGGCTACCCGAAGAAGCACCCCGCCAACATGGACGCGACCCTCGAGCGCCTCGCCGCGCACGTGGAGAACTCCGACTAGGGGATTCCCCACTCACCACGCAGCGCCCACGTCGTCCACCGGGCGATGCGATCCTTGCCGTCCGGTGTCGGATGAATCTGGTCGGTGAGTCGCACCTTCCGGCCCTTGCCGTCCTCGATGTAGAGCAGGTTGTACGCGAACCTGGACTTGTACGGGCCCTTGCCCTCGTAGAACACCTGGTCCTTCTGCGGGCGCAGCGCCGTTCGCCAGTCGACCATGTGACCGGCAGCGAGGGGGTCGCTGTTCGGCAGCGCGGCGAAGTACCACACGGCGGGTTCCCACTGGTCAGCATCGACGTACCGGTCTCCGATGTACGGCGGAATCGTCCAGTACACGACCGCGCCCGAGTCGCGAATCGCTTTGGACATCGCGTCGATGGCGGAATCCCACGCGTTCCAGTTAGAGAACTCGTGACCGGCGAAGTTGGCGATGACGATGTCGGGATCGAACGAGTCGAGCAGCCGTTGCAGTTCCTGGCGCGGCGTGTGACTCGTGCCCACCCAGTTTCGCTGAACGGGCGTGCCGGCGTTGTCGGCTCCGTACGCGAACACGGCCCGCATTCCCTTCGCGGTCATCCGGGCCGCGATGGTCGGAGCCGTCGCCACCATGATCGAGTCGCCGAAGAAGAGGACGCGCTTGGTGGGGGGCTCCGCTCGCGTTGCCGTGTTGAGGCACCCGGTAGCCGACACCACACCCGGCGAGCGCCAGTACCAACAGAGCGATCAACAGCCTCTTCATGGTCGGAGATGGTCACCCGCACGGGTCGACGAACACCAATTGGTACATGTCGTCCTACGAAGAGCAGAGGAGGCCGACTCGTATACTCCGCCGTGGAGGGGTGACCGAGTGGCCGAAGGTGCTCCCCTGCTAAGGGAGTGAGGGCAACCTCCGAGGGTTCAAATCCCTCTCCCTCCGCTGATCAATGCGATGAGTCGTCCGGGCTCGCCTGTCCGCGTCGTCGAGCTCGATGCCAGGACACCGCCGCCGCACCGCCGAGTGCCGCGGCACCGACGCCCGCGGCGATGGCGGCACCGGGGACATCGCTACCGGTGTCGCCGCCCGTCCCCTGCCCTTCGGTGAAGGTCGCCGGGAGGGTCGGATCCCCCTCGATCCCGGCCCACGCGCGAGCGTTACGTAGCGCGGCGGTGAAGATCGTGAGCGTCGGGTTGTGGGCTCCGCTGGTCGGGAACACCGACGAGTCGGCGACACCCACGTTGGGGAGCGCCCACAACCGCCCGAAGGGGTCGGTCGCCCCCTGCGTCGGGTCGCTGCTCATGCGCAGCCCGCCCATGAGATGCTTGCCGCCGGGCACGATGTTGCCGGTCGGTGCGGGTTTGTCGGGCGTTCCGACCTGAGCCGTCGCCCCCGCCACGTCGGCACCCGCCGCCTCGATCAGACCGACGAGATGCGGCGTGTAGAACTCCTGCGCTGCGAGCTCATGAGCATGGGGAGCGTAGGTGACGGCGGCCACGGGAAGCCCGTAGCGGTCGCGAACCGTCGGGTCGAGATCGACGTGGTTGGAGCGTCGGCCGAGATCCTCGGCGATCATTGTCGATCCGGTGAGTCGGTCCCTCAGCGCACTGAGGCGCATCAGGTCCTTGAAGCGGGTACCGAAAGGCTTGTCGGTGTCGAAGATCTCCATCAGTTCCACGTACTGGAGCGCCTCGTCCATCAGGTGGGTCGTCCCGCCCATCTCGACGATCCCACCACGGATGTAGGGGAGTCCGGCAGCGGCAGCTGCGTCGCGCGCACCGGGGAAATCGGGGTCGCAGAAGTCGTCGATGGCGTGTGAGGAGTCCCGGCCCCGCCCGGCATGGATCCGCTCCGAGAGCCAGATCCCGAAACCGTCGGTGAACCAGTGGAACATCGTGCCTGCCCCGATCCAACCGTTCGAGTCGTCCACATCGGAGAGCAGCACGAGCCGCGGGCTCTCGATCGCACCGGCGCCGATGACGACGAAGTCCGCCGGTTCGGTGTGCTCGTCGCCGGCGGCGTCGACCCACCGCACGCCGCTCGCTCGCGAACCGTCGTGTTCGATACGCGTCACCATCGCCTCGTCGCGGAGTTCCACGTTCCCGGTGAGGAGCGCATGGCGGAGAGGGACGAGTGCGCTACCGCGGTCGTGAATCGGGCAGCCGAAACCCGAACAGAATCCACAGTCGATGCACGCGGGACGTCCGTCGTACAGCTGGGAGTTGATCGCCTGGGTGAACGGGTAGGGGTGGAGACCCTGTTTGCGTGCTCCCTCGGCGAGCAGCGTCGAGCCGTACATCGGCGGTCCCGGTGGCATCGGGAACGGACCCGTTCGGGGGCGTGGGAGCCCGCTGGTCCCTCGGCGAGGATGTCGACGTCTCCCTGGACACCGATCAGCCGTTCCATCACGTCGTAGTACGGAGCGATCTCGGAATACTCGAAGGGCCAGTCGGCGATCTCGGCGCCGTCGATCGGACCGAGCATCGACAACTTCTTGAAGTCGATGTCCCAGAAGCGGGGCGTCTTGGCGTCCCAGTGAACGGTCCCGCCTGCGACGGTGGTGGGCAGCGTGTTGAGATCTCCTACCGCGAGAGGTTCGGTGTCGTCGGCCGACGAACGAAACGTCCGCGGCTCGCCGTCGATGTCGGGCCCTCCGAATCCTCTCCGCATCTTGAGCTCGTCGTTGGAGAACAACGTCTCGGGCGCGGGCTCCGTGAGCGCACCCGAGAAGAGGTTGCGACCCTTTTCGAAGACCACGACGTCCCAGCCCGCACCGGCCAGCACCATCGCGGCGGTGGAGGCGCCGGGTCCGCTGCCGACGACGACGGCGCGCTCAGCCACGGGTCCTCCGACGATTCTTGTTCCGACTCAGCCCCGGCAATGCCGCGGACAGGAACTCGTCGGGATCCCCGATCACCTCGTTCGCTCCCGCCCCGAGCGAGGATCTCTGCGCCGCGGCAGGCTTCCCTCCTTCGGGGAGAACCTCCTCGCCCTGCGACGCCGCGTCCGCCACTTCGGCCGGAAACGGCAGTTCGACACCGGGGGGAGCGGGATCGGGTCCGTCAGACTCGGAGGTCTCCTCAGCGGTCCAGCCGAGCGGCGCCACGTCGCCGGCGGAGCCCGTTTCGCTCCAGCCGACGAGCGACCTGTTCCCTCCGTACTCCGGATTGGAATAGGTGCCCTCGATGGCGTGCTCGAAGAGAAGACCGCGGAAGCCGTCGGCCGTGTTCGCGACGAGGATCGCGTCCTGCTCCTCGGGTGACGCGGCAGCGAAGTCGCCTCCGGCGGCTTCGTCGAGGGCAGCGATGCCGATCTCGTAGCGCTCCCGGAGTTCGGCGATGCGTTGTCGCCACTGCTCTTCCTCGTAGGTGCTGAGCGGGATGAAGCTCTTCATCTCGTTCTCGGCGCCACCGTGACGGTCGCTCCACGGCCCGCCGGCGAAGATCCGCGGCGGATCGTCGTCGAACGCCGAGAGGAAGAGGTCGATGAACACGACGACACCGGCTTCACGTGCGCCGGGATGGCCGGCTTCGGCCGGATCGTCGGTGGGCCCGGGGATGAGCCGCGCGGTCGCCTCGGTGACGACCGCCGCCTGGTGCTCGTCGAAGTACCGGAACCCCTGCTCGGGTTGCTGTGCGTACGCGGTGTCGACAGCTGACGTGGGGACGTAGCGCAGCAGCGGCGTGAGGCCCATCCCGACCACGAACTGACGCCGACTGATCTCCATCGGGTGTCGCTCCTGTTCGCGGAGCGGGTCGACTCGGCGGCGACCAGGACGATTCACGCGGCGAAGGCTAATGGCCCTCCACAGGGGTGAGAAGGGCGCGTCGTACACCGGCCGAGACCTCCGGGGGTACTCGGCGGCCACGGGCATCGCGAGACCTCCCGGGTACACTCGACCCTCCTGCGCTCGTAGCTCAACGGATAGAGCATCTGACTACGGATCAGAAGGTTGGGGGTTCGAATCCCTCCGAGCGCGCTGGCGGAACTGCAGGTGAGAGGCCGGGCTGAACGGCCGGCCCACCGCGTGCTCGTTGACAAGTCCGCCGTTTGTCAACGAGATGTCAATGAGCTGTCTGGATGGCGCTATCGGCGCGCCCGGTCATGCGCCTCGAACAACCCAGTGGCGTTCTCGACGAGCGTGATCACGTCACCCTCAACGTGATCCGCGAAGTGCTTCGCCTTCATACCGCCATGCAGCTCGTCTAGGTCCAACCGTTCGAGCTCCCCGTTGACGTACGCGGTCGCTATGAACGTGTGCAAGCGCCCTGAGTCCTCTGGATGCAAGCCGTGAGGATTCGCGAGACCCAAGAAGGCCTCCCACTTGCGTTCTGTGTCCGTCTGCATCGGCCCTTCCTGTTCGTTTCGTCCTGCGTCGGCTGTGGACGACGCTGCTCCGTGTGGACGACGCTGCTCGCCAGACTCTAGCCATCAGGCGCGAATCGCTATCTCCGTGGAGGCGCCCAAACCACGTGTGACTTGGGCGTGTAGCGACGGATCGACCCGTCATCCTGGGTCGCCATGACGTGCGCCCAGCGATGGACCGTTTCCTTCCTCCACGCCTCGTAGTCGAACCCGACCTCCGCGCCTGGCGGTGCCGCTCGTCTCGCCACCGTTGCAACCGTGAGCCCGAGTGATTCGATCAGCGCGCCGTGCTCGTTCGGCATAGCGTCGTCAGCCGTGACCAAGACCCATTCCGTTTCCGCAAGGATGGTGGCGAGTTCTGGAAGGAGCACCGGATCCTTTTCACGGTGCAACTTCAGTTCTGAGAGCGCCACAGCATCGCGCCCGCGGCCTTTGAGCTCGGTCGCAAAGCGATTGGAGAGCGATGCGTCGATTACGAGACGTCGATCGTCGATCGCGACAGGCTATGCGGCCGCTTCGTACTCTGAAACCTTCGCCCACCACCGGCGGGCGTCGCTGATCTGGTCGTCATCAAGATCGTATTCCTCGCGCAGAATCTTCTGACCTTCAGGACGCAGAGCAAGCCGACCCGCGTCTTCTGCCGCTACACGCGTCCCGCGGACCGCTGGTCGACCGCTCAACAGAGTCGGGATCGACCTCAATGAGTTTGAGGTCGGGGAGTTCACGGGCAGCCCAGCCGCCGCGTTCGAGGTCGTGGGCGATCATCTCAAGGTCGTCGGCTTGGACGATCGTCTCGTGCCCGGCGCCGACGTCGCGGTGTCTGCCTTCGTCTTCGACGAGGATGATTGTCGGTGTTTCCGGGGCCCTCTCTTCATGCGAACGTTCGCGTTCAGGGAGTCCTCGAGGTACGAGCAGCTGGGGATGAGCGGCCGTGAGCGGCCAATCGCCGTAGGTATCTCGCATTTCTGCGATGGCTTTGGCGATCGAGTGGAGTTCGACGTGGCGCTCCCGCAGCTCGCGCACGAGCATCGCCTCCGCGACGTCTTGGAAAGAGTAGACGCGGGTGTTTCAGACGACTGAGACGATCGGATGTAGCCACGACGTGCCCACTGACCGATCTGATCACCCGAAACCCCGCGAGGCGTCCCACCTCATGGGCGAGGTAGTGGCCGCGGGGTGGAAGCGGGCGCACCGTTGTCATCGCGAGGAAGGCTAGCGCTGCCCGCACAACGTCAGGAACTCCCATCGTCAGCTGGGCTCGGGAGACCGCGCATCACGCCGATCGAGATCACATCCGACGCCGTTCCACGATCTCGGAGGGCGTCATCCACCCGGTCGTCCAGGTCACGCCTCCCTGCAACGATCGCCAGGGCGTCGTCAACCTCACGGTCCAGCGAGCCACGCCGGGCCTTCGCTGCGATCCGGTTCTGCTGGAAGCGCCGAGAACGACCTCGTCCGCCAAGCGGCGCGGGCTGTTCGATGGCACGCAGCTCGACCAACGCGCCGGTGAGGTCGATGTCGCCGGCGCCGAGTCGGGTCAGGATGTCGGCCGACGCGCTTCTTGTCCACAACCATGTCGCAGCGGGCGGGAGCATGGTTGTGTTCCACGTCGCGGTGGCGCACCCCGACGAGCTGGGTGCCTGGGACGGATCCGACGAGCACGAGCGATACCTCGTCGAGGCTCGCTTTCGTAATGCGTGTCACGAACCCGTTGGCACTGGGATGGTTGGGATCTTTCTCGTCGGCCTGACGGAAGAACCCGATGGAGAACTGGTCGATTGTCCCGCTGCGTAGCTGGGCGTGCGCCCGTCGGGCCGGGGACGTCGCCGAAATCGCCGAACTCACCCACCAGACGCAGCTCCTCGTCGTTGTCGACGTAGTCGACGTACCGTCCGAGCGGTTCGGTCCAGTCGTGTGCCCACACGATCCGAGGCAACCGCCGTTCGAGCGATTCGGTGAACGCACCCGGAGCGAAGGTCGTCTGGTAGTCGTCGAGGACGTTGTAGCGCAACACCACCGCCTCGAACGACGGCTTTCCATCGTTGGTGACCCGAACGTCGCCAACAGGAATCGTGCGGTGTTCGAACTTCGGAGTCATCGGTCGTCCTCCCGACGTCGCGTCCACCATTCGACCGGGTCATAGGCAGCATCGGAACGAGCGACGAGATGCTCCCGACGCGCCCGCTCCTCCTCGACCCGACCGTCACCACCGCGTCGAACTCCGCCTTCGCCGCGAGACGACGCACCGTCGCGAGAGCAGCGTCGACCTCCCGGTCGAGATCAACGAGCCGGTGGTACTCATCCGACGTCAACTCGCCGGCCACACGCTTCGAGGCGAGCCTCGCAGCCTCCTCCGACTCGGACACCGACCCCGTCGACAGCTCGAGGAGACCCGTCAACGGCACCGCACCCTTCTTCGTAGCCGACACCTCGAAGAGCTCCGCCTCCACGAACGTCCGCGTCCGACCGTCATCCGAGCGGCGCTCACGGACCGGACCGAACCCGACCGAGAACTCTCGAACTCCCCGCCCGCAACGCCAACAGCGCGAGACCCGCAGCCGGGACACGTTCGAAGTCGCCGAGCTCGAACACCATGTCGAGATGCTCATCAGTGTCGGTGAATCTCGACCGCCGGGCCGATCGACTGATCCCAGTCGTGGCTCAGCAACAGCCGCAGCATCCGACGTTCCAACGACTCGGCGAAGCAGCCCGGAGCGAACACCCACCCTGAAGACGTCGCCACGTCGTAGCGGACCACGCGAGCCTCGATACGGGTGACCTCAGACACCGACACGCTCACTCGTCCGCTCGAGTTGGTGGTCCAACCACTTCTCCGTGGCACAACGTCCGACCCGACGCACGATCCGACCCACCTGCCCGACGTGGCTTCGTTTGGCGATCGTGTGTTGGAACTTCACCATCTCCGGTTCTGTGTCCGTCGAATCCGGTTCAGGCCACAGATCCGAGTCCACCTGAACCTCGACACGGACCCGCCAACGGCCCTCCGGATCAGCCTCCTCGTGGACGATCACGTCACCGTCGACTCTCGGACGCCGTCGGTTCTGCCGGTACTCCTCCACTGACTCCGGATCGAAGACCCATGGCCACCCGTCCTTCCGTTCCGCTCGAAGCCGGCCTCGGCGAGCGAGGAACCGCACCCGCTCCTCGCTCACCTCGAGCCGACCTGCTGCCTCGTCTGTCGACAACCACCCTGACCGGTCCTCGACCACTTCTGCCGAGATCGGAACCTGATCGGAACCCACACCGGAACCCAACTCGTTACAAGCCGTTGCCAGATCAAGCAGCTCCTTCGACACCCGAACGCCCCGGGCAACATGCGCCTGAATCCCGAGCGCCAGAATCCGCGCAACCTCCACGCGCCAGCCCTGCTTCAACGACCACCGATCCGACACGGACGACACCGAATCCGGAGCCCATCAGCCGCACCCTCGAACAAGGGCCCCGGCGGACGGTGCCCCAGCCGGATGGCAAGCTGCCCACCGCCACGCACCACCAGAGGGGACAGCGATGGACACCGACGAGCTCGCCGACACGCCAGGGAACCCCGACGAGGAACCGGATACCACCGAATCGAGACCAACCGGCCGCTGGTGGAAGATCCTCAGCCTCACCTGCTCGACCCTCGCCCTACTCCTCGCCGCCGGCGCACTCTTCATCGCCCTCAACCTCGACGCCGGCCCCGAAGGACCACCAGGACCCGAAGGACCAACCGGCGAAGCAGGACCACCCGGACCCGAAGGCGAACGCGGCCCATCCGGACCGCAAGGTGAGCCGGGACCACCCGGCCCCCTGTCGACCGTGTCCACCGACTGCAGCCTCGATCTCCTTGACTGGGACCGCTTCGTCTCGAACATCGAGTTGGCGATCGACCGATCGATCGACGGCGCAGTCGACGGCCTCATCGTGATTCCGAGGATCCCGTCGACACAGGTCGACATCCCCGACATCACCTGCCTCCCACCATCAGTCCCCGACATCTAGACCAACCCCCATCAGCCACCCGCCAAGAACCGCTCGATACTCCGCCCAGGAGTCGACGCCGCCGCATCCTCATCAGACCCACGAAACCGCAACCCGCCACGACCCGAATCTCGACCCTCCAACAGATGCAACGCCGCCAACCCCAAGGCGACCGCACGGTCGTCATGGCGGCCCGACGCATGATCCATCCGCACGATCCCCGGAGCCGTCTCCCGCAACTGCACATGCGACAACTCGTCGACCAGGTCCTCGTCGTCAGGCAAATCCAACAGACGATCCCGCAACAGGCGATGCAACGTCGCCGCCAAACGACCCACCGACGCCTGCGAAAACGTGAACTCAGAAACCCGAACACCACGACCCCGAAGCCGCTGCGCCATGCCCATCGCCTGCCACGGATCGAACACACACTCCGCCCCGCCGTACTCGACCGCCGCCGCCTCCACCGCCGACTCGACCACAGCGAGCTCAACCGGCCGACCCTTCACCGGCACCCACACCTCCATCCGATCCAACACGACCTCCACCGCCGACGCGCCACGCGCGAGATGACCCACCGCCATCACCGACCGGTCCGACTTCACCCCCAAATCAAGCGCCACCACATACCGCTCACCCGCCACCGGATCCAACACGGCCGGCCCATGACCCACACACGCCCGCACATCCTCCAACGACGACAACCGATCCTCCGGAGCCGTCCACTCATTCAGATGCAACCGTGCGTACTGCGACGCCGACAACAACCGCCGCTGCTCCTTCAACTCCACCTTCGGAATCCACGGACACGGACCCGCCACCTCACGCGCCCGCCACGCCTCCGACCCCTGCGCCAACTCCAACACCTTCCGAGACCAATGGCTCGGGTCGCCCGCCGTCGTCAACACCACCAGCCGCGACCCCGGCACCTTCGGCTGCGCGGACACCACCGACTCCCACAGACGCCGCGACTCCGCCGTCGACGGCCACTGCGCGATCTCATCCACCACCGTGAAGAACGGACGCAACCCCCAGCTCGAGGCCGCATCGGAAGCCAACACCTCCAACGACGCGCCACCGGCCCGAGCCGTCACCTTCCACCGCTCCACCTCCACCGCACCCGCCAACCCCTCAGTCCGCTGCACGAACCCCTCGACCGAATCCAACAGCAGGCGGGCTGGTCCCGATCTGCCGCCAACGCATACGACCGAGACCCAGCCGGCGCCTGCGTCAACAACACCGCCAGAGCGATCCCTGCCAGATCCGTCGTCTTGCTCGCACCCCGAGGTCTCGTCAAGAAATGCAGACGGCGCTCATCACGCCGCACGATCGCCCGGGCGTCCTGCACCTGGAAGGTGCGGCCGCCTCACCCCACGACCGGCCATCCTCGAGCACCGGGCCGGACAGGAGGGCGAAGGCGTCACGAGCCACCGTCGGCCTCCCCCACCCTCGTCGAGGCCGCGGGCTTCGGCGACACCTGGCGGCCACGCTCCAGCAGGCTCTCGAGGTCGGCGGTCACCCGTGTCGCCTCGCCACGCTCACGGGCCAGCTCGGCCTCCGAACGAGGGTCGAGCCCGAGACGTTGCCGGAGCCGGTCGGCCATCGTCATGAACTTCGCCAAGTAGTTCAGTGCCGCCCGCGGTTCGCCAGCCTCGTCGTGCAGCCCCTGAGTGGTGAGCCAGTCGTCGAGGAGCAGCACCTTCGCCTCAGCCCGAGCCCAGGCGTGCACGACCTCGGGGTAGGCGGCCAGGTCGGCCCGGTCGTCGAGGAGACCCTGGACAAGTTCGACAGCGACAGGCTCGACCATGCGCTTCGAGAAGGCACCATGGCGGAGCGCCATCCGGTTGCCCGGCTCGAACGGCGGACGAGTCCGCGTGCAGCCACGAGCCGGTGACGGTGACGGCCCAGCGAACCGGCCACCCTCATCTCGAGGCTGCGTCGCCTCACTCATCGCTGGCGTTCGTTGGCGCGCCAATGACAGACAGCGCGAACGTGCAGGTCACCGCGGGGGTCTTCTGATCGGGACACCGACGCAGGGTTCTGCCGTGGTCTGGGGACGAGCGCGGAACCGTGGTCTGGGCAACCGAACCCTTCCCTATAGGTACGGGGAATGGGAAGGGTTGCTCCCTTCCCTTCCCTTCCTGGTGCCCGTGGAGGGCAACTTTTCCCATGGGTGGGAAAGGTTCGATGTGTTGTGGTGTATGGGTTCGGGGGCAACGTGGTCAACCTTTCCCGTCGGGTGGGACGGGTTCGTGTGTGGGTGCCCAGCGTTCGCGGCGGACTGTGCGGTCTTTTTCGGGGGTGGGGAGTCGTGCGGAGTGGATGAGTCCGTTGGCGAGGAGCTGTGTCCAGGTGTCGTTGAACTTGGCGCGGTTGCCTCGGACGATCTTGAAGACGCTGGTCTTGGAGTGCTGCCAGGGTTCGTCGGTGAGGGTTTCGAGGATGGCGTCGTGGGGGCCGGTGGTGTTGGTGTTGTCGGGTTGGTGGCGGTTGAGGTCCAGGTGATTGGGCCGTCGTGGTTGCCGAGTTCGGGGTCGAAGTGTCCGAGGTTGAGGTTGAGGTCCCATTGGGTTCCGCCCCATTGGCGGCTGCCGATGTCGAGGAGGAGTTGGAAGTGTCCGGCGTCGACGTCTGGTGTTTCGCAGGTGTGAGAGGAGGGTCCAGCTGTCGACCCATTCGCCGCCGCCTGCCATGACGATGCGTTTGAGGCGTCGCCGCTGCCGGTTTGGTTGAAGTGGTTGATGATGAGGAGGCTGGCGTTTCCGTGGGCGGCTTGTTGTTGGACGTCGGTGAGGAGGGCTCCTTCTTCGAAGAGTGAGCTGCCGCTGCTGTTGGTGCCGTGGAAGGCGTAGAAGGGGTCGAGGAGGACGAGGGCGGGTTGGTGTTCGTCGAGGTCGCGTTTGAGGCTGTCGGTGAAGCGGGGGTCTGTGACCGGGGCGGTGTCGAAGCTGATGTGGAGAGGTAGTTCGGCGGGGTCGATGTTGGTGGCGTGGGCGATGCGGGCGATCCTTCGGGTGAATGGGATGCGTCCGCCTTCTCCGACGTAGAAGAGGACGGGGGCGGGTTCGTCGACGGCGAAGTGGTCGAAGATGGGTTGACCGGATGCGACGTGCATGGCGATGAACGTGGCGACGTGACTCTTGAGGGTCTTCATTTCGCCGGCCAACATCCCGTAGGTGGGGCGGGCGAGGAGTCCGCGGGCGTGCCAGTGGATGGTGAGGTCTTCGGCGAGGAGTTCGGCGGGGGTCCAGATTCGGAAGAGGCCATCACCGTCGGCTTCGGTTTCGTCGAGGGTCTCGGCCGGTTCGTCGGGGGCGGTGTTGTCGAGCAGGGTTCCGATCTTCTCGGTGAGTTCTGAGCGGAACTCATCGACACCGACGGTTGCACTCCAGGCGGCCACATCATCGTGTCCGTCGGGGACGGTGAGTGTCTGTGCGTGGAGGTGGTCGGCGATCGAGCTCGCCCATGCTTGTCCGGTGGTGTCGCTGTCACCGGCGACGATCACGTGGCGTCCTTCGGTGTAGGCGGCGAGCTCGACGTCTGGTGTCTTGAGGGAGGCGCCGCGCACTGCGGCCGCACAGAGACCCGCGGCGGCGACAGCGAGGGCGTCGGTTGGTCCTTCACAGACGACGACCAGGTCGTCGTCTGCACCGGGTGGTGTGAAGATTCCGTGGCGGCTCCACCCGCGTCCTTTCGCTGACACCCACCGGGGGACCTTGCCGATCTTGGGTTCTTTCAGCAGACGGGCCTGGACACCCTGGATGGTCCCGTCGGCGTGTCGGAGTGGGACGACGAGGCGCGGCGGCCCGGAGTAGGGGAAGCAGTCGGGGCGGTCTTCGACGCTGGCGCCGGTGTCGACACCGAGACCGAGCTCGACAGCGTCATCACGGTTCAGTCCGAACCGGGCCTCGAGGTAGTCGAGCGCGAAGTGGGCGGCGACATCGTCGCTCGCGAGCCGGCGGTTGGCAGCCGTGCAGTAGCGGGCCAGGGCGGCCCGTTCAGACTCCGTCGGCTGGGATCGTGGTGTGGGTGCCGTCGGTCGACGTTCACCGCGGGCGAACAGGTCGGAGACGGTCAAGTCCAGTGGGGTGACGATCGACTCGAGGGGACAGTCGCGAGAGCGACAGATCGCGAGTGCTCGCTCGTCGTCGCCCTCACGCACATCGAGCGACGGATTGTGGTCATCGTGGCCGGGACAGAGTGAACGCCACCCTGCGCCGTTGGGACGTGGCTGGTAGCCCCTTCTCCTCGAGGCGGCTCACCAAGAGCTCGACGGGTCTCGACTCGCCACCCAACGGCTGCGGATCACAGCCGAGCTCCTCGAGCTTCCCGAGCAGCGCGTCGACCGAGCTCGCTGGATCATCGAGAGACTGCAGCGCGAGGAGCCGGCATCGCTGGCAGAGCTCGACGGCCCAACGGCCTTCCATCGGACCGGAGAGCGCGGTGCCGATACGTCGCGGGCCCCAATCGTGGGGTGTGCCATCCGCCGCAGTAGTGCTCGTCGATCATGACGGCCGACCCCAGGGTGCGACACCGTGGAGTTCACACCACGATTCGATGCCTTCGTCGAGAGCGTCAGCAATCCGCTCAAGCACCCACCAGCGGTAGTCGGCGGGCTGTCCGCTACCGCCTCGGGTGACCCGCCACAGGCCAGCAGGTGGTCGGCGGTGCGGATCGCATCGACACTGAGCAGCCAGCTCAGCCGGTCGAACGCGGCGAGGCGTGCGTCACGGTCGCCCTGCGGGATCAGCGGAGTTTCGAGTGGGGCAGTCATCACGAGGCGTTCTCGTCGTTGGTCGTTGCTCCGAGGAGCTCGAGGAACTTCGGGACCGGGACGACAACGCGGCGTTCGCCGAGGTGCAGAGTCGGAATCCGACCGGAGGCAGCGGCCGCGTAGGCGGCGCTCTTCCCGAGCCGAGCAGCTCGCCAGCCTCGGGCACCGAGCACACGGCCTGGCCCCGGAGGTCGTCGAGGGTCACCATCCGCCGAGCTCCTCGAGCTCGTCAGCCCATCGTTGGGCGACGTCTGGTCCTGGGCGCCGGAGGCCCCGCTCGAGCATGCTCAGGGCTCCGGGCGTTATCTCGATCTTGCGAGCGAGTTCGCGCAGCGAGATCCCCGCGCTCATGCGCAGTGCCCTGGCCGATCCGTTCTCAGCGGCCCGGCGGATTCGTGAGAGCTGTGCAAGTTCCACGACTCGATGATTGCCTGTTTGCCCAATGATCACAAGGGATAGAGCGGTTAAGTTCGATTCTGGTCTAACCGGGTAGGGGAAGTGTTGACAGAACGTCTACAAGGTGTGAGACTCTCCGTGGATGGCAGTCACCTACGTCGCCGCCCACCAGACCGAGGAGGGGCCGATCGTGGTCGAGTTTCTCGACAGCACCCGCCCAGCGTGGCGGGTACGCGTCCACGTGGAGCGGTGGGTGGAGCACGAACCGGAACACGACGACGACCCGGCGGACCCCTGGCCTGGAAAGCCGACGTACACCCGGACGGCCTGCACGAAGGTGGAGTTCGACTTCGTCGGCGACGAGCCCAGCCGATTACGCCGTCCTGGGTGGCGCAGTTCCCGCTCCGGGAGCTGTATCGATCAGGCGGCGTCGGCTGCACGTGACTTCGAGCTCGAGGACAGCGACAACCTGCCACCGCTGCCTCGTGGATTCCCGCAGAGGGGCGGGCCGGCGTGGTACGGGGCGTTCCTACAGGCGATCGAGGCCTGGGCCGCGATGGGTGTCGGTACTCCGATGGAGATCTACCGGCAGGTGGCACGGCGGAAGCGTGTGCCTGTGAACCGCGTCAAGCAGTGGGCGTTCCAGGCGCGCAAGCTCCGAAGCGAAGGGAAGCTCGTTCCCGCGGCATCTCCGATGATCGTCGGCAGCTGTGCTGGATGCCAGACGCCGATCATCCCCGGTTCGGTAGGCGTCATCGACGGCGACCTGCCACCACCCCTTCTGCGTTCCGGTCGGCGCAAGCCATGAGCGCCGCATGATTGACGAGTCAGGAGACCTCCATGAGCTCCGTGAGCAAGCGACCGAAGGCAGCGGACCCCCGTCGACGCGGGCACGTTCGGCAGCGTGGCCGCACCTGGACCGCCTACTGGTCGGCTCCCGACGAGAACGGTCGGGCCCGCCAGCGTTCGAAGGGGCGGTTTCAAGACTGCTGCTGCGGCGGGCGTCATCTGACGGCGACGATCCGGGATCTCGACACCGGCAACTACGCAGAACCCGAGACCGGCAAGCGGAAGCAGACCTTCGCCCAGTACCTGCGTGACGACTACCTGCCGCACCTCGAGAAGATGGGCCGGCGGCCCTCGACGTTGGCGTCCTACCGGTCGAACCTCGAGCTCCATGTCATCCCGACCCTAGGAACCCTGCGTCTCGCAGCGATCACTCCAGAGAAGCTCGACGGCCTCTACGGCGAGCTACCTCGCGTCGGGCAACAGGAAGGGTGGCGGTGGACTCAGCCCGCGCAGTGTCCGGTACGTGCACGATCGTGCGAGCGTCGCTCGCGCAGGCTGTCCAGTGGGATCGGATCGGCCGCAACCCTGCCGACCGTGCGACACCGCCGAAGGCGAAGCGGTACGAACCGTCAACGTGGACTCCGGAGCAGATCCGCCAGTTCCTCGACCAGGCGGCCGACCATCGGCTGTCCGCCGCCTGGCTGCTCCTGGCTACGACTGGGATGCGGCGCAGTGAAGTGCTTGGCCTGCGCTGGTCGGATGTCGACCTCGGCGAAGCCGGCCTCCACGTCCGGCAGTCTCTCGTTGCTGTCGAGTACGAGATCTCGTTCTCCGAGCCGAAGACGGAGAAGTCGAAGCGACGTGTCGCCCTCGACCCACACACGATCATGGCGTTGCGGTCGCACCGGGCCCGCCAGTCCGAGGAGAAGTTGGCGGCCGGTGGCGCCTACACCGACGACGACCCGGTGTTCGCCGACGAGATCGGCCGGCCGTTGCATCCCGAGTCGCTGTCGCAGACGTTCAAGCGGCAGGCGAAGGCCGCAGGGCTTCCGACGATCCGCCTTCACGATCTGCGGCACTCATTCGCGACGGCGGCGCTCGAGGCAGGCGTTCCGCTCAAGGTTGTGTCCGACCGTCTCGGACACTCCAGCATCTCGGTGACGGGCGACATCTACAGCCACGTCAGTACAGGTCTCGGCGAGGACGCTGCGGCGCGTGTCGCCACGGCGATCCTCGGCTGAGAAGAAGAAGGTAGAGTTACCCCAGAGGCGCCGCTTCTCCATCGGGAGCGGCACGCAGAGCCCGGCATCAGCCGGAGGCAGAAAGGAAGAAACGATGGTTCATGCACCAGGACACCTACGCGAAGCGTTCCAGCTTCTCGTCGATGAGGCGGTCGACGGGGCGTTCTCTGAGGAGTACGACGAAGTCTTCGATGACGAGCCCCTCCCTCGGGAGCAGCTTCTATGGAAGATGGCGAACTGCTCGGACATCATGCCAGTCACATCTGCGAAGAGCTGAAGCTGCCGCAAGGAGCGACCTATTCCATGGGTACGGGTGCGTTCATCGCGCTCCATGGACTACCCGAACAGTAGGAGAGAAGGAAGTGCCCCCGGCGCAGCGTGAACTGCCCGGGGGCGTGGCCAACCACCTAACAGAGAGGCAGTTGACATGAGAGAGCGTATCCACGACGTGATTCGGGCCCGACGTATCGAGGTCGTCGGTGACGACGACGGGGGCCGCATCATCCTTCGACCGACGAGGGACGGTGCGAGCCTTGCCGTCAACGGCCCACTCGACGACGAAGGTGACATGTCCTATGTCGAGCTCGTCGCGTCGAGCGACAGTGACCACCAGACCAAGACGGGCGTCCATGTCATCACCCGGACCGGCGACGCGAGCGACTTGGACAGCGATGGTGTCTCGGTTGTCACCGACCGAGACTCGGTCGAGGAACGTCTCCGAGCGAGTCGAACGGTTGCTGGACCGCATGGTCGGTCTCGCCCAGCTCGGTGCCGGAGCACTCGACCGAGAGCTCACACGGGTCACGGACGCAGCGACCGAGTAGCGTAGGCGCCCCAGAAACGCACGAACCCGCCCCAAGGGGCGGGCCGTGTAACCGGCCGTTTCCGACCGGCGCTGTAACACCATCTTAGAGGTCTGGTGCGACATTCACCAGCGTCCAGGAAACGTGGCGCGTGTCACATCCGGGGGACGCTGTGGACAACCAGGGGCACCAGGGTCGCCGCATACGTCGACGGCTTCTCCGTCTACCACGGGCTGCGCGAGAAGTTCGACGGCAAGTACCTCTGGCTCGATTTCAGAGCACTGATCGAGTTCTTCGTACTCGACCATCAGGAACTGGTCACCGCGAAGTACTTCACCAGTCGTGTGAAGAAGCCGGAGGAGAGCAGGCTTCGCCGGGCCCTGTACCTCGACGCGCTGGAAGCGCGTGGGGGACTCGAGATCGTCAAGGGGAAGTTTGAACACCGTCCCTACAAGTGCCCCGGCGGGTGCGGCCACGAGCACGACCGGCCGAAGGAGAAGATGAGCGACGTGAACATCGCTGTGTCCATGTTGATGGATGCCCAGGAAGACGTCTACGACGTCGCCCTTCTCATCTGCGCGGACGCCGATCTGATCCCCGCCGTCCGCGCAGTCGAGGACCGGTACGACCGCACCGTCATAGTCATCTCGCCCAGAGGCCGAACCTCGGATGATCTGAAGAAGAACGCCTCAGCTGCCTTGCACATCAGCGACACACGACTGGCCCGTTCCCAGCTGCCAGATCCCCTTATCAAGGGAGCCGACCGCTACGATCGCCCACCCGAGTGGCACTGAGACGAGGCGATGTCAACGGATCTGTCAACGAGTGAGCGGCAGCGTCCGGATGATCGAGTCCGGGTGGGTCCGCCACCGTCCACGGCGACCGTTGTAGCTGCGGACCTAACGGGACACGACCGGACGTGTGTGTCCCTGTGTGTGGAACTACGGATCAGAAGGTTGGGGGTTCGAATCCCTCCGAGCGCGCTGCAGCATGGTGATCCTGGACCGGCTGTTCCGCGGCAGCGGGCGAGTTCGTTTCGCTCGAGACCGCCGGCGCTTCGTGCACCCCGCCGCGCCCGAGTCGAGCTTCGAGGTCGCCATCGACGCCCTGCGACGTATCATCCCCCCGGGTGGTTTCACCGGCTCCGAGCCGGCTCCGACGACGAAGGACACCTGACCATGGATGGCTCGGAACTGGCGCGGGTCGAGGTGATCGTCGAGGTCCCCAAGGGCTCGCGCAACAAGTACGAGATCGATCACGACACCGGCGAGGTCTGGCTCGACCGGTTGCTGTTCACCGCCACCCGCTATCCCGCGGACTACGGGTTCCTGCCTCGCACCCTCGCTGAAGACGGCGATCCCCTCGACGCCCTCGTGCTGGGCGACGAGCCCACCTTCCCCGGCTGTCACTGCTGGGCGCGCCCGGTGGCCGTCTTCCTGATGGCCGACGAAGCCGGACCCGACGCCAAGGTCCTCTTCGTACCCGACCCCGACCCTCGCTGGGACGCCGTCCGAGACCTCCTCGACCTTCCCCAGCACCTCCGCTCCGAGATCCACCACTTCTTCGAGGTCTACAAGGCGCTCGAGCCCGACAAACGCACCGACGTGGGTGAATGGGCCGGCCTCACCGCCGCGTGGGAAGCGATCAACGATGCAAGAGAGCGCCACATCCACGCCCACTCGGCCGGCGACAGCGCATCGCCTTGGCCGCGGTGATCAGACCAGGCCGACCGCCAGACCCAAGTAGACCACGATCGACAGGAGATCCTGCACGATGGTCACCAGTGGGCCGCTCCACGGTCGCGTGAGGGGCCGTGTTCGGCGACGTCGTGGATGCCCATCACGATCCAACGCCGCCTGAAACCTCCGCCAGGGTGTAACGCGGCTACCGGAGCCAGACTGGAACACGGCTACCGGGACTTGACATGGGACACGATTGCCGGGGTTGGCGAGGTCTCCATGCTCGACGCGTACGCGGCCGGAGTCTTCCGGCTGATGGTCCCGGGCCGCGGTACAGTTCGACCAGCCAGAGATCGGGTGTGCGCAGCTGGCGCGAGAAGCCGGCCGATGTTGCTTGAGTTGATCAGAGCTGCGCCAGATCCAGAGTGGACCCCAGAAATCATGGAACGTGTCCCTGACTTCGATCTCACTGAGCGCTACGTCGAGCTCGACGCTTCCGCAGGGACCGCCAGAGTTCAACGGTCGGCCGGGAAGAAGTGACAGCGTGTTCGTCCTGTACACCGATGAGAGCATCGAGAACCCTGAGACGGCGAAGACAGCGCACGGTCTCTTGCGATTTCGTGGACCGGATGTCCGAGCAATTGTCGATACCAAGTGCCAATGCGCACTCGCCAGTGAGATTCATCCCGACTTCCCTGCCGTTCCCATCGTTGCCGCGATGGCGGACGCCGGTGTAGCGAAGGGCGACGACGTCGTCGTCGGCTTTGCGCCAGTGGGGGGCGACTGTCTTCGCACCAGCGTTCAGAACTGATGGTCGCTCACGCCGCCGGCGCATCGGTGATAAATGGTCTTCACGATTTTCTCGGTCCTGGGCCTCGGATCGTCGACCTGCGCTCGTTGCACTCGAGCGAGAATCTCATCGCGCGGGGACGTACCTTTACCACGCCGACACTGCTCACGGTGGGGACGTCGCACAGCATCGGGAAGATGACTGCGACCGTCTGCGTCCACTCCGCGCTGCGCCGGCGCGGGGTTCGCTGTGACTGGTTGGCGACAGGCCAGACGGGCGTTCTCATTCGGGGAACAGGGCGCGTCATCGATTCGATACCGATTGACTTCGTACCCGGCCACCTCGAGGCGATGCTCGCGGATGTGGGCGCTGGCTACGACATCGTGCTCGTCGAGGGCCAGGGGTCGCTGTTCCATCCGAGTTATTCGCCCACGGCGTTCGCCCTCTTGCATACGGTGAGACCAGAAATGGTGGTCATCTGCCACCGCCTCGGGCAAGAGCGGTTCGGTGGATTCGAACAGCGGATGCCCTCGGTGGAACATGTCGCCAAGACCTACGAGATGCTCGGCGTGCTGCTCGACGCGCCGACGTCCCTCACCGGGGTCTCACTTGATTCAAGTCGGTCTACCGAGGCCGAGTACCGCAGCGAACGGACCCGGCTCGAGAATGCGCTCGCCGTTCCTTGTGTTGATCCGGTTCGCGAGACCGCTGACCGACTTGCAGATCCGATCGACCGGTTGTTGGCAGCGCGGGCGTGGAGTTGACATGCAGTCGCTCAGGGTCCTCGCTGCCGAGCACTCGACAGCGGCCGTAGAACGAATCGAGCGCCGCTCGTCGAGTCCCGGAGCCAGCATGCCGTCGCTCCAGGCCCGCATGGCACCCACCGAAGCCTCTGCATACGCGGCGGCTTCGTGAGCTCTGGCTTCGCGGCGAGAGTCTCGGCTAGGGGGGTCGGGGCATCACCGTCATCGACGGTACGTCGGCGTCTGTCTCGAGCAGGCCGATAATCGTGGCGACGATCTGGTCGACGTCGAGGACGGCGCCCGACACGTGGCCGCGCTCCAGCCAGATCGGGAAATACTCGGCGACGCGATCGGTGTCCCACGACGAGGTGAACTCGGTGGCGCCGTGCCCCGAGCCTCCGGCGGTGTCGCCCAGGACCAGCCGGGTGAAGCCGACCTCGGAGTGCTCGACGCGCCAGGCCTCGACCAGCTTGTCGAGGGCAGCCTTGCTCACCGCATAGGCACCCAACCCCGGCCAGGGCGGTGTCATCGACGCCGACACCGACGAGAGGTAGATCGCGCGCCCGGCGCTCGCCGCCAGATGCGGAAGCGCTGCCGCTGTGGTGAGGGCGGCACCGACCACGTTGGTGTCGAACACCTCCCGCCACAGCTCCGGGGTGGTGTCGACGAGCGGTACCAGAGGGCCGATACCGGCGCTGTAGACGAGGCCGTCGGCGCCGCCGAGCGCGTCGCACGCTTGTTCGAGGGCGGCGGTACACGACGCGCTGTCACGCACGTCACAGGTCACCGCCACGGCACCGGCGCCGGCTTCGCTCACCGCGTCGTCGAGGCGGTCGGTGCGCCGCCCGAGGAGCGCGACCTCGTATCCCTGACGAACGAGCCCGATGCCGACGCACCGACCGATCCCGCTCGACGCGCCGACGACCACGACTCTGCGCCTCGCCCTCGGTTCCGAACTGCTCGAGCTGCTCGTTGTGACGTTCATCCGGCCACTCCCGGGAGAGGTCGAGCCGGTGGGAGCGCCCGTGACCGCGTGTAGGCACGAAGGCCCTCGGCGCCGTATTCGCTTCCGATGCCGGATTCCTTCCATCCGCCGAACGGGAGGCGGGGATCGAGGGCGCCGGGGCCGTGGGCGTTTCGGAACACCGTGCCGGCGTGGAGCCGGCGGGCGATCGTCTCGGTGAGCTCGTCGTCGCCGCTCCACACCGAGGCGCCGAGCCCGTAGCGGGAGTCGTTGGCCGCGGCAACGGCCTCGTCGAGGTCTCGGTAACCGAGCACCGGGAGAAGCGGTGCGAACTGCTCCTCGCGGACGATCGCGGCGTCGGGTGGAGGCCCCGCGACGACCGCGGGAACCACGTAGTGGCCACCCGACTCCGCGAGACCCACCCGCAGTGCACCCGGTCGGTGGACCGTGGCACCGAACGTGGCCGCCTCGACGAGTTGCGCCTCGGCGCGCTCGGCAGCATGAGCGGTGTGCACCGGACCCACCGTGGTGCCGTCGGTGAGACCGTGGCCCGTGACGGTCGTCGCGGCCCGGGCGACCAGCGCCTCGGTGAAGGCGTCGAGGTGTTCGGCGGGGACATACAACCGCTTGAGCGCCATGCAGACCTGTCCGCTCGTGAGCAGCGCGGCAGCGAGCAGTTCGTCGGCCAGCGCCTCGTCGGGCTCGACGTCGGGAGCAACGATTGCTGCGTCGTTGCCTCCCAGCTCCAACAGTCCGGGCACGAGCCGCGCGCCCGCGTTCTGCATCACCGCCCGACCGGTACGGGCCCCGCCGGTGATCGACACCATCGACACCGAGGGATGGCCGACGAGTGCCTCTCCGATGTCGACACCCGGACCGTTGACCGTGTTGAGGACTCCGGGCGGCAGAGCTGCCGCCATGGTGTGAGCGACGGCGAGCACCGCTCCCGGGCACGTCGGAGGCGGCTTGACGACAACTGTGTTCCCGGCGATCAGCGCGGGAGCGACCTTGGACACGAGCACCGACACCGGCCAGTTGAACGGCAGCAGAGCGGCGACAACGCCGTAGGGCTGGACGGTCACCTCGCCGCCGCCGGAGAAGCGTTGCGGGGAGAGCGCTGCGGGAGCGAGGTCGGAGAACGTCTCCGCCACCGCGGCGATGGTCGCCACCTCGAACTGCGACTCGGAGAGGACCTTGCCGTTCTCGCGGGTCAGCAACGTCGCGAGATCGCTTTCCTCGCTGGTGGCTGTCGCGGCTCGGGCGGCGGCAACGACCTGTCGGCGCCGATCGTCGAGTGACGTCTCGGCCCATCCGCGCGCGGCGTCGTCGGCAGAGCGAACGGCGAGGTCCACCTGCGCAGCCGAGGCACAGGGGGCGTCGACGACGACCTCGCCCGGACGCCCCGGGTCGTGTACCGGGTAGGTGCCCGAGTCACCGGCCACGTCGTGTCCGTCGATGGTGAGTGTCGCGACGGTCTCGACACGCGCCGCGCTGGTCACGGCAGCACGGTCTCGGTGTCTCGCCCGGAGTGCAGGAGCGTGCCGGGTGTGGCTCCGGTCAGGCGGTCGTCGTCGACGACCGGGACACCGTTCACGAGAACGTGGTGGATGCCCGTCGCCTCGGCGTAGAGGCGCCACGCCCCACCGGGCAGGTCAGCCCTCATGCGCTCCGGTTCATAGCCGACCCGATCGGGATCGAACACAACGATGTCCGCGGCGTAGCCCGGGGTGATCCGACCTCGGCCGGTGAGTCCGTAGAGCGCGGCGGGGACGTCGGCGAGTTGGTGGATCGCCTCCTCGAGAGAGATCACACCGAACTCGCGTACGCCGTGGGCGAGCAACGCGGTCGAGTAGATGGCTCCGCACATCATGTCGAGGTGAGCACCGGCGTCGGAGCCTCCGACAACCGTACGCGGGTCGCGCCACACCTCCGCGCGCAGCTTCCAGTCGGCCTCGCTCTCGGTCATCCCGGTCGGGCGTAGTCCCGTCCGCAGGTCGTCGGCGAGAACGATGTCGAGCAGAACGTCGAAGGGGTCGCCTCCCACCTCGTCGACGATGTCGCCGACGGTGCGGCCCTCGTGGGCGCTGTTCACCTCGGCGAAGGTCTCGATGATCTCGAGTCGTCTCCAGTCCGCCAGCGCCCGCAGGAGCCCGGCCTCGTCGGAGTCCGCACCCGCCGCCAGGCGCCGACGTACGTCGGGATCGGCCAGTGCCGTCATGCGCTCGGCCACGGGCAGCGACAGCACCGGCCTCCAGTCGGGGAGCCCGTCGAGGACGAAACCCGACAGGAACGACAGGCGGATCTTCATCGTGTGCGGCAGGGTGAGGGCGACGACCCGCCCGCCCTGCGCGGCGGCATGATCGGATGCGCTGAGTTGCTCGACATGCCCGTCGGGGTTGAGAGCCGAGACGCCGAGGACGTTCCAGTTTACGGGCCGGTTGCCGGCGCGCGACATACGGGTCATCAGTTCCTTCTCGTCGGTGGTGAACCCGTTGATGGATCCGGCGAGAATGCACTCGAGGGTCGTGCCCGGTACATCGCGCACGGCGCCCGCCAGAGCCACGAGCTCGTCATCAGTGGCCCCCCGCGACGGAACGGGGTCGCCGTCACCGTCGTTGTGGGTCGCGGCTCTGGAGGTGGAGAAACCGAGCGCGCCATCGGCGCATGCCTCGGCGACGATGCGTGCCATCGTGTCGACCTGTTCCTCGCTCGCCTCGTCGTGGCAGTCGTCGGCCATGACCGCTCGTCGCACCGTCGAATGTCCCACGAGGAAACCGGCGTTGACGCCGAGGCGCTGCTCGAGGCGCGACTCCCAGTCCTCGAAGCTCGTCCAGTCCCACGACAACCCGGCCTCGAGTGCTTCCAGTGGCATGCCCTCCACCCGCGCCATCATCCGCATGAGGTACTGCGCGTGCTCCTCACCGGCGGGCGCGAGGCTGAATCCGCAGTTGCCTCCGATGGCGGTGGTCACACCGTGCAGCGGTGAGGGGCTGGCGGTCGGGTCCCACGAGAGCTGGGCGTCGTAGTGGGTGTGCAGGTCGACGAAGCCGGGCGCGACGACCGCGCCGGTGGCGTCGATCACCTGTGGAGTCGGTCCCAGGTCGTCGGGCTCGACGATGCGCCCGTCACGGACGGCCACGTCGACGTGCGTTCCGGGCGCGCCGGTGCCGTCGACGACCAGGCCTCCGGTGATCAGGGTCTCGGCCATCGGAACAACCTTTCCGCGTTCTGGTGGGTCAGCTTGGCCACGGTGTCGTCGGGCAGGTCACCGAAGCGTTCGTGCAGCAGCGTCTGGGTGTCGGGCCAGGTCGAGTCGGCATGTGGGTAGTCGACCTCGATCATGACGTGGTCGGGACCGAACCTCTCCAGCACACCGCCGAGGGTGTTCGGGTCGTCGATCGTGCAGAACCAGAAGTTGCGGGCCAGCACCTCGCTGGGCCTGAGCTCGTCGGCCCAGTTCCTGCTGTCGGTTCCCGACGCCGAGTGGTCGAGCACGTAGTCGACGCGGTCGGCGAGCATGTTCACCCAGCCGACGCCCCCCTCCGACATCGCCACCTTCAGGTCGGGGAACCGCGTGCAGGCTCCCGACCACAGCCAGTCGGCACAGGCGAGGAAGGCGTTACCGGGGAACAGCGTGGGCAGCAGCTCGAAGGGCGGGTCGTCGCACGGTATCGGCGCCCACGACCCCGACCCCGTGTGGAGGCACAGGACGGTTTCGGTCTCCTGGCATGCGCCGAGTACCGGGTTCCAGTGCTCGGAGTGCAGCGAGGGGAGGCCGAGCTTGGCGGGAAACTCGGGGAAGCTCAATGCCCGGAATCCCCGATCGGCGTTCTCGCGCACCATCGCCGCAGCGGTGTCGGGGTCGGGCAGCCAGGTGATCTGGAGCGGGATGATCCGACCCGGATGCGTGCCGGCCCACACCTCGAGGTGCCAGTCGTTCCACGCCCGCACGCATGCCTCGCCGAGCGCAGGATCGCGGGAGTGGGCGAACACCGCACCGGAGAAGCCAGCGATGAGCGACGGGAAGCACACTGACGCCTCGATACCGGCGAGGTCCATGTCGGCGATCCGAGCGTCGATGTCCCAACAGCCCTGCCGCATCTCGTCGAAGTTGGCGGGTTCCATCGACCACTCGGCCTTGGGGCGGCCGATCACGGCGTTGAGTCCGATGTTGGGGTAGATGCCGTTCTCGTAGGTCCACACCTGGCGACCGTTGGGGAGGGTGTCGATCCGCGGAGCACTGTCGGCGAGCGACGACGGCACGCGACCCTCGAACAGGTCGGGTGGCTCGATCAGGTGATCGTCCACCGACACGATGCGGTAGCGGCCGCCGGAAGGGATGCTCATACCGGCGTGAACTCGAGCGGAAGGTGGTCAGCTTGACGGATGCCCGTCGAGAAGTGGACCTCGGCCCCGTCGGCGATTCGGTAGTCGGGGATGCGGGCATGCAGTTCCTCGAGAGCGACCCGCAGCTCGAGCCGGGCGAGATGTGCTCCGAGACAGAGGTGAGGGCCGCCGCCGAACGCGACGTGGCGGTTGGGATCACGGTGGAAGTCGACGGAGCCTTCGCCGAACTCTGTGTCGTCGTCGTTGGCCGCGCCGAGGGCGAGCATCACGCCGTCACCTGTTCGGAGTTGCACCTCGCCCATCTCGACGTCCTGGGCGACCCCCCGCGGTACGACCATCACAGGGGTGAGCCAGCGCAGGAGCTCCTCGACCGCCGACGGGATCAGCGACGGGTCGTCGATCAGCTGCTGCCGGTGCTCCGGGTGCGTGGCGAGGAAGTGCACCATGCAGTCGAGTGAAGCGGTCACGGTGTCGAGACCACCGAGGAGCAGAAGGTGGCTGATGCCGAGTAGCTCCGCTTCGCTCAGAGGCTGCCCGTCGATGCGCGCCTCGACGAGGCTCGACAACAGTCCGTCGTCGGGAGAGCGTCGGAGACGTGCGATCGCGAGACGGAAGTAGTCGCTGATGGCATGGGCGGTCCGGGCACGGACGCGCCGGGCGCCGTCGAAGTCGTCGGGCTCGACGTCGGGACGGATCGTGTCGTCGCGCCATTGCAGGAACTGGGGAAGGTCGCTTCGCGGCAGTCCCATGAGCGCGAGGAACACACCCGAGGGCAGCGGGGTGGCGACCTCCTCGTGAAAATCGCAGCGACCCCTGGGTCCGATCTCGTCGATGAGCAGGCGAAGGCGGCCCCGGACCTCCGGTTCGAGCCGTTCGATCTCCCGGGGCACGAACCGCGGGTTGAGCAGCCGGCGGTACCGGGTGTGCTCCGGTGGGTCGACCTCGAGGGGGATCAGGGGCTGTTCGCCCAGGTCCAAGGTGTTGTGGGCCGAGGTGAAGACGTCGGGGTGGCGCAGCGCCCACCACAGGTCGTCGTAGCGGGTGACGGCAGCGAAGGCGGTACCGCCGAGGTCGGTACGCGCGACCGGGCACGTGGCACGCATCCGGCGGTACGTCGGGTGCGGCTCGTCGGCGGTGCTCGGCGAGAACAGCGCGGCGGCCATATCGGTCTCGGGCACGTCGGTCATTCGCCGCTCCTTTCTGACGCCTCGTCTGACGTCGGGGGAACACGATCAGGGTCCGGGCGCCCTCTCCGGCGTTCATGGCCCCGAACGCGTCGTTGATCTCGTCGGAGAGCGCTGCGGCGGGTCACGAGCCGCTCGAGGTCGAGCGCTCCGGTTCGGGCCAGCGTGACGGCCCGTGGAATGTCGCGAGCCGGATCGGTACCGCCGTAGACGGAACCCTGCACCCGCTTGGCGTCGGCCAACAGACTCATCGCCGGTATCGACACGACGTCGTCACCGGCACCCGCACCGACGACCGTGACGGTACCGCCACGGCGAGCCAGCGCGTAGGCCTGTTCGACCGTGCTCGACAGACCCACCACCTCGAGGGCGTGGTCGACGCCCCTCCCGGCCGTGATCTCGCGCGCCGTGGCGACCGGGTCGTCCGCTGACGCGCCGACGGTGTGAGTGGCGCCGTTGGCAATCGCCAGATCGAGCTTTGCGGCGATCCGGTCGATCGCGAGGATCACCGTGGCACCGGCGAGTCGCGCCCCCTGCACCGCCGCCAGACCGACGCCACCGCAGCCGATCACCGCGACGGTCTCACCCGGTGACACTCCTGCGGTGTTCACGACCGCGCCCACACCGGTGACGACCGCGCACCCCAGGAGAGCGGCCATCTCGAGCGGGAAATCGGGCTCGATACGGATGGTCGCCGACTCCGGGACGACGGTCGCCTCGGCGAACGTGCCGGTCCCGAGCGCACACCACAGTGGATCGCCGTTCGCCGTACCGTAGGGGGCTGCGAAGGCATGGTCGATCCCGTGCTCGCACAGTTCCGGCTGCCCGGCGAGGCAGAAGAAGCACCTCCGGCACGGCGCCATCCACGACAGCACGACATGGTCGCCGACCGCCAGGGTCGTGACGCCCGGGCCGAGCTCAGTGACTGTTCCCGCACCTTCGTGTCCGAGCACGGCAGGGAGCGACTGGGGGATCGTGCCGTCGCGCACTGACAGGTCGGTGTGGCACACCCCCGTCGCTGCCATGCGCACCGCCACCATCCCCTCACCCGGGGGTGCAAGCTCGACGTCCTCGACAACGAGCGGTGCACCGACCTCACGGAGCACGGCGGCCTTCACCGGGTGTCGCTTCCCGGCAGCAGCCCCGACCGGCAGAAGCCCCACAGCCTCTCGGCCGACGCCGCGCTGTCCTCGCCATCGCCGGACGTGTCGTCGGAGGTGAAGAGCACCGAGGCATGAACATGCGCCAGCACCAGGGTGAACACGACAACGGCGTCGTCGTGGTCGACCGCGCGGATCTCGCGCGCCGCGGCGGCCGACCGCATCTCGACCTCGAGCAGGTCGACCATCGGTGCGAGTGCTACCCGTAGCTCATCGGGGTGCGTCTCCCCGAGGCGAAGAAACTCGCGTACCAATAGCGATGCATAGCCCGAGCCCGTGACGAGCAGGTGGCACAGTTCGACGACGTAGCGACGCAGTCGGTCGAGCGGCGCCGGCTCCGAACCGACCACTGCATTCAGATGCGCGGCTCCGTAGCGTGTCTCCTCCTCGAAGAGGGCCAGCAGCAGATCGTCGCGGCCGGCGAAGTAGCGGTAGAAGGTGCGCAGACCGACGTCGGCTCGCGTCGCCACCTCGGCCACCGTGAACTCAGACGAGCCGCGCTCGGCGGCCAGAGTGCGGGCAGCGTCGACGAGACGGTGGGCCCGGGCCGACGACCGGTCACGCGCGCCCGACAGGGAGCGCTCCAGCGTCCGACCCTCCCAGGCCGACCTGGTCGAGGCCTCCGCCCGTGACACATCCATGCCCCTTTTCTGGCACGCGTGTGCCAGCATTGTCAATCCTGCGCCAATGACGAACGCAGAATCCGCGACGACCGGGCACGACCAAGCGACGAGGCGGGTCTGCTTGTCGGTCGCGACGTGGGCCAGCCGTTGTTTCCCGGGGAGGTCTCGGAGATCGCCGGGAACGGTGAACCGGTAGCCTCCCGCCCATGGTGAGCGGGCCGACCACGAGTACGGCGTCGGTGCTGTTCACGGATCTGGTCGGGTCGACGGAGCTGCGCTCGCGTCTCGGGGAAGAGGCCGCCGACGACCTCCGTCGTGAACACGATGCGGTGGTGACGGCGGCGATCGAGGCACCCGACGGCCGGGTCGTGAAGTCGACGGGCGACGGCCTGATGGCCGTGTTCGACTCGGCGGCCGACGCGGTCGCGGCAGCGATCGCAGCCCAACAGCGCGTGACGGCGCTCGGAGCAGACCTTCCCGAACCCATCGTGATTCGGGTGGGTGTGTCGGTGGGTGACGTCAGTTTCGACGGCGACGACTGTTTCGGGACGACAGTGAACGAGGCCGCCCGCCTGTGTGACGCGGCGCAGGGCGGCCAGGTCCTCGTCGCAGATCTGGTGCGGGCACTCACTCGAGGCCGCGGTGGTCACCGGTTCGAGTCGGTCGGGACCCTCGAGCTGAAGGGACTGCCCGATCCGGTCGAGGCGTGCACTGTCGGATGGGATCCACTGCCCAGTGCTGACGTCGACGATCTTGTGCCGTTTCCTCCCGCGCTGGTACCCAGCAACCGCGGCACCTACGTCGGGCGTCCCGACGTCCGCGCCGCGTTGCGAGATCTGTGGACCGACACCAAAGTCGAGGGTCCGCGCTCCGGGCTCCTCGTCGGCGAGCCGGGGATCGGCAAGACACGAACCGCGTACGAGATCGCCATGGAAGCTCGCGAGTCCGGCGCCGTCGTGTTGTTCGGGCGTTGCGACGATGAGCTCCAGGTTCCCTACCAGCCGTTCGTCGAGGCGCTCGACTGGCAGACCGAACACGCCCCCGAGCTGCCACTCGGTCGACTGCCGGGTGAACTGACACGCCTGGTGCCCGACCTGGCGACACGGCGCACGGGGCTCGAGCCGCCGGTTGCGTCCGATCCGCGCACCGAAGAGCATCGCTTGTTCGAGGCGGTTGCATCATGGATCGTCGCAACGGCCGAGCAGGCCGGGCTGGTTCTCGTCGTTGACGACATCCACTGGGCGACCAAGCCGACCTTGCTGATGCTGATGCACGCGGTCCGTCAGGCAGCCGGTCTCGAGGGTGTCCGGCTCCTCGTGATCGGCACGTACCGTGACACCGATGTCGACCGGGCTCACCCGTTGTCTGCCGTTCTCGGTGACCTGCAACGCATCGAAGGTGTCCGTCGGATCCCGGTCGATCCTCTCGACGTCGATGAGGTCATCGAACTGGTCGAGCAGGCCGCCGGTCATCCACTCGATGACGTGACCCGCGGGGTCGCGGCGCGGGCGCACGCCGAGACCGAAGGCAATCCGTTCTTCGTGGGCGAGGTCCTGCGCCACCTGATCGAGAGAGGTGCCGTCCGGTTCGTGGACGGTCGCTGGGTAGTTCCCGATCCCGACCAGATCGACGTACCCGAGGGTGTACGCGACGTGATCGGCCAACGCCTGTCGCGGCTTTCTGATGTCACCAACGAGGTGTTGCGGTCGGCGTCCGTGGTCGGTCGCGAGTTCGACCTCGATCTGGTCGGTGAACTCGCGGGCATCGACGAAGATCCGCTTCTCGACGCCATCGACGACGCGACCAGGGCTCGACTCGTCGAGGAGGTCGACGCCGATAGGTATCGTTTCGCGCACGCGCTCGTCCGAACGTCGCTCTACGATGAGCTGTCGGCCAGTCGTCGGCGTCGGATGCACCGGCGTGTCACGGATCTGCTCGCCAAGCGGACTCCCGACGACCTGGCCGCGCTCGCCTTTCACGCTGTGGAGGCAGGCCCTCGCGGCGGTGATCTGAGCGATGCCATCGCCTACGTCCTCGCAGCCGCCGACCAGGCCCGTGAGGCCCGCGCCCTCGGCCAAGCCGAGAACCTCTACCGCAAGGCCATCGAGTTACTCGAGGAAGACGATGCCGAGCCGCTCGACCGGCGGTCGCTGGTGGCCCGGCTCGGGATCGGCGAGATCCTGCGTGATCAGGGTGACCCGTCGTTCCGGGAAGCGCTGCTCGACGTGTCGAGGGATGCTGTCGCCGCGGACGACGACGAGTTGTTGATCCGGACGGTACTCGCGAACTCCCGCGGATTCACGAGCATCGTCGGTCGAGTCGACACCGAACGCATCCCGTTCATCGAGGCGGCCCTTGACCGGGTACCCGAGGATTCGCTCGCTGATCGAGCGCGACTCGAGGCTCTGCTGGCCGGTGAGTTGATGTTCGACAGCGACCGTCGGGAGGAACGCCTCGCGTTGGTTGATCACGCGGTCAGCCTCGTTGAGCGCTGGACGACGCATTGACCGAAGCACGGGTGATGGGTCTCACGCGCCTTCCCGATCTGGTTCCCGAGCGATGGACCTCGGGTCTCGAACGCGCGGAACGGGCGGTCGCAGCCGCCGACCGGTGCGGTGACCCCAACCTCAGGGCCTCGAACCGAATCTGTCTCAGTTGGAGCATGCTGTCCCGCGGCGATTTGGAGGGAGCTCGACGCCTGGTCGATGAGTCACTGGCGATCGCGGTGGACGACGCCGCACCGATGAGCGAGTGGGCCGCTCGCTCCAATGCCAGCAACTTCCACATCTACGACGGTGACCTCGAACAAGCTGCGAAGGAGAATGACGGCGCGCTGGAGTTCGGTCTCGAGATCGGCGCTGTCGATGCCGAGTCCTGGTGGGCTGCCGCCTCGGCGCAGGTCGGAGTGGTTCGCGATGGCGACATCGGTGATCCCGACCTGATCGGTCGGATGGCCGATGAGTTCTCCGGTGCGCCGGTCTGGAGGGTCGCTCAGGCGACAGCTCTTGCCAGCAGACAGCGGTTCACAGAGTGCCGCGACTTGATCGACCGCTACGACCTGGACGACCTCGAGTCGGTTCCGAAGGATGCGTTCTGGTTGGCCCACGCGAACAACCTGGCTCGTGTGGCCCGCGATCTCAACGATGCCCCGATGGCTCGACGCGTCCTGCCGTTCGTCGAGCCGTACGCCGACGTGGCTGTCCACTACTGCATCGGTTTCAACGGCCCCGTACGGCAGGTGCTGGCGTATCTACGGGCCACAGCCGGCGACCTCGAGGGCGGCATCGCCGACAATCGTGCGGCGCTCGAGTTCTCGACCACCAGAAACTTGGCGCCGTACGAGGCGATGTATCGCGTCGAGCTGGCGGAGTTGCTGGTCCGCCGAGGATCCGACGTTGACATCGGAGAGGCGGGGAGCCTCATCTCCGAGGCGCTCCCCGACATCGACCGGATGGGCATGGTCGGCTGGCGCACCCGCGCGACGCAGCTCGTCGACCAGCTCGGATAGCGGCCGAGCAATGGCGAACCGTTGGTGCCGACGCGGAGAAGGATGAACGATGACGGTACTCAGGGCTGGACACGTCCCCGCTGTGGTGTTGGCCGTCGCGTTGATCGGTAGCGCGTGCTCGTCCGACGACGGCACGTCGACCCCGACGACCGGAGCGAGTGGGGAAGAAATGACCTCTGATGATCAGACACGATCGCGGAGGAGATCTCGGGTCCGGTGACCGGCGGCGACGGCATCGTGGTCCGCAGCCGGCGGCTCCACTTCCCGATGGATACGTCGAAGAAGAGTTCTTCGTCGCCGGTAGCGCCACGCAGTACTCCGGCGACACACCGGAGGATGGATTCTGGACCGTCGAACCGGACGGCGAGGCGGACTACAAGACCCGCGTCATCGTGCGACGGCCACAGGAGGCCGCCGACTTCAGCGGCACCGTGATCGTCGAATGGTTGAACGTGAGTGCCATCGAGGCGTCTCCGGACTGGGGGTACGCGGCACAGGAGATCGGTCGCGAGGGCCACGCCTACGTGGCCGTGAGCGCACAGGCTCAGGGCGTGGTCGGCGGTGAAGCCCGCCTGGACGTCACCGTCGACGAGGAGGCGGCCGCCGATGCAGGCGCGCTCGGTTCGATCGCCGGCAACGGCCTGGTGAACGCGGATCCCGCTCGTTACGGCACTCTCGTCCACCCGGGCGACGGGTACGCCTTCGACATCTTCAGTCAGGTGGGCCGCGCGCTCGTCGACGAGTCCGACCTGCTGCTCGGGGGCTGGAGCCGGAGCAGATCATCGCCGTCGGTGAGTCGCAGTCGGCCGCGTTCCTCACCACCTACGCCAACGCCGTCCACCCGCTCGTGGGCGTGTACGACGCTTTCATGATCCACAGCCGGGGCGCATCCGCCGCCCCGATCGACGGTCAGTTCGGTGGGGACCTCAAGGATTCTCGCGATGCATCCCTCGTGGAGGATGGCGTTCTCGTGCGAACCGATCTCGACGTTCCCGTGTTCGTCTTCGAGACCGAGACGGATCTCACCCTGCTCGGGTACACCCATGCTCGCCAGCCCGACACCGATCAGATCCGTACCTGGGAGGTGGCCGGGACGTCCCATACCGACGCCCACGTGTTCCGGGTGTTCGTGGGTGGCCCGCGCGACGCCAGCCTCGGTTCGATCATCGGTTGTGAGGACCCGATCAACGTCGGACCCCACCACGAGACGTACCAGGCAGCCCTGAACCATCTCGTGGGCTGGGCGGCCGGCGGTCCGCCGCCACCCGAGGGTCCGCGCCTCGAGCTGGAGGACGGCGACGAGGTCGCCGTCGCCCGCGACGAGAACGGCATCGCCCTCGGTGGCGTCCGCAACCCGCTGGTCGACGTGCCGGTCGTGGCGCCGACCGGCGATCCGGCCCGACCGGTCACCTACAGCGACCTCGACGTCTGTGGCCTGTTCGGCACGACCCACACCTTCGACCAGGCGACGATCCTGGAGTTGCACGGATCGCCGGACCAGTACCTCGAGACGTTCGCAGCCTCCGCGGACCAGGCCGTCGCCGACGGGTTCCTGTTGCAGTCCGATGCCGACGAGCTGCTGGCCGAAGCCGACACGAACACCGCGCTCTTCGGCTAGGCCACGGTTGCGCGGCGCCGACCTCGGTGCCGGCCACCGGCATGGGCGCCGGTCTCCGGTGTGTAACCTCGGGCGCTCGTCGGTCGCCGACGCGCTCTGCCTCGTCAGATGGGTGGTCGGTCCTGGCGCCCATGTCGAGGCGGTAGCGTCCCTCGTCGACCGCCGGTGCCGAATCCATCAACGCCTCATCACCGGCATGCTCGCGGCACAGGAGGAACGTCATGCCACCGATCGACTGGTCGGCCGTCCTGCAGCGGGTGGCGAAGTCGTTCAATCCGGTGACGTCTTCTCCGGGCGCGCCGTTCGAGACGGGAGCGTTCCTCGATTCGTTCGGTCCTTCACTGATGCCCCGGACCTCCATGACCCAGGGCTTCATGACAGGTCTGGTCGTCCTCACGGCCCGGGCCTCCACGGCCCAGGTGGAGCGCATCACCGGAATCATGGTCCCTTCCGACGCGGCACTGACGCGCAAGGTCGGGGCCCGCGCGGTCGTGGCGGGCGCCGGCGCCGCGGCCGCCGCCCTTCCCGAACGAGACGGTGAACACCTGTGGCGTTCCGGCGTGCGAAGCGGTGGTCGACTTCTCTTGGCTGGTGCCTTGGGCGGAGCCCTCTACGACGTCGGAACGAATCTCGCCGACCGCCTCCCGAGCGCCCGGGGTATCCGGCCCGCCCTGATGACCGGGGCGGCCGCCGCCGGTGTCGCTCTCTGGGCGAACCGCCGGCTCGCCCGGCGGAAGAAGGAGATCGCCCGCTGGCCGGTGGCCCAACAGAACACGCTGCCCCACGCGGTCGTCGCGGGGACGGCCGTGACGGCCGTCGGCATGGGATTGGCACGTGGTTACGGCTTCACGCGGGATGCTCTCATCGGCTACCTCGGCCCCGGACCGTCCAAGCAGGTCATCGCACGCGCCACCAACGCCGCGCTCTGGGCGCTGGGTGCGACTGCCGCGTATCACGCCGGTGTCGGCTACATCGGCAGAGCGAACGAGAAGGTCGAGAGCGGTTACGCCACCGCTCCCGAGTTGCCGCTCGTGTCGGGCAGCCCCGAGAGCTTCTCGGCGTTCGAGCACCTCGGTCAGCAGGGTCGCAGGTACGTGACCGATGTCGTCACGTCCGATCTGATCGAGGGCGTCATGGACGAGCCCGCGGTGGCACATCCGATCCGCACCTATGTCGGGTTCAACAGCGAGCCGCTCTACGTCACCGGTCGCGCCGAGATCGCTCTGGCGGAGTTGGAGCGAACCGGCGCGTTCGACCGCACCTACCTCCTTCTGGTCGCGCCCACAGGCACAGGATGGGTCGACCAGACGATGATCGAGAGCGCGGAGCTGCTCACCCGTGGCGACATAGCGACGTGCTGCATCCAGTACGGCCGGTACCCGTCGTTCCTCGCGCTCCAGAAGGTTCCGCTGGGCCGCCAGCAGTTCCGGTTCCTGCTCTGGGGCGTCGCGCAGCGGCTCCGCGAACGTCCACCGGAGCGCCGCCCCAAGGTGCTCGTCTTCGGCGAGAGCCTGGGTGCGTGGGCGAGCTCCGACGTGATCATGTACCAGGGCATCGAGGGCTTCGACCACTACGGCATCGACCGCGCGCTCTGGATCGGACTACCCGGGCTGGCCAAGTGGTCCCGTAACGGGATGGAGAGCGGGAGCAGCGAGCTGGTTCCCGAGGGGACCGTCGGCGTCTTCGACCGCCACGAGCAACTCGCGGCTCTCGGCGACGAGGAGCGGGCGCGGCTGCGTGCTGTGATCCTCAGCCACGACAACGATCCCATTGCGGCCATCGCCCCTGAGCTCCTCGTCCAACGACCGGACTGGCTGGCGGGAGAGCGCGGCCGGGGCGTCCCCCGACGACGTGCGCTGGCAGCCGATCGCGACGTTCTGGCAGACCGCCGTCGACGCCATGAACGCCATGGTGACCGTCCCCGGCGAGTTCGGATCCTTCGGCCACGACTACCGGGCTGACACCGCCCGTTTCGTGCGTGACGCCTACGGATTGCCGGCCACGTCCGACGAGCAGATGGAGCGGATCGAGGAGGTCTTGCGGAAGCTCGAGCTGGAGCGCGCGGAGCGGATCAAGGCTGAGAGCACCGACGCCGCACCGCCGGCACCGGCTCAGCGCAGCGACGGTGAGCGCGTGGAGGCGGGGGTTCCCCTGCGTGTGCGCCGTACACGTGGCGCCAACTGGCTTCGACAGAGACACAAAGCGAAGGGTGCCGGCGCAGCGTGACTTCACGGGTTGCCGGGTCCCCCTCCACGTCGGGACCACTCGCCCACGAGGGCGAGATCCTCGCGATTGCCGTCGTTGCGAACGTCGCCGCCAACCGACTCGTCTCCCGCCGGCACTACATCCCGGCCAACGTCACCGCGGGAACAGCGACTGTGACTCTGGCACGCGGCGACGGGTTGAGCTGGTCGGAGCTCGGGCTCGATCCCGCCGATGTTGTACGCGGGCTGCGGTTCGGGCTTCCGGCAGCCGGTCTCGTCGTCCTGGTCGTCACGGCGGGCGCGGTCCATCCCCAGATCCGCCGTTTCTTCGTGGACGAGCGCGTCGTCGGCGCCGACCGCAGGGAGATACTCCTCGAGTCACTGCTCAGGATCCCGATCGCGACCGCGCTGTTCGAGGAGGTCCTGTTCCGCGGAGTTCTGCTCGGAGCGGCGCGCCGGCGCCTGCCGATGCCCGCCGCGGTCGCCGCGAGCTCGTTTCTGTTCGGGCTCTGGCACGTGTTGCCGACACTCGACACGGTGGAGGGCAATCCGGCGGGGGGCTTTTTCGGCTCGAAGGCGACAGCGGCACTCGCCGCAGTCGTCGGGACCGCGGTCGCCGGGGCGGGATTCGCGTGGCTGCGCATCCGGTCGCGGTCGGTCGTTGCCCCCACGGTCGTCCACATCGCGACGAACACCGCCGCGTATCTTGCAGCGGCGGTCGTCATTCGCCGGGCAGGCCGTCCCGGGAGCTCGTCAGGTCTCGGATGACTCGCTGTTCCTGCCCAGGATTTTGAGCTGGAGTGGCGGCAGCTCATCGGCGACGAGTGGTTCGAAGATCTCTCGAAAGGTGTCGACGGTCATCTTTGCCGCCGCAGCGAGGCGCGCGAGTTCATCGGGGTCATCGAAGTCGTCGCGGCGTACGCGCAGCATGTAGCGACGGGCGATCGCGTAGCGCGTGGAGTGCAGATCGACGACCCGCACCTTCGTACGGCCCGTGTCGTGGTCGAGCATTTCGTCGAACGGCACCGGCACGAAGTGGCCCGCCTGCATCGTGACCATCACGCCGTTTCCGCCCGAGAGCAGGTACTTCGCCGCGCAGTAGCCGAGATCGCGCGCGTACTCCATGTCGGCGGGGATCGGATCCGCGCAGCGCAGCTCGTATCCCACGTTCTTCGCGACGATTGTCGAGCTCAGGCCCAGCGTTTCGAGGCGCTCCTGCACGAGTACCTTGAGGATGTGGCCGATGTCGACCTCGGCGATGCGCAGGTGGCCGTGGGCGTCGTGCTCCACGTCGGCCAGTTGCGCGAGCTCGTCGGGATCGAGGCCGAGCACCACACCCTCGGCGATCACGGCAACGCCGTCGCGACGACCGGCGCTCAGCCGCTTGATGATGGCGCCGACCAGTGTGTCGACGATCTGCGAGAGGCCGAAGTTCTCGCCGAACTCCTCGGGGATGAGCGTGAGCGTGGCAGCGGCTGCCTTCCCCATTCCGAGAGCGAGATGTCCCGCCTTGCGGCCCATGGCGATCACGAAGTACCAGCGCGCCGTCGTCTTGGCGTCGACCATGAGGTTCTGCACGATCTCGACGCCGTAGTGTCGTGCGGTCTGGAAGCCGAAGGTGTCGACCCACGGCGGGAGGTCGAGGTCGTTGTCGATGGTCTTCGGCGTGTGCACGACGCGGATACGGCCCTCTCCGAGCTCGGAAAGCTGCATCGCCGAGAAGGCGGTGTCGTCGCCGCCGATGGTGACGAGTTGGGAGACACCGAGCTTCTCGAGCGACGCGATGCACCGCTCGAGGTCGGCAGGATCCTTCGTCGGGTTGGCGCGGGAGGTCCCGAGGATGGAACCACCGCGAAAGTGGATGCGACTGACGCCGTGCATCGTCAGCTCGACGACGTGGTCGGTGTTGCCCTGCATGATCCACTCGAAGCCGTCGCGGATGCCGACGACCTCCACGCCCGCGAGCTCGGCTCGGATCGTCGCCGCACCGATGACACTGTTGATTCCCGGCGCCGGTCCGCCGCCGACGAGGATGGCGAGCTTGCCGTGCTGACTCATCGTGCACGCTCTTCAGTCGTGGATACGGGTGGGTGGTCGCGAACTCGAAAAGAGTGCGGCCTCCGTCATTGCGGACGATACGTGATCTGTGTCACCTCGATCCTGCTAGAAGGGGGGAATGGGCAATATGGATAACGGGATCCCAGCGGTCGTCGTGGCCGGTCTGACGAAGTCCTACGGAAGCGGGGAGACACTGGTCCGCGCCGTCCGGGCGGTCGATTTCGAGATCGACCGGGGTGAGTTCGTGGTGTTGCTGGGGCCGAGCGGCAGCGGCAAGACCACGACGCTGAACCTGATCGGTGCCATCGAGGAACCGACGTCGGGTTCTATTCGCGTGGACGACGTCGAGGTGGCGGACCTCGACCTGAACCACCAGACCGACTTCCGCCGCGACAAAGTCGGCTTCATCTTCCAGTTCTACAACCTGGTACCGACGCTGACCGCCCTCGAGAACGTGCAGCTGGTCGCCGAGCTGGCGACCCGCGATGGTGCGGAGGAACGCAGTCGGAGCCGCCTCGGCGAGGTCGGGCTCGGGGACCGCGTCGACCATTTCCCGGGCCAGATGTCCGGCGGTGAGCAGCAGCGCGTCGCAATCGCTCGGGCGCTGGTCAAGGATCCGCCGGTGTTGCTGTGCGACGAGCCCACCGGCTCGCTCGATCTGGAGACCGGTCGACAGGTGCTGGCGTTGTTGCGTGAAGTCTGCGACCAGGGACGGACCGTCCTCACCGTCACGCACAACTCGACGATCGCGGAGATGGCTGACCGCGTGATGCGCCTGCGCGACGGCACGCTCGTCGGCGTGGAGCGTCAGGACGCACCGAGGGCACCCGGCGAGCTCGAGTGGTGAACAGGTCCGGTCCGCGTCGATGAGCATCCTCGGTCGCAAGCTGCGACGTGACATCCGCCGCCAGAGGTGGCAGTTCGCAGCGGTGACCGTGACGGTCGTTCTCGGCGTCACGCTGTTCGCGGCGTCGTTCGACTCGTTCCGGAACCTGAACCGCTCCTACCACCGCACCTACGACGAGCAGGCTTTCGCAGATCTGACCGTCAGCGGTGGTGACGCCGAGAAGTTCAGCGTGACGGCGACCGAGACCGACGGCGTCGCGGCGGTAGCCGGCCGAAGGCAGGCCGACGTTCCCTTCGTCGTGGGGGACAACCAGAAGCTCTACGGACGCATCGTGGGGATGCCCGTCGACGAACAGCCGACGGTTGACAAGGTCAGGGTTGTCACGGGCGACTACCTGTCGTCGGAGCAGCCGTCCGGTGTGCTCGTCGAGAAGCACATGGCCGACCACTTCGATCTCAAGCCCGGAGACACCCTCCAGGTGTTCCTGCAGGGGAGGCTCCGAGACCGTAGAGGTCGTGGGCACGGTGGTATCAGCCGAGTACCTGTGGCCGGCCCGTAGCCGCCAGCAGCTGTTCACGACCCCCGAGGACTTCGGTGTGCTGTTCGTACCTGAGTCGCTCGCTCGGAAGGCGCCGACCAGTACCCAGGTCACCCAGACGCTCGTGCTCTACGACGACGGTGTCGACAGCGAGAAGCTCGACGACGAGTTGGGGGAGGTGGCCTCGCGCGACGGGGCCACCGACGTGCAGACCCAGGCGGACCAGCCGTCGAATGCGGCGCTCAGCGAGGACCTCCAGGGCTTCGGTCAGCTGTCGCTGATGTTCCCCTTGCTGTTCCTCACAGCTGCGGGAATGGCCACGCTCATCCTCTTGAACCGGATCGTGCGGTCGCAGCGGCCGCAGATCGGCACGCTGATGGCCAACGGACTCGGGGCCCGCTCGGTCCGGCGCCACTTCCTCGCCTACGGCCTGCTTGTCGGGTTCGTCGGCGCATTCATCGGGGCTGTCGCGGGTGTGCTCCTGGGGAGTCTGATCACCGGTGCGTACACGAGCGCGCTCAGCATCCCCGACACCGTGGTCGGCTTCTACCCGCTCACGCTGATCGTCGGAATCGGGTTCGGAATCGTGATGGGGGCGATCGCGGCTCTGGTACCCGCCCGCGCCGCCTCGCGGATCAGTCCGGCGCAGGCGATGCGCGGCGACGCGATGGCGTCCGGCGCGGGCCCGAGCCTGCTCGAGCGGCTCGTCCCACCGCTGCGACACCTGCCCATTCGCTGGCGAATGTCGCTGCGGGGGATCGGGCGGAACAAGCGACGTAGCGCCTCGATGGTGATCGGAGTCGTGCTGTCGCTCACGCTCATTCTGGCCTCGTGGGGGATGCTCGACACGACCCAGATCCTCATGAGCGAGCAGTTCGACGAGATCCAACACGATGACGCCCAGGCGTTCTTCACCGTTCCGGTCGACGACGCGGTCGTTTCGGACGTGAAGAACACCGACGGCGTCGCCGACGCCGAGCGGGTGCTGGCACTGGGAGCGACGATCGAGAACGGCGACCAGCACTACGCGACACAGCTCCAGGCGTTCCCCCACGACACCGAGATGCACACGTTCGTCTCCTCGTCAGTAAAGATCCCGTTGCCCGAGTCGGGTGTGCTGGCCGGGTCCTCGATCAAGAGCCTCATCGGGGCTGACGTGGGAGACGTCGTCGCCGTTGCGTTCTCGTCGCCCGAGACCACGATCGAGACGACCATCGCAGGTTTCGTGGACGAGCCGCTCGGCACCTATCTCTACATGGAGCAGCGTCAGCTCGAAGACCTGCTCGCCAAGGCGAGTCCCCCGGTGTCATCGGAGCAACTCGATTCTCCAGCGACGGCGTCGGTCATGGCCATCTACGACGAGGGTGCCGACGCCGACACCGTACGGTCGCGACTCCTCGACCTCGAGTCGGTCGCCGCCGTGATCTCCACCAAGGCGCTGCAGGACACGCTGAACCAGGCGATGTCCTTGTTCTATGCGTTCGTGGGGATCATGCTCCTCTTCGGAGCCAGCATGGCCTTTGCTCTGTTGTTCAACATGATCTCGGTGAACATTTCCGAGCGCGCCGTCGAGCTGGCCACGATGCGCGCCAATGGGCTGTCGGCCCGGTTGGTCAACCGACTGATGACCGGCGAGACCCTGCTGCTGACCCTCATCGGGATTCCGTTCGGCCTCATCGTCGGCTACCTCGTGTCCGCAGCCTTCATGTCGAGTTTCACATCGGATCTGTTCGACTTCGACCTGCAGATGCGTTGGACCACGCTCGTCTTCTCGGCGCTGGCCATCGTTGTCACCGCCCTGATCGCCCAGTGGCCTGCTCTCCGGGCCGTCCGACGCATCGACATCGCCACGGTTGTGCGCGAACGCGCCCAGTAGGCCACCGGTCGAAGACCTACGTTCCCGGCCTAAGCTCTGGGTTGTGGTGCCTATGCGTGAGGGAGAGTCGACCATGGGCGGTCGGAGGCGTTCTTCCGATGTGCGGAGGATGGTTCGTCCTACGTGAAGAAATCCTTTTCGACCGTCGTGTCCTATCCGCCCACCTGGTTCGCGGCGGTCGTGGTGATCGTCGGCGTCCTGATGATGATCCGGTTCTTCGAACCGCCACTTCTGATCACGCTCTTCCTGGTCGCGATGGGTGCGGCGCTCCTCTTGGTCTGGCCGCTCACCATGTCCGCCACGGGCACGATCGACAAGCTCGAGTTCAGCAAGCACGACACGAGCGAGGAAGACCGCAAGGAGCGGGAAGAGCTCGAGCGCCAACTGCGCGAACTCGGCTGCGAGCAGGGAGCGGATCAGCTCCGCATGCTCGGAACGAGGCTGGAGAGCCTGACTGAGGTGTTGCGTGAGCGCCTCAACGCCGGCGAGATGACCTACAGCCGCTATCTCGGCACTGCGCACAACGTCTACTCGGGAAGTGTCGACAAGCTCCGTGAAGTCGCGATCTCCCTCCGGAGTGTGAGCAACATCGACGAGGACCGTCTCGATAGCCGCCTCGCCGAGTTGGAGAGCGGCGGCGACGCCGGGAAGCGGCGGGAGGAGATCGCGACGCTCGAGAACAGGCGGGCGTTGCGAGACCGTCAGACCGAGCGTGTGGAGAAGCTGCTCGCCCAGAACGAGACAGCGATCACCGCTCTCGACACGACCGCCACGGCACTGGCGGACGCGCCGATCGGGCGGGAGCACGCGTCCGAAGACGCCGACGTCGCCGTGGCGGAACTCGAAGCGCTCGCTGTGCGGGCGAGCAAGTACGCCTCGCGATGAGTACCGACCAATCGAGAGATCCTTGGAGGAACGAGCCATGAGTACAGACGAATCGGGTGCTTCGAAGGCCGTGGCGGTCCAACCGCTGAATCTCAGCCTCGATGTCGCCGAGGCCGAACAGGGTTTGGATCTCCCGGTCCCTGTCGAGGACGCCATCGACCCCGGAAATCGAGGCGCGCGCGACCGAGTACGCCGACCGCCTTCTCGCTGTCGACGTCACCGATATCGACGCGGTCGACCGTGGTCGATCCGCCATCGAGACGATGGGACGAGACCTCCAGCGCCGCGCGGCGTCGCGCAGTGAGATGCTGCGCGAGCCGGTCAAGGAGCTCACGCGGCATTCGGACGAAGGTGGCCCGGTGGCCAAGGGGCTCGTCGACCTCAAGATCCAGGTCGAAAACCTCGATCCCAACAAGGTCGACCTGTCGCCCGGCTGGTTCACACGGTTCCTGGGAATGATCCCGGGAGTCGGCACACCGCTGAAGCGCTACTTCACGAAGTTCGAGAGCTCGCAGACGGTCATCGACGCCATCATCAACTCGCTCGACAAGGGCAGGGACCAACTCACGCGCGACAACGTGACGCTGCGCGAAGACCAGAAGGCGATGCTCGATCTGACTGAGAAGCTGAAGGATCAGGCCGAGCTCGGGATGGCACTGGACCAGAAGCTCCAGGACAAGCTGGATCGGGAGATCGCCGCTGACGATGCCAAGCGCAAGTTCGTCGAAGAGGAACTGCTCTTCCCGCTTCGCCAGCGGACGATGGATCTGCAGCAGCAGCTCGCCGTCAACCAACAGGGTGTGCTGGCGACCGAGCTCATCGTCCGAAACAACCGCGAGCTGATCCGAGGTGTCGACCGTGCTCTCGACGTGACCATCAGCGCCCTCCAGGTGGCGGTGACGGTTGCGCTGGCACTGGTGCACCAGAAGATCGTTCTCGACAAGATCTCGATGATCAACAAGACGACGTCGGATCTCATCGCAGGTACCGCCGAGCAGCTGCGCACGCAAGGAACCGAGATCCACACACAGGCTGCCGGCGCGATGCTGGAGATGGAAGCCCTCAAGTCGGCGTTCGCCGACATCAACGCCGCCATCGACGAGATCTCGCGGTACCGGCGTGAGGCGTTGCCTCAGATGGCTGCCAGCATCGACGAGCTCGACCAGCTGACGTCCGAGGGGGAGGAAGCGATTCGCCGGATGGAAGAGGTGCAGGTCACCGAGCCGCTGCTCGAACTGGAAGCCGGATAGCCGTCAGTCGCGTGAGAGGAAAGGCGAAGAGATGATCCCAGGACGGCGGCGGCGCTGGATGGCGTTCATGATCGTGCTCATGGCGGGCGCGGCAGCGTGCGGGGGTGGCGGTCCGAAAGGAGACCTGACGGAGGCCGAAGCGGCCGAAGAGCTGAACCATCTCCTCGACAACGTCCACGTCACCGACGACACGGTCGACCGGCGGGCTCCCGTGGAGATCGGGGCCGAGAGCGATCTGGCGGAAAGCCTTCCGGATATCAACGAGTTCCCGCTCGTCGTCGACCCTCCGTCAGGGGGAACGGTCGTAGAGATCTTCGGTTCCACCGAGAAGTCCGGGGAAGGTACCGACGGCTGGTTGGTGGCCGTCGCCAACGCGTTCAACAACGCCGACGTCCGACTGGCCGACGGTACGGAGGCCAAGGTCGCCGTCCGGTATATCCCGTCAGGAATCGGCTATCAGTTCATTGCCTCGCAGACCTACGTCCCCGACGCGTACACGCCGTCCAACCACCTGTGGATCGAGATGGCCAAAGCGAGTGGTGCCGAGATGACGCCCGTGCGGGAATCCCTCGTGAGCAACGTGGCCGGCATCGTCATGAAGACGGAGGTTGCCGAGGCCCTGAGCGAGACCGGAGAGTTCGACGCAGGGGCCGTGATCGACGAGGTGGCCGGCGGAGAGCTCGTGATGGGCTACACCGACCCCTTCGCCAGCAGTACCGGCCTGAACTTCCTCGTCACGGTCCTCGACTCGTTCGCAGGAGGTGACGAGGCGCGAATGCTCGATCCCGACGTCGTCAGCACGTTCGAACGGTTCCAGGAGAACGTCCCGTTCGTGGCACTCACCACGTTGCAGATGCGCGAGTCGGTCGAGCAGGACCGGAGCCTCGACGCCTTCGTGATGGAGTACCAGACGTTCGTCAACACCGACGAGCTGCAGTCGGGATTCGAGTTCACGCCCTTCGGGTTCACCCACGACAACCCGCTGTACGCAGTCGGCACGCCGGCGCCCGAAACAGCCGAGGCCCTCGAGCTCTTCGGATCGTTCGCGGAGCGCCCCGAGAACCGCGAGCTCGCGGCGGGCTTCGGCTTCGACCCTCCCTTCGACTATGAGTCCGTCTACGAACTGCCCTCGGGCGAGACACTGATCGCCGCTCAGCAGGTCTGGAAGGAGAAGAAGGATGCCGGACGCCCGGTTGTCGGCGTCTTCGTCGCCGACAACAGCGGATCGATGAACGGCGAGAAGATCCAGGCTCTGCAGGCTGCCCTGACGGCCGGAGCGGGCTTCATCACACCCGACAACTCGATCGGTTTCGTCCAGTTCAACGACGAGGTCGTCAGGCGGCTTCCGATCGCCGAGTTCGACCTCAATCAGAGAGCAGCGTTCGTCGCTGCCGCTGAGGATCTCGAGGCTCAGGGCGGTACCGCCATGTACGACGGCATCCTGGTCGGCCTCGACATGCTGCTGAACGCCCAGGCCACCAATCCCGAGATCAAGCCGCTGCTCTTCGTGCTGACCGACGGTGAAACCGAGGACGGGTACACGTTCGAGGAGGTCCAGCCGGTCATCGAGGGTCTCGGCATCCCGGTGTACACGATCGGGTTCGAGGCGGATCTCGACGAGCTCGGGCGGGTCGCGTCACTCGTCGAAGCGGCGAGCCTCAACGCCGACACGGAGGACGTCGAATACGAGATCGGGGCTCTCTTCAATGCCCAGTTCTAGGCGCGCCGGGCAGGTGTGGTGAAGGCGCTCGCCATCTGGCTGGGCATCGTGGTCGTCGTCATCGGGACGTTCAGCGTCGGTTACCACCTGTGGCGCAGCTCCAACCCCGACCGGGTGCTGGTCGTGGTCGACACCTCCTTCCCGATGGAGGAGGTGTGGCGGCAGGTCCCCGCCGAGCTGGATGACATCGACGACCGCCGGTACGCCGAGTTCGCGCTCGTGACCGAGAAGGAGGCGATCCACAGCTGGTCGGACTCGCTGGATCTCGGCGACGTCACGCCCTACGCTCCGCGCGACTTCAGCGCCTTCACCGGGGGTGACACCTATCCCGAGTTCGACGAAGCTACCGAGGTCATCCTGATCACCGACGCCGCGCCGTCTGAGGTCGAGGGCATCGCCGACTGGGAGGTCGTCCAGCTCCAGCCCGCCACCGCCGGATAGCTCAGCGAACACCTCGGAAACCGGGTCATGGATGATCGGGTGGCAACGCACCACGGCGGAGACCTGACCAGGGCAAACCTCCATCTCCGCTCACGCCAGCGGTTCCTTCCCGGAAAGCTCCACACTGGTGTAAAGGCGATATAGCGCCTAGAGTGCGTGTCAGCCAGCGGGACGGTTCACGGGCGGGGTCATGCGGAGGCGAGCGATACGCGGAGTCGTGACCGGCCTCATCGCGGCACTCGGTCTTTCGGCATGCGGCATAGGGATCGTGCAACCCGTCCGACCGCTCGCCACCACAGACGAGAGCCGCACCGTCGTATTGATGGGCGACTCGATCATGTGGCAGGCCGAGTCGGCGATCAAGGCCGAACTCGAACGCGCCGGTCTGCACGCGACGGTCCACTTCCGCGCCGTGAAGGGCGAGAGTCTGCTCGCCGATCCGGCGCGACGCCGCGTGCGCGACGCCATCAGGGAGACCGGTGCCGACATCGTCGTCATGGCGTGGACCGGAAACGACCTCTCGTCCCCGAATGCCGGATCGGACGCGTGGCACCGAGCCTGGAACCGCGAGCTCGAGGCCGTGATCGCGGACGTGCGTTCGCTCGGCGCGGAACCGTACGTCGTGTCACCACCGCCTTTCGCCCGCAGGACTCGCACCAATCGGGTCAGCTACGACGCAGGGATCGTCGCGTCGATGACCGGCGCCGGCCACGTCAGCTGGTGGCGGGCTCTCCAGGCCGAGGACTGTCGGGTCTGGGTCAGCGACGGCAAGGGGGGACTGACCGAAGGCACATCATGTTTCGCGTTCGACCTTCTCTACCCCGAAGACGGTGACGTACGGAAGGTGCGCTGGAACGAAGGCGCCCACATGCAGGACCCCTGGGGTGTGTGGCGCGTCGCACGATGGACGGCCTCGTCGATCAGCCGCGAGTGGCGCTGAGAGTGTCGGCCCCGTAGCGCTCGATCTCGAGCTCTCGACGGCGATTGCTCCCTCTGCGAAGCTCCAACCTGGTTGAGCGCGCAGCGTTGGGAGATCCATGGCAGGTGAGGGTGCTGTCGGTGACGGGCTCGTACCGAAGGCGGCGACCGCCGCGACGCGGGAGCGGCTCTCGGCGGCGATCGTCGATTTCGACGACGCGGGCGACTTCGGGCGTGCGAGCCGCGGGCTCGTGGCGCAGCATCCGACGGGTCGGATCGAACTGAACGGGCAGCCCGTGTGGGACGTGGCCTCCCACGACTTCCTGCGAACGGACGATCCCGCGCCCGACACGGTCCATCCCGGTCTGTGGCGCCAGGGTCGTCTGAACGCCATCCACGGCCTGTTCGAGGTCACCGACGGCGTGTGGCAGGCGCGTGGATACGACATCAGCAACATCACGTTCATGGCCGCCGACAACGGATGGCTGATCATCGATCCACTCACGACCGAACAGACGGCCGCGGCGTGCCTGGCGTTGGCCAACGACACGCTCGGGGAGCGCCCGGTCACCGCGGTGATCTACACGCACAGCCACCTCGACCACTTCGGGGGCGTGTTCGGCGTCACGACGGCGGAGGCGGTTGAGGCCGGCGATGTCCGGATCGTCGCCCCCGACGGTTTCATGCACGAGGTCGTGGGTGAGAACGCTCTGGCCGGCCCGATCATGGCCCGCCGCGCTCAGTACCAGTTCGGCCCGCTGTTGACCCCCGGTCCGCGTGGTCAGGTCGACGTCGGCCTCGGCCAGGGAATGCCGATCGGCGTGTCGCGCCTCATCGCACCCACCGAGATCATCAGCGAGACCGGTGCGGAACTCGAACTCGACGGGATCCGAGTCGTCTTCCAGAACACGCCCGACGCCGAGGCTCCGGCGGAGATGAACTTCTTCTTTCCGGGTAAGAACCTCCTGTGCATGGCCGAGAACTGCACCCACAACATCCACAATCTGTATCCACTTCGCGGCGCCAAGATCCGTGACGCGCTCGCATGGAGCAAGTACATCCAGGAGGCGATGCTCCTCTGGGGTGACGACACCGACACGATGTTCGCCAGCCACCACTGGCCGCGCTTCGGCCGCGACGACGTCCGCGAGTTCCTGGGCCTTCAACGCGACGTCTACCGCTGGATGCACGACCAGACACTCCGACTGGCGAACCACGGCCACACGCCTGACGAGATCTCCGAGGAGCTCCGACTCCCCGAAAGCTTCGCCCGGTACTCCCACGTCCGCGGCTACTACGGAACGGTTTCGCACAATGTGCGATCCGTCTATGCCCGGTACCTCGGTTGGTACGACGGCAATCCGGCAAACCTGCATCCGCTGCCTCCTGTGGAAGCGGGAGAGCGATACGTCGAGATGATGGGTGGGCCCGATACGGTCATCGCCGGCGCGCGAGAGGCATTCGACGGCGGCGACTACCGATGGGCTGTCGAGCTTCTCAAGCACGTGGTCTTCTCGGATCCCGAGAACCAGGAGGCGCGCCGGCTCTCGGCCGACGCGATGGAGCAGCTCGCCTATCAGGCGGAGTCGGGAACCTGGCGCAACGCCTATCTGACCGGCGCGTTCGAGCTGCGCCATGGTTCTCTCGACCTGGGTCGCTGGCAACCATGGGAGCTCGGCCACGCCATGAGCGGCGAACAACTCGTCGACATGATGGGCGTTCGTTTCGATCCGTCGCGGTTTCGGCCGACGGCACACATCGTCTGGCGGTTGTCGGATCTCGGCGAGTCACATCTGATGGGCGTGCGGCACAGCACCGTTCACCACCAACAGGTCGACGAAGAAGTTTCCGGTGCCGCCGATGTGGTGGTCGAGCTCACGCGCCACGAACTGCTGGAAGCGATCGCCTCGGCGGACCGCTTCGATCAGATGGTGAGCGAAGGACTCGTCACGGTGGTTTCGGGGGATATCACAGTGGCGAAGGAGTTTCTCGAAGCGCTGGACGTCTTCGGCACCCCCGCACTGATCGAGCCGTAGGTCTCGGCCCATTGGGGCACCTGGTTCTTGAATGTGGTTCACAGAACGCGAATAATCGGCCGATGAATCAGCTCGCAACGCAGCGATACCGCCGCGAGATCACGTTGTTGTTGTCGGCGGCTCTGGTCATCTTCGTCGTGACAGTCATCATCGGGATTCTGAACGGCGCCGATCTCGTCGAATTCGACATCAAGACGATCCTCACCCACGTCCACGCCGGCACGCTCGGGTGGATCACCATCGCTGTTTTTGCATCGGTGTTGTGGTTGTTCGGTGACGGCGAGGTGAGTGGTTGGCAGGAGGCGCTGCCCGGGCTGCTCACCCCGTTGTCCGTCGTCGTGATCGCTGTCTACGTCGTGGCGTTCTGGACGACGGTCGGCACATTCCGGCCTGTCATGGGAACGATCACGGGTCTCGTGATCGCCGCCTACTTCGTCTGGACGGTCGCGCGTGCCCGTCGCCGTGTTCTCAGCACGCCGCACTGGGGAATGCTCGTTGCGCTCTTCACGTCCGTCACCGGCGCGGTTTTCGGGGTTCTCTACGCCTTCATGATCTCCACGGGTCATCGTCTTCTCCCCGAGGGCGGCGAAGACGCTCACCCCGCGACGATGGTCGTGGGTTTTCTTCTTCCCGTCGGCATGTCGGTGACGGAGTGGTGGCTGCGACCCGACACGCTCAGCACGCCGGCCGATCGCGCCGGCCTCTGGCAGATGGGATCGCTGCTCGCAGGGAGTGTGATCCTGGTCGTGGGTCTCCTTCTCGATGCGCCCCCGTTGATCGGGCTCAGCCTTCCTCTGGAGATCGTCGCGGTGGTGTTGTTCCTCGTCCGCAACGGGCGCGCGATGCGCGCGACCGACTGGGCCGAGCCGTCACCGGCGCGGTTCTTCACGTTCAGCGCGCTGGCGATCGTGGCGAACATCGTCTACTTCGCATATCTGGTGATTCGCTACGAGGGCGACTTCGATCTCGTACCGACGCGACTTCTCCTGGTGCTCGACCACATGATGTTCGTCGGCGTCATGACGATGGCGATCTTCGGCCTGTTGACGGCGATCACGGCTGAGCGGCGCGGTGTGCTCACGTGGGCCGACCAGTGGATCTTCTGGCTCACCACTTGCGGGCTCGTCGGCTTCATGCTCGGGCTGCTCGCGGATCTGGCGTGGATGAAGCGAGTCTCGACCCCGGCGATGGGCGTCGGAATCCTGCTCGGGCTCTTGACGTTCGGCTTCCGGCTGCGCGCCGTCATCGAAGCCGATCCGGAAGGATCGCCCGCCTGACAGGATCCCCGCCGGGATCCCTCCGAGAAACCGGAAGCCTGGATCGAAGACACACCTCGGGTCCAAGGTCCCTGACCGGGCGCACGACCTGTCGTGCGCCATTCCAGGTCGGGTACCTTGCGGCCCGGAGCCGCGGAAGAGGGAGGCAGGCGATGGGGCGACTGCGACGAGCAGCGGTACTCGCAGCGGGCGGAGCGCTGGCCGGCTACGGAGCGACCCGGTGGTTACGCGCGAAGCGGGACGGCGGTGAACAGGGAGACTTCTTCGCCGGTGCGGGCATCCCACAGACCGTCGACATCGGGACGACCGAAATCGAGCTTCCGATCCTGTACCACCGTACGGACTGTTCGTTCGGTGTCTTCTCAGCGGACCTCGACGCGACACGTGCGGAACTGCCATCGGATCGGCTGCATCCGGTGACGGTGCCGGGAGGTCGCGCCGCGATCGCGGTCGTCTCGTACAACTACATCGAGACCGGGGTAGGCCCCTACGGCGAAATCGGGGTCGCCGCTCTCTGCACTATCGACCGAGAGGCCCCGCCGGTACTTCCTGCGATGCTCGAGGCGAGGTATCCGGGCTTCGGGGCGTTCGTCCTGCACCTACCTGTGACGACGCGGATCGCACGAGAGGCGGGCCGGGTCGTATGGGGCTACCCGAAGTTCGTGGCCGACATGGCCTTCGACTTCCGACCGGAAGTGCACCGCGTGGAGCTGCGCGAAGACGGCCAGGACGTCCTTTCGCTGGACGTGGAGCGTCGCGGACGCGTCATTCAGGATCGAAAGCCGATCGTCACCTACTCGGAGAACGACGGCGCTCTGATCCGGACCGAGCTCCCCGTCCGCAGCACGTACCACGCCGGCATCGGCCGTTCGTATGGACGCCTCGAGCTCGGCGACCACCCGGTTGCGAAGGAGTTGAGGGCGCTGGACCTCTCCACCGAGTCGATCGCGACGAAGAGCTACGTCGATCACGCGGCGATCCTCCCGGCGGGACAGATCATCGGTGACACCGACCGTCCGTACGGCGGTTTCGAGGGATCGACCGCGAAGACAGGTCGACACACGATTCGCTACGCGGGCGGGCCGGAATACGTGGTGACAGAGGCGTCGGTTCCCGACTCCGGACGTGAGTCACTCACCGCCGAGTAGCGCACGTGGTCGCCACCGACGATCTCGCTCTCATCGAGCAGAGTCTCACCCGGTTCGGTGAACACGCGACCGACACGCTGTTCGGGCCGGGCCACGACCGGGGTCCCGACGGCGACCTCGACGCCGTCCCCTCGCTTCTCGGGGAGTTGGTGTCGATGGACCTCGTCGCCGACCCGGCGCCCACCGGCGTAGGGCATGACGTGGGTGTCTGGGGTCGCCATGTGCTCGATGACGGCTGCCGAATCTCGTTCGTGGCGCTCACTTCTCTGGCAGAGTCGTGCGCCGGGCTCGCCTCGGCGGTGCACGCACAGGGCATCGGTTGCCTCGCTCTGGACGGCTGGTTCGGAACCGTCGCCGGGGTCTCCCCGGGACAGCGCGCTGTGACCGCAGCGGTGTTCGTTCCGCGCTACGGCGTGGCCTTCGACGAGCGGACGCTCCGAGATGGCGTTCGGTTCGTTCCGGAATCAGCGACGTCACCTCCGTGTGTGCACGGTGCTTCCCCGTTCGTGTGGGCGTTGGAGCGTCCCGACTGGCTCGTGGTGGTCGCGCCGGTGGACTCAGCCGGCGTCGAAGGCGATGCCGGCGCCCGCAGGGCCGCACGGAGCGAGTGGGCCATCGTCACCGTTCCCGCCGAATCTCCAGGCGTTCACATCGCCGACGTCGGTGCGCGCGTGGGCATCCGCGCGCTTCGGCAGTACGAGGTCACGTTCGACGGTGTACCCGCTCCCGACGGGGCAGTCGTCGCGATCGGAGAGCGGGCTGCTCGGATTGCGACCCGCGTTGTCGCGTGTGACTGGTTGGGCCAGTCGGCCATGGCCGTCGGCTCGTCACACCGTGCGGTGAGCGAAGCCCGGACGTACACCGAGGGCCGCTACCAGGGCGGTCAGACGATCTCGGGCCATGCCGCGGTGCAGCTGCTCCTCGCCGAGGCCGACCACGACGTCGCGGTGATGAACGCGGTGTTGGCAACCCACGCGGACGAACCACTCGGCACGATCCGCGACGACGCGCTGCTCCGCTGGGCGATCTCCTGTCGGCTGGCGATCGGCGAGCACGCCCACCGAGCCGTGACGAACTGCGTTCAGGCGCTCGGGGGCTACGGGTACATGGATGACTTCGGCTTGTCGAAGCGTCTGCGCGACGTAAGCGCACTCCGATCGCGCCACGGCAGCCGCGAGCAACTGCTCCTCCTCTTGGACGGTCTCGACGAGAGCGGCGCCGCGTAGTGGATTCGGCCCTGCGACACTCGATGGACAGGCTCGCGCCGCTCGGTCGGAAGCTCTACGACACGCGCGTCCTCGACCTGTGGGAGCGCGACACGGCGACGTTGCCCCGCGCGCTTCGCCGCCGCCGACGTGCGTACCGCGAGTTCTCGCGCCAGTTTCTTTCTCCGTTGGCACTGGAGGTCGATGCCGACCCCGAGAGCTACGACCCGTGGCCACTTCTCACCGAGTCGGCGAAGCGAGGCTTCCAGTCAGAACAGCTTCCCGCGCCACTCGGGACCATGCCCGTGATGTCGATACCCACCGGCCTGATGTTCCACACGGCACTGAAGGCCGAGGAGTTCAGCGCGGGGTGTGCCGGTCTCGGTCTGGCGGTGATGGCCCACGATCTCGGAGCGGCGGCCCTGATGCTGAGCGGGGACCTCACCGCCATCCGGCGCTGGCTCGTCCCCTTGTGTAGGGCCAACCGGTCGGGAAATCCACGTCTCGCGGCGTTTGCGATCACCGAACCGGGAGCCGGTTCGGACGTGGAAGACACCGAAGGCGCGCCCACCGCACGGTTCGTGACGACGGCACGCCGCTGCGCCGGTGGCTACGTCCTCAACGGACAGAAGATCTTCATCTCAGGCGGTCGCCACGCCCATCTGGTCGCGGTCTTCGCTGCCCTCGAGCCCGACGACGGGAGGGCTGCACATGTCCAGGACGACTGGACCTGTTTCGTCGTGGAGCGGGGGGCACCGGGTTTCCGGACGGGGCGCAGCGAGCACAAGCTCGGCCAACGTGCCTCGGATGCGACGGAGCTGTTCTTCGACGACGTGTTCGTTCCCGAGGAGAACCGTGTCGGCGCCGAACGCTCGGGTTGGGCGCTGAACCGTAACGTTCTCAACTACTCGCGAGTACCCGTCGCCGCGATCGCGCTCGGTATCGCACAGAGTGCCCTCGAGGCCGCCATCGAGTTCACGCGTCGGGTCCGTCTCGGTGGACGAGCAGCGCTCTCGTACCAGGAGGTGCAGCTTGCCGTCGCCGACATGTGGTTGGACGTGTCTGCCATGCGGGGAATGGTCTGGCAGGCCGCACGCCACAGTCCGTCGTCACAGGGAGTCTCGAGCGCGGCGAAGGCGTTCTGTGGAGACCGTGCGTTTGCCGTGGCCAACCGCTCGATGGACCTCCTCGCCGACCACGGTTCACTCTCGGCCAATCGGGCCGAGAAGGCGATGCGCGATTCCCGCCTGAACCAGATCTACGAGGGTACGAACCAGATCAACCGCCTCGCGGTGATCGAGGCGTTCGACACCACCGACCTTCGAAGCTCGACGTAACGCTCGTGGGCCGACGCTTCGATTCGGTGCATGGTCAGTCGCTGTTGTCGTAGCGCATCACGCCGACGACGTTTCCCTCCGGATCGCGCACGAACGCCAGCTCACCGACATCCGGAATCGTCGTAGGCTCGAGCAGGACCGTGCCGCCGCTGGCGACAGCGGCGCCGACGACCACCTGGACGTCGTCGACGGCCACGGTGCATTCGAAGCCGATCGTGGGTGTTCCCTCGACGAGCTCACGACGCTCCTGGAGCGCCCCCTGCACGCGGGCGAACCGGTCGCGTGACCCCGTCTCGATCTGGAAGAACCCCGGTGGGCCCCATTCGCTGAACTCCCAGCCGAACACGGCTTCGTAGAACTCGCGCGCCCGAGGAAGGTCGAAGGCGTTGATGGCGAAGTGTGCGATCGGCGTGTGAGGCACGGGCGTCTCCCTGGGGCGGCTGCGATGACGGAATCGTGTGCGTTGATAGTGGCACCATGTGGGCAGTTGATGCCCGAGGCGCCGGCCGGAAGGAGCAACTGTGACGGTCCTCACCGACGACATCAGAGCAACCCTCACCGCAGGTCGGCTCGGACATCTCGTCACTGTCAACCCCGACGGCAGTCCGCAGGTCAGTGTCGTGTGGATCGGCCTCGACGGCGACGACATCGTCGTCGGCCACATGATGGGCGGGCGCAAGGTGCAGAACATCGCACGCGACCCGCGGGTGGCGCTGACGGTCGAGGCCGAGGGAGCCAATCCGGTCGGCATGACCAACTACCTCATCGTGCACGGAAGCGCTCGTCTGGTCGAGGGAGGTGCACCGGAACTGCTCCAGCGCCTGGCGGAGGTCTATCTGGGGGCGGGTGTGAAGTTCCCGCCCTTCGACGATCCGCCTCCGGGACATGTCATCCACATCACGACCGAGAGGGTCGGTGGTGTCGGCCCCTGGGCCGACTGAGGGAACACCTCCAGCCGGCGAAGAATCAAACACGTGAGGTTCGCTCACAGAAGGCCGAGTTCGAGGGCTTCCCTCTCGAGCTGGTCGCGGAAGTCGGGATGTGCGATGTCGATCAGCGCGCGGGCCCGGTAGCGGATCGATCGACCGCGCAGCTCGGCCACACCCCACTCGGTGACCACCTGGTCGATCGTGTTCTTGATCGTCGTCACGACCGACCCGCGTGAGAGCTGCGCGGTGATCCGGCTCACGGAACCGCCACGGGCAGTCGACGGCATGGCGACGAACCCCTGACCGTTCTCGGAATACATCGCTCCGCGTGCGAAGTCGGCCTGACCACCCGAGCCCGACCACATCCGCCCTGCGATCGTCTCCGATGCGCACTGTCCGAGAAGGTCGATCTCGGTGGTGGTGTTGATGGAGACAAACCGACGATCGTCACCGATGAAGCGCGGGTCGGCGACCACGTCGACCGGGAGGAGCTCGACGATCGGGTTCTCGTCGATGAAGTCGTACACGGCCTGGGTACCGAGGCAGAACGTCGTCACGACCTTGCTCGGACGACGTTGCTTGTGGATCCCCGTGACGACACCGGCCTCGATGAGGCGTACCAGTCCGTCGGCGAGAAGCTCCGTGTGGACACCGAGATCACGGTGATCCGACAGCGCCTCGAGAGCGGCGTTCGGAACCTGGCCGATCCCGGCTTGAACCGTCGCGCCATCCGGGACGCGCTCGGCGACCAGCGCACCGATCGCTCGGGCTACCTCGTCGGGCTCGGGCGGCGGGATCGCGGGGAGCGGCCGGTCTGTTTCGCACCACCCCGCCAGTTGAGACAGGTGGAGCTGGTTGCGTCCGAACGTCCGGGGCATGCGCGCGTTGGACTCGACAAAGAACGGAATCGTGCCGATGAACGAGGCGGTGTAGTCGGCGTTCGTTCCGAGCGACACATAGCCGTGTTGGTCGGGCGGCGACACGGCGGCCACGACGAGCTTCGGACCCGAGAGGCGTTCGAGCAGGTGGGGGACCTCCGAGAAGTGACACGGCACGAGGTCGAGGGTTCCGGTATGGAAGTGCGGGCGCGTGACGTGCGACAGGAAGTAGGAGACGTGCTCCAGATTCCCCGCGAACGCGCCCGTCATCGACGGCCGGTCGACCAGCGCGTGCATCTGGTGGATCGTCACGCCGCTGAGGTGGTCTCCCGCCGCCTCGATTTCGTCCACCACGCCGATGGGCTCCCCAGCCGCCAGGGGGACGATGACCGAGGTGCCGGGCTCGATGTGGTCGAGCACCGCCGACGGCTCGGTCGGTGGTGGAAGTGGGCGCGGGCTCATCGACCGCGCCGAGCGACGCGCTCAGCGTTCACGGTGCGTCCAGAACTTCGGCGACAGCGGCGAAGAGGCCGTCCATGGGTTGCGGCTCGGTTTCCGAGGCGTTGGCGAGGACGACGACCGTCGCGTCGGTGTCGGGATCGCGCATCGCGAGCGCTGTGAATCCGAGACCCTGACCCGTGTGTCCCCAGTACCCGAGTCGCGTCCCGATCCCGAGGCCGTAGGCGTCGTACACCGGACCTTCCGCGAGCGGCTCGGCCGCGAGTCGCTCGTTCTGGAGCGCGTCGGAGATCAGCGCGCCCGTGCCGAGTGCCTCCGCCCAGATGAAGAGGTCGTCACTCGTCGAGACAACCGCACCCGACGGGCCCATCCCCGAGAAGTTGTTGGGAGGTTCCTCGTATCCATCGGGCCCGGGCTGGTAGCCGGTCGCGGCCGGTTCGGCGAGCGCGTCAGGGAGATACTCGGTGTCGCCCATCCCCAGTGGTTCGAAGACGTCGGTGGCGAGTTGGTCGCCGAGTGGAGCGTCGCCGGCGGTTTCGATCACCTGACCCAGGACGTTCGTGTTCGTGTTGGAGTACGAGTGCTCCGAACCCGGCGGAAACTCAGGTTCCCCGGTGAAGGCGAACTCGTTCAGATCCTCGATGGTGTAGAGCTGGTCGGGATCGCTCGTGAACGACTCGAGAAAGGCATCGGTCGCCGTGTAATTCGCCAAGCCGGCGCTCATGTCGGCCAGCTGACGGAGTGTGATGGTGTCGCCGTTGGGAACACCTTCGACGTACTGATCGACCGTGTCGTCGAGGTTCACCGTCCCCTCGTCGACGAGCTGGAGCAGCCGCGTGACGACCATGGACTTGGTGAGGCTCCGCACGGGCCAGTGGAAGCCGAACTCCACGGGTTCACCGGTGTCGAGGTCGGCGGTGCCCGCGACTGTTTCCCACCGCCCGAGACCTGGAACGGATACGCCGACGAAGGCGCCGGGGATACCCGCCTCGTTCATGACGTCGACGACAGCGCTCTCGAGCTCGTCCGCCACGTCCTCGGGCATGTCGCCACGGGAGGCGACGATCTCGGCGGTGGGCGGAGCCGTTTCGGAGGCCGTCGTGGTCGATTCTGCCGTGCTGTCAGAGCCCGAACCGGAGCATCCGGCAGCAGCGAGGACGCAGCAGACGAGAGTGACGCGCAGCGGTCTGATCACGCCGTGACGGTACCTCCTGCCGGCGGGCGACAAGTGCCCGTGGCGCCGTACCTGCGGGCTTCGCTACCCATCCGCGGTCAGCGGCGCGCTGATCGACGTCGCCAGAAGACGGACGTCGACGTCGAGGCCTGTCGGATCCGCGTCGTGCAGTTCGACGCGCCCGCCGCTCGCCGACACGAGTTGACGAACGATGGCGAGACCGAGTCCCGATCCCGCCGTGTCACCGGCGGCGCCGCGCCAGAACCGGTCGAACGCGCGGGAACGTTCGTCGTCGCTCATGCCAGGTCCGTCGTCGATCACGTGGACCGTGACTTCGTCCTCGTCGGTGTCGACGGTCACGGTGATCGTGCCGCCCTCGGGAGTTGCCTCCATCGCGTTGTCGAGCAGATTGTCGAGGACCTGGTCGAGGGCTCCCTCGACAGCGAGTGCCGGCGCATCGTGTTCGGCATCGAGGGTGAGATGGAGACCGCGTTCCTCGGCGAGAGGCGCCCACGCCTCCACACGCTCTCGGGCGACAGTCGCGGCGTCGACAGGTCGCCGCTCGGGCCGCATGCCTTCTGCACGGGCGATGGCCAGTAGCCCTTCGACGAGTCGACCGAGCCGTGCGACCTCCCGGGTTCCGGCCTCGAGGTCTGCCGAAGCGGCGGCGGGCGCTGTCGACTCCAGGTTCTCGAGCCGGAGCCGGAGAGCCGTGAGCGGCGTTCGGAGTTGGTGCGAGGCGTCCGCCACGAAGGCTCGTTGCGAACCCACGAGCTCCTCGAGGCGTTCCGCCATCTCGTTGAACTGCCGGGCAAGGGCGCGGACCTCCGGGGGCCCTCGGTCGACTTCGGCGCGCGGCGAGGTCCCCGGCGGCAAGTGCACCCGAGGCCACGGCGAGCGCCCGGACAGGCCGCGTCACGGAGCGGGCGAGGATGAAGCCGACGACGGTGACGGCGCCGAGGACCACGATGCCGATGAGACCCAGTGTCAACCAGTTCTTTCGGATCCTCTCGTCCAACTCGGCCGTGTCGTGGGTGATGCGAACGGCTCCGTGGACCGCGCCACCCGACGCGACCGGGACGGCCACGTAGATGATCCTCTGGTTCAGCGTTTCGGAAAATCGTGTTCCTGAACTGCGCTCTCCCGACAGCGCCGTTTCGATCTCGGGTCGTGTCGAGAAGTCGCGCGGTTGGCCCTCGGGGTCTGTCGAATCAGCGATGGCCAGCCCGTCAGCGTCGACGACGACGACGCGACCGTTCGTGCGGTCCTGGTAGTCGAGAACCACCGGTAGCGGGTCGGATCCGGCACCCGTCTCGAGCCGATCCTCCACGAGAGTTGCGAGAACGGTGGCGTCGCGTTCGATGTCTGCGGCGAGCTGCTCTCGTTCGGTGTTGGCGAAATTGATTCCGAGGGGGATACCGAGGATCAGAAGCACGAAGGCCGTGATCGTCAAGTACGTGAGGAGCAGTCGGCGGGTCACGAGGGGTCGACGAGTCGAAAGCCGACGCCGCGGACCGTTTCGATCCACGCCGGATCACCGAGCTTCTTGCGGAGCGACGCGACGTGCACGTCGAGTGTCTTTGTCGGCCCGTACCAGTGCTGGTCCCACACCTCGTCCATGATCCGCGGACGGTCGAGCACGGCTCCGGCATCGGAGGCGAGCAGAGCGAGGAGGTCGAACTCCTTCGGAGTGAGCTGGAGCTCCTCGTCACCGAGGACCGCTCGACGCGTGCGCCGGTCGACCTCGAGAGCGCCGATCCGCGCCGGCGACGCGTCGTTGGTGCGAGTCACGGCACGGCGACTCACCGCACGGATCCGCGCGGTGAGCTCCCGGAAACCGAACGGCTTGACGACGTAGTCGTCGGCACCGAGTTCGAGGAGAAGCACACGGTCGATCTCGTCGGAGCGTGCCGTGATGACGATGATCGGCACGTCGGAGTCCTCTCGTAGTTTCCGGCAGACCTCCGCGCCGTCCATGTCGGGTAGGCCCAGGTCGAGGAGCGCGAAGTCGTAACCCCGAGCATCGAGGGCGGCCGAGCCCGTGGCGACGCGCTCGATCGCGAAGCCGTCACGTCGCAGTCCCTCGACCAAGGGTTCGGCGATCGAGTCGTCGTCCTCGGCAAGTAGCAGGCGCATCGTTCCACTCTGCTTCACGCGGCGCGTTTCCGCAGCCTTCTTGGTCGAATCTTTACCTGGTACTGGCCAGCGCGTGGGATCCGGTTTCCTACGGTGTCGAGTGAGCGACCGAGGAGAACATGATGGAACGTAGAAAGATCCTGGCAGCGGCGGGAGCCATCACGGCCACGGTGCTGGCCGGTACGGCTGCCGTGGCGGCGAACGTCGGCCTGCTCGACTCGGCCGGAAACGGCAAGGTCGGAGAGCTGAGCCCGGTGGTGAACACCGATTCAGCGACGACGACCGCACCACCCGAGATCGAAACCGTGATCGTCGACGAGCCCGGATCCGCCGCAGCGCCCTCTCCGAGCGTTCGACAGCTCCGCAGGTCACCGCGCCCGCGGGCTCGGCCACCTCCTACGACGACCATTTCGAGGACGACCATTTCGAGGACGACGACCACGGAGATGACAAGGACGACCACGAGGACGACAGAGACGAGCCCGAGGAGCACGGGGGTCGTGACGATGACGACTGAGGCTTCCGGGCAAGCGCCGCCGCCCGCCACTCGTCCATCGGACGAGGATCGTCGCGCTCGCGCTCGCCGTCGCCGCCGTTTCGCCGCACGCTCGCGGATCCTGGTGGCCGGTGCCAGCGCGGCGAGCGCACTCGGGATCGTCGCGTTCCTCGGGCTGACCCAGACCGGCGGGAGCGCAGCGTCGGCGCCCGTGTCTACCGCTGTCGAGTCGTCCCGGCCCACCGCGGAGGCGACACCTCCGCCTTCCCGACGGGTGCGTGTGGTCGTCCGACGATCCGCTCCGAGCGGCTCGAGCGGCGCGAGCCCGTCCGCGTCGGGTGTGGCGAGCTCTGCTGCTCCGAGCCCGTCAGTGGTACCCGCGCCGCAACCCACGCAACCCACACCTGCACCGGTGGCCCAGAGTCGTGGCAGTCGCTGAGCACGCGTTCCGGGTAATGGGGTGTTCATCCCGCGTGCTCGTTGTGGGTGGCGACACCGATCTCGCCTTCCGGGGCCGAGCGCGGCTCGAACAGCTCGAACGGCGTTGGAGCCGGTTCCTTCCCGATAGCGAACTGTCACGCCTCAACGAGGAGCCCGAGACACCCGTCGTCGTCTCGGACGACACCTACCTGCTCGCCGAGCGCGTCTGCGCCGCGTGGGTCCAGACCGATGGAGCGTTCGACCCGACCGTGCTCGACGCCATCGAGGCAGCGGGCTACGACGCAACCTTCGACGAGCTACCCGACGATCGTCCCGTCGGTGCGGACGGCCCCACTGTGGCACCGGGGTGCGGTGGGATCGAGATGGATCCGGTCGTACGAACGATCACCCTTCCGCGTGGAGTGCGACTCGATCCGGGAGGGCTGGGCAAGGGCCTCGCCGCCGATATCGTCGCCGCCGAGCTCGTCGCTGCCGGTGCCGACGGCGCAATGGTGGACGTCGGGGGCGACCTGCGTGTCCTCGGAGTCCCACCGGGAGGCGACGGTTGGAACGTCGGCGTTGAAGATGCCTCGCATCCGGGCCAGGACGTCGCACAGGTTCGGCTTGCCCACGGAGGCGTGGCGACGAGCACAGCAGCATTTCGCACGTGGAACGTGGAGGGCCACCCGACCCACCATCTGATCGACCCCGTCGTCTCCCGCCCCGTCGCGTCGGACCTGATGTCGGTGACTATTGCCGCCGCAGATGCGGCCTGGGCCGAGGCACTCTCCACAGCCGTCTTCGTGCGTGGTCTCGAAGCCGGTCGCGAGCTCGTCGACGGCGTCGGTGCGGCGGCGTGCCTCGTGACGACCGACGGACGTCTCTTCGCACAGTCGCCGTTCGAGGAGATGGCCCGGTGAGCACACAGGTCTGGTGGAATGTCGCGCGGGCCGGGGGCATCGTGGCGTGGGCCCTGCTCGCGCTGTCGGTGATCTGGGGTCTGCTGCTCTCGACCCGGGTCCTGGGTGGGAGGCCGACGCCGGCCTGGCTCACAGACCTGCACCGTTTTCTCGGAGGTCTGGCGGTCGTGTTCACCGGTGTCCACGTGTTCGGGCTCGTCGCGGACAGCTACGTCCATTTCGGATGGAGCGAGGTCCTCGTTCCCTTCGCCTCCGGCTGGCGACCCGCGGCGGTCGCGTCGGGGGTGGTGGCGATGTACCTTCTGATCGCTGTCGAGATCACCTCGCTGATGATGCGTCGTCTCCCGCGCCCGTGGTGGAAACGGATCCATCAGAGCGCCTTTGCCGTGTTCCTGCTGGCGAGTATTCACGGGGCCACGGCGGGAACCGACGCCACGAACGGGTTGTACCGGTGGTTCTCCATCGGCTCGATCGCGGCTGTCGTGTTTCTCACGGTGGTTCGTGTCCTCGCCGGCGGCCGGAAGCTGTCGGGCGCCGGACAGAAGCGTTCTCGCAGCGGACCGCGACAACCCGTTCGTGAGGCCGAACTCCCGTTGTCCCGAACCTCGGTCTCCTGAGGAGAGTCCTTCTTCTCGGGCGCCTCGGACGATCCGGGTCGATCGCCTCCTGTGCGACGATGACCGGCGGAGACGACGCCGGTGTGCAACCCGAGGAGATGACCGTGACGAATCTGGCGAACCGAACCACCTTGGTCACCGGTGCAGCGAGTGGGATGGGTCTGGGGATCGCCGTCCAGGTCGCCCGCCGCGGCGGCAGGGTCGTTCTCTGGGACCTCGACGAGGACCGCCTCGACGAGGCGCGCGAGACGGTCGACGCCGCGGGCCCGCAGACTCCGCTCGCTTACCGGTGCAACGTCGCCGACGTGGGCGATGTCAACGCCACAGCCGCCCGGGTGGCGGCCGATCTCGGATCGGTCGACGTCCTCGTGAACAATGCCGGCGTCGTGAGTGGCGACTGGCTCCTCGATCTCAGCGACGATCAGATCCGGCGTACCTTCGACGTGAACACCTTGTCGTTGTTCTGGGTGACACGCGCGTTCCTACCCGACATGGTCGAGCGCAACGAGGGCCACGTCGTCACGATGGCTTCCGCGTCGGGTCTCACCGGGGTAGCGAAGCTCACCGACTACGCGTCGAGCAAGTGGGCGGCGATCGGGTTCAACGACTCCCTGCGCCAGGAGATGCGACGCCGCGCGCCGGGGGTCCGTACGACCGTCCTCTGCCCGTTCTACGTCAATACGGGACTGTTCCGAGGGGTGAAGACCCGCTTCCCGCGTCTGCTGCCGATCCTCGAAGAGGACGCGGTCGTGGAACGCATCATCCGCGCGATCGAACGCAACAGGAGCCGACTGCTCACCCCGTGGCTCGTCAAGACGATTCCCGCCATGCGGGCTCTTCCCGCCCCCGTCCAGGATGCGATCGCCGACTCCCTCGGTGCCAACACGTCGATGGACGAGTTCGTCGGTCGACGGGCCGACTGACCCGCAGCCCGACGGCGCACCGGTCAGGAGATGACGTCGCCGACTCTGTTCATGGCGCTGTGGAGCTTCGGGTGGCGTGCAACGCGGTCGTACATGCGCTCGGTGAGCTGCTGATCGCCGCGGGTTTCCCACGCCTCTTCCATTCCGGTTCGGAAGTTGGCCCGGATCTGTTCGAACGCCGCCTTCTGCTCGGCGGTCGGTTCGGGGTCGGGAAGATCCTCGGGCATGCCTTCGAGTTCACCGGGATCGAACCAGATGAACTGGTCGCGGACGCAGACGTCGAGCTCCGCGGTGTGGGTCGTGGGGCCGTCGCCGTCTTCACCTTCGGGGATCTCGTCGGCGTCGGCCTCGACGGTGAGGACGGCCATCGTCTCGGAGCAGAACGGGCACCGGACACCGCGGGCCGAAGCACCTGAGGCGGCGCCCCAGAGCTGGTCGATCTCGTCTTCCTGGAGTCGTTCGTAGGACTCGCTCAGCGTGAACCCGAGACCGTGGCCGTTCGGGCACGACCAGGGGTTCAGCTCACCCTGGGCGCCGAGGACGAGCTCCTCACGGCAGCTGTGGCAACGGGGTGGTTCGAGTTTCGACATCGGAACTCCGAAAGGACGAACGGGATTCTCTGCGACCGATCCGTCAGCCTACCGGCCACGCGGGAAGCTCCGAACCGTCCCGAGCCGAAGCCTCAGGAGGGTGCCGGTTTCGGCGTCGCGTGGTTCCACCCATTTGGAAGGCTACGGGCGGTTCGCTATGATCGCACCACTCTGCGTGGTACTGGGAGGCTCTCCGTGGGACAGGTTTCGGGACAACGGCTGTCGGGACAACGGCTGCCGGGTCGAGCGACGGCCGGCACTCGACGCCGGAGGACACGACTGGTCGTGGGCGGCGCCGTCGTGGCGTTGTTGGCCGCGGCGTGCATCCCTGTCAAGCCGCCGGTCGACCCGCCCGAGCCGCCATCTCCGAACGATCCGTGTCACTCGATGGCGATCGGTACATGTGGCCTCCCGTTCCCGAGTGACGAGTGGACCGTCGCCGATCCCAATTCTCCGACCGGGCTGCGACTCGCCGTTCCCGACGAGGTCGTTCCCGAGGCGCTGCGCGCGCAACTCCCCGACTCCTTCTCCCCGTCGGAGCTGTTCGACGACAGCGACGGCTTCTCCGCTGCGGGACCGATCGTGTTCGAGCTCCCCACGTCGCTCGCCCCCGGCACTCTTCCCGACGACGGCGGAGACGCCGTGGTCGTGTACGACCTCGACACGGGCGAACGCGCCCCGGTGCGCGTCCACGAGAGCAAAGAGGGCGCGCTCCGGGGACGTCACGGAACGATCGTGCAGGCGTGGTCGCGAACGCACTGGGACTGGGGGCACACCTACGTCGCGGCGGTCACGACCGACCTGTACAAGCAGGCCGGCGGCCCGTTCGCTGCCGACCCCGATGGCGGCGACCCCGACGGTCGTGCGTTCCTGGCGGGCATGGGATTCGGCGCCGACCGAATCGTGTCGACCACGACTTTCACGGTCCGGAGCGAGGCCGACGCCACGTCGGACCTCGATGCCATGGCGGCCGAAGTACGCGCCCAGGATCATCCGGTGCGCAACGTCAAGGCTCTTCCGAACTTCCTGTTCATCAACAACGTGTCGACCATCGTGACGGGCCAGGTCCGGATCACCGATTTCCGTGATGCCGAAGGTCAGGTCCGCTACGAGCCCGGTGATGCCGGGGCGCAGCGCTGGATCGACTTCACGATGACAGTTCCGTCCAAGCGTTTGGCCAACGGATCGCCCGTAGCGATCTACGGCCACGGCCTCGGGATCTTCAAGGAATCGATGGTCGTCGTCGCCGGCCAGAACGCCTACCGCGGCATCGCCACGATCTCGATCGATCAACCGAACCACGGCTCACGCCAGGCGGCCGACGGCGGCTACATCTTCCAACTGGTGAAGCCTTCGCAGGTCGACCGGCTGACGGGAATCATCGCCGAGTCACCGCTCGACCACCTGTCGCTCCTCCTGGCCGTGGAAGACGAGCTCGGCGATCTCGACGTCGCGCCGTTCAATCTCCTCGACCCGCTCGACGCCGACGGTGTCGCGGATCTCGACACCGACCGGGTCCTCTACGAGGGAACGTCGCTCGGCGGTGTGGTCGGCATGAGCTTCGTGAGCATCGCTCCCGAACTCGACGGCGCGGGTGTGCATGTGGCGGGTGTCGGGATCACGTCGATCCTCAGTGAGTCCATCTTCTGGGAGATCGGGCTGAACGCAACCGGCACCGGCTTCCGAGGTGTCATCCCGACCGGAGCCTCCGCCGGAGAGGCCGCGATGCTCGCTGCCGCGGTGCAGCACGAGGTCGACCAGGGCGACGCCATCAACTTGGTGGAACGAATTCCCGAGCTGGGAACGCCCACGTTGAACCTGTACGCCATCGGTGACGGTCTCGTCCCGAACTACTCGAGTGAGGCGTTCGCGTCGCTGGCCGAACTGCCGTTGTACGACCGGGTTCTTGATCCGATTCCCTTCATCCCCCACGCGGGGCCGACACTCCCCGCGGACGGAACGGGTCTCTGGCAGATCGACACGAGCAACGTTCCGCAGTTCCCGGGTGGCCTCTCGGCGATCTCCGACCTGCTCGAGCACGTGCAGTTCATCCAGAACCGCGCGACGGCGCAGTACAACACCTGGCTCGATCAACGGCTCGCGGACGCTCCCTGAGTTCGAAGGTCGCAGCGCTTCGCCGAGATCAGTGACCGCGGGCGATCCACTCGTCGAGGTGAGGTGCCTCGGCACCGATGGTCGTGTCGTCACCGTGGCCCGTGTGCACGACCGTGTCGGGCGGTAGCGGCAGAAGCCGGTCGCGAATCGACTCGATGATCGTGTCGAAATCCGAGAACGACCGGCCTGTGGCACCCGGCCCGCCCTTGAAGAGCGTGTCGCCACCAAACACGCGCTCGTGAGTGGCGTCGTGCAGGCAGACGCCACCGGGACTGTGCCCGGGTGTGTGGAGAACGGTCAGTTCCACGTCCGCCACGTGAAGAGCGTCGCCGTCGGCGAGTGATCCGTCGGGAGCGCGCTCGGGGTAGATGGCGTCCCACAGCATCCGGTCGTCGTCATGGAGCAGAATCGGCGCGTCACCGACGAGCTCGGAGAGCTCCGCGGCCACGTTGATGTGGTCGTTGTGCCCGTGCGTACACGCGATGGCGACGACCCGTCGGTCGCCGCAGGCCGAGGCGATCGCTCCGGCATCGTGGGCGGCGTCGACCACGAGGACCTCGCTGTCGTCGCCGATCACCCAGATGTTGTTCTCGACGTCGAAGTCCTCGCCGTCGAGAGTGAAGACCCCGTTGGTACGTACGCGCTCGACGGTGGCCGTCACCGGTCGCCCCCGAGTTGTACGACGGACCGGAGCACCTCACCGCGTTCCATGCGACCGAACGCCTCCTCCACGCCGTCGAGGCCGATCGTCTCCGACACGAAAGCGTCCAGATCGAATCTCCCCTGGAGGTAGAGGTCGATGAGCATCGGGAAGTCACGCGACGGGAGGCAGTCGCCGTACCAGGATGGTTTGAGTGCCCCGCCGCGACCGAAGAAGTCGATCATCGGAAGCTCCAGGGTCATCGACGGGTCGGGAACACCGACCTGCACGACGGTTCCGCCGAGGTCGCGGGCGTAGAAGGCCTGTTCCAGAACCATCGGGTTGCCGACGGCCTCGATGCAGACATCGGCGCCGATCCCATTGGTGATGGAGCGCACCGCCTCGACCGGGTCCTCCTTCGAGGCGTCGACCGTGTCGGTGGCGCCGAACCCGCGGGCCCACTCCAGTTTCGTGGCGTCGAGGTCGACGGCGACGACCTTCGCAGCGCCTGCCAACGCTGCACCGGCGATGGCGGCGTCGCCCACACCCCCACATCCGAAGACCGCAACGGTGTCGCCCCGGCCGACCCCACCGGTGTTGACGGCAGCGCCGAACCCGGCCATCACTCCGCATCCGAGAAGGCCGGCGGCCTCGGGCCGGGCTCTCTTGTCGACCTTCGTGCACTGCCCAGCGGCCACGAGCGTGAGGTCGGCGAAGGCCCCGATACCGAGAGCGGGGGAGAGCACAGTGCCGTCGGCCAGCGTCATGGCCTGATGGGCGTTGTGGGTGTCGAAGCAGTACTGCGGTTCGCCGCGTCGACAGGCCCGACAGTTCCCGCACACGGCGCGCCAGTTGAGAACGACGAAGTCGCCCGGAGACACGATCGAGACGTTCTCGCCGACCGATTCCACGATTCCGGCCGCCTCGTGGCCGAGGAGAAACGGGAAGTCGTCGTTGATCCCGCCTTCGCGGTAGTGGAGGTCGGTGTGGCAGACGCCGCACGCCTGCGGTCGGACCAACGCTTCTCCGGGACCCGGATCGGGAACGAGCACCGTCTCGACGCTGACCGGCTCGCCCTTGGCGCGGGCAACAACACCTCGGACCTCGTGCATGTACCGACCTCCGTTTCCCGGGAGGTTAGGGCTTCATGAAGATGCGGAGTAGGGGAGCCAGCGGTGAGAGTCGAAGTCGTAGAGCTTGCAGCGTCGGTTGTTGTGCAGGTAGTCGCGCAGTCGGAGGGGCTTCTCGATGACGGTCTCGCCGTAGGCGGCGACGATCGCGTCGCCCGCTTCAGGCAGCGCGTGGTACGGAATCCGCTGATCCACGTGGTGCGGTACGTGCACGAAGATGTTGTGGAAGAAGAAGTTGAGTGGAGCGGGAACGTGCAGGATCGTCGTGCCCTCGACCTGGCCGTGGAACCCGTTCCACGCGGGGCGGGGCCACCAGCGGATGTCGGGAGCGATGTGGTGGACGTAGACGGCCCAGCCGATGATCCACATGAAGACCATCCACGGAATCACCAGAACCTTGAGTGCCATCCAAACGCCTGCGGCGAGTGATCCACCGGCCAGGGTGCCGAGGGCGACGACGAGCGCCGTGGTGACGATCGCATAGGCGAGCACGAGGGCGAGGTCGACGCGGACGCTGCGACGGTGTTTTGCCGGAGCGTTCGTCGTCATCATCTTCTCCCACCACACGACCCGCGTGTAGTAGAGCCCGGCGCCGAGAGGACCCCACTCGATCCGATGCCGAAGCTTCGCGAGAGGCGACAGAGCCTGGTACTCCGCGGGTTTCGTGGGGTGCCAGACGAAGTCGGCGGTCTCGCGCACCGTGTGCCCGTGGTGCAGGCGGTTGTGTCCCACGACCCACCCCGCGTACACGTGGAGGTGCGGGAGCATGAGGATGCGTCCGAGGGTCGCGTTGGCTCGGTCGTTCGCGAACAACGCGCCGTGCGCGGCGTCGTGGGCGAGGATGAACAGGCTGCTCAGCGCGAGTCCGGCAAGGATCCACAGCGGGACGAGCAACCACAGCGCATCGCTGACCACCAGAAGGGCGATGACGGCCGCGTAGACGGCCAGGGAACGGATGATCACCCGGACAGCTTTCCCCGTCGGCCGCGCGTAGCACTGCGGCGGGATGACACTGCGTGCCCCGCGCAACGTCTCGGTCGGGTCGCCGGATGGGGTGTCGGGCACGTCCGTCGAGGGGGAGGACCCGGCGGAGGCCTCTGTGGCAGGGGTGTCTGAAGGAGCGGTGGAGGTGCTCGGCACGGCGGTTCTCCGGGTTGGCTGCCAGAAGAATAGTTCCCTACTGACTGGTAGGTAGAACCGATCGTCCGATCCGACCCCCGGGGTCTTCCAGGGTCACCGGGTGCCCGGAGGGCCTGCCGTAGCCTCCTGGCCGTGGTACGCAGGGCGGTCGACCGGGTGCTGGCGGTCATCGCCAGCACGGCGCTGCGCCTCCTGTTCCGGAGCATCGAGATCGAGGGTCTGGAGCGCCTGCCCCGGGACCGCCCGCTGCTGGTGGTGGCCAACCACTTCAACGGTTTCGTCGATCCCGTGCTGCTGATCCGGGGCCTGCACCGCCTGCCGCGGTTCCTCGCCAAGGCCTCACTCTGGAATGTGGTCGTGGCCCGGCCGTTTCTCGCCCTCGCCGGCATCATCCCGGTCCACCGACCTGAGGACAGCCCGTCGGGCAGCGGCGACTCCTCCGAGAACGTTTCGACCTTCCGAACGTGCCACGAGGTGCTCGGGCGCGGCGAGGTCGTGGCGCTGTTCCCCGAAGGCACCACGCACGATCGTCCGTCGCTCGACAAGGTGCGCACCGGTGCCGCTCGCATCGCACTCGGAGCGAAAGCGGTGGGCGTCGAGGGCTTGATGGTCGTTCCGGTCGGTCTGGTCTTCGACAGCAAGTTGGCGCTGCGTTCACGCGCGGCAGTCCGGGTCGGGGAACCGATCGATCTCGATGAGCAGATCGGCGTCTACGTCGATGACGGCGACGAGGTGTCGGAGGAGAACCGCACGGCTGTCCGTCGACTCACTGCGGAGATCGGGGACCGCCTCCGGGCGGTGGCGCCCGAGTACGACACGGTTCGCGACCGTGGAGCGTTCGGCCGCGCCGCGGCGGTGGCTCTACGTACGCCGGCGATGCCCGCGCTCGAACCCGTTCCTCTCGTGGCGCAGGAGGAACTCGGCCAACGCCTGGCGGAACGCCCCGAACCGGAGCGCGCCGCGGTCTTCGACGCCACGGCCCGTTACCAGCTCGACCTCGATCTGGCGAAGCTCGCTGATGCCGACGTTGCCGGGCCAACACGCGCGGGCCCCTTGCTGGTCCGGGCGATCGTGGTCACGGTGTTCGCGGTCGTGCTCGCACCGATAGCGGTGTTGGGGATCATCGTCAACATCGTCCCCTACTGGATCGTGATCGCAGTCGGGCGCCGGGTCGTCGTCCCGGTGACGAAGGGGACTGTCCGACTTCTCACGGCAATCATCGTCTTCCCCTGACCTGGATCATCTGGAGTCTCTGGGCCGAGTGGCCGTCCTGGGAGGCGATCGCCCTCTCCTTCCTGGTCGCGCCCGCGTGCGGGCTCGTCGCCGTGTTCATGCTCGAGCACATCACCCGCGTCTGGCGGACCTGGCGTGCCTGGGGGAACCAACGCGAACGGCGCTCGCTGATAGCGCCGTTGCGCGAGAGCAGAGCGGAACTCGTCGCCCTCGTGGAGCGGTCTTCCCCGCTCCCGGCGCCTTCGGCGCCAGGCCGCTCGGGCCCCGGGTCGGGCGGCGCCGGACACCTACGCCGCTGATCCTCGTCTCGGGTCGGTGTCCCGTGCGGCGAGCCGCAATGCGAGTGCGGCGGTCGGGAGCATCGGCAGCGTGACGGCGACACGCTGGAGGATGCCGTTGTACCGGCGGAACCGCTTGCTCTGAAAGACCACGAGGACGGCGGCGGCCACCGTTGTGGCGGCGATGCCGCTCATGACGACCATCCGGGTGTCGGCGTGGCGTCGGAGGTCGGGCGCCAGGGCGAGCGGTGCGAAGAACAAGGATGTGAAGGCCACCGCGCTGGCCGCGTCGTGCAGGTCGTTTTGTCCTGACTGGACCTCGTCGCCGTCGAGGTCGATGAGCAGCATCCGGTCCCGCCGGAGGATCCCCGCTCCGGCAATACCGAGCGCGCCGAGACGCACGAGGTGTGGGCCGATTCGTGCCCTCCCTCGCCCGCCCACGGCGTCGTCGAGCGCCGAGGCGAACAGCCACATGCCCGCGCTGTAGGCGAGGAAGCCGGCGGTCATCACGGCGGGATGTCGGGCGTCAGGGGCTGCCAGGCCGCTGATCTGTTCCACCTGGACCGTGTATCCATCCCGGCCGTGTTGGCGGGCGGTTCCGAACACCCACGCCGCGGTGAATGCTGCCGGTCCGGCGACGCCTGCCAGTGCCCGTGTGCGAAACCAGCGACGCCGCATCCTTCCCGAGCGTAGGCGGAAACGGAGCCTTCGCGGGCTCCAGGAAATCGGCTGAAAGACGGACATTTTCTTGTGAAATTTGTCACATGCTCCACGGCCTTCCGGAACCCGCAGCCTGATGGATCGTCGCATTTGCAGCGATCGCGGCCCTTCGTGGAACCTCCTCTTATTTCCAGTATCTGACAGGAACTGTTCGGCAGAGGTGCTTGCAGCTGTTAGCGTCACTTCCCGGAGCCGCCCGTTCGGGTGGCTTCTTCCTTTTGTTCCGCACTGTTTCGCCGCGCCGCGGTGGGACAGCGGGACACAACCAGGAGAAGAGACGACATGCGCAGAACAGTGCTCATCGCCACAGCCGTGGCCGTCGTGCTGGCCACCGCCGGCGCCGGCCTGGCCATGTCCGAGGAATCGCCCGACGGTGTCACCCATACCGGGCGGCCGGCGGCCGCAACTGTCGAGAACCATGATGCAGAGTTGGCGGCATGGGTGCGGACCCAGCAGATCGAAGGATTCCGCCAGCATGCCGAGGACGTCGAGACGCTGAGAGCCGCGGCCTACATCGCGGCGCTCGAGAAAGAGGCTGCCCGCCAGGCCGAAGCCGACGCGGCCCGTGCCGCCGAACAAGCAGCGGCAACCGTGTCCCGTAGCGCTCCCGCCACGGGTGGTGGCGGTGCCGGTGGCACCGCCGCGTGCATCCGCCAGCGTGAGAGCGGTGGCGACTACTCCATCAACACCGGTAACGGCTACTACGGCGCCTACCAGTTCAACCAGAACACCTGGAACAACGCCGTGACGTCGATGGGACGTGGCGATCTGGCGGGAACCCCTCCCTCCAGCGCCTCGCCCGCTGACCAGGATGCCGCCTTCAACCACCTGTACGCAGGTGGTGCAGGCGCCTCCCACTGGGGCGGCGCCTGCTGAGCGATTTCCTGCTCCCCTCGAACAGCCCCCGCCATCGGCGGGGGTTGTTCGCGTCCGGGCGTGTTCGTGTCGGGGGCTTTGTCCGGGGATCTCTCAGGGAAGATCGACCAGTCGGCGCAGGCTCGCCATGAGCGGTGTCTCCCCGTCGGGTTCCGCTCCGCGCAGCCGCAGGCTCCGGAGGTGGATCGCCGTCGCACGCACACCCGCCCAGACCTCGTACCAGCGCAGGTCACGCGGTTCGCGTCCCGCAGCGTTCGTGTACCGAGCCAGCATTCCGTCGCGGTCGCGGAAACCCGGGAGGTCCTCCATCCACATGAGGGCCGTGTCGTGGGCGAACAGGAACCAGCCGAGGTCGGTCTCCGGGGCCCCGGGCCCGGCCATCTCCCAGTCGAGGACGCCCGTGACGCGGTAGTCGGGCCCGAACACGAGGTTCCCCATCCGAGCGTCGCCCCAGCAGAGTGTGTCCGGACTCGGGTCCTGCGGACGCTGGTCCTCGCACCAGGCGAGAGCAGCCTCCAGCAGCGGAGCGGGGCTGCCGTCGGCGAGCCAGTCGAGGTAGCGCCGCCAGTACGCGAGGTCCTGGTCGAGGCCGGCTGCGCCGGGCAGGTCGGCCGAATCGCACTCGGGCCCGGGCACGATCATCTGTGGATCGAGAGCGTGGATCCGAGCCATGGTGTCGACGGCCCCGTCGAGCGCCGAGCGTTGCTCCTCGGCGGTGGCGTCGTGGAGCCACCCGGCCAGGAAGTAGGGCGGATCGTCCGCCGGGATGCTCCCGGCAAGCTTCTTCATGACGAAGAAGGGCCGCCCGGGCGTTCCCGGATCGGGCCCGGTCCCGACCACCTCCGGTACCGGAACGTCGGAGTACTCGGCCAACGCCCTCAGGATCGCCGCCTCGCGGCCCGGGTCGTAGGTCGGGAACAGAGCGGGACCCGACGGTTCCAGCTTGGCGACGAGAGCGAGGCCTCGTTGTTCTCCGTTCTCCCTCCAGGCGGCGTCGAAGAGGATTGTCTCGTTCGACATGCCGCCGTGGTCGGGCGTCGTCACGTTGAACAGGCTGAGATCGGTGGGAGTCGGGCCGTCGATCTCGAGCCGGGGACGCAGCCATTCTCTCAGCGTCCGCTGGATGTCGTCGGGATCGGATGTTGACCTCATCGTCTCCGCCGTTCGGACATCAGCGCAACGATAACGTCGTCCTGCCGATCTCTATCGGAGGTGGGGAGGCAAGGTCGTGCATCCGACGATCGGGCCGCTCGTCGCGGCCGATGAGACGTTCGACCACCCGGCGGTCGACACGTTCGGCGCCGGTGACGCCTCGACCGCGCCCGCCTCACGATCGGACCCGTCATGGACAGAGAAGGTGGTCGCGACCGCCGCGGCGCGAGACGGCTCCCTCCAGGTCGAGTTCGGCATGGGGAAGTATCCGAACCGTGGCGTCCTCGACGCATTCGCCGGCGCGTCGCGCGGCGTCGAGCAGTGGACGGTACGGGGCAGCAGGACACTCGCGGTTGACCCTCGGGCATGTCGGTCGGACCCATCGAGTACGAGGTCCTCGAACCGCTGCGCGAGATCCGTTTCCATCTCGAGCCGACCGACGTGCAGCCGATCGCCTTCGACTGGACGTTCCGGGCGAGCGTGCCCGCGCACATGGAAGATCGCGAGCGACGACGAAGCCGTGAGCCGTCCGGCCCCGACGAGGATCTGGTCCGCTATCACCAGGTCGGAGTCCCGTCCGGATGGGTGGAAGTCGACGGCGAACGCCACGAGATCGATCCCGGCGCGTGGTTCTCGAGTCGTGACCACTCGTGGGGCGTCCGGCAGGACGTCGGAGTGCCTGCGGGCGATGCCGACGACCGGCAGGGTCCCGACGGGCTCTCCGTGCTGGTGATCTGGTCGCCGATGCTGCTCGAGCGTCCCGACGGGTCGTGCTACGGGCTTCACCACTACCTCCAGTCCGTGTCGATGCCGGGATACGAACGTGACAGGTTCCAGGCGAACGTCGAGCACGCGGATGGTCGGCGAGAGGCACTGTCCGGCGTCGTCCCTGACCTGCGTTTCGATCCCGACAACCGGCGGCTTCTGGGCGGAACGCTGGGCTTCACCATGCCCGACGGGACGGCGCGGCCCGTCGGGATCGAGGCCGTCTCCGACACCGGGTTCCACCTGGGCACCGGTCTGTACTTCGGCTTCGACGGCCACTACCACGGCGAGAATCGGGGCCCCCTGCACGTCGACGGCGAGCACATCGCCGACTGCTCCCTGCCCGAGGTGGCTCGGCGCGTGCACCAACTCAGGGAGTGCGTCGTCCGCGTGGAGGATCCCGTCGGGGAAGGTCGCGGATGGGGGACGGTGCAGACTGTCGTCACCGGCGCACACCCCGGGATGGGTCTGGACGCCGATACGTCGTTCATCTGACAACTTCCTCTGGTTCCCCTGGTGACAGCTTCGTCTAGCCAGCGACACGGGAGAGCGGTAGCCTCCCCGTCGAACGTGCGTTCGATGCGAAAGAGCCTCTCACGGTGACCACCGCGACCGTCACATCACCCGATCCCGGGGCACACGACCTCGAGCGGCTCGGCGTACGGCACCCGGCCGTACGCACCTGGTTCGAGAATCGTTTTCCCGGAGGGCCCACGAGCGCGCAGGAACGCGGCTGGCCCGCCATCGCGTCGGGTGGCGACACACTCATCGCCGCACCCACCGGATCAGGCAAGACACTCGCAGCGTTCCTCGTGTGTATCGACGCGCTCTACCGCGCGCACGACCGCAACGAACGGGTTGACGTCACCCGGGTGGTGTACGCCTCGCCGCTGAAGGCCCTGGCCGTCGACATCCACCAGAACCTCGAGGAGCCGCTGGCGGAGATCGCCGAGATCGCGCGCGAACTCGGGCTCGTTCCCGCGCCGATCACGGTGGCGGTGCGCACGGGCGACACCACTGCTTCGCAACGTGCAGCGATGGTGCGCAAGCCACCGACGATTCTCGTCACCACACCCGAATCGCTGTACCTCATGGTCACTGCTGATCGCAGCCGCGAGAACCTGCGCTCCGTCGACACCGTGGTGATCGACGAGATCCACGCTGCCGCGCGCGACAAGCGCGGCTCGCATCTCGCCCTCACCCTGGAGCGTCTCGAACACGTGAGCGAGCGACGCCCGGCACGTATCGGGCTGTCGGCGACTCAACGACCGTTGGACGTGGTGGCGCGGTTCCTCGTGGGTGCGGGCGAGGAACGGTCCCATCCCGACGGTTCTCCGCGCTGCACGATCGTCGACGAAGGCCACCAGCGCACCCTCGATCTGGCCATCGAGCTTCCCGAGGGCGAGCTCGAGGCGGTGGCTGCGGCGGAACAGCTCGGTGAGATCCTCGACCGAATCGCGGAGCACGTTCTCGCACACCGCACCACGCTCGTGTTCGTCAACACCCGCCGGATGGCCGAACGTGTTGCGCATCTGCTCGCTGAGAGGCTCGGCGACGAACAGGTCGCCTCTCACCATGGGAGCCTTTCCAAGGACCGCCGAACGCGTGTCGAATCTCGGCTGCGGGCGGGCGATCTGCGCGCGCTCGTCGCGACCGCCTCACTCGAACTCGGCATCGACATCGGCCCGGTGGAGCTCGTGTGCCAGATCGGATCGCCGCGGTCGCTGGCGACGTTCCTCCAGCGGGTCGGACGCTCCGGGCACAGTCGCGGCGGAACCCCCAAGGGTCGCCTCTACCCGCTCACCCGCGACGAGCTCGTCGAATGCGCGGCGCTCATCGCTGGTGTACGTGCCGGACACCTCGACGCGCTGCACCCACCGGTCGCACCTCTCGACATCCTCGCCCAGCAGATCGTGGCGGAGGTCGCTGCCGAGGAATGGGACGAAGACGGCCTCTACAACCTGTTCCACGGCGCCGCACCGTTCGCGGAGCTGTCCCGCGAGGAGTTCGACGAGATCCTCGAGGTCGTGTCCGAAGGGATACCGACCGGTCGCGGGCTGCGCGCCCACTACGTGCACCGCGACCGGGTGAACAACGAACTGCGGGGTCGCCGCGGCGCCCGGCTCGCGGCCCTCACCTCCGGAGGTGCGATTCCCGAGCTCGCCGACTACCGCGTCGTGGCTGATCCCGACGACACCTTTGTCGGAACGGTCAACGAGGACTGGGCGACCGAGAGCATGGCGGGAGACGTCTTCCTCCTCGGTAGTACGTCCTGGCGCATCCGCCGGATCGAACCGGGGACGGTGCGCGTGGTCGACGCACGCGGCGCTCCCCCGACCGTCCCGTTCTGGCTGGGTGAGGCACCCGCCCGCACGGAAGAGCTGTCGGCCGAGGTGTCCGATCTGCGTGCGGCCGTGGAGGAACGCCTCGTCGCCGGCGACCCCGACGCTGCCCGGGCCTGGTTGTGTGAGGTGGCCGGCCTCGCCGACGCCGCCGCTGAGCTCATCGTGACGTACCTCGCCACGAGCCGGGCCGTGCTCGGCCACCTCCCCACGAACGACACGATCGTGTTCGAGCGCTTCTTCGACGACAGCGGCGGTATGCAGCTGGTCGTGCACGCGCCCTTCGGCGGCCGCATCAACCGCGGGCTGGGTCTGGCGTTGCGCAAGCGCTTCTGCAAGTCCTTCGACTTCGAGCTCCAGGCAGCCGCCAACGACGACGCCGTGGTCCTGTCGCTCGGCCCTCAGCACAGCTTCCCTCTCGAGGACGTCGCGAAGTTCCTGCACCCCGACACCGTGGAGGACGTACTCGCCCAGGCGGTGCTCGTGTCGCCGATGTTCACGGCCAGATGGCGATGGAATCTCAACCGCTCATTGGCGGTGCTGCGTTTCCGGGGAGGGAAGAAGAACCCCCGCCGATCCAGCGGATGGAGTCCGACGACCTCATGGCGGCGATCTTCCCGAGGCTCGCAGCCTGCCAGGAGAACGTCACCGGACCGGTGGAGATCCCCGACCACCCCATCGTGCGCCAGACGGTCTACGACGCGCTGCACGAGGCGATGGACATCGATGGTCTGCGCGAGGTCGTGACCGCTCTGAGATCCGGTGACATCGCGGTTCACTGCGTCGACGTGACCGAACCCTCGCCGCTCACGCACGAGATCCTCAACGGTCGCCCCTACACGTTTCTCGACGACGCTCCGCTCGAAGAGCGCCGCACGCGAGCCGTCCAGCTCCGCCGGGGCCTTCCGGTCGACGCTTCCGAACTCGGTCGTCTCGATGTCGACGCGATCGCGCGTGTGCGCGACGAAGCCCGGCCCGATCCACGCGATGCCGACGAACTCCACGACGTGCTGCTCGGTGCGGTCGTCCTGCGCCCGGACCCGGAGTGGTCGGAGCACTTCGACGAACTCGCCGAGCGCGGGCGCGCCGCGGTTCTCGACACCGACGCCGGTCCGCTGTGGGTCGCCACCGAACGTCGCCCGTTGGTGGAGGCCGCCTACCCCGCCGCGTCGGTTTCCCCCGACGTACCTGTCCCCGACGGGCTCCGGCCACCTGAGCCCCCCGAGTCCGCGGCGGTCAAGACGGCGGTCATACGTGGAGCCCTGGAGATCAGCGGACCGGTCACCGTGAGCGACCTGGTCGCGACCGTCTACCTGGGAGATCGCGACGTGGAGGCTGCACTGCTGGCTCTCGAGGATGAGGGCTTCGCGCTGCGGGGATCGTTCGACCCCGAGACCCCCGATTCCGAGACCCCCGATTCCGATATCCCCGATTCCGATATCCCCGATTCCGATATCCCCGATTCCGAACCTTCCGCAACGGAGCAGTGGTGCGCACGGAGGCTGCTGGCCCGGATTCACGCCTACACGCGCAAGCGTCTGCGCAGCGAGATCGATCCCGTCACCGCGCAGGATCTCGTACGGTTCCTCCTCCGCTGGCAGCACGTCGTACCTGGCACGCAACGGGAAGGCCGGCGCGGGCTTCTCGCCGTGATGGAGCAGCTCCAGGGGTTCGAGCTGGCGGCGGGAGCCTGGGAGGAGTCGGTGCTCGCCGCCCGTGTCGCCGACTACCGGCCGGGCTGGGTCGACGAGCTGTGCCTGTCGGGTGAGCTCACCTGGGGCCGCTTCGCTCCTCGCGTCGACGACGGCGACGAGGAACGCCGTGCGGGAGCGACTCCTTCACGGGCCACGCCGGTCAGCTTCGCTCTGCGCGACGACCTTCCCTGGTTGCTTCGAGCGGCGCGCGGTGATAGCGAGCCGACGGTCCCCGCCGTGGGAAAGACCCGCGAGGTGCTCGACGCGCTCGAGGCTCAGGGAGCGCTCTTCCACGGTGAGCTCGTCACGCGCACAGGGCGTCTTCCGGTGGAGGTCGAAGAGGCGCTCTGGGACGGAGTCGCACGCGGGTTGATCACCGCTGACGGCTTCCACGCCGTCCGGTCGCTGCTGTCCTCGAGGGAGCGATGGAACAGACGTCAGCACCGGTCGAGAAGTGCCACGGGGCGCGGCACGCGGCGCGGCCTTCGCCGCGGGGCGGGCCGCGATGCCGGGGCCGAAGGCCGGTGGTCACTCCTGCCCGCAGCGGGCACCGTCGATGACCCCGACGACCTCGCGGAGGCGGTCGCCGAACAGCTCCTGGTCCGTTGGGGTGTGGTCTTTCGCGATCTCGTGGCCCGTGAGCATCTGGCCGTGCCCTGGCGGGAGGTCATCTGGGCGTTACGACGCCTGGAGGCGCGAGGCCTGATCCGTGGCGGGCGCTTCGTCACCGGATTCGTCGGCGAGCAGTACGCGCTTCCCGAGGCGCTCGACTCCCTCCGGAGGGTCCGCCGTACGGAGCGCGACGGCACCGAGGTCACCGTGTCGGGCTCCGACCCGCTCAATCTCGTGGGGATCCTCACGCCCGGAGCGCGCATTCCCGCACTCAGGACCAACACGGTCACCTACCGCGACGGACTGGTCCTCGAACCCGAGGTTCAGTCGGGCATCTCGTAGGCGCCGTCGAGGCTCAGGACCTCGGCCCAGACCCGGGAGAACCGCTCGGCATCAGCGGGTGGGCGCACCATCATCGCCCGGCAACGATCCTGTTGGTCGGGTGTGGCTGACGGCTTCTGGTGCAGCTCGAGCGCGGCAGCGGCCAGGTCGCGGACGAGCACGTCGAAGATCTGCGCCACGAGGTCGTCCGACGTGTCGGTGCGCTCCGCCTGTTCCAGAACGAGCTGGCCGTAGACGACCAGCGTGAAGATCTCGCCGACGCACAGCAGGAAGTCGGGGTCGGCCTTCTGGGCGTCGTCGGGCGGACAGTGCTCCAGGAGAGCACGCAGCTCTTCGGCCTGTTCGGCGAAGCAGCGGACGTTCGCGAGCTCCGACCCGCCGAACACGGTTCGGTAGTCAGGGAACCGGATCTTGCCGAGGCCCCGTGTCGGAGCCTGGTGGAACAGGTAGCCGTCGTTGTCGGGCCCGAGGCGGGAGTCGATCTCGGGAAGCGAGTCGTCCGGTGAGAAGAAGTAGTTCGCCATGAACTTGGCGATGAGCGCCACGTTCACGTGCACCGTGCCCTCGAGCTTCGGAAGAGCGCGGATGTCGCGTGCCGCCATCTCGAAGTACATGTCGGCTTCGAAACCCTTGGCCGCGATCACGTCCCACAGGGCGTCGATGACCCGCTCGCCTTCCGTCGTGACCTTCATCTTCACGACGGGGTTGTAGAGGAGGTAGCGGCGGTCATCGTCGGATGCGCTGCGCAGGTAGTCCGACGCGCGTGACGCGACGAGCCGCATGGCGACGAGGCGCGTATAGGCGTCGACGAACAGGCGTTGAACGTGGGGGAAGTCGGTGACCGTCATCCCGTAGAGCTGACGATGTGCCGCGTGGTTGATCGCCTCGTAGAAGGCATGGGTGGAGATGCCGATGGAAGCCCAGCCGAGATTGAACTTGCCGATGTTCACCGTGTTCAGTGCGGCGTTCCAGGCGTCGTCACCGCGATGCAGGATGTCGGCCTCGGTGACCGGGTACTCGTCGAGTTCGAACTGTGCGACATACGACTGGCTGTTGCAGACGTTGCGGATCAGGTCGAAGCGGTCGTGCTGCGAGTCGGCGACGAAGAAGACGTACTCGTCGGAGCCGCTCTCGTCGGAACCGCTGTCGTCGGAGCTGTCATCAGCACCGACGATCTTTCCGAAGACAGAGACCATCGCCGCCTTGTTTCCGTTCCCGATGTAGTACTTGCCGCCTGACGCGCTGTAGGTGCCGTCGCCCGTCGGTGTCAGGATCATGTCGGTGGAGTAGACATCGGCGCCGTGTTCACGTTCCGACAATCCGAAAGCGAAGATCTCGCCGTCGCGCAGCAGCTCCGCGGCCCGGCTCTTCGCCGGCTCGTTGTCGCTCATCCAGATCGGACCGAGACCGAGCACCGAGACCTGCCACGTGTACCAGTACGCCAGCCCGTAGAAGGCGAGGATCTCGGCGAACGCACAGTTGCGGGCGGTGTCCCACCGCGAGTCCTCGGCGCCGTAGCCCGCGGGTGTCAGGGACGCGGCGAAGACGCCGTGCTTCTTCTGGAAGTCGAGAAGGTCGGCGTACCAGCGGCGCTCGTGGTCGTCGTCCTTCAGGCGGACCTTGCCCTTGGACTCGAAGAAGCGAACCGTTTCGGTGAGGATCCGGCGTGTCTCCTCGTCGAAGGAACCACCGTCGAAGGTGCGCGGATTCAGAATGCTCATGGGAAACACCCTACGCCCGACTCAACGAGATGCGTCCCTGGGCGCGCTATCCGAGCTTCAGGGACGCATCAAGTAGCGGGGCCCCATTCCACGGGCCTCGGGACGGAGCGTGCCACGGCCCTCCACGCGGCACGGGTCAACGCGATCCCCACGATGATCGAGGCCACGACGACCCACGAGGAGACGTTGAGTTGGGCGACTCCCGAGAGCCCGTGGCCGAGGTTGCAGCCACCGCCGACCTGTCCGCCCACGCCCAGGAGCAGGCCGCCGGTACCAAGTCCGACATAGCGAAGTGCCGTCTCACCCCGCACCCAGGTAGCCCCTGAGGTGCGGGCGGCGACGGTCGCCCCGGCCACGATGAACACCACGAAGCCGATGATCCAGAGGTTGGGGTCGCCGTCCACCCAGCTGCTCACGGTCCCCACGGTGCTCGGCCCGAACGACGCGTCGCCGATACCGGCGAGCACCCAGCCGATGATCAGGGCGATCCCGAGACCGACGCCCGCCACCGGCCACGCCCACTGCCACGAGCGTCCGGGGCCGTCGCGTGACGCGCCATGTCGGGCGAACAGCAGGGCAACGACCACGAGCACAAGTGGGATGACGACGATCCAGCGGTTGACGCCGAGCCATCCCGGAACGGTCGCACCCGGACCGCTCTCGAGCACGGTGTTGTCCGCGATCCGGTCGCGCACTCGGGCGCCGACCCATCCGTCGCCGAGAGCCCAACCCGCGAGGCCGACGAGTGCGCCGAGCATGCCGGCACCGAGCTTGAAGAACAGTCCGGACGCGCACGACATCGCGATCACCATTCCGGCTCCGATGATCAGTCCGCCCGCGATGTTGCGCGCCGGGCGGAACGCGAGACCGTCGTTGAGCTGGGGCCAGGCGTCGACGCTGTAGATCACGGCGAGGCCGACCACGCCGATCATCACTCCGAGAAGCCACGCCCGCGCAAGGCCGTACGAGCGGGCGAGCAGGCCCGACCAGGTGGCGTGGAAGCAGAGCTGCCCGCGCTCGAGCACGTATCCCATGCCGAGCCCGGAGAGCGCGCCGGTGATGAAGAGCACCATGGTCGACGAGTCTGGCATTCGCCGTGGCCGGTAGCGTGCCCGGCCATGGAACTCTCCTGCATGCTGCTGCCCGGCCCCGGAACCGTCGAACAGGCCCGGGTGGCCGAGGCGAGCGGCTACTCGCGCGTCTGGTTGTCGGACTCCCCGGCGTTCTACCGCGATGTCTGGATGACTCTCGCCGAGGTCGCCGAGCACACGAACACGATCGGGCTCGGCCCGGCCGTACTCGTTCCCTCACTTCGCCACGTCGTCACCCAGGCCGCGGCGGTAGCGACGTTGGAGACACTCGCTCCAGGTCGTGCGGTCGTCGCGGTCGGTACGGGTTTTACAGGTCGCATGGCGCTGGGGCATCGACCGATGCCCTGGGCCGAGGTGGCTGACTACGTGGCCGCGATGCGGGCGCTCCTCGCGGGCGACGACGCCGAGGTGGAGGGTCGGAGGGTCCGCCTGATGCAACCGGACGGCTATGTCGTCGACCGACCGGCGGGCGTGCCGATCCTCGTGGCGGCCAACGGGCCGAAGGGCCTCGCCGTGGCGCATGAACGGGGAGACGGCGTCATGACGATCGGCGGTGGGCAGCCCGACTTCGACTGGTGTGCAGCCCTCACGCTCGGGACCGTGCTGAGCGACGGCGAGCCGGCGGATTCGCCGCGGGTCGCCGAGGCGGTCGGCCCGGGCCTCGTCGCGCTCTACCACGGCGCCTACGAAGCTGGTTCGGCGGAGTTCTTTCCCGGCGGAGAAGAGTGGGCGGCAACGGTCGATCAGATTCCTGAAGCAACGCGCCATCTCGAGCTCCACGCGGAACATCTCGTCACGGTGACCGAGCGCGATGCGGCGCTCGTCGACGCGTCGGTCATCACCGACTTCACGTGGACCGGCACGCCCGACGAGCTGGCGGCACGTGCCGCCGCCGCGGCCGACGACGGTGTGACCGAGGTGCTGTACGCACCCGGTGGGCCCGACCCCCTCGGAGAACTCGTTCGATTCGCCGGGGCTCTATCCGGCGTGGTCGGCTCCTGAGGACGCGAATCGGACATTCTCTCGACTTCAGAGAAAGAAATCCGGATTCGCGGATACGCAGGTCACGCCTGCAATATCGGGGATCGACCTGCCTTGTAGCCCGAAATCGGGCCGCAATGTTTGCCCCGCCCGACCGACACCTCCTAGCTTCGGTTCCGAGCCGAACGTACTCCGGTACCTCTACTCACCTTCCCTGAGATCGCCGCTTCTCTTCCCGCGCGGCCCAGCACAGAACACGAACATGACCCGCTCGATCACGACACGTTCAACGATGAACGCGGAGGACACAGCAACGGTGGACCGCCACGGCCGACCGACCACGAGCACTCTCAGGCAGACGTCCGAGCGCGCCCACAGGTCGCGCCTGACCGCGCTCGTTCTGGCCGGGGCTCTCGCCCTCGGGTTGTTCTCCGCGGCCCCCGCCGCGTCCCAGGAGGATCCGCTCGCCGCCGCAGAGCAGAGACTGGCCGAGGCACGCGCCGATGCCGATGTCGTCGCCGAGCGGTACTTCGAGGCGCTCAACCGCGGTGAGGAACTCGACGCCGATATCGCCGAGATCGAGGATGAGATCGCTGCCGCCGAGACCGAGGCCCAGGAGGTCCGTCGCGCCGCCCGAGATCGGGCCCGCACGGCTTACACGTCCCGCGGTACCGGCACCGAAGCCGTGCTCGACGGCGGTGACGTCCTCGAGTCCGCCCGCCGGGCGGAGCTTCTGAGTTCCGCCAACTCGGTCAACGAGGACGCGTTCGACGACCTGCGCCAGGTGACCGAGGAGCTCGAGCGCCGCCGCGGTGAGCTCGAGGAGGCGCGCATCGCCGCTGCCGCGAATCTGGAGGAACTGGAGGCCGAGGAGGCCGACCTCCAGGACAAGCTCGATGCCGCACAGGTTGAATACTCGACTCTCGAGGCCGAACGCGCCGCCGAGGCCGCACGTGCAGCCGAGGAGGCCGCCGCACGCGAGCGTGCGTCACGCGCGGAGCCGCCGCCCACCCAGGCGCCGAGTGCCCCCGTCACGACCCCTGCGCCCACGCCGGCACCTGCACCCCTCCCACGGCGGGCGGCGGTACCCATCCCCAGCACAACCACCCGTTCCTGGTCTGCACGCGAGCGCGTGAGTCGGGCGGCAACTACGCGATCAACACGGGCAACGGCTACTACGGCGCCTACCAGTTCCATCCGTCCACGTGGAACGGAGCGGCAAACCACGCCGGACGCTCCGACCTCGTCGGCGTCCTACCCTCCAACGCGTCCCCCTACGACCAGGACGACGTAGCCTGGGCCCTCTACCAGTGGCAGGGCAACGGTCCCTGGGGTGGGCGCTGTTAACCGCTACCCGAGGCGAGGGAGAGCGCCGCAGGTAACCTGCGGCGCCCGAGACGAGGCAAAGGGAAACAGCGCCGAGAACTGCTCGGGTACTACGTCGCTGATCCTCGGCTCCGGCTAGCCGCTACCCGAGGCGCTAGACGGCCGACCCGGAATCCGGGTCGATCTCCAAGAGGCGGTGGCGACCGCGGGGGCGGCGCTCCGGGAGATCCTCGGTCGACTGCGGAGTGTGGACGGCGAAGACGTCCTGCAGCGACTCGGTGTCCGGTTCCGCCTTTCCGTGTCCTTTGTTCCGGGGACCGGAACGTTCTTTGTCAGTAGGTCTCCTGGAGAACACGGCGGCTCCTCTGGGTCGGGTATCTGCTTCATCGGCCGCCCGGGGCCGCTCATTGACCCTTCAGGGTAGTTTTTTCCTGTGCCCGAGCTACCGGTCGTCCAGGCACTGGCCGAGCGTCTCGACGCCCTCCTGGCCGGGAAGACCCTTCGCAGCGCGGATCCCGTGGGTTTCAGCGGCCTCAAGACGGTGGATCCGGGCCCGGATTCGGTCGTCGGACGCTCTCTCGACGACGTGCGAAACGTCGGCAAGTACCTCGTGTTCGGCTTCGGAGGAGCGAGGATTCTCCTCCATCTCTCCCAGGGCGGTCGGATCGTTCTCGAGGATCCCCCGAAGACGACCCGACCGAAGGCGGCCGTCGTGCGATTCGTCTTCGACGACGCACCCGGCGTGTTGCTCCGCGAGTACGGCACGGAGCGCAAAGCGGGATGGTGGGTGCTGGCGGAGGGCGACGACGGGCCTCTCGAGCGACTGGGTCCCGATCCGCGCTCCGACACGTTCGCCGAGTTCGTTCGTAGCGGAGACGATCGACGGCGCATCCACACGTGGCTGCGTGACCAGCGGACCGTCGCCGGAATCGGACGCGGGCTCTCGGACGACGCACTTCACCGTGCACGACTCTCTCCGTACGCGACGCTTCTGAAGCTCGATGACGACGAGCGACAGCGTCTCCTCGACGCGATCCGCGTTGTGCTCGACGATGCCCTGGCCGCAGAGCGGACGCGTACGGGCGGGCTCCCGCCCAAGCTCTCGGAGAACTTCGCCGTTCACGGTCGTCACGGCACGTCGTGTCCGACCTGCGGCGACGGATTGCGCCGCGTCTCCTACGAGAGTCATGAGGTCACGTACTGCCCACGGTGCCAGACCGACGGGAAGGTTCTCGCCGACCGACGCATGTCGCGACTCGTCAAGTAGCTCGTCGCGTCGTCGGGGAACAGCTCACGGGGTGACGGGCGGGCCGGTGCCGACGACCTCGAACGCCGAACCGGGCACCGACTTCAGTTGCCCCAGATCGTCGTCGTCCCAGCGGGGATCCGCGGCGCCGGTGACGAACCAGTTCGATCCGTTGTCGGCGACGAGCATGCCGTATTCGGCGAGTGCGTCGAGGACGATCCGCGCCTGACCGGTGAAGCCCGAGCGGTCGAAGTCGGAGCGCAGCCGGAGCCGGAGACCCATGGGTGGCGCGGCGGGATTTGTCACCGACGACGCCCAGTGCCGCGCCGGATCGACGTAGGCCCGGCGCGTCACAGCGAACGTGACCCGCAGAGCGTGGTCGATTCCACCCGCGGCGACCTCGTCGAAGCGCACCAGTCCCGGGAAGATCGGGAGACCGGCGGCGTCGGCCGAGGTCCAACCGGCGGGTCGCAGCGCGTTCGAGCGCAGGTCCCACGTGGCTCCCGAGTCGGCCTTCCAGCCGCTGCCGGTGGGAAACGCCCGGTAGAGCTCGTAGAGACGACAAGCGTCGCGATCGACGGCGATGACGTGACGGTCGCTCCCGCCTTCGATCGGCGCTCCGAGCGGGATGGGATACGGGCCGGGATCACTCTCGTCGCCGTACGCCGTGAAGGTGATCGACGTGTCGGGCTGGGTGCCCGGAGCCGTGACGTACGGGATTCCATATGCACCGTCGCCACCGAAATCGGGGTGGAGGTGGTCGCCTCCGTGGGCGTCGATGAACGCGAGGATCTCGTCGCTGTCGGGATGAACCGGTGCCGCGTCGATCCGGGTGTTCCAGGCGTTGTCTGCCGGGAACACCGGGCAGTTGCCGAGGGGGCCGTTCTGGGCCCAGCCGCCGGGGTCGGGTACGGGGTCCGGCGGTGGGTTCGGCGGCGGCTTCGGGAGACACGAGGCGATGAGGAGCCCACCGACCCCCAGGGCGACCAGCGCCGACCTCATCCGGATCACGCTCTCCCTATCGGCACTCACGACCCGGGAAGTTGAGCGCCTCCGGATAGGGTTCGTGCTCGTGGAGGACCTGCTGGTGCACCTGCTGTGATCGCGTCCATCCCGAGCCCTCGACCAACAGGATCGGCCCGTTGAACGCGTACGGGCTGATCCTGGCCATCGGCGTCGTGGTGGCGTACTTCATCGCGGATCGTCGGTGGCGCCGCATGGGTGGACGCGACGAGACCTTCGGCGACATCGTGGTGTGGGTCATCGTGTGGGGGTCGTCGGCACCCGCGTGTACCACGTGATCAGCGACATCCAGCTCTACAACGGTCGGGGGCTCGACGGCTGGATCGACACCCTCAAGATCTGGGACGGCGGGCTGTCGATCTGGGGTGCCGTCATCGGCGGTGCCATCGCGGTGATCGTCCTGACCCGTCGCCGTGGCCTCGACACGCTGCGGATGATGGATGCCATTGCGCCGGGACTTCTCGCGGCGCAGGCCATCGGCCGGTGGGGTAACTGGGCCAACCAGGAGCTGTTCGGGAGCCCGACCAACCTCCCGTGGGGTCTCGAGATCTCACCCGCAAACCGTCCGGTCGGCTACGAGACCGACGCCACCTTCCACCCCACGTTCCTCTACGAGTCCCTGTGGTGTCTCCTGATCCTCGGTGTGCTTCTCTGGGCCGAGCGTCGCTTCCGCTTTCGCCGCGGGCAGTCGTGTGCCGCCTACATCGCGTTGTACACCTCCGGACGGTTCGCGTGGGAGAACCTGCGCATCGACGCGGCGAACGAGTTCTTCGGTTTGCGCCTCAACGCCTGGGTCACCCTCGGGTTCTTCATCTTCGGGGTCGTCTGGTTCATCTGGTTGGGCCGACGTGATGTCCCCGATCCACCGCTCGAACCCGGCCTGCCACCCGCCCGCGACTTCGACGATCCGGCACCCCTGACCCGGAGGAAGCCCGCCGAAGACGCCGATGCTGCTGACAACGCCGACGACGCCGAGCCGACAGGGGCGGACGGACAAGGCGAGTCCGTCGACACCGGCTGAGGCGGATCCCGAAACCACACCGGACCGGGCGCTCTGGGTACCCTGAGAAGCCGTTGCCGCATCGGGAGTGTCCATGACCACGACAGCACCATCGTCAGCACCCGCGCCCACCGCAGGCCCCGCGGCCCGCGGCGTCGGCGTGTACAAGACCTACGGATCCGGTGAAGCCGAGGTGCGCGCGCTCGACGGCGTCGACGTCGAGTTCGCCCCTCAGCGCTTCACGGCCATCATGGGCCCTTCCGGTTCGGGAAAGTCCACGCTCATGCACTGCATGGCGGGTCTCGACGACGTCACGAGCGGCACGATCTACCTGGGCGACGTCGACATCACGGGACTGTCCGAGAAGAAGCTGACGATGCTGCGCCGTGACCGCCTCGGGTTCGTGTTTCAGGCCTACAACCTCGTACCGACCCTGAACGCCATCGAGAACATCACACTGCCCATGGCGCTGGCCGGTCGCGATCCCGACCAGGAGTGGATCGACCAGGTCGTGCGGACCGTCGGGTTGGACGACCGGCTCACACACCGGCCCTCGGAGCTCTCGGGTGGCCAGCAGCAGCGCGTCGCGGTGGCGCGAGCGCTGGCCAGTCAACCGGATCTGGTCTTCGCCGACGAGCCCACAGGGAACCTCGACTCCAAGTCAGGAATCCAGGTTCTGGGGTTCCTCCGCCAGGCGGTCGACGAGTTCGACCAGACGGTCGTGATGGTCACGCACGACCCCAACGCAGCAGCGAACGCCGACCGCGTGCTGTTCCTCGAGGACGGCAAGATCGTCGACGAGATGTCGGAACCCACGGGTGAGAAGGTGCTGGAGCGCATGAAGCGCTTCGGCGACTGAGGTACGCCCGCATGTGGAAGACCACTGTCCACGGATTGCTCGCGCACAAGCTGCGATTTGCTCTGACCGCGCTCGCGGTCTTCCTCGGTGTCGCCTTCATGGCGGGCACGTTGGTACTCACTGACACGATCGGCAAGGCGTTCGACGATCTGTTCGCGAGTGTGAACGAAGGTGTCGATGCGGTGGTGCGCGAGGAGTCACCGTTCGACGACGACTTCGGTCAGGCGATCCGGAGCCCCATCCCCGAACAGATCGCCGACGAGCTCACCGCCGTCGACGGCGTCGAGTCGGTCGAGGGCAACGTGTTCGGTGCCGCCACGGTCATCGGGACTCCCGAGCAGATCGCGAAGCGGGAGAAGGAGGGCGACGACGCGCTCGGCCGAAACCGCGGAGCTCAGTCGCCCGCGCTCGGGTTCAACTGGCCGGTGGCCCAGGAGGTGAATCCGCTTCGCGTTGTCGCTGGTGAAGCGCCCGCGGCAGACGACGAGATCGTGGTCGACAAGGCCACGGCCGACGAAGAGGACCTCGCTGTCGGAGACGATGTGGTCGTCACCACCGTGGCAGGTACCGAAGCCTATGAGCTCGTCGGGATCGTCACGTTCGGTACGGCCGATTCCCCGGGAGGCTCGTCGGTCACGGCGTGGGAGACATCCGCGGCACAACGCGCCCTGGGTTTCGACGGCACGTATCTCGATGTCCGCGTGATCGCCGACGACGGCGTGTCCCAGGACGAGGTCGTGGCGAACATCTCGGAGGCCATCGAGGCCGGCGAGATCACGGGAACAGCCAACGGGCGCGACCTGAAGCTCGAGGTGCTCACCGGCGCCGAGCTCACCGACGAGGACCAGAACGAACTCGCCGACCAACTCGGCTTCTTCAACACGTTCCTTCTCGTGTTCGCGGGTGTGGCGCTGTTCGTCGGCATTTTCATCATCTACAACACCTTCTCGATCATCGTGGCGCAGCGGACCCGTGAGATGGCGTTGCTGCGCGCGATCGGGGCCGACCGCCGGCAGGTCCTGATGTCAGTGATGCTGGAAGCGCTCATCGTCGGGCTGCTCGCCTCCGCGCTCGGTCTCGGAGCGGGAATCCTTCTGGCGGGAGTTCTGCAGGGTGCGCTCGAAGCGTTGGGTATCGACCTCCCGTCAACCAGCACCGTGATCGGCATGAGGACCCTGGTCGCGTCCATGGTCGTCGGGACGCTGATCACCGTGGTTTCCGCGTGGATGCCCGCGCGAAGGGCCGCAGCGATCCCACCGATCGCCGCACTGCGTGACGTGTCCATCGACACCTCGGGGCGGTCGGGACGTCGTGTCGCAATCGGCCTGGCGATAGCGACCTTCGGTGCCCTCGGTCTCTTCGTCGGTCTGTTCACCGAGATCGGCAACAGCATCCTCATCGTCGGTGTCGGCGCGGTACTCGTCTTCCTCGGCGTCATCGTTCTGGGCCCGTTGTTGGCGCTCCCGATGTCGCGTGCATTGGGGGCGCCGGTCCGCAGATTCCGCGGTACCGCAGGCACCCTCGCCCAGGCCAATGCCATGCGGAACCCGAAGCGCACGTCGGCGACCGCGGCGGCACTGATCATCGGTGTGGGCCTCGTCGGTTTCATCACGATCTTCGCCAGTTCCGCCAGCGCCTCCATCGGATCCGTGATCGACAAGGCCTTTCTCGCCGACTTCACCGTCGACAGCGGCTCGTTCGGTCTCTCAGGTCTGCCGCCCGAGCTCGTCGACCAGATCGAAGAGCTCGACGGTGTCGAGGCCGTGTCACCGGTACGCCTAGGAACGGCAGAGATCGAGGGGAAGGGGGCTCAGCTGTCCGCAGTCGACCCGACCACCATCAACCAACTGTTCGATGTCGGTGTGTCGGAGGGAGCAATCGAAGGAGCGGGACCGACGGATCTCTTCGTGCTGCGGGACAAGGCCGAGGAAGAAGGCTGGACCGTCGGCGACACGGTCACCGTGAACTTCGCGCGCACAGGCGAACAGGAACTGGCCATCGCCGCGATCTACGACGAACCACAGCCCGCGGGTACCTACACGATCACGCTCGAGGGCTTTGAGCAGAACTTCGACGAGTCTCAGCAGTTCGATCCTCAGGTGTACGTGAGATACGAGGAGGGATTCGATCTCGACCAGGCGCGAGAGGAACTCGAGGCCACCGTGTTCGCGGTCGCACCGAACGGGGGAGGTGCAGGACCAGCAGGAAACCAAGGACTCGATCACCACCCAGATCAACCAGCTCCTGGCTGTGGTCTTCGCCCTGTTGGCCCTGGCCATCATCATCGCACTGCTCGGAATCGCCAACTCGCTGGCATTGTCGATCTTCGAGCGAACCCGTGAGATCGGGTTGCTCCGTGCTGTCGGGATGACCCGCGCGCAGGTTCGCTCCACGATCCGGTGGGAATCCGTCATCATCGCACTCATGGGCACGCTGATAGGCCTCGTCGTCAGTCTGTTCTTCGGCTATGCGATCTTTCAGGCCATCAAGGACACCGGATTCGAGACATTTTCACTCCCGATCGTGCAGCTGGCGTTCATCGTGGTGATCGCGGCGGTCGCCGGTGTGGTCGCAGCGATCTTCCCGGCGCGTCGAGCGGCGAAGCTCGACGTGCTCGAGGCGATCATGACCGAGTGAGCTGACGGCCGCGGTCGGATCGCGAGCGCACGCTGCCACCGTCGGGAATGGCGTCGTGCCGACTAATCGGAGCTCTTGCGGACCCGTTCGTCCTTGTCGCGCACGCTCTCGGCGAGATCTGCACGGAACCGTTCGAGGCGCTCGCGCATCGCTCCGTCGGTCGTGGCGAGAATCTCGACGGCCAGGAGGCCCGCGTTGCGGGCGTTGCCGACTGCCACGGTGGCGACCGGGATCCCAGCAGGCATCTGGACGATCGACAGCAGCGAGTCGAGCCCGTCGAGCTGTTTCAGCGGAACAGGCACACCGATCACCGGAAGGGTCGTCATCGACGCTGTCATCCCCGGAAGGTGTGCGGCCCCGCCGGCCCCGGCGATGATCACCCGAAGCCCCCGATCCGCTGCGCCTCGGGCGTAGTCGGTCATCACGTCGGGCGTGCGGTGGGCCGACACCACCCGGACCTCGTGGGGCACGTCGAACTCGGTGAGGGCGTCCACGGCCTTCTGCATCACCTCGAGGTCGGAATCGCTACCCATGATCACGCCGACGAGGGGTGCCGGGTCGGCCTGCTCAGCGCTCATGGCTTCACGCTACCGTGAGCCGCATGCTGCACACACGACTCACCGACCTTCTCGAGATCGACCATCCCGTGATGCTCGCGGGTATGGGCGGTGTCTCGTACCACGAACTCACCGCTGCCGTCTCGGAGGCGGGCGGCTTCGGCTGCCTCGGCGCGTCGACGATGTCGACCGAGGAACTGGTCCAGGAGCTCGACAGTGTTCGCTCTCTCACGAATGCACCGTTCGGCGTGGATCTCCTGACCGCGTTTCCCGGCCAACTCGAGGCGCAAACCGAGCGCGCCATCGCCGGCGGCATGTCGGTGTTCGTGGCGGGTCTCGGTGTTCCGACCGAGGTCATCCGTTTGTGCCATGACAACGACGTGTTGGTCGCCAGCATGTGCGGCAAGGTGCGTCACGCTCTCAGCGCGGTCGACGCCGGATGCGACCTCGTCATCGCTCAGGGGACCGAGGCCGGTGGCCACACGGGAAAGGTCGCGACGCTTCCGTTGGTCCCGCAGGTTGTCGACGCCGTGGGAGACCGCGTGCCGGTCGTCGCTGCGGGCGGCATCGTTGACGGTCGTGGCCTCGCGGCTGCGCTGACGTTGGGTGCCGACGGCGTGTGGATCGGAACTCGTTTCATCGCGACTCCCGAGGCTCGCACCTGGGCGGGTTACAAGGAGAAGCTCGTCGAGACTGCCGAGGACGGGACGGTTGTGTCGCGCGCGTTCACCGGCAAGACGCTGCGCGCTGTGCGCAACAGCTGGACCGACTACCACGAGAAGCACCCCGACGAGGTGCGCTCGTTCCCCGAACAACTCGAGTACTCGACGTCGAAGGGCGCGTTTCCACTGCTCGGCCCGGCCGATCAACCGATCGACCCCGACGTGGCCTGCTATCCGGCGGGCCAGGGCCTGGGAGCGATCAACGAGGTCATCCCCGCGGGAGACCTCGTGGTGAGGATGGTCGAGAAGGCCGAAGCCGCCCTGTCTCGGTTCGCAGGGACCTGAGGCGAGGATCAGCGGCGTAGTCACCCAGACTTGATGCGTCCCAGAAGCTCGCATAGCGCGCGCCACGGACGCATCAAATCAGTGTCAGGCAGACGAGTTTCCTGCCTTGGTTCGTTCCCACGCGAGGTCGTGCTCGTACATCCGCTCCACCAGCTCCTCGAAGCCGACCTTCGGTGTCCATCCGAGCTCTTTGCTCGCTTTGGACGCGTCGCCCATGAGCAGGTCCACCTCGGTGGGTCGCTCGAAGCGCGTGTCGTGGCTCACGAACGGCTCCCAGTCGTCGTATCCGGCGATTCGGAACGCCACGTCGAGGAAATCGCGGATCGTGTGCGTCTCACCCGTCGCCACCACGTAGTCGTCGGGTGTGTCCTGTTGGAGCATCTTCCACATCGCTTCGACGTAGTCGCCCGCGAAGCCCCAGTCGCGGGCCGACTCCAGATTGCCCAGTGAGATCGAGTCCTGCAGGCCGAGCTTGATGCGGGCGAGCGAGTTGGTGATCTTGCGCGTCACGAACTCGAGACCGCGCCGTGGGCTCTCGTGGTTGAAGAGAATCCCCGACGACGCGTGCAGACCGTAGGCCTCGCGGTAGTTGACGGTCACGTTGTGGCCGAAGACCTTGGCGACGCCATAGGGCGACCGCGGGTGAAAGGCTGTGCGCTCGTTCTGCGGGGTCTCTCGGACCTTGCCGAACATCTCCGATGACGACGCCTGGTAGAAGCGCATCGGGTTGTTCTCGGAACCACCCACGATGCGGACGGCCTCGAGCATGCGGAGCACCCCGAGGCCGGTGATGTCGGCGGTGAGTTCGGGCTGGCGAAACGAGAGCTGCACGAAGCTGATCGCTCCGAGGTTGTAGACCTCGTCGGGTTGGACCTGTTCGATGACGGCGATCAACGATGAGAGGTCGGTGAGGTCGCCCTCCACCAGTTCGAGCGCCGGATTCTCCTCCTGGATCATCTGGGCCTTCGGGTTGTTCTGGCCCCGCACGACACCGAAGACCTGGTAGTCCTGCCCGGACAGGAACTCGGCGAGGTACCGGCCGTCCTGGCCGGTGATGCCCGTGATCAGTGCTCTCTTCATGGGGGCAATCTAGGCTCGGACGCCGAGGCGGGTCGGCTCGGAGGTTGCGGGACGAGACCCCGGTCGCATCATTCGACACCGCCGCTACCATCGTTCTCGATGGCCGACGACACCCCGCAGACGCCGGACAAGCCCCGGCAGGCTCCACCCACGCGGCTCGTGCTCGTGCGCCATGCGGTCACGGTCGAGACGGGTGACGTCCTGACGGGCCGCAGCCCCGGCGTGCATCTGTCCGAGGCCGGACGCCGGCAGGCCGAGGCGACCGCACGGCGCCTGGCCACCGCCGATGTGGCGGCCGTCTATGCCAGCCCGATCGAGCGCACCACCGAGACGGCGGAGATCCTCGCGCGACCCCATGCGCTGCCCGTCGTTCGTATGGACGATGTGATCGAGGCCGACTTCGGGAAGTGGACGGGCGAGAAGCTCACCGATCTCGCACACCGAGACGAGTGGAAGATCGTTCAGAACGCTCCGTCACGGTTCCGCTTCCCCGGAGGCGAGTCGTTCCTCGAAATGCAGACGCGTACTGTCCAGGGTCTCGAGTGCGTCGCGGAGGAGCACGAGGGCGAGATCGTGGTCGTCGTGTCGCACGCCGATCCGATCCGCTCCGTGCTCGCTCACTATGCGGGCACGTCCCTCGACCTGTTCCAGCGCTTCATCGTCGGACCGGCGTCGGTCAGTGTGGTGGCCGTCGGGCCTTCGGGTACGTACGTTGTACGGATCAACGACACCGGGGATCTCTCCGACCTCGACCCTGTATCGGAAATCAGCGGGGCGGATGTCCGGACGTCGAACAACAGCCAACAAGAAGAGAAGGGACAGCCATGAGCGGAGTCATCGAGTTCGATGCAGTGGACACCCTCACGGCCGGTGCCATCGGCGAGCCGGGGGAGCGTACGTTCCTCATCCAAGCGCGCAAGAACGACGCAGAGCTCACGGTTGTCGTGGAGAAGGAGCAGGTGGCTCTTCTGGCCACCGAAGTGGTGTCATTCCTGGACCGTGTCTCGGGCGAGTACCCCGAGGCCCGCGACGCAGACACATCGGGCTTTGCGCACACCTCGCTGACGGATGCGGAGCCGTTGTTTCGGGCGAGCCTCATCGGTCTCGGATTTGATCCCGCGCGTGACATGGTGTTGATCGAACTGCGCGAGAACTCACCTGACGAGGAATCGATCGATCATCCGTCCGGTGAGGGTGCTGTCGAAAGCGCGGCGCTTTTCGCCGGATCCGAGTCAACCGGCGACGAGGGGTTCGTCGCCAAGATCTTCGCCAGCCGGCCGCAGGTGCGTGCCATGGCGTCATTGGGAGCGGTCGCGGTGGCCGCAGGACGCCCGCTCTGCGACTTGTGTGATCAGCCGTTGGATCCCGACGGCCACGTCTGTCCGCGCATGAACTGACCATGGCCCCCGTGGATCTGACCGCGGGCGAGATCGTCGTGCGCGGAAGGGTTCCGTGGTCGTCCAACGCCACGTTCCTCGCCGACGTCGTGGATGGCGAGGACCGGCGTTCCGTGATCTACAAGCCAGAGAGGGGTGAGCGCCCCCTCCGGGACTTCGCGACGGGAACGCTCCACAGACGCGAACAGGCGAGTTTCGAGGTGTCCGAAGCGCTGGACTGGCGGATCGTCCCTTTCACGGTGATCCGCGACGGCCCGCACGGTCCGGGAATGGTGCAGGAGTTCATCGAGCACGATCCCGACGAGCACTACTTCACGCTGCTCGAGGCTCGTCCTCAGCGGTTCCGCTTCTTCGCGGTGTTCGACATGCTTGTCAACAACGCCGATCGCAAGAGCGGACACTGCCTACGTGCTCCCGACGGTCACATCTGGGGCATCGACCACGGGCTCACGTTTCACACCGAGAGCAAGCTTCGGACCGTCATCTGGGACTTCGCCGACGAACCCGTGGCTCCCGAACTCATCGACGACGTGCGCAGGCTCTCCGACGACTTCGAGACCACGCTGGCGCCACGTCTGGAACCGTTGCTCTCGATCGATGAGATCGACGCGGTCCTCGAACGTTGCCGCTCCCTCGTGGTGACGCCACGGTTCCCCGTCCCCGAGAACAGCTACCACAGCGTTCCGTGGCCCCTCGTGTAGCGATCAGGGATTCACGCGGGCTGGAGCGCAGCGTTGTGGTAGCGGTCGCGACACAACGACCGCTGCAACTTGCCCGACGACGTCTTGGGCAGCGATCCCGGCGACACCATCACCACTTCTTCGGGTGGGATCCCCACCGAGTCCGTGACACGCGCCGCGACGTCCTCCGCGATCGTGCGGACGTCTTCGGCCTTCGTTTCGGCTACGACGACGAGGGCCTCACGCCCGCGCCGCCCGTCTGTGCCGAAGGCGATGACGTTCCCTGCCCGCACGCCTTCGACGGCTTCCACCGCACGTTCGATGTCCTCGGGATATACGTTGCGGCCCCCCACGATGATCACGTCCTTGATGCGGCCGCACGCGACGAGTTCACCGTCGACCATGTAGGCGAGATCACCGGTTCGAAGCCACCCGTCGTGAAAGGTCTCAGCTGTGACCTCGGGTCGTCGGTAATAGCCCGTCGTGACTGACGTGCCGCGCACTTCGAGTTCGCCGACTTCGCGCTCGCCCATCGCATTGCCCGTGTCGGGATCGGCGATGCGAATCTCCAGGCCCTCGAGCGGCGTGCCGAGTCGGGGAAGACGTCGGGTGTTCGTTGTTCCGTCGGCTGCGGGAGCCGCATAGTGGTCCGTCTCGAGAACGCGGCGATCGATCTCGTCAACCGTCATTCCGCCGCCGAGGCGCGGGAACGTGACAGCCAACGCCGCTTCGGCCATTCCGAACGCACAGAAGGCCGAACCGGCTGACAGCTTGTGCGGTGCGCCGGCCTGGAGGAAACGCTCCACGGCGTCGGGATCGATCGGTTCGGCGCCGTTCAGCGCGAGACGCCACGACGAGAGGTCGAGACCGTCGAGTCGACGGAGCGCTCGGGCGGCCAGTGCGTAGGCGAAGTTCGGACCGGCGGTGAACGTGCCGCGGTAGTCGGACATCCAGCGCATCCAGTCGGCCGGGGCCGCCAAAGAAGTCCTGCGGGGCCGCGAGCACGAGGTCGATACCCGTGCTCATCGGGACCCCGAGAGCTCCGATCAGGCCCATGTCGTGGTACAGCGGTAGCCACGACACGGTGCGGTCGGTATCGAGATCCACCTCGACAGCCCGGGCGATCGCACGCTGGTTGGCCGTAACGCAGCGGTGCGGGAGCATGACTCCCTTCGGATCCGCCGTGGAGCCGCTCGTGAACTGGAGGATGGCCAGATCCTCGGGGTTGGTCGGAGGCCGCTCGTACGCGCCGGGCCCCACCTGCCCGGCCTCGCGAGCGAGATCGTTGAGCAGCACGACCGGGGGATCGCCCTCCTTCGGCTCCAGGAACTCCGCGAGGGCCGGATCGGCGACGACGCAGTCGGAATCCGCATTGCGCACACGTACGCGGGTCTGGGCCACGAACTCCTCGACCGATCCGAGACGCATGGGAAGGGGAAGGATGATGGCCGTCGCACCCGCGACCCATACCGCCTCGATCGCCGTCACGAATTCACGGGTTGTCGTCCCGAGTAGTGACACGTGGCTGCCCGGGCCGATGCCTCGCGCCGAGAGGACGGCTGCCATGGCGCGGGCGTCGTTCAGAAGTTCTTCCCAGGAAACCCGTTCACGACCGGATGGATCGGTGGTGGCACTTCCCACGAACGTGACACCACGCTCGGGTCCGGCGGCGCGCTCCAACACGGGGATCAGATGGTCCATGCCCCCTTCGACCGAGCCGCGGACGTGAGGGTTACGTGCGGTCTCCGAAGATCACCGCAGAGGGGTCGCGCAGCAATCGAGATCGGGGCAGCGCGAGGTCGGCGCCGGCACTCAACGCCTCGTCGAGTGCCCGGTCGTCCACGTGGGAGCCGAAGGCTACCAACCGGGCGGTAGGGACGATGCGGCGGATATCCGCGATGTCGTCAGCGTGACTCGCCAGATCGACGACCACGACCTCCGAGTCGAGACAATCCTCGACACAATTCACGAAGCGCAGTCCCTCGACTCCCCCCAAGCGCGAACGATCCATCAGGTCGTCAACGAGAGCGCAGACGTCCATCGAACGATTCGTTTCGCGCGACCTGCGCCGCGCGTTCAGGATCCCGTGACGGGAATGAGCGCGGGCGCCGCAACGGCCGTGTCGGGCCAGCGCTTCCGCTGCTTCGTCGCCAGCCTGCGCATCAGTTCGATCGCGCCGGGGTCGTCGTCGCCGGGACGCGTCTCGATCCAGTCGTCGGTCTCCAGCTTCTCCACCAGCTCACGCCCGGTGTCGGTGCGTACGATCGTGAGGGTCCAATCGTCGAAAGCACCGATCCCACCGGTCGAGATGTCGGCGTGTTCGGCGGCGAAGTCGGGGCACATCGTGCAGCCCTCGCGGGTGAAGGGGTGACACTCCTTCAAGGGGACCTCTACATAGCGGTCGTCGTGCGTCCAGATCTGGAGCCGACCCTTGATGTTCACCTTCTTGATGACGTTGCGGGGAAGGTCGTACTTCGCTTCGAGGAGTTCCTCGAAGATCGAGTCGTCGAACGTCTTGCTGCACAGCAGCCCGATGTTCAGCGACAGTCGGCGCCCGGCCTTACCGGCCTTGCGCTCACGCATCGCAGGTGGCACCGACGACTGGCAACTCATGCCGACGAGCGCGATCCGCTGGTCCTCCTTGTCGAGGTCCATGTAGGCGAGCGTGTTCGCCGAGTAGGTATAGCGGCTACCGGCGGAGCGCATCACGTCGTCACGCGTACGTGCGATTCCGGGGATCGCCTTCCACGTGGATCCGTCACCCTCCAGGTAGCTCACCAGTGCAGCGTCGATCACGTCGTTCTCGAGTGCGTACACGAGCAGCGCCGACACGAGCCCACCGTCCTGGCCGACCTCGTGGAGTGCGGGATCGGACGCGCGTGCCAGCAGGATGTCCTTCGAGATCCCGGCCACCTCGTCGGGTGTGCGGGTGCGGCCGAACATCGACTCGTCGATGGCGGGCTCCCAGTCACGAAAGCGGGGGCACGCACGTGTGCACATCGTGCACGCCTTGTCGCCATGGGAGCAGTCGCCGGGACCGCCGTAGTCCGATTCCGTCTGGAACGGCTTGTAGACACCGTCGGCGTCCTCGTAGCCGAGAACGTCGTGCGGGCACGCGATGACGCACCCTGCACAGCCGGTGCAGAGCCCCGAGGTGACGACCTCGTCGTAGAGATGCTTCCAGGAGAGCTTCCAGGGGGCCATCGGGCTCCTCGGCGCGGGAAAGGTTCGAACCGGTCACGAGTCTGCCACTTCGGGTGTGTGATGTTCCCTCCGGAGAAGCGCGCTGTATCCGGGACCCGTGTGCGACCCCGACGGCGTCAACGACGCGCCGGCGCTGGCCCAGGCCGATCTGGTTATCGCGATCGGTACCGGCACCGACGTGGTCATCGAAGCGAGCGATCTCACGCTCGTGTCCGACGACCTACGCGCGGCGGCCGACGCCGTGGCGCTCAGTCGCCGCACTCTGGCCACGATCAAGGGAAACCTCTTCTGGGCGTTCGCCTACAACGGCGCTGCCGTGCTCTCGCGGCGTTCGGGTTGCTGAACCCGATCATCGCCGCGGGCGCCATGGCTTCTTGAGCGTCTTCGTGGTCAGCAACTCGCTGCGATTGCGCCGTTTCTCGGGAGCGTGGCGACGTCGGTAGGCTTCGCCGTTCCCCGACGAGGAACCCCGTGGCGAAGATCAGCGATCTCCTCCGGCAGGGCGTCAGCTACTCGTTCGAGTTCTTCCCGCCCAAGACCGACAAGGCACAGGCCGCACTCGAGCGCGCCATCTCGGAACTCGAACCTCTCGCGCCCACGTTCGTGTCCGTCACCTACGGCGCCGGAGGCGGGACCCGCGAACGCACAAAGGAGATCGTCACCGGAATCCTCACGGACACGTCGCTGACGCCGATGGCACACCTGACCTGTGCGGCGCACACGGTGGACGAGTTGCGCTCCATCCTCGAGCAGTACAGCGCCGCGGGAGTCGAGAACATCCTCGCTCTGCACGGCGACCCACCCGCCGATCTGGATCTCCCGGCCGGCGACCTGGACTACGCGGTGCAGCTCGTCGAGCTCGTGCGTGAGGTCGGCGACTTCTCGGTGGGTGTCGCTGTCCACCCGGAGGGCCACCCGCTCTCCACCGACACCGACGACGACCGGGCACATCAGGCGGCGAAGTTGGCGGCGGCCGACTTCGGGATCACACAGTTCGGCTTCTTCGCCGCCGACTACTTCCGCTTCCGGGACGAGATGGAGCGTCGAGGTGTGGAGACACCGATCATCCCCGGGATCATGCCGCCCACGAACCTCACCGCTATTCCCCGGATGTCGGAGATGAACGGTGTCGTCTTTCCCGAGGATCTCGCGGCGCGTTTGCAGGCGGTTGTCGATGATCCCGAAGGATTGCAGGCGGTCGGGGTGGAACACGCCACCGAGCTCTGTTCGGAGCTCCTCGACGGCGGGGGTGCCGGGACTGCACTTCTACACGCTCAATCGCTCCGGTACGACACGCGCGATCTACGACAACCTCGGGCTTCCCACCCACCCCTGATCGCTCTATAGGGTCCCGTGTCCTCCCGCTCTTGGCGCCTGCGGCGCCGGGCCGCTCGGGCCACGCCTCGGGCGGCGCAGGATACCTGCGCCGCTTATCCTCGGCTCTCTACTCCGCTCTTGGCGCCTGCGGCGCCGGGCCGCTCGGGCCACGCCTCGGGCGGCGCAGGATACCTGCGCCGCTTATCCTCGGCTCTCTACTCCGCTCTTGGCGCCTGCGGCGCCGGGCCGCTCGGGCCACGCCTCGGGCGGCGCAGGATACCTGCGCCGCTTATCCTCGGCTCTGGAGGGTTGCCAGAGCGGACGAATGGGGCGGCCTCGAAAGCCGTTGTGGCCTCCGGGTCACCGTGGGTTCGAATCCCACACCCTCCGCTCGATCTCAGGAGTTCCGGCGGTGGCGTCGATCGTCGTTTACTGCATTGCCTCGGGAGGAACTCTCCACTGTGCGATGTGGTCGGTTCCACCCTGCGTCGAGAGGACCCGCGCCTGGAGCAGCACCTCGGTGCAGTCGCCGGGCACATCGACGAAATAGGCGCCGCTCAGGGACTCTCCCGCCGTGACGGTTTCCAGCGATGCGATCTCACTCGACTCGAGGGCGATGGCGGACCGACCGTCGTCTGCACACACGGTGTAGACGTCGGGTCCGGCGAGGTCGACGTCCGTCGAGTTCTCGACGGTGGCGACGACGTCGATCGTGGTGGATGAGCCGCTCTCTGGATTCAGTTCCTCGGTTCCCGGAGCAATCGATTCGACCGTGATCAGAACGCCGCCGGCGTCGGCCGTCTGCCCGATGGAGACATCGGTCCCGTGCGCGTAGTCGTCGGTGTCGGACAGCACGACCTGCGGAACCTCGACGACGTCCCCGGTCGGTTCGGAACCTCCCGAAGTGGACGGCACCGCGGTTGTCGTCGTGGCATCGGACCCGCTGTCATCCGATGAACAACCGGCAAGCGCAACAACGAGTACCGCCCCACCCACGACAAGGCAATTCGACATCCGCATCGCCAGAAACTACCCGGTGCTCCGGCGGCCCCGGTTCACCCGGTGAAGGTCGGGGTCCCCGGCGTCGGTGTCGCCGGCTGTGCGGCGCCCACCACGGGCGGCTCTCCTTCTTCGCCGCCCGGCGGTCTGTCCGTGGGAGGCGGAGGTTCATCCGTGTCGCAGGTGGACTCACCCAGTGGTTCATGGGCGCGGCGTGCGTCGACCCACTCGTCGATCAGCCCGCCGTCGGTGATCCCCTCGTGGCCACCTGAGGGATGCACGAACAGCGTGACGTGCGTTCCCTGCTCGCACGCCCGGCCGACATAGCCGTTGATCGCCTTCACCGGGACAACGAGATCCTTGCCGCCTGCGAAGATCCACACCGGGATCGAGGGCCGCGTTCCCGGTGTGTTCTGGTCGATCCTCTGCTGCCAGTCGGGCAGTTCCCAGGGATTGCGGATCAAGGCCTCGTCGGCGGTGAAGTCCCAGATGCTCCGTTCCGGTGGGTCACCCATGCAATCGGCCGTCTTCGTGAGAGCGTCGATCGCCTCCGGGGTCAGCACGTCGGCGAGAGACAGGTCGTAGGCGTGCGAGTACCCCCACGCGGCATAGCCGGCATAGCCGATCGCGCTCGGAGTGCGTGCCGATGTCTTGAGGAGTTGCAAGAGCTCCACGGCGGGTGCCGCGGCGACGACCCCGACGACATCCAGCTCGGGTGCGTAGCTCCGTGCCTGTTCACCTGCGAAGAGAGCGGCGTGCCCGCCTTCGGAGAACCCGCGGAGGACCACTTGATTCGCCGCGTCGACCCCTGGGAGCTGACGCGCGGCCCGGGCGATGTCGAGCATGTTCCGTCCGAGAGCTCCACCGACGAGGTAGGTGTGTTCGCCGGGAGTTCCCAGTCCCTCGTAGTCGGTTCGGGCGTCGATCGTCGCGGGGATCGACGGTCCGAATCCTCCCCAGAGCGAGGGAGCGTCGCAGTCGGTGATGCCCGTGGTCGGATGTCCGTAGCTCTCGATCGGCCACCCACCGGGCGGAGATGAGCCGTCGGGGATGCTGACGCTGCCCGAAACGGTGGTGTCGGCGCCGTCTTCACGACGGGAGTGGTAGAGCACCTGGAAACTTCGTCCGGCTCCCGCAGGGAGTTCTTCCGTTTCCCGGTACCAGATCAGCTCACCGGGTTCGCCGAGCGGCAGCGGGTCCGGAGGCTCGTAGAAGGCGTCTCCCTCGGGCCCGATGATCGGATCCGAAGCCGTGAGGGACTGCCCGTGCAGGGGAGCCGGCACGAGGAGACCCGCCACGAGGAAACCCGCCACGAGGACGCCGGTGACGGCCGCAGATCGCATGAAATAGTGCATATAGGAGTTACAGAGCATACAGGGTCGCATACTCTACAGACGCCCGAACCGAGAGCTTTGTTGACACGAATCTGCGAATCGTGTTGCTTTCTCACGCCTCCGAGCGCCTGGAGGCGAAGAAATCGCGCAGGATCGCGGCACCCGCCTCGTGCTCGACCCCGGTCACGACCTCGGTTGTGTGGTTGAGGCGCGGGTCGGCCGCCAGGTTGTAGAGGCTGCCCGCAGCTCCCGCCTTGGGATCCGCAGCGCCGTAGACGACCGTGGCGATCCGTGATGCCCACACCGCCCCCGCGCACATCGGGCACGGTTCGAGGGTGACGACGAGCACACAGTCGTCGAGTCGCCAGCGCCCGGCGGCTCCTGCCGCGTCACGGAGTGCCAGGAGCTCGGCGTGAGCCGTCGGGTCGCCTGTGAGCTCACGCTCGTTGTGCCGCCGAGCCAGCACCTCGCCGGAGTGGGGCGCGCGACGACCGCACCCACGGGAACGTCGTCGTGCTCGATGGCCTGCCGGGCCTCGTCGAGCGCGACCCGCATGAGGTCGGTCCAGCTGTTCAGCGGAGGGAGTGGGATTTGAACCCACGGTGGGTTGCCCCACACACGCACTCCAGGCGTGCCGATTCGGCCGCTTTCGTATCCCTCCCGGAGAACCGAGGATAAGCGGTGGCACCCGAGTCGAGGAAAAGGAACCACTACGATGGCGGCGCGGACCGTGCTAGGTGGGGAGCTCGTGGTTCCCTGTACCCCGAATCCACGTCACGGGGGCTGAACTCCCACCCGAGGGTCGGACCGCCGTGGACTTCGCGTCCCGACCGAGGTGTCGAGGGCCGGGTCCTGCGCAACGGGACACCGTGAATCGAGTCAGGTCCGGAAGGAAGCAGCTCTCAGCGGCTCAGCCCGTGTGCCGCAGGGTTGCCTGGTCTGAGCCCCGGACGGGATCACGCGTTCCGCGGCGCCGGGTCGACGGTGGGTGCACGGTTCGTATCACGGTACAGTCGGCACGTGGCCTCGCTCTACCGCAAGTACCGACCCCGGACCTTCGACGAACTGGTAGGCCAGGAGCACGTCGTCACGGCGTTGCGCAACGCTCTCGCCGAAGACCGCGTCGGCCACGCTTATCTCTTCTCGGGCCCCCGCGGTACCGGCAAGACCACGACAGCACGCATCCTCGCCGCCGAGCTCGGATGCGGCGAGCTCGACGTCATCGAACAGGACGCGGCGTCGAACCGTTCGGTCGAAGCCATGCGTGAGCTTCTCGAGCGCGTCGCCTACCGCAGCGCGGGCGGTGGCAAGAAGGTGTACGTCCTCGACGAGGCCCACATGCTCACGCCCGCGGCGACCAACACGCTCCTGAAGACCCTGGAGGAGCCTCCCGGTCACGTCGTGTTCGTGCTCGCCACCACCGAACCCGAGAAGGTCCTACCGACGATTCGCTCGCGTACGCAGCACTTCGCGTTTCGTCTCCTCACCACCGACGAGCTGACCGGCCACCTGTCCGATCTCTGTACGCGCGAAGAGGCGAAAGCCGAGCCCGAGGCGCTGGAGATCATCGCTCGGCGTGGAGCCGGATCAGCCCGCGATGCCGTGTCGCTCCTCGATCAGGCGCTCGCGCACGGAGGCGGCACGGTCGACGAGGCTTCGGTCACCGCGCTGTTCGGATCCACTCCGCTCGAGGGCCGCGTGGCGGTGCTCGACGCCGTGGCAGATGAGGATCCCGCGGGCGCGCTCCTTGGCGTCGCCGGCCTCCTCGACGCGGGCACGGAGCCCCGCCAGATCGCGGAGGATCTGGTTCGGGCGCTGCGCGACTGCTTCCTCGTGACCGTCGTCGGCCCGGATGCGCCGGTCGATGTTCCCGCCGACGAGGTCGTCGAACTCGAACGACTGGGCGACGCGCTCGGCAAGGCTGTACTCGTGCGTTCGCTCGAGACTCTCGGAGCGGCGATCATCGACATGCGCTCCACTGCGGCTCCTGATCCCCGTCTCGTTCTCGAGGTCGCTGTCGTTCGTCTCGCCCGACGCGACACGGGTCCACCGTTGCAGGCGCTCGCCGAGCGGCTCGACCGTCTCGAGAGTGCCGTGGCCCAGGGTGCGTCGGGTGCAAAGCCCGCGGCGCCACCACCGGGAGCAACAACCGAGGTTGCACACGGGCCGTCGTCACAGCGATCGGCCGCGTCTCGCCCGGCGCTCGGATCGGTCGCACCTCGAGACGCCGAGCCTGCCGCGCCTTCGTCTTCGGAGGAGCCGCTCGATGTGGAGAAGTCGGAGGAGAAGTCGGTGATCCCGCTGTCGCTCGACGATCTCATCGTGGCCTGGTCCGAAACGCTGGAGGCTCTCGAATCGAAGCTCCGCCGGTCGGTTCACGACGCCCAGCCGATCGAGGTCGACGAGGGCGTTGCGGTCTTCGGCGTACCACCGGGCCGGTTCGACGTCATCAACCAGCGTTTCCGGGAAGGCGCCGCCCGAATCCGTGACGAACTCGGCAAGAGGCTTCCTCGTACCCCGAAGTTCAAGCTCGTCCCACACGAGGCGTTCACCGGGCGCCCACCCGAGTCCCGCGGTGTTCCGATGGAAGATCCCGCGGGCGATGTCGCTGCCGACACCGCTGACACTGCTGACACCGTGGGGGCCGGCGACGCGTCTCAGCAGGATGACGACTCCGACGACACGCCCGACGAGATCGTCGACATCACGGAAACGACCGACGTCCACCCCGATGACGGCCCTGGTGATTCCGTCGGCCAGTTCGTCGAGGAGTTCGGAGGCGAGGTCGTCGAGGAACGCGCCCGAAGTAACTGAACCTGCGAAGTAACCTGCACCGCCCAGGCGGCCCGAGCCGGAGAAGCCACACATGGCGAACCAGAAGCAGATGAACCAGATGATGCGCCAGATGCAGAAGATGCAGGAGGACATGGCCTCCGCGCAGCAGGCACTCGAGGCCGAGGTCGTGGAGGGTACGGCAGGCGGCGGGGTCGTCACCGCTGAGGTCACGGGCGGTGGCCAGCTCCAGAAGGTCAGCATCGACGCCGGAGTCGTCGACCCCGACGACGTGGAGATGCTCGAAGACCTCGTCGTGGCAGCGGTCAGTGATGGACTGCGAAGAGCTCAGGAGCTCCAGGCCGAGCGTATGGGCCCCATCGCCGGAGGCGTCGACCTCGGCGGTCTCGGCGGCATGCTGGGCTGAAGGCGCACCACGCGTGGCATCTGTCTACGAAGGGCCTGTCCAAGTACTCGTCGACGAGTTGGGACAGCTACCGGGCGTGGGTCCGAAGTCCGCGCAGCGCATCGCCTTTCATCTCCTGAAGCTGCCCGTCGAGGATGCCCGGCGGCTTGCGAAGGCGATCGTCGAGGCCAAGGAACGTGTGTCGTGGTGCCGGCGATGCTTCAACATCTCCGAGGGCGAGCTCTGTTCCTACTGTTCGGACGAACGACGCGACGCCACGGTGATCTGTGTCGTCGAGGAGCCCCGCGACATCGTGGCGGTGGAGAAGACCCGCGAGTTCCGGGGTCGCTACCACGTTCTCCAGGGCTCGATCTCGCCGATCGAGGGGGTCGGCCCCGATCAACTCCGCGTCAAGGAACTCCTCCAGCGTCTCGAGGGCGACGAGGTGCGCGAGGTGATCCTCGCTACGAACCCCAACGTGGAGGGTGAGGCGACGGCGATGTACCTCGCCAAGCTCCTTCGTCCACTCGGTCTCACCGTCACCCGTCTGGCCAGTGGACTGCCTGTCGGCGGCGATCTCGAGTACGCCGACGAACTCACTCTCGGTCGCGCCCTCGAGGGTCGCCGGGCGGTCGACGAGACCGACTAGGGGGCGGGGGGCGAGGGCGACGCCGTGGGAGGAGGGGTGGACGAACGAGGGGGAATCGCCGGAATCGGTGGCAGACCCCGCAGTACGTCGAAGCGTCGACCGAGGGCGCGGAACACGTTGGCGGCGAGTACCGCGGCCGCCCCGAAGCTGACGGCGAACGCCATGCTCGTGGTGCTCTCGAGACGCAGCGCGTCGGCGGTCTGATTGAAGGTGTCGGTCTCCGACGTGTTGCCCGTGGCGTTGCCGAGCAACCACATGACGATCCACGATGCCCACCAGAATCCCACGAGAACCGATCCCGAGACCCGACCGCGCCATTCGTCGCGACCGGCCGCCGGATCGCTGCCGCGCCACAAGTCCTGGATGATGAGCAACGGCATGACGAGATTGGCGAACGGAATGAACCATGACCCGATCGACCAGCCCGGCCCCAGGCGCGCACCTGTTCGGCCCCAGGCCTCGAGGTTCTTCGAGGCGCGCCACATGAACACGATCACCAGAACACCCAGTGCGACTGACAACGCCAGGCACAGCAGCCATGCTGCGACCACGAAGTTGTCGGCGGTGGTGGCCTCGTCGAAAGTGACGAACTCGCCGCTGAGAACGTTCTCGACCAGGACGCGCTGATTGACGGCTGCGACGAGGAGAAGGACCGCGGCACCGGCCGCTGACCAGAAGAGAACGGTCAGTGCCGTCGTCAGTCCCCCGAGGTTGCGCCACTGCGGGGCGTAGGTGTGCCCGATCGTGACGGGTGGTACGACCGGACCGCCACCCGGCGGCGGACCCGGAGGCCCGGGAGGTGTTCCGCCGGGGGCAGGGTCACGAGTTGACTTCGAAGTAGAACCCTGAGTTGTCGGCGGTGGCGATGAGGATCACCAGCCCCACGATGCTGATGATTCCGAGCACGAGCCCTGCGATGGCCATGCCCCGACCCGTCTGGACGTTCTCGGGGCGCTTCAGCTGCATCAGGGCGACACCACCGAAGATGATCGCAAGGATCTGCGGGATGATGAAGAACCACAGGACGATGCCGATGATGCCCAGCACCATCGAGGCGACGGCCAGGCCGTTCTTGGCTCCCTGCGTCCCTGGCGGACCCGGCTGAGCTGGTTGTGCCGGCTGAGCTGGCTGACCCGGAGGGGGCGGGAGTGGTTCCTGCGAGGGCGGTGGTTGTGTCATGTGTTCAACCGTATCTCAGGACGAGAATGACGACGGAGATCGTCCCCAAGATCGCCCCGAGCATGATTCCGGCGATCGCGAGCCCCGTCCCACTCTGAGGCTCTGGCGTCTGCTGACTCTTCCGGATCTGGCCGAGAGCGACGATGCCGAGCACGATCCCCAACAGACCCCCGACCACGAACACCCAGCCGAAGATTCCGCACGCCAGAGAGGCGACGGCCATACCGTTCGTCGGTGGACCCTGGCTGTCGTCGGGCGCCCCCGGGATCGGCGGGGGCGACGGCGCCTCTGGAGTCCGAGTCATGGAGGCGCCCCGCCGGATCGACGCGCGGACTTCACCGCCACGATCTGCTCCAGGATGAAGTCGGGAGATTCGTCGCCGCGGGGGCCGCTGACGCGTGGGGCGAGGCGACCTGCGAGATCCGAGGCGAGGAGTGCACGCTTCGAGGCTTCCAGGTCAGCGCGACGTTCGAGGAAACGGCGCAGAGCGGCAAGGTCGTCGTCGGTCACAGCGCTGACGTCCCAGGCCGCCGCGTACGGATGGATCGGCGGTGCCGAATAGGTCGCGGGCAGCACGGGCGCAGGATTGCGGTCCCGCTGCACGACCGTTCCACCCGCGAGGTCTCCGAGGCGTTGGTTGCGCTTCGTGACCACGATGCTGGTGGCGCCCACGCCGTAGAGCAGCGGGAGGAAGTCGACGACCCGCAACAGATTGCGGACCGCGCTGTCGAGAAAGCGCACCGGGCCGCCACCGTTACGGGTCACGCGGAGGCCCAGTGCGGCCTTCCCTGGCGTCCGACCGGCGTTGAGCATCTCGAAAGCGACGTCGTAGCCGAAGATCGTGACGAAGACGAGAACCACGGTCAGAGCCCTGGCATAGCCGCTGTCCACGCTCCCGAGTGCTGCCAGGAGCGCGATGATGGCGACACCCCAGATGAGGACGTCGATGATCGCCGCCACGAAACGCGAGCCGAGGCCCGCCAGTCGAATTTCGACGTCGACCCCTTCGGGGGTCGAGATGGTGAGCCGCTCTTCGAACGTCACGTGAACGTCGCCGAGTTCATTGAGTCCCGACGGCCCGCCTGGAGAGAACTCGAAGGCCTCGTCGGCGCGGCAGGGCGTCGACCGGAGCGGCTCCGACCAGATGACGTGGTGCGTCTCGGCGCGTTGTACCGGGAGAGCGCAGCCGACCTCGCACTCGCCCGGCAACGCTTCGGCGCCGAGCCCTTCGTCGCCCGCCTCGAAGACCTCGTGGGGCGAGCGCGCACACTCGTGTACTCGTCCGAGAAACGCCGGTTCAGCGTCGGGTGGTTCGTTACGACCGGATACTGGCGACGCATCCGCGAACGTCCCGCGTTGCTGGCGATCACCGTGCTGCTCCTCGTCGTGCCTGCCGCGCTGTCGGCTGTGTGGGCCGTGCGCGATCCCGCAGCGGCAAGTGGCCTCGTGCCCGACGAGTACACCTCGGTCACTGTCCCCCGCGAACCGGGGCAGGACCTCGGAGTTCCCGCCGACGAGCAGGCCGAGCTGTCGGGTGTGATCCTGACGAACAACATACGAGTGACCATTGTCGCGTTCGCGGGAGGGATCCTCTTCGCCGTACCGGCGGCACTCATCTTGATCTACAACGCCGTGCTTCTGGGGACGGTGCTCGGTATGGCGCTGTGGGCGGGGAACGGCGAAGTGGCGGTGGAATTGATCGCTCCCCACGGGTTCCTGGAGTTGTCGTGCATGGTCGTGGGTGCCGTCGCGGGGATCCGCATGGGATGGGCCCTGGTCGACCCCGGTCGCCGCCGCCGCACGGATGCCCTCGTGGCCGAAGCCCGCCCCGCAGTCGAGATCATCCTCGGAACGATGGCCTGGCTGATCGTTGCCGGAATCGTCGAGGGGTTCGTCACACCCGCCGGACTCGGTCTCGGCCCCGCACTCGCGGTCGGACTCGGCCTCGGCGCTGTGTTCTGGATCCTGGTTGTCTGGCGCGGGCGTCCGCCTGCCCGTTCCGAGACGATTGAGGCCGGCGGTGCCGTTCAAGGCGGTGTCGTTCAAGGCGGTGCCGTTCCGACGCCACCGGTGCGGGTCAGAGCCTGACGCGGCCCTTCGCTCGCAGGTACGCGGCGATGCATGCCGTTGCGAGCTTGTCGGGTGCGGCCTCGATCACCTCAGCACCCGCGTGTCTGAGGCGAGCCGCTACACGCGAGCGACGGTCCAGAACATCGAGTGCGACCCGCGACCTGTAGAGGTCGTTGTCGTCGCCGGGGTCCGTGCTCACTGCGTTTGTCAGATCAGGATCCGCCGAGCCGGCCACCACCACGACGTGACGACGAGCCAGGACGGGAACAGCCCGCAACAAGGATCGCGCTGCCGCCTCGTCGACGAGGTCGGTGAGAACGAGCACGAGCGAACGCTTCGCGGAGCCCACGGAACGAAACGCTGTGTCGTAGTCGGATTCGACGGGTCTGGTCTCCAGGTCGTACGTGGCCCGCACGACGGCACCGCCGTTGGTGCGACCGGGGATCGGGAACAGACGATCTCCCTGTCGAAGGCCACGACGCCGCACCGGTCGCCCACCTCGTCGGCGACCAGTGCCACGGCTGCGAGCGCATCGAGTGCGACGTCGAGGCGGGTGGCGCTCCCGAGGGGCGAGGCCATGAGGCGACCGGCGTCGACGAGAAGGATCACGTCACGCTCGGACTCCACCCGGTACTGGTTGCTCATCGCCCTCCCGATCCGGGCTGACGCACGCCAGTTGACCTGGCGGATGTCGTCGTCGGGCTCGTAATCCCGAACCGACTCGAAGTCCGTACCGAGGCCGAGCGGGCCTCGTGTCCTGCTTCCGGGTGCCCGGAACCGGCCCAGGCGCACGGCCTGAGCGAGTTGACGGGCCGCCGGTAGATCGGGGTAGACGTCGACCGTGACCGGTTCGGCGACCGTGCGGTACCACGCGCCGAGACCCAGTGGTCCGACCGAGCGGGTTGCGACCGCCGGCAATGTGTGGCGTCCACGTCGACGGGGAACGATCCGCCCGTCGAGGGTGTCGTCGGCCTCCGGTGGTTCCACAGCGAGGTCAGGCACAGCCGGTTGACGGATCCGCACGTGACCCGACCGCTCCGACGAAGCATGCACGACCAACGGGCTGGGGACGCCGCGGGCCATCACCTCATTGATCTCGCGTTCACACGTCGGGGCACCACGGGCGAACGACAGATCGACGACCAGGAGCGTCAGCACGATCACGAGTCCGAGAAGCGCCACCGTGGCTGACACCACGAGGGCGCTCGCGGCGACCACGGCCACGAGGACGGCGGTACGCAGAGTGGGGCTCACGCTGCAACTCAGCGAGGGACGGGAACGGCAGCGAGGGCGCTCGTCACGGCGTCGTCGGCCCGGTAGCGCTCGAGTTCCGCTTCGGCGCGCAGGATGAGTCGGTGGCGGAGCACCGGGTGCGCAACACCGGCGACATCGTCGGGTGTCACGAAGTCACGCCCCGCAAGCCTCGCGGTCGCTTTCGCCGCAGCGAGGAGGTGGACAGCCGCACGCGGACTCGCTCCGAGTTCAACACTCGGAACGGTACGTGTTGCCCCCACAACCTGTGCGACGTACGCCACCACGTCGTCGGCGACGCTCGTCGCGTCGACTGTGCTTCTCACACGCCGCAACGTGTCGGCGGAGCCGACAGCGCGGATGTCGTCGAGGGTCGCCGGAGCGACACCGTGATGGACGATATGCAGCATCGCCTCCTCGTCGGCCGGATCGGGGTAGCCGACGTCGATCTTCACGACGAACCGGTCGAGCTGTGCCTCGGGTAACGGGTAGGTGCCCTCGTACTCGATCGGATTCTGTGTGGCGACGACGAGGAACGGATCGGGGAGCGGATGGGTGACCCCGTCGGCCGACACCTGCTGCTCCTGCATCGCTTCGAGGAGAGCAGCCTGCGTCTTGGGCGGCGTGCGGTTCACCTCGTCGGCGAGCAGCACGTTGGTGAACACCGGGCCCGGTCGGAACCTCATCTCTCCGCCGAGCCCACCGACCAACGCGGTGGTTCCCGTGAGATCCGACGGGAGCATGTCGGGAGTGAACTGCACGCGGCGGAACTCGACACCGAACGCCCGGGCGACGGCGTTGGCCATCAGTGTCTTGGCGACGCCGGGCACGCCCTCCACCAGCGCGTGCCCGTTGACCGCCGCGGCCGTGAGCAAGAGGTCGACGACCGGATCCTGACCCACCACGACCTTGCGGACCTCGGTCGCGACGGCGTCACGCAGTTCCTTCACGATCAATCCCTCGTCCTGTTCATCGGGACACCATGGTGCCCCGCGGAGACCGGCGACGCGTGTTTGGCAGCTATGAGGCGGTCACCGTACGTTCCATGCGGGCGAGTGCTCGGGCCACGGCGGTGTGATCCACCGGTGGACCGTCGGGCGCGCAGACCGCTTCGATCTCGTCGTCGGCCCACCCCAGGCGCCGGGCGGCCCTTCGTAGGGCCGCCGGGTCCGGGTCCGGCCCGAGCCCGGTCCGCCGGGACAGCCTCTCTCTGGCGGCGTCGCGCAGCGGCGCCAGAGCCTCGTCGCGGCGGCTGGTACGGGCCAGCGTGGTGGCGAGAGCATCGACGTAGGCAGCGCGTGGTGGTGCGAGCCGGCGTTGTGGGAGTTCGGGCGGACCCAGGCGCCGTCCCTTTGTCCACATCGCCAGCGCCGCGGCCAGGACGAGCCCTCCGAGAGCGATCTTCCACGACGTCGGGATCGCCCGGATCCCGCGGGTTTCGTCGGCGCCGTGCACGCCTTCGGCGAACACGACCTCGGTTTGGCCACCGGTGAGCGCGAGACCGAAGAGAGCGTTGTCGCCCTGAGCGAGCAGGCGGTTCTGGAGGGGTGACACGTCGGCGAGGGCGATGACCTCGCCCGATCCGACCGTGGTGCGCTCGACCAGGTCCCGATCCCCCGCCCCGACCAGCGGCTCGGCGGATCCCGGTTCCGACCACGACCCTGCACCGTCGGTGCGGACGTCATCGACGTCGTCGAAGAGCGGATCGGCGCCGAGTGTCGAGAACCGGCGGGGACCTCCGTCGCTGAAGGCCGGTGGGTCGGCCATCAATCCTTCGAGGATTGTGTCCGACCCGACGCCGCCGACAACGAGGGCACCACCACCGTCCACGAAGTCCTTCAACGCCTCGAGATCGTCACCTGTCAAGCCACCCGGATCGAGGACCAGCAGGGTCGCCGCCGGGTCGAGGGGAGCATCACCCAGCGCACCTCGCTGTTCTGACACCGACACGCCGTAGCCCTCGAGGAGCGACGCGTACGCCGCCACACCGTCGTCGCCTGTTCCGAACGACGAGGAGCGCTCACCTCCCGGGCCACTCCCACCGGCTACCCGTTCGAGCGTCCACGCCAGCAGGTTGAGCCCGAGAACCACGACGACCGCGACCGCCGCGACTCTTCCCGCGAGCGGCCAGGAGCGGAACCCGCCGGTCGTGTCACCCGATCCGCTCATCGTGCGGCCCCAACGGTGGCGGCCCGACACAGGCGGGCCCACCGTTCCCGGGCCGCGTCGAGATCCCGGTGGGTCGCCGCCCGCCCCCGTAGGCGACCTCGTCGAAGTCGACCGCCAGGTGTCGGAAGTCGTCGTCGCGGACCTGCCGTGCCACCTCGCCACTGGTGATCGACGGTCGGAAACGAATGGCCCCGGCCGCGTCGAGCCTGAGAAGACCCGCGCGGAACCGGAGGCGCAGCGCCGCGTCCAGATCGCCGTGTTCCTCGGCGTCGACCGCCGCGCTCTCGAGAGTCGACGGATCACGCGACACTTCGGCTGTTGCGATTCTTTCGGCACGCTCGGCGGTGGTGCGTCGTCGAGCCGTCCGAACGCCGACGAACGCCACCGCCGCCACGAGCGCCACCGTGACAAAGACGATTCCGACCGGCGACCCTCCCGCGTCACCGATCCGGTCCGCGACCGCTGAGAGAAACCTTCCGACCGGCTCGAGGCGGTCGCCGATCCACTCGAGGACACCCCGCAGCGGTCGCGGGACATCCGGAGGTCGGAACCGAGGCTGCCCGAGGATCTGGTCGGCCTGTCGTTGCGCCTCGTCGGGTGTCGGGAGGTCGGGAGAGTCCGGCGATCGTCCTGCAGCAGCGAGCACGGGGGCCGCGAGCACGGCACTCACGGAGCCGGTGGGCGGGGCGGGGTGGTGCACCGAGCGGGGGTGGTGCACCGGGCGGGGGTGGCGGAGGAGGTGGAAGGGGAGTGGAACCCGGAGGTGGAGGCGGTGGAGGCGGCACTCCCGCCGGAGGTGGAAAGGGAGACGGGTGCGGTCCCGGCGGGGTCGGCCTCCGCGGCGCGAGCAGTGGCGCGCCCGCTGTCGCGGGATCGACTCCGACGGATGCGGCCAGCATCTCGACGTCGAGACCCTCGCGACGCACGCGCAGGTCGAAGAACACGACCGCGAGGATCGCCGCCTCCAGTGGTGTGGCGAGCAGGGCACCGATCGTCCCGGCGACGGTGGTGACGATCGTCGCCGCCACCGCGTTGTCGACCGACACGACGGCAGCGGACGGGATGCCCGAGACGATCGCCTGGATGACGACGACGAGAAGAAACATGACGAAGAGAACGGTGGCGGTTCGCCAGAAACGTCGGCGCGTGAGTGAAAAGGCTCTCCGGACAGCGCGGATGCCCTTGACGCGGTCGATGAGCAGTATCGGCACCGTCAGGCCGAGGACGAGGTACACCGCCCCGACGAAGAACGACGCGAGCACGATCATGACTATCGCGACAACGAACCCGTCGGCCCCGGTGACCACCGCCAGGCCGAGTCCCAGGAACGCTGCGACGATGAGAAGGACCGTGGGGATGACGAGTCGGAGGACTCCGATCCACACGAGCGAGTGCAGCCGTCGAAAACCGAAACGCAGCGACGAACGCCAGTTGGGCTTCTCGCCGAGGTAGGCGTCGCTGATCGCCTTCAGGGCGGCGCCCGAGGCGAGCATGCCCGAGACCAGGGCCACGACCACCACGACGATCTGGGCCACGAAGAAGGTGCGCAGTTCGCTTCCGCTGAGCTCCTGGGTGGTTCCGAAGCTCCCCACCTCTGCTGTGTCCGGCGTTGCGGAGAGCGTGAGGATCGCCGTGAGGATCTGCGCAGGCACGACGACGATCGCGACGGTCTTGACGAGCGTTCCGATGTTGCGCGTCGTGACCTTGATGGCCACGTCGAGCATCTCGCCCATCCGCAGCGGGCGTAAATCCGGCGAAGGCACGCTCGGACGTTACGCCGAAATCGGCGCAGGTAGTGCGTCCGTGAGGTTCGCTATGCGAACCTCACGGACGCACTACCTAGTCAGAGGGTGCGCACGATCGCGGCGTCGCCTTGTCCGCCACCGCCGCAGAGAGCCGCGGCGCCGATACCGCCGCCACGTCGACGCAGCTCGTTGATGACCGTCATGGTGATGCGTGCGCCCGACATTCCGACCGGGTGGCCGAGCGCGATGGCGCCGCCGTTCACGTTGACGATGTCGTCGGTGATGCCGAGGTCCTCCATCGACGCCAGGCCCACCGCGGCGAACGCCTCGTTGAGCTCGAAGAGGTCGATGTCGCCGACGGTCATGTCGACCTTGGCGAGTGCGTCCTTGATGGCGCGCGCCGGTTGTGTGAGCAGCGACGGGTCGGGACCCGCCACCATCCCGTACGAGACGAGTTCGGCGATCGGCGTGACGCCCAACTCCTCCGCCTTCCCGACGCTCATCAGGACCAGAGCACCCGCGCCGTCGCTGATCTGCGACGCATTCCCCGCGGTGATCGTGCCGTCGTCGGAGAAGGCGGGGCGCAGCTTGCCCAGCGAGTCTGATGTCGTGCCCGGGCGTACACCCTCGTCCTCGCTGACCACGACGGGGTCACCCTTGCGCTGCGGGATCTCGACCGGGGTGATCTCCTCGGTGAAGTGGCCTTCCTTCAGCGCCTCCGCCGCGCGCTCGTGGCTCTGGGCGGAGAGCTCGTCCTGGGCCTCGCGGGAGATACCCATCTGTCCTGCGTACTTCTCGGTGCCCGTGCCCATGTGCACGGCGTCGAAGGCGCACCAGAGGCCGTCGTGGATCATGGAGTCGATGAGCTTGCCGTTGCCCATGCGGTAGCCGGCCCGTGCCTTGTCGAGCAGGTACGGCGCCTGGGTCATCGACTCCATGCCGCCCGCCACGACCACGTCGGCGTCGCCGCTCTGGATCATCTGGTCGGCGAGGTAGATCGAGTTGATGCCCGACAGGCACACCTTGTTGACCGTCATCGCCGGCACCGACATGGGGACGCCGGCATTGGCGGCCGCCTGACGTGCGGTGATCTGGCCCTGGCCGGCCTGGAGCACGTGGCCCATGACGACGTAGTCGACGTCGTCACCTGCGATGCCGGCGCGCTCGAGAGCGGCCTTGATGGCGTGGCCCCCGAGGTCCATCGCGCTCTGGGAGACGAAGGCTCCCGACAGCTTGCCGATGGGGGTACGGGCGGTGGAGACGATGACCGAGCCGGGCATGGGATTCCTCCGGGATACGAGCGTGCGAGCTGGTTACCGAGCGGTAGCAAGGGTACCTGGGCGCCCTCTCGGGAGTCGAGGGGAGCCGCTACCGTGCTGCGCACAACGAATGCGCGACAAATGCGTACGACGAAGTGCGCACAATGACGGAGGTTCGACATGATCGTGATCGGCGGAACGGCCAGGGTGAAGCCCGACAGGCGCGCCGAGGCGGAGGCCGCGGCGGTCGCTGCCGGTACGGCCACCCGCCGGGAGCCCGGCAACCTCGCGTATCGGTTCGCCTGGGACCTCGAGGATCCCGACGTGGTTCACATCTTCGAGGAGTGGGAGACACCCGGGTCGCTGGATGCGCACTTCGCTACTCCGCACCTGGCTGAGTTCGTCACCGCGCTCGGCGAGGTCGTCGAGGACAGCCCGAGCTCTACCGCTACGAGGTCAGTGAACGAACGCCCCTGTTCGGCTGAGTAGTCCCTCCCCGCACTCCACCGGTACCGTCGATGCCATGAGCAACTCGATCGACGCCATCCGTACCGCCATTCTCGAGGGGGCTGACGCCGACGCGATCGGAGCGTTGCCCCTCCCCGAGAGCTTCCGGGCCGCTGTCGTGCGCAAGGACGACGTGGAGATGTTCGCCGACGTTCCGTCTGCCGACAAGGACCCGCGGAAATCCGTTCACATCGACGACGTACCCCTGCCCGAGCTCGCGCCCGACGAGGCGTACGTGGCGGTGATGGCCAGCTCGATCAACTTCAACACCGTATGGACGTCGATCTTCGAGCCGCTGCCGACCTTCGGGTTCCTCGAGCGGCTCGGGCGCGAGTCGTCGTGGGGCGCGCGCCACGACCTGCCGTACCACGTGATGGGCTCCGACGGCGCGGGGGTGGTGCTGCAGACGGGATCAGCGGTGCGCAACTGGAAGCCCGGCGACGCCGTCACGATCCACTGCAATTACGTCGACGACCAGGACCCGTCCGCGCACGACGACTCGATGCTCGCGGCCAACCAACGGATCTGGGGCTTCGAATCGAACTTCGGCGGGCTCGCCGAGATCACCGTCGTCAAGGCCAACCAGCTCATGCCCAAGCCCAAGCACCTGACCTGGGAGGAGTCGGCGGTCAACGCTCTGTGCAACTCCACGAGTTACCGGATGCTCGTGAGCCGGAACGGCGCACACATGACACAGGGTCAAACGATCCTGATCTGGGGAGCGTCGGGTGGAATCGGTGGCTACGCGTGCCAGTACGCACTGAACGGCGGCGCCACACCGGTCGGTGTCGTGTCGTCACCCGACAAGGTGGACCTCCTGCACGAGCTCGGGGTGGAGGCGGTGATCGACCGCAAGGCCGAGGGTTACGCCTTTTGGAACGAGGAAGGCCAGCAGGATCCGCGTGAATGGAAGCGGTTCGGGAAGAAGATCCGCGAGCTCGCCGGAGAGGACCCCGACATCGTGTTCGAGCATCCGGGCCGCCAGACGATGGGGGCGTCGGTGTTCGTCGTCAAGCGCGGCGGGCTGATCATGACGTGCGCGGCCACGTCCGGCTACATGATCGAGTACGACAACCGCTACCTCTGGATGAACCTCAAGTCCATCAAGTCGTCGCACTTCGCCAACTACCGGGAAGCGTGGGCGGCCAACAAGCTCATCTGCGAGGGGAAGGTGCACCCGATCCTGTCGGCGACGTATTCCCTCGACGACACCGGAGAAGCCGCTTACCAGGTGCACCACAACCTCCACGAGGGAAAGCTGGCGGTGCTCGGGTTGGCTCCCGAGGAGGGCCTCGGCGTGACCGACACCGAGATGCGTGAGCGCCACCTCGACGGTATCACGCTCTTCCGGCGCGCCGGCGCCTGATCCCACGGTTCGTCACACCGAAGAGGAGAACCACGTGCTCACCGAAATCGACCACGTTGCCATCGCAGTGTCCGATCTCGACGCCGCGGTCGCCTGGTACGCCGACACGTTCGACACCGAGGTGGAACACCGTGAGGTCGTGGAATCCGACGGCGTTGAAGAGGCGCTGCTGCGTGTGGCCGACAGCTATGTGCAACTCCTCACTCCCACGCGTGACGACTCGCCGGTGGCGAAGTACCTCGAGCGCAGGGGTGAGGGTCTGCACCACATCGGGTACCGCGTCGACTCCTGTGCCGAGGCACTCGAGCGGGTCAAGGCGCAGGGTCACCGGGTGATCGACGACGCCCCACGTCCGGGAAGCCGCGGCACGACCGTCGCCTTCGTCCACCCGAAGACGGCGTTCGGAACACTGATCGAACTGGTCGAGGAGTAGACCGTGGCAGTCCTGCGTCACCATGTGAACCCGAGCAACGTCTTCGATTCCTCGGTCTACGGATACTCGCAGGCGGTCGTCACCGACGGCGGTCGTACGGTGCACTGTGCGGGCCAGGTCGGGATCGACGAGCACGGCGAACTCGCCGGCGACGATGTCGCGACACAGCTCTCCGTGGCACTCGAGAACCTCCGGCGCGTTCTTCAGGCGGCGGGCGGAACTCCCGCCGACGTGGTGCACGTGCGTGTTCTGGTGGTCGGTCTCGACGATGCGGCGACCGGCGTGTGCGTGGAGGCCATGGCGGACTTCTTCGATCGCCGTCGACCTCCGGCGTCGACCCTGCTGGGTGTGGAGGCCCTCGCCCTGGCGGATCTCCGGGTGGAGATCGAGGCCACAGCCGTGGTGGGTTCCACCGACTGAGACTTGCGTCCTAACGACTCAGATTTTATAATGATCAGTGCAACAGATCGAGCCTCCCTCCTTCGGAGGGCCTTCCGACGGGCAGAGAGGCGACGACCACAGGAGCACAGATGACCCGGACAGATGATCCGGAAAGGAGGTCACGCCATGCTGACCCGTTACGACCCCTTCAGTGATTTCGACCGCATCAGCGATCGGTTCTTCGGAGATCGTGGGAGCCGGGCCTTGTGGATGCCGATGAACGCCGTGCGCCGAGAGGGCCACGTGGAGGTGACCCTTGATCTGCCCGGTGTCGACAAGGACTCCATCGACCTGACCGTTGAGCGGAATGTCCTGACCGTCAGCGCCGAGAGGCACTTCTTGACGCATGACAACGATCAGATGCTCGCCAGAGAGCGCCCGGAGGGATCCTTCACCCGCCAGGTGCTGTTGGGCGACGCCCTCGACGCCGACGGCGTCGAGGCCGGCTACGCCGACGGTGTTCTCACCGTGAAGATCCCGGTGGCGGAGCAGGCGAAGGCGCGCAAGGTGGAGGTCGCCGCGGGCGAACCGCAGCGCCAGGCCATCGACGTCTGAACCGATCAGGTGGCGTCGGGGTCGGCCCCTCGGCCGCTCCGGCGTCGAACACAGAAGCCGTTGTCACGACCCCGTCGTACGGCGGGGTCGTGACGCGCGGGTCGGGCTACGCTCGCCCGCATGGCAGCTGAGGAACCAGCCATCGAGGAACCCGAGATCCAGGGCGAGGGCGGCGCCGGCGAGCCTGTCCTGCCCGCGCCTCATCCCATCGAGGAGCGTCTCGCCGCGCTCGACGAGCTGCGGGAGGAGGCGCTCCACGCGGGAGTGAGCGATCGGTCGCTCGCCAGCACGAACGCGGCAAGCTCACAGCCCGCGAGCGCCTCGACATCCTCCTCGACCCCGACTCCTTCGTGGAGCTCGACATGCTCGCCCGTCACCGGGCCCACGGATTCGGGATCGAGGAGACCCGCCCCCTGACCGACGGGGTCGTGACCGGATGGGGCACGATCGACGGCCGCAAGGTCTTCGTCTTCTCGCAGGACTTCACCGTCTTCGGCGGAGCTCTCGGCGAGGTGTTCGCCGAGAAGATCCACAAGGTCATGGATCTGGCGGCATCCGTCGGCGCACCGATGATCGGCCTGAACGACGGAGCGGGTGCCCGGATCCAGGAGGGCGTCGTCTCGCTCGACTCCTACGGGGGATCTTCCACCGCAACGTCGAAGCCTCGGGGGTCATCCCGCAGATCAGCGTGGTACTGGGGCCGTGCGCAGGTGGCGCCGTGTACTCGCCGGCGATGACCGACTTCATCTTCATGGTGAAGGGCACGTCGCACATGTTCATCACCGGTCCCGACGTGGTGAAGACCGTCACCGGTGAAGACGTCACCCAGGAGGAACTGGGCGGCGCCATGACCCACGCCACGAAGTCGGGAGTGGCGACGAATGTCTTCGATGACGAGAAATCGTGTCTCGAAAACGTGCGCTACCTGATCTCTTTCCTGCCGTCCAACAACCTCGAGAATCCGCCCGCTTTTGCTCCGGCGGATGATCCCGACCGCTCGTGTGACGCCGTCGTGGGCCTCATTCCCGACGCCCCCAACAAGCCCTACGACATGAAAGCCGTCATCGCCGACATCGTCGACGACGGCGAGTTCTTCGAGATCTCGCCGTTCTGGGCCATGAACATCGTCTGCGGCTACGCGCGTCTCGACGGTCACGTGGTCGGTATCGTCGGCAACCAGCCCCAGGTCGCCGCCGGGACTCTCGACATCGAGGCGGCGCAGAAGGCGGCCCGGTTCGTACGGACCTGCGATGCGTTCAATGTCCCCCTCGTCACCCTCGTAGACGTCCCCGGGTTCCTTCCCGGAACCGACCAGGAGTACGGCGGGATCATCCGCCACGGAGCGAAGTTGCTCTACGCGTACTGCGAGGCCACGGTCCCCCGGGTTCAGATCATCACGCGCAAGGCCTATGGCGGTGCGTACGTCGTCATGGACTCCAAGTCGATCGGCTCCGACCTCGCGTTCGCCTGGCCGTCGGCCGAGATCGCCGTCATGGGACCCGACGGAGCGGTCAACATCATTCACCGACGTGAACTCGCCGAGGCTGCTGACCCCACGGCACGCCGGGCCGAGCTCGTCGAGGAGTACTCGGAGCGTTTCGCCAATCCCTACAGCGCGGCCGAACGGGGCTACGTCGACGACGTGATCGACCCTCGCGAGACTCGTGGGGTCCTCATCCGGTCGCTCGAGATGCTGCGGTCGAAGAAGGAAGCGCTTCCCTCGCGCAAACACGGAAACGTCCCGCTGTAGGTCATGGCCGAGCCGGCGCTTCGGGTCCTCTCCCCGACGGCCACCCCCGATGAGGTGGTTGCCATCACCGCAGCCATCACGCTCCTGTTGGAGGAGCGGGAGCGGACCGCTGCCACGCACGAGGCATCGTCGCAGTCGATGTGGGTCCGGGCGCCGAGGATCGTCGGCCGGGGTGCGGGCATGACCCGCGGCCCGTGGCGCCTGTCCGGGCGCATCGACCGTCGATCCCGTGCCTGACGTGGCCACCGACGTTTCCGATCCGGTTCGCGATCTGGTCCGCGACGCGGAACTGCTGACGGCCGGCGTGGACGAGGTCGTCGTCACGGCGACGACCGATCCCGGGGTCGAAGTGACGACCCGCGTCGGCGACGCGGAGGTCGTGACGGCCGGTCCGTTCCACACGGCGCGTTTCGCTGGGCTCACTCCAGGTACCGACTACGGGCTCAGCGTCGAGGGAGCCGAGCCGCACCTCTATCTGCCGCCGATCGTCCGCACCCTCGAGGCACCGCCCGGCGAGTTGCTCGCCACCGTGGCCACCGTCAACGACGTCCACTTCGGCGAGACGGAGGCCGGACTCCTCGGACAGGACCCGAACGAACTCGGCCCCGTGTTCCGGGCCGAACCGGGCGATGACCCGTATCCCGAGGTGATGAACCGCGCGGTCATCGACGAGATCGCCACCCTCGACCCCGACGCCGTTGTGATCAAGGGCGACCTCACCAACGCGGGACTCCCCGAGGAGTACCGGGCGTTCCTCGATGCCTACGGTGCCCTCGGGGAGCGCATGCGTCATGTGCGCGGCAACCACGACGCGATGACCGACCCGAACCTGGGCGCCGATGATGCGCCGTTCGTCGTGGAGGTCCCCGGGGTGCGTCTCGCCGTGCTCGACACCGTGATCCCGGGCGACGACATGGGCCGACTCGACGCGGAGCAGCTCGAATGGCTCGATACCCTCGCAGCGGAGTCGTCCACGCCTGTTCTGGTCTTCGGTCACCATCACCCGTGGGAACCCGGGTCGGAGGACCGACCAAACAGGTACTTCGGGATCAACCCGCCCGACAGCGAGGCGCTCGTCTCTCTGATCGGTCGTCGCCCGGCGATCGCCGGCTACTTCGCCGGCCACACGCACCGCAACCGCGTGCGCAGGTTCCCCGACGCTCGCGAGATTCCGATCGTCGAGGTGGCGTGCGCGAAGGATTTCCCGGGCGTGTGGGCCGAGTACCGCATCCACGAGGGTGGCTACACGCAGGTCGTTCGCCGCGTCGACGCTCCCGACGCCCGCGCCTGGGCCGAACGCACCCGGGGCATGTTCATGGGCCTCTACCGCGACTACGCCCTCGGCGACATCGACGACCGCTGTTTCCTGCAGCGCTTCTGATCCGACGGGCCCGCTCCCGCGTTGGGAGTTCTCCACAGCCGGTGAGCGATCCTTGCGGGTCTACCGGGAGACCGACATGAACGCCGAAGCAACCATCGACCCCACCGTCCACCATCGCCGGTGGGTGATCCTCGGCGTCCTGTGTCTCAGCCTCGTCCTCGTCGTGCTCGGCAACTCGACGCTCAACATCGCGCTACCCACGTTCCAGCGCGATCTCGACGCCACCACCGCGCAGCTGCAGTGGATCGTCGACGGCTATGCACTCGTGTTCGGGGGACTCCTTCTGACCGCCGGCGCGGTGGGTGACCGCTTCGGTCGCAAGGGCGCGCTCCAGATCGGGCTAGCGCTCTTCGGTCTCGCCTCCCTGGCCGGGACCGTTTCCACCCAGCCCGAACACCTCATCGCCGCGCGCGCGGCCATGGGTGTGGGTGCCGCCCTCGTGATGCCTGCCACCCTGTCGATCCTGAGCAACGTGTTCCCGGCCTCCGAGCGCGGGAAGGCGATCGGAATCTGGGCGGCATTCGCCGGTGTCGGGGGAGCGATCGGACCCATCGTGGGCGGTTGGCTGCTCGAGCATTTCTGGTGGGGTTCTCTCTTCTTCATGAATGTGGTCGTGGTCGTTGTCGCGCTCCTCCTCGGGATCGTGTTGCTCCCGACCTCTCGCGACCCGCACCAGACGCGACTGGATCCCGTGGGGGCTCTTCTTTCGATCATGGCGCTGGGTGGCCTTCTTTTCGGGATCATCGAGGGGCCTGAACGGGGATGGGCCGATCCCGTCACGGTTGCCGCGTTCGTTGTCGCGGTTGTCGTCGGTTCGGCCTTCGTCTGGTGGGAGCTACGGACGGAATTTCCGATGCTCCCGATGCGCCTGTTCCGGGAGCGCGGCTTCAGCGTCGGCAGCTCATCGATCACGTTGGCCTTCTTCGCCATGTTCGGAATGTTCTTCCTGTTCACGCAGTACCTTCAGTTCGTGCGTGGGTATTCGCCACTCGAGGCCGGAGTCCGAACCCTCCCGATGGCCGCGGGCCTCATGATCTCGGCACCCAACTCCGATCGTCTGGCCCAGCGGTTCGGCGCGCATCGGATCGTGGGTTCGGGCCTGCTCGTGGTGTCCCTCGGTCTCGTGGGGCTGTCGTTCCTGGATACGTCCACTCCCTATTGGGCGATCGGGTTCATTCTCTTCGGTCTCGGTCTCGGGATGGGCGGCGCCATGGCACCCTCGACGGGCTCGATCATGGCTTCGATGCCGCTGTCGAAGGCCGGTGTCGGTTCAGCCGTCAACGACACGTCCCGGGAGGTCGGCGGCGCTATCGGGGTGGCAGTGCTCGGATCCGTGCTCAGCGCGCTCTACGGCTCGAACTTCGACGCCCACGCTCCGGCGGGAGCGCCTCCGGAGGTGTTGGAGGTGGCACGCGAGTCCGTAGGCGGCGCGCTCGGCATCGCCGCACGGATCGGTGAGCCCGCGGCGCCCTCGCGGAGGCGGCTCGGACCGCCTTCACCGATTCCATGGGCGTGAGCTTCCTCGTGGGGGCTGCGGTGGTGGCAGTGGGCGGCCTCGTGGCCTGGCTCAAGCTCCCGCCCGTGAACCATCCCCCGAGCTCGACAGTGCGACGGCGGAGCCGGTGATCTCGGACGTGGGAGCGTCGTGACGCGCTGGGTGTGACCGAACTGGGCCACTCGAGGGAGTCGGCGCAGACCGTCCGTTCTAGGCTCGCTTCCGTGCAGGCACTCGAGGGGATCCGTGTCGTCGAGATGGCCACCCTGCTGGCCGGGCCCGGCGCGGCGAAGTACCTCGGCGACTACGGCGCGGATGTGATCAAGGTCGAGGCTCCGGCTGGCGACGGAGCCCGTCGGCTGGGATGGACGCCCGAAGGCGACGGGGACAGCTACCTCTGGAAGGTGTTCGGTCGGAACAAGCGCGACGTGGTGTTCGACCTCAAGACCGACGGCGGCCTCGCTGCCATGCGTGCTCTGCTCGATACGGCCGACGTGTTCATCGAGAACCTGAGACCCGGCACGATCGAGCGACTCGGTCTCGATCCCGAAATGCTCCGGGAGACGAACCCGGAACTCGTGATCCTCCGTGTGACCGGCTTCGGCCAGGATGGGCCGTACGCCCAGCGTCCTGGTTTCGCGACGTTGGCCGAGGCCATGAGTGGTTTCGCGGCGATCAGCGGTGAGCCCGACGGTCCGCCATTGCTGCCACCGATCGCACTCGCGGATGAGATCGCCGCGCTCGTGGGAGCGTTCTCCGTCCTCACGGCGCTGCGTGCACGTGATCGCACGGGTCGCGGACAGATCGTCGACGTCAACCTGCTGGAATCACTGCTCCAGTGCATGGGTCCTCTGCCGTCGGGCGCGGCCGACCGCGGCCTGGAACAGGAGCGACTCGGCGCGGGGATTCTCTACACGGTTCCGCGGGGCACCTACCGGTGTGCCGACGACGTGTGGGTCGCGGTCTCCACCTCGGCGGAATCGGTCGCCCAACGCGTTCTCGCGCTGATCGGTGCGGACGACGACCCGCGCTTCGTCGACTTCGCAGGTCGCATCGAACACCGCGAGGAGCTCGACACCATCCTCGGGGAGTGGGTGGGTTCACGGTCCTCGAGGGAGGTCCTCGACGCCTTCACCGAGGCCCACGCGGCGATCGCACCCGTGTTGTCGATGACCGAGGTGCTGAGCGACCCCCACGTCATCGAGCGGGGGTCGATGACCGTCGTGGACGGCGTGCCGATGCCCGCCCCGGTCGCCCGCCTGTCCGAGACGCCCGGCCGAGTGCGCCACGCCGGTCGACCACTCGGTGCCGACACCGACGCTGTCCTCGCCGAGCTGGCGGATCTCACAATGGATCCGGACGCGGCACGCCCCGGGAGGCGTGGGTAGAGATCCGGCCGGTCGACCGGGCCCCAACGGCCTCTCGGGACGTACGCCTGCCAGTATCCACCATTTCGCACAGGTTTTCCAGAGCCCCTGTGGACAAACCGGTGGACAACGGGATCCCCTGTCGGGCGAGAGATGGGTCGCCGCGGTGCACGCCGGTCGTGGCCTTGATACACATGGGTGAGGAACACGTTCCGGGAAGCACCAACGAGAGCGGCCCGGGCCGAGCGGAGGGAGCCTCATGGGTGCGGTGACGAGCCAGGAGATAGCGGAGATCGTCAAGGGCCGCACGGTTCCCCGGTTGTTCCGCGACACGGTGGCGGCCCACGGCGACCGGATGGCTCTGCGCTGGAAGGACGGCGACGACTGGGCGGAGTGGACGTGGTCCGAGTACGCCCGGCGAGCGGCCACCCTGGCCGCGGCACTCGGCGAGCTCGGTGTGAAACACGGGGACCGGGTCATGCTGATGATCCGGAACCGCCCCGAGTTCCATGTCGCCGACATGGCGGTGCTGCTCGCCGGAGCAACACCGATCTCGATCTACAACTCGTCGTCACCCGAGCAGATCCGGTATCTGATCGGCCATTGCGGCGGCTCGGTGGCGATCGTCGAAGACGTCGACTTCCTCGAGCGGGTCCTCAAGGTGCGTGGAGAACTCCCGACGCTTCGCCACGTGGCTGTCATGGACGACCCCGACGACCGCGCGCCCGAGGATGTCCACCGTTGGGACACGTTGCTCAGCGCGTCGCCGGTTGATCTCGACAGCGCCGCCGAGATCGCGGCCACCGACGACCTCGCGACGGTCATCTATACGTCGGGAACGACCGGACCTCCCAAGGGTGTGATGCTCGATCACGAGAACATTGCCTGGACGATCGAAAGCCTGGAGCGGGCCATGCCGCTCGAACGTTTCGACGGACGCCGCCTCGTGTCTTACCTCCCGATGGCCCACATCGCCGAGCGCATGGTGACGCACTACATGGGGGTGCAACTGGGCTACGAGGTCACGACGTGCCCCGAGCCGGGTCAGATCGCGTCATATCTCGGTAGCAGCCACCCGGAGATCTTCTTCGGAGTTCCGCGCGTCTGGGAGAAGATCCAGGCCGGCGTGAACGCGGTCGTGGGGGCGGATCCCGACAAGGCCGCCGCCTTCGAACAGGCCCGGGCTGTCGGTCTGAAGGCCGCACTTGCACGGGCGGCCGGCGAAGAAGTCCCCGACGAGATCGCCGATGCCTACGAGCAGGCTGAGGGAACTGCTCTGCGTCTCGTGCGCGAGTTGCTCGGTCTGGATCACGTGGTGGCCGGCATCACCGCGGCCGCTCCGATCACCCGGGAAACCCTCGAGTTCTTCCTCGGAATCGGTGTGCCGATCTCCGAGCTGTACGGGATGTCGGAGTCCACAGGGCCGATGACGTGGGAGTCGCGCCGGGTCAAGCCCGGAACCGTCGGCCGCGCGATTCCCGGCTGTGATGTTCGCCTTGCTGATGACGGCGAGGTGATCTGCCGCGGCGGCAACGTCTTTCGCGGGTACCTGAACGATCCGGAGAAGACCGCCGAGACCATCGACGACGACGGCTGGCTCCACTCGGGCGACATCGGCGTCATCGACGACGACGGCTACTTCAGCATCGTCGATCGCAAGAAGGAGCTGATCATCACGGCCGGCGGCAAGGACATCTCCCCGCCAACCTGGAGGCGGCCCTCAAGTCGATCGACCTCGTCGGTCAGGCGTGCGCGATCGGTGACGGTCGGCCGTTCGTGAGCGCGCTGCTCGTGCTCGACCACGAATATCTACCGGTGTGGGCTGCTCAACACGGAATCGAAGGCGGCGCGGCGAGGGAGCTCAGCAACCATCCGAAGGTGCTGGAGGCCGTACAGGAGGGCGTCGAGGCGTCCATGGAGGGCTTCAACCGCGCCGAGCGCGTGAAGAAGTTCACGATCCTGGCCGACGAGTGGCAACCCGACTCCGCCGAGCTGACACCCACCATGAAGCTCAAGCGCCGCGGCATCCACCAGAAGTACGCCGACGAGATCGAAGAGCTCTACAGCTAGTTTTCTCCTACCCCCGCTCTTCCTCGCCTTCGTCCCGCTCTCGGCGGCTTCGCCGCCAGGCCGCTCGGGCCCCGTCTCGGGCGGCGCAGGATACCTGCGCCGCTGATCCTCGCCTTCCGCTAGCTCTCCGCGATCTGCACTCTCGAGTGGCCGCGGGTTCTGGCCGCCTCGAGAGCGCGCCCGGCGGCCGAGACGAGCTCGACGGCGTCGAGGGCGTGGGTCGGGTAGCACGCGATCCCCGCCGCCACACCGGTCGGGGCGTCGTCGGGTCCTTCGAGAAGCCCCAGTCGTACGCGTTCGACAGCCCAGACCGCGCCGTGTTCCGCGGCGCCGTCGAGGATCGCCGCGAGCATCAGGTCGTTGACCCGCGCGACCGAATCGCACTCGCGCAGCGTGTCGAGCACTGTGTACGCGAGCCTGTCCAGATCGGCGGCGCGCTCCTTCGGATCGGCAACCTCGTTCTCGTCGACAGCGAAGACGATGACGCTCAGCGGATGCAGGGCGCGTCGCGCCGCGGCAACCCGTTGTCGTAGCAGCACTCCGAATTCCGCTTCCCCGACCACGCAGGGCGCGTCTTCCCTCGACGTCACGTCGAACGGAACCTCAGGGTGACGTGGGTTGTCCGTCGCGCTCCCGAGCGGTGAGGTGTTGACCTCGGCTCCCGAGGCGGGATGGCGCCGTCGACTGTTGCGAATCGCTTCGGCGTTCTCGCTGGTGGAGTCCGCTCGCTTCTCGATCGCGACATCGAGAGGGTCGCGGGGGCCGTTTCCGCGTAGGGACCCGACCGGACTGCTGGATGAGAGGTCTCGGGACTCGAGGAGGGTGGCGCAGACGTCCACTTCCTCCCGGAGGCGTTCGTTGTCTGCCGCCAGCGCAGCGATGCGGCCGTCACTGACATGCAGTCGGCTCGCCAGAGCCGCGGCGGCGATCCCGGTCAGCAGCCCCAGAGTGCCCGCGGTCACGGCGAGCAGCGAGCCGTCGACCACCAGACCGGCAACTCCCGCGCCGAGTGCGGTGACCGCGCCGAATACGGAGATCACGAGTCGTCGATCCACACGCGCTCAATCGGCACCCAACCGCCGAGTCTGAATACTCTCCGCGCGAACGTGTGGCTACCTGTCGCTAGGTGTGGCGGTTGAGGACCAGATCCGCCATGTCGGAGACGATGGCGCTGAGCCGGAAGTCCTTGGGGGTGTAGATGGCGCTGACACCGGATTCCCGCAGCTTCGCCTGGTCCGATTCGGGGATGATCCCGCCGACCACCACCGGCGCTTCGACGCCCTCTGCTCTCAGGAGCCTGATCGTCTCGGGCACGAGGTCGAGGTGCGAGCCGGAGAGGATCGAGAGGCCGACGAGGTCGACGTCTTCGTCGCGGGCGGCCGCCGCTATCTCCGCCGGGGCGAGTCGGATGCCCTGGTACACGACCTCCATCCCGGCGTCGCGGGCTGCCACGGCGATCTGCTCGGCCCCGTTGCTGTGTCCGTCGAGACCCGGCTTACCCACCAGGACCCGGATCGGCCCTCCCCGTTCGGCCGAAGCGGCCTTCACGCGTTCTCGAACCGCCATCATGGCGTCGGCCACACCGGCGCTCACACCGCCCACCCCGGTCGGGGCGCGGTACTCGCCGAACACATCCCGCAGCGCCGATGACCACTCGCCGACCGTACCGCCCGCCTTCGCGAGCTCGATCGACACGGGAAAGAGATTCTCGGTCGTGTCGGCCTGCCTCCTGAGCCGGTCGACTGCCTGTTGCACGGCCGTGTCATCGCGCTCGACACGCCACTTCTCGATCGCCTCGATCTGCTCGCGTTCGCCGGCCGGATCGACGACGAGGTGTGCAGCCTCCGGGTCGTCTTCGAAGCCCTTGGTGAGCGGCGACGGCGCCGTCTCGGTGAAACGGTTCACTCCCACGACGTCGATGTCGCCGGACTCGATGCGACGCACGCGCTCCGAGTGCGAGGCCACGAGCTCCGACTTCAGCTGGTCGATCATGGAGAAGGCCCCACCTCCCTCGACGATGCGGTCGAGTTCGGCGCCCGCCTTCGCCACGAGATCGTCGGTGGCCCCCTCGATCACGTGTGACCCGTTCAGCAGATCGCCGTACTCGAGAAGGTCCGTTTCGTAGGCAAGGACCTGCTGGATTCGCAGCGACCACTGCTGGTCCCAGGGACGGGGCAGGCCCATCGCCTCGTTCCACGCAGGAAGCTGGATCGCACGTGCCCGGGAGTCCTTGGAAAGGGTGACGCCGAGCATCTCCAACACGATGCGTTGGATGTTGTTCTCGGGCTGCGCTTCGGTCAGGCCGAGCGAGTTGACCTGCACCCCGTAACGGAACCGTCGGAGCTTCGGGTCCTCGATTCCGTAGCGCTCACGGGTGATGCGATCCCACAGTTCGGTGAAGGCCCTCATCTTGCAGACCTCTTCGACGAAGCGGATACCCGCGTTCACGAAGAACGAGATACGCCCCACGACGGTGGGGAACTGGTCGTCGGGAACCTGGCCCGACGCGCGCACGGCGTCGAGCACGTCGACAGCGTTGGCCAGCGCGAAGGCGATCTCCTGCACGGGAGTCGCGCCCGCCTCCTGGAGGTGGTACGAGCAGACGTTGATCGGATTCCACCGGGGGATCTCCCGCACTGCGTAGGTGATGAGATCGACGGTGAGGCGTCGCGATGCCTCGGGCCCGAAGATGTGGGTTCCCGCGACAGGTACTCCTTCATGATGTCGTTCTGTGTCGTACCGGCGAGTTCGTGACGGGCGACGCCGCTCTCATCGGCCAGGGCCGCATACATGCTCAACAGCCACATGGCGGTGGCGTTGATCGTCATCGACGTGTTCATCTCCTCGAGGGAAGGTCCTCGAAGAGAATCCGCATTTGACCGAGGTCGGGTACGGGGACCCCGACCTTGCCCACCTCGCCGCGGGCCATCGGATCGTCGGGGTCGTAGCCCGTCTGGGTGGGGAGGTCGAACGCCACCGACAGTCCGGTCTGGCCCCTACCGAGATTCGTCCGGTACAGCTCGTTGGACGCGCGGGCCGAGGTGTGGCCCGAGTATGTCCGCATCAACCAGGGGCGATCCCGCTCGGTCATGCCAACAGTGTCCCGCGTCGACACCCCCGAGCGCACAAGGGGCCGACGGCCCTCCTACTTCTTGTTGTACGGGTAGAAGCCCTCGCCGCTCTTGCGGCCCAGGCGCTCGGCGGTGACCATCCGCTTGAGCAGGGGCGCCGGCGCGTAGTTGTGGTCCTTGAACTCGTCGTAGAGCTTCTCGATGATCGACAGGCTGGTGTCGAGACCGACCAGGTCGAGCAGCTCCAGCGGCCCCATGGGGAAGTTGCAGCCGCCCTTCATGGCCGTGTCGATGTCGTCGCGGGTTGCCAGGCCGCTGTCGAGCATCCGCACGGCGTTGTTGAGGTACGGGAACAACAACGCGTTCACGATGAAGCCCGCCTGGTCCTTGACGGCGACGGGGCTCTTGCCGCACGCCTCGACGAACGCGCGGGCGTCGTCGACGGTCTCGGTGGACGTGGTGATGGCCGCCACGATCTCCACGAGGGGCATCATCGGAGCCGGGTTGAAGAAGTGGATGCCACAGACCCGCTCGGGGTTGCCGGTCTGCATGGCCATCTCGACCACGGGGAGGGTCGAGGTGTTGGTCGCCAGGATCGCCGAGTCGCTGCACACCCGGTCGAGGTCATCGAAGAGCTGACGCTTCGTGGCGAGGTCCTCGATGACCGATTCGATGACGAGGTCGCAGTCGGAGAGCTCGTTGAGGTCACTGACTGCAATCACGCGGTCGAGTACGGCGGTCTTCTCCGCCTCGTCGATCTTCTCCTTTTCGACCTGGCGGGTCAGCGATTTCTCCAGCTTGGCCACGGTCCCATCGGCGGTCTCCTGCGCGCGACTGCGCAACACGACCTCGTAGCCGGCCTTGGCGGCCACCTCCACGATTCCGGAACCCATGATCCCCGAACCCACGACCCCGACGCGCTTGACCGTCATTCCCCGTACCTCCGATTGCGGACCGACCGATGTTACCGGCCGGTAATCGCGGTGCACCATGCGGGCGGATCGGGGCCTGCCCCGGCGTCTCGGGCTCGGCGGCTTCGTTAGAGTGCGCCTTCGATGGGCGGAACCCTGCACCGCAAGCTCTTCGCCGCTATCTACGACCCCTTCCAGGCCGCGGGTGAGCGCACATGGCTCGGTGCCGCGCGCTCCGACCTGCTCGGCGACATCGGTGGTGACGTGTTGGAAATCGGCGGTGGCACCGGTGCCAACCTCGTCCACTACCGGAGCGCCGACCGGGTGGTGATCGCCGAGCCCGACGACGAGATGCGCGCCCATCTGCTGGACAAGCTCGGGCGTTCCCGTGTACCCGTCGAGGTCACCGCCGATTCTGCCGAGCACGTGAATGCACCCGACGACTCCTTCGACGCCGTGGTCTCGACGCTCGTGCTGTGCAGCGTCGAGGATCCGCAGGTCGTCTTCGCGGAGGTCCGCCGAGTTCTGAAGCCCGGTGGGAAGCTGTACTTCCTCGAGCACGTCCGCGGCGATGACGAGCGGTGGATCCGACGCAAGCAGCGCGTCGAGCCGGTGTGGAAGTGGGTCGGGCTCGGTTGTCGGCTCACCCGTGACACGCCGGGGATTCTCGAATCCGAGGGGTGGTCGGTCGAGGTACGTCGGGAGATGGCTCCGTCGAAAGTTCCCAAGATCCTGACTCCGTTCGTCCTGGGTGTGGCGACGCCATGACGGCCCGTGGACCGCTGGCACTCGTCGGCGGCCGTGAGTGGGAAGAGGGGTGTCGCGACTTCGACGCCGCTCTCCTCGAGACCTCCGGTACGAAGGAGGTCGTGGTGATCCCCACCGCGGCCGCTTTCGAACGACCGGAGTTGGTCCTCGACGCCGCGCGTGGCTACTTCGAGACTTTCGGGGCGACGGTGCGGTCTGTCGACGTCATCCACCGTCGCGAGGCCGAGGACGACGAACCCGCCCGCATCGTGGCTGATGCCCGTTTCCTCTACCTCACCAGCGGTTCCCCGATGCACCTGCGGTCGGTTCTCAAGGATTCGAAGCTGTACGCGGCCATCGTGGAGGCCCACCTCGGCGGCGCCGTTCTGGCGGCGTCGGGTGCGGGTGGCCGGATCCTGTGTGACCCGATGGTCGACCCTCGCGGGGGCGCCTACACGGTCGGTCTCGGGCTCGTGAACGGGGTTGCCTTTCTGCCGTTCCGCGACACCGCACCCGCGCACCTCATCGAGCGGTCCATCGAGTTGCTACCGGCCGAGGCCGTCCTGGCGGCGGTCGACGAGCGCACCGCGATGATCCGAGACGCGCTCGGAACGTGGCGTGTGGCCGGCGCCGGAACCGTCAGCGTCTACTCCGGCGACTCGGTGAAGGAGTTCGCTCAGCCCTCGGTGATCGACACGCTGAAGATATAGAGCGGTGCCGTCGCTGCGCCGTTCGGATCCGACGGGTTGTTGAAGGTCTCGAGCTTGCGGGCCACGTCGAGACCCTCGGTGACCGTTCCGAAACGCGCGTAGTCCGGCTGCTGGTCGAGTGACGTGATCTCCTGCGCCGTCACGATGAAGAACTGGGATCCGAACGCGCCGGCGGGTGCCGCACTGGTCTTGGCGGCGGCCACCGACCCGGGTGGGTAGCCGTCGGTCGGTGTTTCCCCCTCCACCTCGTAGCCCGGGCCACCGGTTCCGGTGCCGTCGGGGTCGCCGCCCTGGATCACGAAGTCGCCGACCACACGGTGCCAGGCGGTGCCGTCGTAGAAGCCCTGGCGGGCCAGAAACACGAAGTTGTTCGTCGCCACGGGAGCGTTGGCCGCATCGAGAGTGATCGTGATCATGCCGCACGTGGTGTCGAGCGCGGCCGTGTAGGTCTTGGCCGGATCGATCTCCATCGGGGGCTCAGCGTCGTAGGTCTGCGGTTCGGCGGGAGCGTCGGGGGTGCGCTCGAGATCGCAGCCCTCCGGGACGGCGGGCGGTTCTGTGCTCGGCGGAGCGCTCGTCGACGAGCCTGCAGCTGTGCTGTCACCGTCGTCGTCGGTCAGCATGCGGTATCCGACGACGACGCCGGCCGCGACCAGAGCCACGACGATGACCCACACGGCGATACGCCTGCGCCGGGAACGGCGGTAGGCGGCCAATCTCTCGGCGCGGGCCACGGACCGGCCCTCTTTCTGGCGTGCACGCTTGTCGGCCGAGGACGTCATCGCTGCGAGCGTAGCCAACACGCCGTGTTCCGCTGTCGCGCAACACTCGCAGCGTCGACAGCGCGCCCTTGTAGCATCGAACGTCGTGAGCCTCGTGGTGCAGAAGTACGGAGGCACCTCGGTCGCGGAACCCTCCCGCATCCGGGAGGTCGCCGATCACATCGTCCGAACCCGGGCCGAGGGCCACGACGTCGTCGTGGTCGTCTCGGCGATGGGTGGCACGACCGACGATCTCGTGGCGCTGGCCCACGATGTCTCGCCCGTGCCGCACGCCCGCGAATACGACATGCTCCTCACCGCCGGTGAGCGGATCTCGATTGCCCTCCTCTGCATGGCGATCCTGGACCGCGACGTTCCCGCCGTGTCCTTCACCGGATCCCAGGCCGGAATCGTCACCGACACATCTCACGGGCGAGCGCGCATCGTCGACATCCACGCCGAGCGCATCGAGGAGTCGCTGCGCGACGGCAGTGTGGTCGTCGTGGCGGGTTTCCAGGGCGTGTCCACGAGCCGCGACATCACGACGCTCGGACGCGGTGGGTCCGACACGACGGCGGTGGCACTGGCGGCCTCCCTCGGTGCCGAGGTGGCCGAGATCTACACCGACGTGGCAGGAGTGTTCACCGCCGATCCGCGCGTCGTTCCCGTTGCCCGACGCCTCGAACGTGTGTCGTACGAGGAGATGCTCGACATGGCCGCGACGGGCAGTCGCGTCCTGGCGTTGCGCTCGGTCGAGGTCGCCCGGAACCACGATGTGAAGATCCATGTCCGCTCCAGCTTCACGTGGGAGCCCGGTACGTGGGTCACCAAGGAGGATCCGACAATGGAACAGGCGATCATCTCCGGGGTCACCCACGACCTCAGCGAGGCCAAGATCACGATCGCGGGGGTTCCCGACCGCCCCGGTATCGCCGCGACGGTCTTCCGATCCCTCGCCGACGCGCAGGTCATCGTCGACATGATCGAGCAGAACGTCTCCTCCGGAGGTGTCACGGACATCTCGTTCACCGTGCCCCGCGAGGCCCTGCCGGGGGCTCGACGGGTCATGACCGAGGTCATGAAGGAAGTGGGCGCAACCGGTGTCGATGACAACGAGTCGATCGCCCGGGTCTCCATCGTGGGAGCCGGGATGAAGACCAATCCCGGTGTGGCGGCGAAAATGTTCGAAACGCTCGCGGCCGAAGGTGTCAACATCGAGATGATCTCGACGTCGTCGATCCGCACGTCGTGTGTCGTCGCGGAGAGCGACGCCCACCGGGCGGTTCGAGCTCTGCACGCGGCGTTCGATCTCGGCAGTGACACCGGAGGCAGTGAGACCGGAGGCAGTGAGACTGGAGGCAGCGATGCCTCATCGGAGGAACGAGCGAGCGGATGACAGGCGGCGAACGGCAGAGAGTCGGCGTGGTCGGCGCCACCGGCCTGGTCGGTACCGAGATCCTGCGGGTCCTCGAGGATCGCGGATTCCCCGTGGCCGAGCTGCGCGCCTTCGCTTCTCCACGCTCGGCCGGTCGCGTGCTCCCCTTCGCGGGAGGTGAGGTCGAGGTCCACGCCCTCGGCGAAGGGTGCTTCGACGGCCTCGACCTCGTGATGGTCGACGTCGACGACCCGCTTGCTCTCGAGTGGGCTCCCGCGGCGGCAGCCGTCGGAGCGAGCGTCGTCGACAACTCGGCGGCATTCCGAATGGATCCCGACGTTCCACTGGTCGTCGCCGGGATCAACTCCGACGCGCTCGACCACATGCCGAAGGGCATCGCGTCGTGCCCGAACTGCACCACAGCGGTGCTCGTGGCTGCACTGGCACCTCTGCACCGGGCCGCCCGTATCCGGCGTCTCGTCGTGTCCACCTACCAGTCGGTCTCGGGTGCTGGTCAACCGGGCCTCCGGGAACTCGACGACCAGTGGACCAAGCACGCGGGGAGCACCGGTGCACTCCTGCGCGCCGGCGACGGAGGCGATCTGCCATCGGGTGAGGTCTGGGATCGTCCCATCGCGGGGAACGTGATCCCGGTGGCCGGGTCGGTCGGAGACGCGGGGTTCACCTCCGAGGAATGGAAGATGGCGCGTGAGACCCGGAAGATTCTCGGCGACGACGACATCGCCGTCACCGCCACCTGTGTGCGCGTTCCCGTCTTCGTCAGTCATGCCATGACGGCCAACGTGGAGTTCCACCGCCCCGTCGATCCGAGGGAGGCCGCAGAACTGCTGGCCAGCGCCGAGGGTGTCACCCTGGTGGCCGACGGAGCAGCGGCGCCGACGCCTCTGGAGTCCGCCGGTGTCGATCCGGTTCTGGTGGGCCGCCTGCGCGAGGACCCGTCGCTGCCGGGAGCCCTGAATCTCTGGGCGACGGGCGACAACCTCCGAATCGGTGCCGCCCTCAACGCCGTACGGATCGCCGAGCATCTCTCCCGGATGCCCCACTCCTGAGGCGCGCCCTGACGGAGGTCGGTGGCCGGGGCCGGGGACGCACGGCGGATGGTGCGCGGCGCGCGAGACTGCCCTCCATGCCGCTCAGTCGACGTCAGTTCCTCGGGGTCGTCGGCGTGGTCGCGGCGGCCGCTGCCTATCCCACCTATCGCCTCATCGAGGACGGCGGCCTCGACGACGATTCGTCGGTCGATCCCGCCGAGCTCCCGACGACGCTGCTCTCGACGATTGCCCTGACCGGCACCGGTGCCTACCGGGCTCTCGCGAACGCGGCGGGCGAGCCGTTCCTGGTGCGCGACGACCTCGGAACCGTGGCGGGCCCCGACCGTGCGTCCGACCGACGCTCGATTCTCTTCTTCGGGCAGTTCACCGACACGCACCTCATCGACGCCCAGAGCCCCGCCCGTCTGGAGTGGACCTTCAGTCCTGACGCGGGAACGCCGAGCGGGGCGATCCGTGCGCAGGACACGCTCACCGTGGCGGTGCTCGACCAGATGGTGCGAGCGATGAACGCCGTGCCCGAGAGCCCCGTCACCGGTGCGCCGATGGCGGTCGGTGTGGTGACCGGCGACAACACCGACGGCAAGGCCGGCAGCGAGCTCCGCTGGTACATCGACGTGCTCGACGGGAAGTCGGTGACGCCCAACACCGGAGCCAAGGACGAGTACGAGGGCGTCCAGGCGTGGGAGGGCACGGACTACGCCTGGCATCCCGACGATCCCTCGAAGGACGCCTGGGGAATGCACGGCTACCCGTCCTACGAGGGGCTCCTCCAGGCGGCGGTGTCGACGGAGATCGACTCACCGGGCCTCTCGGTTCCGTGGCTGGCCGTGTCGGGGAACCACGACATGCTCTGGCAGGGCAACTTCCGGCGTCTGGATGTCACGTCCGACTACGCCACGGGCGACCTCAAGCTCTCCAAGTCCGACGCCTTCGGTGGAGCGTTGCTCCTCGCGGAGACGCCCACCGGCGAAAAGGACGTGGGCAAGGCCGAGACCGCACTGGCGGGCCTCACCGCAGGTGAGGGAGTCGAGAAGGTGACAGCCGACGAGTCACGGAAGATCTACACCGTCGAAGAATTCGTCGACGCCCACCTGGAGTCGCCCGACAATCCCGGTCCGGTCGGCCACGGGTTCACCGATGACAACAAGTTGAACGGCACGGCCTACTGGGCCCGCGACGAGGGTCCGGCTGTGCGGTTCATCGGGCTCGACACGAACAACCACTTCTTCGGTGCCGACGGGAGCCTGCCCGGGGATCAGTACGACTGGCTGGAGAACGAACTCCAGACGAACTCCTCGCGCTACTTCGACTCTTCGGGCAACGAGCAGACCCACAATGCGAAGGACCGTCTGATCGTGGTGATCAGCCACCACACGTCGTTCACGATGGACAACACGGTCCAGGACCCCGAGAAGCCCGAACAGAAGCTGTACACGGGCAAGGAGATCACCGACCTCTTCCTGCGCTACCCGAACGTGATCGCCTGGGTGAACGGCCACACGCACACCAACACGATCCTCCCCCACTCGAGCCCCCACGTGAAGAACACGGGGTTCTGGGAGATCAACTCGGCGAGTTGCATCGACTACGCGCAGCAGCAGCGCCTCGTCGACGTGGTCGACAACCGCGACGGCACGCTGTCGATCTTCGCCATCGTCCTCGACCACGCGGGCCCGGCTTCGACGAACGGCTCCGGATATTCCGTGGAGCGGATGGCGTCGATCTCCCGGGAGCTCGCGGCCAACCAGTGGTTCGACGACCCGCTGGCCAAGCTCGGCAAGGCTGAGGACCGCAACACCGAACTGCTGCTGAGCGCGCCGTTCGACCTGGCGACGGTGGAGGACGACGAGTTGGCCATGGAGGCGCTCGCGCATCGCACGCGGCTGCTGATCCCGCGTCGCCGCGAACTCGTCCGAGCCTGAACGCTCCTGGATGGTTGCCCCACGCCTGCCGTGTACGACGACCGAGTGGGGCTCTTGGTCGGGACGGCGGGATTTGAACCCGCGGCCTCATCGTCCCGAACGATGCGCGCTGCCAAGCTGCGCCACGTCCCGATAGTCAGGAAATCGTAGTCGACGCCTCGTCGCCTTCCTGCTCCGACACCGCCTGCTCCACCGCCTGCTCCGACACCGCCGGCTCGGGCGTCACCGACGGATGCACCCACTCGTCGAGGACCTCGGCCGCCGTGCGCCGCAGGGTCATGGCGTCGACCGGTTTCACGAGTGAGGCGGCAGCCTCGGTCCGCTGTGCGAGGAAACGGTCGGCCTCCCGGTCGAGCAGCAGAATCATCGGGACCGGATCGAGTCGCCACGCGGCGGCCTCGAGGTGCAGGTCGAGTGCGACGGCGATCCCGCCCATGTTGCCGATCTGGAGGTCGAGGATCACGAGATCGGGGCTGTGTTCGGCGACGAGGTCGCGCACCTCCTGACCCGACGCGACCTCGAGGACGTCGTGACCCGGTCCCACGAACGCCAGGCGAACCTGGTCTCGGATCCAGGAGCCGTCCGAAGCGACGAGGATCGTGATCTGCTCCGGAAGTGATGTCATGGTCCGCGCAGGCTACTGCTCGTCGTGTGAGCCCTTCACGTCGAAGAGGTGACCGCACACCTCGTGGAGGCTGTCGAAGTCGCAGACGTCGCGGGGAAGCAAGGGGACGTAGGCGACAGCATCGGAGCGAACCCGCTCCGCTGCCCCGGCCACCTGTTCGCGCTCGAACCTGGCGAGCGAGGAGAGGTCAGCGAGGTTGGAGTACAGGGCTGCCAACCGGACGGCCGCCGACTTGCGCTGCGGGTCGTCGCCACCACGCGCCTCGATCGTCTCGGCCCGTGCACGGAGGCCGCGGGTGTTGGCGTCGCCGAAGAGCGGGTGCACGCGGTTGACCACCAGAGCGTCGACCGAGTGGTCGTGGCGTTCGAGTTCGTCGGAGAAGTACACCGCTTCCTCGACGGATTCGAGCCGCGGTGACGTGACGAGAACGAACGCCGTACCCGGATCGTCGAGGAGGTCCTGGACGCCGGCGGCCCGCGTGCGGAAGCCGTCCTCCATCCCCTCGAAAGCTCGCAGGAACGCCACGATGTCCTCGATCACCTCACGACCCACGACCTTCGAGATCGTGCGCAACAGAGCCTGGACCGCCATGCCGGCGATGCGCATGCCCGCGCGCGTCGGCGCCATGAGGACCCGGAAGAGGCGGTTCTCGAGGAGCCGCGTCATCCGCTCCGGGGCATCGAGGAAATCGAGGGCATGTCGCGTGGGAGGAGTGTCGACGACGACGAGGTCGTACCCGCCGGCGGTGTGCAGTTCGTACAGCTTCTCGGTGGCCATGTACTCCTGCGTGCCCGAGAGCGCTCCGGAGATGTTCCGGTAGAAGCGGTTGTCCAGAATGCGCTGGGCCTGGTCGGGGTCTCGGCGTTGGCGGTGACGAGATCGTCGAACGTCGTCTTGGTATCGAGCATCAGTGCCGAGAGTCGCCCCTGTTGGGTTCCCCGCCCCGCAGGATCCCAGCGGGCGCGGTCGATCTCGCGGGGCGCGTTGGTGAGCTCGTCGAGCCCGAGGGTGCTGGCGAGGCGCTTGGCAGGGTCGATGGTGACCACGGCCACGTTGCGACCGCGCCGGGCGGCCTCGAGTGCCAGGACCGCCGCCGTCGTGGTCTTGCCCACGCCGCCGGTCCCGCAGGTGATCACGATCCCACGGCGCTCGACGATTTCGTCGAGACCGCTCTTCCCGTCCGTGCTGTCGAATTCGGTGTCGGTGGGATTCACGCCACGTCCAGTTCGTCGACACCACGGCGAAACGCTCTCGAGAGAACCCCGAGTTCGTCGGGTCCGACCCGGCCGAAGAAGATGAAGGGAAGGTGGATCTGGGGCAGCGGCAGCAGTCGGGAGAGCCGCTCGACCTGAGTGGTCTGGAGACGTGACCGGATGACGCGGAACTCGGCCGCGCCGGCGAGGTCGGCGGCTTCGCGGTCCGACACGAAGACGTCGAGGAGCGCGGCCTCGTTCTGGACACCGGCGGCGTCGATGCCCTCGGGAACGGCCGACGGTGGATAGACACCGTTGACGACGACCGGCCCCAACGCCACTCCGATGCGATCTTCGATGTAGTAGGCAGCCTCGACGACCTCGGTGACGGGCGTCTCCTCGGGGGTCGTCACCAGGAGCACCTGGCATCGCTGCGGGTCGGAGAGCATCTGTGTGACGTCTTCGGCCTGCTTGCGAATCGGCCCGACCCGCACCGCGTCGAGGAGACCGTGGGGGGACAGAAGGAACTTCAGGGCATGTCCGGCCGCAGGTGCGTCGATGAGGATGAGATCTGCGGCCCGGGCCTGTTCGAGCTGTTTCACCTTTCCGAGCACGAGGATGTCCTTCATGCCCGGTACGGCACCCGCGACGACGTCGAGAAGCCCCGAATCGGCCAGCCTGCGGGAGATGCGGCGCAGCCCCGCGTTCTCGAGGTAGTCGACCAGCGCTTCGTCGGGCGTCAGCGTGCGTGCCCGGAGCCCCGGAGCCAGCTCTGTTTCCTCGTAGCCCAGGGGAGGCCGGGCGAACGCCCCGGCGAGTCCCGATTTGCCCTCGACCTCGACGATGAGCACGCTCAGTCCGGCGTTCGCGGCGGCACGTGCCAGTGCCGCGGTGACGGTGGTCTTGCCGACACCGCCCTTTCCCGCGACCACGACCACACGCGAGGCGGCGCAAAAAGATGCCAGCTCCATTCGGCCATGGTAGGGCGAGCACCCCTCGCGTGGCCCGGCTACGTCGTCTGGGCCCCGCGTTTCTCGTGTTGCTGTGGGCCACGGTGTCCCTGATCGGGTCCGCCCTCATGGGGCCGTCGCCGGCAGCGGCGGGAGATGGTTCCGTGGCGAGTGGTTCCCGCGACGACGGTTCCGGTGCACCCACCGGCGAGGGCGCCATCGTGGTCGTCCAGGTCGACGGCTACCTCGATCCTCCGAATGCCGACCTGATTCGTGACGCTCTCTCGCAGGCCGCCGACGACGGGACGCCGCTGGTCGTGCTCCAACTGGCGTCGTCGGGAAGCATCGATGTCGACGCCGAGGCGTTGGCGGCCGACGTCGCGGCGTCGCCGGTACCGGTCGCTGTCTGGATCGGTCCGAGCGGTGCCTCGGCACGCGGCGCGGGGGTTCTCCTCACTGAAGCGGCCCACGTGGCCGCCATGGCGCCGGGCTCCCACATCGGTCCCGCAGTGCCGGTGGCCCTCGACACACCCGGGAATCCCGACGCAGCGGCGACTGAGGAGCTGCTGGTCACGGAGGCCGAACTCCGGGGACGAAACGTAGCCACCGTCGCCACACTCGTCGACGAGCGCTACGACGCCGGTGAGGCACGGCGCCTCGGCATCGTCGACCGGATCGAACCGACCGTCGGGTCACTCGTGGTGGGCCTCGACGGGCAGATCGTCACAGTCGACGGTGAGATCGTTCGCCTGTCGACGGCGCGAGTGGTCGGTGAGGGAACGGATGCTCGCCGCACACCTGATCCCGAGGTCCGCTTCGACCGGCTGAGCCTGGGCGACCAGATCCTCCACACGTTCACGAGTCCCTCGATCGCCTATCTCCTGTTCGTGGTCGGGATGCTGCTGATCGTCTTCGAATTCTTCACCGCGGGTATCGGCCTGGCCGGCCTCGTGGGCGCCTTCGCGCTCGTTGGATCGATCGTCGGCTTCGGCAGTCTTCCCGTCGAGTGGTGGGCGGCGGGCCTGCTCGCACTCGGTGTGCTGGGCCTCGCGATCGACGTGCAGGCCGGTGGTCTGGGAGCGTGGACCTTCATCGGATCGGTCTGTCTCGTTGTCGGTTCGGTCACGCTCTACGGCGGTTCGTCGCTGCTGAATCCGCCCTGGTGGGTGCTCGTCGGTGTCGTGGCGGGCTCGATCGTGTTCATGCTCTCGGCGATGACAGCGGTCGTGCGGTCGCGATTCTCCACGCCCACCATCGGCCGGGAGGGCATGGTCGGCGAGATGGGCACCGCCGAGGTCGACATCGGTCCCGACGGCGTCGCGAAGGTCCGTGACGCTCTCTGGAAAGCCCACACCAACCGTGCCACGCCGATCGCCGCCGGCGACGCGGTGCGGGTCGTGGCGGTCCGGGGCGTGGAACTCGAGGTGGAGCCCGAGGAGGGCGGCGCCGTCGACTACCGGGACCGGGCACGCGGCGGTTCCGCCGATTGACGGGTGCGACCCGGCCGTCGACGGACGCCTGAGGCCGCGAGTCGCCCGAGAGGGTACGAATTCGGTCTTGTCTCGCCGGGAACCGCCGGATATGTTCGCTCGTCGGAGAGCCGGACGCGACCCGACGGGGGAGATGTGAGCCTGCGAGCGGCCGAACTGAGCACGACGGAAGAGATCTGGCAGGAACGCGCACTGTGTCGCGGTCCTGAGTCGGCCCTTTTCTTCCCTCCCACCACGAGTGAGCGCAAGGAAGACCGTGAGTGGCGCGAGGCCAAGGCCAAGGAGATCTGCGTCACCTGCCCGGTGTGTTCCGAATGTCTCGACTACGCACTGAGCATCCGCGAACCCCACGGCATCTGGGGCGGGCTCACCGAAGTCGAACGTCGGGGTCTCCTCGCCCAACAGGTCGGCTGACCGATCAGGTCCACGTCCCGGTGGGCTGGGCAGTGAGACGATCCGAGGGGATGCGCGACGCCGCGACCGTCATGGTCGTGCGCGACGCGCCCGATCTCGAAGTCCTCATGCTGCGGCGGCATCTCAACGCCGATTTCGTCGGCGGTGCGTATGTGTTCCCCGGCGGCGCCGTCGATGACGCCGACCGCAGCATCGCCCAACAGGAGCGTACGGTCGGTCTCACCGACGCTGAAGCCAGCGCGCTCCTGGATGTGGAGTCCGGTGGGCTCGGATTCTGGGCTGCCGCCGTGCGCGAAACCTTCGAGGAGGCGCGAATCCTCCTGGCCCGCGACGCATCCGGTGCACCCGTCGACGTGTCGGGCGACGCTGCGGCGCGTTTCGCCGACCATCGACGGACACTGGATGAGGGAGCGACGTCCCTCCCGGCGTTCCTCGCCGCCGAAGACCTGGTGGTCGACGCCGGCGACCTCCACATGTTCTCCCACTGGATCACTCCCGTCGGAATGCCCCGTCGCTACGACACGTGGTTCTTCGTGGCCCGGGCACCCGAGGGGCAGTCGGCACTCCACGACGACACCGAGACCATCGCGTCGGTGTGGGTCACACCCGCCGAGGCAGTCGCGAGCGCCCGACGCGGTGAACGGCGGATCATCTTTCCGACGTTGCGCAACCTGGACGCCATCGGTCGGTTCTCCACGTCCGATGAGCTGCTCGACGCCGTGAGCTCCGCCACCTCGATTCCCACGGTGCAGCCGCGGATCGTCTCCGACGCAGCCGGAATGCGACTCCTGCTCCCCGGCGACCCGGGATACGACGAGTACGAGAGTCCGCCGGAGGGGTCGATCGATCCGATGACCGCAGCCGACCTCGATCGGGGATCGTCGGCCTGATGTCGGCGATGACCCCCGGGGTGGCGAGCGCCGTCTCTCCACTCGTCCGCAGGATCATCGCCCCCAATCCCGGCCCCATGACCGGTCCCGGAACCAACACCTACCTCGTGGGTGTCGACGACGTGGCGGTCGTCGACCCGGGACCCGCCGATGCCGACCACATCGACGCCGTGGTCGGGTGCGCGGGCGCTACGCGCATCCGGTGGATCGTCCTCACGCACACCCATCCCGACCATGCGCCCGGAGCGTCACTCCTCGCCGAGCGGACCGGCGCCGAGGTCCTGGCATTCCGGCGGGGCAGTGGCGACGTTCATCTCGACGGGTGGCTCGACGAGGGTGATGTCGTGACGGGCACGGAGTTCGCGCTGGATGTCCTTCACACGCCGGGCCACGTTCCGAACCATCTCTGCTTCCTGCTGGAAGGCGAGGCCGTCCTCTTCACAGGAGACACCGTTCTCGAGGGAACGACGTCGGTCGTGTCTCCACCCACCGGTGGAGACATGGCCGCGTATCTCGACACCTTGGAGCGTCTGAGCGGCATTCGACCACTGCGGCGGATCGCTCCCGGTCACGGGCAGATCATCGAGGAGCCGCGAGCAGCGATCGAGGAGTACCGGTCTCACCGCGCCGAACGCGAAAGCCAGATTCTGGGCGTCCTCTCGTCGGGACCCGCGACGATTCCCGCGGTCGTGCGCTCTGTCTACGCCGACGATGATCTCCCCGACGTCCTCGTCGAGATGGCGGGACGCCAGGTGCACGCGCACCTCTTGAAGTTGCGCGACGAAGGAAGCGTCGAGGGTCGCAGCGCCACCTCCAAATGGCGGCTCGCCTAGAGCGGCTCGAGGTCCTATTTCGCCGCGTCGACAGCGGCGAGGTTCTCGTTGGCGATGTCGAGGATCCGGGCCGTGCAACCGGCCATCTCGACGGGCGGAAGCAGGTCGTCGGTGATGCGGGACGCGAGGCGTCCGAATTCCTGGGCAGCAGGTGCGGTGGCGTCCGCGAGCACGATCGGTGTGCCCGAATCTCCGCCGGCTGCGACTGCGGCCTCCACGGGGATCTGCGCGACGAGCGGCGCGCCGATTTCGTCGGCGAGTGCGGCACCACCTCCCGATCCGAAGATCTCGTGTTGGCTGCCGTCGGGGGCCACGAACTCGCTCATGTTCTCCACGACGCCGGCCACCTTCAGATAGCTGCGGCGCGCCATGTCGGCGACACGCGACGCCACCTTCTGTGCCGCTAGAGCCGGTGTCGTCACAACGAGAAGCTCCGCCGCGGGGAGGAGGCGTCCGAGTGCCATCTGGATGTCACCGGTGCCGGGAGGCATGTCGAGCAGGAGGTAGTCGAGCTCACCCCAGCGCACGTCGGTGAGGAACTGCTCGAGCGCTTTGGAGAGGATCAGGCCGCGCCACATGAGTGCGGTGTCCTCGTCGTCGACGAGCAGTCCCATCGACACGACCTTCACGCGGCCGGGTTTGACGAGCGGCGTCACGCCCGCGACCTCGCGTTCGCTCGGGTTGATGAGGCCACGGCCGTCGTCGCCGGCCTCGCCGGCGAGCCGTCCCTCCAGGCCGAGCATCCGCGGAACCGAGAAGCCCCAGATGTCGGCGTCGAGCACGCCCACCGTGTAGCCGTGCGATGCCAGCGCCACCGCCAGGTTCACGGTGACCGACGACTTCCCGACCCCACCCTTGCCGCTTGCCACGGCCAGAACACGGGCGTTCGGCGGAACCTCGGTTTCCGGAGAGCGGTTCGCGGCCTCGAGGCGTGCGCGTTGCATCACGTCGGAGCGTTGCTCCTGGGTCATCTCGGTGTAGTCGACCTTCACGTCGGTGACGCCGGGCAGACCGCGCACCTTGGAGGCGACGTCCTTCTTGATCTGGCCGCGCAGCGGGCACGCGGCGGTTGTCAGAGCCACCTGGACCGTGACCACGCCCTCGTCGGCCACCTCGATGTCGCGGACCATGCCCAGATCCACGATGCCGACGTGGAGTTCGGGGTCCACGACACCCGCGAGGACGCCGCGCACGTCGTCGGGTGTCGGGCCGGGGGTGGTAACCATCGGGGCCTTTCGAGGCGGTCGCTCGTCGGGGGTGCATGGAGCGCACCACAGATAAAAACAGTGTAGACGTTGAAAATATGCCCGAGGCTGGGTAGCGTGCAAGCCGATGGAACTGCTCGTGGTCCTGAAGGCGCTCGGTGACGAGACCCGCTACGCCATGTACCGCGAGTTGGCGTCGTCACCCTCTCCGCTGTCGGCCGCCGACCTGGGGAACATGCTCGACCTCCACCCCAACACGGTCCGTCTCCACCTCGACCGCCTACGCGACGCCGGTCTCGTGGAGGCTGAAGCCGTTCACCGCGGCACCGTCGGTCGTCCCCAGCATCTGTATTCCCTCGCGCCGGGCGCTCCCGGGCTCGGATTCGATCCGCCCGCCCACGCCCTGCTCGCCGGGCTGCTGGCGGCTCTCGCCGAGCGGTCAGGGGCCGACGGCGCCGAAGCCGTCGCCATCGGGCGTTCGTGGGGCGTGGAGGCCGCCAAGCGCACGAAGTCCAGCTCCTGTCTCGGGGTCCTCGCCGCCGAGCTCGACCGCCTCGGCTTCGAACCCGCCGCCGATGAGCCCGTAGACGACACCACGACCGTGGCGTTTCTCCACTGCCCCTTCCGGGAACTGGCCGAGGCCTATCCCGACCTCGTCTGCAACCTCCACCGTGGGATCTGCGAGGGCGTGGTCGCCCGGGCGGGCGGAGGAATCGTGGAGGGTTTCAGCATGTTGTACGACCCGGAGCCGTGCCAGGTGAGTGTGGGGCTCCGGTAACCTGACAGACCTGAGCCGATGGCTCGCAGCAACCGACCAAGGATGTAGGCGACGATGTTCGACGTGAAGGATGCAGCACAGCTCGAGAGCATCAAGCTGACCGATACCGCCGTCGCGAAGGTGAAAGACCTCCTCGCGGCCGAGGGCAATGACGAGCTCTTCCTCAGGGTGGCCGTGCGTCCGGGCGGCTGCTCGGGCTTCAGCTACGAGATGTTCTTCGACTCCGACCAGGCCGACGACGACCTCGTGGCCGAAGTCGACGGGGTGCGGGTCGTGGTCGATCCCGCCAGTAACGAGCACGTTCGTGGCGCGTCACTCGACTACAAGGACACGCTCCAGGGTGCGGGGTTCCACGTCACGAACCCCAACGTCGAGCGTAGCTGCGGCTGCGGCCAGTCGTTCTCCTAACCGAGATGCGTCCCTGACGCGCGCATAGCGAGCTCTACGGACGCATCAAACGGTTGACTCCAGGAAGCGGCGGAGTTCGCCCCTGTCCCAGGCGCCGCCCATCCGGTTCGTGATCGTTCCCGCTCCGTCGAGCGCGTACATCCACGGCTCCGAGATCAGGCTGTAGGCGTCGACGGGTTCGGCGACCTGGTTGGTCGTGGAGTCGCGGAACACCTCCACGTGGATGATGTCGACGACGTCGTCGAACTCGGGCCCGAGCTCGACCAGAAGCTCGAGGGTCGGACCGCAATAGCGCGACTGGCAGCGGGCGGGCGTCGAGAAGCAGACTGCGACCGGCTTGCCCGAACCGGTGACCTCGGCGAGGTCGAGTTCGTGGAACGGGCACGGCGGGTCGAGCGTGCAGATCGGATCGACGTCTCGTGTGTCGAGGACCGTCGCCGACGGGACGACCGGAGCCGCCTCCCCCGGGGTGAGCGCTTCGGCCTCTTCGAGAATCTGGAATACCACGGGAAGATCGTTGCCGTCGACGCTGATCACCGCGTCGAAGGTCCCGGCCTCGGGAAACGACGCCTCGACGACGTAGAGGCCACGTCCTTCGGGCAGTCCCTCACTGTTGAGGGGAGCGTCGATCGTTTCGGAGTCGGTGGCGCCCGTCGTGAACGTGATGGTGGCGGGTGGCCCGGAGGCGAAACCTGCGGTGTCGGTCAGGGCGAACGCGAAACGCTGCGGCCGCTCCGTGGCGTACATGTCGTTGGAGACGACTCCGGCCTCGAGTCCTTCGGGGTTGGCCGTGCCTCCCGGGCTGGGCAGCGTGGTCGAGGCGTCGCCGCTCCCGTCGCCGTCGGACGTGCACGCCGCGGCGATGAACAGTCCGCCGCTGAGTCCGAAGAATCCACGGCGTGACAAGCGGAACGTTCGTGCCCGTGATCCCGCATCGATCTCGCCCGCGTCGATCTCGCCCGCATCGATCTCAGGAGGCGTGGAGCGGCGCGCTCTGGTGTCGGGGTGCTGCTCGGCCATCCCCGTATCCTGCCAACCGGAGGCTCTCGTGTCTGATCGCGTGCAATTCCGCTGCAACGGCGACCAGGTGGAGGTCGCGCCCGACCAATCGCTGCTGCTGGCGCTGCGGGAGGATCTGGGTCTGGTCTCGGTCAAGGACGGATGCGCCCCCAGGGCCAGTGCGGCTGCTGCACGGTCCTCGTCGACGGCAAGCCACGGGTCGCCTGCGTCACTCCGATCTCCCGGGTTGCCGGGCGCGAGGTCACGACGGTGGAGGGCTTGGACCCTTCACGGCGAGAGAGCCTCGCCGGTGCATTCGTAGCGACGGGTGGTTCTCAGTGCGGCTTCTGCACTCCGGGGATCATCATGCGCACGGCACCGCTCGTGGAGACCGCGATCGCCAGAGACACTGCCAGGGACATCGCCGGGGCCGACGGTGTGGTGCCGGCGAAACTCGACCGTGCACTTGCGGCGCACCTCTGCAGGTGTACCGGGTGGCGCACCATCGAAGAAGCGGTCCAGCTCGCCGCCTCGGTCGGCGACGGTTCCGCGGAGCCTCCCGATCGTGATCGCAACGCTGCCGAACACAGGGCCGGCCTCGAAGGTGGAACGCAACAGCGGGTCGACGCGGAGGTCCCGTTGGGTGTCGGGGGTTTCGCCGACGACACCGCACCACGCGGTCCGGACGTGCTCGTGGCCGTTCCCGCACCCCCGGGAGTCACGAGTGAGACCACAACGGCGGCCGGAATCGCGTGGGTCATCGGTCGGTCACTGCGTGAGGCACGAGACACCGCCGAGAATGTGCAGGGCCGTGCGACGACGCTCGATCCCGTACCGCCGATCGCTCCGCCGCCACCACCCGATGGCGGAGTCAGCCTCGCCACGGGTTTCGTCGAGCCTGCCTACCTCGAGCCCGATGCCTCGTGGTGTGCACCCGGCGCCGAGCCGGCGACGCCGCTCGCCAACGGCGGGGCCTTCGGCGGGAAGGCAACGTCCGCCGCACCTCGGGCGGCCCGTGAACTCGCAGACGCAACCGGCTCGACGGTCCGAGTCGTGTACGCGCGCGAAGACACCGTGCGTCTGGGGCCGAAACGGCCGCCCATGAGCGCGACCGCCCGCTTCGACGGAGACACCGTTCACATTCGCGGGAGCGTCGCCGACTCGGGAGACGGGTCGAGCCTCGCCGCGTTCGAGACGGCGTCAGCTCACGTTCCGTACTCAGTGGAGCTGCGAACGGAGTGGTCGGCGACGGAGATCGTCGGGCCGCCCGTCTCGGATGCGTTCCGTGCCGTCGGGGTCGCCGAGACCACCGTGCTCGTGGAGGGCGCTCTCGATGCTGTAGGTGCGGACCGCAGGTCCTTGATCACGGACGAGCGCGTCGCACGCGTCCTCCTCGGGAGTGTGGCGGGAGTCGCCGGGGGAGCGCTCGCCGGCGCCTCCGTGGAGCTGACCGACGACGGCAGGGGTATCGATACGGTGCGGATCCGTGTCGCATGCGGTGACCCTCTCGACGAGATCGTGGTGCGCTCGTACGTCACGGGCGCTGCGCACATGGCCCTCGGGTGGGTCCTCTCCGAGGGGATCGTCGTGGACCCCGAGACCGGACAGATCCACGACCTCACGATCCGTTCCTTCGGGATCCTGCGCGCCCGCTCCATGCCACCTGTCGAGATCGAGATTCTCGACGACCCGGGCGTGCCTCGACCAGCCGTCTCCGACGCCGTATTCGCCGCCGTGGCCGCCTCCACCTGGAATGCCGTCAGCAAGGCCGAAGGCACCCGCCCCGCCGTGTTCCCCGCCCGCGACACCGCGCTCGCCCGCGCCCTGAGGCGCTGACAGGATGCGTCCCTGAAGCTCGCATAGCGAGCTTCAGGGACGCATCTGAGAAAGGTGAGGGCTGTCCGATGGGTGTTGAGTTCGTTCATACGCCGAGTGCTCCCGAGGTGCTCGGGCCCTACGTGCCGGCGGTACGCGCCGGCGACTGGATCGTTCTCGCCGGTCAGCTCGGCCTCGACCCGGCAACCGGCTCTCTGGTCGAGGGCGGCGCCGCGGCCGAAACGACGCAGGCGATGGCGAACATCGCCGCGGTCCTCGCCGACGCGGGGGCCAGTGTGACCGACATCGCCAAGACGACGATCTTCGTCACCGATCTCTCAGAGTTCCCCGCCGTCAACGAGGCCTACGGCGCAGCCCTCGGCAGCCACCGGCCGGTGCGTTCCACCGTCCAGGTCGCCGCACTCCCGGCAGGAGCGGGCGTCGAGATCGAAGCCTGGGCCCACGCCCCCGAATCCCGGTAGAGTCGCACCATGCCCGGCGGAGCGTTGATCGTGATCGGCATGGTGCTCGTTGCACCCGTCGCGATCTTCCTCGGCGGCGCCGTCTGGAGCGCACTGCTCGGCCAGCTCCTGGCGGATGACGCCGACACCCGCGCGTCGTAGCGCTCAATAAGCGTTGCCGAAGCGGTAGCCCACGGATCGCACGGTGTGGATCAGCGCCGCGTGGTTCTCTCCGAGCTTCGCCCGCAGACGCCGCACGTGCACGTCGACGGTGCGCGCACCTCCGTAGTACTCGTAGCCCCATACGCGTGACAGCAGCTGTTCGCGAGAGCACACCTTGTTGGCGTGGGTGACGAAGAACTTCAGTAGCTCGTACTCCATGTAGGTCAAATCGAGGGGCTGTCCGGCCACCGAGGCCTGGTAGGTCTCGACGTTGAGCGACAGTTCTGCGTACTCGAGGATCTCCGGATGCGTGCCGTGACCCGTGCTCCAGAGCAGGTGGCGAAGTCGGGCCTCCAGCTCCTGGGGGTGGAACGGCGTGAGGCAGAAGTCGTCGAAGAGGTCTTCGCGCAGCTCCAACTCGTCGAGGTGCGTGCCCGACACGAGCAGCAGGACCGGCTGGAGGGCCACGTCGCGTTTACGCAGCGCCCGACAGATCCCGAACGCACCCTCGGGGTCCTCGTCGGCTGCCACGACCGCTCCGCCCCAGCCTCCGGAAGGCTCGTCCTGGGTGGCGAACGAGGCGTTCCCGACGGCCTTCCAGCTGTGGCCTGCCAGGTCGAGCGTCCGGGCCAGCAGCGCCGGCGCGGGGTCGGGGAACACGAGCAGGGGTGCCTGTACATCGGCGCTCGTCACCCCGCGGCCGTGGCTCACAGCGTCCCCAGGTACTTGTCGAGCTCGTAGGGCGACACGTACGACTTGAAGTCGGCCCACTCCTCGCGTTTGTTGCGGATGAAGTAGTCGAAGACATGTTCGCCGAGTGCCTCCGCGACAAGTTCGGAGCCCTCCATCACGTTTACGGCCTCGGCGAGCGATTCGGGAAGCGATCCGATCCCCTCGACGTGGCGCTCCGCGGGGTCATCTCGAAGATGTTGTTGGTCGCTTCGGGCGGGAGTTCGTAGCCCTCCTCGATCCCCTGGAGCCCCGCGGCGAGCATCACGCTGAACGCGAGGTAGGGGTTGCACGCCGGGTCGGGGGAGCGGAACTCGATGCGCGTCGAGCTCTCCTTGCCCTTCTTGGCGAGCGGCACCCGCACGAGCGCCGAGCGGTTGTTGCGGGCCCAGCCCACGTACACCGGCGCCTCGTAGCCCTCCACCAGGCGCTTGTAGGAGTTGACCCACTGGTTCGTCACGGCGGTGATCTCGCGGGCGTGGTGCAGCAAACCAGCGATGAACCCCTTGCCGACCTTCGACAACCCGTGCGGATCGCCGGGATCGTGGAAGGCGTTCACGTCACCCTCGAAGAGCGAGAGGTGCGTGTGCATCCCCGATCCGAAAATCCCTCCGATCGGCTTCGGCATGAATGTGGCGTGCACACCGAGACGCTCGGCGACCTGCTTCACGACGAGACGGAATGTCTGGACGTTGTCGGCCATCGACAGGGCGTCGGTGTACCGCAGATCGATCTCCTGCTGGCTCGGGCCGTTCTCGTGGTGGCTGTACTCGACGGGGATGCCCATCGCCTCGAGAGTGAGGATGGTCTCGCCGCGCAGTTCGGCGGTCCGCTCCGACGGTGTGAGGTCGAAGTAGCCGGACTGATCGAGCGGAATCGGTGGTGCCTCGGAGTTCTCGAAATAGAAGTACTCCATCTCCGGTCCTGCGAAGAACGTGAAGCCCTTCTCACGCGCCCGGTCGAGATTCCGCTTGAGGACGAGGCGGGGATCGCCGTCGAACGGTTCACCGGAGAAGTGGTGCACATCGCAGAACATCCTCGCGACCGGAGCGTCGTCGCCGCGCCACGGGATGATCTCGAACGTGTTGGCGTCGGGCCGTGCCAGCATGTCGGCTTCCTGGACCCGGCTGTAGCCCTCGATGGCCGAGCCGTCGAAGGTCATGCCCTCGTCGAGAGCGACCTCCAGTTCGGCGGGGGTGATGGAGAACGACTTCAAGAAGCCCAGCACATCGCTGAACCACAGCCGGATGAACCGGACCCCCGCTCCTCGACGGTCCGCAACACGTACTCGGTTTGACGATCCATACCCCAAGTCTGGCAGTTGTGTGCGGGAGTGTCCGCCTGGAAGCCTGTCCTGCGGCTGGTGTTAACACTGCGTTCATCATCGGGATACGGCCGGGTAACGGCCGTGCTGCGAGGATGCTGGCTACGAACGGAACCCTCGAACCAATGGCTCGTTCGAGCCGATTCCCACAAGCGAACCACGGAGGAACAACGGTGGAGCAGCGCACACCCGGCGACGTCGTGAAGCTCGTCGCCGACCAGGGCATAGAGGTGATCGACTACCGGTTCTGCGACCTCCCCGGTCTCATGCAGCACTTCTCGGTGCCGGCACACGAGTTCACCGAGGAGGTCTTCGAGGAGGGCCTGGGTTTCGACGGTTCCTCGATCCGGGGTTTCCAGGAGATCCAGGAGTCGGACATGTTGCTCATGCCCGACCCGAACACGGCGGTGGTCGACCCGTTCCGTGAGCACCCGACGCTGAACCTCAACTGCTTCGTGCGCGATCCGGTCACCGGCGAGGCGTACTCGCGCGACCCGCGCTACGTCGCCAAGAAGGCCGAGGACTACCTGCGTGGCACAGGGATCGCCGACACGGCGTACTTCGGTCCCGAAGCGGAGTTCTACATCTTCGACGCCGTGCGCTTCGACCAGAACCAGCACGAGGGCTACTACGAGGTCGACTCCATCGAGGGCGTCTGGAATTCGGGCCGTGAGCGTGAGCTCGACGGTACGCCCAACAAGGGATACAAGCCCCGTTACAAGGGAGGGCTACTTCCCCGTCCCGCCGATGGACAAGTTCCAGGACCTGCGCTCCGAGATGGTGAAGCAGCTGGAGAACCTCGGCATCGAGATCGAGGTGCAGCACCACGAGGTGGGCACCGCCGGTCAGGCCGAGATCGACATGCGCTTCGACGAGATGCTGCGCATGGCCGACAAGCTGATGCTCTACAAGTACGCGGTGAAGAACGTGGCGGCGGAGCGTGGCTACACGGTGACCTTCATGCCCAAGCCCGTCTTCCAGGACAACGGCTCGGGTATGCACGTGCACCAGTCGCTGTGGAAGGGCGGTGAGCCGACGTTCTTCGACGAGTCGGGTTACGCCGGCCTGTCCGACAACGCCCGCTGGTACATCGGTGGTCTGCTGAAGCACGCGGCGTCGCTCATCGCCTTCACGAACCCGACCACGAACTCGTTCAAGCGGCTCGTGCCGGGCTACGAGGCGCCGGTGAACCTGGTGTACTCGCAGCGGAACCGCTCGGCGTGCGTGCGTATCCCGCTGTACTCGAAGAGCCCGAAGGCCAAGCGCCTCGAGTTCCGGGTGCCCGACCCGTCGTGCAACCCGTACCTGGCGTTCTCGGCCATGTTGATGGCCGGCCTCGACGGGATCCAGAACCGGATCGAGCCGCCCACGCCGGTGGACCGTGACCTCTACGACCTGCCGCCCGAGGAGTTGGCACAGGTCCCGCAGGTTCCGGCGTCACTCGAGGACGCGCTCGACGCCCTCGAGGCCGACCACGACTACCTGCTCGCAGGTGGCGTCTTCACACCCGATGTCATCGACACGTGGATCACCTTCAAGCGGGACAACGAGGTGGAGGCTCTGCGTCTCCGCCCGCACCCGTGGGAGTTCTACATGTACTACGACATCTAGAACCCGAGGCCCACAGGGTCTCGTGTGCCCGGCGCCCCGGTCCCCGCCGGGGCACCGTCGCGTGCGGGTCGACGTACGCTTCCGTCATGGCGACGCCAACTCCCGCCGGCGAAGACCCCGGGTGGCCGATTCGGGGTCTGGGTAGGGTCTTCATACCGTGGCAGGGCTCCCGAGCGCGCCGACAACGCGGCTCTCTCCCACAGAATCCGCTCGTCAGACTCCGGCAGCTCACGGTGGGGTTCTTCTCGGCGATCCTCCTCTTCGGGCTTGTCCTGCCACTCCTGGGGCCGTATCCCGACACCTCCGCACCGCTCGCCGCTGTCGCGGGTGGGCTGGCGGCCGTGTCTCTGGGTTGCGTCGTGGCATCACGTTTCGTCGGCAGCCTCGACTGCACCGATCACCGAGCACTCCAGACCTCCTACTGGATCAGGTTCTTCGTGCGGATCGCCATTTGCGAAGCCGCTGCGCTCCTTGCCTTCGCCGCGGTTTTCGTGTGGTGGGAACCGTGGCTGTATCTGGTGGGCGCCGTTCCGGCACTTGTGGGGTTCAGGTTGGCTGCTCCGACGGCGGCACACATCGAGTACGACCAGGAGGCGCTCAACCAATCGGGTTGCGACCTATCCCTGCTCGCCGCGCTGCAACAACATTCGTCCGAGTCCCCATCAACGCCTGAATGACGCAGGTCCGGCCGCCGACGGACGACTCCCGTTCGATCATGTAGTGGCTATTATGAAGTAGGAATGGTATGATTCCTACTATGAAGGTCACCGAGAAGGGTCAGGTCACGATTCCGAAGGAGCTGCGCGAGGAGCTCGGGATCGGGGCCGGGAGCGACGTCGACTTCGAGATCACCGACGACGGAATCGTGATCCGGAAGTCCGCGACGGCCCCCGGGCGCGGTCGACAGCTCGTGGAGCGGCTGAGTGGCCGCGGCGACGTCGTGATGACAACTGACGAAATCATGGCGCTGACCCGGGAGAGCTGAGGTGGCGACGGGCACCCTTGTCGACACCAACATTCTTCTCGACGTTCTGACGCAGGACCCCACGTGGTTCGGGCCGTCCGCCGAAGCGCTTGCGCAGGCGGCCGAGGTGGGCCTCTTGTTCATCAATCCGATCATCTACGCCGAGGTCTCAGTGCGCTTCTCTCGTATCGAGGAGCTGGAGGAAGCGATGCCGCCCAGCGACTACCGGCGCGCTCCTCTCCCGTGGGAGGCGGCGTTTCTCGCCGGCAAGGCATTTGTCGACTACCGCGACCGCGGCGGAACGCGGTCATCGACTCTTCCCGACTTCTACATCGGCGCCCATGCCGCGGTCGCAGACGTCGACCTGCTGACCCGAGACCGGGGCCGCTACGCGACGTACTTCCCGACCGTGACGGTTCGAACCCCCGGTTGAACCGGTGGTCGTCCTGTCCGGACACCTGCGTGACGATGTCCGGGAACGAGCGTCACTCGGCGACGTCGAAGGCCGACACGGTGTGGTCGACCGTGACGCGCACGAGGAGCTCGCCGGGTACGCCGTTGCGGGCGCCGTACTCCTCGGCCCGGTCGTCGCCCATGTAGCGACCGCCGATCCGCATGGCCCAGCGCCGGACTTCGTCGAGACCGCCGACGAGCTCTGCCGTTCCTTCCAGCATGACGAAGCCGAAGGGTGGACGGTCGTCCTGCACGCACAACGTGACGCGCGGGTCACGTGCGAGGTTGCGACCCTTCACGGTCTCGGCGCCCGTGTTGAAGACGATGGTTTCGCCGTCGAGCGCGTACCAGACGGGTGCCGCATGAGGTCGGCCGTCTGACCTGACCGTTGCCAGGATCGCCGGACGCACCGGATTCCGCAGGAACGCGCCACGCTCGTCGTCTGTCATCCGTCGGTAGCCCATCCGCGGAACGGTCTACCACCTCGGTCCGAGGCCGCCGCCACGAACGACATCGAGGTCGAGCTCAGTCGTCGCGCACGTGGCCGTAGAAGATGCGCTCCGTGACAGCGCGCGCGTGGCGCGTGAGGCGCCGGTAGTCCTCCCGCAGGGTCGTCTGCGGCTGGTGGACGTAGCCGAGAATCCGGCCGAGTCGTTCGGCGACGACGGCGTCGGTGGGTAGGGAATCCCCAGGAGCACCGGTGAGCAGGTAGCGGGCGTTGCGTGCTCGCTCGCAGAACCGGTACGAGTCCTCGAGCGCCTCGGCGTCCTCATCGCCGATTACAGAGGCGTCGCGAAGTGCGTGCAGGGCGGCCACGGTGGACGGCACGCGCAACGACGCGTCAGCGGCTCCGTGCTGCAACTGGAGGAGCTGAACTGTCCACTCGACGTCGGAAAGCGAGCCCTTCCCGAGCTTCAGGTGGAACTCGGCGTCCTCTCCGGGAGGGATACGTTCCTGTTCGACGCGCACCTTCATGCGCCGAATGTCGCGGACCGCGTCGTCGGAGAAGTCCTCGCGGTACACGAACGGAACGATCAGCTCCGCAAATCGCTTGCCGAGCGTGGTGTCGCCGGCCACGGGTCGGGCGCGCGTCAGCGACTGGAACTCCCACGTGAGCGCGAACTCGTCGTAGTAGCGCCGAAAGCCGGTGAGTGAGCGGGTGAGGGGGCCTTGCTTTCCCTCGGGCCGTAGGTCGGCGTCGATCTCGAAAGCCCTCCCCTCCGACGTGGTGGCGCCCACCTCGCGGATGAGGGCCGTCGCCGTGCGCTCGGCTTCGTCGAAGGCTTCGGTGCCCTCACCGTCGTACACGAAGAGCACGTCGAGATCCGACGCGTACGACAACTCGCATCCGCCGTAGCGTCCCATCCCGATCACGGCGAAGGGAATCTGCGGATCCAGGCACCGCAGCGCGGCCTCGAGCGTGCTGTCGGCGACGGCGGAGAGCTCGCGACCGGTGGACTCGACCGTGCCGAGGTCGAGGAGGTCGCGACTCGCGATGCGCAGCTGCTCACGGCGCTTGAAGCGACGGAGGCCGTCGCGGCGTGCACTCTCGTTGTCACGCCACTGCAACGTTTCGAGGGCGGCGTCGAGGAGCACGTCGCCGGGCCATTCCACCGCGATGACGTCGTCGTCGGCGAGCACATCGAGGAACTCGGGGGCGCGCAGCAACGCGTCGCCGGTCGTGCGGCTGGATCCGAGGATGCGACAGACGCGTTCGGCGGCGAACGGCGTGTCCCGGAAGGTCTCGGCGAGCGCCATCGAGCGTGTCGGCCCCTCGGCCAGCCGACGCAGCTGGAGCAGAGCGAGGTCGGGATCGGGAGATGCGGAGCACCACTGGAGGAGCAGAGGCAGGAGCTGCTTCATCAGGCGCGAACGGCGCGTGAGGCCGGCCGTGAGCTCGCGCAGCGCGGCCTCGGTGCGCGTCGCGTCGACGAAGCCGAACGCGGCGAGCCGCTCGGCCGCGGCCTCGGCGGGCATGGCGCCGGTTCCGGCCAGTGTGTCGAGCAGCGGTTCGAAGTAGAGCCGTTCGTGGATCTCCCGCACTGTCGCCTGGTGGTGCGCGTGCGCCTGACGGAATTGCTCCCGGGCGCTCGCACGGGCGTCGTCGCGGTACCCGAGAACACGCGCGAGGCGTTCGAGCTCCTCGGGGTCGTCGGGCAGCGTGTGGGTCTGTTGCTCGTCGCGTAGCTGCACGCGGTGCTCGACGGTCCGGAGGTGCCGGTAGGCGCCCGAAAGATGGCGCGCGTCCTCCTCGTCGACGTATCCACCTTCGGCGAGGGACCTGAGCGCTTCCAGCGTGTTGGGCGATCTCACTTCTTCGTCGTGGCGACCGTGCACGAGCTGGAGCAGCTGGATCGAGAACTCGACGTCGCGGATTCCGCCCCGCCCCCTCTTCAGCTCGCGGTCGGCGAGGCCCTGCCGGCGTGTCTCCTCTTCGGTGCGAGCCTTCATGGCCCGGATCTCGCGGATCGCCTCGGCGTCGAGGACGTCCGGGTAGACGAACTCGCGTGTGGCGTCGAAGAATGCGTCGCCGAGGTCCTGATCGCCTGCGACGGCACGAGCCTTGAGGAGCGCCTGGAACTCCCAGGCCTGCGCCCACCGCTCGTACCACGTGACGTACGACTCGAGGCTGCGAGACAGCGGACCCGAGCGCCCTTCCGGGCGCAGGTCGGCGTCAGTGCGGAACACGATCGCTCCGGCATCGGGCTCGGTCATGACGTCGAGGATTCCGCGGGCGAGACGTTGAGCGGCTTCCGGATCGCCGTCGTGGACGAACAGGACGTCGACGTCGCTGGCGTAGTTCAACTCGCGCCCGCCGAGCTTCCCCATTCCGATGACGGCCATACGGGCGTCGCCGTCGAAGTCGGCGCGCGCAATGTCGTGTGCGGCGCCGAGAGCGGTCGCGGCGATCCGTGCGAGTTCGTGGGCGACAGAGTCGACGTCGGCAACGCCCAGGAGGTCGCGGGCGGCGACGCGCAGGAGCTCACGCCGTTTCCACCACCGCAGCGCCTGGCTGTCGGTACCGTCGAACTCCCCGCGTGCGACGTCCCACGAACGGCCGAAGACGTCGTCGTCGATTTCGATCGCGAAACCGGCGTGGTCTCTCAGCGGTTCCAGCAGCGAGGGGTCCTGGAGAAACGCCGTCGTCAGTGACCGCGAGGCCGCCGCCAGGGCCACGACCGCATCGCGCACCAGGGAGTCGGCTTCGAGCTCATCGGTGAGCTCCGGGTGGTCGTCGACGAGACGAACGAGTGTGTCGCGCGCGGCGATCGGATCGGCCGCGCGCGCCAATGAGCGCTGGACGGCCTTGCTCTCGAGTACCGCTGCGGAATCCACGACGGACGCAGTGTCCGATGCTGTTGCGCGGGTGTCAACACGGAGGCGGTCAATGGTGGCGAGTGATGGTGTCGTCGGTACCTGAGCGGCACGTCGGGGGTGGCGCCGTATTCTGGAGGGATGACGAACCTCCGGGTGGCTGCCGCACAGATCGATGCCGTGGTCGGCGACCTCGACGGAAACGTCGCTCGGATGCTGAAGGCGTACGAGGCGGCGGAGGCCGCAGGAGCCGATCTGGTGGCGTTCCCCGAGCTGGCCGTCACCGGCTACCCGCCCGAGGATCTTCTCCTACGGCCGGCCTTCGTGGAGCAGGCGGGTGAGGCCCTCGTCAAGTTGGCGGCAGGAACGGGGCGGCCCGCCGCCGTGGTCGGATTCCCCGAGCGGGGTGCCGGTGGCGATCCCGACCGCCTCTCGAACGCAGCGGCCGTGTGCGCCGACGGGCGGGTCCACGCCGTGTACCGCAAGCACCACCTCCCCAACTACGCGGTGTTCGACGAGCAGCGCTACTTCGCGCCGGGTGACGACGCCGGGCCGCTGTTCGTCGTGGGGGGCGTGCCCGTCGGGGTCAGCATCTGCGAAGACATCTGGGACCCGCTCGGGCCTGCGTTCCGACAGGCCGAGGCGGGTGCCCGTCTTCTTCTCAACATCAACGCGTCGCCCTATTACGCCGGCCGCCTCGCCGAACGTGAGGCCATGCTCGCTGCCCGCGCCCGGGATGCCGGTGTCCCGATCGTGTACGTGAACCTCGTCGGCGGCCAGGACGAGCTCGTGTTCGACGGTGCGTCGCTCGTGGTCCACGAGTCGGGCGACGTGATCGCCCGAGCGCACCAGTTCACCGAAGATCTCCTCGTGAGTGACATCGGGATCCCCGCTCGACCACGGCCGGGCTCGGCGACTCGCCTGTCGGAGATCCATGTGTCGGAGGCGCTCCTGGCGCCCGGCACGAAGACCCCGCGTGTCGAGAACGTCTACCCGCCGGTTCAGGAGGTGTACGAGGCACTCGTTCTCGGAACCCGCGACTACGTCGAGAAGAACGGCTTCCATGACGTTCTCATCGGTCTGTCGGGAGGCGTCGACTCGTCGCTCGTGGCGGTCGTCGCCGCTGACGCTCTCGGCCCCGACCGCGTCACCGGTGTTCTCATGCCGTCGCGTTTCTCGAGCGATCACAGTGTCGCCGACGCCGAAGCCCTGGTGGCCAACCTCGGCATCCGCTCACACACGATCGGCATCGAACCCGCGCACCGGGCCTTCGAGGGGATGCTCGCCGAGGTCTTCGCGGGCACGGAGCCCGGCCTCGCCGAGGAGAATCTCCAGGCTCGGATCCGAGGAACGATTCTGATGACGATGTCGAACAAGTTCGGCGCCATGGTTCTCACGACCGGCAACAAGAGCGAGCTCGCCACGGGGTACTCGACGCTCTACGGCGACATGGCCGGCGGGTTCGCCGTCATCAAGGACGTCCCGAAGACACTCGTGTACGCGCTCTGCCGCGACCGCAACACGCGGGAGGGTCGACCACTCGTTCCCGAGGAGGTGCTCCAGAAGCCGCCGAGTGCCGAACTGCGCCCTGACCAGCGCGATTCCGAAACGCTTCCCGACTACGACGTGCTCGACCCGATCCTCGAGGCCTACGTGGAACGCGACCGGTCGGTGGGCGAGCTCGTGGCCGAGGGCTTCGACGGCTCGATGGTCCGCCGTGTGGTCCGGTTGGTCGACCGCAACGAGTACAAGCGGCGTCAGGCACCACCGGGCGTTCGCGTCTCCCGCAAGGCGTTCGGCAAGGACCGACGTCCCCCGATCACGAACCGGTGGCCCGGGTGAGCAGCACGGACTCATCCGAGGCGAGCTTCACGATCGAGGATGTGGCGCAGCGCCTCGGTCACCTGAGATGGCTGGAGCTGTCGTTGTTCGAGATGTTGGGCGAGGCGGTGACAGAGATCTCCGACGCGCCCGCGAAGCTCGCAGCGTCGCTCCTGTCGCGGCGGGCGGGAGAGCGAGCCGAGCATCTGGGTGTCGTGATCCCCCTCATCAACGGACTCGACGTGGAGGCGCGTACCATTCCGCCCGGGTCCGAGGTGTCGGAGTCCGACGTCGCAACGGTCGTGGCTGCGGCGCGTGCGACGCCGGCGTCCGAGCGCCTCGAGGCCGCGACCCGTCGGATCGTTCCGTTGGTGGCGCAGGACTACGAGACCCTGCTCGGCGGGACCGGCCCGGTGGCCGACGCGCCTGTCCGACGCGTGGCCCGGCTCTGCCGGGATGACCTTGCAGAATGGGGCAAATCGGACTGACGTCGTGGGCTCCCGGAGTCCAGGGCTCCCCACGGCATATTGGGGATCGACGCTCTTGACGCCACCGGTATGGTGGTCACAGCGACTCTGAGCACTTACAGCGACCGCCCGTTTGCGCAGGTGAGCCCTGTAGCACGGAACAAGTGGGACCGGGTCCGGCGTTGTACCCGTAGACAAGCGATGACGACCGGCATCTTCGGCCGTGATCCAACGCGAGAGGGAATCTGTGGCCAAGGAACGTGTCGAGAGGGATGAGGAAGATCTCGTCCGGCTCTACCTCACCGACATCGGGCAGTACCCGCTGCTCACCAAGGACGACGAGGTTCGCCTCGCCCAGCAGATCGAGGGCGGCAATGAGGCGCGCGAGGTCCTCGAGGACCCTCCCAAGAACCTCACACCCGCCAAGAAGCGGGAGCTGCGCCGAGCGTCCCGCCAGGGCGAGACTGCCCAGCGGACGTTCGTGCAGTCGAACCTGCGCCTCGTCGTCTCGATCGCCAAGAAGTACCAGGCGTCGGGGCTTCCGTTGCTCGACCTCATCCAGGAGGGCAACCTCGGCCTGATGCACGCGGTCGAGAAGTTCGACTGGCGCAAGGGCTTCAAGTTCTCGACCTACGCCACCTGGTGGATTCGCCAGGCGATCACGCGCGGCATCGCCAACACGGGCCGCACGATCCGGCTGCCGGTGCACGCCGGCGACACGCTCGCGCGGCTCCAGAAGGCTCGCAGCCGCCTGGAACTGAAGCTGGGCCGTCCCGCCACGTTGACGGAGCTCGCCGCCGAGGTGGAGATGCCCGAGGAGAAGGTCACCGAAGCTCTACGTTTCGCAGCCGAGCCGCTCTCGCTCAGCGAGCCGCTGCGCGAGGACGGCGACGCCGAACTCGGCGACATCGTGGAGGACCGCTCCGCGGAGTCGCCGTTCGAGGTGGCCGCCACGGCGCTTCTTCCCGAGGAGATCGAGAAGCTGCTCGGGCCGCTCGACGAGCGGGAGCGTCAGATCCTGGCGCTGCGTTTCGGTCTCGACCGTGGCGAACCGCGCACTCTCGAAGAGGTCGGGGAGTACTTCAACCTCACGCGCGAACGTATCCGCCAGATCGAGGCCCGCGCGATGTCGAAGTTGCGCCACCCCTCGGCCGACACCGGCGCCCGCGACCTGCTCGCCGTTTGAACCGACGCGGCATCACCCGTCGGGGTGATTCGGTTCATGGCAAGGTTCCACGGTTTCCATCGTTCACAGGGCGCGTCGGTTCCCGGCATCCGACAGCTTGACGCTCTCGTGGACCCTCGAGAGGGCAGACTTCAGCGATGCCGATGAAGCCCGACGAGCCCTTCCGGCCCGACGACATACCCAAACTGCCCGACGAGTGGGCGAACCTCGCAGCCCAGGCCGAGGCCCGGATGGCGATCGAACGCCGCGAGCGGCAGGCCCGGCGTGCCCGGCGCATGCGCCGGATCGCGCTCGTCCTGGTCGGAATCGTTCTTCTCGCGGCAGCCGGATTCGGGCTGTTCACGCTCCTCGGTGATGACGGAGTCACCGTTTCGAGCGATGCGAAGGCCGACGACGTGTTGCAGGAGTCCGTCACCCGTGACACGAAGGGCATTGTCGCGTTGCTCGACGATGGCACCGTCGTCCGGATGACCGAGCGCGGTGAACAGGAAGAACTACTTCTTCCGGAGCCCGACGGTGTGATTCCGATCACAACGGGAAGCGGCCCGGGCGGAGGCGCGGGGGGCGAAGGCAACGACCTCGCCGCGCGGCTCACGCGACCGACGCTCACCATGGCGCCCGACGGCGACGTCGTGTACGTCGGTCGCTTCTTCCTCGAGGACGCTGTCGACTGTCCCGCGGGGTCCCGCAACCGACCGAAAGGCGGTCGGATCACCCGACTGCCTCTCGACGGTTCGGAGCCCGAGGTGGTGGTGCAGGGAGTGGCCCCAGCCGTGTCGGCCGACGGCCGTTGGCTCGCCTACATCAGCAACGGTTCGTGCGACGAGCTCCCGGAGCTGGTCATCCACGACCTCACCGGAGCCGAGCCCGACCGGTCTTTCGGTGACCCGGACAAGTTTCCCGTGGACGAACCCTCGTGGACTCCCGACGGTGAGCAGGTGTTCGTGAGCACACTGAACCTCGCGCCGTGCGCGGACTGCCTTCCCGGTGAGGTCATCGCCCTCGACGTCGATTCTGCCGAATCGCTGGCGGACGGAACTCCCGTGGGCGACGAGGGCGAGGGGTGCCTCCAGTGGCCGATGGTCGCCGCGGGCGCCGACCTCGTGGCGGCGATCAACGCGTCGTGTGGGATCTCCGAAGGTCGGCTCGGGGTCACGGACGCCGACACGAATGCGACGAGCCCACTGGCGACGGGAACACCCGAAGCATCGACGATCGTGGAGCTCAACGCCGAGGGTGGGAGGCTGCTGCTCGTCGAGTTCGACGCCGCCACGTCGACCAATACGCTCGTTGCCTGGTCGCCCGATGAGGGGCGAGTCGAGCTGGGGAACGGAATCGCCGCGGCGGTGTGGATTCTGGCCTAGCGGCTAGGCCGCGGAGTCGGCCACTCGTATGCAGGAGGGATCCGCCGCGAGCGGGTTCCCGGTCGTCGCCCACGCACGCGCCCGGCTCCCGCCGCAGATCTCTTTCCACTCACACGCCCCGCAGGTCCCTTCGAGGAGGGCGGTGTCGCGCAGTGATCGGAACAACGGGTCGTCGCGGTACCAGTGGCTCAATGGCTGCTCCCGCACGGTGCCGACCGGAAGCTGGAGAAACCCCGACGGGCACACCTCGCCACGGTGCGAGACGAACGCGAAACCGTTCCCGTCGTTGACACCGGGGGCTGCCGGGCGCCCGGCTTCCGCGAGCACCCGACGGAACGTGGGAGCGGCGACGGTGCGCACCGGCACAGGTAGATCGGCGGTCGCGAGCCACTCGAGGATCTCCTCGTGCCCCTGCGCGTCGAGCACGTCCTCGTTGCGGCCCCGGCCGGTCGGAACCAGGAAGAACAGGCTCCACAGGTCGACGCGCCCTTCGAGGAGGGGGACGATCGCTTCGAGGTCGCCGACGGTGCGTCGGCAGACCGTGGTTCCGACTTGGAGCCGCGCGTCGAGTTCCGCGGCATACCCCACCCCGCTCATGGCGCGCTCGAAGGATCCCCGCACTCCACGGAAGGCGTCGTGCGTGGCCGCGCTCGCCCCGTCGAGGCTCAGGTGGATCGTTCCCGCTCCGGCATCGACGGCCCGCCCGAGTGCGTCAGCCGTCAGCCGGGGCGTCGTGCTGGGCGAGAAGCCGCAGTGCATCCCGGAGGCTTCGACGGCCTCGATCAAGTCGAACACGTCGGGCCGCGCGAGCGGGTCGCCACCGGTGAGCACGAAGACCTTGGTGCCCATGTCGGCGGCGTCCGCGATGAGCGCAGTTCCCTCGTCGATGCTCAACTCGTCGGGGTCGCGTCGAACCTGGGCGACGGCCCGGCAATGCACGCATCGCAGCGGACACGAGCGGGTGATCTCCCACGCGACGGTGAGCGGTGCCTGATCGAAGTCGGGCCGCACCCCCTCACCCAGGAACCGACTCGCCACATTCACGAGGCCACCAGATTGCAGCTCGGGTCGAAGCCCGCGGGATCGCCGGTCACGAGCTCTGCGCGGGACCGGAAGCCGCCCCCGCACAGGTCGAGTCCCTCACAGGAGGTACACGTCTCGGGGATCCATTGTCCCGAGCGAAGCCCGCGGAGGAACGGATCGGTCGCATCTCTCCAGATCCGTGAGAACGGGGTGTGCCGCACGTTTCCGAAGCTGTGGTGGCGAGCGAACTGGTCGGGATGGACCTCGCCGCGCTCGTCGATGCACGCCAGCGCGATTCCGGCACCGGCCGTGGCGCCACGATTCCAGCGCAGCGCGCGTCGCGCAACGTCCGCACGATGGGGATCGTGCGTCACCAGCCACTCGAGCAGGAACGGGCCGTCAGACGGGTTGTCGACCGTGAGGACTTCCACGCCACGATGCTCGGCGGCGAACGCGAAGATCCGTTCCAGCGCGGAGCGTCGCTGCCCGGGTGAGACGTCGTCGAGTCGTCCACCGCGCCCGGCCGGAACGAGGTGGTAGACGCAGAGGCGTTCGACGTCTTCGCTCTCCACGAGTTCCAGAACGGCCTCGAGCTGCCGATAGGTCCCCGGTGTCAGCGTGAAGCGCACACCTCGGCGTACGCCGGCCTCTCCGAGACGGCGGAGACCGGCGACGGCCTCCGCCCGAGCGCCTTCGCGGCACCGCAACCTGTCGTGTGTCTCTTCGTCGCCGTCGATACTGATTCCGACGTAGGACACACCGGATTCGCGCAGGCTCACCGCGACCGCGGGACTGATGAGAGTTCCGTTGCTCGACAGGGTGACCCGGATCCCGAGCCGGTGCGCCTCGCGTGCCAGTTCCACGAGATCGGGACGAGTCAGGGGCTCGCCACCCGAGAGCAGGAGTGCCGGTACCTCGTAGCTCGCGAGGTCGGCGATCAGGGCGAGACCCTGCTCGGTGGAGAGTTCGTCGTCGCCAGAGCGTCGGGTGGCCGAGGCGTAGCAGTGCGAACACGACAGGTTGCAGCCCCGGGTGCTGTTCCACACGACGACGGGTCGGCGGGTCGTGGATGCCCCCGGTGTCGTTTCGCCGGGACGGTCCCAGCCGTAGCGGAGCGCGTCCGAATCCGACCGGGCCGAGCCGATCAGCGACGAGACATTCAGCATGTGGCCCTCCGCGTGCGCTCCGACGATGCCGTCGAGACTCGCCAGAGTCAACCGCGCCCGGCGTCACGCGTGGTACGGCCGAAGGTCCCGACATGATGGGCCGCGTGGACTGGAGTTTCGCACGAGCCCCGGTGGAGATACCATCCGGGCGAACCACCGAGGAGGAACCGTGAAGAAGATCCTGTTGCTCGTTGTCGTCATTGCTCTGGGCGTCGTCATCGCCCAGAAGGTGCGCAGCGCCTAGACGGTCGACGCCATCTGACTTTCGGGCGGACCCTTGACATCGGACGGGGTTCGTCCCTAGGTTCCTTTCACTTCCCCCTTTCCTTCCTCCGCGGGCCCTCGCGCGTCCGCTTCGGATCACTCGGCGCCGGTATCGCCGTGACCCAAGGAGGAAGGGATGCTCATCGCGTACTGGTCACCCAAGGGTGGTTCCGGAACGTCCGTCTTGGCAGCGGCCACGGCGGGAGTGCTGGCCCGCCGCTGCGGAGCGACACTCGCCGACCTCGGGGGCGATCAACCCGCCGTGTGCGGACTGGCCCGCGATCCCGACGTGGGTCTGCGCGACTGGCTGGTCGCCGGCCCCGAAGCACCTGCCGAAGCGCTCGAACGCCTCGGTGTCGACGTCGCGCCCGGGCTGGAGGTGCTCCCGTACGGCGGTCGGGAGACACGAGAGCCCGGTGCGGTGCTTCCCGAGGCGGGGGCCGCGCTGGGCGTCACGCTTCGGGACAGGTCCTCCCCGACGGTCGCCGATGTCGGCTCGCTCATGCGCACCGATCCCGAGGCGGCCGAGGCGCTCCTCGAGGTGGCCGACGTCACGGTGCTCGTCGTGCGCCCCTGCTATCTGACGCTGCGCCGCGCCGTGGCGATGCCCGCCGTTGCCCGAGGCGATCTCGTCGCGTTCGTCGACGAGCCAGGCCGATCTCTGGCCGCGCCTCAGGTGCTCGACGTTCTCGGTCTGAGCAACTCCGTGAAGGTTCCCGTGCGAGCGTCGATCGCCCGCGCCGTCGACGCAGGAGTCGTCGTGACTCGAGCACCCGACGTGCTGCGCCGCAGCGTCCGGGAGATTCTCCGTCAGCTCGGTGTCGCCGACGATGCGGGGCAGGCGGCGTGACCGCCGTGCGTACCGCGAGCGGCATTCCTCGAGGCGACCATCTTCGGAAGGCTTCCGCGAGCGCCATTCCGTCGACTCTCGAAGGATCCGACCGCGATGTGAAGCGCCGTGTGCACCGCCGCGTGCTCGAGGTCGCCGACACGCTGGGGCCCGTGGGGGGAGAGGAGTTGCGCCTCCGGGTGGGTGAACTCCTCCGCGAGGTGGCACCGCTGCTCCCGGTCGCGCGTGCGCAGGAGGTGCTCGACGACCTCCTCGACGAGATCGGTGGCCTGGGTCCCCTCGAGGCTGTGCTCGCCGATCCGGAGGTGAGTGAAGTGATGCTGCTCGGCGGTGGTGACGCGTACGTAGAGCGTCGTGGTGAGCTCCTGCCGATCGATCTGTCTCTCGATGCGGCCGACGTCATCCGTCTGGTGGAGCGCGTGGTGGCGCCGCTCGGCCTTCGACTCGACCGCTCCTCCCCCTCGTGGAAGCACGTCTCGCCGACGGATCGCGGCTCCACGCCGTGATACCACCCCTGGCGCCCGATGGTCCGTGCGTGACGATTCGACGGTTTCGTGTGCACCCGGTGCCGCTCTCGGCCTTCGACCCCGGCGACGCCGCAGCGTTTCTCGAACAGCAGGTGGCGGCGGGCTGGAACCTGCTGATCTCGGGTGGCACGAGCTCAGGGAAGACCACGCTCTGCAACGCGCTTGCCGGTGCTGTGGATCCCTCCGAGCGGATCGTGACGATCGAGGAGACCGCCGAGCTGCGACTTGCACACGGGCACGTTGTGCGGCTCGAGGCTCGCCCCCCAACGCAGAGGGTGTCGGTGGCGTGTCCATCCGCCGGCTCGTCCGCGCAGCGCTGCGAATGCGGCCCGACCGGATCATCGTGGGCGAGGTGCGCGGGGTCGAGGCGCTCGACATGATCCAGGCCCTCAACACCGGTCACGACGGGTCCCTGTCCACGGTCCACGCGGGCTCACCGGGTGACGCGCTGACCCGGCTCGAGGCGCTCGCGCTCATGACCGACGCCGGGCTCCCGCTTCCTTCAATCCGAGCCCAGCTGGCGTCGTCACTCGACGCGGTGGTTCAGGTGGCACGTGTGGGCGGTACCCGCCGGATCGAGTCGGTGGCCGAGGTGCGTCGGGAGGGTACGCGCCTCTCTGCAGTTCCCCTCTTCGATCGTGGAGCGACGGACTCCGTGGAATCGGACGTGTTGCGTCGGGTGGCAGCTCCCACGCGGCCGTCGCGGCGCGCGACCCGTTCCGGTAGTGGCCACCCGGGCCACGGAGCGGAGGCGGCGTGATGTCGCTGGCGATGGCCGTGCCCGGCTTCTTGGGGGCGTGGCTGTTGGTCCGACAGGCTCGGCACGAACCCGCCCGGTCTCGGCTTCGTGCCTTGAACCGGCGCGTCGGGTGGCGGATGCCGGAGGTGCTGCGGACCCGCCTCGAGGTCGCGTTGCAGGCCGCGGCCGTTTCAGCATCACCGGAAGCCGCGTTGGAGATGACCGCCGCGGCGGCGGTTGCGACCGCGTTCGTCGCGTTCGTCATGGCACCTCCACTGGCGCCGCTCGCCGTTGTCGGGATCCCCGTGTGTTCCGGTGTCGGGCTCCACCTCGCTCGGCACCGGCGCGACCGACAGACCGAGGCGGCGCTTCCGGGCGCTCTCGAACAGGTGGCTGCGGAGTTGCGGAGCGGTGGAACGGTCGCCGACGCCGTGGCGGCATTGGCAGAGGCAGATGGTCCGCTGGGGAGCGACATGGCCCGCGTGCGAGCCCGCGCGGAGTTCGGCGCCGGTCTCGATCGCGCTCTTGCAGCATGGACCGAGGAGTCCGACCTGCACGGAGTACGAGCCACCGCTGGGGCTCTGGCCGTCGCGACGTCGATCGGAGGTCGGGCCGCCGACGCCGTGGAGGGTCTGGCTGCGTCATTGCGGGAACGTCTGGCGGTCGCGGCCGAGGCGCGATCCTTGGGTACACAGGCTCGACTGTCGGCGATCGTGGTCGGCGCCGCGCCTCTCGGCTACCTCGTTCTCTCGCTACTGGTCGACCCCCGGGCTCTCGTTGCACTGACCGGTACGACGATCGGACGGTTCTGCCTCCTCGCGGGGCTCACCCTCGAGGCACTTGCAGCCCTGTGGATGCGCCGTATCGTACGGGTGACCCCGTGAGTGTCGATCTGTCCGCATGGCTGCTCGCAGGTTGCCTCGGAGTCCTCGCGGCACTGCCACTCGCGCGGCGCGCTCGAGCCGCGACCGTGACGGATCGGACCTCACGACTGTCCGGCACCGATCCGGATGCGGGGCTGGTTGTCGCGGCGGCGACCCGCCTTCGGCGTTTCGAGACGCTTCGACTCGTCGCGGCCCGGGCAGGGATCGTCGGTCGGGTTCTCTCGGGCCTGGCGAGGCGACGTCGGCAGCGCCGCGCGGATGCGCTCCTTCGTAGCGAGGTGCCGGTCGCGGTCGATCTCGTCGGCGTCGCCGTCGGAGCGGGATGCACCCCCTATCTGGCCGTCCGGGTGGCGGGGGAGTGGGCACCTGAGCGCGTCGGGGCGGTTCTGGCGAGCGTCGGACAGCTCTGGGACATGGGTGCGACCTTCAGCGACGCAATGTCCGACGTCGGGGTGCGTCACAGGCCACTTCGCGCCCTGTCCGACGCGCTCATCGCCTCGGACCGCCTGGGCGCCCCCGTGGGTCCGGCTCTCGGGCGAATCAGCGCCGAGGCCAGGGCCGACACCCGCCGCGAGGCCGAACAACGTGCCCGTGCGCTACCGGTCCGTCTCTTGTTCCCTCTCGTGTTCCTCGTGTTGCCGGCGTTCGGTCTGCTGACCGTCGCCCCGGCGCTGCTCTCCGGACTCGCCCGCACCTGACGGGCCTCACCTCCCCCTACCCACAGCGACAGGAGGATCAGCAGTGTGTGAGCGAGCAGTGTGTGAACGAGCAGTGTGTGAACGAGCAGTGTGTGAGCGAACCGCCCATGAGGAATCAGCCGTTCCGACGATCGCTTCCCGACCGGGTGTGTTTCGCAGAGCGGTGAATGCCGTTCGGAGTTGGGTGACCAACGCTGAGGTCGCGCTACGGCGGGTGGCGGCCGGGGAGGTGGGTCAGACGACCGCGGAGTATGCGTTGGTGATCGTGGGGGCGGCAGCCCTGGGAGCACTGCTGCTCACGTGGGCGACGAAGAGCGACGCCATCGGCAAGCTCTTCGACATCGTTCTCGACCAGGTCACCAAGCTCGCCAAGTAGCGGTGCAGAAAGGACGCAGGAGCCCCGGTCGTCGTGTACCCGCGTAGGTACGCGACGACCGGGGCCAGTCGACCGTCGAGTTCGCTCTCGTTCTTCCACTCGTTCTGTTCGCGTTGATGGTGATCGTCCAGGTGGCGCTGGTCGTGCGTGATCAGGTGGCCGTTGTCCACGCCGCGCGTGAAGCGGCGCGGGCTGCCAGCGTCGATCCTGATCCGAGGTCCGCAGTTCGGGCCGCGCGTCGCACGGTTCCCGGGGCCGACGTCGAGACAGGCCGTCGACCCGAAATCGGCGAACCCGTTCGGGTCGACGTGGCCTACACGTCGCCCACGAATCTGCCACTGGTCGGACGACTGTTTCCTGACCTGATCCTGCGAGCACACACGGAGATGAGGGTGGAGCGATGACGTCGCTCTACAGACTGCCGGGAAAGGGAGTCGGCCCCTTGACGCGCGCAGCCGGCGAACGCGGCAACGCGCTGATCCTGACCGTCTTCCTCGTCGCGGTCGGCGGTGTGTTCGCGCTGGTGGTCGCCGGGATGGGTGCAGGCGTCGTCGACGACGCGCGAACGGAGTCGGCCGCCGACGCCGCCGCCCTCGCCGCGGCTGATTCGCTCGCCCTCGGTCAGGATGCGGCCGAGGCACGCATCGAGGCGGCGAGCTTCGCGTCGGCCAACGGAGCGCGCCTGGTGTCGTGCGACTGCGACGATTCGCCGGTCACCGTCGAGGTCGAGCGCGTGGGAGCGTCGGGCGACACTTTCGTGGCGACCGCCCGTGCCGAGGTCTCGAGCACGCCCGTCAGCTCTCCTCCTGAGGTTCCTCGCGGGCGACGACCTTGAAGCGGGCGTCGGCGAGTGGGGCGTCGTCCACGCTCAACAGGAAGCGGTAGTCACCGGGCTCGGTGAACTCGACGTTGTCGAAGTTCATCACGAAGAGGCCTGGCTGGTCGTCACCCACACGGGCGTGCGGTGGTCGACCCGCCGAGAAGCTTCCGCCGACGGCACCCTTGCGCAGCAGACTCCCGTTATCGGCGTCGACCAGGTCGACCGTGAGATCGTGCTTCATGTCGGTCTCGTGCCACGGCACCCGCAGAACCACGGCCAGCGAAACGTGGGCGCGCCGTGCCGGCAGCTTCGAGAACGTCAGGACATCCCAACCGCCGCCGGTGACGTAGAGCTTCCCCTTCACAGCCTCGGCATGATCGGCGATGAGAAACGTCGTGATCTCCACGTCGCCGACCCTACCCCTGCAGCGGGGCCTCATCGGAGGGTCCGGCGGCTGCTGCCAGTAGCACGACAGCGCCCTCCTTGTCGAGAAACTCGTTCCAGTTCCCGCACTTGGGTGACTGCACACGACGGACAACCGCCGGTGCACGGGCATCCACGCACGAGGTCGAGCGTGTCGATGACGTGGCGGCTGGAGTCAGCGAAAGCAAGATCGGCGATCCCGGCACCGCCGTCGTAGCCGTCGTAGATGAAGATCGTTGGGGCCTCGGTGGTCGGGTGTTCAGCCATCGACACGCCACCCACGTCCCAGCGGTCGCAGATCGCGAACCGGGGAAGCATGCCGATGAGGGCGTGTTCGGCGGCGTGGACCGTCCCGAGGATCTGTGAGGGTTCGAGTCCGGCGCCGAGGAGCGTGGCGAGCGGTGTCGTGTACCACACGGCGGTCGTACGGAGAAGCGCCGGTGGGAGGTCGAGGGGAACGGTCTCGATCAGTTCCCGTGTGGAGGCCCGCCGGCGCTGGTAGGCGACGAAGCTGTTGGTGACTTCGACGTGGCCGCGGGAGACGACCGCGGCGCCTGCCGTTCCCACGTGGGTTGTCGAAACGATGTCGATGTCCGTCTCGACCCGCACCTGGGTGTATTCGTCCTCTTCATCGGCACCTTCGAGGATGGCGACACCGTCCTCCAGATCCAACGACCGCACCCGGTGCTGATTGCCCTGGTGAAGGTAGATCGCTCCGGGGTGCACCGATCTCGGCGCCTGCCCGCTGTCGACTGTGCCGATCATCTCGTCGGCCGTGTCCACCAACTGCACCTCCGAACCCGATCCCGACCGCAGCCCCACGTCGGGTGCGGGCGCGCGTCCACCTGCCCAGAACATCCGACCTCCTCGAGGCTTCAACAGGTCGGCGTGCACGAGGTCCCGCACGACGTCGTCGAGCCCGTTGCCGAAGTAGTTCTCGTCCTCAGGACGCAGTGGGAGTTCATGTGCCGCGCATCGAACCTGGGGCCCGAGAACGTACGGGTTGTTCGGGTTGACAACGGCGTGCTCGGCTTCACGACTGAACAGCTCCTCGGGATGCCGCAGGTACCACTGGTCGAGTTGGTCGTCGCCGGCGACCAACACCGCGGCGGCGTCGCGCCCGCTCCGACCGGCTCGACCGGCTTGTTGGCGAAGGGATGCGAGGGTTCCGGGGAAGCCGTTGAGAACGACCGCGTCGAGACCGCCGATGTCGATGCCCAGCTCGAGTGCGTTGGTGGCGGCTACCCCCAGAAGCTCACGATCGGACAGCCGTCGTTCCAGCTCACGTCGTTCCCGCGGCAGATAGCCGGCGCGGTAGCTCGCCACGGCGTCGGCCTTGTTCGGTGCACGTCGCGACAGTTCTGCGCGGGCCAGGCGTGCGACGACCTCGGCACCCCGCCGGCTGCGGGTGAAGGCCAGCGTCTGGCGATCGTCCGCGACGAAGCGGGCCAGCAGGCGAGCTGACTCCGTGTTGGCCGAAACTCGGGCAGAACCGCGATCGTCGTCGAGAAACGGCCGTTGCCAACACGCGAACCAGCGTTCCCCGGTCGGCGACCCGTCAGTCGTGACCGTGGTGACGTCGAGACCGCTGAGTGCGCTCGCGAGTTCTCCTGGGTTGCCGATCGTGGCGGACGCGAAGCAAAAAGGACGGCTCCGAGCCGTAGTGGGCGCAGACTCGCCGGAGCCTGCGTAGGAGGTGTGCCACATGGCTACCGAAGATCCCGCGCAATACGTGGAGTTCGTCGATCACGACCCATCGGAGCCGCGTGAAGAAGGTGGCCCATTTTTCGTGGAAGGGAAGCATCCCGACGTGCAGCATGTCGGGGTTCGTGAGTACGACGTTGGCGTTGGTGCGGGCCCACGTGCGGTCCTCCGGTGCTGTGTCACCGTCGTAGGTGACGGCGCGAAGTCCTGAGACGAGCCAGGAGCGCAGCGACCGCAGCTGATCGTGAGCGAGTGCCTTGGTGGGGAAGAGCATGAGTGCCGTGTCGCGGGTTTCGGTCACGACCGATTCGACGATCGGCGCCTGATAGCAGAGCGACTTGCCCGACGACGTGCCTGTCGCCACGACGACGTGACGACCCGCACGGAGAAGATCGATCGACCGGGCCTGGTGCTTCCATAGGTTCACGACTCCCCGCGCCTCGAGTCGGGCGGCGACGTCGGGATGAAGTGGTGCTTCCGGTTCTTCGTACGAAGCAGGTCGCGCCGGGAGATGCTCGGTGTGCGTGATTTGCCCCGCCAGATCGGGTTCCGCGGTCAGCGGCTGAAGCGGCACCGGCGATGTCGCTGATGTCGCGGAGCCACGTCGGTCGTTCACCGCTCGGAGCGTAGGGCACCACGCAGCCTTGCCAGGGAGGCGTCACGGTACGGTGAACCCGTGAATCGTCGTGTGTTTCTGGTGGCGGCGCTCACGCTCGTGCTCGTTCTCGTCCAGAGCGGATGTCGACGTGATCGCGACGGTGCCGAGCCACCGTCGTCTGGTTCCGATGTGGAGAGCGTCACGCTCGCGGTCGACGGCAGGAACCGCGAGTACCGGGTCTTCACGCCGGCGTCGGCGGTGGGGGAGCGGGACCTGGCGGCGGTGTTGGTGCTGCACGGCGGAGCGGGCTCGATCGAGGGAACGGTCGAACAGACCGGCTTCGATGAAGTGGCGGCCGAGGAAGGCTTCCTGGCGGTCTACCCGCAGGGCAACGAGACGCGCCTCAGCCTGGGTGACCTCACGGGATACACCTGGAAGGCGGGGGGGTGTTGCGGAGAGGGAGCGAGCGATGCAGACGACGTGTCGTTTCTCGTGGCGGTCATCGACGATCTCGTCGCGATCAACGGAGTGGACCCGAACCAGGTGTACGTAACGGGTATCTCGAACGGCGGGATGATGGCGTACCGACTCGCATGCGACGCGTCCGAGAGCGTCGCCGCCATCGCACCCGTGTCAGCGACCCTCTTCACCACCGATTGTGCACCGAGCGCGCCGGTCTCGCTGCTGCACATCCACGGCCTCGAGGACGACAACGTGCTCTTCGAGGGCGGCCGCAACCGCAAGGGTCTCGTGAAACAGGACCGTCCACCGGTGCTCGATGGCATCGACACATTTCTCGCGGCGAACGACTGCTCGTCGGAGGTGTCGGTGACAGATGGTGAAGCCGTCGTCGCGGAGACCTGGTCCGACTGCGCCGCCGATTCCGCCGTGGAGCTCGTCACGATCGCGTCCGGCGGTCACTCCTGGCCGGGCGGGGAAGCAGTTGGCGCGATTTCTCGATGAGCCCAGCGACGATCTCGACGCTACCCGGGCGATCTGGGACTTCTTCGAGTCGCACCCGAAGGAGAGTTAGGACGGGTCAGTTGCTCTGGAGAACCGCGTCGTCGGCGGAAGTCGGCGAACAGGCCGTCCGCTCCCGACGGGTAGACGACCGAGGCGCCTCCGGCGTTGCCCGCGGTGCCCGGCATTGTGACGTTGCGGACCTCGGACGCCGGAACCGACAAACCGAGGCGGGCCAGGTTGTACAGCTCGCCGAGGCTGACGCCGCTGAGTTTCGTGTGTCGCCCGAGGATCGCCAGGTTCTCGACCGTACCGACCGCGCCGGTGTTCTCCTTCTGGAGCTGGGCGAGCGTCGAGACGATGAGGTGGCCCTGGTTCTGCGTGCGACTGAAGTCGCCGTCGGTGAAGCCCTTGCGGTTCCTCGAGAAGGCCAGGGCGTCGGTGCCGTTCATGTGGTTCAGGCCCTTGTCGAAGAACGCGCCCGAGGCGGAGTCGTCGTGGGCCTCGGGAACGAGCACGTCGATCCCGCCCATCTCGTCGACCATTGCTGTGAGTCCCGCGAAGTCAGTGGAGATGGCGTATGCGATATCGACGCCGACGAGCTGCCCGACGGTGTCGGCCATCAGGCGTGCGCCGCCGTACGAGAAGGAGTTGTTGATCTTCTCGGTGCCGTAGCCCGGTATCGGTACGTAGGTGTCGCGGGGAATGTTCAGGATCGTGGCTTTGCCGGCCTCGGGGTTCACGCCGATGAGATGGATGGCGTCGCCCAGACCGCCGGTCTGGCCGGGCCGGGCATCGGAACCGACCGCAAGCATGAAGACAGGCTCACCGGGAGTCGGGGTGTAGTGGGCCTCGGCGGTCTTCTGGACCGTGAACCAGGTCTGTCCCGACGCGCCGGGAACGGTCACGCCCATCGTCCACAGAGTGGCGACCACGGTCACGACCGTGACGAGCGCGGTGGGAACACCCACACCGATCGCGACGGCACGTCGCCGGACGCGTTGCCGACGGTCGCGCTCGATACGATCTGTGCGGCGGCTCATGACGACTCCCCGTCCTGCTGTGCGCCGTCGGTGGCGGTGTCGGTGGCTTCGTCACCGGGGACCTCGCGCTGCACGTTCAGGTCGAATCCGTCGATCTTCCAGTCGAATCCGTCGGGGACGAGCACGAGATCGCCGAGACGCGTGATGTGGACGGGGCCCTCGTCGGTCTCGGTTTCCACGTCGAGGACCAACGTCGCGGCGACGAGTACGATCTTCCCGGAGCCGTCGGCGAGCCCCGTGAGGTTCGCGGCGGCGGAATTGGCGACGACGTCCCCCGTGGCGGGTCCGAGGTCGGCGTCGACGAGCGACGCGCGGTCGGGACCCTCGAGCCGGGTGGCGGCGAACGGCGTGAAGAGGGCCGCCAAGTCGGCGGAGTCGCCGCCGAGGAGAGGGTTGACCGTCGCCTGCTGTACGTAGGCGTCGAGTTGGGCGCGCACCGCCTCCACGACGCCGGGCGGCATCTCGGTCTTCTCGCCCGCGCTGCTCACCGAGACCTCGTTGATCGTCACCTCGACGTCGGCGACGGGTTCGGGTTCGGGGTCGGTGGAGGGCGCGGCGTCGTCATCACCACCACCACCGCCACCGCAGGAGGCGAGGAGGAGGAGGGAGCCCAGCGCGACAGACGCCGCGCGGCGGAGAGTTCGACGTGGGGGGCGTGGGTGGTACCGCATCGACGGGTCAGGATCGCACGGTCGAGACGGGATTTCGCGGATTTCCATGGCTTGGCGTTGACTTTTCGGCGAGGCGAAACCTAGATTCTGCGAGTCCAAACCTGTGGATAGCAAACCCTGAACCTGTGGATATCGTGATATCAAAGCCAGAACGCGAAACCCTGAAGTCGATCTACCGCCTCACGATCGACGGATCCGAGGCCCACACGGGTGACCTCGCGGAGCGTCTCGGTGTCAGTCCGGGCACCGTGTCGGCGACCGTCAAGCGACTGGCCGAAGCGGGACTGGTCGACCACAGGCCCTACAAGGGGATCGAGCTCACCGACAACGGCCGCGCCGCGGCGGTCGCCACGATCCGACGACACCGGATCGTGGAGCGGTTCCTGGCCGACATGCTCGGCTACCCGTGGAACGAGGCCGACCGTCTCGCGGCGGCGTTCGAACACGGGCTGCCCCAGGAGGTCGAGGACCGCATCTTCGTGGCCCTCGACCGCCCCGAGACGTGCCCCCACGGCTTCCCGATCCCCGATGCCGAGACGGCCGACATTCCCGCGATGCCGCCGCTCTACGAACTCGAACCCGGCGACGACGCCGTCGTGGCGGTCCCCGGCTCCACGGACCCCGAGGTGGCCGCCTTCCTCGACGAGCTCGGGCTCCGTCCCGGTGTCCGCGTCGAGGTCCTCGAGAAACATCCTTTCGACGGGCCTCTCGTGGTCCGCGTCGACGGCAACGACCGCACGCTCGGTCGCACCGTCGCTCATCAGGTCTACGTCCAGAAGTACACGAGCAGAACAGGAGACTGACCCGTGGACTCCGTCCCCTACATCGCCGGAGCAATGGCCCTCGCCGGGCTGGCGCTCGCCGCCTACTTCTACACCGTGGTGAAGAAGGCCGATCCCGGCAACGAGCGTATGCAAGAGCTCATGGCCGCCATCCAGGAGGGCTCACGCGCGTTCCTGCGCCGCGAGTACACCTGGGTTGCCGGTTTCGTCGTCCTCATGAGCGTGCTGATCTTCGCCTTCCTCGACTACGGACGCCCGTGGGGTGCCATCGCCTATGTATCGGGAGCTGTGCTCTCCGGTCTGGCGGGCTTCGTCGGCATGACAGTGGCCACCATGGCCAACGCCCGCACCACACAGGCCGCGCGCACGGGTCCGCAGGAGGCGTTGCCGCTCGCTTTCCGGGGAGGCGCGGTCATGGGCTTCACCGTCGCCGGGCTCAGTCTTCTGGGACTGGCCTTCTCCTACCTCCTCTACGTCGAGTGGCTGGAGGTCGACGACGCCTTCCAGGTGGTCACGGCGTTCGGTCTGGGGGCTTCGTCGATCGCCCTGTTCAGCCGTGTCGGTGGCGGGATCTACACCAAGGCCGCCGACGTGGGTGCGGATCTCGTCGGCAAGGTCGAAGCCGGGATCCCCGAGGACGACCCCCGCAACCCCGCCACGATCGCAGACAACGTCGGCGACAACGTGGGTGACGTGGCCGGAATGGGTGCCGACCTCTTCGAGAGCTACAGCGGCTCGATCATCGCCCCGATCGCTCTGTCGGCATTCGCCTTCATGGGCACGGGTGCGTTCCAGGAACGAGCGCTGCTGTTCCCGCTCGCTATCGGCGCGTTCGGGATGCTGGCGTCGATCATCGGCGCGTTCATGGTGAAGACAGCCACGAACGCCACGCCGCGTGATCTCGCCCGGTCGTTGCACCGCGGTACCAACGTCGCGGCAGTCATCACGGTCGTGCTCGCGTTCGTGTTCGGGTATGTCTTTTTCAACGACGTCGCCGGTGTGGAGCGTTGGTACGGATTCTCGATCTCCGTGGCCGCCGGACTGCTCACCGGTATCGGGATCGGTCTCGTGTCCGAGTACTTCACGTCCGACCACTTCGGGCCGGTGAAGAAGATCGCCAAACAATCGGAGACCGGACCGGCGACCACCATCCTCGGCGGGATCTCCGCCGGCATGCTCTCGGTGGCCGCCGCGGTCGTCCTGATCGTGGCGGGCGTCGGCATCGCCTACTGGTCGGGCGACTTCGCCCTTCCCGGCAATGACCTGTCGGGGATCTACGGAATCGCACTGTCAGCCATCGGCATGCTGGCCACCACCGGCGTGGTGGTCAGTGTCGACGCGTACGGTCCGATCGCCGACAACGCGGGTGGGATCGCCGAGATGGCGGAGCTCCCCCCCGAGGTCCGCGAGGTCACCGACTCCCTCGACTCGCTCGGGAACACGACCGCGGCCGTGGCCAAGGGATTCGCCGTCGGATCAGCCGCGGTGACCGCCCTCGCACTGTTCAAGACCTTCGAGCAGGCGGTGTTCGACTCGTCGGGTGGAGACACCGTCCTCAACCTCAGTGTCGGGGAGATCTCGGTGTTCATCGGGCTCTTCCTCGGGGCGATGCTCCCGTTCCTCTTCGCGGCGCTCACCATCGACGCCGTCGGGCGGGCCGCCAACAAGATGATCGAAGAGGTGCGCCGCCAGTTCCGCGAGATCCCGGGTATCCGGGAGGGAACCGGCACGCCGGAGTACGCCAAATGTGTCGACATCTCGACCGCGGCGGCTCTGAAGGAGATGGTCATCCCGGGCCTGTTGGCGATCGTCGTTCCGCTCGTGATCGGCTTCATCAGCGTGGACGCGCTCGGTGGCTTCCTCGCCGGCGCGCTCGTCTCCGGCTTCGCACTTGCGATCTTCATGGCAAACTCCGGCGGCGCCTGGGACAACGCCAAGAAGTACGTGGAGGCCGGCAACCTCGGAGGAAAGGGCTCCGACGTGCACAAGGCTGCCGTCATCGGCGACACCGTGGGTGATCCGTTCAAGGACACCTCCGGGCCGTCGATGAACATCCTCATCAAGGTCATGACGATCGTGTCGCTGGTCTTCGTATCGGCGTTCGTGTGATCGACATACCCACGGGCGGCCGCCCGGAGAGCCGGCGATGAACGACCGACATCGGTTCGACCCCCTCGACGCCCTTCGCGGGTTCGCGATGGGGTCGGCCGACATCGTTCCGGGCGTGTCGGGCGGAACGATCGCGCTGATTCTCGGGATCTACGAACGCCTCATCCACAACGTTCACCTGGGCGCCCGAGTTCTCGGTTCGATCGTCCGGCTCGACGCGCGGCGTGCCGGCGAGGTGTTCCGCTCGATCGAGTGGGGGTTCATCCTCACGCTCGTCGCCGGAATCGCCGCCGCCGTCCTGAGCCTGGCCCGTGTCATCACCTACCTCCTCGACCACAATCCTGTCGGGACCTCCGCGGTGTTCTTCGGGCTGGTGGCGGGATCAGTGGTCATCGCATGGGGCTACATCCGTGAGCCCGCTCCCGTCCATGCGGTCATCGCAGTGGCGGTCGCGGTCATCGCCTTCGCGCTCCTCGGACTGCGATCGGAACCCACCACGGACCCGACCGTCTGGTTCGTGTTCCTCGCTGGTGCCATCTCCATTTGCGCCATGATCCTTCCGGGGTCAGCGGGTCATTCCTCCTGCTGATGCTCGGCCTCTACGACTACGTCCTCGATGCGGTGAAGGATCTCGATCTCGGCGTCCTCACCGTCTTCGGAGCCGGCGCGGTGCTCGGCCTGGCGCTGTTCTCCTCGTTCCTCGATTCGATGCTGCGTCGGTACCACGACGCGGTCATCGCGGGCCTCGTCGGGCTGATGCTCGGTTCGCTGCGCGTCCTCTGGCCGTGGCCGAACGGAACCGACGACGCCACCCTGGGCGCACCCGACCCCGGTTGGCCGCTGGCCGTTGTCCTGGCAGGCGCGGCAGCCACCGTCGTGCTGATCTTCGGCGTCCTCGGGCGACGCCGCGAGACCGTCACACCGCAACGGGGTACTTGACACGCCGACGAGCCGCGTGGCTACTACTGGAAACCCCGACCCCACCCAGGGGTCCTGACAGGAGTGAACCGACGTGGCAAAGCCGCTCGTCATCGTGGAATCGCCGGCCAAGGCGCGCACCATCGGAGAGTTCCTCGGCGACGACTACGTCGTGGAGTCGAGCGTCGGTCATGTGCGCGATCTCCCGAGCAGCGCTGCTGAGGTGCCCGAGAAGCTGAAGGGAACTCCCGCGGGCAAGCTGGGTGTCGATGTCGAGAACCACTTCGAGCCTGTCTACGTCATCCCTGCCAACAAGAAGAAGGTGGTCGCCGCGCTGCGCAAGGCGCTGAAGGGCGCCGACGAGCTCTACCTCGCCACCGATGAGGACCGCGAAGGTGAGGCCATCTCCTGGCACGTTCAGGAGGTGCTGAATCCCAAGGTCCCCGTCAAACGGATGGTGTTCCACGAGATCACACCCCATGCCATCGAGGAGGCCATCGAGCACGGCCGCGAGCTCGACATGAAGCTGGTCGAGGCGCAGGAGGGCCGTCGGGTCCTCGACCGGCTCGTCGGCTGGGACCTCTTCGACGTGCTGCGCCGCAAGGTGGGTCCGGGCCTCTCGGCCGGCCGGGTCCAGAGCGTGGCCACCCGACTCGTGGTGGAACGGGAGCGGGCCCGCATGGCCTTCCGAAGCGGTGAGTACTGGGACCTCATGGCCGTGTTCACCGCCGAGGGTGCTCCCTTCGACGCCAGACTTCTCGAGGTCGACGGACGCCGCCTGGCCGTCGGCCGCGACTTCGACGCCGACACCGGGCGGTTGGCCGACGACGCCGAGGTCCTGCACCTCGACGGCTCGGGTGCCGCGGCCCTGCGCGAACGACTCGGGTCCGCCGAGTTCTCCGTCAGGTCTGTCGAGTCGAAGCCCTACACCAGCAATCCAAAGCCTCCCTTCATCACCTCGACGATCCAGCAGGAGGCAGGTCGCAAGCTCGGGTTCTCGGCGTCACGCACGATGGCGGTCGCGCAGCGACTCTACGAGCGCGGCTACATCACGTACATGCGCACCGACTCGGTCAACCTATCGTCGCAGGCCGTGTCGGCCGCTCGTACACAGATCCGCGAGCGTTACGGCGCCGAGTACCTGCCCGACAAGCCACGGAGCTACTCGCGCAAGGTGAAGAACGCTCAGGAGGCGCACGAAGCCATCCGTCCGTCGGGCGAGACGTTCCGACTTCCCGACGATGTCGCGGGTGAGCTCGACACCGACGAACGCCGCGTCTATGACCTCGTGTGGAAGCGAACGATCGCCTGTCAGATGGCGGCGGCGCGCGGCCACGACCTCAGTGTGCGCGTCGCGGGAACGTCGACTGCCGACGAGACCTGCACCTTCGCGGCGAGCGGTCGCACGATCGAGTTTCCGGGTTTCCTGCGTGCGTACGTCGAAGGCGCGGACGATCCTGATGCGCAGTTGGAGGACCGCGAGAGCCCGCTTCCTCCGCTGAGCGAGGGTCAGGCCGTTGACTGCGACGAGCTCGAGCCCACGAGCCACATCACCAAACCGCCGGCCCGCTACACCGAGGCGAGTCTCGTCAAGGAGCTGGAGGAGCGTGGCATCGGTCGCCCCTCCACGTACGCGAGTGTCATCGGAACCATCCAGAACCGGGGGTACGTGTGGAAGAAGGGCAGCGCGCTCGTTCCCGCCTGGGTCGCCTTCGCCGTCGTGCAGCTCCTCGAGCGTCACTTCTCCCATCTGGTCGACTACGGGTTCACGGCGCGCATGGAGGAGGACCTCGACGTCATCGCGCGAGGTGAGGGTGAGTCCGAGAAGTGGCTTCACCAGTTCTACTTCGGGAACGGGCAGGCCGGGCTCCGAGACCTGGTGAGCGACGAGCACCTCGAGGAGATCGACCCCCGTGAAGTGAACTGCGTCCACCTCTACCACGACCCCGTCGACGGGGAGCTCGAAGCTGTTGTCCGCGTGGGTCGCTACGGTCCGTATCTGGACCGGGACGGCGACACGGCCTCCCTGCCCGACGACGTGCCGCCCGACGAGCTCACCCCCGAGGCAGTGGAGGAGCGCCTGGCCCGCGCCAAGGAGGGCGGTCGGATCGTCGGCAAGGATCCGGAGTCCGGGCTGGAGATCATCGCCAAGGACGGCCGCTTCGGCCCCTTCCTGCAGTTGGGCGAACTCGTGGAGGGTGAGGACAAGCCCAAGACCGCGTCGTTGTTCGCGTCCATGAGCCTCGAATCGGTGGACCTGGAGACGGCCCTCGCCCTGTTGTCACTGCCTCGCGTGGTCGGTCAGGACTCCGAAGGACGTGAGATCACCGCACAGAACGGCCGCTATGGCGCCTACCTGAAGCGCGCCGATGGCGAGAGCCGCAGCCTGGACAGCGAGGAGCAGATCTTCACGGTGACCGTCGCCGAAGCCGAGGCGCTCTATGCCCAGCCCAAACGGCGCGGCAAGACGCGCAAGGCGCTGGCAGAGCTCGGAGAGCATCCCGACAACGGCAAGCCCGTGAAGATCCTCGAAGGTCGCTTCGGGCCGTACGCGACAGACGGGATCACGAACGCGTCGATTCCCCGAGGGCGAACGCCCGAAGAGATCACCTTGAACGAAGCAGTCGAGATGCTGCGCGACCGTCTGGCCAAAGGGCCGACCAAGAAGAAGACCAAGAAGAAGGCGAAAAGGAAGCCGGCAAAGAAGAAGGCCAAGAAGAAGCCGGCAAAGAAGAAGGCCAAGAAGAAGCCGGCAAAGAAGAAGGCGCCGGCGAAGCGTAAGGCCCCGGCCACCAAGAAGCCGTGACGGAATCGGGCGAAGAACACGTCAGTCACATCGGCGCTGACGATGCCCCGTTCATCCCGCACAGCGCCGATGAGGACGCCGTCCCCCGAACCGTGGCGGGTCTTCGGCTCGAAGGCGTTCTTCCGCCTGTGGGTCGCGCAGGTGTTCTCGAGCCTGGGTGACTGGATCGGGCTGCTCGCCATCCTCGCGATCGCCAACCGCGTCTCGAGCGGGAATGCCGCAGCGCTGAGTCTCGTGATGGTGGCCCGGATGCTGCCCGGGTTCCTGTTTGCTCCCATCTGCGGCGCACTCGTCGACCGGTGGGACCGGAAACGGGTCATGGTCGTGTGCGACGTGAGCCGCGCCGGGATCATCGCGCTGCTCCCGTTCGTCGACACGCTCTTCGTGCTCGTCGTGGCGTCGTTCGCGCTCGAGATCCTGACGCTGTTCTGGGGACCGGCGAAGGACGCCTCGGTTCCGCATCTCGTCTCGCGTGACTCCCTCGCTCAGGCGAACTCGCTGTCGATGGTGGCGAGCTTCGGGACCTTTCCGCTCGGCGCGCTGATCTTCGCGAGTCTCGCCGGACTCGCCCAGTGGTTGGGGAACTTCAACGCGCTGAGCGTCCTCGCCGCAGACCAGGAAGCGCTCGCGCTCTTCCTCGACGCGCTCAGCTACCTGGCGTCGGGGATCATCGTGTTGTCGTTGCCGATCCCCCGGAAGCGCCGGATGGGCGACCAGCGTGCCGACTGGGCGCAGACCTGGAAGGACGTGAAGGAAGGCATCCAGTACATCGCGAACCACGAGCTGGTCCGCGGCGTGATGATCGGTCTCGCCGGAGGACTTCTCGGCGGCGGCATGATGATCCCGCTGGGGCCTGTGTTCTCTCAGGAGGTCCTCGGTGAGGGAACGTCGGGATTCGGCCTGCTCATGTTCTCACTGGGGCTGGGCGCGGCGATCGGCGTCGTTCTTCTCTTGTCCGTGCAGCGGCGTCTGCCCCGCGCGCAGGTGTTCTGGATCTCGACTGTCACCGTGGGGGTCGGGATCTTCCTCGCGGCGTCGTTCTCGGCACTCCCCGCGACGATGCTCATCACGGTCGTGGTCGGTGCGGGAGCGGGATCGGGCTACGTCACCGGCTTCACGCTTCTCCAGGAGCACACGCACGACGACGTCCGCGGCCGCACGTTCGCCGCGCTCTATACGATCGTGCGCGTCTGCCTGCTCTTTGCGCTCACGGTGTCACCGTTGTTCGCGGGGATATTCGACGCCATCTCGGGAGCGGCGTTCACCGACTCCGCGTTCGAGGTGAGTGGCCAGACGATCCATCTTCCCGGCGTGCGTCTGGCGCTCTGGCTGGGGGCATCATCTGCATCGTGGCGGGATTGTGGGCGCGTCGCGAAATCCAGGATGCTCTGCGTCGGGAAGGCGACGACACGGAACCCGAGGACTCGGCGGACGATGTGGGGGGAGTCTCGGATGACTGACGAGTCGTCGGGCCTGTTCGTCGTTCTCGAGGGTGGCGACGGAAGTGGAAAGAGCACCCAGGTCGCCCGCCTCGCTGATCGCGTTCGCGAGGAGGGTCGAGATGTCGTGACGACCTTCGAGCCGGGTTCGACGGCGCTCGGCGCCCAGATCCGGCGACTGCTCCTCGACGGGGAGCTGTGGATGCCCGTACCGAGGCGCTGCTCATGGCGGCGGACCGCGCGGCCCACGTCGAACAGGTCGTGCGACCGGCCATCGAGCGCGGAGCGGTGGTCGTCTCCGACCGCTTCACGCCGTCGTCGATCGCGTACCAGGGCCTCGGTAGGGGCCTCGGCGCCGAGTGGATCGAGGAACTGAGCGCATGGGCGACCCGAGGCCTCGACCCCGACCTCGTGGTCGTCCTCGACGTCGACGCACAGACGGTGGCGATCCGCCTCGGCAAGCCGACGGACCGTATGGAGCGTGAGCCCGACGACTTCCATGCTCGGGTTCGGAAGGCCTACCGGGATCTCGCTGCCCCCGCGGCTGGCAGGTCGTCGACGGTTCGGGGAGTCCCGATGCCGTGGCAGCCGCGGTGTGGGAGGCGGTCAGACCACTGGTTCGCTGATTCCCGTTGCCTCGCCTCGGGCGGCGCAGGATACCTGCGCCGCTGATCCTGGGCTCTGCCTAGGATCCCGGGTGTGTGGGATGACGTGTTCCGGACAGGAGCGGGCCGTGGCGCTGCTCCAGCGGGCCGCGGAGAACCCTGTCCACAGCTATCTCCTCGTCGGACCGCGGGGCTCGGGTGTCGACGAAGCGGCTCGGGCGTTCGCGGGTGCGCTCGTACTGGGTGCCGAGGCCGAGGCTGAAGCACGCGACCGTGTGCGCCGTGGTCGCCACCCCGATGTCGTCGAGTTCGAACCGCAAGGAGCGTCGTACTCGGTGAAGGACGACGTGCGCGATCGCATCATCCCCACGGCGTTCCAGAGCCCCGTCGAAGCGGATCGCCGGGTCCTGATCCTCTGGGAGGCCGAGCGTCTCCGGGGCCAGCGCGATGAAGCACAGCATGCGCTTCTCAAGACGATCGAGGAACCGCCGCCGCGCACCCACATGTTGCTCGTCACCGACGCCCCCGACGATCTCCTCGCCACCGTGCGGTCCCGCTGCCAGCGGATCGACTTCTCCCCGTTGGGTGACGACGACCTTCGTGCGGCTCTGGCCGAGTCGGGAGTGTCGGGTGATCAGGCCGAGCTCGCGGTCCGCCTCTCGGGCGGCCGACTCGACCGTGCACGTGATCTCTCGGGATCGCGAGCGTCGTTACGAGACGCATTCGTCGGTGCCACCGTCGGTCTCGACGGTTCTGGGTCCGTGGTGCTGCGTGTCGCGGACGAGTGTGGTGCCGCTGTCGATGCCGATCTCGCTTCGTTGCGGGCTGAACTGGAGGAAGAGGAGGCCGAGCTGGAGGCCGAGATCGAACGTGCCGGCTACCCGGACCGCACGGCGGGGGCGATGCGCAAGCGCCTCGTTGGTGCGCACAAACGGCGCGAGCGGCGACGGCGGACCGACGCGCTCATCGAAGGGATCACGGCACTCGAGAGCGTGTACCGGGACGCCCTGGCTCCGGATTCGGAGCGGAGGAACGTCGATCGTTCTGCACTACGCGTCAGCCCCCGTGACGCTTCCGAGTCTCTCGATGCCTGCCGCGTGGCGCGCACCGCTCTCGTCGATCACAACCCGAACGAGGCACTGCTCCTCGAACGTCTCGTCCTCCACCTCGCAACGGGAGCCGAACCTTCCGACGGGTAAACTGCGCCCCCCGCCGGGATAGCTCAGTCTGGTAGAGCAGCTCACTCGTAATGAGCAGGCCAGGGGTTCGAGTCCCCTTCCCGGCTCCAGCCCGATCCGAGACGCGGATTGTCATCCCGTTTCTGAATCACGGACGACCATAAGGTCGGGAGCGGACCGACGCACGCCACACGGAGGAGCTGAGATGCCGGGAGCACTGGCCTATCTGGACGGAGGGTCGGCCTCACTCATCGTCTTGGCACTCGTTGTGCCCCTGATCTTCTTCATCTGGGGTCTGGTCGACGCCATCCAGCGCGGGCAGACCGGCTGGTGGGTGGGGATGATCGTCGGTTGGATCTTCGCGCTCGGGTGGCTGGTCGCGATCATCTACCTGCTCGCGGTGCGCCCGGGCCTGAAGCGCGAGCCCGCGGATCAGGGTCCCGCCCCGGGCTGAGCCGCCCGCCTCGTTGCGGGTGACGAGCCCGTCTATCGGGCCGATCGGGACTCTTGGCGGACGGGCTGGGGGGCGATGCGCCTCTAGGCAGCGTCTTTTTTTCGTCGTTAGGCTTCGCAGGTACGACGGAGGGGGGATTCCATGAAGTTCGTCACGACATGGACCGCACGTACCCACGGAGCCGCTTCGGAGGAGGCGGTGAAACGGAGCCTCGAGCTGTTCGGCAAGTGGTCGCCGCCCGATGACGTCACGTTCCACCAGTTCGTGGGGCGACTCGACGGCACCGGTGGGTTCGCGGTTCTCGAGACCGACAACCCGTCCAGTCTCGGAGAGGCCTCGGCGAAGTTCGGGCCCTATTTCGAGTTCCACATCTACCCGGTCGTCGACATCGGCGACCAGGCAGCACTCGGATCCGACGGAGTGGAGTGGAGAGCGTCGATCTAGCCACGACGCATTCAGGGCGCATTCCTCGAGGACGTCCTATCCGATCTCGACCGGGACATCGACCTGGTTTCGACGCGCCCCGGGCCCGTCGGAGCTCACGTCGTCCTCCCAGAGGCTCACGGTTCCCGACCCGGTGGTCGCCTGGAACTCGACCGTTTCCTCGAACGGACCCCACACGCCGTTGGCGCCCGTCGAGGTGAAGAAGCTGTCGTAGACCGTGCCGCGATCACCGTCGGTGATGGCAATGCGCACCGTTCCTTCGAACGTCGCCGACGAGCCGGTGACGGTGATCGGGCTCTCGATCGTCGCACCCGGAAGAGGTGATTCAACGAGGATGACCGGGGTCACGTCGCCGAATGCGTCGCGCGTTACAGGTGAGCCGGCCAGTACGTCCGCGCCGCCGACCGACTCCACGGGTTCACCCTCGATCTCCAAGGCGACGCGATCGACGGTGGGGAACTGCGTGAGCGTGAAGACGATCTGCGCCGCACGCAGGGACACCGAGAGGCTGTCGCCGGTCGCGTCGAACTCTCCCGAGAGGTCGACCGTCCCCACGCCGTCGCCGATCTCGACGCCGAGCAGGCTCGTGCCCTCCGGAATCGCGGTTCCGAGATCCCAGCCGACCTCCCGATCGTCGGGGCCCCCGAGCAGTGCCGTGAGCGCGTCACGGGCGACCGTGTCCGAACTCGTCGCGGAGCGCCCGGCCGGGCTGATCTTCCCGTCTCGTGTGAAGTAGATCGTGACGGGGATCCCGCCACCGGAGCCACCGGTCGTGTCAGGGGCCGACGACGCGGTGGTCGTCGATTCGTTCGGATCGGGAGCCGCCGTCGTCGACGAATCAGCCGTGTCTCCGTCGCCGTTGCCGCACGCTGCAAGAGACACGAGCGAGATCGCCAGCAACACCCCGAGAATTCCACATCGTTTCCTCATCCCCTGATCTTGTCATTCCGGCTTGCAGCAGGGGTGACCACCTGAGGCCGCGGGTCGGGATACGGGGCGGGATCCGCGTTGGTGACTGCCGTGTGCAGAGTTTCGAGCTCTACCGTTAGGGTCAGCAGGCATGGTGGACGAGCCCCGCTTGGAGGTGTTGCCGGAGGACTGGGATCGGGCGCTGGCCATCGTGGCGCATCCCGACGATCTCGAGTACGGCATGGCGAGCGCCATCGCCCGATGGACGTCGCAGGGCAAGACGGTCGTGTACCTGCTCGCCACCAGGGGGAGGCCGGTATCGCGGGGCGCTCCCCCGATGAGGTCGGGCCGCTCCGGGTCGAGGAGGAACAGCGCAGCGCCGCCGTGGTCGGCGTGGAGAACGTGGAGTTCCTGGACTACACGGACGGTCTGATCGAGTACGGCGTCCCGTTACGTCGCGACCTTGCACTCGGGATCCGACGCCACCGACCCGACGTGGTGCTCACGATCAACCACCGAGACTCTTGGGGCGGACGTTCGCTCAACATGGCGGACCACCGCAACGTCGGCCTGGCCGTTCTCGACGCGGTGCGCGATGCCGCCAACGAGTGGGTCTTCACCGACGGTTCGGAGCCCGCGTGGGACGGCACCCGGATGGTGTGCGTCAGCTCGACTCCACAACCGACGCACGCGGTCGACGTGACCGGCTTTCTCGACAAGGGCGTGGCGTCACTGAGCGAGCACCGCGCCTACCTCGAAGGCCTCGGCCAGACCGACGACGACGCGGCCGAGTTCCTCCGGGACGCCGCCGTCGCCGGCGGGGAACGCCTGGGCGTCGAGCATGCCGTTCCGTTCGAGGTCTTCGAGTTCTGAACCGGCGTGGCCCGAGATCGCCGGTGCCCACCTACTAAGGCGACGTCCCGAGTGCCTCGAGGAACAACTGGACCGCAGAACCGAGGTTGCGCGCGATGGCGAACTCCACTCGCTCTCCATCGGGTCCAGCAACGGTCAACACGTAGCGTGTCTTCTTCTTGTCGGTGCTGACCTGGACCGTGTCGCGAGACCAGCGTCCGAACTCGTCCTTGATGTGCCACTTGACGAACCATGGCGTTGCCTCGATGACCCTGAGATCGTGGTCGGTGACGACCAGCATCAGCTCCTCGGGCGGCTTCGGGACTTCGTCGACGGACAGACCGCCGGTCACGGCCTTGTAAACGAACCAGGGAGTCCCTCCAGCGCTGGCAACGAGTCCGTCCCTGAGCCCGGCCCAGTCGACCTTGAACATTCCCTCCTCGGGTTCCGCCACGATTGCCGAACGCACAGGTTCGTCGATGTGTGGTTGCACGGCGGCGACGTACTTGGCGATCCACTTCTCCGCTCTCGAGGCCATGTCGAGTCCCTCCCTGACGAGATCGCCGTCGACGGTACTTTGACGAGATCGTCGTCGACGGTACGCGGAACACGGAGCGTGCGCTCGCAGACGCCGGCAGGCGGCGCGATGATGGGTGCTCCACACCTCAGGAGGTCGACCGTGTCTGCCATCCACGACATTCCCGTCAACAACCTCTCGGGAGAACCCTCAAGTCTCGGAGAACACCGCGGGAAAGCCGTTCTCGTCGTCAACGTGGCGTCGAAGTGCGGACTCACACCCCAGTACGAGGGGCTCCAGAAGCTCCACGAGACCTACGCGGACAGGGGGTTCACGGTCGTCGGGTTCCCGTGCAACCAGTTCCTCGAGCAGGAGCCGGGCTCGGCCGACGAGATCCAGGAGTTCTGCTCGGTCAACTACGGCGTCACGTTTCCGCTCTACGAGAAGATCGAGGTGAACGGCGACGGCCGTCACGCCATCTACGAGGAGCTGACAGCGACCGTCGACGCCGACGGCGAAGCGGGTGACATCACGTGGAACTTCGAGAAGTTCCTTCTTTCACCGGATGGCGAGGTGGCGGGGCGCTTCCGCCCGCAGACCGAGCCCGACGACGATGCCCTGGTCAGCGCCATCGAAGAGCTTCTTCCGGCCTGAGGGTGGCACCGGCCTCAAGAACGTATGGCTTGAACGCCGATACTCCGAGGATGCGTCGCCTGATCGTCGCCACCGTCGCGCTCGCGCTCGTGGCGTCGGGGTGCTTCGTCGTCAACCCGCCGACCCCGACGGCCGGGCCTGCGGCACCGACGATCGCGCTCGATGTCGTCACGACCGGCCTGTCGAACCCGTGGGACATCGCGTTCACGAGTCAGGGTGTCGCCTTCATCACCGAACGCGGCGGTGACATCTCGGCGCTCGTCGACCGCGAGAAGCGGAAGATGCTCCGCCCCGCGGATGTCCGCGTGGCGGGCGAGGGCGGGATGCTCGGGCTGACGGTCGACCCGCAGTTCCACAACGGACAGTCGTTCATCTATGCGTGCTTCGCCTCGACGCTCGGTGCCGGCGGTGGCGCGGCCGCCGACGTGAGAGTGGTGCGTTGGCGCTTCACACTCACCGCCGGGCTCACCGACCGCACCGACATCGTCACCGGGCTTCCCTACAGCAGCGGTCGTCACTCGGGATGCAGGCCGCGCTTCGGTCCTGACGGCAACCTCTGGATCACCACCGGTGACGCCGCCATCGGCACGACACCCCAGGACCTCACCTCACTCGGCGGAAAGGTGCTGCGCGTCGACCGTGACGGAGCACCGGCTGCGGGAAATCCCGATCTGACCTCGCTCGACGCGGGCGCGCGCGGGGAGATCTACACGTACGGACACCGCAACCCGCAGGGTCTCGCGTTCCGACCCAACTCCAACGCCCCCTACAGTGTCGAGCACGGCCCGGGAACCGACGACGAGGTGAATCGTCTGGTCGCCGGCATGAACGCCGGGTGGAATCCGGTCCCGGGCTACAACGAATCGGTGCCGATGACGGACTTCACGTTGTCGGGCAACGTCGTCGGACCCGTGTGGGCGTCGGGAAGCCCGACGATCGCGCCGTCGGGCGGCGATTTTCTCCGCTGGTCGAAGTGGCAGGGCTGGAGTGGTGCACTCGTGGTCGCCGTTCTGAAGGGACGACAACTCCGCGTGCTGTTCCTGAACGGCGCGGGCAACGTGACCGCGCAGACGACGCTGCTCTCCGAACTCGGGACCAGGATTCGCAGTGTCGTGCACAACCCGACGAACGGCGATCTCTACCTGACGACCGACGGCTCCGACGGCGACGGCCAGATCTGGCGCCTCACGCCCGTCTAGCCCGTCTCCTCACCGGGTCGGCTGAACGACGCGTCGGGGAGGGCCGTCGCCGGAGCGCACCGCATCGGCGAGTTCGTCGACGTCACCACCGGTGGGTGCCCCCCGTCGGTGGGCGGCACGACCGACCATGTGTGCGGCGATCGGGGCGGTGAGCACCTGGAGCAGGATCACCAGAATGAGGCGTGTCACGTTGCCGGTCCCACCGACCTCGACCGCCGCGCCGGCGGCCACGAGGATGAGTCCCAACGTGGCGGGCTTGGTCGCGGCGTGCATCCGAGCGAAGACGTTCGGGAAGCGCACGATTCCCACGCCCGCGACCAGTGCAAGAGCGACGCCCGCGCAGATCAGGACTGAGGCGACGATGGTGTCCATGGTCACGGGCCCCGCTTCTCGATGAACCGGGCGACGGTCACGGAACCGACGAACCCGATGAGCGACACCACGATCATCACGTCGAGGAACTCACCCGAACCGGTGGCAGCCGCGTTCACCGCGATACCCGACGTGATCAGAACCAGCAGCGCGTCGAGCGCCACCATCCGGTCGGCCAGCGTGGGCCCGCTCAGGAGCCTGTAGAGGACGAGAACGGCTGCGACGACAAGAGAGGCCGTGGCGACAGCAGCAACGGCGCTCACGGTTGCTCCTCCAGGTTCCGATCGGCTCCGGGCACCCCGTCGCGGGAGGGGATGCCGCCTTCGAGCAACGCGATCGCCTCCGGGCTACCGAACGCCCGGATGGCGAGCGCCTCGAGGCGTTGCACGTCGGCGCGTACCGCTTCGACGTCCCGGAGATGCAGCACGTGTATGTACAGGCGCGTCGGGTGCCGAACGACCTCGACGGTCAGCGTGCCGGGAGTGAGCGTGATGAAGTTCGCCACGAGCGTCACGAGTGTGTCGGAGGCCCCCAGCACGTCGATGCCGATGATGCCCTGCTCGATGGTGCTTCCAGGGGTGATGATCTCCCACGCCACGGCCATCGTCGCCTTGATCAGTTCCCAGGCGAAGAAGAACACGAAGCCGATGGCCCGAAGGGGTCGGAGACGTCCACGCCTAGCGATGTGGCTGAGGGGAACAGCGCGAGCAGCCCGCCCGCCACGATGACGCCACTCACGGCGTTCGCGAGGCTGGGCTCGCCCCAGAGCAGCGTCCAGACGAACAGCAGCCAGAGAAAGGGAATTACGGAGCGACGGATCATCGCAGAACCGCCCCCACGTAGACGCCGGGATCCGCGAGTTCACGCGCGGCCTGCTCGGTCAGGTCGTAGAGCGGCCCGGCGAACAAGGCCACCGCCAGGCTCATCGCCACGACGGCACCGGTCGCGGCGGCCATCAGTGCGGGTGTCGGAGCCGGCTTCTCGGGTGCGTCGTCGGGAGGCGTGCCCCAGAACGCGCCGTTCCAGATCTTGGTCATGGAATACAGCGTCAGGAGACCGACGAGCAGGCTCACCCCGACCACGAAGTAGCTGTCGACGGCGAAGCCGGCCTGAGCGATCGACAGCTTGGCGACGAATCCGGAGAACGGTGGTACTCCGGCGAGGCTCAGCGCGGGGATCAGGAACAGCACGGCCAGCAACGGAGCGCGACGCGTGAGGCCACCGAGCCGGCTGAGCGCACCGGTGTTCTCCGTCTCCTCGACCATCCCCCCGACGAGGAACAGCGACGTCTTCACGATGATGTGGTGGACGATGTAGAGGATCGCCCCCGCGAGCCCGGCGATCGTGAAGAACGCGAGCCCGAGGATCATGTAGCCGATCTGGCTCACGATGTGGAAGCTCAGGATCCGCTTGATGTCGTTCTGGGCGATCGCCCCGAGCACACCCACGAGCATCGTGAGGGCGGCGATCGCGAGCAGCAGCGGGTCGGGGCCGTCGTGGGGGAACAGCAGGGTCTGGCTGCGGATGATGGCGTACACACCGACCTTGGTGAGCAGTCCGGCGAACACAGCCGTGATAGGGGAAGGCGCCGTCGGGTAGGAGTCGGGCAGCCAGAAGAACAGCGGGAAGATCGCCGCCTTGATGCCGAACACGACGAGCAGCAGGAGTCCCAGGGCGGTGGCCAGCCCGCCGGGGATCGTGTCGAGCTTGCCGACGAGGTCCGCCATGTTCACCGTGCCGGTCGCGGCGTACACGAACGCGATCGCCGTCACGAACAGAGCCGACGCGATCAGGTTGATGACGATGTAGGTCATCCCGGATCTGACCTGCTCCCGGTTGCCGCCGAGTGTGATGAGCACGTAGCTGGCGATCAGCATCACTTCGAACGACACGAACAGGTTGAACAGGTCACCGGTGAGAAACGCCAGCGAGACGCCCGCCGCCAGCAGCAGGTACACGGGGTGGAAGACGCGCGATGTGGTGTCGGTCTTCTGTCCGATGGCGTAGACGAGCACGGCGAGCAGCATCGCCACCGACACCACGAGCATGATCGCCGCGAACAGGTCGGCGACAATCGTGATGCCGAACGGCGCCGGCCAGTCGCCCGCCTGTACGGACTGCGGCCCGTCCGCCTCGACCGTGATGAGGATGGCGAGCGCCGACACGAGGCTGACGGTCAGAACCGCGAGCCCGATCACCCGCTGCAGCCACACCCAGCCCAATGACGCCGTCGAGACGCCCGCTGCGAGGATCGGGAGCACGACGGGAAGGAACAGGAAGACCTTCACAGCCGGTCCTCCGCGTCGCGAACAGGCTCGCGGGCGATTCGGCGGTCCTCCACGTCGTCCTCGACCTCGTCGGAGCGGTTCAACGTCCAGCTCCGGTACGCGAGCGCGAGCAGGAACATCGTCACCGAAAAGGAGATCACGATCGCCGTGAGCACCATGGCCTGCGGGAGCGGATCGGACATCGTCGAGGGGTCGATACCCGACACCGGTGGTTCGCCGGCCTTTCCTCCGACGCCGAGCAGCAGCAGGTTGGCGCCGTGGGTGAGAAGTGCGAGACCGATGATGACGCGCGTCAGGTTCCGTTGGAGCACGAGGTAGGTGCCGAGTGAGAAGAGCGCGCCGATCGTGAGTGCGAGAACGAGGATCACGGCGACGTCTCTGCTTCGCTCGAATCCGGCTCGCTGCCCAGGTAGCGCAGGATCCCGACGACGATTCCGACGACGATGAAGAACACTCCCGCGTCGAAGAACGCCACGGTCGACATGTGCGCCTCACCGATCACCGGGAGGTGGATCTCGATGACGTCCGACTCGAGGAACTGGCCACCCAGGAACCACGAACCGAACCCGGTCCCAGCGGCGAGGACGAGCCCGAAACCACACAAAAGCTCCGGCGCGAGCCGTGGTAGACCGTCGGTTCCGAACGTCACGTAGCGCAGCACGAAGGCGGATCCCGCCACGAGCCCGGCGGGGAAACCACCGCCCGGCGCGTTGTGTCCGGCGAAGAACAGCCACACGGAGAAGAGCAGGATCGTGTGGAACGTGGCACGCAGGCCCTGTTCGAGGATGACTGATCGTGCCGGTCTCACGGGGCCTCCGAAGGGGCGGGCTCGGCGACGTCATCGCGTGCGAGTTCGGTGACGGGCGCGTCGGGATCTCCGCCGCGGCCCCGTCGTACGGCGAACACGAGGCTCACGATCCCGAGGACCGCGACGGTGACGACCGAGATCTCTCCCAGAGTGTCGAGTCCACGGAAGTCGACGACGATCACGTTCACGATGTTCTTGCCACCGCCGAGCGACTCCGCGTTCTCGATGAAGTAGTCGGAGATCGGCACCGCACCGCGGGCCGTGAAGGCCACCAGGGCGAAGAGCGTGACGAAGACTCCGACGATGATGGCCACGGCGGCACGGAGCACCTTCGTCGGTCGGTGCCTCCTCCGTACGAACTCCTGGGGCAGGTGTCGCAGCACGAGCATGAAACCGATGACGCCGACGGTCTCGACGACGAACTGCGTCAGCGCGAGGTCGGGCCCGCCCTGGATGATGAACAGGGTTCCTATTCCGTATCCGACGGCGCCGAGCAGCATCACGGCCACGAACCGCCGGCGCGCGAGTGTCGTTCCGAGGGCAGCGACGATGACGAGCGCACACACGGCGATCTGGATCCCCGACCCGGCTCGCGATGTGTCGATGCCGAGGCCGTCCGTCGAGAGAAGTGCGGCGCTCGGCAGCGCCACCGCCGTGACGAGGATCACTCCGAGGTACACCGGCAGAGAACCGTTCTGGACAGCGGCGGACACGTAGCGGGCGCTGACACCGAGACCGTCGACGAATACGCGGTAGCCCGCGTCGGGGGCGAAACGGGGTTCGAACTCGCGTCCTCCGAGAATCGACGTGCGCGCCAGCGCGATCAGACCGACACCGAGCGCGATCGTGACGAGTGACAGGACGAGCGGCAGTGTGAGGCCGTTCCAGAGCGTCAGATGTACCTCGGCCACCTGGTCCAGGGCCTCGGCGGCGGCACCCGTGAGCGCGGCGGCGGGTTCCGGCCACAGGCCGAAGAGGAGGCTGAGCGCGGCGAGGAGGGCCGGCGGTCCGAGGAGCCCGAGGCCGGGCTCGTGCGCGGCGGTCGGCTCCGGCACCCGGGCGGCAGAGGGAGCGCCGCTCGGAGTCTTGTCCCAGAAGGCTCCCCAGACGAAGCGCACGCTGTAGGCGAGTGTGATGGCCGACCCTGCGATGATCCCGGCGAGCGCCACGATGCCCCAGTCCCCGGAGTGGAGGAGCTCGTCGTAGGCCAGCTCCTTCGACAGGAATCCGAGTAGCGGCGGGATGGCCGCCATCGAGGCAGCACAGATCGTCGCCACCCAGAAGGTGACCGGCATGCGATGGCGGAGACCGGTGAGCTCGCGCAGGTCCCGAGTTCCGGCCTCGTGGTCGACCGCGCCGGCGACCATGAACAACCCGGCCTTGAAGAGGGAGTGGGCGAAGATCACTGCGACTCCGGCGGCGATGGCCTCGGAAGTACCGACCCCGAACAACGTCGTCATGAAGCCGAGTTGGCTCACAGTGCCGAACGCGAGGAGTCGCTTGAGGTCGGTCTGCTGGAGAGCGCGGACCCCTCCGATCAGCATCGTGGTCAGCCCGATGCCGATGACCACGGGTTGCCAGAAGTCCAGATCACTGAAGGGCGCGGCGAAGCGCGCCAGCAGCACGATTCCCGCCTTCACCATCGTGGCAGAGTGGAGGTAGGCGCTCACGGGGGTGGGCGCCGCCATGGCGTCGGGAAGCCAGCCCTGGAAGGGGAACTGCGCCGACTTCGTGAACGCGCCGAGGAGGACGAGCCCCACGCCGACGGCGACGGCCACGCCACCGGGAGGCGCTTCCGTGATGGCGGAGAGTTCGTACGTGCCGGCCGCCTGACCGATCAGGATGAAGCCGGCGAGCATCGCCAGACCACCCGCTCCGGTGACGATCAACGCGCGCCATGCCGCCGACCGCGCACTCTCGAGGGTGTCCTCCCACCCGATGAGCAGATAGGACGTGATCGTCGTCAGCTCCCAGAACACGAACAGCCCGAGCAGGTTGTTCGAGAGCACGAGACCGAGCATCGAGCCGGCGAAGGCGATCAGATAGCCGCAGAAACGGCCGTTCTTCTCGCGCGGCATGTAGGCCGTCGCATAGAGGAACACGAGTACGCCGATGCCCGAGACGAGGAGCGCCATCATCAGCCCGAAGCCGTCGAGGCGCACGGACAGTTTCAGCCCGATGTCACCGACCCAGACGAGCTGCTCGCTCAGCACTTCGCCATTGAGGACGTCACCGGTGCGAAGGAGCAGCCAGGCGAACGTGACGCCGGAAACCGCCGCGCCGAGCAGGAGTACCCGGCGCCCGAACGCCCGTGCGGCGAACGGTGCCGAGAGGGCGACGACGAAGTGCAGCGCGATGAGGACGAGCATGGAGACGGCCGAGAGGGGTCGGGGCGCCCGGAGGGCCCCTATGTATACCGCCGCGGGCAGGCCCGGGTCCGCTCGTCATCGCGTGGGCTGTCGGGTGGCCGTCCGGCTCCCCGGGGCTAGTCTCGCCGTGTGGCCGACCAGGAGAAGTTCGCGGATCTCGCCATGGCCTACATGGCGCCTCTCTACTCCGCGGCTCTGCGCATGACCCGTAATCCCGCCGACGCGGAAGACCTCGTCCAGGAGACCTATCTGAGGGCGTACCGCGGCTTCGGAGGCTTCCGCGAGGGTACGAACCTGAAGGCGTGGCTCTACCGGATCCTCACGAACACCTACATCAACCAGTACCGGGCCAAGAAGCGTCGCCCCGACGAGTCGGAACTCGACGAGTCCGAGGACTTCTACCTCTACAACCGTCTCGGGGGCCTCGAGGCCAGTGCGGCCAACCGCACACCGGAGGTCGAGTTCCTCGAGTCACTCCCCGAGGCCGAGGTGAAAGAGGCGCTCGAAGCCCTTCCCGACCAGTTCCGGCTGGCCGTGGTGCTGGCCGACGTGGAGGGCTTCTCCTACAAGGAGATCGCCGAGATCATGGACGTACCGGTCGGAACCGTGATGAGCAGGATCCACCGGGGAAGGAGACAGCTCCAGAAGTTGTTGTGGAGCTTTGCGGAGGGTCGCGGACTGATTCCCGACGCGGCGGCCGAGCCCGCCACCGGTTCGGGAGGCTGAGGGGTACGGGTATGGCAGACGACTGCAACGACGTGGCTCGCCAGATCTACTCGTATCTCGACGGGGAGCTCACGGTGTGGAAGCGGCGAGCCATCGCGCGTCACCTCGACGACTGTCCTCCGTGCGCGAAAGGCTTCACGTTCGAGGTCGAACTCCGCCAGGTGATCGTCTCCCGCTGCCGTGACGAGGTCCCCGAGTCACTGCGCCGTCGGGTGGCCGAGGCGATCGGCGACTCCGGTGGCGAGGCTGCGGGCCACGGGGGAGACGAAGTCCGCTGAACCAGGGACGGTACGACACCCCCCTACGGCTCCATCTACGATGACGCTGATGGCTACCGCAACAGCCCCGACGTCCGACCTGGAGAGCGCCGACGACAGCGCAGGCGGGACGGTCACCGGCACTCACGCCGATCAGGCAGGTCCTCGCGACACCAGGGTGATCACCGTGGTTGTCGGTGCCGCGCTCGCCCTCGCCGCGGTTGTGATCGTCGTCCTCATGTGGATGTACGTGTTCGGCGTGTTCGGCGATCAGCCGGGTATCGGCGGTTCCGAGGGCCCGGGTGCTCGGCCCTGGCACTACTGGGTGTCGCTGTTCATCGCGTCGGGAATTCCTCCCGTTCTCGCCGCGATCGGATTCGGCTACTACTGGCAACTCGTCCGGCCGAGGCTGCGGGCGCGCTGAACCCGTGACGGCCGCAGCGTGAGTCACGACGCGCCTCCGTCCGCCGTCGACTGGGATCTCGCCGGGCGTGTGGCACGCGTGGTCGCAGGTCGGGACCCGCTGAGCGGCTCGTACCTGTCCGCATCTCTCGAGCGCGACTTCGCCGAGGTCACCGAGGAGGCGGAATCGATCGTCACAGGCTTCACCGGGCTGACGATGCCGGGAGGAGTGCGGTCCGGTGTCGTCGACCGACACGGATGGGTGGCGGCCAACATCGGGTCGATGAAACGTCTGCTGGCCCCGCTGACGGACCGGCTCGCCGAACGCATGTCACGGAGCCCGTTCGCCCCGGTCGGACGCCGACTGGCGGGGGCAGAGATGGGTGTGCTGCTCGGATACATGGGCCAGCGCGTGCTCGGCCAGTACGACCTGTTGGTGCCCGAAGCCTCCGATACGCCCGACGCCGTCTACTACGTGGGACCGAACATCCTGACGCTCGAGAAGCGCTACGCATTCCGCCCCCGCGACTTCCGGCTCTGGATCGCCGTCCACGAGGTGACCCATCGGGCGCAGTTCACCGGCGTGCCGTGGTTACGTTCCTACTTCCTCTCACTCGTCGAGCAGTCGCTCGAACTGGTGGAACCCGACCCGAAGCGCCTCGTGAGAGCACTGGGGCGTGCGTCCGAGGAACTGCGCGCGGGACGCAATCCGCTTGACTCGGGTGGCCTGGTGGCACTCGTGGCCACACCCGAACAACAGGGAATCATCGGGAGAATGCAGGCTCTCATGTCGTTGCTGGAGGGTCACGGCACCTGGGTGATGAACCGTGTCGGAGACGATTCGATCCCGGGAGCGGAGCGGATGGACCGCGTACTACACACGCGGCGGCGCTCCCGAGGCTTGCACCGACAGTTCCAGCGACTCCTCGGGATCGAGATGAAGCTCCGCCAGTACGAAATCGGCGAACGCTTCGTGGCCGCCGTCACGACCGCAGCCGGGCCTGATGTGCTCGAGGTTGCCTGGCGGGGTCCCGAGTGGCTGCCGACCATGGAAGAGCTCGACGACCCCACCGACTGGCTGCAGCGTGTCGAGGTTCCGGCACTCGCCGCCCCCGGCGGTCGGTAGCCTCTCTGACGATGGCACTCGTTCTGGTGGTCGACGACGACGCCGACATCCGTGAGCTCATCCAGATCAATCTGGAGAGCGCCGGGTTCCGTGTGGCTCTGGCAGCCAACGGTCAGGAAGCGCTCGACGCTGTGGGTGTCGAGGTGCCCGACGCGATCTTCCTCGACGTGATGATGCCCGGCGTCGACGGGTGGATGGTTCTGGAGGAGCTCAAGAACGAAGGTGGCGCCAACCTCTCGAAGATCCCCGTCTTCATGGTGTCGGCCATGCGCGAGGTGGAGAACCGGGTTCGGGGGAGGGATCGAGGGCGCGCTGCGCTACATCACGAAGCCGTTCAATCCGTCGGATCTGGTCCAGGCACTGCGGGACGTCCTCGGACCCGACGCTCCGTCGGAGCCCGAACTCCGTCGCAAGGCACGTACAGACGCTCTGGAGGAACTCGCCCGTCACGAGAGCGGCGATCCCGTCGACAACGATCCCGCGGCGCCCCGCGTGCACCTGACACGGCTGGAGCACACCCCCACGACGCCCGCTGCGTCCCCGCGCGTGCGGCAGGCCCGGGAGCGCCTCACTGAGCTGACCGACAAGCAACTGCTGTTGCTGGAGGCCCTCGCCGGTGGTAGTCCCGTCACGACGGTGTCGCGCCACCTCGAGATGAGCCGTAGCAACGTGTACGCCAGCCTCAGGCGGATCAGCAGGAAACTCGGGCTCACCGGCACCGATGAGTTGCTCGGAATCCTCCGAAGTGGCGCGCTGGTGGAGTCGCGCTCGGGCGGACGGCGCTGACGGACACGGTCCGGGACGCGATGCGCTCCACGCTCGCAGCCTTCATCGAACGCTTCGATCCGGGAGAAGGCCGTCCGCTGGTCGCGTGCAGTGGCGGCGCCGACTCGCTCGCCCTGCTGGCGCTGACGGTGGTGACGTGTGATCACCCCGACCGGGCGGTGGCAGTGTTCGTCGACCACGGGCTCCGGCCCACGAGCCGCGCCGACGGCGAGTTCGTTGTGTCCTGGGCGCAGGCTCAAGGGATCTCCGCCGAGATCGTGGACGCGCGTGTCGAGGCCGGCCCGAACGTGGAGGAACGTGCGCGGGACGCGCGCCGGACGGCCCTTCTCGAAGAGGCGGACCGACAGGGCGCGGCCGCGGTGCTGCTCGGGCACACCATGGACGACCAGGCCGAAACCGTTCTCCTGCACATCCTGCGGGGTGGGGCGCTGGCAGGGCTCGCCGGGATGCCCGAGCGTGACGGCCGGATCGTGCGTCCGCTGCTCCGGTTTCGCCGAGCCGAGACGGCCGAGATCTGCCGACTCGTCGGGGTCGATCCGCGCCACGACACGATGAACGACGACCGTTCCTATCGACGAGTCTGGGTGAGACACGAGGCGCTGCCCAACCTGTCCGCCGGCGTCGAGCGCGACCTGGTGCCCGTGCTGGCCCGACAAGCCGAGATCGCCCGCGACGATCTCGCCTACCTCGATGCCGCCGCCGACGAGATCGTGCACGCCGCTCGCCGGGAGGACGGGAACCTGGACGCTGCCACCGTGTGTCACGCGCCTCGGGCACTCGCTCGACGCGCGTTGAGGCGGTGGATCGGTCCGCCCGCACCCGACGCAGCCCGCCTCGAGGACGCGCTCGACGTCGCACGGGGAGCAATCGTCGCTGTTCAGATCGGCGGAGGCCGCGAGGTCCGGCGTTCCGGAGGTCGGCTGCGACTTCACCGGATCATCTCCGAGGAGCCGACCGAGGGGGTGACGGCAGCTCCTCGGCTACCGTGGCGCTCACACGACGCGACCCGTCGTGAACCAGCGGGCTCCGGAGTTGCTGCACAGCCATGAACGACTCGAACGTCGGCGAGGTAGTGGTCGACGGGGAGCAGATTCGCGACCGCATCGCCGAGTTGGGGCGTCGCATCACCGAGGACTACGCCGGTGACCCTCCCTTGCTCGTGGGAGTGCTCAAGGGCGCGTTCATGTTCATGGCCGACCTGGCCCGTTCGATCCATCTTCCCGTGGAGTTCGACTTCATGGCCGTGGCGTCGTACGGCTCCGCCACACGAACGAGCGGCGTCGTGCGCATCGTCAAGGACCTCGACCTCGACCTCACAGGGCGGCACGTACTGCTGGTGGAGGACATCGTCGACTCGGGACTGACGCTCAGCTTCCTGCGGAAGAACCTCCAGGCCCGGGGGCCCGAATCGCTCGAGGTGTGCGCGCTGCTCCTCAGGGAAGGCCTTCAAAAGGCGGATCCCGATCTCAAGTACGTCGGCTTCACGATCCCGCCCGACTTCGTGATCGGGTACGGACTCGACGTGGCGGAGAGGTACAGGAACCTGGGGTACGTCGCGCGCTACGACGGCCCCCGCGACCTCGGGTAGCAAGCCATCGCGTAGGAGGCCTCCACAGCCACGGGTAGCCTGGAGGCCGACCCACCCGCGACCACCGAGGCCGCGTGCCCAAGATCCTCCGATACGGACTTCTCGCTCTCCTCGCGGCAGGAGTGGTCGCGTTCGTGGTGCTGCGCGTCGTCAGTGATGGCGACTCCCGGGAGACCGTGGATCTGACCGAATTCCAGAATCGTCTCGACGACGGAGACGTGGAGAAGGTCGAGCTCCTCGACGCCGACCACCGACTCGAGGGAACGTTCACCGACGGCGAGAAGTTCGCCGTCGATTTTCCCGACCGCTCGACGGAGGCGGTCACGGACTCGATCATCGATGCCGACGTCGATGAGTTCGAAGTCGACACGCAGGGCGAGAACCCGTGGCTCAACTACGTGCTCAACCTCCTGCCACTGCTTCTCCTCCTGGGAGTGGCGGGCTTCTTCCTCATGCGCCTCCCCGGCGCGGGGGCGCTGGGCCTCGGGCGATCCCGCGCGAAGCCGATCGACCCCGACCGCCCGCAGACCACCTTCGACGACGTTGCCGGCCTCGATGAAGCGCTGGAGGAACTCGGTGAGATCCGGGACTATCTCCAGGCCCCCCAGCGCTTCCGCGACATGGGTGCTCGGATTCCGAAGGGTGTCCTGCTCTACGGACCGCCCGGGACCGGCAAGACCCTGTTGGCCAAGGCGGTCGCAGGTGAGGCGGGAGTCCCGTTCTTCTCGATCAGCGGTTCGGAGTTCGTCGAGATGTTCGTCGGTGTCGGTGCCTCACGGGTGCGCGGCTTGTTCGAACAGGCCAAGGAAGCGGCACCCGCCATCGTCTATGTCGATGAGATCGACGCGGTGGGTCGTCAGCGTGGCGCAGGTCTCGGCGGTGGCCACGACGAACGCGAGCAGACCTTGAACCAGTTGCTCGTGGAAATGGACGGGTTCGACGAGGCCGAGGGCGTGATCATGCTGGCCTCCACGAACAGACCTGACATCCTCGATCCCGCCCTGTTGCGCCCCGGACGCTTCGACCGGCAGGTCGTCGTCGACCGTCCCGATCTCGAAGGACGAAAGGCGATTCTCGCCGTACACGGCCGCGGCAAGCCGTTGGCGGCAGGAGTCGAGCTCGACGTGATCGCCCGGCGCACTCCCGGTTTCACCGGTGCCGACCTGGCGAACCTCATGAATGAAGCGGCACTACTCGCCGCACGCGCCGACCTCGACAGCATCGGTCTGCACCAGCTCGAGGAGGCCATCGACCGTGTGATGGCGGGGCCGGAACGGCGAAGTCGGCTGATCTCGGAGCACGAGAAGCGGGTCATCGCCTACCACGAGGGCGGTCACGCACTCGTGAGCCACGCTCTTCCGAACACCGATCCGGTGCACAAGGTGTCGATCATCCCGCGGGGCCGTGCACTCGGCTACACGCTCACGCTTCCCACCGAAGACCGGTTCCTCGTCACGCGCCGCGAGCTCACCGAGGAGTTGGCCATGCTCCTCGGGGACGGACCGCCGAGGAGATGATCTTCGCGGATCCGACCACCGGCGCCGAGAACGACATCCAGCAGGTCACACGGATCGCCCGGCAGATGGTGACCGAGTATGGGATGAGCGACGCCATCGGACCGGTCCGCCATGGCAGTGTCGGAGGCAGCGACGAGGTCTTCCTGGGAAGGGACCTCCATGCCTCCCGTGACTACTCCGACGAGGTGGCGGGCGCATCGACAGCGAGGTGCGTGCTCTGGTCGAGGATGCGCACGAGGTGGCCCGGTCGATTCTGGAGCGCAATCGGACGACCCTTGACCGGCTGGCGGCGTCACTGATCGAGCACGAGACTCTCGAGACCGCCGCGGTGTTGGAGATTCTCGACAAGGCGACACCGTTCGCCGGCGACGGTTCCACCGGAACCCGAACCGGTTCGAGCGCTGCCGCCACCGACCGGAGGACGACGTGAGCGAAGCTGGTTCCACGCCCGACCTGAGGCCAGTGACGGAAGCCGCGAGCGAAGTCGACAAGACGCGGGTGGAGGCAGCGGTGCGCGAAATGCTCGCTGCCATTGGCGAGGATCCCGAACGGGACGGCCTCGTCGGCACCCCCGAGCGAATCGCCGAGATGTACACGGAGATCTTCTGTGGCCTGCACGACGATCCCGCACGGCACCTGTCGGTCACCTTCGAGGCCAGCCACGACGAGATGATCATGGTCCGCGACATCGCGCTGACGTCGCTGTGCGAGCACCACCTCGTTCCCTTCCTCGGACGTGCCCATGTGGCCTACATTCCCGGCGCCGATGGCAGGATCACGGGCCTGTCCAAGCTGGCGCGCCTCGTCGACGGCTATGCACGACGACCCCAGGTGCAGGAGCGGCTGACCACCGAGGTTGCCGATGCCCTCCAGAGGGTCCTGGAGCCCGCGGGCGTCTTCGTCCTCATCGAGGCGGAGCACCTCTGCATGTCCATGCGCGGAGTGCGCAAGCCGGGTGCCCTCACCGTCACCTCGGCGGTTCGCGGGCTGTTCAAGACGAACACCGCGACCCGGGCCGAGGCCATGAGCCTGATTCGCTCGCCCGGACCTTCGCGCTGAGCCGCTCCCACGCGACTCGGTGGCCCGGGCCGTTACGCTGCCCGCCATGTCCGGGTATCCGATGACAGGCGTGATGGGGGTCCTGAACGTCACGCCGGACTCCTTCTCCGACGGCGGTCGTTTCGTGGACACCACAGCCGCTGTCGAGCACGGGCGCAGGCTCTGGCAGGACGGGGCGGACATCGTCGATGTCGGCGGGGAGTCCACCCGGCCGGGAGCGGACCCGGTGGCCACCGCCATCGAAGCTGAGCGTGTCCTACCGGTCGTGGCGGAGCTCGCGGCCGCCGGCGTACCGGTCAGCGTCGATACGACGAAGGCCGAGGTCGCCGCTTCGGCTCTCGACGCCGGAGCGGTCGTCGTCAACGACGTGTCGGCGGGGGAAGTGGACCCGGAGATGTTCGAGGTCGTGGCTACCCGCGACGCGGGAATGGTCCTGATGCACCGCAGAGGTGATCCCACCACGATGCAGGACGACCCGCGTTACGACGATGTGGTCAGCGAAGTGGCTGACGCGTTGGTCGATCGCCGTGCCGCTGCAATCGCCGCCGGTGTCGGCGAACATGCGATTCTCGTCGACCCCGGGATCGGGTTCGGCAAGACGCCGCAGCACAACCTCACGTTGCTCGCTCACCTGGACGAGCTCGTCGAACGCGTCGCTGCACCCGTGCTCATCGGTACGTCGCGCAAGTCCTTCATCGGACAGACCCTCGCCCTTCCTGTCGATGCTCGTGACGAGGCGACTCTCGCCACCGTCGTATGGGCGATGGAGCACGGAGCATCGATGGTGCGTGTCCATGATGCCGCTGCCGCCCGCCGGGCCATCGACCTTCTCGCTGCTCTCGGTGTCTGTCGCCCCGAATCCATGACGGGTGCGGCGTGAGAGGCCGCTGGGCTCAGGGTCTCGAGCCCCGGATGTTCTGCTGGGTGATCCAGGATCGTCTGGCGATCTCGGAGCGTCCCGGTGGCTACGGCCGCAATCACCGCAAGGTGCGTCGCGAGGAGGAGCTGATCTGGCTCCAGCGCCACGACTTCACGCGGATCCTGTCGCTGCTCGATTCGCCCCACAACCTCTCGGCCTACGACGACGCCGGTATCGCCCATGACCGGATACCGCTCGGCCCACCGGACGAGGAGCCGGAGCGCCTGGGTGCGGTCTACGAGTCGATCGCCCGGCTGCTCGACGACCCCTCGGCGCGCATCCTCGTCCACCACGAGGATCTCGGTGACCGTGTTCTCGGAGCCGTGGCGGGCTACCTGCTGTACACGGGAGCGGTGCAGACGGGCCCCCACGCCGTCACCCTCGTCGAACGACTCACCGGGCGTGAGCTCGGCGCCGCGGGTCGGGAAGTCGTGGCGGTCACCCTCGATCAGAACCTGAAGCGCGCCGACGCTCGCTGAGCCCCCGACGTCCGGCGTCAGAGAGAGCGTCAGAGACAGGACCACGACGCTGACGACGGTGACGCCGGTGACGACACGTAGGCTGACGGGATGGATCTCATCCTCGTGTCCGGCATTCGCTGCATGGGTGTCCACGGCGTGCTGCCGGAGGAGAAGGCGCGTCCCCAGCCCTTCGAGGTCGACGTCGAACTCGAGGTCGACGTTTCAACGGCGGGGCAGACTGACGCGCTGGATGACACGGTCGACTACGCGGCAGTCTGTGACGGCGTCCGAGCGGTCGTGGAATCCGAGCACTACGACCTGCTCGAGCGACTTGCCACTCGCCTGACGGATGTGTGTCGAACGGACGCACGCGTCGGCGCCGCCACCGTGACGGTGCGCAAGATGCACCCGCCCGTGGCGTCGCTCGTCGACCACGTGGCGGTCCGGATTCGACGATGACGCGATACGACGGCGGGTCTGCCTCGACCCAACGCGCTGTTCTCGGGCTTGGTTCCAACATGGGCGACAGGCGCGCCAACCTGCGCACGGCGGTGGCGGCGATCCGCGACGCCACCGCTCCGGCCGAGGTCACCGTGTCGGCCCTGTACGAGACATCTCCGGTGGGCGGACCGCCCCAGGACGACTACCTCAATGCGGTGGTCGCCTTCGACACCGAACGCGACGCGCGGGAACTTCTCGAGTTGTGCGCCGAGTTGGAAAACGCGGCGGGCAGGGTGCGCGAGGAGCGTTTCGGGCCACGCACTCTGGACGTGGACATCTTGCTGCTCGGTGACATACGAGTGGACGAGCCCGATCTGGTGGTCCCGCACCCCCGCATGGGCGAGCGTGGTTTCGTGCTGGTGCCGCTGGCGGACGTGGCGCCGGAGCGGGCGGAGGAGCCGACAGACGGCTGGCACGAGGTCCACAGGGTCGCAGTAGACTGGGCTCTCTGAACCCGAGTCCGGCACCCCTGGTGGGCTGGAACGAAAGGTTTCGGTTGAGCGCTCCCGCGCGTACATTCGCTCTCGTCGGACCCGGCCGCGCCGGGCGGGCCGTGGCGACCGGACTCCTCTCGGCAGGGTGGGTATGCAATGCCGTGGCGGGTCGAGACCGCGCCGCACCGTCGGTGCGGGACGCCGCGGCCACCCTCGGTGCGCCCGCCGTCGACGTGTTCGAGGCTGCGCGTAACTGCGAGGTCGTCGTGCTCGCAACGCCCGACGACCGGATCGCCGGCGCGGCAGCGTCGGTCGCGCGGGGAGCAGCGCCCGGTGTGTTGTTCGTCCACCTGGCCGGATCGCTCGGGCTCGACGTCTTCGATGATGTCCGTTCGCTACGACCCGACCTTCGTGTGGGCGCACTCCATCCCCCTCATGGCGATCCCCACCCCGGAACTCGGTGCCCACCGACTGGCCGGTGGCCGGTGCGGAGTCACAGGTGACCCCGAGGTACTCGAGATGGCGGCGGCGCTGGGCGCCGAGCCGTTCGCCGTCCCCGACGAGGAGCGTGTCCGCTACCATGCCGCGGCCGTCGTGGCGTCGAACCACGTGGTCGCACTACTCGGCCACCTCGAGCGACTGGCGACATCCGCCGGTCTGAGGCTCGAGGCGTTCCTGCCGCTCGTGCGCGAGGCGGTCGACGCCGTCGAGGACCTCGGGCCCGCGGCCTCCCTCACAGGACCGGTCGCCCGCGGCGACGCATCGACGATCGCGGCACATCTCGACGCGCTGCCGGCGTTCGAGGTACCCGCGTACCGGGCACTCGCCCGTGAGGCGCTGCGACTCACCGACCACGCCGACGGTCTGGTGCCGGCGTGAAGACCGTGTCACGCATCGACGACCTGCGCCGGCGCTGCGACGCGGCCCGTGCCGAGGGCGCCGAGATCGGTTTCGTCCCCACGATGGGATCGCTCCACGAAGGACATCGCAGCTTGCTGCGAGCAGCGCGCGCCGACACCGACGTCGTCGTGGCGAGCATCTTCGTCAACTCACTCCAGTTCGGTCCCGGTGAGGATTTCGCCGCGTATCCCCGCGATCTCGACACCGACTCGGCGATGGCCGCCGATGACGGGGTCGACCTCCTCTTCGTCCCGTCGTCCGCCGAGATGTATCCGACTGATCCCCTCACGACGGTTCATGTCAGTGGTCTCACCCGCGGCTTGTGTGGTGCGTCCCGACCGACGTTCTTCGATGGCGTCGCGACGGTGGTCACCAAACTGCTCTCGATCGTAGGGCCCTGCCGCGCGTACTTCGGGCGCAAGGACTACCAGCAGTTCGCCGTCGTGAAGCGCCTGGTCGCTGATCTCGACCTTCCCGTGGAGGTCGTGGGCTGTCCGCTCGTACGCGAGCCCGACGGCGTCGCCATGTCGAGTCGCAACGCATATCTCGACGGCGACACCCGCGCGCGGGCCACGGTTCTGTATGAAGCGTTGTCGAGCGTGGTCGATGCCGTGCAGGAGGGCGAACGCAACGCCCGCCTCTTGCGGGACCGTCTTGCCGATCTCGTGTCCCGCGAGCCCGCGCTCACCCTCGACTACGCCGACGTCGTCGACGCGACGACCCTTGCTCCCGTTTCCGGAAATCGAAGGGGAGATCGTGGTCGCGGTCGCCGCCGACGCGGCCGGCGCCCGGCTCATCGACAACATGACGATCCTCGTCGATGGCGGTGAGGTCACCGTCGACGCGGGAGTACTGGTGGCCGCGGCATGACACAAGCACCGAAATGGTCAGTCGGCATGGTCAGCCGGCATTGGACAAGAAGGCGGCGATGACGACAGCATCGACGAACCCGACGGGGAGTGAACCGTGCAGCGCACGATGATGAAGTCCAAGATCCACCGCGCCACCGTGGTGGCCGCCGACTTGAACTACGTCGGGTCCATCACGCTCGATCCGAGGCTCATGGAGCTGGCCGACATACGGGAGAACGAGCAGGTACATGTTCTCGACATCGACAACGGTGAACGTTTCGAGACCTACGCCATCACAGGTGGCCCGGGCGACGTGATCCTCAATGGGGCAGCCGCGCGTCTCGTCCATCCCGGCGATCGTGTGATCGTCATCACCTACGCCGACTACGACGAGGAAGAGCTCGAGTCGTACAAGCCCCGCGTCGTCCACGTCGATTCGCGGAATCGCCCGACGGACCCCGAGTTCCAGGCGCTCGACCGCGAGCTCCACGACCTCACCGGCTGACGCTGCCGGCTCCGTCGGACCCTGTCGGAGCGACGATGTGCCTTCTGATGTCGGGGCGACGACCGAGGCGGCAACTGTGACCACGACCGTCGACATGATGGTTCTCGGAAGTGGTGTCGCAGGGCTCTCTGCGGCAGTGCGCGCCGCCGAGGTCGGTATGTCGGTCGTGGTGCTCACGAAGGCGGAGATCGGGAACTCGACGACCCGCTACGCGCAGGGTGGCATCGGCGCCGCCATGGAGGAACCCGACTCTCCGGAGCTCCATCTCTCCGACACGCTCGCTGCCGGAGCCGGGCTCTGTGACCCCGAGGCCACGCGCGTTCTCGCCGTCGAGGGTCCTGAACGGATCCGGGAGTTGATCGCTCTTGGTGCCTCGTTCGATCCGCGAGCCTCCGAGATTCCGGGTTTCGCGCGTGGACGCGAAGGCGGCCACTCGGTCCGGCGCGTCCTGCATGCAGGGGGCGACGCGACGGGCGTCGAGGTGGAGCGGGCACTCGTCGCGGCGACCCGCGCACGCGCCGCCGAGGTTCGCGAGGGGTGGTTCGCGAGCAGCCTCATCGTGGAGGCGGGTCGCTGCGTCGGCGTGCGCGCGTCCGATCCGGCCGGGATGCCTCACGAAGTGCGCGCCACGAACACGCTGCTCGCTACCGGCGGTATCGGAGCGCTGTACGCCGTCACGACGAATCCGCCGCTCGCCACCGGTGACGGGCTCGGAATGGCGTGGCGTGCGGGCGCCGCGCTCTGCGACGTCGAGTTCGTGCAGTTCCACCCCACAGCGCTGCACCATCCCGCCCGGCCGCGTCCGTTGCTGTCAGAGGCGTTGCGCGGCGAGGGAGCACATCTTCGCGACGAGAGCGGTGGGCTTCTCATGGAGGGCGTTCACCCTCTCGGTGATCTAGCCCCGCGCGACGTCGTGGCCTCCGCGATCGCACGCCGCATGGCCGAGGCCGACGTGGAGCACCTGTGGCTCGACGCTACCGGAGTGGTCGACGTCGACGAACGGTTCCCCACGATCGTGGCGTCGTGCCGGTCACTCGGCCTCGACCCGGGAGTGGACTGGCTGCCCGTGGCGCCCGCCGCGCACTATCTGTGCGGAGGCGTGGCCGTGGATCTCGACGGCGCGACGACCGTGCCGGGGCTGTGGGCCTGTGGGGAGGTGGCGGCAAGCGGTGTTCACGGCGCCAACCGTCTGGCGTCGAACTCGTTGCTGGACGGACTCGTCTTCTCCGGTCGCTGCGTCGAGGCCCTGGCGCGAGGCAAGAGCTCCGCGGAGCGCAGCGGCGTCCTCTGCGGTGGTTCGGGTCGAGGCCCTGTGCCCGACGGGAACACGAGCCTCGATTCCATCACGCCGGCTGAACCGGAGACGGCCGATGCTGTTCCGTCACTCGAGGCCCTCCAGGTGACCATGACGCGCGAGGCAGGCGTCGTGCGTACCGCGGAGAGCCTCGAGCGCGCCGCCGCCGTTCTCGACTCGTTCCGCGGCGGAGCCACGTTCCCCGACGGTCGGGAGGAAGCCGAACTCGACAACCTCGTGATCACCGGTCATGCGCTTGTGGCGAGCGCGCTGCGCCGAGAGGAGTCACGCGGGACTCACCAGCGCGCCGATCACCCGGGCACCCGCGAGGGTTGGCTCGGGCGGCTCTTCGTCACCCGCGGCCACGAACCCGACTACGTTCCCCTGCCGTCCGTCCGCACACCACCGACACGGAGTCACGTCCCATGAGCGACCTCGACCCACCCGTCACCGCCGTGGCCGACGCCGTTCGGCGCGCTCTCGCAGAGGATCAGGGGATTCTGGGTGACATCACGTCGATCGCCACGGTGCCCGACAATGCGGTGGGCCGCGGGGTGTTCGCCTCTCGTTCCGAAGGAGTCATGGCGGGGACCCGATGCGCCACCGAGGTCTACGCGCAGCTCGACTCGGCGGTGTCCGTGGAATGGCAGGTCCAGGATGGCGAAGACGCCGAGGCAGGCGCGCCTCTCGGTATCGTCGAAGGCCCCGTACGGGCGCTTCTCGGCGGGGAGCGGACTGCTCTCAACTTCCTGTCACACCTCTCGGGTGTGGCGACGACGACGCGCAGGTTCGTGCGAAGCGCGCGGGGCAGGGTCCGGATCCGCGACACGCGCAAGACGATCCCGGGCCTTCGGGCGCTCCAGAAGGCGGCGGTTCGTGCCGGCGGTGGGTTCAACCACCGGGAGTCTCTTTCCGACGCGATCCTCATCAAGGACAACCACCTCGTCCAGCTCACTCTCGAGGCGGCTGTCGAGAGAGCCCGTGTCCGGTGGCCCGGGCGTCCCATCGAGGTCGAGTGCGACACGGTCGACCAGGTCTCGGCGGCTCGGCGCGCAGACGTCGACGTGGTTCTCCTCGACAACATGACACCCACCGATGTGGCGGGGTGTGTGGCCCTCCTCGACGGCGCCGCTCTCGTCGAGATCTCCGGTGGGATCGACATCGATACGGTCACCGACTATCTGTCGACGGGCGCCGACTACATCGCCGTCGGCGCACTGACGCATTCGGCGCGCGCTCTCGACGTCGGCCTCGATCTCGAAGCTGTTTCCTGATGCTGCTCGCCATCGACGTCGGCAACACCCAGACCGTTGTCGGGCTCTTCGACGACGAGGAGCTGGTCGACCACTGGCGGATCACCACCACCGCCGAGCGGACCTCCGACGAGCTGGCTCTGATGATCCAACAGTTTCTCGGGTTCCACGGCTTCTCCTTCGACGCCCAGATCGACGCGGTGGCGATCTCGTCGGGTGTGCCGCGACTCACGGCGGCGTTGCGCGACATGACGGAGCGCTACTTCGGGTTCGCGCCGATGGTGCTGGAACCGGGAGTCCGTACCGGGATGCCGATCCTCTACGACAATCCCAAGGAGGTGGGTGCCGACCGCATCGCCAACGCCGTGGCCGCCTACGAGTTCTACGGCGGTCCGACGGTCGTCGTCGACTTCGGGACGGCCAACACCATCGACGCGATCAGCGCCAACGGGGAATATCTCGGTGGAGCGATCTTTCCGGGGATCGAGATCTCGATGGAGGCCCTGTTCGGCCGCGCCGCTCTCCTCCGGCGGGTCGAGCTCGTGCCTCCCCAGAGCGTCATCGGCAAGTCCACCACCGAAGCAGTCCAGTCGGGGGCCGTGTACGGGTTCACCGGCCAGGTCGACGCGCTGGTACGGCGATTCATCGAGGAACTGGGTGAAGCCACGGTCGTGGCCACCGGTGGTCTCGCCGATCTCATCGCTCCGGTGTCGACGACCATCGAGCACGTGGAACCGTGGCTCACCTTGTTCGGCCTCCGTGTGGTGGCCGAGAGGAACCGCACCGAGTCGGGGTGACTCCACCCGGTAGCGTTGACGGCATGAAGGTCTTGGTCACCGGTATGGGCGGCGAGCTCGGGACGCGCGTTGCCCAACTCCTCGAGGAACACGACGAGTTCAGCCGGATCGCGGGTGTCGACTTCGTGCCGCCGCGTCGCAGGCTTCGACGCGCCACGTTCAACAGGATCGACCCTCGCGACCGTGATCGGCTCGTCGAGTTCGTCACGGACCTCGCTCCCGACGCCGTGGCCCATGTGGGCGTGTACGAGCCCGACGCCCGCAGCGGCCCCCGCGCGTCTGCGGAGCTCACAGAAGCCAGCGCCCTCGCCGCGCTCGGAGCGGCCGCTCGGGGCGGACACCTCCAACGTGTCGCGCTTCGAAGCAGCATCGATGTCTACGGCCGGGGACGCGGGCACCCCGCGGTTCCCGACGAGTCGGTTCCACCGGAACCGCAGACGCGCTTCGGGGCTTCGTGCCTCGCCGTAGAGGCGCAGGCGGCCGGTTTCGGCCGCCATCACGGGTTTTCGGTGGCGCAGATTCGTCTCGCACCGGTCGTCGGGTCGCACGTCCCGAGTCCGCTCGGTCGCTTGCTGCGTCTTCCCGCCGTCCCTGTTCCCGCCTACGCCGATCCGCCCTTCTCGATGGTCCACCCCGAGGATGCCGCCCGCGCGATGGTGGCCGCCCTCGTCGTCGGTTACGACGGTGCACTGAACGTCGTCGGAACCGGTGCGGCGAGCCCCTGGCAGACAGCCCGACTGGGTAACCGGACGCCGGTTCCGATCGTGGGCACGGGCTGGGCGTTGGCGCGCGCGTGGCGGAGATGGCAGGTGCTCCGGTACCTGATCACGTCATCGATCTCCTCCGCCGGGGCCGCACGGCGGACGGCACGCGGTCGCTGGCGGAGCTGGATCTGCCGCGGCCCCGGCCGGTTCAGCAGATCTGCTCGGAGTTGTACGAATGGGCGACGGTCACGGTGTTGCGTCCCACGAGAGCTGTGGCGTGAGCGCCCTCCAGGCCATGTCTTCGGAGCCCGTGGGTCTGGCCACGCACGGGCTCGATCTGGACCGGGTCGGGCACCGTGTCTCGCTGGCCGACGCGGTTCGCCGACGCCTGTCGGGTCGCTTCCCGATCGACCCTTTCGGGGGCGATCCGCTCCTGCAGGACTTCATCGTGCCGAGCACCGAACTGGCGATCACGGTAGAGGTCGAGAACGTCGAGAGGATCCCTTCGTCGGGACCGGCCGTGATCATCGCCAACCGTGGTTTCGGAATCGCCGAACCGGCTGTGCTCACCATCGGCATTCGCCGGGAGATGGCGCGGCGGCTCAGGGTCGTGGGTGTACCCGAGCTTCCGGGGCTCTCCACCCTGCTCGAGAAGCTGGGAATGATCAAGGGTCTCGCCGCCGACCTGCGCGCCGTGTTGGCGCCGGGCACCTCGCGGCTCTTCCGCTCGGCTCGACGTATCTGCGTTCCAGGGCGGGTGCTCTGCCACCCACGGAGCTGCTCACGGCCGTCCTCGGCTACCGGGTGATTCCGGCGGCGGTCGTGCCTGTGGCACCGCTCGGTCTTCCGCTGCGTTCGTGGCGCGTGATCATCGGTGAGCACGTGGAACTCGACGACGTCTTCGGCGCCGGCGACCCGCTGGGCGCCGCCGAACTCGCCGAACTCGCCCGCAAGGCCGTCCAAAACCTCCTCGACACCCGGAACTGACGCGGAAGGGGCGGTGCGGTGCCCGAGGTGACGGCGGCCGACGGAACCGAGATCGGCTATGAGGTCTGGGGTCGCCGGGAAGCTCCACCACTCCTCCTCGTCCAGGGTCTCGGTACCGATTCCCGCGGCTGGGCGTTCCAGCGCATCGCCATGGGTCGACGTTTCCGCTGCTACGCGGTCGACAACCGCGGGACCGGTCGCTCCAGCGCCGCGGAGCCGCCGTACTCGCTCTTCCAGATGGCCGACGATGCCGTGACGGTTCTCAACGCCGAGGGTGTCTCGACCGCTCATGTCATGGGGGCGTCGATGGGCGGCGTGATCGCACAGATCATCGGCGTGCTGCATCCCGAGCGAACACGGTCGCTGGTCCTGGCCTGTACGGCGAGCCGGCACCACGAGTGGCGCAGAGAGCTGCTGGCCGAGTGGGGCGAGTCGGTCGAAGCCGAGGGGATGTCGGCGCTGGCCGGCGACGGGCTCCGCTGGCTGATCGGCCCTCGGATCCATCGACGGTTCGGGCTGTGGCTCAACCTGATGGCACGCCTGATCCTGGAAGTCCGACCCCCGCGGCTTCGTTGCTCAGGTCGAGGCGATTCTCGACATGTCCGACGATCTCCGAGATCAGCTCCACGAGATCCGGGTTCCGACTCTCGTGATCACGGGCTCCCAGGACTCGCTCACGCCGCTCGGCGACGCCGAGGAGTTGGCCGAGCTCATACCCCGCGCGGAGCTGATCGTGCTGTCCGGGGCGGGCCACGGGCTGATGGTGGAGGCGGCAGGCGCCTACAACAAGGCCGTGGCCGAGTTCCTCGAGCGTGTGGTCGAATCGGGACGTGCGGCCTCGGCTCCTCGCGCCGCGGCCGGCTGAACTGATCGACCGAACGGCTGATCAGCCGAACGATTCAGGAGACCCGGTCGACCAGGTCCTCCACGAGGCGACGCAGCCCGGCGCTCACGGTCGGATCGAGCGCACCTGCCTGCCCGAGAGCCTCGTCGGCGCGCTTGGCGTGCGACCGGGCGACGTCGTAGGCGAAACCGACCGATCCGTTCGAGGTCACGATCCCTCGTGCGGTGAGCACGTCGTCGGCCTCCAGGGGTTTGCCCAGGAGAGAGCGGAGCCGCTCCGAGTCGCGCAACGCGTAGATCACCGGCAGCGTGTAGATGCCTTCGGTGAGGTCCTGGCCGGCAGGTTTGCCGAGTGCCTCGTCGGTGCCCGTGAGGTCGAGCACGTCATCGACGATCTGGAAACACATACCGACGTGGCGACCGAACTCCGTGACGGCGTCGAGGTCGTCGCTGTCCAGGTCGGTCACCATCCCACCGATGCGGCACGCCGTGGCCATGAGCGATGCGGTCTTGCCTTCGATGGCCGAGACGTAGCTGTCTTCGGTTCGGTCGATGTCGAACAGGTGCTGGAGCTCGAGGACCTGGCCGCTGCAGAGCTCCCCGATCGTGGCAGCCAGCAACCCCGCCACGTCGGCCCCCAGTGAGGCGGCCAGTTCCGAGGCACGTGCCAGGAGGAAGTCGCCGGCGAGGATCGCCACGATGTTGCTCCAGCGGGCGTTGACGCTGGCCACGCCGCGGCGGGTCGCCGCCTCGTCGATGACGTCGTCGTGGTAGAGGGAGCCCAGATGCACCAGCTCCACCGCGGCAGCTCCCGTGACGGCGTCGTCGGACACGGGACGATCGCCGTCAGTTGCTGCATAGGCACTGCAGAGCGTGAGCGTCGGGCGCAGCCGCTTGCCACCCGCAGTGACCAGGTGGCCGGCGGCGTCGTCGAGGATGCGTCCGTCGGCCGAAATATTGTGCCGGAGGGCCGCCTCCACCCGCTCCATGTCGCCCGCGAGAGGGTCGAGACCGAGCGTCTCGGCGGCTTTCATGGCCCGAGGGTACGCATAGGGGGGAACAACGGTCGAGCCGGAGTTGTTGTCAGCTCGAGCGGGCAAGGCCGGACAGGTCGGCGGTCCGGAGAGGCCGGGGCAGTCATGGCGCCGACCCGTCAACTCGGCGCTACGGGTGCCGATGAGGGTCGGAGCCCGGGAAACTGCGACCCCGAGCTCCCGGGGTCCCCCGGTAGAGTGTTCGCCAGACAGGCTGGCGACACGGACGAAAAATCGCGGACGACGAATCGCGGACGAGGAATGTGGACGAGACAGATGGACGAGACAGGCGAGAGAGGCGGTTGACAAGTGTTCGAACGCTTCACTGATCGAGCCCGACGGGTCGTAGTACTCGCGCAGGAAGAGGCGCGGCTGCTCAACCACAACTACATCGGGACGGAGCACATCCTGCTCGGCCTGATCCACGAGGGCGAGGGAGTGGCGGCCAAGTCGCTCGAGTCCCTCGGAATCTCTCTCGAGGCCGTGCGCGCCCAGGTCGAGGAGATCATCGGCCACGGCGGCTCCGCGCCGTCGGGCCACATCCCGTTCACCCCCCGCGCCAAGAAGGTCCTCGAGCTCTCACTGCGTGAGGCGCTGCAACTCGGGCACAACTACATCGGTACCGAGCACATCCTTCTGGGCCTGATCCGAGAGGGAGAAGGCGTCGCCGCGCAGGTTCTCGTGAAACTCGGCGCGGATCTGTCGCGCGTCCGCCAGCAGGTCATCCAACTGCTGTCCGGCTATGCCGGTGGCAAGGAAGGTGCCCCTGCCGGTGCCGGCGGAACCGCCGAACAGCAGCAGTCGGGATCGCTCGTTCTCGACCAGTTCGGTCGCAACCTCACCCAACTCGCGCGCGAAAAGAAGCTCGACCCGGTGATCGGCCGCAAGAAGGAGATCGAGCGGGTCATGCAGGTGCTGTCGCGCCGCACGAAGAACAACCCTGTTCTGATCGGTGAGCCCGGCGTCGGTAAGACAGCCATCGTCGAAGGCCTGGCGAGCGACATCGTCGAAGGCACGGTCCCCGAGACGCTCGAGGGTAAGCAGCTCTACACACTCGACCTCGGTGCGCTCGTCGCCGGGAGCCGCTACCGCGGCGATTTCGAGGAACGTCTCAAGAAGGTGCTGAAGGAGATCAAGACCCGCGGCGACATCATCCTGTTCATCGACGAGCTCCACACGCTCGTGGGCGCAGGAGCCGCCGAAGGCGCCATCGACGCGGCCAGCATCCTGAAGCCGATGCTCGCGCGCGGCGAGCTCCAGACGATCGGTGCCACCACTCTCGACGAGTACCGCAAGCACCTCGAGAAGGACGCCGCGCTCGAACGCAGGTTCCAGCCGATCAAGGTCGAGGAGCCGTCGGTCACGCACACCATCGAGATCCTCAAGGGCCTGCGCGACCGTTACGAGGGCCACCACCGGGTCACGATCACCGACCAGGCGATCGTGGCGTCGGCCAACCTCGCCGACCGCTACATCTCCGACCGCCACCTCCCCGACAAGGCGATCGACCTGATCGATGAAGCCGGGTCGCGGCTGCGCATCCACCGCATGGAAGCACCGCCCGACTACCGCGAGCTCGAAGACGAGATCGCATCTGTGCGCGCCGACAAGGAGCAGGCGATCGAGGACCAGCAGTTCGAACGTGCCGCGTCGCTGCGCGACCGTGAGAAGGAACTGCTCGGGTCGCGTTCCGACAAGGAAGCCGAGTGGAAGGCCGAGGGCGTCGACCTCTTCAACGAGGTCAACGAGGAGTCCATCGCGGAGGTTCTCGCGCTCTGGACCGGTATCCCCGTCTACAAGCTGACCGAAGAGGAGACCGCCAAGCTCCTGCGTATGGAGGACGAGCTCCACAAGCGCATCGTCGGCCAGTCCGACGCCGTGCACGCGGTCTCGCAGTCGATCCGTCGCACACGAGCGGGCCTGAAGGATCCGAAGCGCCCGTCGGGGTCGTTCATCTTCCTCGGGCCGTCGGGTGTCGGTAAGACCGAGCTCGCCAAGACACTCGCGGAGTTCCTCTTCGGCGACGAGTCGTCGTTGATCCAGCTCGACATGAGCGAGTACATGGAGAAGCACACTGTCCCGCGCCCCGGGGGGGCCCCCCCCGCCGCCGCCGCCGCCGGGGGGGGCGGGGGCGCCGCGGGCGGGGGGCGCGCGCGCCCCTGGGGGGGCCGCCGCCGCGGCGGGGGAGGGCCGCCCCCCCCCCGGGGTCCCCCCGGGGGGGGAGAACAGGGGGGCGGCCGGCTGACGGACGCGCAGGGTCGAACGGTCGACTTCAAGAACACCGTCATCATCATGACCTCCAACCTGGGCACCGCGGACCTGCGGAAGGCCAACGTCGGCTTCGCCACCGCGGATGAGGCGGTCACCTACCAGAAGATGAAGGACAAGGTCACCGAGGAACTGAAGCGGCACTTCCGCCCCGAGTTCCTGAACCGTCTCGACGAGGTCATCGTGTTCTCGGAGCTCACGCAACCCGAGATCATGGAGATCGTCGACCTGCTCACCGTGCGGATCAAGGAACAGCTCCGCTCGCAGGGCCTGGGCCTCGAACTCACCGACAAGGCGAAGAAGGTCCTCGCCGAAAAGGGCTACGACCCGCAGCTCGGCGCGCGGCCGTTGCGGCGCGCCATCCAGCGCAACATCGAGGACGCGCTCTCGGAGAAGATCCTCTGGAAGGAGTTCCAGGCGGGCGAGACGATCGTGGTCGATGGGGAGGACGACGAGATCGTCTTCCGTTCGATCGAGGGAATCGAGCTGCCACCACCGGTCGAGATGGCCGGTACCGACTCCGAGAGCTGATTCACCCGGCCATCTCCTCTCACCGGTGAACCTCCGACCATCTCGTCACCGGCGCCGCCTGCTCGGCGCCCTCGGTGCCTTTCTCGCCGTCTTCGCTCTCAGCGCGTGCCGCATCGACGCCGTCGTGACGGTCGACATGAACGACGACGGCAGCGGCACGCTTGCGGTCACGATCACGCTCGATGCCGACGCCGTTGCTGCAGCGGAGATCGGTGGAGGAACACTCGATGAGCGCTTCCGTCTGGGCGATCTGTCGGCGGCGGGATGGTCGATCGGGAGCTGGGAGCGTTCCGACGACGGTTCGGCCACGCTGGAACTCGTCCACCCGTTCGGGACGCCCGAAGAGCTCGTGGCTCTCACCGAGAGCGTCAACGGGACGTCGGGGCCGGTACCCGAGCTGAGCGTCACACGTTCTGAAGGGTTCTTCGAGACACGCTTCGAGGCCGAAGGAGTTGTCGACCTCGACGGCACCGGCGCCGGTGTGGCGGCTGACGAGGAGCTGGCGGCGGCTCTCGGCGCCGCAGGCGCCGATCCGGTTGCCGTCGACGAGAGCCTGACGAGCGCCGCGCGACGCGAGGTGGCTGTCTCGCTCGAGGTGAAGTTTCCCGATGGCACATCGGCGGCGGTGACCGCCGAGCCCGGTGAGCGTGCGGAGCTGTCGGGATCCGCGAGTGTCGGCGACTCGGGCCGGATCACGCTGCTGATCGTGGCCGCAGGTCTCGTGGGATTGGCGGTTGTCGTGGTGGTCGTGGGCCGCGGACTCGACCGACATCGCCGGCGGTCTTCAGACGAGCGGTCAGGGGAGGGTCTCAAGGCATGACGGCGTCGGGAGACCTGTCGTCAGGGTGACCGTCACACCGGACTGGCATGCTCGCCGGCATGGCGAAACCGAAAGACCTCCACCGCTGCACCGACTGCGGAGCGACCGCCCCACGGTGGCTGGGGCGCTGCACGACCTGCGATGCGTGGGGCACGCTCGAACCTGATCCCGGTCAGGGGGCCACCACGGCCGAAGCTCTCGGCTCGGCGCCCGATCCGGTCATGCTCGACTCCGTCGACGTGTCCGCCGCGTTGCCGTTCCCGACCGGCGTCGACGAGCTCGATCGGGTGCTCGACGGCGGCCTGGTTCCCGGTTCCGTGACGCTGCTCGGGGGCGAGCCGGGCGTGGGCAAGAGCACATTGGTCCTCGAGGTTCTCGCCAATGCCGGTACGCCGCGGCATCCGGCGCTGCTGGTGTGCGGGGAGGAGTCACCCGGCCAGGTACGCGGACGCGCCGAACGTCTGGAGATCCGCCGCGACAACGTGCTTCTTCTCGCCGACACCGACGTCGACGCGGTGTGCGCACATGCCGAGGCCGTTGATGCCGGGTTGGTCGTCGTCGATTCCGTCCAGACCCTGCAGAGCGGCGGATGTTCGGGATCGCCCGGAACGCCGGGCCAGGTGCTCGCGTCCGCGCAGGCCCTGGTCGAGTTCGCGAAGCGTACGGGTCGCAGTGTCGTCCTCGTGGGCCACGTCACCAAGGAAGGTGACGTCGCCGGGCCGCGCGCGCTCGAACACGTGGTCGACACGGTGTTGAGTTTCGAGGGCGACCGCCGTCACGCACTCCGAATGTTGCGCGCCCACAAGCACCGCTTCGGCGGTACCGACGAGGTCGGATGTTTCGAGATGCGTCGCGGTGGCCTCGTGGCGCTTCCCGATCCCTCCACGCGCCTGCTCGAGGGGCGACCTGTCGGAGTACCGGGCTCGGTGGCCGCCGCGGTCCTCGACGGCGCGCGTCCGTTGCTCGTCGAGGCACAGGCGCTCGTCGTGCCGGCCGCCGCTCCGATCGCCCGACGGTCGGGCTCCGGGGTCGACACCGCGCGTCTCGCGCTCGTGTGCGCCGTTCTGGAACAGCACGCAGGTGTGAGGTTCGCCGGCTGCGATGTGTTCGCCGCCGTGACGGGCGGCGTCAGCGTCACCGAGTCGGGTTTCGATCTGGCCCTCGTCCTGGCGCTGGCCAGTGCGGCGCTCGAGGTCCCCATCGAGCCATACACGGTCGTGGTCGGCGAGGTGGGGCTGGCCGGCGAGCTCAGGCCGGTTCCCCGCCTCGAACAGCGCTTGCGCGAGGCCGCTCACCACGGGTTCTGTTCCGCTCTCGTTCCCGCGCCGGTTCCGTCCGACCTCACTCTCGCGTTCGAGGCGCACGGTCTGGAGATCGTCGGAGTGGGTGGGATCGCCGAGATCCTGCACGTGTTGGAGACGACCGACACGGCTGCGGCATGAGGGCGATATCCCTTGCCTCTTCCCATCGCCTCGACTCGGGTCCCCGCCTCGGGTCCTCGACTCGGGTGGCGGTGGGCCTTGGTAGGGTCCTGACGACCGTCGGGGACATGGACACGGGAGGCGACAGCGGTGGAGCAGGTCAGCTCCGAGGGCATGCTCGCGGCGCTACGACTCGTGGCGCCCGGCACGCCCCTGCGTGAAGGTATCGACCGGATCCTTCAGGCTCGGATGGGTGCCCTGATCGTCGTCGGCGACGGACCCGATGTTCTCGGGATCTGTTCGGGAGGGTTCCTTCTCGACGCCGAGTTCACACCGCAGCGCCTGAGTGAGCTCGCCAAGATGGACGGGGCCATCATCCTCGCTTCCGATTCGTCGAGGGTCGCCCGGGCGAACGTACACCTCGTTCCCGACCCCGACGTCCCCACGAGCGAAACCGGAACCCGTCACCGCACGGCGGAGCGCGTCGGGCGCCAGATCGACGTTCCCGTGTTGACGGTGTCCGAGGACATGTCGGTCGTGGCGATCCACCGTGGTGCCGACAAGCGCACGCTCGTACCCATTCCCCGGGTCCTGGCTCGCGCCGAGCAGGCGCTCCAGATCCTCGAACGCTACAAGCGACGTCTCGACGCCGTGAACCAGTCGTTGTCGGCACTCGAGGTCGAAGATCTCGTGACCGTCCGCGACGTCGTCGCGGTCCTCCAACGCGCCGAGATGGTGCGACGCATCGCCGAGGAGATCGAGGGTTACATCATCGAGCTCGGTGCCGACGGACGGCTCGTACAACTCCAGCTCGAAGAGCTGTTCCACGGCGTGGAGCACGAGCTGCGACTCGTCGCCAAGGACTACTTCGTAGCGTCCGACGACTGGGAGCTCGACAGCGTCACCGAGGTCCTCGCCCACCTCGACACCGAAGCCCTGCTCGACAGTCCCGGCGTGGCCGAGGTCCTGCACCTTCCGGCCGACGTCGATCTCGACAGCACACTCCAGCCCCATGGCTACAGGTTGCTGAACAAGATCCCCCGGCTGCCCGACGGCGTCGTCGACCGCGTCGTAAGCCGGTTCTCGAACCTCCAGATGCTCATGCGGGCCAGTGTGTCCGACCTCGTCGAGGTGGAGGCGGTCGGAGAGACGCGGGCACGAGCGATCAAAGAGGGCCTCTCGCGGCTCGCCGAGTCATCGATTCTGGAGCGGTACGCCTAGTGGGTTTCTGCGCCGAGGGCGCCTCGACCGCCTCGGTGGAACGTGTCGGCCTCTCAGCCCCGGGGGTCACGGTCGGTGCCATCCACGCGGCGCCGGTCGATGACGCGCCACAGTTCGGCGTCGTGGTCCATCCCGACATCGGGGGCGTGCGCCCCCTGTTCGACGAGATCTGCCGCCGGCTCGCCACCCACGGCGCGGCGGTGTGTGCGCCCGAACCGTTCGCGAGGGTTCCCGAGGGTGAGCGCGAGGGAGCCGACGTACCGACCCGCATGACGTGGGTGCCGGGTCTCGACGACGCGGATCAGGTGGGCGATCTCGTGCGTGCGGCCGACTTCCTCGCCACGGCCCACGGTCCGCTGCCGAGCGGCGTGATCGGTTTCTGCATGGGCGGGCACTACACGTTCAAGGCCGCGGCGTCGGGACGCTTCGAACGGGCGGTGTCGTGCTACGGGATGATCCGTACGCCCGACGACTGGCGGGGCCCCGGGCACGCCGAGCCTCTCGACCTGCTCGCCGACGCCTGCCCGACCCTGGCCGTCATCGGATCGATCGACCCGTACACACCGCCCGACGACGTGGCCACGCTGCGCGAGGTCCTCGATCCGGAATCGGGTCACGAGGTCCGGATCTACGAGGGAGCGGACCACGGCTTCGTCCACGACCCCGATCGTGACGTCCACCGCCCCGATGACGCCGCTGACGTGTGGGCCCGTGCGTTGGTTTGGCTCGGCCCGCGTTGACGGACAAACCGTCGAGGGAGGAGTCGGTCGGTGCGGGTCGGCTCAGAGGCGGTGCACGAGGTTGTACGTGATGGCGGCGGCGAGGAGCCGACCGCCGAACGACGTGAGATGGAGGCCGTCGGCGCTGCGCACGGTGCGGAGGACTCCCGTCTCGGGGTCGGGGAGTTCCTCCACGTAGCCACCGTCGATCCCGCCCACGGCTGACGCCGACTCGATCACCTCCGCGTCCGGAATGGACGTCACCAACGACCGGTAGAGCTCCGCGAGGTCCACGGCGCGCTGTCCCCAGGTTCCGGGATCACGCATCGGTGGCGGCGTGATCCACCACATCGAGGCGCCGTTCGTGACGGCCCTGTCTGTGATCTGTACGGCGGCGTTCCGCCACGCCTCGTGGAACTCGGGGCTGTCGGGCAGGATCGGCTGGCCGTCGAGTCCGATGACGTAGGGCCACTCCGTCGGGTAGTTGCCCACGAAGAGCGCCACCACGATGTCGGGGTCGAACTCGGCGAGCATCTCGTCGAAGCGACGCTGCCAGTCGAACTTCTCGGTCGTCAGAAGCCCACTTCCCGGGTGTCCCTCGACACGCACGATCACGTTGTCGCCGAGGACCCTGCGAAGCTCCGAGAGGAGGTGGTCGCCGGTGTTCTCCATGATCGAGTCGCCGATCAGGAGGACGCGCAGCGGCTCCGGCTCGGTTCCGGGACCGGGTGACAGCGTCAGGCTCCCGGATCCTGCCGGCGGGGCGGCGGGCTCACTCGTGACGAGCCGTCCCGTGTCCGGCGAACCGGTGGACGTGCCCATCAGGAACGCTCCGGCCACGACCAGCAGGGCCACGAGCACGAGGCCCTGACGGCGTATCATTCTGCGTGTTCCGGGCATTGGGGTGAAATTGCTCACGCTGTATGAGACGTCCGAAACGCCTCGGCGGTTGACACGGGTTCCCACCGATGTCGATGGCCGCCGCGAGGTGAGGGCTTTCCCCCACGAGCAGCGCGGATATCCCCCAAAGGTGCCCGCAAGCCTTGTGATCGCGGGCTTCGTGGCTCATGGTGAGTCCGTGACGACACCGCTACTCGTGTTCATCGGACCCTCCGGGAGCGGCAAATCGAGCGTCGTACGCTCTCTCGTCGAGCGCGGCATCATTCGTGTGCACCCGACATGGACGACCCGCCCCCGTCGTGACGACGAGACGGCGGGGTCACCCGAGCACCGTTTCGTGTCCGAGAAGCAGTTCCTGGCGCTTCACCGGGAGGGATTCTTCCTCGACGCCGTGCAGATGTTCGGCCTGCCCCACTGGTACGGGCTTCCGGGCATCGACACGGCCGACACCGATGGAGTCGACGCCGGTGTGGTCGACGCCGTGATGCTGCGGGCTCCGCTCATCCCCCGTCTGCGGGAGCATTTCCCCGATCCGGTCATCTACCAGATCGAGGCGTCCGCCGGGGTTCTCGAGGAGCGCCTCGGCGAGCGCCACTACGGGTCCCGGGAGCTCCGGGCACGTCTCGCCGACAACGACGCGGAAAAGCTCGCCGGCCGGAAGATCGCACACCGCCGGTTCAGCAGCGACCGGGCCCTCGACACCGTCGCCGACGACGTGGAGCGCGCCGTGCGCGAGGACTACACGCGACGCCTCTCGAACACGCCGAATTCCCCACTCCGAACAACCCGTAGAAGGGAACGACCATGGTCGATGTCCTGAAGATGCGATCGTCGACGACATCCCCGTTGCGTTCGGGTCCGTTTGCCACCGCTTTCGCGCTGGTGCGACCAGCCTTCGCGATTCTGCTGATGTTGTGCGCCGTGGCGGGAATGGCGCAGGCGGGGCCCTTCCCGAGCATCGCTGCGCAGTGCGCGGTGCTCGTCGCCGTCGCGGGATGGATGCTCTGGGCCGTCGCCCTCAACGACGTGGCCGACGAGGACGTCGACCGCGTCAATCTCGCCGACGACGAACAGCGGGTCATCGCCAACGGCCGGTCGAGTCGTACCCAGGTGCTGGTGACCGGCTCGATCGCGGCGGTCGTGGCACTGGGCGCCGCTCTGACTCTGGGTACGGTGCCCGCACTGGTCGTGTGCGGTGGACTCCTCCTCGCCGCCGCCTACTCGCTACCTCCGATCCGGCTGAGCGGGCGGGGGCGTCGTGACCTCGGTACTCCTGCCGCTCGGATACGTGGCGGTGCCGTACCTCCTCGGTGCGTTCAGCGTCGACGTGACGCTGAACCGGCGCGGTGTTCTCCTGCTCGTGGGCCTCTACCTCGGATTCATGGGGCGGTTGGTGCTGAAGGACTTCCGCGACGAGCACGGCGATCGCATGTACAGCAAGCGAACGATGCTCGTGCGCTACGGCCGAGCGCGGACCTGCGCGTTCGGGGCGGTCTTCTGGACGGCCGGAGGTCTTGTCGGTCTCCTGGCGCTCGCTACGCCGCCTGTGCTGACGGTGGTGACGCTCGCATACGTCGCTGTCGTGTTGGTGATGTTGCGCGACATCGCCCGCGACCGCGATCCATCTCACGGCGGCGCTGCTCCCAACCGCGATGTCGCCAACATCGCGGCGATCGCCGTCATCGGGCGTGCCCTGGTCTACACCTTCGTGATCCAGATGGTCGTCGAGACAGCGCAGTGGGCTCCGTGGGCGCAGGCGGCGATGATCGCCGTCACGGCGCTGGCGTCACTCGGCATGGCCCGCGAATGCCGCGCGGTGCTCTCGCCGGTCACCGATCCCCTGACCGACGCGGAGCGCGTGTCACTGCCAGCTCCTGGCGTCGACGGGGCTGAGGCAGATGCGCGAGAGGCGCCCGCCGCCTCGACCCGTGGTGTGTTCCGGCCGGACCTCGCGCTCGGAGGGGGAGGGCGACATGAGTCCCGACGACGTGAATCCGCAAGACGCGTCATCAGACCCCGGGGATCCCACGGACGCGAAACCCGAGGGCTACCCGGCCCCGACGGGCTGGGATCCCGCGCCGCAAGGCTGGTACCCCGACCCGAAGGGTGGTGACCAGGAGCGCTGGTGGAACGGCGAATGCTGGACGGACGATGTGCACTCCCACTCGCACGCCGGGCACCCGACCGACATCCGGATGTCGAAGTCCCGGGTGGCGATCGGCTGGGTGGGCGGATGCCTCCTCGGTCTCCTCGGCGCCTTCGCTCTCTTCGTGATCTTCATGATGATGGCGATGAACTCCTGGGCGAACAACAAATGAGCACGCCCGACGACGTGAACAGTGGCGATGCGCGGCGCGACGAAGATCCTCGACCGCCCGGCTGGTACGCGGATCCGAAGCGTGCCAACCGAGAGCGTTGGTGGAACGGCGAGAACTGGACGAGCAACGTGTTGCTCGGCCCCGGTGCGAAGCGGTTCTTGAAACCGCGGTCAGTGCTCGCCGGGATCGGTGGGTGCCTCTTGTTCCTGGCGGGCGGCTACATGCTCTTGATCGTCCTGGGCTTGATCCACTTGCGGATCTACGGTCCCTTTCCCAACAAGTGAGTGCCGTCGCGCGCTGGCTCTCGTGGGTCAGGCCGCCGCCCCGACACCCGGATCCAGGTATTCGACTGCTCTTGCGGGGGTTTTGGTTCTTCAAGGTGATGCTGTCCGCGGTCGCAGCAGCCCTGGTGATCTTCGAGGTCTCCATGTTCATCGAGGTCCTCGTACGCTCGTTCGTCATCCTCACCCACTAGGTCCGTGCCCGAAGCGGGACGCCGCGGCACGGTCCGTCGTCTTCGATCACTAGGCTCGGGAGTGACACGACAAAGGAGCCGAACGATGATCGAGATGATTCCGGCGCTGCCGGACAACGTGCTGGGATTCATTGCCAAGGGTGAGGTCACGGCGCAGGACTACGAGACGACGCTCGATCCGGAGATCGAGCGGGCGCTCGAGAGCCACGACAAGATCCGTCTCCTCTACGTGCTCGGCGAGGACTTCACCGGCTTCTCGGGCGGCGCCATGTGGGCCGATGGCAAGGTCGGGATGAAACACTTCAATCGCTGGGAGCGCATCGCCGTCGTGTCCGACAAGGACTGGATCCGACACACGATCGATTCCGTGGGTTGGCTACTCCCGGCCAAGGTCCGCACCTTCCACGTCAGCGAAGAGGCCGACGCGAGCGCGTGGGTCACCAGCTGAGGCGTCCCGCGAGCACCGACGCCGCGCTCTCGGGCGAGGGTCCGATGCGATTTGTCCGTGCGAACGGGCGAGACTTCAAGCCATGGGCCGCACGTGGGTCGCAACCGCTGTCGCGCTCCTCATCGTGGCCGCGTGCGGAAGCGACGATCAACGCGCCGACCGAGAGCTCTCCGGCGCCACGAAGGAGCCGCTACCGGTAGTCGACGAGTCTGAGTTACCCGACGCTCTGGCCGATGACGAGCCGACATCGCTGCGTCCACCGGAGGGTGGGCTGCTCCTCGTCTACTTCGGCTACACGCACTGTCCGGACATCTGCCCGACCACGCTTCTGACCCTCGAGCGGGCTCTGGAGCGGCTCCCCGAAGACGATCGCGACCGCGTCGCGGTGGCGATGGTTTCGGTCGACCCCGAACGCGACTCCTCCGAGATCTTCGCCAACCACGTCGAGCACTTCCTCGCCGACGCACCGCTGAGGCATGCCTTCCGGACCGACGACCAGGTGCTTCTCGATCGTGTGGCCGACTCGTTCGGCGTGACGGCCGTCAAGGAGCCGTACGGCGACGGGCCCGACGAGTACGAGATCGGCCATTCTGCACAGGTCTTCGCCGTCGACGACCAGGGCCGGATTGTCGTCGAGTGGACGTTCGGCACCGAGTCGGGCCCGATCGCCGACGACATCCTGACCCTGCTGGCACGCATCGACGGTGGGGCCGATACCGAACAGGCCGGTCCGAACAGGCCGTCACAGCGCCGAGTGTCCAGCCAGATCTGAAACCAACGGACAAGGAGCCGATTGACCATGTACCGAATCGCCGTTCTCCTCACAGCAGCTGTGCTCGCGTTCTCCGCGTGTGCGAGCGATGACGACAGCACGGACGCCGGCAGTACCTCCACCGGGTCGGACACGACATCGGAGAGTTCATCCGACACGTTGACGGTCGACGATGTGTGGACGCGCACCACGCCCGAGGGTGCTGAGAGGACCGCTGTGTACGTGACGATCGCGACCACCGAAGCGGACGAGCTGACCGGTGTCTCGGTCTCGGCCGACGTCGCGGCTTCCGCTGAGCTCCACGAGACCGTCACCGATGCGGGTGACGAGGGCATGGAAGGCAACGGGGGCATGGACAACGGGCATGCGGGCGACGGTGTCATGAGCATGCGGGCTGTCGACGTCATCCCGGTTCCGGCCGGGACCACGATGCTCGAGCCGGGTGGCTATCACATCATGCTGATGGGCCTGGCCGCACCGCTGACCGCCGGTGACAGCCTCGAGCTCACACTCGACTTCGAGAACGCCGGGACGCGGACTGTGGACGTCGAGGTGCGTGAGGCCTGAGGAGGCGGCGCGGATGGAGGAGGCCACGGAGTCGGAGCCTGCCCGCAGGCGTCGGGTCTCGCTCGAGATCGTCAGTGTCGTGTCGGTGGTCGTTGTCCTGATGGCGATCGGCGCATGGTGGCTTCTCGCCGACGGTGCGGAGCCCACGACACACACGTTCGTCGTACCTGCGGGTGCCGAGGAACAACTCCGCGACGACCCCGACCTGTCGTTCTTTCCCCGGCGTTTCGAAGCCACGAAGGGGGACACGTTGGTGATCGAGAACCGAGATGACGTGCTCCACACCGTCGGTCCCTACACGGTCGATGCCGGTCAGACGTTGCGGCAGCGCTTCGACAGCACGGGCACCTTCACGGGTCTGTGCACGTTGCACCCCGACGGTGAGGTCGAGATCGTCGTCGGGGTGGGCTGACAACACCCGCAGCGTCTTCGACGAACGGCCCGACGGGCGCCTGTGCCCTCAGAGGCTGGCGCGATCTTCCATGGCCTGCCGGTCGAGAAGCCGGTAGCTGTTCCGGCCGTCGATGGCCAGCCACTCGAGGCGTACGAACGTCGCGATCGCCTTGTTGACCCGCTCCCGCGACGCGCCGACCAGACCGGCGAGCTCCTCCTGGGTCAGAGGGAGCTCGAACTCGTCGCGGTCACGCGCCAGGTCGAGAAGGCGCTTGGCCGTACGTGCCGTGACGTCGAGAAAGACACTGTCGGCGAGGGCCCGGTCGGTGCGGCGAAGGCGCTGCGCCATGATCCGCAGGACGAGCCGCAGCAGCGTGGCGTCGCCGTCGAGGACGCCCTCCACCTCCGCGTACGGAATTGCCAGCACGTGGGTATCCGTGAGCGCCCGCGCGTCGGCTGAACGCGCCGCGCCGTCGAACAACGCCAGCTCTCCGAAGACGGAGCCGTCGTCGAGCACTGCCACGACCGATTCGCGACCGTCGGGGGCGCGTGCCGCGATGGCGATCAGCCCGGAGCGGATGAAGAAGAGTTCATCGCCCACTTCGCCCTGTGAGAAGGCCAGGTCGCCCCGTTCGAAGTGGCGCTCCTGGCCGCGTTCCCGGAGCCTGGTGCGCGTTTCCTCGGGCAGTGCCCCCAGGAGGTCGTTCGTCGCCAACTCGGTTTCGGGGTCGGGACCCATGGTCGCCTTCGGTCGCCGTCGTGACGCAGCCTACGTGAGGTCATGTCTTCAGTCATCGAGAACGCCACGGAATGCCGGGCACGGCATGATCGTGTGGGACACTGTGTATCCCCGCGAACCGCAGCCCGGCGACCCGTCTGTCGGATGCTCACGAGTTCGCGAAGAACCGAGGATCGTTCATGCCCTTCGATGTCGGCGACAAGGTCGTTTATCCCCACCACGGCGCGGCCGTCATCGAGAAGCGCGAGCGCAAGAACGTGTTCGGCGAGCGCAAGGACTACCTGGTCCTGAGGCTCGCGTACGGCGATCTCACATTGATGGTTCCTGCCGACAACGCCGAGGAGATCGGCCTGCGCGACGTCATCAACGACGAAGAGGTCGAAGAGGTGTTCGCCGTCCTCCGCAAGAAGGAAGCGCGGATGCCGACCAACTGGTCGCGTCGATTCAAGAACCACGTCGAGAAGCTGAAGAGCGGCGACATCTACCAGGTGGCCGAGGTCGTGCGGAACCTGTCGATCCGCGAGCGCGACAAGGGTCTCTCGGCGGGGGAGAAGCGCATGCTCGCCAAGGCTCGCCAGATCCTCATCAGTGAGCTGACCTTCGCCATCAACGTCGACGAAGAGGCCGCCGAGGAGAAGCTCGACGAGGCCCTCGCCTGATACCTGAGTCCAGGTGACGGGAAGCTTCAAGAACTGAAGCTGAAATGCCGATGCACGGAGCGGAGAGGGAGGCCCCTGCCGTGACCGTGTTCGTCGAGATCGTGCGCCTGCTCATCGTCGTGCTCGCCACGGCCGCTGGCTTCTGGATCGGCCGTGATCTCGGCCCTGCCGGCTCCTCGCTGACCGCCGCGGGTCTCGGCGGGATGCTCGGGTGCCTCGCGGGATACGTCACGGGTGGGGTTCTCGGCAGGCTCCTCGAGAAGGGGGTCGGTGTTGTCGAGCGACGCGTCGAGCGCCTCCCGGCCGCGGGGTTGCTCGCCGGAGCCGCCGGGGGAGTCATGGGCGCACTCGCCGGATTCATCGCCGCCGCACCGGCTCTTGTGCTCCTCCCGCCGCGCGTGTCCATTCCGATAGCGGGGCTCGCCGTCTGGGTGTGCGGCTACGGGTGCTTTCGAATCGCCGCGCACAAGAGCGAGGAGCTCTTCCAGTTGCTTGGACTCTCGGCGCGCCCTCTTGTGCGGGCAACGCCCTACGCGAGCAGCGACGGGTTCGTCGTCGACACCTCGGCCGTCATGGACGGCCAGCTCCTTCCGCTGGTTCGCACAGGCCTCTTCGCCGACGATCTGCTCGTACCTCGCTTCGTACTCGATGAGATTCAGGGCTTCGCCGACTCGACCGATCCGCAGAAGTCCCGCCGCGCCCGTCGCGGAATGGAAGGTCTCGACGTGTTGCGCAGCGAAGGAACGGTGCGTGTCTACGTGCTCGACGACGAGGTGCCCGAGCTCGAGGAGGTCGATGCCAAGCTGGTGGCTCTCGCGAAGCGGCTCCAGCTCCGGCTCCTGACCAACGACGCCCCTCTGGCGCGAAGCGCCGAGGTACAGGGCGTCCCGACCTGCAATCTCCGTCGCCTCGCCGCCGATCTGGCGCCTCGGGCCATGCCCGGGGACCGCCTCCAGGTCGAGCTCACGCGGCCTGGCCGGGAAGCGGGTCAGGGTGTCGGCTACCTCGATGACGGCACGATGGTCGTCGTGAACGACGGTGCCGATCTGGTCGGTGCCGGTGAGGTGATCCTCATCGCCACGTCCGTCGTTCCGACGAGTGTGGGACACATCATCTTCGCCCGACCTGCCGAGGCGGGGTCGACGACCGACGCCGAGCCCGCCGTCGCCCACGGACCCGGCTAACTCCTCAGAGGCGAGGCAGGGAACCGGAACACGCAATACTGGCGGCCATGAAGGTGTGGGCGATCGTCGTCGCAGCCGGGCGGGGCGAGCGCTTCGGGGCTCCCAAGCAGTTTCTGGAATTGGCGGGTCGTCGTGTCGTCGACCGGGCCGTGGATGCGGTGGCGGCCGCCGATGGAATCGTGGTCGCTCTTCCTGATGAGGTCTCCTGGGACGGGCCCGAGGTCGCAGCCACCGTGGTCGGGGGAGCCACTCGCTCCGAGTCCGTGCGCGCGGGGCTCGAGGCCTGCCCTGCCGACGCCGGCATCCTCGTGGTTCACGACGCAGCCCGCGCGCTCGCCCCACCTCGGCTGTTCGACCGCGTCGTGGCTGCCGTCGTGGCCGGGGCCGACGGAGCGGTGCCCGGCGTGGTGCTGTCCGACACCGTGAAGCGGGTTGCCGGCGGTGTCGTGACCGAGACCCTCGACCGGGCCGATCTCGTGGCGTCCCAGACGCCGCAGGCGTTCCGTGCTCCGGTTCTCCGTGCTGCCCATGCCCCAGAACCCGGCGCGACAGATGACGCCGCGCTGGTGGAGGCGGCAGGTGGCACGATCATGGTCGTGCAGGGCGATCCGGTGAACATGAAACTGACGACCGAGTCCGATCTGGCCGTGGCCGGCGCGCTCCTGAGGCTTCGGTGAGTCACCGGGTCGGTCTCGGCTTCGACGTCCATCCCTTCGGCGGCGACGGACCTCTCGTCCTGGGGGGTGTGACCCTCGCGGGTCCGGGCCTGGCCGGTCACTCCGACGCGGATGTCGTCGCGCATGCCGTGGCCGGCGCGCTCCTCGGTGCCGCTGCGCTCGACGATCTCGGGACGATGTTCCCCGCGACCGACGACCGGTACGCGGGAGCATCGTCGATCGAGTTGCTCGGGCAGGTGGCCTCTCACGTCGCGGATCGCGGGTGGTCGGTCGTCAACGTCGACGTGTCCATCGCGGCTGAACAACCACGCCTCGCGCCGCACCTTGCGGAGATGCGTGCAGGACTTGCACGGGCCCTGTCGTCGGCTGCTCCGCCGGGCGCGGTTGTGCCGGTACGCGTGGCACCCAAGCGGGCCGAAGGTCTGGGCGCGATCGGCCGAGCGGAAGGCGTCGCCGCATGGGCCGTGACGCTGCTCGAGTCGTAGCCTCGATCCATGCGGCTCTACGACACGAAGCGGCGGATGGTCACGGACCTCGAGCAACGCTGACCCGGGTCGCGCGTCGATCTACGTGTGCGGACCGACGGTGTACGACGAGCCGCATCTCGGCCACGCCCGTACCGCACTTGTGTTCGACACATTGCGACGATTTCTGGTGTGGACGGGGACCGACGTCACCTTCGTGAGCAATGTCACCGACGTAGAGGACAAGATCATTCAGCGTGCCGCGGAGACGGGCGCGACCGAGCCCGACCTCGCTCGGCGCTATGAGGCCATCTACTGGGAACAACTCGGTTCGTTGAATGTGGACCGGCCCGACGAGGTGCCGCATGCTTCGGCGGTTGTTCCCGAGATCGTCGACTTCATCGAGGAGCTGGTCCAGGCCGGTGCCGCCTACCTGATCGAGGGTGTCGGTGTGTACTTCGCCGTCGAGGCCTACGACGACTATGGCGCGCTCTCGCACCGCACGACCGCTGATCTTCTCGAAGGGGCCGGCGCGCGTGTCGACATCGACGCACAGAAGCGGTCGCCCCTCGACTTCGCCCTCTGGAAGTCGGCCAAGCCGGGTGAGCCCGCGTGGCCCTCACCGTGGGGCGAGGGCCGCCCGGGTTGGCACATCGAGTGCTCGGCCATGTCGCTGGGTCTTCTGAGCGACGGGTTCGATCTCCACGGCGGTGGGGACGACCTGGTCTTCCCGCACCACGAGAACGAGCGCGCGCAGGCCGAAGCCGCGGGTCGACGCTTCGCCCGGCACTGGATGCACTCCGGGATGGTGGTCGTGGAGGGCGAGAAGATGTCGAAGTCCCTCGGGAACTTCACGACGCTCGGTGAGGTCCTCGACAGCTACGACCCGCGGACACTTCGCCTCCTCGTTCTCCAGACCCACTACCGCAAGCCCATGGAGATGGGACGGGCGGAGATGGACGCCGCCGCTGCGGGATTGGCACGTCTCGACGCCCTGTTCCGGCGCGCCCGTGTGGCGGGGATCGATCAGAGCGAGGTGGAGCCCGATCCCGAGATCGTCTCGAGCTTCCGGGCGGCCATGGACGACGATCTCAACACGCCCGGCGCCATCGGTGTCGTGTTCGACGCCGTCCGACGGGCGAATCAGGCCATCGACGCCGAAGACGACGACACCGCCCGCCGCGCACTCGTCACCGTCACCCATCTGCTGGATGTTCTCGGTCTTTCGGCGGCCGGCGAGGCCGCCGACGGGGCGGAATCACCCGGCGACGAACGGATCGCGGCCATGGTCGCTGCCCGCGACGAGGCCCGGAGCGCCAAGGACTTCGCCGAGGCCGACCGGATCCGCGACGAACTGACGTCTCTCGGCGTGACGCTCGAGGACACGGCGCACGGCACGGTGTGGCACCGGTAGGCGGCCTCGGCGGCGACCGCGTGGAGGGTCGGCGGGCGGTGCTCGAGCTCCTCAGGGCACGGCGACGCCCCGTCCACTCGGTCACCCTCGTAGCGAACGACGACGACAAGGCGTTCAGCGAGATCACTGCTGCCGCTCGTGCCGCCGACGTCGCTGTCCGTTGTGTCGACTCCGACGAGCTGGCACGAATGTCACACACCGACAACCCGCAGGGCGTCGTCGCCCGCGCCGAACCGGTGGCCGAGGCACGCCTCGGCCCATTGGCCGCTGCCGACGACGCATTCCTCCTCGTGCTCGACGGCGTGACCGATCCGCGCAACTTCGGCGCCGTACTCCGGACGGCGGATGCGGCGGGTGCGACGGGTGTCGTCGTCGGACGGCACCGCGGCGCTCGACTCACCCCGGCTGCGGTCAAGGCGGCCTCGGGCGCCGTCGAACACGTGCCGATCGTGCGCGTGGGTGGCATCCCGGGAGCGCTGGAGCGGATTCATCAGGAGGGATGCTGGGTCGTCGGGCTCGACGAGCGCGGGACCGCCGACGTCGCCGACGTCGCGCTCCTCGACCAGCCCGTGGCGCTCGTGCTCGGAGCCGAAGGTGCAGGGATGTCACGCCTGGCCCGCGAACGCAGCGACGTGCTGGCCCGGATTCCCATGCACGGTGCGCTGGAGTCGCTCAACGTCAGCGCCGCGGCGGCCGTGGCGGCCTACGCCGTCGCCCGCGCTCGACGACACGGCTAGCCTCGTGGCCTTCGGAGCACATGCCGGGTTAGCTCAGTGGGTAGAGCACTTCTCTTGTAAAGAAGAGGTCGTCGGTTCGAGCCCGACACCCGGCTCTGGCCGGCGAAGGCGGCACGAGCGGCCGGACGGACGGAGCGGCGAAGCGGACGAAGCCAAGGTGCTCCGTGATGGTCGGGACACACCGCGTATGCTGTCGAACATCAACCTGCGACCACGATGGACGCGTATGGATACCCTGTGCCGTTTTCGTAGGCCCAGGGGCCTCGCCGATCGGGGGACCCCATGACCGAACCAGAAGATCCCGGGCGTCGAGGCCCGACGCGCCGATCGGCCGCCGGCTCGAACGCCGCGGTGCGCGGAGGGATCCTCGTGGGCTTGGCGGTGATCCTCGGCATCGTTCTGCTCAACGTCGTCGACGACGGCTCGAGTGGCCCCGTCGGCGATGCACAACCCTCGGAGACGACCACGACGCTCGACGGCGACGTCACCACGACGACCGGCGAGGCGCCGCCTCCCACCAACGCTCCCAGTGCAATTCGCGTCCGTGTCTACAACGCCTCGGCACCCCTCGGCGCGGCCGCCACGAAGAGCGACGAACTGCGTCCGCTCGGATACCAGATCCTGTCGGCCTCCGACACGACCCCGCGTGACAACACGGTCGTGTACTGCACCGCTGCGTTCGCCGGAGACGCCGAGCCACTTGCCGCGGCTGTGGGCGGTGGTGCGGTCGTCGACAACGCTCTCGATCCGCTTCCCGCTGCTGCCGAGGAAGCCGACTGCATCGTGATCCTCGGCCCGCCGGCGACGGACACCACCGAGACCACCGCGGCACCTGCTGCCGCCGGCTGAGCCGGCGTGGGGCGGGCAGCGCTCGCCGACCTGGCAGCCGACCCGGCACACGCGGCCGTCCTCGTCGACTTCGACGGGTCGCTGGCACCCATCGTTCCCGAACCGGCTGACGCGGCGATACTGCCCGAGGCGCGCGAAGCACTTGCCCGCCTGGTGGGCCGGATCCACCGGGTCGGGGTCGTCAGCGGCCGTCCCGTGGCCTTCCTCGCCGATCAGATCGACCTCCCCGATGTGGAACTGGCCGGCCTCTACGGCCTGGTCCGACGCGTCGGGGGCGTCGATCACGTGGATCCCCGCGCGGAGGCCTACCGGCCCGCCGTCGCCGGGGCGGTGGAGACTGCCCGCGAGCGTCTCCCGGGCCTGCTGGTGGAGCACAAGGACCTCACGGTGACCTTGCACTGGCGGCGCGATCCGGCGCGACAGGCGGAGGTGGAGGAGTGCGCGACCGAACTATCGGCGACGTTCGGCCTCGCCATCCCTCAACAGGGGCGCATGTCGGTGGAGCTCCGTCCTCCCGTCGACGTGGACAAGGGCGACGCGGTGGAGGCTCTTCTCGAGGGGTGCGACCGCGCGTGCTTCGCGGGCGACGACGTGGGTGATCTCCCGGCCTTCGATCGGCTCGACTTCCTCCGCGAATCCGGAGCTCTGGTGGACGTATGCCGTATCGGCGTGCGGTCGTCGGAGATGCCCGATGACCTGGCGGAACGGGTCGACGTACTCGTTGACGGACCCGCGGGTTTGGCTGCCGCCCTCCACGGTCTCGCCGACGCCCTCAGCGAGCGGCGTCGAGCTGATCCGTGAGCCAGTCCGCGGGCGTGCGCGCCGTGGCGAGCCGGCGCAGGTCGTCGGCGCGGTGCCGACGTTCCGCGGGATCCATGGCGAGGGCCTCGTCGAGGGCGGATGCTGCCTGCACGAGGTCGTAGGGGTGGACCGCCACGGCGGCACCTCCCAACTCCGCCCAGGCGCCTGCTTCGGGCGACAGGCAGAGAACCGCGTCGTGACGGTTGATGACGGGGCCCTCCTTGGCGACGAGGTTGAGGCCGTCACGGATCGGATTGATGAACAGCACGTCGGCACGGGCGAGCCCCGCGAGGCTGCGGGGGAAGTCGTCGTCGGTGAACAGGAGTACGGGATCCCAGGAGTCGGTCCGCCACCGCCGGTTGACGTTCTCGACGGCCTGTTCGACCTCTGATCGGTAGGCGAGGTACTCGGGTAGGCCTTCACGTGACCCGTAGAGCATCGCCACGAACACGACGGAGCCCCGCCACCGCGGGAACTTCTCGAGCAGAAGGTCGTAGGCGAGGAATCCGCGCACGATGTTCTTGGACGGCTCGATCCTGTCGCTGCGCACGATGACCGCCCGGTCCTTCACCAGGGCGTCGAGCGCACCGTCGGCCTCGACCGCTCGATCGGAGTCGAGCACGTCGGCGAGTGCCGAGCGGTCGGGTCCGAGCGGTGCCACGAACGTCGTCGCGGTCGTGTCCTCACCCAGGATCTCGTGCACGCCGGCCTCGAAGGCGCGGGCCCAGCGCTGTGTGTGGAACCCGGTCGGCACTGCCGCGACCGACGAGCAGATGGCCGTGGCGACGGCATCGGGTAGGACGCGCATCGAGTTCGGACCGCAGAACGGCGTGTGGCAGAAGAAGGTGATGGCGAGGTCGGGTCGGGCGTCGCGCAGCATCCCCGGGACGAGGAACAACTGGTAGTCCTGCACGAGCACGGTCTCTCCGGGAGAGGCGAACTCGACCACGGACGCGGCGAAGGCGGCGTTCACCGCGACGTAGGCCTCCCACGCTTCGAAGAATCGATCGTCGAAGCGAGGGCGCCGCACGAGGTCGTACATGCCGTGGAGCACGAACCAGAGCGTTGCGTTCGAGATGACCTCGTAGTGGGCGCGATGTTGGGCGGGATCGAGCGCGAGGAGATGCAGGTCGACCTCGTCGACGTCGGCCGCACCGGCTTCGACCGCCGCTCTGTCGTCGTCGCCGATCGCCGCGGCAACCCAGCGCACGGGTTCGTCGGACAAGCGGCCGGGGGCGTCATCGCCGAGAAGCAGCGGTCCGAGTGCACTGACGACACCGCCGGCTCCGCGGCGTGCCTCGAAGCTGTCGCCGATCCGCCGAAACGAGAACGGCCCGCGGTGCGAGACGATGATCATCGGGATGCGTCGAGATCCGAGAACAGCCGGAGGTAGTCCTCGAGCTCCCGCGTGCTGACGAACTCCTGTCGAACCTTCTCCCTCCCCGAGTCGCCCATACCGCCGGCCGGCCCGGGATTCTGGAGGAGCTCGATCGTGCGGGCTGCACACTCCTCGACGCTGTCGACGAGGTAGCCGTTGACGCCGTCGTCGATCTGGAGCGTGATACCCCCGGCTCGACCACCGACGACCGGTCGCCCCTTCCAGAGGCCCTCGCTCACGGTGAGGCCGAAGCCCTCGCGCAGCGACTTCTGTATCACCACGCCGGCCGCACGCTGGAACGCGTTGATCTGTACGGCCCCGACCTGCTGGATGTTCGACAGGAGAAAGATGTCGGGGTCACCGCCCGCGGCCTCCTCGGTGAGCTGCCAGTAGTGGAACCCCTCCGGGTCGTCGGTCGCCATCGAGCCGGCGAGCAGGAGCTGGGCGCCGGGAACCTCGTCGCGCACGAGTCGGAACGCCTGGATCACTCCCACCGGGTCCTTCCAGGGGTCGTAGCGACTGACCTGGCAGACGATCGGGCGGTGCGGATCGAGTCCGTACTGCCGGCAGATCTCGTCGACGAATGGAGTCTGGAGCTCGAGGTTCTTCACCGACAGCGGGTCGATGGTGGGTGGTGCGATGAGGGCACCCGAGCGGTCGAAGCCGTCGGGAATGAAATCGTCCATCGTCCAGATGGAGGCGTCGTAGTGGCTGATGAACGGGGCGAGGAAGCCCCAGACGTCGGGGTTCGCAGCGGTGAGGTCGATGTGGCAGCGCCAGATCCACTTGGCGCGTTCGAGTTGGCGCGCCATGGGCGATGCTTCCAGGAAGCTCAGGATTCCGGCCGGTTGCGGATCGTGGATGACGACGTAGTCCCAGCCATCGGCGAGATCCGTGGCGTTGGCGAGAACCCGCTCGAGGTAGATCCGCTGCATGTCGTGGGTCCAGGGGATGCCGGCGCCCTGGAGTGCGTTGTGCATCCCCTTCGTGACGGCGAAGAACTCGTCGCTTCCCTCCATCACGTGCCACTCGGCATCGAGACCCAGATCGACGAGCAGGGGAACGTGGGTGGCGAGAAGCTCGGCGACACCGCCGCCGTAGGCCGTGGCGTTCAGGTGGAGAACGCGCTTTCCGCGCAGAGGCGCGGCGAGTGCCCTGATCCGGTCGATGACCTCCGCGCCGACCACGTCCTCGTAGTTCGCCAGCTCCTTGTGGAGTAGCGGGACACGCTCGAGCACCGTGGATCGTTCTCCCGTCCGGGGCCGGTTCCCCCGATTCCGCTTCGCCACCCGTCAGTCTGGTTCGCACCTCGAGCGCGGTCGCGTCAATCTACCGTGGTGCCCACCGCCGTCGTCTGTCCGGACAAGTTCCGTGGCTCGCTCACAGCCGTCGATGCCACGGACGCCATGGTCGCCGGGCTTCGCCGGGCGGGTTTCGACACGGTTCACGGAATCCCGATGGCCGATGGCGGCGAGGGAACCCTCGACGCCCTTCTGGCGGGTGGCGGAGCGACTCGGACCACACGGGTCACCGGGCCACTCGGCGATCCGGTGGACGCGGCCTGGGGTGTGCTGAGCGACGGGACGGCCATCATCGAGATGGCCCGGGCGAGCGGGCTGGCGCTCGTAGGGGAGGACAACGACGCACTCCGTGCCTCCACACGGGGGACTGGCGAGCTGATCGCCGATGCCATCGGGCGGGGCGCTCCGCGGGTCCTGGTGGGTGTCGGTGGGTCGGCGACGACCGACGGAGGTCTGGGAGCGGTCACGGCGCTCGGGTGGGCGCTGTCGGGTGTGCCCGTCACGATCGCGTGTGACGTGACGACCCACTTCGTCGACGCCGCGGAGGTCTTCGGTCCCCAGAAGGGGGCCACGCGTGCCCAGGTCGCCCTGCTCCGCCGTCGTCTGGAGCGCCTGGCCGACGAGTATCTCGAGCGCACGGGGGTCGACGTCCGCCCGCTCGACGGCGGTGGAGCCGCCGGCGGCCTCGCGGGCGGTCTCGCCGCGATCGGTGCCGTTCTCGAATCCGGCTTCGACGTGGTCGCTGATGCGACGGGCCTCGCAGACCTGATCGAGGGCGCCGACCTCGTCGTGACCGGGGAGGGACACCTCGACGCTTCGAGCCTCGGAGGGAAGGTCGTCGGCGGCGTGCTGGCTCTGTCTGCCGACCTCGGCGTGCCGGCGCGGGCGGTGATCTGCGGTGACTGCGTCGCGTCGAGCGCCGAGGAGGTCTCGGTGGCCCACGGCCGCGCGCCGCTCACGCTCCGGGACAGGGCTTGGGATCTCGACGACGCTCAGGCTCGGGCCGCCCTCCTGGCCGAGGAGGCCGCCGTCGAACTCGGCACGTCGGTTCTGTCGGGCCGCTGAACTCGCGAGGACCCCGACTACTCGTCGGGAGCGGCGATCAGGGTGTCGACGGCCTCGGCGAAGCCCGATCCGTGGCCGCGGGCCGTGACGGTTACGTTGGGAACGTCGCCGACACGCTCGGCGAGTTGTGGATCCTTGCGCAGAGCGTTGGCGACGATGAAGCAGCGCCCGACGACCTCTGCACACTCCAGGTCGGACGCGGCATCGCCGACCACGGCGCAGTCGTTCGGATCCAGACCGCGGTGACGCTGGTCGGCCACGATCCCGTTGCGTTTGGAGAGCCCGCGTGGGGCCACGTGGTAGATGCGCACACGTTCCACGTCGGGAAGGGTCGGGACCGACCTCGGCAGCACGCCGTTGTCGGTCACGCCGGCCCAGCCGAATCCTTCCTCGGCGAGGAGCCGCTCGGCTTCCGAAACGTCGCAGTCCCCGCGCACCATCACGGAGACCTCGCGACCCTCGTTCCACGGGTCGTGCTCTTCGAGCGTGTCGAAATGGTTCTCGAGTGCCGTCCGGGCTTCGGCCAGCGCCTCAGGCAGAGGGATCGATCCGTCGTAGGCGCCGGTGTCGAGCACGGTCTCGTCGCCCCGCTCGTAGATGCGCACACCCCCGAGTTCGCAGATCCACGACCGCATTCCCACGAGACGCGCCAACTCGAACATCCGGAGTTGCGCACGTCCCGAGAGGCCGACGATCTCCAGACCCGCTGCCTTGGCTCGCAACAGTGCCGCTACGGCAACGTCAGAGGGTTCGCCGTCGGAGTCGGCGAGCAGGTTCCCGCCGGGCCCGACCAGAGTGCCGTCGATGTCGGTGTAGAGAACGCGGGGGGACACAGCAGGTGTGCCCTAGGCGGAGAGTTCGCGGCCGAACTTGGCGCGGTAGGCGGGGATCTCGATGATGGGAGGGCGCTCGGCCACGTTGACCTCGATGCGCTCGATGCTGTGGGCGTCGTCGAAGCGCACGAGCTCGGTGGTGACTGCACGGTCGAGGACAGAGCGGCCGAGCGCGGAGCTGTCGGCCCCGATCTGTGCGACACCGGCACGGCGTAGCGCCGTCGTGAGGATCGCCGTCGCCTGCGGCCCGAGTTCGGAGAGCGGACGGTTGCGGTGTTCGCGAGTGCCGAGGTCGACCTGCGCCACGGCACCGACGCCGACGCGTGCGACGACATCGATGAGAAGACCGAGCTCCACACCCCAGCCCTCGACGAACGGCAGGGTCTCCAGGAGACGCCGCCGCCCCGCGTACTCGCCGGCGAGGGGTTGGACGAACCGCGTGAGAGCAGGGAAGAACCGTGAGATCACCGGCCGTGCCATCAGTTCGGTGACGCGCCCGCCGCGCGCGGTGCCCGCGCCCTCACTGACCGGACGGTGGTAGAAGCCCTTTGTGAAGGACGTGGCCGTATCCGTCAGCAGGGGACCGAGCAGACCCACGACGAACGCCGGATCGAAGTTCCGGATGTCGGAGTCGACCCAGCACACGAGGTCACCGTTGCCGGCGAACAGCGACTTCCACAGGGCGTTTCCTTTGCCGTCGCCTGGGCCCGCCTCGGGCAGGACGTCCTGCACGGCCACGACGTCGGCACCTGCGGTCTGTGCCGCTTCAGCCGTGCCGTCGGTGGAACGGTCGTCGAGGACCAGGATCTCGTCGACGAGCGGTGTCTCGTCCATCAGGCGCTCACGGATCGCCGTGGTGATCAGACCGACCGTGGAGACCTCGTTGCGTGCTGGCAGGCACACCGACACCGTGAGGGCCTGATCGGCCTTGCGGGCGGCGAGCTCCGGCGCGGCGAAATCACCGGCTGAGCTCGACAGGTGGGGCATCGCGCACCACTGTACGACAAGCGCTTTGCTCGCCTCGGCGGGAACTGCCAGAATGGTGGCAACGCGCTCATCGAGAGCGGCTGAGGGACAGGCCCGACGACGCCGCGGCAACCAGTGACCCGGACGGGCGAGATCCGTCCACACTCCGGGGACATCCGGTGCCAATGCCTGCACGATGAGCACGCCACGAGCGGTCTCCCGCTCGAGGCGCTCACGAGCGCGTCGAGGACCGGCGGCACGAGCCGTCGGCGGCACAGGAGGCGGACGTGGCACATGTAACCGGGCTTCGATGTCGTGAATGTGGACGCGACTTCGAGATCGCTCCGATCTTCACGTGTGAGTGGTGTTTCGGCCCGCTCGAGGTGTCGTACGACTACGACGCCATCTCCGAGTCGGTGTCGCGGGAGAGCATCGAACGCGGGCCGTCGAGCATCTGGCGATATGCGGATCTTCTCCCCGCCGACCGCGGAGCCTCGGTGGATCTGGGGGCCGGCTTCACACCACTCGTGCGCGCCGACCGTCTCGCCGCGGAGCTCGGGCTCGGGGAGGTCTGGGTCAAGAACGACACGCTCAACCCGACAGGATCGTTCAAGGACCGGGTCGTGGCCGTCGCGTTGTCGAAGGCGCTCGAGTTCGGTTTCAAGACCGCGTCGTGTGCCTCCACGGGCAACCTCGCGAACTCCGTGGCCGCGCACGCCGCGCACGCGGGGTTGCGCAGCTTCGTGTTCATCCCCGCCGATCTCGAAACCGGCAAGGTCGTGACGACGGCCGTGTACGGCGGGACCCTCGTGGCCGTGAAGGGGAACTACGACGACGTGAACCGGCTGTGCGCCGAGCTGGCCAGCACCTACGAGTGGGCGTTCGTCAACGTCAACATCCGCCCCTACTACGCGGAGGGTTCGAAGACCCTGGCGTACGAGACGGTGGAGCAGCTCGGCTGGGAATACCCCGACCACGTCGTGGTCCCGATCGCGAGCGGTTCGCAGTTCACGAAGATCCGAAAGGGCTTCGACGAACTGCACAACGTCGGTCTCACCGATGAGGCTCCGGCGGTTCGCATGAGCGGTGCCCAGGCCGAGGGCTGTTCACCCGTGGCGGTGGCGTTCCGCGACGACTCCGACACGATCAAGCCGGTCAAGCCGTCCACGATCGCGAAGTCCCTCGCGATCGGGAACCCCGCCGACGGCTACTTCGCGCTCGATGCGGCGCATCAGACGGGTGGAGTGATCGAGTCGGTCACCGACGACGAGATCGTCGAGGGGATCCGGCTCCTCGCACGCACCGAAGGCATCTTCGGCGAAACCGCCGCGGGCGTGACGGTCGGAACCCTGGCGAAGCTGGCCGCGGCCGGCGTCGTGCGACCCGACGAGCGTGTCGTGATCTACGTCACGGGCCACGGCCTCAAGACGATCGAAGCCGTGGCGTCGCACGTGGGGCCGACCGCCGAGATCGAACCGACCCTCGAGGCGTTCGACGCCGAGCTGTCACCCGACGAGTAGCAGGAACGAGGAGAGCATTCATGGCCGTCACGGTCCGTATCCCCACCCAACTCCGTACCCTCTCGGGTGGGGAGTCCGAGGTGGAGGTCGAAGGGGCAACCGTCTCCGAGGTTCTGAAGGCGCTCGAGAGCTCGCATCCGGGCTTCGGGGAACGACTCTTCGAGAGTGACGGGACGTTGCGGCGTTTCGTCAACGTGTTCCTTGCCGATGAGGACATCCGCTTCCTCGACTCCCTCGACACGGCTGTCGCCGATTCCCAGGTCGTGAGCATCGTCCCCGCCGTCGCCGGCGGTTGACTCCTCGGCACTGCGAGCGCCGACCCTCAGGCGGAAACGAACATGAGGGACGCCACGTCGTCGGGGATCGTGGTCGTCCCTGTAGGGGTTTCCACCTGCACGCCGTCGGGCGTCGAGTCCACGATCGTGGCGCGACAGCCCGGCGTCATCCGCGCTCCCGCGAGCAGATGGAGCCACTCGTCGTCGGTCTCGAGCTTCTCGCTGATGCGCGTGACCGTCACCGGCCCCGGTCCCGCTTCCGTCAGACGAACCATCGGCCCGTCGTGGATGGGATGCGACGAACCCGGGATCGGGTTGCCGTGGGGACAGGTGGCCGGATCACCCAGGAGCTCTACGAGCTTTTCCTCGACGTCAGCAGAGATGGCGTGTTCCCACCTGTCGGCCTCGCGGTGGACCTTCTCCCACTCGAGACCGATGACGTCGACGAGGAGTCGCTCCGCGAGCCTGTGGCGCCGGACGACGGAGGTAGCGAGTTCCCGACCCTTCGGGGTGAGCCCGAGTGCCCGGTCGTCGCTCATGGTCACGAGGTCCTGGTCTTCGAGGCGCTGGATGTTCTCGGAGACCGCGGCAGCCGACAGGCCCAGGTTCTCCACGAGACGGGCCCGCAGCGGCGTGACGCCCTCCTCCTCGAGTTCGAGAATGGCTTCCAGGTAGTGCTCGGTGGCGTCGTGGATCTCGGCCAAAGGTGTGCGCCCTCCGCAGTTGCAGGCCCCACACGGGGCCGGTCGGTCAGATGAGACTCGGTCAGGTAAGGCTAGCCTAACTCCCGTGGCGGACACCCCGGCCGTGCTCACCCACGGCCTCACCCGAACCTTCGGCGACGTGGTCGCCGTCGACCGTGTGGACCTCGAGGTCCACACCGGAGAGGTGATGGCGCTCCTGGGCCCGTCGGGGTGTGGCAAGACGACGATGCTGCGCCTGCTCGCGGGCCTGGAGCGACCCGACGGCGGCACGATCACCGTGGCGGGCGACGTGGTGGCCGGACCCGGCGAGTGGGTACCACCCGAGCGGCGCCACATCGGGCTCGTCTTCCAGGACTACGCCCTCTTCCCGCATCTGAGCGTGGAACGAAACATCGCCTACGGCCTCACCGGACGATCCAGCCGAAGCGATCAGGCCAGCCGAAGCGATCAGGCCAGCCGAAGCGATCAGGCCAGCCGAAGCGATCAGGCCAGCCGAAGCGACAGGGCCGCGCGGGCCGCCCGGGTCTCGGAGGTCCTGGATCTCGTGGGCCTGGCCGGGTACGGCGACCGGCATCCGCACGAACTGTCGGGTGGCCAGCAGCAACGGGTCGCCCTCGGGCGTGCTCTGGCGCCGGAGCCGGCGATCGTGTTGCTCGACGAGCCGTTCTCGAACCTCGACGCCGCCATGCGCGTCACGGTGCGCACCGAGGTGCGCGAGATCCTCACCGCGGCAGGCGCCACGGCGATCATCGTCACACACGACCAGGAAGAGGCGCTCAGCGTCGCCGACAGGGTCGCTGTCATGCGCGCGGGCCGGCTCCACCAGGTCGCCGAACCGGTCGACCTCTACGCCCGACCCGCGGACCCGTTCGTCGCCACCTTCGTCGGCGAGGCGGACGTTCTGGCCGGCACGAGCGACGGCGAGTCGATCACCACCGTCATCGGGAACCTACGACCCACGGCGCCACTACCCGCCGGGAGCGTCGACGTGGTGGTCCGGCCGGAGACAGTGAAGCTCCGTCTCGACGGTTCGGGGCGGGGCACAGTCCGCCACGCCACGTACTTCGGCCACGACCAGCTCGTCGACGTGGAGCTTCCCGATCTCACGACGATCCGTTCCCGGATCGGCCCGGGCAGAGCCTTCGAGCCCGGTGATCGGGTGTCGGTCAGCGTGGTGGGCGAGGTCCTGGGTTTCGGCACCGGCCCCGGGACCTCCCCGGTTCCGAGCACCGCCCCGGACCCGGGCGACAGTGAGAGCGGTCGAGAGGGAGGGAGTGACTAAGGTTAGGCTCACTTGACAAGCCGACGTGCCTCCGACAGAATGCCCCGTCATGAACAGCGCACGTCGCGGCGTCCTCGTCATGGCTCTCGGTCTGCTTGCCGCACTCGTTGCCGGCTTCGGCGCCGCCGGGTGCACCGGATCCTCGGGTGACACCCTCACCGTCTATTCCGGTCGCACCGAGAACCTGATCGGGCCGCTGCTCGATGACTTCGCTCAGGAGACCGGAATCGACATCGACGTCCGCTACGGGCAGTCCGCCGACCTGGCGCTGCTCATCGAGTCGGAGGGCGACCGTTCGCCGGCCGACGTCTTCATCTCACAGAGTCCCGGCGCTCTGGGTTTCCTCGAAGCCGACGGTCGACTCAGCGAGCTGTCACCCGAGACGCTCGATCTGGTCGACGAGCAGTTCCGGGACCCCGACGGCGAGTGGGTCGGCCTCTCGGCGCGCGTTCGTGTGCTCGTCTACAACACCGACGCCGTCAACGAGGACGAGCTTCCCGAGTCGGTCTTCGATCTCGTGAACGAGGAGTACGCCGGTCGGGTGGGCGTCGCGCCGGAGAACGGGTCGTTCCAGGACTTCGTCTCGGGGATGCGCGAGACAGTGGGCGACGACGAGACCTCTGCGTGGCTCGAGGGAATGGCCGACAACGGCACGCAGACGTACGCCAACAACACGGCCATTCTCGAAGCCGTCGCGCGGGGCGAGGTCGACATGGGTCTCGTGAACCACTACTACAATGAACGGGCCAAGGCCGAGAACCCCGACACGCCCACCGAGAACTACTTCTTCCCCGGCGGCGACCTCGGTACGCTCGTGCTCGTCACGGGCGCCGGCATCGTCGATACGGCACCGCATCCCGACGACGCCGAGGAACTGCTGGCGTTCCTGCTCAATGAGGAATCGCAGCAGTTCTTTGCCGCCGAGACCTTCGAGTACCCGCTCGCAGCCGGCGTCGAACCGACGGTCGACCTTCCCCCGCTGGCGGGGATCGACACGCCACCTGTCACGCTGGGTGCGCTCGGCGGCGACCTCGCCGTGACGCGGGACATGATCAGTGACAGCGGTCTCGGCGCCGGCTGAGGAGGCGGGGCTTCCCGCGCCGCCTCCCGCCACCGTGTCACCGGCCCGTCGCACGCCGGCGATGCTGTGGGTCGCCAGCACCCTGGTGGCTGTCGTGTTCGCGGCCCCGCTCGGCTACCTCGTATGGAAGAACCTCGGAAACGCCGGCGACTACCTCGACATCCTGTCCGACGAGGGGGCGTTCGCTCCGGCCCGTCGCTCCCTCCTGCTTGCCTCGACCGTCGCGAGCACGTCCGCCGTGCTCGGCACGACTCTCGCCTGGCTGCTCATCCGCTCCGACCTTCCGGGACGGCGAACCTTCAGCGTTCTGGCCGCTCTACCGCTCGTGGTGCCGAGTTTCGTGGGAGCGCTCGCTCTTCTCGCAGCCTTCGCTCCCGGAGGGTTGTTCGACATCGGAATCGGACGTCCGAAGGGCTTCACGGGCGCTTTTGTCGTGCTGACTCTCTTCACCTACCCCTACGTGTACCTTCTCGCCGCGGCTCGCTTCGCGTCGCTTCCTGCCACGCTCGAAGAGGCCGCGCGAACACTGGGACGCTCGCCGGCGTCGGTGTTCCGCACGGTCGTTCTGCCCCAGAGTCGCGGCGCCATCGCGGCCGGAACCCTGCTCGTGTTCCTCTACACGCTGAGCGACTTCGGAGCGGTCTCCCTGCTTCGCTACGACACGCTCACCACGCGGATCTTCTCCAGCCGACTGCTCGACCAGCCCGCATCGCTGGCGATGAGTCTTCTCCTCGCGGTGATCGCTCTCGTTGTTGTGACAGCAGAGCGCCGCGTGCAACGACGGCGCATCCACGTCGAAGCCGTGTCGGCCGGCCGGGCTTCCGCCCGTGCCTCGCTGGGCTTGTGGAAGATCCCGGCACTTCTCTTTGTCGTTTCCGTCGTTGCGGTTGCACTCGTGGCTCCTGTCGTCGTACTCGGACAGTGGGTCCTCCGGGGATTACTCGATCATGAGCTCGCCCTCGTCGACGTCTTCCAGCCGGCGTGGAACACCGTCTGGATCTCGGTCGTGGCGGGCGCCGTGGCGACTTCCGTCGTGCTTCCTATCGCCTATCTCACGACCCGCTACCGTTCACGGTTCGCGGGCACCTACGACGTCATGGTCGTGAGCGGTTTCGCCCTCCCTGGGCTCGTGATCGCTCTGGCGATCGTGTTCTGGGTCGTCAATGCACCGATCCTCAACTCGCTGTACCTGTCGTTCCCCCTGCTGGTCATCGCCTACGTCGTCAACTTCGGTTCGCAGGCGCTGCGGGCCGGGCAGGTGGCCGTCTCGGGGTCCCCGACAGGATCCACGACGCGGCGCAGGTGCTGGGCGCCGGACGTACTCGCAGAATCGTGTCGATCGACCTGCCCCTCATGCGATCGGGGGCTGGCCGCGGGCACGGGGCTCGTCGTGTTGTCGACCATGAAGGAGCTTCCCGCCACTCTGCTGTTGGCCCCGATCGGTTTCCAGACTCTGGCCACGCGGATCTTCGATCGCACCGAGGATCTCTTCTACGCCGAAGCCGGACTCGCTGCGCTCGTGCTGGTCGCCCTGTCGGGCCTCCTCACCTGGCTGCTGACGATCCGCCGGATGGACACGCTCTCATGACCCCGAAGATGCGTCCCTGGCGCGCGCTATTCGAGCATGAGGGACGCATCATCTTCTTGTGTGCGCTCGTGGGTGTTGTCGTGACGGCGTGGGTCGCGCCGGGCATGGCGGCGCGTGCGTCCGACGGCGGCCGCGTGACCGGCGACGAGCCCCAGTACCTCATGACGGCGATCAGTGTCGGGGAGGACGGAACCCTCGACATCGCCGACGAACGTGCCGACGGCCGTTATCGCGTTTTCCATGAAGAAGCGCTCCCCCAACAGTCGGAGCTGCGCGACGACGGCACCCGGATCAGCCCGCACGATCCCCTGCTGCCCGTCGTGCTGGCCCTCCCGGTGCGCCTCGGGGATGGGTCGCCGCCAAGCTCACCGTCGCCCTGCTCGCCGGGCTGCTGGCGGCCACGCTGACGTGGGTGGCCGTCCGACGCTTCGCCGTCCCCCCTGCGGTCGCCGCTCTGACGGTTCTCGCTTTCTCACTCGCTCCACCACTCTCGATCTACGCCACCCAGATCTACCCCGAGCTCCCCGCGGCGCTCGTCGTGACTCTCGCGATCGCCGCGCTCACCGGGCCGATGCGGCGTCGTGGGATCCTGGGCCTCGCGCTCGCCGTTCTCGCCCTGCCGTGGCTGTCGGCGAAGTACGTGCCGGTGGCGGCGGCTCTCGGCGCCGTCGGGATCGTACTTCTCGTGCGACGCTCGGAGCCCGGCGATGTCCGCAGAGCCGTGCTGTTCGGGGAGGCCTGGCGCTGGGATCACTCGTGTTCCTGGCTGCCCACCAGGTGATCTACGGGGGTTGGACCGCGTACGCGAGCGGACTGCACTTCACGGGAGGCGAGTTCTCCGTGGTCGGGAGCGAACCCGACTACGTCGGGCGCAGCGCACGCGCCGCGGGCCTGCTGTTCGACCGGTCCTTCGGGCTCGTTCCGTGGCAGCCCGCGTACCTGCTCGCGATACCCGCTCTCGCAGCGCTCATCCGCCGACGCCCCAGGGGATGGGCAGCGCTCGTGGCACCACTGGCGGTCGGCTGGGGTATCGCCACCTTCGTGGCGCTGACGATGCACGGCTGGTCATGGCCCGGCCGGCAGGTCGTGGTGATCCTGCCAGTCGTGGTCCTGGCCGTCGCCTGGTGGGCCGGGCGCATCGTCGCTGAGGAACTCGCCGAGAGACCCGCCGACCGTGCCGTGGTGCGCGGGCTCATTGTGGCGGGCCTGGCGGTCGGTGCGCTCTCGACCGCGTGGATGTTCGCCGAAGTCCTGTCGGGTTCCGCCACGCTCATCGTGGATCTGGAGAGCACGACACAGCCCGTCGTTCGGGCCCTCGGTGCACTCCTGCCGGACTACCGGAACCTCGGCGGCGCAGACCAGCTCGGCCATGTCGCCGCGCTCGTGGCACTCGCGCTGCTGGCCGTCACCGGGTGGCGAAGCGTCGCTCCAGAACGTTTGACCGCAAGAAGATCGAGAAACCGAGGAGAGGGAACATGTCGAGAACGAGATGGGTCAGGACAGCCGTTGCCGCGGGTTCTGTGGCGCTCCTCCTGGGAGCGTGTGGCAGTGACGACGGAGGGGAGGTCCGGTCCATCGGCGACGACTCTGGCCCCGAATCGGTCACCGGCACCGAGTTCTGCGTGCCCGTCGGCGACATTGCCACCGCCGACACGGTGATCGCCACGGACCTGCGGGAGTGGGCGATCACCCCCGAGACCGATTCGGTCGCGGCCGGTTCCATCGGCTTCGCCACGGAGAACACGGGAGCCGAGTCTCACGAGATGGTCGTCGCTCGCGCTCCGAGCATCGAGTCTCTCCCCACCGCAGACGACGGCGCCGTGGACGAGGCCGCCTTTTCCGGCGACCAGGAGCTGATCGGCGAAGTCGAGGCGTACCCGGCGGGTGACGCCTGCGACGGCACGTTTGATATGGATCCCGGCGACTACGTGCTCTTCTGCAACTTGGTGGAGACCGAGCCCGACGGCACGCAGGTGAGTCACTTCGCCGAAGGTATGGCGACCACCTTCACCGTGACGGAATAGGCCCGCAGGCGCCTGGAGCGGGACCGAAGGCGAGGGTTGGCGGCGCAGGTATCCTGCGCCGCCCGAGCCGGGGCCCGAGCGGCCTGGCGCCGCAGGCGCCTGGAGCGGGAGCGAAGGCGAGGGTTGGCGCCGAAGGCGCCTGGAGCGGGAGAGAACAACTTGCGCCTGGGCTGTCAGACCTGCTGAAATCAGCGTTAGCACTCGTCCTCAGAGAGTGCTAACTACGCAGTACAGCCTGCGGCAGCCCGGATCCGGGGTGTCGCCGAGACCGCAAACCGACCCGCAACCGGGCCACGACGCCCAGGGGGTACCCGATGGCAAAGCAGATCGCCTTCAGCGAGACCGGACGCCGAGCACTGGAATCCGGCATGAACCAGTTGGCCGACGCCGTCCGTGTGACGCTCGGGCCCAAGGGGCGCAACGTCGTGCTCGAGAAGAAGTGGGGAGCCCCCACGATCACCAACGACGGTGTCTCCATCGCCAAGGAGATCGAGCTCGAGGACCCGTTCGAGAAGATCGGCGCCGAGCTGGTCAAGGAAGTCGCCAAGAAGACCGACGACGTCGCCGGTGACGGAACCACCACCGCCACCGTGCTGGCCTGGGCGATGATCCGTGAGGGTCTGCGCAACGTCGCCGCCGGCGCCAACCCGATGTCCCTCAAGCGGGGCATCGAGGCCGCCGTCGCCGAGGCCGTGGACTCCATCAAGGCCAGTTCCAAGAGCGTGAAGTCCGACGCCGGCGCCATCGCCAACGTCGCCGCCATCTCGGCGGCCGACACGGAGATCGGTGAGGCGATCGCCGAGGCGCTCGACAAGGTCGGCACCGACGGTGTGATCACCGTCGAGGAGAGCCAGACCTTCGGCATGGAGCTCGATCTCGTCGAGGGCATGCGCTTCGACAAGGGCTTCATCTCGCCGTACTTCGTCACCGACCCCGAGAGCATGGAAGCCGTCCTCGACGACGCCTACGTGCTGCTCGTGAGCAGCAAGATCTCGGCGGTCAAGGACGTGCTGCCGGTGCTCGAGAAGGTCATGCAGTCGGGCAAGCCGCTCGTGATCATCGCCGAAGACATCGAGGGCGAAGCCCTCGCGACCCTGGTGGTCAACAAGATCCGTGGGACGTTCAAGTCCGTGTCGGTGAAGGCTCCCGGCTTCGGTGAACGCCGCAAGGCGATGCTCGAGGACATGGCCATCCTCACCGGTGGACAGGTGATCTCCGAGGAGGTCGGCCTCAAGCTCGAGAGCATCGGGGTCGAGATGCTCGGAACCGCCCGCAAGGTCATCGTCACCAAGGACGAGACGACCATCGTGGAGGGTGCCGGCAAGAAGGCCGACGTCCAGGGCCGGATCAACCGCATCCGCCAGGAGATCGAGGACACCGACTCGGACTACGACCGCAGAAGCTGCAAGAGCGCCTCGCGAAGCTGTCCGGTGGTGTCGGGATCATCAAGGTCGGCGCGGCCACCGAGGTCGAGCTCAAGGAGAAGAAGCACCGCATCGAAGACGCTGTGCAGACGACGAAGGCCGCCGTGGAAGAGGGCGTCGTGCCCGGCGGTGGCGTGGCGTTGCTGCGGGCGCAGTCGAAGCTCCTGACGGCGGCCAAGAACGCCGAGGGTGACGAGGCGACCGGAATGCAGTTGGTTGCCAAGGCGCTCGAGGAGCCCCTCAAGCAGATCGCCACGAACGCCGGCCTCGAGGGCGGCGTGATCGTGGAGAAGGTCCGCCACCTGAAGGGTGCGAGTGGCCTCAATGCCCGCACGGGCGAGTACGAGGACCTCGTGAAGGCGGGTGTCATCGACGCCGCCAAGGTGACCCGCTCGGCGGTTCAGAACGCCGGCTCGATCGCCGCGTTGTTCCTCACCACCGAGGCAGTCATCGCCGACAAGCCCGAAGAGGCCCCCGCAGCCGCCGGTGGTGCCCCTGACATGGGTGGCATGGGCGACATGGGTGGAGGCATGGGCTTCTAGCCGTCGGAGTCGAGGATCAGCGGGGCAGGTATCCTGCTCCGCCCGAGCGACGACTCGGGGAGCCGTCGGAGCCGAGAGCGAGTAACTCGAAAGGGGCGCCTTCGGGCGTCTCTTTCGCGTACGGACCCGGTGAATCGGCATCGGTAACCTTGCGGCGTGTCGAGGAGCCATGGTCGGGTCTTTTTGGTTCTCGCGCTCGGAACGGCGGCGCTCGCGGCTCTCGTGGGTGCCTGCTCGGTGATCCGGGGCGACGAGCAGGTGAGCGGCACCGATCCGCGTCTCGGCGGCGACGCCACCGTCGAAGCGTCGGGTGAGGATTCGTTCACCGGAATCGCGCCGAATGCCACAGCCGCCGAGAAGAACCGGGCGGCCGACGGCTTCGTCGTGTTCGACTACGTGTGGACACCGAACGTCGGGCGCGTCAACGCCACCGATTCGGCGACTCAGACGTTCAACGACAAGCGCGACGGGCTCGGTCCCACGTTCAACGCACGTAGCTGCCAGGGCTGTCATCTGAAGAACGGACCGTCGCCGGGTCCGATGTTCGCGGACGAGGTTCACCCCGGCCTGGTCCTGCGACCGTCGGTCGTGGGTGAGGACGGAACGCCCGGGATCGACGCCCGCTACAACGAGCAGCTCCAAACGCTGGCACTCAACGGAGTCAGCCCCGAGGGCCGCGTGGCGCTGACGTGGGATGAGACCGTGGGGCGGTTCGACGACGGCGAGCCGTACTCGTTGCGTCGTCCGGTTTATGCGGTCGATCCCGAGTTTGGCGCGTTCCCCTCGGAAACCGTGTGGGGGCCACGGATCGCTCCCCACATGGTGGGCACGGGGCTCTTGGAAGCTGTACCGGCCGATGACCTGCGGGCTGCGGCCGATCCCGACGACGAAGACGCCGACGGAATCTCCGGTCGTGTCGCGGAACTGGAAGCTTCCGACGGAGAGCCCACGATCGGGCGGTTCGGTTGGAAGGCCGCCCAGCCGTCGGTGGAGGACCAGGTCGCTGCCGCGCTGTGGTTCGACTCGGGGATCACCTCGCGCCATTACCCGGCGCAGAACTGTCCTGCCGTGCAGGTCGCGTGCATCGAGGCCAGGGACGGCGGCGACCCCGACGTGGAGATCGTCGACTCGCTGTTCGATGACCTCGTCGCCTATGTGCGCCTGCTCGGCGTCCCCGAGGCGCGCTTCGACGACGAGCAGGCAACCGAGGACGGAGCTGCTCAGTTTGATGCTCTGGGGTGCGGGTCGTGTCACACGCCCACGTTGCACACGGGGGAGAGCGAATCTCCGACGTTTGCGGACCAGACGATCCACCCGTTCACCGACCTGCTCCTTCACGACATGGGTTCCGGGCTCGACGACGGCCGCCCCGAAGGCGACGCGTCCGGAGCAGAGTGGCGCACGCCACCCCTGTGGGGTCTCGGTCTGGGTGAGGAGACGGGAGGGAGTCTGGCGCTGCTGCATGACGGTCGAGCCGCCACGATCGCCGAGGCGATCCTCTGGCATGGCGGAGAGGCCCAGTCTGCCGCCGACGCCTTTCGCGCGCTCCCCGCGGAGGACAGGGAAGCACTCCTCGCCTACCTCGACTCCCTCTGATCTATTAGATGCGTCCGTGGCGCGCGCTATGCGAGCTTCAGGGACGCATCTAGTGCATCAGCGGGATTGATTCGCCACGGCGGCTGCGGCTGCGGCGGCGGCCTCGGGGTCGCCGAGGTAGCGCGACGACACGGCCGACAGTGAGTCGTCGAGTTCGTAGACCAGCGGAATGCCCGTGGGGATGTTCAGTTCGGTGATCTCGTCGTCGCTGATGCCGTCGAGGTGTTTCACCAGTGCCCGGAGGCTGTTGCCGTGTGCGGCGACGAGCGGGATCCTCCCGGCACGCAGGTCGTCGCTGATCGGGCCGTCCCAGTAAGGGAGCATCCGCTCGAGCACGTCCTTCAGACACTCGGAGGCGGGGGAGGAGATCCTCGGGCACGTCCGCGTACCGGGCGTCGTTGCGTGGGTGGCGGGGATCGTCGGGCTCGACCGGTGGCGGCGGGGTGGCGTAACCCCTTCGGAACTCCAGCATCTTGTCGGCCCCGAGCTTCTCGGCGGTCTCCTTCTTGTCGAGACCCTGGAGCGCGCCGTAGTGGCGCTCGTTGAGCCGCCACGAGCGGTGGACCGGAAGCCAGAGCCGGTCCATCTCCTCGAGCGCCAGGTTGGCGGTCTCGATGGCGCGTCGCTGCAGCGACGTGTGGACCACGTCGGGAATCGGGCCCTCCGAGGCGAGGAGGCGGCCGGCCTCCCGGGCTTCTGCCACGCCCTTCTCGGACAGGGGGACGTCCTCCCATCCGGTGAAGCGGTTCTCGGCGTTCCAGGTGCTCTGACCGTGACGCAGAAGGACGAGTGTCGGCATGTCGTCGAGCGTACCGAGCGACCGAGCCTTCTCGGAACTCCGGTAGCCTCGACATGGACACCGGCAAGGACGAGGGTGGGCGCCGGACCGCGCTGAGCGGCCCGCCAGGACTGGAGTGGTCCCATGCAGCAGTTCCGCCGATTCGGATGGCTCGCACTGGTCGTCGTGCTCGTCCTGATGGCGGCGGCGTGTGAAGACGGTCCCGGAAACTCCGCATCGGATGCGCCCGAGGAAGAAGAGCCGGTCGCGGAAACAGCCAATGCAGGCCCGCCCAAGCAGCCGATCGAGGTCGTCACCGCGGCCGCCACCAGCGCCGTCGACGCCGGTTCGTCAGCTTTCGAGCTCACCGGAACGTCGACGGTCGCCGGTACGTCCGTTGACATCAGCGCAGAAGGTGCCTTCGACTACACGAGTGGCAACGGTGAGATGACGATCACCACCGAGGTTCCGGGATTTGGCGAGATGGTGCTCGAGGAACGGATCATCGACGGTGTCGTGTTCATGAACATGGGCGACGTTCCGGGCCTCGGGGGCGGATGGACCAGCCTCGACATCAGCGAGGCGTTCGGTGCCGAAGGTCTCGGAAACAGCATCGGCGCACAGCCCAGCCCGACCGAGCAACTCGACCAACTGCGCGCGGCCGGCGACGTCGAGGAGGTCGGCACCGAGGAGGTCCGCGGAGAAGAGGCAACCCACTACACGGCCGTCCTCGACTTCCAGGCGTTGCTCGACGAGGGCGCCGACGCTCTCGGCGAAGTGCTCGGAGATGAGGACGTCGAGTTCTTCACGGGCCTGTTCGAGGACCTGGGTGGCGACACGACCGTCGATGTGTGGATCACCGATGACGGACTGCCCGTGCGGCACAGCACGACATCATCCTTCGAGATCGCGGGACAGGTCGTGGAGAGCGACATCACGATGGAGTTCTTCGACTTCGGTCTGGATGTGTCGCCCGAGGCGCCTCCTGCCGACGAGGTCACGTCGTTCGACGACCTGTTCGGAGGCCTGGGAGGTCTGGGCGGTCTCGGTGGCGACATCGTCGAGGTCCCCGAGGGCGTACCGGGCTGACCGCCAGGCCGGAAGAACCGGCCCGTTCCGCTCGCTCCGTCCGCTTCCGGCGGTTCGCCCGGAACGAGGATTTCACGTAAAGTGGTGGGTGCGGCCGCTCATTGTGAGCGGCACTCGAGACGGAAGGTGGGACCGTGCCGAGACTCCGACAGATCAGTCGGATCGCTCCACTCGTTGCGCTGGCACTAGTCGGCGCCGCATGCAGCAGTGGCTCTGAGCCCGAGGTCACCCTGGAGTTCGGGGATGGTGCCCCCACGGTGGAGGAGTCGGTCGAGATCGTCTCTTCTGCCGCCACGGCGGTCGAATCCGCGTCCTTCACCGGAGAAGGGACCGTTGTGGAGGGAGGCGAGTTGGGTTTCGCCTCCCTCGAGGGCACTGCTGATTTCACGTCCGGCAATGGCGAGTCGACGTCGAGTTTCGAAACCGATGGTGGAGATGTCGGTGTGGAATGGCGCCGCGTCGACGGCAATTCCTACTTCAAGCAGAGCGGTGAGTTCGTCCCAACCGGACTGGAAGACACGTGGGTCCGCGTCGATCCGACCGAGATTCCCGAGGGCGTCGAGATGGAGGGTTTCGCTGAATTCCAGAACGGACCCTGGGCGCAGTATCTGACGCTCCTACAGGTCGTGACGAACGTCGTACCCAACGCCAGCACAGAGGATGTGAACGGGGTCGAGGCCCGAGGGTTCGAGGCCGATCTCGACGTCGCAGCGGCGATCGAAGACGGCGTTGACCCAGCGGGCGAGTCTCTCGACGCCGAAACCGTCGCGCACCTCGAGAGTTTCGTGGGTTCGTTTGGTGAGACGGCACGTCTCGACGTGTGGATCGACAACGAGGGCCGCCCCGTCAGGTTGGCGGTGCGCTCCCGCGACACGGAAGCAAACATGACGCTCGAGATCTCGGACTTCGGTGTCGACGTGGATGTCGACGAGCCGTCATCCGACGAGACGATCGGTCTCGAGGAGTTCCTCAATCAGACGATCGGAAGTGCGTTCACGAACTTCGACCCCGACGACGTCGAGTTCGAGGTCAACGGCGAGCCGGTGCCGACCGATGGCGATTCCAGTACCGACGAGACCACCACCACGACGGAGCAGTCCACCTCCTCGGACGAGCCGTCCGATGGCGACCCGCCCCCGACAGGTCACGACCCGAACGTCGGCTACTGAGGAGCGGTCCGGCGCGGCGGGTGTCCCGACAGCGTGACGACGCAGTGGGACGGCGCGCGTAGGCTCGCGCCCATGGCGTCCGCAGAGGTCCACGAGCCTGTCGAGCCCTCGCAGGGTTGGGGCGTTCTCCACCTCTTCTACGACGTCGACCGCGATCTGGCCGCAGCCGAGCCCGGTGGCGCCAAGCGGTTCGTGGAGGCCGTCGAGCGACTCGCTGACGACGGGCACCGTGTTCACACCTTCCCGATCCTGGGGACGGGCGCCGATCTGGGCGTCATGGCTTACGGGCCCGACCTGAACCGGCTCCAGATGTTCCAGGAGGATCTCCGGGCCGCTCCGCTGGAGCCGGCCTGGTCGTTCGTGTCGCTCACGGAGCTGTCGGAGTACACCAGCACCGAGGACGACGAGCGGGCGCGACTCGCCACCGAGGAGAGCCTGAGTGGCGACGCTCTCGAGGAGAAGCTCACCGTGTGGCGCGACCGCATGGCGCACTACAACGAGCACCGCCTGCATCCCGACCTTCCGAACAAGAAGCTTCTGTGCTTCTACCCGATGAACAAGCGCCGCGAGCAGGGCGCCAACTGGTATGAGTTGAGCTTCGACGAGCGCAAGCAGCTCATGAGCGGCCATGCCGGCGTGGGACGCACGTACGCAGGCCGGGTGCTCCAGCTCATCACCGGTGCCACGGGGCTCGACGACTGGGAGTGGGGCGTCACGCTGCTCGCCGACGACCCGGTGGCCCTGAAGGAGATCGTCGCCGAGATGCGTTTCGATCCGGTCTCGGCCCGCTACGCCGATTTCGGGCCCTTCTACGTGGGGCTCATGCTCGATCCCGCCGAGGCGGCACGGCGCGTGGGGCTGACATGACCGATCACCGTCTCTCGGAGCGCTTCTTCGTCTCGTTTCCCGAGAGCCTCGTCGGCAGGCCGATGGTCTACGAGGTGATCCAGCGGTTCAGCGTCGTGCCCAACATCCGCCGGGCGAACGTCGAGGAGCACTCTGGCTGGATGATCCTGGAGTTGGCCGGAGAGGTCGAGGCCCTGGAAGAGGCCGTCGCCTGGCTCATCGACGTCGGCTGCACCGTGAATCGCATGGAGGGCGACGTCGTCGAGGGGTGATCTCCCGGTTGAGTGGGTGCGGATCGGTTCAGACGTCGCCCCGACCGGGGAACTGGAGGGCGACGTCGTCGAGGGGTGATCTCCCGGTTGAGTGGGTGCGGATCGGTCCAGACGTCGCCCCGACCGGGGAACTGGAGGGCGACGTCGTCGAGGGGTGACGCCGTGAGGTGCGCGACCCGTACGAGAGGGCACATAGTGCCCCTCTGTGTGGCCCTGCCTGTGGACAACCGGTGGAGAACCTCGGGATACACTGATTCCTCCTTGTGGATGACGCCACCACACGTCAGAGTGGTCAGAGCCTCATGCCGAGTGGTCATTGTGCGCGGCCGGGCACACGTAGCACTGGATGAAAGATGCATTCCGACGGCGGGGACGACGGATTCTCATTGGACCGTGCGCTACTCGACCTGTGCGAGTGGACCAGTGACTACGTCGGCGTCACCGACGCGCACGGGCGGCTCCTCCATCTGAACCCCGCGGCACGGCGGCTGGTTGAATTCCCGGAGAGTGAAGACCTTTCCACTCACAGTGTGTTCGAGCTGTATCCGGATCATCATCACGGCCTTCTCCACGAGCTGACCGACACCGCGCGGCGTCAGGGGATCTGGCGCGGCGAGATCAGCGTTCTGGGCGCTGACGGCACCGAGGTGCCCGTACTCCAGGTCACGGTGGCGAACCGCGACGCACAGGGACGGGTGACCGGGTACACCTCGGTGCTGCGCGACGTCGCGGGCCTCGTGGCAATGCATTCGACGTTGCGCGAGAGCGAGGAGCGGTTCCGAACCCTGGCGGACGCGTCGCCCGTCGGCGTCTACCGCCTCGACCGCGCCGGCCGCCACCTCTACGCCAACCCCCGCTGGTACGCGCTGAACGGTATCGACGAGTTGCCGCGCGGCGCACCCTGGGGCACAACTGTTCATCCGGACGACCGAGATCAGGTGTGGCAGACGGCTGTCGACGCGATGGAGCGGCGAGCCACGTTCTCGATGCGTCACCGGGTGCTGCACCCCGACGGGTCGATTCGGATCGTCGCCAGCGATGCGGTTCCGGTGTTCGAGGGTGACTCGTTCGAGGGATGGATCGGCACGCTGCAGGACGTCACCGAGCAGGATGAGGCCAAGGCGCGTGCGGACCGCATGGTCGCCGTTCTCGAGGCCACACCGGACGTGGCGGGAATCGCCGACAACCGGGGTCATCTCCAGTATCTGAACAGAGCAGGGCGCGAGTTCTACGGGATCGGGGACGACGCCGATCTGGAAGCCGTCGAGGCGCGCATTCTGATCGCTCCCGACACGCTCGATCCTGTCGAGAAGGAGACCGAACGAGCGCGCGACACCGGAGAGGTGTTCTCACTCGAGACGGTTCTCGTGAACGACCGCGGTGAACGTGTTCCCGTATCTCTCGTGGGGGTCGTACACCGCGACGAACGGGATCAGGCCGACTTCATCTCTGTGATCGCCCGCGACATCAGCTCGCTGAAGGACGCCGAACAGCAACTCGCGGCGCGCGAGGCGTGGTTTCGTTCGCTTGCACTGCACGCGGGCGACATGGTCGTCGTGGTCGACGCCGAAGGGACCCGCAAGTACCTGAGCCCGTCGGTCGGGGAAACACTGGGGTGGACAGACGAGGACCTGAAAGAAAGTCGTCTCTCCGACTTCATTCACTCCGACGACGTCTCGGCCTTCCGAACCCTCTTCGACGACGTGAACGCGTCTCCCGGCGACACCCGTTCCACGGACATTCGAGTCCGCGCCCGTTCGGGTTCCTGGCGGGGAGATCGAGGCGACGATCACCAACCTCCTCGACGACCCCGCCGTGGCCGGCATTGTCTGCAACCTGCGCGACGTCACCGAACGCAAGGAGGCCGAGCGGGCGCAGAGCCGTTCCGACGCAGCCCTGCGCGCACTCGTCAGCAGCGCGCCCGTCGCCATCCATCTGATCGACAGTGACGGGATCGTCAGGTTCTGGAGCGCCACGAGTGAGCGGATGCTCGGGTGGACCGCCGACGACGTGGTGGGCAACACCGGCCCGCTGCCTTTCGTGCCCGACGAAGAGCGGGAGGTGAGGGACGAGAGGTACCGGCGCGTTCTCGACGGCGGGTCTCTCGAGGCCGACTCGCATCGATTGTGCAAGGACGGCTCGCTGTTGGATGTCAACGTCCACGCCTCACCGTTGCGCGACGCCGACGGCAGGGTCACCGGCGTCATTGTTGCTACGACCGACATCACGGACCGCAAGCGTGCCGAGGACGCGCTGCGCAACTCCGAACTGCGCTTCCGCACCCTGGTCCAGTCCTCGGCGGACATGGCGCTGGTTCTCGGAGCGGACAGGCGGGTCACCTACGCGTCCCCCAGCACGCTGGATTTCCTGGGCCAGACAGCGGAACAGGTCGTCGGCCATGAATTGGGCGACGGTCCGATGCACGCCGACGACGTCGAGCGCGTACGAAAGACGACAGCAAAGCTTCTGTCCCAACCCGGGGCGTCGATCACCATCGAGTACCGGAGCCGACGTGCCGACGGGTCGTGGCGCTGGCTCGAGACCGTGGTGAGCAATCACCTCGACAATCCGGCTGTCGAAGGACTCGTCACCAATTCGTTCGACGTCACCGAGCGCGCCGAGGCGCTTGCGACCCTGCGAAACATCAACGCCCGCCTCGAACGAACCAACGAGACCCTGAGCGCGATCGTGAATGACTCACCGCTGGCGCTCGCGGTCGTGAGCAGGCGGGGAATCGTCGAAGTGTGGAATCCCGCGGCATCTGATCTCTTCGGGTGGACCGCCGAGGAGATGGAGGGAGGTCCGGACCGCTCGGTTGCCGTCGACTTCGATGACGAGGATCGAATCAGCGCAGCGATTCTCGACGGTCGGAGTGTCACGAACGCGGAGACCCGGCGTCGCCACAAGGACGGCCATCTCATCGACGTGATGGTCTCTGCGGCACCCATCCACGACGACGACGGTGAGGTGACCTCCGTGGTCGTCCTCGCGGCCGACATCACCGAGCGGAAGCAGGCCGAGGAGGCGCTCAGAACGTCGGATGAGCGCTTCCGTTCGCTGGTTCGCAACGCCTCCGACGTGATCTCGATTGTCGATGCCGACGGGACCATCACGTACACGACGGCCAGCACCGAGGACATGCTCGGATACTCGGCGGACGACCTCCTCGGGAGGAGGATCTTCGACTTCATCGATCCCGAAGAGATCGACACGGCACGCGAGCTGTTCGCTCGACGTATCGATGATGGCGGGCAGGGCTCGGGCACCGAATACCGGATCCGCCGGGCCGACGGAACCTGGTGCGCCGTGGAGTCGATCGCCGTCAACCTCCTCGACGACCCCGCCATCGGTGGAATCGTCCTCACCACCCGCGACATCAGTGAGCGAAAACGCGCCGAAGAGGAGCTACGTCGCAGCGAAGAGCGGTTCAAGGCGCTGGTGCAGAACACGAGCGACGCGATCGTGGTCATGGCCGCGAACGGGGACCTCACCTACGTGAGCCCAACGGCTCGTGAGGTGGTCGGCGACACGACCGACGGCTACGAGACCGTGGAGCAGATCCATCCCGACGACGTCGAGCGGGTCGTCGCCGAGTTCACGGACCTCATGGCGGGTGGCGATTTCCGGGCGCTGGAGTACCGGGTGCGAACAAAGGACGGTGGCTGGCGGGTCGTGGAGACGATGGCCGACAACCTGCTCGACGATCCTGCGGTCGGCGGGCTCGTGATCACGACCCGCGACATCACCGACCGCGAGGAGGCCGAGGATGCCCTCAGAGAGAGCGAGGCCCGCTACCGGGCGATCGTCGAGGACCAGACGGAACTGATCTGTCGCTGGACCGAGGAGGGCACGATCACGTTCGTCAACCTCGCCTACGCGCGGGCGCTGGGGTTCATGCCCGACGACCTCGTGGGGAGCAGCGTCTTCGATCTTCCACCCGGAGAATCGCAGTTCGCTCTTCGGCGCCGGATGCAGCAGACGACGCCCGGTCGCACGACGGTCGAGGAGGCGCCACTGGACATCGGCGGCGGTCGTAGTCGGTGGGTGCACTGGACGCTGCGCGCCATCAGTGACCACACTGCCGATGAGGACCGCCACGAGTATCAGGTGGTCGGGCTCGACGTCACCGACCGCCGGCAGGCCGAGCGGTTCGCCGAGGAGCAGTCGAACATCCTCGAGATGGTCGCGCGCGGTACCGACCAGTCCCAGGTGTTCGACGAGCTGTGCCGCATGCTCGAAAGCCACGTGCCCGACACGAAGGCGGCGATCGTGCTCTACGACGCGAAGGTGGGGACCGTTACCGGCATGTCAGCTCCCGGTCTCCCGTCCGACTACGTCGCCTGGATCGAACACGAGGTGGGCGGCGACACGACACCCGGCATGGAGAAGCTCCTGGCCCGCAGCGACAACGTCGACGTGGAACGCCTCGCCTCCACCGTCGCCCCCGACCTCGTCAGCCACGCCGCAGCGGCAGGCATCGAAGGAGTCTGGATCACACCGGTGAGCGCATCGTTGCGCGATGAGTTTCTCGGTGTCGTCGTGTGCAACCAGACGGAGAAGCGGACTCCGAGCGACGCGGACCGCCGCGTCGCCCAGACGGTGGCCAGCTTGGTGGGTATCGCGGTCGAGCGGGCCCGTGCCGAGGCGGAACTCAGCCACCAGGCTCTGCACGACCCCCTGACCGGCCTTCCCAACCGTGCCCTGTTTCTCGACCGTCTCCAGCAGTCGCTGGCCCGCTCCCGGCGCTCGCACACCTCCTGTGCCGTCCTGTTTCTCGACCTCGACCGTTTCAAGACGATCAATGACAGCCTCGGCCACGACACCGGTGACGATCTACTCGTGGCCGTCGCACGGCGCCTGGAGGCGGCGCTGCGGCCCGGCGACACCGTCGCCCGTTTCGGCGGTGACGAGTTCACGGTTCTGTGCGACGACCTCGTCGACGTGCATGTCGAACCGCGGGAGATCGCAGACCGGCTTCTCGATGCGATCGTTCGACCGTTCCCGCTCAAAGGTGAAGAGGAGGCGTACCTCACCGCCAGCATCGGCATTGCTCTCGCCTCCGGCGTCGAGGATCGACCGCAGTCGCTCCTGCGCGACGCCGACGCGGCGATGTACCGGGCCAAGGAGGAGGGCAAGGCCCGCCATGTGGTCTTCGACGACGCGATGCGCGCTACGGCCGTCGAGCGCCTCGAGACCGAAACGGCCCTGCACCGCGCTCTGGAGCGCGGGGAGTTCGAGGTCTTCTACCAGCCGATCGTCTCGCTGAACGACGCGCGCTGTGTCGGAGCCGAGGCGCTCGTGCGTTGGCGGCACCCGGAGCGCGGCCTCGTGGCTCCCGTCGAGTTCATCAACCTGGCCGAGGAGACAGGCCTGATCGTCAGCCTCGGAGCGTGGGTCCTGGAAGAGGCCTGCCACCAGGCGGCGATCTGGCAGTCGCTCGCTGCCACCGAGGATCCCTTCACGGTGGCGGTGAACCTCTCGGCGCGACAGCTCTCGAACCCGGGGCTCGTCGATCAGGTCCGGAGCGCCCTGGAACAGAGCGGTGTCGATCCCGACCACATCGCGCTCGAGATCACCGAGGACGTCCTCATGGACGACACGGAAGCGACGATGCGGACGTTGTCCGATCTGAAGGGCCTGGGTGTCAATCTCGGGATCGACGACTTCGGAACCGGCTACTCGTCGCTGGGATACCTGAAGCGCCTCCCGGTCGGCCTCGTCAAGATCGACCGTTCGTTCGTCGCGGGACTGGGTCGCGACACCGAGGACTCGGCGATCGTGACGGCGGTGATCAGCCTGGCCGACGCTCTCGACATGAAGGTCATCGCCGAAGGTGTGGAATCCAGCGAGCAGTTGGCCGAGCTCCTCGCTCTCGGCTGCGATTACGCGCAGGGCTTCTTCTTCGCGCCACCTCAGCCCGCCGGTGACCTCGAGGTGCTCATAGGGCCGAAGCGGAGCTGGCGGCCCCCGGGTCGGCCCTCATGGAGTCCGTCGACTACCTCTCCGCGGCTCGTCGTCGCCGGGCCGCACCGCGCGCCTGACATTCCATCGGGCTCCGCAGTAGGCCACCGCCGGCTGTTCACACTGCCGTAACACGCGGGCATCACCTCCGAAACAGGCCCGGGTGACGCTGCCCCCGTTCCTCAACGGGAGGTGACCATGGAGCTGAACGCGGGCAACACGGCCTGGGTCCTCATTTCCACTGCGCTCGTGGTGTTCATGACGCCGGGACTCGCCCTGTTCTACGGGGGATGGTCCGGTCGAAGAACACGCTCGGCATGCTCATGCAGAACGTATGGTGCATGGGCCTCGTCAGCGTGCTGTGGGCTCTGTTCGCCTATTCGCTGGCGTTCGGCGGAAGTGGCGGCGGGGTCATCGGCAACTTCGATTTCGTCGGCCTGAGGGACCTGACAGACCTCAACGACGCCGGTCTGCCGATGCTGGCCTTCATGGCGTTCCAGATGACTTTCGCCATCATCACACCGGCGCTCATCTCCGGTGCCGTCGCGGATCGCATGCGCTTCGGCGCCTGGGCCTGGTTCGTGGGCCTCTGGGTCGTGCTGGTCTACACGCCCGTTGCCAAGTGGATCTTCGGCGGCGGCTGGCTCGCTCAGCGTGGCGCACTCGACTTCGCGGGGGCACGGTCGTGCACATCAACGCCGGTGCCGCTGCCCTCGTCGCCGTGATCATTCTCGGGCGCCGCAGGGGCTGGCCCAAGGAGCCGATGCTTCCGCACTCGCTGCCACTCACGCTGATAGGCACGGGGATCCTGTGGTTCGGCTGGTTCGGGTTCAACGCCGGATCCGCCCTCGCCGCCGACGGCATCGCCGCACAGGCTCTCGTCAACACCCACCTCGCCGCGGCGGCCGCCATGCTCGGGTGGCTGCTCTTCGAGAGGATCCGCGGCGGTCACGCCACAACTCTCGGCGCGGCGTCCGGCGCCGTCGCTGGTCTCGTGGCGATCACCCCGTGCGCGGGCTTCGTGGGCGGGGTGGCACCGCTCATCATCGGTTTTGCAGCCGGCGCCCTGTGCTACTTCGCCGTGAGTGTGAAGTTCCGATTCGGCTACGACGATTCGCTCGACGTCGTCGGCATCCACCTCGTCGGGGGATCGTGGGATCCGTCCTCCTGGGCTTCTTCGCCGATGCGTCGGTGAACCCCGCCGGTGCCGACGGGGTCTTCTTCGGCAGCGGCGGGTGGAACCTGCTCGGGGAGCAGATCCTCGCCGTGGTCGTCGTGATGGCCTTCTCGTTCGTGGTGACGGGAGCGATCCTGCTCGCCCTGCGGGCCTTCCTGCCCGACGGGATCCGGGTCAGCGCCGAGGACGAATCGCAGGGTCTCGACCTGACCCAGCACTCCGAGACGGCGTACTCGTTCAGCGAGCGTGGATGATGAGAAACGCAGATAGCCTGCCGGTCAACAGGAGGGTCTCGTGAAACTCGTGGTCGGAATCGTCAAGCCGCACAAGCTCGACGACGTCAAAGAGGGTCTGAAGGACCTCGGTGTACACGGTATGACCGTTTCGGAGGTCCAGGGCTTCGGCCGCCAACGCGGACACACCGAGGTCTACCGGGGAGCGGAGTACACGATCGACTTCGTTCCGAAGGTCCGCGTCGAGATCCTCGTCGACGACGCCGAGGCCGAAGCGGTGACGCGCGCCCTGGTGGAATCGGCCCGCACCGGCAAGATCGGTGACGGGAAGGTCTGGTCGGTGCCCGTGGACGATGTCGTTCGTATCCGCACCGGGGAAGAGGGCTCCGACGCTGTCTGACGAGGCGCCCGAAGGAGCCCCGATCGACGCGGCCACCCTCCGGGCGACGCGGGCCGCACTCGTCGAGGATCACACTCTCCGGGGTCTCGTGTTCGGCTGGGAGTACGCGCGGGCCGTCGACTCCGCTTTCACGTCTCTTTTCGAACCGTACGCTGCCGAGGGTGGCGCGGCTGTCGTCGCTCTCGGGTCCTACGCCCGCCGCGAACTGTGTCCCGGCTCGGACATCGACGTGATGCTTCTCCACGACCGGCGTATCAGCGACCTTCGCCCGGCAGACGCGCTCTGGTATCCGTTCTGGGACGCGGACTTCGATCTGGGTCACTCGACGCGTTCGGTCAGCGAGGCGGTCGCCGCGGGGACGACGACCTCGATTCACTCACGGCGATGCTCGACGCCCGTCACGTAGCGGGCGATCCACTCCTGACAGAGAGACTCGTGGCTCACGTCCGGTCGCTGGCCGTCAAACGACGGAAGAGGATTCTCGGTGAGCTCTCCGAGCGCGCGGCGCAACGGGCTCTCGACCCGGGTCCGGTGGCCGAGATGCTCGAGCCCGATCTCAAGGCGGGTTTCGGCGGGTTGCGGGATGTGGTTGCTCCCCGCTGGTCAGGGTGGACACTGGGTGCTCCGGGCGGGACCGAAGCCCTCGTCGCCGGCGGCTACCTCGAGCCGCATCACCCGCCGCAACTGTCCGGGGCGCGCGAACGCCTGCTCGACGTCCGGGTGGCTCTTCACCGCGTGACCGGATCGAGTGGTGACCGGCTCACGCTTCAGGAGCAGGACGCCGTGGCGGAGCACATCGGGTCCGCCAGCGCCGACGATCTGATCGGCGATCTCTCGGAGGTCGCTCGTGCCGTGGTGTGGATCACGAGTGACTGCCGTGAGCGCCTGGCGTCGGCCCAACGGGGGCCACTGGGCCGTCTCGGGCGTCGCGACAAGCAGATCGACGACGGCGTGATCCTTCGCGACAGGAGGGTCGTCGTGGGCACTGACATCGACGTGACGGGGGCGCTCGTCCTGCGCGTGGCGGCCGCGGCGGCGCAACGTTCGGTTCCGATCGACCGGGCGACCCTCGAGCGCCTGGAGGGTTCGCCCGCACCCGACTGGACACCCGACGACCGCGATGCGTTCCTGCGGGTGCTGAGAGCCGGCCGCCCCGCATTGTCGGTCTTCGAGTCGCTCGACCACTACGGGCTCCTCGTGACCCTGTTCCCCGAATGGAACCGCGTCAGATCACGCCCGCAGCGCAACGCGTACCACCGGTTCACGATCGACCGGCACCTTCTCGAGGCCGTCACCCAGTGCGCGGAGCTCCTCGATCCGGGGCCCGACAGCGATCCCGTGGACGCCCGCGTGGCGGCGAATCTCACTCGGCCGGAACTGCTGTTGCTCGCGGCCCTTCTGCACGACATCGGCAAGGGGGGTCCGGCGACCACTCGGAGCGGGGTGCCGCCATGGCCGCCACGGTGTGCCGACGGATCGGGCTCGACATCGAGTCGACGGGCACGGTCGTCTGGTTGGTGCTCCACCACCTCCTTCTGGCCGACACGGCGACGCGCCGTGACCTCGCCGAGGAGACGACGATCGCCAGGGTCGCCAACCTGGCCGGGACGGCGAACCGGCTCCGGCTTCTCTACCTCCTGACGATCGGCGACTCACTGGCAACCGGGGCGGCGGCGTGGGGACAGGCCAAGGCCGCCCTGGTTCGCGAGCTGTTCGTCAAGGCGTCGGTGCTCTTGGAGAGGGGAGAGGCCGGCACCGGACAGGCGGCCGAGGTCCGCGCTGCGCTCGCCGAGAGGATCGGGGCGGACGCGGCCACGGAGTTTCTGGATTCCATGCCGACCGGCTATTCACTCGCGTTCGAGGCGTCGGTCATGGAACGTCACCGCGCTCTGATGGACGCGGATCCGGTTGCATTGGAGATGGCCCGCGGCGTCGAAGGCCTGGTGGAATGCACGGTGGTTGCTCCCGACCGCGTCGGGCTGCTGTCTCTCGTCGCGGGAGTCTTGGCGGTATCGGGTTTCGTGGTCAGAGAAGCCGCGGTCTTCACGCGTACCGACGGCGTCGCACTCGAGGTGTTTCGCGGGCTCGACCGCTTCGACCGCTTCGGAGAGGAGGAGGGAGTGGAGGCGGCCCGGGACACGTTGCGTGATGCGCTCGCCGGTGACATCGACCTCGACGCCCGGGTCTCTGAACACGTCAGCCGCTACCACAAGGCGGTGTCCGACACGAAGCCCACGGAGATCATGATCGATCTCGAGGCTTCCGACTTCGCGACTGTCGTCGAGGTTCGGGCCGGCGACCGTGTCGGGCTTCTCTACAACCTCACTGCGGCGCTGACCGAGATCGGTCTGGATGTCACCATCGCGAAGGTCGCCACACTCGGCGAAGAGGTCATCGACACGTTCTATGTCGTCGATCCTCAGGTCGGTAAGTTCACCGACGCCGCCACCTTGGAGCGCGTCCATTCGACGCTCGAGCGACGCGTCGCGTCGGACACCTACGCTTCCGGGCGATGACAGCAGACCGCTCCGGGAGCACGCAAGGGTCGGGCGCTTTCGACGCGGTATCGGGGTCAGACCTGTTGCGCTGGGCGGAGGCTCTCTCGGGTATCGCCCGCACAGGTCTCGGGTTCACCGAGAGTCTCTATGAGCGCGAGCGCTTCGAAGAGGTGCTTCGGATCGCCGCCGACATCCGGTCGGCCGCCATCGAGGAGGTCGAGGCCGACGCGCTCTTCGAAGACTGGCTCGCGACCGTGGGCGACGGCGTTGCCGGATACGTCACTCCGAAGATCGCCGTCGCGGCTGTCGTCGGCAACGACGACGGCGAGATCCTCTTGACCCAGCGATCCGACCTCGGGGTGTGGCTCTATCCGGTGGGTTGGGCCGACGTCGGCTACTCGCCGTCGGAGATCGCCGTGAAGGAGGTCCTCGAGGAAACCGGCATCGAGGTGGAGGTGCGGTCGCTGATAGCGGTCTTCGACGGCCTGCGCCTCGGGTTCGCACGCCTTCCTCTCTACACTCTCGTCTTCCACTGCGATGCCATCGGAGGTGAGTTGACGCCCCACCCGCTGGAGACGCGCGATGTCGGTTTCTTGCGCGCGACGCCATCCCACAGCCCCTCGCCGGTGGCCAACACTGGCTCGATATCGCCTTCGACGCCATCGAGGGTCAGCGACGTGACGCGGTTTTCGACCTCCCCCGTACGCCACCGTGGCGTGGCGATCCCGACGAACGGTGAGCGCGTCCGAGTTGTCCGCAGCTGTGTTGTGGCCGATCAGCGCCGATCTCGTCGTCGCGCTCGATGAGAGGCTGGGGTTTCCGGTCGACAGCTACCTCAACGGTTCCCAGACGTGGCTGGCGCCGGCTGACGAATCTGTCGACGAGCCGGTGCTGGAGTGGCGCCTGCACCCCGTGGCGGGCTTCCGGATCCCGAAGGGTTGCCCGCACAGCGACCTGTGGGAGGCGGTGGTGGGTGCGCTGTCGGCGGACGCCGACCCGGGGGCGTTGACGCTCGGAGAAGAACGACGTGCGCTGACGTCGCTCTGGGAAGGATTGGAGTGCTTCGCGCCCTTCGGTGACGCCCCGGAGCCTGCCACCCTCGCGACGGCCACCTCCAGGCGGCTGGGGATTCCTCCCGAAGGAGCGGGTCTCGTCGACCACGCGGCGGTGGGCGATGCCTGGGAGCGCGCTCGTGGCGACGTGTCGATCATGGCGCTCTTGCGTGAGGAGCTCGGCACCGGCGCTGGCCGAGGCCCCGAGACGCCTCTACCCTGAGGCTTCGGCATCTGAGGAGGGCCCGGTGGCCGACTACGACCGGCTGGAATCGCTCGACGACAGCTTCCTGAAACTCGAGGGTCTCGACACGCCGATGCACGTCGGGGCCCTGTCGGTTTTCGAGGGCGAGCCTCTTCTCGACGACGAGGGCCGTTTTCGCCTGGCCGAGGCCCGCGAGATGGTCGCTTCGCGCCTCCACCTCGTTCCCCGGTTCCGCAAACGCCTCATGGAGGTGCCGCTGGATCTCGACCGCCCGATCTGGGTCGACGACGACAGCTTCGACATCGCGTACCACGTTCGACTCACCGCGTTGCCGCGACCCGGTACCTGGGATCAACTGGCGACCCTGACCACACGGGTCCAGAGTCAGCTTCTGGACCGGGCGCGACCGCTGTGGGAGATCTGGTTCGTGGAAGGCCTCGAAGACAACCGCGTCGCGCTCATCCAGAAGACCCACCACGCACTCGTCGACGGAGCATCCGGCGTCGACGTCGCCACCGTCCTGCTCGACTTCGAGCGGGAACCCACCGTCCTCGACCCGCCCGAATGGGTTTCGGAGCCGCCCCCGTCACCCGCCGGGCTCCTCGTCGACAGCCTGCGCGAACAGGTCACGCAGCCGGCGAAGCTCATCGAGCGCGTCGGATCGTTCCTCCGGGCACCTGTCCGTGCGCTGGAGAGGGGATTGGGCGTCGCCCGCTCGCTCTCCACGATGCTGGGCCGCGACACCGTCGCTCCACGCACATCGCTGAACCAGGCGGTAGGGCGACACCGACGTTTCGACGTCGTGCGTGTCCCCCTCGACGACGCGAAGGCGGCTCGACGCGAGCTCGGGGGGACAGTCAACGACGTCGTGCTCTCGGCCGTGGGATCAGGCCTCGCCCGTCTCTTCGAGAACCGGGGTGAATCGCCCGAACACGTCCGCGCCATGATCCCCGTGTCGGTGCGCGCCGGCGACGAGCACATGCAACTGGGCAACCGCGTTTCGGCGATGTTCGTGAACCTGCCCGTCGTGGCTGACGGACCGCTCGACCGCCTGAAGTCGATCGGAGCGATCACGAGCGAGCTGAAAGACCGCCACCAGGCCGTCGGTGCCGAGTTCCTCGTGGGTCTCACGCGCTACGCCGCTCCCACACTCCTGAGCCTCGCCTCGCGCGCGGTTCACAACCAGCCGTTCTTCAACCTCGTCATCACGAACGTCCCCGGTCCCCAGCAGCCGCTCTATACCCTCGGGGCCCGGATGTTGGAGGCGTTTCCGATCGTTCCTCTCGCCCACAACCTCACGGTCGGGATCGCGATCCTGTCCTACGACGGTCAGCTCGACATCGGCGTGTTCGCCGACCGTGACGCCGCTCCCGACGTCGAGGTCCTCACCGCAGGAATCGAGAACGGGTTCGCCGAGCTGCGCAAGCTGACCGAAGAGCGCGCGCCCCACAGCGCGTGACGGAGCGCCACAGCGAAACCGCTCCCGCATCGCCTCCGCCGCGGCGGCGCATCACCCGCCAGGAGCAGGAGCCGGCCTCCGGCGAGGTCACCGAGGTCACTCCCGGTGTCCTGCGTATGCAGCTTCCGATCTGGATGCCCGGCCTCGGTCATGTGAACATGTACGGGCTCGTCGACGACCGCGGCGTCGCTCTCGTCGATCCCGGACTGCCGGGTCCGCGCTCGTGGTCCACGCTGAAGCGACGCCTCCGGTCGGCCGGCTTCGAATTTCGCCACGTCCACACCGTCGTGGTCACCCACTCGCATCCCGACCACTACGGTGCCGCGGGGCACGTAGTGAAGAAGACGGGAGCCCGGCTCGTGACGCACTGCGCGTTCGAGACGTTCGCCGAGGCCTCGCCCCCACTCGGACCTTCCGAGGCCGCCGATGCCGAACGCGAGGCCGCGGCACTCGCTGCTCTCCTCGGTGTCGAGAACGATGTTCCGCCCGAGGACTTTCTTCCGTCGTCGGGTGCGGCCGCCGGGCCGTTCTCGAATCCCACACCCTGGGGCGAGGCACAGAGCAACCGGTGGCGAATGCGCGGCGTGATCCTGCGGGCGTTCCGACGGTTGTTCATCGCGCCGCGCCCCACCCACCGTGTGCGCAACGACGACGTCGTCACCCTGGCGGGCCGGGAGTGGCGGGCCGTCTACACGCCGGGCCACACGCCGGACCATCTCTGTCTGTTCGATCCCGACAGCGGAGCGCTGCTCTCGGGAGACCACGTGCTACCCACGATCACGCCGCACATCTCCGGCATGGCCGAGGGATTCGACACGCTCGGCGCGTACCTCGCGACGCTGGATCACGTCGCGAAACTCCCCGACGTGGGTGTCGGACTCCCTGCCCACGGCCATCCCTTCGATGACGTTCCAGGACGCGTGGCCGACATCACGGCGCACCACGTCGAGAGAATGGAGAAGCTGGCCGCGGCCGGGGAGGCTCTGGGTCCGGCCACGGTTCGCTCGTTGTCGCGTGAGCTCTTCCCGGAACGTCACTGGGGGTGATGGCGGAGTCCGAGACGTTTGCTCATCTCGAGCACCTCGTGCACCGCGGCGGGGCGTTTCGACGGACGGTCGACGGACGCTTCGTCTACGAGATGACGACCGACGCTCCGGGTGCAGATCCGGGCACGGAAGCGGAGGGTTGACGAACGATGGTGGACACGACGAGGGCTGACGACCCGACTGACGAGGTCACCGATCTTCTCCAAACCCTCATCCGAAACCAGTGCGTCAACGACGGTACCGAGGAATCCGGCCAGGAACACCGCAACGTCGACACGTTGACCGGGTATCTGGGTGACGCGGGCCTCGAGTCCGAGACCTACGAGATCCGACCCGGTCGAACGAGCCTCGTCACGAGAATCGAGGGCCGGAATCCCGACGCCCCGACGCTGCTGCTCATGGGCCACACCGACGTCGTGCCCGTGAGCCCGGAAGGTTGGGAGCGCGACCCTTTCGGAGCCGAACTGGTCGACGGGATGATCTGGGGGCGCGGCGCCGTCGACATGCTCAACATGACGGCCTCGATGGCCGTGGCCATGAAGCACCTGGCCCGTTCAGGATTCACGCCCGAAGGGACCCTTGCGTACCTGGCGGTCGCCGACGAGGAGTCACGGGGCGTCTTCGGCGCCGACCACCTCGTGGAGAACGAGTACGACGCGGTCGCTGCCGATTACGTCATCACCGAAACGGGCGGGTTCCGGTTCCCGACCCCGGAGGGGCCACGTCTTCCGGTGCTGGTCGGTGAGAAGGGCACCTTCTGGTGCACCCTGCGCGTCCGCGGAACCCCGGGCCACGGGTCACAGCCGTTCCGCACCGACAACGCGCTCGTCACCGCAGCGCGTGTCGTGCAGCGCTTGGCCGACTACGAGCCGTCCGCGCGGGTCCTCGACGTATGGAGAGAGTTCGTCGGCAGTATCGGCCTGTCCGATGACGTGGCGGCGCTCCTTGTCGACCCCGACCGGTTGAGCGACGACGACACGCTGCCGATCGGGATCGCCCGGATCGCACACTCCTCGATGCACACCACGGTGGCTCCGACCGTGATCCACGGTGGGACGAAGACGAACGTCATTCCCGATCAGGTCGATCTCCGTCTCGACATACGCACGCTGCCCGGTGACAACGAACCCGAGGTGCGAGCCATGCTCGATGACGCTCTCGGGGATCTGGCCGGAGCGGTCGAGATGATCGATTACCACCCGGACCCGGCCACCGAGTCGCCGATGGACACGCCGCTGTGGCACCACCTCGAGAAGGTGACGCGGGCAATGGTCGCGGATTCCGCGCTGGTTCCGATGCTGATGATCGGCGCGACCGACGCCCGCTTCTTCCGACGGGCCGGAAGTGTCGGCTACGGATTTTCGCTGTTCTCGGAACGCCTCGAGTACGCGGACTACGCCACCATGTTCCACGGCCACAACGAAAAGGTCGACCAGGAGTCACTCCGGCTGTCGACCGAGCTCTGGCAGGTCGTCGCCCGCGAGGTCCTCGGCTGACTCGATCCGGTCGACGCGATCCCCGTCGAACCGTTCAGTCGTGTTCGCCGCGCAGGTACTTCTGGAACTCCGCAGCCAACGCGTCGCCGCTCGGCAGGTCGCCTTCCGAGTCGAGGGCACCGGATTCGATCGGCCCACGGTCGTCTTCCGCGTCGTAGGTGGCCTCGAGGTTGCGGACGTAGTTCTCGATGTCGGCGTCGGAGCCCGCCGCCACTTCGACACGACGCTGCCACCCCTCTGCCTCCTCGTGGAGATTCTCTGTGTCGAGAGGGAGATCCGTCGCGGCGCCGAAAGCCTCGAGAAGCGCCAGCGTGCAGCGGGGATTGGGTGGAGCCGCGACGTAGTGCGGCACCGGGGCCCACAGCGATGCGGCGACAAGGTCGGCCTCGGTGGCGCGGTGGTGCAGCACGCCCGTCACTCCCGTCGGTCCCTCGTAGTGCGACGGGTGCAGGTGCACCCGCGCGGCGAGGCCCGGTTCGCTGGCGACACCGGTGATGCGGACCGGTCGTGTGTGCGGAGCCTCGGCGAGGAGCGCTCCGAGTGTCACGAGCATCGAGGCTCCCACCTGAGAAGCGACGTCGAGGATCGTGTCGCAGAAGTCCTTCCAGGCCATGTTGGGTTCCGGACCCGTGACGAGAACGAGGTCGCGTCCGGAAGCCTCGGCCGTGGCGGCGGCGAAGCTGGTCGTCGGCCAGGTCAATCCCTTCATCACACCGTGGCGCAGCATCACCTGGGGCCGCGCGGCCTGGAAGTCGTAGAACCCCTCGGGATCGAGTTCGGCGAACGTTGACGCTCCGAAACAGCGACCCAACCACGCCACCGCGTCGGACGCGGCGTCGGCCGCGTCGTTCCACCCGCCGAATGCCGCCACCATGACGGGATCGCTCAGCTCGGGAGTGCGCTCCCACCGGACGGACGACATGTCCCCAGACTACGGGGCGCCGGCGCTCAGCGGTCCGTCGCGGCAGCGTCCTCCACCCATTCCACCGCCGGCGAGGGCGACGCTGTGGCGTGCGGGACGAAACGCCGCGCCACGCGGGCGAAGCCGACCCACCAGACCCCGGCCGCCACAACGGCTGCAGTGGCGAGCCCGATGGCACCGCCCTGTTCCCCACCCACGACCGCCCCGAGGGCACCACCTCCGACGATGACGGGGATGAGGATCAGGCGTGCCGCCAGGCCCTCCGCGCGGCCGCCAGCGAACGAAGCCCGTTGACGGCCGCGATCCCCACACCGTTCGCTCCCATGAGAACGATCGTCGCGGGCAGCACGGATCGCGCGTTGTCCCATGTGTCGCCCAGAAGGGCCGTACCCCACGAGTCGGGCATCAGCAGGAGGACGGCGCCGACAACCAGGGCGGCAACGACGAGGACGACGGCTACCACGATCGCCAGGTGGACGACGCCTCTACTGCCTCGGGCGGCAAGTCGAGCGCCCTCGGGAACGGCGACGAGACGGGAGCCCAGGTACAGGACGTTGACCGGGCCGAGCAGCATCTGTGCCCCACGGATACCGGCGACAGCTTCGAGGCCGATGATCGCCGTGATGACGAAGAGAGCCACGTAGGTCGATCCGATCTGGACGGTGAAGTCGAGGGCGAACGGTGCGCCGAGGTCTCGGTGACGACGCGCCCACGTCGGCCCGCCGCGTAGATCAGGCGCCGTGCGTGCCTGTAGGCACCCGACGATCGCCGCGACATTCGCGGCCAGGCCCCAGGCGAGCACGAGCGCGCCCACCGATGGGTTGGAGGTCGCGAGCAGCAGACCGACTGCTCCCAGTTGTGTGACAGCCCACACTCCGTCGTTGGCCGCCGCGAATGCAGGCCGACCGTCGGCCACGAAGATGAACCGCCACATGTCCTGGAGGACGAGACCGGGCATGGTCACGCCGAGAGCCACGAAGACGCGGGACGTGTCGCCGTCGGTGACGGCCGCCACGCAGCAGAGCACCACGCCGACACCGATTCCCGCCAACAGACCGGCACCAGCGGCCGCGCGCGCCGCGTCGGCACGCTCGGCGGGTTCCGAGGCGCTGAAGCGGACGGCCAGAGGCTCGGCGATGAAGCCGCGCACCACGCCCAGGACGGCCAGGTACACGAGGATCGCGATGGCGAAGGCTCCGAAGGCCGACTCGCTGACGGAGCGCGCGACGAGAACCGTGAGGGCGAAGTTCGTCAGGGACGACAGGCCCTGGTCGACAACCGCCCAACCGCTGCGGGCCGCGACGCTTCGGCGTGAGTCGGTTCGATTCGTACCGCTGGTCACGCCCGGACGCTACCGGTACCCGAGACGAGGAGAAGCGCCGTAGGTATCCTGCGGCGCCCGAGGCGAGGAAACGGAACCCGAGACGAGGAGAAGCGCCGTAGGTATCCTGCGGCGCCCGAGGCGAGGAAACGGGAACCAAACTCCGGCCGCGGAAGGCTCAGATCCCGCCCGTGACAGCCAGGCCGAGCGCTGCCGCGGCGATGCCGGCCGCCGCGCTCAGTACGGCATAGCTGCAGGCATGAAGTGCCCGGCCGTCCTCGAAGAGCCGCACCGTCTCGAGGGCGTAGGTCGAGAACGTCGTGTACCCACCGAGGAATCCGGCGGCGAGAGCGGATTCCACGCCGGCGCCGAGTCCGTGCGCCGCGGCCAGGCCCACGACGACCCCGAGCGCGAGGGAGCCGGTGACGTTCACGAGACCGGTGCCCCACGGGAAGCCGTGGCCGGCCCGGCGGATCACGGACCGTTCGAGCGCGACCCGGGCCAGCGCGCCCAACGCGCCGGTCAACGCAACCGCAAGGGCCGTCATTGTTCCGTCACGATTCGCCGTCGTCGGGGACGGGCATTCCACCGCGCCATCCTGTGACGTACAGGCCGGCGGTCGCAGTCATCACGCCCGCGACCAGAGAGAGTACGACGTAAGCGACAGCGTCGGATGTTCGACCGGCGTCGAGCATCTGCACCGTCTCGACGGTGAAGCCGCCGAACGTCGTGAATGCGCCGAGCACACCCATGCCGAGCAGCGGGCGCGCCCAGGCCGGAGCACCGCCGCGACGAGTCCCGATCTCCACGACCACACCCAGAGCGAAGGCCCCGACCAGATTGAGCAACAGGGTCGTGGTGGGGAAACTGCCGGTTGTCAAAGGCCAGGTGTCGTGGACCCCGTAGCGAAGGAGCGCTCCCGCGCCACCTCCGCCCGCGACGAGGACAACCTCCCGGATCTGCATGGGTCGACCGGGTGTCAGCCGCTGAGTGCGGGCATCGACGAGTTCCGGGCGATGTCGAGCGCGGCCTCGATGAGACGGGGCACGAGATCACCCATCTCGTCGAAGCCCTCGCCCAGCGTCTTGCCCTGGAGGAACCGCGCGTGGATGCCCTCCACGATGATGGCGAGCTTGTAGGCACCCAACGCCACGTAGAAGTCGAGGTCGTCGACGGGGCGACCGGTGATCCGTGCGTAGCGCTCCACGACGTCGTCGCTACTGAGGAACCCGCTCTCCGGTGCGAGAGCGATGCCGGTCGCGACGACCTGAGCGTCGGGAATCCCCCAGTACAGGAGGAACATCCCGACGTCGGCCAGGGGATCTCCCAACGTCGCCATCTCCCAGTCCAGAACCGCCACGATCCGACCGACGTCGTCGTGTGCCAGCATCGTGTTGTCGAGCCGGTAGTCGCCGTGCACGATCGTCGCCGCTCCGGATCGCGGGAGGGCGGCATTCAGTCGGCGCTCGAGGTCGTCGAGGCCCGGAAGATCCCGGGTCTGTGAACGGGCGCGTTGCTGCGCGAACCGTCGGAGCTGTCGTTCGACGTAACCGTCGGGTCGTCCGAAGTCGCCGAGCCCCACGTCCTCGTAGTCGACAGCGTGGATCCGTGCGAGCACGTCGACGAGTTGTTCGGAACAGCGGCGGGCGTCAGCCGGGGTCAGTCCCTCGAAGTCCGACGGGTCGCGCAGGATGCGTCCCTCGACCTCTTCCATGACGTAGAAGGAGGCGCCGTTGACGGTGTCGTCCTCGCAGAGAGCGAGAGCGCGGGGGACCGGAACGTCGGTGTGGGCCAGGGCCGAGATCACCCGGAATTCGCGGCCCATGTCGTGCGCCGTGGGCAGGACGTGGCCGAGTGGCGGACGTCGAAGCACCCAGTGCCTGGTGTCGTCGCCGATCCGGTAGGTGAGGTTCGACCGTCCGCCGCTGATCAGCTCGGCGTGCAGCTCCGCTCCCGTCGACGCACCCTCGACGTGCTTCGCGAAGTAGTCGGCCAACGCCGCGAGATCGACACCCTCGGGAACGCTCACACCCGCCTCCTCGACGGGCGCAGCCTACCGACAGGGAGTGTCAGGCGATGCGGGCTTCGCGGGGCTTGACGGGTCGACCGTTGCCCCGGGGGTAGCGCGCGACGCGACCCACGGGCATGTCGACGCGGTAGCCCGCCGCGGCGCGCTCCTCTTCGGACTCGCCGCCCCAGAACCCGTACTCACGGTTCTCGCGCGCCCAGTCGCGGCACGACTCGACCACGAAGCACTCCTGGCAGATCGCACGCGCTTTTCCTTCGCGCACGACGCGAGCCTCGGGGCGCTCACCGGGGGAGCGAAGAAGAGATCGGTCTGGCCGACGCACTCGGCGTCGTCCGTCCAGGCCAGTGGCCCGGTGAAGATCATGTCGGAAACGGCCTCGGCGGCCACAGGCATTCCTCCTGGAGCTTCGGGGGAAGCAACTCGAACGAAAGGACGGTGTGCCGGAGTTGAGCCGGCATGTTTTTCCGTCGCGAGCACTAGTGAAGCATTTCTCATGATGATCTGTCCAACGATCTTGAGCGATACAATCCATCAGCAACACAGATACCACCAACGGTGGCGGACCCCGGACAGTGAGCGCATGGAACTCAGACATCTAGAAGCGCTCCTGGCGATCGAGGAGAGCGGCTCGTTCACGGCGGCGGCCGACGCGCTGCGTACCGTCCAGTCGAACGTGTCGGAGCAGGTCCGCCAGCTCGAAGCTGAACTCGGTGTGCCGCTGCTCGTACGCAGCCGCCGAGGTGCCGTGCCCACCGAGTTCGGAGCGGTGGTGCTCGAGCGCGCCCGACGGATTCACCGTGAGCTGGAGGCGCTGCGCGCGGATCTCTCGATGCTCCAAGGCCTCCAGACGGGGTACGCCACGATCGGTGTGGTCGGCACGATCAGCCGTTGGCTGGTGCCCGCGCTGGTCGATGATCTGAACGACTACGCACCCGGTATCCGCATGCGTGTCAGCGAAGGGGCGTCCGAGCGCCTGGCGGTCGATGTCGTGGGCCGCGAGCTCGCCCAAGCCGTCGTGACCGAACCGGTCGAGGATCCCCGCCTGGCCGTGGAGCCGCTCCTCGTCGAGGATCTGATCGGGCTCGTTCCCGCCGACGCAGACGTCGGGGAGGAACCCGTCGCGATCTCCGCGCTCGCCGGGCTTCCTTTCATCATGCCGCCCGTGGAGAACCCTCTTCGCTCCGAAGTGGAGCGTGCCGCTGCCACCGCGGGCGTCGAACTCGATGTGCGTCTCGAGGTCGAGGGGATTCGGCTCCTCATCGATCTCGTCGCGGCCGAACAGGGTGCAGCCGTTCTTCCCGAGATGGCGGTTCCCGACGATCTCGTGGGCCTGCGTGCGGTGAGGATCGCGGACATGCCACCTCGGCGCCTGGCGTTGGTGACCGCCCACGAGGCGTATCTCTCGCTCGCCGACCAGGCCGTCGGAGACTCGATCCGTCGTCTCGTCTCGCGCTGAACCACTAGCGTGCGTCCGGCCGGGAGAACAGGCGGAGATCAGGGAGGAAACATGGCCGACGAACGAAATCGTGGAGACGAGCGGGGCGTGAGCCCCAAGCTGATCGCCTTCGGCGTCATCGCAGCGCTGCTGCTGTGGTTCGCGCTCATCAACACCGAGTCGGTGTCTGTGTCGTGGATCTTCGGAACGAGCGAGATCCCGCTGATCTGGGTGATCATCGGTGCGGCCCTGTTCGGAGCGATCATCGGGTGGATCTTCTCGCTCATGCGGCGTAGTCGGGACTGACCCGCACGAACCACGCGCCGGCGCGCGTCACCTCGTCCGGTTGGCCGTCAGCGCCGCCGTCCGGGTGGTCCGTATCCGGCTGCACGAACTCGATTCGTCGGATCCCCGGCGCTCCTTCGTTGTCGCGTTCGAGGAGGATGTGTGCACCGTGTCCCCAGGTCATCTCGCACGAGTCGTCGGTGCGTGCGACCGTGCACCCTTGGAGTAGTCCCCCGTACAAGGCTTCCAACACACCGAGATCCGGACCCGTGACGACGACGCGGCGGATCCATGCCGGATTCGACCCCCGGGGTGGAGGATCGGGCCACCACGGGCGGAGGTACTCGTCAGGTCCGTGACGATCGAGGTACTCGAGAGCGCGCCGGGGCCGCTGAGATCCCCACCACCGGATTCGGCCAACTGGACAACAGTGCCGTGTGCCTCTCTGGGGTGGAGGAAGAACTCCTTCCACACGGGGTCGGAGGTGTTCACCCCCACAGGTGAGTACCCGGCGTCGCGCACGAGCGCCAGAGTGTCGTCGATGTCGCGCACCTTGAACGTGAGGTGGTGGGGTCCAGGACCGTTGCTGTCCAGAAACCGCTCGAGGAAATCGTTGTCCGAGGTGCGCCACGGTTCGAGGATCTCCACCGTCATCCCGCGCTCGCCGTCGCCGACCCGAATCTGCATCGGTCGAAAACCGACGCCCTGGTCTCCGCCGATCACCACACCGCCGAGTGTCCCGACGAGGTGGACGAGCAGGTCTCGGGCGTCGGGGGTGGCGATGGCGACGTGGTCGAGCTTCACGTCGTGTTCGGCTCGAGGGCGGGGCCCGAAGCCGAGGGCTTCCTGCCGGCCCGGGTGACAGCGCGGGCCACGCCGTAGCCGATGGCCAGAATGAGTGCCCCGCCGACGGCGTCGAGGATGTAGTGGTTGCCGGTGAGGACGATCGCGATGATCGTCATGACGGGGTACGCCACGAACAGAGCCTTGACCCACGGGCGACGGACCCGTGGGTACATCGCGGCGACACACCAGAGCGCCCACGCCACGTGGACGCTCGGCATGGCCGCGTACTGGTTCGACACCTCGGCGACCGCGCCGCTGTTGAAGGACCAGAATGTCGGATACTGGGCCAGCGTGTCGGCGAACCCGAAATTCGCGCCACCGACGGTGTCGAGCAGGCGCGGGGGCATCAACGGCCAGAGGATGAAGCCGATCAGCGCCACCGACGTCGTGATGGCCAGGGTGTTGCGCCACAACGGGTAGTCGTCCTTCCACCGGACGAAGAGGTAGATCCCCACGCCGGCGGTCACCACGAAGTGGCCGGACCCGTAGAAGTAGTTCATGGCGATGATCACGGGCCGGAAGTTCTGCGCCCAGTCCTGGAGTGTCTCCTCGACGAAGATCCCCATGTGTCGCTGGACGTCGATCAGGGCCTCGGCGTTGTGGAACGCTTCGGTGGCGCCGCCTTCGTTCGCGTTTCGGATCGCGGAGTAGACGAGGTAGAAGGCCACGATGGCCAGGATCTCCACCCACCAGTAGATCGTGGAGCCGTCGCGCAGACGGCGGCCGGCGAACACCTCACGTTTCACGTCCTTGTGCACGGCGGGGCTCAGGTGCTCGGCGCTTTGGTGCGGTGGCCGACGGCGAACGAGGGTGCGCCCAGCAGGCTTGCGAGCAGCAGCAGGCCGTACCAGATGAGACCCAGGGCGACGGCTTGGGCGGTCGTGACACCCAGCGGGTGGAGGAACAGCACCAGGGCACCCTCGCGCACGCCGAGGCCGTTGAACGAGATGGGAACCACCTGGAGCATCGCTACCGCAGGGCCGAAGGCCAGCACCGCCGCGGCGGGTACCGGCAGCTCGAGCATCCGGACCACGATGTAGAGCACGCACATGGCCGAGGCCTGGTACACGACTGACGCGCCCAACACGCCGACGGCACGCGTGCGCGGGCGACGCAAGTGGCCGATGCCGATGTGGACGGCCCCGATGAAGCGCATCCAGTTCTCGTGGTTGGCGAAGCGTCCGGCGAGGCGAGGGTGGGCCGAGGCGTACAGGATGACGCCCAGGAGCACGACCGCGATCCCCGAGATCAGCAGGGCCAATCGGGCGGAGGGTCGGAGTTCCAGGAGAGAGGGGCGCAGCGCGAACCCGATGACCGTGAGCAGCGGCAGGGCCATCCAGCCGGTCAGGCGTTCGAGGACGACTGAGGAGAACGCGATCTCGCTCGATCCGACCGTTGCGGTCGCGCGACTGACACGCAGGACGTCACCACCGATGGTGGAGGGAAGGACGTTTCCGACGAACTGTCCGGCGAAATAGTGACGGAGAAGTGTCCACAATCGCACATCGAGGTCGAAAGCGATGAAGACTCTCTGCCACCGCCACGCGGAGAGGGCGATCGAGACGACGGCGACAGCTGTGCCGACGACCAGATAGGCGATCGCCGCGGTTCCGTCGGGGATGACCCCGCGGAGGTGGATCCTCGACAGCAGGATGCCGAGGATGACGACACTGAGGCCGATCCGGAGCCAGAGGCCCCATGCGGACCGCCGGTCCGCCTGCTCGGTCGCCTTCATCGCCCTAGGTTACGGTCACAGCCGGCCCGGCGTCCCTCCGCCGTGCCTCGAGGTGAGGCCCTCGGCAGGTTGTGACACGGGGGAGGTCCGGTGCGGGTCGACGTGGAACGCGGTCTCGAACTCCACGTCGACGCGCGTGGTGACGGTCCCGGCCTCGTTCTGGTGCATGGATTCGGTGGGGCATCCGACGACTTCGCGGATCACCACGACGATCTGGCAGAGCGCTTTCGAACCGTGACGTTCGACCACAGAGGCCACGGTCGCAGTGACGGACCTGCCGACGCCGAATATTCGATCGACCGTTTCGGGGCCGACACGCTGGCTGTCGCCGACCATCTGGGCCTGGATCGTTTCCACCTCGTCGGGTACTCGATGGGTGGGATGGCCGCACGCCGCGTCGCGCTGCGGGCGCCGGAGCGCCTCCTGTCACTCGTACTCATGGACACGTGCGGGGGACCCACCCCGATGATGGACGCCGAACTGATGACCGCGGGCGCGACACTCGTCGACGCCGAGGGTATGGGAGCACTCAAAGCGCTCATGGACGAGGCGGATCCTCTCGGCTCCTCACCGGCGCACCAGAGGCTCCTGGCCGAGCGTGACGGCTACGCCGACTTCCTCCGGTGGCGTTGGGAGGCGCTCGCGCCCGCGATGTACTCGGCGATGTTGCGTGAGTTCCCGGTCCAGACCGACGACCACGACGCGCTGCGGTCGCTGCGGCTTTCCACTCTCGTGATGGTGGGAGAGCACGACACGGAGTTCCTCGAGCCGAGCCGACGGCTCGCGGACGTGATCGACGGTGCTCGTCTCGTGACGGTGCCCGAAGCCGGGCACGCACCTCAGTTCGAGGCCCCTGACGTCTGGTACGCCGCCCTCACCGACTTCCTCCTTGACGTAGCCTTCAACACTGTCTGAGACGAAGGGAATCACATGCAGGGCAGTGGGGGTCGGCTCGCAGCCGAGGTGTTGCAGCGCTGGGGAGTCGACTGCCTCTTCACCCTGTCGGGCGGCCACCTGTTCCCCCTGTACGACGGGTGCGTCCAAGTGGGCATCGATCTCGTCGACACCCGTCATGAGCAGACGGCGACATTTGCCGCCGAGGGCTGGGCCAAGGTGACGCGCCGTCCGGGAGTGGCGGCGCTCACTGCCGGGCCGGGCGTCACCAACGGGGTGAGCGCCATGACCTCGGCCTTCTGCAACGGCTCCCCCGTCACGGTGATCGGGGGTCGGGCGCCGCAGGCACGTTGGGGCTCGGGATCGTTGCAGGAGCTCGACCACATTCCGATCGTCGACAGCGTCACCAAGCAGGCCGGCACGGCCGGCACGACGGTCTCCATCCCGTCCGATCTCGACGCGTCGCTTCGGGCCGCCACCACGCCGCATCGCGGTCCGACGTTTCTGGATGTCGGCCTCGACGTCTTCTTCGGGGAGGCCGAGACGGAGATTCCCGCGGCTCCGTCGCACGACGTCACACCCGGTGTCGAACCGGACCCCGACCATGTCTCGGCCGTGGCAGCGCTCGTGGCGGAGTCACGGCAACCGGTTCTCCTCGTGGGTGGCGACGTGTACTGGGCCCACGCTGAAGAAGCGATGCGCCATTTCTCCGACACGGCCGACGTACCGGTACTCACAAACGGCATGGGTCGCGGCACGATTCCGTCCGACTCCCCTCTGGCGTTCTCGCGCTCGCGCTCAGCGGCGCTCGGGGGCGCGGATCTCGTGATCGTCGCCGGTACGCCCCTCGACTTCCGCCTCGGCTTCGGCGACTTCGGTGATGCCGAGGTCGTGCACCTCACCGACGCGCCGCAAGGAGTCGCGTCGCACGCCACGCTCGCCGCGTCGGTGGCGGGCGACCTCCTCGCCACGTTCGAGGGACTCACTGCCGCTATCGTCGAGGGGTCGAAGCCCGACCACGCCGACTGGGTTGCGACACTCCAAGGCGAGGAGCGGTCGCGGCGCGAGGCGGCCGACGAGGCGCTCTGGTCGGATGCCACCCCGATCCATCCGCTGCGGATCTACGGGGAGTTGCAGGAGCATCTCGACCGCGACGCCGTGGTGATCGGCGACGGGGGAGATTTCGTGTCGTACGCCGGGAAGTACGTCGACACCTTCGAGCCCGGCTGCTTTCTCGATCCCGGTCCCTACGGATGCCTCGGCATGGGTCTCGGCTACTCCATCGCCGCTGCGTTGGCACACCCCGACCGACAGATCGTGCTCCTACTCGGCGATGGGGCAGCCGGTTTCTCTCTGATGGACTTCGACACCCTCGTACGTTTCGGTCTGCCCGTCGTCGCTGTGGTGGGAAACAACGGGATCTGGGGTCTCGAGAAGCACCCGATGCAGATGGTGTACGGGTACGACGTCGCCGCCGAACTCCGGCCCGGCACCCGCTACGACCTGGTCGCCGAAGCGCTGGGCGCGCACGGCGACCTCGTGGAGGAACCCGCCGAGATCGGGCCTGCTCTTGAGCGGGCCTTCGCCGTGGACGGTCCGGCGTTGGTCAACATTCTCACGGATCCCGCCGACGCCTACCCCCGCTCGTCGAACCTCGCCTGAGGCGCGGCGCCGGGTTCGATTCCCGGGATTCAGCGATCGCCGAGGCGGGCGAGGAAGTCGTCACGGTTGACGACGACGCGCTGAATCCTTCCGGCGGCGAGAAGTTGATCGCCGTCGGTGAGCGCCACGCGGAACTTGAGTCGGCGCCCCTCTCGAGCTTCGAGCACGGCTTCGGCAGTCACGGTGGCGCCGATCGGTGAGGGTAGGAGGTGGTTGATCTGCACGCTCTGGCCGACCGTCGTGGTTCCGGCCTCGGTGTGACCCGCCAGGGCGGCGACCGAGGCTTCCTCACACAGGCTGACCACGCGAGGTGTGCCGAGAACCGTGACGTCGCCGCTCCCGAGCGCCTCGGCGGTGTCCGAGGGTGTGACGGTGTGGCGAACTGTGGCGGTGAGACCGGGGTTGAGGGGCATCGGTGCAGCGTACGCACCGTAGGCAGCGAGAGTGAACCCGGCCGAGCGTGGACCGAAGGGGTTCCGGTGTCCGGGCAGCCACTCCCTAGGATCAGGACATGACCGCAGCCAGGAAGCTCTCCATTCACCGCCTGTGGCTCGACGGCTCGCCCGTCCAGCCCGGCAAATCAGACCTGTACGTCGTCGTGCGCCAACCCGACGGGGGCCGCCCCGAGCACCTCGAGTGGGAAGTTCGCGTCGACTCCGACCAGTTCCGTGGCGAGCCCGCGGGCACGCACCGGGTCGAGGCCGACGTCGAGGGGGACCGACACCTCCAGGGGATCGCATCGCTCGATCAGAGCGAGGGTTCACACATGCTGTTCACGGGCGTCGGAGAGCTCCACGGGTTCGACCGCGACGACCTCGAAGCCGACTGAGCGGCCGAAGCCGCGTCGTGACCTCCGCGAGCCGCCACGCGACGCCGGAGCCTGCCGCGACTCTTCACCCACACCTCACGGAGGCCGTTCCACGGGGTTGGGTGCGCGTCGACATGCACCTTCACACCATGTGGTCGGGCGACGCAGTCATGACGCTCGACGAACTGGCCGAACGGGTGGAGAGCACAGGGCTCGAGGTTCTCTGCATCACGGACCACAACGCGGTCAAAGGGGCCCAGGCTGCCCTCGAGTCCGATCTCGGCTGTCGGGTGATCGTCGGAGAGGAACTCCGCACGACCCAGGGCGAGATCATCGGGCTCTTCCTCGACGAGAGGGTGCCGATCGGGCTGAAACCGGGGGATGCAGCGGAGCGTATTCGCGACCAGGGTGGTCTCGTCTACATCCCGCACCCCTTCGACCCACTGCGTCGGCCGCTGAGCGGCCAGGCGATCGACGCCCTCGTGGCGGAGGGTCGGGTCGACGCGTTCGAAGTCCTGAACGCCAAGGTGAGTCTCGACAGCCTGAACGAGCGGGCCGTCAGGTACGCAAAGAAACACGGACTGACTCCGGGTGCCGGTTCCGACGCCCACGATCCGGCCGCGCTGGGTGCGGCGTACGTCGCGATGCCGGACTTCGACGGCCCGACGGACTTTCTCGAGCATCTGGGCGAGGGTCGGATCGTCGGCCACCGGTTCGATCGTCCGCGCGCCTGGTCGCCTCGGATCATTCCCGGGGATCTGTGAGCCCCGTGGTCCGGGACGCTCGGCGGATCGAACGGTCTACTTGAGCGCCAGAATGACGCCGCACACGGGTGCAGCGACGAGCAGGTAGACGGCGAAGGGGCGCAGGGAGTGTGTGCGCACGTAGCGCAACAGGTAGACGACCGCTACGTAGCCCGACACCGCCGCCGCCACGAAGCCGGCCAGTACCGACGCCGTCAGCTCGAACTCGCCGCCGGTGACGTCGGGAATCTGCAAGACCGTGGCGCCGAAGATGGCGGGAATCGCGAGCAGGAACGAGAAGCGTGTCGCCTCCTCGCGGGTGACGCCACCCGCGAGCCCGGCAGAAATCGTCAGGCCCGACCGGGACAGGCCCGGAGTGATCGCCGCCGCCTGAGCGACGCCGATACCGACCGCCCGCTCGGTGCCGATCTCGTTCGGAGAGGTGGTGGCGGTTCCGCGCCGGTCGGCGATGTATTCGGCGCCGAGCAGGATCAGTGCTGTGACGACCCAGAACGCCGCGGCCCATCCGGGCCGCTCGAACAGGTCCTCGAAGAAGCCCTCGAAAGCGAGACCCGCGACCGCGGCAGGGACGCTGGCAAGGGCGAGCAGGCCGATGGTCATCCGCGCCCGGCGTGGGTCAGGCCCGCCTCCGACCAGGCCGACACCCAGATCCCAGAGGTCGCGACGGAACGCCACGAGCACGGCGAGAAGAGTGCCGAGATGCAGCACGAGATCGAAGGTGAGCGAAGGCTGGTCCCAGCCGAACAGAGCAGGGACCACGACCAGGTGCCCGCTCGAGGAGATGGGGAGGAACTCGGTCAGCCCCTGCACGATGCCGAGCACGATGTCCTGGAGCATCAGGCGCTTCCCGGATCAGGCAGGAACACCGGAACCCTCTCACGCATCAGGTCTTCGTCCGGCTCCGTACGCAGCTTCTCACCGAGCGCGGAAACCGCGGCCTTGCTCGTCGGGTCGGTGACGACCGCCGTTCCCGTGGGCTCCATGGCGGCGGACCCTACTCCCCGACACAGCAGGCCTCTTCCGGCGGCGCCACGGCGAGCGTGACCACGCCGTGGGTGAGCGCAAACGCCAACTGCCGCGACTCCTGAGCCGTCACGAGAACGGTGACCGCCGGACCGGGCGCCGAGATGTCGCTGTCGTCCACTTCGACGGTCAGCACCGTGGCGGCGGACGCGACGACCGAGGTGGCGCCATCCGCACTTGTGGTGAACGTGGCGTCGAAGGTGGCGATCAGATCAACGACATCTCCGGTCCGCGGCCGAACGGCGACGTCGAGGGGAACGCGCATGACCCGCATGCCGTCGGGTACGACTGCATCGGTTCCGTCGCGGTCGCTGTCGGCGACGTTCGCCGCGAGCACCGTCGTGTCGGCCACGAGGGGAACAACGACGATCCGGCCCACCACGTCATCGACGTCGTGGAGGGCGGCATCGGAGACCTGGGACTCGTGCCGGGTGACGGACTCCACGTCACCGGATTCGATGGTGGCGCCGAGAGGAAGGTCCCTCGACGCCACGACGACGTGAATGAGTGGACCGAGAGAGGTCGCCTGGCGGTGGATCTCGGCCAGGTCACCTCCCACGATCCGTGCGGTGCCGAGCAGGACCGCGATCGCGGCGGCCCAGATCAATAGCGCGCGTGGCGATCGACGGAGCACGGTTTCCCCCTTGTGTCGGTCCGTGGCAGGGCACGGGGACGTCGTCGGGGGAGTGGGCGGGGAAGCGTCCGGTGCCGTTCAGCGACCTGGATCTGACCGTACCAGCGCGCTCCGTGCAACGGAAGAGCCCGTCGACGCATCTCCTGAATGGGGACGGCTCAGGGGGTGTGATCGGGCAACGGGCCCTTGGCACCTGCGCAGTCGCATTTCGCACGGTCGAGCGACACCGTCGGGAGGAGCTCGCCCAGCAGAGCTCGAACGTGGACGACGTTCTCCTCGAAGAACCGGAACACTTCGTCCTGGGTGACCGCTTCGACGTTGTCGTCACCCTCCACTCCGGTGTCGTAGTCGGTGATGAGCGAGATGTTGGCGTAACACATCCCCAGTTCCCGGGCGAGGTAGGCCTCGGGGTACTGCGTCATGTTGATGACGTCCCATCCCTGGTCCCGATACCACCGCGACTCGGCCCGTGTCGAGAAGCGTGGCCCGGGTACCACGACCACCGTGCCGTGGTCGTGCATGCGGACGCCGACGCGCTCACCCGCCGCCACCGCAGCGGTAGCGAGGTCGGCGCAGTAGGGGTCGGCGAAGGACACGTGGTGCGCGTCGCCGGCGTCGTAGAAGGTGTCGGCACGGCCCCGGGTGCGGTCGACCAGTTGGTCGCAGACCACGAAATCGCCGGGAGCGAACTCCGGGCGGAGGCTCCCTGCCGCGCAGGGCCCGATGACCCGCTCGACCCCGAGCAACCGCATGGCCCACAGGTTGGCTCGGGCAGGGATCTGGTGCGGGACGAACTCGTGTCGTCGGCCGTGACGCGGGATGAAGGCGACCGACCGGTCGGCGACGTGGCCGATGGCCACGGGTGCGCTCGGGGAGCCGTACGGCGTGGTGATCTCCACCGTCTCGACGTCGTCGAGGAACGAATAGAACCCCGAACCGCCGAAGACCCCGAGCTCGGCGCGGGGTCCCGCGTCGGCCACGGTCACGTTCCGGCGCCGGCCTTCGCCGAGCCCTTGGAGCCCGCTTCCTTCGCCCCGGAGGATTTCCCGTTCGGCGAGGTCTTGTCGGGGGAACCCTTGTCCGACGAGCTCTTGGTACCGGCGCTCTTGTCGGACGAGCTCTTGTCGCTCGACCCGGAGTCGGTTGACGCCGCGGCGTCGGATGTGGCCCCGACCTTCGCCGCCTTCTTCGACGCGGAGCCGTGGTCGGTCTTGTAGAAGCCCGAGCCCTTGAGCACGATTCCGGGCGTTCCGAACACCTTGGACAGCTTGCCGTTGCAGCCCTTGTGGCGCTTCAGCGGTTCGTCGGTGAAGGACTGGTAGACCTCGAGGTGGTCGCCGCACTTGGCGCACTCGTACTCGTAGGTGGGCATGTTTGTCTCCTGGGACCCCTGGCACTCTCCGAGGGTGACTGCCAAGAGTACCAGCGCCCTGTTCACGCCCCGTATTCCGGAGAGAACGCAGCGTGTCGATTTCCCCGCCGGTCCCGTTCACCGGCACGCCCGGTTTGACGGGGACCCGGCGCCGTGCGGCAATAGGGCCCGTGCCGGTCCTGCTTGCAGCGCTCGTGGTGGTCTCGTATCTCATCGGAACGTTCCCCAGCGCGTTCATCGTGGCGCGTCGATCGGGCCACGACGTCAGTGCCGAAGGGTCGGGGAACCCGGGCGCCTCGAACGTGTTCCGGATCATGGGCTGGCGCGCCGGTCTGCTCGTCTTCACACTCGATTTCGCCAAGGGGGCGCTTCCGGCCGTCGCCGGCCTGCTCATCGACGGGCGCCCCTGGGCCTTCGCTCTCGGCATCGCTGCCGTCCTCGGCCACGTCTTCCCGGTCACGCGGCGCTTCAAGGGTGGGCGCGGCGTGGCAACAGCGGGAGGGGTCATGGTGGTCGTCTATCCGCTCATCTCGCTCGGTCTCGCCGTGGTGTGGCTCGTCGTGGCCTACGGCTTCAAGAAGGCCTCGATCGCTTCGCTCCTGGTCACGGTTGCCTTTCCCGTCCTCGTCGGAATGAGCGGCTATGGCTGGGAGGAGGTCGCGCTCACCGGAGTGCTGGCAGCGCTGATCGTCGTGCGCCACGCGGCGAATCTGCGGCGACTCGCCCGTGGTGAAGAGAGCTCGCTCGGTGCTTGACCGCCGCAGGCCGCGTCCCTGAGACTCCCGCACGCGTCACACGACACAGGAGCATTCATGGGCAAGGTCAGAAAAGCCGTGATCCCGGCCGCAGGTCTCGGCACCCGGTTTCTTCCGGCCACCAAGGCCGTCCCCAAGGAGATGCTCCCCGTCGTCGACCGCCCGAGCATCCAGTACGTGGTCGAGGAGGCCGTCGCCGCCGGACTCGACGACATCCTCATCGTGACCGGCCGGTCGAAGAGCTCGCTCGACGACCACTTCGACCGCTCCCCGGAGCTCGAGGCGCACCTCGCCGCCTCGGGCAAGGACTCACAGCTCCGGGAGGTCGTGGAGCTGGCTCACCTGGCGCGTGTCCACTCCGTCCGCCAGCAGGAGCCGCTCGGGCTCGGACACGCCGTGTCGATGGCGCGCGACCACGTCGGCGACGAACCGTTCGCTGTGTTGCTGGGCGACGACTTCATGGTCGACGACGGTGCGCTCCTCCGGTCGATGATCGAGGTCCACGAACGCTACGACCGGTCGTGTCTCGCACTTCTGGAGGTGACCTCCGAGGAGATCTCCGCCTACGGCGCAGCCACTCCCGAACCGGTGGAGGACGGCCTCGTGCGCGTGCACGCCACGGTCGAGAAGCCCGCGCCCGAGGATGCTCCCTCCAACCTGGCTGTCATCGGCCACTACGTGTTCACGCCCGCGATCTTCGACGCGCTCGAGCGAATCACGCCCGGCGTGGGCGGTGAGTTCCAGCTCACCGATGCCATCGATCTCCTGACTCGGGAGGAAGAGGTGTACGGCCGGATCTTCTCCGAGGGTCGCTACGACATCGGGCGCCCCGTCGAATTCCTGCGCGCCAACATCGAGCTGGCTCTGGAGCGTCCCGAGTACGCGGAGGGCGTCGCGGCGTTCCTCACGGAGATCGTGCGCGAGCGTGGTCTCACGTGATTCCTCTCGAGACGATACGCGCCCACATCCTGGATGCGGTTCCGGATCTTCCCGCGGTGGAACGCCCGTTGGGCGAGGCGGCGGGCCTCGCCACCGCGGTACCGGTCACGGCCGACGAGTCGGTTCCCCCGTTCGCCAACTCGGCCATGGATGGATACGCGTTACGGGCGTCCGACACCGAGGGCGCCTCGGAGTCGTCGCCGGCGGTGCTTCGGGTCGTGGGTGACCTCCCCGCGGGCCGAGCGCCCGACATGACCGTCGGACCGGGCGAGGCCGTGCGCATCATGACGGGAGCCGTCGTTCCCGATGGAGCCGACGCGGTCGTCATGGTGGAAGCCACCGAGTCGTCCGGTGACGAGGTACGGGTCGGTGCCACGGCGGGAGTGGGCGATCACATCCGGTCTGCCGGCGGAGACGTCGCACCCGGAGACCGGGTCCTAGAAACAGGAACGACGCTCGGTCCGGCTCACATCGGCGTGCTCGCGTCGATCGGGCACAGCGTCGTTCGGGTCCGACGGGCGGCGCGGGTGGGCGTGCTGTCCACGGGGGACGAACTCGAAGATGCCGCTTCGCCGGGAGTTCTCGAACCCGGTCGAATCCGCGACGCCAATCGACCGATGCTCCTCGAGCTGTTGACCCGCGCCGGATGCGACAGCGTGGACCTCGGGATCGCGGGCGACGACGAGGAACTCATCGTCGCGACCCTGTCGGAGGCGCTCGAGTCGTGCGACGCGGTGATCACGAGCGGTGGCGTTTCGGTCGGGGACTACGACTACGTGAAGGCGGCGCTCGACCGCCTCGGGACACTCGAGTGGAATCAGGTGGCGATCAAACCGGCCAAGCCGCTGGCGTTCGGTGTCGTCGACGGGCGCCCTGTCTTCGGACTGCCCGGGAACCCCGTGTCGTCACTCGTCAGCTTCGAACTGTTCGCCCGGCCGGCGCTGTTGCAGATGGCCGGGCACACTCGGCGGTTCCGCCCCGAGGTGGATGCCGTCGCCGCGAGCGACATGCCGCGACGCTCCGACGGCAAGATCCACTTCGACCGTGTCACGCTGACGACGATCGAGGGTAGTCCGCATGCGGAGCGTGTCGGGTCACAGGCGAGCAATGTGTTGTCGGCCACGGCGTCTGCCGACGGGTTCGCCGTTCTGCCCGACGGCGAGGGCGTCCGCTCCGGCGATCCGGTGCGCGTGATGCTGATCCACGCTGCGGCCAACCACTGATCCTCTGGTCGCCCTCGCTCGCCTCCGGGGGTACCCCTCCGGCGCCCTCCGGGACGCTCGGGACTCCTGCTCGCTCGACTGCGCTCGCTCGCCTCAGCGGGCGATACCGTATGAGCGTGTCTTCCACACCAACTTCGGTCACACCGTTGATCGACGGGTTCGGGCGCCGGGTGCGCGATCTGCGGATCTCGATCACCGACCGGTGCAACTTCCGGTGTACCTATTGCATGCCCGAGGAGGGCCTGGAGTGGCTCGGGCGTGAAGAGCTGCTCACCTACGAGGAGCAGGCCCGCGTCGCCCGGGTGTGCGTGGAGCGCTACGGGTTCGACGCCATCCGGATCACCGGCGGTGAGCCGACCGTGCGGGCACATCTCCCGCGTCTCATCGGGATGTTGGCCCCCCTCGGAGCCGACGTGGCGATCACGACCAACGGCGTGAAGCTGGTGGAGCTGGCTCCGAAGCTGGCGGAGGCGGGCCTTCGCCGGATCAACGTCTCGCTCGATTCCCTCGACCCCGACACCTTCCGTGAGCTCACCCGGCGTGACGATCTCGAGCGCGTGCTCTCCGGTATCGACGCCGCACGCGACGCCGGGCTTGATCCCGTCAAGATCAACTGTGTCGTGATCCGAGGTGTGAACGACGAGGAGGTCGTCGACATCGCAGCGTTCGGCCGCGAGCGGGGTGTCACCGTGCGTTTCATCGAGTTCATGCCGCTCGACGCCTCCGGTAACTGGAACCACGACGTCGTCGTGCCGAGCGCGGAGGTCCTGGAACGGATCGACACCGTGTTTCCGCTCGAGCCCGTCCCCTACGACGAGCGGGCAGACGGCGACGACGCCGCTGATGCCTCTGACGAACCCGCCACCCGACGCCGCTACCGCGACGGCGCAGGCGAGATCGGAGTCATCTCCAGCGTCACCGAGCCGTTCTGTGACCGCTGCGACCGGGTGCGTGTCACCGCCGAGGGCCAGTTCCGTACGTGCCTGTTCGCGCTCGAGGAGTTCGACCTGCGTGCCGTGCTTCGAAACGGCGCGACGGAGTCGGCCATCGACGACGGGATCGCGCAGCTCATTCAAGAAGCTGTCGCCACGAAGTGGGCCGGGCACCGGATCGGCAAGGTCGACTTCATCCGGCCCGAGCGCTCGATGAGCCAGATCGGCGGTTGACGACCCCGCTCATTGCGGCGCGCGCTGCGCCGGTGCGGCGAGATGCGCCTGTCCCGTCACGGGCGGTTCGCTCGTCAGCCACGTGCGCGCCGTCTCATACCCCGCGTCGATGAGTGTGTCGGTCTGCGAGAAGTCGATCGGCGAGACGTCGCTCGGGCACGGCGGCGGGACCACCTTCAGCCGCACCTGCTTCTCGTAGCGCTGGATGGCGATCGCCAGGCGAGTGCCGAGCATGATCGTCAAGGACCGCAGCAGGGTGCCGATGGCGGTGTCAGGGGCTTCTTCCCGGTCGCACACATGACCCGCGGGCAGCACGTACACCTCGTCGGCTCCCATGTCGACGGCATGCGACACCGGCGTGTTGTTCCCTACACCTCCGTCGACGAGAGGTCTGCCGTCGACCGCCACGGGAGGGAACACGCCGGGAATGGCGGCGCTCGCCAGCAGCGCTGTCACCGACGGCCCCGACGTGAGCGGGATGTCGCGCCCGGTGACGAGGTCGGTGGTCATCACGGCCAGAGGCGTGGGGAACTCCTCGAGGCGGGGGAACGCGACGTTTGCGCTGATGAGCCGCCGGAGCGCGTGGTTGGCGACCAGATGGTCGCGTCGACCGATGAAACCGAGGAAACCGACAATCGGTGTCAGTGGGAAGACGTCCGCGCGCCGGATGCCGCGCCAGATCTCCTCCAGCCGGCTCACACCGACCTTCCCGGGTGCACCCGCGATCACGGCTCCGTTGATCGCCCCGACCGAGCTGCCGACGATGAGGTCGGGTTCCACGCCCGCCTCGGTGAGTGCCTTCAGCATCCCCACCTGCACCGCACCTTCGCTGGCACCGCCCGACAGGACGAACGCACGCTTAGTCGTCACCCCTACACTGTGCAACATGACGAGCTCGGAATTCACGCACCTCGACCCGACCGGACGGGCACGGATGGTCGACGTCACCTCCAAGGACTCCACCCACCGGCGTGCCGTGGCCCGGTGTCGCGTCGCCATGGAACCCGACACGGCGTCGAAGATCGCGTCGGGGGCCATCACGAAAGGCGACGTGCTGGCGGTGGCCCGCGTCGCAGGAATCCAGGCGGCGAAACAGACCTCCAACCTGTTGCCCCTGTGTCATCCGCTTCTCGTGGGTTCGGTGTATGTGAACTTCCGCATCGAGGACAGCAGCGTCGAGGTCGAGGCGCAGGTCGACACCGTGGACCGCACGGGTGTCGAGATGGAGGCGCTCACCGCCTGTTCCGTCGCGGCGCTCACGATCTACGACATGTGCAAGTCGTTCGACCGGTCGATGACGATCGAGGCCCTCACTCTGTGGGAGAAGACGGGCGGGCGTAGCGGTACCTGGCGGCGCGAACCGGATTTCGACGCCCTGGAGTCCTGAACCGGGAACCTCACGGTCCTTTCCGGTTGCACCGGGACCGACTGCCGTCGTTCCCTTACGGGGGATGACGTGCGCCGACGTTGTCACGCACAGTGTTCCCGTCGTGCCGTGTGAAAGGCGTCACATCGTGTTCCACGGCTTGACTCCGCGTGGCGAAGCCCGGTTGCATGGGCCTTGATCGGCCGGGGGACATCCACCGCCTGGCCTCTTCGTCTTGTTACGTTCCGCGACACTGAAGGCGGTCTAGGAGCAGTGGGCACCATCCTCATCATCCTGATCCTCGTTGGCCTGTGGGTGGCCGTTCTCGTGCCACCTCTGCTGCGGGCTCGCCACGAGCACCGCGGCGGGAACTCGATCGGCAACTTCAGCAAGAAGCTCGGCAGCCTCGGTCGCACCAACGGGCAGCCGTCGGGTGGCCCCGCTTCGATCGGGACCTCCCTGTCGGCGCCGCTGTCCCAGCGCACGCGGCCGACCGGGTCGGAGATGACGCCGGTCCAGAAGCGTCGCCGCGACGTGCTGATCGGACTCGGTGGAGCCGTGGCGGCCACGGTCCTTCTCGCATTCGTGGTGGGAGGCCTCGCGTGGCTCCTGCCGCTCGTCGCTCTCGCCGCACTCGGTGCTTACGTCGTGATGCTGCTCCAGATCAAGCAGGCGTCCGCCGAGAGGCGCGCCAAGGTTCACCGCTTGCCGACCCGTCCCGCGCCGTTCGCCGGCGTCACGGTGCATGAGCAGCCCACCCAGCGTGTGTTGCAGCGCACCGCGTCGTCCTCCTGAGGCGATCGTCGCGGCGGGGTCGTCTCGACACAGTCGTCGGGTGCTGACCACACCGGAGAGTTTGTTCGTCGCGGTGGTAGCGTGACACTCCCTTCGGGGGTGTAGCTCAGTCGGGAGAGCGCCTCGTTCGCAACGAGGAGGCCGGCGGTTCGAGTCCGCTCACCTCCACGATGCCGCGTTCCGCGATGCCGCGCTCCACGATGCCGCCGCGCACGATCCGAACCCCGGTCGCCGCCGCGGCCTTCGTGTTGTTGATCGGCGCGTGCTCCTCCGGTTCCTCGAGCAGTGCGCCCGAGGGCGACGAAAGCTCCGGCGAACCGGTGGCCGCCGACTGTGACCCGGCGCGTCCGGCCAACCCGGGAACCGACGACCGCGTCTTCGACCACGGCGGGACCGAACGGGAGTACGCCCTCTCGGTTCCCGACGGTTACACCGGCGAGGCCGAGGTGCCGATGATCGTGAACCTGCACGGCCTGTCCTCGACCATTGACGAGCAGGATGCTGTCTCGGACTTTCCTCACAGAGCCGGTGACCGGGGCTACGTCGTGGTGACACCTCAGGCCCTTCCCGTCGCACTGCCCGTGGGCGAGAACGGCGCGCTCGAAGAAACGCTCTTCTGGAACATGGCGGCGGCGACGTCACAGGGAGACACTGCGCTCGACGCCGACGACGACAGCGACTTCATCGAACGGCTCGTCGCGTCGGTCGAGGACGAGCTCTGCATCGACCCCGGCCGCCTCTTCGTCAGCGGACTGTCCAACGGGGCGGGTATGACCATGGCTCTGGCGTGTGACCCGGACAGTCGGTTCGCCGCCGCCGCTCCGGTGGCCGGGGTCAACATGACGAACGTCTGCCCCGCACCGGGCCCCGTGTCCACGGTCGCGTTTCACGGTGATGTCGACGACGCCGTCGACTACGCGGGTGGCAACGTCGCCGGTTTCGATCTCGGGAACCCCGGCGTGGAGGAGCGCATGAACGAACTCGCCGCCGTCGGCGGGTGTGACGACACCGCGACGGTGGAGAGGCCCTTCGACGACGTCGAGGTCCGCACCTGGGAGAATTGCACCGACGGCACCGACGTCGTTCTCTACACGGTCGTGGGCGGTGGGCACACCTGGCCGGGCCTCACGACGTACTACGACGAACCCGTGGGCGCCGCGGGTCAGACGACGTCCATCATCGCCACCGACGAGATCCTCGACTTCTTCGACGCCCACTCGGTGCCCACGGGCTGAGCCGCCGCTAGGCTGGGGACCGTGGAGAGCGGCACCACCCACGAGGTCACCAACCAGCCTCCGCCGTACGAGGGCCACAACGTCTTCACCCAGGACGTCGTGCTGAAGGAGGCCTTCGTACGCGAGGCCCCGGGGCGCTCGGATTCCGATCTGCGCGAACTCGGATCCACGGCCGGATCGGTCGTGGCGCAGCGGTGGGGCGAGGAAGCCAACGCCAACCCTCCGGTTCTTCGACACACGACCGCTTCGGTCACCGCGTCGACGTCGTCGAGTACCACCCTGCGTACCACGAACTCATGCGCACCGCGATCCGTCACGGCCTCCACGCTGCGCCCTGGGCGGATTCCACACCGGGCTCCCATGTCGAGCGTGCCGCGAAGATGATCGTCTGGTCGACGGTCGACGCCGGTCACACGTGTCCGATCTCGATGACCTACTCGGTCGTCCCGCCACTGCGTCACGCGCGCGACCTCGCCGCTGATTGGGAGCCCAAGCTCGCCTCCCGCGACTACGACCCGGTGCCCGCCCCGCTGGCCGCCAAGTCCGGTGTCACCTGCGGCATGGCGATGACGGAGAAGCAGGGCGGCTCCGACCTGCGGGCCAACACCACTCTCGCCGAGCCACTCGACGACGGATCGTTCGTGCTCACCGGCCACAAGTGGTTCTGCTCGGCGCCGATGTCCGACGCGTTCCTCACGCTCGCGCAGGCGCCCGGCGGCTTGTCGTGCTTCCTCCTACCACGCGTGCTTCCCGACGGGACCGCCAACGTCTTCCGCATCCAGCGCCTGAAGGACAAGCTCGGGGACCGCTCGAACGCGTCGAGTGAGATCGAGTTCGACCGGTCGCTCGCCTGGCCGGTCGGCGACGAGGGCCGCGGCGTGGCGACGATCATAGAGATGGTCAACCGCACACGGCTCGACTGCTCGTTGGGCTCGGCGGCGATCATGCGACACGGAACCGCTCGCGCGATCCACCACGCAACACACCGCAGCGCCTTCGGCGCCCTCCTGGCCGACCAACCCCTGATGGTCAACGTTCTGGCGGATCTCGCGCTCGAATCGGAGGCCGCCACATCGGCGGCGCTGCGCCTCGCGGGCGCTTACGACCGGGGCGGGACCGGCGCCGAGGAGGCCGACGTCGACGAACGTGAGCTGCTTCTGGCGCGTCTCGCCACCCCCGTCGTGAAGTACTGGACCTGCAAGCGGGCGCCCACCCACGCCGCCGAGGCGCTCGAGTGTCTGGGCGGTAACGGCTACGTCGAGGAATCGGGTATGCCCCGTAGCTTCCGCCAGAGTCCGGTCAACGGCGTGTGGGAGGGCTCGGGCAACGTCATCTGTCTCGACGTCTTGAGGGCGATGCGCCGTTCACCCGAGAGCGTCGCCGTGTTCCTCGACGAACTCGATGCCGCGGCAGGTGCCGACAGCCGCTACGACACCGCTGTGGAGTCGGTGCGCACCGAGATCAAGGATCTCGGCGGGGAGAGCACCCCCGACGCCGGTGCCCGGCGCCTCGTCGAACGGCTCGCGCTGTGCTTCCAGGCTTCACTGCTGATTCGCCACGCGCCGGCTGCGGTGTCCGACGCGTTCTGCGCCTCCCGACTCGAGCGCGACGCGGGCGTAGCCCTCGGGACGTTGCCGGCCGGGGTCGACACGGCCACGATCGTCGAGAGAGCGGCCCCGCACCAGGGATGAGCGGCGCGCGAACCTAGCGCTTGCGCTTTTCGAGGTACTGCTGATGGTAGTCCTCGGCCTCCCAGAACTCGGGGGCGCGAACGATCTCGGTGGCGACGGGACGGCTGAAGCGACCGGTAGCGTCGAGAGCGTCCTTTCCGGCTCGGGCCGCCTCCTCCTGCTCGTCGGTGTGGGCGAAGATCACCGACCGGTACTGCGTCCCCACGTCGGGACCCTGACGGTTCACCTGTGTGGGGTCGTGGTTGGCGAAGAACGTGTCGAGCAGCGTCTCATAGGCGACGACCGAAGGGTCGAAGACGACCTCCACGGTCTCGGCGTGGCCGGTCGTGCCGGAACAGACCGCCTCGTAGCTCGGCTTCTCCATGTCGCCACCCTGGTAGCCGACACGGGTGTCGATGACACCCGGGAGCTCCCGAAAGGCCATCTCGACGCCCCAGAAGCAGCCGGCGGCGAACGCGGCCTTCTCGGACGTCGTCTCGGCGGAAGGACGGTCGTCGGTCATCGCCTGCTCCCTCGTCGACGAAGAACGCATCTTCTCGGAACGGATCGTCTCGGGGTGAACACCTGATCAGGACCGATCGTTCCCGGCCTCTGCGTCGTCTCTCTCGAGGACGACCGCGAGGATCTCCCGGTCGGTCAGCGTCTGGTAGTGCGAGAAGCCCGCGTAGTGGCCGTCGAGCAGAGCCCAGAGGTGTGGGTCCTCGGAGCGTCTGACGAACCGGGCCCGAACCGGGGCCTTCTCCCTGCCCACCTGGACCGTGGCGGAAGGTTCGGCCTGCAGGTTGAGAGACCAGTCCGGCGGTTTGTCGCGACCGGCGTTGCTGGCGGCCACGACGAACGAGTCGCCGTGGGGCATGTAGAGCAGCGGCTTGACGCGGGTTTCGCCCGTGCGCCGACCGGTCGTGCTGAGCAGGAGGATGGGGCCCACCCCCGAGCGGTGACCGACTCGGCCATCGGTGACCCGGTACACCCAGCCGTGCAGGGGGTAGACGAGCCACGGGCCGAGTGTCCGGTCGAGGCGGACAGCGTTCTTGGGCTTCACGGTGTCACGTCCGATCTCAGCTCAGACGCTCGATGACGTGATCGACGCACCGGGTGAGCGCCGTGATGTCGTCGGGTTCGATCGCCGGGTAGCACGCGATCCTCAGCTGGTTACGCCCGAGCTTGCGGTAGGGCTCCGTGTCGAGGATGCCGTTCTCGCGCAGGACGGCGGCGACGGTCGCCGCGTCGATCCAGTCGTCGAAGTCGATGGTGACGTTTACCGGGCTGCGACTCGCCGGGTCGTCGACGAAGGGCTCTGCGGCCTTGTGCGACTCCGCCCATTCGTACAGTGTCGACGACGATGTCTCGCAGCGTCGAGCCGCCCATTCCAGGCCTCCGTTGTCGAGCATCCAGTCGAGCTGTTCCGCCAGGAGAAACAGCGTGGCGAGCGCCGGTGTGTTGTAGGTCTGGTCACGGCGCGAGTTGTCGAGGGCGGTGGCGAGGCTGAGCGACGGAGGTTGCCAGCGTTCGGTGGTGCTCAATTTCTCGATGCGCCCGATCGCCGCTGGTGAGCAGAGGGCGAGCCAGAGGCCGCCGTCGGAGGCGAAACACTTCTGCGGGGCGAAGTAGTAGACGTCGTACGCGTCGGGGTCGATACGCATTCCGCCCGCCGCCGAGGTGGCGTCGACGGCCACGAGGCCGCTGCTTCGCTCCGGCCGCCGGATCGGCATGGCGACGCCGCTGGACGTCTCGTTCTGGGTGAGTGCGTAGAGGTCGACCGTCGGGTCGGCCGTCGCCTCGGGATGCGTTCCCGGATCCGAGACGATCCGCTGCGGATCCTGGATGTGCGGTGCACCTTCGACGACGGCGGCGAACTTGGAGGAGAACTCCCCGAAACACAGATGCTGGCTCTGCTCCTCGATGAGACCGAAGGCCGCCGCGTCCCAGAACGTCGTGGCACCACCGTTGCCGAGAATCACCTCGTGGCCCTCGGGGAGGGCGAACAACGTGGAGAGCCCTTCCCTCACACGGCGCACGACGGAGCGCACACCTTCCTTGCGGTGGCTCGTCCCGAGGTATCCGGATCCGGTGTCGGCGAGGGCCGCCACCGCAGCCGTGCGGATCTTCGAGGGCCCGGAACCGAAACGCCCGTCGACCGGGAGCAGGTCGGCCGGAATGGTGATGTCGGGTGTCGAGTCGCTACTCGCCATGGCGACCGAAGCTAACAGTCGCCGGGTGCGGTTCCCTCTCCGACGCCCCCTCCAACACCTCGGCCATGCCGGCACGCACGCACTCCGCGAAGTGCGCCGGATCGGGGATGGCGGCGTCGTCGGTCTGGATCCCGATGCAGCAGAGGTCGCGGTGCGACATGAGGGTGACGGCGGCGCTCGTCCCCGACAGGGGGGCGAAGGCGTAGTTGCGTTCGAGGCGTGCGCCCGCGAGGTACACGTCGAAGGAGATGCCGGGAACATTGCTCGCCACGAAGTCGGCGCCCTTCAGCATGGACCCGAAGAGGACCGTCGTGGCCGGCGACGGGAGGCGGTTGAGCAGTGCGGCCAGTCTGTCGCTCGCCGCCACGGCCGGTTCGTGGCGCCACTGATCCACGAGCTCGCCGATCCGCACGATCAGTCGTTCACGACTCCCGATGCCGACAGGGATCGCGAACCGGGCCGGCGTGAAGTGGTTCCCTCCCGCCGAGTCATCGTCGCGCAGGTTGATGGGCAGGGTGATCCGCAGGTCCTCGACAGGGGCGCCGTGGTCGCGGTGGTAGCGCTCGAGACCGAGGCCGATGCCGGCTACGAACGCGTCGTTCAGGGTCCCTCCGACGTCTTTGGCCGCGCGCTTGAAGTCGTCGAGCGCGAACTCGAAGGCGTTGACGTGCCGGCCGAGTGACCGGCCCCGCATGATCGGCGACATCGGTGTGTTCGCCGGCTTCAGCATCCGTGCATAGGAGCTGACGTTGCGACCGATCTCCGACACAGCGCCGACCGGATCGGTGACCGCTCGCCGCATGCCGGACGCGGTGGTGCTGATCGCCTCGCGACCGAGGTCGAAGAGCCGGTGGTTGTTGATCGCCACCCAGTCCCAGAAGCGGTCGATGACCGCCTCGTCTTCGGATACCGGAAGGGGTGGCAACGGTTCGACAATGTTCGGCTCACGTTCCAGATCGAACAGCATCATGGCGAGACGGATTCCGCCGACGCCATCGGTGATGGAGTGGTGGACCTTCACCACGAGTGCCGCACCGCCGTCGTCCAGACCTTCGACCAGCGTGAACTCCCACAACGGCCGGGACCTGTCGAACCCGGCCATGGCGATAGGACGCACGACCTCGAACAGCATGGCGCGGTCGCCGGGCTCAGGCGCACGCAGGCGACGCAGGTGGTAGTCGAGCTCGAAATGCGGGTCGGCGGACCAGTGCGGGGGTCCGAACTTGAGTGGGGCGTCAACGACACGTTGGCGCAGTCGCGGGATGAGCCGCGTCCCACGATCGATCTTGTCGATCAGGCGCTCCCAGTCGGGGGACCGGTCGAGCAGCATCACGGTCACGATCGTGGATCGCAGGATCGGGTCGGCCTCGATGTTCCACAGGAGCGCGTCGGCGTCGCTCATGTGGCGCTCGAACCGCTCCGCGCTCATCGCCCCCCTGGAATCCGCAACTCGCGGATCAACGAGGCTACCGCTGAATCAGAGCGCTCGCCTCACAGCGCGTAGTGCTCGCGGAGGCGTTTCATGGTCTCGTCGGCGACGAAGCCGGCACAGCCGGACTCGAGGTGGATCCCGTCGGGGGTGCGGCACCGCACCGAACCGCCTGAACCGTCACCGATGACGTCGGCGTAGTTGCCCTTCTCGTCGGTGACGATGTCCCACGTGTCGATGTAGACGACGTCGGGTCGCAGGGTCGCCTCCTCCTCGACGATCGTGTTGATGAGGTCGTAGCGCTCGTTGCGGGGATTACTGCTGTCACGGATCGGGGGATACCGACCCACACCACCGTGCGGTCGTTGCCGACCTGCTGGTCCATCATCCCACCGACGCGTCGGCGGTACTCGGCGATCCACTCCTCCGTGCCGAACTGCGCACTGCCGCCACCGGGGAGCTCCACGGCCTGGTCGTCGTTGAGACCGAAGACGAAGACGATCACGTCGGCTTCGAAGAGATCGCCCGCGGCTTCGGCCTGAGCGGGCCAGTTGAACACGTCGGGTCTCGAGAGCCCACTCGAGACCTGGACGTCACCGGCCCGGTTGGTCTCCGCCAATCCGGTGTCGTTCAGACGGCGCGACAACGCGATCCCGTATTCACCTGCGAGCGAGTCCCCACCGATCCAGACACGCAGCGGATCGTCGGGCGTCACCATCTCGGCTGGCGGAAGCGTCGTCGACGGACCGTCGAGCACGGGTCCGCTCACGACGGTGGGGTCGGGGAGATCCTCGGGAGACGCCTCTTCGAATCCGGCGCCCTGGCGCTTGCCGAGCGCCTGGTCGAGCCGATCCCGCGGCCAGGTGATCCGGAAGAAGCCCGACACCGCGTCGAGGGGCTTGGCGAAGGCGAGAGCGACGTCCTGGCGGAAGCTGTCCTGTTCGAGTTGGGTCTCCGCGGTGCGTTTGAGGGAGTCGGCGTTGAGGAACGACGCCACCACGAGACCCACGACGACCACGACGATCACATGACCGGCCGGCATGGTGCGGCGCCGGGGCGGGGGGTGTGGTTCGGCCATCGGGCTGCTTTGGTTCCGACTCAGAAGGCGAAGTAGAGGAAGGGGGACACACCCTCAGGGCCCATCGCGTCGATGATGAGCAGACCCAAGGCTAATGCGAAGCCCTGAGCGACCGGGCTCAGGCGCGAGAAGTACGCCTGCATCCGCGCGATCGTGCCGCGGGGCACGAACTGCGTGGCGATCCCATAGGTGATGGCGAGCAGGACAGCGGGGGTCACGAGCTCGGTGGGTGCACCCCAACCGCTCACGAGACGTCCGAGCATCTCCATCGCATCGCCGAACGTGTCGGAACGGAAGAAGACCCACCCGAAGCACACGATCTGGAAGGTCCAGAGTCTCCGGAACCACCGGCGGGCGATCGTGTCGGGAGGCTCAGGAAGACCGCGCGCCCGCCTCTGGTCCTTCATGTACCGCTCGGTGGCCATCGCGCCGCCGTGGATCGCACCCCAGATGACGAAGTTCCACGCGGCGCCGTGCCACAGGCCCCCGAGCACCATCGTGAGCATGAGATTCCGGTAGGTCGCCAGCGCGCCGCCGCGGTTTCCCCCGAGCGGCACGTAGAGGTAGTCGCGCAGCCACCGCGAGAGCGTCATGTGCCAGCGTCGCCAGAAGTCCTGGATCGACTCCGCGGTATAGGGGGAGTTGAAGTTGTCGGGGAAACGGAAGCCGAGTAGAAGCGCAATCCCGATGGCGATGTCGGTGTAACCGGAGAAGTCGGCGTAGATCTGGACGGCGAACCCGTAGATGCCGATCAGGGTTTCGAGCGCGGATGCCTGGCTCGGGTCGGCGAACACCGGGTCGACGATCATCTCGGCGAGGAAGTCGGCGAGGACCACCTTCTTGAACAACCCGGACATGATCAGGAAGAAGGCCCGTGACGAGTCGACGTGCCGGGGGGTCTGCGCGGTGGCGGAGCTGTGGCAGGAACTCGGATGCCCGCACGATCGGGCCGGCGACCAGCTGTGGGAAGAACGACAGGTAGACCGTGAAGTTGAGGAGGCTCGTCGTCTCGATGTCGCGGCGGTAGACATCGATGACGTAGCTGAGTGCCTGGAAGGTGAAGAACGAGATCCCGACAGGCAATGTGACCGTGATGATCGTCGGCGCGTGCTCGATGCCGAACCGACCGAGCATGTTCTGGAACTCGGTGACGAAGAAGCCGTAGTACTTGAAGTAGCCGAGAACGCCGAGGTTTCCGACGACCGCCACGGCCAGTGCAGCGCGCCGCAGGGCACTGCCGCGCGCTCTGCGCAGCACCTGGCCGAATCCCCAGTTCCACAACGTGGAGAGAGCGAGCAGCCCGACGAACCGCCAGTTCCAGTACCCGTAGAAGAACCAGCTCGCTCCCCACATGAAGATCCGCCACGCGCTGCGGTGCGGCATCAGCAGCCAGCTGACCGGGAGCACGATCAGGAAGAAGAGGGCGAAGGTGACGGTCGGGAAAAGCATCAGCCTCGGGACGGCGGCCCTGGAGGGAGGATCGGTGATACCGACCGGGTCCACCGGCGGCCGACCCTCCTGAAACCTAGGTCAGCACCACCGCGAAGTGGGTGACGCCGAAAGGGTTTTCGACGGGACACGGGCCGCATCGGTGCACGTCGGCGGCGCTAGCGTGCCCCGGATGGTGGATCCTCTCTTCAGGGGGCGTCGGTGTGGCGCTGCTCAGCTTCTTCGACGACAGCGGCGCGCTCGACACCGACGCCACGGCGTCCCACGCCGCCTACCTCGCCGAACACGGGGTCGAGGCCGTGGTCGTGGCGGGGACCACGGGTGAAGCTCCCTTCCTCACGCCTGAGGAGCGCACCGGGTTGCTCCGGGCCGTCCGGGCGGCGGTGCCATCCTCGTTGCCCGTCATCGCCGGCACGGGCGCGCCATCGATCCGGGCGGCGGTCGACCTCACGACGCGGGCCGTCTCCGACGGCGCCGATGGTGTCCTGGTGCTGTCCCCACCCGATGCGGGTGACGTGGTGGGCTATTACGAAGCCGTCGTGGAGTCAGCCGGGTCCGTGCCCGTGATCGCCTACCACTACCCCGACGTCAGCCCGCCGGGGATCCCTGTGAAGGACCTGGCCCGACTACCGGTCGCAGGCTGCAAGGACTCCACCGGTGATCCCGAACGGCTCCTCGAGGAACTGATCATCTGGGACCGACCTGTCTACACCGGATCGTCGGCGATGCTCAGCTTCGCGGGGCCCATGGGCGCGCGCGGAGCGATTCTCGGTCTCGCCAACCTCGAGCCGGAACGGTGCGTGCGGGCGTTCGCGGGTGACATGGACGCACAACGCGAGCTCGTCGACGCGCATCTCTCGTCGCGGGAACGATTCCCCGCCGCTTTGAAGGAGTTGGTCGCCGCGCGGTTCGGAACTCCCACGACAACCCGAGCCGGTACATGAGGGAACCTGACGCAGTCTTCGAACGTGTGGGCGACGGTGAGACGTTCGTGGGCACCGCGTTGTCGGCCGGGCCGTGGGATCCCGGCGCCATGCACGGCGGTGCACCTGCTGCGCTGCTGGCCCGCGCCGTGGAACGTCATGATCCCGACCTCCCGGGATTCGTCGCCCGTTTGAGTGTCGAACTGCTCCGTCCGGTTCCGGTGGGGCAACCGCTCGCCATGCGGACCCGCACGATCCGCCCCGGGCGCAGGGGTGGCGATGGTGGAGGCGGTCTGCTCCGTCGAAGGCACCGATGTCGCGTCCGCTCGTGCGTTGCTGATACGACGGGACGACGTCGGCATTCCCGACGACTTGCTGAGCAGCGAGACGCTCGCCCTGTCACCCGACCAGTCCACCGGCGTGGATCTCGTATGGCCGGCCGACTCCGACGACACTGTGGAGTTCGAGGTTCCCGGATTCGCCCTGGCGGTGGAGTTTCGCTCGGCAGGCGGAAGCTTCGAGGAGCACGGTCCGGCCACCGTGTGGTTTCGGCTCCGTGTCCCCGTCGTCGACGGCGAACCGACGACCCCGTTCATGCGGGTCGCGGCCGCCGCGGATTTCGGGAACGGCATCAGCCGGATTCTGGACGGGGAGCGCTATCTGTTCATCAATCCGGATCTGACCGTGGCACTGCACCGGTACCCGGAAGGGGACTGGGTGGCTCTCGACGCAGTGACGCTGCTCGGTTCCGACGGAGTCGGCCAGAGCGAGTCGGCCCTCTACGACGAACGCGGCCGAATCGGCCGCTCCCTCCAGTCCCTCCTCATCGACGCCCGCTGAGGACCCGAGACGAGGATGAGCGGCGCAGGTATCCTGTGCCGCCCGAGTCGAGGAAAGGGAATCAGCGCCCGGCGTTGGGCTTCTTGCGGTGGTTCGCCTTCTTGCGGCGGGCCTTGAGCCTGCGCATCTTCGATTTCTTGGCCATGGCTCGCTACCGCCCTCGCTGTCTTCGACTGAGCCAAGCAGCGTAGTCGTCGTGTCGCGGCGCGCCGGTACGCTGCGGCCGCATGGAACGCTTCGGGCTGGTCGGCCTGCCCAACGCCGGGAAGTCCTCCCTGTTCAACGCCCTGGCCGGCGGAGGGGCACTGGCGGCGCCGTACCCGTTCGCCACGAAGGATCCGAACGTGGGAGTCGCTGCTGTTCCCGACCACCGTGTGGAAGCGCTCGCCGAGATGAGCGCCTCGAAGAAGTCGATCCACGCCACGGTCGAGTTCGTCGACATCGGCGGCCTCGTCGCCGGTGCGAGCGAAGGAGAAGGACTCGGCAACCAGTTCCTCGGCGCTATCCGTGAGGTCGACGCCATCGTCTACGTTCTCCGGGCGTTCGATGACACCGACGTGCCCGGTCCGTCCGACCCCATCGAACATCTCCGCACGGTCGAGACGGAGCTCACGCTCGCGGATCTCGAGGCTGTCGAGAGCCGGGTCGAGAAGCGCCGAAAGGCCGCACGCCTCGACGCCTCGCTACGCGATGAGGTCGACGCGCTCGACGCCGCGCTCGCCGCGCTCGAAGAGGGCACACCGATCTACCGATCGGATGTCACCGCCGAACAGCGGGAACATCTCGCGCCCTACTTCCTACTCACGGCCAAGCCCGTGCTCGCGGTCGTCAACGTGGGCGAGGACGACGTGGATCAGCTCGACGTTCGTGCCAAGCCGGTGGTCGACGAGATGGACGACCGGGCCGAAGTGCTCCCGATGTCGGTGCAGCTCGAAGCCGAGGCGGCACTGCTCCCCGAGGATGAACGCGCCGAACTCCTCGAGGGGTTCGGTCTCGGCGAAGGTGCACTCGTACGGTTCGTGCACAGCGCCTATCACCTCCTGGGGCGACGGACATTCCTGACGACTGGCGAACAGGAGACCCGTGCCTGGACATTTCGAGCTGGGGCCAAGGCGCCACAGGCCGCGGGCGTCATCCACACGGATTTCGAGCGAGGGTTCATTCGCGCCGAGACGGTCCGCTGGGATGCACTGCTCGAGGCCGGATCGTGGGTGGCGGCCCGCGAAGCGGGCCTGGTCAGGTCCGAGGGCAAGGACTACGAGGTCGTCGACGGTGACGTGATGGAGTTCCGCTTCAACGTGTGAGGTGGTGAAGCGATGCCGTGGTTGCTCCGAGACGGTGACGTTCTGGCCACAGCGGAGATCGCCGCGGATCGGCGTTCTCGGCGCCGAGGGCTGTTGGGGCGCGACGGAATCGACGGTGCGCTGGTCCTGCGCCCGTGCCGCCACGTCCACACCGTCGGCATGCGGTTCCGGATTGACGTGGCGCTCGTGGCACAGGACGGCGAGGTGCTGAAGACCTCGAGTCTGCGACCGTGGCGGTTGGCTCCCATTGCCCGGGGCTGCTCGTGGGTGGTCGAGGCGCAGTTCGGGGCGTTCGAGCGGTGGTCGCTGAAGCCCGGTGACGTGCTCGAGGTGAAGGAGTGACCGGATCGGTCGTTCTGGTCGCCACGCCGATCGGAAACCTGGGCGACATCTCCGAACGCTGCCTGGAGGCGCTGCGCACCGCCGACGTCCTGGCCGCCGAGGACACGCGTCGCACGAGGGCGCTGCTGAGTCATTTCGGGATCCCGGCGTCGGGACGGCTCACGGCCATGCACGCGCACAACGAAGCAGCGGTGGCGGCGCGCCTGGTCGAGAAGGTGGCCGACGGGGCGCAGGTCGTGTACGTCACCGACGCAGGGATGCCCGGCATCTCCGATCCGGGAGCACGACTCGTGAGCGCCGCGATCGACGCGGGCCTCGACATCGAGGTGGTGCCGGGACCGAATGCGGCACTGGCGGCGCTTGTTCAGTCGGGCCTGCCCACCGACAGGTTCGCGTTCGAGGGGTTCGTGCCGCGCAAGGGGCGGGACCGCGCCGACCGTCTGGGCGCGATTGCCGAGGAGCCGCGAACGGTCGTGATCTACGAGGCACCGCACCGCGTCGGTGCCCTCGTGCAGGACTTGGCGGAGCTCCTCGGGGCGCAGCGGCGGATCGCGATCGCCCGTGAGCTCACCAAGGTCCACGAAGAGGTGTGGCGGGGGAGCCTCGGCGAGGCCGTGGAGCATCTGGCCGAGCGTGAGCCGCGCGGTGAGTACGTGCTCGTCGTGGAGGGCGCTGTTTCCGAAGAGCCGGGCGAGGACGACGTACGTGCGGCGGTGTCCGTGGCGCTGGCCCGTGGGGCGTCGGGACGCGACGCCGCCGACGAGGTGGCCCGCACCCTCGGCGTCCCCCGCAACCTCGCCTACCGCATAGCCACTGAGCTGCGTGACTCCCGCTAGCTCACTCGTCGGCAAGGCGCACGATTCCTCTCTGGTGCGTCTTGCACAGGTTCGGTGGGTGAGAAGCCTCTAACTCTCTGCAAGACGCACGATGCAGCCCTGGCAGATCTTGCGGTCGCGGTAGGTGACGAGGTCGAGGGCGGTGCCGCAGAAGACGCAGTGCTCCTCCACCTTGGTGAGCACGATACGGCCTTCGTCGACCTCGATCTCCAGAAAGTCGCCCTCGTGGATGTCGAACAGACGTCGCAGCTCCGCGGGGAGGACGACGCGCCCCAACTGGTCGACTTTGCGGGCCATGCCGATTGACTTCACCGGTCGGTATCGTAGCCATGCACACGCCGTGGGATTCCGGGCACCGGAGGACCCACCCGAGCACCGGAAGGCACCGTGGCCCGACCGTTCTACGTCACGACCCCGATCTACTACCCCAACGACGTTCCGCACATCGGCCACGCGTACACGACCGTGGCCGCCGACGTTCTCGCGCGTTACCGGCGTCTGTGCGGTGACGACGTCGTGTTCGTCACGGGCACCGACGAGCACGGCCTGAAGATCCAGCGCACGGCCGAGCAGGAGGGTGTCACCCCTCAGGAGTTGGTCGACCGCACCAGTGCCCGATTCCGGGAGGCATGGGAAGGCCTCGACATCACCGCCACCGACTTCATTCGCACGACCGAGCCACGCCACCACGCAGCGGTCACCGAATTCCTCCAGAAGATCCACGACGCCGGCGACATCGAGCTCGGTACCTACGAGGGCCTCTACTGCGTGCCGTGTGAGGCCTACTACACCGAGGACGAGCTCGACGACGGCAACTGCCCGATCCACGACCGACCGGTGGAACACGTCACCGAGGAGAACTACTTCTTCAAGCTCTCGCGCTTCGAGGACCGTCTTCTCGAGTACTACGAGAAGAATCCCGACGCCGTCCAACCCGCTACTCGCCGCAACGAGGTGCTCGGCTTCATCCGAGGCGGCCTGCGTGACTTCTCGATGAGTCGGCAGTCGCTCACCTGGGGCGTTCCGCTCCCGTGGGACCCCGACCACGTCGCCTATGTGTGGTCCGACGCGCTCGTGAACTACTGCACCGCCATCGGCTACGGCGCCGATCGGGAACGCTTCGACCGCTACTGGCCCGTCGTCCACCACCTCGTGGGCAAGGACATCCTCCGCTTCCACGCGGTGTACTGGCCCGCCATGCTGATGTCGGCCGGGGAGAGACCGCCCGAGCAGGTCTTCGCCCACGGCTGGTTGCTCGTGGGAGGAGAGAAGATGTCGAAGACGAGCCTCAACCAGATCGCGCCCGGCGATCTCGTCGACGACTTCGGCGTCGACGGGGTGCGCTACCACTTCCCTGCGCGACCAGCAGTTCGGGCCCGACGGCGATTTCAGCTACGAGTCGATGGTCGGAGCGCTACAACGCGGATCTCGCGAACAACTTCGGCAATCTGGCCAATCGTGTTCTCACGATGGCCGTCAACTACTGCGACGGTGTCTCGCCCGAGGGCGCGAGAACGGAACGCTTGTGGCAGAGGTCGACAGCGCATGCTCCCAACTCGACGAGAAGATGACGACTCTCGATTTCGCGGGGGGCTTTGGCGCGGTGTGGGATCTGATCGGCGCCACCAACGCGTATCTCGAGGACTCGCGGCCGTGGACCCTGCACAAGGAAGGAGATTCCGACCGTGCGGCGGCCGTCCTCGGTGACGCCCTCGAGGCGTTGCGGTGTGTGGCACTTCTCGCATCCCCGTTGATCCCGAATGCGTGTGACGAGCTCTGGCGACGACTCGGGCTCGACGGGTCGCCGACGGATCAGCGCCTCCCCGACGCGGCGGTCTGGGGAGGGATGCCGGCAGGTGTCTCCCTCGAGAAGGGCGAACCCCTCTTTCCGCGCCGAGAGACGGACTGAGGCGGATCGTCGACGTGACGCTGCCTACCAGCGGATGGTTCGACAGCCATTGCCATCTCACCTCGCTCGACGAGCCGACCGACGCCGTGCTCAGTCGCGCACGCGATGCGGGTGTCACCGGGATGATCACGGTGGGAACCGATCTCGAGACCTCTCGGGCCATCCTCGACCTCGCCGATCCCCACCGTGGCGTGTGGGCCACCGCCGGGTTGCATCCTCACGAGGCATCCAAGCTGGCCGTCGAGGCCGAGATGCTCGAGTCGCTGCTCCACGCCCCGGAGGTCGTGGCGGTCGGCGAGGCCGGCCTCGACTTCCACTACAACCACTCACCACCCAGCGAGCAGGAAACAGCCTTCCGTTGGCAGATCCGGCTCGCGCACCGCTTCGATCTGGCACTCGTCGTCCACTCGCGGGAAGCCTGGGACGACACCTTCCGTATCCTCGACGACGAGGGAGTTCCGCCGCGCACCGTCTTCCACTGCTTCACCGGCGGGCCCGACGAAGCGCGTGGGGCTCTCGATCGGGGAGCGTTCCTCTCCTTCTCCGGCGTGGTCACCTTCTCGAGCGCGGGCGACGTCCGCGCCGCGGCCGCCATCGTTCCGCCCGACCGGATGCTCGTGGAGACCGACTCCCCTACCTGGCGCCCGTTCCGCTGCGGGGCCGCGACAACGAGCCCGCGAACGTGCCGCACGTGGGTGCCGCACTGGCGGAGGCGACCGGACGCAGCATCGACGAGGTCGCGCAGGCGACGCGTGAGCTCACCGCCGACGTGTTCCGGCTTGCCGCGTCGTTCGACGCCGGCGGGCCGCACCAGTGGTGAACACAGGGCTCACGCCGACCCGGATCAGGAGTCTCTGCGCGGCACACGGGGTCAGCCCGAGCCGGGCGCTGGGCCAACACTTTCTCGCCGATCCCAACACGGCGAAACGGATCGTGCGCGAGGCCGGGGTGGCACCGGGTGACCGGATCGTCGAGATCGGTCCGGGAGTGGGCTCGCTGACCGTCGCCCTCGTTGACGCGGGTGCGGAGGTATTGGCACTCGAACTCGACCGCCACCTGCTTCCCGTTCTCACCGAAGCCCTGGGCGGCTCCTCGCGTGTGCGGATCGAGCAGGGCGACGCTCTGGAGGTCGACCTCGAGGACTTGCTCGTCCGTGTCGGGTCCGGTGACGCCCCACCGTGGAAAGTGATCTCGAACCTTCCCTACAACATGGCGGTACCGATCATCATCCGGGTGCTCGAAGAAGCCCCGTCGGTCACCGGCATGTTCGTGATGGTGCAGTCCGAGGTCGCCGACCGCCTCGCCGCCGAACCGGGCACGAAGGCCTACGGCGCCGTCACCGTGAAGATCGACTACTACGCACACTGCGAGCGCGTCGGGTCGGTACCGCCGACAGTGTTCATCCCTCGCCCGAACGTGGAGTCGGCCCTCGTCCGACTCGTCCGACGCGACACGCCGGCCGTGGAGGTCGACGATCCCGCGGCGATGTTCGCGCTCGTGCGCGCGGGGTTTGCTCAGCGGCGCAAGACACTGGGGCGTGCGCTCCGGCCGTTGCTGGGCGATCGTGCCCGTGAGACCCTCGCCGCCGCCGGCATCGATCCCTCCGAACGGGCGGAGCGACTGGACCTCGTCCGATGGGCGGCACTCGCCGAGGCCGCCGAAGCGACCGTCACCCGAGAGCAGGCCCCGTGACCGCGGTGGGCGGAGACGCGGTGCGCGCTGCCGCGTTCGCCAAGCTCAACCTCACGTTGCACGTCGAGGGTGTGCGGCCCGACGGCTACCACGAACTGGAGGCACTGACCGTATCTGTCGGGCAACCTCACGACACGGTGGTCGTCTCACGTGCAGATCCCCGGGCGTCGTTCTCGCGCTCGCCGACGAGCCCGGGACGGTGTCGGTGCCCACCGATGCCTCGAACCTGGCGATCCGGGCCGCCGAGGGGCTCCTCAGCCACAGTGGCGCAGACGCGGGGCTCCGGGTCTGGCTGCGCAAGAGGATTCCCTCGGGCGCGGGCCTCGGTGGCGGCTCGGCCGACGCGGCGGCCGTCCTCCTCGCGGGCCGCGCGCTGCTCGCCGCGTGCGAGCTCCCGGGTGGCGACCTCTCCGACGCCGACCTCATGACCCTCGGAGCGACCCTGGGCGCCGACGTACCGTTCTGTGTTGCGGGAACGGGGGCGGCCTGGATGAGAGGCACCGGGGAGATCCTCGAACCCGTCGAGCTGGCGGCGCCACTGCCGGTCGTCGTGGCCGTCCCACCGATGTCTGTGTCGACGCCAGCCGTCTTCGGCGCGTGGGACGAATTGGGCGGGCCGCAAGCGACGCGCACACTCCCCGCCCCGGCGGGGCTGACCGGGTTCGTTTCCGAGCTGCGCAACGACCTCGAACCCGCGGCGGAGCATGTGGCGGAGGGGCTGGCAGGGTTTCGGCGTCACCTCGAGGAGGCGTCGGGGCTGCCCGCTCTGCTCGCGGGCAGCGGGTCGGGGTACGCGGTGTTTCCCGACGACGTACGCAGTGCCGATCGGTTGGCCGAGAGGCTGCGTGGCGTACTCGACGCCCGGGTGTTCGCCGGTGCGACGGCGCGCACCGGAGTGCGGGTCGCGCCCTACTTGCCCTGCTGACGCCGCTGCCAGCGCGTCTTCTTCAGAAGCTTCTTGTGCTTCTTCTTGCGCATGCGCTTGCGGCGCTTCTTGACGAGTGAGCCCATGAGGGGCGACAACCTACCGGTTGCAGCGGCTCCGGGCACATTCCGGCAGGGGGTATCGTCGACTCCACGGTCGGGGGTGGTGTAACGGCAGCACGGGGGCCTTTGGAGTCCCAAGTCGAGGTTCGAAACCTCGCCCCCGAGCATGAGGTACCAGCGAAGATGACCTACCGACCGTTGTCCGCCGTCGTGATGGCCGCCGGGGAAGGCACGCGCATGCGTTCTGCCAGGCCCAAGGTCCTGCATCCGTTGTGTGGTCGCCCGATGCTGCTCCACGTGATCGACGCCCTGACCCGGTTGCCCCTCGAGCGGATCGTGGTCGTGGTGGGCCACGGCGCCGAGCAGGTCACGAAGACGACCCAGGACCAGGCAGCGACCGAGGTGCCGATCACCTACGTGGAACAGCACGTGCAGCGCGGCACGGGCGATGCGGCGGGGGTTGCCCTCACCGCATTCGGCGACGAGCTCGACGGCGAGGACGACCTCCTGATCCTCCCCCGGAGACGCTCCACTGCTCCGGGCCGAGACGCTGGCTGCCGTGGCACGTGAGCACCGTGAGGCCGACGCGGCAGCCACCGTGCTCACTGCACGTGTCGACGACCCCACCGGATACGGCCGCATCGTGCGCGACGAGGCCGGCGTGCTGACCGAGATCACCGAACACGCCGATGCCGATCCCCTCACCCTGACGATCGACGAGGTGAACACGTCGATCTACTGCTTCCGACGGGGTCTGCTCGCTCCCGCGTTGCGGAGGCTGAGTCCCGAGAACAGCCAGGGCGAGTATTACTTGACGGACGCTCTCGCGGTGCTGCGCGAAGCAGGCCACCGTGTGACGGCTGTCGAGGTGCCCGACGCTTCCGAGACCATGGGTGTCAACGACCGGGCCCAGCTGGCGGCCGCCGAAGCAGGACTCCGGTTGCGTATCAACGAGGCGTGGATGCGCGAAGGCGTGACCATGGTCGACCCGACGACCACCTACGTCGACGTCACCGTCGATCTGGCGCATGACGTACGGCTGCTTCCGGGCACGATCCTCGAGGGTCGAACAGTGGTCGGGGCCCACTCGGTCATCGGGCCGCACAGTCGCCTCGTCGACACCGTCGTGGGTTCCGAGGCCACCGTCACCTCGTCCACGGTGCTCGAGAGCGAGATCGGTGACCGTGCGACCGTCGGTCCCTACGCGCACGTCCGTCCCGGCACCCGCGTGGGCGCCGGCGCCAAGATCGGCAGTTTCGTCGAGACCAAGAATGCCGAGATCGGCGCGGGCGCCAAGCTGCCGCACCTGTCGTACATCGGTGACGCCGACGTCGGCGAGGGCGCCAACATCGGTGCCGGCACCATCACCGCCAACTACGACGGGACCTCCAAGCACCGCACCCGTATCGGACGGGGTGCCCACACCGGCAGCAACACGGTGCTGGTCGCCCCTGTAGAGCTCGGCGAGGACGCCCGCACCGGTGCCGGTGCCGTCGTGAACCGCGACGTGCCGCCCGGGCATCTGGCCAAGGGCGTGCCTGCCCGGTCGGAGCCACGTTCGGACCCGGACTCGGAGCCGGACTCGGAGACCAAAGGCGCCTGACGGGCCTGGCGGCCGAGCGAACGCCGGGAGCCATCCGGGGGCGCTTGTGCGAGGATGAGGTGGTCGGGGCGGTGGACGTAGGGGGCGTGCGGGCATGGAGTTGGTCACCAAGAAGCGGTTGATGCTCTTCAGCGGGCGCGGAACCCGCGAGCTGTCTGAAGAGATCGCCGAGAACCTGAAGGTCCCGCTGGGAGAGGCCGTTCTCTCCACGTTCTCCAACGGAGAGATCTACTGTCGCTACGGCGAGAGCATCCGTGGCGCCGACGTGTTCATCATCCAGAGCCACTCCAGTCCGACCAACGACCGGATCATGGAACAGCTGATCATGATCGACGCGGCCAAGCGTGCGTCGGCCAAACGCATCACGGCGGTGTGCCCGTTCTACGGATACGCGCGCCAGGACCGCAAGGCCGAGGGTCGCGAACCCATCACCGCGCGTCTTCTCGCCGACCTGCTCACGGCCGCGGGGGTCGACCGGGTCGTCACCCTCGACCTCCACACGGGACAGATCCAGGGCTTCTTCGACATGCCGGTCGACCACCTCACGGCGGTCCCCACGATCGCCGAGTACCTGGCCGAACGTGTCGCCGCCGACGTCACGGTCGTCTCGCCCGACGCCGGCGGCGGAAAGCTGGGCGACGTTTCGCCAACTGTCTCGCCGAGTTCGAGGTCTCGGCGGAGCTGGCGTTCATCGACAAGCGCCGGCCCAAGGGCACACACAACGAGGTCGAGGCCACAGAGGTGGTCGGTGAGGTCGAGGGGCGCAGTTGCGTGTTGGTAGACGACATGATCGACACGGCGGGGACGATCACCGCCGCGGCGAGCCTTCTCGTGGACCGCGGTGCCCGCGAGGTCTGGGTGGCCGCGAGCCACGGGGTGCTGTCGGGACCGGCGATCGACCGGCTACGAGAGGCGCCCGTGCGCGAGATCGTCCTCACGAACTCGCTGCCGATCCCCGACGACAAGCGCTGGGACAACCTGACGATCCTCTCGGTGGCCCCGATCCTGGCCGACGCCCTCGACGCCGTCTTCGAGGACACCTCCGTCTCCGAGATCTTCAAAGGAGACAATGTGTAGATGCGTCCCTGAAGGTCGAATAGCGCGCGCCACGGACGCATCAACCCGTCCGGCTTGGAGTCGGAGGGCCGGGGCGGTCAGAATGGGGGGCTCCGCAGCGCCCCGCCTCGGTCGCCGCCTCAGTTCCCAACGCCCCGTCTCCGTAGGACCCCCTCACCATGCCCGACGTCACGCTCACCGCCGAGAAGCGCACACAACGTGGATCCCGCCCGTCGGGTCGCCTCCGCCGGGAGGGCCTCCTGCCCGCCGTCGTGTACGGCCTCGACGAGGACTCCCTCGTCGTGACGGTTCCCGCCCGCGAGCTCGGCCACATCCTCTCGGGCGACAGTGGCGCCAACACGCTGATCACGTTGGCCGTCGACGGCGAGGAGGAACAGCTCACCCTCGCACGCCAGATCCAGCGCGATCCCGTGCGCGGCGATCTCGTGCACGTCGACTTCGTGCGCATCCGCCGTGACGTCGCCGTCGAGGCCGAGATCCCCGTCCACGTGGTGGGCGAGGCACCGGGCACCAAGGAGGGCGGCATCGTCGAGCAGCTGCTCTTCAACCTCACGATCTCGGCCAAGCCCGCCGACATCCCCAACGAGATCGAGATCGACGTGTCCGGTCTCGAGCTGAACGACCAGCTCCGCTTCACCGACATCGCACTGCCGCCCGGAGTGACGGCCGAGTACGAGGACGACGAACTACTGGTGCAGGTCATCATCCCCCGCGTAGTCGAGGAGCCCGAGCCCGAAGAGGGCGAGGAGATCGAGGGCGAAGAGGGCGAGGAGATCGAGGGCGAAGAGGGCGAGGGCGAGGAGCCCACCGAGGCGTCCGACGCCGAGTCCGACGACGCCGGAGACTGACGCCGTGGCGCGCCGCCCTCCGGGTGGTGAGCGCACCGGAACGCCGGCCGACTACCTCGTGGTCGGCCTGGGCAACCCCGGCGCCGAGTACGCAGAGACGCGTCACAACGTCGGGGCCGAGGTCGTCGAACTCCTCGCGCAGCGCCACGACGCGCGTCTGCGCGACCGCAAGCAGCAGGCCCGTGCCGACGAGGTGCGCCTCGACGGTTCGCTCGTGGCGCTGGCGATCCCGAACACGTACATGAACGAGTCGGGTATCGCCGTGGGCAAGCTCGTCCACCGTTACGCCACGGTCCCTGAGAACATCGTCATCGTCCAGGACGAGCTCGACCTGCCCGTGGCGACGCTGCGGCTGAAGGCGGGCGGCGGCCTGGCCGGGCACAACGGCCTTCGCTCGATCGTGTCGCACCTCGGGACCGACGAGTTTCTTCGGGTACGTATCGGCGTGGGCAAGCCCCCCGACGCACGGCAGGGGGCCGACCACGTGCTGCGTCGTTTCTCCAAGTCGGAACGCAAGGAGGTCGACGTCACGATCGAACGCGCCGCGGACGCGGTGGAATGCATCGTGGCTGACGGCGTCGACGCGGCCATGACGCGCTTCAACGTCGATCCTCCGTGATCTCGTTGCCCCACCCGTGACACCACCCGTGACGCCACTCGGCTCACTCATCGACGTCCTCGCCGACAGCCCGGTGGTCGACGCCCTCATCGGCGGGCGTGCCGACGCGGTCGCCGTCCCCGAGGCGGCCCGTGCCCTGGCCGTCGCCGCGCTTCGCTCCCGCGCCGAGCGTCCCGTACTGGTGGCCACGCCCACCGTGATCGACGCGGAGCGCCTGGCGAACGACCTTTCGCAGCTTCTCGGTTCCGAAACCGTCGAGCTGTACCCGGCGTGGGAGACGCTGCCCTTCGAGCGCGTGTCGCCGTCGGTGGAGACCATGGGCCGACGCCTCCGGGTCATGTGGCGGCTCCGCACCGGTGGCCGTTCCACTCCCGGCGTCATCGTGGCGCCCGTGCGTGCGCTGGTTCAGCGCCTCGGCCCGCACGTGGAGGACATCGAGCCGGTGATCGTGCGCACCGGCGCGGAGCTCGACCGCGATCAACTGCTCGAGGGGCTGGTGTCGACGGGCTACCGCCGCGAGTACCAGGTGGAGGCCCGGGGTGAGGTGGCCGTACGCGGTTCGATCGTCGACATCTACCCGTCGACCTCCGATCACCCGATCCGCCTCGATCTCTGGGGCGACGAGGTCGACCGCCTCCAGGCGTTCTCGGTGGCCGACCAACGCGCCACGCACGACGTCGAGGGAATGGCGGTGTTCGGTGCCCGTGAGCTGCTGCCCACCCCCGAGGTGCGTGAGCGGGCGCGGAGCCTCGTCGAGACGGAGCCGTGGGGCGAGAAGCAGTGGGAACGGATCGCCGACGGGGAGGTGTTCGACGGGATGGAGTCGTGGCTGCCATGGCTCACTGCCGACGAGCACCTCCTCACCGACCTGTTCCCCGCATCGGGTGTCGTCCTGCTCGTGGAGCCGACCCGTATGCGCGACCGTGCTCTCGAGTTGCTCGACGACGAGGCGGCCCTTGCCGACTCCCTGTCGGGCACGTGGGGTGCTCCGGGCGGCGACGGCTTCCCGCGGCTCTCGCTGCCGTTCGACCGCCTGCTCGCGCACACCGACGCCCGCGTCGTGGCGCTTCCGGCGTCGCCCGACTCTCCCTCCACTCCACATCTGCCCGCGACGTCGTTCGACCCGGTGGCCGGATCCGCCGAGACGCTCGCGCAACGGGTGCGCAGCCTCTGTGCCGACGGGAACCGCGTGGTCCTCGCCGCCGACGGCGCAGCGTCGGCCGAGCGGCTCTCCACCGTTCTCGGCGACGACGGCGTCGAGGCTCCCGTGCTCGCCGACGCCGCAGATATCGGGCCCGGCTCGGCGGGCGTCGTTCCCGCGCCCCTCGAACACGGCGCCGTGATCCCTTCGGTGAGCGTCGTGGTGATCGCCGAGTCCGACCTCGGTGGCCGCCGTCGCCCCCGTCGACGCTCGCGCCGCGGGCCGGGCGCAGCACCGACGGCTACGAGGGACTCGAGCCGGGTGACTTCGTCGTCCACGTGCAGCACGGGGTCGGTCGCTACGCGGGGATGACGACCCGCGACATCGGCGGTGTCGAACGCGACTACCTGCTCCTCGAATACCGCGGCGCCGACCGGCTCTACGTGCCCACCGACCAGGTCGGCATCGTTCGGCCGTACACCGGTGGCGACAATCCGTCGCTCCAGCGTCTCGGCGGAAGCGACTGGGAGAAGTCCCGTGCCCGTGCGCGCGCGGCCGTGCAGGACATTGCCGAGGAGCTCGTGGCGCTCTATCGCCGTCGCGCCGTCGCCGAGGGGCACGCCTTCAGTCCCGACACGCCGTGGCAGCACGAGATGGAGGAGTCCTTCGGGTTCCAGGTCACACCCGACCAGCACCGGGCCATCGAAGAGGTCAAGGCCGACATGGAGGCCACGACACCCATGGACCGTCTCGTGTGCGGTGACGTGGGCTACGGGAAGACCGAGATCGCCGTGCGGGCCGCCTTCAAGGCCGTGCAGGACGGCAAGCAGGTGGCCCTCCTGGCGCCCACGACGTTGTTGGCGACCCAGCACGGCCAGACCTTCCGGGAGCGCTACGCCAACTACCCCGTGCGCGTGGAGGTGCTCTCGCGGTTCCTCACCGACAGGGAGGCTCGTGAGGTCCTCGTCGGTGTGGAATCGGGTGACGTCGACCTCGTCATCGGTACGCACCGGCTGCTCTCGGCCGACGTGCACTTCAAGGATCTCGGCCTGCTCATCGTCGACGAGGAGCAGCGCTTCGGGGTCCAGCACAAGGAGCGCATCAAGGCGTTGCGCGCCGACGTCGACGCGCTCACGCTCTCCGCCACGCCCATTCCGCGCACACTCGAGCTGTCGCTCACGGGGATCCGCGACCTGTCGCTCATCAACACGCCTCCCGAGGACCGCCAGCCGATCCTCACCTACGTGGGGGAGCAGGACGACGCGGCGGTGTCGGAGGCGATCCGACGTGAACTGCTACGGGAGGGCCAGGTCTTCTACGTGCACAATCGCGTGCAGTCGATCGACCACGCCGCTGAGGTCGTTCGCCACCTCGTACCCGAGGCGAGCGTCGCGGTGGCACACGGTCAGATGCCCGAGGCGGCCCTCGAACAGATCATCATGGACTTCTGGGACAAGCGCTTCGACGTTCTCGTGTGCACCACGATCGTGGAGAGCGGCCTCGACATCCCCGGCGTCAACACGATGGTGGTCGACCGTGCCGACCGGCTCGGCCTGGCGCAGCTCTACCAACTGCGCGGCCGGATCGGACGCCGTGGTCGGCGTGCCTACGCGTATCTTCTGCACCCACCCGACCAGCGGCTCTCCGAGGAGGCGTACGAACGTCTGAAGACGATCGGAGAGTTCACCGACCTCGGATCGGGCTTCAAGATCGCCCGGCGCGACCTCGAGATCCGCGGGGCGGGCAACATGCTCGGTGAGGAGCAGTCTGGCCACGTCGCCGCCGTCGGCTTCGACCTCTACTGCGAGATGGTCACCGAGGCCGTGGCCGAGCTCACCGGCCGCGTGAAGGAAAAGCCGCCCGAGGTGTCGCTCGACCTCCCCGTCGACGCCTTCCTGCCCGAGGAGTACGTGGAGCGTGACGACCTACGCGTCGAGGCCTACCGACGACTTGCCCGCGTGAGCACGACCGACGAACTGGACGACGTCCGTTCGGAGTGGACCGACCGCTACGGCACGCCGCCGACGCCCGCCGACGCCCTCCTCGACGTGGCCGCGCTACGGGTGGCGTGTATGGAGCTCGGTGTCACCGAGGTCGCCGTGACTCGCCAGACGGTGCGCATCAGCGGTATGGCGGTCACCGAGTCGCTGAAGGCGCGGCTCGAGGCACGTCTGCGCGACGGGGTGGTCAAGGGACCCTCCGAGCTCGCGGCACGCCTGCCCGAAGGCGTTTCGGCACCTGCGGCCGTTCTCGACGTGCTGGGGCGACTGGTACCGGCGTCGTGAGCGCCGGTACGCTCCTACGGATGAAACCCCCTCGTGTTCTCTTGGTCGGTCTCGTCGCGCTCGCTCTCGTGGCGGTCGGCTGCGGCGATGGAAGCGCCGCTGCCGCCACCGTGAACGGCGTCGACATCCCCCGCAGCGACGTGGAGGACCAGATCTCGGCCATCCAGGGCGACGAGAGCCTCCAGGCCCTCTTCGGCCTCTCGGCCGACCAGGAAGAGAGCGCTGAGGCCCAGTTCACCGCACTCTGGCTCACGCAGCTCATCCAGTCGGAGGTGCTGATCCAGGCAGCCGAGGACAAGGGCGTCGAGATCGACGACAGCCTCACCGAGGTGGCCGAGCGCCTCGCCGCCCGCCAATTCTCCGCTCCCGACCCGGCCACCGGGCAGGCCAACCTCGCTTCCTACGACGAGTACCCCGAGGTGTTCCGGGAGGCCACGACCGGACAGATCACCGGCCTCGTGGCCCTCGTCGCCCCCGAGTCCGGCGAAGATCTCGAGTTGTCGTGTGGACGGCACGTGCTCATCAGCACGCAGCCCGACCCGACCACAGGCGAGGCGCCTGATGCCGAGGCGGCACGCGCCGAGGCCGAGGAGGTCCAGGCGGACCTGGCCGGCGGGGCGGACTTCGCCACGGTGGCGGCCGAACATTCCGACGACCCCGGCTCCGCCCAGGAGGGTGGCGACCTCGGATGTCTTCCGAAGGGCGCGACGGTCCCCGAGTTCGACGACGTGCTCTTCACGCTTCCCGAGGGTGAGATCTCCGATGTCGTGGAGACCGAGTTCGGCTTTCACGTCATGGAGGTCACGTCGCGCGAAGCTCAGCCCTTCGCCGAGTACAGCCTCGACGAACGCGAGAACATCATCAACGCGGCGCTGAACACCCTCGACACCACCGAGTTCCAGAGCATGCTCGAAGAAGCCGAGGTCACGGTCGACCCGAGCTACGGCACCTGGGTCGTCGACGAGAGCGGGGCGCGTGTCGAGCCGCCGGAGTCGGCGACACCACAGGAGCTCCCCGCCGACCCGAACGCCACGCAGGCACCTTCCGACACCGGCCAGGTTCCGCCTGACAGCAGCCAGGTCCCGCCCGACTCCGGCCAGGCCCCGCAGGAAGCCCCGACCCAGGAACAGCCGACCACACCTCCGCCGTCGCAGTGACCGGACGGGTCACCGTCGTCGGGCTGGGACCCGCCGGCGGCGACCTCGTGACGCCCGCGGCGCGACGCGCCCTCGCGTCCGTCGCACTGCCACTCACGAGAACCGCAACTCATCCTGCCGTCGCCGACCTGGCAGCCGAGGGCATCGTGCTTCGTGCGCTCGACGCGCACTACGAGAGCGCCACCTCCCTCGCCGCGACATACGCGGGGATCGTCGACGAGGTTCTCGATGTCGCCGAACGAGACGGCGAGGTCGTCTACTCCGTTCCGGGCAATCCGGCGGTCGCCGAGCGCACCGTGGCGCTGATCCGGGAGCGTCTCTCCGATGACCTCGCCGAAGATCCCGAACGCCTGCGGATCGTGGCGGGCCTCTCGTTCGCCGAGCTCGCGTGGTCTCGCGCCGGCGTCGATCCCCAGAACGGAGCCCGACTCGTCGACGGCCATCGGTTCTCAACCGATGCGGCCGGGGTATCGGGTCCGATGCTCATCGCGCAGTGCGACCGCATGTCGGTGCTGTCGGAGGTCAAGCTCACGCTGCTCGAGATCCTGGAGCCGAATACCCCTGTCACCGTGCTCCAGCGGCTCGGGTCTCCCGACGAGTCGGTCAGCGATGTCGCGCTCGTCGATCTCGACCGGGTGGTCGAGGCCGACCCCCGCACCTCGGTGTTCGTCGACACGGGGGAGCAGACGGTCGCTGCCGAGATGGCCGAGTTCGTGGCCCTGATGGCGCGACTGCGTGGGCCGGGCGGCTGCCCGTGGGACGCCGAGCAGACGCACCGCTCCCTCGGCCGCTACGTCCTGGAGGAGGCCTACGAGGTGGTCGAGGCGGTCCAGGCCCTTCCCCCGCTGCACCCGCGGGTGAGGTCGACCCCGTCGCTTACGCCGCCCTGGCCGACGAGCTCGGTGATCTCCTGTGCCAGGTCGTCTTCCACGCCACCCTCGCCACCGAAGCCGGTGCCTTCGACATCTCCGATGTCATCGACGGAATCCACACGAAGCTCGTTCGGCGTCATCCACATGTCTTCGGCGACGTGGCGGTGGACGGGCCCGGCGACGTGTTGCGCAACTGGGAACAGATCAAGCGTGACGAACGGGGAACCGCCTCGTTGCTGGTAGGTGTCGACGCGCCACTTCCGGCACTCCTCTACACGCACAAGCTGCTCCGCAAGGCTTCGTCGGTCGGCCTCGACGTCTCTGACCCGACGGTCATGGGGCTCACGGCACGCAGAGCACTCGACGATCTCACGGAAGCGACGGATCCCGACGCGGTGTCGAACGCGTTGGGCCGACTTCTCGCCGCCGCGGTCGTATCTGCGCGTGCGAACGGCGTCGATGCAGAGTCGTCGCTTCGGGGCTGGGCGGTCCGTTTCCGTGACCGGTTCGCCGCGATGGAAGACCTGGCGCGTGAGCGCGGCACCGACCTCACCACGCTCGACGCTCCTGCGGTCACGGCGTTGTGGAACGATGCCGAGAGAGAGCTGTCCGATCGGGAACTGTCCGAGCGGGAGGGGAGCGCCGACCGTGGCCTTTCACGGTGATGTCGCACTGATCACGGGAGCAGGCCGCGGAATGGGCGCTCTGGCGGCCCGCCGACTCGCCCATAGCGGCGCGCGGGTGGCTGCCGTCGATCGGGACACCGACGGGCTGACGAAGCTGGCTGCGGAGAACGAATACGTTCACGCCTACGAGTGCGATGTGACCGACAGAGCAGCGGTCGACGCGTTGGTGAAGCGGATCGAGTCTGATCTCGGTCCGGTCGACCGAATCGTGAACGCGGCAGGGATTCTGCGCACCGGCAGTGTCGTCGCAATGCCGACCGACGAGTTCCACATGGTCATGTCGGTGAACTACGGCGGCACCGTGAACGTCGTGAAGTCCACTCTGCCCGGGATGATCGAGCGCGGACGCGGTGACGTCGTGAATTTCGCATCGCTCGCCGGGTGGATCCCCGCCCACGGCATCAGCGCCTACAGCGCGAGCAAACACGCGGTCGTGGCGTTCACCGAGGTTCTCGCCCACGAACAGCGTGACTCCGGCTTGCGGATCTGCTGCGTCTGCCCACCCACCGTCGACACGCCGATGCTCGGCGACATCGGGCCCGAGAACCGGTCGCTGCGCCACCAGCGCCCGGTCGGGCCCGAGGTCGTGATCGAGGCCGTGGAAACGTCGCTCGAGAACGACGACCTGTTCTGCTTCCCGGGCCGCGGTACCAAGGCGCTGCACCGGGCACGGCGGTGGACACCGGGACTCATCTGGAAGAGTGCCCACCGGGCCCAGGACGCCTGACTCTCCCTCGGAACAGCGGGTGTGTCCCCTTCCGTGCGACCAGGTGGGGTAACTTCACACCAACCACACTGACCACACCAGCATCGGAGGGATGTCCGAGGATGAGCGTCGTGTCCACCGTTCGAGCACGGGAGATCCTGGATTCCCGGGGAAATCCGACCGTCGAGGTCGACGTCGCCCTCGATTCGGGGGCGCTCGGGCGCGCGGCGGTGCCGAGCGGTGCCAGCACCGGCGCTCATGAGGCCGTCGAGCTGCGCGACGGCGGCGAGCGCTACGGCGGCAAGGGGGTACACACCGCAGTGGCCAACGTCGAGGGTGAGATCGCGGACGCCCTTGTGGGTATCGACCCGTTGGATCAGCGCGCTGTCGACGTCGCACTGGTCGATCTCGACGGCACCGACGGCAAGTCGCGTCTCGGTGCGAACGCGGTGCTCGGCGTGTCGCTCGCTCTGGCCAAGGCTGCGGCCGCCGAGTGTCGGCTGCCGCTGTACCGCTACGTCGGAGGCACCGACGCGCACGTTCTCCCCGTCCCGTGCATGAACGTGCTCAACGGCGGAGCACATGCCGACAGCAACGTCGACCTCCAGGAGTTCATGCTCGTGCCCGTCGGCGCAGTGAGCTTCTCCGAGGCGCTGCGCTGGGGAACCGAGACCTATCACCACCTGGCCGCTCTGCTGAAGGAGCGCGGTCTCTCCACCTCATTGGGTGACGAAGGAGGCTTCGCTCCCGACCTGCCCTCCAACGAAGAAGCCCTCGACCTGCTCTCGGCGGCCATCGAGACCGCCGGATACGAGCCGGGTGCCGAGGTCGCTCTGGCCCTCGACGTGGCGGCCAGCGAGTTCTGTGACGACGGCGTCTACCGGTTGGCCGGCGAAGGTCGCGACCTCGACGCCGCCGGATTCGTCGACTACCTCGAGGGGTTGTGCGATCGGCATCCGATCATCTCGATCGAGGACGGACTCGACGAGGACGACTGGGAAGGATGGCGCATCCTGACGGAGCGCCTCGGAAACCGGGTGCAGCTCGTCGGTGACGACCTCTTCGTCACGAACGTCGAACGCCTCGAGCGGGGTATCGAGTCCGGCGTGGCCAACTCGATCCTGATCAAGGTCAACCAGATCGGCACGCTCACCGAGACGCTCGACACCGTGGAGACGGCCACGCGCCATTCCTACTCGTCGATGATGTCGCACCGCAGTGGCGAGACCGAGGACACGACCATTGCGGATCTGGCGGTGGCGACGAACTGTGGCCAGATGAAGTCGGGTGCTCCGGCGCGCAGCGACCGCGTGGCGAAGTACAACCAGTTGCTGCGCATCGAGGAGGAGCTCGGTGAGGCGGCCGAGTACCGCGGCGCCCAGGCCTTCACGGGCACGCACGCCCGGGGGGACGACGCATGAAGCGGTGGGGACGACCCGCCAGGCTGGCGGTGCTGACACTCGGTGTCGTGGCGTTCCTGTTCGCCTTCGCGTTCCCGACCCGTTCTCTGCTCGCCCAGCGCAGTGAGGAGAGCGATGCCCGTGAGCAACTGGCCGCGCTCCAGGACCAGACAGCGAAGCTCGAGGCCGAGGCCGAGCGTCTCCGCAGTGACGAGGAGATCGAACGACTCGCCCGGGAACGTTTCAACCTGGTGCGCCCCGGTGAGGAGGCCTACGCCATCATCCCGCAGGGGACCACAACGACCACTGCACCCGGAGGCTGAGGGCACCCGGCCGTACACTCACGAGCGTGCCGACGCCGCTCACCCAAAGGGATGTCGAGGACGTGGCGACGCGTCTCGGCCGAATCCCGACCGTCGATTTCGAGGTCGTCACGAGGGACGCCGACGGTTCTCCCGCTGTGATCCGCAACGCCCCGTTCGATCACTTCGGCGCTCCGATGCCCACCCTGTACTGGCTCGTGGATCCCGTGCTGTGCAAGGCGGTCGGGCGTCTCGAGTCCACCGGTGGGGTCAGGGAGGCCGAGCGCAGCGTCGACGCCACCGCGCTGGCCGCCGCCCACGACCGCTACGCGGCCGAGCGGGACCGCGAGATCTCCGGCTCCCACGTCGGGCCACGACCCAGCGGCGGTGTCGGGGGAACGGCCCAGGGGGTGAAGTGCCTTCACGCGCACTACGCCTACCTCCTGGCGGGGGGAGATGATCCCGTCGGCAGGTTCGTGGCCGAGCGGCTGGAGGCGGAGAGGTCATGAGCCGGAGCGCCGCTCTCTTCGCTGCGGTGGACGTCGGCACGAACTCGGTGCGCCTGATGGTCGGCACCGTGCGCGACGGTCGCGTGGAACCGCTCGAGAGGCTGATGCGCATCACGCGCCTGGGCGTGGGAGTCGATGCGACCCGAACGCTCGATCCGGCCGCGATCGAGCGGACGCTCGGTGTACTCGGGGAGTTCCGCTCCGTACTGGATCGTCACGGCGCTCCTCCGGTGCGCGCCACGGCCACGAGTGCGGCGCGGGACGCGACGAACCGTGACGATCTCTTCACGCCCGCGTCCGACCTCGGTTTCGAAATGGAGCTCCTGAGCGGCGAAGACGAGGCTGCCCTCTCGTTCCTGGGGGCCACGTCGGGGCTCGATCCCCGCGACGTACCGAGCCCCTATCTCGTCCTCGACATCGGCGGCGGGTCCACCGAGTTCGTGTACGGCACCAGCGAGCCGGAGGCGTCGATCTCGTTGCCGATGGGTTGCGTGCGCACGACCGAGCAGTACCTCGAGTCCGACCCGCCTTCCCCTGAAGAGCTCTCGAACGCCCTCGGCATCGTGCGTGATGAGCTCACCGATGTCGCGCGTGCGCTACCGCACGTCGAAAGGACCTGCACACTGATCGGTCTGGCGGGGACCGTCACCACGGTCGCGGCCGTCGAGCTCGGCGTCGCGGACTACGACCGTGAGGCGATCCACCACGTCCGACTCACGCGCGACGCGGTCGAGGACGTGTTCCGAACCCTCGCCACCGAGAACGCCGAGCAACGACGCACCAATCCCGGGCTCGAAGAGGGTCGTGTCGACGTGATCGTGGGTGGAACGCTCGTGCTGGTGTCGGTGCTCCGCACGTTCGGCTTCGAGGAGATGCTCGTGTCCGAGGCCGACATCCTCGACGGCCTCGTTCTCAGCCAGGCCGTCGGACGCTCGTCGGCCGCTGGCTAGCATCGGCCACCGTGCAGAGGGACTTCCCGGACAACGCATCCCGCCATCAGCAGCGGCTCCTCCTCGGGCCGGGTCCGTCCAATCCGTATCCCGAGGTGATGGAGGCGATGGTGCGCCCCGTGGTCGGGCACCTCGACCCGGCGTTCCTGGCCGTCCTGGACGAAACCTCCGAGCGTCTCCGTCGCGCGTTTCGGACCTGCAACGCCTTGACCCTGCCGGTCAGCGGTACCGGTTCGGCGGGCATGGAAGCCTGTTTCGTCAACCTCCTCGAGCCCGGTGACACGGCGGTCATCGGTGCGAACGGCGTGTTCGGCGCGCGGATGTGCGAGGTGGCACGACGCTGTGGCGCCGAGGTCGTCCGGGTCGAGGAGGACTGGGGACGCCCGCTCGACCCCGCGGCTCTGCTGGAGGCCCAACGTGCACATCCCGGCGCGCGCATCGTCGCCACGGTGCACGCCGAGACGTCCACCGGGGTCCGCAACGACATCGAGCCGCTCTCGGTGCTCCAGGAGACCGACACGCTGCTCCTGGTCGACGCGGTGACGTCACTGGGCGGCATCCCCCTCGACGTCGACGCCTGGGGGATCGACGCCTGCTACTCGGGTACGCAGAAGTGTCTCGGCGTGCCACCGGGCCTCGCACCGCTCACCTTCTCGGAGCGTGCGGTCGAACGCGTGTCCTCACGTGACACTCCACCGCAGTCGTGGTACCTCGACATGGGGCTCATCGGCTCGTACGTCGGCGCCGAGCGTCGGTACCACCACACTGCGCCGATCTCGATGGTGTACGCGCTCCACGCCGGACTCGGTGTCCTTCTCGAAGAGGGGCTCGAGGTCTCGTGGGAACGGCACGCCTCGGTGGGAGCCGAGCTCCACGCAGCGCTGTCCGATCGAGGGTTCACCCTTCTCGCCCAGGACGGCAACCGTCTTCCCCAGCTCACCTCGGTGTCCCTACCCGATGGTCTCGACGAAGCGGGGTTGCGGCGAAGGCTCCTTCACGACTTCGACATCGAGGTGGGAGCGGGCCTGGGCGACTTCGCCGGGCGGGCGTGGCGCATCGGGTTGATGGGCCATTCGGCGCGGCGTTCGTCGATCGTGGCGCTCCTCGGTGCGCTCGACGCGCTCCTCAGCTGAAGGCCTCGATCATCTGAACAGGTCGACTATCTGAACACCGTTGAGCGGTAGTAGCGCAGCTCTTCGATCGACTCCAGGATGTCGGCCATCGCGCGGTGTCCCTCGGCCTTGTCCGGACGTTTGGAGTAGGCGTCCGGGTACCAGCGTCCGGCGAGCTCCTTGATCGACGAGACGTCGATGCTCCGGTAGTGCAGGTACTCCTCGAGGTCGGGGAGGTAGCGGTCGAGGAAACGCCGGTCGGTCCCGATGGAATTGCCACACAGTGGTGCGGTGCGGGGTTTCGACACGTGTGATTTCACGTAGTCGAGCGCGGCGACGCCCGCGTCCGGGAGCGAGATCTCGGAAGCGGAGATGGCACTGATCAAATCAGAGCGCGCATGCATCGCGCGCACGAAGTCGTTCATCTCCCCGAGTGCCTCGGACGGCTGGTGAACGACGAGATCGATGCCCTCGTCGAGAACCTCGAGATCGTTGTCGGTGACGACACACGCCACTTCGACGATGACGTGACGTTCGACGTCGAGTCCCGTCATCTCGAGGTCCAGCCAGACGAGGCGGTCCGCTTGCGCTCCTGATGCCGCCTCTTCGCTCACGGCGGCCCACCCTAACGGGGGCCCACCCCAACGGGGCTTCCCGGGCTCCGGGTTTCGGAACGACGGGATGACGGCCGATTCGCGGCCGACCTCGGTATCCTGCGTGCCGTGGCCGAGTTGCGTGGAAGACGCGTCGTCCTGCGGCCCCTCCGGCCCGACGACTTCGACGCGTGGGCCGACGTCCGCCGACGGAGCCGCGACTGGCTGGAGCCCTGGGAACCCCTCCCGGAGGTCGGATCACCCGATCCGGTGACTGACCTGGACGCGTTCACCGCCCGGTGCGGCTCGTGGGACCGTCAGCGTCACCTCGACGCCGCGTATGGCTACGGGGTCTTTCTGGACGGCGGATTCATCGGAGAGGTGAGCCTGGGCACGGTCCACAGGGGTCCGTTCCAGACAGCCTTCGTCGGATACTGGATCGACGAGCCGTTGGCGGGACGCGGACTCACCCCTGAGGCCGTGGCCGTTCTGGTGGATCACGCCTTCGGCCACCTCAAACTGCACCGCGTGGAGGCGGCGGTCGTCCCGCGCAACACCGCGAGCATCCGTGTCGTCGAGAAGCTCGGGATGCGCTACGAGGGCGTGGCGAAGCGCTTTCTCCAGATACGGGGGACCTGGGAAGACCATGCCCGCTACGCGCTGACCGTCGAGGAGTGGGCCGAACACCGAGCCGAGCTGAACGATCGCTACCTGCGGAGCCCGGCACTGCGGTCGGTGAGTCGAACCGGTTGACCGGCCGTTCGTTCTACGACGACGTGTCTGTCGACGTGTCTGTCGACGTGTCTGTCGACGTGTCTGTCGACGGGTTGGTCAACCGGAACGACGACACGAAGTGTTCGAACGGAGCCCGTTGGTCGTTCTTCGACACGACCTCGATGAGGTAGGCGCGGTCCTGTGCTTGGAACGCGAGGATCCAGTGAGTCTCGTCGTCATTGGAGACCACCATCTCGGTGGCCGGCGCGTAGGTCAGATCACGTTGGTTCACCGCCTCGACCTCACCGTCGATCTCGGCGGCGAGGGTGCGGGCCACCTGGTTGATGATGTCGGCGGGCAGGGAGACAGGGGGATCCCCCATGCGACGGAGAAACGGTATGAACGTCCGGGCTCCGACTCGACCTTGGCACCCTGCTCAACCTGGATTTCCCAGTCGAGACCCTTCTCCTTCGGCTCCGTTGGGAACGTCACTGTGAACAGGCCCTCTTCAGACGTGTACTCGACGCCCCGATCGCCCGCCACGTACTCGTCGACGACCTCCTCGCCACCCGAATCGATGAACCAGAGGATCGTGAATGCAGCGCCGGCGACGACGACGAGAACTCCGAACACGATGATGAGTGTGCTGACCAGGCTGCGGCGTCGGCGGACGGTGGCCGCCGGCAGGCTGGGATCGAACCCCTCCTCGCCTTCGGGCACGAGGTCGGGGCGGAGGACCCGCTGGCACATCCAGCACGTGGCTGCGTCCTCTTCCACCCAGGTGTTGCACGACGGACAACGCATCGCCCCGAGGCTACCGGACCATGGGTGCGAAGCGGTGCAAAGCGGATGTCACCCGCGGTCGCGCACCACTGCCGGTGAGTGTCGGAAGAAGTCCTCCAGGTCGCGCTGGTACCGGTAGGCGGGCCCCGCCGAACCGACGGTGCCACGCAGGCGAAGGTGCTCGGCGAAGGCCTCGAGTGCGCCCGAGCTCGTGTAGCGGTAGCGGAAGCCGGCCTCCTTGAAACGTCGGTTGTCGACGCCGCGGCCGTAGCGCAGGAGATCCAGAACTTCAGGTGGGAGGTCGAGCAGCTTCAGGCGGCGTAAGACTCCCAGCGCGAGGCCGGACATGACCGGGGGGAGCGGTACGCGGCGCTTGCCGACGATGGCGCACACCTCACTCCACGGGAGCGTGTCGTCGCCTGCCACGTTGAACACGCCCGGCACGTCTTCGACCGCCGAAAAGATCATTGCCCCGACCACGTCGTCCTCGTGGACGAACTGCAGGCGTGGGTCGAAGCCCAGGATCTCCGGTGCGGCCGGCAGACACAATGCCCGCGTCAACGGAGTCTGGAGGTCTTCCCCGAGAACGTTGGCGAACCGCAACAGCGTCGTGGTGATGTGGGGGTTGTCTTCGGCGAAATCCCGCACGTAGCTGTCGACATCGACGAGGCTGCGCTCCACGGAGGTTCGTGGGCGTCCGGTCCTGGGTGTGTCCTCGTGGAAGTAGTAGGGGTCCCGGTATGTCGCCCCGTACACGAGCGTCGAGCTCTTGACCACCATCCTTCGAACCGGGCTTCCCGCAGCGCCCGCGGCGGCGAGCAGGTTGATCGTGGCGATCACGTTCGTGTCGTGCAGCATCCGGCCACTCGCCCGGGTGGAGTCGACGATGAGGTGCGTGTGGACAACGGTGTCGACCTGTGTGGCGTCCACGATTCTGTGCAGGATCGAGAAGTCCGAACTCGATTTCACGAACTCGGTGCGTTCGAGGGGAAGTGGAGGCTCGGTCGTGTCGACGCCGACGATCGCTTCAACGTCGTCGCGCTTCTCGAGCTCCTCGGCGACGTGCGCTCCCCAGAAGCTTCCCAGCCCGGTGACGAGAACCCGCACGGCGGTCAGCCGAACCACACGCTGCGCCGGGTGCGCAGCATGTCGTAGAGGGCTTCTTGGATCTGGTCGCGAATGGCGTCTGCCTCTTCCATCACGCGTCCCCGTGAGTAACGCTCCTGGTCGGGGGACGTCGAAGTACACGGGGGGTAGGACCCGCAGGTTGAACTTCGCCGGGAGATAGGCCGCGACGCCCAGGGGGCCGAGCGCGAGCATTGTGGGTGTGATCGGGAAGTACGGGATGCCGAGGAGCTTGGCGAGCGGCCGACTCTTGTAGATGACGGGCATCGCTTCCTCGGCTCCGACGACGGCCACCGGAACGACGGGGACCCCCGCGCGCATCGCGATCTCCACGAAGCCTCCGCGACCGAATCGCCGGAGTTGGTAGCGGTCCTTGTAGAGCTTGCCGGGGCCTTTGTCGCCTTCGGGGAACACGAGTGCGAGCTGGTGCTCGTCGTGGAGCAGGCGGTACGCGTTCTCGGGACTCGCGACGACACCGCCTGTACGGGTCCACAGCGTTCCGATGATCGGGAGCAGTCGGAAGATGTACTCCGCGAGGCCATAGACGGGACGCCCGAGTTCCTCTTCGATGCCGTGCATCATCACGGGCGCGTCCGGCGGGAGCGCTCCGGCGTGGTTCGCGACGATCAGCGCGCCGCCATCGGTCGGGATGTTCTCGAGGCCCTCCCACTCGGCGCGGAACCAGTGGCGGTAGATGGGCCCGTACACCTTGCGGACGAACGCCCGCATGCTCTCGGAACGACCCCAGCCGTCGACGTCGGACAGCCGAGGTGCGCTCATGGGTCGATGGTCCGCGATCTCGTCGCGAACCGGTACGAGGGCGCGGGTGTCGGCCTCATCGGCGTCGGAGCGCTGCCGCCGGGCGCGTTCGTCGAGCGATTCGCGCAGTGTGCTCGGTCGCCTGGATCCGGTCTCGGTCACGCGCGAAGGAAACCGCGTATCCGGCGACGGCGCAACCCGGACGATTTGCGTGAGCACCCGAGCGGGTCCTCGGGCATCATGGGAGATGCCTTCGGAGCCCGATAGCGGACGCGACGGCCGTTCGCGGTGGCGCCATGCAATTCGTGCACTGCGCCACAGGGACTTCGCCCTGTTCTGGAGCGGAGCGCTGGTGTCGAATGCCGGCACGTGGATGCAGAACGTCACCGTCCCGTTCGTGCTCCTCCAGGTCACCGAGTCACCGGCGTGGGTCGGCTTCGGTGCGTTCGCCCAGTTCGTACCTGCGGTGGTGCTCGGACCGGTGGGCGGGAGACTGGCCGATCGATTCCGGCGCAAACGTGTGGTGGTGGCCACCCAGCTCGCGGCCGCGGCCGTGGCGCTCGGGCTGTGGCTGGCGTGGCGCGACGGGTCGGCGACACCTGAGCTCACGGTTGCCCTTGTGGCGCTCTTCGGTGTCACGATCGGTCTCGGACTTCCCGCGTGGCAGTCGTTCGTTCCCGAGCTCGTCCCCCGCAAGGATCTGCTCAACGCGGTCACACTCAACTCGGCGCAGTTCAACGCGTCGCGTGCCATCGGTCCGACGGTCGCCGGAGTGGTGCTCGCCACGCTGGGTCCCGCGGCGGCGTTCCTCGGCAACGCCCTCAGCTATCTCGCCGTGTTGGGTGCGCTGGCGCTGATCCACGCGGGGAAGACCCGGGTGACGCCGGCCTCGAACGTCGAGGGATCGGGAACGTTCCGAGAGGGCCTCGCCTATCTCCGCCGCCACACGGGTCTGGTTCTCGCGGTCTCGATGATCGCCGTGGTGGTGTTCCTCGGTAATCCGGTGATTCCGCTCGCGGCGGTGTTCGCCCGCGACGTGTTCGACGTGGGGCCACTCGCCTACGGAATGATGACGGCGGCGCTCGGTATCGGCGCGGTCTCGACGGCGATCTGGATAGGCGCCTACGGGGACGCGTTCGCGCGCTCTCGGCTCGCAGTCATCGGCGTAGCCGTGTACGGGTCGGGTGTGTTGCTCATCGCCGTGGCACCGGTCTATGTGATGTCGTTGCCCGCGATGGCGGCCCTCGGAGCGGGGTATCTCACGATCGCCTCGTCGTTGAACACGTCGATCCAACTCCAGGTGGCGGACCGGTTTCGTGGCCGGGTGCTCGCGATGTACGGCATGGCGATCACCGGGGCCTTCCCGATCGGTGCACTGCTCCAGGGAGCGATCGCCGATGCCGTGGGAGTGCGCTGGACCGTGGCGCCTGCGGGTGCCGCCATCGTCGGGTTCGCGTTCTGGCTCATGGCACGACCTCGCCTCATGTCGTCACTCGACGAACACCAGCACCGCCACGGATATCCACCTCCCTCGGAGGAGGCCATGGGGTACCCGTCGACGCCGGGGATCATCCGCTGAGCGGCTCCGGTTCCACCGGGACGCGGTCGTCGCCCACCACCTGCCAGCGGTTTGTGACGAACCGTCCGAGCAGCGTCGTCGCCCTCACCGCGAGGAGCAGGATGATCGCCGCCCAGAGCCACCCGAGTGTTCTGCCCCACTCGAGAGCAGCGAACGCAGCCGGTACGAAGGCGACGAAGCTCACGACCATGGCTGCGGCGAGGTAGCGCACGTCGCCGGCGCCTATCAGGACACCGTCCAGCACGAAGACGACGGCGTTGAGTGGTTGCATGGCAGCGACGAACCAGAGTGTGTGCTCGGCCAGAGAGCGGACGGCCGCATCGTCGGTGAACAGAGCGCCGAGCAGCGGCCGAGCGACAACGACGAGCACGCTCACGCCGACACCGGTGACGAGACCCCATCCGAGCATGCGGTTCGCTGCCTCGCGGGCTTCGTGGGGCCGCCCCTCACCCAGAGCACGTCCGGTCATGGCTTCGGCGGCGATGGCGACGGCGTCGAGGGCGAAAGCGAGGAAGAGCCAGATCTGCCAGGCGATCTGGTGGGCGGCCAACGACGTCGTTCCGAGCCTTCCGGCGATCGCCGTGGCCACCGCGAACGCGCCGACGAGGGCCGACGTACGAACCGTGAGGAAGCCCCCGAACACGGCCACGTGCCGCAGTCCGGAACGGTGGGGCCGAAGCGACGCCTCCTCCGAGCGGGCGGTGCGCCACAACAGCACGAGGAAGGTGGCGGCCGCCAGGTACTGGGCGACGATCGTAGCCAACGCGGAGGCGCCAACGCCGAAGCCCAGCCCGTAGATCAGGACGAGTTCGAGCGCGAGGTTGGTGACGTTCGACACGAGAACGACCACCAGCGGCGTCACGGTGTCCTGGAGGCCGCGGCGGAGCCCGATCCCCGCGAGGATCGTCAGGAAGGCCGGGGCCCCCAGCAGGCTGATCCGCAGGTAGACAAGGGCGAACGACCGGACCTCCTCGTCGGGCGTGAAGATCCGCACGGCGTAGGGGGCCACGAGGAGCCCCACCGCTGCCACGGCCGCGCCGATCCCGAGCGCCAGCCAGTGCGCCTGGACGGCGTGTTCGACGGCGCCGCGCCGGTCGCCGGCGCCCAGGCGACGCGCGACGACCGCACCCGTTCCCGACGCCAGGAAGTTGAAGACCCAGAAGCTCGAGGTGAGAACGGTGCCCGCGACCGCCACCCCCGGCCAACTGGGCGCTGCCGAGGTGCCCGACGACCGCGGTGTCGGCCAGGACGTAGAGCGGCTCGGCCACCAGTGCCCCGAAGGCCGGCAGCGCCAGCCGCAGGATCTCTCGGTCGTAGGGGCTTCGCAGCTTCAAGGGAGGTGATTGTCACACCGGGATGGGAGCATCCGCGTATGGGAGCGGGCATCCAAGCAGGCAGGGAGAAACGGAGACACGAGACGATGGGGGCGGTGCGTTTCGCCCGGACCCGCGGTTGCTCGCCGATGCCGCACGGCGCGCCGGTCTGGTGGCGCCCGCGTTCCGCAGCCCGCCCCGGCGCCCCGGCTTCGAGCGCACGATCCGTCGGGGCCCTCCTCCGGGTTCGGTCGGGCTCGTGAGCGTGGCGTTCCGCGGGCGGTGCTTCGATGATGTGGCCGCCGACATGGTCGACGGTGTGCTGGTGGCCAACGGGGTTCCCGAGCGCGACGCGCCAGGACTCCGGGCACGACTGCTGGCCGAGGTCGCAGAGAGCGTCTCGGCCTCCCACCGGAGCCGGGCCGCCTGACCGGTAGCCTCCGCGTCTGGCCCGGGTGGCGGAACCGGTAGACGCAGGCGGCTTAAACCCGCCGATCCTCCTCGGAGGGTGTGGGGGTTCGACTCCCTCCCCGGGCACCGACCGGGAAGTTCCGCGTCTACTCTGCCTCGATGTCGAGTGACACCGTGTTTCCGAACACCGTGTTCCCGAACACCGTGTTCCCGAACACCGTTGACCAGCTTCCTACGCCGAGCCTTCTGGTGGAGCAGTCGACGTTCGAGGCCAATGTCGCGGCCATGTCGTCGGCGCTTCCCGGTGATCGGCTGCGACCACACGTGAAGGCGTTCAAGTCGACCGCGTTGGCCGAACGGCTCGTCGAGGCCGGACACCTCAACTTCTGTGCCGCGACGATTCGCGAGATGGAAGGCATGGCTGCAGCCGGGATGGGCACCGATCTGCTCCTGGCGAACCAGACACTCGATGCCGACCGCCTCGGACGGCTCGTCGACCAGGGTCACAGGATCACTGTTGCGGTGGATTCTCCCGAAACCGTCGATGCGGCTCTGGCCGGTGGCGTGCGCGAAGTGCTGATCGACGTGGACGTCGGCATGCCGAGATGTGGCGTCGCGCCCGACGATGCCGGGGCGCTCGCCGATCTGGCCCGTCGCGGCGGTCTCGAGGTTCGCGGGGTCATGGGATACGAAGGGCACCTCATGATGGCCGAGCCCGATGAGAAGCCCGCACAGGTCGAAGCGTCCATGGCCGATCTGCTCCGGGCATCGGCGGCTGTCGGTGGAGATGTCGTCTCCGCTGGTGGCACCGGGACCTACGACGTCAACACGTGGGCCACCGAGATCCAGGCTGGATCGTTCTGCCTGCTCGACACCGACTACGCGAAGCTCGATTCGCCGTTCGACATCGCTCTCACCGTCCTCGCGACGATCATCTCCACCAACCGGAACGGATGGGCCGTCGCGGACGCCGGCCTCAAGGCGTTCGGCATGGACCACGGCGGCCCGACCTGGCCCGACGGCGAGCTCTTCTACTGCGCCGACGAACACACGGTCCTCCTCGACCCGGAGAATCACCTCGCGGTGGGCGACCGGGTGCGGCTCGAGCCCGGCCACGTCGACCCGACCGTCGCCCGCCACGAGCGTTTCTGGGTGGTCGACGGCGAGGACGTCGTCGACCAGTGGGCCATCGATCTCCGGCACTGGTGAGGCCGTGGAGACGGCGACCGGCCCCCTCTGAGCTGAGGTCAGATCCTCCGACGGTCGAGTCGCCGGAGGATCGCACCCGCCAGCACCAGGAGCAGGCCCGACACCACGAGCATTGTGAGCCCACCCGAGCCGGTCATGGGCAGAGTGCCGGCCCGGTCGGCCACGGGGGTCGGCCCGGGCGCGGGAGGTGTGGGCGGCGTCGGTGGTGCGGGCGGCGGCTCGGCGACCACGACCTGGGCCCCCACGCGGATGGGGAAGTCAGGGCCGAAGATGTCGTTGTCCCACTCGACTTCGGCTTCGTTCGTGATGACCGTGCCCGGGGGCGCGTTGTTCGCCACGAAACCGTTGACGACGAACACGGCGTCGCCGAGCGGCATCAACGCCGTCGTGCACTCGACCAGCGTGCAGGTCCAGACGGCCACGCCGCTGTCGAACATCATGTGGGCGCCCCGTACGAACTCACCGGGCATGTCGCTGACCCGCACGTTGAGTGCTGCGACAGGTCCCTCGTTCGTGACGATGATCGTCCAGCGAAGCGGGTCGCCCGGCCGGGGCCGAGCGCCGTCGACGATCTTGATGATGCTGAGCGTCGTGTCGGTGGGCTGTCGGATCGTCACCTCGGCTGTGTCGGAGGCCGAGCCCGAGTTCCACGTGCCGGTTGCCGTGTTCACGACCTCGCCGTCGGAACTCGGCGTCACGTCGAACGAGAGGGTGAAGGTCGTGGCGTTGCCCGGCGAGTAGTTGCCCATGAGGGTGCACGTGAGCGCCACGCAGTTCCACGTGCCGGACCCCGAGGTGTAGGTCAGTGCGCCGTTGACGAACTCGGCGGGTGGCGTGTCGGTCATCGACACGGTCGTGACCGCAGGCCCCTGTCCGGGGTAGCTCAGAGTGATCGTGCACGAACTCGACGTACCCGCGGTGACCGTGCCGGAGCAGGTCTTGGTGACATCGAGTTCGACGTCGAGATCGACGACGATCGTGTCCATCGCGCGCACGAAGAAGATCTCCTCGGGGAACCGGTAGAAGATCACCTTCTCGCTGACCGTTCCCGACACGACGCCGGGATCCGTGCGGTAGGTGAAGCGGAAGCGCTGGTCGGTTCCAGCGTGGTGATGGTCGAAGCGCGCGCACACATCGCGCGTGAAACCGAGAACGTCCAGATAGATATGGGCCCATCCGGGTGACAGGCACTCGACACTGACGAGGGACATGTTCGTCGGCGACTGTTCGGGCTGCACCACGCACTGGAACAGGAACAGGTGGCACACGACGTTCGAATCGAGCGTTGCCTCGATCACGATCGTCCAGTGATCGGTGTCGAAGGTCCGCGACACGAGCTCCTGATTGATCGTGGACCGACAGGAACCGCAATCCGGAGCAGTCGCCGTCGTCGCGACGTCGCCCTCGAGCTCTGACTCCGGCTGTGCGTCGAGTGTGAGCGGCGCTGTTGTGGCAGTGTCGTCGCTGCGCTCGAGCCCGTCGTCGGTCTCCGCGTCGGTCTCCGTGTCGGTCTCCGCCCCGTCGTCTGTTGTCTCCTCGACCACGGGTGCGGGGTCGGTCACATCGGCGTCGAGCGGTTGTGCGTAGCCACCGGTGTCCGCCGCGTCATCGACGATCTGCGTGTCGAGCGTGATCGGGGCGGTAGCGTCGTCGCCGGCGTCGATCTCGTCGGCGGAAGCCGTCCCCGAGGTCATGGCGAGGAACAGCGCGGCTCCGATGACTGCCAGGAATGCGCCCAGAACCAGACGACCGACGGGTACGCCCTCAGCTATGGGCGGTGCAGGGGAATCCATGGCCGGAGAATAGCGACGCCCGCCGCCGGGGTGGTCGATCCCCGCCTCGGCGTGTGTGCTGTCAGTCGATGGTGGGAACCGGTTGGGGCGGGGGCGCGCCGACGTACTCCGCGCTGGGTCGGATCAGGCGGTTGTCGGCTGCCTGCTCGAGGATGTGCGACGTCCATCCGATGACCCGGCTGGACGCAAAGGTCGGGGTGAACATCTCGCGGGGAACTCCGCAGGCGTCCATGACGATCCCGGCGTAGAACTCCACGTTCGTGTACAGCTTCCGTCCCGGCTTGAGCTCGGCGAGGACGCGCACCGCCGTTGTTTCGATCTCCTTGGCGAGCTCGACGTTGCCGTCACCGAGGCGTTCTGCGACACCCCGCAACATGATCGAACGCGGATCGTCGGTCTTGTAGACACGGTGCCCGAAGCCCATGAGTCGGTCGCCCCGTTCCACCGATGCGCGGATCCAGGGTTCGGCGTTCTCGGCCGTGCCGACGGCGTCGAGCATGTCGAGCGCGCGGCTGGGTGCACCGCCGTGCAGCGGTCCGGAGAGCGCGCCGATGCCACCGGTGACGGCGGCCGCGAGGTCGGCCCCCGTCGAGGTGATCACTCGAGCCGTGAACGTCGACGCGTTGAAGCCGTGGTCGATCGTGGAGATGAGATACTGCTCGACGGCACGGGCGTGTTCGGGTGTCGGAATCTCGCCCTGCATCATGTAGAGGTAGTTCGCCGCGTAGGGCAGCTCCGGGTGCGGAGCGATCGGCTCGAGGCCCTGGTTGAGTCGGTAGAGCGTCGTGAGAAACGTCGGCACGACGGCGCACACCTGCATGGCGTTGTGCCGGAGCTCATCGACGTCGATGTCGAGCGACGGTCGAAAATCGAGGGCGCTCCCGAGCAGCGACACCGCGCTACGAAGCCCGTTGAGCGGAACGAACGGGTCGCCGAGTTTCGCCACGTTGGCCATGAGCGGCTGCACGAGTTCGGGAATCTCGCGGAACGGGCGGACCTCCTCCGTGAAGCGCTCGCGCTCGGCGATCGTCGGGAGGTCGCCGTAGAACATGAGGTGCCAGACATCCTCCAGGGTCCGCTTCTCGGCCAGCTCCACGGCGTTGTACTGGCGGTAGTGGTAGAAGCCCTCCTGGCCGCGGACGTGACCGATGTGCGTCTCCGCGACGACCACACCTTCGAGCCCGAGCGGTACTTCGCCGGCGAGACGACCGGCGGGCTGGATCTGGGCGATCTTCATCAGGTCGCGCATTGACACGATGCCGACCAGGGCGCCATCGTCGACGACGGGGATGTGGCGGTATCCCTTCTCCGACAGTGACTGGAAGGCGTTGGAGACCGCGCGGTCGGGCGCCACGGTGTAGGGATCGGCGGTCATCCACTCGGAGACCTTCGTCGCGGACGGATCAGCACCCGACGCGGCGAAGCGGACGAGATCGCGTTCAGTGAGAATACCGACGGGTCGATCGCCGTCGACCACGACGACGGATCCGACGCGACGTTCGCCCATACGGCCCGACGCTTCGGCGATCGTCTCGGCCGTGGTGGCCGTGACGGCGGGACTGCTCATGATGTCGGCGACCGTACGGGCCGTTGCGCCGGTGGTGTGCGCCATCAGGTGTTCTCCTCGATTCGTTCAGCCCGAGGGGTGAGTCTAGGGGTCATGCGGGTGTTCCGTGTCGTCCAGCGCCGTCGTTGAATCGACCGACGCCTTCGCGGATTTCGTTCCCCGAGAGAACGGTGTGACCCAGCGCGAACTCGTGGTCGAGTGCGGCTTCGGGAGTGAGACCCCACTGGGCGTGTACGGACGCTCGGTCGGAGCGCAGGCACTGTTGGGGGAGCGCCGCCAGGTCGTGGGCGAGGCGCACGGCGGCGTCGAGCGCGCCACCCGGATCGGTGAGGCGGTTGACGAGACCCATGGCCACGGCTTCGTCGCCGCCGACACCCCGGCCGGTGAGCACCATGTCGAGAGCGTGGCCCTGCCCGACGATGCGGGGGAGGCGAACCGTGCCGCCGTCGATGAGGGGCACACCCCACCTCCGGCAGTAGACGCCGAACACGGCGTCGCGCGCCGCCACGCGCAGGTCGCACCACAGCGCCAGTTCGAGGCCACCGGCCACGGCGTGGCCCTCCACCGCGGCGATCGCCGGCTTCGAGAGCATCATGCGGCTCGGTCCCATCGGACCGTCACCGTCGCGGGTGACGCGATTGGCATCGGGCCCGCGCATCGCCACGAGATCGGCGCCGGCACAGAACGTGCCTCCGGCTCCGGTGAGAACGGCGACCGATGCCGAGTCGTCGGTGTCGAAGTCGCGGAAGGCGTCGGCCAGCGCCGCGGCTGTGGGACCGTTGACGGCGTTGCGGACCTGGGGTCGGTCGATCGTGACAATGGTCACGGGGCCGTCGTGGTCCACGCGGGCGGTCATGAACGTGGCAGTTCGTTGAGGCTGACCAGCATCCGTATCCCGTCGTGCAACGCGGCGACGCGGTGGATCGAGCCGTACTCGGGATAGAACCAGAGTGGACGATCGAGCTGGATGACGTGGGCGAGGTAGGCGTTGATGACGCCTCCGTGGCAGAAGGCGACGACGCGCTGTCCCTCGTGGCGTTCGATGATCCCCTCGACCGTCGCGAGGACCCGATCGGCGAACTCCGCGGGATTCTCTCCTCCGTAGTCCTCCCAGCGACCCTCCACGAGGGCCGTGATCTGTTCGTGGTCCTCCGTGACCATCTGTTCGAGCGGGATGTAGTGCGGGGCGTTCCGGTCGTACTCGGCGAGATCGTCGTGGATCTCCACCCCGAGTCCGAGGGCGTCGGCGAGTGGGATCGCCGTTTCGCGCGCTCGGAGGAGGGGGCTCGACACGATGTGGTCGATGGTTTCGCCGCGCAGCCATTCCGCGGTGTTCTTCGCCTCGAGGTGGCCTTGTGCGGTGAGCCCGGGATCCGCCGGCTCTGCATCGGGGTGTTCGGCATCCACGCGTTCGGGCTGCCCGTGGCGCACGAGGAGGAGGTCCATCGCCGCAGAATCTACTGCCCGATCCGTGGGGTGGACTCCTCAGCGCAGAGGGAATCCGAGCACGCCGGAGAGTTCGGTGAGTGCGGCGTCGGGGTCGGTGACCTTGATGGTGTGCATCCCGAGAGCACGCGCCGGTTTGAGGTTGGCCCCGATGTCGTCCAGGAACACCGCCTCGGGAGGGCTGACACCGAGCTCTGTACAGGTGAGTTCGTAGATGGCGAGGTCGGGCTTTCGGAGTCCGACGACCGCCGACTCGATCACGACGTCGAAGGTGTCGGCCAGCGCATCGAGCGCCACGGCGGTCGGGTCTGTCGGGTCCGCGCCCGATACCGGGGGACCTGCCCAGTTGTTCGTGAGAGCGGCCGTGGAGAGCCCCGCAGAGCGGATGAGAGCGATGGCCTTCAGGTAGGCCGGGCGCGGTACGACACCGGTCATCAGGCTGTCCATGAGGTCGGACACCACGACGGTGCCTCCGGCCTCGGAGCATTCGTCGGCGAACGCCGAACAGAACACCTCGAAGTCGATCTCGCCGCGCTCGTGGCGTGACCAGGCCCCGTCGTCACCGCCGTTGACGACGACTCCGCTGATGAAACGGTCGGGAAGCCCATGCGCCCGCTCGTAGGCGGCGAACGCCTCGAACGGCGACGGCAGCACGACACCCCCAGATCGAAGATGACGGCTTGAAGGGTCACATCAGGACGCCGGGGTTGAGGATGCCGGTGGGATCGAGAGCCGACTTGGCGGCACGCAGCGCGTCACCGAAGAGCTCGGGGCGCTGACGCTCGTACCAGGGCATGTGGTCGCGGCCGACCGCGTGATGGTGGGTGATCGTCGCCCCCGAGCGCAGCAGTGCCTCGGAGGCCGCCTGTTTCACGGTCGCCCACTGCTCGATCCGTGCGCCCGGTCGCCCGGGCGCGACGACGGTGAAGTACGGAGCCGGACCGTCCGGATACACGTGTGTGAAGCGGCAGGTGAGGACGCCACCGCCCGCGCCGACCTCGTCGAGGGCTTCTTGAACGGCGGTGCGGACGTCGACTGCCAGATCGGGGAAGGCCGCCCACGTGCACGCCGTCTCGAAGGTCTCGTTGAGCATCCCGAGAGCAACGAGCGCGTCGCGAAGATAGGGGGCCCGGAAAAACGATCGCTTCCACGCCTCGGCGGCGTCCGGCCCGCCCTCACCCTCGGCGTCAGCTCCGGCCCGCCCTCGTCGGGCGCACCGCCATGGTCCGCACAGCATTCGAGCGCGCGCTCGAGCGCCAGGTCCACCGGATGATGCGCGGATTCGAAACCGACGAGAAGAACGGCGGTACTTCCGTCACCGGCGCGCGATTGCTGCTTCTGTCGCGTCGAGCAACCGACAGTTGGTGGGATGGAGCCCACTCTGGGCGAGCGCGCGCGCAGCCGCCGCCCCTGCCGTGAAGTCGGTGAACCGTACCGACGCGCGTGCACGAAAGCGCGGTCGGTCCATGACACGCATCCACGCTTCGGTGATGACACCGAGGGCTCCTTCCGAACCGATCATCAGCCGGTCGGGGGAGGGGCCGGCACCGCTTCCCGGCACGCGGCGGGTCTCGAAGAGCCCCCGGGGCGTGACGGCGGTGATGTTCTCGACGAAGTCATCGATGTGGGTGTGCAAGGTGGCGTAGTGGCCACCGCCCCGGGTGGCGATCCACCCGCCGAGTGTCGAGAACTCGAACGACTGCGGGTAGTGGCGCAGCGTCAGGTCGTGGGGCCGGAGTTGGTCCTCGAGAGCCGGGCCGTACACGCCCGCCTGGATGCGGGCGGCGCGCGACTCTCCGTCGACCTCGAGCACCCGGCCGAGACGGCGGAGATCGAGCGACACCGTCCCCGCGTAGGCGTCACCGACGAGCGGTTCCACGCCGCCGACCACCGAACTGCCTCCGCCGTAGGGGATCGCCGCTACGGCGGAGTCCGAGCACCAGTCGAGGATCCGGGCGACGTCGTCGGCGTCACGGGGGAGGGCCACGAGATCGGGCGGATGAGGGAACTCCGCGGCCAGCCCCCGCACGATGTCGCGGAACGACTTGCCATAGGTGTGCGAGGCGCGTTCGAAGCGGTCAGCGGTCATCAGATCCGCCAGGGCCGCCGGCGCCGAGATCCGCGACTCACGCAGATCGAGGTCTTCCAGGCGCGGGGGCGGGTCGGCCGTGGGGGTCGGGATGCCGAACAGCTCGCCCACGGTGCCGGCGATCCGTTCCTGTTCGGACGGGTCGAGGGCCGCGTCGGTGGTGCCCCATCCCCAGAAGCTCCGTCGACCCGTCACGGCGTGACCTTCGCACGCCGGGCGGCCCGGCTGCCAACGCTCGGGTTACGGTTTCCCCGTTCTCCCGGCGGTGATCCGACGGGGCTCGACGAGCGAACGGAGGTGTGTGTGGATCTGGTGACCAACGTCATCCACGGCGAGGGACGGGACCGCATCCTGTTGCTCGCGCATGGTTACGGAGCCGACGAACAAGACCTCGGCGGCGTGATGCCGTTCCTCGATCCCGACGGCACACTCCTCACCGTCTTGCCCCGCGGGCCGCTGTCGGCACCGCCGGGTTACTCCTGGTACGACGTCGCCGCCGGCCCGGAGGAGATGACCAAGGGGTTCATCGCCGGGGTCGGCCTGCTCGACGCTGTACTCGACGAGACGGTCCGCGAGCACGGCAAGGCCCGTGAGGAGGCCATTGTCGGCGGCTTCTCACAGGGAGCGGGCCTCGCGCTGGCTCTCGCGATGTCGGGTGACCGACCGCATCCGAAAGCCGTGCTGGTCATGAGCGGGCTCGTTCCGGGTGGTCTCGACGCGACTTTCGACTGGGAGGGTGCCCGCGAGATGCCTGTGCTCGTCCAGCACGGAATACACGACCCCATGATCCCGGTGGACCGCAGTCGTGAGCTCGCGCGGACATTGGCGGCGCACGACGTGCCGGTCGTGTACCGCGAGTATCCGATGCAGCACCAGATCGCACAGGAGAGCATCGCGGACGCGCGCTCCTGGTTGGACCAGGTAGTCGCCGGGGAGAAGCCGAACGAGCCGATCGACATCTCCGCAGCACCTGCGTCACCCGCGGGAGCGGAGGCGACGGCGTCGCGTCCGGTGAATGAGGTGAATGAGGTGAATGCGGTGGACGAGGATGCGCTCGTTCCCGCCGTCACGACGGCCGCGTTCGAGGACTACGTGCTGCGCTCGGAGCTCCCGGTGATCGTCGACTTCTGGGCACCCTGGTGCCAGCCCTGCAGGCAGGTCTCGCCGATCGTCGAGCAGATCGCCTCGATGCGCGAGGGTTCCTACCGGGTCGTGAAGGTCAACATCGACGAGGAGCCGGCGCTGGCGCAGCGCTTCGAGGTACAGAGCATCCCGATGATCGGTCTCTTTCGTGACGGCCAGCTCGAACGCTCGGTGCTGGGGGCGAAGCCGCGTCCCCAGATCGAAGCCGAACTGGGGATGCTCGTCATCCCTTAGCTCGTTCCCTGTTGCCTCGTCCCGGGTCGCGACGGTTGACGATCGTCACAACCACACCCCCGATGAGAAGCATGCCACCGAGCCCGGCGAGGAGGAGCAGCCACATCGAGTTCGAGTCGTCGGAGATGTCGAGACTGTCCCCTGACGCGAGCACCCGGAAGGGTGCGGTGTCGTAGATCTCGTCACCCTCACAGGTCGCCACCATGCCGTAGTCCCCCGCGAGCGTCTCGGGCGGGATCGTCAGTGTCGTTTCCCAGGCCCCGGTGCCATCTGCCGTTGCCTCTCCGGAGGCGAGCGTCGATCCCAGATCGGTGAAGTCGACCTTCACCACACGGGTGCCGACGCCGCAGTCCTCCCCGGAGGCCACCACCTCGCTTCCCGCCGGCGCCTCGTCCGGTGTGAGGGTGAACGGAAGGCGTTCAGCGCCGACCTCGGCGGTTCCGCTCCCCGGATCGCCGGTGGGTTCTCCCGCTCCTGCCGAGCCAACACCGGCCCCGATGGTCAGAGACGACACGGCGGTGAGGATCGCGACAACACGCAGAGCAGGTGAACATGGCACGCTCGCAGCCTAGGGAGTGGGTCGGAGCCATCGGTGGCACTCCGGTCCGATCCGCGGCCGGGCGGAGCGGTAGACAGAGCGCACCCGGACAGGAGAACCGACATGCCACGAATCGAGAAGGATTCGATGGGGGACGTCGAGGTCCCCGACCACGCGTACTGGGGTGCGCAGACACAGCGCGCCGTGGAGAACTTCCCCATCTCGGGGTTCCGTGTCGACCGTTCGTTGATCTGGGCGCTCGGCACGCTCAAGGGCGCCGCGGCCGAGGTGAACCACCGTCTCGGAACGCTCGAGCCGGGAATGATGGAAGCGATCCGCGACGCGGCGGCCGAAGTGGCGTCGGGCGACCACGACGACCACTTCCCCGTCGACGTGTTCCAGACCGGGTCGGGAACGTCGTCGAACATGAACACGAACGAGGTCCTCGCGAATCGGGCGTCGCAGATCCTCGGACACGATCTCGGGGGAAAGGCCGTTCACCCGAACGACCACGTCAATGCGGGCCAGTCGTCGAACGACGTCTTTCCCTCCGCGATCCATCTCGCCACGTACGCGCAGTTGCGTCGCCGCCTCGTTCCCGCGCTGGAGGAGCTCGCCTCTGCGTTGGAGGCGAAGGCCGACGAGTTTGCCGGAGTCGTCAAGGTCGGTCGGACCCACCTGATGGACGCGACGCCCGTGTTCCTCGGCCAGGAGTTCGGTGGCTGGGCCGCGCAGGTTCGCTACGGAGTCGAGCGGATCGAGGCGACGTACCCGCGCGTCGCGGAGCTTCCGCTCGGCGGGACCGCCGTGGGCACGGGGCTCAATGCACCCGAAGGGTTCGCTGCGTCGGTGATCGAACTGATCCGCGAGCGTGAGGGCGACCTGGAGCACCTCGCCGAGGCGCGCAACCACTTCGAGGCCCAGGGTGCTCGTGACGGGCTCGTGGAGGCGAGCGGTTCGCTGCGCACGATCGCCGTCTCGCTCACGAAGATCGCGAACGACATCCGGTGGCTCGGCTCCGGCCCGCGCACCGGTATCGGCGAGATCCGTCTTCCCGAGCTCCAGCCGGGCAGTTCGATCATGCCGGGCAAGGTGAACCCCGTCGCGGCGGAGGCTCTCGCCCAGGTGTGCGCGCAGGTTGTCGGGAATGACGCGGCGGTGGCTTTCGGTGGCGCCGCCGGCAACCTGGAACTGAACGTGATGATGCCGGTGATGGCCCGCAATCTCCTCGAATCGATCGCGCTGATCGCCGGGGCGTCAGAGACGTTCACGCGCACGTGTGTGAACGGCATCGAAGCCGACGTCGAGGTGTGCCGACGCCACGCCGAGCTCTCACTGCCGATTGTCACGGCACTCGTGCCGGTGATCGGCTACGACACCTGTGCGGAGGTCTCCAAGGAGGCGATGCGCACGGGTCGCACGCTGCGCGAGGTCGTCCTCGAACGTGGACTGGTCGCCGAAGAAGAACTCGATCGCGTTCTCGACGTCGACGCCATGGCCCGAGGAGGGATCGTCGGGTTCTAGGCGTCGTGGGGTTCTAGATGTCGTCCAGAAGCTCGGTCAGCTCGACGACGCGGGCTACGGGTTCCGGATGTTCCTCGGCTCCGATCCACCGCACGCACATCGTTCCGTGTCGATGCCCGCAGGTGTCGAGCCAGTTCGGGACGCCGGGATCCGACGTGGCAACGACGACGCGCACCGACCCGTCCGGCTGATAGTGGCGGTCCCCTGGTTGAGATGGACGGGGAAGTAGCGGTAGTCGAGGCTCTCGAGCCAGTAGTTGGCGAGCTGGACGTTCCAGAAGTCGCACTCGGGTGGTTCGAGGTCGATGACGAGTGCTTCGTCGTCCGCGAGCTCGAACCAGCCGTGGTAGTAGGCGATGTTCGGGTCGCCACCCGCAGCGAGCGCCTTTTCGGGCGGGAAGCGGGGAAGCGTGTTGGGGGACGTGCGAAAGTCCTCTGTCCAGGCGGCGAACATCTGCGACGCGGCCTGCACGAACGTCGTGGCCTCCCGCAGAGCCTTGTCGATCCGTTCAGGTGTGGGCGGCCGCGGGGAGCTCGGGCCGTCGATGCGCTCGATCGTCACCTGCGCCAGTATCTCGTTCTCGTGGTCGACACGGGTTTGACGAACTTGGATCATGCGGGTTTCCGGCGACATGCGCAGCCAGTTCACCGCGTCGGGAGGCCTCTCCACCGAGGCGATGATCTCGAATCTCCCGTCAGCGTCGACCTCGATGTCCTTTGCCTCGAGATATCCGGTCGTGTCCAGTGATCCCGTCTTGCCGTACCCGCCTGCCTGTGTGCCGAATCCCAGGTAGTGCACGGTGCCCCGCACACCGGTCATGCGATAGGTGAACTCACCCTTGACAGGCGCGGCGAGATACACGTTGTCGGGGTTGTCCATACCCATCTTGATCGTCTCGTCGACAGCGCGTGTGAAGGCGGGAGCCTCGGGGTCGGGTACCTCGAGGAAGAAGTTGAGAGATGCACGCGTCAGCCGCGTGAGATAGCGCCAGCCTTCGGCGCGATCCTGCGGATCCATGGGTACGGAGTCCGCCAGCACGACTGAACCGGCCTCCTCGAGCGCGGCGCAGAAGTCGGCCCAGATGCGACCGTCGAGGACGCGGGCGGCACTGTCACCGTCATCGGGCACCGTGGTGTTCACGTCGTCATTCTCCCCCGTCGCGTGTGCGTCGTCGAAGCGATGGTCGACTCCGAGGTTGAGCGGCACGTCGCCCAGGTTCTCGAGAAACCAGTCGAGGGGTCGGGCCCGCCACCACGGGACGTCTCGGCACCCGAGATCCTCGGCCACCTCGACGGCCGCGAGGTAGCCCGAAGCGAGGTGAGTCGCGCCGTAGGGGTGGATCGAGTTGGACAGGTAGAGCCCGGGCAGGAAACTGCGCGACACGCCTCCTTCGACGATGCCGGGAAGAGGCCGGTTCTCTGCGAACTGCTCGGGGATCGCGCTTCCGCCGATCATGTTGCCCCGGATGGCGGAGGGGTTGTTCATCTCCTGATTCCGTGGGGTCATCACATGCCGTTCGGCGATCAGGTCTCGAAAACCCGGGGCGTACTCCTCGAAGCGTTCCGTGACGGCCTCGGCCAGGGGCTCGGCGAGCTTCGGCCAGGCGTCCCACCCGTCGAGCCTCGACCCGCGCCAGCGTCTCGGGCATGGGGGAACGCTCATCCACAGGTACGCCGTGTGGCATCCGGGCGGAGCCTGGGCGGGATCGGCTCGAGTCGGAATGAACCAACCGCCCATGACGTCGTCCGGAATGACGCCGGAGCCGAGATCGGCGAAGGCACCGCGCATCTCGGCGAGGGTTTCACCACCGAAGTAGCCCACCCAGGCGCGCTGGATCCCGGGGTCGTGGGCGGAGGAGGCGAACTCCAGATCACCTTCGAGGGCGTACATGACGGCGAGGAGCTGCGGGTCGTCGTAGTTGAAGCGCTTGACGATCCGTGACCGGTCGACGCCGATCACGTCTTCGCCGACGAGTTGCAGGAAGGTGGGGGCGAGCGTCAGGTTCGACACCACGACGCCGGCGGTGATCTCCTCCCCGGGCAACACCGCGTCGGGGCCGAGGCGTATCCCGTAGGCCTTCTCGTCGCGGACGAGGATGCGTTCGACGGGGCACGTACCCCAGATCTCCCCGCCGTTCGCGACCACGCACCTGGCCAGGGCGTGCGTGAGCGCGTGCGATCCGCCTCGTGCCGTGTGCACGGCCATGGGTTGGAGTCCCGCGAGGCTGAGGGCGAGGGCACCGAGGCGCAGGCGGGTGGGCCACTGGCCCGTGAACTCGCCGAGTGCGGCGGGGGTGGTGCGGACCTCTTCGGAGTCGAAGAGGAGTTCGAGCAGCTCGATGCCCGTCATGCGGAGTACGTCGTCGCCGGAGAGGGAAAGCCCGAGGCGGGAGAGCAGGACGTCGTCGAAGGAGGCGAGTCGGTCGAGAACGGCCGCCGTCGGCGGCCCGTACAGGAGCCGGCGGCTCAGGTCCAGGGTCTCTTCGAGCTGCTCGGCGAAGTAGGAAGCGATCGTCGCCTGCACAGCGGCATCCTGCTCGGACGCCGCTTTCAGGCTCGCGTCCGTGATCGCAGGGTCGAGCGCCTGAACGACGTTCGTCCCCCCGGAGAACGTCTTGGCGAAGAGAACGTCGGTGCCGCGCAGCTCGAGACCGAATCCCCCGAGGTCGAGGTCGCTCATGGCCGGGCTCATGGCGGGGACGAGCCACTGGGCATGCGTGTTGTGCAGAAATCCCGGAAGTCCCAGCTCGACCGTGTCGCAGTGCGCCCCGCACTGCCCCCGCGCCTCGAAGACCCCGACGGACAGACCGGCCTTGGCGAGGTATGCCGCCGTTGTCAGCCCGTTGATGCCACCCCCGACGACAACGGCGTCGAAGTCGCGCATGCACTCCTCCTCATGTCGGGTGGAGACTGTCTACATGACGGTGCGCGCCGACACCTGCGTCTTCACGACCCGTTGGACAGGTAGGTCCGGGTGTATCTGTCCATCTCGGGTGTCGGCTTCCACCACCTCGTGGCACCGACGTCGTCGGCCACCTTGTTGGCGGCGAGATAGCCCGGGCCGCCGATGACGAGACCACCCGGGTAGGTGGACGCGCCGCACACGTAGAGCCCGTCGATGGGCGTATCGGTGCCCGAGCATTCCTGGTTCGGGCGGAAGCAGCCCAGCTGCAACGGGTTGTAGTCGCCGTGTTTGATCGAGCCGCGCCGCATGTTCGGTAGCCGGATCTCGATGTCCTCGGGAGTCTCCTGAGCCGTCATGATGAGGTTCTCGGACGTCATGTTCGGAGCGGCCTTCCGCCACTTCGCAAGAACCGCTTCCTCGAGCTCCGGGCCGCGCGTCTCCCATCCCCCCTGGATGTCGTAGGGAGCATGCGTCTGGAAGAAGGAGACGTGTTTGCCGGGATCCCTGCTCAGGTGCGGATCGAAGTGTGTCTGGCAGGTGCTGTGGCCGCCGAAGGTCTCGAGGTCGATCCTGCCCGCGGCGACGCTCTCCCAGTGGGCGAGGATCTGCTCGGTGCTCTCGAAGCCGACGATGGTCATGAAGGCCTGATCGACCGAGGTGTCGCGGCACGCGTAGCGGGGTGGTTCCTCCGTGGCCACGTGGAGAGTGCTGTAGCTCCACTTGTCGTGCTCCCAGCCCGAGACGTCGTCTTTCAGATGGCCCGGCAGGTTCTCCGCACCGACGAGATCGAGGAAGGTCGTCTGGGGGTCGAGGCTCGAGACGACGACGGGGCTGTGGAGGGTGCGTCCTTCCCACAGCTCGACGCCCGAGACAGCGCCGTCGTGCATGGTGATCTTGTTGACCTGGGAGGAGTCCAGGATGCATCCGCCCGCCTGGACGATCTCGCGCGCCAGGGCCCCGGCCAGCTTGTGCGACCCGCCCTGGCAGTAGGACTTGTTCATGCCGCGGTCGAGGAGCAGCGGGACGAAGAACCCCACGCCGCTCTCTCGGGGGTCGAGGCCCCACATGCACGTGGTGTAGAGCATCAGCGCGCGCACGCGGTCGTCCTCGAACGTGTCGGTGATGATGTCGAGCGGGCTCCGTTCGCTGAGCTCGAGCAACTCGGTGCCCGACTCGGTGCGCTGCATCACCTCGGAGAGATCCAAGGGAGCCATCGGCGGAATGTAGGTGGCGGGCGCGACGACTTCCCGCGCGATCTTGCGCCAGTTCCGCATCACCCGACCGAACGTCACGGCGTCCTTCGTCGAGAACTTGTGAATCGAGTCGACCGTGTCCTCGAGCATGCGCGTCAGGAGCAGCGACGTGCCGTCGTCGAACACCATGGACGTCTGCAGATTGGGCTTGATCCAGACCAACCCGTGGCGGCTCAGATCGAAGTCGCGGAGCACGGGCATGAAGTCGACCATCATGTGGTACACGGCATGGATGTTGGAGTAGTAGCCGGGGAAGAGGATCTCCTCGGTGGCGAGCCCGCCTCCGATCTCGTAGCGGCGCTCCACGAGCGCGACCTTGAGGCCGGCCTTCGCGAGATACGCGGCCGTGATCAGGCCGTTGGGTCCGGCGCCGATCACGACGACGTCCCACTCGCTCTCCGCGGGGAACTCGGAGAAGAAGCTCTGGGGATGGGGCTGTCCGACCAGTTCTCTTGCCATGGGGATGCTGCTTCCTTTGCTGCTTCCTTTGCGGATTCCTGTGCCGATTCCCCCGCCGATCAAGCGGCGTTGGCCGGCCGCTTCCCTTCCTCGGGGATGTACCACGGCGACGCGTACCACCAGTCACCTGGGTCGGCGACTTCGTCTTCGATCAGGATGTGCATCAGGTTGTAGCCCACGGCCATCAGGCACAGGCCGCCGGGATGCGCGGCCGACTGGTGGGCGAGGTACAGGCCGTCGATACCCGGAACGCGATACCGGGCGAGCTCGGGCAGCGGGCGTTCGTTCCACCACTGGTCCCGGTCGCAGCGGATCCCGTACCACGAGCCGCCGAGCATCCCGGTGTTGCGCATCTCCTGCTCGAGGGGCGAGTCGCTGATGATGCGGATCAGGTTGTCGTCATCGAGGTTCTCGACGATGCAGGCGAGACTCGCCCGCATGAACTCGTCCCACTTCTTCTTCTCGTCGGCCTTGTCCATCGCGGTCATGCCGTCGACGTTGTACTGCGGCGTCGGAACCATCATCCACAACGGGCCGTTGATGTGGCGATCGGGACGAGTGCACTGGGGATTGGTCGGGTCGTAGAGCGAGCTCGCGACCATGCCCCACATCGCCTCGTCGGGAGCCAGGGTCAGATTCTCCTGGCGTCCCAACACGTTCTCCACGTTCTTGAAGTAGATCTCGCGTGATTCCATGTTGAAGAAGGCACCCGTGAAGGCGTCCTTGGGCGGAGGCAGTCGGTACTTGTCCCGGTACCGGAATTCGTCCCGGGTGAGGTAGTGACTCATGTAGAGGCTGCCTCCCTTGAGACTGAGGTCCTTGATCCTCTGCAGGAAACCCGCATCGAGATGCCGCGGTCCGATCATGTCGAGGAACGTGGGCTTGATGTGCGCCGCACTGATCACGGCCTTGCGTGCCCAGATCGTCTTGGCGGCCCAGGTGGCGTCGTCTCTGAGGCGCACGCCGGCGGCCCGTCCGTTGCTGATGATGATCTCCTCGACGGGACAACACGTCCGGAACACGGCTCCGTGTGCAATCGCCGCGCGAATGAGCGCGTGGAAGTACCCGTGCATGTTTCCGCGTGCCGCGACGGGCTTTGCGACGGCCGGTGGCATCACGGTGGCGGCACTGCACAGTGCCGGGATGGCGACGCCTTCCATGTGCCCGTGGGCACCCGAGCTGAGGGCGATGTACGCCTGGCTCACCTTGAACGGTTCGGTCTCGAGGTACTCGTCCATGAGGTCGAACATCGTCATCTCGAGCAGCTCCCGCGTCCACACGTCGGGCTGGTGCTGCTTGTAGACCTGCATGAACGGAATGTTGTTCTCGTTGAGCTCCACGTCGGGCGGATGAGGCGGGCACCAGAACGTGGCTCGCATCAGGTCCCGGAAAGCATCTTCGCCGGCGAGCATGCAGGCGATCTTGGCCCAGCCCATCTTGTCCTGGTCCGTCACCCGGGAGAGCCCGTCGCGAGTGAAGATGTACCTGTCGGTGTCCAACTCCACGGTGGCGTTCGGATCCCAGTCCATACGGAAGCCGTACTTCCACAGCTCGAGCTGCTCCCAGCCCGGAGCCGAACCCCCGTAGTTCGCGATCGCGTGGGGTTGGATGCGTACACCGGCGAGCGGCTCGACGGTTTCCTGCGCCCCGCCGGACTCCGGGCGCTCCTCCAGCACGCAGACGCTCAGCCCGCACTTGGCCAGGTACGCGGCTGTCGTGGTGCCGTTGTGGCCGGCGCCGATGATCACGACGTCGTAGGTCTCTTCTGTGGCCATCGTTCCCCCTCTCGCCCACGAGCAGGGCGGGTGCGGGGACAATAAGCCCTCGAAAGCTTTCTGGCAAGCAATCGTCGGTACCGTGATGCACGCGAGACGTCGTCAGCGGTGGAAGTTGTCCTCGATGATCGTGAGCAGGTCCTGCACCGCGTCGTTGATCGTCTCGAGGTCGGTGCGCGAAGCCGACCGAAGCAGTTCGTGGGTTCGGGCCACGAACGTCTCGAACGCCTCCTCTTCGGCCTGCTTGCCTGCCGCGGTGAGTCGGACGAGTTTGCTGCGCTTGTCGGCGGGATCGGGTGTGCGCCCGACGAGCCCCAGTGCCTCGAGACGCTTCAGCATCTTGGTCATGCCACCCGATGACCGCTCGAGGGGAGGTGTAGAGCTCGTTGGGAGCGAGCTCGTAGGGCGGCCCGACGCGGCGTAGCGCCGCGAGAACTGCGTAGTCGCTGGGCATCAGATCGAACGGCTGGAGAGTGTGCTGTTCGAATGCCTCGATCAACACGTTCAACCGGGCGAGGCGTGCGATCAGGAGCAGGCCCGACGTATCCGCAGCGTCGGGGTATTCCCGCGCCCACGCTTCGGAGAAGTCGTCGACCCAGCGCGTCTCTTTCATGGTCCTCTTCCTAGCTGACTCTCGGAATCGACGCTCTCATCCTCGATGTTGGCATCGTCCCGGCCGCCCGCCTACGATGTCGCCGAAAATTGGAACGCGTTCCAATTCTGAGTAGAACGGAGGCGACAGTGGAGACTCTGAACGGCGAGGCCCCCGGTGGCGAGAAGGTCCCGCCGGCGAACGCCGAGGATCGCGTCGCGCTCGTGACCGGCGCGGCGTCGGGCATCGGGAGGGCGACGGCGTATCGGTTCGCGAGTGACGGTGCGCGGGTGGGTTGCTTCGATCTCGATGGAGCCGGCGTGCAGCAGACCGCGGCGACGATCCGCGACGACGGCGGCGAAGCGTTCGTGGTCGAGGGGGACGTGAGCGACGAAGTCGATGCAAAGGCCGCCGTGGCGCTCACACTCGAGCACTTCGGAGCCATCGATGTACTGGCGAACGTCGCCGGGATCGGGCACTTTCGCCATTCGGCCGAGGAGTCCCTCGATGATTGGAACCGCATCGTCGGTGTCAACCTGACCGGCACGTTCCTCATGTGCCGGAACGCGCTGCCCGCGCTTCTCGAGAGGCGTGGCGTGATCGTGAACGTGGCGTCGATCGCCGGGCTGGGCGCCCACCCGTACGCTGTCGCGTACAGCGCGTCGAAGGCAGGCGTCATCGCACTGACCAAAACGCTTGCGGCGGAGTTCGCCGCGGCGGGCCTCCGTGTGAACGCTGTGGCGCCGGGTGGAGTCCTCACGCCGATACTCGAGAGCTTCACCCCACCCGAGGGCACCGACGATCAGCTGATGGGACGGGCCGTTCCCCTCAACGGAATGTTCGTCGAACCCGAGGAGATCGCGAACGCCATCGCGTTCCTCTCCTCCGAGACGATGCCGAACACCACGGGAACCGTGCTCGTCGTCGACGGCGCAACCTCGGCATGACCGCACGCGAGAGACCCGGGACCGATGGACCTCGCTGATTCGCCGGAGGAGGCTGCCTTCCGGTCCGACGCGAAGGCCTTTCTCGACGACCACATCCACCTGGTGCCGACCGAGCTCGGCGACAGCGGCGGCGAGTGGGACCAGGCGCTGGCGGCATCCAAGAAGTGGCAGCGACTGCTCTACGAGAACGGGTGGGCCGCGATCACCTGGCCCACCGAGCACGGGGGCAGAGGGTGCGGTCCGGTCGAACAGATCATCTGGAACGAGGAATGCGCCCGTGCGCGCACACCGTCGTCGGTCAACATCGTCGGTATCGGCATGGCGGGGCCGGCGCTCATCGCGCACGGCAGCGCCGAACAGCGGGAGCGTTACCTGTCGCGAATCCTGAGTGGCGAGGAGATCTGGTGCCAGCTCTTCAGCGAACCCGCCGCCGGCTCCGATCTCGCTGCGGTGGCGACACGCGCCGAGCGCGACGGTGACGACTGGGTCGTGCACGGCCGGAAGGTCTGGTCGTCGGGGGCCCACTACTCGCGGCGCGCGATCCTGCTCGCGCGCACGGACTCGACGGTCGCCAAGCACAAAGGCATGACCTTCTTCGTGGTGGACATGGACAGCCCGGGAGTGTCGACCCGGCCGCTGCGCCAGCTCAACGGAGAGGTGCATTTCAACGAGGTGCTCCTCGACGGTGTGCGCATTCCCGACACCGACCGCGTCGACGCCGTGGGCGAGGGCTGGCGGGTGGCCATGACCACGATCCTGCACGAGCGCATGGCGCTCGGGGGTTCGATCAACGTGTTCCACATGGAGGATCTGCTGGCGCTCGCCCGCCAGCGAGGGAACCTCAGTGCACACGAACGCGACCTCATTGTTCGCGTCTTCACCCTGGACCGGTGCCTCGGGTACCTGAACGCGCGGGTGATCACGAAGCTGGGTGCCGGAAAGGTGCCCACGGCAGAGGGTTCGATCGCCAAGCTCGCCATGGCACGGCAGCTGACATTGGCAGCCGAGGCCGCGTTCGCCTTGCTCGGTCCGCGAGCCGTGACCGAGCCGGGACCCTGGCAGGACCTCTTCCTCATCGCGCCGGGTGTTCGGATCGGTGGTGGTACCGACGAGATCCAGCGGAACATGCTCGCCGAGCGCGTGCTCGGCCTTCCCCGAGAGGCCGATGAGAGCCGCAAGCTCCCCTTCAGGGAGATCCGCCGGTAGCGGTCGCGCCGGCTCGAGATCCTGTTGACGATGCTCGCCGGCTTCACTCCCGTCACCGACGAGGCACTCGAGATCCTGCGCGACGCGTCCTTGTTCAAGTGGTACACGGTCACGCTGCTTCTCCTCGTGATGTACGTCTACGCGAACGAGATCGAGAAGCGGAACTGGAGCGTGGTTGTCGCCGGTCTCGCGTTCTGGCTGATGGACTGGCTGAACGAGATCGGCAACTCGATCTTCATGCACGTGACCGGAAGAGCGCCCCTGTGGGCCACGACAGGGGACACGAGCTATCAGATCTTCGTCGGTCTCACCATCGAGATCTCCATGATGTTCCTGATCATGGGAGTCGTCTACGTGAAGATGCTCCCACCCGACAGGGGACTCCGTATCTTCGGTATCCCCAACCGGTGGGTCTTCGTCGTTTCGTTCTCGTGCCTGGCCGTCTTCATCGAGTACTTGCTCAGCTACACGGGATCGTTCCATTGGCAGTGGTGGTTCTGGGGCAGGTCGTTCCCCGTGTTCATCGTTCTTTTCGGCTACGCCACGTTCTTCATCGTGGGTACCTGGGTGTTCGACATGGACGACCGCCGGAAGCAGTGGACGGTCGTCGGCGTGCTCGCATCGATCGTGCTCACAGCCGTCGTCGTCTTCGGTCCGATCGTCGGGTGGCTGTAGACGTCCGCACTCCCGCAGCGGTCGCCAGGACGAGGCTCGCTCGCTCTATGGCGAGCCCAGCGCGAGCGCGTCGTCGATACGCGGCCCGGGCGGCGCGTCACGGCTGAATTCGGCGAGCTCGGTGATCGCCGGTTCGAGAGCCGCGATCTCACCGAGAAGACGCTCCCGGGTCGATGGCGTCGCCACCGCCAGCAAGGTCAGCCACAGGCCGCATTGGACCTCGGCGCGGAATCCCTCGAGCTCGGTCACGCCGATGGTCCAGTTCCGCAGGCCCATCTGTGCCGTCACGAGTACGTGATGAGCGATCACCGATGCCGGGATCACATCGTCGAGGAGGCCGGCGTCGACGGCGTCGGCCACGAATTCCTCCACGAGGGTGATGGTCCGCAAGCGGAGCTCGTCGGCACCTTGGCCCATGATGGGGTGGCCCTCGAGCGAGAGAAGGAGCGGGCGGTACAACGACTCCCGCCTTCCGAACGAACTGACGAAGTCGTCGATGAGCGATCCCAGAGCGGTGATGGGTTCGGCGTCCGGGCCGGGTTCGGTCATCTCGAGATCCTCGATCGTGACCGCGAGCAGCATCAACAGGATCGCTTCCTTGCCCCCGACGAGGTTGTAGAGCGTCGAAATGCTGACCTCGGCTTCGTCGGCGAGGTTCTGCATCGAGAGCGCGTCGATGCCGTCGGCTTCGATGATGCGCGCCGCGGCATCGAGGATCCGCTGGATCCGACGCACCTTGCCGAGCTCACGAAGACTGGCCATCCCGGTAAAGTTAGCATGATTTCCAAACTTGCAATGGCTTGTAGTTATTGTTAGGGTGCGTGAGCTGCCTCGGAGCCCTTTCGTTTCGGAGGAATGAATCGATCGTGTCGTGTCGAAGGATTCGCAGGAATGGACCTGCCGGTTGGCCGCAGCGGTCGGCTGCAGACGATTTGTGCGCATCGAGCGCGGTGCGGCTAGAGTCCGATCTGGAACGCGTTCTAGTTAAAGAACGCGTTCCAGATTCCGGAGCCCCGAGGCTTTCGGCCGGCGGTCGCATGAAGCGTCGCCCCATCCACCATGCGGAAGGAACTCTGCCGTGAAACTCAAGTCGCGGGGGTTGGGTCGCAAAGAGCTCGTCATGGACTTCCGTGAGTACACGGTCAGACGTGACGGCAAGGAGATCGTGATCGAGGGCACGATCCGAGAGCCCGTGCGGTGGGACTTCGCTATCCGGATGTGCGAGGACGACCTGCCCGGTGTAGCGCGGATCGGCATGTCCAGGCACACGCTGGGTCTGCTGATCCGAGGCGCGTTCAAGCGCAAGAAGCGCAACCACTGGGATGTCGACCGCAAGACCCATCTGGCGGAAGTGAAAGAGGCGATCGCGGCCCGGGACGAAAAGGCCGCGGAGGCCAAGGAAAAGGCCGCGGAGGCCAAGGAAGCTGCGGAGGCCAAAGAAGCTGCGGAGGCCAAGGAAGCTGCGGAGGCCAAGGAAGCTGCGGAGGCCAAGGAAGCTGCGGAGGCCAAAGAAGCCGCGGAGGCCACAGAGCCCGCAGGGGTGACCGAGGGTGCGGACGTTGTCGAGGCTGCTGCGGTGGCCGAGGCGGAACCTGCGGAGGGCGGGGCTGCTGTCCTCGACTCCGCCACGGATGGGAGCGCACGATGACACAGGCAACGACAGTACGACCGGCAGTCGACCCGACAACGGGCGAGCCGCTCGAGAAGCGGAGCACCTACGACTTCGTGGTCGTCGGCGGCGGGCCCAACGGCCTCGGCATTGCCGCCTACCTGGCGAAGTGGGGATACTCGGTCTGCATGCTCGAGGCACGCAACGAGCTCGGTGGCGGTGCGGAGACCGCCGAGCCGATTCCCGGGTACTCGATCGATCCCCACGCGGTCTACTTCTACGGCGCGGCGGGTCCTGCGCTCGAACAGCTCGATCTGGCGAGCCACGGGTTCAGGATGTCGTTCATCCCGAACTACGGAGGCTGCATCACTCACGATCACAAGGCGTTCTTCGGGGGCAACACCTTCCACGAGCCGTCGATGCGTGACCCCGAGGTCTACGTCGAACTGCTCGGCGTCGACCGCGACACCGCGAAGATGTACCTGGAGTTCATGGAGGCGCTCCGTCCGCGAATGCGCGACTTCTTCCGCAGCATCTACTGGACCCCTCCCTACGACGAGAGCTGGAACATCCCCAAGAGCGAGTCACCCCGTCGCCAAGGTTCTGCGGGACTGCCTGCCGATGTACGACGACGCCATGCTCGACTGGTCGTTCATGGAAATGATGGACATGCTCTCGCTGCCCGATCCGATCAGGGCCGGCCTCCTCGTCGGCTCGTGGGGCAACGGCCCGCACCCGTACTGGAAGGGGATGGCACTCCCCGGCTCGCGTGCACGCAGCTCCAGTTCTTCTCGGGTTGCTCTCCGGTCGGCGGTATGCACGCGCTGGCTCATGCACTCGCGCGCTGCGCGCTCGCGCACGGGGCGAAGATCCACGTGAACAGCCCGGTGTCGGAGGTCATCGTGCACGACGGTGTCGCCAAGGGCGTCCGTGTCGCCGACGAGGCTGCGCTCGAGGAGAAGACCATCTGGGCGAACATGGGCGTGATCAACGGAACGCACATCAAGCAGTTCAACGACCTGGTCTCGTCGTCACACACGACGAGCAGTTTCCGCCAACGGATCGACGACCTGAGCCTCAAAGGTGGCAGCCTCTTCGTCGCCAACCTGATCGTGAACGAGCTGCCCGAGTACACCGACGCCCCCGAGAAGTACGAGGGCATCAACTATCCCACCGGGATGGCTCTGCACTGCACGACCGACGCGCTCATGGAGCTGATGCGCGATGTCTACACGTACCGCACGCACCCGACGGACCCCGACCACTACATCTCGTGGTTCATCGTGCACGGCGAGCACGACAACACGCGCGTCAGGAACCCGCAGGGCGGCCACGTCATCACGGTCAACCTCCAGGTTCCCGTGCCCGAAGACCACCGGGACGGTCCCGACGCCGTCAACAAGGCGAAGTTCGAGATTCTCGACAACATCAAGTCGGTTCTGCGCCACTACGCGCCGAACATGACCGAGGACAAGTACATCGCCACGCCGATCAACACGCCGTACGACTCCGAACAGCGCAACATGGGCTTCGTCGGCGGCAACTGGATGGGCATGCGCCAGTCCGAGGACGAGTGGTGGGAACGCAAGCCGCTGCCCGAGCTCGCCCGCTACCGGACGCCGATCGACAACCTCTATCTCTGCAACCAGACGTCGTACCCGGGCGGTCTCTGTCTCAACGCCGTCCCGTACAACCTGATGCACACCCTCAAGGAGGACTACGCGGAGATCGAGAAGACGACACCCGAGTGGTGGTACCCGTCGCCGTGGCACATCACCGACGAAGAGGGTGCCGCGATGTCGTCACCGGGGGCGTCGTCCCTGGCGACGTCGGATGAACCCGGCTGACTCGGGTGATGGCACCGGTACGAGACGATCGATCGAGGAAGGCACGACAGTGAGCGACAAGACATTCGCGCGGCACCGTCCGGAGTGAGGCGACCGTGGCCGAGTTGGGGCTACCGCCGGAGTTCGCCGAGGAGACCGAGACCGACGTCGTGGTGATCGGAGCGGGCCCCAACGGGCTGATCGCCGCCGCATACCTGACGGCTGCCGGCTTCGACGTCACCATTCTCGAGCGTCGCTTCGAGATCGGTGGGGGCCTCGCGACCGAGGAGATCCTCTTTCCCCACCACTACGCCAACACACACGCGTCGTACCACTACATGGTCGACTACCTGCCCCCGATCGCCGACTTCGACCTCGTCGATCACGGCCTGCACTACCACAAGCCGTACGGACAGATCGGCGGGGTGTTCGGCGACGACTACGTCTACATCTGCCGTTCTCTCGAGGACAGCCGCGACTCCCTGGCTCGCTTCGGGATCGACCAGGCCAGCGCCTTCGGCGACATGGCGCTGCGCTTCCGCAACATCGTCGAGGAGATCCTCGCCCCGGCGACATATCTGCCACCCGACGCTCCCGTCGATCTCACCGAGGCACTCCAGCGCACGCCGGTCGGCGAAGACATGCTCGAGATCTCCGAGATGAGCGCGCTCGAGCTCATCTCGAGCTATCCGCTGCGCGACTCGATCCAGGCGACACTGCTCTATTCGGCGTGCCAGTGGGGGCTGTCGCCCGCCGAGAGTGGCCTGGGCTTCATGGTCCCGCTCATGGTCGACCGCGGCACCCAGAAGGCCTTCATCCACGGTGGCTCGCACCGGCTCGCGAGCAGCCTGGCCCGGGTGATCCTGCGCCAGGGTGGGGTGATTCTCGACAACGCCGAAGTCGTCGAGATCACGACCACCAACGGGTCCACATCGGGCGTGTTGCTCGAGGACGGCCGCAAGATCCGGGCCCGCAAGGGGGTCCTGTCCAGCCTCGACCCGCAGAGCACCTTCCTGCGCCTTCTCCCCGCCGAGTCCGTTCCTGCGGACACGCGCGAATCGGCCGAGAACTGGGCGTGGGACAAGTGGTCGCTGCTGAGCGTGTTCTTCGTCACCAAGGGAAAGCCGCAATGGCGGCCGAACCCGAACAACAACATGATCGACCAGCCCGAGCCGTTCAACACGATTCTCGGTTTCGACGGCACCGACGACGTCGTGTCGTTCCTCAACGCGGTCGAGCAGGGTGACGTGCCGAAGTACGCCGGGCACTTCACCGTCGAGACGGCCTTCGATCCCACGCTCAGCCAGAAGGAGGGTGAGGACGTCTGCTTCTTCCAGATGCCGGCGCCCTACGACTGGCCGTGGGAAGAGCGCAAGGACGAGGTCATCCGCGAGGTCACGAAGCTGCTCGATGCGCACTACGAGGGTTTCGCCGACAGCGTCATCAGTTGCGTCGTCGAGTCGCCCAAGACGATCGAGCAGCGGATCCCGAACATGCGCCGCGGTTCGATCAAGCACGGCGACTACAACCCGCTGCAGATGGGCTTCAACCGGCCGAACGTCGACTGCTCGGCGAGTCGCACCCCGGTCGAAGGGCTCTACCTGGGCGGTGCCTCGATGTTCCCCGGCGGCATGGTCATCGGTGGTCCCGGCTATATCGCCGCCCAGGTCATCTGTGAGGACAACGACGTCAAGTTTCCCTTCGACCGCCCCGACCGTCTGCGACGGTACCTGGAGACGTATTTCCCGGACGGCAAGGACTGACGGGTTCGTTCGCGGGACATTCACAGAAACACATCGTTGGAGCACGGGGAAGGAACGGACGTGGAGGAGTACGACGTCATCGTGATCGGTGCCGGCTACGGCGGTGTGACGACCGGCGCGCTGTGTGCCAAGGCGGGCAAGCGGGTGCTGCTGCTCGACAAGACCAACCAGGCCGGTGGCAAGGCCCAGACGATCCAGCGCAACGGCTACGCCTATGAGATGTGGCCGGTGCTGAGCCTTCCCGCCGACGATTCGCGGTTCCATGAGCTCGTCGCCGAGCTCGGCGTCGAAGACGAAGCGCCGCTCATCGTGCCCGAGGGTGACAACGCCATCGAGCTCAAGTACCGCGACGACAAGGGCGACTGGCGCAGTTACATCGGGCCGTCGAAACAGGCCGAGGACCCGCTCGCCGTCGAGGGCCTCGAGTCGACCTTCGGTGTCGATTCCGACGGTGTCGAGAAGATGATGGCGCTCGTCGGAGAGGTCTTCGGGATGTCGGAGGAGGATCTCGACACCCACGACGACACGGGGATGCTCGGCTGGATGCACAGCTTCGACGTGCCCGACCCGGTCATCGCCTACATGTCGGCGATCCTCAACCTCGTGTTCGTGGCGCCGGTCGACCGCATCCCCGTCTCCGAGGGCGTGCGGACGTTGCGTCAGCTGTTCCTCGGTGGTGGTGGCCGTTACCACGCCGGCGGCTACGGGCGCCCGGCCGAGGCCGCTGCCCGCTACATCGAAGAGCACGGCGGAACCTTTCTCCCGAAGACGCGCGTCGAGCGCGTGCTCGTCGAGGACGGCCGCGCGGTCGGTGTCGCGACGTCGGCGGGCGAGTTCCGCGCACCGGTGGTCGTCTCGAACGCCGGCATCCAACCCACTGTTCTCTCGCTCGTCGGCGACGACCACTTCTCCGACGACTACGTCAAGCGGGTCGAGACGCTCGAGCCGGGTCTCGGCATGGTCGGCGTCCGCTACTTCCTCGACGAGCCCGTGCTCGACACCGGCATGATCGTGGCCTTCTCCAACGAGAGCTGGTGGGACACCGAACGCTACGAAGCGGCACAGCGCGGCGAGTGGCCCGACGTCCCGCTCATCTTCGCCGCGGTCACGACGAGCTACGACACCTCCCTCGCGCCGGATGGGCACCAGATCATCCTCGTGGGCATCCTCGGATCTCCCGATCCGGAGTCCGAGCTGAACGACGAAGCGATCGAGCGCGCCGAGAAGGCGATCGATGCGATGTGGCCCGAGATCCGCAAGCACACGATCCGGCGGGAGCCGTACACGGCGAAACACGTCTCCAACATGTGCCGCGACTCGGCCGTTCCCGGCCAGGGCGGCGAGTGCATCGGTCTGAGTCAGGTGATCGGTCAGTGCGGTGGGTCCAAGCCCGACGCACGTACGCCGCTACCCGGCCTGTATCTCGTCGGCACCGATGCCGGCGGGTACGGCTGCGGTACCCACCAGGCCGTCGACTCGGGGTTCAACGTGGCTGCGATGGTCCTCGCGGATCATGAAGAGGCGCGTGTCTGACTCCTGAGATGGGCCGGTACCCGGCTCCGAAAAGCCCACGAACGCTACGGAACGGAAGCTGCGACACATGAAGGACTACGACGTCATCGTCATCGGTGGGGGGATCAACGGCTTGACCGTCGCCGCCTACCTCGCCAAGGCCGGGTTGTCCGTCGGTGTGTTCGAGGCCCGTGGCCAGTGTGGCGCGCACTGCGACACCGTCGAGACCGGCTCTCCCGGGTTCCTCCACAACCTGCACGCCACCTGGCTCGCCACCTCCTACAGCCCGGCGATGGACGACCTCGACCTGCCCGGCTTCGGCTTCGAGCTCCGCGGTACCGACGTCACCTACGCCAAGCCGTTCGAGTCGGGCAAGAGCCTGATCCACGCGATGGACTTCGACACGACCTATGCGAACTGGGAGCGGGTGTCGGAGAAGGACGCCGCGCTGCAGATGAAGGCGCTCGAGTTCAACGCGGTCAACCTCGAGGAGATGCTCGAGGCGAACCGACGGTTCTGGTACGGGCCTCCGACCGAGGACACGCTGAACCGGATGTACTCCCTGCTCGACAAGTTCCTCGCGCACCAGGGCCACGACGTCACAGGTGCCGCGCTGCTGAACATGACCGGCTTCGAGGTCCTCGACCTCCTCTTCGACTCCGATGAGGTGAAGACCACGACCGCGTCGCTGGGATGGATCAGCGGCCTGCCGCCCATCCACCGCAAGATCGGCGCTCTGGCGGCCGTGGTCATGGCCGGTATCGGTGGCCCGATGGCGGTACACAACGCGCGGGGTGGTTCCCACTCCCTCACGCACTCGCTCGTGAAGGCCACGGTCGACGCCGGCGGCGAGATCTGGACGACGTGTCCGGTGGACAAGATCATCGTCGAGGACGGTCGGGCGGTCGGGATCAAGCTCCGCGAGGACGCGCTGATGCCGGGTGAGGAGATCCGGGCAAAGACCATCGTCTCGAACGTGTCCGCCGTTCCGACCTTCCTCGGTATGCTCGGCGAGGACGTCATCGGCCCCGAGATCGCGAACCGGGTCAGGAGCTTCCACTACGACGAGCAGGTGCTCTTCGGCGTCTACTACAGCTTGCGCGACGACATCGAGTTCGCAGCCGCGGACTGGGATCCCGGGATCCAGCGCTGCATGATGGGATACCTCGGCGGCGACACCATCGACGACATGCGCCGCCACAACGTCAACCTCATCTCCGGCGTGATCGACGACGACATCATGGGCAACTGGTTCGTGCCCACGCGCGCCGACCCGACACAGGCGCCCGACGGCTGCCACACGGCTTTCATCTGGGTCGACGTACCGCCGGCGCCCCGCCGTTGGCGAGGCCAAACGATCACGGGCGGCATGGATGCCTGGCCCGAGCTCGGGGGGCCCTTTGCCGACGCGGCCACGGACCGGATCGAGGACTACGCGCCCGGCTTCAAGGATCTCATCATCGAGCGGCACGTCATGACCCCGCTCGATCAGGTGCGCAACAACCCCTCGTCGATGACGGGGAGCATCCTGGGAGGCAGCGTCACGCCCGACCAGTTCTACATGAACCGGCCGGTGCCGGGAGTCATCACGAGCGGCGCATCGCGCACCTTCCTGCCGGGGCTCTACCTGTCCAACTCGATCCACCCCATGGGCGCGACGTGGCTCGCGACCGGTTACCTGGCCGCTCGCGAGGTTGCCGAAGACGCGGGGTGCCTCGACCAGCCGTGGTGGCAGGCCCGACCGTGGGACTGGTTCATGGACCACATGAATGACGTTCCGATGAACCTCGGCGTCAACGCCAAATGGCAACTCGATGAGTCCACCGGAGGGGCCGGCCAATGACCGCAATCGTGACGAAGACCGACACCTATGACGCCGTCGTGATCGGCGGTGGTCCGAACGGCCTGATCTGTGGTGCCTACCTGGCGAAGGCCGGCGCCCGGGTGCTGCTGATCGAACGTCGGCACGAGACCGGCGGCGGGCTCAACACCGACGAGTACCACGGGTTCCGGTTCAACCTGCACGCCATCTACCACATGATGAGCGACGTGATGCCGGCCTACCGCGACCTCGCCCTGGCCGACTACGGGCTGCGCTACGTCTCTCCGCACGTCGCGTGCGCGTTCCCGTTCAAGGACGGCAAGTCGCTCGTCTTCACCAAGGACCACGACGAGACCGTCGCATCGATCGGTGCGGTCAGTGAGCACGATGCCGACTGTTTCCGGCGCATGTGGTCGGAGTTCGCACCGATGCTCGACGAGTACATCATTCCGCTCACCTACAAGCTGCCGATGCCGGTCGTGGACCAGGTCGTCGAGATCGGCCAGAACGCGGTCGGCGAGCGACTCAACGAGATCTCCGACCTGAGCCCGATCGAGGTTCTCGACGAATACGGATTCACCGATCCCCGTGTACGAATGGCGCTGCTGTCGTTCTCGGCGATGTGGGGCTTCCACCTCGAAGACCCGCTCGGCTATCTCTACCCGGTCTACCTCTGTCGGATGGTGAACTCGGCTCTCGTCAAGGGTGGTTCGCACCGCTTGTCGTCGTCGCTCTACCGGGTGTTCGTCAACAACGGCGGCGAGGTCCTCGACACATCGGAGGTCACCGCCATCCACACTGACGGCGACTCCGGTGTTCGTGTCGAGGTGGCCGACGGTCACCAGTTCGAGGCACGGGCGGTGGCGTCCACGCTGAACCCCGAACAGACCTTCCTCAACCTCGTCGGGGCCCAGCACCTCCCGGACGACCTGAAGTTCGCCGTCGAAGGTTGGGAGTGGGAGGAGCGCACGCTCTTCGGGCTGCACCTCGGTATCGACGGCGACGTCACGTTCCGGCATCAGGAGCCCCGCGTGAACGAGGCCATGATCGCCTTTCTCGGCCTCGAGACCGAGGACGAGCTGCACGAGCACCTCGCACGGGTCGATGCCGGCACGGCAGGTGGGGGCGAGTGGGTACACGTCACTGTCCCGAGTCACCACGACCGGTCGATGGCGCCGGCCGGCCACCAGGTGGTGCGCGCCGAACAGGTCGTCCGTTATGACGACGACTGGGAAACCGGAACCGGCAGCTTCGGCGACGAGTGTCTCGGTCTCATCGAGGAACACGCCGACCTCGGTCGTATCGTGTTGCGCCGTGAGTACCCACCGACACACATCGAAGCGAAGCTGCACACGATGAAGCGCGGCTCGATCAAGCACGGCTCGTACACGAACCTTCAGATGGGCTTCAACCGTCCGAACGACCTGTGCTCACAGGTGACGACACCGATTCCCGGCCTGTTCACCTGCGGCGCTTCCAACTACGCGGGCGGCATGATCATCGGCGGTCCGGGGTATCTCGGCGCCAAGGTCGTCGGCGAGCACCTCGGTCTCGATGCGGTACCCGGAACGGCTCCACCCGGTTCCGGGTAGGTCCGAGTAGGAGCGAGGAGACGGGTCGGGGGCTGCGGTCAGCCTGACGCGCTCTTTGCGGCGGAGACCTGAGTCGCGTCGTGGGGTGAGTCGTCGGTGGGGTGAGGCCGCTGCTGGGCGAGGATCTGGTCGACGAGGTAGTTGCGCCGGGCGATCAAGGCGTCCACCGAGTACGGATCGGTGCTCATGAGCCGTTCCAGCAGTGCGCCGTGGCAGAAGTACGACATGATCTGCACGTGGAGGTCGTGAACGAACAGGGCCGGATCGACCTCGGCGACGCGGCCGTCGGAGGCGGTTCGGGCCTCTTGGAGGCGGCGTTCCGCGGGTTCGTAGACCGGACCGACGAAACGGTCGAGGTAGGCGTCCCCGTACTCGCCGCCCTCGAGCAGCTCGCGCAGCATCAGACGGGCAACAGATGGGTCGGTAGCCACGTGGCGTTGGAGTTGGTCGAGGTACCAGCTGAGCCGCTCACGGTTGAACTCACCGGCGAGGAAATCGTTCATCATCGTGATCACGGGCTCGAGCGCATGGTCGAGGACGGCCTCGTGTAGCGCCTCTTTCGTACCGAACTGGTACAGCACCGTCGTCTTGTGGACCCCGGCCTGATCAGCGATCTCCTGGACTGCGACCCCGCCGAAGCCACGGCGGGCGAAGAGCTCGGTGGCAGCCTCGAGAATCGCTGCGCGACCACCTCGCGCTTCTGCTCGCTCCACCATCTGTGCTCCTTCGTCTGCGCCGTTTTCGCTTTCCCCGTTGCCCGGGGACACTGGGCATCCGTCATACTACCAACTGGTAGCAAAGTGTAACCGTGTGGCTAGTCCGGGAGACCGGACCGACACATCCGCAGAGAGGTGAAGAGAGGACAGCGATGCTGCTCGAGGGCAAGACGGCAATCGTGACGGGTGGCGGACGCGGCCTGGGGCGCGCGCACGCGATGGCGCTCGCCGCGCACGGCGCCCGTGTGGTCGTGAACGATCCGGGTACCGACATCCGAGGTGAGGGTATGGCCAACGTGGCCGACGACGTCGTCGACGAGATCAAAGGCTCGGGGGGCGAAGCGGTCGCGAATGTGGACTCATGCGCCGATTTCAACGACGCGGAAGCCCTCGTACGCCAGGCCGTCGATACCTACGGTGGACTCGACGTCCTCGTGAACAACGCCGGGAATCTGCGCGATCGCACGATCTTCAACATGACCGAGGACGAGTGGGATGCCGTCATCAACGTGCACCTGAAGGGCCACTTCGCGCCGACGCGCCACGCCTGCGCGTACTGGCGCTCCGAGACAAAATCCGGTCGTCCGCGCACCGGCCGGATCATCTCGACCACGTCGCAGTCGGGCTTGTTCGGCAACCCCGGGCAGGCGAACTACGCGGCTGCGAAGGCGGGGATAGCCGCGCTGACGAGGGTCGTCGCCATGGAGATGGCCCGGTTCGGGGTGACGGCCAACGCGGTGGCGCCCTCCGCGCGTACCCGGATGAGCGAAGACCTCATCGGACCGGCGCCGGAGGGGATCGACCCGTTCGCCCCCGAGAACGTGAGCCCCCTCGTCGTCTGGCTCGCCTCCGACGACGCCCAATGGGTGAGCGGGCAGGTCTTCCACATGATGGGTGAGCGCTGTGACCGCGTCGAGGGCTGGCGGATCGCCGCCACCCGCACGCGAACCGGCCGGCACTGGCAGGCCGAGGAGATGGCCGATGTGGCGCGGGCGCTCTACGACGTCTTCCCGGGCGGTCTCGGCGGAGCGCTCGGTGCCGAAGAAGCGGTGGCCGCCACCGGCATCGGCCAGACGCGCCTCGCGAAGACAGAGGCCGATTCCACGTCCTAGACAGACGGTCATGCTCTGCTACCAAGTGGTGAGGAATTCCTGAAGCACGTAGCATAATTACAACGCGAGGAGGCACGGATGGGGGCACGGATGGGAACGCTGTACGACGAGCGGCTGCGCCACCACATCGGGAACGAGTCACCACGCACCGAAGCGGTCGACGCCGTCTGCCCGCAGATGATCCGGCACTGGGTCGAGGTCATGCAGGACGAGAACCCGGCCTACACGGACCCCGACTGGGCGGCCCGGTCACGCCACGGTGGCATCGTGGCACCGGGCGCGATGATGCAGGTGTGGAGCATGGCTCCTCTCTGGCCACCCCGGGACGTCGATCTGCCGATCGCTCCGATCGACGAGATCCTCGAGGGGGAGGGCTACACGAAGATCGTGGCGACCGGGCAGGCACAGACGATCGTGGCGCTGGCCCGGGTCGGTGACACCGTCTCGTTCACCGTGCGTCTCACCGACGTCAGCGAGACGGATCACAAGACCCGACTCGGGATGGCGTACTTCGTCACGTTCGAGTACCGCTTCACCAACCAGGACGACGACCTCCTCGGCACACAGAGCTTCACGTACATGCGCTTCAAGCCGGAACCCGAGACGGACGAAGCGCCCGCGGCCTGAGGATCTGAGGAGAGACGCCGATGTCGACGGACTGGATGACGCCCCACCTGAACTACGACTCGATGGCGTGGGACGCCATTGATGAAGGTGAGGAGCTACCTCCCGTGGTGCGAGAGGTCGACGCCACGCTCGTCGTCGTCGGCGCCGTCGCGGCCTCACGCGACTTCTACCCGGTTCACCACGACAAGGCATTCGCCGAACAGTCGGGGAGCCCCGACGTCTTCGTGAACATCCTGACCACCAATGGCCTGATGGCCGCCTACGTCACGAACTGGTGCGGTCCTGACTGGGACCTCGTCGCGATCGACCTCCGCCTCAAGATCCCGGTCTTCCCCGGCCAGACGTTGACGACCAAGGGCGCCGTCACACGGAAGTACGAACAAGACGGCTACCACGCGCTCGACATCGGGTTCAGTGCCGACGCCGACTACGGAACGCATTGCTCCGGTACCGCCACCATCCGGCGCGCCGAGAGCGCCTGAGTAGACGAACACGACCGAGGGGGCAGGGTGGATTTCGAGCTCACGGGGCCGCAGAAGGACCTCGTGACGCGCGTGCGTGACTATCTGGCGACTCACATCACCCCTGAGCTCACCGCCGAGATCGCCGAGACGCCCGAAGGCGGCGGACCGGAGTGGAAGGCCTACATCCGTCAGTTGGGGGCCGATGGAATGCTGGGCGTGGGCTGGCCGACCGAGTACGGAGGCCTGGGTCACGGTCCCGTCGAGCAGTACCTCTTCTTCGAGGAGATCTGTCGCACGGGCATCCCGATCCCGGTGGTTGCCGTGCAGACCGTGGCGCCGGCGATCATGCGTGTCGGTACCGACGCACAAAAGGCCCACTACCTGCCGGGGATCCTCAAGGGCGAGATCGACGTGGCGATCGCCTACACCGAACCCGACGCCGGATCCGACCTCGCCTCGCTGCGCACGAGCGCCACCCGCGACGGCGACGAGTGGATCATCGACGGCCAGAAGGTGTTCACGTCGGGGGCGCACATGGCCGACTACATCTGGCTGGCGGCGCGTACAGACCCCGACGTGCCCAAGCACAAGGGAATCTCGGTCTTCATCATCGATGCCCGCTCGCCGGGTATCTCGATCCAGCCGACAGAGATCATGGGAGGTCTGCGGACCAACACGACGTTCTACGACGAGGTTCGAGTGCCGGCCGACGCCCTCGTGGGCGAGCTCAACGAGGGATGGTCCTACATCACGACCCAACTCAACTACGAGCGGCTGGCGCTGGCCACGGCATCACCGGTCGAGCGAGCTCTCGAGGAGACCGTCGCCTGGGCCAACGAGAACTGGCGCAACGGACGCCGTGTCGCCGAGGAGCCGTGGGTACGCGACGCGCTCGCCGCAATCGCGGTCGATGTCGACGTCTTGTCGCTCCTGAACCTGCGCACGGCCTCGATGCTCGCCGAGGGCACGGTGCCCTACCACGACGCATCGCTTAACAAGGTCTTCGCCACCGAGCTCCACCAGCGGGCCTTCGGGACGTGTCTACGGATCATGGGACGCACGGGCGGGCTCGTGGGCGGAATCGGTGTATCCGACGGAGGCCGGCTGGCCCGGTGGTTCATGACCGACGTGCTGCTCACCTTCGGTGGCGGTGCGAACGAGGTCCACCGCAACATCGTGGCCATGATCGGCCTCGGAATGCCCAAGTCATGACCGCAACGGCACCGCCGACGTTCCGGCACCGACCCGAGGAGCAGTAGGTGGACTTCACCTTCAGTGCCGACCAGGAGGAGCTGCGCAAGGTCGCGCGCTCCTTCCTCGAGGCCAGGTGCCCGACCGAGGTCGTGCGCCGACTGGAGCGCGACTCCCGCGGATACCTGCCCGAGATGTGGTCGGAGATGGCGGAGATGGGCTGGGTGGGTCTCGCCCTGCCCGACGGGGGCGGCACCATCCTCGATCTGGCCGTGATCTTCGAGGAACTCGGGCGGGCGGTGAGCCCTACGCCTCTGTTCTCCACGGTGGCGCTGGCCGGCCTGACCCTCGCCGACGCCGGCCACCTCCCCCGGGCGTTGCCGAAGGTCGAACGCTTGTCGGTACCGCACTGGCCGATGTCCCTCCCGACGCGCTCACCGCCGAGGTGAGCGGTTCGAATGCCCGGGTGAACGGCGTCGTGCCCTTTTCCTATGACGTGGAGTCCGCCGATCTTCTGCTGGTCGTGGCAGGACCCGTGCTCGTTCTGCTCGACGGCGACCGGCCCGGCATCGAGGCGTCGCGACTGGACACGCTGTCGAACGATCGGCTCTTCGAGCTGCGCATCGACGGCGCCGAGGGTGAGGTCGTCGGGAACACCGCCGAGCTCCTGCCCGCCGCCCTGGCGCGGGCCACCGCGCTGCGCACCGCCGAGGTCGTCGGCGTGATGGCACGCGCCCTCGAGATGGCCGCAGAACACGCCAAGACCCGCGTGCAGTTCGGCAAGCCGCTCGGTGCGTTCCAGGCGGTCCAGCACCGACTCGCCGACATGCTCCTCGACTTCGAGGGCGCCCGCTGGAGCGCATACCGTGCCGCGTGGGCCCTGTCGCAAGGCTCGAGTGCCGACCGCGAGGTGTCGGTTGCCAAGGCGTGGGCCTCGGACGCCTGCCAGCGTGTCGCCTTCGGTGCACAACAGGTGCACGGTGGCGTGGGCGTCGATCTCGACTACGACCTCCAGCTCTACTTCCGCCGCGCCAAGGCACTCGAGGTCGAATTGGGCTCGGCACCGCAGCACCGCACACGAATTGCCGAGACCCTCGGACTCTTCGACCAGACCTGAGCGCGCGCGTTGCCCGCCGGCGGCGATGATGTCCGACGTGCCTGACGTGCCTGATGTGCCTGACGCTTCCGACGTGTTGGTGGAGGATGTCGAGATCCAAGGCCGCGCCGGAATGTCGGTGTGGACCCGCGGCGGCGTCATTGCCGAGGTGGGCCCCTCCGATGCCGTCGGAAAGGCCGGCGGTTCCGGACCAGCATCCGATGTCGCACGTGTCGAGGGGCGCGGGGCGGCGTTGGTTCCCGGCCTGCACGACCATCACCTTCACCTGTTCGCTCTGGGGGCCCGCGCGGAATCCCTCTGGTGCGGGCCGCCCGCGGTCACGCGACCGGACCAACTGGTCGATCGGCTGCGGAATGCAGCCCGGGATGCGGCCCGGGATGGAGCGCGCGATGAACGGCAGGGGGCTGGCTCCGGGCCGTCGGCTGGGACGACACGGTGGCGGGATGGCCCGACCGTTCGGACCTGGACGCTGCGGTGGCCGATCGCCCGGTTCGACTCCAGCACCGCAGCGGCGCGCTGTGGGTGCTCAACAGCGCTGCACTCGCCCGCCTCCACCTCGATTCCGATCACGAACTCCCGACAGGCGTCGAGATCGGTGACGACGGCACCCCCACGGGCCGGCTCTCGGGCCTCGACGCCTGGCTACGCGAGCGGATCGGCGGTGAGCCGCCGTCGTTGCGGGCGGTGAGCGCCGATCTGGCCGCCACGGGCGTCACCGGTGTCACCGACGCCACGGCTCACAACGGATCGGTCGAGCTGGCCGCGCTGGGCCTTGCGCGACGCTCGGGCGAGCTGGTCCAGCGGCTGACCGCGATGACCGGCACCGCTGACGTCGCCGCTCCCGATGGAGTTCAGCTCGGCCCCGTCAAGTTGGTGCTCTTCGAAGCGGCCCTGCCTTCGATCTCGGAATTCGCGGCGCGGATCGCGACCGCCCACGAGAGCGGACGCGCGGTCGCCGTGCACGCGGCGAGCCGGGTCGCGGTCGTCTTCGCGACCGCGGCCCTCGCCGAGGCCGGAGCCGGACCGGACGATCGGCTCGAGCACGCGAGCGTCGTGCCGCCCGAGACGCTGCGCACGCTTGCGCGCCTCGGCGTGACCGTCGTCACCCAGCCACACTTCATCAGCGAGCACGGCGACCGGTATCGGGCCACGGTCGAGCCCGCTGACCAACCCTGGCTGTATCGCGGTCGGGCGTTCCTCGATGCCGGGATCCCGCTGGCGGCCGGATCGGACGCTCCGGTGGGGGAGCACGACCCCTGGGCGGCCATGGTCGCCGCCGTCGAGCGGCGAACCGCCGAGGGCCATGTCATCGGTCCCGACGAACGGCTGACACCCGAGCAGGCTCTGCGTCTCTTCACCGGCCACCCGGACCGGCCGGGCGGCCCCGCGCGCGAGATCACGCCCGGCGAACCCGCCGACCTGTGCCTGCTCGACCGCGCGTGGACAGCCGCCCGCCGCGATCTCGCCGACGTGCGCGTCCGAGCGACGCTCATCGGCGGAAACGTCGTGTACCGAGTCGCCTGACCGGGCTGCCCGGCCGAGTGACCCTGACCGGTCAGGACAGCTCGTCGACGAGACCCCAGGCGAGGGCGGTGTCGGCGAGCACCCGTTCGCCGGTCAGCGTCAGGTAGGCCGTTCGATGGCGGCCGATCCGGCGGGGGAGGCTGACGGTCCCGCCGGCCCCGGGAACCAGGCCCATGCCCACCTCGGGCAGCGCGATGACGACATCTCGGGCTCCGGTGACGTGACCGGCGAAGGCCGAGAGCTCGATGCCGGCGCCGATACAGGCCCCGTGCACCTCGACGTGGACGCGCTCGGCCACGCGATCGATCCAGTAGCCGGCGCTGCGGGTCGTGCGAATCAGGTGCGCGCTGGCGGAATCGGTGAGGGTCCCGAACTCGCGGAGGTCGCCGCCGCTGCAGAACGACGGACCTCGGCCTGTGAGCGTGATCGACTCGATTCCGTCGTCGGCGGCTGCCAACTGCAAGGCCTCGACCAGGGCGTCGCGAACCTCGAAGCCGAACGCGTTGTGGATCTCGGGACGGTTGAACGTGAGTCGCAGATCCGTTCCCGACCGCTCGACCGCCAGGGGGCACAGGGCCGACCTCGACCTCGCCGGGTGCTGGCCGGTGATCGAGCCAGCGCCGGAACTCGGGCCCGGACTGGAGGGTGGAGTACGTCAACGACTCGGCGATCAGCCCGTCGACGACGTCGAGGCCGGCCGACAACCGGAGGAGTTGGACGGCTGCCACCGACGCCTGAGGGTTGGACCGGACACGCTCGCCGATCGTTCCCACCGTGTTCGCGACGCCGGTGTCGGGTTCCAGCCAATGAACGGCATCGACACCGGGAACTCCGCCGCTCGCCGGGTTCTCGGCCACCAGGACATCGAAGGCCGCGAGTCCCGCACCGCCGGCGCTGCGCGTGTCCTCGCCGACAGCGACGGTCACGGCCGGGAGAGCCTTCAGAGCGCGGGCAGCCGCCTGATCCACGGTCCGGCCGGTGACGTCGGCGACCAGCAGCGGTACCGAGGCGTCGGGCACGAGATCGTCGCCCGCGTATGGTGAGCGCAATGTGTCGACGATCTCCGCATAGGGGCGCACGGCTGCTGACATCGGGGCCAGCGTATTGGCTTCCCACCTGATCCCGTTGCCCGATGGACGAGCCGATGGGTGAGCCGATGGGTGAACACGCGGTCCGCCCGACCGGATTCCCGCTGGAGGGAACCTGCGCCCGCTACGGTCCCCGGCGCCCCGCCGTTCACGACGCGGCGCGACTGCTCGAGCTCCTGGGCGCCCGCGCCGAGCTCGACGACACGATCGACGGGCTCGTGTGGGGGGATGCACCGCCCGTGGGCGCCGGCGTCGCTGCTCGTGACGAGAGCACGGACTGGGCCGAGAGCGGCGCCATGGCCCTCACCGGCAGGGCCGGCGGGGCGCCGCTCGTCGCTCCCGGAGCCCCGGCGACGGCTGCACGCGGCGCGGCGCTGGCGATCCGGGCCCTGACTGCGGCCATGTCCTCGGCCATGCCCTCGGCGTCGACCGTGACTGTCGACGGCGGTCGACTGCTGGGCGAGCACGCCGCGATTCTCGGTCTTCGACGCAACGGTGACGTGTCGCCGAGCGGTGGCTGCCGCCTGATCCCTGCTGTCGACGGCTTGCTGGCCGTGAACCTGGCCCGACCCGACGACGTGGACCTCGTGGGCGCCTGGCTCGAGGTGGACGTCGAGGGCGACGACCCATGGGCTGCGGTCGTTGCCGCGTGCTCCACGCGCTCCGGAGCCGAGCTGACCGAACGCGCGCAGCTCATCGGTATTCCCGTCGCGCTCGTTCCCCAGCCGCGTGACGTCGTGGACGACGAACAGAGCCGATTCCGCCACCAACGGTTTCCTGTCGCGCCGTGGCGAATCACGAGGGAACACGCCGGCGTGAAGCCACGAGAGCCGGGTCTCGTCGTGGATCTCTCCTCGATGTGGGCGGGTCCTCTCTGCGCACACCTGCTCGGCCTGGCCGGATTCCGCGTCGTCAAGGTCGAGTCGCTCTCGCGTCCCGATGGTGCGCGCCGCGGGCCGGCCCCTTTCTACGATCTCCTCCACAGCGGACATCAGAGCGTGGCGTTCGACTTCGGTGACGAGACCGACCTGGCGCGGCTGGGACTGCTTCTCGACTCGGCTGATGTGGTCATCGAGTCGTCGCGGCCTCGAGCGCTCGACCACCTCGGTCTCGGGCCCGAGACGGTCCTGTCCCGCTCGCCCGCAACGGTGTGGGTGTCGATCACCGGCTACGGCCGTGTCGGTCCGTGGCGGAACCGGGTGGCGTTCGGCGACGACGCGGCCGCCTCTGCGGGCTTGATCGCCTGCGGAGCGGACGGCGGTCCGGTGTTCTGCGGCGATGCCATCGCCGACCCGCTCACGGGCCTCCATGGCGCGCTCGCCGCCCTCGCGATGTACGAAGGGGGCCGCGGCGGACTGGTCGACGTTCCCCTGCGCGACGTGGTGGCGTCCACGCTTGGCGGTTCGCCGAACCGGCCTGCGGTGTCGGTTGCGGCGCACCGTGTCGGTGGTGTCTGGACCCTCGCCACGAACGGCGAACAGGTGGCGGTTCACGAACCGGTCGCCCGGCCCGCCGCCGGACGGGCCGCAGCATCGGGCGTCGACACCGACGAGGTGCTCGGAGCGCTCGACAGCTAGCGTCGCCGCCATGATGGAGACGCTCGTGACCACCGATTGGCTGAGCCGGCACCTCGATGACCCGGATCTGGTGCTGCTCGACTGCACCGTCGACCAGCAGCCCGACGACGGGGGTGGTCTCCAGTTCATGAGCGGTCGGCCCGCCTACGACCACGGACACATCCCGTGTGCCGGATTCGCCGATCTCACCGGCGATCTCTCCGATCACGACAGCCCGCTCGACCTCGCGCTGCCGACACAGGAGCAGTTCTGCTCCGCCATGGGTGCACTCGGTGTCGGTCCTGGTTCCCGAGTCGTGCTGTACGACGGGGGCCTGTCGGTGTGGGCCGCTCGCGTCTGGTGGATGCTGCGATGGGTCGGCTTCGACCGCGCGGCGATTCTCGACGGCGGGCTGGGCGTCTGGACCACCGAAGGTCGATCGCTCTCGACCGATCCGACCACTCCACACGCGCGACACCTCAACCCCGCGCCTCGACCGGAACTGATCGCCGACCGGGACGAGGTTCTCGCCGCCATCGACGACGGAACCGTCGTGCTCCTCGACGCGATGCCGGAGGCCCACTACCGGGGCGAGATGGCCCTCTTCGCGCGACCCGGGCACGTCCCCGGCGCGTCCAACCTCTCGGCCTTCGAACTCGTCGACGAGTCCGGCCGCTACCGTCCGCACGACGAACTGGCGGCCATGGTCGACGGCGACCGTGATGCCCGCACCATCACGTACTGCGGCATCGGGGCCATGGCGTCGTCGGCCGCCTTCGTCATGGCCCGGCTCGGCTTCACCGATGTCGCCGTCTATGCCGCCTCGCTCCAGGAATGGGCCGCGGACCCCGACAACCCTTTGTCTGTCGAGGATCTCTGATGCTGACGGGCCCCCTGCGGCACTTCCGGCGACGACTCGCCAGTTGGTTACACTTTGCTACCCGTTGGTTAGGACTTACGGCAGACGGTAGGATCCACACCCAGGATCGAACGCCAGGATCCGACGTCAGGCCAGAGGAAAAGGGAAGGCCCGGAATGGCTAACTATTTCGTTGCTTGTGACGCAGGCGGAACGATGACCGACGTGATCATCGTCGACGAAGAAGGCCACAGCGTCATCGGCAAAGCTCCGACGTCACCCCAGGACGAGAGCATCGGGTACATGGAGTCCCTCGAGGAAGCCCTCGAGTACATGGACATCGACCCGAAGCGAGAGGGCCGCGAGTTCGGCAAGCAGATGGAGACGGCCATCTACACGGGCACGTCGATGCTCAACACCGTGATCAACATGAGCGGCTACAAGACCGGCCTGTTGGTCACGAAGGGCTTCGAGGACATCATCGTCCAGGGTCGCGGCTCCCAGACGTTCATCGGTGCGCAGTGGAGTGAGATCACCCACATGCAGTACCGCAAGCACCGTATTCCGCTCGTGCCGCGGGAGCAGGCGCGCGGGATCACCGAGCGCATCGACATGTTCGGTCAGCCCGTGATCCCGCTCTACGAGCACGAAGTCGAGCAGGGTGCACGCGAGCTGCTCGTCGACGAGGAGTGCGAGGCCATCGCCATCGTGTTCCTGATGTCCTACACCAATCCTCAGCACGAAGAGCGCGCCGCCCAGATCGTGCGCCGTGTGATGCAAGAGGTGGGCCGCGAGGTCCCGCTCGAGATCTCCAGCGAGGTCGCGCCCACGACACGCGAGGTATCGCGAGCCAACGCGACCGTGATCCAGGCCTACGCATCCCACGCTGCTCGCGAACAGCTCTTCCGCATCGAAGAAGAGCTCAAGAAGATCGACTACTCCCACAGCCTGAAGACGGTGCTGGGCTACGGGGGAATCACCAACATCCGCTATCCCCGGCTCTTCGAGTCCGCCATGTCGGGGCCGGTGGGCGGGCTGATGGGCGCCAAGTACCTGTCGAGCGTCATCGGCGAGGACAACATCGTCTGTTCTGACGTGGGTGGAACGTCCTTCGACGCCGGAGCGATCACGGCGGGCGTGCTGCCGATCGACCGCGAGCCCGGTTTCCAGGACATGTACGTCAACGTTCCGATGTTGGGGATCAGGTCCATCGGTGCGGGCACCGGCACCTACATCCGGCTCGATCCACAGACCAACCGTCTGAAGCTGGGTCCCGATTCCGCGGGCGGAACACCCGGCCCCACGTTCATGGAGGCCGGCAACACGACCCCCACCATCAATGACGCCAACCTGTTGCTCGGGATCCTGAACGAGGACAACTACCTGGGCGGGAAGGTGAAGGTCAACAAGCAGGTCTCCTACGACCTGTTCAAGGAGAAGATCGCCGATCCACTGGGCATGGACGTCTACGTGGCGGCCGAGACATGCATGGACCTGCTGAACGTGATGATGCGTGAGCATCTCGTGCGCAGTCTCATGGTGGGTCACGATCTACGCGACTACGTGCTCCTGGGCTACGGCGGCGGTGGTCCTCTCCACCTGCTCGGCTACGCGGGCGACGATCCGTGGAAGGCGGTTGCCACGGTCCCCCACGCCGGTGCGTTCTCGGCCTGGGGCGGTGCGTGCATGGACTACTCGTACCGGCGCCACAAGAGCGTCGCGACCATGATCACACCCGATCTCGACGATGCGATGAAGGTCGGGTACCTGCAGCCGGTCAACATGGCCTGGGAGGCGCTCGAGGAAGAGCTCCTGGCCGAGCTCAAGGAAGAGGGCTTCACGCCTGATCAGATCTCGACCACCCGCGTCGTCTACATGAAGTACCTCGGACAGCTCGACGACATCGAGGTCGAGACACCGGTGCAGAGCATCGACTCTCCCGACGACGTGGACCGGCTGATCAAGGCCTACGAAGACCGGTACACCGAGATGTTCACCTTGGTCGCCAAGACCGACTCGGACGTCGCCTCGTACCAGATCACGGAGGTGTGTGTGATCGCGAAGGTCGCGACGGTCAAGCCCAAGCTCCGCAAGCACGAGCTCGCGGACAAGACACCCGACAGCGCGGCATTCAAGTTCAAGCGGCCGGTGTTCAACGGCGGCAAGTGGCACGACGCCGACATCTGGAGGATGGAGGACCTCGTGCCGGGTAACGAGATCGACGGCCTCGCCGTGATCGAGGCGTCGAACACGACTCTGTACGTCCCACCCGAGTGGCATGTGCGAATCGACGAGCACGACATCTACTGGCTCGAAAGGAAGGACCGATAATGGCGGGGCTCAGTCTTGCGGAACGGATCCAGGCCGATAAGGAGGCATTCGCGAAGACCGGCAACCTCTTCGGGCTCGAGACGCTGACCCGCAAGGAGGAGGACCGGGGCGAGTACGAGGCGCTCTGGCACATCCTCTCGAACCTGTGCAACGTCGCGTGGGAAACCGGCTGCAAGGTGTCCTCCTCGCCGATCGCCGTCGAAGGCGGTGACGCGCTCTGGGGCCTTCATCTCCCCACGGGTGAGGCCATCTGTGTCTCGCGTGGGATCACGGCCCACCCGGGCCTGTTGGCCGACATGATCAAGAACTTCATCAACCTGGGCTACGAGGACTATCCGGGCTTCCACCAGGGCGACATCTTCGAGAACAACGATCCCCACTACGGCGGTATCCACGCGCCCGACTTCGACATGGCGATGCCGCTGTTCTACGAGGGCAAGCTCGTCGCGTGGGCGAGTGCCGTGACCCACGTCAGTGACTGCGGATCGGTGACGCCGGGTTCGGTGGGTTTCCTCAACCCCGACTGCTACTCGGACGGCCTGTGCATCTCGATGGAGAAGGTCGGAGAGAACGACGCGTACTATCCCTGGTACGAGCGACGTGTCCGGTCCCGCACGCGCACGCCGGATTTCGTCATGGGCGACGCCCGCGGACGCTTGGCCGGATGCGTCACGATCCGTGAACGACTGATCGAGGTGATCGAGAAGTACGGCCTCGACTTCTTCCTCGAAGCCACCCAGGAGTTCGTGGAAGACAGCCGCCGCTATGCCGTGGGCCGGGTCAAGACGCAGACCGTGCCGGGCCGCATTCGCAAGTCCCAGTTCAAGGACTTGGCGATGAAGGACAAGAACATCATCTTGGGAAAGCAGGACGTCGACTGCCTGATGGCTCTCCCCATGGAACTCGAGGTGGGAGCCGACGCCGGCGTGCGGCTCTCGTTGCGTGGCGCCAGCGGCACCGTGCCCTTCGGCGAGAACATCAGCCCGACGGCACTCAAGTCGGGGTTGTTGAACGGCTACTCCCACATCGTCGGCTTCGACATGTTCAACTCGGGCCCGACCGCCGCGTGGGACGTCGAGACCCCACCGAGTGGTTCGTGGGCCAACCCGTTCGAGGTCGACTACTCGGCCTCGTCGGGTGTGGCGTGGGCGCCGGCCGTGATGTGGATGAGCAACCTCTACGAGGTTTTCGGTCGTCTGTTCCAGATGCGCGGTTTCGTGGAGGAGATGGCGGCCGGCGCGGCCACGACGATGACGGCCGAGTTCGCCGGCATCACCCAACTCGGCTACTACCTCGCTGGATTGACCCTCGAGCAGGCGAGCAACGGCTCCCCGGCGCGTGGATTCGCCGACGGCGAGAACAGTGCGTGGTGCATCTACACGCCGAACGCCGATTTCGGCAATGCCGAGGTCACCGAGCTCTACTACCCGATCCTGTACCTCGGGCGGAACATCGAGCCCGACTCGGGTGGCTATGGCCGGTTCCGCGGCGGTCTCGGCCACACCGCCGTGTGGATGGTGCACAACACGCCCGGGATGGACTACCAGTGTGGCGACGCCGGCATGCGCAGCAAGGTGGTGTCCAACCACGGCATGTACGGCGCTTATCCCACATTCCCCGACTCACCGAGCTACGCACACGACACCAACGTCAAAGAGCTGATCGACGCGCAAGAGCCTCTGGTACACGATCGCGGACCGGCCGAGGCTCCCACGATCGACACGGCCATCAAGGCACGTGATCTCCAGAGCCCCGCTCCGGCACCGTTCCTCACGCCCGAGCCGCTGCAGAACTACGACATCATCGTGCATCCCATCTCCGGTGCCCAGGCGATGGGTGACCCCGTCGAACGCGATCCGGCCGCGATCGAGGTCGATCTCAACAAGGGTTGGACGAGCCCGCGCGTCGCCTCCGACATCCACGGGGTCGTGGCATCTCACAACGGCGCCTACACCGTCGACGCCGCCGCCACCGAGGCGAGGCGCGCGGAGATCCGCGAGGAGCGCAAGAAGAGCGCTGTCCCGTTCAAGGAATGGTGGACCGAGGAACGCAAGAAGGTGGCTGCCAAGGAGAACATGGACCCCGCCGTGCTCGACATGTGGCGTTCGTCCATGGAGCTTTCTCCCGACTACGGAGCCGAACTGCGCTCGTTCTGGGACCTCCCCGACGACTTCGAGTTCTAGGAGATTTGGCTGTGGCGGATTTTCACAAGGCTGATGTCGAAAAGCTCATGGATGGCGTGTTGGCGTGGCCTGCTGTCCAGGAGATGATGAAGAGCCCCAAGGACATCGATCGTTTCGACAAGTACGTCGAGATCCTTCAGGAGCGGGTCGAGTGGGACGAGCCGATCCTGTTGCCGCTCACGCCGGCGTTGTTCATCGTCGCCAAGGACGGTGAGCGTGTGGTGAAGTGTCGTTGTGGTCACGAGTTCGGTGACTACCGGGTGAATTGGAAGATCTCGGCGTTGATCAATGTGCGTGACACCGAGGAGAGTTTGGCGGAGGTGTACAAGGGTCGGGAGATGCCTGATCCGGCGTGGGTCCAGTTGCGTGAGTATTGTGTCCCGGGTGTGGTGGTCAGCTCGAGGTGGAGGTCGTCCCGCGGGGTTGTCCGCCCGATTTCGATTTTCTGCCGGATCTCGACACGTTCTATTCCGAGTGGCTGGGTCGTCCGCTGCCCGACACCGCCGAGTACAAGGACCTCACACCCGACGCCGTGAGTGCATGGGTCGGGTGACGACCCGACGGGGTTCTCATGAAACCGGCACCTGTTGACTATGCGGCTCCGACGTCGTCTGCGGAAGCGGTTTCACTCCTGAGTGATCCCGATCGCGAGGCGGTGATCCTCGCGGGCGGCCAGAGTCTGATGCCGATGCTCAACGCGCGTCTGGCGCGTCCCGAACTGCTGGTCGACCTGGGTCGTATCGACGGCCTCGACTACATCCGTGAACGCGACAACCGACTCCGAGATCGGTGCCATGACGACCAAGCGCTCCGTGGAGCGGTCGGCGCTCGTCTCGAGCCGCCAGCCGTTGTTGCACGCGGCCACGCTCCTGGTCGGCCACCCCCAGATCCGCAATCGAGGCACGATCGGCGGATCCATGGCCCACGCGGATCCCGCTGCCGAGTATCCCGCGGTGGCCATCGCGTCGGACGCGGAGATGCAGGTGCTCGGACCTCACGGTGAGCGCACCGTCAAAGCCGAGGATTTTTTCGTCACATATCTCACAACTGCCCTCGAACCGGCCGAGATACTCATCGAGGTGAGCATCCCGATGTTGGCCGAAGGAAGCGGTTGGGCGTTCACGGAACTCTCCCGGCGTCACGGCGACTTCGCGATGGCCGGTACGGCGATCACACTGAGTGTCGACGCGGCCGGCAGTTGTACCGACGTGAGGATCGTGCTGTTCGGTGTGGGACCCACAGCGACGCGGATGCGCGAGGCGGAGCAGATCGTGAACGGTGAGAGCGTGGGTGAAGAACTGTTCGCCCGGGCGGGGACCGCCGTGGCAGACGAGATCACCGATCCGTTGGCGGACGTGCACGCCACGGCGGACTACCGCCGACACCTTGCCGACGTGCTGACGCGGCGCGGACTCGCGGAGGCGGTGGCGCGAGCCACCGTGTCGCCATGACCTCCGTCACCATGAGCCAGTTGTCCCCGGCCGAAGATCGGGAGGCTTCCTCGCATGGTCAGTGAGCGCGTGATTCGCTTGACGGTCAACGGCGAGCCCTGCGAGGCATCGGCCGAGCCGCGCACCACACTCGCCGATCTTCTTCGTGATCAGCTTGGCCTCACCGGCACCCACGTCGGATGTGAACACGGGGTGTGCGGGATCTGCACCGTGCTCGTCGAGGGCACGGCGGTGCGTTCGTGCCTGATGCTTGCCGTGCAGGCGGAGGGAGCGGACGTGACGACCGTGGAGGGACTGACGGGTCCCGACAACGGACTCCATCCGATCCAGGAGGCCTTCGCCGAAGAACACGGCCTGCAGTGCGGTTTTTGTACCCCCGGCTTCCTGATGGCGGTCTACGAGCTGCTGGAGAACAATCCGAGTCCCACAGAAGACGAGATCCGTGACGTGCTCGGTGGCCAGCTCTGTCGGTGCACCGGCTATCAGAGCATTCTGCGCTCCGTGCACGTGGCGGCCGCCAAGCTCGGCGCGGCCCGCTCGGCAGATGTCCATGCCTAGCCGCGGGTCCACCCGATGCGGCGTGGGCAGACGAATGAACGGACGAGGGAACGAGCGTTCATTGTGATAGAGATCCCGAAGAGGCCGGAGGATCTTCCCACCAGCGGGCTGCGTTGGGTCGGGCGCCGCGTTCGACGTACAGAGGACGCGGCTCTTCTCACCGGGCGCACGGAGTTCATCGGTGACGTCGCGCTACCGCGGATGCTCCACGCCGCCATTCTCCGTAGCCCGTTTCCCCACGCGCGCATCACGAGTGTCGACACGAGCCAGGCCGAAGCCCTGCCCGGTGTGGTGGCGGTGGTGACCGGCGAGGATGCCGCGGATTGGTGCAATCCCGCTCGCTCCGCGCCCGAGGGCTGGGGTACGCACTGCCTCGCGACGCACAAGGTGCACTTCGTGGGAGAACCGGTGGCGGCCGTGGCAGCCACCAGCCGCTATCTGGCAGAGGACGCCCTCGAACTGATCGAGGTCGACTACGAGCCGCTCGAGGCCGTGACCGACCCGTTCGCGGCCATGGAGGACGACAGCCCCCTCGTCATCGAGGAGAACGACACCAACGTGATGATGCACCGCGTCTTCACCTGGGGCGAGGTCGACAAAGCCTTTGCCGACGCGGCACACGTGTTCACCGAGAAGTTCCGCTGGAATCGTGTGGGGGCCAATCCCACCGAGACCTACGGCTGCGTCTGCGAATGGGACCCCATGAGCCTCGAACTGACGGTCCGCGGCAGCATCCAGTCGCCCGCCTTCTTCGGCCTGGGCCGCGCGGCGACCCTGGGGATTCCCTCCAACAAGGTGAACGTGAAGAGCCATCCTCACGGTGGGAGTTTCGGAGGGAAGGGCGGCGCCCGCGGCACAGACATCACCAGCATGCTCTCCCGCAAGGCGGGGGCCGACCCGTCAAGTGGATCGAAGATCGCGTCGAGTACCTCACCTCCGGTGGCAGTCAGGCCTGGGATCGACACTATGAAGCGTCCGTGGCGGTCGACGACGACGGCCGCGTGACAGGCCTCACGGTGAAGCTCGTCGACGACCTCGGCGCGACCGGCGAAGGCTACGGTGCGATCAGCGCCGCCAAACCGCTCGCAGCTTTCACGGGGCCCTACACGATTCCCGTCGCCCAGTACGACCTCACCTTGATGGCGACGAACAAGCTCCCGGCCTGCCCCTACCGAGGGATGGGTCCGCCGCCGCACTTCTTCGTGCTCGAGCAGATGATGGACATCGCGGCGCGGGGTCTGGGCGTCGATCCGGCGGAGTTCCGACGCCGGAACTTCATCCGCTCGGATCAGTTCCCGTACACGATCCCGAGCGGCAACGAGTACGACAGCGGGAGCTACGAGGAGGTGCTCGACGCGGCGCTCGATCTGGCGGGCTACCCGGAGTTGCGCGAGCGACAGCGCGAGGCCCGCGAACAGGGGCGCATCGTGGGCATCGGGGTGGCGAGCGCCATCGAGCCCGGTGTGTTCGACTGGAACGCCTACGCGATCGTGGGTCTGCCGCAGACGGGCGTGCCCGAGGGCGCGACCGTGAGCGTCGACATCATGGGGATGATCACGGTGCGCGTCGGCTTCTCCCAGGAGGGACAGGGGCAGTACACGCTGGTCAGCCAGCTCGTGGCCGACTTCTTCTCTGTGGACATGGACACCGTGCGCGTGGTTCAGCTCGACACCCAGTCGGCGCCGCCCTCATTCGGCCCGGGCGGCAGCCGCCTGGGGGTGGCGATCACGGGCGCGGTGCTCGGTGCCTGCGAACGTCTCTCGGAGAAGATGTGCGCGGTTACGGCCGCGCTGACGGGAGCCGAGCGGGCCGACGTCGAGCTGCGCGACGGCACGTTCATGGTCAAGGGCAAGCCCGGAGCCGAGATGAGTCTGCCCCAGGTGGCGGGCACGATGCTCGCACGCAGCGATCTGTTGCCGCCCGACATCGACCCGCGTCCCGAGGCCACCCACGTCTGGACTGCAGCGGGCCGCACGCCGGCCGACGAAGAGGGGCGGGCCAAGAGCTATCTCACCGCGGCGCAGGCGGTGCACGTCGTGGTCGTGGAGATCGATCCCGACACCGGCGTGGTGGAGATCGTCAAGTACTGCCTCGCCGACGACTGCGGCACCCGCCTCAACCCGGTCGTCGTGGAGGGCCAGACCGACGGCAGCGTGGCCCAGGGAGTGGGGGCGGCCCTCTTCGAGGAGTACGCCTACGACGACCAGGCGCAGCCGCTCACCGCGAGCTTCATGGACTACCTGATACCCACGATCAACGAGGTGCCCCCCACCGAGAAGGCGGAGGTGGTGACGCCCTCGCCCTTCACGCCGCTGGGGGCCAAGGGCTGCGGCGAAGGTGCGATCCACACCACGCCGGCCGCGGTGATGTGTGCCGTCAACGACGCGCTGGCTCCACTCGGGACCCGGGGCGCGAGGTACCGGCCGCGCCGAAACGCATCTGGAAGCTGATTCACGAAGCCGGGGATCAGGTGCAGGCCGGCGAACCATCGGAAAGCCGGGAGGCATCATGAGCGACGACCATTTCGTGGCGCTGTCGGAATGCCACTTCATGAACCCGGCGACTCTGGCCGAGATCAGCAACTACTACCCCAACACGAAGCGTTGGTGGGCCAGCGTGCAGGGGGTTCTCCGAGCCTGGTCGGGTATCGACCTCGCGGAGAAGCGGCCTCCGCCGATCGCGGAGACGCTGATCGGGTACATGGACGAGGCCGAGGTCGACGTGTGCTTCTGTCTGCGCGAAGGAATGATGGACATCAGTGGGGGCACGATCTCCCTGTCGACCAACCAGTTCATGATCGACCAGATCAAGCCCTACCCGGGGCGCATGTACCTCGAGGCGATGGTGGGGCCGATCCTGCGCCGTGGTGTCGAGAACGCGATCTGGGAGCTCGAGCACCTCGTCACGGAATACGACGCGCGGCTCTGCAAGGTCTATCAGCCGGAGGATCTGGCGCCGCTGGACGACAAGCGGATGTGGCCGTTCTACGAGAAGGCCTGCGAGCTCGACATCCCCCTCACGGTCCACACCGGGATGTCCTACGTCTATCCACAGCCGAGCTTCCACACCCACCCCGACACACTCGACCGTGTGTTGCTCGACTTCCCCGAGCTCAAGATGATCGCCTACCACATGGCGTGGCCCCACACCGAGGAGGTGATCGGGCTCGCGGGCAAGCACGAGAACCTCTACCTCAGCCTGTCGGGCATCGTCGGGTGGTACGAACGTTCGCCCTACCGCGGCTATCACGCGATCGGCACGGCACTCCAGTGGGTCGAGCCCCACAAGATCGTGCTCGGTCTCGACCTACCCTTTGTCGACACCAAGCGAGTGGTCGATTGGGTGCGCAACCTGCAGATCCCCGACGAGTTGCAGCGGAACTACGGGTACCCGGAGATCACCGACGAGATGCGGGCAGGGTTCCTCGGCACGAACCTCGCACGGCTTGCCAAGATCGATCCGACCCGACGCATCGGGCGACGAACGGACAGCTCATGACGGGTCAGGCGTGCATCGTGGGAATCGGGGAGACGGACTACTGCCGCAGGCCCGGCTCGGGCATGAGCCAGCTCGGCATTCAGCTCCAGGCTTCCGTGCGTGCGATCGACGAGGCCGGGCTGAAGCCGTCGGCCATCGACGGCATCATGCCCTTTCCGAACCTGGGTCGGGCGGAGGAGTTCGCGGCCAACCTCGGTTGTGAGAACCTGCGCTTCGCGGCCACGGTGGGAATGGGCGGTGCAGCACCGGTGGCCTCGCTCCAGGACGCCGCGGCGGCCGTCATGAGTGGAACGGCGAGCTACGTGTTGTTGCCGGCGGGCTGGAACGGGTACTCGGGTTCCCGGGCCCGCCAGACGGTGACCGATGACACGGCTTCGATTCCCGGTGGGGCCATCGCGCGCGACTACTACCTGCCGTACGGCTTCACCGCGCCACCTCAGTGGTACTCCGTGATCGCGCGCCGCCACATGGAGGAGTTCGGCACCAAGTCCGAGCAGCTCGGCCTGATAGCGGTTGCGATGCGCGAGCACGCCCAGCGCAATCCGCGCGCGGTCATGCGCGGCCGACGCATCACCCTCGACGACTACATGGACTCACGTATGCTCGCCGACCCCTATCGGGTCCTGGACTGCTGCCTCGAGACCGATGGCGCGGCCGCCGTGGTGGTGACCAGCGCCGAGCGGGCGCGGGATCTGCCGACGAAGCCGGTCACGATCGTGAGCGCCGCGCGCGGCCAGCCCTATCCGGCCGACGAGATCACCAACCGCGACGACCTGTTCAAGACCGGGCTCACCATCGCGGCACCCGAGGCGTTCGGAAAGGCGGGGATCACACCCGACGACGTCGATTTCGCGATGATCTACGACTGCTTCACCTTCGAGGTGCTCCAACAGCTCGAAGAGGCCGGCTTCTGCGAGCGCGGTGAGGGTGGAGCGTTTGTCGAAGACGCGCGCATCGAGCTGGGTGGCGAGCTTCCCGTCAACACCCACGGGGGACTGCTCGCAGAGGCCCATGTTCTCGGCATGAGCCACATCGTGGAGGCGGTGCGTCAGCTACGGGGAGAGGCGGAGGAGCGTCAGGTCGAGAGTGCAGAGACGGGCATCGTCACGGGCTGGGGCGACTTCGGTGATGGCAGCATCGCCGTCCTGGCGCGCTGAGGTGTGAGGGACGACTTCGAGTTCTAGGAGATTTGGCTGTGGCGGATTTTCACAAGGCTGATGTCGAAAAGCTCATGGATGGCGTGTTGGCGTGGCCTGCTGTCCAGGAGATGATGAAGAGCCCCAAGGACATCGATCGTTTCGACAAGTACGTCGAGATCCTTCAGGAGCGGGTCGAGTGGGACGAGCCGATCCTGTTGCCGCTCACGCCGGCGTTGTTCATCGTCGCCAAGGACGGTGAGCGTGTGGTGAAGTGTCGTTGTGGTCACGAGTTCGGTGACTACCGGGTGAATTGGAAGATCTCGGCGTTGATCAATGTGCGTGACACCGAGGAGAGTTTGGCGGAGGTGTACAAGGGTCGGGAGATGCCTGATCCGGCGTGGGTCCAGTTGCGTGAGTATGTGTGTCCCGGGTGTGGTGGTCAGCTCGAGGTGGAGGTCGTCCCGCGGGGTTGTCCGCCCGATTTCGATTTTCTGCCGGATCTCGACACGTTCTATTCCGAGTGGCTGGGTCGTCCGCTGCCCGATACCGCCGAGTACAAGGACCTCACACCCGACGCCATCGGCAAATGGGCCACACCCGAGTACACCAAGCCCCTCCCCGAGCTCGACGGCTACGCCAAGGACTTCTACGGCTTCTGCAAGGAGGGGGAGCTTCGCTTCCAACGCTGCGTGGACTGCAAAGAGTGGCGCCACGTACCGCGGGAAATGTGCGCCGAGTGCGGCTCCTTCGATTGGATATGGGAGCGTTCGAGTGGCCGCGGCACCGTCTTCAGCTGGACCGTCGCCGACCGGGCCCTCCACCCCGACTTCGTCGACGACACGCCCTATGCCCCCACCGTCGTGGAGATGGAGGAGGGCGTGCGCCTGCTCAGCCAGGTCGTGGACTGTCCTCCGGAGGATCTCGAAATGGGCATGCCCGTCGAGGTCGTGTTCGACGAGGTGACCCACGAGGTCACCCTCCCGAAGTTCCGGCGGCGGTCGGGGGGAGAAGCCCGTCGTCGCCCCGTGTCGATCGAGACGCTCGAGCTACCTCCCACGATCCGATACGAGAAGAGTGATGGCATCGCCGTCGTGACGATCGACCGTCCCGACGCCATGAACGCGTTGACCAAGGAGATGCTCGCCGCGCTGGACTCGGCCTTTGCCCACTTCAACGACGATGACGACTCGTTGGTGGCGATCCTGACCGCCGTCGGCGACCGGGCGTTCTGCACGGGGATGGATCTGAAGGAGGCGATTCCGCTCCTCACCTCCGGCGACGAACTCGGTTACGAAGACCACACCAAGCGCCAGTTCTCAGAGGTCGACAAGCCGATCATCGCCGCGGTGAACGGTCACTGCATCGCCGGTGGCATGGAGATGCTCGCCGGGACGGATCTGCGGGTGGCCGCGCAAGGAGCGACCTTCGGTCTGGGTGAGGTTCGGTGGGGTCTGGTCCCCGCCGGCGGCTCGCACATCCGCCTCCCGCGCCAGATCCCCTGGGCGCTGGCGATGGAGCTGCTGCTCACCGGCGAGTCCATCGACGCGCAGCGAGCGTACGAGATCGGCCTGGTGAACCGCGTCGTACCCGCCGACGAGGTCATGTCCACCGCGCTCGAGCTCGCGTCCTCGATCTGCAGGAACGGTCCGCTGGCGGTCCGCACCTCCAAGGAGATCGCGGTGCGCGCACTCGGACTCGAGGACGGGTTCGTCCTCGAGAAGTCCCTCGCAGCAAAGGTCTTTGCCTCGAACGATGCGAAGGAAGGCCCACGCGCCTTCGCGGAGAAGCGCAAGCCCGACTTCACCGGTCAGTAGATCACCTGCTCCTCGACGAGCCGCTCGTAGCGGTCCTTCGGCATGTCGAGCAGATCCCCGAAGACGTGCTCGTTGTCCCGGCCGATCGCGGGGCCGGGTTCGATCTTCGCCTCGCTTCGGCTGGTCTTCACGTAGGCGCCGTAGATGGTCTCTGTGAATCCGAGGGGATGGTGCACCTCGATGAAGGTGCCACGGGCGCGGTAGTGGGGATCGTCGAGCAGGTCGCCCACGTTCAGGACCGGAGCGGCCGCGACCCCCTGACCCTGGAGTCGTTCGGCGAGCGCCCGGTCGTCGAAGTCGGCCGTCCAGGCGGCCAGTTGTTCATGGAGCCGGGCGATGTTGCGCACGCGGTCCTCATGGGTGGCGAATTCCTCGGCGTCCGTCCAGGCGGCACCGTCAGTGGCCGCGACGAGGCCCTGCCATTCCGCGTCGTTCGTGACCACGATGCTGATCCAGCGGTCGTCGCCGGTGCAGGGGAAGACACCATGGGGCGCGGCGACCGACAGCGGGTGTCGATTGCCCATCGGCTTCGCGACCCGGTCGTTCATCGTGTAGTCCATGAAAGCCGGACCGACCATCTGCATCACAGCTTCCTGCTGTGAGTAGTCGATGTGCTGTCCCTTCCCCGTGCGGTCTCGATGTCTCAGCGCGACGAGAATCGAGAACGCGCCCATGATGCCGTTGAAAGGATCGGAGAAGGCGTTCTCCATCGCGATGGGGGTCCGTCGTCGTATCCGGTGAGGCTGTCCATTCCGGTGATGCTCGCGAGGCTGAGTCCGTAGGTACGGAGATTGGAGAGAGGGCCGTAGAGACCGGCGGCGGGCATCGAGAACATGACGATGTCGGATTTCACCTCGGCGAGCTCCGCGTATCCCAGCCCGAGCCCGCTCATCACGCCGGGCCCGAAGTTCTCGACGACCACGTCGCAGTGGGCGATGAGCTCGCGGGCCAGCGCCACTCCCTCGGGCTTCTTCAGGTTGAGGGTCACGCTGCCGTTTCCGGCCCAGCCTGCATGGAGCGAGAGGCTGCGGTCCGGATCCCGAACACCCCCGGCAAAGGGGGGATGGTGCGTGCCATGTCGATTCTGGCCCGCGACTCGATCTTGTAGACCTCGGCACCGAGGAACGCGAGGGTCTGCCCGACGACGGGGCCGGCCCACACCCAGCCGAAGTTGGCGACCCGGATTCCCTCGAGAGGTGTCGCTTCTGCCATTTCCGTCTCCTCGATCGTCCGAAGACCGTGTTGCGGGCTAGATGACCCCGTCAGCGGTGAGTCGCGCCAGCTCCTCGGCGCTCACACCGAGATGGTGGCCGTAGACCAGATCGTTGTGCTGGCCGAGAAGGGGGCAGGGTCGCGTGGGCCCCCCGGGCTTTCCGGAAGCTTGAAGGGAGCACCGAGGTGGCGAAGGATGCCCAGCTCCGGATGATCCAGCTCGACGATGTATCCGCGCTCCCGGAGGTGCGGGTGCTCTGCGGCCTCTTCGACGGTGAACACGGCCGTGACCGGCGCGCCGACGGCCTGGCAACGCTCCATGATCTCGACCTTGTCGTGTTGCATGGCCCACTCCCCGATGAGGGAGTAGATGAGGTCCTTGTTCTCCCCGCGGACCAACATGTCGTCGAACATCTCCAGCTGGGCCCACTCGGGGTTCCCCATGGCCTCGACGAGCGCCCTCCACTGACCCGTCTCCAGCACCATCATCCACACGTGCCCGTCCTTGCACGGAACGATGGCCGCAGGAGCGGACAGCCCCATTCCGATCCCGGTGCGGCGGTCGAAGATGCCGTCTTGCGCGTACCCTCCGATGTTCTGGCCGCCCACGAAGGTGGCGGCGACGGCTTCGGCACAGGAGACGTCGACGTGCTGGCCGCCGCCGACGCTTTCCCGCCCGATCGTTGCCGCCAAACCCCAGGTTGCGGCCGTGGTCGCGCCGTAGAAGTCGGCGGAGAAGGTGCCGTGCTCGAGGGGTGCCTCGCCCGGGCGGCCGCAGTATCGGTGCCCGGCAGCCGAGAGGTGAAAGGCGTTGAGGTCGTAGGCCTTCCAGTCGCTGTAGGGGCCGGTCTGCCCGAACGGCGTGATGGAGATCATCACGAGGTCGGGGTTCTCGTGCGCAAGCGTGGCGTAGTCCAGCTCGCGCTCGCGCATCTGCGCCGGTGGATTGTTCTCGATCAGGACGTCGGCTCGGGCGAGGAGCCTGAACAGCAGGTCACGCCCTGCGCCGGTGTCCACGTCGAGCGTGACGCCGAGCTTGTTGGTGTTCAGGAACTGGAAGAGACCGCTGCGCTCGGGGTGGGGCTCGTCGCCGGGAAACGGCCCCCAGCGACGGGCGATGTCACCACCGGTGGGGGCTTCGATCTTGACGACCTCGGCCCCGAAGTCGGCGAAGAGCTTGGCGCAGTAGGGGGCCGAGACCATCTGGGCCAACTCGACGACGCGGATTCCCTCGAGTGCACCGTCTGACATGTCGCCTCCTCACAGCCCGGGCCGCAGCCCCGAGCTGCCGCCCGCCGAATTCGAGATCCTAACCGTCTGGTAGCAAAAGTTCACCATATGGGCCGAGCACGTCTATGCTCTCGGGTCGAAAGGGGGTCGTCACCATGTCAAAGGATCCGTTGCGGACAAAGCTCTGCGACCTGTTGGGCATCGAGTTCCCGGTCGTCGCTTTCACGCACTGCAAGGACGTCGCGGTTGCGGTCATCAATGCCGGTGGGTTTGCCGTGCTCGGTGAGGCGATGCATACGCCCGACGAGATCGCCGCGGACATCGGGTGGATCCGCGATCGTGTGGAGGGGAAGCCCTTCGGTGTCGATCTGGTTCTGCCCGCGTCTGTTCCGCCTTCGGGTTCGATCGACGATCTCACGTCCAAGATCCCCGAGAGCCACCGGAAGTTCGCTGCGGAGATCAAGGAGAAGTACGACGTTCCCGATCCCAAGGGTCCGGTGGACCTGCATCAGTGGGGGGGCTTGAATCAGGAACTGGCGCGTGCCCAGCTCGACGTTCTGCTCGACGAGAGGGTGCCGGTCATCGCTTCGGGTCTCGGAAGCCCCGCGTTCATTCTCGACGCGGCCCACGAGCGCGACATGTTGGTGTTCGGTCTGGTGGGCAAGGCCCGGCAGGCCAAGCGTCAGATCGAAGCGGGCGTGGATGCCGTGATCGCACAGGGCTACGACGCTGCCGGCCACACCGGGGCGGTGGGCACCTTCTCCATCGTTGCCGAAGTCGCGGCGATGGCAGGTGACACGCCGATCATCGCCGCCGGGGGTGTCACTACAGGTCGGCACCTGGCAGCGGCCCTCTGCCTCGGCGCCTCGGGCGTGTGGACGGGCACGCTCTGGCTCGCCTCGCGGGAGTCCGACATCGACATGATCATCAAGGAACGGCTTCTCGCGGCAACCGTCGAGGACACGTCGTACAGCACGTCGATCTCCGGAATGACCATGCGCGTGCTCGACTGTCCGTGGACCGAGGAGTGGGCCAAGCCCGAAGCTCCTGATGTCCTCCCGGCGCCCTATCAGATGCTGCTCAGCGCCGACTACCTCCAGGGTGCCAACGACAACCGGCGAGAAGACCTCATGACGGAGGCCGCGGGTCAGGGCGTCGGTTTCGTCACCTCCATGAAGCCTGCGAAGCAGATCCTCTTCGATATCGTCGAGGAAGCGCTCGACACGTTCGAGGAGGTCGTGGGTGAGCTCTCCTAGGGAGAGCGGCACGCGAGGGAGGTGACGTCGGTGACGAGTGCGCCTCGATCCGGGTTCGACGTCGATCTCGCCGGCAAGCGGGCGGAATGCGACGGCGGGAACGCCATCGCCGGAACGCACTTCGCCGGCCGTCAGGACTTCGCCGGAACGCTCACCGGGGAGTATGTGGATCACGGCGATCCGCCCTGGCGTTGGTACGTTCTCACCGACTTCACGGGGAAGCCGGAGGGCTACACGGACGACACGGTGTGGTGTGAGTCCGGAAACCTGTTCATCGTCGAAGAACAACGAAGGGGGAGAGGTATGAAGACCCTGCTCGAACGTATGGGCGGAGCGTCCGCGGTTTTCGAGGCACTCGAAGGTCTGCACGACCGCATGCTCGCCGACGACACGCTTGCCCCGTTCCTCGAGGGCGTCGACGTCGAAGTCTGGACCAGCAAACAGTTCGACTTCCTGGGTCGCATGCTGGGTGCGTCCGAGTACGACAGTGAAACGCTCCGTCGTTCCCATCAGCGACTGGTCGACAAAGGCCTCGACGACCCTCACTTCGACGTCACCCTCGAGTACCTTCAGGCTGCGCTGAGGGACGCCGAGGTGCCCGAAGACTGCATTCCGGAAGTGACGGAGGCCTTCGAGAGCACGCGGCGCGACATTCTGTGTCGCTGAAACCGGAGCGGATCGCGAGGCGTCACTCCTGCAGGTCGGCGCGCACTGTGCGGCGCAGGAGCTTCCCCGTCTCGCTGTAGGGAAGCTCGTCGCGGAACTCGATCCGTGACGGAGAACGCGAGGAGCGCAGCCGGTCCGTGACCCAGCGCTGGATCTCCTCTTCGCTCACGGACCGACCTTCTCGCGTGACGATGACGGCGGCGGGGGACTCACCCCACTGTTGATCCGGTACGCCGACCACGGCGCAGTCGGTGACGGCATCGTGCTCGAGGATCACGTCTTCGATCTCGCCCGGTGAGATGTTCTCACCGCCACGCACGATGATGTCGTCGATGCGCCCGTCCAGGAACAGGTAGCCGGCGCTGTCCAGCCAGCCGCCGTCGCGTGTGGGGAACCAGCCTCCGGCATCGAGCTTGCTTCCCTGATCCAGGTACTCGCCGGCGATCTGTTCACCGCGCACGTAGATCTCGCCTCGCTCGCCCGGCCCGAGAGCTTTGCCGGCCTCGTCGCGGATCTCGAGCTCCACGCTGGGCAACGGCGTTCCCAGTGACGCCAGTCGCTGCCGGACCTCCGGGTCATCGCTCTCGGCGGCCGCCCGGTGATCGTCGGGTGTGAGGATCGTGATCGTCGAGCTCGTTTCCGTGAGACCGTACGCATTGGTGAAATCGGTTCCGGGGAGGAGCTCCATCGCCTTCTCGATCACCGCGAGAGGCATCTTGCTCCCGCCGTAGGAAACAGCCCGGAGGTGGGGAAGCTGGATGTCGCCGGCGCTCTCGAGCGCGTCGATGATGCGTACGAGCATGGTGGGAACGACCATCGCGTTCGTGATGCGTTCCGAGCGGGCCAGTTCGATCCAGGCCTCGGCCGAGAAGTTCTCGAGCTGCACGATCCGGCGGCCCGCGTAGACGGAGCTCGCGATCGACGCTGCGCCGGCGACGTGGTACGGAGGCACGCTGACCAGCGCCGCGTCGTCTTCGGCCGCCGATCCGAACTCGACCGAGCTCAGGATGTAGGAGACGAGGTGCTTGTGCCGGAGCAGTGCAGCCTTCGGAGCGCCGGTCGTACCACTCGTGAAGAGGAGGATCGCCACCTCCTCGGGGTCGAGCGACCAGCTCGTCTCGGCGGTATCGCCGGCCCGGGCACGCTCGACGAAGTCCGTGCGCTCGACCACGGTCGTGTCGGACCGAGGGGAGAGGCGCGCGGCGGCTTCTTCTTCGGCCACGAGATACGCAGGTGACACGCGGGCCACGAGCGCGTCGAGCTCCGAGCCCGTGAGCCGGTAGTTGAGCGGAGCGAACGGCACGCCCGCCCAGGCACTTGCGAACAGACCGATCGGAACGGCGAGGCTGTTGACATCGAGAACCGCCATGTACTCGGACTCGGACGCGGTGATCTCGGACGCAGCGGCTCCGGCCGCACCGAAGAGCTCGGAGTACGTGAGCACCTCGGAACCGTTTGTGAGCGCCGGCCGGTCACCGAAGCCCGATGCCGCCATCTCGAGCAGCATCATCAGGTTCATGGCGTCAGTCCGATGACGGAAGTGGCTTCGCGTCTTTCAGCTCGAGGAGTTCCCCGTTGACGCCGACCGATCCGTCACCCGGCTTGGTGCACAGGACCTCGAGATCGCCGTCGCTGTTCGTGTATCGCTTTCCGAGGGCCGTTCCGTCGGCTGCATCGGACGAGACCGTTGCCCCTTCCGGGGCTTCCTCGTCCATGCCGATCATCGCTGCTCCTCCGCATGTCAGGTCGACGTCACCGTCGGGCGCCGCAACGACCATCACCTCGGTGGCGCACACCGCACTGCGGAGTCGGGAACCAACTGTCAGTTCAGCCATCGTTGTCGAAGCCTCCCGGTACTCGTCGTCACGGAACCTTCGGTGCCTCACGGAGGGACACGAAGTCATACATCGTCACCTTGCGCGACTGGAACTTCCACTCGCCGGCGACTCGAACGTAGCGGTCATCGTAGAAGCCGCTACTCAGCAGATTCCTGCCGTTGACGGTAGCCCTCAGGTCGAGATAACAGGTTCCGCCCGCGACATCGCCGTCCAGGTCGATGACGTGATTGTGCACGAACGGATGGAAATCGTCGTCAGCGAGCATCTCCTCGAAGCCCTCGAGGAGCGCCTGTGTCCCGCGAATCGTCGGCAGATCCGGGGTGTCCATCGTGGCGTCCTCGGCGAAGAGGTCGACGATGGCCGCGATGTCCTTGTGCCACACGTGGTGGGCGTAGCGTCGCGGCAGGTCGCGGATGGCTTCCCGATCCGCCAACTCGCGCAGGACGGTCTCGCTTCCCGCTTGTGCCATGGGTGCTACCGATCTTCGTTGCTCACCGGTGGTCGGAGAAGACGGTCTTGCTCACCGATGGTCGGGAAAATGCTACTACAGCCCGGGAATCCTAACCAACTGGTAGGATCCAGCGCTTGCCGAGATCCAGCGTGCCGAGATCGAGCTCGCCGGGATTCAGCGTGCCGGGAGTCATGATCGATCCGAGGGGGGAGGGGTTGCACGACCATGGGTAGCGCCTTGGAGGGCGTCGTCGTCCTCGATTGCACCACCGAGATGTGGTCGTCGCTTGCCGGCGCGCTCCTGGGGACTTCGGCGCAGACGTGATCCGTATCGAAGACCTCTCCCGGGCCGCCCGCAACCCGAATCGCGACGGACAGCATCCCCGTGAAGCTTTCGACGCCGAGGCCGAGCTGATCCACCGCAACAAACGCAGCGTCGGCCTCGACCTCCACGATGTGAGGGGACGCGAGATTCTCCAACGCCTCATGGCCGACGCTGACGTGTTCCTCACCGACCTCCCCTTCGAGACGCTCGACGAGGAGGGATGGAGCTACGCGGATCTCACCGAGCTGAACGCCGACCTCATCTATGCACGCGGTTCGGGCTTCGGCCCCCAGGGCCCCGCCCGCGATCTGCCGGCCCTCGACGAGCTCGCCGCCGCTCGTACCGGCGTCATGCCCACGCTGGGCCAGCCCGGCCAGCCACCCGTGTACACGGGGGTCGGCCAGATGTACACGTCGGTCATGTTGGCCTTCGGCATCGTGATGGCGCTTCACCATCGCGCCGAGACCGGCGAGGGCCAGGTCGTGGACGCCTCCCTCTTCGCCGGGAACATGTACGCGGCCTCATTGAACGTCGACGCCTACCTCGCTATGCGGGACGATCGCCTTTCGGAACGGATCGCGCGTCTCGACGCCGGCAATCCGATGAGCGGTGCCGGTCTGGCCTACCCCACATCCGACGGTCGTTGGGTGACGCTCACGATGCCCGACAGCGATCGCTGGTGGCCGGCCTTCTCCGAGGTGATGGGTCTCGATGTCGACGATCCGCGCTTCGACACGCACGACAAGCGGTGCGGCGAGAGTCGCCACGAGATGATGAATCTGCTCGACGATCTCTTCTCCCGACGACCCGCGGCGTACTGGCGTACGCGCTTCGACGAGAAGCAACTCTCGGCCGACATCATGGAGAAGTACGACTACCCCGCGCAGTACCAGCAGGCGTTCATCAACCACTACATCCTGAACCTCGAGCACCCCAGCTACGGCAAGTACCAGAGCCTGGGGTTCCCGATCCACATGAGCGAGACTCCGGCCCGGCTCCGGCGCATGGCTCCCGGTATCGGACAGCACTCGGCGGAGATCCTCGACGACGCCCTGGGCTATTCGGACGCCGAGCTCGAGGAGCTCGAAGGGGACGGGGTCATCGGCACCGCCAGGAACGGTGTGACCGGCGACAGCTCTGGCAACAGCGCGGTCGAGATCCGGTCTCGTCGTGGGGGCGAGGAGGCCGGTCCCGCCCGCGACACCGACACGACGAAAGCACTGGAGGGCATCCGCGTCCTCGACCTGACCGTGTGGTTCCAGGGTCCGATCTGCGCCCAGCACCTCGCCGACTTCGGTGCCGAGGTGATCCACATCGAGCGGCCCGGGACCGGCGACCAGGCGCGCGGTGTGCGAAGCATCAACGCCGTACCCGTTGCCGACTGGAACCAGTACTTCCTGGTGGTCAATCGCAACAAGAAGAGCATGGCGATCGACCTGAAGTCCGACGAGGGGCGCGACATCCTCTACAGGCTCGTGGCGGAGTCCGACGTCTTCCTCTGGAACCAGAGCATGGCGAACCTGGAGACCCTGGGCCTCGACTACGAGAAGCTCTCGTCGATCAATCCCCGTCTGATCTATGCGACCAACAGCGGCTACGGCCACCGCGGTCTGAACAAGCCGGCGTTCGACATGACCGTCCAGGCCCTCACGGGCATCATGACCCGGCTCGGCGAGCCGGGGCAGCCGCCGAGCTATCTGGGCCTCGGGGCCGGCGACGCCTACGGCGGCTTGATGTCCGCCTTGGGCATCATGCTGGCGCTGTACCGACGGCGGGAGACCGGCGTCGGCCAGTACGTCGACGCCTCGCTGTTGGGGGCGCAGCTGTTTCTCGCAGCGCCGACGCTTCAGACGTTCCTGGCGACCCGCAAGAGCTTCTACTCCGATCAGCGGTCACGCAAGGAGGCGGGTAACCCGCTGTGGAACCAGTATCCCGCCAAGGACCGCTGGCTCTTCCTCTGCCTCGAGAACACCGACGAGAACTGGTCGACACTGTGTCGGGCGCTCGAGTGCGACGATCTCGTGGCCGATTCCCGTTTCGCCGACGCGAACCAGCGTGCCGAGCACGCCGCCGATCTGGTGGATCTCCTCGACGGCATCCTGGTGGAGCGGGAGGCGGGGGAGTGGATGGAACGTCTCCGCTCGTGCGGTGTGACCGCTGCCCCCGTCGATGCCTTCAAGGACCTGGCCGAGGACGAGCAGGCCTGGGCCAACGACTACTTCGTCAAGGCTCACTGCGACGCGGTGAACCGCGACGTGGAGTTCCGCGGCCTGCCTGTGACCCTCAGCAAGACCCCCGGGCGCGTCGAGGCGTTGGGGCCCGAGCTGGGCCAGGACACAGAGCTGATCCTCATCGACACGCTCGGCTACTCATGGGACGAGATCAGTGAGTTCAAGGCAAAGGGAGCGATCCCGTGAGCACCGACGCGAAGCACCCGCCCGCTGCGTCCGGTCCTCTCGACGACCTGCGCGTCCTCGAGATCTCCACGATGATGGCGGGTCCCTACGCCGCGACCCTGCTCGGGGATCTCGGCGCGGACGTCCTCAAGATCGAGTCGCACTACGGCGACGAGAGCCGGCACGTCGGGCCCGAGCGTGACGGGGAACGCTCGGCTTTCCTGAGCCTGAACCGCAGCAAGCGCGACATCGTCCTCGACCTCCGGCGCCCCGATGCTCGAGAGGTTTTCGCGCGTCTCGTGGAGACGGCGGACGTGGTCATCACCAACGTCCGCGAGCCGGCACTCTCGCGCCTCGGGCTCGACTACGAGGAGGTACGCCGTCACCGCCACGACATCATCTGGATCGGCGTGACCGCATTCGGAGCTGATGGGCCCTACGCCGGTTGGCCCGGCATCGACTTCCTGATCCAGGGTTACGCGGGACTGCTCGCACTGAACGGCGAGCCCGATGGCCCACCCGTGCGGGTCACGATCCCCCTGATCGACACTCTCACCTCGGTGCTCGTCACCACGGCGGCGCTCGCCGCCGTCCACTCGCGCGCCGCCACCGGTGAGGGCCAACGCATCGACGTTTCACTTCTCGACGCCCTGGTGCACGCGCAGGCCGCCGGTCTCGGCAGCTACCTCGTCACGGGCGACGAGACGCCCCGGACCGGGAACCGCAGCCTCTACTTCGCACCGTCGGGGATCTACGGCACCAAGGACGGGAAGTCGGTCGTCATCACCTGCCCCTCCGAGCGCTTCTTCGAGAAGCTGTGCAGCGCGCTCGACGCGGACTGGGTACGAGACCCGCGTTTCGAGAACATCGAGCGTCGGCTCGAGAACGAGGACGCGCTCGACAGCGCTATCGAGAAGCGTTGCAGGAGCTTTGATTCCGACGAGCTGCTCGAGCGCCTCATTGCAGCGGACGTGCTGAGTGCACCGCTCAACGAGGTCGGTGACGTCGTGGCGGATCCGCAGATTCTCCACAACCGGATGATCGTCACCACCGAGCACGAGAAGCTCGGGCCGCTCAGCGTGACGGGCGTACCGATCCACTTCGCGGGCACGCCCGCGAGTGTGCGGCAGCCACCACCTCTCCAGGGGCAGCACACGGAGGAGGTCCTCGCGGAGCTCGGCTACCGGCCCGAGAAGATCGCCGAGCTGGTGCGCGACGGAGCTGCCGCCACGAGTACCGAGCTCGAGAACTCCGAATGACAAGTCCGACCGAATGACAGGTCCGACTCATATGACAGAGATCACGATGACAGGAGCGATCCGTGGCTGATGACCTCTTCGACTTCGACGCCGACGTACTCGTCGTGGGCACGGGGGGCGCCGGGTTCGCCGCCGCCATCACGGCCGCGGTCGAAGGTGCCTCGGTGGTGATGTTCGAGCGCAACGACCACATCGGCGGAACCACCGGAGCCTCGGGCGGCACAGCCTGGATTCCCAACAACAGATCTCTGCGGGAGCAGGGCAAGCAAGACCCCCGCGACGACGCTCTCCGCTACATGTGCAAGATGTCGCACCCGCAGTACTACTACGCCGACCACCCGACGCTCGGTCTGCCCGCCGACGCCTACGAGCTCATCGCGAACCACTACGACAGCGGCTCTGTGGCGATCGACTACCTCACCGAGGCCGGGGTGCTCGACCTCACCGCCGACACGAGAGCTCCCGATCCCGACAACCCGATGGAGATGCCGTCGGGCAACCTGCTCCAGGGTTTCCCCGACTACGGGGCCGACCTCGAGGAAGACAAGCTGCCCACCGGACGGCACCTGTTCCCCACCCCCGGTACACCCGGCATGGTGGAGCAGTTCGAGCTGGGGGCCGCCAAGTACGGCGTCCAGATCGTGTTGGAGCATCAGGCCATGACGCTGCTACGCAACGACGAAGGCGAGGTCGCCGGGCTGCAGCTGCGCCGTGGCCACGAGGCCGTGCTGGCACGGGCGCGAAAGGCAGTCATCTTCGCATCGGGCGGCTACGCACACAGCGCGGAGCTGATCGAGCGGTATCTGCCCGGCCGCATCTACGGCACGTGCTCGACCCTCGGTGCGCAGGGCGACTTCGTGCGCATAGGCCTCGAGGTCGGAGCTGCCCTCGGCAACATGAAGAACGCGTGGTGGAAACAGGTGCCTCTCGAAGCCGCCCTCGTGTCGCCGACGCCTCCGAGCGTCTGGCTGCCGTGGGGCGACAGCATGATCCATGTCAACAAGTACGGGAAACGGGTCGTCAACGAGAAGATGGGGTACTCCGACCGTAGCCAGATCCACTTCACCTACGACCCGTCCGAGCGCGAGTACCCCAACCTGCTCTTGTTCATGATCTACGACGACGCCGTCGCGAGCTCCGACAGCATGGACGGGATGCGCCAGCCGTTGCCGATGCCCGGCGAGGCGGACCCCGGGTTCGTGATCAAGGGCGAGACGTGGGACGAGCTCGCGGCCAAGATCGACGCCCGGCTCGCCGAGCACGAGGAGCACACGGCGGGGCTCCGCCTCGACGCATCGTTCTCCGAGAACCTGGCCGCCACGATCGAGCGGTTCAACGGGTTCGCCGCCACGGGCGAGGATCTCGACTTCCATCGGGGTGAGGGACCGATCAACCGGGCGTGGAACGGCCCGAACCGTGAGGGATCACCGAACCCCACGCTCGCGCCGTTCGCCGAGAAGGGCCCGTACCGCTGCATCATCGTTGGTGCCGGGATGCTCGACACCAACGGCGGCCCTGTCATCAACACGAGCGCGCAGGTGCTCGACGGTCACGGCACGCCGATCCCGGGGCTCTACGGCGCCGGCAACTGCATTGCCTCGCCCGCCGGTCAGGCGTACTGGGGTCCCGGCGCGACGATCGGCCTGGGTATCACCTACGGTCACCTGGCCGGGCGCGCGGCCGCCGCCGAACCCGAGAAGCGCTTCGACGTCTGATTCGACTATTTCTCGGATTCCGCGGATTCCGCGGATTCCTCGATGTCGCGCTCGTAGGCGTCCGCCAGGTCCGCGCGCATCTGGCGTTCCCGGTCGCGCAGCGCCCAGAAGCGGGGGTGCGTTTCTCGGTGAAGGACGCCCCTCCCTCCTTGCCTTCGGGCATGTCGAACCAGTCGGGGTAGAACTGGCTGGAGATGGCACCCATCTCGGCGTAGCCGTCCATCTCCTGGTCGAACGCAGCCTTGAGGATCTCCAGGCATCCGGGGCTCACGGCCAACAGTTCCTCGCACCAGTTGTCGACTTCGTCGCCGAGTTGGTCGAGGGGGACGACCTTGTTCACCAGGCCCATCTCCAGGGCATCGGCCGCCGAATAGCGGCGACAGAGCATCCACATCTCGCGCGCTTTCTTGGCGCCCACGACCTTGGTGAGATAGGGGACGAAGAAGCCATCCGCGGGGCTCGACACCCTCGGCCCGGCCTGACCGAACTTGGCGTCGTCGGCGGCGATCGTGAAGTCGCAGCAATAGGCCATGTGGTTGTGGCCACCCAGGCAGTAGCCCTGTACCGCGGCGATGACCGGCTTACGCGAAAGTCGGATCAGCCGGTTGTGGGGATAGCGGTTGTAGAAGGCGTCGCGCAGGCCCCACCGTTCCCATTCCACGTTCCCGCCCGCGCCGAAGTTGCGGCCACTGCCCGCGACCACGATCACCCCGATCGACGTGTCGTGGCTCGCGTCGTAGAAGGCACGGAACATCTCGTCCACGGTGGCGAGCGTCATCGTGTTGTACTCGTCGGGTTTGTCGATGGTGACCCGCGCCATCCCGCCTTCGAGCTCGTCGTGGTACTTCTTCTCGTAACGGATCTCGGCGAAGTCGAAGCCGTCGCCCTCCACCTGTTCCCAGTTGGTCCAGGCCATCTCGGGTTCCCTCCCGTTCACCGTCCACCCTCGGAGTTTGAGTGCACCGGCGCAGGGGTCCTACCATCTGTGATGGAATCCTCACCGGTTGGTAGTGAAGTATCACCATAGCGTTCAACCCGGACCGTGCCGGAAGGTGCGCGCCGAAAGGTGATCGTATGCGAATCGTCGTCTGCATCAAGGAGGTCCTGGATCCCGACGCCGTCAATGCCTACGCGCTCGCCGGTCGCCTCGAGATCGGCGACGACGACAAGACGCTCACGCAGACCACGATCCCGCGGTTGATGAACGGCTTCGACGAGCAGGCGATCGAGGCGGCGCTTCGGATGCGCGACGCCGGCACCGACGCCACGATCTGCGTCGTCTCGGTCGGCTCTGATCTGACGGTTCCGCTGCGCCACGCCATGGCGCTGGGCGCGGACGAGGTCGTCGCCATCGAGCCTCCGTCCTCAACCGGGGACTACCACACGGTCGCGGCCTTGCTGGCGGCGTACATCCGATCCCACGGAGGGGCCGATCTCGTGTTGTGCGGTCGCCAGGCCTCCGACGACGACCAGGGTGTGGTGCCGGCGCTGATCGGTGAGTCACTCGGGATGCCGGTGGTGGCCATTGCGCGCGACGTCGAGGCGGCAGGATCCGCGGAGGCACCCGCGGTTCGGGTCACCCGGGTGACGCCTGACGGCGACGAGATCGTCGAGGCCACCTGTCCGGCCGTGGTGACGATCAGCAACGAGCTCGGCGAGCCGCGCTATCCGACCATGCCCATGAAGATGGCAGCTCGCCGTGTGAAACCGACCGACGTTTCCGCTACCGATCTTTCGCTCGATCCCCAGGCTCTGGAGCCGCGGGTCGTGATGACGCGCCAGTTCGTCCCCACCGTCAAGGGCGACTGCGAGTTCATCTCCGGAGACGAGCCGGCCGACGTCGCCGACCGACTGGTCAGGCGACTCCTCGAGGACAACATCGTTCGAGGTCGGTCCCCGCGATGACGGATCCGGTGGTTGTGTGCACCTGGAGCGCGGTCCGCGATCAGCCATGGGAGGAGACGGAGGCCGCGCTCACGCTGGGTCGCACGGTGAGCGGCGCCTGCGGGGCCGAGCTGCACTGGCTCGTGGTGGGCCCGTCACTCGACGAGGGTCCCGAGATCGCCGGCAGGCACGGCGTTGCGCGTGTCGACCGGATCGACGACCCGAAGCTGGAAGATGGTCGGCCCGACGCCTTTGTCGAGGCGCTGGCCCAGTACTGCGCGTCGCATCCCTGCCGCCTGCTGCTCTTCAACCAGAACTTCGCCACGCGCCTCGTGGCACCGCGCGTCGCCGGTCGGTTGGGTGTGGGCGTCGTGATGAACGGCACGGACATCGAGGTCGACGGCGACCGGCTCGACGTGACGGCCGCCGCGTACGGCGGTGACACGCGAGTGGTGTACGGACTCGAAGGCCCGGGTCCGTGCGTCGTCGCGCTGCTTGCCAACGCCGTTGCTCCCGAGCCCACCGAGGATGCCGGTACCGCCCCCGCGGCGACCGAGCTCGAGGTCGATCTCTCGGGTGTCGAGGAGCGGATCCGCGTGCTCGAAGCCGCGCACACCGAAGGCCCCCGCCTCGAGGACGCCGAGATCATCGTGTCGGGGGGCCGGGGGTTGGGTTCACCCGAGAACTTCAAGCTGATCGAGGAACTGGCGGACGTGCTGGGAGGGATGGCCGGCGCTTCGCGGCCCCTCGTCGACGAGGGGTGGATCGACTCGTCCCGCCAGGTCGGGCTCACGGGCAAGATCACGCGACCTGCCCTCTACCTCGCGGCCGGGATCTCCGGCGCGACCCAGCACATGGTCGGATGCTCGGCGGCCAAGACGATCGTGGCCATCAACACCGACCCGGACGCCGCGATCTTCCGTCACGCCCGCTACGGGATCGTCGGCGACTGCACCGAACTTCTCCCGGAGCTGATCCGGGCCGCGAGCGAGGCTGGTGATTCCTGATGACGACCGAGGGCACCCCGGTGATCGAAGGCCTGTTCAGCGAGACGGCTGACGGGCCGCGCCTCGTCGGTTCCCGCTGTACCACGTGTACGACCCCCTACTTCCCGAAGTCTTCTTTGTGTCACAACCCCGAGTGCACGGAGTCGAAGATCGAGGACGCGAGCTTCGGCCCCCTGGGAACGTTGTGGAGTTCTTCGATTCAGAACTACCCGCCTCCACCGCCGGCCCGCTACGACGAGCCGTACGAGCCGTACGCGCTCGGCGTCGTGGATCTCGCCGACGGCCTGCGTGTCGTCGGCCGGATGGCCGTGGAAGATCCGGCGAGCGTGCAGGTCGGCGACCGGGTGGAGCTCGTCTTGGGGCCCATCTACCACGAAGAGGACGGGACCGAGGCGATCAGCTGGATGTTCCGCCCGATCTGAGACCCGAGATGCCGACCGAGCGCGAAGAGAGCACACGATGAGAGACGTAGCGGTCCTGGGCGTGGGAATGCACCCCTGGGGGAAGTTCCCGGAGCGCTCGGTCACCGAGCTCTGCCGGGAGGCCGTCGTGGCGGCGCTCGACGACGCCGGTGTCTCGTGGAGCCAGATCGAGGCGGTCACCGCTGCGAGTTCCCGGTTCTCGGGTGGCAAGGGCTGGGGTCTGAACGGCAACGACATCGTCGAGGACATGGGATCCACGGGGATCCCCGTCTACAACATGTCGGCAGGCTGCGCCGCCGGCGGTAACGCCTTCAACGTCGGCCACACCATGGTGGCCGGGGGCGCGTACGACATGGTCCTCGTCGTCGGCGGTGAGAAGATGCCCAAGGGCTTCATCCAGACGTCGGGCGTCGAGGAGGAGACCGATCCCGAGTTCCTGCGTCAGCGCTGCGTCGGCATGCCGGGCCCGGCCTTCTGGGCGCTCCTGTGCCGGCAGCGTATGGCCGAATTCGGGACCACCGAGGAGCAACTGGCCAAGGTCGCGGTGAAGGCGCACCAGATCGGCACACACAACGAATACGCACGCTTCCGCAAGGAGTTCACGCTCGAGCAGGTTCTCGAGTCGAACATGGTGAGCGACCCGCTGCGCCTCTACGAGATCTGCCCCGTGAGCGACGGCGCGGCGGCAGCCATCATCTGTTCGGCGGACAAGGCGCGCCAGATCGCGGCGGCGAATCCGGTCTGGGTCGCGGGCAGCGCGGTGGCCACGGCCCGCTTCGACGACGGGCTCCCGCGCGGGCTGGCGGGTGTGGTGCCCACCGGCAGGACGCACCACAGCGAGGCCGCGATCGCCGTGGAAAAGGCCCTCGCGCAGGCCGGGGCCACGCCCGGGGACCTCGACTTCGTCGAGCTCCAGGACAACACCGTCTACTACGAGCTCGCCTTCCCGGAGGACTGGGGCCTCTGCGGGCCCGGTGAGGCCGAGCACCTGCTCGAGAGCGGCGAGACGATGCCGACGGGCAAGATGCCGATCAACCCGAGCGGGGGCTTCCTCTGCTTCGGCGAGGCGACCACAGCCATGGGCGTCTTCCAGGTCTGTGAGCTGACCTGGCAATTGCGTGGTGATGCGGGACCTCGGCAGGTCCCGGACGCGAAGCTCGGTCTCGCACAGACACTCGGGCTGGGTGGGAACGGCACGGCAGTGGTCCTCAAGCGATAGGGAGAGACGAAATGAGCGACCAGGAATACGAAGTCATTGTCATCGGCAGCGGGCCCGGTGGTCTCGCGTGCGCGACGCTGCTCCAAAAGCGCGGCACGCACACGCTGCTCATCGAGAAGAACGACGTCCTCGGCGGCAAGATGATGAGCATCGACAAGGACGGCTGGGCCTACGACCTCTTCCCCCACGGGCAGGTCCCCATGCGCGGGTCGGCCTTCGAAACGATCTTCGCCGAGCTCGGCGTGTCCGACGAGTTCGAACCGGCGCTCGAGCCCGACGACCCGCGCGACGTCGTCACGCTCGCGTACAGGCGCCACGAATGGGACAAGTACAAGACCGTGACCCAGACGCAGGCCATGGCCGACCCCGCACCCTTCTTCGACCTCTGGGAGGCGGACGAAGACGAACAGGCCAGCGCCCTGACTGTCCTGACCGAGATGGTCACGATGTCGGACGCGGAGATCGCCGCGCTCGACAACATGACGATGGAGGAGTGGCTCGCCGAACGCGACGTGCCCGCGCCGCTCTACAACTACCTGGGTTTCCACGCCAACGCGTCGCTCGCCGAGCCCCTCGACCTGGTGGCAGCGTCCGAGCAGATCCTGATCATGAAGCAGATCATGACCCAGGGCGGGGGCGGCCAGTACAAGGGCGGCTTCGGCGGGCTGACCACGGTGATGGCCCGCGAGTTCGAGAAGAACGGCGGGACCATCGTCACGGGGGCCAAGGTCGACAAGATCACCGTCGACAACGGCGCGGTGACGGGCGTGGAAACGACAAAGGGCGGCTTCTCTGCGCCTGTTGTCGTGAGCTCCGCCGGTATCCATCCGACGGTCCTCAAGCTCGTCGGCGAGGAGTACTTCGACCGGGGCTACGTCGACTACGTGAAGGGCCTCGTTCCGGGGTGGGCCTTCACGAGCGTTCGCTACTTCCTCGACAGGCCTGTCATGGACACGGCGATGTACGCGGTCTGGTCGGATGACAGCTGGCTCGACACGGCGCGTTTTCGCAAGCAGAAGGAAGGCGAAGAGCCCGACGAGGTGATCCTCTTCATGTGCAACCACTCCTTCTATGACGAGCATGCCGCCCCCCCGGGCAAGCAGGTACTCGTCTCGGGGACGGTCTGTTCACCGGATCCGGACGCGAAGGAGATCGAAGGTCTCTGGCGATGCATGGACAAGCAGATGCAGGATCTGTTTCCCGAGATCTGGGACGCCACCGAACGCAAGGAGTACAACGGCCCCCGCCAGATCTCGGATCTCACCCGCGACGCGGTCCTGCCGGGTCAGGGTGGAGAGTGTGTCGGCCTTGCCCAGATCATCGGTCAGTGCGGATCGATGAAGCCCAAGTCGGAGACGTCCATTCGTGGCCTGTATCTGGCGGGCGCCGACGCCGGCGCCGCAGGTATGGGCACACATCAATCCGCCCTCTCGGGTATCGAGGTCGCCCGCCTCGCAGGGCACCGTCTCAACAAGATGTACAAGGCCCAGTGAAGGTGGTCGACGTCTCGTTGAGCGGTGTGAGGCGAAGTGGTGTGAGCCGAAGGGGTCGCGTTAGAGGTTCAGGTCCCGTCGAGCACTGAGCGCATCACGTACCGGCTCGTGGGGATGACCTCGATCGTCGCGAAGTCGACGAACCGCTGCACGCTGTCGAGCATCTCCTGTTGGTGCTTCGCCAGTCGAACGTCGTCGCCCACCGCGTCGAAGAAGACATGGGGGTCGGTCATCGCGCCGGCCGGGAATCCCTCCTCCACGATCGCGTCCCATGCTGTCGCTCCGTCGGTCAGGACGCGCGTCACGACGTTCTGCACGTACAGGAACGTGTCCTGGGTCTCGATGGCGATCCGGGTGTGGCTGTTCAGCCAGATGTCCAGCCACTCGTCGACGGGCAGGTCGACGGGACGCTCGAGGAACGCCAACTGGGCGAATCCGTCGACGCGCTCACCCGACTCCGTCGGGTAGCGGGTGTTCGCAACGGGCACAGACTCGGTGACGAGGTACGCGGCCCAGGTCGCGACCTCCTCCGCGATGGCCTGATCGAACGGCAGCCGAAACTGTTCGACAGCAGTGTCGATCCAGATCGAGACCACCGCCTCGGCGGGAGTGGGAGAGGAGATGATGCGAAGGCCGTCGGCCGGGGCGACCGCATCGTCGGCCACGTTCACCTGCACACCATGCGCCCCGAGCACGGTCAGCCGCTCGGCCACCGCGTCTCGCAGCAGATCCCCCAGGGCTGACGGGTCCACACCGGGTTTGCCCGTCACGCAGTACATGACCTTTTCCACGGCGCAGAACCTACCCGGACGGTGAAGCCGACGGTCGCTGCGGCTAGTGCCCCTCGAAGTGGGGTTTACGCTTCTCCACGAAGGCTTGCGTGCCTTCACGGGCGTCGGCTGTGTGGGCGGACATGGTGGCGGCCACGGCCTCGTAGTCGAGCATCTCGTCGAGGGTCGACGTCAGAGCTTTGTGGATGAAACGGCGCGCCAGGTCGACGGCCACGCTCGGCCCACTCGCCAGCTTCTTTGCGTAACGCAGCGCCGCCGGCACAGCCTCACCTTCTTCGACGAGCTCGTCGATCAGTCCTTCGCGGAAGCACTCGTCGGCCTCGAGGATCGTGCCGGTCTCCACCATCATCAGCGCCGTCGAGAGGCTGGTGACGCGCGGCAGGAAGTAGGTGATGCCGCAGTCGGGCGCGAAGCCGAGGCGCACCATGGCCGCGCTCATCCGCGTCGTCGTGTCGGCGAAGCGCCGGTCGCAGGCCAGAGCAAAGGAGAGGCCCGCGCCCATGGCCGGCCCGTGAACGGCGGCGATCACCGGCTTGTCGACGTCGACGATCATGCGGGTGAACTCGGCGACGGGCCCGCGGAGGTCTTGCGCTGGTAGCGCTCGAGAGGAACGTCGGAGAGCCCCGGCAAACCCCGTTCGTCGGCACCGCTCAGCCACTCGGCGTCCCCACCCGAGCAGAATCCACGGCCCGCGCCGGTGAGCACGATCACGCGGACTTCGTCGCGCTGGCGGAGATCGCGGAACAGCTCGATGAGATCGCGCGACAGGTCCCAGCTGATCGCGTTCAAGCGGTCGGGACGGTTCAAGGTGACGATGCCGACTCCCTCGTCGACCTCGAAGAGGTACTCCTTTTCGGATGCCATGTTGTCTCTCTCCGTTCCGTGAGGAGTCAATTCCGTTGCAGTGCCGCGACCGTGTCCGCCACCCATTCCTCGTTCCTACGCAGCGAAGGTGAGAGGTCGAGAAGGACTGTCGAGAAGAGGTCGCCACAACGCTCCTCGACCCTGGCTGCCAGATCGTCGCACGTGGCGATGATGGCCCACTCGTCGAGCATCGCGTCACTGATTCGGCTCGGCATCTCCTTCCATCGGCCCTCCCGGGACATCTGGTGGAGCTCCAGGCCCACATCCGTCCAGCCGTGGAAGTCGAGGACGGCGTGATAGGTGCGGGTGGAGGAGTAGAAGGCGATGTTCTGCTTCAGCAGCTGCTTGGCTGTCTCGACCCCCTCTTCGTCCTCGGCGACCGCCAGGAACGGGGCGCCGATGACGTCCACGTCGTCGAGCGTGCGCCCGCCGGCGGCCGCGCCCGCTTCGACCGCGGGGAGTACGACCTCCCGGGCGTAGCGGAACGTCGCGATCGGGTGGAGGCGCAACCCGTCGCACCGCTCGCCCGCCAGGCGTGCCATGTACGGGTTGACCGCAGCAAGGTGGATCGGGATGTGGGGATGTTCGATGGGCCCCGGATTGAAGAACGGATTCATCAGCGTGAAGTGGTAGTGGTTCCCCTCGAAGGCCGGCGCCTCGCCCGTCTGGAAGGTCTCGAACATCGCCTCGAGGCACATGACGTAGTCGCGCAGGCGCGGCCCGGGCGGACCCGTCCAGGAGGACGCGTACCGCCGCTCCACATGTCCTCGAACCTGCGTACCCAGACCCAGCTGGAACCGACCTCCCGAGAGCTGTTGCAGGTCCCACGCCAACTGGGCGGTCACCAAAGGGCTTCGGGGAAATGCGATCGCCACGTTCGTACCCAGCTCGATGCGCTCGGTGTGTTCGGCCGCGATCACCAGCGGGAGGAAGGGGTCGTGGCCGGCTTCGGGAGCCGTGACGCCGTCGAAGCCGAGCTCCTCGGCCTTTCGGGCCGCGGCGGCGATGCCCGCCACGTCGATGGGCGCCTGCCCCTCCCCGGCGTAGTTGTCCGAGTCGGGGGCCGACATGACGGTCTGGACCCGCAGACCCTCGTTCCCACCCATTCGACACCCCTCCTGCCCCGAACCTCCGCCACACTAGCCAAATGGTTACACATTGCTACCAACTGGTGAAGGTTCCCTCGGAGTCAGTAGAGTCTCTGCGACAAAGAGACCAGGAGTCGGACGATGACAGCTACAGGCGACGCGGAACAGCCGATCCCGCATCCGGCGCTGTGGGGAGTGCTCTACCGGAACAGCACGCCGTTCTGGGAAGCCGTCAAGCGCCATGAGCTGGAGCTCCAGCGGTGCGCGCAATGCGGTCATTGGCTGGTCCCGCCGCGCCCGATGTGCCCGAAGTGCCGATCGGCCGACTCGGAGTGGGTCCCCGTGTCGGGTCACGGCACGATCTACAGCTGGGTCACGTATCACGAATCTCCCCATCCCGCGTTCGAGGTGCCGTATTCGGTCGTGCTCGTCGAACTCGATGAAGGCGTGCGCCTCGTCAGCAATCCCGTCGACATCGCCTCCGACGAGCTCGAGATCGGGATGCCGGTCGACGTCGTCTTCGAGGACATCGACGACGACCTCACGCTCTTCAAGTTCACGAGAGCGGCGTAGTCGGTCACGCCGGCCCACAGACCAGGAGGAGTCCGGGAATGTTGCAGGAGTATGTCGAGAGGTCCTACCGACCGGATCTGAAGCCGAGCGTCGCATCGAATCTGATCAAGGACAACACGGCGATCGTCGGTATCGGCGCGACCGAGTTCTCGAGGGACTCCGGGCGCGACGAGCTCGACATGGCCTGTGAGGCCATCAAGGCGGCCGTCGACGACGCCGGGCTGACGATGGACGACATCGACGGCCTCGAAACGTTCACCCTGGAGCGGACCTCGATGCCGACCCTGGTCGGCTCGCTGGGTATCCCGAACCTGAGGTTCAGCAACCAGATCAGCTTCGGAGGTGGAGCCAGCTGCGCGAACGTGATGCACGCGGCCGCGGCCGTCGCAACCGGAGTTGCCGACTACGTGGTCTGCTACCGGTCGTTGAACGAGGCGTCCGGGCACCGCTACGGGCGGGGCGACGGCTATGTCGGCTACCTCAGCGAGGCGCCGACGCTGCACTACGGCTACTTCTTCCCGTTCGGCCTGCTGACGCCGCTTTCCTGGGCCGGCATGTACGGCATGCGGTGGATGCACGAGTTCGGCGTCGAGCCCGAACACATCGGCTGGTACCCGGTCGTGCTCCGGGAGAACGCTCAGCGGAATCCGAAGGCGATCTTCCACGACAAGCCGATGACGCACCAGGACTACATGGAATGCCAGATGATCGTCGAGCCGCTCCGGATGTTCGACTGCTGCGTCGACACCGACGGTGCGGCTGCTGTGGTCGTGACCACAGCCGAGCGGGCCAAGGACCTGAAGCAGCCGCCTGCCCACATTCTCGCTGCCGCCCAGAGCAGCCCGCCGGAACAGGAGATCCAGACCTCCTACAACCGGCCGATCATCACAGGTTTGCCGGAGACCTGGTACATGGCCCAGGAGCTCTTCCGGGTCGCCGGTGTCAGCCCGGCCGACATCGACGTCGCTCAGCTGTACGACCCCTTCAGCCTCGGGGGCCTCGTCCAGCTCGAAGAGCTCGGCTTCTGTGAACGTGGTGAGGGGGCGGCGTTCTGTGAGGGCGGCGACCGGATCAGGCCCGATGGTGAGCTCCCCCTCAACACGTCGGGCGGCCTGCTTTCGGAGGCCTACATCCACGGCTACAACCTCATCATCGAAGCAGTGCGACAGATCAGAGGTACGTCCACGAGTCAGGTCGAGAACGCGGAGCTGAGTCTGGTCACCGGTGGTCCCGGAGTGCCCACGAGCGGGCTGATCCTGAGGAGGTAGCGCGACCCATGGAATACGTACCGGGAATCCCGATACTGAAGCCTTCGATCGACGCCGACAACAAGCCGTTCTGGGATGCCGTCGCGAATCACGAGCTCGTGCTGCAGAAGTGCCGGGCGTGTGACGTCTACCACCAGCCGCCACGGCCGATGTGTCCCGAATGCAAGTCCATGGACACCCTGGAATGGGTCCAGTCCTCGGGGCGGGGACAGATTTATTCCTACGTCAACTTCACCACCGACAGAATGGCGTACCCCGCCATGAAGGTCCCGTACGCGGTCGTGCTGATCGAGTTGGACGAAGGGGTTCGTCTCGTCAGCAACATGATCGACATCGAACCCGACGAGATCGAAATCGGGATGCCCGTCGAGGTGGTCTTCGACGACATCTCCGAGGATCTGACGCTTTACAAGTTCAAGAAGCGGGCAGCGTGAAGGAGATGAAGACGATGCCGAGCATCAAAGATGCCGCCGCCGTCGTGGGCGTGGCGACGACCGGGTTCTCCACCGACTCCGGGCGCACCGAGTACTCGTTGGCCGCCGAGTGCATCAAGGCTGCGCTCGACGATGCCGGTCTGCGTCCCGAAGACGTCGACGGAATCGTGAAGGACGTGGTCGACGGTATCGATGCGATGTACATCCAGAAGGCCGTCGGTATCGACAACCTCACCTACGCCAGTGATTCGCGCTACGGAACCCTCCCGCTGCTGAACGCGGTGACGGCGGTGGCAGCGGGTATCGCCAACACCGTCGTGTACTACCGCTCCGCGAACAACGCATCGGGCAAGCGCGCAGGCTCCGACTTCCGAGCGGCGAAGGAGACGAAGGACGAGTCGTTGGACATGATCCGCTACGACTTCCATGCTCCCTTCGGCCTTCTGACGCCCGATGGCGCGATCGGCATGGCCGTGCGCCGGTACCTACACGAGTTCGAGGTATCTGCCGAGCAGGTCGGGTGGGTGCCCGTCGTCTGTAGTGAGCACGCGGCGAAGAACCCGCAGGCCATCTTCCATGACGCACCGATCACGCTTGCCGACTACATCGACTCCGATGTCGTCGTCGATCCTCTTCGTGTCCTGGACTGCGCACCCGACGTCGACGGCGCGATCGCCATCGTCGTCACGAGGGCCGAGAGGGCGGTGGACCTCTCCCAACCGCCGGCCTTCGTGATGGCGAACGCTCAGGGCACGTCGACCGAGGGCGAGCAGTTGTCGAGCTACAGCCGGCCGCAGATGTCCGGCCTACCCGAGATGGGTCTCCTGGGTGACGAGCTCTACCGGGTTGCGGGCATCGGACCGAACGACATCTCTGTCGCGCAACTCGATGACCGCTTCGCCCCGCTCGTCCCCATGCAACTCGAGGCGCTCGGCTTCTGCGAGCGCGGTGAGGGCGCGGCGTTCTGTGAGGGCGGCGATGCTCTTCGGGTGGGTGGCCGCTTGGCCCTGAACACGAACGGAGGCTTCCTCGGGGAGGGCTTCTCGTACGGGACGAACATCATCGAGGCGGTCCGCCAGATACGGGGGACGTCCTCCAATCAGGTGAGCGACGCCGAGGTCGTCCTCGTCGCCAGTGGTGCCGGCGGACCCGCGGACGGCTGCATTCTCAGAAGGTAGGAAGACCCACGGTGAGCCGAGACCTGCAATGAGCCGAGACCCACAATGAGTAACGACGCCTACCTCGCCTGTCACGGCGCCTACGTGCCGCCTCGGCGGTTGCCACGTTCCGAGATGGCGTCACTGTGGGGCGGCCCTGCGGTGCCCGGTGACCGGGCGGTGGCGGGGAGCGACGAGGACACGCTCACGATGGGCGTCGAGGCGGCCCACGACTGCCTGGAGGCAGGCCCCGATGCGTCGGCGATCGATGCGGTGTTCTTCGCGAGCACGACGGCCCCGTACGTGGAGAAGCACGCGGCGGCCACGCTCGCTGCCGTGCTCGGGTTGCGTCGCGACGTCTTCACGGCCGACATCACCGACACGTTGCGGGCAGGAACGTCGGCGTTGCGCCTGGCCGTCGAGGCGGTGCGATCCGGCTCGGCGACGAACGCGCTCGTGGTCGCATCCGAGGCGCGTCTGGGCGAACCCGATTCGATCGGGGAGCAGATGCTCGGAGACGCCGCGGCTGCCGTCGTCGTGTCGAGCGCGGGGCCCGTCCGGGTTCGAGAGACAGCGGCGGTCGCCGACGAGTTCATCGGCCCGTGGAGACGCGCCGACGACCGCTTGATTCACTCCTTCCAGGGAAGTTCGAGACCGAGTACGGCTGTCGGCGCATCCTGGTGGAAGCGGCGAAGGCCGTGTTGGCCGCCGCGGAGTTGGATCAAGAAGACGTTTCGAGAGTGATCCTCGCCGCACCCGACCCGCGCACCGCTCGGGGTGCCGGCGCCGAGCTCGGTTTCGAGAGCGGCGAACCCCACGACGAGCTGTTCATGCAGATGGGGTACGCGGGGGCGGCACATCCTCTGGTGTGTCTCGGGGCGATCCTCGAGCGGGCAGAGGCCGGCGAACGACTCGTTCTGGCGAGTTACGGCGAGGGCGCGGATGCGTTCCTGCTCGAGGTCGAAGACGTGCCGACGCGACCTGGATCCTGGCGGGGCGTCGGCGGATCTCTCTCGCGCCGCTTCGAGGATGCCGGCTACGGCGACTATCTCAAGTCACGGAAGCTCGTGACGCGCATCGAGACCGACGTGCGCGCCTCGCCTGTGACGTATCAGCGCGACCTGTCCAGGGAGCTGACGTTGACCGGAGCGCGCTGTTCAGCCTGCGGTCTGGTCCAGTACCCGGGTGGCCGGGTTTGCGACGGTTGTGGCGCATACCGAACGCTCCAGGACGTTCCTCTCGCCCGCAAGGGCCGGATCTTCACGAACACGCTCGACCACATCGACCAGAACTGCTATCTGACCGAGCCGATCCCCGGGCGGTGATCGACCTGGAGGGCGGCGGCAGGATCTTCCTCGATGTCACCGACTGTCAGCCCGACGATGTGCACCCGGGGTTGGATGTCGAGCTCACCTTCCGGCGCATTCACGGCGGTGGCGGATACAACAACTACTACTGGAAGTGCCGACCGAACAGCGCCTCCACCGACACCGCCTCCACCGACACCGCCTCCGGGGGAACCGGAACTCCGATCGAGACAAGGCAGGCCTGAGCGATGCCGCAGGGAATTCGTGACCGAGCCGCGATCGCGGGCGTGGGCTGCACGCCCTTCGGCGAGCACTGGGAGGCCGGGCCGTCCGACATGCTGGCCGACGCGTGCTTCGGAGGCCTTCGCCGACGCAGGCGTCGAGCCCTCCGACGTCGACGCCATCTGGGTGGGCTCGCTCTACCCGTTCACGGGCCTGTCGGGTGGTATGGCGGTCGACGCCCTCAAGTTGTTCGGCAAGCCGGCCACACATGTCGAGAACTTCTGTGCGTCGGGCCTCGATGCGTTCCGCAACGCCTGCTACGCGGTCGCCGCCGGCATCTGCGACGTCGCTCTCGCATGCGGAGTCGAGAAGATCCTCGACCAGTCGGCATCGGGCCTGCCCCTCGACGTGCTCGGCGCCCATCCGGTCATGGGCTCGGTGTCGGCTCCGGCTGTCTTTGCCCTGGCGGCGACGCGGGCGATGGACGAATGGGGCTGGACTCGCGAAGACCTGGCGGCGGTCGCGGTGAAGAACCACGACAACGGAGCCGACCATCCGAAGGCCCACTTCCGCCGTCAGGTGAGCGTCGATCAGGTTCTCGGCTCTCCGTGCCTGGCCTGGCCGCTGGGTCGACTCGATGCCTGCGGTGTCTCCGACGGGGCGGCGGCCGCTGTCATCACGCGCCCCGATCTGGCGCGGGACCTCCCACACAAGGACGACTTCCCCTGGGTCAAGGCCGTGCAGCTCTCGGTTCACACCGGCTGGCCCGTGTACAAGTCCGACTTCGACTACCTCGGGTTCCCGGCCACCCGTCAGGCCGCACGTCAGGCGTACGAGGAGGCCGGGATCACCGACCCCCGCAGCGAGATCGGCCTGGCCGAGGTCCACGACTGCTTCACCATCACCGAGCTGCTCAACATCGGGGATCTGGGGCTCTGCGATCAGCCGGAGGCCGCGGCATTCGTCAACGACGGACGCGCGAACTTCGACGGCGAGATTCCGATCAACGCCTCGGGTGGCCTGAAGAGCTTCGGGCATCCGATCGGTGCGACGGGATGTCGGATGATCTACGAAGTCACCCGACAGCTCCAAGAGCGTGCCGACGGACGGCAGGTGAAGGATGCATCCTTCGGTCTGGCCCACAACCTCGGCGGGCAAGGCTCGGCGGTCGCGGTGACGATCCTCGGCGCGAACGACACCGGCCCCTGACCGGGGGAGAAGGAACGGCCGGCTCTACGCGCGTTCCCCTGGAGCGAAGCGCTCGGTGTAGAACGCGAATCTGTCGAGGATCTGCCGTTCGGTCAGGCCGTACTCGTCGAGTCTGTAGTCGTGCGTCCCGTGTTCGCCCTGCGGGTGTGCGGCGGTGTAGTCGGAGAATGCCTTCTCCAACTGACGTGTCATCGGAATCCCGAAGTGTTCGTAGATCCGGTGCACGATCCCCAGCGGGTCGGCCACCAGGTCGGTGAACCCGATGTCGATGATCCGGGCCGCCTCGATCTCGTTGCGGCAGCGTTGGCTGTACTCCAACTTGGTGGCGAGGTACTCCATGACGGTGGGCCCGAGCTCCTTGCGGTCGAACGTGCGCCCGGTCATGAGGGCTTCCATCATGCTCGCGTAGGAACCCACACATTCGACGGGATCCCGGTGCGTGATGACGATGGAACAGTCGGGAAACATGTCGACCAGGATGTCGAGTGCCCACAGGTGTGCAGGTGACTTCAGCAGGAACCTCTCACCGGGCCGGCACCACTGGAGCATGCGCAGAATGTCGGCGTAGTAGAGATAGCTCGCGCGGTGATCCTGTTCCTGGAACCACGAACCGTACGGCTCCATCAGGCACTCGACGCCGAACTGCACGTCCTGGAACGTGTGATTCAGGAGGTGGATGCACTCCTCGGCCGTGTCCGCACTCGTGTGGTGGATCTTGGCGAAATCCGGGTTCTCGTCGTACATCTGGTCGGTGAAGGCCTTGATCCCGAGATACCGCGGGTCGTCGTCCTTAGGGGGATTCCCGGGCAAGGGCGACGGATTCATGCCTTCCCACAACTCCATCGGGCGCATCGCCGGATCCTGCGACAGAAGATTCAACAGGGCGGAGGTCCCTGTGCGCGGGAGACCCGTGAGGTACATCGGCGCCTCGATCCGCACATCGCGGATCTCCGGATGTTTCGTCCAGGCATCCTCGATCCGCAGGCGCTCCGTCAGGAGACCCAGCACGCGCCCGCGGTTGTGGCGGCGAGCGTCCTCGTCGAACCCGTTTCGGTCGTAGGTCTCGAGGAGCTTTCCGAGACCTTCCCTGAAGTCGTCCGGCCCGAAGTCGCTCAGGCCGGTCGCCGCTCGGGCGTCGTCGAGAAGCTCATCGAGGTCGAACGAGACGTCGCTCATGACCGGAGCTGCTCGACCGGCGCTACTCGACCGGCCAGGAGACGCTGCCGGCGGGGACCGATCCGGCGTCGACCTCGGGGTTCGACCACGACATCGCCTCGGCGAGCTCGTCCGCCACCTTCTGCCACTCGGCGGCGTCCCAGCCCTCGGCGATACCCGCCAGGGTGGTGTCCTGTCGGAGATGCACGAGGGCCGGGAGCTTCTCGATCCCGAGGCTCGCGATCAGTTCCTTGCTGGGGTCGACGAACACGAGGTTCTCGTCGGCGAAGTCGCCCAGGACGCGGCGAGCGAGCGGAGTCGTGGACGGCCACAGCGCGGCGATGCGGACGTCGGAGTCGCCGAGAACGCGGGTGAGGTTCTCGACGACGGGTAGGAACCGAGCCGCGGCGGGGTCGTCGGGCAGGACGACGAGACACAGGTGGAACATCGTCATCCAGTCGTCGAGCGACCGGGTGGTGCCCGAGAGGCTGGCGACCTGGAGGGTGGGGTCGGGATTGCTCGCCACAGATCGGCAAGCTAGCGCGCAGCGCCGTCATGTCGCCGGTCGTGGCGCTAGCGTCCTGGGGGAATGAGCAGACGTGACCAGATCCAGATGACCGACGAGGAGATCGCAGCGATCCTCGCCGACCGCCGCACGCTCCAGGTCGCGTCGGTCAATGCCGACGGCTCTCCCCATCTGGTTCCGATGTGGTTCATCACCATCGACGGTGACCCGGCGTTCTGGACCTACCGCAAGTCACAGAAGATCGTGAACCTGCGTCGTGATCCCCGGATCACGGTCATGGTCGAGGCCGGCGATGTCTACGAGGAGCTGCGCGGGGTGTCGATCGCGGGTCGCGCCGAGATCATCGACGACCGCGACGAGGTACTGGCGATCGGTGAGAAGATCTACGAGCGCTACTGGGTCCGATCACCGACGAGTCGGTGCGCGAGGGTGTGCAGGTGATGGGGGCCAAGCGATCAGTGGTCGTGGTCAAAGCAGAGACGATCGCGTCATGGGACCACCGCAAGCTCAGTGGCACCTACTGAAGCGGCGCCTGCCAACGAAGAACGGGAGGAACCCCGATGGGTGAGATGGTGACGTTCGCGAGCAACGGTCGGACGACGGAGGGCTACCTGGCACTGCCGGAGTCGGGGTCGGGGCCGGGCGTGGTCGTGATCCAGGAGTGGTGGGGTCTGGTTCCCCACATCAAAGACGTCTGCGAGCGGTTCGCCGCCGGGGGTTTCGTGGCGTTGGCCCCGGACCTGTTCGGCGGGGAGACCGTCGACAACGCGCATCCCGACAAGGCGGGCGAGTTGATGATGTCGCTCAACGTGGAGCAGGCGGCCAAGGACATGGTCGGAGCGGTCGACTTCCTGGTTTCCCACGACGCCGTCAGCACACCGTCGATCGGCGTCACCGGCTTCTGCATGGGCGGTGGGCTGGCGTTGTGGTTGGCGGCGTTGCGGCCCGACAGCGTGAAGGCCGTCGTTCCGTTCTACGGCGTCCTTCCCTGGGCGGCCGCGGATCCCGACTACTCGAACATCAGTGCCGAGGTGCTCGGTCACTACGCCGGCAACGACACGTTCGCCACGCCCGAGTCGGTGCGTGAGCTCGAAGCGGAGCTCCGCGGGCACGGCGTCAACGCGGACCTCATGATCTACGAGGGACGCGAGCACGGGTTCTTCAACGACACCCGTGCCGACGCGCATCATCCGGAAGACGCGGCAAAGGCGTGGGCGCGCACTCTCGCGTTCTTCCGCGAGCACCTGACGTAGGGACGGCCTCAGGCGAGGCCGATGGCGCGCAGCATCGACGGCGGGATCTGGTCGTCACCGTGTGCCAGCAGCGCCGCACGCTCCACGTTGATGGCGTCGTGGCGGCGTTCCCTCCACGAGTCCCACGGCCCGGGAGGAATCGCCGAGGGATCGCCATTCGCCTCCACGCAGACGCGCAGGTAGGCGCGCAGATCAGCGACATCCTGTGCTCCGCCGACGTGGCCGTGTCCCGGCACGATCGTTTCCGCGAGTTCGGCCACGACGTCGAGAACGTCGGCCCAGGTGGCGGGGTCACCCTGGAAACCCAGGGGAGTGACGCCGAACGAGCAGAGGTCACCGGCGAAACACACGTCGCTGTCCTCGACGAGGACCATGAGATCACCCGCTGTGTGCCCGGGAGCGGGGAGCACCTCGGCTCGGGCACTGATCCGGGCGGGAGCGTCGATGACGTGGGTCACGGTGCGGGTGCCGACACCGGCGAGGTCGTCGAACTCGTCGGCGAAGCGGGGCATGAACGTCTTGTAGGCCTCGAAGTTCATGGGCTGGTCGAGCAGGTCGCTCGTCTGTTGCGACCCGTACACCGCGGCGTTCTTGAACGCCTTCGTGCCGCCGACCTGGTCGATGTGGGCGTGGGTCAGGAGGACCCTGCGCACGGGAGCGCCGAGCCGGGCCACCGACCGCGCGAAGACCTCCCACTGGGAGCGGACCATGAGGGTGTCGATGACCGTGATGCCGTCGTCGTCCACGATCACCCCGGCGTTGGCGAACCCGTCGTCGCCGTGGGGTTGGATCCAGGCGTAGACGCCGTCGCCGAGCTGTTCGACCCGGGGTTCGGGGGTGGGCTCCGGCCCCCGGTCTGCGTTGTGCGCGTCCGGTTGGGGCACGGAGCGAGCGTATCGGTAGCCTCGAAACCATGTCCGAACGCTCACGTGATCTACCCCGTCGTTCCTGTCTGTCCGTGCCCGGCTCGAGCGAGAAGATGCTCGGCAAGGCCCCCACGCTCGGCGCCGACATGGTGTTCCTCGATCTCGAAGACTCCGTGGCGCCCCTCGAGAAGGAATCCGCCCGCGACAACGTCGTGAAGGCGATCAACGACTCCGACTGGGGCGACAGCGTCCTGTGTGTCCGCGTCAACGCCTGGGACACGAAGTGGACCTACCGCGACGTGATCCACATCGTCGAGAACTCCTCGGAGCGCCTCGACGAGCTCATGTTGCCGAAGGTGCAGTCGGCCGCCGAGATCGTGGCGCTCGACATGCTGCTCACACAGATCGAGGAGACCATGGGTCGCGAGGCCACGGTCGGCATCGAGGCGCAGATCGAGACCACCCGCGGCCTCATCAACGTCGAGGAGATCTGCGCTGCGTCGCCCCGGCTGGAGACGATCATCTTCGGGCCCGCCGACTTCGCGGCGTCGATGGAAATGCCGGTGCTCACCGGTGGTGTGCAGATCGACGAGTACCCCGGCGACCACTTCCACTATGTGTTCTCGAAGATCCTCATGGCGGGCCGTGCCAACGGCCTCCAGGTGATCGACGGGCCGTTCCTCAAGATCAAGGACCTCGACGCTTTCTACGACTACGCCAGCCGCACCCACACGCTCGGGTACGACGGCAAGTGGGCGCTCCACCCCACCCAGGTCGAGGCGTGCAACAAGGTCTACTCACCCACCCAGGAGCAGTTCGACCGGGCTCACGACATCCTCGAGGCCTACGAGCACGCGACGGGCACGGAGCGCCGGGGGGCCGTCATGTTCGGCGACGAGATGATCGACGAAGCCAGCCGGAAGATGGCGATCAAGTTCGTCAGCCGCGGCGAGCGCGCCGGCCTCGAGCGGAGCCCCGTCACCGACGACTGACCCGCCGGATCTTGAATTTCCTTGATGCGTCCGTGGCGCGCATAGCGCGCGCCACGGACGCATCAAACGTCAAGCGGAGAGGGCCTGTTCGGCGAGGCGGCGTAGGCTTCTCTGCAGACTGCACGAGCTCAACGCCAAGGGGCCGTCGCATGACGGAGACGACCACTCCGGAGCGCTCCGAGCCCCGACCAAGGGTGTCCCGCGGCGAACGAGTTCTGATCGCACTGGTTCTCAGCGCCGAGGCAGTGTTCGCCACCGGCTTTGCGTACGTGAGCTACAAGCTCCCATTCGGCGTCGCGAACTTTCACGGCGGGCAGGTCACCCGTACGAAGCAGTTCGTTGAAGTAGGTCTTCCGATGGCGGCTGCCGGTGTGGTCTTCCTCGGAGCCGTCGCGCTCGGGTTGTCCAACTCCGTGACCCGACGTGGCTTTGGGTCCGTCCTGATCCGGATGGCGCTCATCGCTGCGTCACTTCTGAATGCGGCAGGGGCTGCCTACGCACTTCTCGTTCTGGTCTACGTCCCGTTCGATGACGCATTCGTTGGAACGGACAGGGCGTCCGTGGCGGTGTTTCTACTTCTCACCATCGGCGTGGGTGCCTGGGTTTCCTGGCGTACCTTCATCGTCGCGACGAGCGACGGCGACCGCGCCGGCTTCACCCGCTCCAGCGAGTAGCCAGCTCTATTTGATGCGTCCGTGGCGCGCGCATAGCGCGCGCCACGGACGCATCAAACGTCAAGCGGAGAGGGCCTGTTCGGCGAGGCGGCGGGCGATGACCCGTAGGCACAGGGTCTCGTCGGCGCCTTCGAAGATCGACAGCACCCGCGCGTCGACGAAGTAACGCGACACCGGGAACTCCTCGGCGTAGCCCATGCCGCCGTGCAACTGCATCGCCTCGCGGGTGACCCACTCGGCGGCGCGGCACACGTAGGCCTTCACCATCGACGCCTCCAGCGCACCTTCGCCCCGCGCCATCTGCCTGGCGACCGAGTAGGCGAACTGGCGCCCGGCCTGGATGAGCATCGCCATGCGGGCGATCTTCACCTTCGAGAGCTCGTAGTCGAAGACGCTGCGTCCGAAGACGTTGCGCTCCTGTGCGTACTCGAGGCCGGCGCCGAACGCCGCCTCCATGAGCCCGACGGCTCGTGCGGCGGTCTGCAGGCGTCCGTTCTCGAAGCCTTCCATCTGGAGGTAGAAGCCCTTGCCGAGGCCCTCCTCGCCGCCGACGAGGTTCTCGCCGGGCACGTACCAGTTGTCGAAGCTCACCTCGTAGGAATGCATGCCTCGGTAGCCGATCGTGTCGATCGCCCGACCGTCCATCACGCCGCCGTCGTCCTGGGTGAACTTGAAGGCGTGGCCCTCCTCGGGCTCCTTGTCGACCACGAAGATCGACAGGCCCTTGTGGCCCACGGAGCGGTCGGGGTTCGTGCGGGCGAGCAGCATGAGGACGTTCGCCCGTCCGGCGAAGGTGGCCCAGGTCTTCACGCCGTTGATGCGCCAGCCGTCGCCGTCGGGCGTGGCGGTCACGCCCAGGCCGGCGACGTCGGACCCGAAGTCGGGCTCGGTGACCATGACGCCGACCATGAGCTCGCCGCTGGCGATCTTCGGCAGCCACCGCTGCTTCTGCTCCTCCGTCCCGCCCTTCACGATGGCGCGGGTGAGGATCTCGGGACGGGTGATCAGCGACCCGCCGAGGCCGAGCGACCCCCACGAGAGCTCCTCGGTGGCGACGACCATGCCGAGGTAGTCGGACTCACCGCCGGCGGCCATACCGTCGTACTCCTCGGGGACCGACAGGCCGAAGCCTCCGATCTCGGCCAGACCCGAGATGATCTCCTCGGGAACGTCGGCGTTCGTGCGGTGCACGTGCTCGGCGGCCGGGCGCACCAGGTCCTCGGCGAAGCGGTGGAACGTCTCGCGCACGAGCTCGAAGTCATCGTCGAGATGCGTCGGGCCCGTCCCCGCGGTGACGCAGTCGTCGGCGATCCCGGCGAGGAAGGCCGGGTCGCGGTGCGCCTCCACGAACGGCAGCGCGGACGCGAGGTCCGGAGGCGTCGACTCCCCACACGCCTTCGCGTCCGAGCATCTTGGCGCCCAGATCGGCGACAGCGTCGGCCACGAACGCCCGCGCCAGGCGGGACTCGAGGTCGCCCTTCTCGGCGTAGGCGAGCATCGCCCGACACCCCTCCACGGCGCTGGCCGCATGCGCGAGGTCGTAGGCGAGCACCTGGTGCTCGTCGAGCTTGGCCACCGAGATCCGGTCGCCGTCGGACGACGCTTCGGCGAGGTTCACCGCCGCCGTGTCGACGAGGCGAGAGGAGAGGGCGACGGCATCGGCCGCGGCCTCGAGACTGTTGTCGCTCTGGTTCTCAGGCATGGAATCGATGCTACCGACGGGTCACTTCGACACCCGAGCCGGAGCATCGTGCGGAGAGCACGGTCCAGCGAGACCGTTTCGGGCGGCCGGCTACTCGATGAGGACGGAGCGGATCTCGTCGACGTCGTAGGCGCGGCTGCCGGTGGTGGTGACGGTGCCCAGGTCCTCGGTGAGGGTGACGCCGAACCCGCTGATGGTGGCGGATCCGCGCCAACGGGTCGTGACGCTGAGCGTGTAGGGCGCGGCACCCGATTTCGTTTCGTAGGTGTACGAGGCAGCGGGGTCGAACGGGCCTCCGGCACGCGCGGCCGAGGTCGATCCGCCGTCGCCCATGTCCCACACGATGCGTTCGACGGTCGCGGTGGCGGTGACGCTCCACCCGTCGAGTGAGAGAGGCCCGACGTCGAGGCTCGTCGTGCCCTCGAGCCAGAGCCAGGTTTCGAGACCGGTCACGCCCTCGCCGGCCGGATTGACCGACACCGACGGAGTCGGCACCGGCACGGCGTCCCAGATGCTCGCCGGCGACGGTGGATCCGGAGTCGGCTCCGGCGCGGGAGCGTCGGGATCGAGAGGAACACAGCGCACACGGGTGAAGAGCGCCTCGCCGGTGGTGCGGTCGATGAGCTCCTCCCAGTACTCGACGCCCACCTCGGTATCGCTCAACGGGCACAGCAGACTCGTCGGGTCGCCCACGTCGGCCGGTGTGACGTGCTGCCAGTAGTAGCGAGCAGGCCCAACGGCACCGCTTCCTCCACCTCCGGCGCCACCGCCTCCGCCCGTTCCACCCGGGGTTTCGCATCCAGCGCCCAAAACGTCGCCGATATCACCAACGCATCTGGCTGATGCCGGGCTGGGCGCCGCCAAGAAGCTCGACCCGACGACTGCGAGCGCAGCTGCTGAACCAAAGAGTCGCGACCTAAATGAGTTCAACACTGTCCCCGATTCGCCAGCGGCCCTCGTCTTGCAGCAACGAGATAAGAAATCGCGACTCGAATGCCGCATCGCGAGTTCGGACGACCTGCTCCTCAGAGTCCAAGTAGTCCACAACCGGGAAGGTGAGGTTCACAATGAGGTCGTAGATGACCGATCCCCCAGGACCTTCCCGCGGGCCTCTGTCCTCGACTGCGCCGACCTCCTGGATCCGCCCGGCTGAGTGAAAACCGCCAGCGATGTTCCCAGCGAGCTGCGTCCGTTGCAGCTCGTATGCCGGTCCTCGCGGGCTGTAGATGACGTCGATCATCTCGACCGTCGGGCTTGGATTCGCGGCGAGCCAGTTGATGAACTCGTTCAATGAGCGGTAGATGGCTTCGAAGTCGTCGCCGGTGTTGACGATCGGGGGTGCGTCCTCGGGAACGACGGGACCCGCGGGGACGGTCGTCGTCGAGCCGCCGGTCGTGGATGACGAGTCGCTACTCACCGACGAACTGTCGGTGACTGCGGATTCGCCGGACGCGGCCTCACCCGCATCCGATCCGCCGCCGCTGCAGGCTGCGACCACGAGGAGAGAGCCTGCGGCGACCCCCCGGAGCCACGCACCCGGCTGCGACGCGGTACCTGCTGGTCGGACCGCCGCCCGCCTCCAAACCATCAGGTGCGAAACTACCGATCCCGCCCGATCCGGACAAGAGGGAATTGCCGGGAATCAGGTCCCGTCGCCGGTCCCGCCGGCTCCACCCGTCCCGCCGGCTCCACCACCGGGGTTGACCGGTCCGGTCGTCGTCGACGACGACGGGGGCGGCGCCGGAGGCTGCGTGGGCGCGGGGGTGGGAGGAGGCGGGATCGGTCGGCGGCGCCACCTGGGCCGGCTCGGTCGCCGGAGGGGCCGTCACCGGGGACGAATCCACCGTGCCCGACCCGGACGTGGGCGACGTCGTCGTGGCTCCCGAGCCCGGGTTGTCGAAGCGTGGCGGTGTTCCCGATTCCTCGACCGGCTGGGTGGCTCCGGGAACGGCGTAGCGCGACACCTGGAACGAACTGTCGATCAGGTCCCATACGACCCCGGCGAGGTAGCTGGCTCCCTCGCCGGTGAAGTGCACGCCGTCGCCGTCGCGCATCGTCACGACCTCACCGTCGTGGTTCTCGAATGTGTCGGAGTACAGACCGTCGGGAGCGAACAGGTCGTGGGCGTTCACGTAGGCCACCGACGGTCGTTGCCCGGCCTCCTCCACGAACACCTTGTTCACTTCGGCGACCCGGTCGTCCATCGTGCTGTCGCCCAGGATCGGCGAACCGACCCAGTACACGGGGCGTCCTTCGGTGCCCGTGAGGATGTCCATCATCTCGCCCGTCGTCGCGGCGTAGTCATCACGCCAATCGCCGGAATCGTCGACAACGACGTTGTCGTTGGCGCCCATGATGAACACGACGGCCTCGGGGTTGACCTCCACCATCTGCTGGTCGGCCTCTTCGAGCCAGTCGATGATCGTGCGATCGACGAGGCCGCTGGACGTGTGTGAGTCGTACCAGGTTCGTACGACGCCACTCTCGGAGGCGTAGGCGCCCAGAGCAGGACCCAGCGCACCGGCCAGCGAGTCGCCGCCGACCCAGAGGCGAAGGGGATCTTCGACCGTGAGTTCCCGGGTGGCGGATTCCACGTCGGGAACGTCGCCGACCACAGCGTCCGCCGAAGCGCCCGTGCTGGCATCCGCGAGCTTCGGCGACGGTTCGCCCGGGAGTCGCAGCGTGTCGGTGGCGACCATGCCGATCAGCACGGTGATGACCGCCGCGATGCTGCCGGTCACCAGGAGACGCTGTCGGCGGCGTCGCTGCTCGCGTGCGTGACGGCGCTCCGCCCGGGTCACGCGCGCGTCGGAATCGTCCGGCATGTCAGGCATCAGGAGATCCACACAGCGAAGACGGACGTGAAGACAAAGAGAAGCCAAACAAGAGGGAGTACTCAGGTGTCGGGCTGATCACCCGGCCCCCGCGATGCTACCGGCCGACCCCCACGCGACCCGGACACAGAGGGGCGAGGCGCCACACCGCCCAACAGAGCGTCGAGAGGGTCGGGTTCGGGCCCGGAGGAGGGATCACCGTCCCTTCCTTCACCGTGGCCGTTTCCTCCGAGTTGGGTCCTGGTGAGTTCGGCGTACAGCCCTCCGGCCGCGAGCAGGTCGGCGTGCCGACCCGACTCGACGATCCGGCCGTCGTCGACCACGAGGATCCGGTCCGATGACACGACCGTCGAGAGGCGGTGGGCGATGATCAGCGCGGTGCGGCCGTGCAGCGCCTCGGCGAGCGCCCGTTGGATCATCGCCTCCGACTCCGAGTCGAGGTGCGAGGTCGCCTCGTCGAGGATCACGATCGCGGGATCCTTCAGGAGAACACGCGCTATCGCCATGCGCTGCTTCTCCCCACCGGACAGCCGGTAGCCGCGCTCGCCCACGAGCGTGTCGTAGCCGTCGGGCAACGAAGCGATCAGATCGTGGATCCGCGCGGCGCGGCACGCTTCGGTGAGCTCCTCATCGGAGGCGTCGAACTTGGCGAAACGCAGGTTGTCGCGGATCGTCTCGTGGAACATGTGTGGGTCCTGGCTCACGAACCCGATCGCCGAGCGCAGGGATTCCTGCTTGAGCCCGGCCACGTCGTGACCGTCGACCATCACCCGACCGTCGCTCACCTCGTGGATGCGGGGGACCATCATCGCGATCGTGGTCTTTCCCGCACCCGACGGACCCACGAGTGCCACCGTCTCGCCCGGCTCCACCGTGAAGCTCACGTCGCGTAGCACCAGCGTGTCGTCGTCGGCACGGACGGTGTCGTCAGCCTCCAGAGACGGGATCGAGGTGAGCGAGCCCGGAGGGTGGCGGAACCACACGTGGTCGAACTCGACCCGGCCCTTCGGATCCTCGAGATCCTCGGCGTCGGGACGGTCCGCGATGAGGCTCTCGTAGTCGAGCACCTCGAAGACCCGCTCGAACGACACAACGGCGGTCATCACGTCGACACGCGCGTTCGTGAGTTGCGTGAGCGGTTGGTAGATCTGGCCCACGTAGACGACGAAGGCCACGAGGGTGCCGATCTCGATGGTGCCGGAGATCACGAGTCGACCACCCAGGTAGTAGACGATCGCCGTACCGACCGCGGCGACGAAGGCGAGTGCGGCGAAGATCACCCGCGAGTACATCGCCGTCTGCACACCGATGTCGCGGACGCGCGCTGCGCGCTCCTCGAAGCGGTCACGTTCGACGCCGTGGCGCCCGAAGAGCTTCACGAGCAACGCGCCCGACACGTTGAACCGCTCGGTGATGGTCGTATTCATGTCGGCGTTGAGCTCCAGCGACTCGCGTGTCGCTCGTTGGAGCTTGCGACCGACCCGCCGTGCGGGGATGACGAAGGCGGGAAGTACCGCCAACGTCAGCAGAGTGAGTCGCCATTCGAGGGCGAACATCACGACGAGTGTGACGACGATGTTGACGGCGTTCGAGGCGACGGTTCCGAGCGTTCCGGTGACGGCCTGCTGCGCGCCGACGACGTCGTTGTTGAGTCGCGTTTGCAGGGCACCTGTCTGTGTGCGCGTGAAGAACGACAGGGGCAGCCGCTGCACGTGGTCGAAGAGCTTCACACGTAGGTCGTGGATGAGCCCTTCGCCCACCCGTGCAGAGAACAGACGCTGCGCGAGCGACAGCGCCGTCGCGGCCACCGCGAGCAGCACGGCGCCGAGGGCCAGCCACCCTACGAGTGCTGTGTTCTCGTCCGGTACAGCCGTGTCGAGAAGTTCCCGCAGCAGCAGCGGCGGCAGGACCGAGACGACGGCGCCGGCCATGACCGTGACGATGAAGCCGATCAGCAGCCAGCGGTAGGGGCGGGCGTATTTCAGGACCCGCCGAAGGACGTGACGGTCCAGGTGGGTGTCGCGGATGGCATCGGGATCGCGGCGGAACCCTGCGACGGTCTGCCAGTGTGGAGCTGCCATGGGCCATCCACGCTACCGGTGGCGCGGTGTGAGGCCCGATCAGTTGCTCTGCCATGCTGGCGGTCATGACGATTCACGAGCGCCCTTTCGGTCGGTACCTGGAGGACTTCGAGCCCGGCGACGTCTACAAGCACTGGCCGGGCAAGACGATCACCGAGTACGACGACCACCTCTTCTGCATGATCACGATGAACCATCATCCGTTGCACACGGATTCCTGGTTCGCCGAGACCCAGACGCAGTTCGGCAAGAACGTCGTTGTCGGCAACCTCGTCTACTCACTGGTACTCGGCATGAGCGTCCCCGACGTCAGCGGGGCGGCGATCGCCAACCTCGAGGTCGAGAGCCTCCTGCACCGTGCGCCCACGTTCCACGGCGACACGATCTACGCGGAGACCAAGGTCCTCGACAAGAAGGTGTCGTCATCGAAGCCCGACCGCGGCATCGTCACTGTCGAGAGCCGCGGGTTCAACCAGCGCGGTGAAGAGGTCTGCTACTTCCGTCGCAAGGTGATGGTGCTCACCCGCGAAGCGGCCAAGGACCGGGAGCGTCCCTACACCTCTCCCGAATAGACGCCGGAAGAGGCGACCAGATGCCGCTTTCCTGCCAGCGCGACCGTTTCGACATTCCCGAGGATGTCGCGTACCTGAACTCCGCGTACATGTCACCACTGCCACGGTCCGTGTACGAGGCGGGTCGAGACGGCCTCGCCAGGAAGCTGCATCCCTGGGAGATCGGTGGCAGCGACTTCTTCGATCCGGTCGAGGCTCTGCGCGAGCGCTTCGGACGACTCGTCGGTGACGGCGACGGTGAGGGGACCGCCATCATTCCGTCCGCGAGCTACGGGATCGGTATCGCGGCCCAGGCCGTGTCGGTTCCGCCCGGGCGTCGCATCGTGGTGCTCGCGGGGCAGTTCCCGAGCAACGTCTACCCGTGGCGCGCGGTGGCCGAACGCGATGGCGGAAGCGTTCACACCGTCGAGCGCCCGGCCGACGGTGACTGGACCGCGGCTGTCCTGTCCACGATCGACGAAACCGTGGCCGTGGTCGCCGTTCCTCCCTGCCACTGGTCCGACGGATCACGGGTCGACGTGCAGGCGGTCGGTGAGGCAACCCGGCGTGTGGGGGCGACATTCGTGATCGACGGAATCCAGTGGATCGGTGCTGCCCCGTTCGATGTCACCGAGATCCGGCCCGACTACGTGATCGGCGCGGCCTACAAGTGGCTCTTCGGTCCGTATTCGATCTGCTACCTGTGGATGGCCCCCGACCGTCGAGACGGGGAGCCACTCGAATACGGATGGCAGGAACGCGCGCGCAGCGACGACTTTGCACGCCTCGTCGACTACACCGATGAGCTCCGACCCGGAGCCCGTCGATTCGACGTCGGCGAGGCGTCGAACTTCGCTCTCACCCCGGCTGCGATCGCCGGCCTCGACTTCGTCGCCGAGCTCGGAATCGAGGCGATCGCGCACTACTGCGCTGACCTCACGGAGCGTCTCCTCGAGGGGGCGGAGGCAATCGGCCTCGTTGTGGCGCCCGAGCATCTGCGTTCTGCGCACCTGAGCGGCCTCGTCCTGCCGGACGGTCTGGACCCCGACGAGGTCGGACGTCACCTCCACGATGCCGGTGTCTACGTGAGCGTGCGGGGGACCTCGATCCGCGTGAGCACCCACGTCTACAACACGACCGACGACGTCGACCGGCTCCTCGGCGTGCTCACCGAGGTCGTGGCCCGCTGACTGGCAAGGTCGATGCGGCGGCAGGGCGGGAGCCGCCGCCGGAACGCCGACCGGCGTGTGGCGGTAACCTCGTTCCCCGTGGGGGACGTGGGGAATCTGTCCGTTCGATTTCACGGGGTGCGGGGGTCGACACCGTGTGAGGGTCCGCGCTTCGAGCGCTTCGGCGGTCACACGTCGTGTGTCGAGCTCACCACGCCCGGCGAGGAGCCTCTGGTCCTCGACCTGGGCACCGGCGTGAAGTCGTTCGGAGAGCAGCTCGTGTCGGAGGGGAGCTGCAACGGGGGCTACCACGCCAACGTGCTGCTCACCCATCTCCACTGGGACCACGTGCAGGGTCTCCCGTTCTTCGAGCCGCTCTTCTCCGGTGGGCAGGGCCTCGACATCTACGGCCCCGTGCAGCCCGAGGGGCATCTCGAAGAAGTGTTCTCGCGCTTCATGGGGCCTCCGTTCTTCCCCATCACGATCCAGGAGCTCGCGGCGGCGGTGACGTTTCACGACACCACCGACGACGATTTCGCCATTGGCGGCGCCAAGGTGCGTTCCCGTGGTGTGCGGCACAACGGCCCGACGCTCGGTTTCCGGATCGAACAGAGCGGGTGCGTCGTGGCGTACATCCCGGATCACGGCCCCGGATGTTCCCCCGACGACGCCGATGACTACATCCCGACCGCCGTTCTCGAGCTCTGCGACGGAGCCGACGTCGTCATTCACGACGCGCAGTACACCCGTGGTGAATTCGAGACCCGTCGGACCTGGGGCCACTGCACGGTCGACTACGCGGTGCACGTGGCCGCCGAGGCGGGTGCGAGGACCCTGGCGTTGTTCCACCACGACCCGTACCACGACGATCCGACGGTCGACACGCTTCTGCGCTACACACAGGACCTCCGGGAGGCCGGTCGCCTCAGCGACATCCTGGCAGCCTCCGAGGGCACCGCACTCGAGCTGACGAGGGAAACGGTCGCGTGACCGACAACGCCACGGACAATCCGGTGGTCGATCCCGACGAGTTCCGCACGATCCTCGGTCACTTCGCCACCGGCGTCACGATCGTGACCGCCATGGTCGATGCCGAGCCGGTCGGCATGGCGGCGAACGCGTTCTCGTCGGTCTCGCTCGATCCTCCCCTCGTTCTCTTCTGCGCGGCGAAGTCGTCGTCGACGTGGCCGCGGATCCAGAAGACCGGCTCGTACGCCGTGAACATCCTCGGGGAGCACCAGGCCGAGGTGTGTCGCAACTTCGCCACGAGAGACATCGACCGCTTCGCCGACGTGGCCTTCCACACCGCAGCGACCGGGTCACCGATCCTGAGTGACTCGGTGGCGTTCGTCGACTGCCACATCGACGCGGAACACGACGCCGGGGATCACACGATCGTCGTCGGGCGTGTCGTGGAGCTCGGCCAGTTCCAGCCCAACCTGCCGCCGTTGCTGTTCCACCGGGGGCGCGTACCCTTCCCTCGCGACCTGACCGGTGGCCGCGCTCGCATGGGCTGCCCGGCTCGTGCTGGCCGGTGTTCTCGTTGCTGCGGCCGTCGCCAAGTTGCGCGATCGCGACGGATTGCCGGCTCGCCTCGAGGCGCTCGCCGTTCCCGCCGAGGCGGTGCCGGCTGTTGCCGTCGGGCTGCCGGTGGTCGAACTGCTCGTGGCGGTCGGACTCGTGGCTTGGCCATCGTCGGTCATCCCCACCTGCGTGGCGCTCGGTCTCCTGATCCTCTTCTCCGTGGCTGTGGCGTCAACGCTCTCGCGGGGCGTCGAGGTCCCGTGCGCCTGCTTCGGGGGAGCGTCCGACGAACCGATCTCCGCGCGCACGATCGTGCGCAACGCCTGGCTCGTGGCGCTGGCCATCGTGGGCACGGGGTCGACCGCTGGTGCGACGGAACTCGCCGTCGTCGTGGGAACAGCAATCCTCGCAGCGGTCACGATCCTCGTGTTGCGAGCCCTCGGTTGAGCGGGTCAGGCTGCACCGTCATGGCCACTGTCACCGCATCCGAGGTCATCGATGGCGTCTACGTCGTCGAGCCGAAGATCTTCTCCGACGACCGCGGGTTCTTTCTCGAGTCGTGGCGCCACGAATGGATTCCCGGCGCCGCTCCCATGATCCAGGCGAACCGTGCCGACCGCACCGAGGGCACGCTCGTGGGCCTGCACTACCACCGCCGTCAGGCCGACTACTGGTACGTGCCGTTCGGTCGGGCGCTCGTCGTGCTCCACGACCTGCGGGAGTCGTCGCCGACGAACCGCAACACGTTGTCGCTCGAGATCGGCGAACACGACCACCGTGGTGTCTACATCCCCCGAGGTGTCGCCCACGGCTTCTACGCCATGACCGACCTCACGATCACGTACCTCGTCGACGGCTATTACGACCCCGACGACGAACTGGGAGTGGCGTGGAACGATCCGGCGATCGAGGTCGACTGGCCGGATGCCCAGCCCGTGCTGTCCGACCGGGACCAGGCCAACCCGATGCGCGACGACATCCCCGAAGAGATCAGACCTGCATAGAGAGCCCGGCGTCTATTGGCGGGACAAGACGGTGCCGTCGGCTGCCGCCAGGAGGACCGTCGGCGCGCTGCGGACGTCGTAACGGCGCGCCAGGTCGGGCCGGTCGGCCACGTCGAGCTTCACGAGCCGGGCGTCGGGATCATCGCTGCGCAACCGGTCGATGGTCGGCTCGCAGGTGGCGCAGTACTTGGTCGTGAAGACCACCCAGGTGCGTTCGGCGCCGGCGGTGATCTCGGCCTCGAACGGAGGGGGCCGCGATCGGTGCGCCGCGTGCCGCGCGTGGCTCCGGCGGTACAACGCGCCAATCACCGCTACAACGCCCACGATGGCAAGAACGAGAAGAACACGCGTCATCGTGCGCGCCTTCGTTGCAGATGGACGTAGATCTCACAGCCGACGCAGATACTCGTGATCGCGGCCAGCGCAGCCAGTGCGGCCACGATCAGTGCCAACGTCCACGCCACCGGCTCGAGCCCGAGACCAAGGGCAGCGGTTGCGACGCCGAGGAACGCGACGCCGATGGCTGCGGCAAAACGCGGCGGGCGTGGGTCTTCGAACTCGGTGGGGGCCGCAAGGCGCGGAGCGATCAGGTCGCGGTAGATGCGCAGGAAAAGTCCCCACTTCGCTCCGAAGGCCGCGCCGGTGAAGAGGATCACGGCAAAGGCGGGAATCACCCAGTCCCACTGGAAGACGAAACCGACCAGCAGGACCAACGCCAGCACTCCCTGGTTGAAGCGGGGCATGCGCGCGTCGATCGGACGCGGGCGTCGAGAGGTGTCTCGGATGACGGGGTCGCTGCGGGCGTGCGGACCATGACGGGCATCGTAAAGCAATAAAGCCGACCTACCAAGTCGGGAATTCCCGAGCGCCTGAGATTTCGCAGGGAATCCGTGCAAATCGGGTCTATCCGTTGCCGCCCACAGCGACTACTCTAAGTGGTCACCAGCCTCGAGGAGTTTCACGATGCGTGTCAGAGGATCCAGACCACGCGACACCGATGCCGCGGCCCACGCGCACGATGTCGGTCCCGCCGACTCCGACCTCCAGGACACCGACGTCCTGCGCGAGACAGCGGTGCTGCGTGGACGCGCCGACGTGTCCGATGACCGGGAGCGTCACCGCCAGCGGAGGCTCTTCACGGTGGTCGCCGTGCTGGCGGTTGCAGCGGCCTTCATGTACCTGCGGTGGGCGACGGGCAACCCCGTGCAACTCGGGCTTCCCGCTCCACCGGAGTGGTTGCCCGACTACCTGCCGGTCATCATCCTCGGAACGATCCTCGTCGGCGCGCTGATGGCGCCACTGCTGTTCGCGGGGCGTTCGCCCCACGTGCTCTACCGGCCGAGTGAGATCAGTGTCCGCTTCGACGACGTGCGCGGCCTCGGCATCGTGAAGGAAGAGGTCGTCAAGACACTGAACCTCTTCCTCGCCTACAAGACCTTCCGCGACCGGATGGGCGGGACGCCGCGCCGTGCCCTTCTCTTCGAGGGCCCACCCGGTACCGGCAAGACCTATATGGCCAAGGCCATGGCCGCCGAGGCCGGGGTGCCATTCCTGTTCGCATCCGCGAGTTCGTTCCAGTCGATGTACTACGGCCAGACGAACCGGAAGATCCGTTCCTACTTCCGCAGCCTGCGCAAGGCGGCCCGCAAGGAGGGGGGCGCGATCGGATTCCTCGAGGAGATCGACGCCATCGCCGGAGCACGATCCGGCATGCGCTTCTCCCCGGTACCCGCAGACCTGTCCATCCAGCGCGCGCTCGACGGCTCCGATGCGACGGGAGCGGTCAACGGGCGCAGCATCGAGCACGCAGGACGCGGTGAAGGGATCAGCGGAGTCGTGAACGAGCTGCTCGTGCAGCTCCAGTCATTCGACGAGCCCACGGTCGGCCGACGTCTTCGGGGAGCGGCGATCGACCTCGTCAACCGCTGGCTCCCCGAATCGCGCCAGTTCGAGAAGCGCCCGCCCACGAGCGCCAACATCCTCGTGATCGGCGCGACCAACCGTGCGGCCGACCTCGATCCCGCACTCTTGCGCCCCGGTCGCTTCGACCGCTCGATCCACTTCGACCTGCCCGGTCGCTCCGGACGCCGCGAGATCGTCGACTACTACCTCGACAAGAAGGCGCACGTTCCCGAGCTCGACAAGGAGGAGCGGCGCGATCAGTTGGCGGCGATGACGTTCGGCTACTCGCCGGTGATGATCGAGCATCTCCTCGACGAGGCACTCGTGTGGTCGTTGCGCGACGAGCGTGACGCCATGGACTGGGGTGACCTCCAGCAGGCGAAGTTCACCGAGGAGATCGGTCTCAAACAACCTGTGGAGTACACCGACGACGAGAAGTGTTCGATCGCCACCCACGAGGCCGGCCACGCCGTCATGGCGCACGTCGTCGGCGTCGACCGCAAGCTCGAGGTCCTCTCGATCATCAAGCGTCGAGAGGCGCTCGGCTTGCTCGCACATTCGGATCTCGAAGAGCGCTTCACCAAGACCCGCAGCGAGCTCACGTCCCAGATCCAGATCGCGCTCGGCGGCATGACGGCCGAGGAGCTGTTTCTCGGTGAGTCGGGAACGGGACCGGGCAGCGACCTCGCAGCTGCCACGCGCATTGCGGCCGTCATGGTCGGAGCGCTCGGGATGGCCGGCTCCCTCGTGTCTTTCGAGGCCGTCGAGGCAGGTCCCGTCTCGCAGGGTCTCGTGACGAAGGTGCTCGCCGACAAGGAGGCGCGCGCTGCGGTCGAACGACTCCTCGACCAGGCGAAGACCGACGTGCGCACCACTCTCGACGAGAACCGTCACCTCGTGGCGGCGCTGCGCGACGAACTGTTGATCCGTGACGAACTCATCGGTGACGAGATCCTCGACGTGCTCGCCGAGGCCGAGGCGGCACGCGAACTCGAGGCCGGTGGCGAGTTCTAACATTCACCCATGGCGGCGGGTGACGGTGAACGGTCGAGTGAACGGTCGAGCGAACGGTCGAGCGAACGACTGAGCGGACGGGTCGCGATCATCACGGGAACCGGAACATCGCAGGGCCGCGCCGCAGCGATGGCGCTCGCCCGGGAGGGTGCGTCGGTCGTGGCGGTCGATGCCGACGCCGACGCAGCGGGCGCCACGGTCGCGGATGTCCGTGCTGTCGCGGAAGAAGCGGGCGACACGACGGGAACCGGGGGCGCCACCGACGCGGGTCGCCCCCGCGTCGCGGCGTTCGTCGGTGATCCCGACTGTCCCGCGGATGCCGAAGCCCTCGTCGAGATGGTGGCCGAGATCTTCCCGGAGCCCTAGCGCTCGGGCCGTACGCCTGTGACGAGGCCGCGGCCGATGAGTCCCTCGGTGTCGACGGTGATCTCCTCGAGTCCCGCCGTCTCGAACGCTGCCGTGTACTGCTCGAAGGTGAACAGCCCGATCTCGAGGTGTTCGTGTGAGTACTCGACTTCGGCATCGCGACCCGACAGGTAGTGCAGGTCGAGGAGGGCGAGGTCATCGACGCGGTCACTCGTGACCATGCGCACCAGTGCACGGCGGCCGTCGTCGACCGGTGTCTCGACCGCCACGCGCCCGACAACCCATTCATCGGGCTTGACGAACGGCTCCACCACGAGCACGCCACCGGGCACGAGGTGCCGTGCCATGGTGCTCACTGCGGCGTCGAGACGATCGACGGTCTGGGCGTAGCCGATCGCCGAGAACAGACACGTGACGACATCGAATGTGCGTCCGAGTTCGAAGGTGGTCATGTCCGCCTGGGTGAAGGTCACGTCTCCGCAACGTCGACGCGATCTCGAGGAGTGCCGGATTGATGTCGAGCCCCTCGCACGCGAACGACTCTGCGAACTGTTCGAGATGGCGGCCTGTGCCACAGGCCACGTCGAGCAGAGTCGCGGCGGTGGCGTTCCGTTGCCGTACGAGAGCGGCGACACGGGCGGCTTCGCCTTCGTAGTCCTTCCGGGCGTAGATCTCGTCGTAGAAGTCGGCCGATTCCGCGCTTTTTTGGTCTGGCTCCTGGCCTGCCTGCTCCACGCTGTCGCCTTCCCCCACGGGGTGAGTGTCACACCCGACCGCGAGTCTGTCCCATGACGCGGCTTCCGGGGGTCGTGTGCGAACATCGTCGAAACGGGGGACGGGCATCACCATGGCGAAGTCGGAGCGGGCGGATCTGGAGGCGGTCGGTGATGCGCCCGAATCCGCGCCCGAATCCGCGCCCGAATCCTCGGTGCGCACGCGGCGTCCCACCGCCACCTCGAATTTCGGTACCGGCAAGCGTGAGGCCCACGACGCCTCTGCCTTCTATGAGCGCTTCACCGAACCCGAGATCTCCGACGACGACCACGTCGCGGCTCCCTCGATGGTCGACGAGATCGTGGTCGGCGATTCACGGTCCATGGACGGTGTCGCGTCGTCGTCGGTGGCGCTCGTCGTCACGTCGCCGCCCTACTTCGCCGGCAAGGAGTATGAGGAGGCGTTGGGGGAGGGTCACATACCGGCCAGCTACCTCGAATACCTCGAGATGCTCACCGACGTCTTCGCCGAGTGTGTCGACAAGCTCGAGCCGGGCGGTCGCCTCGCCGTGAACGTCGCCAATCTCGGGCGTCGTCCCTATCGCTCACTCGCGGCCGACGTGATCGACATCCTCCAGAACAGGCTGCATCTGCTGTTGCGCGGCGAGATCGTGTGGATGAAGGCGAAGGGCGCTGCCGGGAGCTGTGCGTGGGGGTCGTTCCAGAGTGCCGCCAACCCGGTTCTGCGTGATCTCACCGAGCGGGTGATCGTGGCGAGCAAGGGTCGGTTCGACCGGGCGAAGAACCGTCGCGAACGCGCCAACCTCACGCTTCCCTCCGAGGACTCGATCTGGAAGGACGAGTTCATGGAGGCCACGACCGACGTGTGGGAGATCCCGGCCGAGAGCGCCACGAGGGTCGGGCACCCCGCGCCGTTTCCGGTCGAGCTTCCTCAGCGCTGCATCGAGCTCTACACCTATCGGGGCGACCTCGTGCTCGATCCGTTCATGGGGTCGGGGTCCACCGCTGTGGCGGCGCTGCGCACAGACCGCCACTACGTCGGGTACGACACCGACGGCGAGTATGTCGCTGCCGCTCGGGAGCGGGTGCGCGAGGAACGGCTTCTGCGGGCACACGAGGAGACCCGACTGGCCCGGGAGCGTGTCGAACTCCCGGCCGCACCCGAGCCTCTCCCCGCCGACGAAGACCCGATCGCGCGGCTCGTGCGCGAAGGGCGAGCGGCGAAGGAGGTCGCCGAGGAGCTCCTGCGCCTCGCCGGATTCGACGACGTCGTCGTCACGCGACGCCAGGTTGCCGGAACCACGGCCGACCTGCGCGCACGTGATGCAACAGGGCGGACGTGGCACTTCGATCTCGCAGGTGGCTTCACGACAGGGCACGCCGGTCTGCGTCGCTCCGACGTTCTGTGGAACGCACTCGGGCGAGCCGCCGTGATGCGACTCCACGACGGCGAACCCGAGCCGCTGGTTCTCCTCACGACGGACCTGCCTGTGCCCGCTAGCGCAGGAGGTGCGGCACTGCGCAAGGCGCGCGGCGAGTTGATCGTCGATGCCGTCGAACTGCTCTCGCAGAGCGGCCGCGAACGCCTCGCCGCCTACGCCCTCGGTGAGAGCGACGGTCGCCCGATCGGCGACCTCCTCGACCCGTCCCGTCCGACGACGGCATAGCGACATGCGTGGGGTGGAACGCTCGACGCACTCGGCCGGACGCTGAGAAGTCGTGCCCGCCGCACGGACCGAGATCACCGAGATCGTCACAGGCCTCGCGACCCTGGGCGCCTTCACTCTCGACGAGGCGCTGTCGACGCGCCCACCCGAGTTGTGCAACGTCGACGATGACGTGTGGGAGCGGTTGGGTTCACTGCGCACGGCGGGGGAGTACCGCGCAGAGTTCGCCGCCGCATGGGCCAACGGTCGAGCACTCCTCGACGCCGACGACGCGTTGGCCGGACGGCGCCCGAGAATGGTCGAGTGGAAAGGAAACCAGCGGGTGCCGGGGAGGATCCGGTTCCGGCCGACCTGCGCATCGACCACGTGTACCTCGTGAGCTGCAAGTACCTGTCGAAGATCCTGGTGAACGCGTCGCCGGTGTCGCTCTTCGACCATTCGCTCCGACGTGCACGCGAGGCCACATCCGACGACTGGTTTCTCGCTGTTGCCCCCGATGCGTATCAGGAGCTCTACGAGGCGGTGCGTCACGAGCTGCCCGCTGACCTGGGGCTTCCCCCGTTCGCCGCCGACCTGACGCGTGACCACCGTGGTGTGTTGCGCGAGAGTCTCCGCGGCGATTGGTCGGCGTCCACCGCCCTGGTGGCCCGAAAGTTCTCCGCCGAGGTTGCCCGGATCTCTGCGGCGCGATGGCGGGATCGACTCGAACACAAGCGTGACCGAGAACAAATGTTGTGGCGGTTGCTGCGGATCGCGAACGCCCCGTATTTCGTGCTGGGTGCTTCGTCGGGTCGCACCCTGCGGCTGCGTATCGCCACACCGTGGGACTGGCGACAGCGCTTCGACCTGCGCAGTTTCGACGTATGGGGTGACGAGGCCGGCCAGCCGACCGTGCGGTGGCAGGCGTCGGTGCGCGACAACGACACGGGCAACGACGTACCGGTCGACGGCCACGTCGAGATCCGTTGGTCGCACGGCCGTTTCGCCAAGCCACCCGAGGCGAAGGTGTATCTCGACACACTGCACCACCGGGTGCCCGGCTACTTTCCTCTGCACGGGAGTTCCTGAGATGACGACATCCCGAGGAGCGCGTTCCGAGACCGCCATCCTGACGCTGTCGTGCCCCGATCAGCCGGGGCTCGTGGCCGGTGTGGCGGAGTTCATCGCCGCCAACGGCGGCAACATCGTGCACGCCGAGCAGCACACCGATTTCGAGGACGGCGTGTTCTTCCAGCGTGTCGAGTTCGAGCTCGCCGGGTTCGCGCTCGGACGTGAGGCCATCGCTCCCGCGTTCGGTGAGGTTGCACAGAGGTTCGGGATGCAGGTCGGGCTCGCGTTCTCGGATCCCGCACCGCGGGTGGCGATCCTCGCGTCGAAAGAACCTCACTGCCTCCACGACCTCCTCGCCCGTTGGGAGACAGGGGAGTTGCGCGCCGAGATTCCCCTCGTCATCTCGAACCACCCCGACCACACCGATCTGGCCGAGTACTTCCGCGTTCCCTACCACCACCTCCCCGTGGAGGCGTCCACCAGGGCCGACCAGGAAGCAGCGTTGCTCGCCCTCCTCGCGGAACACAACATCGACCTCGTGGTTCTGGCGCGCTACATGCAGATCCTGAGCGGCGGATTCGTCGAGCGTTGGCGCAACCGGATCATCAACATCCACCACTCGTTCCTCCCGGCGTTCGCCGGCGGAAAGCCCTACCACCAGGCCCACGAGCGGGGCGTGAAGCTGATCGGCGCCACCGCGCACTACGCCACCGAGGATCTCGACGACGGCCCGATCATCGACCAGGGCGTCATCCAGGTGAGCCACCGCGACACCGTCGACGATCTCGTACGCAAGGGCCGCGACATCGAGAAGACTGTGCTGGCGCGCGCGGTCAGCCTTCACCTCGCGCACCGCGTCCTCGTCTACGGCACCAAGACCATCGTCTTCGCATGAGGATCACGAGGACCACGAGACGCGAGCGAGTGACCGTCGCCTGCCTGGCTGCAATCGCTGTCGTGGCGGCGTCGTGCAGTCAGTCGGGCAACGACGCCGAGACGGGGAAGGAGCCGGACGGGGCGGAGGCCGCGGAGACCGCGGAGACCGCGCAAGAAGCGTGTGCCGACGGCGACTGCCCGCTCTGGCAGGCAGGTGAGCTCGTCGGCGTCCACGTCGGGTTCCTCCTCCCCCAGGACGGCGCCGAGCCCGGTACACGGATCGGGCTGGAGGAGGGAAACCTGATGGCCACCCACTTCTTCTCCTGGGCGGAGACGTGGCCCGAGCGCGACCGTCCCGACTGGGAGGTCCCCGCCGAGCACTACGAGTTCGCGCTCGCGAACGACATGGACCAGGCGGCGTACCACTTCGCGTGGGATCAGGAGTTCCTCGACGACCTCCCGAGCTTTCCGGATCCCGGCTGGGTCCAGTCGATCACCGATCCCGCGGAGCTGCGAGAAGTGCTGCGCACTCGGGCTCGTGAGCTGTTCGAGCGCTATCCGGAGATCGACAAGATCAACGTCATCAACGAACCGCTCCCGACGCTGGGCCAGTCGGACGAGATCTACCAGAACCACTTCTACGAGGTGCTGGGGCCCGACTACATCGTCGAGCTCTTCCAGATCGTCGACGAAGAAGCACCCGAGAGCGTCGATCTCGTCCTGAACGAGAACTATGTGGAGTACTTCCCCGTCAAGGCCGATGGCCTGGTGAAGCTGGTGCGCGACCTGGTCGCCGCGGGTGCTCCCATCGACTCCGTCGGCTTCCAGGGTCACCTCATGTTCACCGAACTGCTCGACCGGGAGCCCGATTTCGACCTTCTCCGGGTCACGATGGAAGAGGTGGCGGACCTCGGTGTCGACGTGTGGATCTCTGAGCTCGACAACCCGGTTGATCCGGCCCGGGAGGACCGCTTCGAGTACCAGGCCGACAACTACCGGAAGGTCGTCGAGACGTGCCTGTCGGTGTCGCGTTGCACCGACATACTGATTTGGGGCGTCACCGACGAGCGGCCGCTGTGGAACCATCCGCTCACCACGGGATTCGTCGGCTACGAGGAAGCCGACGCTCTGCTGTTCGACGAGTCCGGCGACCCCAAACCCGCCTACTTCGCCGTGCGTGATGCTCTGCTCGAGGGCCGGCCCGAGACCGACGAGGGTCAGAACCAGAGCCCCTCGTCGACGCGCTCTTCGTAGAACTCGCCGAACATCTGTCCGCCCCCTTGGCGACCACCACGCACGGTTGGCGCAGGTCTACGACGGCGCGGAGTACCTGCGCAACTGAACAGACACCTCGACGTCGTTTTCGGGCCGGGAGTTAACCTGCGCGCACACTCATCGACAGCGAACGAGGTCGCGTGGAGATCGCACGGGTTCGACACTCCGACGTGGTTCATCTTGCTCGCCGCGAGGGCAACGGCTGGGTTCTGCTTCGCCGGGAGTCCGACCACCCCGGCGCCGATGTACTGCGCGAGGCGCTCGCCGACGGTGACGATCTGTCCGCTTCCGGGTCTCACGCGGTCGCCGACGCTGACGTCATGCTCCTCGCTCCCGTGGCGCGACCGTCCAAGCTGATCGCCATCGGCCTCAACTACGCGGACCACGTTCGCGAGTCCGGCGGTGAGGTTCCCGACGTACCGCTGCTCTTTGCCAAGACACCCAACAGCATCATCGGGCCGGGGCAGCCGATCCGCTGGTCGGCCGAGCGCTCCTCGCGGGTCGACTACGAGGCCGAGTTGGCGATCGTGCTGGGCAGGCGCGTGGACGAGGAGAGCCTCGAGCACGACTCAGCGGATCCGCTCGACGCGGTGTTCGGCTACACGTGCTGCAACGACGTCTCAGCCCGCGACGCGCAGTTCGGCGACGGCCAATGGGTACGCGGCAAGTCGTTCGACAGCTTCTGCCCTCTGGGGCCCTGGATCGTGACGACCGACGAGATCCCCGATCCGCAGCGGCTCGCCATCACCTGTGACGTGAGCGGCGAACGCCTCCAGGAGAGCTCGACAGCCGAGATGATCTTCGGATGCGCGGAGCTCGTCGCCTACGTCGGACGCCACATCCGTCTCGAACCCGGCGACGTCATCGCGACGGGAACGCCCCGCGGTGTCGGCTTCGCCCGGGACCCGGCTCGCTACCTGCGTGATGGCGACGAGGTGACCGTCACGATCGAGGGGATCGGCTCCCTGATCAACCCCTGCATCGTCGACTGAGTCCGCGTCTCCCGGGATCCACTCGTCTCCCTCTGCGCACAGAGGGGCGTGCCTTGACCTGCCGGGCGGATCCTGTTTCTATAGTCGCTACCTTAGTGACGCTAAGTCACTCAGGTCACGGTGCGGTCACCCAGCGCGAGTAGCCACACCGGCGAACTCCACCGCGCGGGATCGGGGACGACGATCATGGACGGTTCAACGGTGAAGAGGTCTCGATCCCGGCCTCACCGGACCCTGGCGGCGCTCGCCGCGCTGATGATGGTCGCCGCGGCATGCAGTGAGAAGACTGATCCCGAGACGAGCAGGGACTTGGCGCAGGATTCCGAGTTCGAGTGCGACACCGACTCGATCGTCGAGTGCGCGCCGGACGGCACGACGCTCGACGACCTGATCCCCGACGCACCGATCGTCGCGGACGGCGAACCGATCAAGATCGGCATGATCAACAACGAGTCCGGTCCGGCGGCGGCGTTTCCCGAGCTCACGCTGGGTACGGAGGCCGGCGTCCGGTGGCTGAACGAGGAGATGGGAGGTGTCGACGGCCACCCGATCGATCTGATCACCTGCGATGTCAAGTTCAGCGCCACCGGCGCGCAATCGTGCGGTCAACGGATGGTCGAAGAAGACGTCCTCGCCGTGTTGGGCGGGATCGACCTGTTCGGTGACGGCATCCAGGTGCTGGAGGACAACGGGATCCCGTACATCGGCGGTGTCCCCGTCAGCTTCACCGCGGTGGAGAGCCCGACCTCGTTTCAGTTCAGCGGCGGCTCGTGGGGTCAGAACCTCGGTTTCGTGTACCACATGGTCGAGGAGCTGGATGTCGAGCGGGTCTCGATCATGTACGGAGACTTCGGGTCCGTTGTCGACGGCGCCGAGTGGGCCCGGCGCTCGCTGATCGGGCAGGGGATCGCCCCTGAGAACATCAACATGGTCCCGATGCCGATCGTGACCGAGGACGTGCTCACACCGCTGACCGCGGCCAACCAGTCCGATCCCGACGCGATCATCGTTCTGGTGGCCGACGCGGGCTGTGGTGCTGCCTATCAGGCCATGCTCGAGGTCGAGATCACCGCCCAGACCTATTGGTCGGGAGGGTGCCTCGAACCAACGTTCGTCGACGCGGTCGGTGGCGAGAACCTCGAGGGGTACATCTACGGCATCGAGAACCCGCTGGAGGGACCACCCCCTCCGTGGACCTCTACGACGAGGTGATCAAGAGGTATGGCAGCGAAGGCGTGGAAGCCGGCAGCGCGGCGACGATCGCCTTCGGGTCGCTGATGAACCTCTATGTCGAGCTGGTGGCGATCGGAGCCGACGACCTCAGCTCTCAGGCGATCATCGACGACTTCCGGTCCGCGGTCGACCGTCCGAGCTACATGGGTCACGCCTACACCTGCGACGGCCAACAGATGGGCGGCGATCTCCCGGCGATCTGTGCGCCACAACAGATCCTGACCCAGATGACCGACGGCGAACTGGAACAGATCAGCGACTGGATCGACGTTTCGGCCCTTGTCGTCCCCGAGGAATAGCGGCACACTTCTGGCTTCGAGGGCAGTTCAGCAGTTCCGATGAGCTCCGGCTGGTGACGCCGGAGCGCACGATTGACGAAGGACAAAGGAGCAGGTAATCACCGACTACCTCGGTTACCTGCTGGTCGGCCTCGGGGGCGGCGCTGTCGTTGCGCTCCTCGCGCTGGGTCTCGTTCTGACCCATCGCGCGTCGGGCGTGGTCAACTTCGCGCACGCCGCGCTCGGCATGTACGTCGCGTTCGCCTACTTCGAGCTGCGTCAGACCGGCGAGCTCGTCCTGCCGATCATCGGACTGCCCGACCGGGTCTCGATCGTCGACGCTCCGACGATCGAGACAGCGCTCATCACGTGTGCACTCCTGTCGGCGGTGCTCGGTCTGGTGATCTACTTCTGCGTGTTCAAGTGGCTGCGCACCGCACCTGCGCTCGCCCGCGTGGTCGCCTCGCTCGGACTCCTCCTCTACTTCGAGGCCATCGTCGAACTGCGGTTCACCGAGACGAGCGCGACGCAGCTCAGCCTGGGCTCGATCCTGCCCGAAGGAAGCAGCGAGTGGTTCGGCGTCTCCGTGCCGAACAACCGGTTCATGCTGGCCGGGCTCGCGCTCCTGGTGGCCCTCGTGTTGCGGGCCGTCTTCCGGCACACCCGCTTCGGTCTGGCCACCCGGGCCGCGGCCGAGAACGAGAAGGGCGTCCTGCTCCTCGGGCACTCTCCCGATCGGCTGGCTGCCATCAACTGGATGGTCGCCTCCCTGCTCGCAGGCGTCTCGGTCATCCTGATCGCTTCGGTCACCAAGCAGCTGGATCCCCTGGCAACGAGCCTGCTCGTCGTGCCGGCGCTCGCGGCCGCACTCTTCGGCGGTCTGCGCTCGTTCGTGGTGACCGCGCTCGCCGGGCTCGGGATCGGGATGGCGCAATCGGCGATCCTGAACTTCACGACGCAGACCGATTGGATCCCGTCGTGGATTCCTCAGGGCGGCTTCCAACAGGCGTTGCCGTTCCTGCTGATCGTCATCGCCCTGACCGTGCGGGGGGAGACGTTGCCCGGCCGTAGCACGATTCCCGAATCCCGGCTTCCCAACTCGCCCCACCCTCGATTCGTGGGAATGACGACGCTGATCCTGTCGGGAGCGACCCTGATCGGGCTCCTGACGCTCGACAGTCAGTGGCGGTTGGCCATCGTCGTATCGATGATCGCGGCGTTGATCGCGCTGTCGAGCGTCGTGCTCACCGGCTACGTAGGGCAGATCTCGCTGGCTCAGTTCGCGTTCGCGGGCGTGGCCGGGTTCGCGACTGCAAAGCTCGCGGTCGATGCAGGGATTCCGTTCCCGTGGGCGCCGATCATCGCCGTCGCGATGACGACCGGCCTCGGGCTCCTGGTCGGGCTCCCGGCCGTGAGGGTCCGGGGCATGACGCTGGCGGTCGCGACGCTCGGCGCAGCCGTGGCGATCGAGGAGTTGCTGTTCAAATCGAGCGCCCTCGGGGGTCTGGAGGGTCAGCGGGTGCCGCGCCCCCGACTGTTCGGCATCGACCTCGGCTTCTCGGCCATTGGCTCCGACAACTTCCGTCCCGCGTTCGGGATCTTCGTACTCGTTGTTCTCGTCGCGGTGTTCCTCGCGGTCGCCAACCTGCGGCGGAGCCCGACCGGGCTGCGCTGGCTTGCGGTCCGCGCGAACGAGCGGGCCGCCGCTGCTTCGGGCATCAACGTGCCGGCGACGAAGCTCTCTGCCTTCGCCGTCTCGTCCATGATCGCCGGAATCGGTGGAGTCCTGCTCGGTTACCAGTTGGAGAAGCTCGCACCCGCGTCGTTCACCGTGTTCGCCGCGCTCGCCCTCCTCGCCCTCGCCTACCTCGGCGGCATCGCCAGCACCAGCGGCGCCGTGATCGCCGGGATTCTCGTCAGCGGTGGGATCGTGACGCAGCTGTCGGGTGGCGATATCGGCGGTTCACCCGACCGCCAGTTCGCGATCAGCGGCCTCGCCCTCATCGCGATGGCGATCCTGTACCCGGACGGGATCTCGGGAGCGGCGCGGCGGGCCTTGGCGCGGAGACGTCGGCTCCGTCAGCTTGTGTCGAACAACGCCGACGCGGACGCTCGCGCTGCCGACCGCTCCCCGGCGGATTCATGAGCCCGCTCCTCGAAGTCACCGATCTCATGGTCTCCTACGGAGGTCTGAACGCAGTCGACCTCGTCTCGTTCTCCGTCGAGGAAGCGGGCATCGTCGGGCTCATCGGGCCCAACGGCGCCGGGAAGACCACCTGCATCGACGCGCTCAGCGGGTTCATTCCACATGCGACGGGACGGGTGCGCTTCGCGGGCGAAAACATCGAAGGCTGGCCCGCACACAGGCGAGCCGAGCACGGCCTCGTCCGCACCTTCCAGTCGGTCGAGATGTTCGACGACTTGACGGTTCGCGAGAACCTCATCGTGGCCGCGACGACGACGCGCTGGTGGTCGGTGTTCATCGATGCGTGCCGGCCCTCCTACCGCGTCCGGAACATCGACGTCGAGTGGGCGCTCGAGGCCACCGGTCTCGGCGGTGAGGGCGAGCGCTATCCGACCGAATTGGGCCACGGCCAACGACGCCTGGCCGGTTTGGCCCGGGTGCTGGCGTCACGGCCGCGCCTCGTACTACTCGACGAACCGGCCGCGGGGCTCGACAGCGCCGAGAGCGTGGCGCTCGCGTCGCGCCTCCGGTCACTACCGGATCTCGGGATCGCTGTGCTCCTCGTCGATCACGACATGGGCCTGGTCCTCGACGTGTGTGAGCAGATCCACGTGCTCGATCTCGGCCGTGTGATCGCGTCGGGTCCGCCCCGAGAGGTGCGCACGAACCCGGACGTGGTCGAGGCATACCTCGGCTCGGAGGCAGACGAGTGAACCCGCTGCTGTCCCTTTCGGGTGTCGATGCCGGTTACGACGGCGTCCCGGTCGTGTACGACCTCGATCTCACGGTCGGTGAAGGAGAGGTCGTGGCGCTTCTCGGCTCCAACGGAGCCGGGAAGACGACCACACTGCTGACGATCTCGGGCCTTCTCCCTCGGCTCGGTGGCGAGCTCACCGTGCTCGGTGCGGGCGTGTCCGATGGCCGGCATCGGACCGAGCGCCGCACGCTCGATTTGGCACGTCGCGGTCTCGCCCACGTGCCAGAGGACCGCGCGCTGTTCTTCGAGCTCACCGCAGGCGAGAACCTCCGCCTCGGCGCACAGCGCGGTGACGACGAGGCAGTCGAGACAGCGCTGGAGTCCTTTCCTCGGCTCCACGAGCTGAGCCATCGCAACGCCGGGCTGCTTTCGGGTGGCGAGCAGCAGATGTTGGCTCTGGCGCGAGCGCTCGCCGGACGACCGCGCCTGCTCCTGATCGACGAGATGAGCCTGGGGCTGGCGCCGATCGTCGTCGAGCAGCTGCTCCCGACCGTGCGGGCCATCGCCGACGACACGGGCGCGGGCGTACTTCTCGTCGAACAGCAGGTGCCCGCGGCGCTGGCCATCGCCGACCGCGTCTACGTGCTGCGGCGGGGGCGGGTGGCGATCGAGGGAAACGCCTCGGACCTGCGCCGGCGCCGGGATCTGCTGGAGGCCAGCTATCTGGGCGATATTGATGAAGACAAGTAACTTAGTGATCGCTAACTTAACGGTATGAAGCTATACTGACGAGGCCGTCCTCGCCGGGTTTCAGAAGCGTGTCAGAAAGACCGGCCGGATGGAGCACAGCACGAACGACGCGGGAGAACCCGGGAGCGACATGGCCAAGGCCAAGGAACAGGCCAAGGAACAGGCCAAGGAACAGGCCAAGGAACAGGCCAAGCCCACGCGGCAGCGAGCCAAGCGGGGTGAGGGCGACAAGCTGCGCCAGGAGATCCTCGAGATGACCGACGAGCTGCTCCTCGAGGCGGGGGAGCGAATCGGCGGTCTCGATCCAGTCGATCGCCGACCGCGTCGGCTGCACGCCACCGGCGATCTACATGCATTTCGCCGACAAGGACGCCTTGATGCTCGAGGTCTGTGTTCGGCACTTCCATGGATTCGTCAGCACTCTCGCTGCGGCGGGCACCGACAGCGACGACCCGCTCGACCTCTTGCGGGCGCGCGGTCGCGCCTATGTGGAGTACGGACTCGAGAACCCCGAGCCGTACCGCATTCTGTTCATGCAGCAGTCCGACAGCTTTGCCAATCGAAGCGTCGCGAGCACCGCGGCAGATTCGTTCGCGCTTCTGGCCGCAGCGGTCGAGGAGTGCCTCGACCAGGGCATCTTCCCCGAGGGAGATCCGTTCACGATCTCGTGCACGCTCTGGGCGAGCATCCACGGCCTCACGTCACTGATGATCTCGAATCCCGATTTCCCGTGGCCGCCGCTCGATGATCTCCTCGACGTCGGCACGTGGGTCTTCAGCGGCCCACGGGGGCAGTAGATGGATCTCTGGTCGAAGGGACTCGGGAAGCGTGTTCTCAGCCTGGCGCTCGCCGAACGGGAGTCGTTGGCGACCAGAGACGACGACCTCGTCATCGAGGGCGTGATGCACGCGCCCACCTTCTGGGACTACGAGGTCACCCTCGACCGCCGGGACATCACCGAGTTTCTCGACCTCCTCCAACGACCCGAGACCGTCCGGTTCGTGATCGAGGACGAGCACCGCACGAAGATCCTGAGTACGGCGCTCTCCAGTGCCCTCATCTTCGCGGGCCGGACGTTGCGCCTGTTGGTGACCGGTTCGCCGCCACCGGAGGTACCCGAAACCGACACGCCGATGAAGGAGGTAGGGACCAGTGGCCGGGCCTGATCGTGAGTACGACGTCATCGTCGTCGGAGGTGGAATCAACGGCCTCACTGCGGCCATCTACTTGCAGCGATCGGGTCTGAGTGTCGCCTGTTTCGAACGCAAGCTGGAAGCCGGCGCCGGTGCCTGCACCGAGGAGGTCATGCACCCAGGGGTCAAGGTCAACCTCTGTGCCTGCAACATGGTGACCCTGTGGTCGCCGGTCTACGGGGATCTCGAGTTGGAGAAGCACGGTCTCGAGATGCTCACCTCCGGCGAGTGGGGCATGTTCCATCCTTTCCGGGATCGCTCGGCGGTGATGTTCCACTCGTTTGAGGCGCAAAAGACCTACGACCAGTGGTCGACCATCAACAAGAACGACGCGGAACTGTTCAAGAACGCGTTCAACACCCTCGGGCCGATGATGGGTGACACGCTGCACTCGACGCAGTTCGAACAACCGCAGCAGGGTCCCGCGGAGGTCGTCGAACCCGGAGGCCTCGCGACGATGCTCCGGGCACTGATCCCGCAGATCCCCGAGAACGCCCATGAGTTGAACGGGATCGAGCTCGCGGAGGCGGTCTACGAAGACGAGAAGATCCGCACGGCCGTGCTCACCAACTGCATCATGTCGGGCTCACACCCGTGGGAAGGTGGCATGGCGACGCTCATGCCGATCATCTTCCCGATCCTCCAGTGCGTCCAGAGTGTCACGTGGACCTGCCGGGGCGGGAGCCACGCCCTCACGCACGCACTGTGCTCGGCCTTCGCTGCCCACGGCGGCCGCCTCTTCACCGGCTGCCCCGTCGACACGATCATCATGGAGGGCGACGAGGCGAAGGGCGTTGTCCTGTCCGAGCACGCGGCCTACCCCGAAGCGGAGGTGCGGGCACGCCGAGCCGTCGTCAGCAATCTGTCCTGCCAGCCGACGTTCCTCGACCTCGTCGGCGAAGACAAGCTCCCCGACTGGGTGGCCGAGGGCGTGCACGCCTACAAGAACGACGAAGCGGTCATGTTCGCGAACTACTGGGTGCTCGACCGGCCGCCTCACTGGGAGGGATACCCGGAGGGCATCGACACGGCGTTCGGGTTCAACTACGGCCTCGACAGCGTCGCCGACATCCGCCGACTCCAACACTGTCTCGAGAACGACATCCTGCCCGACCCGCCCATCGTCGCGGGTTTGTCCGTCCAGGGCTTCGCTCACGCCGATCCGACCCAGGCGCCTCCCGGCCAGTACACGATGATGTCGTGGGCGAACGTCCCCTACAAGCTTCCCGAGCACGGGGGGCCCGAGAAGTGGGACGTGATCCGCGAGGACTACGGCGACAAGATCGACGATCTCCTGCGCGAGTACAACCCGCAGCTGACGGATTCAGTGATCGCGCGTTACTGCAACACACCTCTCGACTACTACCGGAAGAACCCGAGCCAGGTCATGGGTGGAACGGCGAGCGGTCCGACGAGCCTGAAGTGGTTCGGGACCGCGCGGCCGTTCCCCGGCTGCGGTGCTCCACGGACGCCGTTCGGGAACCTCTACCTGTCGAACTCGATCTGGCCCTTCGGCACCACGACGTTGGGTGCCGGTTACGTCGCTGCGACCGTCGTCGCCGAGGACCTCGGGGTGCGTGAGGGCCAGGACTGGTGGCGCTACCAAGCACTCGAAGCCGGACGGGAGACCCTGGCCGCACGCGGCATCGAGGTCAGTGCTCCGGTCGTTTGATCCGCGTCTGCAAGGAACGAAACGATGGCAAAGCTCGAGCGTGAATACGATGTGATCATCGTCGGCGGTGGGCCGAACGGTTTGGTCGCGGCGGGCTACCTCGCCAAGGCGGGGGCCAAGGTGCTGCTGCTGGAGCGTCACCACGAGCTCGGCGGCGGCCTGATCACCGAGGAGTGGTCGGGCTTCCGCTTCAACACCCACGCCAAGCTGATGATGATGATGGACGTGGCACCTGCCTACGAAGACCTCGAGCTCGAGAGCTGGGGTTGCAGCTACAAGCACCCCGATGCCGCGGCCGCGATCTTCACGCGTGACGGTCGGGCGCTGACGCTGTATCCCGACATCGAGCGCTCCGCCGCGAGCATCGCCCGCTTCTCACCTGCCGATGCCGAGCGGTACTCGGAAGTGATGCAGGAGTGGTCCATCCTCGTGGAAGAGGCGTTGGTTCCGGCAACGTTCACGCTGCCGATGCCGATGCTCGACATGGTCGTGTCGTACCAACAGAGCGAGGTGGGAGAGCTCGTCAACGAGATGGCCGAGGAGACCTTCCTCGAGACGCTCGACGCCACCGGGTTCGAGAACGAGTTGTTGAGAACGGCGATCCTCTACCTCGGCACGATGTACGGCATGGATCCCGACGGTGGGCTCGGGTTCCTGCTTCCGCTGTTCTTCCATCGTCTCCTGCACGCGAGCATCATCTCCAACGGATCCCACCAGCTCGCGGGCTCGCTCGCTCGCTTCGCCAACAACCACGGTGTGACATTTGAACGGGCCGCGCCCGTCGTGAAGGTCCTCTGTGACGGGACCAAGGCGGTCGGCGTTCGGCTTGCAGGGGGCGACGAGGTCTTCGCCAAGAAGGTGATCACCACCACGAATCCGCAGACCACGTTTCTCGATCTGGTCGGCGAGGACGCGTGCAATCAGGCGTCACCGAGTCTCGTCGAACAGACGAAGGCGTGGGAGTGGGAGTCGACGAGCACGCTCAACGTCCACTACGCGCTCGATCGGCGTCCTGAGCACGCTGCGGCCGAGTTCGACCCCGCCGCCGACCGGGCCTTGGTGAAGATCATGGGTGTCGAGACCGTCGACGATCTCCTCGAACACATCGACGGTGTGCGCCGGGGTGAGTTCGACCTGGTGGGCGCCGGGATGACCCTCACCGACCTCGACCCGATGCAGGCCCCCATCGACGTCGAGCCCGGCTCGGCCGTCGCGTGCTGGGAGACCCTGGCGCCCTATGAGAACGCCGAAGGCGACTGGGACGACGTTGCGCAGGGATACGCCGAGCGGATCCTCGACACCTGGGCCGAATACGCGCCGAACCTGGCCGACGCGAGAATCATTCGCAGCTACGTCAACCATCCCGCTTACATCGAGGCGAAGCTGCCCGACATGAAGCGGGGCTCGATCAAACACGGCGCCTACGTCACGACCCAGATGCTCTCGAACCGGCCCAACATCGACTGCTCGAGCTACCGAACCCCGATCGAGGACCTCTATGTGGCGGGGGCCAGCGTCTGGCCAGGTGGCATGGTGCTCCTCGCGGGCGGGTACAACGTCGCCGGTGTTGTTGCCGACGACCTCGGCCTCGACCGCTGGTGGAGCGAACCCGACTTCGTGATCCGGGCCCGAGAACAGGGCCTGGTGGGCTGATGAAGTTCTGGTCGAAGGGTCTCGGCGAGCGCACCGTCAGTCTCCGGCTGAGCGACGGCGAGGCGATCAAGAGCGGCGACAGGCTCTACGTCAAGGGTCAGACCGAAGAGCCGGTTTCGTGGGACTACATCATGCCGCTGCGGGGCGCCGACTTCGTCGAGTTCGTGACGCTTCTCCGGGAGCCCACCGTGGTCCGCTACCTGTACCAGTCCCCGAACCGCTGGCGGCTCTACCTCACTTTGCTCGTCGGAGGTGTGCGCTTCCTCGGTCTGTTGCTGCGACAGTCAGTGACAGGACGGCGAGTCCCCGCGCCCGAAGAGCCGACGATCGAAGTTCCGCCACCGAGGGTCCGCAAGCGGCGGCGTCTCGACGCACGACGCACAGGCGAACGGCATCGTCGCCTCCGCGCGACGCAACCCGAGCGACCTGAGCAAGCCGCGGCCGAGGCGGCCGAGTGAGGGCCCGGACGGATACGCGATCGGTCTAGGATCGCGGACCAGCGGTCGGAGGAAGCTCATGCTCGAGGGACTCAGGGAGCGGTACGGGCTCAAGGCCTGGTGGGGAGCCTTCGTCATGCGGTCCGAGATGAAACACCTCGGTGGCCTCGTCGAGGAGACCTACGTCCCCATCCTGCGACTGATGGACGAAGACCCGGACCGCGTCGAGCGCGACCACCGGGCCGTGAAGGCGCAGCGCAACGAGATCGCTCGGTGGGATTCCCCGTACGCCCGTTGGAAGAAGACATACGGCAACTTCGTTCGCGAGCTCGAATGGGCGTGCGGCGAGCTCGAGCCGCGTATGTCGCAGCCCGACTTCGAGGACCTGATCGTCTCCACGCTCGGCGGTCGCATGGAGAACTGGGTCGGCTGGATGAAGCGACTCCTCCAGCGACTCGATGAGCGTTCGCCCGGAGGGATCGGTTCGGCGACGAGCGGTTCGCGCGCGACGGAGATCAACGCCCGGTCGATGGCGACGATGTGGCCGATCGTCGGGGACATCGAGATTCGGGGTGTCGAGGACGGCGTGATCGAGTGCTACATCCCCGACTGCGCCATGCACAAGGTCGTCAGTGACACCGAGCCGCAGACCAACGCGTGCCTCTACGGCTGCAAGGCGACCTGCGAGGCCTTCTTGGGCCCCGAGGTCCCGATGTCGATCCACTTCGAGCCCAACCTGCCCGCGTTCGACTGCGTGATGCGGGTCTCGATGGACGGCCGTCCGGCCGACCCTGCACTGCGGACGCCGCGCGAGCTCGACCTCACCTCGGCCTGATTAGTCCAGCTTCTCGGGCTCGTCGCCCGCTTCGGTCGCGGCCGTCCAGCTCTCGATCGAGTCTTCCATCATCTTCGTGGCGTCGTAGGTGATCCACTTCTCGGGGACGACCTCGAAGATCAGGCGACGCTCTGAGTCGAGCATCTCGGTGAACATGTCGGCCAGCGGACCCTCGCCACCCATGATCACCTTCGCGAGAGCCGGATAGAACCACTCCTTGGTCTCGTCGTCGTCACGGAGGATGCAGCGTCCCTTGGCGGTGACGGTTCGGGCCGGGCCTACAGGGGTGGCGATGCCCGAGACGATCACCGATACGCGGGGGTCGCGGCGGATCGCCGCGATGCGTTTGCGCTGGCTGGTGGCCGTGAGCCAGAACCTCCCGTCACGCCAGATGTAGCTCATCATCACGCCGACCGGCCAGTGGTCCTTCGTGCCCCAGACGAACGCACACTCGTTCTGAGATGTCAGGAGTTCCTCTTGCACGTCTTCGTCGAGCGGGTAGATGCCCACTTCGTCGTAGTTGGTGATCTTCATGTGGAGCTCCTTCTCATCTCGCGTTCGTCCTACCGGATGGAGGTCAGGCCACCGTCGACCGCCAGCCACTGACCCGTCACGAAGTCGGCGTCGTCGCTACAGAGGAACGCGACGACGCCGGCGACGTCTTCGGTCTGGCCGATACGCCCGAGCGGCGTCCGTTCGATCCAGTAATCGTCCATCCCCAGCGGTTCGGTCATCGGGCTCTTCGTGAATCCGGGGTTCACGCAGTTGACGCGAATGCCGTACGGGCCGGCTTCGTGAGCGAACGACCGGCAGAATCCGAGCAGCCCGGTCTTGGCCGCGCAGTACGCGGGGAGGAAGCTGCTGCCGACGAGGCCCTCCACGCTCGACATGAAGACGAGAGCGCCACCGCCGCTCCGCTTGATCAGCGGGAGCGCGGCCTTCGCGGTTCGGAACACACCGTACAGGTCGACGTCGAGAACCTCGTTGAAGTCCTCGTCTTCGACATCGTCGACGCCGCCGAAGCCCACGATGCCCGCATTCGCGACCGCGAAGTCGAGGCGTCCCCACTCTCGGTCGATCGTCGCGACCGCGTTGGTGCAGTCATCGAGCACGGTGACGTCACACGGCACCGAGATCGCGGTGCCGCCGGCCTCCTCGACCAGGGCGACGGTCTCGTCGGCACCGTCCCCGGTGATGTCGGCGACCGCCACCTTCGCTCCGTCGGTGGCGAGGCGCCGGCTGATCGCGCGGCCGATTCCCGACCCGCCTCCGGTGACCAACGCGACTCGATCATCGAAGCGAGCCATGTTCAGCCTCCTGTAGGGCCATGTTCAGCCTCCTGTAGGGAACGTGTGCGTCATGCCGCCGTCGACGGCCAGCGTCGCGCCGGTGACATACTCGGACGCGTCGGATGCGAGGTACACGAGCGCACCGGCCATGTCCTCGTCGCGACAGGCTCGCTTCACCGGCAAGCCGTTGGCCATGAGGTCGACTCCGACCTGCGTGAACAGACCGAGGAACGTGTCCGTCGCCGAGGGCCCAGGCATCAGCGAGTTCACCGTGACGCCGAACGGGGTCAACTCGGCCGCCAGGTTGCGGGTCATGGACGCCAGCGCTCCTTTCGAGGTGCCGTAGGCACTGACGAATCCGAAGCCGAGCTCGGCCGAGGGCGAGAGGATGTTGATGATCCGGCCCCGGCCCTTCTCCGTCATCCGACGGGCGCAGGCCTGTGAGAATCGGAACGGACCATTGACGTTCGTGTCCATGATGTCGAGCCACTGCTCCTCCTCGACGTCGAGGAACGGCGACGGCGGGTAGATCCCGGCGTTGTTGACGAGGATGTCGACACTGCCCTTCCAATCGACGACCTCCTGTACACACGCTTCGACCTGCTCGCGCGAACGCACGTCGCACGGGACGGCGAGAGCGTCGCGCCCGTCGGCTTCCGTCTCGTCGACGAATTCGGCGAGCGGCTCTTGCCGGCGACCCGTCACCGCGACGGCCGCGCCGGCCTTGCTGAGAGCACGGGAAAAGCCTCGACCGAGCCCGGTACCGCCACCGGTGACGATCGCCACGCGACCATCGAGTGAAATATCCATCAGCTTCCTCTCCTCACTGCAGCGACTCGATCGCCGCGGTACACATCCATGTGGAGTCCTCGCCGGCGATCCGGCTGGCCTCCTGCTCCAACAGTTGTCGCACCCGTGCGACTCCCGGATCGTCGCGCCCGAGCAACCCGGTGAGAGCTTCGCCCAAGCTGCGGTTCCGCTCGCGGGGATCGTCGATGCCCGCCGCTGCCGTGAGAGCGGTTTCGATCTGTGCGGCGAGCTCGGGTGACTCGCCTTGGGTCTCGGTTGCGAGGCTCCGGAGACCGGTTTCGAGCCGCGTGTTCGCCTCGACGTACGGGTCACCGTGCTCGAGGCGGTGAGACACTTCGGCGAGCGCGGTGAGCGCGGCATGGACCTGTGTCTGCGCGAGTTCGTCGTCGAGCGAGGGGAGGACGTGCGTCTCGAGGGAACGCCCGATGGCGGCGAGTATCTGTTGGGAGTCGAGCAAGATCACGTGTCCATCTCCTCCGCGAGCTCCAGCTGGCTCTCGAGCATCGAGACGATGGGCTCGGCGGTCGCGCCCATGGCGGCGACCGAGAGCAACCGGAGGTCCGTGCCACCCGACGCGAGGTCGTGCGCCCCGGCCAGGCCGATGATCGAGCCCTTGACGAGCTCGAGCGTCTGGTAATAGACGACGCGCCGTTCGTCGATGGTCTCGCCGGTGAGCTCGCAGTAGTAGTCGGCGAGCTCGTTCTCGACCGCACACGGCCCGGCTCCGACCGTCTGGGTGAACGCGAGGTCGCTGACGGGGTCGCCGACCCGGGCGAGCTCCCAGTCGAGGACTCCCACGATCTCGCCGTCCCACCACTTCAGATTGGGCAGGCGATAGTCGCCGTGGATGAGCACGAGCCGCTCGCATTCGGGTGCCAGGCGATCGAGGACGTCGAGGGCGTGGCGCAGCAGTGGCTTGGGCATGATCTCAGTGTCGGCGAGACGTTGCCGACAGACCGCGACCAGGGCTCGGGCCGAGCTCGGACCGTCGTCGAAGCCGGCGAGGCCGTGGTCTTCGGTCTGGTGGATTCGGGCCAGCATCTCGACGAACCGGGTCTGAACCGACTTCTTCAGCGCGGGGTCGTCCTCCAAGCGGTGGTCGAGGCTCTGATACACCTCACCGTCGACGAAGGTCATGAGTGCGAAGCGGTGACCCAGGGCGTGCTCGTCGGCCTCGACGTGCACGATGCCCGGTACGGGCAACCCCGACTCACCGACGCGGGCGAGGAGCTCGCTCTCCCAGACGATGTCGTAGGGCGGGATCACGCCGTGATCGGGCTCGGCCCGCAGCACCCAGGTGGTCGGGCCCGAGTCGGTCTCGACCTCGACTCTGCAACTCAGCGAGGACAGACCATTGGCGAAACGCTCGATCGCATGGACGTGGTGCACGCCGAGGTGGGACGCGTCGGCCTTGAGGTACTGCTCGAGCCGCTCGGGATCGAGCAACGCTCCGCCCTCCATCGGCCCCCCTTCCCTTCGACGCTTCCCCGGTCGTCCGGGCGATCCCGGGCCGTCCTGAGCTGTTCCCGCCCCGATTCCGGCGCTTGAACTGAAACCTTATCGCGCCTAACTTAACGGATTAAGTTGGGATGGACACGAGCACACGATGATGCCGGACGCCTCATCGAGCTGGGTCGTCGTGAGGTGCGGGAGAGCACAGTGGCCGAGTACGACGTCGTCGTGATCGGAGCCGGGATCGCCGGATTGGGCGTCAGCGCGTTGCTCGCCGGCGCCGGCCAGAAGGTTCTGACGCTCGAGCGGGCGAAGGCGATCGGAGGGCGGGCGTACTCGTTCCAGCAGCGGGGCCACACCACGAACACCGGCGGCCCCCGAGCGGCCGCGTTCGTGGACGCGTTCGGTTACTTCGCCGGCGACACGGTGAGCTCTCGTTCCCTGCCGGGGCTGGAGTGCGCGGCGGATTCCGCCGTGATCTGCGCCGACACCGTCCTCGAGCAGGTCTGATTCGCAGAGTCGAGATCGAAGCACGAAGTAGAGACAGACAAGTACCAAGCAGAGACAGAGGAGAGAGCATGGCCGGTCCCCACGACGAGGCGAAGGTCCACGTCACACACGATTTCACGGTTTCCGCGGACACCCTGTGGAAGGTGCTCGGCGATTTCAGCGACCTGAGCTGGGTACCTGCTGTGCATCACCATGAGTTCGAGGGCGAAGGTCCCGGGATGCTCCGCCACATGTACCTCGACGAGACAACAGCGATCGTCGAGAAGCTCGAGGCGCTCGACGACGAGAACAGGACGATCTCGTACTCGATCCCGGTCAACAATCCGTTGCCGGTCGACGACTACTTCGCGACCATGACCATCCACGAAACCGGCGCCGACAGTTGTCGGCTCGAGTGGAGCTGCACCTGGTCCGCGCCCCGCGACATGACCGAGGAAGAAGCCGTCGAGAGCGTGACCGCCTTCTACGGGTCGCTCCTCCCCGGCATCGAAGAGGCCGCGGGAGCCTGATGGAGCGTGATCAGCCTTGGCCTCCGTCGGACAACACGTGTAGGCGGTACTCGCAGGTCAGACACCGCCGCATGGCCGTCCGCAGGCGCTCGTTGTTGGCTCGCAGCTTCTCGTTCTCGGCGCGCAGCTCCTCGATCTCTCGTCGCCGTTCCGCCAACCGCCGCTCCTGGGCGATGATCTCCACGAGCTTCGGCATGATCTCGAACGGTATAGGGTGATCTAACTGAACTCCACTGAGTCATCGTCACCACCCGGCTCGATGGGGCACGAGCTCCCGAGGGGGCACGAGTTCCCCCGCTTCGACGATTCCTACCGCCAGAGGTGGGTCTCGGCGGGTCTCTGGGCCGATCAGACACTCCACGATCTCTTCGACGAAACAGTCGCCGAACGGCCGGACGCGGTGGCGGTCACCACCAGGGACCGGCGAATGACGTTCGCCGAGTACAAGGCGGAGTCCGACGCCCTCGCCGCCGGCCTCCTTCTGGCTGGCGTCGAGCGGGGCGACATCGTCGCCGTCCAGTTACCCAACTGGATCGAGTTCTGCCTCCTCCAGATCGCGCTGTCGCGAATCGGTGCGGTGATCCAGCCCACCCACTGCGTGTTCCGTGAGCGCGAGCTCCGTTCGTTGCTGGGATTCTGCGATACCGACTTCGTGGTCGTTCCCGACAGCTTCGAAGGCCACGGCTACGCGAACGCCGTCCGCAACATCCGAGACGACCTGCCCCGGCTCCGAAAGCTGATCGTCGCCCGTGGCGACACGTCGGGTGGTGAAGGAGAGGCCGGTCTCGAGACGCTGATCGACGAGGGCGGACGCGATCTGGAGCGCCTCGAGGGTGTGACGACCGACCCCGACGACGTCTTCTACCTGAATTTCACCTCGGGTACCGAAGGCAACCCCAAGGGTTTTCTGCACACCCACAACACACTCATCTCGACGTTCAAGAACATGTCGCAGGCCTTGGCGAACCTCGACCCCGAAATCGTCAACCTCACCTGCTCGCCGATGACCCACAGCTTCGGTCACTTCACCACGTACCAATGCGCGCTCGCGGGCATCCCGATGGTGCTCGTCGACCGCTACCGCCCCGGCGACGTACTCGAGCTGATCGAGCAGGAACGGGCGACCTCGATCTCGGGAACACCCGCCCACCTGATCGGCATCCTGCACCACCCCGACTTCGAGAGCGTCGATACCTCGAGCGTGAAGTCCGTGAGCGTCGGCGGTGCGCGGAGCTCGCCCGAGCTCATGGAGACGCTCGAGGCCGTCTGGGGTGTCCGATCGGCCAACACCTACGGCATGGGCGAGAACATCATCCACACGCGCACAATGCCTTGGGACCCCGAAGACAAGGCGACGGAGTCCGTGGGCCGCCCACTGTTCGGTGCCGAGCTGAAGATCGCCGATCCCGCCGACCACGCGCGGGAGCTACCGCCGGGCGAGGTGGGCGACATCATGTTCCGGGGCCCCACGCTGTTCGTCGCCTACCACAAGCAGCCCGAGCTCACCGCCGCGACCCGCACCGACGACGGGTGGTTCGTGACCGGCGACCGCGGCTACGTCGACGACGAGGGATACCTCTATTTCGCGGGCCGGGCCAAGGAAGTCATCAATCGGGGTGGCACGAAGATCTATCCGAAGGCCGTCGAAGATCTTCTCGTCGAACACGCCGACATCGAGGAAGCAGCCGTGGTGGGAATGCCCGATGAGCGGCTCGGCGAACGGGTCTGCGCGTACGTGGTCACCCGGAACGGTGCGACGGCCGACGTCGAAGAGCTCCGGTCCTTCTTCGCGGAGCAGAAGGCCATGAAGTACCTTGCGCCCGAGGCGATCGTGGTCGTGGACGAGCTCCCGATGACACCGACCGGCAAGATCGCCAAGTCCGCACTCGTCGAGGACGCGGCCGAGCGCGTCCGCGCACACGGCGAAGCGATGAGGGGGAAGGCATGAGGGTGGGCCTCAGCTGGGATCTCGACGGCGACGATGCCGGGGCCGCATGGGAACACGTGGCCGGCGAGGCCGTCGCGGCCGACGGTCTCGGCTACGACAGCATCTGGGTCTCCGAGTCCCGTGACGACGCCACCAGCTGTCCGTCGCCGGTGCTCTGGCTGACGAACCTGGCCCGGCAGACGAACACGGTGCAGCTGCGGGCGACCCGTCGGGTCACGCGCGCCAATCCGGTACGGGTTGCCGAGGAGCTCGCGGTGCTCGACGTCTTCTCGCGCGGCCGGGCCGGCCTGGCCTTCGCCGCCGCGAGTGAGCAGGGTGTGCCGGCGGCGCAGGTACACGAGACACTCGAGTTCGTCACCCATGCCTGGGCGGTCGACGAATTCCGGTACCGAGGCGACTTCGTGCGGTTTCCCTCGCACACTCCCGACGACGCTCCCCGAGGTGTGACGACTCCGCAGCCCGGCGGCACCTACGTCCCACAGTGGGACTGGGGACCGGTCACCCCCGATTTCCTGGCCATCACGCCGAAGCCGTACAACGCGCGTCCGCCCGCCTACGCAGAGATCGGCGACGACGAGACGCTCGCATGGGCCGCGACGCGAGGCGTCTCTCCGCTCGTTGTGGCCGACACCCCGACGGCAGAGGCGATCGAGCGCCTCATCCGCTACCGCGAGATCGCGGACGCCGAAGGCCGGGTTCGCGCCGAGATCGAGCCGGTCCTCGAACGGCGGATCGTGATGGACGGCCGCGGCGACGAGTTCCGGTTCGGTGGTGGGTCGAGCGAGCTCATCGACGAGATCCGGGCCCTCGCGGCACAGACCGCGATTGCCCATCTCGTATGGCGCCGGAGCAGTCCCGCCGACGGTGACCTGCTCCGGTTCGCCAGCGAGGTGCAACCGATGTTGCAGGCGTGAGACAAGCGTGAGACGAACGTAGGAACGGTCAGGAAGAACGGGAGAGACGGAGCACATGGAGTTCTGGACCGGCGCATTCGGGGTCACGAAGATGCGTACGATGCCGTCCGCGCTCGCAGACGGCTACGACGTCTTCGTGCAGGACGCGATCAACGCGGAGGCGATGGGCTTCGACGCCTACGGCGCGCCCGAGCACCACTTCACCTACGACGGCTTTCTCCCGTTTCCGCTCCAGGCGCTCAGCGCAGCAGCGGCGAAGACCTCGACGATCCGCCTGGTCACCGGCGCGATGCTCGAGACGCTCTACGACCCGCTCGAAGCCGCGGAACACGCGGCCACGCTCGACGTTCTCTCCGGCGGTCGGGTCGTGCTCGGCCTCGGCATGGGCTACCGGCCACTCGAGTTCGACGGGATCGGCACCGCCAAGAGCACGCGCGGCGCCCGCCTCCGTGAATCGATGGAGGTCCTGCGTCTGGCTACGACCCACGACACGTTCTCCCACGACGGCGACCACTACCGCTACGACGACGTGAGTCTCCGGCCCACGCCGGTTCAGCGTCCCGTCGCGATGTGGCTCTGCGGTGGTACGACGGAGGCTGCGGCCCGCCGAGCCGGAACGGCGGGCCTGCCCTACTGGCTCGCGAACTCGCCGTTCGAGCGGGTGAAGGTGATCGTCGACGAGTACCGCAAGGCCGGTCGCGAAGCAGGGTGGCCCGACGAGCAGCTGAAAGTTGCCGCGTTCAAGGACATCTTCCTCGGAGAGACGATGGCCGAGGCCGAGATGATGCGTCAGGTGATGATCGACTCGTTCTACGAAGAGCACATCCTCGGCTACGGGTATCTCGTCGACGACGAGGGCAAGCACGTCTACAACCCGACTCCGGATCACCCGATGTACCGCCGCTTCCTCGACAGCCTGTTCTGCGGCACGGTCGGCGAGACCGTCGAGGAGCTGAAGCGCTACGCCGATCTCGGTGTCGAGGCGGTCTTCATCCCGTCGATCCAACGCGAGATCATCTCGACCCAGATCATGCCCGAGTTCAAGTAACGACCAACGAGTCTGGAGCAGCATGGAGATCATCGTCGGCCCGTACGGGATGCAGAGCCCACATCCCTACCGACGTCCCCACGTCGAGCTCTACGACGAGCTGATCGTGCACGCGCAGCGTGCCGAGGAGCTCGGGTTCGACGGCATAGCGCTCACCGAGCACTCGTTCTGGTACGACGGCTACTGCCCGTCGCTGCTTCCGACGCTCGCTGCCGTCTCCCAGCACACCGAGCGGATCAAGCTCGTCACCGGAGCGCTGCTTCTCCCGCAGCACGACCCGCTCAAGGTGGCCGAAGAAGCGGCCGTCGTCGACCGCCTCTCCGGTGGCCGTCTCGTGCTCGGGATGGGGGCGGGCTATAGACCCGAGGAATTCCTGGGTCACGGTGTTCCCGAAGGTCGCTGGGGTGCTCGGCTCTTCGAAGCGATGGAGGTCGTCCGCCTTGCGCTCACCGAGGGGACATTCTCCTTCCACGGCGACTTCTACGATTACGACAAGGTGTCGCTGGCAACGCGCCCCGTACAGAATCCGCCACCTCTGTGGGTTTGCGCGGGGTTCGCCGACTGGTCGGCCAAGGGATCAGGGCGCCGGGGCTGGGCCTACTGCACCACCGGAGATGTGGAAGGTGGCGGCTCGATCTTCGACCTCTACGAGGAAGCCGCGATCGCAGCCGGTCACGACCGTGCCTCGATGAAGCGGGGTCTGTTCCGCGACGTTCTCGTCATGCCCAGCGAGCACGAGGTCACCGCGATCGCCGAGGAGGACTTCTGGCCGGCCTTCAACGACCAGTTCCTGGGCTTCGGATTCCTCAAACGCATGAATCCCGACGGTGAGCAGATCACCGAGTTGCCCATCGAGCTCAAGGACATGTTCATCCACAATCCACGCAACGCCGTGGGGACACCCGAGTCGGTTCGCGAACAGATGAAGCCGGTGATCGAGATGGACCTCGACTTGCTGATCGTGCGCACGATCTGGGCCAACTTCAAGCATGAGCGAACTCTCCGCACGATGGAGACGTTCGCGAACGAGGTCATGCCCCATCTCCGCGCGGAGAGTCGGCGTCGACAGGAACAGGAGCGCTGATGCGGCTCGGACTGCTGTGCGGGCTCGGTCCGGAATCCGCCAACGACGGCTACGAGTCGGCGCTGGGCCAGATCGACGAAGCCGACCGTCTCGGTCTCGACTTCGTGCTCTTCGAGGAGCACCACGGCGCCCGCGGCTGCCCGGCCGTCGGATCACTCGTCACGGCCGCGGCGGCACGCACCAGCGCCATTCGCGTGGGAGCGGCCAACCGGCAACTCACCCTCGAGTACCCCACCAACGTCGCCGAAGACTTTGCTGTCGCCGACATCATCTCGCGGGGCCGAGTCGTGCTGGGCGTGTCGCCCGGCGAGCGCAAGGCGGAGTTCGACGCGGCCGGGGTCTCCTGGGACGACCGAGAGGAAAGCTTTCGCGAAGCCGTCGAGCTCGTCCGCACCCTCTGGACGCAAGGCGCGGTCCAGTACGTCGGGGAGCACTACCAGTTCCCTCTCGAGGTCGAGGGACAACCGGGTTGGCGGCGCCAGCCCTACACACCGCCGTTCGTCGACCAGTGGCGCCGAGGCCAGGCGAAGCCCGACTACCTACCGATGCTCCCGCGGCCCGTGCAGTGGCCGCACCCCCCGATCTGGGTCACCGGATGGAAGCGCGACACGATCGAGTGGGCCGCGACACGCGGCCTCGGCTTCCGCTGCTCGTCGCTCGAGACCGACGACGAGGTCCGCACCAAGATCGGCTGGTACAGCGACGCGCTCGAGGCCGCCGGACGCGACCGTACCGAGGTCGATGTCGCGCTGACACGCGAAGTGTTCCTGGCCGCCGACGGGGATGAGGCTCGCGAGCGGGCGCTTCCCGCGTTGCGTGACCACGTGGCGGCCATTCGGGCCGAGGCCATCGACGAGCAGGCCGATCTGGCCATCATGAGCGACCTCGACGAACAGGCCCTTCTCGACCGCTGTTTCCTCGTCGGCACGCCGTTCGATGTGCTCGATCGGATCAAGAGCCTCCAGGCCGACTCGGGAGTCACGCATCTGGCGTGCCGGGTCTGGCTGCCGGGTCGGGAGCATTTCGAGACCCTCGAGTGCATCCGTCTCCTGGCATCGCAGCTACACACGAGGCTGGTCGCCTGAGTGGACCTGCATTTCTCACCCGAAGACGAGGAGTTCCGGGCCCGGCTGCACGCCTGGCTGGAGGAACACGCCGGCCGGCTCGAGGACGCTGCGGGCGTGATGAAGGGCGCCGGCGCCGCCAACATCATGGACGCGATCCAGATGGCTCGCGACTGGCAGCGGACCCTCTGGGAAGCGGGCTACGTCGGACTCTCCTGGCCCGAGAAGTACGGCGGCCAGGACGCATCGCTCACCGAGCAGGTGATCGTCACCGAGGAGCTGGCGGCGGTGAGCACACCGCCCCTGATCAACACGATCGGCCTGACGATCCTGGGGCCGACCCTGATCCGCCACGGCACCGAGCAGCAGCGGGAGCGCTTCCTCCCGAAAATCCTGACCGCCGAAGAGCTCTGGTGTCAGGGGTTCAGCGAGCCCGAGGCGGGAAGCGACCTCGCCGCGCTCACGACCCGCGCCGAGATCGATGGCGACGATTTCGTCGTCAACGGCCAGAAGGTCTGGACGAGCCTCGCGCCCATCGCTGACTGGTGCTTCCTCCTCGTCCGCAGCGATCCCGACGCGCCGAAGCGCGAAGGCATCAGCTACCTGCTCTGCGACATGAAGACGCCGGGGCTCACCGTCACCCCGCTGCGCAACGCGGCCGGTGGCATCCATTTCAGCGAGATGTTCTTCCGCGACGTCCGCATCCCTCGCGCCAACCTCGTCGGCGACCTTCACGGTGGTTGGCAGATCGCGCGCACCACCCTCGAACACGAACGCAGCGGGCTGTCGAGCGTCCTGGCGCTCGAACAGAACCTCGCTCGACTCCGCCGGACCGCGAGCAACATCGCGCTCGGTGACGGCCGGGCGATCGACGACCAGGCGATCAGCCGGGAGCTCGCCCAACTGTGGATCGAGGTCGAAGGTCTGCGCCACCTCGGCTACCGCACGCTCAGCGACCAGATCGCGGGTCGCCCACCGGGCGCGACCGCCTCGGTGGGGAAACTGTTCGCCGCGCAGCTCCGGCAGCGCATCACACACCTCGCGTTGAAGATCGAGGGTCCGCTCGCGCCCGTCACGAAGAAGTCCCCACACGTCGTCGAGCGGGGTCGTTGGAACGCGGCCTACTTCGACGCACTCGGCCACAGCATCGGCGGCGGCACGAGCGAAATCCAACGCAACACGATCGCCGAGCGTGTGCTCGGCCTTCCTCGCTCGGTGCAGGACTGACATGGACTTCGAGCTCAGTGAGGAACAGGTCGTTCTGCGGGAAGCCGTTCGCGACTTCCTCGCCCGACGATGGGACGCAGCTCACATGCGCCGGGCCCTCGACGATCCACCCGCGCTCATTCCCGCCGAGCTCTGGAAGGAGATGGGGTCGCTCGGTTGGATCGGGATAGCGACGGCCGAAGACGTGGGAGGAAGCGGCAGCGACGTCCTGACCGCCTCCGTGCTCGCCGAAGAGTCGGGCCGAGGGCTGCTTCCCGCGACGCTCTCGTCCGTCATCGCTGCGGCGACCGCCATCGACCGTGGCGGCGATGCCCTGCGAACATCCGTTCTCCCCGCGCTGTGCGCGGGCGACCACCGCGTCGTCTGTGCGATCGAGGAACCCGGAGGAACCTGGGGACCCGACGCGGTCACGCTGGAGGCAAGCGCGGGCGCCGACGGTTGGGTGCTCTCGGGAACGAAGATCCTCGTGCCCGACACCGAGGGAGCCGACCTTTGCCTGGTCGCAGCCCGAACACCCGCCGCGCTCGGATTCGTCACGGTTCCCACCGATGCGCCGGGTGTCACCGTCACCCCGATGCGGCGTCTCGACGCCCAGTCGATCGCCGAGGTCACGTTCGACGGTGTCGTCGTACCGGCGACCGCCCTGGTCGGCGGCCCGGAGCGTGCCGAGAAGACGCTTCGCGCGACCTACGACATCTGGACCGTGCTCGGCGCCGCCGACCTACTCGGTGTCGCGGAGACCGCACTCGAGATGACCACCGCCTACGCCAAGGAGCGGACGCAGTTCGGCCGCCCGATCGGCTCCTTCCAGGCGGTGAGCCACCGTCTCGCCGACCTCCTCGTCGACGTCGAGATCAGCCGCAGTCTCCTGTACGCGGCGTGTCTCGCCCTCGACGAAGACCAGGCTGACGCCTCGGCGCTCGTATCGGCGGCCAAGGCGTTCGCCAGCGACACAGCCGTTCGCGCCACCGAAGCAGCGGTGCACCTCCATGGCGGAATCGGATTCACCTGGGATCTCGACGTGCACCTGTATCTACGCCGAGCGCGAGCCGGAGCCGCGTCGCTCGGAGATCCCGACTTCCACCGCGACAGAGTCGCCCGCGCTCTCGGGCGGGACCGTACGGACCAGGACGAACGACGATGACTGCGCCGAGCGCGAACTTCGAACGGCTCTTTGCTCCTCTCGACGTCGGTCCCATTCGTGTTCCGAACCGGATCTGCGAGACGACGAACTCGATCGGCGCCGGCGCCATGCCCGGCATTTCCGACGACGCGTTCACGGAGCATCACGCGGCCAAGGCTCGGGGCGGCACGGGCTGGATCGGCGGCGAGACGATCGTGCTCAACTCGCCGGTGCCCGACGAGGCAGCCGACGAGTTCTTCCCCGGCGCGGGAGCGACGCGCTTCCCGCTCTACCTCATGCCCGACTTCGTCGAGAACACCACGACGTTCGTGTCCGCGGTACACGATGCGGGCTCGGTTGCGGTCTTCCAGCTCACACATCTGAACCACACGATGGCTGCCTCGTCGGTGCCGATCGTCGAGGCCTACGACTGGATCCCGCACGAGCTCGACGAGTCCCGGATCGAGTTCATCGTGAACACCTACGCGGACGCGGCCGCGCAGCTCGTCGCGGCCGATGCCGACGGGATCGAGATCCACTGCGCACACGAGACGCTGCCCCAGACGTTCCTCTCACCCGCGCTCAACAGGCGCACCGACCGCTGGGGCGGCGACGCTCGGAGCCGCACCCGGTTCGTCACCGAGATCCTCACGCGCGTGCGTGAGCGGATCGGGAACTCAGCCGCGCTCGGGATTCGCATCTGCGCTCGAGAAGAGCGTGAGGGCGGGTACGGCCTCCTCGAGATGAGGGAGATGCTGACCTGCATCGCAGAGAGCGAGACGATCGACTTCGTCAACGCCGACGTGGGTCACTCGTGGGGCGCACCCTACGTGCAGCCCTCGTACTACGAGCACGCCGAGCACCGGGAGGTCGGGCGCGCGATTCGTACCGACGTCGCCCCGGTGCCCGTCCTTTTCTCCGGGCGGGTCAACGACCCGGTCGTAGCGGAGGATCTGCTCGCCGCGGGCGTCTGCGACCTCGTCGGGATGACGCGGGCCGGGATCGCCGACCCCGAGTTCGCCAACAAGGCCCGCGAAGGGCGCCTCGCCGAGATTCGCCGCTGCATTGCCTGCAACCGCTGCATCGCGGAGTCGATCGACAACACGACTCCGTCGATGTTCCACAAGCCCGTGTGCTCCATCAACCCGGTCATCGGCCGGGAGATCGAGTGGAAGATGCTCTATCGGCCCGCGACGGAACCGAGGCGGGTCGTCGTGGTCGGTGGAGGAGCGGCCGGGCTCGAAGTCGCCCGAGTGGCCGCGGAGCGCGGGCACGAGGTCGTGGTGCTGGAGCGCAAAGCAGAGCTCGGTGGGCAGGTCCGTCTCGCGTCCCGCGCCCCGGGACGCGACGCCTTCGAAGACTTCATCTACTACGAGGAGAACCAGATGAAGCTCCTCGACGTCGACGTACGAGTCGGTGTCGAGGTGTCACTCGCCGACATCCTCGCTCTCGAACCCGATGTGGTCGCGTGTGCGACCGGATCCGTTCCGCGTCTTCCCGACACGCCGGGCATCGACGCTCCGCACGTCGTCCAGGGCTGGGACGTTCTCGACGGGCGCGCCGACGTAGGCGAACGGGTCGCCGTGGTGTCCCAGGAGGATCACTTCGAGACTCCGAACATTGCCGACTTCCTCGCCACCAACGGCAAGCACGTCGAGATCTTCCACAAGTGGACCGCACTCGGCAACCAGATCGACCGCTACTCGATCGGGCCGGTCATGCGTCGTCTCGCCGGACAAGGAATCCCGATCCACACGGGGATGCGCCTCGCCGAGATCGACGGCTCGGCGCTGGCGTTCACGTCGGCCTTCACCGGCGAGTCATGCAGCGTCAACGGGTTCGATACGGTCGTGCTCGTCTACGGTTCCGTGCCCGACGACCTGCTCTACCGGCAACTTCGGGACGTCGGCTCGGTCGACCGTCTCTTCCTCGTCGGGTCGGCCTGGGTGCCGCGCCGGCTCGCCGAGGCCACGCAACACGGTGCTCGGGTGGGACTGGAGGTCTGAGTGACATGGAACTGACCGATTATCCGACGATCGACGTCATGAACCACCTGCTCGAGGTGCGCAGCTCGCTGGCCGGGAACCCGTTCGAGTTCCGTGAGTTCCAGATCATGTTGGACACGACCTTCAAGGCGTTGTCCAAGCCGCCTCCACCCGCCGGTGAGGAGGAATCGCCCAAGAAGAAGCGCGCGGGTGGGGCAGGCATGCTCGCCGGCCACGCGACCACCGAGGAGTGCCTCGCCGACATGGACGAGCTCGGCTACACGCACATCTCGGTCTGTGCCACGAAGATGTGGTCGTACTACTACCACCGCGACTTCATCATGAACTACCCGATCGAACCGGTTGGTGAAGCCGTCGCCGAGTCGGGTGGACGCATCATCGGCACCGCGAGCTACGACCCGTTCCGCGTCACCGAGAGCTGTGCCGAGGTCGAGCACTCGGTGAAAGAGCTCGGCTTTCGCTATGTCTGGTTCCATCCGCTGTCGTACGGCCTCGCTCCCAACGACCGCCGCTTCTATCCGCTCTATGCCAAGTGCGTCGAGCTCGACATCCCGGTCGGATTCCAGGTCGGCCAGTCGGCCGAGGTACTGCCCTCAGACTGCGGCCGACCGATGCTCGCCGACGACGTCGCCATCGAGTTCCCCGACCTGCGCATCAACCTCTCGCACACGGGTTGGCCGTGGGTCGACGAATGGTGCTCGATGCTCTGGCGCCACCCGAACGTCTTCGGCGACATATCGGCCTACTACCCACACAGCCTCGACGATCGACTGGTGCGCTTCATGGACTCGTCGCGGGGCCGCCACAAGGTGCTGTTCGGCACCAATGGGCTCGGTCTCGAGCGCTGTAAAGCCGAGTTCCTGGAACTGGAGATCGCCGAGGAGACCAAACGGGCCGTCCTCCACGACAACGCGGTCCGGTTCTTCGCGTTGAACGACAACTGATCGAGATCGTCAAGGAAAGGCAGGCTGATGCCGCTTCATGAAGGAGAGATCTGGGGAGAGATCACCCAGGCCAGCCTCGAGCGCCTCCTCGAGCGCAAGGGCGTCTCGCGCGAGGAGCGCGGCACGATGTTCCGTCTCAACCTGAGTGAAGAGGAGAAGGCGAAGGTCGAGGAGTGGCGACCGCAATTCGCCAACTTCGCCGTGACCAAGGAGACGAACGGCCGAATCGCCCGTGGGATCGCCGACCTCAACCCGCTCTACATCGACGAGACCTACGCGAGGAAGTCGATCTGGGGCGCCATGCTGGCTCCGCCGGCCACGCTCTGCTGGACCGAAACCGTCAACGGCGCCACCGACGGCTTCCCCGGCTGCCACACGATCTGGCGGGGTGTCGAGTACGAGTGGGAGCGGCCGCTCTTTGCCGGGGAAAAGATCGGATCGCGTACCTATCTCACCGACGCCGAGATCACCGAGAGCGACTTCGCGGGCGGTGACGCCGCCATCCAGCGCTACGAGACCGAGGCGTACACGATGGAGGGCAGCTTCATCGGTTCCTACCGCACCTCCTGGCATCGCTTCTCCCGCAAGAAGGCGAAGTCGTCGGGGAAGTATTCCGACGTCAAACGCCACGAATGGACCGACGACGAGCTCGAGGCGGTGTGGGCCGAATACAAGACGCAGAACCTCGCCAACCGGCGCGGCGACGAACCGCTCTACCACGAGGACGTCGAGGTCGGGTTCGAGGTGCCGCACATCATCAAGGGACCGATCACGCTCACGAGCAAGATCGCGTTCGAGATGGCGTTCGGGGCCGGCGGCTGGTTCGTGGGCCACGAGCTGGCGATGCAGCTCTGGGAGAACGCTCCCCGGCTCCCCATCAAGAACGAGGAGAACGTTCCCGAACCACCGGTGGCGATCCACTGGACCAACGAACGCTGTCAGAAGTATCTCGGGATGCCCGGCGCGTACGAGGCCGGATTCGAGCGCCTGAACTGGTTCACCCAGCTGTTGATGTCGTGGTTCGGTGACCACGGGATGCTCCGCAACATGCGTCTCGCGTTCAAGGGGTTCCACTGGCAAGGGGATGCGGTACGTCTGTTCGCGACCGTGGCCGGAAAACGGGTCGAGGGCGACCGGCACCTCGTGGACCTCGACATCTGGACGATGTCGCACCCGCGTGGCGATCGAACGTCGGAGGGCACCGCGGTCGTCGAGCTTCCCTCGCGGGAAGCCGCCAATGAGGTCTGGACGGGTTCCGACGCCGTCGACGCCGGAGAGGACACGTGATGGCGAGCGCACTCGACGGGCTTCGGGTCGTGGAGCTCGGCAGCCAGGTTTCGGCCCCGTTCTGCGCACGCCTGTTCGCCGACCTCGGCGCCGACGTCCTCAAGGTGGAGCCGCCGACCGGTGATTCGTCGCGTCGCGTCGGTCCGTTCCCAGGTGACACGGCCGATCCCGAGGAGAGTGGCCTCTTCCACTTCGTGAACGCGGGCAAGCGGGGTGCGACGTGTGATCTCGACACCGACGCCGGGCTCGACTGGTTCCACCGCCTGCTCGCGGGTTCTGACGTGCTCGTCGAGAACCTCGAACCCGGCGATCGCGACCGCTTCGGTCTCGACTTCACTGCCCTCGAGACCCGCCACCCACACCTGATCGCCGTGTCTCTCTCGCCCTACGGCCGGAGTGGCGAATGGGCCGACAGGCCCGGCACAGACCTCACCGCCCAGGCCGCGAGCTCACTGGTTCTCGGGTTGGGCTCGGAGGATCAACGCCCACTGCGCATTCCCTGGGAGCAGGCCGACTATCAGGCCGCCTTCCACGGTGCTGCCGCCGCGCTGTGCGCGGTGCGCGAGCGCCGCAGTTCGGGGCGCGGGCAGGGGATCGACGTCGCCGCGGCCCAGGTCATGGGTTACCTCGTCGGGGGCATGCACAACGTCACCGCCAAGAACGACAACAAGTGGGCCCGGCACGGGACCCTGCTCGGCGGCGCGCCCTATCCCTCGGGGTTCTTCACGTGCGCCGACGGGTTCGTGTGCATCGCATCGACGACACCCAAGCAGTGGGAGGCCTTCCTCGACCTCATGGACAACCCGAAGTGGGCCAAGGACGAGGCGCGGAACTCGATCTACCTGGGCCTCGTGGACTCCGAGCCGGCCCACCACCACTTCCAGGAGTGGTTGATGTGCTACTCGCGGGCCGAACTGCTCGAGATGGCGGCCGCCGAGAGCATCGTCATGGGCGTCGCGCAGACCGTCGAAGAGGTGCTGGCGAGCGAACAGTTCGCGTTCCGGGAGCTCTGGGCCTCCATCACCGTCGGTGATTCGGACGTCCGCATTCCCAAGCCGGGCTACAAACTCTCCGAGTCACCGACAGCGATCGACGGGCGTGGCCCTGCGCTCGCCGCCGATCCGATGACCGGTGACGTGCCGGAGCCGGTCGCCCTGACCGCGGGGGAGCGCCCGGTGGGGGCGCTCGAGGGCATCCGCGTGCTCGATTTCGGCTGGAACTGGGCGGGGCCGATGGCCGGACAATTGCTCGCAGACATGGGCGCAGAGGTGATCCGTGTCGAGACCTCGAAGCGTCAGGACTTGATGCGATTCCTCGACTACACGTCGCACTTCTTCTGTCACAACAACCGCTCGAAGATGTCGACGACGATCAACGTCGCCGTTCCCGAAGGTGCCCGCCTCGCCCGTGAGCTGGCGAAGACCGCCGACATCGTCATGGACAACTTCGCGGCCGGCAAGATGGCCAAGAACGGGCTCGGTTACGACGAGTTGCGGGAGGCGAATCCGGAGCTGATCGTGGTCTCGATGAGCATGGCCGGCCAGGAGGGGCCCTTGAGCGGTATGCGAGGGTTTGCGTCGATCGCGACCGGTTACTCGGGTCTCGAGCTCATGGTCGGCTATCCCGAAGCGGGAGTCAGCACCGGCCTGCTCCCGTTCGGCCTCGGTGACACCTCGATGTCGGTCCAGGCTGCGATCGGCGCACTCGCGGCGCTCGAGCACCGCGAGCGCACGGGTGAGGGTCAGTTCGTCGACGTCAGCCAGATCGACTGCGCGGCCGCGACGATGGGCCAACCTCTGCTCGAGTTCCAGCTCACCGGTCGCGTGGCCGGCGCGCAGGGAAACTCGCATGCCTGGTACTGCCCGCACGGGCTCTACGCCACCGCCGGCGAAGACCGCTGGCTCGCGCTCGCCGTACGTGACGACCACGAGTGGGAACGGCTGGTCGAGGTCATCGGTCGAAGCGAGTGGGCCACCGACGAGGCGCTGGCGACTCCGGAGGGTCGCCGGGAGCGCTCGGCCGAGATCGACGAGGCGATCTCGGGATGGGCGGCAACGCTCGAGCGCGATGAGGCGGTCGACCGGCTTCTCATGGCGGGCGTGCCCGCGGCGCCCGCGCTCGAGCTCGAGGAACGCAACGAGCACGCTCACTGGAAGGGCCGCGGCTTCACCCTGTGGCACGACTTCGAGGGCTTCGACCCTTGCACGATCTACGCCACGCCGTGGTTGCTCACCGGGACACCGCCCGAGCTCACTCGTCCGACACCTCGGCTCGGCGAGCACAACGACTACGTCTGCGGCGAGCTGTTGGGTCTCGATCCCGACGAGATCGTGAGACTTCAAGGCGAGGGTGTTCTTGTCTGAGCCCACGGTCGAGCGCGACATCCCGGACGATCAGCCGACCTCGCTGTCCGACCTCCTGCATCGCAGCGTCGAGGCGTACGGCGAACGCCGCGCGCTCATCACGCTCGACGCGCAGTACAGCTACCGCGACCTCGCCGAGCTCGCCAACCGCTACGCGCGGGCGCTCGTGGCCGGCGGTGCAGGAAAGGGGAGCCGCGTCGCGCTGCTCATGGAGAACGATCCGCACTGGGTGGCATTCGCATTCGGGGCGACGAGCATCGGCGCGCTCCTCGTGCCGATCAGTACCTTCGTCCACCGCGACGACCTCGCGTACCAGCTCGCTCACGAAGATGTCGAGCATCTCTTCATGTCGGCGGGGTTTCTCGACAACGACTACTCGAGCATGCTCGCGGAGATCGTCCCCGAGATCGCGCAGCCCCAGCTCGGGCGGTTGTTTTGCCGGGAGCTGCCCGCGCTGCACAGCGTCGTCGTCCGCGGTGCAGACGAGCTTCCCGCGGGGTGTCGAGATTGGGATGACTTCCTCGCGTCGGGTGACGACGTGTCCGAATCGAAGGTGCGCGCCCTCCAGGCCGCGACCGGTCCCGAGGATGAGTGCTACCTGCTCGCGACGTCGGGGACGACCGCCCGGCCGAAGGGTGTGTTGCACACCCACGGCGCCATCGCCGGCAACGGTTCTCTGATCGGCGACTACCAGGGCCTATGCCCTGAGGACGTGGTCTGGTTCTACTTCCCGCTCTTCTTCTCCGCCGGTTGCATCAACGTCATGGTGGGCACGCTCTCCCACGGCGCCGCCCTGATCCTGCAACCCAGCTTCGATGCGGGCCTCGCGCTCGAGCTGATCGAGCGCGAACGGGCCACGACCTGGCATCTGTGGCTACACCAGCTGAACCAGCTGCTGGAACATCCCGACTGGAACACCCGCGATCACAGCGGTCTTCACAAGGGCACCGGCCCCTATGACGTGCTGTGCGAGACGCCCCCGCCCGACGGTCTCGGCGGCGTCAACATGTACGGGATGACCGAGACCGCCACCGCGTTCTCCTGCACCCGGGCCGACGAACCGCTCGACATCCGTATGAACACCCAGGGCCATCTCCTGCCCGGCAACGAGATCGAGGTCCGAGACCCCGAAACGGGCGCGCGGCTACCTGTCGGTGAGACGGGTGAGTTCCACGTCAAGGGCCCGAGCGTCATGCGCGGCTATGACAAGGTCGACCCGACGACGGTCTTCGATGCCGAAGGCTTCTTCGCCACGGGCGATCTCGGGCGCGTCGACGCCGACGGCCGTGTGCACTTCGAACAGCGACGCAAGGACGTGATCAAGACCGGCGGCATCAACGTCAGCCCGGCTGAGGTCGAGGCGAGCCTCGTGCGAATCCCCGGTGTCGACGCCGCCTACGTGTTCGGCCTCGCCGACGACGACAAAGGCGAGCTCGTCGGTGCAACACTCGTTCCCGAGCCCGGCGCCTCGCTCGACGAAACCACGGTGACCGAGTTCTGCCGAGCAGAGCTGCCCGGGTACAAACGTCCGAAGGCGGTCCTCGTCCTGACCCCCGACGCGGTCCCGATGACCGGTAGCGGCAAGGTCACGAAGCACGTCCTGCGCGATCGGTTGCTCCGGGCCCTCGACCGGGGAGCCGGCCCCTTCGTCGACGAACGCTGACATCGACGTGACATGGCATTCGAAGTGACAGGCGAAGTGACAGGCTCCGAACAGAAGGAGAGCGCGTGAGCAAGCTCGGAGGAAAGCTCGAAGGAAAGATCGCGGTGGTCACCGGTGGCGCGAGCGGCATCGGTGAGGGCATCGCCCGTCGACTCGTCGCCGACGGCGCCCGGGTGGTCATCGGCGACATCTCCGACGACGAGGGTGAAGCCGTCGCCGACTCCCTCGATGAGGACGCGCTGTATCGACACTGCGACGTGACGAGTGACGACGAGGTCGCCGCTCTCGTGCAGGGCGCGGCGAAGGATTTCGGCCGTCTCGACATCATGATCAACAACGCCGGCGCAATCGGCGCGCGCGGTTCGATTCTCGACATCACGGTGGACGAGTGGGACGCGACGATCAACCTGCTGTTGCGGAGCACCTTCCTCGGCATGCGTCACGCCGGACGGATACTCGTTGACCAGGGTGAAGGCGGCTCGATCATCAACACCGCGAGCATCGCGGCCCACGCACCCGGCAATGGCCCGCACGTCTACGGAACGGCGAAGGCGGGCGTCGTTCACCTCACGCAGCGTGTCGCTCTCGAGCTCGGGGAGCACCGGATCCGTGTGAACGCGATCTGTCCGGGCGGGATCGTCACGCCGCTCGTTCTCGGGGCGGTGGGTGTGGGTCCTGAGGAGGCGGGGGCCATCGCGGAGGTCATCGCGGCCGTGCGGCCATACCCTCGGGCGGGCAGGCCCGCCGACGTCGCTGCGACGGCCGCCTGGCTCGTGAGTGACGACGGCGAGTTCGTCACCGGACAGGCGATCACCGTCGACGGGGGCGAGAGCGTCGGCCCCAAGTGGTCGGATCAGATGGTCACGTAACCGAACGACCGGGCCGGGCGATCGGGGAGCGCGCTCAGGGTCCCTCGAACCAGAGGGCGTCGAGCTGGTGGTGCGAGATCCGCCACCCGTCGGAGGTGCGGACCAGCTCCTCCCGGTAGACGCCACCGACGACGAAGCGGCCCTGTTCGAGGATGTGCGTGGCGATCAGGTTCGCGCGCAGACGAGCGCTGTCGCCGTCGAGCTCGGCCTCGGCGTTGGTGATGACGTGGTGGGTCGACTCGTACGGCTCGAGGGCGACACGTATGGCCTCGACGATCGACTCGTAGCCGGCGAGTCGCGGCCCACCGGCCAGGATGCCGGTGGCCTCGGGGATGAAGCACGTCTCGAGGCGATCCCAGTCGCGTTCGTCGAGGCTGCTGCCGTACCGGAGAAGGACATCGGCGATCTCGATTCGGTCTCGAAACTGCCCGAGGTCGTCCATGGTCAGCGGACCGCCATGACTCCGCCGTCGACGCTGATCCCTTCCCCGGTGACGAACCGGGCGTCGTCACTGCTGAGGAAGAGGACCACGCCGACCACGTCGTCGACCGCACCCACCCGTCCGAGCGGCGCCTTGTCGGCCCACTCCTGCTTGAACTCAGGTGCCATCTCGGCGACCGGTTCGGTCATCGGGGACTCGACGTAACCCGGGTGGACGCAGTTCACCCGGATGTCGGGCGCGGCCTCATCGGCGAGCGACCGGCACAGCCCCACCAGTGCGGTCTTCGCGGTGCTGTAGGCAGGGATCATCGCGCTGCCGACGAGTCCTTCGATGCTCGAGGTGATGACGATCGACCCACCGCCGGAGCGCCGGAGCACCGGCAGCGCGGCCTTTACGGTACGGAAGACTCCGTTGAGGTTGACGTCGATGACGGAGATGAAGTCCTCCTCGCTCACGTGCTCGACGCCACCGGCGCCGACGACACCGGCGTTGGCGAAGACGTGGTCGAGACGCCCCCATTGCTCCTCGATCGTGGCTACCGCGTTCGTGCAGTCGGCGAGGCTTCTCACGTCGCAGGGGCGCTCAGCGCGGTTCCTCCCGCTTCTTCGATCAGCGCGACGGTGGCATCGGAACCGTCCTTGTCGAGATCGCTGATCGCGACCTTGGCGCCCTCCTGCGCGAACCGGATCGCGGTGGCGCGTCCGATTCCCGATGCGCCACCGGTCACCCAGGCGACCTGGTCGTTGAATCGTTCCATGGTTGCTCCTTCGATCCTCAGACCAGCCACTGCGGCAGGGGCGGGAAGACGCTGTACTCGGCGACACCGGTGCCGGTCTCTCCGGTTTCTTCGACCTCCCAGTCGACGAACGCTTCGTAGCAGTCCATCCGGTTCTCGAGCTCGTTCTCGCCCCGGAGCCACAGCTTGATCTGGCCGTGCTTCCTGGTCGAGCGCACGTGGATGATCTCGCCGTCGGGCAGTGTGATCTCGTACCGGAAAGCCTGTGCGTCGCGCACGTTGTCCTCGGGGGTGTCGAGGATCTCGGCGGCAGCGTTCAGGATCGGGCGGCTGCCCTTCTCCGTCGACTCGAAGCCACCGATGCTCGCCTCCTCGTTCGCGGCACCCATCTCGGCCTGGAAGTAGAAGCCGAAGACGTTGATGTGGCGGTCGGGGAGCTGGATCGACGGCCAGAAGTGCCCGGGGAGGTTCCCGTCGCCGAGCTGCCACTCCGGCTCCTCTGCGAAGCGGTCGGACCAGGTGTGATCCCGGTGTGACCAGCAGTTGATCTCGCGGCGCTCACCCTTGGCCGGCCCGCCCCGGATCTCGAAGGTACCGGTGCAGTTCATGGCCTGTTCGTAGTGGCCGGCGTGGAACGGGAAAGCAACCGCCAGCGGGTCGCCGCGCACCGAGTCGTGGTAGTCGAACGCAGCGAAGCGCGCTGTGAAGTCGAGCTCGAACCCGTACCGCGGGCCGTCCATGGTGATGCGGATGTGCTCGAACGGGTCGACGACCTCGTAGGTGAGCGTGCCATCGGTCCAGGGCCCGGCGTCAGGCTCGGGATCGAGCGGCGCGCGAAGAGCGTAGGACTGCTGCACGCCGTCGATCACGAAGTAGCACTCGTGGCGGCCGAAGCCCTGGTTCGTCAGGTGCCAGTGGAGCACACCGAAGACGTTGGCCTCGGGGTCGACCATGCTCACCCAGAGCGTGTCGCCGAAGATGCCGGTTGCGCCCGCGGGTGGCGCATGGCGCCCTTCGTCCGCGGCCGTGAGGCCTTTCGGCAGGTCGAATCGGTCTCCCATGTCCTGCTCCTCGCTGTTTTCCCGAATCCTGGTCAGACGGCCGGCAACATCTGCTCGGCACGCATCCACTCGAGGGTGTCCTCGGCGATCTCCCGCATCGACGGTGGGTCGTACCCGAGCTCGTTGATCGCCTTGTCGGAGCAGGTGTACCAGCAGTGGCGGAAGGCCTTGACGAACGTGGCGTGAGCTTGGGCGGGCGATGGGTGATCGCGGCGACGAGCTCGAGCGCGGCTCCCACGGCGTAGAACACCGGACCCGGGATCTCGTACTTGGGAGGCTTCGAGCCCGCGACCTCCGCGATCACCCGGGCCAGCTCGAGCTGCGAAGCGTTGGGTCCGCCGAGCAGGTAGTTCTCTCCGGTTCGGCCCTTCTCGTAGGCGAGGAGGTGAGCACGGCCGACCTCGCGGATGTGGCAGTACGAGGTGTGGGCGGGCATGACCGCCGGGAGCTTGCCCTCGGCGATCGCCTTGAACAGGATCGTGAAGTTCGGATCGCGCGGCCCGAGGACGGCCGCCGGGTTGAGGATGACGGCGTCGAGGCCCTGCTCGACTCCGGCGAGCACCTCGTTCTCGGCCAGCCACTTCGTGCGGTCGTAGTTGACGGGCGAGATCAGTGCCTTGGAGGTCAGGCCTTCGTGGAGGGGCTCGTCCTGGTGGCCGTATGCCGCGCCGCTCGAGGTGTAGACGAAGCGTCGCGCGCCGGTCTCGAGCGCGGCGGCCACCAGTGAACGTGTGCCGAGGACGTTGTCGCGGTACTGCGTTTCGAACTCCCGGGGCCAGAACGTGCTGTTCCCTGCGACATGGAAGACACAGTCGAGTGCGTCGGGCATGTCTTTGGTGACCCGTGGGGCATCGTGGATGTCGGTCTCCACCCACTCGACGTCGTAGTCGGCGAGGGCGTCGGTGTTCGAGGTGGCTCGGCGGGGAGGCGGTGACTCTCCATCCCGCGTCGCAGAGTTGGATCGCGACCTCGGAGCCGACGAATCCCGACGCTCCGGTTACAAAGGCGTGTGGCACGACTCGATCACTCCATGTGGCTGACGAGCTTGCGGTACACCTTGGAGACCCCCGGGAAGGCGTCGATCATGTCGCCCCAGAGGTCGAAGTAGTCGCGGTGGTCGACGACGAGGCCGTCGTCGTCGAGGCGAAGCCGCGTGATTCCCTCGTTGGCGAGGGTGGGGATTCGATCGCGGATCACCATCTCAGTGGTCCATTCGACGATGATCACGTTGCCCTGCTGCATGGCCTCGTGGACCGTGCACCGCAATTCCTTACAGCGCTGCGGGAAGCGCAGCAGCATCTCGATCACCGCGTCCCGGCCGTGGACCTCTTGGATCGCGTCCCGGAAACGCACCTCGGGGTGGTAGTGGGCGCGCACGATCGACACGTCCACGCCCTCCCCGGTCGGCGACTTGCCGCGGAACGAGAACATGTCTCGCGCCGTGTCGACGGTGAAGGGCCCGGAGGTGGGGTCCGTGCGGGTGGTCTCGGTTGTCATGTCCTCGTCCCCTCGCTGTTCCTCTTGCCCCTGCGGTGTGCTCCGACTCCACGGCGTGGCCCGGAGCTGCCGACGTACAGTAGGTTAGCGATACTAAGTCACGCAAGCGTCGGACGGAGCCCGGAATGCAGGAGCACGAGCTCGTCGGCCGCTGGGTCGGCGTCACGGGGGCGGGCAGTGGCATCGGTGCGGCGATTTCGCACCACCGCGGCCCGTCGGGGAGCCAACCTGGCGATCTGCGACATCGACCCGGCGCGACTGGCGACGGCCGAACAGGCGCTACGAGAGCACGGTGTCGACGTGATCGCCGGGGAAGCCGACGTGTCGGACGCGGCATCGGTGAACCGGTTTGCGAAGGCCGTCCACGATCGGGTCGATGCTCTCGACATTCTGGTCAACAACGCGGGAGTGACGCTCGCCGCCAGTGCCCTCGAAACGACACCCGAAGACTGGGAGTGGGTCCTCGGTATCGACCTCATGGGTGTCATCAACGGCTGCAGCGCGTTCTGCCCCACGATGCGTGACCGCGACGAGGGCGGCCATGTCGTCAACATCGCCTCGATGGACGGGTACGCGGCGATGGAAGGCTTCGCCGCGTACTCGACGGCCAAGTTCGGGGTCGTCGGCTACTCCGAGAGTCTTCGTGCGGAACTCGCTCGTCGTCACATCGGCGTGAGTGTCGTCTGCCCGGGTCCGATCCGTACGGCCATCGTCAGTGAGATGCCCGAGCGGGGTCGGTTCGCGGGCACGTACGGCGACCGCATTCGCGCCGAGAACAAGAAGAAGGGTGTGAGCGCCGAGCGAGTGGCCAAGGCTGTCTTCCGAGCCGTGGCGAAGAACCGTGCCGTCGTTCCGGTGACGCCGGTGGCGTGGATGACGTACTACTCGAAGCGCATCATGCCGGGGATGACTGCGAAGGCACTCGACCGCGTCGAGCGACGATTCCTGGGGGAATAGCGTCCCGAGCGCCGCGTCTAGGAGCGGATGCGGATCGTGCAGGACGTCTCCGGGAGGTGCGGATCGAATTCCATCTTGATCCCTTCGGAGCCGTCGAAGACACGCTCGAAGACCCCCTTGCAGATCAAGAGGCATCCCTGTTCGGGCAGCGCGTCGGGGTTCGGCAGCGAATCAGGATCCCCACAGGTGTGCCAGGCGCAGTTGGGAACCTCCATCACAGCCGTTCCCGCATCCGGGTCCATCTCGGTGATCTCGGATTCACCGACGAGGAAGGCGGAGAATCGTCCGGGATCGAAGATCTTGAGCAGCAGCTCGCGCAGGCGGGTGTTCTTCTGTTGCTTTCCTGGGTTGCGTTGCCGTTCCGCTTCCGCCTTCTGTGCCTGCTTGTTGAGGAAGTCGATCTCCTTCTGGGAGCCCTGACGCGCGAGCGCGGCACCCGTGCCGACGACGATCTCTTCGTACTGCTCCTGGGTGAAGTACTTGCGCAGTTCGAGGAGCGCCCACTCCATCTCACGGACGAAGTTCCCGTAGTTCTTGCGCCAGCGTTCACGCGGTGAGTCCCAGAGTCGGATCTTCTCGCGCCGCGAGCAGATGTCAAGATACGCGCGGTCGACCTCAGCGGGGTCGTCGGCCGCGATGCGAATCATGGGGACGAGGGTGAACTGCACCATCGGCCCGCCCCGTTCCGCAATCATGCGTTGCGACATCGCCATGTCGATGATCGCCTGGAGGCCGTAGTTGTAGGAAAGACCGCCAGTCGGTCGGTGCGCGACGGGCTTCGCGAGCTCCGGCATCTCTGCCGGCGACCCTGTATTCGACGACCCTGTACGCACCTCGACTGCAGTCTGCATCGTGCATCTCCCGCGTCGTCCAGTACCTCACCAGACCACCTTCACTTAACTCGACTAACCTACCAGTTCATGACGACGGCCGAAACTTCCGTGAGCCCGTTCCTCCAGGGTCTGTTGGCGCCGGTCACCGACGAGCGTGACGACGACGACCTCGAGGTCGTGGGTGAGATCCCCGAGGGCCTGCACGGGATGTTCACTCGCAACGGGCCGAACCCGCAGTTCGCTCCGACCGGTGGATACCACCCCTTCGACGGCGACGGGATGGTGCACGCCGTGTACTTCGACAACGGTCGGGCCCGTTACCGGAACCGCTGGGTCGAGTCGAAGGGCCTTCTGGCGGAGCGCAAGCGCGGGCGGTCCTGCTACGGCGGTCTGGGTGAGTTCAAGAGTCCCGAGGACGGCGTCGTCGAAGAAGCCGGAGGCCTCAAGAACACCGCCAACACACATTTCGTCCGACACGCCGGTCGCCACCTCGCGCTGCTCGAGGTGAGCAAGCCGACCGAGATGACCCGGGAGCTCGACACGATCGGCGAATACGACTTCGACGGCAAGCTGGTCGGCGGGATGACCGCACACCCGAAGATCGACACGGACACAGGCGAGATGTTGTTCTTCGGCTACAGCGGGCTCCCGCCGTATCTCCGGTACCACGTCGTCGACGCCGGTGGCGCGCTGGTGCAGAGCGTCGACATCGACCTTCCCGCGCCGGTGATGATTCACGACTTCACCGTCACGGCGAACCACGCGATCTTCTTCGACTCACCGGCGGTCTTCGACGTCCAATCGCTGATCGCCGGCGGCCCTGCGGTTCTCTGGCAACCCGAGAACGGAACCCGTATCGGCGTCATGCCGCGTACGGGTCGCGGTGGCGGCGTGCGCTGGTTCGACATCGACAACTGCTACGCCGTGCACTTCTTCAATGCGTGGGACACCGGGAACCGGATCGAGATCTTCGGACCACGAATGACGAGGATGCCGGGCGGATTCGAGTTCCAGGATCCGACGCCCGTGGCGGATCCGATGCCATGGCACTGGACGATCGATCTGGCGGCGGGCACCGTCACCGAGGAGCAGACCGACGACCGCGCGGGGGAGTTCCCGAGGATCAACGACGAGTTCGCCACGAAGCAGCACCGGTTCGGCTACATCTGCCCGCAGCGCAGCTCGGAGTTCGACTTCTCGTTCCACGGCGTCGTCAAGTACGACCTCGAAACCGGGGGCTCCCAGTCGCACTTCTACAACGACACGTCGACGTCCGGCGAGCATGTCTTCGCGCCGGATCCCGACGGAACGGCCGAGGACGACGGTTGGCTGCTCAGCTTCGTGACCGACGAAGCCACCGGCCACAGTGAGCTCGTCGTGCTCGGACGCGCGATCTCGGTGCGGAGCCCGTCGCCCGGGTCCAGATGCGGCGCCGTGTTCCCCTTGGTTTCCACGCCAACTGGCTTCCCGAGGCGTGATTGGCGGGACCTGCAACGGGGGGAACTCGCTCCCGACCGGGTGACCCGGAACCGGAGCTCTTGGCGCTGGCCGGCGCGTCAGCCGAGTGCGCGGATCGGGTCGGTCGTGCCGTCCCACGCGTCGGCGGCCTCGCGGGCCTGCGTGGCGAGCCACCGGCTCATTTCGTTGAGTTCCATGAGTTCCGCGACCGTTCCCGGGTGCATTTCCGTATCGAAGTAGCAGAACCGTGTGCCCATCAGATCGCCCGACTGGATCACGCCCCATCCCGCGGCCTCGGCCCGCTGGATCGTCGCCTCGAAGTCGTCGGTCCACCACGCGAGGTGGTGAAGGCCTTCATTGCGCCCGTCGAGGAATTCACGGAAGCATGACGGAGAGTCGTCGTGCACCTGGATCAACTCGAGTTGCAGATCTCCGCTGTTGGCGACGGCCAGGCTGATCTCGGTGGAGACCGCTGCGCCGCGATACTCGCTCGGATCCAGCGTCAGGTTCCGGATCGTGAACCACGGCCCGATGCCGAGCACGTCGGTCCAGTGGACGAGCGCGGCATCGAGATCGGGCACCACGTAACCGTTCTGCCGGACCCGACCGGGAAGCACTCCGGGCATGCGCTCAGGCCGACGGACGACGGTGCGGCTTCCGTCGGGCTGTCGAGGTGGTCGTCACCGCCGCCGCGGCTACATCAACCGTCGGTGTTCGCCACCTGCGCTCGCGCATCAGCCGTTCCCTTCGCCGCGCCGGAGTGTAAGGAGCCCGCTCAGAGCCGGTCAAGGAAGAGCTGTACGTGACTCGGGGCATTGGTTCGCGGCATCGATCGGTGAGAGTCGGCGCCGCCCTCGGTGGTAGTTTCACGGTGCGGGGTGGAGCAGTTCGGTAGCTCGTCGGGCTCATAACCCGAAGGTCGCAGGTTCAAATCCTGCCCCCGCCACTCAGAAGTAGCAGCTCAGAGGCCCCGCCACGTGCGGGGCCTCGCGGCGTTCCGCCCGGCCCTTCGTGTCAGTCGATCAATATTCGATCAGATATACTACGACCATGAACACCGTACGCGAAATCCGTGACCGATCCGGGATGACCCAGGCCGAGCTGGCTACGGCCGCGGGAACATCGCAACCGACGGTCGCTGCCTATGAGTCCGCGTCGAAGAGCCCGACGATGAGGACTGTCGAGCGCCTGGCGGGGGCGGCCGGTCTCGAGGCGGTTGTGGATGTCGTGAGACCCATGACCCGAGAAGACCGCCGCAGCATCCTGATGCACCGAGCGATCGCGGTGCATCTGCACGACGCTCCGAAGAGCGTGGTGGCCGCGGCACGTCGCAACCTCGCAACGATGAGCCGTGCGCAGCCGGGTGCACGGCCGTTGCTCGATCAGTGGCGGCAGATCCTGCGTCGGCCCGTCGACGAGATCACGGACGTGATGACGGATCCACGCGGATTCGCGCGCGAACTCAGGCAGGTCACCCCTTTCGCTGGAGTGCTCAGCGCCAGTGAGCGGGCCGACGTCTACCGGCGGTTCCGCGTCGAGGAGTCTCGGCGTTGAAACGCTCCGACTTCGACCACGCGATCAGGGCCGCTGCCGGGGTGCTCGACGTCTCGGAGCTGCTCGTAATCGGTAGTCAGGCGGCCTTGGCGTCCTTGCCGGATCCCCTTCCCATTGAAGCGCAACGATCGGTCGAGGTCGATGTGGTGCCATTCGACGACCCGGACGGGCTCAAGGCCGATCTCGTCGACGGCACGATCGGCGAAGCCTCGATCTTTCATGAGTCGTTCGGCGTGTACGCGCAAGGAGTGTCCGAGGCGACCGCGGTCTTGCCGGACGGCTGGCGAGACCGTCTGGTGCGCTACGAGAGCCCCGGCACCAGCGGTGTCGTCGCATGGTGTCTGGAGCTTCACGACCTCTGGATATCCAAGGCGGTCGCGGGGCGCGACAAGGACCGGGAGTTCTGCGAGGCTCTCCTCCGTGATGGCAACGTCGACTCCGCGAAGCTGCTGGATCAATTGACCGGAGTTTCCGGACTGGAGCCCGCCGTCGTCGAACGGATCACGGCCTGGGTGGGATCGGAATCGGGCACGTAACCCGAAGGCCGGCAGGTTCAAACCCTGCCCCCGCCACTCAGAGAAAGACAGCAGGTCAGAGGCCCCGCCCGGTGTCGAACCTGCGTCAGATGGGGACCTCGACGTGAAGCGAGAAGGCCCCGGGGAGCGCTCCTGACCTGAACCCCGGTGGCTCCGTCGTTCAGCCGTCCGCCTCGAGGCCTCCGTGCGATTCGGTGGGCCGGCGGGGCGGCGTGGATTGCCTCAACCCGCCGCCCCCGCCTCAACCCCCTGGCACTGGATCACCGCGCTGAGGTCGGCCCGCATCAGCTGTCGCGAGCCTCGTCGAGGAGGCTCATCGTCTTCGGGTGCTCTGTCGGCGTTGGCAGTCACCTCATGGGGTTGCGACAGGTGAACTGAGGCCGATCTCCCATGGCCGTACGTCTTCGCTGAACTGGTCGATGATCACCACATCGCCGAAGGTCCGTACCCGGTAGGAGATCCCTGCCTCGTCGAGTGCGTTGCGCATTGGCGTGATGTCGTCGCTGTTCACACCGCGAGCTGCGACCCAGACGGGATCTGAGGCACGGTCGACGTGTTGTCGCTCGTCGAGCAGCCGTTCAGGCACGACGAGGCTGCCAACGGTCACGCGCTCGTCCCCGTAGAACTCGAGTGGCATCGCCGTCCAATAAGGCGCGTAGACGTCGGTGTTCCCCTCCGCCGCGAGCTGATCGACCACCTCCGGGTAGTCGTCGTCAGGGTGCCGCGGACGTCGTCGGCCCGGCTCACGAGCATGGTCACGGAAGGCGCCGCGACGAACAGCAGCACCAGCACCACCCCCACCGTCTGGGCCGGGCGCCGTCGTGGGATCAGAGCCACGAGCCCGAGGATGAGGATCGGGTAGGCCACGAAGAGGTATCTCGGCTCGGTGATGAACCAGGCGAACTTGGAACCGACGTACGCGGCCATGGTCACGGGTATGCACAGCAGAACAATGTCGAACGGCTGCGGCCTGCTGGTGCGGAGAGTCAGCAGGTCGAGTAGTGCCCGCCATCGCCGTGCGATGGCCACGGCGGCGATGACCAGGAGGGCCCACAGTGTCAGCCGGCCGAACCAGACGGGCCAGCCAGGGGCTCCGTTGAGGTGGGCCACGCCGATGAACTCCCGCCCGACCGGGTCGAGGAGGTTCTGGAGGCGTTCCCAGGCTGTGGTGGCGAGGCCGCCGTGATGGGGGACCGGCACGTACTGATACCGCACCAACCAGTAGAGGACGGGCAGTAGCCCCAGTGCCGTGCCGCCCACAGCAGCCCAGACGGCTCCCCGGTCGCGCCATGCTCGGGCGACCAGCCACAGCCCGGCTGGGATGAGGATGTAGTAGCCGGTGAGGGTCAGCCAGTAGGTGAGCCCGAAGCACACTCCGAAGCCGGCGCTGCGCCACCGGAGCGTCTCGGGCCGCTCGCTCGTGACGAGCAGGAGGGCGCCGAGCACGATCAGCATCTCGGCTGAGTAGCTCCCGAAGCTCCTCGCCCCCCTCCACACGAGGAAGTACGGGCCGATGGCGAACGCGATGGCCGCCACCGATGCGCGCGCTTCCGAGTGGAACATGCGTCGGCCCACGAGATACATCAGCCACGTGGCTGCCCCGGCCATGAGCAGTTGTGGGATCCGGAGCACGAACGGCGTCACCGGCAGGCCAACGGCGAACAGCAGCGCCTGCGGGAACTGCTCCAACGATCCGTTGTAATCCTGACCCAGAAAGAAGACGTAGAGGTCGCGCCCCTCCGCCATTCGCTGGGCCATGATTCCGGTCACGGCCTCGTCGCCGTCGAGCCCCCCGGCAGGCGTGGAGGGAGGAAGGCGGCTCTCACCGCCACTGCGAGAACTGAGGCCCCGATGGCGATGAGTCGCCCGCGCCGAGCGCTCAGCCCCCAGTCCTTCCCATCCGAGCAACGCTATCCGGCGGCGCCGATTGCCTCGGCGTCGCGCATGTGGAGGAGGCGGGTCGACGCGTCACAGTCGAGGTTCCGGATGAACGCTGCGGTGACGCCTGGACGGTTGCATTCGTCTTGGGTGGGAGGAACTCAGCGCGGGTGCTCATCCCACCCCCCAACGAGGAAGTCGTCACCGCGAGCCTAGAGTTCGAGGAAAGCGGAGAAAGGGTGGTTCGGGATGAACCTCGTGATGGCGGGCGATGATGGTTCGGAAGCCGCCGCGGGCGCGGTTGACTGGGCGACCCGGTGCGCAGCCGAGCGCGACTCCCGACTCCTCGTTGTGCGGATCGCCGGTGCGGGATCCGACGTACCAGGCGATGTCCCCGTCGAAGGGGTCACGATCGTCAATGAGAGTCATCCTGCGAGCGGAATCTTGGTGGCCGCTCACGACCGAGACGCCGACCTGGTCGTCCTCGGACGTCGTGGCAGCGGGGGGTTCCCCTCGCTCCCGATCGGAACCACGGCGCATCACGTCGCCGCTGCGTGTGGACGACCTGTCGTCGTCGTGCCGCCGATGGAGAAGCCGGTGGACCAGCCGCTGGTCGAGCGGGTGATCATCGGTGTCGACGGGCTGCCGGGATCCCAGGAGGCTGCTGCGTGGACTATCCGGAACTTCAACGACGCTCACTTCACCGTGGTCCACGCGCTGGATTCCGCACCGGCGTTTGCCCAGTACGGTGACGACACGAGCGAGATGTATGCCCAGATACGACTTCGGGCGGCGACACTGATGCAGGATCAGTGGGCGCGTCCCTTCATCGACGGCGGCGTCTCCTTCGACGTCTTGGTCGACGAGGGCGGCCCCGCCGAGATGCTCCTGGGCGCGGCCGCGCGGACGTCGGCAGATCTCGTCGTCGTCGGCCGTCGCGACCACTTTCCGATGCGTGGGACCCTTGGCGGGGTCAGTCAGCGCGTCCTGGCCTACGCCCCGTGCGCTGCGGTGATGGTTCCGTTCCCAGAAGGGGAAACTGCGTGACGTGGGCCGAAGGCACACCGCCGACCTCGATCCCGTCCATGACGCCGCCCACGCGGTGGAAGTATCTGAGGACGGCCTGGTCTTCGACGGGGTCGCCAATGTGACCACGCCCACGGGGTCACGATCGGACACCGTGAAGATCTCGTTTCCCGGCGCCTCGGGTGACGCGCTCGACGCGCGGCTCGACCTTCCGGTCGGCACACCGCGGGCTCTCGTCCTCTTCGCCCACTGCTTCACGTCGCCCGCCTGTCTCGATACCGGACATGCGAACTCCTCGACAGCGACGGCCTGGCCTGGTCGTCCGAGACTACGTGGTCGACCGCCAACGAAAAGCGGGGTCAACGGGTTTCTGCCTCCTGGTGACGTAGCGGTGTGTCGTCGCCTTGCGAAGTAGGTTCCGACCATGGACGAGTTCGACTACGTGGTGGTCGGTGGTGGCTCGGCCGGTTGCGTCGTGGCAAGTCGTCTCAGTGAGGATCCGTCGGTCACGGTGTGCCTGCTCGAGGCAGGCGGAGAAGGGCGCGACGTGACGATCCGCGCGCCGTTGGCCTTCGCCGCCACTGCGCCCCGGGGATCAACAGTTGGCACTACGAGACCGTGCCCCAGGCCGGGCTCAACGGGCGACGGGGCTTCCAACCACGCGGCAAGGCACTCGGGGGCTCGAGCGCCATCAACGCGATGGTCTACGCGCGGGGACATCCCCGTGACTACGACAACTGGGCGGCCATGGGGAACACGGGATGGAGCTACGACGACGTCCTCCCGTACTTCAAGAAGTCCGAGGCGAACGCGATCCACCGGGAGTCCTCGTTCCACGGTGTCGACGGTCCGCTGAGCGTCACCAATCTGCGGAGCCCCAGTCCTCTCAACGAGGTCTTCCTGAAGGCGTGCCAGTCGCGGGGTATCCCCTACAACCCCGACCCCAACGGCGCGGACCACGACGGCTGTTACCGCGTCCAGGTCACACAGAAGGACGGTGAACGCCACAGCGCCGCAGCGGCCTTCATCCATCCGAACCTCGACCGGACCAATCTCGACGTGCGCACCGACGCTCACATCAACCGGGTCCTGTTCGACCAACGTCGTGCGGCCGGGGTCGAGTACCGGCGCGACGACCGCTTGGGTTCTGTGCGGGCGCGCCGGGAGGTGGTCGTGTCCGCCGGCGCGTTCGGCACGCCTCAGATCCTGATGGCATCGGGCCTCGGGCCTGGTGCCCACCTGAAGAGATTCGGGATCGCTCCGGTGCTCGACGTGCCCGGTGTCGGACAGAATCTCCAGGACCACATCTCGGCGCTGCTGATCTACCGGGCCCGGATCCCCGATCACACCATCGGCATCTCCACCACTGGAGTTGCACGTCTCCTCAAGGCCGCGTGGGAGTGGCGCCGCCACCGCACGGGGCTGATGACCAGCTGTGTGGCGGAGTCCGGCGTCTACTACCGCACCAGTCCCGACGTCGAGGTGTCCGACATGGAGATGGAGCTGATCGTGGGCATCGCCGACGATCACGGCCGCAAGCAGCACCTCGGTCACGGCTACTCGGCCCACCTGCTGCTCGCGAGACCGAAGAGCACGGGTGAGGTGCGACTCGCCAGTCCCGACACGCGGGTCCCGCCCCTGATCGACCCCCGGTACTTCAGCCACCCCTACGACATGGAGACGCTGGTGAAAGGGACGCAGATCGCGCTCGACATCATGAACAGTGCCGAGTTCGATCCCTACCGCAAGGACATGCTCATCCGCTACGACCGCGACGATCCCCAACAGATCGAGGAGACCCTGAGGGATCACGCCGACACCGAATACCACCCGTGCGGGACGTGCCGGATGGGCCCCGACGGCGATCCGATGGCTGTCGTGGACCCCGAGCTCCGTGTCAGGGGGATCGATGGCCTCAGGATCGCCGACGCATCGGTGATACCCCGTGTGACGAGCAACAACATCCAGGCGCCGGTGGTCATGATCGGGGAGAAGTGTGCCGACCTCATCAGGAACTGATCGTGTCGTGGCGAAGTGCCGCCGCGCATGTGATGTGATGTTGCGTCTGGCATTTCTGTCGCTGGTCGGCTCGCTCGTTTTCTTGGGGGTGCCGTTCGACGCGGCCGTGTCGTCAGCGGTTGCTGATCCGGTCGGCACGATCTCCTCCGGTGGTTCGGTTGCGTCCTCACCGGTGCGCGAAGACCGTACCGTCGGTACGGCGCCGACAGGGCCCCCGGCGACCTCTGAGCCCGAGTCGCGCGGGGAGGGTGTGGAGCAGGAGTCGACGACGACCTCTGCGCCTGAGTCGCCTGGGGAGGGTGTGGAGCAGGAGTCGACGACGACCTCTGAGCCCGAGTCGCGCGGGGAGGGTGTGGAGGAGGAGTCGACGACGACCTCTGAGCCCGAGTCGCTCGGGGAGGGTGTGGAGGAGGAGTCCACGACGACGTCCACCTCCGGGGTCATCGACGCCCCGGTTCGGCCGGGCACGTCACCGCAGGTGAGCGATTCCCACATTCCGCTCGGTTCGATTGTGCTGGCGCTGCTCGTGCTGGCGAGTGTCGGTGTCGTCTCGTACGTACTCCTTCGTCGCCGACCGGTGACTCCCACCTCCGACGAGGCGGCGGGTCCACCCTCTCGGCCGGCCGATGGCGTAGTGGACCGTTCAGCCCGGGACCGGACGCCTCTCGACCCGTCGACGTCGGACTTCCTGATCGGTCTCGGCGAGGCTCTGATGGACGCCGGAGCCTCGGTCGGCCATGTCGAATCCGCGCTGCGAGCTGTCGCCCGAGCGAACGGGACAGACGGTGTCGGCGTGGTCGTGTTGCCGACGGCGCTCATCGTGTCGGTGCCCGACTGTGACGACGTCGTCACCGAGATCGGTGCCCCCGGTCGGGCCCTGTTGCGCCTCGACCAGATCGACGACGTGCTGAGGCTGGTCCGCGAGGCGGAGTCCGGAGCGATCGGGGCAAGTGAGGGAAATCGTCGGCTCGCAGAAATCCGGTCCGCCGGCGCTCCGTATTCGCCGAGACTCGTTCTCGTCGGATACATCTGCGCCACGGTTGGTCTGGCTGCGATCCTCCACGCGACCTGGGTCGAGGTCGTGGCGGCTGCGCTACTCGGGGCAGTCGTGGGCGCGTTCCGTCTCTGGACTCGGCACCTCAGCCCGTCCTATCAGCCGTTCGTCGTATTGATCGCCGCGACTGCAGTGTCGACCACGGTGTTCGCGCTCACCCGGGTCATGGACGACCTCTTGACCTTCCCTCTCCTGATCGCGCCGCTGATCACGTTCCTTCCGGGCGGACTGCTGACCATTGCTACCCTCGAGCTCGCCACTGGCCAGATCGTCTCAGGCGCGTCGCGTCTGGCGTCAGGTGGGCTGCAGCTCATCCTGCTGGCGCTCGGCATTCTCGCCGGGAGTCAACTCGTCGGGCTGCCAGCACGCGAACTGGGCAGCGACACCGGCGGTACGGTCGCGGTGCTGACGCCCTGGATCGGCGTCGCGGTGTTCGGAATCGGCGTGGTGTGGTTCTACGGAGCTCGATCTTCCGCCCGCGTGTGGATCTTGCTCGTGTTGTACGTCGCGTACGCCGCGCAGGTGATCGGCGGCCTGTTCTTCGGCAGCGCTCTCTCCGCCTTCTTCGGCGCCCTCGCCATGACACCGGTCGCGGTCCTGGCCGCCCGCAGGCCAGCCGCTCCCTCACCGCTGGTGACATTTCTCCCGGGTTTCTGGCTCCTGGTTCCGGGAGCACTGGGCCTGGACGGAGTCACTCGGCTTTTCGGCGCCGGGGGAGCTTCAGCCGCCGCTGTACTCGTGACGACCGCCACGTCCATGGTGGGCGTGTCGCTGGGAATCCTGCTCGGCTTGCTTCTGGCCGCACGCGATCCGGAACGCCCCTGGTCGGAGTCGCGGGTGGTCGAGCCGGCCCGGTCCTCGCCGAAACAGAGTTCACCCCGGTCGCCGCCAACAGCCAGCTGACGGCTTCGAAGGTTGCCGCCGTGAACGGTGAATGGCCGCCGTACGGCCGGAAAGCATCAAGGAGTACAGGGAATGACCGACGCTCACGAGGCCCCCCGTCCTGGACGATCCCGCTCACGATCGCTTCGTGGTCGAGCAAGACGGGGCAATCGCCCAGCTCAGCTACCAGAAGGATGGTGACCGCCTGATCATCGCCCACACCGAGGTGCCGAAAGAGATCGGGGGGCGCGGTATCGCCGGCCGCCTCGTACGCGCCGCCGCGGAGCGGGCCGGTAGCGACGGACTGGTGCTGGTTCCGTGGTGCCCCTTCGCCCGCGCGTGGCTAGAAGACCACCCCGATGTGGCCGTGACCATCGACTGGACACCCCCGGCTGCTCCGGCGCCATCCCGCCCTGACTGAACGCCCTCGACTTCCCCGACGCGCTCGTCGCCGTGCAGTGCCCGGCGCCCGGCGGTCCCGGGGAAGTCGCTGGGGTGGTCGAGCCCTTGTGGATCGGGCTCAGTGGTGGTGCTCGTCGGCGTCAGCTTCCGCCTTCGTGAGGTGGTCGGTACCCGGGGCGTGCTCGGGTGGTCCGTAGATCGCGTACACCTTGAGGGGTTCATCGCCGATGTTCGTGACGTTGTGCCAGGCCCCCGCCGGAACGAGGATCACCCAGTCGTCGCCGACCTCGCGGTCGAAGGTGAGGTCGTCTTCGGAAGGGCCCATCTGCACCCGTGCCCTGCCCGCTTCGACCCGCAGGAACTGGTCGCCGTGCTCGTGGACCTCCAGGCCGATGTCGCGACCTGGTTCAATGCTCATGAGCGTCAACTGGATGTTGGAACCAGTCCAGCGCGTGGTGCGGTAGTTCTCGTTGGCTACGGTGTCGGCCTCGATGTTCGTGACGAACGGGTTCGGTCCCTCGTCGGTCAAGCTGGCGTCGTTCATCGGCTTCTCTTTCGTCGGTCTACGCAGCCCGAGGTGTAGGGCCACTGAGTTTGCTGACGTGAGCGGGTGAGGCTCCGAGGCGGTGTGGGGCGCTGAACGCCCACACGAACCCACGCTCGATGTCTCACCGTAGTGCGCCCGCCAGAGAGCGCGCTGGCCGACGGCTACCGCAAGGTGGCTCGCCGGCGCTCATCGTCGACGATGGTTCGGAAGCTGCCGCGGGCGCGGTTGACTGGGCGACCCGCTTCGCAGCCGAGCGCGACGCCCGACTCCTCGTTGTGCGGATCGCCGGGGCGGGACAAGACGCACCAAAGTGACACACCAAGTAATGTTCCGGTCGAAGGTGTCACGATCGTCAAGGAAAGCCACCCTGCGAGCGGGTTCTCGGTGGCCGCCCATTGCCGATCAGTAGGAACACGGATGGGCGGGGGAGCCTGATGGAAAGAGCCGCAAGCAACGCGAAGCGCCGAGCACGATACGCAGCGGTCACGGTTCTCCTGATGCTGATCGCCGCAGCGTGTGTCCCCAACCCGCCCGTCGTTCCTCCCGGAAACATCAGTGGCGGCGTGCGCCCTCCGGGCTTCAACCACAGCCCGCCGGTGTCTCTCAACAACGTCTCCTACGGGAACCGCATCGACCCCTGTACCGACGAGGCGTACCAGGAACTCGATGTCTACCGGCCCAGTGTTCCCCGGGCGGAGCAGCACGGAGTGATCCTCTTCCTGCATTCGGGCGGCTGGGTGTCGGGAAGCAAGGAGTACAAGGACGGCAAGTCTGGGGACTCGAACGCGTGGGCCTGGGTCGCTCAGGGTTGGTCAGTTGTCTCGGTCGACTACGCCCTGTCGTGCTTCGACAACGGCTGGAAGAACTCGCACCCGCAGGCGCTCCAGGATGTGAAGCGAGCCATCCGCTACATCAAGGCGAATCAGTCCAGCCTCGGCATCAACACGTCGGAGAACCTCTTCCTCTGGGGTACCTCGGCCGGAGGGCACCTGGCAGCCCTGGCCGGCATGACGGCCGGGCAGTTCGAACCGACCGGTCTGCCGAGCAACCTGGCCGCGCAGAACTCCAAGGTGGACGCCGTCATCACCCGATCAGGCCCGTTGAATTTCGTGTCGTGGAAGGCGCACTGCCAGGCCGACGCGGACTGCAACCAGTTCTTGCCCGACAACAACGCCATGCTGTCCTTCATGGGGGCGTACCTGGGCTGTGGATCCACAGCGAGCAATGCCAACCTCGACAAATGCCTGCCGGCGGCGAAGACCCAGGCATCGGTCTCCACCCACTACGACGCCAACGACCCCCGATCTACGTGGCGTTGGGGAAGAAGGACGGGTGGGTTCCCGAGGCGCAGGCGGACACCTTGATCAATGCCTATAGGAATGCCGGCAACAAGTACGAGATCTGGCCGGACATCTCGAACTCGGGTCACAACAACGAGTACCTGAACTACGTGTACCTGACCTGCTTCCATTCGTGGGTGTTCTCGAACCAGGCGAACTTCTTGGTCTGGCCGAATGACCACTTCTGTGATTACCCACGCAAGTACTGGGGATGGAACGGCACCACATGACCTGGTGGATCCTTCTGATCAGCTCTTCGCAGGCGGACTCAGCCTGAACAGGAACGAGCACGATGGGGCGCCTCGACCATGTGCATGTCCACGTGCCGGATCCGCCCGAGGCCGCCCGGTTGGATCTCGACTTGTGCCGGGCGTTCGATCTTGTCGGCCCGTGGGGAAACCAGAGATGATGGGGAGGCATGCGTAGGAGCCTCATCGTCATCGGCGCGACCACGGTGGCGGGCCTGTTGTTGGTGTGGGGCTGGCGCGTATTCGGAGCGAGCAGTGCGCTCTTCGCGTTCATGGTCGTATGGGTGCCGATGACGTGGCTCGGCACGGTGAGTCGAGTCGTGCAACCTCGACTGCCCCGCTCGTACCACGAGCTCCGCGACTTCGAGCGCGACGGCCGACTCTACGAGCTGCTCGGAGTCAGACTCGTCAAGCGACTGCTGCGCCGTGGGCCACTCGCGGTGTTCAACCCGGACCTGCACCTGCCGGCGGAACACTCATCCGAGCGACTCGCTCGCCTCGACCAGAGGATGCGCGATGCCGAGGCGAGCCACTTCATCCTCTTCGTCGTCACCCTTGGGGTCGCCGCATGCGCCGCAGCGCGCGGCTGGTGGACAGCCGCGGGTCTCATCGTCCTGTTCGACGTCCTGTTGAACGGATACCCGGTCGTGCTCCAGCGCTACAACCGAGCTCTCCTGCAGAAGCGCTTCCCCATGTTGCGCAACGCTGAGAGCAGGAATCAGGAAGCCAGCGCCTCATGGGATCCCGGGGTCGCTCAACCAGATCGGTGAGCGCATCCAACCCTGGGTGTGCCAGGTGATCCGCTCATCGAGTAGGTATCAGATTCATGCATGCCCACGTCGCGATTCACAACCTGCTCGCCGAATACTGCGAGCATTTCGATGCCGGCGACTTCGACTCGTTCGCAGACCTCTTCTCGAACGGCACCTGGTTTCCGACCGCGGGGAGGGGGCAGGCGCGGAACCGGTTCGCCGGTGGTGCGAGGAACACATACTTCTCTACGACGGATTGCCCCACACCAAACACGTCACCACCAACATCTGGCTCGATGTCCACGATGACGGACGCGCCGAGGCACGCTCATATGTCACGGTCTGGCAGGGGCTCGCGGACTTCCCCTTGCAGGCGATCTTCAGCGGGCGCTACGCCGACGATCTGGCATTGATCGACGGTCGGTGGAGTTTCGTGGCTCGGTGGGCCCACCCCGACGTGATCGGTGACATGAGCCGACACATGCGCGACACGTTGCCGCCGGGGCCGCTGCGCACCAAGGTCTGACGCTGCCAAATCAGGGCTGTCGGTACCCCGCCGACCTCCCCCTGGGGCGGGCCGGGAACGTGTCGCTGGATAGCGGCGGGACACCTCGATCGACTCGGGCTCGGCCGCGGCCAGGGTCTCACTCGGTCACTGGAGAACCCTGAGGGCGAACCGGCCGAGCGCGCGGTCGGCACGTTCGGGGTTTTCGTCGACGCCGATGAGCACCTTGTGGGAGGTGTCCAACAGGAGCCGGCGCAACACTCTGCCGGGAGGCAGCGGGACCGGCTTCTTGGCGACGAAAGGCAGCGCCGTGAGTTCAGTACCGTCCGTGAGCAGCATGTCGCGAACGATCTTGCCGACGAGACGGCTTGGTCCGACACCGTGGCCCGCGTAGCCGAGGGCGTAGAGGATGCGCTGACCCCGCAGCCAGTTCACGGACGCGATGCAGTCGACGGTCCCGCACACCGGGCCGGCCCAGCCGCGGTCCATGGCGACGTCGTCGAGCCCCGGGAACGTCCAGCGGAAGGTCTCCTCGAGCCGGTCGAAGAGGCGCTGGTTGCGGTCGTGGCGCTCGTTGGGACCACCGGACATGAAGGGGGCGTCGCGGCCGCCCCACAGGATCCGTCCGTCGGCGGTACGCCTGCTGAAGTGGACCAGGATCCGCTTGTCCTCGATTCCGCAGCGCGATTCCCACCCGATCCGTTCCCACTGCTCCGCCGTGAGCGGCTCGGTGAGGGTGATGTAGGCGTAGATCGTGAAGATGAAACGGCGAAGCTCGGGGATGGAGTGGGCGTAGGCGTTCGTGGCGATGACAGCCCGGTCGGCGTGCACGGTGCCGAAGGGGGTGCGGGCCTCGACGCGGAGCCCCCCGATGTCCTCGACGGCGTCGACGGGCGTGAGCTCGAGGATCCGCACGCCCCGCCTCCGGGCGGCGTCCGCGAGGCCCCGTGAGAGGGCGGCGGGGTCGAGGATCAGCGCCTGGTCCTCGAAGTGCCCGATCCGGAAGGTCGGGCTGTGCGCGTAGGCCTGCACCTGATCGGCGTCGAGGGGTGTGAAGGGCAGCCCCATGCGCTCCGCGGCGTCGAGGTCCTGGCGGATCCGGACGTCCTGTTCGGGCCCGTTCGACACCGTGAGGTTGCCCGAGCGCCAGATGTCGGCCTCGATCGCCTCGGATGTCGCGAAGTCCTCGATCTCCCCGATGGCGGTGTGCATCGCCCGGTACGTGGCGCCCGCCCGCGTGTCGCCGACCATCTTGGCGAGCTGGTGGATGTTGCGCCCGACGATGGTCATGGCGAAACCGCCGTTGCGGCCACTGGCGCCGAACCCGACGACCTTCTGCTCGAGGACGGTCACCTCGATCGACGGGTCGGCCTCCTTGAGGCAGATCGCCGACCACAGCCCGGTGAAACCACCACCGACGATCACGACGTCGGCGGTCTCGTCGCCGTCGAGCCGCTCGCCGGGCGTGTAGTCGCCCTGCTCGAGCCAGAAGCTGCGGGTCTTCCAGTCGCCCATCATCGTGTGTGCCTTCCTCGGGTTCGGTCTGGTCTGTCAGGTCTGGTCAGGTCGGGTTCGGTCAGGTCGGGTTCGGTCAGGTCGGGTTCGGTCAGGAGTGATCGTCGAGCCAGGCGGAGATCCGGGGGAAGATCTCGGCTCGTGACGCGCGGCCGGCGACGAGATCGTCGTGGCCATGGTCGACCGAGAACCCAGCGGCGGTGCCCGCCTCGATGTAGGTCTTGTCGGCCGATCCCAGTTGCTCGAAGGTGGCCCGTACGGCGTCGGCGGGCCGCTGGAGGTCACGCGCGCCGGCCATCACGAGGAGCGGCAGCGTGACCTCGTCGAGCCGGTCGCTCCACACCGTCGTTGCGTCGAGGCTATGCATGGTCCCGTGGGCGACCCAGTCCGCGAACTGGTCCGCGAGCACCGTGGACTCGTCGGGGACACCGTTGTAGAGGTAGCGGGCCGGCACGATCGGATCCGTGTTGGCCGGCCGGAAGCTCGACTCGAGTTGGCGGGACCGCGTCAGCGCCAGAAGCGGTCCCGCGGCGCGCGCGCCGGCACGGAAGGGAATCCGACCGTCGCGGCGCGACCGAGGTGGTGCTGTCACCCCCGGCACCTTCGCCGACGGTGGCGTGATCGCCGGCGATCCGCAGGTGATCCCACCCCGGAGCTGACCGGTGGTTTCCGAGATCGCCGCCGCGTAGAGGGCCTGCCCGCTCATCTCGAGTCCGACCCAGAATGCCTCGTCCGAGCCCGATCGCGCGCACGCCGCCGCCACGGCGGTCGGCAGGTCGTGCTGGACGATGTCGTCGAAGCTCCACTGCGCATCGGCGCCGGATCCACCGACGGGGGTGCTGTCGCCCCTGCCGCGGAGGTCGACTGCGTAGAAGTCGAAGCCCGCGTCGGCGAGGAACCTCGCCAGGCTGGTCTGTGGGGTGAGGTCCCAGATGAGGTGGCTACCGGCGAATCCGTGGCCGGCCACGACCGGGTACGGCTTCGCGCTGCCTCTCGCGGCGTACCGGTCGAGGGTGAGCTGCCAGCCGTCGTCGGTCTCGACCACGATGCGTTCATCCTCGGCGGTGTCGAACCGCAGGTCGCGATAGAAGCGGATGACCTTCCGGCCGGCGAGCGCACCGGCTGCCGCTGCCACGGCGCCGATCGCGATCCCCATCGCGGAGGGCCTCATGTCCCCACCGGTTCGGCCCGCGCGAGCGACCCGACGAGCCGGCCCACGACGGCGAGCGCCTCGTCGACGGTTCCCGACCCGAGCACGTGCACTGTCGCCTCCATGAAGGCGCCCGCCAGCACGCGGGTGAGTGTCTCGGGATCGAGCGGGGCCAACTCACCGTCGGCGATCCCTGTTTCGATCAGCCCCCGGACCAATCCGAGCGAGCCCTCGTGGTCAGCCCGTCCGGCGGCGTCGAGCGCCGGGGTGAACCACGCTTCGCGCAGGAACGGCCGTGCGCCGGGCATCGCCTGCACCGTCCTCAGGAATGCCTCGAAGCAGACGAGCAGGTTTGTGGTGGCGGACTGGTCGGGATCGTGGACGGCCAGCGCGCTGGTCGCCAGCTCTTCCCACAGCAGGTGCTGGAGGTCGCGGGCCAGGTCGTCCTTGTCCTCGAAGTAGTAGTAGACGGCTCCTTTGGTGACCCCCGCCGATGTCGCGATCTCGTCGACCGATGCGCCCCGGAAGCCCTTCTCACCGAACACCTCGAGGGCGGCGTCCAGGATGCGCTGCTTCGTGTCGCGCACCATCGGCTCTCGCTTCCCCACACCGACCTCCGCGGTCCGGTTCTCGGGCGCGCCGGGCGCGACCCCGAAGTCGTCCGTACCTCTGGTACCGGGAACATACCTGCGGTATGTTCGGTGGGCAAGCGCCGGACCGGACCCCGCCGGCGGGGGCAGACCGGACCGGGGTGCATCGAGCCGGAACGAGATGAGAGGAGGAGGCGTGCCGTTCGATCTGTCGGACCGGAGCGTCGTGGTGACCGGGGCGTCGTCGGGCATCGGCGCGGCGGTGGCCGTGGAGGCCGCCCGGCGCGGCGCGCGGATCGGGCTGGTCGCCCGGCGGGAGGCGGAGCTGGCGGCGGTCCTGGACCGTTGCCGACACCACGCGCCGCGCTCGGAGATGTGGGTCTGCGACCTCGCCGATGCCGCGCGGCTGGACGCGCTGGTCCACGATCTTCCCGAGCGTCTCGGCGGCGTCGACGTGCTCATCAACAACGCCGGGATCCCCAAACGCCGCCACGTGACCCGGCTCACCCCCGCCGAGGTCGACGCGGCCACGCGCATCAACTACCTGGTGCCGGTCCACCTGGCGCTGGCGCTGCTCCCCGGCATGCTCGAGCGCGGCGAGGGTCGCATCATCAATGTGGCGTCGGTGGCGGCCGTCCTGAGCTCACCGGGAGAGAGCGCGTACAACGCGTCGAAGGCCGCCCTGACGGTGTGGTCCGAGACGGCGGACGTCGATCTCGACGGCACAGGTGTCCGTGTCCACGTCGTGCATCCCGGCGTCGTCGACACGCCGCTGTTCGACGTGCCCGACAACGACGACCTCGTCAATCCCGTCGACCCGATCCCGGTCGGTGAGGCGGCGGCGGCTGTGTTGGAACCGTTGGAGTCGGACGCGCTGATCACCTACGTGCCCGGCTACTTCGCCGACCTCGCCCGTGCGAAGGCTGACGATCCGCAGGGCTTCCTCGAGGGTGTGGCCGAATGGGTGCGGGACGAACGAGGGGACCGGTCCAACTAGTCCTTCACGTTGGCGATGACCTCGTCGGCGTACCAGCGCAGTGCTTCGAGCTTCTCGTCGAGGGTCTGGGTGTCGGGGCCGGGCTGGTAGGCGTCGCGGAATCCGACGATCACGTCGGTGACGCCGAGGTCTTCGAGACGGGTGATGCCGTCGGGTGTGTAGGCGTCGAGCGAGATGACGTGGGTCTCGAAGGGCTCGTGGGCGCGTCCGGCGTCGTCGCGGAACTGCTGGAGCTTGGGGAGCAGGTCGGCGAGGTCTTCGGGTCCGCCGCCGGCGTGGAGCCAGCCGTCACCTCGCCGGGCGGCCCGGCGCAGCGCGGCGTCGCTGTGGCCGCCGACGAGGATGGGGGCCGACTGGTCGGGCACCGGGCAGATCTTGATGGAGGGCACGTCGTAGATCTCGCCGTGGTGCTCGAAGTACCCGCCACCGCTGAGGCCGCGGATGACGTCGATGGCTTCGTCCATCCGCGTCCCCCGTTTCTCCCAGGGGACGTCGAGGATCTCGTAGTCGTCGGGCCACGGGCTCACGCCGACGCCCAGAGCGAACCGCCCCTCGGTGAGCACCGAGACGCTGGTCGCCTGCTTGGCCACGAGCACCGGGTGGCGGATCGGGAGCTTCACGACGAACGTGGTGAAGCGCAGCGTCGTCGTAGCGGCCGCGAGGTAGGGGATGAGCGAGAACGGTTCGAGGAAGGGCTTGTTTTCGAGGAACTCGCGTGTGCCGTCGGGCGAGTACGGGTAGGTGGAGTCGGAGACCTCCGGGTAGCAGATGCTGTCGGGCACGACGAAGCCGTCGTAGCCGGCCTCCTCGGCGGCGACGGCGAGGGGGCGCAGGACCGCCGGGTCGACCATGGCGTCGGCGAAGGTGAACCGCACCACTCAGCCGCCGGTCTCGTCGGCCTCGGTGTCGGGCGCCACGAACGTCATGTCGTCCATTCCCCACCAGCCCCGCAGGCTGGCCAGCAGGCCGTCCTCGTCCACCCGGTAGGCGAACAGGCCTGTGACGACCGCCTTCGTGCCGTCGGGCAGCGTGGTGGTGAGCGTCATGTGGTGGGCCGACTCGTTGCCGGCCACTCTCGAGGTGTGCACGTCGATGGCGATCTGGTTGGGGCCGATGTTGGCATCGAAGAAGGCCCCCACCTCGCTCTTGCCTCGGGAACCGAGACCGCTGGGATTGGTCGGAGCCTCACCGATGGGATCCTCGATCGCCACGTCGTCGGCCATCAGTGCGAGCCAGGCCTCTTTGTCTCCGGCTTGCACCGCGGCCCACGACCGGCGGGCCGCGATCATCGCCGGGTGTTCGTCGATGGGCATGGGGTTCTCCTTCGATCGGCTTCCGTGGATTCTGTACGGCGACCTGGGTGGGCACCAATTGGGTCAGCGACCCGGGCCTCATGGATGAATGAATGTCGATTCAGGAGGAGCGCCGGAGCAGCTTCATCATCAGGGGTTCCATCTCGCCGCCGCCCTTGCCGGCGTCGTTCTGGGCGTCCTGGCGTAGCAGCGCTCGCCTGCTCAGCTCCGCACCCACCCACTGGAGGGGCTCGGGCGGGAACGGGGTGACCGGCCGGTCGACGAAGCACAACTCGGTGAGCTCGGAGGTTTGGCCGAGCACCTTGTCGCGCAGGATCTTGCCACCCGTGTGGCTCGGTGCCACGCCGTGTCCGTTGTAGCCCACACCGGTGTGCAGCCGACCGTCCAACAGCGTGGCGAAGGTCGGCACGAAGTTGGCGGTGACGGCCACGGGCCCTCCCCAGTGGTGGGTGAAACGCACCTGGTCGAGCTGGGGAAACGTGCGGCGGAACGTCGAGCGAAGACGGGCGAAGGTGGCGCGCTGCGATCGTGGCGCGGCGAAATGCGACCGCCGTAGTGCACGATCCCGTCGCTTCCACCCCACAGAATCCGACCGTCGACCGTACGGCGGTAGTAATGCACGTAGTTGCGTTTGTCCTCCACACCGCAGTGGCTCTCCCAGCCCACCGAGCGCCACTGGTCGTCGGTGAGCGGTTCGGTGAGGGCGATGTAGGTGTAGAGGGGCACGACCTGGCGACCCACCCACGGCTGGTGCGCCGCCCAGGCGTTCGTGGCCAGGACCACCTGGTCGGCCGTCACACTTCCCGCGGACGTCTCGACCCGCAGGCGAGCTCCCGACTCGGTGATGTCCGTGATGGGCGACTGCTCGAAGATGGTGGCACCTCGCCCCTCCACCACCGTGGCGAGACCGCGGGCCAGCTTCGCAGGGTGCAGCACGCCGCAGTGTTCCTCGCGCAACGCGCCCAGGTAGGTGGGGGAGTCGACCTCGGCACGTGCCTCGGTGCGGTCGAGCCGGCGGAATCCGTCGAGGCCCAACTCCTCTGCTGTGCGCAGGTCGAGTTCCACACGCTCGAGCTGGGCCCGGTTGGTGGCCACCACCATGAGCCCTCCGTGGCGCCACTCGCAGTCGATGCCCTCACGCTCGATCGTCCGGCCCATCTCGTCGACCGACTCGGCCACCGCCCGGTGAGCAGCGCGAGCAGCGTCGTCGCCGTGGTTGCGGCGCAACAGAGCCAGGCTCATGTCGAGAAGCGTCATGGCGAAACCGCCGTTGCGGCCACTCGCGCCGAAGCCGATCGTCTCGCCCTCGAGGATGACGATGCGCAGGGAAGGGTCGGCGTCGAGCAGGTGGTACGCGCTCCAGAGCCCGGTGTAACCGCCGCCCACGACGACCACGTCGGCCTCGTGGTGACCCCGCATCGTCGGGCGCGGGTCGCTTCGGGAGGTTTCCAGCCAGTAGACGGCAGAGCCGAGGAGGTCAGGCACAGCCCGTCCTTCGCGGTCGCGTCAACATCCTGCCCACCTTCGTGCGAGGACTCGCTGTGTGCGGTCGGGATGAACAGTACCGTGACGTGCCCGACGGGTACCGACGTCACCGTGAACGTTCTCAGCCGGTCGACCCGAACGTAACGAGCGAGGAAGGAAACCGCTATGAGGGTGGGGATTTCGTTGCGGAGTGCGTACGCCGTGGACGATGTGCGGCAGGGTGCGCGTTTCATGGTCGAGCGAACGGCAGCGGCTCGCGACGCGGGGCTCGACTCCCTCTTTGTCGGTGACCACCACAACGTTCCCGTGCCCTACTACCAGAATTCACCGATCCTCGGGAGGTTGCTGGCGGAGTGGGACGAACGCCCGGCCGGCGCCCTGTACCTGCTGCCTCTCTGGCACCCCGTGATCGTGGCGGAACAGGTGTGCACGCTTTCCGCCATCGCATCGGGCCCCTTCGTGCTCCAATGTGCCATCGGGGCGGGTGACGAGCAGTTCGCCGCGTTGGGAACGTCGACGCGTGAGCGGGCGAGCCGGTTTGAGGAGTCACTGTCGATCGTCCGACGACTCCTCGCGGGCGAGGAGGTCGACGCCACGAACCCGTGGACGATCAACGGCGTGCGGATCGCGCCCTTGCCGCCCGAGCCCGTGACGATCTGGATCGGCGGCCATGCTCCCCGGGCAATCGATCGCGCCGCTCGCCTCGGCGACGTCTGGCTCGCCGGTCCCGATCTCACTCCGGAAGCGGCGGATCAGCTGCTCGGCGACTACCGCGAGCGCTGTGATGCCCACGGGCGGGCACCTTCGGCCGCGGCGATCCGGCGCGATGTGCACGTCGGCGCCGACGACGCCGATGCCGAATCGGTGGCCGGCCCGGTACTCGAGTCCGGCTACCGCGGCTTCGACCCGGCTGCCTGCGTCGTCGGCGGAGCCGCGCCGGTGGCGGCAGCTTTCAGGCGGTACGCGGCCATGGGCTACACGGACGTGATTGTTCGCAACATCGTCGAGGATCAACGCGCAGCGTTGGCCTCAATCGACCTTCTCGCCGAAGTCCGTCGCCTCGTCCTCGACGCCTGAGCGGACCATTCGTCCGCATGCAGATCCCGTGCGCGTCAGGCCATGTCGACGATCTTGCTACCGAGGAGTTTCGTCGTCGGTACCTGATCGACCCGTCCGGTTCTCATCAGCTCGCTGACCGCCGGCACGGGGTCGGGGTCTCCGAAGACATTCCGATCGTCGAAATTCGTAGCTCGACCGGTCGCGTCGATCACCCACCACGACGCCTCGAGTGAGATGCCGTTCGGGTCCGTGAAGTACACCGACCGGATGAATCCATGATCGACGACGTCGGTCACGTCGCTGCCGAAGTCGATGAGCCGCTTCCGCAGGGCTTCGAGTGCGTCTTCATCAGGCACGTTGAAGGAAAGGTGATCGAACTGGATCGGGAAGTCGGGAGGCGGAGCGCCGGCCGGTTTCTCGAAGCGTTCCACGCCGGGGATCTCGAAGAATGCAACAGTGTTCTGCGGTCCGATTTCGAAGAAGTAGTGGCGCATCGGACCGGCCATGGTGGTACACACGAGCCGCATCCCGAGGACACCTGCATAGAAGCGCACGGTCGAGTCCATATCGGGTGTGACGAGCGCCAGATGGTTCACACCCCGCCAGCGGATGGGTGACGAAGTCGTGCTGTCCATGGGTACAACCTCCCGTCGACTCTGTGTCCCCGACTCTAGGAGCCCGCGACACCTTTACGGTCGCAGGCGCACGCTATCCGCCAGATGCGGCCTGCCACCGGGAGAACCGCCAAGATGATGGTGACTCGAACGGAACGTGACCAGGGACGAGAAATGACCGTGGTCGGTGTGGTTGCCGCGTGCTGGCGGTACCCGGTCAAGTCGATGCAGGGCCTCGAAGTCGACCACCTCGACGTCGACCGCGGCGGCGTCGAGGGTGATCGGGCGTGGGGGCTGATCGATCTCGAGTCCGGAGCGGTTGATGTCGGCCAAGCGGTACTCCGAGCTCCTGCACGCACGAGCTGACGACACTTCCATCACGCTGCCTGACGGGACTCGGGTGGACCTCCACGGACCTGACGCGAACCGGCACCTCTCGCGTTGGCTGGGCCGACCCGTGGCGCTCGCTCAGCCCTCACCGCGCAGTGACGTGTCCTATCAGATGACCTTCGACCCGCCTGATGACGAGGCTGACTACTACGACATCCCCACACCCGAGGGCACATTCCTCGACTTGAGTGCCGTCCACCTGATCACCACGGCCACCCTCGAGCACGCGCGCGCCCGACGCCCCGAACTCGACTGGAGCGTCCGCCGCTTCCGACCGAACCTCGTCGTCGAACTCGACGAGCGGGTCGACGTGGACGGCGGGTTCGTCGAGGATGCCTGGTGCGGTCTCATCGTGGAGGTCGGTTGCGCGCGCCTGCGGGGTGCGCAGCCCACGGTTCGATGCGCCATGCCACTGCGCGCCCAAACCGGGGGCTCCGCCGTCAGCCTGAGCTCTTCGGGGCGCTCAACGAACTCAATGCCGCGCACCCCGACCACCTCGGTATCTACCTCGACGTGCCTGGGCCCGGGCGGATAACCCGTGGCGATCCGGTGTCGATCGGTGCCCGCGGTTGACCGGGTCATCGAGGTAGCTGCGAAGGTTCGGGGTCGTCGGCGACCCCGCCGACCTCCGCTCGGCGCGATAGCGGTCGTCGAGCGCCACATAGGCTGCCCACCGATGACCCTCACCGAGGAGCTCGCGGCCTGGGCGAGCACGATGACCCTCGACGACGTACCCGACCGCGTGGTTGCGTATGCCCGAAGCCAGGTGCTCTCCCAGCTCGCCGCGGCTCGCGCCTCTCTCGACCATCCCCTCGGTCAGAAGGTGGTGACGGCCTTCGGCGCACCCACGCAGCCGGATCCGCACCGTGCCGCGACCGTTTTGGCCTCGCTCACGATGGCCCTCGACTACGACGACACCGTCTATGCCGGACATGTCACCCACTCTTCTGTCAACGTGCCCCTTGCCTACGCCGCCCCTCTCGGCCTCGACGGACGCTCACTGCTGGCGGCGGTGGTCGCTGCCGGTGAGTGTGCGGCCAGGGTCACCGCGTCGGCCACGCTCGGACCCCACCGGGGCCAGACCGCCGCGCATGCCCATCTCGTGGGAGCACCGGCAGCCCGGCTCCACGCGGAACAAGCCCCACCGGAGACGTGGGTGAACGCGTGGGGGCTGGCGCTCGCCGCTCCACCCTGGTCGGCGCACCGCGCCTTCCTCGGCAGTGACGCCAAGGTGTTCACCGCGTCGGTACCTGTGGGCACGGGCCTCGACGCCTGCGACGCCGCAATCGCCGGGCTGCGGGGTGCGTCCGACATCCTCGAGCACCCCGAGGGCTTCCTCACCCACTTCGCCACCGAGCCGTTACCCGAGGCGGCGGTGGCGGGCCTGGGGGAGCGGTGGCACACCGAGACCACGTCGTTCAAGGTGTACCCGGGCTGCGCGTACCTCGACCCGGCCATCGACTGCGCTGTGTCGCTGCACCGTCACCTACCTGCGCTGCGCGCCGAGGAGGTGCGCGAGGTGATCGTGCACGCAGGCATCCTCACGCTCGCGGTCGACCTACGCGCCGCCGCCTATGTGAACGGTTCCGACTCGAGCGTCGCCGCTCTCAACTTCTCGATGGGCTACAGCGTGGCGACGGCCCTGCTGACCGGCGGGCTCACTCACCGCGACTTCTGCGCGCCGCGCCTGGAGAATCCCGAGCGTTGGGATCTCGCCACCAAGGTGCGGGTCGACCACGACGACGACATCACCCGGCGCTCCCTGCTGGCCACCGCTCCGCTCGGTGAGGCGCTCCGCCAGGCCGGACCCGAGCGGGCTCGGGCATGGCTCGTTTCTCAGGGAGGTGAGGCGGCCGAAGAGTTGGCGGCGGAGTTGGCCGCAGAGCTGGAGCCGCCGGCGCTCGACTTCTCGGACGCCGACAAGGCGATCGGCGGTCGCGTGGAGGTGCACCTCCACGATGGTCGGGTGCTGGAGGAGTCCTGCGAGATCCCCATCGGCGCAGTCGGCCCCGCCGGGCGAGTCGACCACCCTCGACTCACGCGCGAGAAGTTCCTGGCCTGCGGAGGCTCCGTGTCGGTGGCGGACGCGATCGCCCACCTCGAAGACCTGTCCACCGACGACGTCACCGGACTGCTCGCCGTCGCCCTTTCCTGACCTCGGCCGCCCGCCGGCATCGCAGTCAACCGGCGACGGGCTGCAGGGGCGCCAGCATCGCCACGGCCGGTGCCACGACCTCGATCGTGACGGAATGCTCCGCGACCGGCCACAGGTCGCCGTCGGACTCGAAGGGCAACCATCCGCCGTCGGTGCGCTCGATGACGACCGAGCGCCCCTGCGCATAGTCGACTCCCGGGAGGCCGACGTGCTCACCCGCCACCACCGCGCCGGCCAGCTCGATGAATGCGTCCGCCTCGACGCCGCAGATCACACACACATCCAACAGACCGTCGTCGAGCACGGAACGGGGCAGCAGCTGGAGGGTCCCCGAGCGGTGTCGAGCCCCACCCACCGCGATCAGCGACACAGGGCCGTCGGTGAGAACCTCACCGTCGAGAGTGACCCGGGCGGGGAAGGGGACGTGGGCCTCGAGTGCAGGGCCGATCGCAGCGGAGTACCGCTCCCGGCCCGACACGCCGGTCAGCTGCTCACTGGCGCGCACCACCTCTGCGACGAGTCCGGCATTCGCTCCGAGCATGGCTGTGGCCACCAACTCCGAGGTGCCACCGGTGACCCGGAGCAGGTCGACCTGTCGGACCCGGACCGCGTCACCGGGGATCGAGGCGCCGAGCGCCTCGCCCAGCACGTCGGACCATGGCCGATCCTCCCAGAGAGCCCGGTACAGCGAGTTTCCGGTGCCGGCCGGCACGATCGCAATCGGCACGTCTCCTCCCGCCGCAGCCTCGGCGCAGGTGCGAACAGTGCCGTCGCCACCGACGGCGACCAGGGCGTACCACGGTCCGTCATCTGCCAGTGCGGCCCGGATCGCTCTCACCGCTGCTCGACGTCCCGTCGGCACGAGGGTCACGGGCTCGCAGCCTGACTCCCGGCAGCGGCGCTGCACGTCGTCGACGAGCCCGACGGCCCCACCGCGCGCTGTCTCGTTCACCACCACCAGCACCCGTCGTCGCTGCGCTGCACCGTTTGTCATGTCAGCTCAACCTGTCAGCTCAACATGTCAGCTCAGTGTGTCGGCCAGCCGCGCCGCGCCGCGCGCAGCCATCGCCATGATCGTGATCTGCGGGTTCACGTGGGTGGACGACGGCAGCATGGAACCGTCGAGCACCCACAGGCCGGGCACATCCCACGTTCGACCCCACGGGTCGACCACCGAGCTCGACGGGTCACCGCCCATCCGGGCCGTGCCCATCGGGTGGTAGGCGGAGACGTGCATCTCCGAACGCTTCCAGTGTCCGCGACGGATGTGCTCGACTTCTCTTTCCGAGGAGATCGACTCCAGCCCCGGCAGCATCGGGTACACCTCCTTCGCCCCGGCGGCGAAGAACAACTCGGCGGACCGGGCGATGCCTTCCAGCAGACGGTGGGCGTCGCGGGTCGACAGCCCGTAGCGCACCACTGCACCACCGCGGACAGGGTGCACCCGGCCATTGCCCTCGTCGCTGCAGATCGAACCCATCGACGCCACCTGGGGATACAGCCTGAACAGGTCCTTGTCGCGCCCCCAACCGGGAAGCGATCCGGCCGAGTAGCCGAGCCCGGGCGGAGGGAACGTGGCCTCCAACAGCACGCCATCGGCCAGATGCTCATCGACGTACCAACTCTGCATGGTGCCGCGCCACGCCGAGAGGTCCTCCTCGAAGCGGGCGCTGGTGCCCGCACCGGGATGGATGACCAGGTTCCGCCCCAGCTGACCCGAGGAGCCGGCCAGCTTCTGACGCATCAGCAGAGCGGCCGTGTGGACCGCACCGGCGGCGAGCACGGTGGAACGGGCCCTCACACGAAGCTCCCCTCGTCGGTCACCGGTCGCAGGATCACGAACCTCGGCGACGACTCCGACGGCGCGGCCACCCTCGATCGTGATCTCCCGCACGCGGGCGTGTGCGACGATCGTTGCGCCTGACGCGACGGCACGGGGAAGGTACGTCACGTGCATTCCCTGCTTGGCGTCGATCGGACAGCCGAAACCGCAGGCACCGTGGCCGTGACAGCCCCGGATGTTGCGCCGGATGGGTCCACCGGACCAGCCGAGGGCCTCGGCTCCACGGCGGGCGACAGACCCGTTGGCGCCGAGCACCTCCTCGGGCACGGGGGTCACCCCGAGCACCTCCTCCACCTCGTCGAAGATCGGTGCCATGGCCTCCGGCGAGACGCCGGTGACCCCGCTGCGCTCCCAGTTGTGCAGTACGTCATCGGGTGTGCGGAAGCACGTCCCCGAGTTCACGGTGGTGGTGCCACCGACGGCTCGCCCCATCGGCAGCGAGATCATGGGTGATCCCATGGCAAAGGTGAGGCCGTTGTCGCGGTAGTGGCGCAGCATGCGCTCCACCGGTCGGTCGGCCGCCTCCTCGACGGCCCGGTAGGCGCCACCTTCTTCGATCACGGCCACACGGAATCCGGCGCGGGCGAGGGTGTCGGCGGTGACCGCGCCGCCGGCGCCGCTGCCCACGATCACCACGTCGACCTCCATGAACGCCGGAACGTCGGGCCAGGCGCTCATCGGGAGCTCGACGGGCTCGACGGGTCCGCCCATCGGTACGAGGGGGGAGCCGTCGTAGCCGATCGCCTCGGCGACCCGCGGGTGGGAGGCGTAGGCGATCTGTACGATCGTCTGCAACGCGGTGAACGTCTCTCGCCGCGCCCGGTTCCGGCTGTGGCGCTGGCGTCCACCCACTCGCCCTGCTCGGTAGGCGTGAGGCGGGTGAAAGGCCGTGGCCGCCGTGACAACAAGGGCGTGAGGTCGTAGCCCACCAGCATCGCCCGGATCATCTGACGGGAGGATGGTGAGAACGAAGCGATCCACCGTTCGATCTCTTCGGCCACACCCAGCTCCACCGCTCCCTCCGCGATGGCCCCCCTGGCGGCACCATGGCGTCGCAGATGGCCCGCAGCGCCCGCCGCTCGAAGCCCGTGAACTCCCGACCACCCCCGGTCGACCCCGTCGTGTCACCCACCCCTACTCCTCCTACTCCTTCTGCTTCTCTGTCTACTCCTCTCGGTCTACTCCTCGTACTCCTCCTACACCGCTGTCACGATCCCATCGGCGATGGCCAATGCGAGCGCCATGATCGACACCTGCGGGTTCACTTCGGGGCAGCTCGGCAGGACGGTCGCGCCGGTCACCCACACGCCGGTGGTGCCGCGGAGACGACCGCATTCGTCGACCGGCGATCGCTGGTCGTCGGAACCGGCGGCTGCGGTGCCGGTCGGGTGGAACGCGGCCACATGCAGATTCAGCGGGTCGACCGATGCAAGGGCGTCGTCGAGCTCGACGACGGTGCACACCGACGGAGCGTTCGGCAGCGCGGTCAACACCTCCTCTGCCCCCGCGGCGAACATCAGGCGACCCATGGCCCCCATCGCGTGCACGAGCCGGTCGGTGTCGCGCCGGGTCAGGTCGTAGCGCAACAAGGGTCTACGCAGCCGCCGCCCGAGCCGCCGACCCAGGACCCGGCCCGACGGTTCGTCGGCGATCATCGCCCCGAACACGCCGATGTGGTCGGCGTCGGCCAGTCGACGTACGAGGGTGCGTCCGTAGCCGGGAAGGACCATCGACCCCATGCCCGGAGGGGTGGCCGTCGCCTCGATGAGGATGCCGTGCTCGTGGTGCAGCTCATCGACCGCCGCGCTCTGCAGGACGCCCTCCCAGGCGACCACCGGTTCCGGGAAACGTCCGGCCAGACCGAGCGCGGGATGCAGGCTCAGGTTCCTCCCGACGCGGGGATGGTCGCCGAGCGAACTGCGCCACAGCAGCGCCGGGGTCTCCGCGGCGCCCGCCGCGACCACGACGGTGTCCGCGTGCACCTCCAGTGCCGATCCGTCGGGACGCCGGACCGCCACACCGGTGGCTCGCCCGTCTCGGTGCAGCACCGTGGTGACCCGGGCGTGGGAGATGATTCTCGCTCCGGCATCGCATGCCTGCGGCAGCGCATTGAGGTGCACGCCGAACTTGGCGTTGCGTGGACAGCCGATGCTGCACTGGCACGATCCGACGCAGTCAGGTGCGTTGCGGTTGATCGGGTGCGAGGTCCAGCCCTTGCCCGTCGCGCCGGTGAGCAGCAGCGTGCCGTTGCGGCCCATGACCGACGGAGGGACCGGACCCACCTGCAGTGTCTCCTCGACGTCGTCGAGATACGGGGCGAGCGCGTCGGGGTCGGCCGGAGCGAGTCCGTGATCATCCCGCCACCGCTGCTGGACGTGGGTGGGCGGTCGATAGCAGGTGCCCGAGTTGACGACGGTCGTGCCCCCGACTGCCCGCCCGATGGGGAGCACGACCGGCGGTCGCCCGAGGGCGACGGTCGCGCCCCCGTCGCGGTACAAGCCGGCGAAGCGGTCGATCGGGTGGCCGTCACGGAAGTCGGCGACGCTCCAACGGCGACCTTCTTCGAGGATCACCACCTCGAACCCGGCGCGCCAGGGTACGAGCAGTGAATGCGCCGCCGGCGCCGGATCCGACAATGACAGCGTCGCAGCGCACCACGCTCATCTCGTCGAGCGAGGACGTGATGTCCATCTCCGCGTCGGGTCGGGCTGCCGGGAACCGCATCGCACGTCGGTGCATCTCATCCGCACTGCTGTCGGCGCCGTGGGAGAGCAGCACGATGGTCTTCAGGCTGTCGAGAGCCATGGCGAGCTCGGGACGTATCCCGGCGATGCGCTCGAGGACGCGCGCCCGAGCATCGGTGTCGAGGTCGTCCAGCGGCCGGTGGGTCATGGCGCGTGCTGCGGCGGCGATTCCGATGAAGCCGGCGCGGACGCCCCGGGCGATGACCGGCGGGAGCTGCCCGAGGTAGCGGTCGAGATCATCCGCGACGTCAGGGGGCGCCGGTCCGCCGGCCTCGGGTGGCAGAAGCGCGGAACAGACCGCCTCGGTGCTGCGCCGCGCCAGGCGGATGAGCATCAGTGGAGTGCCGGCGTCGCGACCGGGGCAACCTGTGTGGTGTCGATGGTGGAGGGTGGCGGGGCAACGGGTTGCGGGGACACGGAGCGAGCCGCGCTACGGCGTCCGATGTGTCGACCGAGCTTCAGGAACAGCGGGTAGGTGGCGTAGATCGCGGCTGACACGACATCGGTTCTCCAACCTGCCTCGTCGGTGTTCACGCTGAACACCCCGCTGTTGACCATGAAGTCGCGGCCGCTGGTGGAGCCGAACGGCTTCCAGAACATCCCCAGGCCGGGCGCTTCGAGGTAGAGGGCGACGGAGATCCCGATGAAGGTGCCCATCGTCGCGGCCTCTGCCAGGTCGCGTTTCTCCTCGGGCACCACTCGTTCGATCAGCACGCCTGAAGCGACCAGCATCGGTGGGTCCAACAGGAAGCTCACGGTTGTGTCCTCTCGTTGATCGCAGGTGCGAGGGGTGCGCGCAGCCCGACCTCGGCGTGGCCGGTACCGTGCAGCGACCACGCCCGTTCGCTCACCCACCTGCCTCCTTCGCGCTTGTCGAGTGTGATCTCCACATCGGCTCGCTCCGTGTTGGTGCACACGGCCTTTTCGCCGTCGGGGTCGATGTACTCGAGGGCCACACAGCGGTCCTCCGGCTGGTCCACCGCGACGCGGACGCGTCGCCGGCCGATGCGACCTGCGACCGTCCAGCGGGGGAGCGTGATCTCGGTCGTCGTCCGCAACGCCGGCAACGGACCCGACGGCCAGTCCTCTCCGTCGATCCGTAGCCGCAGGAACGCCATGGCCGGAAGCCTGTTCAAGATGGGCGACTGGGAGACCGCGCTCACGATCTCGAGTACGTCGTCGTTGCCGAGGTCGGCGTGCAGCCAGACCCAGCGCTTGGCGTTGCCGTGGCTGTAGATGTGCGACACGCCGCCTCGACCACCGTCGAAGCGATGGACGGTGCCGGCGACGTCGACCGTGCCGGTGAATGTCGCGGTCGGCGCCACGACGGTCTGGGCGCCGGGCAGTAGTTCCCGTGACCACGCGATCTTCGGGAACGTCCACAGCGGATCCGATGTGTCCTGCCAGCTCAGCTTCCACGAGATCGCACCTGCGGTACCCGTCCAGTGGTTGGCCTCGGCGCGGGCAAACTCGGTGGCGAACCAGGGGCCGTCGACTCCGGGTGGTTCAACCGGCGAGGGACCGAAGCGTCCGGTCACCGGCGGGCCGTCGACCGGGAACACGCTCACCCAGCCGTGGCCGTAGGGCTCGCCGCCGCGCTCCTCGCAGGGCGCGATCGTCTCGTAGTGCACCCACAGCCCGATCCCGGTGACGGGATCGGTGACGGTCGCGTACCAGACCTCCATACGTCCGGGCCTGCCTGTCCACCGTGGCGTGGCTGCCAACGACAACGTAGAAGACAACGTGGAATACGACACGGCGACCTCCTGGTGCGCTGCTGCGTCCTCACGTCAGGATAGAGTATTGGTTGAGCCAATGAACCAGTCGAGTCAAATGAAACAGTTGAGTGAATTGCGCAAACCTCGACGACTCCGCCTCGACGAGCAGGTCGCGAGCGCCATCTCCGACGCCATCATCGATGGCGTCTACCTGCCCGGGTCCCGGCTACCACCCGAACGCGATCTGGTCGACCTCCTCGGGGTGAACAGGACGTCGCTGCGCCAAGGTCTGGCTCGCCTCGAGCAGATGGGTCTGATCGAGACCCGTCAGGGCAGCGGCAACGTGGTGTGTGATCCGGCCGGCCTGGCCGACCCCGCCGTGGTCGAAGCACTCGTGCGGCGCCTCGGCCCCGATCTCCTCGTGGAGATGCTCGACGTCCGCCAGGCGCTCGGTCCGCTCATCGGTCGCCTCGCGGTCGAGGAGGCGCGAAGCGATGACCTCGATGCGTTGCGCGAGGCGTTGCGCGGCGTCGAGGCTGCCACGTCGGTCGCCGAACGCCAGGCCGCGGACCTCGCCTTCTTCGCATTGCTCATCCACGCCACCCACAACCGGGCCCTGTCGTTGCTGTTCCGCTGGGTCGAGTCCGCCTACGGGGGTCGGACCCACGAGCTGACCCCGGCGCTCGAACCCGCCGCAGCGGTGCTCGAGGGCCTCACCAAGATCCTCGACGCCGTCACCGCGCGCCGTACGGCCGATGCCGAGCACGCCGTCGAGTCCTACCTGCGCGACAGCGCCGCTCGGATGGTCGAGGCGTATCTCCGCGATCCCGCGACTCGTTGACCATGGGCCGGTAGGCGGCGTTCAGGGGCTCGTGGTGAGGATCACGCCGGTTTCTGCGCCACGCAGTGCCAGTTCAACGTGAGCAGTTCTTCTTCCTCGGCCTGGATGTACGAGCGACTGTTCTCCTTCACGCGCCGTATCATCGCGTCGGTCTTCCTGGGAATCACGTGGATCTTCGCGAGGAATGAGAACACAGCCTCGTACCTGTCGAAGAGCGCGACCTCTCTCTTGATCATCTCCACCGCGCTCCTGCCTACGGAAGAGATCAGATCGAAACCGGCGTTCTTGTAGGCATCCTCCCAGTACTCGTAGTACCAGAACCCCCCGAACACGGTCAGCTCGCGGGTGTGCTGAATCAGCGTCCTGTGATGCTCGTTGTCACGGTCGTACGCGTCGAGAGCTGCGACATCGTTCATGACGAACATCCCACCTGGCTTCAGGACGCGATGCACCTCCCGGAAGGTGAAATCGTGGTCGGACACGTAGGTCAGCGGTTGGATCGCGTACACCGCGTCGAACGTCGCGTCATCGAACTCGAGAGGTTGGTTGAAATCGCCGACGGTGAAATTCGATCGCGGCAGGTTCGGGTTCTCCCACGCCTTGTCGATCTGCGACTTGTCGAGGTTTATGCCGTATGGAGTCGCTCCGGTCAGCTCCGCGATGTGCTCGGCGATCGCTCCGCAACCGCAGCCCAGATCCAACACCGTGTCGCCCTTTCCGAGCTTGAGATCGCCTGCCACGATTCGCTCGAACAGAATCTGGTTCTTGAGGACCGATTGTTCCGGGTCGATGACCGGCGGCATGTACATCTTTTCGACCGACCCGAGCGTGCAGAGCAGGTGGATGATTCTGTAGAGCTGCTCGAGCTCCTCGCTACTGCCTTGTGGGTAGCCCCTCAGGGGTACACCGTTCTCGTAGTCGGTTTTCGTGTTCTCCGGCGAGTCCGTGAACAGTTCGTCGTACGTGCCCATGAAGGCGTGAAACTCAGCATCGCTGACCCTGAGTAGGCCGTAGAGCGCACGGAGTCTGTCGAGAACGGTCGTCGGCTTGTGTTTCATGTCCTCTTCCCTGCTGGTGACATCAGTGTCGCGCGGACGACGTTGAACATGGCGACCCGGTGCGGTGATCTCGACCCGACCTTCTCGCCGTCGGGACTCTCCGACTATGGCGAGCTCGTCGCTACCGACGACGACGGATGAAGCTCGGGAGCTCATCGACAGGTTGACGCGACACTGTTCGGTACGAGATCGGGGCCCCCGGGAATCGCCCTAGGTCGTAGGTACACTGCGCCCATGCCGTCGCTGCTGCAGTTCGGTCCGGAGCGACGCGAACCGGGATGCGGTCGCCACCGGATCGCCCGGGTCGCGTTCGTGGCGCTGGCGGTTCTTCTCGCATGGGCTGCTCTCGGCGTTGTGGGTCCACCGAGCGGCGCCCAGGTGAGTGGCGAACGTATCGAGTCGTTCGATGCGCAGCTGACGATCAACCCGTCGGGCACGGTGTCGGTCGTCGAGACCATCCGCTACAACTTCGGCTTCAACGCGCGGCACGGGATCATCCGCGAGATCCCGACGCGTTTCGTCTACGAACCCGACGATCGGTACGACAGGGTCACACCCATTGCGCTCGGTTCGGTCTCGACGCCGGGCTCGGACGCGCCGGACGAATACACAGTGGAAACCACCGACGGCGTGGTGGCCGTCAAGATCGGTGACCCCGACCGCACGATCACCGGTGCGCACACCTACGAGATCCGCTACACCATCGAAGGCGCGCTCAACAGCTTCGCCGACCACGACGAGTTGTACTGGAACATCACAGGGAATGGATGGACCGTCCCCATCGACAGCACGACCGCCGAGGTGCGCACACCCTCACCGACCACGCAGGTCGGCTGCTTCGCGGGTGCCGGGGGATCACGGCTCTGGTGTGACTCGGCGGACGCCAACGGAGACGTCGCGACATTCGCCCAGTCCGAGCTCACGGCAGGCGAAGGTCTCACCGTCGTGGTCGGGTTCGAGCCGGGCGCCGTCGCCACGACGGAGCCCATTCTGGAGGAGCGCTGGAGCATCACCCGGGCGTTCTCCGTCACACCGACGACGGTCGGGCTCTCAACGCTGCTTCTCGTTGTCGTGCTCTTTCTCGTCGGCCGCCTGCTCTGGTCGGTCGGCCGCGACCGACGGTTGCGGGGCGACGCCGTGGCGACGGCTTTCGCGACCGATGCCGACGTGGAGCTCGTGGGTGACGAGCGGGTGGCGCTCGGTCGTGGAGAGCCGATTCCCGTCGAGTTCGTACCGCCCGACGGGCTCAGGCCGGGTCTCATCGGCACACTCGTCGATGAGGTCGCGCACCCGCTCGACGTCACGGCCACGATCATCGATCTGGCTGTGCGCGGCTATCTGCGAATCGAGGAGACGAAGCGATCGGGATTCTTCCGCAGAGCCGACTGGCGTCTGATTCGCCTCCAGGATCCGCCGAACCCCGACGAGCTCCAGCCCTACGAGCAGAGCCTCCTGTCGGGCCTGTTCCAGGACGGCGACGAGGTCGAGCTCTCCGATCTGAAGAAGAAGTTCGCCGAACGGATGCAGAAGGTCCAGAAGGAGCTCTACTCCGAGACCGTCGATCGCGGCTGGTTCGCCCGCCGGCCCGACCACACCCGACTCCTGTGGTTGTTCGCGGGAATCAGCCTGGCGTTGCTCGGGACGGCGCTCGTCGTTCTCGCCGCCGTCTATTCGACCTGGGGACTCGTTCCGATTCCGATCGTGATCGGCGGTCTCGTTCTACTCGTCGGTTCCCGGTGGGCGCCGTCGCGCACGGCACGAGGCACCGGTGTGCTCCGCCGCGCGCTCGGGTTCCGTCGATTCATCGAGGAGTCGGAGGCACGGCGGGCCGAGTTCGCCGAGAAGAAGAACCTCTTCACGGAGTATCTGCCGTACGCGGTGGTGTTCGGCGCCACCGAGAAGTGGGCGAAGGCCTTCGAGGGCCTCGACGCAGCGGAGGCCGTCGACAGCTGGTACTCGAGCAGCCGTGGGTTCGAAGCGTCGGCGTTCGTCGGCGCCGTCGAGAGCTTCTCCACGTCGGCGGCGGGCACACTCAGCGCGTCCGCGTCGAGCGGGTCCAGCGGCTTCTCGGGCGGTGGTGGATCAGGCGGTGGTTTCGGAGGTGGTGGCGGCGGGTCCTGGTGACCCCGCAGCCGTTTCGGGAAGCCGAAGGGCAATCGGCGTGCCCACCGCACCGATCAACGCGAGCACCACGAGCGCTGCGACCGTCGACAGGGCGGCGAGTGCCGAGGTGACGGTTCCCACGACCAGAAGAAGCACGCCCATGACGGTGTTCGACACCGCCACGTAGCTGGTGCGTGCCCCGCGGTCACCGAGCTCGACGACGTAGGTGGAGCGGCCGACGCGGGCGCCGGTGTGGATCAGCATCAGCAGGAAGTAGAGCCCGACCCACGGCCACAGGGGAGAAGCGCCGACGAGATACACCGCCACGACGGCTGCCACGACCATCGCAGCAGACCCGGCGGCGACGGCCATCACCGTCCGACTGGAGCGATCGGCGAAGTGGCCCCAGGCTCGGCCGCCGATGAGCGACGCCAGCCCGGCCGCCACGACGAACGGTCCCAGACCGGCGATGTCATCGCCGGTCTCCTGGACGGCCAACGCCACGACGAACGGCGGTGTGAGCGCCGATGCCAGAAGGAGCGTCCGCGCCAGCACGAAGTGGCGGAAGTCGGTATCGCTACGTAGGAGCGCCATCGATCCACGGACCGATGTCGGGTTGCGGTCCTCCTCGGTGACCTCGGGTTCACGGATTCCCACGACCACCACGGCGGCGACCAACCACACGGCTGCGCCGCCCAGGAACAGCCAGAGAAACACGGTCGTCGAGGCGCCCTGCACCTGAGCGAGACCGATGCCGATCGTCAACGCGACGAGACCGGACGCCGAGTCCGACCAGCCGGTGACCCGACCTCGGAGTCCCGCAGGAATGGTGCGGCCCATCACATCCTTGATGCTGAGGCTGCACAGCGACCGGGCGAGCGCGAATATCGCCAGGAGCGCGACGATCGCGACTCCCGCGGTTCTCCCCGTCAGGGTGACGGCCACGGCGGCCATGCCACCTGCGGCGATGGCCTGACCCACGGCGCCGAGAACCCAGACACGCGTCCGGCGTTGATGGGCAGCGACCCATGGCGAGATCGCCGCCTGGGGGAGAAGCGATCCGGACTCCCGGATCGGAACGAGCAACCCGACGAATCCCAGCGGCGTCCCGACGACCTCGAGGAACCACGGCAGCACCGTCTTGGGGTCGATGAAGCGGTCGCCGATCTTCGTGAGAGTCAGGCCACCGATGAGTCGGGAGGCGGCACGGCGAACGGCGGGATCTCGGGTGGACGGCATCATCCCAGGAGCTCCTCCAAACCGACCAGGCTTCCGTAGACGACGAGACCGACGAGGAAGAGGCCGAAGCGCCGCTGTCCCGCTTCGTCACCAAGCTCGTCCCGGAAGAGGCCGAGCAACAGAATCCCCGACACGAACGCGGAGAGGAATGCAGCGACCTCGGCACTCGGCGCTCCCAAGACCGCATCGAGTGCCAACGCGACGAGAGGTGCGCTCATCAGCACGTAACGACCGACGTTGTCGAACGCGGAGGGCGACTCGGCCGCGAGGTGGGTGTTGGACTGGAGGACGTGTAGCGCGAGTGCCAGCGCCGCTACAGCCGCCGATGCCGGATTCGACTCCAGGGAGGTGGGAAGGGAGTAGACGATGAGGAACGAATAGAGCCAGCCGACGCCGATCTTCACTCCGAACAGGTGTCCGGGCCGACCGTCGAGGTAGCTCTCGACGCCGTAGTAGGCCACGAAACCACCGAGGACGACTGCGGTGATGCCGGCACCGAACTCGGTTTCCGTTTCTTCGAGCGAGGGGAGGAGGTGGAGGAAGATGTAGGCCGCGAGGGCACCCGCTCCGATGGGTGCGATGAAGGCAAAGCGGCCGCGGATGTGTTCGCGGACCCAGGGGCTGGCGAGGTGGACGCCGGAGAGCAGAACCGCGATAAGGCCGGTCCACTCGAGCGCCTGGGTGAAGTCCATCGTGGGCCTGGCCTGATCGGGTTGTCTGCCGGCGGAGGCTTCACAGAGTAGAGGTCGACCCGTACGCCCGATGCACGCGAAACGGCCGGTGGCTAGCGTGGGAGCACCGACCGGAAGCGGCCGACGAGTCAGCCGACCTCAAGGAGAACCCCATGCCCGAGCGCACGAGCTATGAACCCGGCACGCCGTCGTGGATCGACCTGATGACGACGGACCCCGACGCGGCAAGAGGCTTCTACACCGAGCTCTTCGGGTGGGACTACCAGGACGAGCCCACGCCCGAGGGCGACGTCTACACCTTGTGCATGAAGAACGGCAAGGCGGCCGCGGGCCTCGGGAAGCTCAGCGCCGAGCACCAGCAGGCGGGTATGCCGCCCGCGTGGACCACCTACGTCACGGTTGCCAGCGCCGACGATGCGCATTCCAAGGTCGGCCCCGCCGGGGGAGAGAACGTCTCGCCGGTGTTCGACGTCATGGACGCCGGGCGGATGGCCGTCGTCAGGGATCCGACCGGGGCGGTGTTCTGCGTGTGGGAGCCGAAGAACGTCATAGGTGCTGAGCTCGTCAACGAGCACGGCACCTTGTCGTGGAACGAGCTCATCACCACCGACGTCCCGAAGGCCGCTGACTTCTACGGGAAGTTCTTCGGGTGGGGGACCGAGGAGACGCCCGGAGGGCCGTCGGGCAGCTACATCGTCTGGAAGCTCGACGGCGACGACGTCGGCGGTTGTATGGCGCCGCCCGTGGCGGGCATGCCGAGCTTCTGGGGCGTCTACTTCGCCGTCGATGACTGCGACGCGGTCGTCGACAAGGCCAAGAGTTTGGGAGCGACCGTATTCATGGAGCCGATGGATCTTCCCGATGTCGGTCGTATGGCCGCACTGGGAGACCCGCAGGGCGCCATGTTCTCGGTGATCGAGCTGGCACAACCGCCCTCGTAGTCGCCCGTGAGCCTCGCCACCTTGGCGGTTGCCTCTGCGCTGTTCGTTGTCGTGCTGGGCCTCATTGGCCGTCTGCTCTGGCTCGTCGGTCGGGCTGTCGACTGGCGGTTGGGTATCGACGTCGGCCGGACAGCACCCGCATGGTTTCATGGTCGGCGCCAACCTCGCTGTCGTCCACGCCGACGGGTCGACGTCGACCCTGCACGTCGGGGACAGGACTTCGGGAACAAGTACCTATCCGGCACCCGGTTCGAAGTCGTTCTCCGGGGCCGGTCGCGCGTGGTAACCATCTGGAAAGCACCGACAGAGGAGTGACCGTGCGAAGGCTCGCAGTGTTGACGGTGGGTGCGGCGCTTCTACTCGCCGCCTGTTCCTCGGGAGACGGCACGGCGAGCGACGGGTCGAGCACCTCCGGAAGTGATCCCTCCGAGACGACATCGGGTGACACCACGACCACCATCGAGGCAGACGCGGGTGACTGCCCCGTCGGCACCTGGCGTTGGTCGGGTGAAGAGTTCCAGCGATTCTGGGACGTGATCGCCTCCGAGTCGGGCGGCGAGTTCACCGCGACCGGCGACATCACCGTCGAGTTCCGCGCCGACGGCACCTTCACGTGGACCGTCGACTACTCGATCACGATTGCAGCCGGTGGTGCAGCCGGGCCGACCACGACCTTGAAGGGTGATCTGACCGGCAGCTACACGACCGACGACGGCGTGCTCGCCACCGAGAACCTCGAGAACATGATCGAGGCTACGTCGTCGGTGCCCGGCGTCGACCCCTCCGCGCTCGGGGACCAGCTGCTCATCGAGAACTTCCCCCTCAACGAGTCGCCCTTCCACTGCGAGGATGGGAACCTCGTCATCGAGGCCGCCACCGTGAACTCGCGGACTCCTGTGACCCTCATTCCGGTCTGAGCCCACACCGGGGCCGACCGGCGAGAGACGCGGGCGCGCGTCTTCAGAGGAACCATCCTCAGAGGATGTTGCCGCCGCTCGGATCGGTACCGTTCGAGCTGTCGGGCGGCGGGCCGCTCGGCTCGCTCGGCGTGACGGGTTCGGTCGGTTCGGTCGGTTCGCTGGGCGTGACGGGTTCGGTCGGCTCGGTCGGCGTGATCGGTTGCGTCGGCGTCGTGACCTGACCACCGGGCTCGGTCGGTTCTGTCGTCGTGGTGGTCGTCGTCGTGGTCGGCTCCTGCGGCGTACTCGGGTAGTAGGGCGGCAACAGCGGGTTCCCGCACTTGCAGCGCGTCACCGGCGTTTCGGGTTCGACTCCGGTCGTCGACGGAGCGGTCGCCTCGGTGGGTGGTTCGGTGACTTCGGTCGGCGGTTCGGTGACTTCGGTGGACGGCTCGTTCGGCTCGCCGTTCAGATCCTGGGGTGGCGGACCGGACATGAGCACAGCGGTTCCCTTTTCGAGCATCGACGGACGTGCGTAGGCGACGCCGTCGTGCAGGCCGTGGTTGGTGACCATCGTGTCGTTCTCGAGCACCTTGGGTTCGAGGGTCTCGACATACTCGGGTACCGACTCCTCGGGGATGTCGAGGACCGCTGCCCACGCGCGCATCGCCTCGGGTCGGTTCTGGAGCTCTTCGACGAACTTGTCCTTGTCGCAGACCTGGTCGTCGTCGGTGTCGACGGGAGGCGTGAAGGCGTCGGGTCCGATCTCGCCGGAGGGCTCTTCGATGAAGCCGGCTTCCGTCGCCTGGTACGCACCGTCGCCGTCGCTACCACTGTCGGTGACCAAGGCCACGCCCATTCCGGCGGCGGCCACGATTCCTACGGCACCGACGATGAACCCTGCCATTGCCTGTTGCCTGGGACTGGCCATGGGGACCTCCCGTGCTCCACGCCCCGAACTCGTGGGGGCTGCGATTCATCTCGGACGCTACGGGCACATCCGCTCACGTGATAGGGCCGGATGGCCCAACCCGGAGGGAGGAGTGGGTCAGGCGCGGACCAGGCCGGCGGCCCGCTCGACGAACGACGTGAAGAGCCGCTGCTGGTCGGCATCGGCGGCTGCGGTGTCCTCGGGATGCCACTGCACACCCACGATCCATCCGTCGTCGAGCTCGAGGCCCTCGACGATCCCGTCCTCGGCCCATGCCACGGGCCGAAGGCCCTCACCGAGGCGGTCGAGCGCCTGGTGATGATGCGAGTGACACGTGGGAGTGAGGACACCCACGGCGGCCGCCAGCTTCGACCCCGCCTCGATACGGACGTCGTGCATGGCACCACCCACATGGGGGACGCCGTGGTTGATCAGCCCGTCACGCCCGGTGATGTGCTGGTCGAGCGACCCTCCGAGTGCCACGTTGAGAACCTGGATTCCGCGGCAGATCGCGAGCGTGGGCACCTCGTGCTCGATGGCGGCGCGGATCAGGGCGAGCTCGAACGTGTCGGCGTCGGCATCGACGGGGAGGAGCTCCGGATGGGGCTCCTGGCCGTATCGGGCGGGGTCGAGGTCGTCGCCACCGGTGAGGAGGAGGCCGTCGAAACGCTCCAGCACCTCGGCTGCATCGACTCCTGCCGCATCGCCGGTGTCGAGGGGGACGGGAAGGAGCAGCGCGCCCGTGGCCCCCGCCCGTTGCAGTGCCTCCAGGTAGTAGGTGGGCGTCGCGCACGCCGGTTCCCGCCAACCCTCGATCTTTCCAATAGGGAGCCGCCTCCCGGTGACGGCGATGAGTGGGCGCATCGCGTCGGTGTCCCTCACATCCGTTCGAAGTAGCGGCCGAGCTCCCAGTCGGTGACCGCCCGGTTGGAGGCGGCCCACTCCTGGCGGGCCGTGTTCACGAGGTGATGGTGCACGTCGTCACCGAAGGCCGCGACGGCCATCTCACTCCCCGCGAACTCGTCGGCCGCCACAGCCAGCGTCGTCGGGAGCCGAGCCACGTCGGTCGCCTCGTAGGCGTTGCCCTCGAACGCGGAGCCGGGCTCGATCTCGTTCTCGATCCCGTGCAGACCGGCGGCGATCGTGGCCGCGAACGCGAGATAGGGATTGCAGTCAGCGCCCGGAATGCGCGACTCGATCCTGAACGACGGTCCGTGACCCACGGTGCGGTACCCGCAGGTTCGGTTGTCGCGCGCCCACACGATGGCCGTCGGCGCCCACGAGTCGGGCTGGAACCGCTTGTAGGAGTTCACGTACGGGGCGTACATCCAGGTGAGCTCGCGTGTGGTCGCGAGCAGCCCACCCAGGTAGTGACGGTACGGCTCGCTCATGTGGTCGGGCGCGTCGTCGTCCCACGTCAGCGATCGCTCACGCGTCGCGTCCCACAGGCTCGAGTGCACGTGGCACGAGGATCCGCCCTCGGCCATCGACCACTTCGCCATGAAGCTGATGGCACGGTCGTTGAGTGCCGCGATCTCCTTCGCTCCGTTCTTGTAGATGGTGTGGCGGTCGGCCATCTCGAGAGCGCCCGCATACACCAGGTTGATCTCGTGCTGGCCGCGTCCCGCTTCGCCTTTCGAGAACTCGACGGGTACGCCGGCGCCGTCCATGCCGTTGCGGATCTGGCGGATCAGGTACTCGTCCTTCGTGGTCTGGAGGATGTGGTAGTCCTCGATGTAGCTCGCGTGAGGCGTGAGGCCCGAGTAGCCCTTCGCTGCAGCCTCCTCGTAGGACTCCTCGAAGAGGTAGAACTCGAGTTCGGACCCAATCTTGACCGTGAAACCGTGCTCCTGCGCACGCTCGATCTGTCGCCGGAGGATCCTGCGGGGTGACACCTCGATCGGCCCGGCGCCGTCCTCGTCGACCAGGTCGCAGAGCACGAGCGCCGTCTTCTCCAACCACGGGATCGTCCGGAGCGTCGCGAGATCGGGTACCGCCTTGCAGTCGCCGTATCCCGTGTCCCAACTCGTGAACCGGTATCCGGGGAGTGGTGTCATCTCCACGTCGACGGCGAGGAGGTAGTCGCAGGCGTGGATCCCGCCGTCGCCGCCGAGCACCTCGTCGAGGAAGAAGTGCCCCGTGACCCGTTTGCCCATGAGCCGGCCCTGAAGGTCGGGGAACGCCACCAGCACCGTGTCGATGTCACCCGAGCGGATGAGCTCTGAGCACTGCTCGACATCCAACATCGGCAGTCGCTCCCTATTCCGGGGTCGTGTACGCAGCGGTGATGCCGCCGTCGGCGACGAGCGCGGCGCCGGTCATGAGCGACGACTCGTCCGACGCCAGCCACAGTGCGGCCCGTGCGATCTCGTCGGCCCGCCCGAGGCGCCCGATCGGGATGTGGGTGAGACGACGTTCGCGCCGCGCAGGGTCGGCCATGAGTTCGGTCAGCAGTGGTGTTTCGATCGGGCCGGGACAGAGCGCGTTGGCTCGAATTCCGCGTCGTGCGTACTCGACCGCCACCTCGCGGGTCATCGAGAGCACACCGCCCTTGCTCGCGGTGTAGGCGATCTGGGGCGTGGCCGCTCCCATCAGCGCGACGAACGAGGCCGTGTTGACGATCGCGCCGCCGCCCGAATCGAGGAGTGCCGGAATCCCGTACTTGCAGCCGAGCCACACACCCTTGAGGTTGACCGCGATCACCTTGTCCCAGGTGCCCTCGGGAGTTTCCACCGTTCCGCCGTCGTCGGCGGGGAAGATCCCGCGTTGTTGCACAACACGTGGAGACCGCCGTAGGTGTCGACCGCGAAGCGCACCATGGTTTCGACCTGGGCAGCGTCGGATACATCCACACCGACGAAGGCTGCGTCTCCGCCGGCTGCCTCGATCTCGTCGACCGTTGTCCGTCCGGCCTCTTCGGCGGCATCGGCGACGACTACCCGGGCACCCTCTTCGGCGAAGAGCTTCGCCATCGTGCCTCCGATGCCTCCCCCGGCACCCGTGACGATCGCCACCTTGTCGTCGAGCCGTCCCATGTCGTGAATCCTTTGTCGGGTTTGCAGACGCTACCGATCCTCAGCGCCTCGCGCGGGCTCGGCGCACCGTACGGTCGAATCCCATCGCGAACGCCTCGGGCACCAGGCCCGCGGTTCTCGCCAGCAAACGGGTCCGCCAGTCGGGCGCGATCGAGAACGTCTCACGTTCGATGCCGCGCAGGATGGCGCGGGCGACCTGGTCGGCGGTGATCGGCTTGATCGTTCCCGAGATTGCCTTCGTCTCCTCCGGCTTGAAGGGCTCCTCGTCGGCGAGCATCGGGGTGTCGACGTCGGGCGGGTACACGCAGCCCACGTGGACTGCGTGAGGAGCCAGTTCACCGCGCAGGGATTCGAGCAGGCCCCGCACAGCGAACTTCGTCGGTGCGTAGGCGGTGAAGCCGAACACGCCGATCAGGCCCGCCGCAGAGGACACCCCGACGACGCTCCCGCTTCCGCGCTCCACCATCGACGGCACCACCGCCCGGATCGCGTGGAGCGTCCCGGAAGTAGTTGACTTCCATGAGCCGGCGGAACGTGGCGTCGTCGAGCTGCTCGAAGTGACCGGGGCGGGACGCTCCCGCAGACGTGACGAGGATGTCGCACGGACCCATCTCGGTGATCAGGTCGCTGATTGCGGCGCGCAGCGCGTCCGGGTCGGCGACGTCGGCGGTTGCGAGGGCGACGCTGCCTTCCGTTGCCTCCAGATCGGCGGCGGCCGCTTCCAGCTGTTCACGACGCCGTGCGATCAGGGAGACACGGGCGCCGCGCGTCACCAACAGCCGGGCTGTGGCGAGTCCGATACCGCTCGAACCCCCCGTCACGATCGCGTGCGCGCCCGCCACCTGCGCCATCCAGCTCAGACCTTGAAGAGCAGGTCGGTGTAGCGCTCGAGCAGCTCTTCGACGGTTCCGCGGGTGTCGAGGCGCTCGGCCATGCCGTACACAGGCGCCATCGCGCCGCTCGTGTCGGGTTCGCCCCGTGCTTCGGCGACCGACGCCTCCAGGTCGTCCACGAACCGCTCGGGGACACCGGCCTGCGTGTGACGGAGCGTCACGCAGATGTGTACAGCGGGTGGGAGCTGGAGACCGTTGAGGTTCCACCCCCGCTCGCTCATGTGGTCCATCACGCGGTAGATGTCGAGTGACTCCGAACGGAAGGCGATCACCCACAGCGGGTCGCCGATGACCTCCACGTCGGGGATCCGGTCGATGCCGTCCCGAATCGTTGCCGCCGCTCTCAGGATCTCGCGGGTCGCGGCGAGATAGCCGTCCTCACCGGTCGCGACCATCGCCGCCCAGCACTCGGCGGAGAGCGCGCCGGGTCGACTCCCCGCGATCGTCGGAGAGTAGTAGAGGCCGCCCGACCACTCGGCCGTACGGAAGTACTGGTGACGCCGGAGTTCACGGTCGCGGTACAGAACCACCGACGTGCCCTTGGCCGCGTAGCCGAACTTGTGGGTGTCGGCCGACATCGAGGTCACTCCCGGGAGCCGGAAGTCGAACGGCGGCACGTCGGCGCCGAGCTTCTCGGCCCACGGCAGCACGAACCCGCCCAGACAGGCGTCGGTGTGGAACCCGATCCCGCGTGAGAGCGCGAGCTCCGACAGCTCGTCGATCGGATCGACGAGACCGTGCGGGAAGTTCGGCGCCGATCCGACGATCGCGACGGTGTCGTCGGTGATCGCCGCCTCGGTGGCGGCCACATCCGCGCGGAAGTCGCTCCCGACGGGGACGCGGGTCAGCCCGATGTCGAAGTAGCGGGATGCCTTGTCGAAGGCCGCATGCGCCGTCGACGGGACGACGATGTGCGGGGTCTCGATTCCGAGCTCCTGAGCGCGCGATCACGGTAGGAGAGCATCGCGAGGAGGATGCTCTCGGTGCCACCCGACGTCACCGTTCCGCAGACGCCCTCGGCCCCGGATGTTCCTCCACCGAGCATCGCACCCGTCATCGCCGCGATCTCGGCTTCGTACTTGCTCCCACTCGGCCAGAGATCGGCGTGCAGCGGATTGACCTGCGAACTGAGCGCGTACACCTCGTTGAGGTAGTCGATGTGGCTGTCGTCCCCGTGGTAGACGGCGCCCGACACATGGCCCCCCTGCCACGAGGCACGCTCGCGCTCCGCGAGCGCTCGCATTTCCTCGAGGATGTCGGCACGATCCCGCCCGTGATCAGGCAGCTTCGAGTACGTCGGGAACTCTTCACGGTAGGGCTTGAGTGAGCCCTCCAGGACCTCCAGGACGACGTCCAGATCGCTCGCTTCCATCAGTGTTCTCCCGTGCTCGTGGTCGAAGAAGGTGCTGTGTGCTCAACGCCGATTGAGGCGCCGGTGGGTCTTGCGGTTCTGCTTGTAGAGGTTCGTGAACTCGTCGAAGAGCTCGTCGTAGAGCGCGTGGTGCCGTGCGTCGGGTCTGAACGTGGCGCGAATCGGGACCCGGGCCGGGATGTCGTCGACGCTCAGGTGCCCGAGCGCCATCGCAGCCAGGAACGCAGCGCCGCGGACGTTGGCCTGGATGGGATCCTGGACCTGGCGGATCGTACGGCCCAGGACGTCGGCGTGGATCTGTGCCCACAGCGCCGAGTTGGCGCCGCCGCCGACGAAGTTGATCGGATCGAGCCGCCGCTTCGTGAGCTTCTCGACAGACTCGAGAAGCCAGCGCGAGTTGTAGGCCACACCTTCGAGAACCGCCCGCACGAGATGTGCGCGTGTCGTGCGTAGGGAGAGGTTGAAGAACGCACCTCGCACGTCGGCATCCTCCACCGGAGTGCGTTCTCCGTGGAGCCATGGTGTGAAGATGACCTTGTCACTCCCAGCCGGCGCCTGGGCGGCGACGCGGTCGAACGCGGCGTAGGCGTCGTCGGGGCGATCTGTCGTGAGCTCGTCATCGGCGAAGAACACGTTGTCGCGCAGGAAGGTCAGGCACGCTCCGGCGCTCTCCTGTTCATCGGCCACGAGGTACCGGCCCGGGATGGCCGACGGGATGGTGGCGATGCTGTGCATCAGGTCGGTGCGCTTGTACGGCACGTGGCACGTCAGCCACGACGACGTGCCGATGTAGAGGTGGCCCTCGAAATCGTCGACCGCACCCGAGCCGACAGCGGCGGAGTGCACGTCGCCGGTTCCGATCACGACCTGCACGTCGGTGTCGAGACCCAGCTCGCGAGCCGCTTCATCGCTGATCGGACCGAGGATGCTGTTCGTGGGACGAAGATCGGGGAGTCGGCCGCGGTCGAGCTCCGACCACTCGATGAGCTGGTCGTCGTAGACGACGTTCGTGAGATCCCGGTTGTCGGTGACCCAGTGGGCGGTGATCGAGTCGTAGGACGCGGCCATTCGACCGGTCAGACGAAAGCCGAGGTAGTCGACGGGCTCGAGGAACATCGCCGTCGCCTCGTAGACCTCGGGGCGTTCGTGCTTCAGGTAGAGAACGTGTGCCGTGGGATCCTTGCCCGCGTGTCCGGGAGCGCCCCCGTGAGCCGAATCCAGCGAGGGAGCCTGCGCACGTCGTAGCCCTGGATCGCAAACCTTGCTCCCGTGACCTGCGGGATGTACCGACTTCCACGCGTGTCCATCCAGATGACGGCGTTCGCCAGCGGTTTCCCCGCCCCATCCACCGCCACCGTGCCCGACCACTGCGCGGTGAGGCCGACCGCCACGATGTGATCGACGGGGACCAGGTCCTGGTCGAGGAGGCGACGGGCCCCGGTGACGATCGCCTCCCACCACTCGAGAGGATCCTGTTCTGCGCCACCACCCGGGAAGAGCTCGAGGGTCGTTTCGACGAACTCGCAGCCGACGATGTCGCCGCCGGTCGAGACCAGCGCTACTTTCGGTCCACCCGTTCCGAGGTCGACAGCGAGGACGTACGTGCTGTTCACGGCGCGGCCTGCCCGGTTCGTCCCTCTGGTCGCTGGGAAGCGTAGCGGGCATCAACGAGTGGGCGTTCTCGGTGGTGAGCGTTAGCGTGCTCAGGTGAACCTCGCTGACCGGTCGACCGAGTTCCTCGGCCTTCGGCGTGCCATACGTCTCGAGTGGCTGACGATCGCCTGGAACGCCGCCGAGGTCTTCATCACGATCGGTCTCGGGATCGCGGCAGGCTCGCTGGCACTGGTCGCGTTCGGCCTCGACTCCCTGGTCGAGATCTGGGCGTCTGTCGCGGTCATCCGCCATCTCAGGCAGGATCGAGCGGGTTCCGCACAGCGCCCGCCCGCGCAGGCTCTGCGCCGTGTTGCCGCAGCGTTCGCGCTACTCGCCGCCTTCCTTCTGGTGGCTGCGTCCGCCCGGCTCGCGACAGGCGCCCAACCCGATGACTCGCCGATCGGGATCGTCTACCTGGCCGTCACGGTGCTCGTCATGCTTGGATTGGCGCGGGCGAAAGCCGCGGTCGGCCGCGATCTGGGCGACACACCGTTGTCGGCGGAGGCGCGGATGACGTTTCTCGACGCGTGCCTTGCGGCGTCCGTCCTCGCTGCCCTCGTGCTCGACGCGACGTTGGGGTGGTGGTGGTCGGACCCGCTCGCCGCGATGGTCGTGGGAGGAGCAGCAGCGATCGAGGCTCGCGAGAACTTCCAGCTTGCCGGTCGCGAACAAGGGTCGTGATCAGGGGCGCCGCGCGCATACCGGAAGCTCCCGACGTCGGCTACGCCGTCGGGAGTACCCCTATGACTGGTCGGCGCTGCCGAGCGCCAGGACCTCGTCGAAGCTCTCGGAGAGGCACTCGGCGAGCACGTCGGGATCGGGCACGGCCGCCGCGTCGCAGTTCACACCGATGCAACACGTCTCGCCGTGCGACATGAGGGTGAGGTTGACGGCCGCGCCTTCCGTGGGGCCGAAGGCGTACCAGCGAAGGACTTCTGCGCCGGCGGTGTAGCAGCGCGACGGCAGTCCGGGCACGTTGCTCGCGAGGAAGTCGACGTGTTCGAACATGCCCGCGAACACGAGCGTCATCGCGCGCTCGGGGAGCCTGTTCAGGAGACCTGCGATCGCGGGTGTGACCGCGACGGCGGGCTCGTTCTGTGTGCGCGTGCTGACCTCGCCGATTCGGATCATGCGCGCCACCGGATCGGGTTCATCGGTGGGGACGAGCATGCGCAGTGTCGTGAGACGGTTCCCGCCCAGCAGCTCGTCGTCGCCGCGCAGGTTCATGGGCATCGTCATCCGCAGCTCCGGCACCGGGGGTCCGTGACGCCGGTGATAGCGGTCGAATCCGCCGCAGATCGCCGCTACGTAGGCGTCGTTGAGGGAGGCGTCGGCGACCTTGGCGGCGCGGCGGAGGTCGTCGAGCGGCACCTCGAGGGCGAAGTAGCGCCAGCGTGTGCTGCGCGACGTCATGATCGGCGAGCACGTCCGCAGTGCAGGGCTGAGGAGCCGACCTGCCGACGCGACGAGTCGTCCCGTGTCGACGACGACACGCACGGGGTTCCGGAGGCTCGCGGCCACCCGCCCGATGAGGCCGGGAGCGTGCACCGTCGTGTCGACGAGCGCGTGCGCCGAGCGCACGAGTGCGTCCCTTTGGAATTCGACCAGGCCGAAATGCTCTTCGGCGGGTTTTTCGGGCATCGGATCTTCTTCGGCAGGGTGGCGGTCCTGGTCGACGGTCAGGAGCGCGAGCTGCATGCCGCCCACACCGTCGACCATCGAGTGGTGCACCTTCTGGACGAAGGCGGCGCGGCCGTCCTCCAGCCCTTCGAACAGCGTGTACTCCCACAGCGGACGGTGGTGGTCGAGCCCGGACATGGCGGACGCCTGTGCGAAGTCGAGCACCGTCCGGAAATCGCCGGGCGGCGGTGCCGAGACGCGGCGCAGGTGGTACGCGAGATCGAAGTCGGGGTCGGTCTCGTAGCGCGGTGGGCCGAGAACCCGGGGTGGCTCCACGACACGCTGCCGGAGGCGGGGCAGTAGGCGTGTCAGCCGCTCGGCCCGGTCGAGGATCCGGTCCCAGTCGGGGCTCTGGTCGAGCAGCATGATCGCCGTGACCGTGCTGCGCAGCTTGGGGTCGCGCTCCATGTTCCAGAGGAGCGCATCCGTGTCGGTCATCCGGTCCGAGAACCCGAGCTCCTCGGTGGTCGGCCGATGCGCCATCTCCACTCCTTCGACGCGCCACGACTTCCCTCACGACTCTACGGTGCGGGCACCGTTCGGACCAGAGCCGTTGGGCCCGAGTCGAGGTGAACGGGGACATATGGACCTTCGAGCGGCTCCTGTGTGGTCACCGCCGCGCCGCGAGCTCGGGGATACCGTCCTTGTTCGCGACCTGACCGGGAGGCCCGATCATCGTGACGAAGCAGCGGTTCTTCGAACACGAGGGTTTCGAGTTTCTGACGCTCATCGCACTCGGCAGTGCTTCATACGGAACGGCCGAGGTGGGCGAGGTGCTCGCCACCGTCGACCAGATCGACGACGGCGACATGGACTCCTGGTTCGAAGGATGGATGGGTACCGGCGAACGGGTACGGGCCATCGCCGAGTCAGCCGAGGCGGCGGGTCACCGTGAGAGCGCTCGCTGTGCCTACCTCCGGGCAGCGAGCTACATCGCCACCGCCTTCTTCTACGTCCTGGGAACGAATGACGCCTCCCGGTCGCTCGCCACGTGGCGACGACACCGCCAGTGCTTCGATCGGGCGACGCGGTTGTGGCCCTCTCCGGTCGAGGCGATCGAAATCCCCTACGAGGACACCACGCTGCACGGCTACTTCTTCTCCGGAGGTACGGGAAGACGCCCACTCGTGATCCTGAACAACGGGAGCGACGGCCCTGTGAGCGACATGATCCCGATGGGTGCCGCCGATGCCGTCGCACGCGGATACCACGCGCTCACATTCGACGGGCCCGGCCAGGGTCACGCGCTCTACGAGCAGGAGCTCTACTTTCGTCATGACTGGGAGGCGGTGGTCACGCCCGTTGTCGACGCCGCCCTCGCGCGAAGTGACGTGGACGGAGATCGGATCGCGCTTCTCGGCGTCAGCCAGGCCGGCTACTGGGTTCCGCGCGCCGCTGCCTTCGATCACCGCCTGGCAGCGGTCGTTGCCGATCCGGGTGTGGTGCGCGTCGCTGCGTCGTGGTTGGGCCACCTGCCCGAGGCGATGTTGCAGCTGCTCGCCGACGGCGAGGACGAGGCCTTCGACGAGTTCATGCAGGCCGCAGCCGAGGGCGACTCCGCGTTGCAACTCACGTTGGCGAAGCGGATGGAGCCCTACGGTCTCGGTTCGATGGCGGCGGTGTACCACGAGCTCGACCGTTGGGATCTCACCGACGTCGCCGGCGCCATCGCCTGTCCGATTCTGATCACCGACCCCGACGACGAACAGTTCTGGCCGGGCCAGTCACGCGAGCTCTACGACCTCGTCGATCATCCCACCAAGGCTCTCGTGCACTTCTCGGCCGAGGAAGGGGCCAACTGGCACTGTGAGCCCGCGGCTCCGCAGCTGCGTGCCCAGCGGATCTTCGACTGGTTGGATGACGTGTTCGAGGTCGACGCGGCGGGGTGAACTCGGCTCCGGTCGGCTCTCGGCGGACTCACGGGTAGGTCAGTCCGAAGCCGAACGGGTAGGCGGCGTCGACACCGAGGTGGTCGAGGAGCTTCTGACCGTGCAGCGGGCCGTACTCGATGCTCGTCGCGTTCGGATCGAACGGCGGCAGGTGGTCCTCGCTGGTCGGGATGGCGAAGGGCAGCCGACCGGTCGGTGACTCGTGACCCAGCACGATGTCGGCCAGCGCGTGACCACCCTCCATACCCGGATACCAGAGAATCAGGATGCCCGGCACACGGTGGCGCCACCGCTCCATCAGTACGGCACTCGCGCACATCAGGGCGACCACGACGCGTTCGTTGGCGGACGACACCGCCGCGATGAGCGCCTCGTCATCGGGGCGGAGCGTCAGTGCTTCGCGGTCCCCACCTTGCCCGATCCCGGGTCCGACGTCCTCGCTACCGTCACCCGTTTCGCTTGGCGCGAAGGCGGCGGCGAACGCGTCGCCGAGCTCGGGAGGCAGGGGAGGGAACTGTTCGGTCACCTCGAGGGGTGTGTCCACGGCCACGTTCTCCCCTTCGTCCTCGTGGGTGTAGCCCACGACCATGAGAACAGCGTCAGCCTCGGCCGCCACAGCCGCGGCACGCTGCGGCTCAGAGCCGTCATCGTGCACGACCTCGACGTCGGATCCCTCCAGAGCCGAGCAGATGCCTTGGAGGGGGGTGACGACGTAGGGCGGTCGGACGGCGCTCGACCCGCGGTCACCGGTGTTCTCGATTGCTGCGAGGCGACCGATGACGGCGAGTCGCTTCATCCCAGACGTGTCGAAAGGCAGAACGGGCGTGCCGTCGACGGATTCGTTGCGCAGCAGAACGATCGACCGTGTGGCGACCTCCCGCGCCAGCGCCCGGTGTTCGGAGTATCCCACGAGTTCGGGCCTGTACTCGTCCGCACTTCCGGTGGACGCTGCGAAGCGCAGTTGCGTGCGCAGCAGACGCTGCACGGATCGATCGATCGTCTCTTCCGACACGCCCCCGTTCGAGACGCCCTCGGCGAGATCGCGGTCGTAGAGGAACCGGAACGGCATCTCGAGGTCGAGTCCCGCGTTGATCGCCTTCACCGCGTCACGAAGTCCGGAAGATGAAGTCCGACATGACGAAGCCCTGGAACCCCCACCGACCTCGAAGAATCGCTGTCAACAGCTCCTCGTTCTGTCCGCACCACTCACCGTTCACCGAGTTGTACGCCGACATCACCGAAGCGACGCCCTCGCGCACGATTCTCTCGAAATGCGGCAGGTAGACCTCGTCGAGCACGTCGTCGCTCGTCTGCACGTCCACCCGGAACCGAGCGTTCTCGATGCTGTTGAGTGCGAAATGCTTCACACACGCCATCACGTGGCGTTGCACGCCGCGGGTGAGTGCGGCGCCCATCTCGCCGACGTGATCGGGATCCTCGCCGTAGGTCTCCTGCGCCCGCCCCCACGCCGGGTGGCGCAGGAGATTGACGCACACACCGGCGAACAGGTTGGCGCCCTGCGCACGGGCTTCACGGCCGATGGCGTCGCCCACCCTCTCCTCGAGGTCGGGGTCGAAGGTGGCACCGCGCGCCATCGCAACCGGAAAGCAGGTCGAGTTGCCGACCGTCACACCCCGCGGTCCGTCCGTGAAACGGATCCCCTCGATACCGAGCCTGGGAACCGATCCGGCGACGTACGGCCTGACGTTGTAGCCCTCGGACGTCATCTCGATGAGACCCGGCCAGAATTCGGTGTCACCCGAGAGGATTCCGATCTTTTCGTCGAGAGTGAGCTCGCTGCAGAGCTGTTCGGCTCGCGCGTCGACGTCGTTCGGTTCCCCCGCCGGGTTCATGTCACCGAACACCCAGCAGCAGCTCGTTGACGAGCTGATCGAGTCGTTCGAGTCCGTAGGCGCGCTCGGCAAGCGCATCTGTGTCGTGATCCATCTCCCTGAGTTCGGCGATCCCGCCTTTCGGGACTGTCGGGATGTCGAGATCGACAACTCCCGCGACGCGCATGGCTTCCTGGATGTCGGCGTCCTGGCGAAACCGTTCAGCCTTCTCTCTCAGGATGAGATAGGTCCGCATGCATCCGGCGGCGAACTCCCACACGCCGTCGACGCTCTCGGTTCGGTAGGCGTGAGCGTCGAAGTGACGCATCCCGCCCCAACCCGAGTCCTCGAGAAGCTTCACGAGATAGAAGGCGTCGCGAACGCCTTCCGAGCCGAAGCGGTAGTCCTGGTCGAACTTGCCCGCGCGCTGCGCGTTGAGATCGATGTGGAAGAGCTTGTCGTGCCACATCGTCTGAGCCACGGCGTGGTGGAACGACAGACCCGACATCGTCTCGTGCGCGAACTCCGGGTTGAGCCCGACCATGTCGGCGTGATCGAGCTCGTCGATGAACGCCAGAGCGTGACCGACGGTCGGCAAGAGGATGTCGCCGCGGGGCTCGTTCGGCTTCGGTTCGATGGCAAGCGCAGCTCGTAGCTCCTGTCGAGCGCGTACTCACAACAGAGGTCGACGGCTTCTCGGTAGCGGTCGAGGGCCGCGGCGATGTCCTTGCCGGCGTCGACCTCGCAGCCCTCGCGTCCCCCCACATCACGAAGACCGATGCGCCGAGCTCCACCCCCAAGTCGATGGCATCGAGGGTCTTGGCCAACGCGTAGCGTCGAACCGCGGGATCGTTGGCGGTGAAGGCCCCTTCCTTGAACACCGGCCGGGAGAAGAGGTTCGTCGTCGCCATCGGCACCGACATTCCTGTGTCGTCGAGCGCTCGTCGGAAGCGCGTGACGATGGCATCGCGTTCGGCGCCGCTCGATCCGGGTGGCACGAGATCGTCGTCGTGGAAGTTCACGCCGTAGGCGCCCAGATCCGACAGCCGGTGCACGCTGTCGACCGGATCGAGCGGTGGGCGCGTCTCGTGGCCGAACGGATCACGGCCGGAGTTCCCGACCGTCCAGAGACCGAACGTGAAGTGATCCGACGGCTGCGGCTGGAGTGTGTCGGTCATTTGCGGTCCCTGAATCGTGTGGGCGGTGCGCGGCTACCTTACGGGCGGTGAGCACCGTGGCGGCGTGGACTCCTCCACGCAGTCCTGCACGGTGGAGGTGCGCGATCTCGACACCGGCGCCCTCATCGCCCACGGCCACAACCCGCATCCGCCCACCCGTCCTCCGCGCAGCGAACAGGATCCGAGCGACTGGTGGTCGGCGCTCGCGCCGTTGCTCGACGATCATGCCGGCGGAGTCGCGGGCATCAGTGTCGCCGCCCAGCAGCACGGGATGGTCGTTCTCGGAGCGGACGACGCGGTATTGCGCCCGGCCCAGCTCTGGAACAACACGGAGTCCGCGCCGCAGGCTTCGGAGCTCGTGGAGCGGCTGGGCCGGGCGGAGTGGGCGCAACGCTGCGGGAGCGTTCCGGTTGCCTCGTTCACGATCACGAAGCTCGCCTGGCTGCAGCTCCACGAACCGGATGTCCACGAACGCCTCGAGCGAGTTCTCCTGCCGCATGACTGGCTGACCTGGAAGCTCACCGGCGAGTTCGTGACGGACCGCGGCGATGCGTCAGGCACGGGCTACTGGTCGCCGGCCTCGGGCGACTGGGACCCTGGGTTGCTCGGCCTCGTCGGCCTGGGTGCCGAGGCCTGTCCGCAGATCCTCGGTCCGACGGCGCCCGCAGGGTGGTGGCATGACGCAGTCGTCGGCCCTGGCACCGGCGACAACATGGCCGCCGCACTGGGAATGGAGCTCAGGCCCGGTGACGTGGCCGTGTCGATCGGCACTTCGGGTGTGGTCAGCACCGTCACCGACCATGCAACCGCTGACGAGGCGGGCGCGGTCGCGGGCTTTGCCGACGCGACGGGGGCGCTTCCTGCCGCTCGTCTGCACCCTGAACGCGGCGAAGGTCACCGACGCGGTCGGGCGCTTGCTCGGGGCGTCACGCGAGGAGTTGGCGGCTCTTGCCCTCGACGCGGCTCCGGGCGCGGGCGGCGTGGTGCTCGTGCCGTACTTCGATGGCGAGCGGACACCCAACCGACCAGATGCGACGGGGACGCTCGCCGGTCTGCGTTCAGATCTCACCCGCGAGCAGGTGGCCCGGGCCGGCTTCGAAGGTGTCGTCTGCGGGCTCCTCGACGCCAAGGACGCACTCGATGCCGTCGGGGTCGACACGTCAGGAGGGCGGCTGTTCCTCGTCGGGGGTGGTGCGCGCTCCACCGCCTATTCGACGATCCTCGCCGATCTGGCTGAACGGCCGGTCACAGTTCTGGACGACGCCGACCACGTGGCAACGGGTGCCTGTGTCCAGGCCGCTGCGGTCGTGACAGGAAGCGATCCCGCCGACATCGCGACGGCCTGGTCCCTGGGCGGCGGTGAGACCGTCGAGCCCGACCCACACGTTGATTCGGGAGCGGTACGAGCGGCCTACCGTCACGCCGCGCGATGAGCGTCCACCGCCTCTCGTGGTTCTGACACGCTGAGGCCGGGAAGCTCCTCGGGGGCATTCCTCCTCCCAGCACGATCCGCACAGTCCTCAGCGCACTCTCGCGTGTCGACGGGGTCAGATCACCGCGGCCTTGTCTCGAGTGAGGTCGTGCTCCACGAATCGGAGGATCCGATTCCACGATCGTCCGCCGTGAACCTCGATTCCGTGGAGAGCGTGTCCACCGGTGTGCTCGTCGAACGGCTGGGCCGGCTGAGCGGCGAACGTATGGCCGAGGTCTGCATGGCCCTCGAGGTCGCGGTCGACTGCCAGTGGTCGGGGTGACCGTCGCCGGGTCGAACCGCTGTCGCCACCACGCAGAGAACCGCCGCGCACACGGCCGTGCGGCTGTTGGGCAGTGTCAGTAGCTGAAGGTGGTGGCGGCCTCGTCGCCGATCCATTCCCAGAGCTGGACGGTCCCCGCCACCTCGGCGTGCGCGATCAGGTCATCTGCATCGAGACCCCGGGCGCCGAAGCAGAGCGAACACGCCATGAAGCGGCCGCCGGCCGTCACGAAGCGCTCCATGAGCTCTGCGATGTCCGGACATCCCTTGCAGGAGACGCCGCGGGCCACACCCGTGGTCACCAAACGGACAGCCTCCTTGGTGAGAAACGCGAGCGTGGGTCGACCACCTTCGGCGGCGGCGATGGCGGACAGCAACGCGAGGCTGACCTTCTCGGAGTCTTCGAGTCCTGTCGTCACGTTGATGACGGCCTTGTTGCCCACGGTTCGGACCCTCTCGTCGACTGCGCCGAGTGTAGGAAGGGCCGAGTGTAGGAAGGATCGAACGCGCCACCCGAACGGTCGGTGCGCGCCGGCTCGATCGTGGTCGGCCGAGACATCCCTGCATCTGCAGCCGGCGGCACGAGGACGGGATACGCTCCTCAGCGCCTGTCGCTCGAACCGTCCGTGCTGAGGAGCAAACACCATGGCTGAGGCGTCGACTGCCACGGGGACAGCACCGAAGCGAGCAGGGCTCGTTCTCGTCTCGCTCATCATCGTGGCGGCGGTTGCGAACCTGAACCTCGCGGTGGCGAACGTCGCGCTGCCCGACATCGGCAAGGCCTTCGACGCCTCGCAGACGTCGCTCAACCTCGTCGCGATCGGGTATTCGCTGGGTCTGGCCGCGTCGGTTCTCTACCTCGGTGCCATCGGCGACCGCTACGGGCGCAAGCTCCTGCTCGTTCTCGGGGTCCTCATCTCGGTTCCGGCGAGTCTTCTCGCCGCCTTCGCTCCGAACATCGACATCCTGTTCGTGGCGCGCCTCGTGGGTGGGATCGCCGCGGGTATGGCCTTCCCGACCACGCTCGCGCTGATCACCGCACTGTGGTCGGGCCAGCCCCGCACCCGGTCCATCGCGCTGTGGTCGGCGATCGGTGGCGGGATCTCGGCACTCGGCCCCCTGGTGGCCGGTGGACTGCTCGAGGAGTTCTGGTGGGGCTCGGTGTTCCTCGTGACACTTCCCCTCGCAGTCGTGGCGCTCATCTTGGCGGTCGTCTACGTCCCGAGCCACGTCAACGAGGAGACCGATCCGGTCGACAACCTCGGCGGGATTCTGTCGGCGCTCCTCGTGGGCGCGCTGATCCTGGCGATCAACTTCGCCGCCGTTCCCGACAAGGGAACGCTCGTGCTCGGTTTGGCGATCGTCGCCCTCGCGGCCGGAGGAGCGTTCGTGTTGCGCCAGCGCCGGGCGTCGAATCCCCTCTTCGACCTCCACGTCGCCGGTCGGCGGATCTTCTGGGTCGCGGCGGTAGCGGGAATCATCGTGTTCGGATCCCTCATGGGCGCGATGTTCATCGGCCAGCAGTTTCTCCAGAACGTGCTCGACTACTCGACCCTCGACTCCGGTCTCGCGATTCTTCCCGCCGTCGTGATGATGATCCTGGTTGCTCCGCGATCAGCCAAGCTCATCGGTTCGCACGGTTCGCGGTTCACGCTCCTGTCCGGTTACCTGTTCTGTCTGCTCGGCTTCCTCACCATGCTCCTGCTCTGGGACGAAGGGACTCCGTACTGGGAGATCGGACTCGCCTATGCGTTGGTCGGTGTGGGCGTCGGATTCGCCGGCACGCCGGCGTCGCATTCCCTCACGGGTTCCGTCCCGGTTCAACGTGCAGGCATGGCGTCGGGGACCGCCGACCTCCAAAGGGACCTCGGCGGGGCGATCATGCAGTCGATCCTCGGTGCCCTGCTCACCGCGGGATACGCGTCGGCGATCGCGTCGGCGATCGCGAGTTCACCGAACAAGTCGCAGGTCACCGACAGCGTGCAGGCCGAGCTCCAGAAGTCGTTCTCGAGCGCGGAGAACACAGCGAGTCAGTATCCGAAGTACGCGGAGCAGATCACCGCCGCAGCGAAGCAGTCGTTCGTCGACGGTCAGGACTGGGCGTATCTCGCGGGCGTGGTGGCGATCGTGCTCGGCGCCGCCCTCGTGTTCTTCGTCTTCCCGAAGAAGAGCGACGAGGAGCGACTGCTGGTGGAGTACCACGAAGAGGACACGACGCCGAGCGGGTGACTACCTGTTCGCGCGGATCTGCTCACGCAGCTTCATCATCGCGGAGTCGTTCCAGAGGAACAGCACCCACTTCGCCGCTCGGTTATCCAACGGGTTCGACGTCGGTGAGCTGATAGCGGAAGAACTCGCCGTCCGGCCAGCTGTCGGTGCCGTACCCCCAGCCGAGACGGCCCGACGTCGGTATCGTGATGCCCCCGAAGCTCCCGTAGCCGGTCACGTCCCCGCCGAACGGGTGCGACGCGAAGGTCCCCGCGCTGTCGGGATCACCCCATCGGTCGAGAACCGAGGCGGTCACCCGACCTGCGTCGTCGATCGTGTGTCGAAGTTCGATCGCCGTTTCCCCGACTCTGAACCGCGCGGTGATGTGGCCGTCGTCGGTGGCGTCCCACGCGACTCCGAATCGCGGTAGGAGAGCGGTCGGGAGCCAGAGCCCTTCGCCGCCCGCCCGTCCCGCGGCGCTGCGTGAGATGTCGGGGCCCTCTGCACTCATGACCGGCACGACACCGGCGAGTTTCCAACGCATCACTCCCTTGTCGTCGACGAACCGGTCGGACCCGCTGATGATCCCGGCAGCGCGTGCCCGCCAGACGAAGCCGCGAAGGGGAGTCAGGATCTCGTCAGCTCGAAACGGCATCCAGCGCCCGATGCGTATCGAGCCCCGCATACGCAGCTCAACGGACCGCGAGGCCGGCGTTCCCGGAGCGATCGCCGCCGTGAAGTACCGGCGAACCGGCTCGGGGAGACCCGCGATCTCTGCCGGGTCGAATGCTGTCGCCGCCGGCAGGGCAAGGCGTCGCTGCTCCCTCATCGGACCGCTCGGTTCGCACATCGGTACTCTTCACGTGGCGACCGAGAGGAGCTTCGATGGAGCGACTGGGTCCGTTGGATGCGTTCTTCCTCGAAGCCGAGGACGCGGCCAACCACATGCACATCGGGGCCCTCGGGATCATGGAGGGTCCACCGCCGGCGAGTGGCGCGTTGGAACGCCTGGTCGCCGGGAAACTTCCGCTCGTCCCCCGTTATCGACACAAGGTCCGCCTCGCTCCGGGAAACGTCGGGCGGCCTGTGTGGATCGACGACACACACTTCGATCTCACCTATCACCTTCGCCACACAGCACTGCCTCCGCCCGGCGGCGACGACGAGCTCAGGAACCTGATGGGCCGGGTGATGTCCCAACAGCTCTCGCGGCAGCGTCCGCTGTGGGAGATGTGGGTGATCGAGGGGCTTCCCGACGACCGATGGGCGGTGCTCACCAAGGTTCATCACGCGATCGTCGACGGTATCGCCGGGACCGACCTCATGGCAGCCGTCTTCGACATCGAGCCGGAACCCCCGCCGCCTCCCGAAGACAACTGGTCACCCGCGCCCGAGCCGTCGACGCTGGATCTCGCGCTCCACTCGCTCGGCGGTCTCCTCGCGGCGCCCGTGGAGAGGGCCCGGTCGGTGGTTCCGATGCTCGGCCGACCGACGGTACTGGTTCGGCAGCTCGTTTCGGCCGCCCGCGGGCTCGGGCGGATGGGTGGGCTGCTGCGTCCGTCGGAGTCGTCGATGATGCGGCCGATCGGTCCACACCGACGCTGGTGCACCGCGAGCGCCACGCTCGCGGACGTCAAGACGATCCGTGGCGAACTCGGCGGGACGGTCAACGATGTCGTGCTCGCTCTCGTCACGCGTGGTTGGCGGGAGCTTCTGCAGGAACGCGGTGAGGTGCTCGACGGTCGGGTCGTTCGCACGGTCGTACCCGTGTCGATGCGGAGCCCCGACGAGCGCGGGCAACTCGACAATCGCGTCTCGGTCATGTTCGCCGATCTCCCCGTCGGGATCGACGACCCGATCGAACGGCTGTCGAGCATTTCGGCGCAGCTCGACACACTGAAGGGATCCGGGGAGATCGAAGCCGTGGACTCCGCCATGGTCGCAAGCGACTACGCGCCGGCACTTCCCCACGCGCTCGCCGCGCGCACGCTCACTCATCTCCAACCGTTCGTGGAGACGATCACCACCAACGTGCCGGGCCCCCAGTTCCCTCTCTACGCAGCCGGTCGTCGGATGGTCGAGGCGTTTCCCTACGTGCCGATCGTCGGGCGGATGGATCTCACGGTGGCCATCTTCTCGTACATCGGACAGCTCACATTCGGGGTCACGGGCGAATACGACCACGCGCCGGACATCGACGTTCTCTGTGCGGGCATCGAGAAGGGTGTGCAGGAACTCCTCGACGCGGCGAAGGAGGCCGACGCCGGTTGAGCCGGCGCGTCAGGTGAATCGTGTTTACATGAAACTGTCGGCCGAGAATGGGAGAGACTCGTAGCGACGGACGAATTCCCCGGGGGCGAAACGCCCGGCAGCGGCGTCGACGGTGAAGTTCGGACACCGCGCCAGCAGCTCCTCCAACGCGACACGAGCGGCGAGGCGTGCGGCCGGCGCTCCGAGGCAATGATGCGCTCCGTAGGAGAACGCCAGGTGCTTCGCGATCTTGCGTCGTGCCCGAAACGCCTCGGCGTCAGGCCCGAACTCCCTGTCGTCACGGTTCGCGGCCGCGTACAGCAGCATCACTTTCCGGCCTTGTGGTATTTCGACGTCGTGGAGCGTCACCGGTCGCGTCGTCGTGCGCGCGAGGTTCTGCACCGGTGACGTGAGGCGGAGGAGCTCTTCGATTGCTTCGGGCAGCAGTGCAGGGTGGTTGAGCAGAATCCTCCGCTGGTCGGGGAACTCGGTGAGCAGCTGGGCCGCGCCTCCCAGCAGGCCCGTGGTCGTGTCGTTGCCGCCCGTGACCATCGTGAACGCGAACCCGAGAATCCGCATGACCTCGGTGTCGTCGTCGAGGCCCGCGTGGACGAGGTCCGACACGGTGTCGTCGCCCGGCTCCACGCGCCGTCGTTCGAGGAGCCGGCCGAAGTAGTCGAACAGATTCGTAGACGCCTCGGCGGCGTCGAGGGCATTTCCGCGGGCGTTGGCAGCCACGATGTTCTCGGTCCACCCGTCGAAGAGATAGCGGTCCTCGGGTGGTACGCCGAGGAAGTGCGCCACGACCAGGCTCGGCAGAGGCTTGAACAGCTCGGCGACGATGTCGGCGGTGCCGGTCTGGCGGATCCGTTCGATCCGTTCCACCACGAAGGCACGGACCTCGGGTTCCAGTTCCGCGACCGCGCGGGGCCGAAACCCCTTGGTGACCAGCCGTCGGAACTCGGTGTGGTCGGGAGGGTCGAGCATCACGATGGGTGGTGCGGCGAGGCCGAGCGTCTCGGGGTCGTCACCCGGCTTGTGGGTGAGCCCGTGCGCCGAGGAGAACGTCGTCGTGTCGCGCGCCGCGTCGAACACGTTCTGGAACCGCGACAGCACCCAGAAGTCGCCACCGTCGACGACGGCGTGGTGGATCGGGTCTTCATCCCGCAGGGCCCGGTAGTCGTCGAACGGATCCCGCCACGCTTCTCCGCCACGCGGGATCCACGCGGGGGTGGTTGCCGATCCCACGGTCGTCGTCATGGCCAGGGACTATTCGACAGTCCGTTCTCCGTGTCAACTGGAGAACCCACCCTCGACGTCAGTCAGAGGGATCGGGCGAGATGCCGCGCCGTTGCCGATCGTGCCAGAATCGCCTGATGGACGATGACACCGGGTGTTGATCCTCCGGTGACCGCCGGCACCAGTAATTCCGCAGCTCCGAGCGCGGCTACCGACGACGCCGGCGATGTCGGACCGGCGCACGAAAAGTGGGTTCGTCATCCCGCGGACCTCGCTCGCTTCGCGCTGGCAGCGACGGTCACGATCGTGGTCGGCCTGGTCGTCATGCTTGATCCCGGTTCCGCGCGTCGGTTCTCATCGGCCGTGATCGACGCGGTCGACTGGCTGCCCGGGCCCGTGTCGTCGGCACTGGTCGGGATCACGCAGCTGGCAGCGATCGTGGTGCCGATCGTCGTTGTCGGGATCCTGATCGTGGGCCGGCGCTGGCGGCTTCTCGGCGTTCTCGCACTCGCCGCTGTCCTCACAGCGGCGGTGATGGCGTTGGCGAACGGCTGGATCGAGGAGTCGGTCCCCTCCGAGACGGTCACGGGCAAGAACGTCGACTCGTGGCTCTTCGGCGCCGCGTTCCCGTCGAGTACGTACCTGGGAGCGATCGTCGGCGCCGTCGTTGCTGCCGGACCGTGGATGCCGCGCTCGTGGCGTCCCTTCGCGTGGGGAGGTGTGGCCGCGCTGGCGGTCAGTCGGCTCGTCACCGCTGTCGAGGTTCCGGTCCACATCACTCTCGTGTTCGTCCTGGGTGCCGCCGCGGGTTCGCTGACACTTCTGATCACCGGCGCACCACGCCGGCGGATCGACTCGAGCCGTCTCGAAGAGAGCCTGGCAGACGGTGGTCTCACCGTTTCGGGCCTCAGGCGTCTGGACGACGAGACCACGACACCGACGTTCCACGGCGATGTCGTCCAGGCATCCGACAGGAACGGTGCCGGCGCGGTGTACATAAAGGCTCTCGGTCGCGATCAACGTGACGCCAACCTGCTCCTCCGGATCTGGCAGGTGCTCACCGTCAAGGGCCTCGGCGACGACGTACCGGCAGCCTCCGCCCGCGGCTTCGCCGAACAGGAGGCTCTTGCTCTCTCTCTAGCGGCGGCGTCGGGAGTGCGGTGTCCGCACCCGCGGGCTCTGAACACCACGAACGACGGCGTGACGGTCATGGCGATCGAGTGGGTCGACGGTCCCGCCCTGTGCGATCTCGAGCAGGAGCAGGTCGACGATCACGTCCTCCACGACGCGTGGCGCCAGGTGGCTCTCCTGCACCATCACCGTATTGCCCACCGGTCCCTTGCCGCTCACCATCTGCTGGTCGATTCCGGCGACGTGAGCCTGGTGTCGTTCGACCGGGCCCAGATCGCCGCCGACGATCACGCACTCGCAGCCGACGTGGCAGAGCTGCTCTGCGCCACGGCAGCTCTCGTCGGCGCGGAACGAGCGGTCAACGCCGCCGCTGCCGTGATGGCCCGCGACGCACTGGCGATTGCCCTTCCGCTTCTCCAACCGACCGTACTCACACCGCCCACGCGCCGCGCTGTCAAGGAGCACGACGACCTTCTCGACCACGTCCGCGAGGAGGCCAAGCGCTCCGCCGAGGTCGAAGACTTCGAGCTGGCCAAGGTGAAGCGTGTGTCGCTACGCGGCGTCGTCATGCTCATCGGCTCCGCCGTGCTCGGCTACTACCTGTTGTCGCTGATCGCGAACTGGTCGGAGATCTGGGCCACGCTGCAGGAAGCGGATTGGGCGCGCCTCCCGTTGCTCATCGCACTCATGATCTGTACGTATCTCGGTGGTGCGGTGAGCCTGATGGGTGCAGTCCGTACGGACCTCCCGTTCGTCCGCACGACACAGGTCATGTTCGCCCAGTCGTTTCTCAACCGCTTCACGCCGGCCAATGCCGGAGGGATGGCGCTCCGGGCGCGCTACCTCCAGCTCCAGGGGGAAGACCTGACCGTCGCGGCAGGAAGTATCGGTCTGACATCCGCCGTCAGCGGATTCTTCCAGGTTCTCTTCCTTCTGGTCTTTGTTCTCTGGGCCGGCTCCACCGACGAGTTGGGGAAGGTACAGCTGCCCGGCATCGGCGTTCTCCTTCTCGTCGTCGTCGGAATCGCTGCGATCGTCGGCTTCTTCGTCCTGAGTGGTTGGGCGCGCCGTGTCGTGTGGCCGTGGGCCCAGCGCACCTTCGGAACAATTCTCGAATCGCTGCAGGAGCTCGCACGGATGCCGCGCAAGATGATCCTCCTCTTCGGAGGCTCGGCGGCGGCCAAGTTCGCGACCGTATGGGCGTTCTACGTGAGCGTGCAGGCGATGGGCGTGAGCATGTCGTTCGCCGAGGCCGGGTCGGTGTACATGGTGGGGGCGACCATCGGCTCCGCAGTTCCGACTCCCGGCGGCGTGGGTGGCATCGAGGCTGTACTCACCGCTGCACTGATCAGTACGGGTGTCGACAATGCCACGGCGGTGTCGATCGTCCTGCTCTTCCGGCTGGTCACGTTCTGGCTGCCGACGATTCCGGGTTGGTTCTTCCTCCAGTACGTGGAGCGCAAGGAGATCGTCTGAGCGAGGGTGTCGACGAACCTGAGTTCCCGGTCGTCTGATTCCCCGGTGAGAACACCGCTATCTGCGGGCGGCACCGTTCTGTTGGCAGTTCACGCAGAAGCGTGCAGCGGGAATTGCCAGGAGGCGCTCTCGCATGATCGGCTGAGCACAGGTCTCGCAGTAACCGTACGTACCGTCGTCCGTCCTGGCGAGCGCGGCGACGATCTCATGGAGGGCGTGGTCGGCGTTCGCCTCGAGCACCGCGTTGACTCGTCGTTCGATCTCGTTGGCCGTGTGCTCCGTCTCGCCCTGGCCGTGAGTCGCGCTCGACGCGTTCTCGTCGTCGTCGACGACGTGGGCGTGCTCGAGCAACTCGTCGCGCTCTTTCTCGAGTTCTCGACGGAGGCTCGCGAGCTCATCGGAGCTGAGCGGTGATGGCGCGTCATGCCTGGGATCGGATGCCTGGGTCATGTGCTCAGGGTAGCCCCGAACCCATCGTGTCGAAACCTGATTCTGCGACTCACGCTCGGTGCTCTCCGCCCTCCCCGACGGCTCCACATCGCCTGGGCGTAGGCTGACCGACGTCATCCAGTACCCGCGTTCGAGGACGAGCTCGGTTCGAGGACGGTGAGCATCCATGAGTGGCCGCATCTGGATGCGACGTGCGTACGAACCACCGAGCCGTGTGGACGGCACGAGAGTGCTGATCGATCGTCTGTGGCCACGCGGGGTGTCCCGCGACGACCTGATGATCGACGCGTGGCTCAGGGACGTCGCACCGAGTGACGATCTCCGACGCTGGTTCGGTCACGACATCGACCGCTGGGAGGAGTTCCGGCGTCGCTACCGGAAGGAACTCACCGCCGTACCGGCCGCCGAGGCGCTCGAGGAGCTACGCGGCATGGTGGCAGGTGGCCGTGTGACTCTCGTGTTCGCGGCCAAGGATAGTGAACACTGCAACGTCACTGTCTTGGCCGAGCGGTTGTCGGAGCTGCTCGAAGCCACGGGCTAGCTTGACCCTCGTGAGCAGTTCCGAGCGGCCCGTTCTTCGCAGTCGGCTTGACACGCGCTCCGACGACTACGCCACGAATCTCGCGGCCATGAGTGACCTCTGGGCGGAGGTCGAAACCGAGATGGCCTCGGTCCCCACGATCGGTGGGAAGCGCTACGTCGACCGGCACCACAAGCGCGACAAGTTGCTGGTGCGCGAGCGCATCGAGGCGTTCGTGGATCCCGACACGCCGTTCCTCGAGTTGAGCCCCCTGGCGGCATGGGGAACCGATGATCCCGTGGGTGCCGGCACGGTGAACGGAATCGGGATCGTCGAGGGGACGGAGGTGATGATCTCCGGGACCGATCTCACGGTTCGCGGTGGATCGGCCAACCCGAACACGCTGGCCAAGGGTTTCCGCGTGTACGAGATCGTCCGGCGCAACCGCCTCCCGCTCGTCATCTTCAACGAATCGGCGGGAGCCGATCTGCCCCGGCAGGCCGACATCTTCGTGCCGGGCGGTGCCCAGTTCAAGAACCTCACACAGTTGTCACGCGCCGGTATTCCCACGATCACGCTGGGATTCGGTCCGGCAACCGCCGGCGGCGCGTACGTGCCGGGCATGAGCGACTACGTCGTCATGGTCAAGGAACGTGCGATGGCTTATCTCGGTGGTCCACCGCTCGTGAAGATGGCCATCGACGAAGACGTCGACGAGGAGACGCTCGGGGGTGCCGAGATGCACGCCCGCACGAGCGGGCTCGCCGACTACCTGGCTGCTGACGAGATGGACGCGTTGCGGATCGGACGCGACATCGTGGCGCATCTGCGCTGGAACAAGCTCGGGCCGGGAGCGAGCGAATCCGACGATCCACCGCTCTACGATCCCGGCGAACTCCTCGGATGTGCCTCCGCCGACGTCCGAGTCCCGTTCGAGATCCGTGAGATCCTCGCTCGTGTTCTCGACGGAAGCCGCTTCGAGGAGTTCAAACCCCTCTACGGTGACAAGCTCGTCTGCGGCTGGTCGTCGATTCACGGTTTCCCCGTCGGTGTGCTCGCCAACAACGGGATCCTCTTCTCCGAGGAGTCGGAGAAGGGCGCGCAGTTCATCCAGCTCTGCAACAAGACCGACACACCGCTCGTGTTCTTCCAGAACATCACCGGCTTCATGGTCGGTTCCAAGGCCGAGCAGCGGGGGATCATCAAGAACGGCGCCAAGTTGATCAACGCCGTGTCGAACTCCGATGTCCCTCACCTCGTGATGATGGTGGGTGCGAGCTACGGGGCCGGGAACTACGGGATGTCAGGGAAGGCCTACGACCCCCGATTCATCTTCTCCTGGCCGAATCACCGCATCGCCGTCATGGGGCCGAAACAGCTCGCAGGTGTCATGGACATCGTCGCCCGGAGGGCAGCCGCCAATCGGGGTATCGAGATCAACGAGGAGGAGCTCGCCGCCGGCACGTCGGCTCTCGAACAGCAGGTCGAGGGAGAGTCGACGGCTCTCTACGCAACCGGCCGTGTGTGGGACGACGGCATCATCCACCCCCCGCGACACGAGGACGGTCCTGGGGCTGGCGCTCTCGGTGGTCCACAACAACGAGGTTCGTGGCAGCGAGGCGTACGGCGTGTGGCGGCACTGATGATCCGACGACTCCTCATCGCCAACCGCGGTGAAATCGCGGTACGAATCGCGCGAACGGCTCATCTCCTGGGAATCGACACGGTCGGTGTCTACTCCGAGCCGGATCGTCACGCGCTGCACGTGGGTGCCGTCGACCGGGCCGTCGCTCTGGGCGGCGCCACCCCGTCCGAGTCGTATCTGCGTGCGGAGGCTGTGCTCGAGGCGGCGCGGACCACCGACTGCGACGCTGTCCATCCCGGCTACGGGTTCCTCGCGGAGAACGCGCGTTTTGCGGAGGCAGTGGTCTCGGCGGGAATGATCTGGGTCGGTCCCACACCCGAACAGATCGAACTGCTGGGCGACAAGGTCGCGGCCAAGCGCGCGGCCGTCGAGGCGGGCGTGCCGACGATCCCCGTCATCGCCGTCGAACCCGGGAACGTCCCCGACGACGTGCCGATTCCGGCCTTGGTGAAGGCAGCGGCCGGAGGTGGGGGGCGCGGCATGCGGGTCGTGCGATCGGCCGGGGAGTTGGGCGGTGCTGTCGAAGCGGCGGCTCGCGAGGCCGAGTCGGCGTTCGGCGACGGGACGGTGTTCGTCGAGCCATTCGTCGAGAATGGCCGCCACGTGGAGGTGCAGATCCTCGGCGACGCCCACGGAAACGCGGTTCACCTCGGCGAGCGCGAGTGCTCGATCCAAAGACGGAACCAGAAGGTCCTCGAGGAGGCGCCGTCGGCCGGGATCGATCAGGCAACCCGCGCCGCATTGTGCGACGGCGCCCTCGCTCTGGCGCGTCATGTGAGCTACGTGAACGCCGGTACGGTCGAGTTCCTCGTCGACGAAACCGGTGGTATCACCTTCCTCGAGGTCAACACGCGCCTCCAGGTGGAACACCCCGTCACCGAGGCCGTCACGGGGCTCGACCTCGTGGAACTCCAGCTTCGGGTGGCAGCGGGGGAACCCCTTCCTTTGACCCAGACCGACGTCGTCATCTCCGGTCACGCCATCGAGGTCCGACTCGTCGCCGAGGACCCAGCCACAGGGTGGTTGCCGCAGGCAGGGGTGCTCGACGCGTTCGAGATCCCCGGCGACGTTCGCACCGACGCCGGCGTACGGGCGGGAAGCGTTGTATCTGCGGACTACGACTCGCTTCTCGCCAAGGTCATCGCTCACGCTCCGACACGGGGAGAAGCGGCACAGAGGCTCGCCCGTGCGTTGCGTCGCGCGCGGATCGACGGGCTCCGTACCGATCGTGATGCTCTGGTGTCACTGCTCGAGGACGACGACTTCCTCGCCGCGGCGACCCCCACCCGCTTCCTCGAGGATCATCCGGATCTGCTGAGCTCCCGAGGTCCGGATGGAGATGATCGACTCGCGTTGCTCGTCGCGGCATGCGTCGCCACGGAGATGCAGCACCGGGCAGACGATCGTCTGTGGGGCTTTGCTCCGTCGGGTTGGCGCAACCTGCGAACCCGCGGGCAGCGACGGGTTTTCCACGATGAGGGCACAGGTGAAGAAGCAGCGCTCGAGTACGTGCGTCGGTCGTCTGACGATCTGCTCTTTCTGGTCGGCGCTTGGCCCGGGTTCGACGACGAGGGCGCGCAACTCGCCGACGACCGCCGTCAGGTGACAGTGCGGGTTCTCGGCCACAGCATCCATGACAGCAACGATGACGGTGTCGACCGGTTCGCCGTCGAGCTCGACGGCGTACGTCGTTCGGTCTCGGTGCGCTCAGCTGACGATCGAATCGAAACCGCAGGCTCCGCCGGAAGCGCCACCTGGCGCCTGATACCGCGCTTCGTCGACCACGATGCGGAGATGGCCGGAGGTGGGCCGCACGCACCGCTTCCCGGAACGGTGATCTCGGTCGACGTCACCGAGGGCGAGACCGTCTCGGACGGCCAGGTGCTCCTCGTGCTCGAGGCGATGAAGATGGAGCACAGGATCACCGCGCACGGCTCGGCGGTCGTCACCGAGGTCCTCGTGGCGACGGGTGACAAGGTCGAGGCCGGCGACATACTCGTACACCTCGAGTCCTGACCCGTGCGGTGCTGCGTTTCCCGCCGACGGTTGGGTTGTCGCCACCTGTAGCATCGACTTCGATGACGGAGGAGATCGACGACCTCAGCGCCGCGACCGAAGCGACGATGGCCGCCATGCGCCGCGGGGGGTTCGAACACCGGGGTGACCATCCGCTCCACCCCGACGTCAATCTGATGGACGGCGAGTTCTACGCCCGCGAACCACACGATGTCTGGACCTGGATGCGCGAGAACGCTCCCGTCTACCACGACCCTCACACCGACGTGTGGGCGGTGGCCCGCTACGACGATCTCGTGGCGTGTGAGAAGAACGCCGAGGTCTTCTCGAACGCCCAGAACATCAGGCCGCGCATGACCGGCACCCCGATGATGATCTCGATGGATGATCCGGAACACGCGCTGCGCCGCAAGCTCGTGGGCAAGGGTTTCACGCCGCCACGTGTCCGGGCCCAGGAGAACAGGTTGCGCGAGATCTGCGATCAACTCCTCGACGCCGTGTGCGAGCGCGGCGAATGCGACTTCGTGTGGGACGTCGCTGCACACCTGCCGCTCATCGTGATCGCCGACATGTTGGGTTTCCCACCCGAGGACCGACCGCAGCTCCTCGAATGGTCCGATCAGATGCTGAAGGGCACGACCTCCACCGACACCGATGCGCTGATGGAGGCAGCGGAGGCCATGGAGGGCTTCTGGGCGCACCAGACCGACGTGATCGAACAGCGCCGTGTCTGCCCGGCCGACGATCTCACCTCGGTGCTCGTCCACGCCGAGGTCGACGGCTTGTCTCTCGACCTGGATTCACTCGTGTGGGAATCACTACTGGTGCTCATCGGCGGCGACGAGACCACACGTCACGTCATCTCCGGTGGCCTCGTCGAACTCTGTCAACATCCCGACCAGAAGGCCGATCTGATCGCCGATCCCTCGCTCACGAAGTCGGCGGTCGAGGAGATGCTGCGGTGGGTCTCGCCGGTCAAGAACATGAACCGTCGTGTGACGCGTGACACCGACGTACGGGGCCAGCACCTCCGAGAAGGTGACGACGTCCTGATGCTCTACCCGTCGGCGAACCGTGACGAGGACGTCTTCGAAGATCCGTTCACGTTCGACATCCGGCGTCATCCGAACCTCCACGTGGCCTTCGGATTCGGGCCGCACTTCTGCATGGGGAGTGCGCTCGCGCGCCTCGAGCTACGGGTGCTCTTCGAGCACCTGATGGCGCGGATGCCCGACATCGACCTGGCGATCGCCTACGACGATCTTCCGCGCCGCCCCTCCAGTTTTGTCAGCGGATTCGAGTCCGTTCCCGTGACGTTCACGCCGAGCGCACCCGTCGGTGCCTCCGCCTGACACCCGGCGATGCCCGTGTGGCAGGGTGACGCATGACTTCAACACCGATCGCACCTGCCACGGGCCGCCTCGGAGTCCTCACACCCGGGCTCGGGGCCGTGGCCTCCACCTTCATCGCCGGCGTCCTGTCGATCCGCAACGGTCTGTCGGCGCCCATCGGATCACTCACCCAGATGGCGCACATACGCCTGGGTGCACGAGCGGAGGGTCGCAATCCACTGATCAGCGACTTCGTTCCGCTGGCGTCGCTCGACGATCTCGTCTTCGGCGCGTGGGACCCGATCTCGCCCAACGCCCTGGAAGCGGCACGCACGGCGGGAGTGCTCGAAGAGGCGGATCTCGGTCCGATCTCTGCTGAGCTCGAAGGTGTCGTCGCCATGGATGCCGTCTTCGACAGCGAGTGGGTGAAGCGCCTCGACGGACGCCGCGTGAAGACGGCGAGAGGAAAGTTGGCGCAGGCCCAGGCTCTGATCGATGACATCGAGCGGTTCCGAACCGAGAACGAGTGCGACCGTCTCGTGATGGTCTGGTGCGGCTCTACCGAGGCCTACCAGGAGCCCGCCGACTGTCACATGAGTCTCGAAGCGTTCGAGGAAGGTCTGAAGCGCGACGACGTGAACATCGCGCCGAGTCAGATCTACCTGTACGCGGCCCTGATGTCCGACGTCCCCTTCGCCAACGGAGCACCGAACCTGACCTGTGACGTTCCCGCCCTCGTCGAGCTCGCCGGCCAGCGGGGTGTCCCCCTCGCCGGCAAGGACTTCAAGACCGGTCAGACCTTGATGAAGACGATTCTGACGCCGGGGTTCAAGGCCCGGATGCTCGGCATCGACGGTTGGTATTCCACCAACATCCTGGGCAACCGTGACGGCGAGGTGCTCGACGATCCCGAGAACTTCAAGACCAAAGAGGTCTCGAAGCTCGGCGTTCTCGACACGATCCTGCAACCCGAGGTGTACCCGGAGCTCTACGGCGACATCGATCACGTGGTGAGGATCAACTACTACCCACCCCGCGGCGACAACAAGGAGGGCTGGGACAACATCGACATCTCCGGGTGGCTGGGCTATCCGATGCAGATCAAGATCAACTTCCTCTGTCGCGACTCGATTCTCGCCGCGCCCATCGTCCTTGATCTCGCGCTGTTCATGGACCTCGCAGCCCGCGCACGTGGCTCGGGTGTGCAGGAGTGGCTGAGCTTCTACTTCAAGTCACCCGAGACGGCGGGCGATCTTCCTGCCGAGCATGATCTGTTCATCCAGCAGACGAAGCTGAAGAACACGCTGCGGGTCTGGATGGGCGAGGAGCCGATCACGCACTCCGAAGCCTGACGAAGCGGCTGCCGCGGGACACGATCGTGAGTGTGGCGCCCGAGAGCAGTGCCGCGAGTGCCAGGCCCATGAGCTGAAGTGGCCCGGTCGGACCTGTTCTCGGCAGCTCGTCGAGACCGCTGCCCGCACCGTTTGTGGGGGCGTCGGGTCCGGGAGGCGCCGGGGGAGCGGACTGTTCGGGAGGTGCCGGTGGACCCGGTGGCTCCGGTGGCTCCGGTGGACCCGGTGGCTCCGGTGGTGTGTCTCCGAGGATCTCGGTTTCGGCGTTGCTCGTCGTGGAGGTGCCGAAAGCGTTCGTGGCGCCCGCACTCGCCGTGTTGGTCACGACGCCGGCGGGTGCTCCCGGATCGACAGTCGCCTGCACCGTGAACGTCGCCACATCGCCAGGTGAGAGGAACGGTGTGTCGCAGGTCGCCAGGGCCACCACACAGGTCCACGAGCCGTCGCCCGAGGCGACGATGTCGTTGATGGCCATGCCCGTCGGAAGCACCTCGGTGAGCGACACCCCGAACGCGGATTCAGTGCTGCTCGTGTTGGTCAGGGTGATCGTGTACAGGACCGTGTCGCCGGGGCGGGCCGTTGCCGGACCGGCCTTCAGGAGCTCCAGCGAGGCGATGTCGCCGTCGAAGCGGGCCACGAAGAACTCCTCGGCGTTCGTGGTCGTCTGGTCGATACCCCCGAGCACCGGCTTGCCATCGCTCTGGAGAACGACGGCCACTCCCGAGGTCTCGTCGGCCAGGATGGACGTGGATGGCACGACGGCGATGCCACCCGTGGCGAAATCGGGGTCGAGGCTTCCATCTGTCGTGAAGCGGCTCAGCGTATACTCGCGCTCGGTCTCGTCGATGGCGCCCAGCAGGACCTTGCCGTCGGGCTGGAGCGTCACACTGACACCAGGGTCCTGGTCGGCGTTGATCCCGGTGAGATAGGCGATGCCATCGCCGGAGAACCCGGTGTCGAGAGCGCCGGTGTTGGTGAACTGGGCCAGGAAGTAGAGGTCGCTGGTCTGGTTGATCCCACCCAGGACGGGGCTCCCGTCCGGTCGCACCGCCAGTCCGACGCCGCTGTTCTCGTCGGCGTTGATGGTGGCGTTCGGGATGAAGACGATTCCGCCGGTTCCGAAGGTGGTGTCGAGTACGCCAGCTGTGGTGAAGCGCGAGACGAAGTACCGACCACCTCCGCCCTCGGCGATTCCGGCCAGGAGCGTCCGGGACAGGAAGTCCACGACCAGAGCGGGCGAGCCGTCCTCGTCGGCGTTGATGGCGGCGTTCGGGATGAGGACGATACCTCCGGTTCCGAACGTGTTGTCGAGCACTCCCGCTGTGGTGAACTGTGCGACGAAGTACTCTCCGCCGTTCGCAGCGGATATCGCTCCGAGCACCGCACGGTCGTCGTCCTTCAGCGCCAGGCCCACACCGGAGTCGAAGTCGGCGGCGATCGTTGCGTTCGGAATGGCGGCGATCCCGCACCCGCTCCGTAGGTCGCATCGAGCCCGCCGGAGTCGCCGAACCGGGCGAGGAAGTACTCTCCGCCGTTGTTGACGCTCACGCCACCGAGAATCGGCTTGTTGCCGCTGTCGACCGCGACGCCGACGCCACCGTCGACGTCGGCCTGGCGAGTCGTGTCGGCGATGCGCGCGACACCGTCACCGTCGAAGGTCGGATCGGGGCTACCGTCATCGAGGTAGCGCACCACGATGAACTCGTCGTCGCTCCCCGAGCCGTTGTCGACGCCGGCCTGCACGAGCTTCGAGTCGGCTCCCACGGCCAGGGCCGTGTTGCCGTTGGCGTCCGCGTTGGCCGTGGCGTTCGGGATCTCGGCGATTCCATCTCCGCCGAACGTGTCGTCGAGGTCACCGGGCGCGGCGCCAACCGCTGACGCGCCGGCAACCGTGAGCCCGGCCGTCACGAGTGAAACAACGAGAGTTCTGATGACGACCACAGATCATCCATCGTCATGATTCGCCGATGGTCGATAGTGCGTTCGCACCATCGCACCCGACGTGCTCAGGCGTAGCCTCGCTCCTGGCTCGACCGGGAGGCGGTACCCGTCCAGTTGGCGATGTCGAGAATGAAGCCGAAGGCGACGAGAAACCACCCGAACCCGTCGACGCCGACGACGGGCTGGTACACGATCGCGTACAAGAGGGTCGTGAAGGGGAGAAACACGAAGCCGGCGAAGCCGAGCCAGAAGCTGTCGAACGCCTGCGTGAGCTGGGTGGTGAAGATCCACAGGATCACGAGCGCCGCCCGTGGGGCGAAGGCTCCGAGGATCACGATGAGACACATAGTGGGCTCCTTGCTCAGCTCGTGACGGCAGACGCGACGACCGGTACGTGGTGGAAGCCCCTCACGTTACTGGTGTGCACCCTTTCGAGGCCGTCCGCTTCGACCTCCCAGGTGGGAAAACGCCGGAGCATCTCCTCGAGCGCGACCCGTGACTCGAGTCGGGCCAGAGAAGCTCCGAGACAGAAGTGGATGCCGTAACCGAAGGTCACGTGACGCGAGAACGTTCTCGTCACGTCGAACCGGTCGGGTTCGTCGTACTCGCGCTCGTCGCGCCCGGCACTCCCGGTGAGCAGCAGAAACCGGGAACCGGCGGGAAGTCGGATGCCATGGAGCTCCTGTTCCCGCGTGGACACCCGTCCCTGCACGGGTGACGGAGCTTCGTAGCGGAGCAGTTCCTCGATGGCGTTGGGAAGAAGCGTCGGATCGGCGACGAGTCGGGCCCGCTGATCGGGATACTGATCGAAGATCACGGCGGCGTTTCCCAGCAGACGCGCGACCGTCTCGTTGCCGGCGGCGAACAGGAGAATCGTGAAATCGTGGATCTCCCGCTTCGTGAGTCGACGAGTTCCACCGTCGGGCCGATCCAGTTCGGCGGTGAGCAACACGGACACGAGGTCGTCGCCGGGGTTGGTACGTCGGTCGTCGATCAGGTCGCGGATGTAACTGCCGACCTTCGCCATGGCCTCCAGCGAGGTCTCCGCCGGTGTGGTGTCGTCGGGGCCCCGGTACAGCATCGTGTCGGTCCAGCCGCGCAGTTCGTCCTGGTCGGCCTCGGGGACGCCCAGCATCGACGAGATCACGGTCGTCGGCAGGAGCGCGCCGAAGTCCTGGACGAAATCGAACGAAACCAGGTGCGGATCGGTCGCACTCTCCTGTACCGAGTCCAGCAGTTGCTGCGTGATCTCCCGGGCGCGGTCCTCGAGAGCGGCGATCCGGCGCGGTGTGAAAGCGGGAGACACGAGGTGTCGGAGCTCGTCGTGTTCGGGAGGGTCGGTGAAGATCATCGACGCATCCTCGAGCGGCTCGTCGGACATCAGGTCGAGGACGGTTCCGTGCGCGGACGAAAAGGTTCGCCAGTCGAGCGAGGCTTCGAGAACGTCGGCGAAGCGGCTCAGCGCCCAGAAGTCGTGCTCCTCGTTGCGGTACAGGGGTGCCTCGTCGCGCATCCGCCGCCAGATGGGGTGGGGGTCGGCGTCGATGGCGTAGTCGAAGGGGTCGTACCTCAGGGGCACTTCGTGCCCGGTCGTTGTCATCGTGTCCTTCCGATTCGTTCCTGAGTCGCGCTCCGATGTTGCATCTCGAACTAGATGCCGGTGATGCGCCGGAGCAGCGGGAGTGGATGGATCGTGGACTCCGGATCGTCGGGTGCCTCCGATTCGCCCGACGCGATCGTTCGGGCGTCGGTGCGAGTGATGATGGCCGCGAAGCGGTATCCGGCGAATGCCTCGTACCACTCCATGTCGCGCAAGGTCACGCCGGTCGTCTTCTCGTAATACGCGATCGTCTCGTCGCGATCCGGGAATTCGATTCCCGGATCGATGTCGAGCATCTCGGCCACCTCCATGAAGAACGTGTGGAGGAAGAGGCTCCATCCCACGTCGGCCTCTCGTGGCCCCAACGCCGCGAGTTCCCAGTCGAACACGCCCACCGGTTCGAAGTCCCGGAACATGATGTTCCCGATCCGGGCGTCACCCCAGTTCATGACCGACGGCCCCGGGCTCGCGGGACGGTTCTCCACGAGCCACTCGAACGCGGCCGCGATGGTCGGATACCGCTCGACGTCGGCCGCCCATTGGAAGTATGCCCGCTCGCGGTCGAGGTACTTGTCGATGTCGTCGTCGCCCGTGCCACCACGCTCCAGGAACGAGAGATCGTGGTCGCGGGGATTCAGCGTGTGGATTCCCGCGAGGACGTCGATCGACGACATCCAGAGCCGTGCCTGGTCAGCGGGCGTCGCGTCGCGCAACCAGCCTTCGAATGTGTAGGGCGGGAGGTCCGGGGGAACGCGACCCTCGACGCGGTCCATGACGAAGAACGGTGCGCCGAGCACCGACTCGTCGGGCTCGTACCACCGTGGTCGCGGGACCGGGACCGACGTATGTTCCTGCACGACTTCGAGACACCGGAACTGGAGTTCCATGTCGTAGCTCGGAAACACGGGGACCGGGTCGTCGGGTTCCATCCGGGCCACGAGGCGCTCGCTCGGACGGCCATCGGTGGGGGCCATGTCGAACAGGATCGTCTCGCTCGATATGCCGGTGGCGTCGGAGGTCGGTTCGATGCTCACGGCGGGTGGGCCGCCGTCGATCAACGAGCCGAGCCATTCCGAGAGCCGCGCACCGAGTTCCCCAGGGTCGCGACCTCGCGGATTCGCCTTCGGCAGCGGTGCGGGCATCGGGTTTCTCCTGGCGCGGGCTTCAGGCTGGCGCGGGTTTCAGGCGTTGCTCACAGATCCGCTCTCGGCATGTCGAACTGGGCGCGCTCGGTGCCACCGTCGACCTGGTACGTCTTACCGGTGACCCACGATGACGCCGGACTCGCCAGGTACAGGACCATCGTGGCGATGTCGTCGACGTCACCGATGCGGCCCATCGGCGTGTTCTCCTCGAGTTGGCGGGAGATCGCCTCATCGCTCTTCACATACTCGAGCGCGGAGGTCGCGACTGCCCCCACCTCGATGGCGTTCACCCGCACCGTCGGTGACAGTTCGGCGGCGATGTCGCGGGTCATGAACGACAGAGCCGCCTTCGCCGTGCCGTAGGCCACGAAACCCGACATCGCCATGCTGGCGACGCGCGACGAGATGTTGACGACGGATCCACCCCCGCCGGATTCAGCCATGTGGGGGACCGCCAGGCGCGTCATCTGGAATGCGGACGTGACATTGAATCTGAACGCCTCTTCGAAATCGTCCTCGCTCGTCTGGAGGAACTCGCTGGGTGGCCACCCACCGGCGTTGTTGACGAGCACATCGATCCTGCCGAACTCGGCCATCGTGGTGGCGACGAGTGTCTCGATGTCATCCCGCTGCATGACGTCGGTTCGAACAGCGAGTGCCCGACGGCCGCCGTCGCGGATCTGCTCGGCGGTGGCATCGATCTGGTCCTGTGAGCGTGCCGCGCACACGACGTCGGCGCCGATCTCGGCCAGTGCGGTTGCCGCGCGTTCTCCGATGCCGCGCCCGGCGCCCGTGACGATGGCGACCCGGTCGGTCAGGTCGAATCGGTCGAGAATCATCGGCGCTCCACGGGGGAGAAACGTAGCCTGTGGTGCTTGGCACTGCTCATCGGGTTACTCACCGCGGGCGCCTACGGGAGCGCCGACTTCTTCGGCGGCTTCGCTACACGTCGCAATCCGCTGGGTGCTGTGGTGTTCACCATGATGGCGGTCGGTCTCGTTGTCGCACCGCTTCTGCTGATCGCGTTCCCGGAACCGTTTCCGTCGGCACGCGTCGTGTGGCTGTCGGCCGGTATCGGGGTCATCGGCACCGCGTCGGTGGCGCTGCTCTACACCGGCCTCGCCATGGGGAGAATGAGTGTGGTCGCGCCCATCAGTGCCGTCGGTGGGTCGGTCATCCCCGTCTTCTGGGGTATTGCGCGAGGGGAGCGGCCCTCGGCGATCGCGATCGTGGGCGTTGTCGCGGCGATCTGCGCCATCGGTCTCGTGGCACGGGGCCCCGGTGCGGAACCGATCGGTGGCGGGTCCCGAACTCGCGAACTGGCCGTCGCCGTCGGAGCAGGTATCGGCTTCGGCGTCGTGTTCATCTTCTTCGCCGAGACCGGTGACAGCGCCGGGTTCTGGCCGGTTCTGCTGTCGCGGTGCTTCAGCGTCCCGATCGTTCTCGGCCTCGCTCTGGTGACCGGCCGAATCCTCCGGCTACCACCCGCCGCGCTGAAACCGGCCGGTGCCGCCGGGCTTCTCGACGTGAGCGCGAACGCGCTGCAGCTCCTCGCGCTGCGGCGTGGTCTCGTCACCCTCGTCGCCCCCGTTGCCGGGCTCTATCCCGCGATCACGGTGCTCCTGGCGCGCACGGTGCTGAAGGAGCGCATGCGGCGCACGCAGATCGTGGGCCTCGTCGTGGCGCTCACGGGACTGGTGCTCATCGCCATCGGCTGATGCTCACCCCAGGGCCCCGGACGACCGCAGCGTCCCGATGCGGTTCTCGTCGTAGCCGAGAACGTCGTGGAGCACGCCCTCGGTGTGTTCCCCGACATCGGGAGCGCGTGTCGGTTCCGGATGCTCACCGTCGACGAGCTTGACCGGGAACGGCAACTGATCGGCGTCGAGTCGCTCTTTGGGGATCCACGGAAAGCGATCCTGGAACTGGGGGTCGTCGGCAATCGTCTGCGGCGTGTTCACCGGAGCCATCGGTACGTCGTGCTCGAGCCCGAAGTCGATCCACTCCTGGCTGGAGCGTTCGGCGAAGATCGTCTTCAACTCGGCCTGGAGCTCACGATTACCCGGAGCGTGATCCGCGTACTGCGAGCCCGGGTAACGCTCGAACAGGTCTTCGCGTCCGACGCCTTCGCAGAAGTTCTTCCAGAAAGCCTGCTCGGAGGCCATGAACAACACGTAGCCGTCGCGTGAGTCGTAGATCTGGTAGCGGACACCCGCGCGCATTCCGGCCGTGCCCGGGGCACGGCGCTCGTAGTTGTCACTCGCGTTGCCCGTGACCTCGGATTCGGGGCGTTCGTACGCTCGCCACGTCTCGGAGCGATACCAGTCCATGTACGCGGCGGCGTCGGACTGGGCGATCTCCATCTGGGTCCCTTCGCCCGTGGCACGTGCCCGCACGATCCCTGCCAGGATTCCGAGGGCACCGAACAACGGCCCCGCGTGCATCCCCATCGAGGGGTGCTCGGGGATGACGGTGAAGCCTTCCTCGTCGATCTCGGGCTTCACGAGACCCGCCCACGTGTCGTAGGCGATGCCGTGGCTCGGAAGGTCGCGGTACGGGCCGGTGGCCCCGTAGCCCGAAATCGTGCAGAACACGACAGCGGGGTTCACCGCGCGGAGCTTCTCGAAGCCGAGCCCGCGTCGCTCCAGAGCTCCCGGTCGCATCGCCTCGACGACGGCGTCGGCGCCGCGTACGAGGTCGAGATAGACCTCCACCGCCTCGGGTTTCTTGAGATCCAACACGATGCTGCGTTTCCCGCGGCTCACGTGCAGGTGGAGGAGCGAATTCCCCTGCACGATCGGCCAGGTCATGCGACGGATGTAGTCGCCCGCGGGTGGTTCCACCTTGATCACGTCCGCACCCATGTCGGCGAGGTGCGTCGTGATGGCGCCGGGGCCGAGAAGGGAGCTCTCGACGACGCGGACTCCCTCCAGAAGGCGGGTCGTAGCGGACATGGGGACCTCTCTGGTCTCTCGACGGTTCCGGGTCGTCCCGAGCTTCCCTCGTGGAGGCGGCGACCCGGGATTCCAGACCCTAATGGGGGTCTAGGCTCCCGCCCCATGGGACATCGTGTCATCCAATGGGCGACGGGCAACGTCGGAGCGGCGGCGCTCCCCGCCATCATTCGCCACCCCGATCTCGAACTCGTCGGCGTCGTCGTGCACAGCGCCGACAAGGCAGGTAAAGACGCCGGCGATCTGTGCGGACTGCCCACCACGGGCGTGACAGCGACGAATGACGTCGACGCCGCACTCGCGCTCGACGCCGATGTCGTGTCGTACATGGCCACGGGAGACCTCCGTCCCGACGACGCCGTCGCCGACATGTGCCGCATCCTCGAGGCCGGGATGAACGTCGTCTCCACGTCGGTGGTGTCGCTCGTCTACCCACCCGCCGGCGACGAGCGGCTCGTGAAGATGCTCGACGCAGCGTGCAGGAGGGGCGGAACGTCGGCATTCACATCCGGAATCGACCCGGGCTTCGCCAACGATCTCCTGCCGATGACGATCACCGGATTCTGCGAACGGATCGACGCGGTCCGGATACGGGAGATCCTCAACTACGACACGTACGACCAGGCCGAGGTCCTCTTCGACACGATGGGCTTCGGTCAGGCGCTGGACGCCGAGCCCGTCCTGTTCTGGCCCGGTGCCGTCACGCTGGCCTGGGGCGGTGTCGTGGAGATGATCGCCGACAGCCTCGATGTGGAGCTCGACGAGATCCGTGAGACGCACGAACGCCTGCCGGCACCCGAGACGTTCGACGTGGCCGCCGGCACGGTGGAGAAGGGGACCACGGCCGCGTTGCATTTCGAGGTGATCGGTGTGGTCGGAGGTCGTGACGCGATCGTGGTCGAGCACTACACGCGCCTGCGCGACGATCTGGCCCCCGAATGGCCCGAACAGCCGCGCGGCGGTGGCTACGTCATCACCGTCGACGGTTCACCCTCGTTTCGCTGCGAGCTCACGATGGAGGGCGAGGACGGCGACCACAACACGGGTGGCGTGCTGGCGACGGCGATGCGTGTCCTCAACGCGATCCCCGCGGTCTGCGAAGCCGAACCGGGGCTTCTGTCGCCGCTCGACCTACCGCTCGTCACGGGCCGTCATCTGATGGCCTGATCCGCCGGTCTGATGTGCCGTAGTGCGGATTCAGTCGTCGGTGGTGCTCTCGTAGAGCGATTCGAGGATGTCGATTTCGCGACGCCGTCGCGACTCGCGTCGGCGGTCCCTGGCGTATCCGACGGCGTATCCGACGAGCTGCCAGCACCCGACGACGGCGAGAGCCACCAATGCGAGGGCGAGAATGACGAGCACGGGCTCCGCTCCCTTGCAGACGATTCCTTGGCCCATGTGACCCGCGTCTGGCGCGCGTGTCAAGGGGATCCCGGGTTCGTCGTCGTTTTCGCCTTCAGGAAGTACCGGATTCGGCCGCTTTTCGTCTCGGCCCACCCAGACGGTGGCGCAGACGGGCCAGACCGATGAGCGTGCGGGGGAACGCGTGAGATCACCGGAGTCCGTGAGGGCCGTCGTTCCTCGACGGCGACACCCAGAGCCGTGACGCCGAGTCCGGCCCGTTCCGCCCGGATGATCAACTCCGTGTCGAACAGGTCCTCTCCCGACGCGCAGGCCTGTGCCAGGGGCACCACCGCGGAGCGACGGAGCGCCTTCATGCCGTGGGTGTCGGAGACACGCAGACCGAATCCGACTCGCAGCAGCGTCGAGAAGGTGGCGGTCACCGCGCGTCGCGTCCAGGGACGCCGGTCGTCGGCGTCGGGGGAACGTTTGGACGCCATCACAATGGCAAGCATCGGATCATCCTCGAGGGCCGCAAGCGCTCGGTCGAGGAACTCGAGGGAGAAGTAGTCGACGTCGAAGGTCACGACGAAGCGCCCTTTCGTCTCGAGGAGCCCATGACGCAGAGCCGCCCCGTAGTCGGCGTCGGGGAGTGTGGAAGCGTCGACCTCGGGATACCGCTCAGCGAGCGACCGGGCGAGGTCGGGCGTACCGTCGGTTGACCCGTTCTCGATGATCGAGACGGCGAACGACCGATCCCGCTCGCGCAGACCCTCGACGATGTCGGTGACGGAGTCGTCGAGGTAGTCGGCTTCGTCGTGGGCGGGGACGACCACGGCGAGCTCGATCGGTGTGTCCGGCTGTGTGCTCATGGGCGTACTCATGTCACGGGTCCGAACTCGAGGAGGGCGACACGATCGGTCTGCGGTGAGAACAGGATCTCGACCGGTAGATCGAGAGCGAGGTCTCCCACCTCGATCCCGCGCAGGTTTCCCACGACACGCACCCCTTCCTCGGTTTCCACGACAACGACGGCGTAGGGCAGCTCGTCGGCGAAGAAGGGATCAAGGGGGCGGTGCGTGACGGTCCACGTGTACACCCGTCCCCGCGAGGCCGACAGCTCCCAGCTCCACGTCTCGGAACCGCATGCAGGGCAGCGGTATCGCGGCGGATGGCGCCAGGCCGAACACGTGTCACAACGCTGAAAACGCAGTTCGCCCGCCGCGCAGTGCGCGTAGAACTCCGCATTGAGTCCGACCGGTTCGGGAAGTGTCCGGGGCGCCGGGTCCGTCACCATGTCAGCCGTCCGCCCCGAGAACGACGACGCTTCCGTCTCCGAAATCGCCCCAGCCCGTGACGAGCGCCAGTTCGGCGCCGTCCACCTGGGCCTCGCCGGCCTGCCCACGGAGCTGGCGCGTCGTCTCGACGACGTGGTTGAAGCCCCACATGTGGCCCTGGGAGAGGTGCCCGCCGTGCGTGTTGGTCGGGAGAGCACCACCCGGTCCGAGTCGTCCGTCACGCACGAACGCCCCGGCCTCTCCGGGCCCGCAGAGCCCGAGGGCTTCGATCTGGAGAAGCACCGTGTACGTGAACGCGTCGTAGACGCCGAGCACGTCGAGGTCGCCCACGTCGATCCCAGCCATGCCGAGCGCGCGCGGCGCCGCGTCACTGAGCCCGATGCGGAAGATGTCGTCGCGGTTGGTGAGGTCGTCAGCGGGTGCAGGGTGGCCCTCGGCAGCACCCAGGATCGACACACGAGGCTGAGCGAGATCGCGGGACCTTTCGACGCTCGTCACCACGACCGCTGCCGCGCAGTCGGTCTCGAGGCAGCAGTCGAATTTGCGGAAGGGCTCACTGATCCACGGAGCCGTGAGGTAATCGTCCATCGTGAGCGGGCGGCCGCGCATGAGAGCCTTGTCGTTGCGCTGAGCGTGAGCGCGGAACGCGAGCGCCACCTCGCCGGCGTCCGTCGGCAGGATCCCGTAGGTCTGCTGGTAGCGGGTGGCGATCCAGCCGTAGTACTGCGCCGCCGAGCGGGCGCCGTAGGGAAGGTAGAAGTCGAGCACGGTATCGAGGACGGCGTTCGGATCCATCCCACGTCGTGGTACCGGCGTTCCTTCTCTGGGTCGGAACGCGGAGTAACCGTTCCAGCCCGCCACGACGAGGACGACCTCGGCGACGCCGGCGGCGACCGCCAACGCCGCGTGTTGCAGCGACGCCGTCGGGCTGGCACCACCCATGTGGAGGGTGCCGGAGAACCGCACGTTTCCGACGCCGAGGTTGGCTGCGAGTTCCTCCACCGTGGTGTAGCCGGGTGGGGGGATCAGACCGTCGATCTGGTCGAATCGGATTCCGGCATCCTCCACAGCGGTGGTCGCGGCCTGGAGCATGAGCTCCACCGGAAGATACGGCGATCCACGGACGTAGTCGGTTTCACCCACACCGACGATCGCAGCTCTGTGTGCGAAGCCTTCACTCACGCCGAGATCAGTCCGGGTCGACGGGCGGGATCAGGACGCCCCGTTGAGCGAAGGCATTCTCGATCGCGGCGATCGTGGTCTCGATCACGGCGACACGTGCCCAGCGCTTCGACTCACCCGCGATGACGTACCAGGGTGCGCCCGGAACGTCGGTGCGTTCCAGCATCTCCTCGACGGCCTCCTCGTACTGCGGACGCTTGCGGCGATTGCGCCAATCCTCCTCGGTGAGCTTCCAGCGCTTCAGAGGGTCTTCCTGACGCCGCTTGAATCTCTTCGCCTGCTCGTCGTGGGAGATGTGGAACCAGAACTTCAGGAGAACGGTGCCGTCGTGAGCGAGCATCTCCTCGAGGTTGACGATCTCGTCGTAGGCTCGCCTCCACTCCTGTTCGGTGGCGAAACCCTCGACGCGCTCGACGAGCACGCGCCCGTACCAGGACCGGTCGAGAATCGCCATACCGCCCCATCCGGGGAGCGACGGCCAGAATCGACGAAGCCAGTTGTGGCGCAGCTCGTCGGGGGTCGGTGCTGCGAACTGCACGACACGCACATGCCGGGGATCCATCCGGGCGACGAGTCGCCGGATGGCACCGCCCTTGCCCGAGGCATCCCATCCCTCGATGAGGATGAGCACGGGAGGCCCGAGGCCCTGGGTGCCGAGGAGGCCCCCGAGGGTGAGACGCAACTGGATCAGGCGCTCCTGCGCGGCTTCCAGTCGCTCGGCTTCTTCCTTGCGACCCAGGCGCAGGGTCAGATCGACGTCGTCGAGGCGTCCCATGCGTCGGACCCTAATGGGGGTGGAGGCCCTCAGCGGCCGCGCACGTCGATCTCGGTCGCCTTGATCGCGATCCAGAACCGACGCCCGGGCGAGATCCCGAGGTCGTCGACGGCTGAGGGCGTGACTTCGGCGATGAGGGGCACGGGGCCGCGCAGGCGGACACGGGCTCGGCGTTCCTCGACATCGAGGCCCTCGACGACCGTCTCGAGGACGTTGCGGGGAGTACCTGTGGGCCGCTCCTCGAAGAGCCCGACCGCTCGCGGATTCACGATCGCCGTCACGGGGCCCGTGGCTGCGGAGGCGGTGTACAGCTCGAACCCGTTGGAAAGCGTGACCGTTCCGTTGCGTGCGGTGCCCTGGAAGACGTTGACGCCGACGAGAGCAGCGGCATACGACGACCGGGGTCGGCGGGCAATCTCGTCGGGACGACCGTCGTGCACGATGCCACCGGCCTCCAGAACGACGGTCCGGCTTCCCAGAGCGAGCGCCTCGGCGGTGTCGTGCGTCACGACCACCACGGTCGGGGACTGTCCGGAGGTCGGTCCGGAGGTCGGTCCGGTTTCGGGGGTCGATGTGTCGAGGCGCGCCGCATCCATTGCCGTGAGGGTTCGTCGAGGGCGCTGAACGGTTCGTCGAGGAGGAGTAGTGCGGGTGCCGGGGCCAGCGCTCGTGCCAGCGCAACCCGTTGGGACTCGCCCGCCGAGAGCGCCGCGGGGGAGCGCTGCGCGAGGTGCGCGGCACCGAGGTGCGTGAGCCAGTCTCTCGCCGTCTGTCGGGCAGCGGCTTTGCGAACACCGCGCGCACGCAATCCGAACGCGACGTTGTCGAGCACATCGAGCGAGGCGAAGAGCCGTCTGTCGTCGAACACGAAACCGATCGGCCGATCTTCCGGTCCCGCCCAGACGCCATCGGCCACCCCGTCGACGACACTCCCGTCGATGGTCGTTGTTCCGTCCGTCAGAGGTGTGAGCCCCGCCAACACGCGCAGCAGTGTGGTCTTTCCGGAACCGTTGGGCCCGACGACACTCACGAGCTCTCCCGCCTCGATCGAGAGCTCAGCATCGAGTGTGAAGCCATCCCGTTCCACACGGCCCTGGACCGTGGCACCCGCCGGCGCGGTCATCGAGCCAACCACCGGCCGCGCAGTCCGACGAGCACGCCGACCGAGACCGCGAGCATGAGGACCGCAAGCGAGACGGCCCCGTCGAATGACGTCTGAAGCTCGTTGAACAGCGCGAGGGGGAAGCGTACGGGTCTCGCCCGGCAGGCTCCCGGCGAACGTGATCGTTGCCCCGAACTCGCCGAGTGCCCGCGCCCACGCCAGGGCCGTGCCGGCGAGGATGGCGGGGGCGACCGCGGGAAGCGTGACACGGCGCAGAACGGTCCAGGAGCCCGCGCCGAGCGTGGCGGCCGCCTCCTCGGGACGCCGGTCCATCGTTCGCAGCGCCGCCCCGACGGTGACGACGACGAATGGGAGTGCCACGAAGGTCTGGGCGACCACGACCCCGGCTGTCGTGAAGGGCAGGCGCAGCCCGACGGAGTCCTCGAGGAAGCCGCCGACCAGACCCTCCCGCCCGAACGCCAGCAGCAGGGCGACGCCACCGACGACCGGAGGCAGCACCATCGGGAGGAGAACCAGGGCGTGCAGTGTGGACCGTCCCCGGAACACGCCACGTGTGAGTAGAACGGCGAGCGGGACTCCGAAGACCGTCGCCGCGATCGCCGCCGACACCGAGGTCACGAGAGAGAGGCGCAGGGCTTCCAGAGCGGCAGGGGAGGTGAGGTCGGAGATCAACTCGGACCAGGGCGCGCGGGCGAGCAGAGCCACGACCGGGAGAGCGAGGAAGGCCAGCGCAGCGGCGGCCAGCGGCAGCAGTGCGACGGCCGGTCGACCGGACCCGGCACGCCGTGCGGAAGCTTGCGGGGCACTCACGGAACCAGGAATCCCTTCTCCTCGAGAACCCGTCGACCCTCGTCGCTCATGACGAAGTCCATGAACCCATCAGCGGAGGCGGGAGCGTCCTCCAAGACGGCGATGACGTACTCGGCGGAGACGTTCAGTGCGTCGGGAATCGTCACGCTCTCCACGGATCCGTCGCCCGCCACGACGTCGGATTCGTACACGATTCCGGCGTCCGCTTCGCCGAGACCGACCTTGGTCACGACACCGCGCACGCTTCCTTCGAGTGTGGCGGGCCGCACGGTCACTCCCGCCCGGTCGAGTGCCTGCGAGGAGTAGTTGCCGGCGGGCACCGAGGGGTCGGCGAGGGCCAGGACCACGTCGGAGCGTGCGAGATCGTCGAGCCCACGGATCTCCGCGGGGTTTCCCGCAGGAACGACGATCGTGAGCCGGTTGCGCGCGAACACCTCGGGGGCCCGGCGTACGCCACGGGTCGCGACGGCCGCGTCCATGGTGCCCCGGTCCGCGGCGGCGAACACGTCGGCGGGCGCACCGTGTTCGATCTGCGTGGCAAGGCGGGCCGAGCCGTCGAAATCCGTCGTGACGGTCGTGGCGGTGTCCGCCTCGAAGGCGCCGGCGATCTCCTCGAAGCTCTCGGTGAGCGAAGAGGCGGCGAAGACGGTGAGCGAATCCGACGAACCGTCGCCACAACCTCCGAGACCGATGATCCCGACGGCGGCGACGGCCCCGAGGACCGCCGGTACCGCACGCACCGCCCGCACCGCGCGGCTCATCGGAGCGCGCTCATCCGGGAACTTCGACGATGACAGTGGTCGCCTTCACGACGGCAACGGCCAAACTCCCGGGCTCGAGCGCCAGTTCGTCGGCGGCCTCGCGCGTCATGAGTGACACGACGCGGTGCGGACCGGCCTGGATCTCGACCTGCGCCATCACGCCGTCGCGCACGACCTTGGTCACGAGTCCGGTGAAACGGTTGCGCGCGGAGGCGCCGACGATGCGTTCCGGATCCGAGGTGTCCGCCTCCTCCACGGCGAGCGCCGCCAGGGCGGCACCGTCGACCACTCGGTGGCCGCCCGACGTGCGGCGGGAGGGCAGGCGGCCCTCGTCGGCGTGCCGGCGGACCGTGTCGGCGCTGACGCCGAGAAGCGCCGCGGCCTGTCCGATTCGATACTCGCTCATGCAAGAAATATAGGCGAAAGAACTCGGATTTCGTCCATTTCTTGTTCCACAGAGCGGGACATCGTCTCGGGGCGCTAGTCTCGGGTTACTGAGTAGTAACAAGGTCCGGCAGCACGCCGCGCGTCCGAGCGCCGACGGCGGTTTCCGGGCACAAGAGGCCCGGTGGCGATCACCGGCGACGAGGAGGCAGAAATGTCGGAGTTCTCACTCGATCTCAACGAGGACCAGCTCCAGATCCAGAAGTGGGTGCACGACTTCGCGGAAGACGTCGTGCGACCCGTGGCCCCCGAGTACGACCAGAGCGAGGAGACGCCGTGGCCGGTCATCGAGGAGGCCGCCAAGATCGGCCTCTACTCGTACGAGGCGGTCGCGCAGTTCTTCAGCGATCCCACCGGCCTCACCTTCCCTGTCGTCAGCGAGGAGCTGTGTTGGGGTGACGCGGGAATCGCACTCGCCATCTTCGGTACCACACTCGGCGTCTCGGGGATCGTCGGCAACGGCACTCCCGAACAGATCGAGGAGTGGGTTCCGCAGTGTTTCGGCACGCCCGATGACATCAAGCTGGCCGCCTTCGCGGTGACCGAACCGGGTGCCGGTTCGGACGTGTCGAGTCTCCGCACGAAGGCCAAGAAGGACGGCGACGACTGGGTGCTGAACGGTGAAAAGACCTTCATCACCAACGGCGGAATCGCCGACGTGCACGTCGTGGTGGCCAGCGTCGATCCGGAGCTCGGTTCACGGGGCCACGCCTCCTTCGTGATCGGCCCCGACACGCCGGGGCTCACCGCCGGTAAGAAGGAGAAGAAGATGGGCATCCGCGCGTCGCACACCGGCGGGGTGCTGCTCGACGACGTGCGCGTGCCGAGCGCGAATCTGCTGGGTGGCGAGGAGAAGCTCGAGGCCCGACTGGCTCGCGCTCGCGAAGGAAAGAGCAGCAAGACCCAGGCTGCGATGAGCACCTTCGAGGCGAGCCGCCCGCTCGTCGGTGCCCAGGCGCTCGGGATCGCCCGTGCGGCGTACGAGTACTCGCTCGACTACGCCAAGGAGCGCGAGCAGTTCGGTCGCAAGATCATCGAGAACCAGGCGATCGCGTTCAAGCTCGCCGACATGAAGATGGAGATCGACGCCGCTCGCCTCCTCGTGTGGCGTGCCTGCTGGATGGGGGCCAACGGCAAGCCGTTCGAGAACGGTGAAGGTTCCATGTCGAAGCTCAAGGCGGGAGAGGTGGCTGTGTGGGCCACCGAACAGGCGATCCAGATCCTCGGTGGCTACGGCTACATCCGAGAGTTCCCGGTCGAGCAGTGGCACCGGGACTCGAAGATCTACACGCTCTTCGAGGGGACCTCGGAGATCCAGCGCCTCGTTGTCGCCCGGGCTATCTCGGGAGTACACATCAAGTAGTTCCCGGCATTGCGCGCCGGCGGGATCTGGAAAACTGACTCGCGTGCACGAGACACCAGAGGACCTGGCTGCTCTGCAGCGCCTCCTCGACGAGAGTGCGGCATCCGCGGGGAACACCTCCGCAGCGTCTGCACGCCCGAGCGCGCCCTGAGTGCGCCCGAGCTGTGCGACCTGTTGACCGGTGTCAATGTGCTGGCGCTGGCGACGGTCAGCGTTGCGTGCGAGCCACGTGTCGCGCCCGTCGACGGGTTGTTCTACCGCGGAGCCTTCTGGTTCGGTTCGTCTCCCGACTCGGTGCGCTTCCGCCACCTCCGCGCACGGCCTGCGGTCAGCGCATCACACACGCAGGGTGAGGAACTGGCGGTGAGCATCCACGGGCGTGCCGCCGAGGTCGACATCAACGCGCCCGGGAACGCCGGGTTTCTCGAGTACCTCCGCGCGGTCTACTCGAACTGGGACGACTGGGCGCCGGGGTCCGCCTATGCGAGGATCGACGCCACGCGGATGTTCGTCTTCGCGTTGCGCGACTCGCTCGGCCTGGAACCGATCGCGAACGCCTGATCTTCGCCGCCTAGGCTCGTCCGCCGTGAGCGGTTGGGAGTTCTACGTCCAGGCTTTCGTGCCGGCCTTGGCATCAAGAGGTTCTTCGAGATCTGAATCATGCGACTAGCCGCCAGCGACAGGCGCCATCAGCTCCTGGGTGTTGCGCGCGACGTCTTCGCCGCCAGGGGCTTCCATGCCACCTCCATGGACGACGTGGCCGTGGCGGCCGGTGTCACCAAACCGGTGCTGTACCAGCACTTCTTGTCGAAGCGCGCGCTCTACGCCGAGTTGCTCGAAGTTGTCGGGGAGGAGCTGCTCGGTGCCATCGAGGCCGCGGCCGGCAGCGTGTCCACGGGGCGCGCCCGGGTGGAACAGGGATTCGAGGCGTACTTCCGCTACGTGTCGGAGAACCGGTCGTCGTTCCGGCTGCTCTTCGGTGCGTCGGTTCGCAACGACGACGAGTTCGCGCGTGTCGCCGAGCGCGTCATCGACGAGATCGCTGAGGCGATCTCGGGCTTCATCGAGATCGACGCCACCGCGGAGCACCGCCGCGTGTTGGCGCACGCGCTGGTCGGCGTGTCGGAGGCGACGAGCCGTCGGGCGCTGTCGGATGACGACGCCGAGCACGATCCGCAGCGCCTCGCCGGGTGGCTGTCGGAGATGGCGTGGTTCGGTCTTCGCGGTGTTCGTTCCGACGACACCGTCCCCGGCGCCGTCGGTGCTCGACGCGACGAGGGCTCTAGCGACTGACCTTCATCGGCATCTCGAAACGGTCCTCGTGATCGAAGTTGCGCGACCAGAGACCGTCGAGCTCCGCCTTCTCGTCGGCCGAGAGAGGGAAGTCCGGCGCAGCGGCGAACTCCTTGACCTCTCCCGCGTCGATCACGGTGGGCAGTACCGTGGCGAACGCCGGGTTGGCGAGGATTCCCGCGATGGCGGCCTGACCGATCGTGCGACCCGTCTCCGGAGCCCACAGGAACGACAGGGTCTCGGCCTTCTCGAAGTTGTCGAGCATGTTGTCGCGGTTGCGGTGCGCCCGGTGATCGCCTTTCGGAAAGCGCGTATCGGGCGTGACCTTCCCGGACAGCGTGTCCGATGCGTGGGGGACACGCGAGATCATGCTGCACCCACCATCGGCCACAACCGGCTCGGCCGCGAACGTCAGGCCCGGCTCCTGTTCGAGCACGTTGAAGACCGTCTGCAGTGTCGCGACGGGTCGCTCCCGGAGCGCGTAGAGGCCGTCCTCGACCCAGCCGATCGCCGGCCCGAGCGCCACGCCGATTTCGAGGATCTTTCCCTCGGAACGGAATGTCTCCAACTCCGCCCACAGATCATCGGACTCGAGGGCGTCGAGGCGCGCGTTGTGGAGCTGATAGAGGTCGATGTAGTCGGTGCCGAGCCGTCGGAGTGATCCTTCGAGCTGTTCGCGCACGCCGCGCGGGCTCCAGTCCTGCGGGCGTTCGCGCTGACCGCCTGGTCGCTCTGCGGCGATGTCGTAGCCGCACTTCGTCGTGAGAACGATCTCGTCGCGCTCGGAGGCGAGTACGTCGGCCAGCAGTGTCTCGCCGACGCCGCCGTCGCCGTAGACGGGCGCTGTGTCGATGAAGTTGATGCCCGCGCCGAGCGCGGCGTGGAGCAGACCCTGCTCGTCGTCGACGGTGCCCCACCAGTCGCTGGCCAACGTCCAGGTGCCGAAGCCGACCTCTGACACCTCGAGTTGCGTGTCGCCGAGCCTGCGGTACCGCATGTGGATTTTCCTTGTCGACGGGAGATGTGCCGGGAAGGGACTAGTCGAACGTGATGACCGAACGCGCCACTGCACCGTTCTCGATCGCGGTGAACGCTTCGTTGACCTCGTCGAGTGTGATCTTGGCTGAGACGAGCTCGTCGAGCTTGAGCTTCCCGTCCTTGTAGAGCGCGGCGAGCATCGGGACGTCGTGGTGCGTGTTGGAGGAGCCGTACCAGCAGCCGCGCACCTGCTTCTCGCCGACCAGGAACTCCATCGACGGATTGACCTCGATGGTGGCCTCCATATCCGGAACTCCGACGAGCACGGCTTGACCGCCGCGTCGCGTCATGGCGAGTGTCTGCTCGATCGTGGCCTCGAGCCCGATCACCTCGAAGGCCACGTCTGCGCCGCGACCGCCTGTGAGCTCCATCACCCGCTGGGTGGCGTCGACCTCGGTGGGGTTGACGATGTCGGTCGCGCCGAACTGTTGGGCGAGATCCAGCTTCGAGTCGAGCATGTCGACGGCGATCACGCGTCCGGCGCCGGCGTGGTTGGCCCCCTGGATCACGTTGAGGCCCACGCCACCGCAACCCAGAACCACCACGTTGTCTCCCTGGGCGATGTCGGCGGTGTTCACGGCGGCGCCGAATCCGGTGAGGACGCCGCAGCCGATGAGTGCCGCGGAGGAGAAGGGGATCTCCTGGTCGATCTTGACGGCGCCGATGGCGGGAACGATCGTCTCCTCGGAGAAGAGGCCGGCCGCCGCCATCTGAAGGAGTGGTTCGCCACCTCTGCTGAACCGGGCGGTCCCGTCGAGCAGGCCGCCGGTCATGAGCGCTTCGAATCCCACTTCGCAGAGCTCGGGTTCACTGCGCGAGCAGAAGAAGCATTCGCCGCACTGAGGCACCCACGAGACGACGACGTGATCGCCGACCTCGAGGCCCTGAACCCCGTCGCCGATCTGTTCGACGACACCGGCTCCCTCGTGTCCGAGCACAGCGGGAATCGGTTGGAGCAGAGTGCCGTTCTGCACGGACAGGTCCGAGTGGCACACGCCCGCCGCCCGGGTACGAATTCGCACCTCGCCGGCTTTCGGGTCGGCGAGATCGACGTCCTGGACCGATATGGGAGAACCGACAGCTTCGCAGACGGCGGCCTTGGGCATGTGACGCTCCTGTGTGTCGAGGTGCCCGCAATCTACCGGGCACCTCGTCGCGCCGAGAAGCCGGGCCGCTCAGTGTGGGCGGCGGGCGTTGCGCTCGTCTCGCTCGGCGGCCCGCAGTCCGTATCCCATCACGATCGGTGCCGGAAGGATGATCACAGCGGCGATGAGAGCAACGACCACCGTGGTGACCGCCCACGACGGGAAGTCGAAGGCGAACGCGGCCACGAAAGCGACGATCGCCACGAGCATGGCCGCGTAGCCGACTCGCTTCGCGAACGTGACCCACCGGCTGATGCGTGCCCGGCGGGCGACCATCGGATCCGGATCGTCCCGGTCGGGCTCTCTGTGGTTCACCACGTGCTCCATCCTGCCCCTTCGAAGGCGCGCGCTATCCGATCGGGAAGCGTGGACAGGCTGAAGTTTCGAACAGCGACCTCCCGGTTGCGCTCCAACGCCGCTTGATCGGGATCGACGAGCCAGGCAGCAACTTCGTCGGGATTGCCGAGCGTGAACCACCGGAGCCCCGCGTCGTAGAACTCGACCAGCGGCGCGGAACCGACCACGAGTAGTCGACCCGCCAGGGCGGTTTCGACGATCGGGTTGCCGAAACCCTCCACCGTGGAGGGAAACACGACCACGTCGGCCGCCGCGTAGGCATCGGCGACGCGTTCGACGCGACCCACCGTGCACTCGAGGGGGAACGCGTTGAGCAGCGCCGCGAGAGTCCGGCCGTAGTCCTCTTCGGCCGGGCCGGTGATCCAGTACCGGACGCGTCGGTCCATGAGGGCATCGAGCTCGGCAGCGAATCTGAGGCCACCCGGAAGGTTCTTGCGCTCGATGGCACGCGTGGGTTGGAGAAGGACGACGTCGTCGGGGTCGAAGCCCAACATCCGGCGTGTCGCCTCACGGTCTCCGTGGGGGCGTTTGTGTCGAAGGTGTTGGGAATCCTCACAGCATGGATTCCGCGCTCGGCCAGCTCCATCTGCGCTCGTTCGTTGATGGTCACGTGCAGAGCGCCGTCGATGTCCGGGGGATTCCTCGAACCTCGGTGAAGCGTTGGCGCTCCCACGGCAGGTCGTGATGGTGCAGGAGTGTGCGTCCGGCCCGGCGCTCGAGGACATCACCGACGACCCGCGACGCCGCCTCGTTGAGCGGCAGAGAACAGAGGTTCTCGACAACGACGAGCTCGTCGTCACCCAGGGCCTCGACCACGGTCGCGGCGTCGGGGCTCTCTACGACATCAAGGGCGAGGCGGGCAACAACGACGTCCGTCGGCTGCTTGGTGTCGAGGATCTCACCCGCGACCCGTCGCACGGCGAATCCCAGCTCGCCGAGCGCCCATGCCCACTTGGCAGCCTCGACCGACACTCCGTCGGTGCCACCGAGGCGGTACGAGACGATGACAGCGCGCCGGGGCATGTGGTGACCCTATGTGTGGTGGGGAACCGATCCGAGTGTCCGACCTGAGCGCTCGGGTCGACGCGCCGTCAGGCCGGGAGTCCGAGGCGCCGGTTCGTGGCGTCGAGGACGGCCCGTGCCAGCGCCTCGGCGTCGCGGTTGCTGTGCACGACTGCGGTTCCCACGAGCTGGTGCTCGGTGGGTGCGTCGAGGAGAGCGAGGGTCACGACGGCGACGTGCGTCCTGCCCACGGGTAGAACGTGAGCGGTGTCGACGGCCACGTCGCCGGCTCGCGGCGACAGGTGGCGCAGCGCACACAGCACCGCCTCGGCGACGATGCGACCGTGCGCCACCGACGCGATGGAACCCTCCGCCTCACCGTGTACCTGGGCCCCGGCTTCGCCGAGCACGACGGCGATTCGCGTGTGGGCCGTGTCGCTGTGCTCGTCGACGGACAGGAGAGCGGGCCGCCCGTATCCCGCGGTCTCCGGGGTGGTGGCCGGGACCTCGGGATCGGTCGGGTGATCCGGAGCCCGGGTCGCGCGAGCCCGTAGGTCGCGTTCCTCGAGCTGGACCACCGAGATCGTGCGCCGGTCGAGACGGAGCCCGAACGACGCCAGTGCGACCGACTCCACGTCACGCGCGACCTGCTTCGGAGGCTTTCCGGGCAGCGCCACGACGTGGATCTCGGCCACCCCGCCCGATGGCTTGGCCACAACCCGCGCGATCGAGACATCGGGAAGGCGCGCCAGTTCGCGCTCCAAGCCTTGAAGATCACGATCGTCCACGCCGGCGCCTCCCAGGGGTGAACACTATGCGTGAGGAAGGCCATCCGGAAGATGTTCTGGCCGAAATTGGTACTTGTGTTGTTTGTGTTAATCAGTGAGACTGCTGTGATTCACGGTGGAACCCCGGAACCGGACGAAAGCCCGGAACCGGTGACACCGCGAAGGTCCGGGTGTTCGGGGGCCCAGCGGGCGGATCCCCAGGGCCGAACACCGGGTCGTGCGACCCGGCTTCGACAAACCCGACCGACGACCAAGGAGCACCACACGTTCGCCAGTCGGCCCCGGACCGGGTGCCGGCGGGATCCCGCACGATCGGCCACTTCAGCGGAGCGGACTCACGTCCGGGACCCGGCACGGGTCTCGGATCGTCGATTCGCACGAAGGAGGGTGTGCGATGGTGCAAACCCTGTACGTCCGACTGACCGTCTATGCGACGGCTGCGACGGGGCTGCTCTTCGTGGGTGGCACACGCCGCGGCTTCTGGCACTAGAGCGGAGCGGATCGGCCCACGTCGGGGTCTCGCCTGCACACGGCCCGGCACCGCCGGCGTCGTGGCATCGACGACATGGTGAGGACGGACGCGACGACACACGCGACCAGGGGGTCGCGGCGATTCCACGCCTTCGGCATCGGCATCGGCTGCTCAGCCGTTGTCCTTGCGACCGTGCTGTGCGTGGTCGGGCGAGCTCCGGCGGTCGGCCCACTCCTCGTCTTCGGTGGGCTGGTGGCCTTCGCGGAGAATCGGGGGGTCGAATTCCCCGATGGGACAACCCTGTCGGCGAGCAGCGTGCCGACGATGGCGGCGGTCGTGGTCTTCCACGCGCAGGGCGCTCCGGCGGGGGCGATGGTGGTGGCGATGTGCGGTGCCCTCTACCTGCCTGCACTGCGCGACCACGACATCGGCCGCGTGCTCTTCCACGCGGGAAGCTACGGCCTGGCGACACTGGTGGTGTCGCTGACCTTCGCCGGCCTGGCGGCCGTTGCCGACTCGACGGGCCTTGCTCTCCTCCTGATCACGCTCCCTGTGGCGCTCGTCGACCTCCTGGTGAACGACCTGCTCGTCGCCGTCGCGGTGGCGCTCTCGCGGGGGCGGACCGTCCTGTCCTCTCTCGCGCGGTTCCGCCCCGGCTCGTGGCAGGTCGTGCCTTTCACGCTGTTCGGGCTCGTGATGGGGACGGTCTGGGTCGAGTTCGGTGCCATCACGCTTCCGTTGTTCATCGTGCCGGTCGTTGTCGCCCACCGCACCTTCCACGCCTATCAGGATCTGCACCGGGCGCATGAGGCCACCCTCGAGACGTTGCTGCGTGCACTGGAGGCCAAGGACGGCGGCACGGCGCGACACGTGCGACGGGTCGCGGCCTATGCGACGAGCATCGGGGAGGATCTCGGGCTGACCCCGGCCCGCCTCGAGCGACTGCGTTGCGCCGCTCTCATGCACGACGTGGGAAAGCTCGCTGTCCCGAGCGAGTTGCTCAACAAGCCCGGCCGTCTCACGCGGGCCGAATTCGAACGGGTCCATCGCCACGAGGCCGTGTCGGTAGCCATTCTCGAACGGATCGACTTCCTGCGTGACATCGCGCCGAGCGCGGTGAGCGAGTACTCCCGCTACGACGGCACTGACCCACCGGACTCGCGCGGAGCCACGAGGGTTCTACGCACCCGGCGCACGCCGCTGGAGCCGCACATCGTCCACGTCGCCGATGCGTTCGACGCCATGACGTCGTCGCGGGCGTACCGGAGGGCGCTCGATCTCGACGTGGCACTCGACGAGCTCCGACGGTGCGCCGGCACGCAGTTCCACCCTCGCTGTGTGGAGGCGCTCGTTCGGGTCGTACAGGAGCAGGATCCGGTCGTCGATGTTCCGGGTGCCTCGTCGCCCGAGCTCTTCGCCGTCCCTCCCCCCGTCGTCGGCACCGGGTCGGCCGGCCTCGGGGATCTCGCCGACGCGCACGCGACGGGAACGGCCGGCGCGTGAGCCGAATGGTCCGAGCCGCGGTTCTCGCCGGGATCGGTGTGGGTGCACTCGCGATGGCGGTTATCGCCGGAGAAGGTGCCGATGTGGACGCCGTCGTGCTCGGCCTCGGCATCATGGCCGGAGAGGCCCTCGTCCTCCACCCCGCCGGCGGACCTCGGGTGCCGGCTTCGCACGCGGTCGTGCTCGTTGCCCTGCGCGTTCTTCCGTGGGCCACGTTGGTGATCGTCTGCGTCCTCGCGTTCACGCTTGCCGCGTGGGCCGCGGGCGGACTCAGGACACGCGGCGGCCGCTGGAACCTGGGCGTGCGGATCGGCACGGCGGTTGCCGCCGGGTGCGCCTACTACGCCGTTCTGGCTCTTGCTCCCGCTGAGACGACGCGATGGGTCCTCGCGGCCCTGAGTGCGGCGGCCGCATCCCAGATGGCGATCGATGAGCTCGTTGCCCGTCTCCGCCACGGTTTCCGTGGTTCCGGGAGGACACGGTCGACGCGCGGGCGACCGGAAGCCGTCGGTTCCCGCTCGCAGCTGTGGCCCCGTGGCCGCGCAGCGGCGTTGGCGGTAGCGAGCAGCGGCGTTCTGATGTCTCTGGTGTCGAGCGGTGCGGAAGGGCGCCCGGGCCCGGGTCGATGGAGCAGTGTGCTGCTGGCGGTGCCACTGGTCGCGGCGTGGGCGGCCGACAGCATGGCCCGACGCGCGCGCAGCAACTATCTCCAGACCATTGACGCGCTCGCGGCGACGCCTGAGCTGGGTGGCCATGTGCCGACGGGGGAGTACAGAACGAGTGGTGACGCTGTCGCGACAGGTCGGCGAATCACTGGATCTCGATCTACGGGCCATGGAGGACCTGGAGGCCGCCGCACGTCTGCACCGACTCGGATCGGTGTGTCTGGCGCCCGCACCGGCGGGCTCTTCGACGCCGCGGCCCCGGAGATCGCGCTCGTGGATGGGCACCTCCGGTCACACGAGGGACAGCGAGTTGGCCCGGGTGGCCGACATGACCGCGCACATCCTCGCCGGCGGCGACCGCCTCGACCGCGTGGGCACCGTCGTGGCGGCGGCGGCTCGACCTCATCGCCGGACGCGGTCCTCGGAGAACGGTTCGCGGACATCGGAGGACACCGAACGGGCGGCCGAGCCTCCCGGCGCCGGTGTTCTGCGTGTGGTGAGTACGTACGAGGAACTGACCGGTGGCGACGACGGCCGGGCCGTTCTCGCACTCGAACGGATGTACACGGGTCCCGCGTACATGTTCGATCCCGGTGCACTGGCAGCTCTCGAGATCGTGCTCTCGGACAGCGGCCTTCTGGACGCCGGCTCCCGGTCGGAAGACGGCGAAGTGTGAGCACCCGGCCTGACGACGGTCGTGCACTACGATCCGTCGCCGTGCACGAGATCAGAGCCCAGATCGCGGCCAACGTGTGGCAGATCGTCGCCGAGCTCGGAACGATGGTGGCCGAAGGCGACGACATCGCCATCCTCGAATCCATGAAGATGGAGATTCCCGTCACCACTCCGGTTCCGGGTGTCGTGCGTGAACTGCACGTCGAAGCATCCCAACAGGTCGCCGAAGGTGACCTCATCGCACTCATCGACGAGTCCTGACGTTCCGTGATCCGCTGGGAAGTGCGCGGCCAGGTCGCGGTCGCGACTCTGGAGAGGCCGGAACGGCGAAACGCGCTTCACGCTCCCGGTTGTGACCAGCTGCGTCGGTATCTCGAAGACGCCGACGGCGTCCGCGCGGTGGTCCTCACGGGAGCGGGTAGCGCCTTCTGCGCGGGTGCCGACCTCGGCACCCGTTTCGACCTCGCTCACAGCGAGGCACCGGGCCATTCCGAAGCGCTGAAGGGCTCGGGTTCCCACGAACCCGGGGGAGAGTGGCACGAGCAACGCCGCGACACGTTTCGGCCCGCCTTTGAGGGACTCCTTGACGCGCTCGGAGCACTACCGGCGCCCGTGATCGCTGCGGTTCACGGCCCTGCCATCGGCGCCGGAACGCAGCTCGCGGTCGCCTGCGACATCCGGGTGGCCGACGATCGGGCACGTTTCGGTATTCCCGCCGGCAAGCTCGGGATCCATCTGCATTGGACGAACATCCAGCGGCTGGTTCAGCTCGTCGGACCGGGTCCGGCGCGCGATCTGCTCCTCACGAGCCGGACGATCGGTGTGGACGAGGCGGAACGTATGGGCCTGGTCGACCGCCGCGCCGACGACGCACTGGCGGCGGCACTCGAGGTCGCCGATGAGATCGCGACGCTCGCCCCCCTCACCGTCGCCGGCCACAAGCACGCTCTCGAGTTGATCAGCGAGCGTGGCGGTCTGCGCCCCGGTACCGACGACGACGCCATTGCGGCCATCGACGCCGACGAGGAACGGGCCTTCGCGAGCGACGATCTCCGGATCGGGATGGAGGCGTTCGCCGCCAAGACACGCCCAGAGTTCGAGGGCCACTGACGCCGGGCCGTCCCCAGGGTCGGGACCGGCCGACGCATCGTCACGCGGTGGGGGTTCGGGGGAGGAGGATGCCTCTCCCGTCAACGACGGCTCCACGCCACGATGACGCTGACGATTCCGACCGTCCCCCACACGATCGCCAGTGCCCATGCGGTGGCGGTGGGGTAGTCGAGGGGACGGAGCGTCGGGTTCCCGGGGTTGCCCCCGAGACCGAGCAGTGGAACCGCCACGACGAGCAGCACCGCCGCGCTGATCACGCATCCCGCGGTCACCGGCGCTCTCCACGGAGCGGGAAGCATCCGGGCGACGAGCGCCCCGACCGCGAAGGTGACCGGGGCGAGGATCGAGTCGTGCACGACGTCGATTCCCACGTAGAACACGGCCCAGTTCAGGAGCTCGCCCTCGATGTTGCGGATCAGACCGACGAGTCCGTACACCATCAGCGCGCCGCCCAGGGCGAGGCCGACCCAGAAGAGCATTCCGTGAGTGTTCGTTCCCGAACCGGATCCCGGGCGGGTCTCGGTGCTCACAGCGCCTCCAATCGGGAGACCCATTTGGTCTGCATCACGCCGGGTCTGTTCGGTCCGATGAGGCGGAGGGGGAAGCCGTGGTCGGCGTCGAGCGTTTCGCCGTTCAATTCCAGGGCGAGGAGGGTGTCGGGGTCGTGTGCGTGGAGTCGATTGAGGTCCGAGGATCGCTGCCGGGGGCTGTCCTGCATCGACGTGACCCGCGCGTCGCAGTCATCGGGGGCACCTGCGCGCTCGAGGAGGTCGGTCACGGCGACGCCGCGCCACGTGGCGTTGGCGCTCCAACCCTCGACGCAGGCGATCGGGAGCTCGACCGTGCGCTGCGGCATCGAGAGCAGGTCGTCGTAGCTGAGCGTGAAGGGTCGGGTGGCGCCAGAGCCGTCGACGGTCAGCGTGTAGGTCGCCGGGTCGACGTCGGAGAGTCCCACCGACGAGGCGGTCCGGTTCACGGGGGAGACCCTGGGGGCCCACATCGGATCGGCGGGGCACGATGAGTGCTGCTCTGCTGAGTGGTGTGAACGTCTGGCCCACGCTGAACAGAGCGATCGCTCCCGCGGCACCGAACGTGGTGGCGAAGAAGCCCCGTCGTGACAACCCGGCATCGTCGCCGGTGGGGTCGACCCCGGCGCGGAGAGGGGAGGTCGCGTCTCCGACAGGAGACGTTCCCGACCGTCGCAGCGCCTCGAGTGTCGTGGCGTACTTCGCGAAGGCGTGCACGACCAGCGCACCGATGGTGATCCACGCGGCCCAGTAGTGACCGGGGCGGAATCCGAAACCCCACGGCCGCCACACGTTGATGTTGCCGAGGCCGGTGAAGACGAGGAAGAGACCACCTCCGACGAGCGGGATGATCATCAGGCGCTCGATGAGTTGAGCGGCTGAATCGAAGGGCGGCCACTCGAACAGGCGCGGGTAGACGACCCACAGCTTGGCCAGCAGGACCGGAATGAGCGCCAGCCCCACGACGACGTGTGTTCCCTGGGTCACGCGGTAGAGACCGGCGGGACGGGAGGTCCACAGGAACCAGTCGGGCGGGTTCTGCACCAGGTGCGAGATCAGACCTGTCGTGAAACACACGACGAAACCGATACCGAGTGCGATCCCGAGGACGGCTGCCGTCTGTTCGTTGTGGAGCCTCGGGCGGAACGCGCCGTTGCGGAACGGCCCGACCGTCGGCCGGTCGGGCCAACGGAGCTTCACCGGGGCACCACATCGGGAATTGCGGGATCGGGGGCCTGGCCGGGTGTGGTCAGCACCGCGAGAATCCGGTCGTCCTCGTTCCTCATGTCGGTCAGAGACAGCCCGGCCTCAGCGGCCGTGTCTCCGATCCGGTCGACGGGGAGGGCACACCAGTCGAACCAGGGTCCCGCCTCGACGCGGAGCCCGGACGGGTGGGTGCCTCCGCTGCCCGTGGACTCGATTTCGAGGCGTACTCGGCGGATCTCGCTCGATGATCCCGGTGGGTCGAGTTCCACGATGAGTCGTCCCCCGGGTCGCACCAGTTCTGCGACACGGCCCAGGAGGTCGACCGGCGCGGCTCCAATGCCGATGTTGCCGTCGAGGAGCAGCGCGCTGCCCCATCGACCCGATCCGGGAACAGGGTCGAACACGGAGCGATGAAGGACGGGCGCCCCCCGGCGGCGCGCCAGATCGAGCGCCGGGTCACACACGTCGATACCGAGGACGGGCACGCCCTGTTCGGCCAGAGCGACGACGTGTCGACCGGGGCCGCACCCGATGTCGAGCACAGGGGGGACCACGTGGGCGACGAGCGCGCGCTCGGAGGGATCGGCGGGTGTCGCCCACCGGTTCGACGGCGGTGCGTACGGAGTCCCACAGCTCCCTCGCAGAAGCGCGACCGGCGCCGTCATGATCCGATTCCTCTCATGATCCCGTTCCCCGCGTGACACTTCTCCGCCGCACTGACCGCGGCGGAGAAGCGTGTCCCGGTGGCACTCGCCGACACGGTGACGGCGTCGTCGAAGACATCGACATCGGTCAGGGTGGGGAGCGCGACGTGACGGAGCCCGAGTGCGTCGAGTCGGGCCACCTGATGGTCGTAGGTGTCGGCGGTGCTCATGGGGACTCCCTCGAAGACGCGAGGGTCCGGGTGCTGGAGCCCGATGGCCCACCACCCGCCGTCGGTTGCAGCGCCGAGCACCGCGTCGGTACTGAGGAGAAGGCGCGAGGAATCCTCGAGAAGCCCGGGGTCCACCTGTGGTGTGTCCATTCCGATCAGCAGGGCGGGCCCACCGGCGGATTCGAAGGCGCCGGCGAGCCGTGTGTCGAGGCCGCCGCTGGACTGCGGCACGACGTCGACTCCGTCGGGTAGCCACCAACCCGGCTCGCCTTCCAGGGCCAGAAGACGGCGACGCGCCGAGGTCGCCGCAACGGCGGCGAGCGTGTCGGCGAGAGCCGCAGCCGCGAGATCGGCGGCCTGCTCGGGAGAGCACGGAGGACAGAGCCTTGTCTTGACCCGACCCGGCCGAGGCTCCTTGGCGATGACGATGAGCGTGACGTCGGGAGTACTCATGCGAGGACACGGCGCATGTCGCGAATCGTGCGAGCTGTGCCCCGCCACGTCCCGGTGACCTTCGAGCGCCCCTCCCGCTGCTCGTAAGCCACCGGTACCTCATGGACACGCCATCCCTCGTCGAGCGCCCGCACCACCATCTCCAGCGGCCATCCGAAACGGCGGTCCCGGAGTTCGAGCCCGAGCAGGCGATCGCGGCGTGCGGCACGCATCGGCCCGAGATCGCGCAGGTGGACTCCGTAGCGTCGCCGAAGCGTCCGGACCAGGACGCGGTTACCCAGCCGTGCGTGCACGGGCCACGCGCCGCGCGACGCCTGGCGCGCACCGAGGATGAGGTCCGCGTCGCCGGCGACGATGGGATCGGCGACTCCCAGGAGGTCGACCGGGTCGAGGGAACCATCACAGTCCATGAAACAGACGATGTCGGCCGTGGACGCGCTCAGCCCCGCGAAACACGCGGCACCGAACCCGCGCCGAGGTTCGTGCACGACGGTGGCACCGAGATCAGAGGCGATCGCGGCCGAGCCGTCGGTGGATCCGTTGTCGACGACGATCGGACGGAAGCCGGAGGGCATCGCGCCGAGTACACCCGGCAGGGCGAGAGCCTCGTCCAGAACGGGGAGGACAACGTCGGCCACGTCGCGAACCGTACCCAGGACGGGATGCGCATCGGGGAGGTATGTGCTTACGATTCGCTAAACATCGCGGGGATATCGTCCGTGCAGGTGGGTCGGTACACCTCCCCGCTGTAGATTTCGCCCGTGCGCCGCCGGTGGGCCATCGTGGCAGGAGCCCTCGTGGCGTGGGCCCTGCTCATCGTCGCGGCGAGGCTCTGGGGTCTGCACCTCATCGACGAACTCGGCCGCGAGGCGTTGCGCCTGAGTGCTCCGCCGTTGGTCGGATGGGACGATCTGCGTCTCAGCGTGCGCATCGTCGTTCCGGTGGGTGTCGCCGGCGTGATCGTGGTGTGGGCACCGGATCTCGTGAGGCGTCTCGAGTGGCGGCGTCTGCTCGCCGTGGCGGCCGCGGCGACCGCTCTGTGGGCACTGGCTCTCGCATTCACCGACGGCCTCGACGGCATCACCGCACCGACCGTGCTTCCCGGCGACGAGTACCTCCTCGACGTGGATCAGGTGGGTTCACCCACCGACTTCCTGTCGGGATTCACCGACAACATCGACAGCTATTCCACGCATGTTCGCTCCCATCCACCAGGGGCGGTGCTCTCGCTGTGGTCGATGGACCGCCTGGGCCTCGGTGGTCAGGGTTGGGCCGCGGCTCTCTTCATCTTGGGCGGCGCCCTGGCGGTTCCGTCTGTGCTCGTGGCCGTGCGCGACGTGGCGGGTGAGACGCAGGCACGTGCTGCCGCCCCGTTCGTCGTCTTGGCGCCGGCTGCGGTCTGGATCGCCACGAGCGCGGATGCTCTGTTCGCGGGTGTGGCCGCCGCAGCCGTTGCCGCTGTGGTGGTGGCCATGGGACAGGTGGGCCGCCGAGCGGACGCGTGGAGTACCGCGGGCGGTCTCCTCTTCGGGGCCACACTCATGCTGTCCTACGGCCTGGCGCTCATCGCCGTGATCCCGTTCGTCGTGGCACTGGCGCGTCGACGCTTCCGGCCGCTCGCGGTGGCGGGACTCGCCGCCTCGGCGGTTCTGGCGTGTTTCTGGGTGGCCGGCTTCTCGTATGTCGACGGATGGTCCACGACCCGCGGCGAGTATCTCGAGAGCGTGGCGTCGACCCGCCCATTCGGCTATTTCGTGTGGGCGAACTTGGCAGCGCTCGCGATCGTCGTGGGGCCGGCGACCGCTGCGGGTCTGGCGCTCCTTCGCGATCGGCGGATGTGGCTCCTCGTCGGGGGAGCGCTCGGCGCGATCGCGATCGCCGACCTCTCCGGCTTTTCGAAGGGCGAGGTCGAGCGGATCTGGCTGCCGTTCGCTCTCTGGCTCCTTCCGGCCGGGGCTGTGTTGGCGAAGGACGTGTTGGCGAAGGACGTGTTGGAGGAGGACCCGTCGGCGAAGGACCCGTCGGCGAAGGACGCGGTGGGTAGGAACGCATCAGGGATGGTTCTTCGCGGATGGCTGACCGCCCAGGCCGTCGTGGCCCTCGCCGTCCAGACCGGTATCCGGACACGATGGTGAACGTGTCCGGGGGTCCCGCCACCGCTTCGCGGCAGGTACTCGTCGTGGAGGACGACCCTACGGTGTCGGAGGTCGTCGTGCGCTACCTCGAGCGTGACGGGTACGTCGTCCGCGCGGTCGGCGACGGTACCGCGGCGCTGGAGGAGGCCGCTGAGCACCCGCCCGACCTGGTGATCCTCGACCTCATGCTTCCCGGTCTCGACGGTCTCGAGGTGTGTCGCCGGCTACGCCAGGAAGCACGGGTGCCCGTGGTGATGCTCACGGCACGGGGGGAGGAGGAGGATCGCCTGGCCGGGCTCGAGCACGGCGCGGACGACTACGTCACCAAACCCTTCTCGCCCCGTGAGTTGATGGCGAGGGTTCGAGCCGTGCTGCGCCGTACGTACGCTCCCGCACCCGGGTCGACGAAAGAGCCCCTGATCCGCGAGGGTCTCACCATCGACAGGAACGCCCGCACGGTCGAGCTCGACGGTACTGCGGTGCATCTCACCGCACGCGAGTTCGACCTCCTGGCCTTTCTGGCCTCCAACCCGGGAACGGCTTTTCCCCGGGAGGAGTTGCTCGAGCAGGTGTGGGGATACAGCTATGGCGACGCGTCGACTGTGACGGTGCACATCCGACGGCTGCGCGAGAAGATCGAGGAGGCGCCGTCGGCGCCGAGGAGGATCGTGACGGTATGGGGCGTCGGCTACAGGTTCACGACATGACCGCGCACGGGACCCACTGCACCGGGCCGGGCACGGGCCGGCACAGCACGAGGAGAACAGTTGTTCTCGTGGGCGGCGTCACGGCCGCCGGATTCATGCTCACAGCCGTCGTGGCCTCGGCTCGGTCGATGTCGCGGGCGCATTTCGTCGAGCTGCTCGTCATCAGTGTCGGGGCAGCGCTCGTTGCCGGCGCTGTGGGCGCGTTGGCGTTGTGTCTCGCGCGGCGGCGCTCCATCGGCGTGCAGGTGGCGATCGTCATTCTCGCTGCGGTTGGAGCGGCAGGTCTCGGCGCGTGGGTCGCGGCCCGACGGATGTTCATCTCCAGCGCGGATGCCGCAGCGCTCGACGTCGTGCTCCTGGCGGCAGGATCCGTGGGTGTGGCCGCAGCGCTGCTCCTCGGTGAGCGTGTCTCGAGGGCCAGCGACGCTCTCGCGCAGCGGACACGACGGATCGGCGACGACGCGTCGTCAGCGACCCCGCTCGAGGTTTCACCCGAGAGTCCGGCGGTCACAACCGGTCGAGGAGCGCCCGGCGAACTGCGGCGCCTCGAACACGAGCTGGACGAGATGTCGCGACGACTGAGGGAATCCCGCGAACGTGAAATGGCGATCGAGCAGTCGAGGCGCGAACTCGTGGCATGGGTGAGCCACGATCTGCGCACCCCGCTCGCCGGTATCCGTGCGATCGCGGAAGCACTCGAGGACGGCGTGGTCACCGATCCCGATGTCGTTCACGGATACCACACGACGGTCCGCACGCAGGCCGATCGTCTCGCCGAACTCGTCGACGATCTCTTCGAGTTGAGTCGCGTGGAGGCGGGAGTCGTACGCGCGGATCGCACGCCGGTTCCACTCGGCGACCTCGTGTCGGATGCTCTGGCAGGGGTCCAGGGTGTGGCGGCCGCCAAGGGAGTCACTGTCGAAGGACGGCTCCGGGGCACGCCACCCGAGGTCACGTGTTCTCCGGTGGATGTCTTGCGCGTCCTGCGGAATCTTCTGGAGAACGCCATTCGCCACACGCCGGCGAACGGCACCGTTCTCGTGGAAACCGGCAACGGAACGGGGCTCGACGGCGCATCGTCGGCGCCCGTGGCCTGGGTGTCGGTTCTCGACAGTGGCGGCGGAATCCCCGAGCAGGATCTGGAGCGCGTGTTCGACGCCTCGTACCGCGGCGATACCGCACGCTCCGTCGGAGAATCCGCGGGAGACGGTGGCGGTGCCGGGGCGGGTCTGGGACTGACGATCGCACGCGGGCTCGTCGAGGCACACGACGGTCGGATCTCGGTTCGCAACGACGACGGCGGGGCGCGCTTCACGGTGAGCCTGCCGCTCGGGTCGACGTCGCCGTGACGGCAATCCTGTGACGGCAGTTCTGTGACGGCAGTTCTGTGAACATGCGGGTCCTCGTGACCGGCGGGTCCGGATTCATCGGGTCCCACATCGTCGACGCGCTCATGGAGCGGGGGTTCGATGTGCGCGTGCTCGACGTCCTGCACCCCGCCGCACACGACGGGCCACCGGCGGACCAGCGCACCGACGTCGACGTACGTCGGGTCGATCTTCGTGACCGCGACGCCGTGATCGATGCCCTCGGCGGCGTCGACGCGGTGTGTCACCAGGCGTCGATGGTCGGTCTCGGCGTGGACTTCGGCGATGTCGAGGACTACGTCGCCCACAATGATCAAGGAACCGCAACGCTCCTCGGTGCCATGCACGCCGCGCACGTGCCCGAGCGTGTCGTGCTCGCGAGCAGCATGGTCGTCTATGGCGAAGGGCGGTACCGCTGCGCCGCTCACGGTCTCGTGCGCCCGGGGCCCCGCGATCGCGAGCGCCTCGAGGCCGGTCTCTGGGAGCCACCGTGTCCCGAATGTGGAGCCGACCTCACACCTGAGTCCGTGCCGGAGGACGCACCCGCCGACCCGCGCAATGTCTACGCCGCCACCAAGCTCCACCAGGAGCACCTGTGTGCCGCGTTCAGCCGCGAGCACGGTGTCCCGCTCACGGTGCTGCGATACCACAATGTCTACGGGCCGCGCATGCCCCGCAACACGCCCTACGCCGGCGTGGCGTCGCGGTTCCGGAGCGCGTACGAGAACGGTATGGCGCCGAGCGTCTTCGAGGATGGTGGTCAGCGTCGCGACTTCGTCCACGTGCAAGATGTCGCTGCGGCGAACGTGGCAGCGCTGACGGCAGCCGAGCCTCGGGACTCGGTCTGCAACGTGGCCAGCGGTACGCCGCGCACGGTGCTCGACATGGCAGAAGCACTACACGTGGTGTTCCCCGATGCGCCACCGCCCCAGGTCGTCGGCGGCTACCGGCCGGGCGACGTGCGCCACGTGTTCGCGTCCACCGACCGGGCAGCGGAGATCATCGGATTTCGTGCCTCGGTGATGTTCGAGGACGGAATGCGGGAGTTCGCCGCCGCGCCGATGCGCTTCGGGGAACGCTCTTCGGATCAGTAGTTTCCGGGGAGCATCCGCTCTATGTACGTGTAGAACACGAACAGAACCGCCAGGAACGGAATCACACCGGCAAACCAGGTGTACCAGTGACGCCACCGCCGGAAGGCCAGCCACCAGAGTGCACCGACCGCCGCCACGATCAGGGCGAAGATCAGTGCAGGCGTGCGTGGGGATTCCTCACCCGAGAGCCCGGCGGAGTCGATGGTGGCCCGACCGGCGGACAGGTTCGTGCTCACGCTCGGCGGCTGTGCCTCGGGGCTCTTGGAGGGATTGAGCTCGGCGAACACGACGAGGCGTTCAGCAGCGGAGTACTTCGGATTGCACGTGGTGAGGGTGAGCATCGCGGTGTCCTCGAGGACGGCGTTCTCGCCCAGAGCCTTCTTGCCGACATAGGTGTTCTTGCCCGGCGGCTTCAACACGTCGACGGCGGTGGGGGCGACGATGTCGGTCTTGACGACGTCGTAGACGTAGACCCCGTTCAGCGTCGTGGTGGTGATCTCGTCGCCGGGCTCGAGCTTGTCGAGGTTGTGGAACGGCTGACCGTAGGTGGTGCGGTGACCGGCGATCGCAGCGTTTCCGATCTCGCCGGGCATCGGGGTGTCAGGGTAGTGGCCGGGCCCCTTCCGCAGGTCGGGGATCGAGATTCCCTGCACCACGATGCGGTCGACGCCCGCGTCGGGGATCTCGATCTTGAGAGCCGCCTCGCCCTCGGTGAACGCGGAGGCGGGCACCGGCTCGCCGCCTTCGCCCTCGCCGCCACCGAGTGTCTCAGGGTCACCTTCGGGCGCCGACGCGTCGATCTGTTCGAGCCGCTTCTCGAAGTCGCCCTCGAGCTCGTTCTGTGCGCGGGCTTCATAGAGCCCGGTGCCCCAGAGTTGGTACGCCACGAAGAGCAGGACCAGGAGCCCCAGCGTGATGAGGCCTCTTCCGACGAAACCGAGGACGGCGCGCGCACCGGTGTCGCGGGGTCGCGACGGCTCCGACGACGGGTCCGGCGTCTCTTCGGGAGGCCCGTCTCCGGAACCTCCGTCATCGCCGGCGCCGGCCGGAAGGGGCGACCCTGGTTCGTCGGAGGGCCCGCGCGAAGCGAGAGCGGTCGACGATTGGCCGGCTGCGTCATCCATGTCTGGCACCTCGGTGATTGTACCCGGGCGTTCGGGACATTTCGGCACGTCAGCCGAGTACCCGCGGAAGATGCCGGGCGGAGCGGGAAACCCGATGGGAGTGCTCCGTATGCCGGTTCGACGGTTTCGCCGACCGCTCCTTACACTTTCGGCACCGTCTCCCGGCCCTTGAGGGTCCGTTGCCACTCGTCGTGCGCCTCCGCGCCGCTGTCTGTCTCCTCGGCCGTTTTCCGGCTCTCGCCGGTACCGACCTCGACGTACACGAACGCGAGGTCTTACTGCTCAGTGGGCCCAACGGTGCGGGCAAGACCACCCTTCTCCGCCTCCTGGCGGGCCTGGTCCGCCTCAGATCCGGGAAGGCCGAGGTTCTGGGCGTCGATCTCGCCCGCGACCGGCGCAGCCATCGGCGTCGTCTGGGATTCATGGGCCACGACACACTCTGCTACGACGACCTCACGGTCCGGGAGAACCTGCGTTTCGCGACACGTTCAGCGGGTGCGACCGCCGCTACCGCGGATGACGTGCTCACTCGTGTCGGACTCGAGGAACAGGCCGACGTGGCGCATCAGCGACTGTCGGCCGGACAGTGTCGGCGCCTCTCGCTGGCTGTCGCGCTCTCGCGGAGCCCCGACTTGTTGCTGCTCGACGAACCGCACGCCGGCCTCGACCCCGCCGGGCGTTCGATGCTCGACTCCGTGATCAGCGAGGCGCCCTCTGCGGGTACGACCGTGATCGTCGCTTCGCACGAAACTGAGCGCGTGCGTTCTCTGGCGGACCGTGAGGTCCGAATCGTGGGAGGTCGTGCCGAGCGCGCCGTCCTGGAGCGGCCGTCGGTCGACAGCGCGCCGAGCGCGGAGGGCGGACCGTGAGTCTCGCCAGAGAGGTGTGGTTGGTTGCCGGCAAGGACCTTCGGGTCGAGGCCCGGTCGCGCGTGACTCTCAACCAGGTGTTGCCGTTCGGCGCCGTCGTACTGCTGTTGTTCGCGTTCGCCCTCGATCCCGACCGCGGGCTTCTGTCAGAGGTCGCTCCCGGTCTGTTCTGGGTGGCGGTCCTGCTGGCGGCTGTTCTCGCGGTCTCCCGCTCCTTTGCGGTGGAGGCCGAACACGGGGCGATCGACGGGCTCCGTCTGTCGGGGCTCGATGGAGCCTCCGTGTTCCTGGGCAAGACCCTTGCCATCGCCGTACAGTTGCTCCTCCTGGAACTCGTTCTGGGGATCGGCGTCGTCGTGTTCTACGACACCGCCGTTCGCAGCGTGGCAGTCCTGGTTCTGGCTGGGGTGGCCGCGACCGTGGGGATCGCAGCCACCGGTACTCTCTTCGGGGTGCTCGCGGCCGGGTTGCGAACCCGCGAGACGTTGGTCCCGCTGTTGCTGCTCCCGATCGTGGCACCTGTCATGTTGGGAGCCACCCGGGCGTTCGAAGCGGGCCTCGACGGCGTGCCTTCGGAAGCGTGGCCGTGGGTGCAACTGCTCGCCTTGTTTGCAGTGCTGTACCTGGGCGTGGGTGTCCTCGCCTTTGGTTCGCTCTTGGAGGACGCATGATCTCGCTGGCCAGACCCGCGGTGAACGCGCTGGGTCTCTTGACGCTCGTCGCGCTGTTCGTCCTCGCGGTCCTGGCTCTCGGCGTCGTGCCCCCCGACGCGGTGCAGGGGGATGCCCAGCGCCTGATGTACGTGCACGTTCCCGCAGCGTGGCTGGCCTACCTGGCGTTCTTCGTGACGGCGGTCTCGTCGGCGCTGTACCTGTGGCCGCGGACACGCCAGCCCGGGTGGGATCTGCTGGCGGGATCCTCGGCCGAGATCGGGGTGATCTTCACGGGCCTCACGCTCGTTCTGGGCTCGCTGTGGGGACGGCCCGTGTGGGGCGCATGGTGGGTGTGGGATGCGCGTCTGGTCACCACCGCCGTCCTCTTCTTCTTGTACCTCGGCTACCTCGCCCTGCGCCGAGTGCCCGCAGACCCCGACGTCCGTGCCCGGCGGGCCGCCATTGCCGCCCTCATCGCCTTCGTCGACGTTCCCATCGTGCACTTCTCCGTCAACTGGTGGCGGACGTTGCATCAGGAAGCCACCGTCTTCAATCCCGACCTCGACGCGCAGATCGAAGGATCCATGGCGTGGACGCTCCTCTTCGCCGTCGTGGCCTTCACGCTCGCGTACGGGTATCTGATGGCGCGACGGGTCCAGCTCGCCCGCCTCGAGGAAGGTCGTGAGGAACGCGAGCTCGACGCAGCGATCGCAGCGCGCGTGGCATCGGGTTCGGAGCGAACCGATCTCGAGGATCGTGTGCCCGGCGAGGGCACCGGCAAAGGAAACATCGGCGATCCAGCCGTGGCGGGAGCGGGGGAGCACCGATGAGTGACGCAGGGTTCGTTGTCGCCGGATACGTCATCACCGCTGTTGTGCTGATCGCCTACATCGGCTGGATGGCGGCGCGGTTCCGGCGGGTCCGCCGTGGGTTGACGGAGGAGGAGTTGGAGCGGTGGCGGTGATCCCCGAATCCGCGCCGGCTCCCGCCCGTGGGCGTCGCTGGATCTACGTGGTGGCGGCGCTCCTGTGTGTCGGCGCCATAGCGTTCCTCCTTCTCGGTGGCCTGCGCGGCAACATCGTCTACTTCCGCACGGTCTCGGAGGCGGTCCAGGAGAACGACACCGGCCGCCTCCGACTGGCGGGAGAGGTCGTGCCCGGTTCGATCTCGGAGACCGATGACGGAGTGACCTTCGAGGTCACCGACGGCAACGAAACCGTGGCCGTCGTGCATCGCGGCGACCCTCCCGACCTCTTCGCCGAGGGTGCGCCCGTGGTCGCCGAAGGCGAGTGGGACGACGGGTTCGCAGCGTTCCAGTCCGACCGCATCCTCATCAACCACGGCAACGAGTACTCCCCGCCCGACGTGTCCTCCGAGGACCCGTCCGCCGAACACCCGTCGTGAGGGCGGCGATCGGATACGGGGCACTCGTCTGGGGTGGAGCGGCGTGCGTCCTCGGCATCGTGGCGTTGGGCGCAGGCCTGCGCCGGAGCGACGACCGACTTCTCCTGTTGGGCCGTCGGTTCGTGTTCGCCGTGCTGGTCGCCGCCGTGGTCGCCGTAGCGGTCATGGAGTGGGCGCTTCTCAGCCACGACTTCTCGCTCGAGTACGTAGCGAAGAACGGGTCACTGGCGACTCCGGTCTTCTACACCGCGGCGTCGCTGTGGGCCTCGCTCGAGGGGTCGATCCTCCTGTGGATGCTGATCCTCGCCGGGTACCTGGGCCTCACCGCCTACCGGTTCCGCGACCGGGCCACCGATCCGCTCGTCGCCTGGGCCACGATCACCGGTCTCGCAGTGGCGTTGTTCTTCTTCATCCTCCTGCTCGGTCCGGCCAACCCCTTCCGACTCGTGGCCGGCGTCGTGCCGACCGACGGCCCCGGTCCGAATCCGTTGTTGCAGAACCACCCGCTCATGGCGGTTCACCCGCCGATGCTCTACCTCGGCTACGTCGGATTCACTGTTCCGTTCATGTTCGCGATCGCTGCCCTCGTCACCGGCCGACTCGGCGAGGGATGGCTGATCGAAACCCGCCGAGCCGCCGTCTTGGCGTGGGGGTTCCTCACGGTCGGAATCGTGCTGGGTGGCTGGTGGAGCTACGAGGTCCTCGGGTGGGGTGGATACTGGGCGTGGGACCCGGTTGAGAACGCGTCGCTGCTGCCGTGGTTGACGGGCACCGCCTATATTCACTCGGTGATGGTGCAGGAGCGCCGCGGGATGCTGCGCGTCTGGAACCTCTCGCTTCTGATCGCGACGTTCTGCCTCACGATTCTCGGTACGTTCCTCACCCGCTCGGGTGTGGTCAACAGCGTGCACTCCTTCTCGGAGTCGGCGATCGGGCCGATGCTGCTCCTGTTCCTCGGAGTCGTCGCGGTGGTGGGAATCGGATTGATCGCGTGGCGCGGCGACCTGCTTCGCTCCCATGGGAAGATCGACTCGGTCGTCTCACGCGAGTCGGCGTTCCTCGCCAACAACCTGCTGTTCGCGGCGTTCGCTTTCGTTGTGCTGCTCGGAACCGTCTTTCCCCTGCTCGTCGAAGCGCTGCAGGACCGTCGGCTGTCCGTCGGTGAGCCGTACTTCGACCGCATGACACTTCCCATCGGGATGGCATTGCTGTTCCTGATGGCGGCAGCGCCCGCGTTGCCGTGGCGCGCCACGTCGGGGGAGGTTCTGCAACGCCGGTTCCGCGTCCCCGCATGGATCGGTGTGCTCACGATGCTTGTGGCCGTCCTCCTCGGGACCCGGGGTGTCGCCCAGGTGCTCGTGTTCGGGCTGGCGGCCTTCGCGCTCACTGGCATCGCGCAGCAGTTCGGGATGGCTGTTCGTTCCCGCAGTTCCGTCCACGGCGAAAAGATCCCGGTCGCTCTGGGACGCACGGTCACCGGGAATCCGCGTAAGTACGGCGGTCTCGTTGTTCACGTCGGTGTTGTGCTCGTCGCCGTAGCCATTTCCGTCGGAGCACACTGGTCGACGAGTCGTGAGGTACGCCTGGGTGAGAACGAGTCGGCCACGGTTGCCGGTTACACCGTGACCTACCTCGGCAGCGACACGACCGTGACCGAGCAGAAGACGACCAGTGCGGCTCAGGTCCGCGTCGAACGCGGCGGCGACGACCTGGGCGTGTACGAACCCGCCATCTCCACGTTCCCGAACAGCACCCAGGGCATCGGCACTCCGTCGGTGCGCACCGGAATCACGCGCGATGTCTATCTCACGCTCATCTCGTCACCGAACGAGTCGGGTCGCGTCACCCTGGGCGTGGCGGTCAATCCGATGGTCGTGTGGCTCTGGATCGGCGGCGGGGTGATGTTCCTCGGCACCCTCATCGCCGTGGGCCCTTCGGCGCGCTCTTCGTTGCGTCGGGCGCGACGGACCGGGCCTTCACCGGACGTTTCGGAACCCACCGAGGGCGATTCCACCGATCCCGGTCCCGCTGAGGTTCCAGCGTGACCGGCGGCGCACCGCCTCCGGAGGGTCGGCCGGAACGCCGAGGGCGGCCGATCCTGTGGGGAGCAACCGCCATCGGGGTCGTGGTCATCGCTTTCGCCGTGATTCTGGCGATGCAGATCGACACCAACCCGACCTTCGAGGGCGGTCCCGAGCTCGGGGAACCTGCACCCGCGTTCGATCTGCCGACGCTCGACGGTGGGAATGTGAGCAACGAATCGGTCGCGGGCAAGGCCGTGATCGTGAACTTCTGGAACTCCTGGTGCATCCCGTGTGCGCGGAGCACCCGGCGCTGGCGGAGTTCCACGCGCGTCACGCGGACGATCCTGACTTCGCGATGGTCGGCATCGTGCGCGATGACACCGAGGAAGCTGCCCGCGGCTGGGTCGAGGACAAGGGCGTGAGCTGGACGACAGCCCTGGATCCGGGCGACAGGGCCGCTCTCGATTTCGCCACGACCGGTCAACCCGAGACGTACGCCATCGATCCGACCGGCGTCGTGGTGGGCAAGCAGCTGGGTGAGGTCGACGTCGACGACCTCGAGGCGCTGCTCGCGAGGGCGCGGGGGACGGGCTGATGCGAGCACCGTGGGCACGGTGGGTCCCCTGGGTGGCGCTTGCCCTCATCGCCGCGGTCGCGGTGGGTCTGGCGGCGAACCCGGGATCACGAGATGACTCACCGGACGCGCGGCTGGAGAGCCTGACCCGGGAGTTGCGGTGCCCGACCTGCCAGGGGCTGTCGGTGGCCGACAGTCCGTCGTCCACCGCGCGGGCGATCGTCGACGACGTGCGCCGTCGGATCGAGGCCGGTGAGACCGACGGTGAGATCCGAGACGCCTACGTCGAGACGTGGGGCGAGTGGATCCTGCTCGAGCCCCAGAACAGCGGTGTCTCGCTCCTCGTGTGGCTGCTGCCGATCGCGGGGCTCGTCCTCGGTGTCGGCGTCCTGGTGGTCGCACTCACCCGGTGGCGACGCGAGCCCCGCTACACGCCCACGACCGAGGACCGCGAACTCGTCGAGCGCGTCCGCGGCCGCAAGGAGGATCCCGGTGCAACCGGCGCTCGGTGACCTCTACGAGGAGCGGAACTTCCTCCTTGCCTCCCTCGACGATCTCGAGAGCGAGCGCGCCGACGCCGAAATGGACGATGGCACCTATCGACGTCTGCGCGACGACTACACGGCCCGCGCTGCCGCGGTGCTACGGGCGATCGACGCGGCCGAACGCGACCCGAACCGCGGTACCTCGAAGGACGAGGTGGCTGCTGCGCCTCGAACCGGTCGTCGGCTCGCTGTGGTGGGCGGCATCGTGGCGTTCGTGGCGGCGGCAGGATTTCTCCTGGCCAATGCCGTCGGCGACCGCGTCGACGGCGGTACCGCCACGGGCAACCAGCAGACCGACAGAAACCCGGAGGAGGTCGCAGCGGAGACCCGAGCGACGCTCGAAGCAGCGGTGGAGCGGAATCCCGACGATCCCGCGGCGCATCTCGAACTCGCGCGCTTTCTCGCTCCCACGGATCCCACCGCGTCGCTCATGGCCTACGACGAGGTCGTCGCCCTCGACCCTGCCAACGTCGAGGCGCACGCATATGGCGGGTGGATCGTCCATCTCGCCGGTCTTCCCGAGGAGGCTCTCGAGCGGGTGGACCGCGCTCTCGCTGTCGATCCCGACTACCCCGACGCCCGCTTCTTCCGGGGCATGATCCTGTTCCAGGGTCTCGATGATCCCGCAGGTGCGGTCGTCGAGTTCGACCGGTATCTCGAGATCGCTCCCGACGGGCCACTGGCAGATCAGGTACGCGACGTAGCGGACGCCGCGCGCGGCTGTGGCCGAGCCCAACGGCGTACCTGCGCCGTGACCGCCTGCTGTTCTCCGACGAGGCCCGTCTCCCGGTAGCGTGAGCGACCCGACGACCCAGGAGTCTCTTGTGGCAGCGCACACCGATCACCCGATCGACCAGGACGCGACCTACCGCGTCACCATCTCGACCGATCGTGGCGACATCGTGATGGACCTCGACCCGAAGCTGGCGCCCCGGACCGTGGCGAACTTCGTGGGCCTCGCGCGTGACGGCTACTACGACGGCCTCACGTTCCACCGCGTGGTCGACGAATTCGTGATCCAGGGTGGATGCCCCGACGGAAACGGCACCGGAGGACCCGGCTACCAGTTCGACGACGAACCGGTGCTCGGCGAGTACACCCTCGGTGCGGTGGCGATGGCCAACGCCGGCCCCAACAGCAACGGATCGCAGTTCTTCGTGTGTATCGACGACTGCACCAGCAAGTTGTCGAAGGACTACAACCTCTTCGGCCACACGACGTCGGGAGTCGACGTGGCCCAGGCCATCGAGGTCGGCGATGTCATGAACTCCGTGAAGGTCGAGGAGCTCACAGGGAACTGAGCCCGTAGCGGTGGCGGATCCGCCGCTCGAGGGTCCCGAATCCGAGGCTGTCCACGACGATCCCGATCACGAGGATCACGATCATCGTGGCCAACAGTGCCGTGGCGTCCTCGGAGCGCTGCGCCTCCTGCAGGCGCGCGCCGATCGACTCACCCCCGGCCACCTGCACGATGAGTTCGCCCGCGATCAGGCTCCGCCAGGCGAACGCCCAACCCTGCTTGAGACCGCTGACGTACTGCGGATAGGCGGCGGGGAGTACGACGTAGCGCAGCGCGTTCCATCGGCGCGCCGAGCACTCGGCCGACGCGCAGCAGGTCGGGCGGGATGTGGTCGACGCCGGCGACGAGGCCGTTGGCGATCGCGGGTGCGGCGCCGAGCACCACCACGAACATGATCGCGGTTTCCGTTTGAGAGAACAGCAGGATCGCGAACGGAAACCACGCCATCGACGGCATGGTCTGGAGGCTCGTGACCACCGAACCGACAGCGGTCCGGACGACGCGCACGCGGGCGATGGCGATTCCGATCGGTGTCCCGATTGCCATCCCGAGGGCGAAGCCGACGGCGGCCCTCTGAAGGGTCAGCGCCGTCGCGGGCAACAGGTCGCCGCTCCAGAGCTCATCCCAGAGTGTGCGAAAGACCGGTCCCGGTCCGGGAAGCACATCTGTCGAGCGCCACCCCGAGAGGACGACGAGCTCCCAGACCCCGAGAGCCACCGCCACGGCCACGAGCTTCGGCCACACCGCTCTCCACGCGCGTGGCTCGGGCGGGTCGCACGGGGACCGCCAGTTCCAGCGCATCGAGTCCCGCCAGTTCCTCCGTCAATTCGTCGGAAGAGTCCGGTGTTTCCGTGCCGAGGACCTCCTCAGTGTGGGCCATGGCGCTTCACTTCGGTCATGAGCCGTTCGGTGATCGTGACCGACAGGTCGGCGACCTCGTGGGACTCGATCCGGCGAGGTCGGTCGATGTCGACGTCGAACTGTTCCACGACGCGTCCCGGTCGGCTCGACAGCAGCACGACACGGTCGCCCAAGCGCACCGCCTCGCGCACGTTGTGCGTGACGAACACGACCGTGAGCCCGGTGTCTGCCCAGAGCCGCTGAAGCTCGACGTGCAAGACGTCACGCGTCATGGCGTCGAGCGCGCCGAACGGTTCGTCCATCAACAGAATCTCGACCTGTTGGGCGAGAGCCCGCGCCAGCGCCACACGTTGGCGCATCCCACCGGAGAGCTCGTGCGGTCGCTTGTCGGCGAAGTCGCCGAGGTGGACGAGGTCGAGCAGAGCGTCGACCGTCTCGGCACGGTGGGCGGAACTCATCTGGCGCAGCCGCAGGGCCAAATCGACGTTCCCGGCCACCGTGAGCCACGGGAACAGCGCGGATTCCTGGAACATGACCGTGGCGGGGCCGCCGTGGACGCCGATTCGCCCCGCCGTGGGCTCCTCGAGCCCGGCGATCAGGTGCAGCAGCGTCGTCTTGCCGCATCCGGACGCACCCACGAGGCAGACGAACTCGCCCGGGGCGACGTCGAGCGTCACGTCGTCGAGTGCGTGGAGGGCCTTCCCCGAATGGCCGAAGACCTTGGAGACGTGGTCCAGCTCGATCGCCCGGCGCGACGAGGTGGGTGGCGGCGTCCGTGCCGGGGGCGGATCTGTCGTCGTGGAGGGTGCGGACACGACCGCGGACGGTAACGGTCAATTCCCGACCTTTCAAGTCGGGTTTTGGTCGGCCAGGCCTCTGTGGTGCGCCAGAATGGTGCCTTATGGCGTTTGTGGTGATCGTCGTCGGCCTCGGAATCATGGTCTGGCTGCTCGCCCGCGCCGGCGTGTTCCGCGCGTTCGGGCAGAAGGCGCCGAAGAACAAGATCGCCACCGAACGTCGGGCCATCGGCGATCTGCCCGATCTGCCCGTGGCGAGCGAGTTTCGCCCCGTGTTCCGCTACGAGTTCCTGGGCCCGCTGCGGGCTCTGGGCGACGTCGCCCACGATGACGACGCGCAGGGCCTGGAGGCGCTCGCAGGCTGTGCGCGGGGAAGGGTGCACGGACGCACGGTGTGGATGTATTCGCGCCGCGTGCCGGGGGATCTACCGACGACTCGGTCAACTGTGGGGTCGTCGAGGTCAACGCAGCGCTTCCCCGACTCGAGATCGTCGCGGACAATTCTCCCACGCTCGGACCGGCGCGTCCGATGGACGGAGCCTCGGCCTTCGACTGCACCGAGAGCGCGGAGTTTGCCGACGCCTTCACCGTGACCACGCAGGACGTCGGATTCGCCGCCGAGTTGCTCGACGAACCGATGCTCCGGTTCCTGCTTGCGCAGAACAACACGTGGTCGTACGGCTTCGGTGGGAACTACGCGGTGGTGAGGGCCGGCGAGCTCGACGCCGTCGGTGTCGAGCGGTTCCTCGAGACGGTGACTCACCTCCGGGACCTGATTCCCGAGACCGTGAGGCGTCGGTTCCCCGCCGAGACGTCCGACGCGACCTGAGCCGTCCGGGGAGCGGGACGTACGCTGGGACCGAGATTCCGGCTGATTGTTCCGAACAGCCGGTCGAGCGAACCGCCCAGCTACCGCGGAGTGACGATGCCCCAGGTCGGACCCCACACACCCCTCGAGCTCGTGGCGTCGGTCTACGACCGCTACCCGGAGGCCGTGGCCACGGCACGCGAGCGCCTCGGGCGCCCGGTGACCTTCGCCGAGAAGGTCCTGTTCACCCACGCCGACGACATCGCCACGATCGGCCTCGGCCGCGGCGACGACTACGCCGACTACCGCCCCGACCGTGTGGCGATGCAGGATGCCACCGCACAGATGGCGCTACTCCAGTTCATGCTGGCCGATCTTCCCGAGGTGGCGGTACCGACCACGGTCCACTGCGACCACCTCATCCAGGCTCACGTCGGGGCCGCCGACGACTTGAGAGTCGCCATCGACGCGAACCAGGAGGTCTACGAGTTCCTGAGCAGCGCGTCGTCGCGCTACGGGATCGGATTCTGGAAACCCGGGAGCGGGATCATCCACCAGGTGGTCCTGGAGAACTACGCGTTCCCGGGCGGGATGATGATCGGCACCGACAGCCACACGCCGAATGCGGGCGGACTGGGCATGGTCGCCATCGGCGTGGGTGGCGCCGATGCCGTCGACGTGATGGCGGGATGGCCCTTCAACACACGTGTTCCCGAACTCATCGGCGTGCGTCTCACCGGATCGCTCTCCGCATGGGCCTCGCCGAAAGACGTCATCCTCAAGGTCGCCGGGATCCTCACCGTGAAGGGCGGCACGGGCGCCGTTGTCGAGTACTTCGGCCCGGGGGTGGAGTCGATCTCGGCCACCGGAAAGGCCACGATCACCAACATGGGCGCTGAGATCGGGGCGACCACGTCGATCTTCCCGTATGACCGACGGTCGGCGAAGTACCTCGCGGCGACAGATCGCTCCGAGTTCGTCGCGCTGGCCGATTCACGTGCCGAGTTCCTCTGTGCGGACTCCGAGGTCGAGACCGATCCGGAGCGGTACTTCGACCGTGTCGTCGAGATCGATCTCGATGCACTCGAACCCCATCTCGTGGGGCCCCACACGCCCGACCTCGACCGGCCGATCTCCGAGGTGAAGGCCGCGGCGAAGACCGAGGGCTACCCGATCGAGATCTCCTCGGCGCTCGTCGGATCGTGCACCAACTCCTCCTACGAGGACATCGGTCGTGCCGCACACGTGGCCCGCCAGGCGTCGGCCGCAGGACTCGAGGTGCGCACCCCGTTGCTCATCACCCCCGGCTCCGAACAGGTGCGGGCCACGATCGAGCGTGACGGCCTGCTCGCTGATCTCGAGGCCATCGGCGCAACCGTGCTCGCCAACGCGTGCGGCCCGTGCATCGGCCAGTGGAAGCGTGACGACATCACAGAGGGCGAGCGCAACACGATCGTCTCCAGCTTCAACCGGAACTTCCCGCGCCGCAACGACGGCAACGCCGAGACCCTGTCGTTCATCGGATCACCCGAAACCGTGGTGGCGTTGGCTCTGGGCGGGCGCCTCGACTTCGACTTCCTCCATGACTCCCTGACCGCCCCCGACGGAACCGAGGTGCGCCTCGAGGCGCCGTCGGCCGACGAGTTGCCGGGTTCGGGATTCGACCCCGGCGAGTCGGGGTTCGTGCCACCCGCTAACGACCCGTCCTCCGTCAGCGTCGTCGTTCCCGATGACTCCGACCGCCTGGAGCTGCTCCAACCGTTCGCTCGGTGGGACGGCGGCGACCTGCGCGGGCTCCGCGTGCTGATGAAGTCGCAGGGCAAGACGACCACCGACCACATCTCTCCCGCCGGGCCGTGGTTGAGGTACCGCGGCCACCTCACGAACATCTCGGGGAACCTCTTCACCGGTGTCAACAACGTCTTCGCGGACGAACCCGGCTACGGAGTCGATGTGCGCGACGGCTCGCAGGTGCCGTTGCCCGAGTTGGCATGCTCCTACAAGGAGGCGGGGATCCCCTGGGTGGCGGTGGGTGACGAGAACTACGGCGAGGGTTCTTCACGTGAGCACGCGGCGATGGAGCCCCGCTACATGAACGGTCGGGTCGTGCTCGCCCGCTCGTTCGCGAGGATCCACGAGGCGAATCTGAAGAAGCAGGGTGTGCTGGCGCTCACCTTTGCCGATCCGGCCGATTACGACAAGATCCGCGTCGATGACACCGTCGACGTTCTCGGCCTGGAGGACCTCGCTCCCGACGTGCCGCTCCGGGTTCGCCTGAATCACGCCGACGGTACGACCGACGAGTTCGACACCACGACGACACTGTCGCCCGAGCACGTCGAGTGGTTCCGGGCCGGCTCGGCCCTCAACGTCCTGTCGAAGAGGGGCTGACGGCAGTGAGGGCTCCCCACTGGGCGTCGGTCGGCTCCGCACAACAGAACCACGATTCGCTGAGACGCGGGACGTCACGAAGCTGAGCGGTCGTGGCGCTCATCCCGGCCCCTCGCTCGCCAGCGCGACAGTCCGCCCTCCCGAGTGCTGAGAACACCGCGGCCCGCACGGTTCTGTACGTGTCGAGAATCGGTACCTCGGCGGCAACGTCGGCCTCGACGATGGCCGCCAGTTCGGCCTGGAGCTCATCGACCGCGGGATCGAGAGCGCGCCACGACCACGCATGAGAAACGAAATCGAAGTCACCGAGCCTGTCGGCGAGTTCGGGTACGTCGAGCAACAGCGATCCAGGCGGAACGAGGAGGCGGATCGTGTACTGCACCGGATCGACGTTCGCGACGAGATCGTTGTCGGCGACGAAGTCGACGAGACGCACGACATCGTCCGGCGTCGTCCACGGGAGAAACGGGAGAAACGAGGGACGGATCTCGATCCCGTGAGACCTCAGTAGTTCGACCGCTTCGGCGGCGTCCGTGGTGGTGTGACCCTTGTCGAGTATTTCCAGGGTTGTGTCATCGGCCGACTCGAACGCCGACACCACGAAGCGACACCCCGAGGCCGCCAACTCCTCCCAGACGCCCCGGTGGCGGAGGATGTGTTCGACCTTCACGGTGCAGTCGAAGGTGAGCGTGTCGGTGCCCGCATCGTTGAAGCGGCGGCGCATTTCCCGGACGATCTCGAGGGAGTGCGCGGGGCGGTTGAGGAAGTCGGGATCGCCGAAGGTGACGTGGCGGGCACCGGCCTCGACCTGTTGTGCGATGTCGGCAAGCACGGTGGTGGTGTCGACCGGTCGGGTGCGCCCGTCGTAGATGACAGGGACCGGGCAGTGCCGGCAGCGGTGGGCACACCCGTGGCTCGCCTCGACGGCAGCCACCGTGGTGGACGTGTTCCCGTCGATGAAATGCACGTACTGATCGAGGCCGGGCAGGTCAGCGCGGTCGGGGACCGGACGGCCCGTCGACGGGGCGCGGCCGATCTCCACGACCGGACCGCCTGCGGTGCTCCCGACCGGGTCGTCGGCCCAGCCACACAGCGCATCGTCGTATTCGCCGGCGATCAGGTGGATGGAGTCCTCCGGCGGCGGTGTGGCGGCCACGGCGTAGAGGCCGAACCAGCACACGTGGAGCGTCGGGTCCACGAAGCGGGCGCGCCGGGTGGCTTCAGCGGCGAGTCGGCGGGCCGTGTGCATGGGAACGGAGCACGCCATGGCGTCCGCCCACACAACGTGGTCGTCCGACCACGACTCGACAGCCAGGTCGCGGACGCGTACGTCATGGCCTGCCGCGCGTAGGCCTGCGGCCGGCGCCGCGGCGTGGAGCGGCTGATGGCCCAGCTCGTAGGTGGAGATCACCAGGATGCGCACCCGCCCAGCGTACGGCCTGGAGCGTGAGCCGCTCGCTAGGAGATCTCGATCTCGAGGCGGGCGTGCGCCCGACGAAGGGTGTCCTCCACCTCCGCCGGATCGTCGCCGCGACCGAACAGGAACCCGAGGTACCGGTCGCCCTCCGGGAGCGGTACGACGGCGCTACCGACCGGGATCGTGGTCTCGAGGCCGACGACACCCGGTACGGCCCGGGCTTCGTCGACACCGCGGACCTCCCGCAACGTCCCGGCGTGGGGGATCGGCAGCATCATCACGCCGGACGCCGCACCCTCGGGTACGAGCACAGGTACCGGGAGTTCGAGGGCGTGGCGGAGGATCACCTCTTCGAGGGTGACTCCCACGCCGAATCGCAGGGCCCGCGCGCACAGACCCCCGATCGACCGCGCGGCAACCTCGAGGAGACGCACTCCCCGGTCGCCGAGTCTGGCTTCCGCGTGCACGGGTCCTTCGGTGATGCCGAGTGCGCCAACCCCGATCGCGACGACTCGTTCCAGATCTCGGAGATCCCGATCGGAGTGCCGGCTCGGTGTCACGTAGATGGTCTCCTCGAAGTAGGGACCGTCGAGCGGGTCGGGCTTGTCGAACACAGCGAGAACCCGGACGTTGCCTGACCGCACGACCGCCTCCACGGCGACCTCCGGGCCCGCCACGAACTCCTCGAGGACCAACGCGCCGGAGCCGGGTGAACACTCCTCGGTTTCCTCGGTAGATCCCTTGATGATGTCGACGATCCGTTGCGCGGCCGCGCGCATTTCGCCGGGCGCGTCGACGCGGATGACGCCCTGACTCCCGGAGAGCTCGGGAGGCTTCAGAACAGCGGGGAAGGTGACGTGGTCGATCTGATCGAGGCGTTCCCCGGCGAGCAGTCGGCGTACGTCGTCGGGGTCGAGGGCCGTGTACTCAGGCTGTGGTACCTCCGCCGCGCTGAAGGCGCTGCGCTGCTCGCGCTTGTCGCGTGTGCGTCGAACCGCCGCGACGTCGTTGGCGGGCAGTCCCAGGCGGTCGGAGGCCGCGGCTGCGACGACGATTCCTCCGTCGTCGACTCCCACGATGGCATCGAAGGGGGTCTTTTCGTTGGCGTCGGCGATGGCTGCCACGGATGCCCGAACGTCGTTCTCCGCCCCGCCGCCGAGCGGGAGCACAAGCGCCCGTTGCCCCATCAGGTCCTCGAGGGTCTGGCGACCGTCGGATCCTATGACGATCTCGATGTCGAGGGAATCGGCGGCATCCAGGAAGTCTCGTGCCCTGTAGGTGGTTGTCGGTAGCAGGAGAAGAACGCGTGGCACGGCCCGTATGATGGACCGTCACGGGTACACACGACGATCGGTATGCGATGAGCGACGACACAGGCGACACGAGCCCCGAGGGCGCAGCGGATTCAACGCCGCTGCTACGCCTCACCGACGAGGCGCGGGCCAAGGTGCTCGAGGCCCGGGCCGACGAGCCCGATCCCGAAGCGTTGGCACTGTGGGTCGAGGTGAGCGGGGTTTCGGGCGCCACCTACCGCTACGAGATGTACTTCCGCGCTCTCTCGGAAGCGGGCGAAGCGGAAACGGTTCTGCACAACGACGACCTCAGCGTGGTCATCGGGGCCGGGAGCGCCGAGAAACTGCGCGGTGCCACGTTGGACTTCACCCCCAACGGCATGGTCATGAACAACCCCAACAGCCCGAGCCCCGCCACCGGCGCCTACGACGGTCCGCCCCCGACCTCTCGGGCGACCTGGCCCAGCAGGTCATCTCGATCCTCGAGACCCAGATCAATCCGGCAATCGCCTCGCACGGGGGGATGGCCGAGCTCGTCGCCGTCGAGGAGGGCATCGCCTACCTCCGGCTCGGCGGCGGGTGCCAGGGATGTGGGATGGCCTCGGTCACGCTGTCACAGGGGATCGAAGTCGCCCTCACCGAGGCAATCCCCGAGATCATCGAGGTGCGCGACGTCACCGACCACGCCTCGGGCGAGAACCCCTTCTACGAGTCGGCGAAGAAGTAGCAATACCCGCCACTACTCATCCCGCCGCTACTCATCGAACCACTACTCGTCGAAGCGCTGGGCGTCCTGGGCCGCGTAGCGGGCCACGGCGGTGTCGGACGCCGCATCGGTCGTGATGCGTTCCACGAGTGTGGCCAGCATCGTCCCCGGAATCGCGCAGGTCATCTCGGCCGCCGGCATACCCGTGCGCACACGGCTGAGGGCGCATCCCACGCTCGCGGCCGGCAGCCCCTGCTCTTTGGCGATGGCCACGATGTGGCACTGGGGCTTGCCCTCGATCCGGAGCTCGGGCAGAGCGTCGGAGATCACCATCAACTGCTTGCCGTTGACGCGGAGCATCACCACATCGGGCGGTGTGGTGGCTGCGGTCAGCGGGCCGTAGGTCACGGCCCCGGGCGCTTCCTGACGACCGGTATCTCGGGTACGACGTCCATCGTCACCCACCCCGACTCGACGAGCGTGGCCACGTCGTCGTTTCCGGCAACCTCGTCGAGTGTCTTGAAGCCGTGCGTCAGGCTCCCGACCGAGCAGTTGCCGTGATCGGCGGCGACGGTCGAGAACGTCTTGTCGGTCCCGTGCATCCAGAACACGCAACCGGCCGGCACGCGACCGGTGCGTCCGCCGGGCAGCGGATCCGCCATCGGCGCGTCGAAGGAGTCCACACCGTCGGGTCGTGACTCGAAGAAGGTGATGGCGATCGGTGGTGTGCCCAGGCGCAGCGCCTCCGTGAGCGCGTTCGACAGCAGTGCCCAGTCCGGCATGTTGTTCCCTTCATAGGGCCGCTCGGGGTTGCGCGCGGCAACAGTCTCGTTCTCTGGAGGTGCGAACTGTACGTCTCGGAGCCCCGTGGCTTCGACCGCGGGTTCACGACCGCAGTGACCGGAGACCTTCCACCACGGAGGAGAACGCTTGGGCAAACAAGTCGACGTCGGCGTCGGTGGTGTTCCACCCCACGCTCGCCCGCAACGAGTGGTCCGCGTCGACGCCCATCGCGCGCAGCACAGGCGACGGTTCGAGGGTCTCGCTGGAACACGACGAGCCGGAGTGCACAGCGACTCCCCGTTGATCGAGACCCAGGAGGATCGGTTCCGCTTCGACTCCCTCGACACCCAGGCACACGAGGTGTGCCATCCGGTCATCGGAATCGCCGAACAACGACACGCCCCCGGTCGATGTCGCGGCCTGCGAGAGACGGTCCGTGTGGCGTCGCGCCGCGGCGGCCTCGTTCTCGAGGTGTCCGGATTCAGCGAGATCGTCGGCCAGGGCTCCGAAACCAACCGCGGCCGCCACGTTCTCGAGGCCGCCGCGGCGATCGCGTTCCTGGGCCCCTCCCACGATCAGTGGCGGGATCCGCAGGCCCCGCCGCACGAGGAGCGCTCCGATTCCGGCCGGTCCGCCCGCCTTGTGGGCGGTCACCGAGCAGAGGTCGACGCCGGAATCGACGAAGGCCAGGCCTTCGGGGTTCGCCGCGTCGGCACAGGCATCGACGTGCAACAAGGGGCCGTCGGGCACTCCCTCCCCGGGCCGGCGGGCGAGACCCTCCGCCACCGACCGCCAGGGTTGGCGTGTCCCCACCTCGTGGTTCGCCGTCTGGACGCTGACGAGAACCGTGTCGGGACGTACTGCCGCGACGACGTCGTCCGCGTCGTAGCGGCCGAATCGGTCGACACCGACGACCGTCGCCTCGACCCCGGCCCGCTCGAGCGCCTCGTGGACGCTGGAGTGCTCGACAGCGGTCGTGACAGCGTGTGGTGCCGTGGTGTCTCCGGCGTTCATCCGTTCCCGTCGGCCGCGCTCGACGGCGCCTGCGACAGCGCTGTTGACCGATTCCGTTCCTCCGGAGGTGAACACGACCTCGCGGGCACGGGCGCCCAGAAGGCCCGCCACAGCGGATCGAGCCTCCTCGAGAGCGACACGGTGTCGCCGTCCTTCGCTATGGAGACGTCCGGGGTCACCCGCAGGAGTGTCGAGCACCTCGACGATCGCGTCGCGCACGCACGGCCGAAGAGGTGCCGTGGACGCGTGGTCGAGATAGGCGCGTCGCACGCGTCACGCGCGGGTGAGGACTCGAGCGACGCAGTGGTCGTCGCCCTCGGGACGGCTCTCCTCGTGACTGGCGACCGTGTCGCCGTAGAGCCCCGCGAGCATTCCGCGGATCAGCCCCCTGTCCACGGCGCACACGACGTGGGGGTGAGCCGTGGCGGCCCCGCCGAAGGGGCAGTGCTCCGCGACGATGCGAAAGGAGCGCCCTTCCTTCCCGTCCTCACCCCGTGTCTCGTCCTTCTCGGCATGTGCGGCGAAACCGTGGGCTGTGAGGGCGTCTGCCACCGTGGCGAGTGCGGCGGTGACCGAGCGGTGGCGCTCCGCCGGGTCGATCCGGCCGGCCATGGCGAGCCCGTACTCGAAGCCGACCTGGTCGGCCATCTCGCTCGCCTCGGAGGGATCGATCAGCTCGAGGGCGCGCCCGAGCAGGGTCGCGAGGAGATCGTCACTTCCCGTCGGGAAGTTCGCCGAGAAGCTCAACGAATCGTGCAGGGAGTCGTGGAGCGACCCGTCGGACGTCGTCACGCGATAGCGCTTGGAGGGTCGACCGGCGCTGGTGTGACGGGACAGTTCGACATCCACATAGCCGCCGCCCGCCAGCTTCTCGAGGTGGTGGCGCGCCACGTTCGTGTGGACGTGGAAGTTGGCGGCGACCTCGCTTGCCGTCACTCCGCCGGGGATTTCGCGTAGCCACAGGTAGATCTCGCGGCGCGTCGGGTCCCCGAACGCGGTGGTGACAGCCGTCACGGCCGCGCTGAACTCCTCGGCGCTGAGGTCGGTCTCGAAGCGGGGCGCTGCCGTGTCTGCTGCCGCGTCTGCTGCCGTGCCGGCAGGTGTTGCTTCGGGTGCTGCCTCGTCGGGGGTTCGCGGATTCACATCGATATTCTACCTACGTACGTAGTGGAAATCCCCCTACACACACGAGGAGCGCGGCTGTCATGCCCGACGAGGTCGAGATCAGGGAACGGATCGCGGGCCTCGAGGACCCGGCCATCGGCCGCAGTCTCGGGGAGCTCGGTCTCCTGGGCAGTGTCCACGTCGACGGAGCGACGGTCCGCGTGGAGGTATCGGTCCCGTCCGAGGACTACCCGCTACGCGATCGCCTGGACGCCCGCATCCGTGAGGCTGCCGGCGCTGAACCTGGAATCGAGAACGTCGAGGTTTCCATCGGGGTTCTCGATGACGCCGGAGTACACGCACTCGCGGAGATGCTGCGAGGCGGCAGCCCCGGGGCCGGGGAGTCGGGCGTCAACCCGTTCACGAATGCATCGACCCGCGTCCTGGCGGTGAGCTCCGGAAAGGGCGGAGTCGGGAAGTCGTCGGTGAGCGCCAATCTGGCGGTGGCGCTGGCGCGAGCCGGACACGACGTGGCGGTTGTCGATGCCGACGTCTGGGGCTTCTCGATGCCGCGCATGCTCGGGATCGACCGTCCCCCGACACTGGTCGACGATCTCATCGTTCCTCCGTCGGCCCATGGGGTCCGGCTCATTTCCATGGGGTTCTTCGCTCGGGAGGACCAACCGATCATCTGGCGTGGCCCGATGCTGCACAAGGCACTCGAGCAGTTCCTCACCGACGTCTACTGGGGCGAGCCCGACTTCCTCGTCGTCGACATGCCGCCCGGAACCGGCGACATCTCGATGTCGATGGCCGAGTTCCTGCCGCGCGCCGAGGTTCTCGTGGTCACGACCCCACAACCTGCCGCCCAGCGTGTGGCGCAGCGCGCGGCGTACATGGCCCGCAAGGTCGACCTGTCCGTGGTGGGCGTGATCGAGAACATGTCGTGGTTCCGCGGTGACGACGGCAAGGCTTACGACCTGTTCGGATCGGGCGGCGGCGCCGACCTCGCCGCCGAGCTCGACGTCCCGTTGCTCGGACAGGTGCCGCTCGTCCCCGAGCTGCGCGCCGGTGCCGACGAGGGCCGCCCGATCGTGGCTGCCCATCCCGAGGACGAGGCCAGCATCGTGTTCGCAGAGATCGCGCGTCGGGTTTCCGACGAGCTCCGACCGAGCAAGGTCTTCAAGAGCGAACTCCGGATAGTCTGAGTGGGACGCTGGGCGACTGCGGTCAGAGCAGCCACCGTCAGAGCAGCCCCAGTCACAGCAGCCCCAGTAACAGCAGCCCCAGTCACAGAAACGCCACCACGAGCCGAGGAAGCACCGCGATGGAAGTCAAGGTCGGAGTCCTTCACAGTCACAAGGAGCTGAGCGTCCATGTCGATGGCGACGCCGATGATGTGATCAAGAGCGTGAACATCGCTCTGAGCGAGGAGACCCCTGTCCTCTGGCTGGACGACGCCGACGGCGACCGGGTCGGCATCCCCGTCGACAAGATCGCCTACGTCGAGATCGTGGGCACCGACGGAAAGAGCCAGGTCGGTTTCGGAAACGCATAGACCCGGCGTGAGCGCCGCCGAACTACTCGACCGCCGCCTGATCTTCGTCACCGGCAAGGGTGGCGTCGGAAAGAGCACGGTTGCTGCGTCGCTGGCTCTTCTCGCTGCCGACAACGGCAAGAGAGTGCTCCTCGTCGAGGTCGATGCGAAGGGCAATCTCACAGACTTCTTCGAGCAGCCTCCCGTCGGTTTCGAGCCCCGCTCCGTCGCTCCCGGGGTCCACGCCATGCGTATGGACACCGAGGCGTCGCTGCGCGAGTACCTCAAGTTGAATCTCAGGATTCCCGTCTTCGGGCGCCTCGGCCCCGTGGCGCGTGTCTTCGACTTCGTGGCGACGGCGGCGCCGGGTGTCCGGGAGATCCTCACCGTCGGGAAGATCTGCTGGGAGGTCCGCGAGTCGCTCGAGGGTCGGGCCGACTGGGACCTGGTTGTCGTCGACGCTTCCGCGTCGGGCCATGTCATCGCGCAGCTGGCCGCCCCCGAAACGATCCAGAATCTCGTGAAGGTCGGCCCCGTCCGCTCGCAGACGGGTTGGATGTCCGACATCCTCACCGATGCGGCACTCACGTCGCTCCTCGTCGTCGCCACACCTGAAGAGATGCCGGTCGCCGAGACCATCGAACTGGTCGACAGGGCGCGCCGCGAGCTTCGAGTGTCGCTCGGGCCTGTTGTCGTCAACCGTGTTCTCCCCGAGCTGTTCACACACGCCGACGAAGAGATCTTCGAAGAACTCCGCGGTGAGGAAGCTCTTAAGGTACTCACGGAACGAGCCGGTGGAGGGGCGTCGGTCGTGCTCGACGCGGCACGCCTCGTGGTGTCGCTCCGCCGCACCCGTGCCGCGTACCTCCATCGCCTGCGCGACGAGCTCGATCTCCCCTTGCTGTACGTCCCCTACCTGTTCGTCCGCGACCACGGTCTGCGCGTCACCCGGATCGTCGCCGAGTCGCTCGAGGCGGAGCTCGGCCTGTGAGCGCCGACCGCGGGAACACAGTCGCTGCGAGTCCGGGCGCCGCGCACACAGGTGCCACGACGCCGGGTGATCTGGAGCAGTTGCTGGCCGCCAAGGAGATCGTCGTCTTCTGCGGCTCGGGCGGCGTGGGCAAGACGTCGATCGCGGCCGCATCGGCACTCGGGGCTGCCGCCCGTCTGGGAGGCAAGATCCTCGTTCTGACCGTCGACCCCGCTCGTCGGCTCGCCACCGCCCTCGGTCTCGAAGGCATCGGCAACACCGCACGTCGCGTTCCTCCCGAGGTCTGCACCGAAGCGGGCATCGAGCTGCGTGGCGAACTCTGGGCAGCAATGCTCGACACCAAGGAGTCGTGGGACACGCTCGTGCTCCGGCACGCTCCCGATGAGGAGACGGCCTCGAAGATCCTCGACAACGTCCTGTACAAGAACATCACGGAGCGCTTCGTCCAGAGTCACGACTACATCGCGATGGAGCGTCTCTACGATGTCCACGCGAGCGGCGAGTACGACCTGATCGTTCTCGACACGCCTCCGACGCGCAATGCGATCGACTTTCTCGAGGCGCCGAAGCGCATGGCCGACTTCTTCGGAGGTCGGCTCCTGCGCTGGCTGACGGCTCCCTACCGCGTCGGCGGGAAGCGTGGCGCGCGGATTCTCAACTTCGCGTCCCGGCCCTTCTACCAGGTGGCCGACAGGATCCTCGGCAGTGAGTTCCTTCAGGAGATCGGCGAGTTCTTCTGGCTGTTCCAGTCGATGTACGACGGATTTGTCGAGCGGGCATCGGCGGTCGAAGACCTCTTACATGACCGGAGAACGACCTTCGGTGTCGTCACCACGCTCGAAGCCGCCCCGCTGCGGGAGGGAGAGGTCTTCATGCGCGAGCTGAAGTCGCGGGGCTTCGACTTCCAGGCGCTGGTTCTCAACAAGACTCTTCCCGACACACTCCTCGATCCCTCGGGCGCCGCGGCCGCCACGTACCTGATCGACCACGCGTCCGATCTCGCGGGTGAACTCCGAGAAGTCCTGGGCCACGACTCGACCGACGAGGCGAGCGACGACCGGGTTGCACGCGTCCTCTCCACCGTGGGGGAGTCGTTCCGAAACTTCGGAGTCGTCGCCAAGCGCGAAGCTGAACTGCGTTCCGAGCTCTCGAAGGTTCCCCACGTGCTGGCGCGTGTTCCGACACTGGAGGTCGACATCCACGACGTCCGTGGCCTCGCCGAGATCGGCGACCACCTCTTCGAGGGAACGACCCGATGATCCACGATCGTTCGTACGATGACGTGCTGCTCGTCCATTTCCACGAGATCGCACTGAAGGGCAGGAATCGGGGGAGTTCCTCAAGGCCCTGCAGCGCAACCTCCGGGGAGCGCTGGGGGACCTGGCCGACGAGGTCCGGTCGCTCGGCGACCGCCTCGAGGTTCGGGGACCGCGCGACGGCGCCCTCGAGGTCGCGGTCCGAGTCTTCGGCGTGGCCAATGTTGCCCCCGCCCGCGCCGTGACGGCGACACCTGACGTCGTGCTGAAGGCGGCGTTGGAGGTCGCCCGGGACGCGGACGACGAGGCAGCCTTCGAGACCTTCGCTGTCCGGGCACGCCGGGCCCGCACCGATTTCCCACTCGACAGCGGCGAGATCAACGTGCAGGCCGGCGATGCGATCCGCTTGGGCCTGAACAAGGTGGTCGATCTCTCCCATCCCGATGTCACGGTGCGCATCGAGATCGTGCGGGACGTCGCTTATGTGTCGGCGCGGAAATGTGAAGGCGCGGGTGGGCTTCCCGTGGGCACGGCCGGGCGTGTGGTCGCCCTGACGTCTGGCGGAATCGACTCACCCGTCGCGGTGTGGAGAATGCTCAAGCGCGGCGCCGACGTCATCGCCGTGCATTGCCACGGACAACCGTTCACCGACCCGTCCTCGGAACGAAACGTCGCGCGGATACTCGAACGGCTGTCCGACTGGGGGTTCTCGGGCACCTGGTGGTCCGTCCCCATCGGCGAGGAACAACGGGCCATTACGCTCCACGCCCCGTCGAGACTGCGTGTCTTGTTGTACCGACGCCTCATGGTGCGCGTCGCCGAGGCCGTGGCGGAGCGGGAGAATGCCCACGGCCTGGTCACAGGGGAGAGCCTCTCCCAGGTCGCATCTCAGACGCTCGAGAATCTTGGTGCTGTCGGATCGGTGGCGACGTTGCCCGTCCTCCGCCCGCTGGTCGGCCGGGACAAGATCGAGATCATCGCCGAAGCGCGCCATATCGGTACGTACGACCTGTCCGTCCTGCCTCACCAGGACTGCTGCACCCTCTTCGAGCCTCGCGAGGCGGCGACGCGTTCAACCCCCGCGATGCTCGACGCGGCCGAAGCCGATCTCGACGTCGAGGGAGCGATCAGTCGGGTCATGGCAGCCGCGCGGAGGATCGTCATCGGAGAAGCCGCACCGAGCGACCATCCGCAGACGGGTACGGTGCCGTCGTGATCACCGTTCCGGATCTGGCACGCACCTACACGTCTCTCGAAGACGACGATCTCGAGCATCTCGAGAGCCTCGTCTTCTCGTGGCAGCCACTCGCCGACCTCTGTTTCGCAGATCTCGTCCTGTTCGCTCCTCTCCAAGGAGAGGAGCAGCGCTTCATCGCACTCTCGCAGGTGCGCCCTGTGACGGGTCAGACGATCTATCCCCACGAAACCAGCGGCGCCATCGTCGATGAGCAGGAGCGCCCACTCCTCGCGGAGGCCTTCCGGACCGGCGAGTCGGTCGAGGGTGACGGCCGGGTCATCGGTAGCGACGAGGCCGCTCGGTTGCTGTGCATCCCCGTGCGACGCCGCGAGCGTGTCATCGGAGTGCTCACCCGCTATCAGTCGACTGTCGCACGCCGGCGACGGGGAGAGTTGGAACGCAACTACCTGAAGGCGTTCGGACACTTCGCGGAGATGGTCCAGGCCGGGTCCTTTCCCTTCGCTCTCGAGGAGCTCAACGTCGAGGAGGAACCCCGAGTCGGCGACGGCGTGATCATCATCGAGGACGATCTGACGATCCGATTCGCCAGCCCGAACGCGGTGACGGCGATGCACCGGATGGGCTTTCACGGGTACAGCCGGGGCGCGGCGCTCACCGAGCTCGGGTTCGATGTCGGTGCTGTTCGTCGGGCGATGACCGCGGCGGCACCGGTCCTCGAAGAAGTGGAAGAGGGCGACTCGAACACGATGATGAGGGTCGTTCCCTTTCTCGACGGCGCCACCCCCGTGGGCGCGCTGCTCATGATCCGCGATGTCACCGACCTTCGACGCCGCGACCGGATGCTGTTGTCCAAGGACGCCACGATCCGTGAGATCCACCACCGGGTGAAGAACAACCTCCAGACGATCGCGGCCCTGTTGCGCCTCCAGAGCCGCCGGCTTCGCACACCCGAGGCACGCCAAGCGGTGTGGGAGTCGGAACGCAGGATCCGTTCCATCGCGTTGGTTCACGAGACTCTGGCTCAGGATTCCAGCGAGGTCGTGCCGTTCGACGAGATCGTGCGGCCCCTGGTCCGTCTGGTGGAGGAAGGCGTGAGTTCACCCGAAGCGCCGATCTCCTTCGGCGTCGAAGGTTCTGCCGGCGGCCTCCCCGGATCCGTGGCCACGCCGTTGGCTGTCGTTCTCAACGAGCTGATGCAGAACGCGCTCGATCACGCGTTCAACTATGACGACCTTCCGATGGACGGCGGAAACGTCTGGATTCTGCTCGGCCGCGACAACGGCGAACTCCGAATCGACGTGGTGGACGACGGCGTCGGGCTACCGGAGAACTTCAACCTCGACGAGTCGAAGGGACTCGGCCTCTCGATCGTTCAGGCGCTCGTGACGACTGAGTTGGAAGGCACGATCGACTTGGAGCGTGATGGCGGCACCCGTGTACGGCTCAGAATCCCCGTACCGCAGCGCCCCGACGGCCTCGTCGTCGGCTAGCTACGCGTCATCTCCGTTGCCCGACGCGCACGTCGCATCCGACGTCGTTCGTCTTCGGTAGCTCCACCCCAGACCCCGGCCTCCTGATTCGTGTTCAACGCGAACTCGAGGCACTCGACCTGAGCGAGGCATTCGGAGCAGACAGCCTTGGCGGCCTCGATCTGGTCGAGGGCTTCGCCCGTCGATCCGATCGGGAAGAACAACTCCGGGTTCGTGTCGCGACACAACGAACTCGTCCGCCAGTCGTTGGCGTCCCAGTCGTGGGTTCGGATCCACGTAAGTGCCACGGTCCTCCGGTCTCTGTGTCAGGGCCCGAACGACGCAACCGATGAACCGTGACTGTCGGTGCGGGGGCGGATCGCGCCTCCCGTCCTCCCGGCACGCTACCGGGACAGTTTCGGAGTGACAAGGGCCGTGACCTGCGAGTTTGCGTCCCATCCCGCACCTTTGGGCGGCGGCACCGGCACTCCGACGGCAACCGGTCGTCCATCTCGACTGCCACTCTCCCGTGCCGAGGTTGCATCATCGGTCCATGACCGAACCGACACACGGGCGTTCGCCCGGCCCGCCACCTCCGCATTCGCCCACGATGGTCCTGGCTCACAGAGGGGACCACACTCGAGCACGTGAGAACACCGCGGCGTCGTTCGAGGCTGCTCGGTCAGCCGGCGCTGACGGTATAGAACTCGACGTTCGTCGCAGCGCTGATGGCGTGTTGATCGTCCACCATGATTCCAGTGCCGACGGGATCGGTGTGCTCGTCCACGCGGCCTTCGAGGCGATCCGTTCAACTCTTCCGTGGGTTCCGACCCTCGACGAAGCGCTCGACGCGTGTGTGGGGTTGTCGCTCGTCAACATCGAGATCAAGAACATCCCGACCGAACCCGGATTTCGACCCCACCGAGCGTGTCACCGACGCCGTGGTCGACCGCCTGTCCCGGCGCCGAACGTCCGTCGATCCCGTCGTCGATCCCGCCGTCGTGATCTCGTCGTTCAACGTTCCGACTCTTGAACGTGTGCGCGAGATCGACCGTTCAGTCGACACCGCGTGGCTCACGCTCCCGGATCTGGAACCCCTCGCGGCCGTCCGTGCAGCCGCCCACCGTGACCTGCAGGGCGTCCACGTTGCACACCGGGCGCTCTCTCGAGCCGATGTCCCCGGCGTCGTGGGTCGCGCCCACGATCTGGGTGTGGCGCTCAGACCGTGGACCGTCAACGATGCCGGTGAGATCCGTCGCTTTGTCGCCGCAGGGGTCGACGCTGTGATCACCGACCGACCCTCCGCCGCCGTGGCGCTGCGCGACGCAGTCGCAGCCGACGCGTCGTCCGGGGCGTGAGCGTAGAGAACGAAGGCGCTACGGAACGAGAAGCTTGAGAGCGTCGGCCTCGTATGTGACGTCCAGTCGATCGGCGTCGCCCAGGTGGTCACCGTCGACCTGATATGGAAACGGGCGGGTGCCGATGACCGAGAACGATTCGACGTTCTGGCGGTGGACCAGCTTCGAGCTCTTACGGACGAAGCGGCCGGTCGTGAGCGCAGATGCCGCGCCGCGCAGGAGCAGGTAGGCCGACAGCGACCGGAACGCCGTGATCGTGAGGGGGCGGTCGAGAGCCGCCTCGGGAGCCACTTCGATCGGACGGTGCCCGAGATAGGTATAGGGCGTCGTGTTGGAGATGATCACGAAATAGCAGCCGTCGATCGTCTCGCCGGGAAGCTCGAGGCGCATGGACGGGGTCGTGCGGTCGTAGTGCCGGGCCCACGTGTCGAACGCTGCCGCCACGAAGACGGGATGCGCCAGGTATCTCTTGAGCCACCCCCGACGCTCGACCTGGGAGATCACGGCGGCGTCGAAGCCCAGACCGGCGTGGAACAGGAACCGTCGTCCCGACACCGACCCGACACCGACCTTCCGAAAGGCGCGGCGATCCAACGCGTCGAGCAACTGTCCTGTCGCCTCGACGGGGTCCATGGGTATGCCCATCGTCCGGGCGAGCACGTTGGTGGATCCACCCGGGAGCGCCGCGAGCGCCGTTTCAGTCCCGACCAGGCCGTCGGCCGCCTCGTTGAGTGTGCCGTCGCCCGCGAGGACGACGACCACGTCGTACCCGTCCACTGCGGCGCCGCGTGCCAGCCTCGTGGCGTGACCCCGTCGGGATGTCTCGACCACCCGGAGGTCGTGGTCGGCGTCGAGTGCCTTGCCGATGACGATCCGCGTCCGCGCCGTCACCGACGACGCCGTCGTGTTCACCACCAGCAGCACCCGCACCGACGGCAGGCTAGCGGCGGCAGCGTTCGCGCTCCTAGGGCGGTTTGACCTCGAGTTCTCCTTCGGGGGTGAGCTTTGCGGTCCAGTGGTGTTCGTGGAGCTTGGTGTGATGCGCTCGGCAGACGAGCACGGTGTTGTCGAGCGATGTGGTGCCGCCGTTGGCCCAGTGGACGAGATGGTGGGTGTGCGTCGTCCGACGTCGAGAGTCTGGCGGGTGCTCCAGCTGTGTGAGGCAGCTGATGGTCGCCCGACTCGCTCCGGCGCTGAAGCGAGTCACTCGCGGTCGTCCATCAGCTGCCTCTCGCGCCAGGTGCTACGGGAAGCGACGGGGAGGTCTTGGCGATGCGATCAGTTGCGCCCAGCGGTCGAGACCCGGCACGGAGTGCCGAGCCGGAGCGCAGCGGAGGCGAGCAGGGGCTCGAACGCGACCCTGGGGCGCAGATCGCATCGCCAAGACGTCACCGGAGCCCCGCGCCGGTGCGGCGAGGGCCATCGGCCGGGTCTGGTTGCATGAGCGCGTCGAGGGCGGTCTTGACGACCGCGCCTCCCTCGAGATCCAGTTCGCGAGCAGCATCGACGAAGACCTTCTCGCCCTCGGCCACCAGCCGCGCAACCTCGACCACGTCGATCTCGTCGTGACCATCGAGACTCTCGGCAACGTCGGTTCCTGTCGTGATGACACGTACATGATCCGACGAGATCTCACCGGCCGCGAACGCCTCCTGAGTAATCGGTAGATGCCGCAACCGGCGGGCCGTCTTGACCGCACCCGACGCCGCCGAAGGCGACAGTCGACCGTGGTAACGCAACCACGCTTGGGCCGACGCCGAACCGTCGACTTCCCACTCGCCCGACGCGTCGAACGCGGCGATCCTCTCCGACAGCCTCGCCTCGAGGCGGTACACGGCGCGGAACAGATCCAGGTTCTCCCGACCCAACGGCCCCACATCGGCTTCCGCATCGCCAGAAGGATCGGGGTCTTCTGTCGGTTCTTCCACTGCCACCCCACCCACCTCCTCCCGAGATCCGTTCACCCGCGCGAGAACAAGCGCACAGGAAAAAGCCACCGGGGGAAGAGACCGAGCCGGAGAAGAACCCCTCCGCATCGACAGAACCAGCGTAGATCCCAGGTGTGACACTTATCCGGGGCCCGTCTATCCCGGACCCGTCGCCCTCACTCCGGCCGGTCATCCTCCGAGTGGCGACCGCTCGTAGTCTCGGAGTCTCATGTCCGAACGTACGTCCGACCACGGGAGAATCGGCCCGCCCCCGCCTGACACTCTGGTGTCCCTCGACAGTGAGGTCGTCGAGTGCCGTCGGTGTCCGCGGCTGGTGGCATGGCGTGAGGAGGTCGCGGCGAACCCGCGAGCGTCGTTCCGAGGTGAGCGCTACTGGGGGAGACCGGTGCCCGGTTTCGGGGATCCCGATGCCGAGATCCTGATCGTCGGCCTGGCCCCGGCGGCCCATGGTGCCAACCGGACCGGACGGATGTTCACCGGTGATCGATCCGGCGACTGGCTCTACGCCGCGCTGCACCGTGCGGGCTTTGCCAACCAACCCACGGCACGGTCGGCAAACGACGGACTCCGGCTGGACCGGGTGAGAGTGACAGCCGCTGTGCATTGCGCACCTCCCGCCAACAAGCCCACGACCGTCGAGCGCGACAGGTGCAGCCCTTTTCTCGCCCGCGAGATCCAGATCCTCCAGCCGAGCGTCTTCGTGGTCCTCGGAGGCTTCGCCTACCAGGCGTTGTGGCGTCTGCTCCGCGAGGAGGGAGTCACGCTTCCGTCACCTCGGGCCGCCTTCGGACACGGGGCAGAGGTGCGTCTCGACTCGATGGGCTCGGCAGCCGCCACAATCCTTTGTTGCTACCACCCCAGTCAGCAGAACACGTTCACCGGCCGACTCACCGAGGAGATGCTCGACGACGTCTTCACCCGGGCACGCGAGCTCGCGGACGGAGAGGCGGCCTCGGGCGACGACCGCTGACCGGTCCGCCGAGCGAGGCCGGATCAGATCAGCGCCAGGATCTCAGAGACGCCCGACACGATGGCCACGGCGCCCAGCACGCAACCCACCGCGAGGCGCAGAGCACGTTCGTCGGCGCGAATGGTGAGGTGAGCACCGAACCACGCACCCGGGATGACGCCCAAGGCCAGGGGGATGGCGAACGCCCAGTTGATGTTGCCCAAGATCGCGTGAGTCACGGTGCCGGGTATCGCGATCAGCCCCACGCACGCGAGGGAGGTGGCGACGCTGATCTTGATGGGAAGTCCGACCCAGCGGGCGAGGGCCGGAACAATGACGATCCCGCCGCCGAGACCGAGCATGCCGCTCACGATGCCGGCGGCTGCGCCGATGACGAGCGCCTGACCATTGGCAACCGCCACGACCTCGGATCCGACGATCCCCGATGATGTTCGGTGGTGATCCGCATCGTCGATTGACGAAGCGAGGGCCTCGGTCTGATCCAGGGCGATCCGGGCGGCGGTGTACCCGACGACCACAGCCACGGCGATCATGAGAACCCGGCCGTCTCCGGGAAGCGCCTCGCTGACGAGCGCTCCGACGACGGCGAAGACGGCGCCGAGACCGGCGACACGCGCCGTGATGGGCCAGCTGACGAGGCCCTCGCGTGCATACCGGATCGTGCCGCTCAGAGCCGACGGGATGACCGCGGGAAGAGTCGAACCGACGGTCTCGAGAGGAGTGGCGCCGAGCCCGCGGATGGCGGGCTTGGCGACGACACCGCCGCCGATTCCGGAACATGGCCGACACGATCCCGGTGACAAAGCCGACGAGCAACGTTGCGAGGATGCGCAGTCCGTCGCCGTCCACGAACGGAGGGTAGACGCCGGAAGGGCCGCGGCTACGCTTCGGTTCATGGCGGCCGACCTCGATCTTCGCGGTGTCTACGTCCCCCTCATCACACCGTTCGCGGCCGATGGAAGTGTCGCTCTCGACGCGATCGAGCATCTGTGCGGTGAGTACCTCGGCGCCGGCGCGACGGGAATCGTCGCACTCGGAACGACCGGCGAGTCACCGGCGCTGAACGCGCAGGAGCGACACGACGTCATTAGCGCATGCGCGTCGGTGTGCGCCGCAAAGGGCGCACAGCTGATCGTCGGAGCAGGCACCAACAACACGGCGACGACCGTCGAGGCACTGACAGCGCTCGAGGGCACTCCGGCTCTCGCGGGAACACTCGTGGTCGTTCCCTATTACGTACGTCCTGCCCAGAAGGCGATCGTGGAGCACTTCCGTGTTGCGGCCGCGGCATCTCCGGTTCCTGTGGTCGTCTACAACATCCCGATGCGCACCGGCCGGAATCTCGAGCCGGCGGCGATGCTCGAGGTGGCCGCCCTCGACAACGTCGCAGGCGTCAAGCAGGCGACCGCAGGTCTCGACCTCGACACCCTCGAGATCCTCGCCGGTCGACCCGACGGCTTCCACGTCCTCGGAGGAGAAGACCCGTTCCTCTTCCCCGTCGTTCTCATGGGCGGATCCGGAGCGATCTGTGCGTCGTCGCACCTGTGCACGGAACGGTTCGTGGCAATGATCGAATGCGGTCTCGCCGGCAAGGTCGACGACGGCCGCGCCCACGCCGAGATGCTGCTTCCCGTGGTGACCGCCGGATTTGCCGAGCCCAACCCGGCGGTGTTCAAGGGTGTGCTCCACCGACAGGGTCGTATTCCCACGCCCGACCTCCGGCTCCCGCTCACGCCGGCCTCCGACGAAGCCGTCGATCGAGCCCTGGCCGCCGTACAGACGGCATCGTGACGGCATCGTGACGGCATCGTGACGAAACGAGCTGCGTGGGTCCTGCTGGCTGCCGCCGGCTGGACACTCTACGTGTGGATCAGTCGGCTCTACTTGATGGTGGGCACCGACGATTCGGTCGGCTTCAAGGTCGTCCACGGCGTACTTGCCGTGATTTCTCTGGGCTTCGGGGTGGCCGTCGGCTGGATCGGCTGGAAGGCCCTGCGCGCTCAGCACTGAGCCGGCGGCCGACTGCTGCTCCCGCGCTGCGTACCCGCTCCACGCGGTGTCCTCAGCTCAGCGAGGCGTCGATGATGCGGCGTTGTTCTTCCTCGTGCACCTTGTGGGAACCAGTGGCGGGACTCCCGCTGGCCGGGCGGGCGACGACCTCGAGGCCCAGGTCGGCTCCGGCCAGGTCGATCATGCGGCCCCGCACGAAACCCCAGGCCCCCATGTTCTCCGGCTCCTCCTGGACCCACCGCAGCTTCGGATCGTCCGGATACCGCGCCAGAATCGACAGGAGCTGGGCTCCGGGGAACGGATAGAGCTGCTCGAGCCGGATCACCGCCACCGGCGAATCGCGTTCGTCGCGCTCGGCACGGAGCTCGTGGGCGATCTTGCCCGTGCAGAGCACGATGCGTTGCACGCCGTCGGGGTTCCGGCCGTCGTCGAGAACCTCGTGAAATCCACCCGACGTGAGCTCGTCGACGGTCGACACCGTGTCGGGCATCCGTAGATACCGCTTCGGCGTGGCGCAGATGAGAGGGATGCGCCGGGCGGCGCACGATTGTCGCCGGAGAACGTGGAAGTACTGCGCCGCGGTCGTCGGATAGACCACACGGAAGTTCTCCTCGGCCGCGAGGATGAGGAACCGCTCCAGGCGCGCGCTCGAGTGTTCGGGCCCCTGACCCTCGTAGCCGTGGGGAAGCAGCATGGTGAGGGAACTGCGTTGACCCCACTTGTCTTCGGCAGCGGCTATGAACTGGTCGATCGTGATCTGCGCACCATTCGCGAAATCGCCGAACTGTGCCTCCCAGCCGACCCATGCGTCGGGAGCCGCCACCGAGTACCCGTACTCGAAGCCGAGGGCCGCGTACTCGGAAAGTAGGGAGTCGTAGAGCCGCATCGGCGCCTGGAGCTCGTTCACATGCGCGAGCGGGACGTACTCCTCCTCCGTCTCGACGTCGACGAGAACACCGTGGCGTTGGGAGAACGTGCCGCGGCGTGTGTCCTGGCCGGCGAGTCGGACGGGCACCCCTCGGTGACCAGCGAGCCCAGCGCCAGCGTCTCGGCGAGCGCCCAGTCGACACGGTCACCGTCGAACTCGTCACGTCGCGCCCGTACGGCACGTGCCAGCTTGGGGTGCGGCTGGAATCCGTCGGGCCAGGTCGTGAGGGCCTCCACGACTTCCTCGAGGCGTTCACGGCGCACCGCCGTGGGGCGATCCCCGCCAGAATCACGAGCCGCGGATTCGCGGTCGTCGACGCCGGAGCCCGAGGCATCGCCCGGGAAGGAATCGGCCGTGGAGGTCTCGCCGTCGCTGTCCCCGTCTCCATCTCCATCGCGGACACCTTCGAGTTCGGCGAACGCGCTCTCGAGGGTCATGGCGAACGCCTCGAGTGCCGCTTCGGCTTCGTCGAGGGAGATGTCGCCCCTGTTCACGAGCGTTTCCGTGTAGAGCTTGCGGACCGACCGGTGGGCGTCGATGCGGGCGTACATGCGCGGTTGTGTGAAGGCAGGTTCGTCGGTCTCGTTGTGCCCGTAGCGGCGATAGCAGACCATGTCGACCACGACGTCCTTGTGGAACCGCTGCCGGAAGTCGAACGCGATCTGCACCGCCCGCACGCAGGCCTCGGGGTCGTCGCCGTTCACGTGAAGGATCGGTGCCTGCACCATCTTGGCGACGTCGGTGGCGTAGATGCTCGAGCGCGCGTGCTCCGGATCGGTGGTGAACCCGAGCTGGTTGTTCACCACGATGTGCACCGTGCCACCGACGTCGTAACCCGGGAGCTCCGAGAGATTCAGCGTCTCGGTGACGACCCCCTGGCCGGCGAACGCCGCGTCGCCGTGAATCAGAATCGGCACGACGCTTCCTGATTCGCCCGGAAGTTCGTCGTCGAGAGCGCGCGATGCCTTCCACGACGGGGTCGACTGCCTCGAGGTGGCTCGGATTCGAGGCCAGCCGCAGCTCGAGGCGGTTCCCCTCGGCGCTCTCGTGAACGCCGGTCGCCCCGAGGTGGTACTTCACGTCACCCGAGCCCTGCGGTAGATCGGGGTCGAGCGCACCCTGGAACTCACGGAAGATCTGCGCGTACGACTTCCCGAGGATGTTGCCCAGCACGTTGAGGCGCCCGCGGTGGGTCATGCCCATCACGGCTTCGGGGATCCCCGCGTCGGCCGCATGGTCGAGGAGGGCGTCGAGCATCGGGACGAGCGCTTCCGCCCCTTCGAGGCTGAACCGCTTGTGTCCCAGGAACCTTTTCTGGAGGAAGGCTTCGAACGCCTCGGCCGCGTTCAGCCGGTCGAGGATTCGACGTTTGGTCTCCAGAGAGGGTGGGGGTGAGTCACCTTCGAAGCGCTCCTGAATCCACTCCTTCTGGTCGGCCTCCTGGATGTGCATGTACTCCACACCCATGGTGCGGGCGTAGGCATCGCGCAGCACCCCGAGGATGTCGCGCAGCGTCATCGACTCGCTCCCCGCCAGCCCACCGGTCGGAAACACGCGGTCGAGGTCCCAGATGGTGAGGCCCCAGTGTTCGGGATCGAGCTCGGAATGCGTCAACGGAGTGGTGTAGCCGAGGGGATCGAGTTCTGCGATGAGGTGCCCACGCACGCGGTAGATGTTGATGAGCTGCTGCACGTGAACGGACTTCATGTGTGCGGCCAAGGAGTCCTCGGCCGGGCTCGAGTCGACCTTCCAGCGAGCCGGCTCGTAGGGCACGCCGAAACTGGCGAAGCAGTCGTCGTAGAAGCCCTCGGCTCCGAGAAGGAATTCGTGGACCCACCGGAGGAACTCGCCGCTTTGCGCACCCTGGATCACCCGGTGGTCGTAGGTGCTCGTGAGCGTGACGGTCTTCGAGACGCCGATCCGGGCCAGTGTCGCGTCGTCGGCACCCTCGTAGGCGCCGGGATAGGCGATCGAACCCACTCCCACGATCAGAGCCTGACCAGGCATGAGCCGCGGGACGGAGTGCTCGGTACCGATCATTCCGGGGTTCGTGATGCTGACCGTCGTGCCGGCGAAATCGTCGGGCGACAGCTTTCCGGAGCGGACCCGACGGATCAGCTCCTCGTAGGCGTCGACGAAGCCGGCGAAGTCGTGGGACTCCGACTCACTGATGTTGGGCACCAGCAGTGAGCGGGTGCCGTCGCGCTTTTCGACGTCGACGGCGATTCCCAGATTCACGTGCTTGTGTCGGGCTACGCCCGGGGCACCGTCGATGAGGCCGTAGGTGGCGTTCATCTCCGGAACTCGGCCGATCGCCCGGACGACGGCGAATGCGATGAGATGCGTGAACGACACCTTCGAGCGACCGTGACGCCGGAGCTGGTTGTTGAGGATCAGACGGTTGACCTCGAGCAGCTTGGCGGGAACCGTTCGCACCGACGTGGCCGTGGGAACGGCGAGGCTCGCCTCCATGTTCTCGACCACTCGGGCCGCGGCTCCGCGCAGCGTCTCGGTGTCGTCGCCGACGATGGTCGTTTCGGGTGCGGTCTCGGGTGCGTCGGCGTCACTCGGGACGGCACGGTGCGATGGGGCAGCGGCGGGTTCGGTGGGTCTGCGCTCGGTGGGTGGCTGGGTGGGTTCGGGCCCCGGCGTGTAGTCGGCGAAGAAGTCGCGCCATGCCTGGCTCACCGAGTCGGGGTTCTCGGCGTAGCGCCGGTAGAGATCCTCGACGAGCCCTGCGTTGGGTCCGAGATCGTCGCGGCCGGGGGTCACGGAGGAGTCACCGGCGGAGGAGCTCGGCCACCTGGAACGCCAGGTCGAGCGCTTGACGGGCGTTCAGGCGGGGGTCGCACTGCGTTTCGTAGCGATCCACGAGTTGGGCGTCGAGCACCTCCTGGGAACCGCCGAGGCACTCGGTGACGTTCTCGCCCGTGAGCTCGACGTGCACCCCGCCGGGCCAGACGCCGGCGTCGCCGCACAGCTCGAAGAAGGTACGCAACTCGTCCATGATGTCGTCGAACCGCCGGGTCTTCACGCCTGTCTCGTGACTGAAGGTGTTGCCGTGCATCGGGTCGCAGGCCCACACAACCGGATGGCCCGCGTCGCGCACGGCGACGAGAAGCGACGGAAGCACGTCGCGCACCCGGCCTGCCCCCATGCGGCTCACAAGGGTGAGACGGCCCGGTCGGCGCGCGGGGTTGAGCCGTTCGCACAACCCGAGTACCTCGTCGACACGTGTTGTCGGACCGAGTTTCACGCCGATCGGGTTCTGCACGCCGGACAGGAACTCCACGTGCGCACCGTCGAGCTGGCGTGTGCGATCGCCGATCCACACGAGATGCGCCGAGCAGTCGAACCAGGATCCGCTGAGCGAGTCGCGCCGCGTGAGCGCTTCCTCGTAGCCGAGAAGCAACGCCTCGTGGGACGTGTAGAAGTCGACCTGGTGGAGCTGGAGCTCGTCGTCGAGCACGATGCCGCACGCCGCCATGAAGTTGACGGCACGGTCGATCTCCCGGGCGAGAGCCTCGTAGCGGCGCCCTTCCGGACTCGACGACACAAACTCGAGGTTCCAGTTGTGCACTCGTGACAACGCGGCGAAACCACCTTTGGTGAAGGCGCGGACGAGATTCAGCGTGGCCGCAGACTGGTGGTAGCCGCGCAGGAGACGTTGCGGGTCGGCCCGACGTGAGTCGGGGTCGAAAGCCTGCCCGTTCACCATGTCGCCACGAAACGACGGGAGCTCGACATCGTCGCGGGTCTCGGTGGCGGACGAGCGCGGTTTGGCGAACTGTCCGGCGATCCTCCCCACCTTCACCGTCGGTACACCGGTGCTGTACCCGAGGGCCACCGCCATCTGAAGAATGATCTTCAACTTGTCGCGGATGGAATCGGCCGAAAAGGCGTCGAACGACTCGGCGCAGTCACCGGCGTGGAGCAGGAAGCCCCGTCCGCCTGCGACCTCGCCGAGGAGATCCGTGAGGGTTTCCGACTCTCCCGCGAAGACCAGAGGTGGCATCCCTTCGAGCTCGCGCAGCGCGGCGGCCAACGCGTCGTCGTCGGGCCACTCGGGCTGCTGCGCCGCGGTGTAGCCCCGCCAACTGCTCGGCGACCAGCCCGTGGCGCCGCTGGTTCCGGTCGCAACGCTCACAGGTACTGTCCCGTGCCGGGTCCGCCGGGTCCGCCGCGCCCGCCGGGCCCCTGTGCGCCGGCGGACGGAGCCTCGAGCGCGGCGCGTCGACGCATCTCCTCGAGCTGGGCGCTTGCCGCGGCCTGCTGCTGGAAGAGACTGGCCTGGATTCCGTGGAACAGGCCCTCCAGCCAGCCCACGAGCTGTGCCTGCGCGATCCGCAACTCGGATTCGCTGGGAGCATCGGCGGTGAAGGGGATCACCATCTCGTCGAGCTCGTCGCGCAGATCGTCGGACAGGACGTCGCGCAGCTCGGTCATCGTGCGCTCGTAGATCTCACGTAGACGTCGTCGGCTCTGCTCGTCGAGGGGCGCCTGGCGGACCTCCTCGAGCATGGTGCGGACCATCGAGGCGATCCGGATGAGTTTCGTGGGGCTCGAGACCTGTTCGCTCCCGGAGTCGTCGTCAGCCGGCCCGGCACCGGAGGCATCCGAGGAGTCGGCCATGGCGGGATCGGCGTCCTCGACGATAACAGTGGGCGGTGCAGCGCCCGGCTCGACGTCCTCGTCGGGCGCGTCCTCGTCGGGAGCGTCCTCGTCGGGAACCGCTGCGTCCGTAGCGTCTTGATGTGGCACGTTCGACCTTTCTGGCTCATCCGAGGATACCGAGCAGCGGAGCGGACCGGTCCCCGATTCCGCCACATCTCGGGGACGTCTCGGGGACGTCTCGGTGACGGGTCGGGAAAACGGGCCCGCTCAGTCCAGCGAGAGTTCTCCGTCGTCGAGTCCCGGGGGGCGCCGGCCCACCCCCCCAGCTGTCCGCGGGCCCGGTACGTCGTGGAACTCGTACGGTTCCGGATCGCGGCCGGGTTGGCACACCCAGCACTCACCGGTGCGCCCGCTGGTGGCCGCGTCGAGCACCGCATCCGCGATCTCCTCCGCGGCGAGCAGAGGAAAGTCGTCGGCGACGAGCGGTTCGCGGATCGCGGCCGTCATCGGGGTGTCGACGATTCCGGGGTTCACCGCGTTGACCGTGATCCCCGCCGCCTCCACGAGCGGGGCGACGCTGCGGATGAATCCCACGACAGCGTGCTTGGTCAGCGCGTAGATCGGGTCCGGGGCGAACGGGATGATGCCTGCCAACGAGGCCGTCGCCACCACGGCGCCGCCTCCTCGGCGGTTGAGGGCCGGGATCGCCGCCCGCATCCCGAAGACGACGCCGTCGACGTTCACCCGCATGATGCGCCGGTAGACGTCGTCGGGAAGAGTGTCCATCTCACCGTGGCCGGTGACGACGCCGGCGTTCAGGTGCACGACGTCGACACCGCCGAAGCGCTCCTCGCATGTGGCGAACGCCGCCGTCACCTCGGCGGGCTCTCCGACGTCTGCTCGAACGGCCAGTCCGCCGACCTCCGCAGCGATCCGGTCGGCCGCCTCCTGGTCCAGATCGACGGCGCACACCGACGCGCCCGCCCGGGCGAGATGGCGTGCCGTGGCCGCACCGATGCCCGATCCGGCACCGGTGACGAGCGCGACACGACCGGCGAGGCGACCGGCGGCATCGTGCAGCATGGCGCCCTCGGCAGGAATCGAACCTGCGCTCACGGCTCCGGAGGCCGATGCTCTATCCGCTGAGCTACGAGGGCGAGTGACGAGCGGATTCTAATGGGAGTCGATCGGCGTCCCCGGTGGCAGCGCCGCCTCCCAGCCTTCGTCCGGCGTCCGGTTCGTCCTCAGCCTGCTGCCCAGAGCTCCAGCGCGAGAGTGCGGTTCAGGGCCTGAAGAGTGGCGCGGGCCGCGGCTTCGAACGCGCCGGCACCGCGCGACAGGCCATGGAGCGTGGGGGAGGCGCCGTCGCACTCGAGTTCCACGGCGTAGACGGGATGGTCGGCGCCGCTTTCGCCCTCGACCGGACGCACCCAGCCCAGTCGGTACTCGAGCGTGGGCGTGAACCGGCGCAGGGCGTCGAGCGTCGCCTCCACCGCTGCGGTGGCCTCGTGCGCCGTCGAGCCCCGACCGATGCTGCGCCGACCATCGAGGGTGAGGTGTACTTCGATCTCGTCGGTGTCGGGGAAGGTGAGTACCGCCAGGAGCCGGACCCGTTTCTCGGGCGAGTCGTGTCGGCTCGCGGGAGGCCCGGGTTCGGTGGGTGAGGGGTCCACAGGGGTTTCACCCGGAAGGTCGGGATGCTCGGAGGGCACCGTGTCCACCAGATCGATCACGTCGCCATGGGGGGAGCCGTTGCCAGAATCGTCCGCAGTGATGGTCTCGTATGGCGCGCTGTGCACCGACGCGGGTGCGGTGTCGCCGCGCTCCCGCCAACGGACGACCTCGACCGCCACGGGCTGATCAGAGTGGCGGTACGCGATGCGCAGCGCGTGCAGCGCCAGGTCGGGCTCCACTGCAGTGGAGTGAGTGTGGACCTGGACGAGCAGCACGTCGTCGCGCTTGTTGAAACCGGCAGACTGCACGCCCTCGAGTTTGCGGAGTTCCAGTTCCATGTCGTCGAGACTCATGCGCGGTGGCCCTTTGCTGCGTACATCCGCTCGTCGGCGAGACGGAACAGTGTGTCGTAGTCCTTCGCTTCCGTGGGGCACTGCGCGGCGCCGAACGACAAGGTCGGAACCGGCGTGGTGCCCTCTCCCTGGCGGACCCGCTCGAGGAGGCCCGAGACCTCGGCGGGATCGGTGCCCGGCAGGATCAGAGCGAACTCATCGCCGCCGATCCGCGCGGCGTTGTCACCGAAACGCAGGACGTTGCGGAAGCGTTCGGCGACCGCCCGCAGCGCGGCATCACCTGCGGCATGCCCGTCGTTGTCGTTGATGCTCTTGAGGTGGTCGACATCGAGGATGACGAGAGTGAAGGGCCAGTCGTGGCGGATGGCCCGGGCCGTCGACATCTCGAGAAGCCGGTCGAAGCTGCGCCGGTCGAACAGACCGGTGAGCGGGTCGTGCCACGCGTCGTAGCGCAGGACCTCCAGACGGAGCGCGAGCACGCAGAGATTGACGAGCAGACCCGGGTCGAAATCGGCGTGGGAGATCTCCGGCTCGGTGTAGAGGCCGGTGGGAGCCGTGAGCAACGCCTCGTCGGCCTCCCCGAGAGGTCGTCGCCCTGCGCGGAAGACCTGGCGACCGAGCCCGGGTTCTTCCACCACGACGGCGGCGTCGACGAGGTCGCAGCGGTCGACAACGTCGTCGAGCGCGCGGTAGATGAGAGAGAGACCCGCGCCGTCGGTGGCGAGTTCGTTCACGAGGTCGATCACCGGCGACATCACGGCGTCACTCCCGCGGCCGTTCTCCGAAAGCCGGGTGTGTTCCGAGCGCGCACGTTCGGAGCGCGCATCCCCACCCTCGGTGTGAACGCGCTCCGTGGTATCATGGTCGGTCTCCGAAGCGGGAGCGAACACGCGGGAAGCCTGCTCGGCTCCGCTCGCATCGATCACGTCTTCCCGCCTTCCGTCTTGCGCGACGGTTGTCTCGGCCGGCGACACCGTACGAGCGGCGTTCCGGACCTATCCACAGCGTACCCGAATCGTCCGGTTCGTGCCGAGCCATCTCTCTCCGGCCGTGTTACCCGGAACCCGTGTGCTCCCGCGAAGGGTCGGCGGCGGATACGATGCACGGGCCGGTGCGAGTGATGTCCTCTTCCTTCCGATCCGTCCGGCCTCACCCTCGGTGACTCTCGACGCGATCCGTTCCTCGGTCCTCGCCGCTCTCGAGACGGCTGGGTTTCCCGCGCCCGCAAGCGGCGTGGAGCTGTCGGCCCCGAAGGCGAGAGAGCACGGGGACTGGTCCACCAACGTGGCGCTCCAGGTGGCGAGACCCGCCGGACGCAGGCCGCGGGAGGTGGCCGAGGAGCTCGCGGAGGTGCTGCGTGCCGACCTGCCGCCCCACGTGGTCCGGGTGGAGGTCGCCGGCCCCGGGTTCGTGAACTTCCATCTCGGTCCCGGCTGGCTCCACGACGTGCTGCGCGCCACGGTCGCCGCCGGAGGAGAGGTCGGTCGCTCGAACGCGCTCGAGGGCGACCGCGTGAACCTCGAATTCGTCTCGGCCAACCCCACCGGGCCTCTTCACGCCGGAGGGGGCGGTGGGTCGCAGTCGGCGACGCGATCGCCAACCTCCTGGAGGCGTGCGGGGCCACGGTGCACCGGGAGTACTACCTGAACGATGCGGGGAGCCAGCTCGACACGTTCGCGGCCTCTCTCATGGCGCGCTACGAAGACCGCGAGCCTCCCGACGACGGGTACCACGGCGCCTATCTCGCCGACATGGCCGTCACCATGCGCGCCGAGCTCGGCGACGCGGTGACGGTCGACCGGGCGCTCGACTGGGGATATGAACACGTGGTCGGCCAACTGCGATCGGATCTCGCCCGGATCGGAGTGGGATTCGACACGTGGTTCTCCGAACGCACGTTGCACGACCGCGGCGATGTCGCCGATGTCCTGGGCGAACTCCAGAAGGTCGGGGTCACGTTCGAGGCCGACGGTGCAACCTGGTTGCGCTCCAGTGACTACGGCGACCAACGCGACCGTGTTCTGGTCCGCAGCGACGGTACGACCACCTACCTGGCGGCCGACCTCGCGTATCACCGCGACAAGTTGCGCCGCGGCTGGACCCACCTGATCGACATCTGGGGCGCCGACCACCACGGCCAGGTGCCGTCCATCCAGGCAGGGATGCAGGCCCTGGGGGCGGGGCCCGGTGAGCCCGAGGTCATCCTGGGCCAACTCGTCCGCCTCGAACGCGGGGGCGAATCGGTCCGTCTTTCGAAACGCGCGGGCGACGTGGTCACCCTGGCAGACATCCTGGATGAGGTGGACCCCGACGCGTGCCGCCTCACCTTTCTTCTCCAGAGCGTCGACACCGCCCAGACCATCGATCTCGACGTGGTGACGGCTCAGTCGATGGAGAATCCCGTGTACTACGTCCAGTACGCGCACGCCCGTATTGCGTCCATCACCCGCCACGCTGGGGATGCCGGAGTCGCGCGCCGTCCGCTCGACGACGTCGACCTCGCGCCGCTCACCGACGAACGCGAGCTCGATCTCCTCCGCGCGGTCCATGCCTTCGACGAGGTCGTGGCAGAGGCCGCCGAGTTCCGGGCGCCGTACAAGGTCACGAACTGGGTACGCGACCTGGCGGGCAGGTTCCACCGCTTCTACGCCGAGTGCCGTGTCGTGACCGACGACGAGGAACTCACCCAGGCGCGGCTCTGGCTCGCCGAGGCGGTGCGGATCGCGCTCGGGTCGGGTCTGGGCCTCCTCGGGGTCTCGGCACCGGAGTCGATGGAGCGCCGGGAGCCCGAAACGGGTTCCGAGGCGGATTCCGAGGGCCCGTGAGCACACCGGGAGCGGGAGACGCGTCTCCGTTCGACCTTTCTCTTCTCGGGCGTACGGCCCGTGTCGGTACCGACGGTCGCTGCGCACTCGGTGGCTGCGACCTGGTGGAGCTGGCGGAGCGCTTCGGTACACCGTTGTTCGTCTACGACGAGGAGGAACTCCGCGGCCGGGCCCGCGAATACCGGGAGCACTTCGGTGACGGTGTCCTCTACGCCTCCAAGGCTTTCCTCAACCTCGCGATGGCGCGACTCGTCGAAGAGGAAGGGCTCGGTCTCGACGTCGCCACCGGTGGGGAGCTCGAGGTGGCGCGCCGCGCGGGGTTCCCCCCGAACGCATCGTCTTTCACGGCAACAACAAGTCATCCGACGAACTGGCCGCCGCGCTGGAGTCCGGTGTCGGGCGCATCGTCGTCGACTCGTCCGACGAGATCGACCGCATCATCGGGCTCGTCGACGCGGGGCTTCCCGCGCCCGACGTTCTGCTGCGCGTCACCCCAGGGGTCGAGGCGCACACCCACGAGGCGGTCACCACCGGAATCGACGACACGAAGTTCGGCCTCTCGATCGCCACCGGCGCGGCGGCCGCGGCGTTCGGACGGATGGCGACGTCCTCGGAGATGCGGTTGGTGGGTCTGCACGTCCATATCGGCTCACAGGTCTTCGTGCTCGACGCGTTCGCGGAAGCGGCCCATGTCGTCGTGGAGTTCGTGGCGGCGATGGCGGCAGCCACCGGAGTTCTCGCGCGGGAGCTCGATCTGGGCGGTGGACTCGGCGTGCGGTACGCGCCGGAGGACGACGTCCCGGACATCGGTCAGTACGCGCAGGTGCTCCGTGGCGCGCTGAGCGACGCCTGGCACCGGGCCTCACTCGAGGGGGAGCCGGTGCTCAGCGTCGAACCCGGCCGTTCTATTGCGGCTCCTGCCGGCCTGACCCTCTACACCGTCGGCACGATCAAGAACATCGAGGGAATCCGTACCTACGTCGCGGTCGACGGCGGAATGAGCGACAACATCCGGCCCGCCGCCTACGGCTCCCTCTACGAGACATTTCTCCCGACCCGAGCGGAGTCCGAACGCCCCCTCACCGCGACCGTTGTCGGCAAGCACTGTGAACAGGGCGACCTCGTCGTGTCCGACGCCCGACTGCCCGCCGACGTCGCCGTCGGCGACATCCTGGCCACGCCCGTGACGGGTGCGTACGGCTACGCCATGGCGTCCAACTACAACAAAATGCCGCGCCCGGCGATCGTGTTCGTTCGCGACGGAGAGGCCCGGGTGGTCACACGTCGGGAGACGACCGAAGATCTCATCGGTCTGGACGACCCGGCGTGAGAAGCTGGAGACCATGACCACCCCGAACCCGACCGCGAGCGATATCGGTCCGACCGACGCGCGCCAGACCGACACCACCATTCGCCTCGGCGTTCTCGGGTGCGGTCACGTCGGTGGAGCACTGATCCGGCTCGTCGATGCTCATGCAGGTGTGATCGCGCAGCGCACCGGGGTCCAGCTCGTGGTGACACGCGTCGGGGTCCGCGACACCTCGCGTGATCGGGACGTCCCGGTGGCTGCGTCGGTGTTCACCGACGACGCCGCTTCCGTAGTGGATTCCGACGACGTCGACCTCGTCGTCGAGCTCATCGGCGGAACCGATCCGGCGCAGAGCCTCGTCGTCGCTGCGCTCGACGCGCACAAGCCCGTGGTCACGGCCAACAAGGAACTGATCGCGCACGCCGGTGTCGAGTTGTTCGACCGGGCGGCCGCGTCGGGCGTCGACTTCCTCTTCGAGGCTTCGGTCGGTGGCGGGATCCCGCTGATCCGTCCGCTGCGCGAGTCCGTCGCCGGCGACCGCATCCGGCGGGTACTCGGCATCGTCAACGGGACCACGAACTACATCCTCACGCGCATGTCGGAGTCGGGTGCCGGTTTCGACGAAGCGCTCGCCGAGGCACAGGCGCTGGGCTACGCCGAGGCCGACCCCACCGCCGACATCGAGGGATTCGACGCCGCCGCCAAGGCGGCGATCGTCGCATCCATCGCGTTCGGTGCACTCGTCACCCTCGGTGATGTTCACCGCGAGGGAATCACCGACATCACGATCGACGACATCGACGCAGCACGGAAGCTCGGATATGTCGTGAAGCTGCTCGCCATCGCCGACGAGCAGGGTGACGACGTCGCCGTGCGAGTTCACCCCGCGATGGTCCCCGACGACCATCCACTCGCCGCGGTACGCGAGTCCTTCAACGCCGTGTTCATCGAGGGCGACGCCGTGGGCGAGCTCATGCTCTACGGGCGCGGAGCGGGCGGAGGTCCCACAGCGAGCGCTGTTCTCGGCGACATCGTCGATGCTGCCCGCAATCTGGCGGGAGGTCACCCCGGCGCGGCGATGGGTACGCTCGCCTCGCGGCGCATCCGGCCCATCGGCGACGTCGAGTCACAGTTCTACGTCCCGATGGAGGTCATTGACCGCCCCGGCGTTCTCGCAGCGATCGCCGGCGTGTTCGGTCGTCATGGTGTGTCGATCAAGCTGATGCAACAGCACGGGCTGGGTGACGAGGCACAACTCAATCTCGTCACGCACCCGGCCGCCGAATCAGATTTCACGGCGACTCTCGACGAGCTCCGTGGTCACGAAGCCGTCAAGAGTGTGGGCCGGATGTTGCGCGTGATCGGCGACGACACGTGAGCCCCAAACAGACGCCTCCGTCGTGGCCCGGTGTGATCGAGCGCTACCGGGAGTATCTCGACGTGTCGGCGGCGACGCCCGTCGTGACGCTTCTCGAAGGTGGCACCCCGCTCGTCGAGGCACCTCACCTCTCACAGCGCGTCGGAGCGCGTGTGCTCCTGAAGATGGAGAGCGCGAACCCGACCGGGTCCTTCAAGGACCGCGGTATGACCCTCGCCATCTCGAAGGCTCTCGAAGAGGGCGCGAAGGTCGTCATGTGTGCGTCGACCGGTAACACGTCCGCGTCGGTCGCCGCCTACGCCGCTCGCGCCGGTCTCACGGCGGCCGTCGTCATCCCCGCCGGTCACGTCGCGCTCGGCAAGCTCGCTCAGGCGATCATGCACGGTGCGCGGGTCGTCCCGATCGACGGCAACTTCGACGACGCGCTCACCGTCGTACGCGAGCTCGGAGCCACGGGCGCGGTCACGGTCGTGAACTCGGTGAATCCCTATCGCATCGAGGGTCAGAAGACGGGCGCGTTCGAGATCGTCGACACGCTCGGTGACGCACCCGACGTCCACTGCATTCCCGTCGGCAACGCCGGCAACATCACGGCGTACTGGCGCGGCTACGTCGAGTACGCGCAGCGGGGTCGCGCCACCCGTTCTCCGCGCATGCTCGGATGGCAGGCGGCCGGTGCCGCCCCCATCGTGCACGGAGAGCCCGTCGCGCACCCCGAGACGATCGCCACCGCCATCCGGGTCGGGAACCCCGCGAGCTGGGCCGCGGCGATCGAGGCGAGAGACGCATCGGGCGGCGTGATCGACTCCGTGACCGATGCCGAGATCCTCGATGCGTACCACCTCCTCGCCTCCTCGGAGGGCTGCTTCGTCGAACCGGCTTCGGCGGCTTCGGTGGCCGGTCTGCTCAAAGCGGCGGAGTCGGGGCTCGTGGAGAGAGGCGAGACGGTCGTGTGCACCCTGACCGGTCATGGCCTGAAGGACCCCGAGAGGGCGACCGACTCGGTCGAGCTGGGTGCTCCCCGGGAGGCCACAGTGGCGGCGGTGGCCGACGAACTGGGACTCTGAGAGTCGGGAAACCCGGGCGTTCGGGGACGGAGCGAACCCGGTGACTCCGAGACCTGCGACAACGGGTGCGAACGATTGGGGGAGCGGAGCATGGCCGACGATGACAGGACAGGGACGGCATCGGAGCGGCCGGTCGCCTTGGTGACCGGAGCCTCGGCGGGTATCGGCGAGCAGTTCGCGCGTTATCTCGGTGCCGGGGGTCATGACATCGTGCTCGTCGCCCGCGACCGGGCCCGGCTCGAGGCGCTCGCGAAGGACCTCGACGCGGATCACGGCGCCCGAGCCGAGGTTCTCGCCGCCGACCTCACCGACCCCGACGAGTTGGAGCGGGTCGAATCCCGCCTCTCGTCGACCGACGCACCCGTCGATCTGCTCGTGAACAACGCGGGATTCGGGACGATCGGTCGCTTCGACCGCCTCCCCGTCGACCGCGAAGTCGATGAGATCGAACTCAACGTCATCGCGGTGGTCCGGCTCGCGCACGCCGCCGCGTCGGCGATGGTGTCGCGTGGTCACGGAGCCATTCTCAACGTGTCGTCGATCGCCTCACGCCAGCCCACTCCGAACATGGCGACATATGCCGCCACCAAGGCGTTCGTGTCGAGCTTCTCGCAGTCGTTGCACGTGGAGCTCGGGGGCGCCGGGGTGCACGTCATGGTTCTCGAACCGGGCTTCACGCGAACCGAGTTCCAGGACCGTCTCGGCACCGGGGAAGAGGAAGGCCGCGTCCCCGAGTTCCTGTGGACGACCCCCGACACCGTCGTGGAGGGTGCACTCGCGGATCTCCGGCGCGGCAAGGCCGTGTCGGTGCCGGGGTGGACCAACAAGGTCATGGCCGGAAGCAGCAGCGCGATGCCGGCCGCCGTGACGCGCAGGGTCGCAGCCGCGATGATGAAGACCGACTGATCGTCGGCGCCGAGAGCGGTCAGCTAGCCGGGTCGATGCGGTAGACGGGTCCGTCGAGGCTGAGCGCGTACAACTCGCCGTCAGATCCCTGCCCGAACGACGACAGGCTCGGCACCTCGACGTCGAGCGATCGCTGAGCAGCGACCGCACCGTTGTCGAGAACGAGGGCGTCGATGTTGCCTCGGCAGAAGTCGCCGTACACATAGGCGCCGACGAGGTTCGGAATCGCTGCCCCCGGTAGACGTAGCCCCCGGTCACGGCACATTCACCGTCCGCGCGGTCGTACTCGAACACGGGAGCGACCGCGTCACCTGCGACGTCACCGGCTACGCCCTCGTCGAAGGCGCGGGTCCCCTCGAATGCCGACCATCCGAAGTTCGTACCGGCCGCCTCGCCGGCCGGCCGCATGTCGATCTCCTCGATCGTGTCCTGACCCACGTCACCGATCCAGAGGTCGTCCGTGTTGCTGTCGAACGAGAAGCGCCACGGGTTCCGCAGCCCCCACACGAAGATCTCGCCACGGGAGTCGCTGTTGGACACGAAGGGGTTGTCGGCCGGCACGCCGTAGGGATCCCCCTGGGAGGGGTCGATGCGCAGGATCGAGCCGAGCAGCGTCGAGCGGTCCTGGCCGTTGCCGTCGGGGTCGCCCGCGCCGCCACCGTCGCCCAGAGCTACATAGAGGAGGCCGTCCGGCCCGCGTTGCAGCTCGCCGCCGTTGTGGTTGGAGAACGGCTGGTCGACCGCGAGCAGCTCGCGTGCCGAGGAGGGATCCGCGACATCGCCGTCCATGCGGTACTCGACCACGCGGGTGTCGCCTGAGCCGTTGGTGTAGTCGACGAAGAGTCGTGATCCGTCGCCCGAGAACGCCAGACCGAGCAGACCCTGTTCGGACTCACCCGAGACGAGGTCGGTGATGTCGAGCACGGGTGTTTCCGAGACCGTTCCGTCGCGCAGGACACGGACGCGGCCCGGCTTTTCGGCGATGTAGAGGGCGTCGTCGCCCGGACGGGTGGTGAGTGCCGTGGGTGCGGTGAGGTTCGCGACCTCGGTGAGGTTCACATCGACGGCCGCGAGGTCCGGTGGCGGCGTCGTGGTCGTCGGCACGGCGGTGCTCGATGGTGCGTCGGCCGTGGAGGTCGGTGGGTCGACGGTGGAGGGCTCCGCGGATGTGTCTCCGCTATCGCTCGAACACGCGGACAACACGACGAGGGTCACGGTCGCGCACGCTGTGACAACCGGCCGAGCTCGTGGCATCCGGCGACGTTACCCACGCCGGAGCGCGCTCCGGGCGCGCCTACGATGCCTGACGTGCGATACGTCGTTCTCGTTCCCGATGGTTGTGCCGACCGACCGTTGCGCGCGCTCGACGGCCGGACGCCTCTCGAGGTGTCGGTCACGCCACATCTCGACGCGCTCAGCGCACGTTCCGAGGTGGGGCGCGCCGCGGTGATCCCCGACGGGATGCCTCCGGGCAGCGACGTCGGGAACATGGCGATCCTCGGGTACGACCCCGAGGAGTTCCACACCGGACGCGCGCCGATCGAGGCGGCGGCGATGGGCGTGGAACTGGCGCCCGACGAGGTCGCGTACCGGTGCAACCTCGTCACGGTCGACGACGACATCATGGTCGACTTCGCCGCCGGGCACCTCTCGAGCGAACAGGCGGTGCCCATCATCGAGGCGCTGTCCGCGGCGTTCGCGGGCGACGACGTCCGCTTCCACGCCGGGGTCGAGTACCGGCACCTCGCGGTACTCCCGGGCAGCGCCGGTGACGCCGAGTGTGTCCCGCCCCACGACCTCACCGGGAAGGCGGTCGTGTCGCCGACGGGTGCGTCGGCCCCGACGCTGATCGACCTGATGGAGAGGTCACGCCCGGTCGTGGCGGCGGCGGCCGAGCGCGTCGACGCGACGGCGAACCAGATCTGGCTCTGGGGACAGGGCCGCTCGCCCGTGTTGGCCGACTTCGCGCAGCGCTACGGCGTCGAGGGACGGCTGAGCTCAGCCGTGGATCTGGTCCGCGGTCTCGGGGTACTCACGGGTCTGGGGGTGGTCGACGTCCCCGGGGCCACCGCGGGGTTCGACAACGACTACGGCGGACAACGCGATGCATGTCTCACGAGTCTCGAGGACCGCGACTTCTTCCTGCTTCACGTGGAGGCCACCGACGAGGCGGGCCATCAGGGCCTGGTGGACGAGAAGGTGAACGCGCTCGAGCGCTGGGACAGCGAGATCATCGGCCCGCTCGTGGAGGGACTCGACCGGCTCGGCCCGCACCGGATCCTGATGATGCCCGACCACGCCACACCGCTCGAGATGATGACCCACAGCACCGACGCCGTGCCGTATCTCATCTTCGATTCCGAACGGGACACCGAGGGCCGCCCCTACACCGAGAGCGCCGTCGCCAACCTGCCGCCGGTGCCCGGACACACGCTGCTCCCGAGGATGTTGAGTCGGGGGCAGCTGACCCACTACACTGAGTTCGTCGCTGAGCAGTGGTCGCGGCATTTCCGATTCACGTCGATCCGACTGCGTGCCCGGCAACCCCTCTTCCGCTCGTGGCGGTGCCGTGTCCGGCACGACCCCGGCGGCAGTTTTTCCAAGACCCGTTCGTGGCACCCGCACGTATGCGCGTCCGGACCGTTCCGGTCGCAACACGGAAATGGCGGATCTTCGAAAGAGATCCCCCAACGCACAGACAACAATTCACAAGGAACAAGGAGACACCATGGCGAAGGTCGGGACACCCGACCGGGCTGAGCTCGAGTCGAAGGACCGTGAGCAGCTCCAGGAGATCGCCGGCGCTCTCGGCGTGAAGGCACCCACCCGCACCCGTAAGGCGGAACTGGTGGATGCGATCATCGATGCCGCCACGTCGAACGGTGACGACGGCGACAGAGCCAAGCCGAAGCGCAAGGTCCGGTCCACCCGTCGTCAGAACGACGACGACCTCGCGGCGCTCGCCGACGAGGAGAACTCACTCGCCGCCGGTACGGGGGCGGCACCGCCGACGACGACGCCGAGCCCCCGGCGTCGCAATGCCCCGGGTTCGAGCTCCGGCTCCGACGACCGCGGGTCGGGCGGGTCGGGGTCGGGCTCGCAGCAGAAACAGCAGTCGAAGGGCTCCGGCGGCGGTGGTAACCGCGGGGAAAACCGCGGCAACGCCGGCGGAGGTGGCGGCACCGGTGGTGGGTGGCAACAAGGGCGGCAACAAGGGCGGGTCCCGCCTCCAGGTCGACGAGGAAGACGAGCGCGCCTCGCGAGGCGACGGCAACCGACGCCGTCGACGTCGTGGTCGCAACCGCAACCGACAGGAAGATCGCGAACCTCAGGGCGACCCGATCGAGTGCGAGGGCCTGCTCGACATGCGCGACGAGGGCTACGCGTTCCTGCGCACGAAGGGATTCCTTCCGAGCAAGAACGACGTCTACGTCTCTGCGTCGCAGGTGCGTCGATTCGGGCTTCGCAAGGGCGACTACATCAAGGGCGTCACGCGTCCCGCCGCGAGCAGCGAGAAGTACCCGGCGCTGCTGAAGGTCGAGTCGGTCAACGACATGACGCCCGACGAGGCCAAGGCGCGTCCGCGCTTCGAAGACCTCACACCGCTGTTCCCCGATGAGAACCTTCGGCTCGAACAGGCCGATGATCCCAAGAACGTGACCGGTCGCATCGTCGACCTCGTATCACCCGTGGGCAAGGGCCAGCGCGGGTTGATCGTGTCGCCGCCGAAGGCCGGCAAGACGACGATCCTCAAACAGCTCGTCTACTCGATCGAACGCAACAACCCCGAGGTTCACCTCATGGTCCTGCTCGTCGACGAGCGACCCGAAGAGGTCACCGACATGAAGCGGCACGTGCTCAAGGGCGAGGTGATCGCCAGCACGTTCGACCGACCGTCCGACGAGCACACCCAGGTCGCCGAGCTCACCATCGACCGGGCGAAGCGCCTCGTCGAGATGGGCACCGACGTCGTGATCGTGCTCGACGGCATCACGCGTCTCGCCCGTGCCTACAACCTCGCGAGCCCGGCCTCGGGTCGCGTGCTCTCCGGTGGTGTCGACTCCACGGCGCTCTACCCGCCGAAGCGATTCTTCGGTGCGGCCCGCAACATCGAGGAAGGCGGTTCGCTCACCATCGTGGCGACCGCCCTCATCGAGACGGGCAGCAGGATGGACGAGGTGATCTTCGAGGAGTTCAAGGGCACCGGCAACATGGAGCTCCGCCTCGACCGTCGCTTGGCGGAGCGCCGTATCTATCCGGCCATCGACGTGGAGCAGTCGAGCACCCGCCACGAAGAACTGCTCTTCGAGCGCAAGGAGCTCCAGCAGGTCTGGAAGCTGCGCCGGGTCCTCAACGCCCTGGAGGGTGGCGGTGGCCTCGAACTGCTGATGGACAAGATCAAGTCGACGGAGTCCAACACGGAATTCCTCGCCGAGATCGCAAAGGCGCCGACTCCCGGGCAGTGACTCGAGAAGAGTTCGACATCTCGCCTCTACACTGGAGAGACCATGAAGACCGGCATCCATCCCGACTACACCACGTGCACGGTCACGTGCTCGTGCGGCAACACCTTCGAGACGCGCTCCACCGTCACGGAGCTGCACGCGGAGCTCTGCTCGGCGTGTCACCCCTTCTACACGGGTAAGCAGAAGCTGGTCGACACCGGTGGGCGCGTCGAGCGCTTCGAGCGTCGCTACGCCAAGGCCGAGAAGAAGGCCGAGAAGAAGCCTGCGGAGCCGGCTGCCGCGACCGTCGCCGAGCCCTCGCCGCCGACCACCGAGTAACAGGAGTCGGGCATGGCCCGCGAAGCGCCGCGTTATGTCGGAGGTCAGGCAGTTCTCGAAGGCGTCATGATGCGCGGCGACACGTCATGGGCGGTCGCGATCCGCACGCCTGAGGGTGAGGTCGAGGTCGAGGTTCACGATGCGCCGCGGTGGTCGGATCGCTACTCGAAGATCCCGTTGCTGCGCGGTGTCATGGCACTCGCCGAGTCGATGAGTCTCGGCTTCAAGGCACTCTCGTGGTCGGCCAACCAACAGGTGCCCGAAGAGGAACAGATGTCGGGGCGCGCCATGGGGTGGACCATGGGGATCGCGCTCACGGTGTTCACCGCGCTCTTCATCGTGATCCCCGCGCTCGCCGGTCGCGGACTCGGAAGCCTGTTCGGACTCACCGGCTTCGGCGAACACGTCGCCGAAGGTGTGCTGCGACTCGGGATCTTCCTCGGCTATCTCCTCCTGATCGGGATGATGTCCGACATCAAACGCGTCTTCCAGTTCCACGGCGCCGAGCACAAGTCGATCGCCGCCTACGAGCGCGGCGTGCCCCTCACCCCCGAGTCGGCCCAGCGCTTCACCACCGAGCACGTTCGCTGCGGCACGAACTTCCTGCTCACCGTGATGGTCGTGGCGATCATCGTCTACTCCTTCCTCGGCCGCCCCTCGATCGTCGTGATGCTGGCCTCCCGGGTGGTGCTGATCCCGCTCATCGCCGGCGCCGCCTACGAGGTGATCCGATTCGCCGCGCGCCACATGGACAAGCGCTGGGTACGAGCCGCCATGCGCCCCGGCCTGGCGCTCCAGAAGCTGACGACGCGCGAGCCCGATCTCGACCAACTCGAGGTGGCGATCGTCTCGCTGCGCGCGGTTCTCACCGCCGAACAACTGGCCGAGGTCGACACCCGACGGGGCCACCCGGCCGACCCGCTTCCGGCCTTCGGCGGAGCAGTCTGACCAGGTGGTCTGACTCGCGTCCGGGGTTCGCCGTGGCGACCCCGGGGCCGTCCCCATGTCCGATGCTCGGGACTTTAGCCCTGGCCGAAAGACCTTTCGACTTGACGGGCCGGTTCACGGAGCGTACCGTTTCAGTAACAGGTCGCCACCAAGAGTGGCGGCCTCGAATTGGGGATTGGGAGTGTTGACCCTCCGGCCGTTGATCGGTCGCCTAGGCCGGGGGTGAGCGACGGCGAGACCGGCCCATCCATCCAGGACGACGCAGTCAGTTTCTGCGCAACGGACAGGAGCGGAAGATGGGCCACCAGCCTGGTTCAGGTACGACACGTCGGTGGGGCAAGGTGCGGAGGCGTCGCCTCTTTGCTGCGTCGTTGAGCCTCGTGGTGTCGCTGTCACTGATCGGGTTCCAGCCCGCGGTGGCGGAAGACGCCACCGACACGTCGGGCGACGACCCGACTGCGACCGAAGCCACTCCGCCGGTCGAAGAGACCACACCTCCCGCCGACGAGCAGGCCACTCCTCCCGCCAACAACGTCGTGACACCCGACGACGCGAACTTCGAGGTCGAGGTCGCCGAACCTCCCTCCGGCGTCGTCGTCCCGGAACCGGTCGAGGTACCCGGTCCAGCGGAGCGCTCGGAGCTCGAAGGAGACCCACGCACGATCACCGTCCACTCCGAGACGGTGCCCGACGACCCGGGCCCGCAGTTCACGTTCGGCTTCCGCCTGGAGGAGTGTCAGGAAGTCGGCGCGACCGACGACACCTGCACGCCGCAGGAGCCTCCGCGTTTCCTCGACCCGGCGCCCGTCGCCCTCGGCGACAACGGGGCACACACCTGGGGTGACCTCGAGTACGACCGCAACTACCGACTGAGCCAGGACGCGTCGGACCCGGCTTGGTCGCTCACCAACCTCGAGTGCGCTCCTCGCGGCCCCGTCCAGTCCTCCGACAACGTCGAGGCCCGCGGCGTCGTCGTGCGTCTCGCCGATGCGACCACCGAGACGAACACGAGCTGTGTGTTCGTGAACACCGACGCGTCGATCACGATCCACAAGAAGGCCGACCGTGCGTCCAACGGCACAGTGAGCAACCTCTCCGGCGCGTTGTTCCAGGTGTATTCGAACTCGGGCTACACGACGGCAATCCCCGGCGCTAGCTGTACGACGAACGCGAGCGGAGTGTGCACGATCGCCGGCCTGACCAGCGGCACCCGCTACGTGCGTGAGGTGACGGCCCCCGCGAACTACCAGCGCATCGACACACTGACCACATCAGACGACGGGTCTCAGATCTACGGCCAGCAGTTCTCGTTGGGCACCAACACGTCAGCCAACACGCGCGACTTCGCCAACCGGCGCACCAACCCGGCGTTCCCCGAAAAGTGTGGGATCAAGATCGCGCTCGTGATGGACCTCTCGAACTCCATCAGCGACACCGAACTCACGGAGATGAAGACGTCGGCGTCTGCCTTCGTCGATGCCCTGGAGGGCACGCCGTCGTCGGTCGCCGGGTTCACGTTCGCGACGGACGCCCCCGCGTCGGGGAACGCGAACCTCGGGCTCACGAGCGTCGCCACGACCGGCGGAGCGAACACCGCACGCACATGGGTCAACAACCGAGCGAAGCCGGGCGGAGGCAGAACGGCGGCACGAACTGGGATGCCGCGTTCCGCCAGCTCATCTCCAGTGCGGCCAGTTACGACATCCTCGTGTTCCTGACCGACGGCAACCCGACCTTCTACGGCTCGCCGCAAAGTGGCGGCACGGGTGGGGACACGACCTTCCGAGAGGTGGAGGAGGGCGTCTTTTCCGCCAATGGTGTCAAGGCCACCAACCCGGCACTCAAGGTCGTCGGTGTCGCCATCGGCTCCGACGCAGCAGTGAACAACATCGCTGCCGTCTCGGGACCTGTCGCCAACGACGACTACTTCCTCGCCGCGAACTTCCAGGATCTTCAGAACAAGCTCGAAGAGATCGCCACCAAACTCTGCGGCGGCACGGTCACGGTGAGGAAGAAGGTCGAGGGGCCCGGTGGCTTCACGGAGGCTCCCGGCTGGAACTTCACGGTCAGCGACTCGGTGCAGGGAAGCGGAGTCACCGACGCCAACGGCGTGACTCCTGCGTTCGACATCAACCCGCCGCTGCCGAAGCCGGTCACGATCACCGAGCAGGTGCAACCCGGCTACAGCGTCGTCCAGACCGCCAACAAGAACGCGACCTGCACCCGCAACGGCCAGGCCGTGCCCGGCGCCAATATCACCAACACCACCAACGGGGTCTCGCTCAGTGTGGGTGCTCTCGACATCGTGACGTGTGAGTTCAAGAACAAGCCCGCTCCGGTCACGATCAACGTGCGCAAGCAGACGGCCAACGGCGTTGTCGGCGGGCCCTTCACGATCCAGCGCACGGGCAACAGCAGCGGCTCGCCGTCGTTCAACTTCACGACCAGCGCAGGCAACAACCCGACACCCTTCCAGTCGTGGACCAACCTGTTCCCCGGTACCTACACGCTCACCGAGACCAGTCTTCCCGGAGTCATCTGGAATCTCACCGGCATCGATTGCGGTCAGGTCAATCTCGGTGGCAAGTCGACCCAGGTCACGCTCACGGCGGGCCAGACGGTGAACTGCACGTTCACGAACCAGCGCGCTCCACAGCCCGGTTCCGTCACGGTCGAGAAGCGCACGGTCGGTGGGCTCGGGACGTTCAACTTCACCCTGTCGGGTCAGTCGGGCCGCTCGGTGACCACAACGACCGAGAACGTGTTCAAGGCCGCGTCGCCGTGGTCGAACCTCGCTCCCGGCCAGAGCTACACGCTCGGCGAGACCGGTCAGGCCGGTTGGGTGGAGGGGGCCTTCACCTGTAACGCCGCGGGTCAGAATCCGATCGTCAGTGCCAGCCCACAGCTTCCGATCACCGACGGTGAGAACTGGAACTGCAAGATCACGAACACGAAGAAGGGTTCGGTCACGGTGACCAAGACGTCGGTGGGTGGTGTCGACGAGTTCGACTTCTCGCTGACCGGCCAGGACGACGTGTCGATCGACACTGGTGCCAACAACAACAATCCGGGGTCGAACGGCTGGACGAACCTGGTGCCGGGTGACTACGACCTGGCCGAGTTGGATCCGGGTGCTGCGTGGACCCAGGGTGATTTCTCGTGTAACTACGCCGGGTCGCAAGACGAACCGGTTGTGGGGGCTGCTCCGACGATCACGCTCGAAGCCGGCCAGTCGTGGACGTGCACGGTGACGAACACGAAGAAGGGTGGCGTGACCGTCACCAAGACGTCGGTGGGTGGTGTCGACGAGTTCGACTTCTCGCTGACCGGCCAGGACGACGTGTCGATCGACACTGGTGCCAACAACAACAATCCGGGGTCGAACGGCTGGACGAACCTGGTGCCGGGTGACTACGACCTGGCCGAGTTGGATCCGGGTGCTGCGTGGACCCAGGGTGATTTCTCGTGTAACTACGCCGGGTCGCAAGACGAACCGGTTGTGGGGGCTGCTCCGACGATCACGCTCGAAGCCGGCCAGTCGTGGACGTGCACGGTGACGAACACGAAGAAGGGTGGCGTGACCGTCACCAAGACGTCGGTGGGTGGTGTCGACGAGTTCGACTTCTCGCTGACCGGCCAGGACGACGTGTCGATCGACACTGGTGCCAACAACAACAATCCGGGGTCGAACGGCTGGACGAACCTGGTGCCGGGTGACTACGACCTGGCCGAGTTGGATCCGGGTGCTGCGTGGACCCAGGGTGATTTCTCGTGTAACTACGCCGGGTCGCAAGACGAACCGGTTGTGGGGGCTGCTCCGACGATCACGCTCGAAGCCGGCCAGTCGTGGACGTGCACGGTGACGAACACGAAGAAGGGTGGCGTGACCGTCACCAAGACGTCGGTGGGTGGTGTCGACGAGTTCGACTTCTCGCTGACCGGCCAGGACGACGTGTCGATCGACACTGGTGCCAACAACAACAATCCGGGGTCGAACGGCTGGACGAACCTGGTGCCGGGTGACTACGACCTGGCCGAGTTGGATCCGGGTGCTGCGTGGACCCAGGGTGATTTCTCGTGTAACTACGCCGGGTCGCAAGACGAACCGGTTGTGGGGGCTGCTCCGACGATCACGCTCGAAGCCGGCCAGTCGTGGACGTGCACGGTGACGAACACGAAGAAGGGTGGCGTGACCGTCACCAAGACGTCGGTGGGTGGTGTCGACGAGTTCGACTTCTCGCTGACCGGCCAGGACGACGTGTCGATCGACACTGGTGCCAACAACAACAATCCGGGGTCGAACGGCTGGACGAACCTGGTGCCGGGTGACTACGACCTGGCCGAGTTGGATCCGGGTGCTGCGTGGACCCAGGGTGATTTCTCGTGTAACTACGCCGGGTCGCAAGACGAACCGGTTGTGGGGGCTGCTCCGACGATCACGCTCGAAGCCGGCCAGTCGTGGACGTGCAAGATCACGAACACGAAGAAGGGTGGCGTGACCGTCACCAAGACGTCGGTGGGTGGTGTCGACGAGTTCGACTTCTCGCTGACCGGCCAGGACGACGTGTCGATCGACACTGGTGCCAACAACAACAATCCGGGGTCGAACGGCTGGACGAACCTGGTGCCGGGTGACTACGACCTGGCCGAGTTGGATCCGGGTGCTGCGTGGACCCAGGGTGATTTCTCGTGTAACTACGCCGGGTCGCAAGACGAACCGGTTGTGGGGGCTGCTCCGACGATCACGCTCGAAGCCGGCCAGTCGTGGACGTGCACGGTGACGAACACGAAGAAGGGTGGCGTGACCGTCACCAAGACGTCGGTGGGTGGTGTCGACGAGTTCGACTTCTCGCTGACCGGCCAGGACGACGTGTCGATCGACACTGGTGCCAACAACAACAATCCGGGGTCGAACGGCTGGACGAACCTGGTGCCGGGTGACTACGACCTGGCCGAGTTGGATCCGGGTGCTGCGTGGACCCAGGGTGATTTCTCGTGTAACTACGCCGGGTCGCAAGACGAACCGGTTGTGGGGGCTGCTCCGACGATCACGCTCGAAGCCGGCCAGTCGTGGACGTGCACGGTGACGAACACGAAGAAGGGTGGCGTGACCGTCACCAAGACGTCGGTGGGTGGTGTCGACGAGTTCGACTTCTCGCTGACCGGCCAGGACGACGTGTCGATCGACACTGGTGCCAACAACAACAATCCGGGGTCGAACGGCTGGACGAACCTGGTGCCGGGTGACTACGACCTGGCCGAGTTGGATCCGGGTGCTGCGTGGACCCAGGGTGATTTCTCGTGTAACTACGCCGGGTCGCAAGACGAACCGGTTGTGGGGGCTGCTCCGACGATCACGCTCGAAGCCGGCCAGTCGTGGACGTGCACGGTGACGAACACGAAGAAGGGTGGCGTGACCGTCACCAAGACGTCGGTGGGTGGTGTCGACGAGTTCGACTTCTCGCTGACCGGCCAGGACGACGTGTCGATCGACACTGGTGCCAACAACAACAATCCGGGGTCGAACGGCTGGACGAACCTGGTGCCGGGTGACTACGACCTGGCCGAGTTGGATCCGGGTGCTGCGTGGACCCAGGGTGATTTCTCGTGTAACTACGCCGGGTCGCAAGACGAACCGGTTGTGGGGGCTGCTCCGACGATCACGCTCGAAGCCGGCCAGTCGTGGACGTGCACGATGACGAACACGAAGAAGGGTGGCGTGACCGTCACCAAGACGTCGGTGGGTGGTGTCGACGAGTTCGACTTCTCGCTGACCGGCCAGGACGACGTGTCGATCGACACTGGTGCCAACAACAACAATCCGGGGTCGAACGGCTGGACGAACCTGGTGCCGGGTGACTACGACCTGGCCGAGTTGGATCCGGGTGCTGCGTGGACCCAGGGTGATTTCTCGTGTAACTACGCCGGGTCGCAAGACGAACCGGTTGTGGGGGCTGCTCCGACGATCACGCTCGAAGCCGGCCAGTCGTGGACGTGCACGGTGACGAACACGAAGAAGGGTGGCGTGACCGTCACCAAGACGTCGGTGGGTGGTGTCGACGAGTTCGACTTCTCGCTGACCGGCCAGGACGACGTGTCGATCGACACTGGTGCCAACAACAACAATCCGGGGTCGAACGGCTGGACGAACCTGGTGCCGGGTGACTACGACCTGGCCGAGTTGGATCCGGGTGCTGCGTGGACCCAGGGTGATTTCTCGTGTAACTACGCCGGGTCGCAAGACGAACCGGTTGTGGGGGCTGCTCCGACGATCACGCTCGAAGCCGGCCAGTCGTGGACGTGCACGGTGACGAACACGAAGAAGGGCACGATCATCGTCAAGAAAGAGACGACGACCCCGAATGGTCAGGACGACAGCACCTTTGACTTCACGGGTGAGATCGTTGAAAGCCTCGGCGATGGAGGCTCGGCCCAGAAGAGCGTTGCTCCTGGGCAGTACTCGGTGACCGAGACCGATCCGGGTGCGCAGTGGTCGCTGTACGACATCGTCTGCGACGATGACGACAGCTCGGGCAACCTGAACAACCGCACTGCGACGTACAACGTCGCCCCGGGCGAGACGGTGGAGTGCACCTTCCACAACGGTCAGGCCGAAATCGAGGTCGAAAAAGACCACGGTGACGCCCAATGCCGAAGACGAGACCGAGTTCGCCTTCACGGGCGACATCACGGCGGATCTGCAGGGTGGTGAGTCGAGCTCCGTGTACGTGGGGGCCGGCGACACCGACTCGCAGTTCCAGGTCACCGAGGGTGCCGCGGACTTCTGGACCCTCACCGGCATCGAGTGTGGCGACGGCGGTTCCGGCGATACCGGAGCCCGCACGGCGACCTACTCGGTGCAGGCGGGTGACAGCGTCAGCTGTGAGTTCACGAACGGTCAGTCGGAGATCAACGTCGCCAAGGAGATCGTGACCGAGAGCGACGCGAATCCGGAGTTCGGGTTCACGGGCGACATCGAGGCCGATCTGCAGGGTGGCGAGGATGCCGGTCTGCTCGTCGCTTCGGGTCAGACCTACACGACGACCGAGGCGGCGAAGGAAGGCTGGCAGATCACCGACATCGACTGCGGCGAGGGTGCGTCCGGCGACGTGGAGACCCGCACGGCGACCTACGAGCCGGTGGCGGGTGAGGTGATCACGTGCACGTTCGAGAACACGCAGGATGCCGAGATCATCGTCGACAAGAGCACCGATCCCGAGGGTTCGGCGCAGGGCTTCGACTTCGATCTGAAGCGCGGCGACGACGTGGTCGGTGAGGTCGACGGGCTGACCGACGGCACCGAGGGTTCGTTCGGGTTCGTGACGCCCAACGAGGACTACTCGGTGGTCGAGGATGTTCCCGAGGGCTGGCAGCAGACCGCTGCGGAGTGTGTGCTCGAGGGCTCCGACGAGACCGTGAGTCCGACCGAGGTGACTCCGCTTCCGGGTCAGGTCTGGCGCTGTTCGTTCGAGAACACCCAGGAGGGTTCGATCACGGTGGTGAAGGACACGGGCGGCATCGAGCCGGCCCAGGAGTTCCCGTTCAGCTTCGAGGGTGATCCGTTCAAGCTGGTCGATCAGGGCAGCCAGACCTTCGACGGTCTGCTCCCCGGCGACTTCGAGGTGCTCGAGCCTGCGGATCTGATGCCGCAGTACTGGCAGCTCGCAGCTGTCGAGTGTGTGTCGGACCACGTCGCCAACGGCGAGGTGGCGTTGGACGCCCAGCTCGAGCCCGTTGATCCGGACGGTCCCGCTGAGGTGACCGAGGTGACCGACGGTGTGCAGGTGGCGTTGGCTGCCGGGGAGAATGTGACGTGCACGTTCGCGAACGTGCAGGTGTTCCCGGCGCCGGGTGTGACGATCACCAAGACGCCGAGTATCACGTCGGGTTCGCCGGGCGACACGGTGACCTACACCTATGTGGTGGAGAACACCGGTCAGGCTCGTTTGGACAACGTGAAGGTCGTGGACGACAAGTTGGGTGAGATCACACTCGACAAGACGACACTCGAGCCGGGTGAGAAGGCCACGGGCACGAAGGACTACGTCCTGAAGGCCTCGGATGTGGGGAACCTGGTGAACGTGGCGGTGGTGACGGCTGATCCCGAGGGTGGTCAGGATCCGGTGACCGCAGACGACGACGCTGTCGTCGAGGTCGCCCAGGTTCAGGATCAGCCGCCGGTGACCGAGCCGCCGACCGAGTCGGGCAGTCTGCCCTTCACCGGTGCGACGATCGCCGGCATGCTGTTGGCTGCTCTGGCGATGCTGGTCGGCGGGTCGTTCCTGTGGGCGACGACGAAACGTCGCCGCCGTGAGGTGAAGGTCTAGCCGGAGGCTCCGACCCTCGACCGAATGGTCTGGGGCGGGCTGGGCCCCAGTAAGCGACGGCCCCGGGGTTCGCCCCGGGGTCGTCCCACGCCGGGGAACGTACGTCCGGGGTGTCTCCACGTGACTGACCGCCGTCCCGGGGTTCCCGGAGCCTGCAACGGCTGAGCCGTGGGGGGAGCGGGCGATGGGATCCGTGTGGAACGACGGCCAGGAGCTGTGACGCTCTGGGCTTCTCATCGGACCCCCGGCATCCCGGTTCAGGGTTTTCGCGTGCATTTTCCGGCCCGGAAGAACGACGGCGAGCACCGTTAGCCTGACACCTGTGTACGAGCAGCTCCCCGAGCTCGCCCGGGAGCTCGAAGAGCTCGAGGGCCGGCTCCCCGACATCTACGCGTCCGGCGACCGCGCGGCCGCCCGCGAAGCCGGACGGCGCTACCAGTGGCTGAAGCCGGTCGTGGCGGCGTGGCAGGAGCGCAACGACGCGGAGGTCGACCTCTCCGAGGCCCGCGAGATGTTGAGCGGAGAGTCCGACGCCGAGATGCGTGGATACCTCGACAACGAGATAGACGAGAAGCAGGCGCGTCTGGCCGAGCTCGACGCGGAGCTCACCCGACTGCTGGTTCCACCCGATCCCAACGAGGGACGCGACGTGATCGTCGAGATCCGCGGTGCCGAGGGCGGTGACGAGGGGAACCTGTGGGCCGGTGACCTGTTCCGGATGTACGAGCGCTACGCCGCTCAGGCCGGTCTTCCTGTCGAGGTACTCGCACGCCAGGAGTCCGACATGGGCGGTTACCGCGAGATCAGTTTCCTCGTGAAGGGCGACGAAGCGTGGCGTCTCTTCAAGTACGAGGCCGGCCCCCACCGCGTGCAGCGTGTTCCCGAGACCGAGAGCCAGGGCAGGATCCACACGAGCGCGGCCACAGTGGCGGTTCTTCCCGAAGCCGAAGAGGTGGACGTCACGATCGACCCGAACGACCTGGAGATCGACGTGTTCCGCAGTAGCGGCCCCGGCGGGCAGTCGGTGAACACCACCGACTCGGCGGTCCGCGTCACGCACAAGCCGACGGGCGTGGTCGTCAGCTGCCAGGACGAGAAGAGTCAGCTCCAGAACAAGGACAAGGCGATGCGGATCCTGAGGGCGCGCCTCCTGGCAGCTGAGCGGGAACGGCAGGAGGCGGAGCTCGCCGAAGCACGGCGCGACCAGGTGGGAGGCGGAGGGCGCGGTGAGAAGATCCGGACCTACAACTTCAAGGAGAACCGGGTCACCGACCACCGTGTGGGTGTCACGGTCCACAAGCTCGACCGGGTTCTCGAAGGCGACCTCGACGAGATCGTGGCGGCGCTCGCCGAACAGGAACGCAGCGACGCCATCGCCGGCGGAGCCTGACCGTCGGTGGCCGACGGCGGAGCGGGCGAAGGACGTCCGACGAGGAACGGGTTGAAGCGTGCTGTTGAGGCGCGGCTGGCCGACGCCGGGATCGCCGCGGCTGACGACGAGGCACGGTGGATGCTCGAGGAGGCGTCGGGCCTCGAAGGGGCGGAGCTCATCGCGGCCGGCCGGGAACCGGCGACGCATCAGGAGGAACGACGTATCGCCGAGATGGTCGAGCGGCGTCTCGGGGGAGAGCCGATCCAGTACGTGCTCGGGTCGTGGTCGTTCCGCGGCCTCGACCTCTTCGTCGACCACCGGGTGCTCATCCCACGCCCCGAGACCGAACTCGTGGTGGAGATCGCGCTCGAGGAACTCGCGAGGCGCGGTGAGCGTCGAGGTGCGTCAGATCCGTGGACCGGGTCGTCGAGCCGGTATCCGGTCGCCGATCTCGGGACAGGCTCGGGTGCGATCGCGCTCGCCCTGGTCGCGGAGCTCCCCGATGCCGAGATCTGGGCCACAGACGTCGACGCGGACGCCCTGGCCGTGGCGCGGGCGAACGTGGCCGGATCAGGCGCGCTCGGCGCCCGTGTGCGGCTTGCGCAGGGCGACTGGTTCACTGCACTGCCCGACACGCTGCGGGGCACACTGCGCCTCGTCGTATCGAACCCCCCGTACGTGGCGCGACGGGCCTGGGAGTCGCTTCCCGCCGAGGTGCGTGATCACGAACCCGCCCGTGCGCTCGTGAGCGGGGAGTCAGGGCTCGACGACGTGGAACGGCTCGTCGCGGACGGCCGGGAGTGGCTGGCGCCCGGTGGGGTGCTCGTCGTGGAGATCGGAGCCGACCAGGGCGGGCGCGCGGTGGCCATCGCCCGCGACGCAGGCTACGACGCCGAGGTCCGTCACGATCTGGTAGGGCATGACCGCGTCCTCGTCACCCACAACAAGTCCTGAAGTCCGCGTACAATCCGCAGACAGACCGCGACCGCCGGGGAGACATCGAATGTCGGACGAGCTCGACGTCGACGCCATGCTGGCCCGCTTCGGCGAACGAGCGCAGGCGGTGCGCGACCGTCCGCTTCCGCCGGTCACCGGCCCGGAGCGTCAGCAGTTCGTGGAACAGGCACAGCTCGACTTCCAGGACTTCGCCATGCTGGCCGACGCCCGGTGGGCCTTCTCCGACGGCGTGCTCACTCTGACGATGGACCTGACGCCCGACTCCGAGGAGGACCAGGAGGAGTAACGGGAGTCGCCGCTGATCGGCGACCCACCTGCTCGTCGAGAGTCTCCGTGCTGTCCAGCCGCTGCAGGAATGCCCGGTCGACAGCCACCCAGATCGTCTTGCTGAACGGATAGAAGCCGATCGGGAACGCCGTCATGAGGACGATCATCGCCACCATGAAGCCCGCGACGGGGACGTCGGGCCACAAGAGGAGTAGGCCTCCGAGGAAGGCGACGGCGAAGACGATGATCGCCGCCATGATGTTGATGGCCAGCGCGCCCGCGAAGTAGCCGTGCTCGCGCTCGAAGTGGAGGTCGCAGCCCGGGCAGTCCTCGACCATCGTGAACCAGCGAACGAAGAGATGGCCGCTTCCGCACCGGGCACACCGGCGTGTGAAACCGCGTGCCATCGCTTTGAAACGTCCGCTGTCGGCCACCGGTCGAGCGTAGCGAGGGGTCAACGGAGATCGCAGACCCGGATACGTCGACCTTCCCATGTCTCGTCGACCATCGACGTACACGTGTCGGCGCGCTCAGTTCGAGCGACGGTGCGAACTCCGCCATCGGTCAGTGCGCTGACCAGGGCGTGCTCGGGCGAACCGTCGCGGGTCATCACGACGGCAGTCGCCTCGATCGTGAGTTCAGCGGCACCATCGAGGTCGTCGGGTGGCACGAACGCCCGGGTGCGCGCGAGATGACCGTCGTCGGCCGACGTCCTCCGCCACCCTCCCGTGGGTGGTGCCGAGGAGTACAGACCCGCCGCATGTTTGGTGAGATACCAACCGAGCGCGGTCGTCATACCGATCGAGCCGGGGTCTTGCCGGCAGGCGTCCACCATCGACGCGATCGAGTGTGTCACGTAGTTGCTCATGGGCCCACCCGCGAACGACAGTCCGCCGGTGACCGTCAGGGGACGCCCGTCACCCCCGGCGGGCCCGCCCAGAGCGAGTGCGTCCATCGCCGCGTGCACGGCTGACGGGAAACACGAGTAGAGGTCGAAGCGGCTCACGGCGCCAGCGTCGATTCCGAGGGCTCCGAGCGCCGCGTGAGCTGTGGCTGCGAGACCCGGCGACACGGCCAACGAGGGACGTTCGGTGACGTTCCAGACGTCTGTTCCGTCGGAGCCCGACAGCGGGAACACCATCCGGTCGGCGGCGATCCCGGCCGCGACCGCCACCTCGTACGAGCAGACGATGAGAGCAGCGGCCATGTCGACCGCCTCGTTGGCGCACATACGCAACGGGTAGGGAGCGACGATCATCCGGTTGTCGTCGCCGGGAGTGGCGATGTCGTCGGGTGTGAACGCCACCTGGCTCCAGGCGTGGGGGTTCGAGGCGGCCACGTCGGAGAAGCCCGCGTACAGGGCGCCTGTCGCCACGCGGTGCTCGTCGACGCTGCGGCCTGCCGCGTGTCGTTGGGCCGTGTCGAACAGCGGGTAGACGACGAGGGGCCGGTTCAGCCCGGCCGCCTGCTCGGCGTCGGAGGCGCCGTCGCGATCCACCCCGATCACGTCGCCACACGGCGGATCGGTGTCCTTCGTCCACTCCAGCCACGTCCTGGGCTCCTGTCGGGCGCGTCGGCGGGTCCGCATGCACTCGGCGCCACCCATCAGCGCCACGTCGGTGTCGCCCGAGACGACGCGGTCGCACAGCTCGTTGAGAAGCATCTGTGGCGAGTTACCGCCGGTGGTCGTGACGACGGTCGTGTGGGGCTCGATTCCCAAACGGCGGGCGAGAGACGCCCCGGCGTCGGGGTAGTGCCAGGTCACGATCTCGACAATCGCCACGGTGTCGGCACGTTCGAGGAGCACATGGCCTGCACCCGAGTCGCTTGCCGCCTCCACAGCAGCGCGTTCCAGAAGAGCGAGTGGTTCGCGAGCCGCCGCGGGATCGTCCTCGTGTTGGGACACCTGGCCGACGCCGACGATGACGGGGGGTGCGCGGGTCGGGCATCTGGGCAGGCTAACGGTCGTTGGGTCGTCACGATTGCTCAACCGAATGCTCAACCGGGCACCCACAACGACCGACAACCCATTCATGGAGGTAGGCGAAGATCCCGCGTGCCGCGGACGCACGCCGGTGGCGTGGTCGGCACGGCATCCGAACATCGTCCGGATCGTGGCCGTCGCCGCGCTGACATGGGGCGGCGCGTACCTCGTCTGGCGTATCGGGTGGACGCGTCACGGTCAGTCCCCGGCTCTCTACTGGCCGCTCTTCGTGGCGGAGGCGTTCGGGTGGATCAGCCTCTCGCTCTACGCATTCCTCGCGTGGCGCGTTCCGCGGACTCGGCGGCCGCCGATCACGACGGAACGGTCGGTCGACGTCTTCGTGTGCACCTACGACGAACCCGTCGAGGTCGTCCACGCCACCCTCACCGGATGCCAGGCACTCACACAGCCGCACACGACGTATCTGCTCGACGACGGTGGGCGACCGGAGATGGAGAAGCTCGCCGACCGCCTCGGCGCCCGATACCTCACCCGTCCCGACAACGAACACGCCAAGGCGGGGAACATCAACGCCGCTCTCAGCCGTACGAGCGGCGAGCTGGTCGCGATGCTCGACGCCGACCACGTGCCGCTGCCCGACTTCCTCGACGCCACGCTCGGCTACTTCGACGACCCCGGACTGGCGCTCGTGCAGACGCCCCACGATTTCTACAACCGTGATTCGATGCAGCACACGACCGAAACCCGCCACGAGCAGTCTCTCTTCTACGACGTGATCGCACCGGGCAAGGACCGTCACAACGCCGCGTTCTGGTGCGGGTCGGCCACGGTGATCCGACGGGAGGCGCTCGAGGAGGTCGGCGGGGTCCAGGTGGAGACCGTGGCCGAGGACTTCCACACGACCCTCGCCATGCAGTCGCGGGGATGGCGGACCCGGTACCACCACGAGACACTCGTGCAGGGTCTCGCCCCGCACGACCTGGCCGGTTTCCTGCTCCAACGCGATCGCTGGGCCCGCGGAAACCTGCGGGTGTTCCGCACGAAGGAGAACCCGCTCACGTGCCCCGGATTGAGCATCAAGCAGCGGATCAGCTACACGGCGTCACTGCTCAACTACTTCAGCGGAATCCAGCGTCTCACACTGTTGAGTGTGCTGATCGCGACGCTCCTTCTCGGGCGTCTTCCGCTCCACGCCACGATCGCCGGACTCGCCCTCTTCTGGCTCCCGTGGTCGCTCCTGGCGTTCGCAGCGACGGGGTTGCTGGCGAGAGGGTCGCTCGGGCCCACCGACTCGACCCGGTACGGGCTGCTGACGATGGGGATCTACACGCGGTCGCTGCTCAGCATCGTCAGCCGCACGAGCCCCGCGTTCAGGGTGACGCCGAAGGAGGGTGTGGATCGCGGCGGGGTCGACGTGCTGCGGGCGTTGCTGTTGGTCACGATCGTCGCCGTCGTGTTGCTGGGCGCGTGGGTGCTGCGGATGGTCACGTGGCTCGGCCCGTCGGTGCTGCCGTCCCTGACGGGGCTCGCGCTCGCTGCCGCCCTGGTCATCGGCGCCTACGAGCTCGCTTTCCTCGGAGCCACCCTCGTCCCGCTCGTCCGACGCCGTCAGCTCCGGACCCACTTCCGTTTCCACACCGAGCTGGCCGGGACCGTTGACGGTTCGGTCGTGCGCGTCGTCGATCTCACACCCCAGGGCTTCGCGCTCGAAGGATTGCGCGCGGTGAGCCCGGGAGACCGAATGACCCTGCACCTCCGCCTGCCCGGATCCGACGGGAACCTCCACGAGGTCGACGTTCCCGGCGTGGTGATGTCCGTACGCGAGCCCGATGGCCACCCGCAGGAAACGAAGGAATCGACCGACCCGCTCGTGGGTTGTCGCGCTGTCGACCTGGCTCCGGACGTCTACGACCGGCTCGTCGAGTTCTGCTTCGTCGTCCAGCTGACCCGCGATTTCCGGACGTTCACCGGTCCGCCGACCCCGGAGACCCGTCGCCGTGCCGCCGCGCGCTTGTCTGCCCCCGACGGCGCGGCTGCTTCGGTCGGCTGAATCAGTCTCCGGCGTCGGTCCCCGGGTCCGCGGGGACGGCCGCGGAATCACGGCACGTCGACCGGTAGGAGCACCACCCGCACACCTCCGCGTCCGCCACGCCTCGCCAGTCGCCGTCGCGCTCTTCGATCCACATGGCTTCGACGACGGTCCGGATCTCCTCAGTGATCGCTTCGAGATCCTCGGCGTCGGGCTCGAAGGGATCCGGGTCGTCGGCGACACCTGCGGCGAGGCACTCGTAGCGGAGTCGCAGCGTCAGCCCGCGCGTCGAGGCGTAGCGGGCCAGGATCCAGGCCTGGAGTCGCGCGCCGGCGTCCTCGCGGACCTCCTCGACGAACGGTGCGCCGGTCTTGTAGTCGCGGGCGTCGAGGAGACCGTCATGGACCCACACGGCGTCGATGCGGGCGATGGCCATGAACATGGGGGGAGGAGCGCGGTGGAAACGGGCGACCTCCACCTCGTGAGCGCCGCGGTCGACATCGGGTGGACAGCGCGGGACATGGCGCTCCACGAAGGCGCGCAGCCGGCGGACCGTGGAGTCGTCGTAGCCGTCGATCACGGAAGCGACGTGGGCATCGTCACGACAGCTTCCCTTCTCGTGGACCAGGCGCAGCACGTGGTGGGTGAGGAGACCGAGCTTCGCGCTGTCGCTGTCGTCGTCGGAGCCGGGAAGGCCCAGGAGATGGCTCAGGAGGAACTTGCGCCGGCAGACGTCCCAGGTGCCCCGCGCCGTCGGGCTGAGCGGAACGATGTCGGGGGAGGAGGCGTTCGCGGGTCACCGGTGCGCCTTGCAGCGCGAGACGTATCGACACCGGCCGCATTCCATGCTCTTGCGGGGTCGACCGTCGTTCGCGATCTCGCGTACGACGCGCAGCCGATCGTCGAGCCACGTGTCGAGACGGTCGCGCTCCGCTTCGGGGTGGATCTGTTCGTCGAAGGTCAGAGTCCCGTCGCGCAGGTTCGCGCCGCGGAGACGCAGAGGGCCGTCTCTGACCTGCTCGGCGACGCGGGCGACGGCGAAGAGGATCCCGGGGTCCTCGAGCGGATCCGCGGGTGCCGGCCAGCCATCGAGATCCAGGAACCGCAACTCCGCGTGTGCGGAGGCGTCTTCGACGAACAGGTCCACGCCCGCCACGAGGCGGACACCGCGCTCCACGTCGATCGTTTCCCACTCGTCGAGATCCAGCGTGCGCGCCGGGTCGTCGGCGAACACGTCGACGTAGGCGGAGACCGCGGCGTCGAAACCCGCGCCCTCCTCCGGAACAAGGCTCGGTAGGGCTTCGAAGTGGCTGAGTTCGGCGACCCGCAACTCGGCATGGGCGACCCGGGCCTGGGCGAGCACGTGTGTCTTGACCCGGTAGCGCAGGTTCGCGCCGGTGTTGGAGCGGGCTCCGCTGTGGTCGAACCGGACGCGCAGCGGGCACATCGACTCCACGTTCCGCAGGATTCCCGGTGTGATCCGCGGCAGATCCTCGATGTCCGCTTTCGGCGCCGCACCCATGAGGTGAGCGTACGCGTGCCCTTCGGCACCTCCGTGTCTGTCACGGAAACGGGTTGCGCCTCTCCTACGATGAGCCGATGCCGGAGTCGTCCCCACCCCCGCCGTCCCGTGCCCCGAAGGCGCCGTCGTTGGCTGTGGGTCGTGCTCGGTGTGGGGCTGTTCGTCGTGGTGTGGCTGATCGCCACCACCGCCACGCTCTTCGCCGCGCGGTCCGACGTGTCGAGCGGTGTGGACGCTCTCGAATCGGCGCGTGACGAACTCTCGCCGTCCGACCTGATCGAGGGCACAGGTCTCGAAACGCTGGCCGAGGCGGAAGAGGCCTTCCAGGACGCGCGCAGCAAGGTCCGCGGACCCCTGGTCACGCCGTTGCGTGCCCTTCCGGTCGTCGGACGCCAGATCCGCTCGGTCGACGCCATGTCGGGTGCCGCCGCCGGTGTTGTGGCTGCCGGCACCGTCGCTATCGAGGAGGCGCAGGCGGAGCTCGACAAGGACCCCACCGCCGCCGAACGTGTCGGCGCAATGCGGAATCTCGCTCTGACTGCGGACACCGCTCGGGCCGAGGTCGCAGCGGCAGATCTCGGTCCCACCGAGGCCCTCGTGGGACCGTTGGCCGATGCTCGCAACGAGTTCGCCGCCGAGCTTGCGGACGCGGAGGAGTCCCTGGGCAAGGTGACGCTCGTGGCCGACGCGTTGGCCGGTCTCTTCGAAGGGCCGACGCGATACGTCCTCGTTGCTGCCAACAACGCCGAGATGCGCGGAGGCTCCGGGATGTTGCTGTCCGCCGGCCCCCTCGTGGCGGTAGATGGCACGATCGAGGTCGGCGATCTGGTGTCGACAGCCGACCTGCGGCTTCCGCCAGGTGCTGTCCCGCTGGATCCCGAGAGCGACCTGGCGAAGCGGTGGGGCTTTCTCTCACCGAACGAGGAGTGGCGCAACCTCGCCACGACGCCGAACTTCGACATGACGGGCCCGCTCACTGCTCGGATGTGGACGGCGGCGACGGGTCAACAGGTCGACGGAGTTCTGGCCGTGGATCCCGTGGGACTCCAGGCGCTGCTGGCAGCAACGGGCCCGGTCGAGGTCGACGGCGAGGTGATCGACGAAGACAACGTTCTCGCCTTCCTCTTCCACGACCAGTATGCCGATGTTTCCTATGACGACCCCGAGCAGTCAGCGCGTCGAGAGCGCCTGGGCGACATCGCTGGCGCCGTCGTGGACGCGCTCGACGAAGGCGATTACGACACTGCCACACTGGCCGAGACTCTCATCGACGCCGCCGAAGGCCGCCACATCCTGGCCTGGTCCGAACAGCCCGATGAGCAGGCAGGCTGGGAGGCAGCCAGGATCGACGGCGAGCTCGACGCCGATTCCGTGATGGTCTCGGTGCTGAACCGCGGAGCGAACAAGCTCGATCAGTTCCTGGACGTCCAGTCGGATCTGACGATCCGCGCTGTGGACGAGGGGTCCGAGGCCACGCTCCGGATCACCTTGGCCAATGACACTCCCGCGGGGGAGCCGCCCTACATCGCCGGGCCCCATCCCCGCACCAACCTCGAGGAGGGCTCCTACCGTGGGCTCCTCTCGGTGGACGTGCCGGGCACGGCTTCGGATGTGGCTCTGGAGGGCACGGGGAGGATCGCCGCCATCGGCTCCGACGGTGCGGCGCAGGTCATCGCGGGCGAGATCGAGGTCCCGCGCGGGGGGACTCTCGAGGCGGTGGTGACCTTCCTGCTCCCCGAAGGCGTGGATGAGATCACCGTCGAGTCCTCTTCGCGGGTTCCCGGCGTGTCCTGGTCTGCCGAAGGCGACGTGTGGACCGACACCACCCCACGACGGGTGGTCTGGTAACAAGGTGGGGTGCAAGACCGACTTTTTCTCAGGAACTTCCGTCTTCTCGGATCCTCCCGCCTACGGGCGACATGGGAAACAATGAGTACACTCCTGACTTGCACGCGCTGCCGGGGATTGCTACTCTGAGTGGTCACAGAGGGCCAGCCAGGGTCTTTCGGCCCTATTTCTGTTTTCCGAGCCAGGGAGGCTCCCCCATGATCAACACCACGGCCAAGCGTGCGTCTCTGGCGTTTCTCCTCGCCGTCCTCGTCACCCTCGTGGCCCTGCCCCTCGCGGCCGGAGCGCAGGAAGCCGACGACCCCTACACGACGAACCCGACCGATCCGCCCACGTCCGACGTCGCCGACACGAGCGTCGTGAACGATACCGGTACCGAGGTCGCAGGAGAGCAGGTGTCGAGCAACACGCTGCCGTTCACCGGTGGCGACGCAGCTGTTCTCGCGGCAATCGGTGTCGGCCTCGTGGTCGCCGGAGCCGTCCTCGTCGTCACCCGTCGGCGTCGTTCCGACTCCCTGGCCTGAGGGATCGTTTCCGAACTCGCTCAAGACCGGGTTCGGGGGCGCCGACACCATGGCCATCGAGGCACCTTTCACCACCCCGCCGCAGGGCGACGTCACCGCACAGCGGAACGGCGTTGCTTCTACGACGCGCCGTCGCTGGCTGCGTGCCGCACCGGCGCGACGCAGCACGCCGACGTGGCGGTTCGTTGCTTTCCTCATGGCCGGCGACGCCGTGGCGCTCGCCGGAGCTCTGGCCATCACGGGGGCCTGGAACCTGGTGGGTGCGGTGTACGTCTTTGCGGCGCTCGCCGTCCTCGCGCTCAGCGGTGAGTACCGGCGGCGCATCACGCTGCGCGCGCTCGACGAGGCTCCCCGGCTCGCCGGACGCCTGGCCGTACCCCTGCTGCTCGCCGGTCCCCTCGCACTGACCACCTCGGTGGCGACGAGCGTCCTGTGGGCGCCCTTGATCGCCATCGGGACCGTCGTCTCCGTGCGCATCGTCAGCTACGCACTGATCCGGCGTGCCCGGCGCCGCGGCGCCGTGGCGGTCAACGCCGTCGTGCTGGGTGCCGGCAACGTCGGCACCGAGCTGGTCGAGCTGCTCCAGGCACACCCCGAGTACGGACTCGCCCCACTTGGATTCCTCGACCAGGTCGACGACGTCGACCTGCCCGCACCCCTGCTGGGCGACATCACCGAGCTCGAGACTGTGCTGAAGACCATCGACGTGCAGGCCATCGTGGTGGCTTTCGGTCCGACCCGCGAGGCTGATCTCGTCAGCGTGATGCGAATGGCGTCGCAGTACAACGTGGAGCTCTACGTTGTCCCGCGGTTCTTCGACGTCGGAGTGGCTCCTGAGGGCCCCGACACCGACGACGTCTGGGGTATCCCTCTCTACCGGGTACGCCGCGCGGCGCTGCGAACGGGAGCGTGGGGGGCCAAGCGCTCCACGGACGTGCTCGTCTCGGGTGTGGCGCTGACGCTGCTGTCTCCGCTGTTGGGGCTCCTGGCTCTCGCTGTCCGACTGACGAGTTCCGGCCCGGTCCTCTTCCGCCAGAGGCGTGTCGGTCAGCACGGCCATGAGTTCGAGCTTCTCAAGTTCCGGACCCTTCGGGTCAGCGACGACTCTGACACCGAGTGGGTGCCCGACGACCACCGGGTCACGCGAGTCGGCGGCTTCCTGCGCCGTACGAGCCTCGATGAGCTTCCGCAGTTCTGGAACGTGTTGCGGGGCGACATGTCGCTCGTCGGAGCGCGTCCCGAGCGACCGCACTTCGTGTCCGAGTTCGACGACTCGATCGAGGGCTACGTCGACCGGCACCGTCTCCCCGTCGGGATGACGGGCTGGGCACAGGTTCACGGTCTGCGGGGCGACACCTCCATCGAGGAGCGGGTGCGCTTCGACAACCAGTACATCGAGCACTGGTCGCCGTGGCGCGACGCTGTCATACTCGCCCGCACGGGCGCCGAGGTTCTGAACGGCCGGGGCGTGCACTCCGAGGAGTAGGCGTCCACGGCAGTGGCTGGTGGGTGCCGCTGTTCGTCGACGGCCGGACGGTCCCCGTTCGTCGGATCCGACGAGTCAGCCTGATCCGACGAGTTCGCGGTACAGGGCCGCCGACTGGGGGAACTGCCCGTCGGACAACATGTGCGCACCATCGGTGTGGTCGAACTCGAAGTACACGTGGTATTCGACGTTCGATGAAGCGATGAAGTCGCGCATGTTCTGGATGAAGGACGGTGCGTCGCCGCCCCCGTGGCCGTCATCTCGTTCCGACACACCCCATTCCGGGATGCTCAATGGCTTGCCGTGGTTCTGCGCGAAGTTTCGCCAGAACACCAAGCCTCGTTCTCCGTGGTAGATCTCGTTCCAGCGAACGGCGGGATCCTGGTAGCCCGAAGCCCACGACTGGTCGTAGACGTCGACGCCGACGTAGTCGACGTACTCGTCACCGGGGTAGGCGTCCTCGGCGTAGAAGGGCGTGCCGCCTTCCCAGTCGTTGAGTCCGAGCGTCGGGTTCCAATCGAAGGCGAAGTCTGCTCCAGGAACGCTGCGCATCGTGTTGACGATCTGGCGCCAGTAGCCGATGAACCCAACGGGATCGGCCTTCGCCCGCCATCGGTACCAGTTCCCGTTGAATTCCCATCCCAGGCGCAGGATGGCGTCGCTCTGGCCTCCCGACACGAGAAGCTCCGCGAGCCTTCTGAAGTGATCGTTGTAGGCCCCCGACGCGCCGGTGGCCAGCGACCCGCCTGTGTCAGGAATGATGGGAACGCCGTACGACATCCGGTACCCGGTCCCTTCCCAGCTGGAGACCCACCAGCCCGGGGACTCGATCGTGCTCCAGTTGGTGCCGGCGAAGAAGTCCTCGGCCACGTCGACGGATGTGCCCAGCCAGTTCCCGTAGTTGTCCACCCCGCCGGTGTTGGCGGCACCCCTGTAGACACCGAGATCAGCAGAAAGAGGGTCGGCCGGGTCACCGGGGTCGGCGGGAGGGTTGTTCGGCGGGTCCGGAGCCTCCTCCTGTGGCGGAGGCGGGTTCTTCTTGTGGCGGCCCCCGCCATGGCCATTCGGAGCCCCCGCCGACGCTGGAATACAGGCGCTGATGAGCAGGGCCATGGCCAAAGCCAGCATGAGCGGAGCGTAACGGCGACGGGCTTTGGAGGGGGAAGGTTCGAGTGACTCGACGAGGTCTGACATTCGGAGGCACTCCCATACCGGTTGACGACTGAACGGCGCTCGGACCGAGTAGGTCTGGCACGTACAGTGGTCGGCATCTCACGCTCCGCACTTGAGCGGAGGATGAGAGCACTCCAGGAGACAAGGTCTGTCCGGAGTTCCGAGCCGAGGGTTCTCGTCGAGCCGGCGGACCCTACGATCGGCTCGCTCACCTCAATCCAGGTGGTGGATCAACCGTTCCGCTATGTGGCGCCCGATCTCGAGTGACGCGGTGGCAGCGGGAGACTGGGCGTTCAGCACGTGAACGATCCGGTTCGTCTCTCTGATCACGAAGTTGTCGAGCAGAGTGCCGTCGGCGCTCAGCGCCTGCGCACGGACACCCGCCGGGGAGCGCGTCAGATCGCGGGCCTGGATCTCGGGAACGAGCGCTCGGAGAGCTCGAGCGAGGGCGTGGGTGCTCACGGATCGGACCATCTCCTCGAGCCCGATGCGCCAGTAGCGGCGCGCCAGCTTGCGGAATCCGGGAAATCGGAGCAGCTCGCGTACCTCGCCCGGGTCGACGATCGACCACGAGTAACCCTCGCGTGCGAGAGCCAGCACGGCGTTAGGGCCGGCGCGCACGCGGCCGTCTATGCCGCGAGTGAGGTGTACACCGAGGAACGGGAACTCCGGGTTCGCCAGCGGGTAGATCATGTTCCGCACGACGTGGCGCCGCGCGGCGGCCAGATCGTGGAACTCTCCCCGGAAGGGGACGATCCGTACGGCAGGCTCGCTGTTCGTCGACGAGGAGGCGAGCCGGTCCGAGAAGAGCCCCGAGCAGTTGACGGCGATCTCGGACTCCAATGAGTCGTGTCCCGACGTGACGACAACGGCGTCGGAACGCTCGACGAGCTCCTTGACCTGCCAGCCACGCCGTATCTCGGCGCCCGCTTGGCACAGCTGGTCGGCGAGCGCGTCGCAGACGCGGCGAAAGTCGACGATTCCGGTGTCGAGCACATGGAGAGCGGCAGCTCCGCGACTGTGGGGCTCGAGCTCGCGCAGTCGCGCGGGGCCGATCGCCTCGACGCGCACGCCATTCTCACGGCCCCTCGCGAGAAGCCCGGGTAGGCGCTCCCGCTCGGCGTCGTCGGTCGCGACGATGACCTTGCCCGTCATCTCGAACGGCACGCCACGCTCGGTGCAGAATCTCGTGAGCGAGATCCGACCTTCCACGGCCAGCTGCGCCGCCGGTGACCCCGGTCGGTAGTAGATCCCCGAGTGGATCACTCCCGAGTTCCGGCCGCTCTGGTGCAGAGCCAGTTCATCCTCCTTTTCGAGCAGCACGAGTCGGAGCTCGGGTCGGGAGCGGAGGAGCGCGTCGGCTGTTGCGAGCCCGACGATCCCTCCTCCCACAATCACAACGTCGACGCGGTTCACCGCGGCAGTCTCGCGCGGCGCGAACAACCGGAGCGCGACTCGCCGAGTGCTAGCGTCGCCGCGGTGACTCGACTGGCGCTCCCGTTCGCTCGTCGGCAGTCGTCCGGTGCGCCGAAGCACTGAGCGCGTCGGCGGAGAACGCGTCGGGCTCATCGCCTACAGCGACTCATCCAAGATCGGCGGTGCCGAAGCCAGCCTGCGCGACAGGATCGCCGCGCTCGACGCCAGGTTCGACGTTTCCGTCGTCGGCGTTGACAGGGAGACCGTAGAGAGCATCGCGGCTCCGCGCCCCAGCGCGCGCACGGTCACCGTTCGACCCGTTCGGAACAAGCGCGATGTCGGTCCGATCCTCGAGCACATGCGCGTCATCCGATCGATGCGACCGGACGTCTTCCACGCCAACCTCCGACATCCGTGGTCTTGCCAGTACGGACTCCTTGCTGCTCTCAGGACGCCCGGCGCCGCGATCGTGGCGGTCGAGCATCTCGCGGTCCCGTCGTCGAGTCGGCTCCAGCGTCTCCTCTGTCGACGGATTTTCGAGCGTGTCGACGCGCACGTCGCCGTCGGGGAGCGTTCGGCGCGAGCCGTGGAGGAGTTCATCGGCCTTCAGGTCGGTTCGGTTGAGACGATCTACAATGGCGTACCCGACATCGAACTCGACGTCCTGCCGCGACCCGGTGACGGACCCGTCATCGGTGCACTCGGTCGGCTCGACGAGCAGAAGGGTTTCGACGTGCTCGTCCGGGCACTCGTGGACCTGCCGGGAGTCACAGCAGTTGTCGTGGGTGAGGGACCCGAACGAGCTCGGTTGGACGCGCTCGCCGGCGAGCTCGGCGTCGCCGACCGCTTCGAGATCGTCGACTGGCCCTCGCAGCCGCGCGACTGGCTGACGACGTTCGATGTCTTCGTGCTTCCCTCCCGGTTCGAGATCCTTCCTCTGGCGATCGTCCAGGCGATGCTCGCCGGCCTCCCGATCGTGACGACTCGGGTCGGTAGCGTCGACGAGGCGGTGCGCGACGGCGAGACCGGAGTGTTCATAGCTCCCGAGCAACCTCGTGCACTCGCGGAAGTGGTTCGTGGCCTCCTGTCGGACCCATCCCGTCGGAAGAAGATGGGAGAAGCCGGTCGGCGGTTCGCCCTCGAGCGCTTCTCCATGGAGACGACGACGGCGGAATTCGAAGCGCTCTACGACGAGATCCTGCGGTGAATGCCGCGCGTCACGACCCGTCGGCCGAAACCCGCTCATAGAGAGTGACATCGACGCCGGAGAACGTCCGCTCGTCAACCGGCACGAAGTCATCCGAGAGCCCTTCCCGAGCAGCCCTCTGCTCGTCGTCGGCGAGTGCCGATCGTGCCACGAGCCAGACCCGGTCGAAGGGCTCCGCTGCTGGGCTCACTTGGCTTGCCTCGATGGGGACGAAGCCGATGGCTCGCTCGGGGTCTACGCCCCAGTCGTGGGATGGGAACACCGGTTCGACGAGCTCGGCCGTCGAGGGCTCGAGCGAGTACTCGAACGGCACTCGCACGAAGGGTGGCGTCAGGAGGACTCCGTCGCCGGGGCGAGCCTCGTCGGCGAGATAGCTGGTCACTCCCCGCCAGTCCTCGACCTCAGGATTCCGATACCACACCGCCGCTGTGCCGGCCGAGATCACGAGCACGGTGGTCACGGCCAACACGAAGGCTCGTCGTCGCAGCCGCGTCACGGCCCACGCGACGAGCGCAACGAGGGGAGGCAGGACAATGATGAAGTACCGGACCACGAGGAGCGGCTTGTACAGGTAGGAAACAAACCCGATGAGCAGTATCGGCACGACGAGCCAGGAGACGACGAAGGCCAGCTTCCAGCTCGACATTGAGGTACCGATGCGGTCCTGACGGCGAAGTCGGGCAACGACGACGCCGACGAAGACAATGGCAGCCACCGCGAGCACGGCACCGACTGACCGAGGCAACAGGTCGCGTACTCCCTCGACGGCACGGCCGGCGGCCGACTCGGCGGCCCATTCCAGACCGGCGCTCTGCGCCCCGGTGACCAGCACGACCAGGGGAGTCACCAGTACCAGGAGAAGCGCGGCGGCCTCCGCCAGCCGGTGCCACGGGATCCGAGCTCGCGGGAGAAAGAGGAGAGAGGCGGCGTGCGCCACAGGTACAAGAGCCCCCAGGTAGTGCGCATACAACCCCAAGGCAGCGGCGACCGCGTATCCCAGCCAGACCGCGCGCGTCGGCTGTTCGACACCTCGCACGAACAGATACGACGACGATGTCACAACGAGCAGAAGGAGTGAGTAGCCGCGAGCTTCCTGCGCGTACTGAACGAACATGCCGTTCACGACGAGCAACGGGGTCGCAAGAAGAGCGGTGCGTGTCCCGAAAAGGCGGACGACGAGTAGATAGAAGACGGGTACGGCAGCGAGCGCCAGGAGCACGGACAACACTCGGACCGTGACCTCATCGGAGCCGAGACTCACCCAGCCGCGCAGCAACAGTGAATGCAGGCCCATGTTGCCTTCGCGCGCAGTGACGATGTCGGTGAACGAGGCCCAGTCCAGGCGTGCCAGCATCACGCTCACGCTCTCGTCCTGCCACAGGCTCCGCCCGCCCGTGAAGGGCAGCGTGATCAGTGCAGCGCAGAGGGTGACAACCGACACGTAGGCGGCGCGTCGTCGGGGCGTGCCGAGGAGCGGTGGCCGGGATCGGGACTCTTCGGGCCCTGACGGGGCGAGGTCTTGCGCGTCGACTGTCATCGCACGTCCTGTGACCGATGGCACCATCGGGTAGCCCGACCGAGGTGCCTCAACCCATGTCGCCGTTGAGCCAGGGTATCGGCCCACTTTGGTGCTCATGGGGAGCTCCAGCCGGCCGATGGAAAGCGCGATCGGAAGTGACGGGCGCTCGTATCCTCTGGCAGGGCGCGCTCGAGGACCGAGGACCCGGCCGGAAACTGGAAGATCGACCTGATCGTGGAAATCCCGCCGTTCGAAGACGAGCCGGCCCCACGTACCGGTCTGCCGGATCGGTTCGGTATCAACGTCGGGGCCAACTACGCGGCCTTCGCCGCCGCGGCGCTGGCGAGCCTCGTGCTCACCCCGTTGCTGCTGCACCACCTCGGCGAGACCGCATTCGGTATCTGGGCTCTCGCCGCCAGCGTCGTCGGCTATCTCGAACTGCTCGAACTCGGCTTCGGCGTCGCGACGACCAAGCTCGTGGCCGAGGACGCCGGTGTCCGCCCTCGAGGCGTCATCCGGACGTTGAACACCAACTTCTTCGTACTCGCGGTCCTCGGCGTGGTCGCTCTCGGTATCGGCCTGGTCGTCTCGCTCCTCGCGCCGTCATGGTTCAACGTTCCGGCCGCCCTGACCTCGGAGACAACCTGGACCTTCGCCATCCTCAGCGTCGCGCTCGCAGCCTCGATTCCGGGTGACTCCTTCGGAGGCGCACTCGGCGGCTACCAGCGTTTCGATCTCCTGGGGTTGTCGATCCTCGCGCTGGTCGTGCTCACGTCGGTGAGCAGCATTCTTATCGTGCTCGCAGGTGGGGGACTGCTCGAGCTGGCACTCGCGACGGCCGTGATCTCACTCCGGAATGCACTGGGTGCGGTGGCGCATGCTTCGTCGCCTGGTTCCGGGCCTCCACCTCAACCCGCGGCTGATCGACCGTGCCCGAATCCGACTCACGGCGGGCTTGTCGGGCTGGTTCCTGCTCCGCGACGTGTCGGGCACGATCGTGGACCGCATCGACCTGGTCGTCGTCGGTGTCCTGTTCGGCGTGTCCGACGTGGCCATCTTCGTCGTCGGTCAGAAGCTCGCCAAGCTCGCGGAAGGTGCCCTCGTTCCACTCGCTCAGGTGTTCTTCCCGCATGCGTCGAAACTGTCTCGCGACGAAGACAAGCCGGCGCTGGCGAGGCTGCTCGTCGACGGCACGCGGGCTTCGCTCCTGGTCGGTATGCCGGCGACCCTTGTTCTGATGGCTCTCGCCTATCCCGCCGTGGAGGCCTGGGTCGGCAGCGGCTTCGGACAGGCGGCCGCCGTCCTGGTCGTTCTTGCAGCCGCAATGGGCGTCGAGGCACTGGTCGCTACGTCGTACGAGACGCTCGGCGGGATGGGGCGTGCCCGAACCTCCGCGTTCATCGCCACAGCCGAGGCGATCGTCAATCTCGCACTGTCGGTGCTACTGGGTCGAGCGATCGGACTCGTGGGAGTCGCACTCGGCACTCTCGTCGCTGCAACTCTCATCAAGCTCCCCGCCTTCATCGTTCTCACCTGCCGAGCGATCGGACTGCCCCTCGTGGCATTTCTCAGAAGAGCGCTGTTGCCGACTGCTTTTCCTGCGGCAGGCGCGATCGCTTTCCTGCTTGGAGCGGGAATCGTCGTACCGACGACGATTCCCGCTGTTGCGCTTGTCGGAGTGGCAGGTGCGGTCGTGTATTTCGGCCTGTACTTCGTATTCAGCGCGAGCGCAACGGAACGGGCACAAGGTCTGGCGGTGGTGACCTCCGTCGGTCGATTCGTGGGGCGCAACGGCGAGGAACAGTCATGAGGGTTCTGCTCGTGGACTCCTCGGACCGTGGAGGGATAGCGAGGTACACCGCCCGCCTTGCAGAGGGCTTGGATGGCGCAGGGGTTGACGCACGCGTCAGCGCGCCCGGCGACAATTCCAGCGGGGCTCCGCCACTTCCCGACCACCTATGGGGACCGGAGGCCGAGCGGATGGGCCGATGGCGACTGTACGCCGCGCGCCTGGGGAGGTTCCCCGGGCCCTGGGAGCCTTGAGGAAGGGGGTGCGAGCGGTCGAGCCTGACATCGTGCACTTCCAGTCCGAGATCGTGCCGCGCCTCGACCCGATCGCGGTTCGGGTCATCCGGCGGCACGCCCCCGTGGTGATCACGGCCCACGACCCCGTCCCCCACGAGGCGGGAGCGCACGATCTCGAGCGACAGGCGCGGGTTTGGCGCTCCGCCGATGCCGTGGTCATCCACGGCGAGGACCAACGACGTGTCGTCGACGAGTATGCACCCGGCACGGACGTGCGAGTGATTCCTGTCGACCTTCGACTCGGGGGACCGCGGGTGACTCGCACGACGGCGAGGTCGCAACTCGGTCTCGGCTCGGAGCCGATCGCCCTGCTGTTGGGCTTGCTCCGCTCCTACAAGGGTCTGGCATTGCTCGCCGATGCCTGGCCGGCTGTCGTGAGGAAGATTCCGGCGGCGCGACTGGCGGTCGTCGGGGCGACGATCGGTCCGGTTCCCGAGCTCGAACTCCTCCGCGCTGCGCCGAAGGTCGACGTGCGCCGAGGTTTCGTGGCCGACGATGAGGTGGATCTGTGGGCAGCCGCGGCCGATGTTCTCGCGCTTCCGTACGCCCACGGCAGCCACTCCGGAATCCTCCATCGCGGGCTCGCCATGGGCACGCCCGTTCTTGCCTCACCGCCACTGGCGGACGAGGTGCTCCGCACACAGGCCGGCCGTGTCGTACCCCTCGAATCCGATGCGTGGTCGGCAGCGCTCACCGCGGCGCTCGGCGCCGATCCGATTCCGCCTCCACCTGAACCGCGTGGCGTTCGGACGGTTGCCGATACGCTTGTGCTCTACCGCGATCTGCTCGACGAGCGCCGGCGAGGCAGGGCGAAATGACCCCGGGGAGGACTCTCGCATGAGCCGCCTCGGGGCACGGGCAACGGTCGGAGCGCTCGTCGTAACCGCATCGGCGGGCCACGTGCTGTATCCGGCGTGGTTGCGGTTCGTGGCTCGACGGCGCGAGGTCGTGGCGCCGCTCGATCCGACCTCGTGGCCGCCTCTCAGTGTCGTGGTGCCCGCATATCGAGAGGCCCGCGTGATCGGGGCGAAGGTCGAGGACCTGCGATCGAATGGCTATCGCGGCGAACTCGAGATCCTGGTGGTGGCAGACGGCGATCCGGCGACAGCAGCTGCTGCCGAGGCGGCGGGGGCGTGTGCTCTGACCGGGCCCGAGCGCCTCGGGAAGTCGCAGGCTCTGAACTCAGGAGTAGCGGCGGCGAGCCACGAGCTCGTTGTGTTGACGGACGCGAACAACCGTCTCGCTCCCGGTTCCCTTGCCAAGCTCGTTCGATGGTTCGCAGATCCCGGAGTCGGCGCGGTAGCCGGGGAGAAGGTCGAGGACGACGGGGCTGAGCAGCTCTACTGGAGCTTCGAGTCGTGGCTCAAGCGGCGCGAGGTCGAGACGGGCACCACGATCGGCCTGATCGGCGAGCTCGCTGCCGTTCGCTCCGCTGCCTGGCGCCCAATCCCGGTCGACGTGGCCATCGACGACCTCTGGATCGCACTCGATCTCTGCGATCGTGGAGAAGCGATCGCCTACGAGCCAGAAGCCCGCGCTTTCGAGCCACCGGGGGACTCCCTGCGTTTCCAATGGCAGCGTCGAACCCGCAACGTCGCCGGAGCGCTTCGGGTGCTGTGGGATCGCCGTGCTCAACTTCGGCCGCGCAGGGGTGGTGTCGCCGGCCAGATCTGGGGTCATCGTCTCTGGCGGTACACGGGAGGGCCCGCTGCTCATCTCGCGTTGCTCGGCGTGGCGGGATCCCGAGCCCGGACGAGTCGCCTCGCTCGAGCATTTCTCGGTGGGCATCTCGTGGGAGCGCTGGCGCTGGCTGGAGCCGCCGCGAACCGCTCGATGCCCGCCCCGCTCCCGGCCGCCGGTGAGATCCTCTTTCTCCAGGCCGTAGCGATCGGTGGCTGGTTGAGATTGGCCCGCAACGAACAGGTCGTCAGGTGGCCGAAGGTGGATCGATGATCGAACAGGATCGCGCGATCAAGGTTCTGGTCGTGAGCCACGCCCGCGACGCGTGGGGGAGCCGAGAAGAGCCTGATGCGTTCCGCTCCGCTGCTCGCGGACCGCCAGATCGAACTGTCTCTTGCTTCGCCGGCGAACGGAGAGCTGGCGTCGCAATGGACGGCTCTCGGCCTGCCCCACGTACCCATCGATCTGCCGGATCATCATGGAATCCGCCCATCCGGCGGCTCGGATGGCAGGCCACCGGTCGGTGAGATGGTCGGTGAGGCCTGCAGGGTTCTGGAGTCGGCTCGTCGGATCGCCCAGCTCGCGCGGCCGGTGGACATCATCGTGTCGAACAGCCTGTGGGCCCACGTGGAGTGCGGCGCTGGCGGGGAGGCTGGCACGGCGCCCCGTCGTTCTCGAGATCTACGACCGGGTGGCTCCGGGTCTCGGCAGGCGGCTGCTGCGGCTGGCCGTGCGCTGGGCCGCGCACTCGGTCGCGTGCAGCGAAGCCGTGGCCGAATGCGCCGGACCGACGGTACGTGGGCGGATCTCGGTGGTCCATCTCACGGTCGACACGGATCGTTTCACGCCGGGTCCGGCTGACCCCGAGGTGCGCGCCCAACTGGGTGCAGAGGCCGACGAACCTCTCGTCGGGATCCTCGGGCGTTGGGATCCGGAGAAGGGGATCGATCTGCTCGTGGAGGCGATGACACGCCTCGGCGACGACCTCGGCGACACGCGATTGGCTGTGGTCGGTGCGGTCCACGGTGCGTCCCAGGAGTTCGGTCGACAACTCCGGGAGCGGGCTGCAGCAGCGCTCGGTCCGAGAGTGCGGTTCGTTCCTCCCCGCCGCGATGTCCCGGCGGTGCTGCGCAGCCTCGATGTTCTCGTCAACGCTTCGAAGGCCGAGCCATTCGGCCTCACCGTTCTCGAGGCACAGGCGTGCGGAATCCCCGTCATCGGCACGCGCTCGGGAGGGATCCCCGAGTTCGTCACCGACGGTGAGACGGGCCTGCTGGTGTCCCCGGGAGATCCGGAGGCTATGGCGCGGGCTCTGCGCCGCGTGATCAGTGACCCGATGCTACGGGCACGTCTCGCCACGAATGCTCGCCGGCGGGTCGATCGATTCAACCGCGACGCGCGTCGGGCCGATGTTCTTGCTGGTCTCTACCGAAAGGTGCTGCGGTCCTGAACGCCGTCATGATCACCAAATTCGTTCCGCTACCCGCCGACGACGGGGGGAAGCAGCGCGCCTTCGCGATCCTCGAGCGCCTCGCCCGACGAGCCAGGGTGACGTTGTGCGCCTTCGACGATGGCAGCGCGGACGTCGCGGGTGTCGAGGACCTGGGTGTGGAGGTGCGTTCGGTGCGCTGGGAGCCGACCGTCGGCCGGTCCCTGCTGGGAGCGTTTGCTACCGGCAGTATCTCGGCGGGTCGCTTCTGGGATCGACGATTGGCGAACGTCGTCCGTAGCGCCGGGGACCGGGAGCTCGACCTGCTCCAGGTCGAGTACTTGCAGATGGCGCCGTACGCCCGTGGGATCAAGGCGCGTCGGCGGGTTCTCGATCTTCACAACATCGAGTCCGAGCTCACGTCTAGTTACGGTCGAATCGCCGGCTGGCCTCGCAGGCCGGTGATCATGGCTGAGGCGGTCGCGCTCCGGGGGCTGGAGCGCCGTGCCTGCCGGGACTTCGATCGCGTCGCGGTCGTGAGCGATCGGGATCGACGACGCTTCGCAGGGCACGACGGCCAGGTCATCGTCTGCCCGAACGGATGGGATCCGGGATCGGTGCTTCCTCCCGCGAGGGAACCGGTCGTTGTGTTCGTGGCCACCATGGGTTGGCCCCCGAACGCCGACGCTGCCGTCTGGTTCACGTCGGAGGTCTGGCCGCTCGTTCGAGCGCGCCTGCCCTCGGCACGGTTGATGCTCGTCGGTCGTGATCCAACCTCGGCGGTGCGTAACCTCGGCGGCCCCGGTGTGACGGTGACCGGTACTGTCTCCGATGTGGCGCCTTTCCTGGCCGAGGCTCGAGTGGCGGTGGCGCCGCTCCGGGCAGGCGGAGGCTCACGCCTCAAGATTCTGGAGGCGCTCGACGCCGGTAGACCGGTTGTCGCCACCGCCGTGGGTGCGGAGGGCCTGGAGGATCTCCGTGGCGAGGGGGTCGTCGTTGCGGAGGGTCGGGAGCCGCTGGCCCGGGCGGTCGGAGACCTCCTCGGCGACCCTGACAGCGCAGCCCGGCTGGGGCAGCGAGGTCACGAAGCAGTAGCCCGTCGCTACGATTGGGATCGAACTCTGCGCCCACTCTTGGATGGGATTGCGACGTGAGCGCTGTGTGGATTCTTGCGGCGCTCGTGATCGGCGCGGCGGTGCTCGGCTGGTTCGCGCACCTCGAACGCAGTGGTCGCGGTATCTCGGTCGTTCTGGTCATCCTGACCGTCGTCGTCGTGGAGAGCACTCTCTTCCACAACCAGAGTCTGATCGAGGGAGTCATCTTCCACCCGACGATCGGGGGCCAGACCCTCCGCTTGTTCGAGATCCTGATACCGATTGCCCTCCTTGCCCGCCTCCTGGTGCGAGGCGCTCCGACGCATGTAGGGCTCCCGGCGCTGTGGTGGGGCGCCTTCATCGTCTGGCTCTCAGTGTCGGCGACTGTCGGGTTTCTTCAGGGACACGACTCGGCTGACGTTCTGTTCCAGGCCAAGGCGATCATCTACCTCGGCGGTGGTTTCGCCCTCGCTGCAGGAGTGCCGGCGCGCGACTACGTGGACGAGCACGGAATCGTTCGGCTGATCCCACCTGCGGCGATCCTCGCCACCGTCATGATCCTTCTTACCCAGGCCAACCGGACGTTCGAGTTCTCCGCGCCCGGGATGTCAGTGCCGGAGCTCGGCGTGCTGGGATCCGATGCCGCCTCGGTGTTCGTGGCGCTGGCGGTGATCGCGTTGGCGCTCGGCGCGTGCCGTGCTGACGGTCGACTGAGGCTGATGCTCGCGGCTGCGCCGCTGATTCTCACGGCGGCTTTCGCTGGTCAGCGTGCAGCGCTGCTCGGCCTCACGATTTCGGTGTTCGTGCTCATCGCGGCGGCGCTGAGCCCGACGGCGAGGCGCCGGTTGCACACAACGCCGACTGAGATGGGACTTGTAGCCCTTGCCACTGGAGCTCTGTTCCTCGCGGTCGCCCTCGTGCCCGCAGCGATCGAGGAGCGTGCTCCCCGAACGCCTCTCGCCGGTAACATCGAGGAGACCTTCGGGGGGTTGGCGAAACAGCAATCTGCCCAAGCGCGCACGAACCAGTGGACAGAGGCCAGGGCTCTGGTCGCCCAGCGGCCCATCCTCGGGTGGGGTTTGGGAAAGACCTACACCTACTACCGACCGGGGCCGAACGTATTCGAGGAGTCCCAGCTCACCCACAACATCGGAGGCGACTTGTTGCTCCGGACCGGCCTCGCCGGCCTCGCCCTGTTCGTGATTGCACTGTGGCTGTCGATCCGCGGTGGCATCCAGGCCTGGAGGTACAGTAGTAACAACCTTGTCGCTGCCTTCTCGCTCGGGTTGGTCGCCGTCGTCGTGGGCTTGCTCGGAAAGGGAATGGTGGAGTCGCTCTTCGAGCAGTACCGCTTGGTGACGCTGCTCGGCCTGCTTCTCGGGATGCTGCGGGCCGCCGCTACATCGCACGAACCGCGACATTCGACGCCCGCTACCGCTACTGCCGACGAGGAGATTCGGGCATGAGGCTGGGCGAGCTTCTCCGCACGGTTCGCCGCCACTGGAAGGTTGCGCTCGCGACCCTTGCAGTCTTCGTTCTGGCCGGTTCAGCTGCCGCGTTCCTCCCGGCGAACCGCTACACAGCGACGGCGACCCTCTTCGTCCAGCCGGAGCCCGATGCAGCCGCGAGCAGCAACGCTGTCCAGGCTGTCGAGTTCCTCCTGCCCGGACTGGCGCAGCAGGTCGAGAGCAGCACGTTCATCGACACTGCCTACGAGAAGACTGGGGTGGCAGCGGATGTCGGCAACGATGTGACTGCCGAGGCCGAGCCCGGGAGCGGCATTCTGCGAATCGATGTCGAATCCACGAGCCGAGACTTCGTAGCGCCAGCGGCGGACGCGCTCGCGGCCGAGCTCATCGAGACGAACCCCTCCGCTGACCTTGCTGAAATCACCGTGCTCGAGCGGGCGAAGGTACCGACGGAGCCGTCCGCACCGGTACGGATCCCCATTCTCCTGGGATCGCTCGTTCTCGGACTCATTGCGGCGCTGTTCGCCGCGCTCGGGGCCGACGGTCTCCGCCGTCGCCTGGGTGCCGCGGACGAGATCCACGAGCGGCTCGGAGCAGAGGTGCTCGGCGTGATCCCGTCCTACCGTCGAACGAAGCGTGCGCCTGCAACATCGGCAGAACTGTTCGGAAACGACGATCATCCCGCGGCCGTCGAAGCGTTCTACCGACTTGCCACGAACATCGAGCTTGCACTCGTCTCCAAGAATGTGCAGGTCCTCCTTGTGACATCCAGCTCGGTCGGTGCCGGGAAGACAACGGTTGCCGCCAACCTCGCATGGGCGCTCGCGGCCGTCGGCCACGAGGTCACTGTCATCGACGCTGACCTTCGCCGGCCCGAGCTGCACCAGCTGCTCGACCGACCACGCCATCCCGGTGTCGCGAGCCTCGGTCCCGGAATCCAGCCGAACGAGATGGATGAGGTCGTCGTGCCGGCGGGACAGCCATCGCTCCGCTTCGTTCCGGCCGGCTACTCGAGTCGCCACCCTGCGGGGATCGTGAGGGCTGCGCTCGAGCCCTTGCTAGACGAGCTACGCACGAGCTCCGGGCTTGTGGTCATCGACTCCGCGCCGTTGAACGGCGCCGCCGAGACGAGTCTCATCGCTGCGCTGGCGGGAACCGCCCTCCTTGTGGTCGATCCTCGGAAGGAGAGCCCCGACGACGTCGAGCGATCGCTCGCGCAGCTCCATCAGGCGGGAGCCGACGTTCTGGGCGTGGTGGTCAACCGCGTGAGCCTGAAGCGCTTCCAGCGAACGGCGGAAAAGTACTACTTCGCGCCTCAGAACCGGCGTCGTGCGCCGTCGTCGACGACCTCCGCGGCGACGAAGGGCGAGCAAGGGACGCGGGAGGCGCGACAAGCGTCGACGAAGAAGCGAACCGGCCGGCGTGCGGGAGAGAGTGGTGTCCGCGAACCGCGGTGAACCCGGCCGCCCACGCGTCACTGTGCTGATCCCGACGTACAACCGAGCCAGGTTCCTCGAGCAGTCGATTGCCAGCGTCCTCGACCAGTCGTTCGAGCACCTGGTGCTCCACGTGTCCGACGACGCGTCGACCGACGACACGCCGGACGTTGTCGCGAGCTTCGCCGATCCCCGCCTGTCGTATACGCGACAGGCTGAGAACATCGGCATGTTGGGGAACTTCAACGCCGGCATCGAAGTTGTCGATACCGAGTATGTCGCCATCCTCAACGACGACGACCTGCTGCTTCCGGGCGGGCTCGCCGCTGCCGTCAACGCCCTCGACGAACACGTGAGCGCGGGATTTGTCCATTCGGCATTCTCGGTCATCGGACCCGAAGGCCAGACCTACCGCGCGAACGAGGACTGGACCCGGGGCTTGACGGCCGACACCCTCGAGACGGGTGAAGAGTTCATCCGGGAGTCCATGCTCGGATCGTGTCGCGTGTGCTTCCCGACCGTCGTGATGCGAACGCAGGTTCTCCCGGCGGTTCCCTTCGAGGCAGCCGATCTGCCGGCGATCGATCTGGGGCTCTGGCTTCGCATCGCTCTCGACTGGGACGTCCTGTACCTCTCAAGTCCGCGCGTCGCGTTCCGATCACACCAAGGAAGTGATTCCTCGCGGTGGGGCGACACGAGACCTGACTGCGGTTGCGTGCAGGGGAACGAGATCATCATGCGTGTGCGGGAACTGAAATTGCACTTTCTCGACCGATTCGCGGATCGACTCGCGGACGTCAGCGGGCTCCGTCGCCGAGCGGAGCACGCCGCGCGAATCGATCTGATCAACGGCGTGCGCGGCCGAACCGTGCCGGAGCGCGAATTCGTCGCCACCGTTCAAGGACTGGCGCGAGCGGCGCGACTCGACAACCGCCTTGTTGGCGAGCCCGAGGCCTGGCGCCTCCTCGCGGCTTCGATGCTCGGAACCCAACTCGTCGATCGCATCACCGAGCGTCGCGACGCAGAACGGGCGACTGCCGTATGAAGGCGGTGATCCTGGCCGGAGGAATGGGTACGCGCCTCGCGGAGGAAACCGATCTCATTCCGAAGCCCATGGTCGAGATCGGCGATCGCCCGATTCTGCTGCACATCATGCACCACTACGCGCATCACGGGATCACTGACTTCGTGATCGCTCTCGGGTACAAGGGAAATGTCATCAAGCGCTACATGCTCGACTATCACCTCATGAACCAACCGGGGATTCGCGTGGAGCTCGGAACGGGTGATGCCAAGCCTCTCGATCACACGGAGATCCTCGACTGGCGTGTCGACCTGCAGGAGACCGGCTTGCACACGATGACGGCAGGAAGGGTTCGTCGCTGTATGCCGCTTGTCGGTGATGAGACGTTCATGTTGACCTATGGGGACGGCGTTTCCGACGTCGACCTGACAGCTTTGCTCGAGTTCCACCGTTCGCACGGGCGCCTGGCCACGCTGACCGTCGTACGAGCGAAGTCTCTCTATGGACACATGGAGATGAACGGAGATGCGATCACGAGCTTCCTGGAGAAGCCGCAGTCTCTCAGCTCTTGGATCAACGGCGGCTTCATGGTGGTGGAACCAGGGATCGCCGAGTACCTGGGCCACGACGACGGCATTTCACTCGAGCGCGGCCCGCTGGAGAACCTGGCCAGCGACGGTGAGCTGATGGCCTACCACCACGAAGGCTTCTGGCAGTGCATGGATTCCCTCCGTGAAAAGCGTCTCCTCGAGGATCTGTGGCGCGAGGGCGATCCTCCCTGGCGGAGCTGGGGCTGATCGTGCGGGTTCTCGTCACCGGGCACAACGGATATCTCGGAAGTGTGATGGTTCCTGTGCTCCGCGATGCCGGTCACGACGTGACGGGTCTCGACAGCTACCTCTTCGACGAGTGCCGGTTTGGACCGGACCCTGCCGAACCGAGCTCGATGCGCGTCGACGTGCGAGACGTCGACCCCGCGGATCTCGAGCCCTTCGACGCGGTCATCCATCTCGCCGCTCTGTCGAACGATCCGCTCGGTGACCTCGCTCCGCAGTACACGTACGAGATCAACCGTGACGCCTCGATCAGGCTCGCGCGGCTTGCCCGCGAGGCAGGAGTCGAACGCTTTCTCTTCTCCTCATCGTGCAGTATCTACGGCGCTGCTGGTGGTGAGGAGCTGGTCGACGAGCGAGCCGAAATGGCTCCGGTCACGCCGTACGCGATTTCCAAGGTCGAGGTCGAAGCGGCTCTTCGCGAACTCGCCACCGACCGCTTCAGCCCGGTGTATTTGCGCAACGCCACCGTCTACGGTTGGTCACCGCGCCTGCGGGTCGATCTTGTCCTCAACAACCTCGTGGCATGGGCCTACCTCACCGGCGAGGTTCGGGTCTTGAGCGACGGGACTCCCTGGCGCCCACTGATCCACGTCGCCGACCTCGCCGATGCCTTCGTGGCCGCGCTCGAAGCGCCGCGATCAGTCGTTCATGACGAGGCGTTCAATGTCGGGCGCTCGGGCGAGAACTATCAGATCGGGGAGCTGGCCGACCTCGCCGGAGACGTGGTGTCAGGCTCCAAGGTCGTCATCACCGGTGAGACAGGGGAGCGACCCACGTTCGTACCGGGTCGACTTCTCGAAGATCGAGAAGTCGCTTCCTGCCTTCACTCCGCTGTTTGGGGCGCGAAAAGGAGCATTGGAACTTCGCGACCGCTACAAGCGCCACGAGCTCACGATGGAGCTCGTCGACGATCGCTTCACGCGCCTTCGCTGGCTCTCGCATCTCCGAGAGTCCGGACGGGTCGGCGCCGACCTCCGTTGGGTGAACTCCGAGGAACTCGCTTCGCGCGCTTGAGTGGGATGGTCACTCGAAGAACGAGCGCACCGATGCCACCACTCGGTCTGTCGTGCTCTCATCCATGAAGGGATGCAGTGGCAGTGTTACGACCTGCTCCGAAATTCGCTCTGTGACGCTCAAGTCGGATCGGCGGCAGTCCCGGTAGAAGGTGTAGTTGTGCGCACCCTCGAAATGGATCCCGGAGGCCACACCGAGACCTCGCATGTGCTCCATCAGCTTCGTGCGAGCATCGCCGTCAGGTACTCGAATGACGTAGATGTAGGGGCTCACGTCTGTGAAGTCGGTGTCGAACGTCGTCACGTCGCGGAGGTCTTGGAAGCTCTCGTCGTAGATGCGGCAGTACCGCTGCCGGTTGGAGATGAAGGTGTCGATCATCGCCAGCTGTGAGAGGCCGATCGCGGCGGGAACCGAACCGAGGTGGTACCGGTACCCCTGCCGCACGACGTCATAGTCCCACGTACGACCTCGCTTGTACCGGGCGTCGGTGTCGTCGGTGACGCCGATGAGTCGAAGCTCGTGGAGCCGCTGGACATCGGTTTCGTGCGGTGTGATCACGGCGCCGCCTTCGAGAGACGTGATCACTTTGACCGGCCCGAAGCTGAAGCACGTGAGATCACCGAACGATCCGATCGGCCGACCTCGATGTCTTGTTCCGAACGCGTGGGCGGCGTCCTCGATCACCCTCAACCCGTGCTCGGCGGCGAGTTCGTTGATCTCGTCGATTCGGCACGCTATGCCGGCGTAGTGCACGGCCATCACGGCCTTCGTGCGATCTGTGACGAGCGATCGCACGGATGCCGGATCGACGCCGAGGGTCTCCTGTTCGATGTCGCAGAACACGATGTCGGCTCCCGTGGCCGAGACGGCCTGGTGCCCGGCGACGTAGGTGAACGACGGGCAGATGACCTCGTCGCCGGGACCGACGCCGGCAACCAGAGAGGCGAGGTGCAGCGCTCCAGTGCAGCTGTTGGTGCTCACGGTGTAGCGGCCGGACAGTTCGAGGTAGCTGCTGATCTCTTGCTCGAACCGCGCCGTGAGGGGCCCGAGGCCGAGCCATCCCTCATCGAGCGCATCGTCGACGGCCGCGTGTACCTCGGCGCCGAGATAGGGCAGGTAGACGGGAATGGGACCGCCCGGTTCGATCTTCATCAGCCAACGACCGTAGCTCGACGCAGACGGTGGTTCGGAGACGCCCGTTAGCGGCGGTCATGATCGGACCGGAAGGCTCGCGCGGGAGCTTCGATCCGACGACGTAGCTGCCGATCTCCTGATTGGGAACAATGTTCTCGCGCAGGTTCCGGACCTCAACTCCTTCGCGCGAGGAATGCAGCTTCTCTTGAAGCCTGACGGGGTGGTCACGGTCGAGTTCCCGTACCTGATGCGTTACTTCCAGGAACGCGTGAAGGAAACGAAGCGCGCCCTGCTCGATTTCCTGATCGCGGTGCGACGGGACGGTAGGACCGTCGTTGGTTACGGCGCTCCGGCGAAGGGAAACACTGCTCAACTACTGTGGTATTCGTTCAGACTTCCTGGACTTCACCGTGGACTGAAACCCCTACAAGCACGGAAAGCTTCTGCCCGGAACACATCTCGGAGCGAAGGGTTCTCTGATCGTTGGAAGGGGGGCCACCGGTAGGCTGGTGGGGCTGCGGGAGCCACATCGCGACGCGCTGGGAGACGACGAATGACCAACGCCTTCGAGGCCCTCCGGGCCACTGATCCGAGCGTGGCGGCGCTTATCGAGCGCGAGGAGGAACGCCAGAACACGGCGATCCAGCTCATCGCGTCGGAGAACTTCACGTCGCCCGCCGTGCTCGCGGCCACGGGCTCGGTGCTCACCAACAAGTACTCCGAAGGCTATCCACACAAGCGCTACTACGGCGGCAACGAGGTCGTCGACGAGGTCGAGGACCTCGCCCGCGACCGCGCGTGCTCACTGTTCGGCGCCGAGCACGCCAACGTGCAGCCGCACTCGGGCGCAAACGCCAACATGGCCGTGTTCCTCGCCGTGCTGGATCCCGGTGACAAGGTCATGGGAATGCGCCTCGACCAGGGTGGGCACCTCACCCACGGGTCGCCCGTCAACTTCTCGGGACGCTTCTACGAGTTCGCCGCCTACGGGGTCGACGCCGATTCCGAGATGCTCGACTACGACGTCATCCGCGACCAGGCGAAGCGCGAGGCCCCCAAGGCGATCATCGCGGGCGCCACGGCCTATCCCCGCGTCATCGACTTCGAGGCGTTCCGCTCGATCTGCGACGAAGTCGGCGCGCTCCTGATCGTCGACGCCGCCCACATCGCAGGGCTCATCGCCGGTGGGGCCCACCCCTCACCGGTGCCCCGCGCCGACATCGTCACGTTCACGACGCACAAGACGTTGCGCGGCCCGCGCGCGGGAGCGATCCTCTGCCGAGAGGAATACGCGAAGGTCATCGACAAGGCTGTCTTTCCCGGCCTCCAGGGTGGACCGCTCGAGCACGTCATCGCCGCCAAGGCGGTGGCCTTCCACGAGGCGTCGCAGCCGGCGTTCCGTGACTACGCGGCCGACATCGTCACCAACGCCAGGGCCCTGGCCGCGGGTCTCGACGCCGAGGGTTTCCGGATCGTGTCGGGCGGAACCGACAACCATCTGATGCTCGTCGACCTGCGCCCGTTCGGTGTGAACGGCAAGATCGCCCAGGAGGCCCTCGACCGGGCCGGCGTCGTGTGCAACAAGAACACGATCCCCGACGACCCCGAGTCCCCCTTCGTCACCAGTGGTCTACGCCTCGGCACGGCGGCCGTCACGACGGCCGGAATGGGAGAACCGGAAATGGCGGAGATCGCGGCAATGATCGCCCGCGTCCTGCGTTCTCCCGAGAACGAGCAGGTGCGCGGCGAGGTCCGCGACGCCGCACGCGTGCTCACGTCGAAGTTCACGCCCTACCCCGACCTGCGCGGCCGGTAGGAACACGATGGGCGGTTACGCCCTCGTCCTCGGAGTCGCCGCCGGGGTGACGTGGCTCGCCACGTGGGTCGTGCGGTGGCTCGCACCGAAGATCGGCGCGGTGTCGATGCCCGACTCCGATTCGCGCCACACGCACGAGCGGCCCACGCCGACTCTCGGCGGGGCCGCCATGTTCCTGGGTCTCATCGCCGCGATGCTCGTGGCGTCGCGCATGGACCAGTTCCACGACATGTTCGCCGGCTCGTCGGAGCCGCTCGGGGTGCTGCTCGCGGCTGGGATCATGTTTGTGGTGGGCGCTCTCGATGACGTCCGCGAAGTCTCGCCGCCCGCGAAGATCGCGGGCCAGGCCTTCTCCGGGGCTGTCCTCTCGCTCATGGGCGTCACGATGCTGTATTTCCGCGTTCCCTTCGCGGAATCCGACTTCATCGTGCTCTCACCCGACTGGGCGCCGCTGCTGACCGTGCTGTGGGTCGTGGTGATGGCCAACGCGATCAACCTCATCGACGGCCTCGACGGCCTCGCCGCCGGGATCGTCGTGATCGCAGGCTCGGCGTTGTTCATCTTCGCCGACCGCCTGTTCGACGCAGGTCTCCTCGACGGCTCCAACATCGCGCCGCTCGTCGCGGTCATGGCCGTCGGGATGGCGGCGGGATTCCTGCCGCACAACTTCACACCCGCTCGCATCTTCATGGGTGACGCCGGGTCGATGCTTCTCGGCCTCATGCTGGCGGTGGCCACGATCACGGTGGGCGGGAGGGTCGCCGATCAGTTCTCGGGCCAGACCTATTTCTTCTTCGCTCCGCTGTTCATCCCGATCGTGATTCTCGGCGTTCCCATCGTCGACACCGCCTTCTCGTTCGTGCGACGGGTCGTGCGGCGCCGCTCGTTTGCCGCGCCCGACCAGGACCACCTGCACCACCGGTTGGTACGACTCGGACACGGGCCCCGCCGGTCCGTCGTGATCCTCTGGGCCTGGACCGCCGTGCTCTCCGGGCTCGTGCTCGTCCCGACGTTCACCAACGAGGGCAACGCCATCGTGCCCTTCGGGGTCGCCGCGCTGGCGTTGCTCCTCTACGCGTACTTCCACCCGAGCGTCAGAACCGAGCGGGCACTCGTGGCAGAACGCGCAGCAGCCGCCGCGGCCGAGCGCGACTCGGCGGAGCCGGAATCCGGTGTCGCCACCGGCACCGACGGTTCCGACGCGGTGGTCGACCTCGAGGCCCGCCGCCGCCGGGACCCCCTCGGGCTGACGCCGATTTCTGCACAGCGTGTCCCGGGGGCTTGTCCGGGGGCGTTTTCGTCGGGCACCTTTCGAGGCGAAATACCGCCTCCGGTTTGCCGGGGAGCAGGCCGGCACCGTAGATTGCGAAACGGTTCACAAGCTCCGACAGGTCCGGCCAGGGCTGGTTCGGACACGGCGCGTACGGGGGAGTCGCAAAGGTGGGATCCGAGGTAGTACGCGAGGTGGCGCGCTCCGCGCACTCCACGCGTCACCCCAGCGTCTGGAACGGTCTCGGCACCGGCATGTCCCAGGCGCTCGAACTCACGATCGGGCCACTCCTGTTCGCGCTTCTCGGCGTCTGGATCGACAGCGTTCTCGGCACCGGCCCGTGGTTCGCCGTCGGCCTCCTCGTGTTCGCCATGACCGGCGCCACCCTGTCGGCCTACTACCGCTACACGGCCCGCGCCGAGGCCGAGGAGCGGGGGAAGCCGTGGGCCCGATGAGTGACACGGTGAACGATCAGAGGCCCCCGGCCCCCCTCGAGAGCCCCTCGAGCGACTCGATGCTGCGTGCCGTCCTGGCTGAGGAGAAGGCTCCCGAAACCGACATCGCCCGGGACATGGCGATCCACGCGCTCTGGATCGCCCCTGTCGTGATGCTCGTCGCCGGCCTCTGGCGCGGATGGGGCGGCGTCCTGGGAGCCGGTGCGGCGCTCGCTCTCGTGTCGGTCAACTTCCTGCTCGCTGCCTCGCTCATGCGCTGGGCAGGTCGCATCTCGCCGGAGATGCTCGCGGGCGCCGCGCTCGGTGGCTACGTCCTGCGCCTCGGGCTGATCACGGTCGTGGGCCTGGCACTCAAGCAGGTCGCCGGTGTCGACTTCCTCACCTTCGGAATCGTTCTCATCGTCACCCACCTGGGGCTCCTCGTGTGGGAGCTCCGCTCCGTCAGCCTGTCGCTCGCAGCGCCGGGGCTCCACCCGGCGGGGGAGTAGAAGATGCCCGCCGCTCTCGCAGCGTTCGAGTTCCCGCCGGTCAGTCACCTCTTCGAGTGGCCGGTCGTGATCCTCGACGGCACACCGCTCGCCATCAACAAGACGGTCGTTCTCACCGGAGCCGCTGCACTTCTCACGATCGGGTTCTTCGTTCTCGGGAGCCGCAAGCGGGCGCTCGTTCCGAGCGGGTTCCAGAATCTCGCCGAATCGAGCTACGAGCTCGTGGAGGAGAACATCGCCGTCGAGGTGATGGGTGCAGAAGACGGAAAGCGCTGGACGCCCTTCCTCACCTCTCTGTTCTTCTTCATCTTCTTCATGAACATCTTCGAGGTGATTCCCGGGATCCAGTTCCCACCCACCTCGCGGATCGCCATTCCCGCCCTCCTCGCGATCATCGTCTGGCTCATGATGATCTTCCTCGGCATGAAGACCCAGGGTGTCGGCGGGTACTTCAAGAGCTCGCTGTTCCCGCCGGGGGTTCCAAAGGTTCTCTACCTCCTCGTGACGCCGATCGAGTTCATCTCCACTTTCCTCGTGCGGCCCTTCTCGCACGCCGTACGACTCTTCGCCAACATGATGGCGGGACACATCCTGCTCACGACGTTCGCCCTGCTCTCGGCGGCTCTGTGGCTGGGCAAGTGGAACGCCATCTTCCTGCCGCTGCCGGTCGTCGGTGGTGCTGCCATGACCGGCTTCGAGGTTCTCGTCGCCGTCCTCCAGGCCTACATCTTCACGATCCTCACCGCCGTGTACATCGGCGGGTCCCTGCATCCCGAGCACTGATCCCGTAACCGACATTCCCAAACCAGTTCGCAGTAACCAAGGAGAAGCCCAGTGACGATCCTGACCATCCTGGCCGAGATCACCGGTGACATCGAGGTAGGCCTCAAGGCCATGGGGTACGGCCTCGCCGCCATCGGTCCCGGTATCGGTATCGGCTACCTCGTGGGGAACGCCGTCCAGGCGATGGCCCGCCAGCCCGAGGCCGCCGGCATGGTGCGAACCACCATGTTCCTCGGTATCGCGTTCGCCGAAGCGCTGGCGCTCTTCGGCTTCGTCCTGTTCTTCCTCTGATCCAACCCGGGAGCAGACCCACCATGAAGATGCGTTCACGCATCCTTGCCGTCGCCGCTCTGGCCGCCGGTCTCGTCGTCGCCGTCCCCGGCGTGGCGTCCGCGTCGGGCGAATCGGTCGGTGTATGCATTGTCGAGAGTCCGGCCGGCGAGGAGATCGTCGGCCTGACCGCTGAAGAGCTGGAAGAGGAGCAGGTCGAGGCACTCGGCGAGGCCGCCGACGAGTGTGTCGAGGCGCCCAACCCCGTCGTCCCCGAGATCAACGAGTTGATCTGGGGTGGGATCTTCTTCCTCATCGTGCTCGTCGGACTCATGAAGTTCGCCGTGCCGGCCCTCAAGAAGGGAATGGCCGACCGCGAGGAGCGCATCCGCGACGACCTCGAGCAGGCCGAGAAGGCCAAGGTCGACGGTCAGGAGCAGCTCAGCTCGTACGAGCAGCAGCTCGCCGATGCACGTGAGGAGGCCGCCCGGATCATCGAGGAGGCCCGCGCGTCCGCCGACGGGGTGCGCCAGGAGCTCATCGCCCAGGCTGAACAGGACGCCGCCGGAGTTCGCGAGCGTGCGAACGTCGACATCGCCGCGGCGACCGAACGTGCGACCTCCGATCTGCAAGCGCAGGTCGGTGAGCTGGCGATCGAGTTGGCCGAGAAGGTCGTGGAGCACAGTCTCGACCACGACACGCAGACCGCGTTGATCGAGAACTACATCAACGAGGTCGGGAGTTCGAGCGAGTGACCGACCAGGACCGCGTCGAGGCCTACGCCACGGCCATTTTCGAGACGGCCGAGGCGGAAGGCGCGCTCGACGCCGTCGAAGACGAGCTGTTCCGTTTCGCACGGGTCCTCGAGGGGTCCGACGACCTGCGGATGGCGCTGACCGACGCAGCGACTCCGATCGAGCGGCGTATGGCCGTCGTGGAGCAGCTGCTCGGTGGTCGTGCCCATCAGGTCACGGCGAGCTTCGTTCTCTTCGTCGTGGGGGCTGGTCGCGCACGCGACCTGCCGGCGATCGCCGACGCTCTCGTGGGCAAGGCGGCGAGCCAGCGCGAGTCCGCCATCGCAGAAGTCCGCAGCGCGATCGCTCTCGACGACGCGCAGCAGGAGCGCGTCGCGCAGGCACTCTCGAACGCAACCGGTCAGCAGATCAGCGTGAAGGTGGTCGTCGACCCCACAGTCATGGGCGGGCTCGTGGCCCGCATCGGCGACACCGTCATCGACGGCACCGTCCGCCACCGCCTCGAAGAACTGAAGGAGCGCATCTGATGGCCGAGCTCACCATCAACGCCGGCGAGATCGCAGCGGCGCTGCGTGACCACGTCGGGGGATTCGAGCCGAGTCTCGAACAGGCACAGGTCGGCAACGTCACCGAGGTCGGTGACGGCATTGCCCGCGTTTCGGGGCTTCCGAACGCCGCGGTCAACGAGCTCCTCGAATTCGAGGGGGGCACACTCGGTCTCGCCCTCAACCTCGACGAGGACACGATCGGCGCCGTCGTGCTCGGCGAGGCCAGCGACATCGACGAAGGTGCCACCACGCGTGCCACCGGTCGGATTCTCTCCGTGCCGGTCGGGGACGCACTGCTCGGCCGAGTGGTCGACGCTCTCGGTCAGCCGATCGACGGCAAGGGCCCGGTGGCTTCCGAGGAGGAGCGCCGCCTGGAGATCCAGGCGCCGGGCATCATCGCCCGCCAGCCCGTCGACGAGCCTCTCCAGACCGGCATCAAGGCGATCGACGCCATGACACCGGTGGGTCGGGGGCAGCGCGAGCTGATCATCGGCGACCGCAAGACGGGCAAGTCCACCGTCGCCATCGACACGATCATCAACCAGGCCGACGCGGGCGTGAAGTGCATCTACGTCGCGGTCGGGCAGAAGGGTTCCACGGTCGCCCAGACCGTCGCCACTCTCGAGGAGCACGGTGCGCTCGACTACACGGTGGTCGTCAATGCGCCGTCTTCCGATTCGGCGGTGTTCAAGTACCTCGCTCCCTACACGGGCGCGGCGATGGGCGCGCACTGGATGGACAACGGTGGAGCCGCTCTCGTCGTGTACGACGACCTCTCGAAGCAGGCCGAGTCGTACCGCCAGCTCTCGCTGCTGCTGCGCCGCCCGCCGGGTCGTGAGGCCTACCCGGGCGACGTCTTCTACCTGCACAGTCGCCTCCTGGAGCGCGCCGCCAAGCTGAGCGATGCCAACGGCGGCGGATCGCTCACGGCACTCCCGATCATCGAAACGAAGGCCGGCGACGTGTCGGCGTACATCCCGACGAACGTGATCTCGATCACCGACGGTCAGATCTACCTTCAGGACGACCTCTTCAAGGCCGGTGTGCGCCCCGCCGTCGACGTGGGGATCTCGGTCTCCCGTGTCGGCGGAGACGCGCAGGTGAAGGCGATGAAGAGCGTCGCCGGAACGCTGAAGATCGACCTTGCGCAGTTCCGCGACCTCGAGGCCTTCGCCACCTTCGGCTCGGAGCTCGACAAAGTGTCGGCTGCGCAGCTCGAGCGCGGCTACCGGCTCACGGAACTGCTCAAGCAGCCCCTCAACTCCCCCGATGCCGGTCGAGGAGCAGGTGGTCGTGATCTTCGCGGGCACGAAGGGCCACATCGGCGACATCGAGGTGGAACAGGTCAAGCGCTTCGAGCTGGAGCTGCTCGAGTGGTTCCGGATCCGCCACACCGACATCCTCGGTGCAATACGTGACACCGGGAAGATCCCCGACGACGACGCCCTCGCCGCCGCCATCGACGGCTTCAAGGCGCAGTTCACGCCTCCGACCGGGCACGCTCCCGAGATCGAGGCCGACGTGGACGCACTCGTGGCCGATGCCGAGGCCGTGGGCGAGGCCGAGTCCGACAAGACCCTCGCGACCGAGTGATGAGCCGGATGGGCCTGCAGCGAGCGAGCGCATAAGCATGGCAGGGGCGCAGGAGCGCATCCTCCGACGGAGGATCAAGAGTGTCGAATCGGCGAAGAAGATCACGCGCGCGATGGAGCTCATCGCGGCGAGTCGGATCGTCAAGGCGCAGGCTCGCGTCCAGGCCGCCGTTCCCTACAGCGACGAGATCACGAAGGTCGTGCGGAACCTCGCTGCGGCTTCCACGGGTCTGGAGAACGACTACTTGACAGCCCGTTCCGAGATCACCCGGGTTGCTCACGTCGCCATTGCCGGTGATCGCGGCCTCGCGGGTGCGTACAACGCCAACGTGATCCGGGCGACAGAGGGAGCGATCCGGGAACACCGCGAGCAGGGTCGCGACTACGCGCTCTTCCCGGTGGGCCGGAAGGCCGAGGGCTACTTTCGTTTTCGGGAGTTCTCGATCGGCGAGGCGTTCGGTGGTTTCACCGACAAGCCCTCCTACGAGAACGCCCGCGAGATCTCCGCGGCGATCAACACGGCATTTCTCGAGGGCGACATCGACCAGGTCGATCTCATCTACACGCGGTTCGTCACTGCCGGCTTCCAGGAGGTCGTGCTCCGCCCGCTGATTCCGCTCGAGGCGGAGGTCGTCGCGGGCGAAGACGAGATCATCACGGCCGACGAGCGCCACGCCGTGGCGGGCTACGAGTTCGAGCCCACTCCCGACGCCATTCTCGAGAGGCTTCTGCCGCGCTATCTGGAGGCGCGTGTCTACGCGGCCTTGCTCAACGCGGCGGCCTCCGAACACGCCGCCCGCCAGACGGCGATGAAGGCGGCCACCGACAACGCCGAAGAGCTCAAGACCACCTTGAGCCGCCAGATGAACCGGGCCCGCCAGGACGCCATCACCACTGAGATCATGGAGATCGTGGGCGGTGCCGAGGCGTTGCGGTCCGGCGCCGTGGCCACCGAGACCGAGCCGGCTCTGGTCGACGCCGGCGAAGCCGGGTACATCCTCGGCTCCGACGGCACCTGACCTGAACTTCTTCACGCTGACCTTGATGAGGAGCATCCGATGGCAGTGACCGAACAGGACATCGAGCTGAAGGAAGGCCGCGTGGTCGCCATCGCCGGTCCCGTGGTCGACGTCGAGTTCCCGACCGACTCGTTGCCCGAGATCAACACCGCGGTCCAGATGGACGTCGAACTCGAGGGTGAGACGCTCACGATCACGGCGGAGATCGCGCAGCAGATCGGTGGGGGCCGCGTCCGCGCTGTGTGTCTCAAGCCGACCGACGGCCTGCGCCGCGGCGCGACGGTGCGCAACACCGGCACGGGAATCACTGTGCCCGTGGGCGACGGCACGCTCGGACACGTCTTCAACGTGATCGGTGAGCCACTCGACATCACCGAAGACGAGCTCACCGGCATCGAAGACCGTTGGGAGATCCACCGCGACCCGCCACCGTTCGACGAGCTCCAGCCACGTGCCGAGATGTTCGAGACCGGCATCAAGGTCATCGACCTCCTCGAGCCCTACGTGCAGGGCGGAAAGATCGGCCTGTTCGGCGGTGCCGGGGTCGGCAAGACCGTTCTGATCATGGAGATGATCAACCGGGTCGCCAGCCAGCACGGTGGCGTGTCGGTGTTCGCCGGAGTGGGGGAGCGCACCCGTGAGGGCACCGACCTCCACATCGAGATGCAGGAGTCGGGCGTCATCGAGAAGGCCGCCCTCGTGTACGGGCAGATGGACGAGCCGCCCGGCGTGAGGCTGCGTGTGGCGCTCTCCGCGCTCACGATGGCCGAGTACTTCCGTGACGTGAAGCACCAGGACGTCTTGCTGTTCGTCGACAACATCTTCCGGTTCGTCCAGGCCGGTTCCGAAGTGTCGACCCTTCTGGGGCGCATGCCGTCGGCGGTGGGCTACCAGCCGACGCTGGCCGACGAGATGGGCGAGCTCCAGGAGCGGATCACGTCGACCAAGGGTCGGTCGATCACGTCGCTCCAGGCGGTGTACGTCCCCGCGGACGACTACACCGACCCGGCGCCGTTCACGACGTTCACCCACCTCGACGCCACCACGGAGCTGTCGCGGCAGATTGCGTCGCTCGGTATCTACCCGGCGGTCGACCCGCTGGCGTCGACGTCGAACATCCTCGCTCCCGAGGTCGTCGGGGAACGGCACTACGAGGTCGCCCGACGCACCCAGGAGGTGCTCCAACGGTTCAAGGAGCTCCAGGACATCATCGCCATCCTCGGGATGGACGAGTTGTCCGAGGAAGACAAGGTGACGGTGAACCGGGCCCGCAAGGTGCAGCGGTTCCTCTCGCAGCCGTTCTTCGTCGGCGAGAAGTTCACGGGCAACAAGGGCATCTACGTCTCCCGTGAGGAGACCGTGGAGTCGTTCGAAGCCCTCGTGGACGGTGAGCTCGACGAGGTGCCCGAGCAGGCGTTCTTCAACGTCGGCGGCGCCGAGAGCGTGCTGGCCAAGGCCCGCGAGCTCGAGGAGAGCTGATCCGTGTCTGTCCACGTCGAGCTCGTCTCCCCGGAGCAGATGCTCTACTCCGGCGACGCGGAGATGATCGTGGCGCGCACGACGGAAGGCGACATCGCGTTCCTGCCGGGTCACGCGCCGTTCCTCGGATCGCTCGGTATCGGCGTTGTTCGCATCATCCTCGACGGTGACAACGAGGAAGTGGCTGCGATCCACGGAGGCTTCGTGGAGGTCAGGGGCGGCAACGTGATCGTTCTCACCGACGTCGCTGAGATGTCGGGCGACATCGATGTCGAGCGGGCGACGGCTGCACGCGAACGGGCACAACAGGCCATGGACAGCGAGCCGACCGCCGAGGTCGAGGCTGCCCTGGCGCGTGCCACGACACGTCTGGTGGCTGCCGGCGCCGCCGACGAAGCTTCCCTGTCCTGAACCAGCCTTTGATGCGTCCCTGAAGGTCGCATAGCGCGCGCCTCGGACGCATCAAACGGGTTTAGGGTTCGGGCGTGAAAGCGCTACTCGCCGTGTTCACGGCACTTGTTCTCCTGGCGTGGGGGATCAGTGGCGGTGCCGGGCCCTGGCCGCCCGATGCCCTGACCCCGTCGGGTGTTCGCAAAGCCATCCCGGCACCGGGCGTCACCCGCGACGTCTCGGTCTACGAGGGTCTGGGGACGTGGGTCGACATCTTCGATTTCGACCCCGCTGTCGCCGGTGATCCACTTCCTGTGACGCCCGATTCGCTGGCCGACATGGCCGGGGTGGGCGTCGAGACGCTCTACCTCCAGGCGGCCAACGAGACCGACGCCGAACCGGGTGTTGTCGATCCCGACGTGCTCGGGTCCTTCATCGTGAGTGCCCATGAGGTCGGGATCCGCGTCGTCGGCTGGTTCGTTCCCCGTCATGGTGACGTCGACCGCGATCTGGCGTATGTGTCGGCCATCGACGAGTTCGAGTACGAGGGGCACCGATTCGACGGGATCGCTCTCGACATCGAGTGGACACAGACGGAGGAGGACCACGAGAAGCGGTCCGGCAAGGCGGTAGAGCTGGCCGAGCGAGCGAGCGACCTGTTGGGCGGCGACGCTTTGGGTGCGATCGTCGTCGAACCGCTCCTCGTGTCCGAGGTCAACCCGAACCTCTGGCCGGGGGTATCCCTATGAGGCGTTGGCCGGCAGCGTGGACGTCTTTCTTCCCATGAGCTACTGGACGAACCGCACCGAAGACTCGGGGCTGCGTGAAGGCTTCGGCTACACAGCGGGGAACCTGGCGTTCCTCCGGGCAGCAGTGGGCCCCGATGTCCCGGTCCACGTGGTCGGAGGCATCGCAGACGCGGCGTCGGCGGTGGACGACAGGGGGATGGTGCGTGCCGCCATCGAAGGCGGCGCCATCGGGTGGTCGGTGTACGACTGGAACACGACGGTCAGCAGCGCCTGGGAGGCCCTGCGCCCCGCCGCGACCCGGTAGAACGCACCGTCGATCTCCGGTCGGGCGTTGTGGTCGACCGCTCTAGTTGTTGTGCTGGCAGGTTGGTGAGCGGCTGGGGGTGGGCCACCGATGGGGTGTGGTGTCGGTGATGGTTGTAGCGGTGGAGGAACCGGTCAAGGGTTCGTGGCGACTGGGTCTGATTTCCAGATCCGGGCGTAGGCCCATTCGTCGAGCAAGGTGGGTTGAACCGTTCGACTTTGCCGTTGGTGGCGGGGTGGTAGGGCTTGGTTCGGGTGTGTGTGATGCCGAGCTCAGCGCAACGGTTCCGCCAGGCGTGGCTGCGGTAGCCGTTTCGTTGTCGGTCAGGATCCGTTCGATGGTGATGCCGTGACTGGCGAACCAATCGACCGCGCGGTAGGAAGCCGAGGCAGTTGTCGGTGTTTTCCCGAACTCGCTGTAGGCGAGCCGAGAGTAGGCGTCGATCGCGGTGTGGATGTGGGTGTAGCCGCCCTTGGCTCAGTGTGCCCGTGCCATCGTCTCAGACGTGCGGCCCAACATCCGGTGCCCACCACCGTCAGCACTCGGGCGAGTTTCTTGACGTCGATGTGGACCAGCTCACCACAATGCGACGTTTCGATGCGTCTGATCACCCGGCCGGTGGAACGGTCCATCCACCGAAGGCGGTTCACACCGTGGCGGACCAACACCCGGTGCACCGTCAAGCCGCACCTCCACGATCCCCGCCAGTCGGGCGGCCCGAGCTTGCGACTGACGCAACGCCACGATGCGTCGCTCAACACCGCGGTGTCTGATGCGGACACGACAGCGGTCGACTCGAACGATCCTCGAGCCCCTCGACCCCTTCGTCGCGGTAGCGGGACCACCACTTGTGGGCACACTGACGCAAATGTTCATGGATTCCGCGGCTGCAGCGACGGTCCAACCGGCTTGATGCGCAAACAAAGCCGATACCGCCTTCGGGAGTGAGCGGAGCGTTACGGTGCACTGAGAGCCTCCTGGGGTGTGTGTTGCCGTTGAACAGCTCCACACTCGCCCAGGAGGCTCACCCTCAGGGATTCAAAACGTCCCAGGGAACATCTAGTCGAAGTCGATCGCGGAGTACTGCATCAACTTGCGCCACGTGTGGGTGGCCTCGATGCGTCGGATCGTGCCGCTCTTCGAACGCATCACGATCGAATGTGTCCGGGCGCCCTCGCCCCAGTAGCGCACTCCCGGGACGAGGTCGCCGCCGGTGATCCCGGTGCAGGCGAAGAAGCAGTCGTCGCTGTCGATGAGGTCGTCGATGGTCAGGATGCGGCTGAGGTCGTAGCCCTCGTCGATCGCTGCCTGGCGTTCGAGGTCGTTGCGCGGCCAGAGACGGCCCTGCATTCCACCACCCAGTGCCTTGAGCGCCGCGGCTGCGATGACACCCTCGGGTGTTCCGCCGATCCCGAAGAGGATGTCGGCTCCGCTGTCGGTCCAGGCTGCCGAGATGGCACCTGCGACGTCGCCGTCGGGAATCAGGCGGATGCGGGCGCCGACCTCGCGGCACTCGGCGATGATCTCGGTGTGGCGGTCGCGGTCGAGAACGACGACGGTGACGTCTTCGACGTCCTCCCCCTTCGCCTTCGCGACGGCTCTGATGTTGTCGCTGACCGACGCTTCCAGGTCGATCACATCGGCTGCTTCCGGTCCGGCAGCGACCTTCTCCATGTACACGCAGGGGCCCGGGTTGAACATCGAGCCACGTTCGGAGACGGCGATGACGGCAATGGCTCCGGGCCGCCCGAGGGACGTGAGAGTCGTGCCGTCGATCGGGTCGACCGCGATGTCGACGTGGGGAGGAGCCCCGTCACCGATCTGCTCGCCGTTGTAGAGCATCGGCGCTTCGTCCTTTTCGCCCTCGCCGATGACGACGATGCCGTCCATCGAGACGGAGTTGAGTACGAGGCGCATGGCGTCGACGGCGGCCTGGTCGGCGGCGATCTTGTCGCCACGTCCCATCCAGCGTCCACCGGCCAACGCGGCTGCTTCAGTGGTGCGGACCAGATCGAGCGCCAGGTTCTTGTCGGGCGGTTGGCGTTGCTCCATCGTGGGCTCCTCCGGACTGCCGGTTCTACGGACCGCCGCTGCGGTCACACCGACACTACGCCCGCCCGAGGTTCCGTCACGAGTTGCCGCATCCGCTGCCCGCACCCGTGACCCGCACCCGTTACCCACCACTCCACTAGCGTCCTCCCAGGAACCATGTGATGCGTCCCTGAGGCTCGTATAGGCGCGCCAGGGACGCATCTAATGGGTGGGAGGGGCCGCTGGTGGGGCGCAACATCCTGTTCATCACCACCGACCAGCAGCGCTACGACGCGCTCGGGTGCAACGGCGGCACGATCGCACGGACGCCCGTCGTGGACGCCCTGGCCGCGTCGGGGGTGAACTACCGCCGTGCCTACAACCAGAACACGGTGTGCATGCCGGCGCGCTCCACGATGCTCATCGGCCAGTACGTCCGCACACACGGCGTCTTCGCCAACGGTGTGCCGCTCCCGGCCGACGCCCCCCAGCGTTGCCGCGGAGCTCCGTGAACGTGCCGGATACCGCACAGCGCTCCTCGGTAAGGCCCACTTCGAGCCGGGGTTCGACCCGGACCACGTCTACCCCGAGAACTACCTGGCCGACACCGACTCCACCGGGCCCATGCGCGGCTTCGATCACGTCGAGCTGAGCATGCACGTTCCGGCCGCGTTCGGAAGCCCACTCCAGCACTACGGCAAGTGGCTGATGGAGAACTTCCCCGGTGAGGAGGGAGGCTTCGCTCAGCTCCTCGGCGCTTCCGGTGGTGGCGACACCGGCGCACCCGAGACAGAGATCAACCCGATTCCCCGCGAGCACTACCACACCGAATGGGTCGCCGACCGGACGATCGCGTACCTCGATTCACTCGACGCCGATGACGACTGGTTCGTCTGGATGAGCTTCCCCGACCCCCACCACCCGTGGGATCCGCCCGACTCCGAGCGCTACCGCGTCGACTGGCGCGATCTCGACCTTCCGTCGGGCCACCCCGGATCACACGACGCCATCCGGGAGGTCCTGGCAGGAAAGCCCGAACACTGGCTGCGCTACTTCGACGGCGACTTCGTGAACCTCGAGGGTGCGCCGATGACGTTCCGACCGGCGTCGATGACCGATGACCAGATCCGCGAGATCAACGCCATGTGTCACATCATGAACGAGATGATCGACGAAGCATGTGGGCGCGTTCTCGATCGCGTGACGACTCGCGGCTGGGACGAACGAACGGATGTCTTCTTCACCACCGACCACGGCGAGCTCCAGGGCGACTACGGGCTCATGTTCAAGGGGCCGTTCCACACCGACTCGCTGATGCGTGTTCCGCTCGTCTGGCGCCCAGCGCCGGAAGCTGCTGTGGCGCCGGCGTCGGTTCCCGAGCCGGTGGGACACCTCGACCTGGCACCGACTTTCTGTGAGATCGCGGGCATCGAGGCGCCGGATTGGATGCAAGGCTCCTCGTTACCGAAGGCGCCGGGGTCGGGTCGAGAACGGGCACTGTGCGAGTGGGACTCCCAGTTCCCGGGCTACGGGATGCACCTGCGGTCGATCTACCGCGACGGGTGGCTCACCACCGCCTACGAACCGAGCACCCGGGGAGTGCCGAACGGCCTCGAGGAGTGGCTCGCCCTGGGAATCCTCGGCATCACCGAAAGCCCCGAAACCGATGTCGACTACGACGGCACCGAGGGCGAGCTCTACGACGTGGAGGCGGACCCTCACCAGTTCCGGAACCTGTGGGACGATGCCGGCTACCGGTCATTGCGCGACGATCTCGTCGCCGACCTGAGAGACAGCCTCCCGCCCGAGCGCGACCCGAAGTTGGCTGTCGCGCGCCCGGCCTGAGAGCACAACCCCGAGGAGCACCCATGCCGCCTGGAGAACCGCTGTTCGTCGACCCGTCGTCTGTCGAACCCACTACCCAACAGCTCGCCGCGTTCGTGGATGCGGACCCGGGGCCCGGTTCCGGGCCGCTGCGCATGGTGAACCTCCTGAAGTTCCGAGAGACGGCCTGCTACACCGACGAGCCCGACCCGGGAGGCACGGGGGCGGAGGCCTACGGCCGTTATGCCGAGGTGGCACTTCGCAAGGTGTCGGAACGCGGGGGCCGGATCGTGACGGCGCTCGAGGCCGGACCGCATCTCGTCGGAGATCCCGACGTCTCGTGGGACCAGGTCGTGGTGGTCGAGTATCCCGACCGTGCGGCCTTTCTCGACATGATCGCCGACCCCGAGTACCTGGCGGTCCTGCGCCACCGCGACGCCGGTCTGGAGCGCACCGAGCTGATCCCGGCGACGGTTCTCATGGAGGACGTGTCCGTCGAATGAACACCATGGACGAATCCGCGCTCGCCATTGCACGTGGCGCCGTCGGGTTCATGCCCGACGACGAAGGGTTGGCCCTCTACGAAGCCGGAGTCAGGGCCGCGCCCGTGGGCCCGCTGCTCGAGATCGGGAGCTACTGCGGCAAGTCGGCGGTCTATCTGGGTTCGGCGGCCCGGGCCGGTGGAACGGTGTTGTTCACGGTGGATCACCATCGCGGCTCCGAGGAGAATCAAGCCGGGTGGGAGCACCACGACTCCCGGGTCGTCGACCCCGAGACGGGTCGGATGGACACGCTTCCGTTCTTCCGCCGGACCGTGGAACGCGCCGGCCTCGAGGACGTCGTCCTCGCTGTCGTGGGCGACTCGCCGACGCTTGCGGCGTACTGGACCACTCCGCTCGGATTGTTGTTCATCGATGGTGGCCATTCCGAGGAGGCGGCCGGAGCCGACTACGACTCGTGGGCGCACTTCGTCGCTCCGGGAGGAGTGCTCGCCATCCACGACGTCTTCGAGGACCCGGACGACGGTGGTCAGGCCCCGTTTCACGTGTGGCAACGCGCCGTGGACACCGGTGGATTCGAGCCCGAGACACAACAAGGCAGCCTCCGCACCTTGCGCCGTGTGAAGGGATCTCCTACGTGAAGAACAGGATCGCGATGGCGCCGCACGCGATGATCACGCCGATGACGCCCGCACCGATCTTCTCGGCGGTCGTGTGCTTCTCGACCTCGATGCCGTAGTTGTCGGCCACGGCGTCGCGCTGGTGCTGCTGCGAGTAGCGGCGCTGCGGCTTCGACCCCACCTTGGGCAGGTGTTGGCGGCCCTTGCGCTTCATTCCCGATGATCCCATGCATGACAGGGTAGCGGTACGTGTGTCGGCTCACGCGCAGAGCGGCGGTTCCTCCGCGGTCGGCGTGAACACGAGTTCGGTGCCCTCGGGACCGCCGACGAAGACGGCGCGATCAGCCGACTCGAGTGTCACGATGCCCGGTTGTTCGGGGTTGTCGAATCCTTTCGGAGCATTTGGTCCGCCGAGGGCCTCGGTGCTCCAGATCCGACCGTCGAAGCGCATGAACTCGACACCGCAATGCGTGAGGAGGTCGAATTCGTAGGGAACTCCCACCTCGATCTCGCCCTCCGGTGGGAGTGGGAGGGCCACCGGCGTCGGCTCGACGGTTATCTCGGGTGCCGGCTCCGAGGGTGGCTCGGTCGTGCGGTCGGACGCTTCCGGGGTCGGACTCGTGCTCCCGCAGGCTGCCGCGGTGAGCGCCAGCGCGATGACGACGCCGACCAACCGGGATCCTCGTGTGTGTGCTCGTTCCATCATGGCTCTTCCTCGTCCGTGAATCTTCGCTCGCGTTCCCGCTCGCGCGTTTCGATTCGTTGGACGCCGCGCGCGTCGAGTTGGTTCCCCGAAATCCGGAAAACCGCGCTATTCGGCGACGCGACGGATGTCGGCGAGGATGGCGTCGCGGTCGAGACCCTCGGCGAGGCCCTCGTACCGGAAGAAGGAGGCGGTGAGGCCGCTACCGGCCAGCGCGTGTGCAGCGAGCACCACAGCGGCCAGGTTCCAGGTCGGCTGTTCCTCGGGGTACACGGCACCGTCGAGATGAAAGGTGTCGTCGTCGAAGTTCATGCCCGTCCAGTAGCCACCGTTGTCGGCGCGCAGGAACTGAACCCAGCCGAACAACTCGAGCGCCTTGTCGCGCTCACCGATGGCGTCGAGTGCCAACACCAGCTCGCAGGTTTCGGCGGCCGTGATCCAGGGCCGGTCTGACACGCACCGGACGCCTCGACCTTCGACGACGAAGTGCGGCCAGCGCTCGACGATGCGCCACCAGGCCGCTTCGCCACGCAGCGCCCCTCCGAGGATGGGGTAGTACCAGTCCATCGCCCAGCGGTCCTTGTCGAGAAACACCTCGGTACGGTGCTCGATGGCATGCGCCAGCGAGCCGAGAGAGAGCTCCCAGTCGGGGCGCTCGTCTCCGAGGTGTTCGGCCAACAGGACGGCGCAGCGGATGCTGGCGTGGATGCTCGAACAACCGGTCAGCAGTGCCCCACGCCAGATCTGACGTGTCGGGTCGGCCGACCAGACGATCTCACCCGACTCGGCCTGGTGGTCGAGACAGAAGTCGATGCCGTCGGCGACCATCGGCCAGTTGTCGCGCAGGAACCGGTCGTCGCCGGTCGAGAGGTAGTGGTGCAGCACGCCGTTGGCGAGGTAGGCGGTCACGTTGGTGTCGATCGTGACGTCCTCGACGTCGTTGCCGATGTAGTAGGCGTGGAAGGCGCCGTCGGGTCGCTGGATACGCCGAAGCCACTCGTAGGCCGCCTCGGCCTCGGTGTGGCGCCCTCCGATGTCGAGAGCCATGGCGGCCTCCACCATGTTCCACGGGTCGGTGTGACCACCCGGGATCCACGGGATGTTGCCGTCGTCGAGTTGGTGGTCGACGATGAGTTCCACGGTCGCGTCGAGCTCGGCGGATGAGACGATCCCGTCGATGTCAGGCAGCGGCATCGGATCTTGTCACCTTCTCGGTGTCGACCACCGGCTTGTAGTTGTAGACGACGAGGCTCTTGCCCAGCACGGGGTTCAGGACGCTTTCGACGAAGCGTGTCCAGCGCGGCCGGTTCGTCAGTTCCCACACGAGGAAGTCGTGGTAACGCTTCGTGGCGAACGCGTCGTCGTTGTCGACGCCCACGGCGCACCGGACCCACCAGTACGGCGAGTGAAGCGCGTGGGCGTGGTCGGTGCCTTCCACGTCGAGGCCCGCGTCGCGCAGTCGCGACTCCAGATCGGAGCGGCGGTAGATCCGCACGTGGCCGCCCGGCGTCTCGTGATAGTCGGCGGACAGCGCCCAACAGACCTTCTCGGGGAGCCAGGTGGGAACCGTTACGGCGATCCGTCCGCCCGGCCGCAGCACGCGAACGAGTTCCGCCATGGCTGCTTCGTCGTCAGGAATGTGTTCCAGGACCTCGGAGGCCACGATCCGATCGAAGCTGCCATCGGGGAACGGCAGCCGCAGTGCGTCGCCCTGCACCGGCCCGCCGGGCTCGCCATCGGGGAGTTCGCCGGCTTCATGCATGGCCCCGCTCGTGGCGCGTACGTCCTCGAGTTCCTCGAAGCCGCGGTCGAGTGCCACGACCGCGGCACCACGGCGCATCATCTCGAAGGCATGGCGCCCGCCACCGCATCCCAGGTCGAGGACCCGGTGACCCGCGCGCAGATCCAGGCGTTCGAAGTCGACGGTGAGCATCAGGCGGATGGGTCCTTCTCGTCCTCGCCGGCGACGATCCGTCGGTAGTGCTCGGCCGTGCCGGCGGCACACGCGCGCCAGGTGAACCGTTCGGTGACCCGTTCGCGCCCTGCCGCTCCCACACGTTCGCGCAGGTCGGAATCGCCGAGGCCCTCCAGGAGTGCGGCGGCCAGTGCGCCGGGATCTCCGGGCTCCACGAGCAGCCCGGTCTCGTGGTCGGTGCCGACAACCTCGGGGAGCGCCCCGCCGGTAGTTGCCACGAGCGGCACCCCGCAGGCCATCGCCTCGACAGCCGGGAGGGAGAAGCCCTCGTAGAGAGAGGGAACGACCGCGAGCTCGGCCTCGGCATAGAGCCGGACGATCTCGGAGGTCTCGACCCCGCTCACGAAACGGATGTGGTCGTGCAACCCGAGTCGGTCCAGGACCGCGGGCACGGCGCTCTTCTTGTTCTTGAGCTTCCCGATCACGACGAGGTGTGCATCGGGCCTCTCGGTACGGACCTTCGCCAGCGCCTCGAGCAGCACGGTGAGGCCCTTCATCGGGATGTCGGCGCTGGCGGTCGTCATGATCCGTCCACGGACCCGATCGACGCCGGGTACGGGCGTGAAGACCTCGGGGTCCATGCCGACGGGGACGACGTGGAGCTGGTCGTCGGAGACGCCCATCTGAGCGACGATGTCTCGCCGCGACGACTGGCTCACGGTCAAGAGGCGTGGAACACGGCGGGCAACTCGCATCTGCATGTTCAGGAAGCCGTACCAGCGTCGGAACATGAAACGTCGCCACAGATTCTTCTCGTGGGCGAGCTCCACGTCACGGTCAACGGTGATCGGATGGTGAAGCGTGGCCAGAAGCGGCACACCCTCGTCGAGGAGGTCGAGCATCCCGGTGCCGAGACACTGGTTGTCGTGGACCACGTCGAACTCGTCACGACGCTCCCGGATGATCTCCCGGGCGCGCAGACTGAAAGCGTAGGGCTCCGGGTACCCGGCGGCACAGAGGATCCCGAACTCGGCCAGATCGGCGCGTGTGCGGAACTCGTGGGGCCACGGGGCCCGGAAGGGGTTGTCGGGCCTGTAGAGATCGAGGCCCGGCACCTCCACGAGCTCCACCCCGGGATCGAGCACGGGGTACGGCTGGCCCGGAGAAGACCGTCACGCGGTGCCCGAGGGCGGTGAGCTCCCGCGTGAGGTGCCGCGTGTAGACGCCCTGCCCACCGCAGTGGGGATTGCCACGGAACATCAGATAGGCGACGCGCAGCGGCTCAGTGGAGACAGGCATGACGCACCAGCTTGGAGAATGACGGCCCTACGGGGCAAATGACGCCCGCGATCCCTCTACCCGTGGGACCCCGGCAACGGGTCGATCGACGTCACCTCCGGGCAGGCAGCCACTGCGTGTTGAGCGACCGGTACGCTCCCGCGCCGTGGACGCCTCGGCCACCGCGCCTCTCGACCTTCCCGTCACCGCTGAGCAGGTGGCGTCCAGTGCCACGCCGGGCGCACCCGTGTGGGTACCGGGCGTGGGAGCGGCCTGGACGACTCGGCGGGCGGGCGTCGCGTCAGTGGTGTGCGCCACCGATCGCGGATCGAACAGCGGATCGGACAGCGAACCGGGTCACGGTGAGCGGCGCACGGTCTCGGGCGACGTGCCGCCGGCCGGTCGCGCCACGATGGACGTCACGCCCGACGGACGGATCGTGTATCCGGCCGGCGACGGCCGACTGGTGCTCGTCGACCCGCACGATCCCGCCGAAGAGCACACGGCCGCCGATGCCGGAAGCCCCTCCCTGAATACTGCCTCCCCGGCACCCGCCTTCCTGACACCCGAGGGAGCGCGAGCGAGCGCTCCGGCTGTGTCGCCCGACGGACGGTACGTGGCCTACGTCGCCGAGACGCAGGAAACCTGTGCGGTCGCGGTGGCGGCCGTCACCGGGCCCGCGACGCCGGTGATCTGCTCTCGCTCCGACTTCGCCTTCGACCCGTGCTGGTCGCCCGACGGTGCGCTCCTCACCTGGCACGAGTGGGACTTTCCGGCCATGCCGTGGGACGACTCGCGCATCGTCGTCTGCCGCTGGCCCGACGGCCCGACGACAGCGGTAGCGGGTGTCGAGGCAGATGGCGCGGCGGCCACTCGTGCGACGCCGGAGGCCGTGGAACAACCCCGCTTCTCGCCCGACGGGACGCGGCTGGCGTACGTGAGCGATCGCGAGGGATGGATGAACATCCACACCTGCTCGCCCGACGGATCCGATGCGCGCATCGTGAGTGCCGAACCACCCGAAGCCGAGCCCCGCGAACATGCCGAGCCGACGTGGGGTCCGGGTCAGCGCAGCTACGCGTGGTCACCCGACTCGCGCTTCCTCGCGTGGTGCTCGAATCGCGACGGCGCGGGCGTTCTCGTTCTGGGCTCCGCTGACGGCTCATCCGAGGCTCGGGGTGAGATCGCGCGGGGTGGCACCGGGGATCCGGTGGACCGACGAGGGCGGACTCCTCGCCGTTCGTTCCGCGCCCGACGAGTCGCCACGTGTGGTTCGCTACGACGTTCCCTCCGGTGCTCCCTCCGGTGCTCCCGGACACAGCGCAGAGTCGACGCGGGTCACGGTCGTGGAGGCACCTGCGACGGAGGGGGCCGTCCCCGAACCCGAGCCGGTGACGTGGGAAGGGGGAGAGATAGGGGCGACCTCTCACGGGACAGCCCTGCACGGGCTGCTCTGGCGCTGCGTGCGGGACTCCGCCTCCGTGCCGTCCTCCTCGAGACCGCTGCTTGTCAACCTCCACGGCGGCCCCACCGATCAGGCCGTGGCCGACTGGTGGCCCCGTGCTGCCTACTTCCTGGATCGCGGCTGGAACATCCTCACACCGAACGGTCGCGGGTCAACGGGTCACGGTCGCTCGTACACGCAGGCACTGGCGGGGCAGTGGGGTGTCGTCGACGTGGTCGACGTCGAGGCGGCGCTGCGGGTTGCCGGGCCCCGTGGGTGGGGTGATCCGCGCCGCATCGCACTCAGCGGCGGAAGCGCCGGGGGATTCACGGCTCTTCTCGTGAGCGCGGCCGTTCCCGACCTCGTGCGGGCAACGGTGGTGCGGTATCCGGTCACCGACCTCGAGGCGTTGGCGGCGGCCACGCACCGCTTCGAGGCCCACTACACCGATTCTCTCGTCGGAACGCTGCCCGATGCCGCAGAGATCTACCGAGACCGCTCACCGATGACGCGCGCCGGGTCGATCGCCGTGCCTCTGTTGATTCTCCAGGGCGCGGACGATCCGGCCGTCCCGAGGCCCCAGACAGACGCGTTCGTGCGTGCGGCCCGGGAATCGGGGGTCGACGTCGACTACCGCGTCTACGACGGCGAGGGCCACGGTTTCTCCGATCCTGCGACCGTGGTCGACGAACTCGGGCGAACCGAGGCGTTCCTCGCACGTCACGTACTGTCGGACCCGACATGAAACTCGGCTATTCGTTCCAGGGCCCGCGCCGAGGTGCGGACCGTGCCGTCCTTCTCGCCCACGGGGCCGGCGCCGACCGCCGGGCTCCGACGCTCCGGGCGGTGGCCACGGCTCTGAAGGACGCGGGTATCCCGAACCTGCGCTTCGACTACCCGTACCGCGTGGCCGGAAAGAAGGCACCCGACAGCCAGAAGGTCCTGCGCGCCGCCACACGTGAGGCCGCCGCCAGCCTGGGCCGCCGGACTGATCTCCCGCCCGACCGCCTGGTTCTCGGTGGACGCTCGATGGGCGGTCGCTACACCTCGCTGATCGTGGGCGACGAGGACGACCCGGTTCCCGCGCGGGGTCTCCTGTTACTCGGATACCCCCTGCATGCGGCGGGAAGACCCGAGAAGAAACGCGCCGATCACTTCGGCCGTCTCGATCTTCCCGTTCTCTTCGCCAGTGGCACCCGCGACAGCCTCGCCGGTCGTGCCGACCTCACCCGGGCGGCCAAGAAGATCTCCGGACCTGTCGAGTTCGTCTGGCTGGAGAGCGCCGACCACGGCTTCCGACCGTTGAAGAGCAGTGGACGGACCATCGACGACGTCAACGCCGAGGTGGCCGATGCAGCCGTGCGCTGGGTGCAGTCTCTCTGAGCTTTGATCCGAAACGCCGACCACGACCCCCCAGCCCCGACCACACAGGAGCACGTCATGGAGAACTTCGAGTCGAGCGGCTTCGCCACCGACAACCTGCGGTACGAGCGCGACGGATTCGTCGGCACCGTGGTGCTCGACCGTCCCGAGAAGTTGAACGCGTTCACGGTCGAGATGTGGCACGAGATGGCCGACCTCGGCGCGGCGCTCATCGCCGAAGACGAGATTCGTGCGCTCGTCGTGCGTGGTGAGGGTCGTGCCTTCTGCAGTGGCATCGACGTGTCGGTCTTCGCCGGTGGGGGATCAGACGGGGACGGAGGAAGCCTGGTCGACCCCGACGCCATCCAGCGCCTCCAGGCCGGGTTCGACTGGCTCGAGGACGCGCCGTTCCCCACGATCGCGGCGATGCACGGTTACGCCTTCGGCGCCGGCCTCCAGTGTGGCCTGGCGTGCGACCTCCGGGTCGCGCAGGAGGGAACGCAGATGGGGATCTTGGAGCTCAACTTCGGCATCGTCCCCGACCTGGGCGGGACACAACGTCTCCCGCGGGTCGTCGGAGTGGGCAAGGCCAAGGAGCTCATCTACACGTCGGCCAAGATCGACGCTGCCGAGGCCCACCGGATCGGCCTGGTCGAACGGCTCGTGTCCGAAAGCGAGTTCAGCGACCATGTCGACGCGTTGGCTGCCGAGCTCGCATCCCGGGCGCCGCTGGCGGTGCGGGGCTCGAAGGAGCTGGTGAACCGGTCGTTCGACCTGTCGATCAGCGAAGGACTCCGCCTCGAGGCCGAGACCCAGATGGTCTGCCTGCGCTCGGAGGACACCGTCGAAGCCATGACCGCCGGGCTCGAAGGACGAACCCCCGAGTTCAAGGGCAGCTGAGGCTGTTCTCGGGTACACGCTGTCGTTGGGCAAACGCTGTCCTCGGCTACACGCTGTCTTCCGAGAGGCGCTGTTCTCCCACAAACCAACGTCTCGCAGGAGCAGGGGCGAATCGGGGAACCGAACCGGCGTCTCGGACCGTCCAACCGGCATGAGGCTCATCCTGAGACCCGGACGATCCGCGGGAGTGCTCGCTGGCGTCGCGGCGCTCGCCCTTCTCGCCGGTTGCACCGGATCGGGCGGCGACTCATCGCCCAGTAAATCGTCCAGTACATCGTCCGGTACATCGTCCAGTACATCGCCCGGACCGTCGACGACCACCCACGAGATCGGGCCGGCGTCGATCGAGGTGTTCGGTGGTCTCACCGTTCGCCTCGTGTTCGAGGAATTGACCGTCGAGAGTGGCGACCAGCTGCCGAACCGGCTCCAGGTGGAGAACACGTCCGGTCATCCGGTCACGGACCCGGGATGTGTTCTGGGAGCGACCGCCGCTGCGATCATCCCCGCGGACGATCCGGAGGCCGAGCTGTGGATGCAGACCATCGTCGATTGTGAGGGTCCCTTCGAGTTCCCGGACGGCTCCTCCGACGAATGGGACGGGCCGCGGTTCATTGCGGCCACGCCGACCGGCGAGCCGCTCCCGCCCGGTGACTACATCGCCGCCGTCGAGATCGACGGTCAACGCCTCGAGTACCCCGTCGAGGTGACGGAGCAGGTCGGGGAGCCCCAGCCGATCGTCCCCTAGGTCGAGCGAGCCCGAGCGAGCCCGAGCGGAATAGCCTCCAGCGCGATGGACCGTCTGCGCGTGCGACCCGGTGAGCCCCTGTCGGGGTCGGTGCGCGTCTCGGGCGCCACCAAGAACAGCGGGTGCAAGCACATGGCCGCGGCACTCATGGCTCCCGGCCGGACCCGGCTCACCAACATGCCTCCCGTGGCCGACCTCGAGGTGATGTCGGATGTCCTGCGTGCCGTGGGTGCATCGGTCGAGCGCCCGAACGACCATGAGGTGATCGTCGACGCGAGCGGGGACCTCCATGGCGAGGCTCCGTACGATCTCGTCACCCGGATGCGGGCGTCGGTCAACGTTCTCGGGCCGCTTCTCGCCCGGTGCGGCGAGGCGTTCGTCGCCATGCCCGGTGGCGACAACATCGGGAGCCGCAAACTCGACATGCACTTCCGCGGCCTCACCGACATGGGCGCGGAGATCGAGGTCGTGCACGGGACCATCCACGCGCGGTGCAGCCGACTCACCGGCGCCTCGATCTCTCTCGACTTTCCCTCGGTCGGGGCGACCGAGAACCTGCTGACGGCCGCGGCACTCGCCAACGGACACACGAGCATCGAGAACGCGGCACGCGAGCCCGAGATCACCGACCTGGCCGCGTTCCTCAACCGGATGGGCGCGCACGTGACCGGCGCAGGGACCGCCTTCATCGAGGTCGACGGTGTCGCCGAGCTCGAACCCGTCGAGGCCGAGATCATGCCCGACCGCATCGAGACCGGAACGTTCCTCATGGCGTGCGCGATCGCCGGAGGCGACATCACGCTCGAGCGTGCGCGCCTCGACCACGTGGAGATGGTCGCCCGCAAGCTCGGCGACATGGGCGTCAAGGTCACCGGTACCGGCGTCGGCGTCGGAAGCGCCGAGGGCGACGAACCCGATACCGGGATCCGAGTCTCGGCCCACGGACGTCTGAGCGCCGTCGACATCTCGACACTCCCGCACCCGGGCTTCGCGACCGACTTCATGCCGCTCGCCATGCCCGTGCTCGCCGTGGCCGACGGCACGTCGATCGTGACGGAGAACGTGTTCGACAACCGCTACAGCTTCGTCGACGAGCTCAACCGCATGGGCGCCGACATCCGCACGGGAGGGCCGCCACGCCGTGGTGCGCGGCACCGAACGACTCTCGGGCGCGCCCGTGCGCGCTCTCGACGTGCGGGCAGGCGCCGCTCTCGTGCTCGCCGGGCTGGCGGCGACCGGCGAAACAGTGATCTCCGAGTGCCACCACATCCAGCGCGGCTACGTGGATCTTCCCGGCATGCTGCGCTCACTGGGCGCCGACGTCGAAGCCCTCTACTGACCGAGCTCTCGACAATCACCGTGCCGCTCCCGCCCTAGGGCGGTTTGACCTCGAGTTCTCCGTCATCGGTGAGCTCGGCTGTCCAGCGGTGTTCGTGGAGCTTCGTGTGATGGGCTCGGCACAACAACGCGAGGTTGTCGAGGCGGGTATCGCCACCGTTGGCCCAGTGGTGGAGGTGGTGCGCGTCGCACCATCCGGGTGGTCGGTCGCATCCGGGCCAGGCACAGCCTCGGTCGCGTACGACCAGTGCCCTACGGATGGCCGGCGGGATCGTGGGGGTGCGTCGTCCGACATCGAGCGCTTGGCTGGTGCCGTCGGTGATGATGCGACTGATACCGGCGTCACACGCCAGGCGCCGGGTGGCCTCGCCGCTGAGTAGTTCGCCGTTGTCGAACTCCGCTGCGGGTGCACCGGTTCGGGCCTCGAGAGTCTCGAGATAGACGAGGACCGACAGATGCGGCTTCTCGCCTCCCGCCGTAGGGAGCCGCCCGCCGTCGAGGCCCTGGCGGGCCAGTTCGACCAGTGCGTCGGCACGGCGACGCGACGCGGTGCGGCGAGGAGTATCGGTCGGGCCTGGCTGCATGAGCGCGTCGAGGGCGGTCTGGAGGACCGTGCCGCCTTCGAGATCCAACTCGCCATCGATGACGAACCGTCCGTCGAGGGTCTGGGACATGTGCAGTTTCCGTCGGCACACTCGGCCGGTCTTGTCGGTGATGACGACCTGCGGTTCGACGGCGTGGCGCCAATGGGTCACGACACGCCGAAGTCGAGTCGGATCGAGACTTCGGGCGGCGTCGATGAACACCTTCTCGCCCTCGGCGACAAGCCGTGCGACTTCTTCGACGTCGAGTCGGTCGATCCCGTCGAGACTCTCGGCGACATCCGTGCCGTGGGCGATCACACGGACGTGATCCGACGAGAGCTCGCCTGCTGCGAAGGCCTCAGCCGTGCGCGGAAGATTGCGCAGCCGTCGCGCGGTTTTCACCCGCGACGACGCTGCGGACGCCGTCATCCGGCCGTGCTGACGCAGCCAGGCCTGGCACGTCGCCGACCCGTCGAGACGCCATTCGCCCGACGAATCCAGCTTCGCCAGCGTGGTGGCCAGCCGGGCGTCGAGGCGCCACGATTCTTCGAGGAGGTCGAGGTACTCGCGACCCAACGGCCCCACTTCCGGGGAATCCTTCTCGGCGAGACCCGACGCCTCCGAATCAGATGCCTCGGCCGGTTCCTCCACGACGTACCTCCTCCCGAACCCGTCCCACCCGCGCGACGCCACAGAACAGGCACACGCACGAGCGGAAGCCATCGGGGAAGCGACCGAGCGGCAGAACCCCACCGCATCGACAGGACCACCCTAGAGGCCGGGTGTGACACTCATCCCAGGCTCAGCGCCGGAACGGCGACAGTGGGGTCGGGCTCGGGAACACATGGGATACTGGCAGGTGTTGGAATGAACGGAGGTCGTTCGGGGGCGCCGGAACATGGCGTCGAGCGGCCCTCGAGACCGGCACGCAGGACCAACGCGCAGAACCAACGCGCAGAACAAAGAGGACAGGCCCATGAGCACCGAGACCGGAACAGCCTCCGAGCAGGAAGCGGGCGTGCTCGAGGCGATCGACGCCATCAGGCCCGCGCTCCAGGCCGACGGTGGCGACATCCGACTCGTCGGGATCGACGCCGACGGCAAGGTGTCGGTAGAGCTCGTCGGAGCGTGTGGGACCTGCCCCGTCTCGACCATGACGCTCAAGGCCGGCGTGGAGCGCATCATCATGGACCGCGTCGACGGGATCACCGAGGTCGTGCAGGTCGAGGCCTGACGGCCGAGCGACGAGACCCACCCGACCACCCCGACCGTGCCCACCGCGTCCCGCACCGCACCCGATCTCGTCGAGGGAGCCGTCACCGGAGACCGGGGATCCGTCGCACGACTCCTGTCGATGATCGAAGCAGGAGGCGAACAGGCCCACGAAGCCGTCGCCGCTCTCTACACGCGCACCGGCAACGCCTACGCGGTCGGCATCACCGGCGCGCCGGGAGCGGGTAAGTCGACGCTCACCGACCGCCTCGTCGGACACATCCGCGCAGGAGGCGACGAGGTCGGCGTGCTCGCCATCGACCCCACGAGCCCGTTCAGTGGCGGCGCCATCCTCGGTGACCGCATCCGCATGCAGGACCACGCCACCGACCCCGGTGTCTTCATCCGATCCATGGCGACCCGGGGCCATCTGGGAGGACTGTCGCTCGCCACACCCCAGGCGGTCAGGGTTCTCGACGCCGCGGGGAAGGCGTGGGTGCTCATCGAGACGGTCGGTGTCGGTCAGGTCGAGGTGGAGGTGGCCGGTGCCACCGACACGACGATCGTCGTGGTGAATCCCGGTTGGGGTGACGCCGTCCAGGCCAACAAGGCCGGGCTGTTGGAGATTGCCGACGTGTTCGCCGTCAACAAGGCCGACCGCGCAGGTGCCGCCGAGGCGGTCCGGGACCTCGAGATGATGCTCGACATGGCGGGGGAGCGGTCGTGGCGTCCCCGGTCGTGGAAACCGTGGCGACCGACGGCACGGGTACCGACCGCCTGTGGGACGCCGTCGCGAAGCACAGGGAGTTCCTCGAGGTCGACGGACGGCTCGAGGAACGTCGCCACCGCCGCCTCCGTGATGAGCTCAAGCGGATCGTCCTCGCCCAGCTCGACGCGCGCGCGGATGAGATCTGCTCGGGCGACGATTTCGAGAACCTCGCGGTCCGCGTGGCGGCACGCGAACTCGATCCCTACGCCGCTGCCTCAGAGCTCCTGGACCCCTGACCGTCGAGTCCGCGGGAGGACTGGGCCCTCGGGATTCAAGGGCGGCGCCGTCAGTTCTTGCGCCCTGCGACGAGGAGGTGGATTCCCAGCCCCACCATGGTGACCCCTCCGGCGGCACGGAGTCGTTCGAGACGGCGGGGAGAGCGGGCGAACCAATGGTGTGCCGACCCGGCGGCCATTCCCCATATCCCGTCAGAGACGAGTGCGATGACCACGAAGACGAGGCCGAGGAAAGCCATCTGGATTCCGGCGGGCGCTCCGCCGGCAGCCACGAACTGGGGCAGGACCGAGGCGAAGTACACGATCGTCTTCGGGTTCGCGACACCAACGATGAACGCATCGGTGAGGAGCGACCGCTCAGGCCGGAAGGTCTCGTTCGAGTCGAGGACCGAGGAGAGTTCCCGACGGTGTCGGATTGCCTGGATCCCCAGCCATGCGAGGTAGACGGCACCGATCAGCTTGACTGCGGTGAACACGACGATCGATCGTTCGACCACCACGCCGAGCCCGAGCGCCACGACGACGACCTGCGCGTAGACGCCGGCTGCATTGCCAGCGACCGTCAGCACCGCGGCACGACGCCCGAGCGCTACACCGCGACTGATCACGAACATCACGCTCGGGCCGGGGATCACGATCAACGCGAAGGCGAGCGCAGCGAAGGCTGCGACAGCGCTGGATGATGGCACAGGAGAATCCTAGATTCGTCCGATTCCCGTCGAGCAATGCGGCCGTCGACCTGCTCCACGCTCAGCCGGGGGCGACAGGCTCCAGGAGGTCGCCGGCGCGTTGTAGGAGTTCGTCGGGCAGGTCGAGGTCGGCGGCCGCCACGTTGTCGTCGACGTGGTCGGGCTTCGTGGCGCCGACGATCACGCTCGACACTCCGGGCTGTCTCAGCGCCCATCGCAGCGCGAGTTGTGGCAGCGTGCAGCCCGCTTCCTCGGCGAGAGGACGCATTGCCTGCACCGCGTCCAGCACCTCGGGCTTCAGGAGCCAGGTGACGAAGTCCTTGTCGCCTCCGGCGGCCCGGGAGTCCTCCGGGATGTCGTCGGGTGTCACGTACTTGCCGGTGAGCACACCCTGGGCGAGTGGCGACCAGACGACCTGTCCGAGACCGAGCTCGCCCGACACGGGCAGGACGCGCTTCTCGATCTCGCGCCACAGCATGGAGTACTGCGGTTGGTTGCTGATCGGCACCGGCCAGCCTTCGGACCGGCACAGCGAGACAGCGTGCGCGATCTGGTCGGCCGACCATTCCGAGGTGCCCCAGTAGTGCACCTTCCCGGACCGGATGACATCGGCCATCGCCGCGCAGGTCTCCTCGAGCGGCGTGTTCTCGTCGTAGCGGTGGCACTGGTAGATGTCGATCGTGTCGGTGCCGAGCCGTCGAAGTGACGCGTGGAGCTGCTCGAAGATGTGCTTGCGGGAGAGCCCCGAGTCGTTGGGGCGTCCCGACATGGGGAAGTAGACCTTGGTGGCCAGGACGTAGGACTCGCGGCGGTAGTCGGCCAGTGCCGCGCCCATGACCTCCTCGCCCGCCCCGCGGCTGTACACGTTGGCGGTGTCGAAGAAGTTCACGCCCAGGTCGTAGGCCCGGTGGATACACGCCGTGGCGGCGTCGCGCTCGACGGACCCGCCGTAGGTGAGCCAGGAACCCAGCCCGACCTCGGAGACCCGGACACCCCACCGGCCCACGTGCCTGAAGCGCATGCCCCGGGTCTACCACGCAGAAGTTGAGTGTCGACGAAGCAGGTTTTCTGAAATCCGATGCGCGTATCGGGAATATACGCCGTGGCCCGCCCGTTGGGACCCACTGTCGGCCGGGTTTCCCGATCACACGTTTTCCGGCTGCACGTATTCCGACCACGCATTCCGACTGAGTCCGAACCCACCTGCGTCAGCGAGGCCCGATGAGCGACGACAGCACAGCGACCACGCCCGAAGCGACCGGGCCGGAGACCGATGGGCAGCCTGTCCTGCCCGTTCTGACGCTCACGACGGGCGTGGTCCTGCCCCAGATGGTCCTGACCATCGCCGCCGAGTCGCAGGAGGCACGTGCCGCCGTGGCCGCCGCCATGGATGCTGACCGTCGCGTGCTGCTCGTGCCGAAGGTCGACGGGCGCCACGCCCGCATCGGGACCGTCGCCGCCATCGAGGACTCGGGTGACCTGCCGGGTGGAGGTCGCGGGATCTTGGTCCGAGGTCTCGCGCGCCGAGGTCGGCGCCGCCGACCCGAACGGCGGTGACGCCCTCAGGGTGCGGACCACGCCGCGGGCGGAGCCCGAGGCGACCGAGCGCGCCCACGAACTGGCACGCGAGTACAAGGCGGTCGTCGAAAACGTGCTGGAACACCGTGGGGCTAGTCGACTGATCGAAGGGCTGCGCGGCATCGACGAGCCGGGTGTCGTCGCGGACACGGCCGGCTACTCGCCCGATGTCACGTTCGAACAGAAGGTGGAACTGCTCGAGACGGTCGACGTGGAGGAGCGTCTCGGCAAGGCACTCGACTGGATGCGCGCCACGTTGGCCGACCTGTCGTTGAAGGACAAGGTGCGCCGGGACGTCACCGAGGGGATGGAGAAGACCCAGCGCGAGTTCATGCTCCGCCAGCAGCTCGAAGCCATCAAGCGCGAGCTCGGTGAGGACGACGACGTCGTCGCCGAGTACCGCGCACGCCTGGAAGACGCCGACGTACCGCAGGAGGTCTCCGACGCCGTCGAGCGCGAGCTCTCACGACTGGAGAAGACGAGCGAGCAGAGCGCGGAGCACGGGTGGATCCGGAGCTGGCTCGACACGATCCTCGAGATCCCGTGGGGGAAACGTTCCGAGGAGCACCTCGACATCGCTGCCGCGCGCGAGGTGCTCGATGCCGACCACACCGGCCTCGACGACGTCAAGGAACGCATCCTCGAATTCCTGGCGGTGCGCAAGCTCCGTATCGACCGTGGACGCGCGCCCGAGGGAGGCAGGGGGATCGGGCGCGATCATCGCCTTGGTCGACCCTCCGGGGGTCGGCAAGACGTCGCTCGGTGAATCGGTGGCCCGGGCACTCGGTCGCGAGTTCGTGCGAGTGTCACTGGGCGGAGTGCGTGACGAGGCCGAGGTGCGCGGGCACCGCCGGACGTACGTCGGCGCGCAGCCCGGACGCATCGCCCGGGCGCTGCGCGAGGCGGGGACCATGAACCCCGTCTTCATGCTCGACGAGGTCGACAAGCTCCAACCGGGCGCGTTCTCCGGCGATCCCTCGGCCGCGCTGCTCGAAGTGCTCGACCCGGCGCAGAACCACTCGTTCCGTGACCACTACCTCGAGGTCGAACTGGATCTGTCCGACGTGCTGTTCGTGGCCACGGCCAATGTGATCGACACGATCCCCGGGCCGTTGCTCGACCGCATGGAGGTCGTGCACCTCGACGGGTACACCGAGGAGGAGAAGGTCGCCATCGCGCGCAACCATCTCCTCGAGCGCCAGATCGAGCGCAACGGTCTCGACGACGACGAGGTCGTGATCGACGAGGGGGCCGTGCGCGGCATCGTCCTCGACTACACACGCGAAGCCGGCGTGCGGAACCTCGAGCGCGAGCTCGGCAAGGTCCTGCGCAAGGTCGCGACGCGTCTCGCGGCGGGCGACGACACTCCACCCGTGTCCGTTGGTCGTGACGACCTCGCCGACCTGCTCGGGAGGCCGAAGTTCTTCAACGAGGTGGTCGACCGCACGGCGACGCCGGGTGTCGCTACGGGTCTCGCTGTCACCGGTGTGGGCGGGGACGTGCTGTTCGTGGAGGCAAGTGTGATGCCGGGTGACGGCGCGGCGGGCGCTTCGAGTTTCACGCTGACCGGGCAACTCGGGGACGTGATGAGTGAGTCGGCGCAGATCGCGCAGTCCTACGTGCGTTCGCACGGCGATGCACTCGGTCTCGACGCGGAGGGATTCTCCGGCAAGCGGTTCCACCTCCACGTCCCGTCGGGCGCGGTGCCCAAGGACGGTCCGTCGGCGGGGATCACGATGACCACCGCGCTGATGAGCCTGCTCTCGGGCAGGCCTGTGCGCTCGGAGGTCGGCATGACCGGCGAGGTGACCCTCCAGGGCCGTGTGCTCCCGATCGGCGGGGTCAAGCAGAAGGTGCTGGCCGCCCACCGCGCCGGGCTGCGTGAGGTGATCCTGCCTGCGCGCAACGAGGGAGATCTCGACGACGTGCCGGAGGCCGTGGCCGACGCGATGACGTTCCATCTCGTCGACGACGTGGCGGATGTTCTCGACCTGGCGCTCGAGCCGGAGGGCTAGCCTGCGCGCATGTCTGAATCTGCGCCGTCTGACCCTTCAGCGGCACTGGTCGACACCGAAGCTCTCGACAACGGCGTCGTGGTCATCACCTTGCGCAACCCCCCTGTGAACTCATTGTCGACAGCGGTCCTCGGCGAGGTCGCCTCCGTGGCGGAAGGTCTGGCGCGTGACGCGCCGGTCCACGCCGTCGTCGTGCGTGGTGACGGCAAGGTTTTCGCCGCGGGCGCCGACATCAGCGAGTTCGGCGGACCTGACGAGGCGCGCACCGTGACCTCCGCGTTTCGTTCCGCTCTCGACGCTCTCGGCGCGATCCGGCGTCCCACGATCGCCGCCATCCACGGCGTCGCGCTCGGCGGCGGGCTGGAGCTGGCGCTCGCCTGTGATCTCCGCGCCGCCACCGACTCGGCGCGAGTGGGGCAGCCGGAGAACCTGCTCGGAATCATTCCCGGCGGCGGCGCCACGCAACGGCTCACCCGGCTCGTCGGGCCCGCACGGGCCAAGGAACTCGTGTGGTCGGGCCGCCAGGTGCGCGCCGACGAGGCGCTGTCGATCGGCATCGTCGACCGGGTGGTGGACGTCGGGGACGGCGATGCCGCCTCGGTGGCGCGCGACGCGGCCGTGGAGTGGGCGGGTGAGCTCGCGGGAGGAGCCGTGGTGGCCATGGGGCTCGCCAAGCAGGCGATCGACGCCGGACTCGACGGCACCCTTGGCGACGGGTTGGATCGGGAGGCGGCTGCGTTCGTAGAGGTCTTCGGCACCGAGGACGCTTCAACGGGCGTGGCGAGCTTCCTCGAGTCGGGCCCCGGCAAGGCGGAATTCCGAGGACGCTGAGCAGTCAGGAACGCTCGCCGCAGCCACCTGGGTCCGCGCTCCGCAGTTCGGCGGCCGCTGTCTCCGGATCCACGATGTTGACGGCGAGATCCGTGGCGATCTCGAATCCGGCCCGCACCGTGAGGCGCGGGAGCACATCGACGTACCAGTGGAAGTTGCTCACTCCGACCGGAGCGCTACGCACGATGACGTTGTAGGGCGGGTCGTCGAGAAGCGTGTCGAGCCGGGCAAGCGTCGTGCGCAGTGCACCCGCCATCGAGCAAACGTCAGCGTCTGTGGCGTCACCGAACGTCGCGCCGGCGGCTGGAAGGGCCAGACGCACCTGATAGGGCATCACGGACGCGGGGGGCACCAGATCGCCACAGCGTCGGAGCCGGGGGAGGAGTCAGGGGAACCGTGTTCGCCCAGCCCGTGTTCGCCCAGCCCGTGCCGCCCGAGCCCGCGTGGCCCGTCCGCCTCGTCGCAGGCAGCCGAGACCGGATCCTCGGCCGGGTTCGTGTCGCCGACAGATGCACGGACAGGCGCATGGCGTTCGATGTCCCGAGTCACGCTGTCGGGAACGCGGTTCAACGCGACGATCTGCGCGTGCGGATGAGGAAGCGACGCCCTGCGTCGGGACCGTGGTTCACGAAGACCTGGACGTGCCGGGCGCCGGCGTCCGTCAGTGCCAGCGCCCGATCCCGTGCGACGGCGAACACGTCAGCGGTCTGCGCGTTGTCGAGGCGACCGAAGGACATGTCGTGCGCGGGGACAAGACGACGACCTCGTGACGACCCGATACGGAGCGTTCGCTCGTGGGGGTATCGCTGTCGACATTGCCTCCGACCAGTGGGTAGAGATTCGGGAACACGCGCACGCTCCAGCCGGGCGTGCCGGGATCTCCCGGTGGCGTTCGGGCGACTTCGGGTGGGGTGCGGTCCTCGTTGCCGGGACAGAACGGGCACCCGGGGTCACGGGCCGGTGCGGCGGCGTCGCCGGCGCTCGGAACGGCTCCGGCCGGAGCGCTGCGGCGGAACGACCCAGGGCGCCCGGCCCGGGAAGCGGCGATCAGGACCGTGTCTCCCGTGAGCGGATCTCGGCGCAGTTCCGACATGCGGGCAGGCTAGGCCGCGTACCCTGGGGGCATGGCGGTCAAGGTCGCGATCATCGGTGCGGGCCCCGCCGGGAACACCGCCGCCACGGTGGCGTCCACTCTCGGCGCCGAGGTCACCCTCGTCGAGCGCGACCTCGTCGGGGGTGCGGCGCATCTGTGGGACTGCATTCCCTCGAAGGCCATGATCGCCACCGGTGCCAAGTTGCGCGGACTACGACGCGCGCGCACCCTCGGTCTCGACGCCGAGGGCAGTCTCGACGTCGAAGCGCTGCGGGAACACGTTGCCTCGATCGAGGCCCGGCTGCACGCCGCCACGATGCAGTTGCTCGAATCGCAGGGTGTCCGCATCATCAGCGGCACGGGTCGCCTGAAGGGGCCCCATGAGATCGTGGCCGACACCGGGGCCGGGCTCGAGGAGATCGACGCCGACTTCATCGTCTTGGCCACGGGCTCACGGCCCCGCATTCCCGACTGGGTCGAACCCGATGGGGAGCGGGTGCTGACGACCCGTGACGCGTATCCCCCCAAGGAGATGCCGAGCCATCTCGTGGTCGTCGGCTCGGGGGTCACGGGCGTGGAGTTCACGAACATGTTCTCCTCACTGGGCAGCGAGGTGACCCTCGTCGTGTCCCGCCAGCAGGTACTGCCGATCAAGGATCCCGAGGTGGCTGCTGCTCTCGAGGAGGAGTTCATCCGCCGAGGGGTGGTCCTGCTGAAGGGTGCCCGGGCCACCGAGATCCGCCGTGAGGGCGACACGGTCCACGTCGCCTGCGACGACGGCCGCCATGTGGAAGGCTCCCACGTCGTGCTCGCCATCGGCTCCGTCCCCAACAGCGAACACCTCGGCCTGGAGGATGCGGGCGTCGAGGTCGACGCCGCCGGGTATGTGCCGATCGACCGTCACTGCCAGTCCAACATCTCCCACATCTACGCGGCCGGCGACCTCTCGGGGAAGCTTCCCCTTTCCTCGGTGGGCGCGATGCAGGGCCGCAAGATCGCGGAGCACCTCATGGGTCTCCACAACCGACCCCACCGTCACGTCGACTACGACAAGGCGGCCTCGGCCATCTTCACCGTGCCCGAGATCGCCGATGTCGGACTCGCCGAGGCCGAGGCCTTCGCGTTGGGCCGGAAGATCCGGGTCACGAAGGTTCCCTTCTCCGCCAACGCACGCGCGCTGATCGACGGCGACTCGCGGGGATTCGTGAAGATCCTCTCCGACCCCGCGACCGGAGTCGTGCTCGGGGGCTCGATCGTGGGTCGCAACGCCGCCGAGCTCATCAGCGTTCTGGCGGTAGCGGTCGCCAACGATCTGAAGGTCGACGACATCGTCGATTCCCTGCTCGTGCATCCCGCACTGGCGGAATCGCTCGCGGACGCGGCGTCGTGACATGGGCGTCGTGACATGGGCGTCGTGACATGGGCGTCGTGACATGGGGGTCGTGACATGAGCGTGCTCAGCAAGACACGAGGCGTCATGGGTGACGCTGTCCGTTGGGCATCGGGGATGCGACGAGGCTCGTGGTGGTCCGAGTTGCTGAGCCCCGCACCCCGCGCGGCGCGCTTCTACGTCCACACCTGGCTCGACTGGGTGAGCGGCCGCGCCCGTGGCTCCGATGTCCCGACGCCGCGACCCCATCCTCTCGTGTTGCTCGAAGCCACGCTCGACGAGTTGCTGCTCGCGACCTTCAAGATCGGACGCCCCCCGCGCCACGACGACGCGTACTGGCGCATCATCGAGGAGGCCACGGTCACCGCGGAGGTCTTCGAGGCGCACGGGTTCCACCTCGATCCGATGTCGTTCTGGGGAGATCCCGAGCCGTTCGGGCCGCCGGTGCTGCGTCGCCGTCGTCTCGGGGCCAGGAGTTACGAGCACCTTTCCTGGGCGAGCGGGTTCGAGCCGCACCCGGGAGTGCCCGGTGCGGACCGCTGGCGCTCCTACACCGCGAACGCCACCACCCACGCGTACGTGTTACGTCACGACGAGCCGGCACCGTGGCTGCTCTGCCTCCCCGGAACCGGAATGGGATTCTCCCGGGCCGATTTCCGTACGTTCCCACCCGAGTGGCTCCACGACCAGCTCGGGCTCAACGTGGTGATCCCGGTCGCACCGCTCCATGGTCCGCGCCGACGCCAGGCGCTCTACGGGCTCGGGTTCCCCACCGACGACCTCGTCGACACGGTCCACGGGATCTCGCAGGCAGTCTGGGACACCCGCCGCATGCTCGGTTGGATTCATTCGCAGTCCGACACGCCCATCGGGATGACCGGGATCTCGCTCGGGGGCTACCTCACGGCGGCCGTGGCCAACTTGGAGGACGATCTGGCGTGCGTCATCGCCGGTGTACCACCCGTCGATTTTCCCGCGCTCTTCGAAGCGCACACGCCCAAGTCCGTGCGCGGCACGCCGCTGTACGACGCGTTGAACTCGGTCGCCGGGCGGCTCTTCCACGTGGTGTCGCCCCTCGTGCTCGACCCCAAGCCCGGCCGGGACCGTCGTTTCATCTACGCGGGAACCGCGGACCGACTGATCAACCCGCATCGTCAGGCTCTGCGTCTCTGGAACCACTGGGAGCAACCGCGAATCAACTGGTATGCCGGGAGCCATCTGGGCTTCATGTGGTCACGCCCCGTGCGTGAGTTCATCGGAGATGCGCTGATCGACACGGGTCTCGTCGTCGACACGCATCTCGAAGCCGCCTGAGCTCCTCGGCGCTCGCTACTCGATCACTATTCGATCACGACCAGCACGTCGCCGGCGCTCACGGTGTCGCCTCCGCTGACGCGCACCTCGCGCACCTCGCCGCCCGTCTCGGCGTTGAGATGGTTCTCCATCTTCATCGCCTCGAGCACGAGCAGTGCCTGGCCCGGTTCCACGGTGTCGCCCACGTCGACGAGCACTTTCACGATGGTGCCCTGCATCGGTGCGCTGAGTGTGCCTCCGCCGGGTCCTCCGCCTACGCCGGTCGCTGCAACCGGCTTCGGCGCCCGAGCGGTTGTGGCGGTGCCCCCACCCGCGGGTGCCTCGGGGAGCCAGACCTTGACCTCGAACCGCTTGCCGTTGACCTCGACGGGGACCGTCCTTTCGGTGAGGCCGTCGACCCCCGGCGCTGATGCGGGACCACTCGCCGGGGCGGCCGTCGCTTCCCCATCCGCGCTCACGAGTGTGGCCGGGTCGACCTCTTCCTCCAGCCACTTGGTGGAGTGACAGGCCGCCCGGAAGTCGGCGTGGTCCAGGAGCGCCGACTGCGCGTCGATGGTCGTGCGCACCCCCTCGATCCGGAACTCCCGAAGCGCTCGGCGTGTGCGGGCGATCGCCGTGTCGCGGTCGGGACCCCAGCAGATCAACTTGGCGATGAGGTTGTCGTAGTGCTGCGAGACGGTGTCGCCCGCCGCATAGCCGGCGTCGGTGCGTACGCCGAAGCCGTCGGGGCGTTCGAACACCGTGAGGGTTCCCGGCGAGGGGAGGAAACCGGTCGCGGGGTCCTCCGCGTTGATTCGGCATTCGATGGCGTGACCGCGTCGTTCGATGCTGTCTTGGGTGAACGACAGGGGCTCGCCCGAAGCCACGCGCAGTTGCTCGGCCACGAGGTCGATCGACGTGGTCATCTCCGTGACGCAGTGCTCGACCTGGAGGCGCGTGTTCATCTCGAGGAAGTAGTAGTCGCCGTCCTCGTACATGAACTCGACGGTGCCCGCGTTCACGTACCCGAAGGCGTGACACAGAGCCACCGCGGACTCGCCCATGGCGCGGCGTACGTCGTCGTCGAGCGCGGGGGCCGGGCTCTCCTCGATGAGCTTCTGATGGCGTCGCTGGATGGAGCAGTCGCGTTCACCGACCCACACAGCGTTGCCGTGCGTGTCGGCGAACACCTGCATCTCGATGTGGCGGGGACGGGTGAGGTAACGCTCGAGGAAGGCCTCGGGCCGCCCGAAGTAGGCCTCGGCCTCGCGGCGGGCCGAGTCGAGAGCGCTCTGCGCGTCGTCGGGGCCCTCGACGACCTTCATCCCACGACCGCCGCCACCGTAGGCGGCCTTGATGAGGAGGGGGTAGCCGTTCTCCTCCCCGAAAGCCAGCACCTCATCGGTCGTGGTGATGGGTTCGAGCGTTCCGGGCACCGTGGGGACGTCGGCCTCGGCCCCGGCGCGCCTCGAGGAGAGCTTGTCACCGGCAACCTCGATGGCTTCGGGGGAGGCCCGATCCAGGTCACGCCGGCGTCGGAGACCGCTCGGGCGAAGTCGGCGTTCTCGGAGAAGAACCCGTAGCCGGGGTGCAGGGCCTCGGCTCCACTTGCCTCCAGCGCGTGGAGGATCGCCTCGGTGTTGAGGTAGCTCTCGTTGGCCGCCACACCGCCCAGCGCGTAGGCCTCGTCGGCTTCACGGACGTGCATGGCGTCGCGGTCGAGATCCGAGTAGACGGCGACGGTTCCGATCCCCATCTCGCGGCAGGTGCGCATGACCCGGACGGCGATCTCGCCGCGATTGGCGATCAGGACTTTGGAGAACACTCACGGACTCCCGGTGGGCGGCGGCCCCGTATCCTACGGGCGATGGCCGATCGAGCACCTATCTGGACCGGCCGCGGAGTGGACGAACGCCTCGTCGGGACACGCTTCGGACCCGTGCGGTGGTTCGAGAGACTCGATTCCACCAACCGCTATCTGCTCGACGAGGCGACCGCCGGGGCTCCCGCGGGGACCGTTGTCGTGGCCGACGAACAGGTCGCCGGACGCGGACGTCGGGACCGGCGCTGGGACGCCAGGTCCGGTGGTGCGCTGCTCGTGTCCGTTCTCACCCGGCCCGCCGAACTGCCCCCGATGCGTGGCACCTGGCCACGGCGGCCACGGCGTTGGCCATGTCGGACGCCGTGGAGCTCACCGCCGGGTTCCGGCCGTTGCTGAAGTGGCCGAACGACCTCGTCGTCGACGATCGCAAGCTCGCCGGGGTGCTGGCCGAGTCCCTCCTCACCGGGCCCGGATCGCCGGCCCTGGTCGTCGGCGTGGGGTGCAACCTGACCCGCGATGCCTTCCCGCCCGAGCTCGCCGAGCGCGCCACCTCTGTGGCCCACGTCTTCGGAGGATCCGGGAGAGCTGTCTCGGCGGACGACCTGCTCGTGGCCTTCCTCGAGGTACTCCACACGCACCACACGGCTCTCGAGACTCCGAGCGGTCGGGCGGAGCTACGCCGTCTCGAGCGCGAACGCACCGCGACGCTGGGGCGGATCGTGAGTGTCGAAACCGCAGAAGGGGAGTTGCGCGGGAAAGCCGTCGACCTGGATCCCGACGGTGCCCTCGTCGTCGACGTCGACGGCCGTCGACGAAGCGTGCACGTGGGCGATGTCGTGCACCTACGCCCCGACGAATCCCGACGACCAAGTGGATCCTCCGGCTAGATCAGACCCCAGCACGAGACCGATCCGTCCTCGATGAGCGCGCACGTGCCGTCGGCTCGCGCCGAGATCGCCACAACGTCGTGAAGCCCCTCCACCGCGCCTGGTCCTGACCACCGCTCGACATGGTTGCCGCGAGCGTCGACCGGCGTGTCGCGACCGAGCGTGCCGCTGTAGCTATTGGCTCCCCAGCACGAGACGGTTCGGTCCTGGAGGAGCGCGCAGACATGGCTCGGGCCCAGCGCGAGCGCCGCGTTGCCGATCCCTGTGTCGATGGGAAGATCGCTCTGCGAACTCCCGATTCCGTCGGTGTAACCCCAGCAGTAGACAGTCCCATCGCTGCTGAGGACACAGGCAGTTGAGGCATCAGTGTTGATCGCTGAGGCCTCACCGATCCCTTCGACACGGACAGGCACGGCGCTGAACTCGGGGCCGCGATCGATCTGAGTGGGGTCATCGATCAGGGTCTGGGCATCGACCTCATAGCGGCCTCTGAGCTCGCCGTATTCGTTGGTTCCCCAGCAGTAAACCGCTCCACCTTCGACGATCGCGCACGAGAAGTCGCCGTCAACCGAGATCGCGGTTGCGTGGCTGATTCCTTGGACGGAGACGGGTTCGTCGCTGTCTTGTGTGGTTCCGTTGCCGAGTTGACCCACGTCGTTCTTCCCCCAGCAGGAAACGGTTCCGCCCTCGAGGAGAGCGCAGGAGTGGCTGAGGCCGGCGGAGACGGCGGTGGCGTCGCCGATCCCGTCGACCAGCCGGGGAACGTCGCCCCAACACGAGACGGATCCGTCCTCGAGGAGCGCACAGGAGTGGATGATGCCGACGGAGACGGCGGTGGCGTTCGTGATTCCGGGGACGGGAAAGGCCTCCTGGGGATCGACGAGGCCCTGCTCGAGCATGTAGCCGGCCGCGTCACGCCAGCAGGACACGCTGCCGTCGTCGATGAGGAAGCACCCACTGTCACCGGAACCGGGCGCTAGGGCCACGACACCGGCCGGAGTTGGGATCGGTGTCGCGCGGTCCCGTTCTGGCAGGGCCTGCACCGAGGCCCGTACTGGCGGGGCTTTGGTAAGGGTAGAAGCTCGGGTCCCCCAGCAGGCGACGGTTCGGTCCTCGAGAAGTGCACAGGCGTGATCCGAGCCAACGGAGACGGAGGTGGCGTCGGTGATGTTGTCGACTGTTCCGGACGCTGTGGCATAGCCCAGATCGATCGCGCCGGACGTGAAGTCGGACTCCCAACAGGAAACAGTTCCGTCACGGAGGAGCACACACCAGCCACCCGTACCGTATTCTTCGCCACTCGCCGAGATTGCGGTGGCGTCGGTGATCCCCTCCAGCGGTTCCGGCGCCAGGGGCAGCGGTGGTGGGTCCGGAGAATCGTGCTGTTCGTCGTAGGTGAACTCGTTCAGGGTGCCACCCCAACACGAGACGGTTCCGTCCTCGAGGAGCGCACAGGTGCGGTCGCCGCCGGGCGCCACGCCCGTGGCAGCGTCGATGTCTTCGACGCGAACGGGTTCGTGGCTGCTGTCCGTGGTGCCGTCTCCGAGCTGGCCTGCGCTGTTGTTGCCCCAGCACCACACGCCGCCGTCCTCCACGACGGCACAGAAGAACCCGTCGCCTGCCGAAATGGACGTGGCGGACGTGATCCCGTCGACCGCCCGCAGCGGCTCGGTGTCTTGTGTGTCGTCGGCGGCCAGTCCGCCCAGGTTCCCGTTGCCCCAACATGTCACTGTTCCGTCATCGAGGAGACCGCAGGCGGAGATCTCGCCACCGCGGAAGAAGCCGCCGCCATCACCACCCGACGTGACAGCGACCGCCGTTGCTCCGGTGACCCCCTCGACGGGAACGGGCTCACGGATGAACAACGAACCGCCCTTGTCGGAATCGAACGAGCCTGGCACCTCGAGATTGCCCCAGCACCACACCCCGCCGTCGCCGCCAACGGCACACGCGTGGTGGGATCCCAAAGCGATCGCCGAAACGTGGGACAGGCCCGACACTGGGACGGGGATCTCAGAGTACTGGACCGGACTAGTGCGGCTGGCCGGGCCACCCTGCCCGAGTTGGCCGAGCTGGTCGTCGCCCCAACAGGCGACGGTCCCGTTCTCACGCAGAGCACACGAATGGGCAGTACCGGTCGCGATGGCGGTGGCGTCCGAGATATCGCGGACCGTGAAACGCGCCTCGTCGAACGGCCCGTCGTCAGCCTCGTCACCGTCTCCACCCCCGCCGCACGCGCTCGCCACCACGACGATCGCGACCAGCGCGTAAACAACTCGCCAGGTGGCAGGGCGCGGAGTTCGGTGCGGAAAGGTCATGCTTGTCGCGTCCGGCTTCCCACTAGATCAGACCCCAGCACGAGACCGATCCGTCCTCGATGAGCGCGCAGGTGCTATCCCCATTGGCCGAGATCGCCACAACGTCGTGTAACCCTTCCACGGCGCCGGGCCCCACATCCTCGAAAACCACACCTCTGTTGTGCGGAGTGACACGTCCGAGTTGGCCCTGGTAGTTCGCTCCCCAGCAGGAAACGGTTCGGTCCTCGAGAAGTGCGCACGAATGACGGCCGCCCAGCGCCAGCGCCGTCGCGTTGGCGATCCCTGGAAGAACGTACGGCTCGACGCGACGATCGAGACTCCCGCCCCAACAGGAAACAGCTCCGTCTTCGACGATCGCGCAGGAGGAGTCATAGCCGGCCAAGGAGTCGTAGCCGGCCGAGATCACAGTTGCGTCGACGATGCCTTTGACGGGGACGGGGACGTCGCTGTCTTGTGTGGTTCCGTCACCGAGTTCGCCCGAATTGTTACTTCCCCAGCAGGAAACGGCTCCGTCTTCGACGATCGCGCAGGAGAAGTGGCTGCCGGCCGAGATCGCAGTTGCGTCGACGATGCCTTCGACGGGGACAGGTACGTCGCTGCCGTGTGTGGTGCCGTCGCCGAGTTCGCCCTGGTAGTTCGTTCCCCAGCAGGAAACGGTTCCGTCCTCGAGAAGCGCGCAGGAATGAGACGCACCCAACGCGAGCGCCGTCGCGTCGGTGATGCCTTCGACGGGTTCGGGTAGGACGTTGTCGTATCGTTTCCAGCACGTGACGGTTCCGTCCTCGAGGAGCGCACAGGAGCGGTCGTAGCTGATGAACTTTGCGACGGAGATCGCTGTGGCGTTGGTGATTCCGGGGACGGGAACGGATTCCTGGGAGTCGATGAGGCCCCCCTCTTTCGTGTAGCCGGCAGCGACACCCCCAACAGGACACGCTGCCGTCGTCGACGAGGAGACACCCGCTGCCGTCGGGACCGGGCGCGACCGCCACGACACCGGGGGAGCCATGGTCGGCGTGGGGCGATCCGCCACATTGGGTCCGTCACCGAGCTCGTCCACAGAATCGGTGCCCCAGCAGGCGACGGCGCCGTCCTCGAGAAGCGCACAGGCGTGCGATCCTCCTACCGAGACGGCGGTGGCGTGGGTGATGTTGTCGACTGTTCCGAACCAATCGCCACCGTCCAACTCCACAGCGTCGGCGCTGTACGCGGGCTGCCAGCAGGAGACCGTCCCGTCACCGAGAAGCACACACCAGCCTTGGTATTCATCGCCGTTCGCCGAGATCGCTGTGGCGTCGGTGATCCCCTCCAGAGGTTCCGGCCCCAGGGGCAGCGGAGGACGTTCCGAAGCGTCGTAATCTCCGTAGACGGAGTCGTCGAGTGTGCCGCCCCAACACGAGACGGTGCCGACCTCGAGGAGCGCACACGTGCGCTCGTAACCGGGCGCCACGGCCGTGGCGTCGTCGATCCCTTCGACGCGAACAGGCACGTCGCTGCTGCTCGTTGTGCCGTCACCGAGCTGGCCTGCGCTGTTGTCACCCCCAACACCACACGCTGCCGTCCTCCACGACGGCACAGAAGTATCTGTTACCTGCCGAGATGGAGGTGGCGGACGTGATCCCCTCGACCGACGACAGCGGCTCGGTGTCTCCGGTGGCGTCGGCGGCCGACCCGCCCAGGTTCTCGTATCCCCAACACGTCACCGTTTCGTCCTCGATGAGAGCGCAGGCGGCAAAGTCGTCACCGCTGTAGTCGCTGTCCCCATCGCGCGACGCGACAGCGACCGCCGTCGCTCCGGTGATCCCCTCGACGGGAACGGGTACAAAGCTGTACTCCGAATCGCCGATGTCGGGATCAAACGTGCCCGGCACCGCGATTCCACCCCAGCACCACACCGCACCGTCCCCGACAACGGCACACGTATGGTTCGATCCCGCGGCGATCGCCGAGACGTCCGACAGGTCCGACACTATGACCGGGCTCCGAGTAGCAATCTGGCGCAAAGTAACAACGTCAATGACCGGGTCACCCTCCTGCCCCAGCTGGCCGCGGTAACTCTCGCCCCAGCAGGCGACAGTCCCGTCGTCACGCAGAGCACACGAATGCGCATCTCCGGTCGCGATGGCGGTGGCATCCGAGATATCGCGGACCGTGAAACGCGCCCGGTCGAAGTGTTGCTCGTTGGCTTCGTCGTCGCTTCCGCTACACGCGCTCGCCACCACGACGACCGCGACCAGCGCGTAAACAACTCGCCAGGTGGCAGGGCGCGGAGTCGGGTTCGAAGCCAAATGAAAGTGCCCAGAGTGGAAGAAGGCCCCATGATATGCCATCACCCACAAAGGCCCAGAAGGCGGTTGTACCGGGCGTCCTACCCTCCGCTATGGGTCGGGGGTGGTACGAACCAGTTCGCTGAACGCCTCGGCCAGGCGTTCCGTGAGTGGCCCCGGCGCCCCGAAAGGCGTGTCGTCGATCCTGTCGACCGGCTGGATCTCCCGGGTCGATGACGTGACGAAGACCTCCGAGGCGCCCAGCAGCTCCTCGGGACGGATCCTCACGACCGACGTGGGGATGCCGGCCGCCGCGGCGATCTCGAGCGTGAGAGCGCGGGTGACGCCGGGAAGGCAGCCAGACTCCTCCGGCGGTGTCGTGAGCGTCCCGTCGAGGACGGCGAAGATGTTGGCGCCCGTTCCTTCGCACACGTCGCCGACCGTGTTCGTGAACAGTGCCTCGCCGCCCCCGCGCTCGGCGGCGTAGGCGAGCGCCCGGACGTTCTCGGCGTACGAGATCGTCTTGAGCCCCGTGACGGCGCCACGCTCGTTGCGCGGCCACGGCACCGTGACGAGCATGGTCGTGGGGGGCCACGGGGTGACCGGCGAGGCAGCGACGATGACGGTGGGCGGAGTGTCGCCACGCTCCGAGCCCAGTGGCGACGGCCCGCCCGTGACCGTGATGCGCAGTCGGGCGTCGGCGAGGTCGTTGGCGCTCAGGACTTCGTCCGCGCGCTCGCGGAGAAGGCGGCGATCGGGGACGTGGAGCCCCAGTCCTTCGGCCGAGCGCTCGAGGCGCTCGATGTGGCGACGCCAGGCGAACGGTGTGCCGTCGTAGACGCGCAGGGTCTCGAAGACGCCGTCACCGACGAGCAGGCCGTGGTCGAGCGGCGAGACCCGCGCGAGCTCGTCGGAGCCGAGCTTGCCGTCGACCGAAACGAACATCAGGCGGCACCCGCACCGACCAGAGCAGGAGAGCTTCGCCGACCGCCCGGCGCACCTGCGCGGCCTTCAGTTCGGTCTCGTGCCACTCGGCGGTGGGGTCGCTGTCGGCGACGATGCCCGCCCCGACGCCGAGATGGGTCTCCCCGCCGTGCGCATCCCCCGGTGCACGGTGAACGTGCGGATCGCCACGTTGAGGTCACCACGGTCGTTCGCCGTGTCGATCCATCCCACTGCACCGCAGTAGACGCCGCGGCGCACGGGCTCGAGATCTTCGATCGCCTGGAGCACGCGCGGTTTGGGGGCACCGGTGACCGACGCGGGCGGCAGCGTGGCGGTCAGCAGGTCCCGAAGACCTGCACCGTCGGCGAGTCGCCCTCGCACCGTGCTGACGAGATGGAACAGGCCGGGGTGTGCCTCGAGCGCACAGAGGTCGGGAACATGAATGGTTCCGGGTTCGCACACACGCCCGAGGTCGTTGCGGGCGAGGTCGACGATCATCACGTTCTCGGCGTGGTCCTTGGCGCTGGTCGCGAGAACCGCCCGATCGTGGGATGTGCCCTTGATCGGCCTCGTCTGGACGATCCCGTCGTCCCATTGCAGGAAGCTCTCCGGGGATGCGGAGACGACACCGATTCCGGCGAGGTCCACGAGTGCCCCGTGGGGGGCGGGGTTTCCCTGTGTGAGGGCGGTGAGGAGGTCGGCCGGGTCGGGCGCCACCGGCCAGGTGAGTCGGCGGGTGAGGTTGACCTGGTAGCACTCGCCGGCCCGCTCCCACTCGAGGATCTGCCGGACGGCGTTCTCGAAGTCTTCGCGCTCGAGACTCGTCGTCGGGACCCCGGAGAGGAGAGGACGTGGCGGCGCGTGTGCCGTGTCCGCCGACGGTGCCTCCGTGCGGAGGCTTCCCGCCATCTCCTCGAGGGCGGCGCGCCCCGGCCCCGTTCCCTCCACCGTGACGGTCGGGGAAGGGGTGGTAGAAGTTCCGTCGGGGTCGATGACACCGGGATCGATGACACCGGGGTCGATGACACCGGGGTCGATGACACCGGGGTCGATGACGAGGCGAGCGTCGAAGCGACCGAGAACGAGGTCGGGAACAGCGCTTCCGGGACCAGCGCTTCCGGGACCAGCGCTTCCGGGAACGGCGCTTCCGGGAACAGCGCCGGGACGCGGGGTGACGTGCTCGACGGCGCGTCCGATGTCGTAGGAGATGTATCCCGCCCACCATCCGGGCTCGAGCGTGCCGAGGCGCTCCAGCGCCGCCGGACCGTCGGCCACCACCAGTGCGTCGGGTTGGACTCCCACGACGGTTCGACGCCCGTCGCGCACGACCACGCGGCCGCAGTCGCGCGGAAGGAGCCCCGGTGGGATCGTGGCGAGCCCCACGGATGCACGCCGTGCCGTGGTCGGGAATCCGGACTGCGTCACCGCGGCAGCGTACCGCTAGGTTGCGTACATGGACTTCGAGCTTTCGGACGAGGCCGAGGCCTTTCGGTCCGTTGTCCGCGAGTTCGCGGAGGCACGGATCGCGCCCTTCGCGGAGGACTGGGACCGGGATCACACGTTCCCCGTCGAGACGGTTCTCGAAATGGGCGAACTGGGTCTCTTCGGGCTGCCGTTCCCCGAGGAGTACGGCGGTGGCGGCGCCGACTACCTCACGTACTGCCTCGCGATCGAGGAGCTCGCCCGCATCGATTCGTCGATGGCGATCACCCTGGAGGCCGGCGTGAGCCTCGGAGCCGCGCCGTTCCACTATGCGGGCACCGAGGAGCAGAAGCAGGAGTACCTGGTGCCCATGTGCGAGGGAAGGGTGCTCGGTGCGTTCCGGGCTCACGGAGGCCGGCGCCGGCTCCGACGCCGGGGAACGGCGACCCGGGCGCATCTCGACAATGCGCAGTCGGAGTGGGTCGTCGACGGTTCCAAGACGTTCATCACGAACTCGGGAACACCGATCACGAAGTGCATCACGATCACGGCCCGCACTGATGACGGTTCCGGTCCGCCGGAGATCTCGAACATCGTGATCGACTCCGGCACGCCCGGTCTCACGGTGCAGCCGCCCTACCGGAAGATGGGTTGGCACGCGAGCGACACCCACGAGCTCGTCTTCGACAACTGCCGTGTTCCCGAGTCGCACCTCCTCGGGGAGCGGGGGACCGGATTCTCGACGTTTCTGAAGATCCTCGACGAGGGCCGGATCGCGATCGCCGCGCTGTCGGTCGGCCTCGCACAGGCGTGTCTCGACGCCTCGGTCGAATACGCGCAGCAGCGGCACGCGTTCGGGGGTGCCATCGGTCGCTACCAGGCCGTGGCCTTCAAGTGCGCCGACATGGCCGTCGACGTCGAGAACGCACGGAACCTCACCTACAAGGCGGCGTGGTTACGCGATCAGGGCAGGCCGATCCGGAAGGCCGCGGCGCTCGCCAAGCTCCACGCCAGCGAGATCGCCGTGTCGGCGACCCGCGAAGCCGTCCAGATCCACGGGGGCTACGGCTTCATGGACGAGTACCCGGTGAGCCGCTTCTACCGGGACGCCAAAGTGCTCGAGATCGGTGAGGGCACGAGCGAGATCCAGCGTCTGCTCATCGCCCGTGAGCTGGGGCTCCCCGTCGAGGTCTGAGACCCGAAACCTGACGTCCTCGAGCGGATATCAGTGGGAACAAGGGCTTCCGGCCGACAGGGCATCCGGCCCGTGCGCCGGTAGCATTCACACCTCGTGAAGACCCCCACCTCCTCGCTTCGCGCGTTCCTCATCCGGTTCGGCACTGCGCTCGTCGCCGTGTTCGCTCTCACGGGCCTCGCCGTCGCGGGCGCGTACTGGGAGACCAACCGCCAGGTCGACTCGATCCGGAAGGTCGAGATCACGGGCCTCGACACGTCCGAATCGGTTCCCGCCGAGGCCGGCAATTTCGTGATCATCGGCTCCGACTCCCGTGACGCCCTCGGCGCTCAGGTCGAGGGCGACGAAGAGCAACTCGGCAGCGAACGCTCCGACACGCTCATGGTGGCTCACGTCGATCCCGACCAGAAGACCGGCCTGCTGGTGTCGTTCCCCCGTGACCTCTGGGTCGAGATCCCCGGCCACGGAGAGAACAAGATCAACGCAGCCTTCAGCATCGGTGGTCCCCAGCTCGTGATCGACACCCTCCAGGCGAACTTCGACATCCCGATCACGAACTACATCGAGATCGACTTCGCGGGCTTCGAAGGGATCGTCGATGCCATCGGCGGTGTTCCTGTCTACTTCGAAGGACCTGCGCGCGACGGCACGGGTCCGGACGGTGACGGCGGAAGCGGTTTCGTGCAGCCGTACCCCGGCTGTTTCGAGCTCCAGGGTGACCGGGCTCTCCAGTACGTACGGTCGCGGTACTACGAGGTGTATGACGGATCGCAGTGGGTGAGTGACCCCACAGCGGATCTCGGGCGCATCAACAGGCAGCAGGCGTTCATGCGCAGCCTCGCCAGCGAAGCGCTTGCCAACGTCGGCGCCAACCCTCTGCGCGCCCGCAGCCTGGCCGACGAGGTGCTGTCCAACATGACGGTGGATCAGACCCTGGGCACACGCGACGTGCTGGGTCTCGTGGATGCTTTTCGTGTGGTCGATCCCAACTCGGAGGCATTCGAATCGGTCACGATCCCCAACGAGGGAGGGTTCGCCGACGGGCAGTCGGTCCTGTTCATCGTGCAGCCTCAGGCTGATGAGCTCATGGCGCGACTGCGCACGTTCGGCCCGCCCCCGGTGCCCGAAGAAGCTCCCGTCGTTCCCGACATCGAGCCGTTCACCGTGAGCGTGAGCGTCCTGAACGGCAGCGGAGTCGACGGTGCCGCGGGCGCCACACTCGACGGACTCGTCAACCAGGGCTTCGGCACGGGAGGCGTCGGCAACGCCGACTTCGTCGAGCAGACCGAGGTCCACTACGCCCCCGGCAACGAGGAGAAGGCCGAGCTCGTGCGGAGCTACCTCGGCGGCGTCGGCGAGCTCGTCGAGGACGCGACCGTGCAGCAGACGGACGTACAGGTCGTGATCGGAGGCGACTTCGTGGGAGTGGCGCCACCTGACCAGGTGGAGCCCCCGGAGCCGGTGGAGCCTCCACCCACCGAGGTCGGCGAGGCCCCGCCGGATGCCGCCGAGGAGCCACCTCCCGAAGAAGCGAACTGCTGAGCCTTTCGCCCCCGATCCGAGCGGGTGGGATCGCCCTGTCGGCTCTGCCGTAGCATTCTCCCCGTGCAACTCCTCGTCACCGGCGCGGCCGGGTTCATCGGCGCCAACTTCGTGCGCCACTGGGTCGAGCACCACCCCGACGACGGCGTGGTCGGCTACGACGCCCTCACCTACGCCGGGAACCTCCCGAACCTCGACCCCGTGGCCGACCGAATCACCTTCGTGCACGGCGACATCACCGACGCCGAGCAGACCGTGAGCACGCTTCGCGAGCACGGGATCGACGTGATCGTGAACTTCGCAGCGGAGTCCCACAACAGCCTGGCGATCCTCGATCCGGGTCGGTTCTTCCGCACCAACGCTCTCGGCACCCAGATCCTGCTCGAGGCTGCCCGCACGGTGGGTGTCGAGCGTTTCCACCACGTGTCCACGTGCGAGGTCTACGGCGATCTGGCGCTCGACGACCCAGGTGCCTTCACCGAGGAATCGCCGTATAGGCCGCGTACTCCGTACAACGCGTCGAAGGCTGCCGCCGATCACGCCGTGCGTGCCTACTTCGAGACGTTCGACATTCCGGTCACGATCTCGAACTGCGCCAACAACTACGGACCGCTCCAGTTCCCCGAGAAGGTCATTCCCGTCTTCACGACCGCCGCGCTCGACGACGAACCGCTCACGATGTACGCCTCCACGCTCAACCGGCGCGAGTGGATCCACGTGACCGACCACTGCGTAGCGATCGAGCGTGTGCTGATCGACGGCGTGGTGGGGGAGACCTACAACGTCGGAACCGGGCACGAGGCCACGATCGAGGAGGTGGCCGACCTCGTTCTCGATGCTCTCGACAAGCCGAGCTCGCTCAAGACGATCGTCCCCGATCGGCCCGGCCACGACCGTCGGTACCTCCTCGATTCCACCAAGATCCGCGAGGAGCTCGGTTGGGCGCCGGAGATTCCTTTCGAGGCCGGCGTCACCGAGACCGTGCGGTGGTACGCCGAGAACCGCTCATGGTGGGAGCCGCTGCGCGATCGCGCCCCTGTCGTGGAGTCCGACTGGTCAGACCCCGTCACGGCCACGTCGGCCGCGACGGGCACCGGTCGCTGACGTCGTGCGCGTCCTCGTCACGGGCGGTGCCGGCCAACTCGGTCGTTGCATGGCGCCCCGGTTCCCGTCGCACGAGGTTCTCGCTCCCGACCACGCCGGTCTCGACGTGGGCGACCGCGACGCCGTCGAACGGGTCGTGAACGAGTTCGTTCCCGACGTCGTCGTCAACACGGCGGCCATGACCGACGTCGACGGATGCGAACGGGATCCCGACGCCGCCTACCGGTCCAATGCGCTCGCTCTGCGCCATCTCGGGGTCGCAGCGGGTCGTGTCGGTGCCCACGTGGTCCACGTGTCGACCGACTTCGTCTTCTCCGGCGACTCGGAGCGCCCCTACCGCGAGTGGGACGCAACGGCGCCCGCGTCGGTCTACGCGCACTCGAAGCTGGCGGGTGAGGAGGAACTGGCGGCGTCATCTTCGTCCTGGGCGGTCGTGCGGACGTCCTGGGTGTTCGGGCGGCCCGGAGGCGACTTCGTCTCCTGGGTGCTCGACACGGCGCGTCAGGGCAAGTTGGAACGGGTCGTCGATGACGAGCGCGGGAGTCCGACTCTCGCGTCCGACCTGGCGACGGTGTTGGCGCGGTTGGCCGTCGAGCGACGGCGCGGGCTCTACCACGTGACCAACCAGGGTTCGTGCACACGGCTCGAGCTCGCCCGCGAGATCCTGAGTATCGCGGGGCTCTCCGAGGTGTCACCCGAGCCGATGCGCAGCGCGGACCTCGGCCGCCCGGCGCAGCGTCCGCTCTACTCCGTGCTCGACAACGCCGCGTTACGGCTCGGGGGCGTCGATCTCCTCCGTTCCTGGCAGGACGCCCTGGCCGCCTACCTGGCCGAATCCGGTCTACTCGACGGGTCGGGTTCATGAGCGTCGGGGCCGGTAGCACCGTGTCGTCGAAGAACGTGGCGGTGGTCGGAACCGGTTACGTCGGCCTCACCACGGCGGCGTGCCTCGCACGGATGGGCCACACGGTGGTCGCCGCCGATGTCGATCCCGATCTCGTCGCCCGGCTGAGCAAGGGCGAGGTGGGCATCCTCGAGGACGGGCTGCCCGAGATCGTCGCCGAGGGTCTCGCATCGAAGCGCCTTCGGTTCGTCGTCGGAGCGGCCCGGGCAGCGGAGGTCAGCGAGTTCGTGTTTCTGTGCGTTCCGACACCGCAGGCCCCCGACGGCGCGGCCGATCTGAGTTACGTGGAGTCTGCGGTACGCGAGGTGGCGCCCGCTCTGCAACCCGGCGCCGTCATCGTCAACAAGTCAACCGTTCCCATCGGGACGACCACGCGTGTGCGCCACCTCGCGGTCGCGGAAGGCGCCACACTCGACGAATTCGGAGTTGCGTCGAATCCGGAGTTCCTACGCGAGGGGCATGCCGTGCGCGACTTCCTCGAACCCGACCGTGTCGTGATCGGATGTGACGACCCGGCGGTGGCGGTGCGGGTCTCGGAGTTGTACTCGGGGATTCGGGCCCCGACGGTGGTCACCGATGCGGCGTCGGCGGAAATGATCAAGTACGCGGCGAACGCGTTTCTCGCCACCAAGGTGTCGTTCGTCAACGCCGTGGCCAATCTCTGTGAGGCCTACGACGCTGACGTGAGAGACGTGGCGCTCGGCATCGGCTACGACAAGCGCATCGGTTCAGACTTCCTGCACGCGGGCCCCGGTTACGGCGGTTCGTGCTTTCCGAAGGACGCCGCTGCACTGCTGCACGCTGCCGAGTCTGTGGGTGTCGAGTTTCCGCTGCTCGCGGGAACGGTGGAGGTCAACCGGCGCCAGCGGGAACGCATCGTCGAGAAGATCACGGCGATTGCGGACCGCACGGACCTGACGGGCGCGAGGATCGCCATCTGGGGGCTCACCTTCAAGGCCAACACCGACGATCTGCGGGATTCACCCGCCCTGGAAATCGCCGCCCTCCTTCTCGACGCGGGGGCCGACGTATGTGCCTACGATCCCGCCGCCACCGAGACGGCTGCCGCGCGGCTTCCGGCCTTGAGGATTTCGACGGATGCCTACGAGTGCTGTGTCGGAGCCGAGGTCGCCGTCCTGCTCACGGAGTGGGAGGAGTTCCGCTGGCTCGACTTCGCACGGGTCGCCGAGGTGATGGCGACGGCGCGCATCGTCGATGCGCAACCTCCTGGACCCGCATGCACTGCGTCGCCTCGGATTCCGCTACGACGGGGTCGGTCGCTGATGCCTCGCGCGGTGATCACCGGGGCGGCGGGCTTTCTCGGCTCGGCGCTGAGCCGCGCTCTGGTCGCTGACGACTGGGAGGTCGTCGGTCTCGACAACCTCCTGACCGGTCGTGTCGAGAACGTCGACGTACTGTTGGACACAGGCCGGTTCTCGTTCGTGCACTACGACGTCACGAACTATCTGCACGTCCCCGGTGAGGTCGACGCCGTCCTGCACTTCGCCAGCCCTGCAAGCCCGCAGGACTACCTCGAGTACCCGATCAAGACACTCAAGGTCGGATCGCTCGGCACGCATCACGCACTGGGTCTCGCCAAGGAAAAGGAGGCCCGGTTCCTTCTGGCGTCGACGAGTGAGGTCTACGGCGACCCGGAGGTGCATCCCCAACCCGAGACCTACTGGGGTCACGTGAACCCGGTCGGACCACGCGGGGTCTACGACGAGGCCAAGCGTTTCGCCGAGGCTCTGGCGATGGCCTACAGCCGTTCGCACGGGCTCGACGTGAAGATCGCCCGGATCTTCAACACCTACGGCCCGCGCCTCCGTCCGGGCGACGGACGGGCCATCCCGAACTTCCTGTCACAGGCCATCGCGGGTGAGCCCCTCACGGTCTACGGGGACGGAACTCAGACGCGGTCGTTCTGCTACATCGACGACGAGGTCGAGGGGCTCCTCGCCCTCCTGCATTCGGAGCACCGGGGCCCGATGAACATCGGCAATCCCGACGAATACAGCGTGCGGTCTCTCGCCGAGCTGGTTCTCGACGTCACGGGAAGCGACTCACTGATCGTCACGGCCGAATTACCCGAGAACGATCCCGTCCGTCGACGCCCCGACATCTCCGTGGCACGCTCTGTCCTCGGCTGGGAGCCACGGACCGGGTTGCGGGAGGGTCTCGAACACACCTACGACTGGTTCCGGAGAGAGTGACTCCGGAGAGCGAGATGTTCCGAGGCCCACGCTCGTCGTGGGCGGCCGTGATCATCAACTACAACGCGGGACCACTACTGGAAGAATGCGTGCGTTCGCTGGTGGTGAACGCCGACGGTCCGCACGGTCGGCCCGACGTGGTGGTCGTCGACAACTCCTCGACCGATGACTCCCTGGATCGTCTCGAAGCCGCGTTCCCCGACGTCCCGGTGATCCACTCACGGCGGAACCTCGGCTACGCACGCGCGGCGAATCTGGGAATTGCCGCCACGAGGGCTCCGATCGTGCTGGTGTGCAATCCCGACGTGGAGTTCGAGGACGGATCGGTCGAGGCGGTACTCCGGCGCTTCTCTGATCCCGAGGTCGCTGCCGCGGGGCCCCTCGTTCGTGAACCCGATGGATCGATCTACCCGAGCGCTCGACGGGAGCCCGGCATCGTCGACGCGGTCGGCCACGGTTTCCTCGGCCTCGTTCGACCCGACAACCGCTTCACGCGCCGGTATCGAGAGCTCGACGTCGATCCGCACGCTCCGCGTGACGTCGACTGGGTGTCGGGCGCGGCGATCTGGCTGCGTCGGGAGGCCCTCGACGCCGTCGGCGGCTGGGACGAGGACTTCTTCATGTACGCGGAGGACGTGGATCTGTGCCGACGCCTGCGCGGCGACGGCTGGCGCGTGGTGTTCGAGCCGACCGGAGAAGTCGTACACGTCCAGGGCGCCAGCACCTCGGCACACCCGTACAGGATGATCGTCGAGCACCACCGATCTCTGTTCCGCTTCGCCGCGAAGCACTGGTCGGGCGCACGAAGGTCGTTGTTGCCCGCCGCCGCTCTGATCCTGGCCTGCCGAATGGTTCTCGCTCTGGTCGAACATGCGGTAGACGGCTCCGGGCGGTCCGTCGCACGCCGCGCGGAGCGGTAGCCTGCGCGGATGGGTAGAGCATCCCGAGCCAAGAAGTACCGCGCGCCCCGCGGTACCGGCACGCATGGCCGCAAGAACTGGCCGTGGTTCCTCGCGATCGGTCTCATCGTGGCGGTCGGTGTCGGACTGATCGTCGTCTCGAAGACGGGCAGCGACTCGGCGGCGTCGGAGCGACCGACCGTCGACGACCACTTCCACGCCAGCATCAACGTCGACATCTGCGGCACCGACATCGGCCCTCCACCGGAGTTCGAACAGGCCGCCGACAATCCGGCGATCGTGCCGGGGGTCCACTCACACGGTGACGGCCTGATCCACATCCACCCGCACTCCACAGCGGAGACCGGGGACAACGCCACCGTCGGGCTCTTCTTCGACTACGGCGGGTGGACCGTGTCCGAGGACAGCCTCACCTTGTGGGACGGATCGACTGTCTCGAACGGCGATCCCTGCGAAGCGCTCGACGGAGCTCCCGGTGAGGTGCGCTGGAGCCTGAACGGCGAGGAGCAGAGCGGGAACGTGGCCGACCACGTCCTCGCGTGCGGGCTGGCCTGTGGGGACGAGAACGACCAGATCGTGATCGCCTTCCTGCCCGAGGACGAGGAGCTCCCGCCCCCGCCTGAACCGCCCGACCCCGTCGATCTTCCGACGGAAGAGACTCCCGGCGCGACCGGTGTCGGTGGCGTGCCTGTGCCCGGCGACGTTCCCACCGGGGACGCTCCGACCGACACCGGTCCGGCCGCCACCGGTCCTGCACCCGAATCCTCCGTGCCCCCGGCTTCGTGAAGGCGGTCATCCTCGTCGGCGGGCAGGGCACCCGCCTTCGGCCCCTCACCCTCACCTGCCCGAAACCGCTACTCCCGATCGTCAACCAGCCGTTTCTCGAGCGACAACTCACCTGGTTGGGCGCGTACGGCGTCGACGATGTCGTGCTGTCGATGGGATATCTGCCGGACGCGTTCCGGGACCACTTCCCCCGACGGACGCTTCGGTGACCTTCGTCTCCACTACGCCGTGGAGGACGAGCCGCTCGGCACGGCGGGAGCGGTGCGGTTCGCTGCCGGCGACAGAGACGGCGAGACCGACGAGCCGATTGTGGTCTGCAACGGCGACGTGCTGACCGACCTCGACCTCGGCGCATTGCTGTGTCTCCACGCTGAGCGGGGTGCCGCGGCGACCATCACGCTGTCGTACGTCGACGATCCCTCGGCCTTCGGTGTCGTACCGACCGCCGAGGACGGTGAGGTGCAGGCGTTCGTCGAGAAACCAGCGCGCGACGAGGCACCGACCCACTGGATCAACGCGGGAACGTACGTCCTCGAGCCCGAGGTCCTGCGCATGATCCCGGCGGAGCGCAGTGTTTCGATCGAGCGCGAAACTTTTCCGGAGTTGTTGGAGCAACCGGGGCGGCTCTACGCGCTCGAAGCAGACGCCTACTGGCTCGACATGGGTACTCCGGCCATGTACCTCCGGGCGCACGCCGACGTGGCCGCGGGCACCCTCGGCGAGCCGCCCGCCCCCGGTGCCGTCGAGACGTCGCCGGGCGTGTGGATCCAGGGCGGTGTCGAGCTCGACGCGGCAGCGAGTCTCGTGGGGCCGGTGGTGGTCGGTGACGCCACGACCGTGGGCGCCGATTCGATGCTGTGCCACTCGAGTATCGGGGCCGGTGTGACGATCGGCGAGAGTGCTGTCGTGGAGGATTCGGTCGTGCTCGATGGCGTCACGATCGGGGCCGGATCCCGAGTCAGCGGGTCGATCCTCGGACCGTCGTCCGGGATCGGTGACGGCGCGACCGTGGCGGATGAGAGCGTCGTGGGCGCCGGTGCCACAATACGCCCCGGAACGCAGATGTCCGCCGAGCGGGTGCCCGCGCCCGCCGACTGACGATCCACCCGTTTCACCATCGACGTCTCACCATCGACGTCTCACCATCGACGACGAAATCGACGACAAGTCCACAACGAGTCGGGACACACACATGGGCACGAAGGTCCTCGTCACCGGCGGCGCCGGCTTCATCGGCTCCAACCTGGTCGACCGATTGCTGGCCGAGGGCTGTGACGTCGAGGTCGCCGACGACCTTTCGACCGGAGCTCTCGCCAATCTCGCCGACGCCAGGGCGTTGCGGAGTCGGCGCTTCTCATTCCACCGCATCGACATGCGTTCGAAGGCGGTCACCGAGCTCATCGAACACCGCCGGCCGGAACTCATCTTCCATCTGGCCGCCCAGGCCGATGTCCGGGTCTCCGTGGCGAAGCCCGACTTCGACGCCGAGGTCAACATCATCGGCTCGCTCAACGTGCTGCAGGGGGCGGTGGCCGCGGGAACCCGCAAGGTGGTCTTCGCCAGCTCAGGAGGAACGATCTACGGCTCGCCGGAGGATCTCCCCGTGCGTGAGGGCGCGCCGCAACGACCAGAGTCTCCCTACGGCGTCGCCAAGAAGGCCGTCGGTGACTACCTGCACTACTACCGGGAGGTCCACGGCCTCGAGTACAGCGCCCTCGCACTCGCCAACGTGTTCGGCCCGCGTCAAGACCCCCACGGCGAGGCCGGCGTCGTCGCCATCTTCGCCGGACTACTCCTTGCCCATGAGCGCCCGACGATCTATGGCGACGGAGGACAGACACGGGACTTCGTGTACGTCGACGACGTCGTCGACGCGTTCGTACGCGCCGGCGACAAGGGCGGCGGTCTCATCATGAACATCGGCACCGGCGTCGAGACGAGCGTGCAGCGGTTGTTCGACGTCATGGCGAAGCAGACGGGATTCCGGGACCCTGCCCGCTACGCCCCACCCCGACTCGGCGAGCTCGCGCGCTCGGCGCTCGACCCGGGCCGAGCCGAGATTCATCTCGGATGGAAGCCGTTCACGAGTCTCGAGGACGGTGTCGGCCGTACCGTGGAATGGTTCAAAGCCACGCGCGCGGCGTCACGCTGACGGCGTGACGGGCGTTGAGTCCGTCGAACCGGTTCACGCCCGCGGCGTCTAGCGGTGCGTCCGAATCCCTTCGACGTCGAGGTCCCCGCGGTCGTGCGGCGTGTACGTCGGGTCGGGATGGCCGATCATCACGAGCGCCCGGGGAGTCCAGGAATCCGCAAGGGTGAGTGTCCCGCGTGCTTCGTCGGGACAGAAGATGGGCGCTGCCACCCAGCACGAGGCCAACCCCGCGTCGGTGGCAGCGAGCATGAGGTTCTGGACCGCAGCGCCCAGCGACAGGAGCGCCATACCTTCCTCGGCAGATTGTCGGCGCTCGTCGGGATAGGTATCGAGGCCGACGTGTGTCGTGCAACCCAGGATGAGTGCAGGGGCCGCCTCGAGGCGGGCGACCGAGGCATTCGTGAGTTCGCCGATCGTGTCGGCGTCCGTGCCGTCGCCTTCCAGGTCACGCTCCCACCGTGCCGCCATGGCCTCTGCGAGTCCGCGCTTCGCCTCGGCTGTGTCGATCACGACGAAACGCCATGGTGTCGAGTGGTGGGGCGCCGGTGCGAGGCAGGCGGCGGCGATCAGGTCGTCGAGAGCGTCGCGCGGCACGCGTCTGTCGAGGAACCTGCGTATCGATCGGCGTTCGAGGATGAGATCGGGGATGGTCACCGGAACAGGTCCTCTCCGGCGGGGCGCACCAGCTCGCGTGCGGAGCCCTCGCGGAGCCACGCTGCGTCGAGCCCACGTACGATCGCCACCGGGACACGCCGGGCCTTTCCCATGACCAGGTCGGCCGCCGCGGCGACCTCGTCGGCGATGGCCACCTCGGTGATCTCGAGCTCACGTCCACCCCCGTCGAGGCTCCCGCGCAGGTCCACGATGGCTGCCAGTCCCGATACGCCGATGGCGACGTCGCACACCCCTTGGCGCCACGGTCGCCCGAACGTGTCGCTCACCACCACGGCGACGTCGACACCGAGACGTCGGGACAACGCCGAACGGATCCTGCCCGCCGAGTGGTCCGCGTCGAGTGGAAGAAGGGTCGCCGAACCGTCCGGGACGTTCGACGCGTCGACACCCGCGTTGGCACAGACGAATCCATGTCGCGTCTCAGTGATCATGAGGTCTCCGCGCCGTCGCAGTACACGGGCGGATTCCGACTCGATGAGAGCGCGACGTTGCATGTCGGGATCGGAGGCGTCGAGGGTGACCACGCGCCCCTCGGCCTTGGAGACGATCTTCTGGGTGACGACGACACAGTCGCCCGACCGCAACGAAGAACCTGCCGGTGACGTGGCCGACGAACCAGGGGCGCCCGACACCCCGGTAGCAGCGGCGGCGATCGCGGTACCGAGGTCGTCACCTTCCCGAATCTCGGGGAGACCGTGAAGAGGATGAACGCCGAGAGCGCCCGATGGTTCCTGGCCGGGGTTGTTCATGCCACTGCGGCGAGCGTGGTGCGAGCCAGTTCAGCGGCTACGGCCACGTCGCGCATCATGGTGTCGGCGACGACGGCCCGGACACCGAGAACGTCCACGTCGGAGGCCCGATCGGCATCGACGGCGTCGATCACGAGCGTCCCGCAGAAGTCGGCGTATGCGGTAGCGACACCGACACACGAAACCTGCATGCCGAGTCCTTCCATCAGTCGGTCGGCGGGTCCCTTCACCGGCGCACCGCCGATGATCGGGCTCACGCCCACGACGTGGTCACGTCGTTCTGTCAGGGCGTTTCGGATTCCCGGTACGGCGAGGATCGGTCCGATGGAGATCACCGGGTTCGAGGGGCACACCACGATTGAATCCGCCTGGGCGATGGCTTCGAGCACTCCGGGTGCCGGCCTGGCCGCCGCCGCTCCGTCGAATCGGATGCCACGGACAGCGGGTTCGGCGCGCCGGCCGACGAACCACTCCTGCATCGCCAGCTCCTCGCTTCGTGGCGCCGACGCGCTGACCCCTTCCTCGCCCGCGATGATGATCTTCGTGCGGACGGGATCGTCGCTCATCGGGCGCACGTCGGCCTGCACCCCCCAGGCGTCGGTGATCGCCCGTGTGGCCTCGGAGAGTGTCCGGCCCTGTCGGAAGCAGTGTGACCGGAAGAGATGAGTGGCGAGATCACGGTCGCCCAGACGGAACCAGGTGGGCATTCCGTAGCGTTCGAGTGCGTCCGTGCACTCGAACGTGTCGCCGGCGAGGCCCCAGCCCGTGTCGGGGTTCTCGGCGCCGGCGAGTGTGTACGTGACCGTGTCGAGATCGGGTGAGACCGCCAGGCCGTGGAACTGGTCGTCGTCAGCCGTGTTCACCACGACGGTGACGTCGGTGGCGGGAACGGCCCGCAGGAGACCGCGCAGGAAACGCGCGGCGCCGACGCCTCCGGCCAATGCCGTCACACGAGTATCCATGCTGTCGAGGGTACGCGCACCGACCTCCCGGTGAGGGAGGTCGGTGACGGGGGGACGGTTGCCCGAGTGTGTCGGGCTGTGAACGCGAAGCGGTGAACTAGTTGGCCGAGACCTTCGCCGCTGCCTTGGGAGCTGCCTTGGAGGCTGCCTTGGAGGCCGTCTCGGGAGCTGCCGGCGTGGCGCTGCCCGAACCGCGCTTCACGAGGCGCTCCACGCGGGTACGGCCCTCGTCGACAGCCCTGCTCGCTGTCCTGCTCGCCGTCGATGGCAGCGACTGGACCTGCGTGGGAAGTGTCTGGATCTGCTCGACGACCGGCTCGAGACGCTCCTTGGCCTTCTGGCCGGCGGCGTCGGCACGGTCGCGGACCTCGTCACCGATCGACTCGACTCGCGTCCGAACCTCACCGGTCAGAGATCCCAAACGCTCGCGGGCGTCCTTGCGGGCCTCGGCGCGCTTGGCCTGGACGCTCTCGAACTGCCTGCGGGCCTGGTTCCGGGCATCGCCGCTCACCTGCGAAACGCGGTCACCGGCCGAGCCGCGGATCTCGCCGAGCTTGGCACCGGCGCTGCGCACGCCCTGCTGCGCCTGCTGGAACCCGAGAACACCGATTCCGAGCACGATGTACCCGGCATCCTGAAGGGACTTCTTCACGTCGAATTCCGACTGCTTGCTGGTCATGATCAACCTCCGTAGGGGTCCGAGAGGAATCTTCGATCCGCCGGGGCCGGACGCTGTGCGGTGCGGCCGCACGGATCTCGGTGCCCGGGGATCCTTGTGCTTGATACAGTAACTCCTACTGCTAACAATTGCAAGCGCGGCCGCTGATGAGTACCTGCGGGTGCCGCCGGTAGGCTCCGCGCTCCGATGAGCACCGCAGAACCACCGCAGCCCGGCAGCGCGTCCGGTAGCTCTCCGGGGAGCGCGACCGATCCTCCGCCGACGCTCCGCCGATCCTCCCGCCGAGGCTTCCGGCGCTTCCGGCGGCGACGAACCGGCGGTGTCCCCCGAGGCTCCGCCCGTCGTGGCGGTCGTGCTGACGCGGGGTGAGCGTCCGAGCCTGGAGCCCACGCTCGAGGCTCTGGTGGCCCAGGACTACGCGTCGCTGTCGATTCTCGTTCTCTCGTACGACGGCCCCGATGATCTGACGGAACGGGTCGCCACCGCGGCGCCGGGAGCGTTCGTCCGTCGGATATCGGGGGAGCATTCCTACGCTGCCATGGCCAATGAGGCGCTCGACAGCGTGGAGGGCGCACACTTTCTCCTGTTCCTCCACGACGACGTCGCACTCGACGAGAGGGGCCTGGCCCTGCTCGTCGACGAGGCGTACCGCTCCAACGCCGGCGTGCTCGGTCCCAAGATGGTCGCCGCCGACGACCCGAGAACGCTCTTGGACGTCGGCAACTCGATCGACCGTCTCGCGGCCGCACGCGCGATGATCGAACCGGGAGAGCGTGACCAGGAACAGCATGACGCGGTGCGCGATGTCTTCTTCGTCTCGGGCGCCGCCATGCTGGTCCGTACCGACCTCCTCGAAGCGCTCGGCGGATTCGATCCGATGTCGTCACCGGGCGTGGAGGATCTCGACCTCTGCTGGCGGGCGCGTCTCGCCGGCGCCCGCGTGCTGGTGGCTCCAGACGCGCGCGCTCGACACGCCGAGACCAGCGCCGACGACCGCATCGGCCCCCGCACCAGACCTCGGGAGTACGAACGGCACCGCCTGAGGGTGTTCCTGAAGAACTACTCGGCACTCACGCTCCTGTGGCTGACGCCGGTCTTCCTCCTGACGACGTTCGTGGAGAGCATCGTCTTCCTCTTCTCGCGCCGGGCGGCTCGTGCGCGTGCCGTGATCGGTGCGTGGTTCTGGAACTTGCGCAGAATCGGCTCTCTGCGCCGTGACCGTCGGAAGCTCAAGAGGCAGAGAAGGGTCAGCGACGCCGACCTGCGGTTCCTCCAGGTGCGGGGGAGTGCGCGTGCCGCTCGGTATCTCGGGGAGAAGCTGCACGCGCAGGAGGCTCTTGCCGAGCTGGAGAGCTTCGGGCGGGATGCGATGGAGGGTGCCGGTCGTCGCACGCGCACGCCTGTCGCGATCGGCTGGATCGTGCTGGGGCTGACGCTCCTCGTCGGTCAGCGCGACCTCTTGTTCGGAAGTGTCTCGAACGTCGGCTCCCTACTCGACTGGCCCGGAGTTCGAGACCTCTTCGACACGTTCACCTCGGGATGGCGCTTCTCCGGTCTGGGAGCCGCGGAGCCTGCTCCGACCGCCTTCGCGTTCATGGGAATGATGGGGACGCTGCTCCTCGGAGCCGTCGGCCTCGCGCGAACGCTCGTGGTCGTAGCGGCGATTCCAGTGGGTGCGCTCGGGATGTACCGCCTCGTGCGGCCGCGGTCACCGTCGGCGGGTCCCGCGTTCCTGGCGGCGGTCGCCTACGCGGTCGTCCCCCTTCCGCGCAACGCCATCGCCGATGGTCGCTTCGGTGCGATCGTTCTGTACGCGCTCGCACCTGCCCTTCTCGCCGCCCTCCTGCGCAGCTCCGGAATGCACCCTTCCGGCGATGGTGACGCTCCCGCGGTGGACGCGCGGCGGTCGTGGTTCCGACTCGTCGTTCTCACGGCCGTCGTGGCGGCGTTCTCACCCACCTCGATCGGAATCGTCCTCGTCATAGCGGTCGCTCTCGTGATCGCGCTCCCGTTCGTCGGTGGTGTGCGGCTGACAGCCCGTGCGGTCGTCGGTGCGATCGGCGCCGTTCTCCTGGCCGCGGTGCTCCTGGCTCCCTGGCCACTCAGCTATCTGGGCGACGGGGCCGATCCAGCAGCGCTCGGCGCTGTGTTCTCTGTCGAGGGGATGTCGGTTTCGGACATTCTTCGTTTCAACACCGGACCCGCGGGAGGGGGCTGGCTCGAGTGGGGCCTGTTGGCCGCCGCCGCTTTCTCGCTGCTGGTGGCGACCGGGAGCCGTCTCGCCTGGGCCGGCCGCGCCTGGCTCCTGGCCCTCGGCGGTTTCGCGCTGGTGTGGGTCCCCGCCCGCTTCGGGGGCGACATCCTCGTTCCGGCACCGGAGGCGCTGCTCGTCCCCGCGGCCCTGGGCCTGGCCTTCGCCGTCGGTATCGGTGCCGCGGCGTTCGTCGACGACCTGCCGAGGTTCAGTTTCGGGTGGCGCCAGGCTGCCGCAGTCGGAGCCGGCGTCGCGCTCGTGCTTCCCGGTCTCGCTCTCCTCGGCGCCACCGTCGACGGTCGATGGAACATGCCGTCGCGAGGCTGGTCCGACACTCTCGGTTTCGTGAACTCGGACGTCGACGGTGCATCGTTTCGCATGATGTGGGTCGGTGATCCCGAGATCCTTCCGATCGACCCGTGGGTCCGTGACGTGAGTGGCGAGCAGGTCGGGTACGGGACCACCCGCGACGGTACCGGTGACGCCCGCGAGCTCTGGCCGCTCGGAGACGGTGCGGGTGCCAACGATCTGCTCGGTGATGCTCTCGAGTTGGTGTCGTCGGGTGACACGACGCGCCTCGGACATGTGCTCGCTCCGATGGGGGTGCGGTACCTCGCCGTGCCGAAACGCAACGCGCCGGGTGGAGTGGCGGGACAGACGCCGGACGCGATGATCGCCGCACTGGACCGCCAGAACGACCTCCGCGCCGTGACCTCCATGACGATCTGATCCTGTATGAAAACGAGGTGTGGATTCCGCTGCGCGCCGTCGTCCCCGACGTCGTCCCGAAGGTGGTCGACGCCGACGAGCCCTCGGACAGCGCCACGCCGGCCTCTGATGAGGTGCCACGAGACGCGGACGACCCGCTCCGTGCGGGCGAACGTGTGGACCCGGGCCCGGTTGCTGTACCACTCACCGGGCCCCGATCGGGTTCCTCCGACGCTCCCGCGGGAACGATCCTGTGGGGTGAGGCCTTCGACCCAGACTGGAATGCCTCGGTCGACGGCGAGGGCCTCGAGCAGTTCGAGACGTTCGGGTGGTCGAACGGATACGAGTCGCCCGGCGGGTCTGTCTCCCTCACCTACGGCGGGCAGGCCGCCCGGTGGCTGCTCATCCTCGCGGAGCTCGTGGTGTGGTTCATCGTCGTGATTCTCTGGTGGCGAACCGGACGCAGGGGTGCGGCGGAGATCGCGCGGCGGAGGTCGTGACATGACCTCTCGCGACCGAAGGGATGGGGACGCGCCTGCAACCGACGCGAGGGAAAGCAACCGGCCGCGTCGACGGTCGAGTAGGCGCCGCGCGAGTGGGCGCCGCATTCCACGGCTCCCGATCCTCTTGGTCGTGATTGCGGCCGTCGTCGCGGCTGTCGTCGTGGGAACGGCCACGCCCGAGCCGGACCCGGTCGCTGCGGTCACACCGGCGGCCGAGGTCGTCGAGGGCAGACCCGCCACGACCTGGTACTGCGCCGCGGGGAGCTCGGATGCGGAAGGCTTCGCCGACGAGACCGTCGTCATCGGAAACATCGGTGACGAGGATGCCGACGTCACCGTGCGGGTCGAGCGCGGTGACGAGGGAGAGCCCGTCAGCGAGCAGTTCGACGTCCCGGCGCAATCCCAGGAGCGCGTCCTGATCAGTGACCTCGTCGAGTCAGCGGCTCCAGGGGTCGTCGTGGAGGCGTTCGGAGGGACCGTGGTCGTCGACCATCTGCTACGCGGTGCCGACGACGTTGCCGGGGGATCGTGCGCGACGGACACGTCGACCACCTGGTACTTCGCGGCGGGAACCACGACGGCCGACACAGCGCAGTTCCTCGACCTGTTCAACCCGTTCGGCAACGACGCCATTCTCGATGTGACGTTGTTCACGAGTGAGGGTGTGAAGCCGGACCGTTCTCTCGAGGGACTGGTGGTGCCGCGCCACTCCAAGGTGAGCGTCGCCGTCCACAGCGCCGTTCCCCGCCAGGACATCGTGGCGCTGGGTGTGGAGGCCCGTGCAGGGCGCGTCGTGGCCGAGCGCACCACCGTCTACCTGGGGAACCAGAAACCGGCCGGGCTCGGTGTCTCACTCGGTGCTGTCGAGCCCTCGACGGACTGGACCGTCGTGAACGGTCGTCTCGGGTCGGGCGCCAGCGAAGCGATCGTGGTTCTCAACCCCGGCGACATCACCGCCGAGATCGAGGTGGCCGTGGTGGCCGACGGAGACACGCTCGTCGAACCCCAGTTCCTGTCGGTGCCCAGCCGCTCGGTCGCGGCCCTCGACGTGGCGGGTCTGCCTGCCGAGGAAGACCACACGATCAGGGTCCGTTCCGTCAACGACCAACCGGTCGTCGTGGACCAGCGTTGGGTCTTCCCGGCACCCGACAGCGCTATCGGGCTTGCGACCACCGAAGGGATCACCGATCCGACCGAACGTTGGGCGTTCGCCTACGCAGGTGTTGACGACACGTCCGCGGACCGCCTGATCGTGTTCAATCCCGCGGTGCTCGGAGAGGGCGACGCGGTCACCGTGTCGGCGACGCTGTTCCGCGGCGGCAGCGTGCAACCTCTCCAGGCGGCGGATCTCGACGCCGTCGACCTCGACGTCACCGACGTGGTCGTGGAGCCGGGCGAGCGTCTCACCGTCAAGCTCGGTGACGTGCCCGGCCTGTCGAGCGCGGCGCTCACCCTCGAGGCGAGCGGCCCCGTCGTCACGTCTCTCGTGTCGTTCCCGGCGGGCGTCGCCACGACTCCGGGTGTACCGGTTCGCTGACGCCCGGTGACATCCGGTTCGGCGGTAGCGGTTCGGTAGCGTCGCGTTCGTGGAGATCCGTCTGATCGTCGCCGCCGGAGTCGTCGTGGCGGCTGCGGGGGTCGCGTGGTTCGTGGAACGGCGACGCTCGGGTGCGTCACCGTTCCCCGTCGGACGCGCCACGTCGGGTCCGACCGTCCCGGAGCGCCTCACACGCGGCGACTTCGACCGTCCCGACGCTCCGTGGCTCGTCGTGCTCTTCTCGTCGGCGACCTGCGACTCGTGTCTGACGATGCGCGACAAGGTCGCCGTGCTGGGATCCGAAGCCGTGGCGACGTGCGAAGTGGAGTACCCCGGTGAGCGCGAGCTCCATGACCGCTACGCCATCGATTCCGTGCCGCTCGTCGTGGTCGCCGACCTCGAGGGGAAGGTGCGAGCATCGTTTCTCGGCAACACGTCGGCGACCGACCTGTGGGCCGCCGTGGCCGAGCTCCGAACACCGCGAGACTAGGAAGAGGTATCGGGGCGTTCCATCGGCGTGGGTGACGGGGTGATGCCGGGCTCGAGCTCGGCATCGGGGGCGAGCTCGTTCTTGGGCGGTTCCACTTCCATCTTGGTGCCGTCGGCGCGCCGCACGATGCGCTTACCCCCGAGGGACGCCCCATCGCCTCGTCGACGAGACGCTCCACCTCCTTGCCTTCGAGCGTCTCGTGTTCGAGGAGCGCCTGCGCGACGGCGGTGAGCCCGGCCCGGTACTCGGTGAGCAGCGCATGGGTCCGCTCCTCCTGCTCGCGCAGGATGAGCTCCACCTCTTCATCGATCACCCGGGCGGTGTCGTCGGAGTAGTCGCGCGTGTGTACCAGGTCCTCGCCGAGGAACACCTGGCCCTGCGCACCCCAGGCCATGGGTCCGATCCGAGGTGACATCCCCCATTCGCGGACCATCTTGCGCGCCAGTTCGGTCGCCCCGACGAGGTCGTTGTTGGCCCCCGTTGACAGCTCGCCGTAGACGATGTCTTCGGCGACCCGCCCACCCATGCGTACGACGAGGGAGTCGGCGATGTAGTCGAAGCGGTGGATGTGGCGCTCCTCGGGCAGCTGCTGGGTCACGCCGAGCGCCATGCCGGTGGGCAGGATCGTGACCTTGTGCACGGGGTCGGCGTGGGGGAGCACGTAGGCGGCGACCGCGTGGCCGGCCTCGTGGTAGGCGACCGCCTCCTTTTCCTCCGCGCTCATCGACATGGAGTCGCGCTTCAGGCCCATGAGCACGCGGTCGCGGGCGTTCTCGAAATCCTCGGTGTGCACCTCGTCGTCGTCACGGCGCACCGCGTACAGGGCAGCTTCGTTGACGAGGTTGGCGAGATCGGCACCGCTCATCCCCGGTGTTCCCTTTGCCAGGGTCTCGGCGTCGACGTCGTCGCCGATCTTCTTGTCCTGGAAGTGGACCTGGAGGATCTCGCGTCGCTCGGACTGTGACGGGAGAGGAATCAGAACCTGGCGGTCGAAGCGCCCGGGGCGAAGCAGGGCAGCGTCGAGTACGTCGGGCCGGTTCGTGGCCGCCATGATGACGAGACCCTCGGTCGGCTCGAAGCCGTCCATCTCGCCGAGGATCTGGTTGAGGGTCTGCTCGCGCTCGTCGTGGCCGCCACCGACGCCCGCGCCCCGCTTGCGACCGATCGAGTCGATCTCGTCGATGAAGATGATCGCCGGTGCCTGCTTGCGGGCGTTCTGGAAGAGGTCGCGCACTCTCGAGGCCCCGACACCCACGAACATCTCCATGAAGTCCGAGCCCGTGACGGCGATGAACGGAACGCCCGCCTCGCCGGCGACCGCGCGTGCGATCAGGGTCTTTCCGGTTCCCGGAGGCCCGACGAGCAGCACTCCCTTCGGGATCTTGGCGCCGATCTCGCGGAACTTGCTCGGGTACTTGAGAAAGTCGACGACCTCGGTGATCTCCGTCTTGACGCCCTCGTAGCCCGCGACGTCGTCGAACGTCGTCGCCGGCTTCTCGGTGGAGTACACCTTCGCCTTCGACTTCCCGATGTTCATGACGCCGGCCATCTGTCCCTGCGCCCGTCGGTTCAGCCACACGAACACGCCGATGATCAGTGCCACCGGAATGAGCAGCACGAGCCAGTCGCCGACGATGTTGCTGCTCTCGGGTTCGTAGTCGCGCCCGACCTCCTTCTCGTCGAGAAGAGCGACGTCGGCGTCGGGCATCTGGTCACGAGGGCCCTGGGTCTCGAACTCCTTCTTCTGGTCGAACTCGTCGCTCTTGTCCTCGAACTCTCCGACGATCTTGCCGCTCTGCTGGTCGATCGTGACGCTCTTGACCTGGTCGTCCTCGACCGCGGTCAGGAACTCGGAGTATTCGAAGTCGTAGCGGTCGGCGCTCTCCCGGAAGAACCCGTTGAAGACGAGCAACGCCACCACGAGGCCCACTCCCAGGAACGGAATCCAGCGTGGCCACGGGCGCGACTTGTCACCCTCCTTCTCCGGCCTCTCCGGAGGTTCCGGAGGGCTCGGCGGCGGGCCCGGAGGCCGGCTGGGGGCGGGCTGCTCATCAATGTCTCCCGTGGCGAACGACACTCCCATGGTACGACCCGGTAACGCCGCCGGAGGCTCCGGGGGTTCCGGACCCTCCAGTGGTCATCGTGACCGTTAGCGTGACGGGGGTGCCGGTTTCACCCGCAGGGCCTCCGGGTTCTCGATTTCGCTGGGGCCTTCTCGACGCCCTGGCCGTTTGGCTCGGCGGTCTCTTCGTGGGTGGCTTCGCCGGAGTGCTGCTCGGCAACACCGTCGACGGTGAGTTCGAACTGACGACCGCCGCCTTCGCCGTCGTGGTCCTGGTCCAGAACGCCGCCATGTTCGGGGGAACCGTGATCGTCAGCCGTTTCCGCGGCAGCGGGTCGCTAGACCGGGACTTCGGGCTGGACGTGACACCTCGCGACGCCGCGTGGCTCCTGGTCGGTCTCGTGCTCCAGCTCGTGGCGCTCGTTGCTCTCCTGCCCATCGCCGAGCTCGCAGGCCTGGATGAGGCGCCGCAAGAGGCGGTGCAGCGCCTCGAACAGGCGGGCGGGCTCGAGCTCGCGGTGCTGGCATTCGGCGTCGTGATCGTGGCCCCCGTCGTAGAGGAGCTGCTCTTCCGCGGCCTGCTCCTGCGCTCGCTGCTCCGCCGGACCACGCCCGCGGGGGCCGTCACGATCTCGGCAGGCCTCTTCGGACTGGTCCACCTGGCCGATCCGGGCGCCGCCGTCGTCGTCCCCGGTCTCGTGGCTCTGGGACTGCTCACCGGCGTGGAGGCCACCCGGACGGGCTCGCTCTCACGCCCGATCCTGCTCCACGCCGGTTTCAACCTCCTCACCGTCTTGGTCCTGGTTTTCTGAGACGAGGTATAGCGGCGCAGGTGTCCTGCGCCGCCCGAGTCGAGGCAAGGGAACCCGTAAATCCTCAACAGTCACCTGTTCGCGCCGATGAGGCCCCGCAAGGCGGACGAGGGGCCCCGACCGACCGGGGACCAGGGGATTTCCGGAGGAGCGACCATGCAGTGCGACGCATGCGGCAAGGACACCGTCATCCAGATCCGAATGGAGATCTCGGGTGAGCAGGTCACCTTTCAGCGCTGTGGTTTCTGTGAAGCCAAGAGCTGGGATGTCGCCGACAGCGGCGAGTTGAGCCTCGAAGGAGTACTCGACCTCGTCCGAACCACCGGCTGAGCGGCGCGAGCCGCCTGCCGGGCGGTCCGATGGCATCCTGTCGGGATGCAGGAGGACTCCCTCGCCGCTGTCGGAGCGCGCCCCGAACCCGTCGGCCCCGTCATTGACGGCGGCGAGGCTGTTCCCGCCGATGCTGCTCCCGCCGATCCTGTTGTCGCCGAGGCCGTCGCGCACCGCCGCCACCAGGTGGAGCTCGTGGTCGGGATCGGGATCGTGGCGGCGTGTTGTGCCTTTGTCTTCTTCGAGCTCCAGCCTTCGCTGCTGTTGCGCAACACCACGCCCAACGGCGGCGACACCGGGGCACACGTGTGGTGGCCCGCGTTCTTCGGTGACAACATCCTCGGCACGCTCAGGCTGTCCGGCTGGACCCAGGACTACTACGCCGGCTTTCCGGTGGGGCACTTCTACTTCCCGCTTCCCGCGTTGCTCATCGTCCTCGGCGACGTCGTTCTGCCGTACAACATCTCGTTCAAGCTCGTGGCGGCCTCGGGACCGGTTCTGTTGCCTGCGGCCGCCTATGTGTTCGCCCGGGGTCTCGGTGCCCGCTGGCCCGCGCCGCCCCTCTTTTCCGCGGCGGCGGTGCTGTACCTGTTCGACCTGAAGTACCAGAACTGGGGCGGGAACCTCACCAGCGCGCTCCAGGGGAGTTCTCCTTCTCGCTGGGGCTCGCGATGGGCCTGTTCTTCCTCGGCGTGTTCGCCCGCATGCTGCGCACCGGGCGGGGGGCAGGTGCTCGCGGCCGTGCTGTTCGCCGCGACCGTGATGTGTCACATCATCGTCGCCGGTTTCGCCGTCGGAGCGGCGGTTCTCGTCTGGCTCGGGTTCCGCCCGATCAAGAACCTGCTGAGCGCCGTGTCGGTGGGTGCCGTCGGCCTCGCTCTCACAGCCGTGTGGACCGTTCCCCTCATCGCTCGGCTCGGCTACACGACCGACATGGGCTGGCAGAAGCTCACCGACTACGTCGACTCGCTGTTCCCGACCGAGATCCTGTGGCTCGTGGCGCTGGCGGTCGTCGGGTCCGTGGCCGGCTTCATCTCCCGCCGCCGTCCGGCGGTGATCCTGACCGGCCTCACGCTGGCGTTCGGGCTTCTCTTCAGCGTGATCCCGGAGGGTCGTGTGTGGAACGGGCGACTCCTGCCCTTCTACTACCTGATGCTTTTCCTCCTGGCCGCACTCGGAGCGGCCGAGATCTGTGGATGGCTCGGCCGCCTCGCACGCTGGGCCTGGGGGCGGGCGGGAGAGCCGCTCGGCGTCGAGCCCCCGACCCGGCCCCGAGTCGGCGCGGCGTTCGTCGTGACGACGGTCCTCGCGGTCCTGTTCTCGGTCGGTGCGCTCGTGTTCTCGCACGCGGACCGTGCCTTCCTCGACGACTGGGCGCGGTGGAACAACTCCGGGTTCGAGGCGCGTGACGCGGCACCGGAGTTCTTCGAGATCATCGAAACCATGGACGCACTCCCGCCGGGTCGCGCCGTGTGGGAACGAACGGAGGGACTGAACAACTACGGCACCGACCTCGCTCTCGAGCTCCTTCCGTACTTCACCGACGGCAGGATCTCGTCCATGGAGGGCCTCTACTTCGAGTCGTCGGCCACGACGCCGTTCCACTTCCTCATGACGGCGAAGCTCGGGAGCGACCCCTCCAATCCTGTGCGGTTCCCCGACGACTCGGAGGTCGTGTACGGGCAGAACGCCGCCAACGGAACGCCGGAGGAGTTCGACCACGGTGTGGCTCAGCTCCAGGCTTTCGGCGTCCGCTACCTGATGCTCACGTCGGACGCGGCGATCGAGCGGGCGGAGGCCCACGACGCGTTGACGCTCGTGGCGGAGGTCACCGACAACGACGAGATCGAGCCTTCAGGCTGGTCGATCTATGAGGTGGCGGACTCCGCCACCGTGGAGGGCCTGCGCTACGAACCCGTTGTGCTTCGTGACGCCGCCCCCGAGGAATGGCTGGAGCCCGCCGCGCTCTGGTGGGAGGACCCCGACGCGTTGGCGCGGCCGCTCGCGGCGGGCGGGCCCTCGGAGTGGGCGCGTTCCGATGCGAGTGATGCGGCGACGGTGCCGTTCCGCGAGCTTCCTCCGGTCGAGGTCACCGAGATCGAGACGACGAACGACACGATCGAGTTCCGGGTTGATCAGCCCGGTGTTCCGGTGGTCGTGAAGACCTCGTACTTTCCGGGTTGGTCGGCCGAAGGAGCCGAGGGCCCGTGGCGGCTCACGCCGAACCTCATGGTCGTCGTGCCGACCGAGGAGCACGTCACGTTGAGCTACGGCGCCACGGGTCTCGACCGGGCCGCGCTGGCGATCACGCTCCTCGGTGTCGCCGGCCTTTTCGGTCTCGCCCGGCTCTCTGACCGCCCTTCTGATCGGCGCTCCGAACGGCGTTCCAACCGACGCGGGCCCGAGAGGCCCGATCAGCCGGCACTACCATGAGCGCCCGCATGACCGACCTGACCGACCTGTCCGACCTCGACGCGCTCTTCAAGGCCTACGACGTACGGGGGACCTACCCCGACCAGATCGACGAGGATCTGGCTCGCAGGGTCGGCAATGCGTTCGTCGCCTTCACCGGGGCCGGAGCGATCGCCGTGGGCCACGACATGCGTCCGTCGTCGGAGCCGCTGTCGGCCGCATTCATCGACGGGGCGACCCTGGCCGGTGCCGACATCACCACGATCGGCCTGGCCTCGACCGACATGGTCTATTTCGCCAGCGGGTACCTCGACGTCCCGGCGGTCATGTTCACGGCGAGCCACAACCCGGCCCAGTACAACGGCATGAAGCTCTGCCGGGAAGGCGCCGCACCGATCGGCCAGGACACCGGCCTCGCGGAGATCAAGGGGCGCGTCGCCGAGGGTCTGATCGAGCGCGCCCCCACGGCCGGGCGGGTCACCGACCGACCGTTGCTCGACGAGTTCACCGAGCACGTCCACAGCTTCGTCGACATCGACGCTCTCTCCCCGATGACCATCGTGGCCGACGCCGCCAACGGCATGGGCGGCCTCGTCGCTCCGAAGATCTTCGAGAAGCTCCCGGTCGAGTTGACCATGCTCTACCCGGAGCTCGACGGCACCTTTCCGAACCACCCTGCCGACCCCATCAACCCCGAGAACCTGGTTGATCTCCAGCGTGAGGTCGAGAAGCGCTCGGCCGACATCGGCCTCGCGTTCGACGGTGACGCCGACCGCGTCTTTCTCGTCGACGACCGCGGTGAACCACTCTCGGGTTCACTCACCACTTCGATCGTCGCGGCGGGCATTCTCGACCGGGTCGCGTCGGGCAGCGGTGTCTCTGACGACGCGCCGCGTCCGGTCGTCCTGCACAACCTCATCTGCTCGAAGGCGGTTCCCGAGGTCATCGCCGAACACGGTGGAGAGCCCGTCCGTACTCGGGTCGGGCACTCGTTCATCAAGGCGGTCATGGCCGACACAGGGGCCGTGTTCGGCGGCGAACACTCGGGGCACTACTACTTCGCCGACAACTGGCGGGCCGACTCCGGCATCATCGCCACGATGGTCGTTCTCGAGCAGCTCTCCCGCGCGCGGATCCCACTCTCCGAGCTACGTGAGCCGTTCGAACGCTACGCAGACTCGGGCGAGATCAACACCGAGGTCGCCGATCCGGCGGCTGTGATCGACCGGATCGAGAAGACATTCAGTGACGGGACGGCCGATCGCCTCGACGGCTTGACCCTCGACTTCGGCGACTGGTGGTTCAACCTGAGGCCCTCCAACACCGAACCTCTCCTGCGACTCAACCTCGAGGCGGCCACACCCGGGGAGTGTGAGCGTCGCACCGCCGAGGTCCTCGCCGCGATCCGCGACTGACGATCCGCAAGGAGTTCCGATACAAGAGGAGTTCCGGTACAAGATCTGTTCGTACGACACACGAAAGGGGCGCACATGGCGCTCGACGCACGACTGCTGGAGATCCTGGCCTGTCCCGAGGACAAGGGCCCCCTGCTCTACTTCGAGAGCGACGGCTTCCTCTACAACCCGCGCCTTCAGCGCAAGTACCGCATCACCGACGACATCCCGGTGATGCTCGTCGACGAGGCGGAGCAGGTCGACGACGCCGAACACGAGACCCTCACGGCCCGCGCCGAAGCCGAGGGGATCACCCCGACCTTCGACGCCTGATCGCCGGAGTTAGGACGTGACCGTTCTCGACACCCTCGACTTCACCGACGCCGTGCGCGGCCTGCCCGAACAGGTGGCCGAGGCCCACGAGGCGGCCGGCGCCGTACCGGCGGAGCGCTTCCCCTCGGCAGATGTCATCGACTCGATCGTCGTGTGCGGAATGGGGGTCGGGAATCTCGGGAGACGTGCTCGCCGCTGTGGGTCGAACCGCTCTTCCGGTTCCGATCACCGTCGTGAAGGATTACGGCGCGCCGGTGTTCATCGGTGAGCGGACGCTCGTGTTCGCCCAGTCGTACTCCGGAGACACCGAGGAGACGCTGACGACGACCCACGCGGCCCTCGACGCCGGTGCGCAGGTCGTCGCCGTCACGAGTGGGGGAGCGCTGGGCGCGCTGGCCCAGGAGCATGACCTGGTGCGTTTCGAGTGCCCGCCGGGGCTGCAGCCCCGCGCCGCCCTCGGTGCGCTGGTTGTCCCCCTCTTCGCCACGGCGAAACGCTCGGGCCTGCTGCCCGACGCTCACGAGTGGCTTGTCGCGGCCGAGGCCGCTCTCGTCGCCCGGCGCGACGCTTGCGCTCCGGAGGTGGTCGGAGATGCGAATCCGGCACGCGCGCTCGCTCGTCGGATCGGGCGCACGATCCCCCCTCGTGTACGGCGGGTCCGCCCTCGGCGGTGTGGCCGCCATGCGCTGGAAGTGCGACATCAACGAGAACGCCAAGGCTCCCGCCGTCTGGAACGTGTATCCCGAGCTCGATCACAACGAGATCTGCGGGTGGGGGCAGCACGGCGACGTGACACGCCAGGTGTTCACTCTGATCACGCTGCGTCACGACTTCGAGGGGGACAGGGTTCCCGCACGCATCGACGCCACGACGGGCATCATCGACGAGACCCTGGCCGACACCCTCGAGGTGCGCGCCTCGGGTGACGGCCCGCTCGCCCAGCTCCTCGATCTCATGTACGTGGGTGACTGGACGAGCCTCTATCTCGCCCTCGACAACGAGGTCGACCCCGGACCCATCGACGCCATACAACAACTCAAGGCACAGCTCGCCTCGGACTGAATGACCGACCCCCAACCAGCGCCTTGATGCGTCCGAGGCGCGCGCTATTCGAGCATCAGGGACGCATCATGTCTGTCGGGCTGGTTCGAAGGGCCCGGCGCGTAGCATGGGGGGAGTCGGGCCTTCACGGCTGTCACCCGGTGATCCGGGCCGACTCCCAGAATCCGATCAGGCACCGACGCGGCACCACACGCGCTGACGAAACGTCAACCGTGTCCACTGATGTCGGCGCCGCCCGACCCGGGAGTTCGCATGACCACCACCGCAGAATCCGCCACCAGCTCCGCGCGGGACCCGAAGACCGACTTCAAGGTCGCCGACCTGTCGCTGGCCGACTTCGGCCGCAAGGAGATCGAGCTCGCCGAGATCGAGATGCCCGGCCTGATGGCGCTGCGCGAGGAATTCGGCGCGAGCAAGCCGTTGGCAGGGGCGCGGATCACCGGGTCGCTGCACATGACGATCCAGACTGCCGTGCTGATCGAGACGCTGCTCGACCTCGGTGCCGAGGTGCGCTGGGCGTCGTGCAACATCTTCTCCACACAGGACCACGCCGCGGCCGCCGTCGTCGTCGGGCGCGACGGCACCGTCGACGCGCCCTCCGGACCCGCCGTCTACGCGTGGAAGGGCGAGACGCTCGAGGAGTACTGGTGGTGCACGGATCAGGCTCTGAGCTGGCCGGGTGCCACCGGGCCCAACGCCATCCTCGACGACGGCGGCGACGCCACGCTCCTCGTCCACAAGGGCGTCGAGTTCGAGAAGGCCGGCGCCGTCCCGTCGCCCGACACCGCGGATTCCGAGGAGTTCCGCTACGTGCTGGAACTCCTCGGCCGCGTGCACGAGGCCGACGACCGGCGGTGGCACCGGGTCGCCGAAGACATCAAGGGCGTCACCGAGGAGACCACCACCGGGGTCCACCGTCTGTACCAGATGGAGGCCATGGGCTCGCTGCTGTTCCCGGCCATCAACGTGAACGACTCGGTCACCAAGTCCAAGTTCGACAACCTCTACGGGTGCAGGCACTCGCTGGTCGACGGCATCTCCCGGGCGACCGACGTGATGCTGGGCGGAAAGCTCGCCGTCGTGTGCGGGTACGGCGACGTGGGCAAGGGCTGCGCGCAGTCGCTGCGCGGACAGGGTGCGCGTGTCGTGGTCACCGAGATCGATCCGATCAACGCGCTCCAGGCGGTGATGGAGGGCTACGAGGTCGTCACGATCGAGGACGTCGTCGAGACGGCCGACCTGTTCGTGACCGCCACTGGAAACCGTGACGTGCTGACGGCCGACCACATGCGCCGGATGAAGCACAACGCGATCGTCGGCAACATCGGTCACTTCGACAACGAGATCGACATGGCCGGGCTCCAGGAGATCCCCGGAGTCCAGCGGGTCGAGATCAAGCCCCAGGTCGACCAGTGGATCTTCGACGACGGACACGGGGTGATCGTCCTGGCGGAGGGCCGACTCCTCAACCTCGGCTGCGCCACCGGGCACCCGAGCTTCGTGATGTCGAACAGCTTCTCCAACCAGGTCCTGGCCCAGGTCGAGCTGTTCGGGCACGAGGACTTCTACGAGAACCGCGTCTACACGCTGCCCAAGCACCTCGACGAGAAGGTCGCGCGGCTCCACCTCGACAAGCTCGGGGTTCGCCTCACGCGTCTCACCGAGGAACAGGCCGACTATCTCGGCATTCCCCAGGACGGCCCCTACAAGCCGGAGCACTACCGCTACTGACGCGGCTCGGCCGGCGCACCCCTTCGCTGTCGGCGTAGGTGTCGCGGGGCGTCGGTAGCGTCGGGGGCGTGGATTCCGTTTCCGGTCGGCCTCCGACACGTCGACTCCCGCTCCTGTCACGAGAAACTGCTGCGGGGTTCTCCGCCCTGGTGTTCCCGGTTCGATGCGTGGGATGCGGCGCGGCCGCGCCGCTCGGGCTGTGTCAGGAGTGCCTGTCAGGGCTGGAGCCGCCGAGTGCCACGCCACCGCCGCGGGGCGTCGAGGAGTGGTGGGCGCCCTACGACTACGCCGGAGCATGGCGTGACGTCGTGGTCGCCGCCAAGGCGCGACGTGCCCGCGCTCTCGTCGCGCTGCTCGCCGGTGCACTCGTCGAGTGCGTCGGAACCGGTCTCGCGGTGTTCCCGGGCACGCACCCCGATGTGGTCACGTGGCCGCCCACCACGAGTCGTCGCCGTCTCCGGCGCGGCTACGACCCCGCTGAACTCCTCGCGCGGGCCGTGGCCCGTTCCCGAATGTGTCCCGCGGCGCGACTCCTCGTGCGCGACCGTGATGCTCCGGCGCAGATGGGCCGGGGCCGCCGGGCCCGTCGGCGCGGGCCGCGCTTCACCGCCAACCGGTCGCTCGCAGGCTTCACCGTTCTCGTGGTCGACGATGTGTCGACGACGGGCGCCACGATCACGGCCTCGGCCGATGCTCTCCACCGCGCCGGGGCGGCATCGGTCCTGGCCGCCACGGCAGCCCGTACGCCACGGCCGCAGGGCACCTGCGAGGAGAGGTGACCACGGAGAGTGAAAAATATCTTCAGAATGGCCACGGAACGTCCGATTCTGGGACTGAGGCACAGGTCCCCTGAAGAGGCCGGTGCAGGAGGCAGCGACGATGACGGTCACACGGGTGCGGATCATGAGCCAGGAACCCGGGCCCGCTGCGATGCCGCTCGGCCCCCCACCGCCGTCGTCGGTACGCCCGGCGGTCGTGAGTGCCATGCGCCGCCAGGTCGGCACCGGGTCCTACCGTCCCCGGCGGACCGTGTGGCCGAGCGCCTTCTCACACTGCTGCTCCATGCAGGTGCCTGACCGTCACGGCGGAGCGCAGGCTGTTCCCGACGAGCCGGTCCCCGGAGGACGCAACCCCATGCGTGCGTATACTCGCCGCATGTGCCGTCCCGGGCGACCGGCAACACCCCACACCCCACCCTCCGATCACGGTCTGCCCCGTTCCGATCGGCTGGTGCGCTGAGCGTGGAGATCGTCGTTCGGCACAAACACGGCCGTGTTTCACCCGAGCTCCGCTCGATCGCCGCAGAGAAGGTCGGTCGCGTGTCACGTTTTCTGCGGGACGTGGCGCGTATCGACGTGGAGTTCGACGATGAGCGAAACCCCAGCGTCGCTGAGAGCGATCTCTGCGAAATCCTGGTTCACCTGAAGGGAACTCTCCTCAAGGCGCACTCGGCAGCCAGCAGCCCCGAGGCGGCTCTCGACCTGGCGATCGACAAGATGGAGCACCAGGCCCGCAAGCTCCACGAACGCCGCGTGTCCCGGTCACACCCCAAGGGATCCCGACGATCCGCGGCGAACGGCCGGCCTTCCAACGGTTCCAGCCCGAACATTCCCGAGGCGGAGTCCGGCGACGCTCCGATCGTCAGGTTGCGGAGGACGCTCCGATCGTCCGCGTGACACAGGAGACGGCGAAACCCATGAGCCCCCGAGAGGCCGGGCTCCAGATGGACCTTCTCGGCTACGACTTCTTCCTCTTCACGAGCTCGGAGCACGGTCGGGCCGCGGTGATCTACCGACGCCGGGACGGCGATCTCGGGCTCATCGAGGCCGGTTGATCCGACCATGACCGAGGAGAGTCCTGAACGCGGGCAGCCGCTGCGCGTTCTCGTCGTCGACGACCACGCACTCTTCCGGCGGGGCCTCGAGCTCGTTCTCTCCCAAGAGACCGACGTCGAGGTCGTCGGTGAGGCGACCGACGGCGTGGAGGCTGTCGAGGCTGCCGATGAGCTTTCACCCGACGTCGTTCTCATGGACGTTCGGATGCCTCGGGCGTCGGGTATCGACGCGGCACGCAAGATCCGGGAGAAGCTCCCCGCCACCAAGATCCTCATGTTGACCGTCTCCGACGACGAGCGCGACCTCTACGAGGCGATCCTGGCCGGGGCGAACGGCTATCTGCTCAAGGAGGTCTCGATCGAGGAGGTCGCTGACGCGGTGCGCGCGGTCGCCCGCGGCCACAGCCTCATCTCGCCGTCGATGGCCTCCAAGCTGCTCACCGAGTTCAACGAGCTCGCCCGTCGCGCCGAGGACCGCCGACTCGCCACGGCGCCACGCCTCACGGCTCGGGAGATCGAGGTGTTGAAGCTCGTGGCGAAGGGGTTGAGCAACCGTGAGATCGCCGAGGAGCTGTTCATCGCCGAGAACACGGTGAAGAACCACATCCGGAACATCCTCGAGAAGCTCGGCCTCCACTCGCGCATGGAGGCCGTCGTGTACGCCATGCGCGAGAAGCTCCTCGAGATCGAATAGCCGAGCCGGGCATCCGAGTCGAGCAAGGCAACCAGCCGATCAGCGCGTGCGCCGCAGCACCACGATGTCGTCGGTGTCGGACATGACGCGGAAGTCACCCGAGTCCTCGAGTGTGGTCAGTACCTCCGCGTCCTCTTCACCGAGGAGACTCCGGTCGGCGACCACCCACTCGACGACGGCGGGATCGGGGACACCCTCGCCCGACACACCGAAGTTCCGTTCCTCGAACGGGTTGGGGAACTCGTAGATGCCCTCGCGGTGCGTGAGATGCGGGACGAACTGGTAGGTGGCGCTCACGACGGCGTCGTCGGGGATCTCGGCGAGGGCCGCTTCCCGCGCGTCTCGCCTCTCGTCGCCCGCGGGCGGCCACCAGCCCTCGTCGTAGCGGACGCCGACCGGCGACGGTCCCCACGCGACCGTCGCCGCGACCGCGGCGGCCACGAGGCCCGCCAGCAAGACGCGCTGGGCCCACCGCCGGGTGAGCCGTCGGAACAGCCACGCGACGCCTTCGACCATGCCGAGCGTGAGGGCCGCCAGTGGCAGAGCCGCGTAGTGGAAGGTGATGCTGCGTGTGAAGTCGTTGACGGAGAGAAGGTTCACGAGAACCTGGGGAACGCCGATCAGGAGGACGAGCGGAGCCAGCAGGGACAGGAACCCGAACGGCGCCAGCATCATCCAGAGGTACTCGCGCGCGTCGGGTGCCCCCAGGCGCTGCGTCACGAGTGAGGGATCGCGCAGGGCGTTGTTCGCTATCTCGTAGGGCGAGTTGCCGAGATCTCCGAAGAACTGGTTGTAGAACGCCTGGTCCCCGTTCACCGTCGGGAGAAGGACCTGTGACACGAGCAGAAACCAACTCAGCGCGGCCACGAACGTCACGACCCCGATCTGGCGGTGTCCACGAACGGCGACGATGAGGCCGAGGACGGCCACCGCGAGGGCGACGTCCTCCTTCCAGACGACCGCCGCGGTGACCCACAGTGCGAACCATCCCCACCGCTTGCGGACCGAGGCGTAGTAGGCGCACAGGAGGGGTGTGATCGCGACCGTCTCGGGGTGAAAGGTCTCCCACGCGAGGAACTGCAGCGCCGGATGAAGGAGGAACACACCTGCCAGGAGCACCGCCGGCCACTCCCGGGCGATTCGGTGCCGGGCGAGCAGATACACCGGAACGGCGCCGAGAGCCATGACCACGACCTGGAAGAGGTTGAGGAAATGCGGCCCCGCGCCCAGTCGGTAGAAGGGGGCGAAGAGCACCAGCCCGAGGTTGGCGTGGTGGCCGAAGACGTCGAGCCCGCGCACGGTGATGAACTGGCTGTCGAGGCGCGACAGGAGATACGCCGTCTGGTCGAAGATCCCCAGGTCGAAGCCGAACGTGCCGAAGCGGTCGTGGCGCTGCCACACCAGGACGCCGAAGACGGCGACCCACACGAGGATCAGCGAACCGAGCACGATCCGCGGGCCGAGGACGCCGAAAGTGGCGCGCGGTGCCGCCGCAGGTGGGGCGGTGGCGGGGGAATCCGGCCTCTCCGACGAAGCGGTGGCGGCGCCGATCGCCGGTAGACTCTCGTCTCCCATGGGTCTATTCAACAAGGTCCTACACTTCGGCGAGGGTCGCAAACTCAAGGCTGTCCAGGCCGTCGTGCCGCTCGTCAACGAGCTCGAGCCCGAGATGGAGGCGCGTTCCGACACGGAGTTGCGGGCCCTCACCGACGACTACCGGGCGCGCTTCGCCGCTCTCGACGACGAATCACCCGAGGGTGCCTCCGACGAGGCCGTCGACGATCTGCTCGACGAGCTGCTCCCCGAGTCCTTCGCTCTCGTGCGCGAGGCGGCCCGCCGCACGCTCGGGCAACGCCACTACGACGTCCAGCTCATGGGCGGGGCGGCGCTGCACTTCGGGTGGGTGGCGGAGATGAAGACCGGTGAGGGCAAGACCCTCGTCTCGACGCTGCCCGTCTACCTCAACGCGCTGGCCGGTCGAGGCGTTCACATCGTGACCGTCAACGACTACCTGGCGACCCGCGACGCCCGGTGGATGGGGCAGGTCTACGAGTTCCTCGGCCTCGAGGTCGGTGTCGTCGTCCCCGGCAACGACACTCCCGACGAGAAGCGACAGGCCTACAACGCGGATGTCACCTACGGCACGAACAACGAGTTCGGCTTCGACTACCTGCGCGACAACATGGCGCCGTCCAAGGAGAATCAGGTCCAGCGGGGGCACCGCTTCGCCATCGTCGACGAGGTCGACTCGATCCTCGTCGACGAGGCGCGCACGCCGCTGATCATCTCCGGGCGGGCCGAGAAGAACTTCGAGATCTACGTCCAGTTCGCCAAGATCGTCCGGCCTCTCAAGCGGGATCGCGATTTCGAGGTCGACGAGGCCAAGCGCACGGTCGTGCCCACCGAGGAGGGCATCGGCCGGGTCGAAGAGGCACTGAACATCGAGAACCTCTTCGAGCACTTCAACCAGAACTTCGTGCACCAGCTCCAGGCGGCCCTCAAGGCACGCGAGCTTTTCAAGCGCGACAAGGACTACATCGTGGCCGACGGCGAGGTGAAGATCGTCGACGAGTTCACGGGACGCATCCTCGAAGGCCGCCGCTGGAGCGAGGGGCTGCACCAGGCGGTCGAGGCCAAGGAGGGCGTCCGTATCAAGGACGAGAACCAGACGCTCGCCACCGTCACCCTCCAGAACTACTTCCGCCTCTACGACAAGTTGTCGGGGATGACGGGAACCGCGGCCACCGAGGCGGGCGAGTTCGCGCACACCTACGACCTCGAGGTCGTCTCGATCCCGACGCACCGGCCGTTGGTGCGAAAGGACGAGGCCGATCTCATCTACCAGACGGAGCCGGCCAAGTGGGAGGCGCTCGCCGACGACATCGCGGAGCGGTACAAGGCGGGCCAGCCCGTGCTCGTGGGGACGATCTCGGTCGAGAAGTCCGAACACCTCGGGCGGCTTCTCGACAAGCGTGGGATCGACGCGGAGGTGCTCAACGCCAAGCAGCACTTCCGGGAGGCGACCATCGTGGCCCAGGCGGGTCAACCGCACGCGGTCACCGTCGCCACCAACATGGCGGGGCGCGGCGTCGACATCCTGCTCGGCGGGAACCCGGAACTGCTCACCGAAGACGAGCTCCTGCGGGAGGGAACATCGCGCGAGGAGAGCCCTGATCGCTACGAAAAGGTCCTCGCCGCCGCCGTGGAGCAGTGCAAGGCCGATGGCGACAAGGTCCGCGAGCTCGGCGGGCTCTACGTGATCGGTACCGAGCGCCATGAGAGCCGACGTATCGACAACCAGCTCCGGGGACGGTCCGGTCGTCAGGGCGACCCCGGCGAGAGTCGCTTCTACCTGTCGCTCGAAGACGAGCTCATGCGCCTCTTCGCGACCGGAGCGATGAACTGGGTGATGGGGAAGGGCTTCGACGAGGACGTCCCGCTCGAATCCAAGATGGTGTCGAAGGCGATCGAACGCGCGCAGCGAACGGTGGAGGACCGCAACTTCGAGATCCGCAAGAACGTCCTCAAGTACGACGAGGTGATGAACGAACAGCGCAAGGTCGTCTACCGCCGGCGTCAGCAGATCCTCGACGGCGGCAACCTACGCGAGGAGTCCCTCGAGGCCATCGAGTCGGCGATCACGCGATCCGTCGGCACCTTCTGTTCCGACGAGCTCCCCGAGGAATGGGACCTCGAAGAGCTCTACACGCAGATGAAGACGGCATTTCCCGCGACGGTGGAGCTCGACACACTGCGCGAGCTGGAGACGGCCGACGAGGTGGAACAGCTCCTCCTCGCCGACGCCGTGAAGCTCTACGAGGAGAAGGAAGAGCTCATCGGCGCCGACAAGCTCCGCGAGATCGAACGTCGCGTGATGCTCTCGGTCATCGATCAGCACTGGCGGGAACATCTCTACGAGATGGACTACCTCCAGGGCGGGATCAACCTACGGGCCATGGGCCAACGCGATCCGCTCGCCGAATGGCAGCGTGAGGGCTTCGACATGTTCGAGGCGATGATGGCCGGAGTCGAGGACGACTTCGTCCGCTACGTGTTCCACCTCAAGGTCGTGACGGAGCCGGCGCGCCAGGCGCCGGAGACCGGGTTGAGCTATTCGGCGGCGGAGAGCCCGGTGCAGGGATCGAAGGGTCTGCGCGCGGCGGCGGGTGCCGCGGCCGCCGACCAGGCACCGGCAGGGCCGGCCGCCGCCCCTGCCGCGGCAGCGGGGCCGGCCGCCGCGACGGCCGTCGCCGACGCCCCGACTCCGAATCCCACCGGCGCCACCAACATGCCGGTCACGGTCGACAAGACGCCGGGACGCAACGACCCCCTGCCACTGCGGGAGTGGTCGCAAATACAAGCACTGCCACGGTCGCTGAGCATGGCGACTTCTCGGCCGAACTGGCCGAGCTTCGTCGGCAGCGTCGCGGACGCCGCCGGATACCTCCAGATCGACACGGCACGCGCGCGCCTCGAGGAGCTGGAGGCCGAGGCGAGTCGCCCCGATCTCTGGGACGACCAGAACACCGCCCGCAAGGTGACGACGGAGCTTTCCGGCGTACGTGACGATGTGGAGCTCGTCGACGCACTCGACGGCCGTGTGGCGGACCTCGAGACGCTCTACGAGCTCGGTGTCGAGGAGGGTGACGACTCCGTGGAGTCGGAGATCGAAGACGGGATTGCCTCCCTGGGCGATGATCTGGACCGCCTCGAGCTGAGGGCGCTCTTCAGCGGCGAGCACGACGAGCGTGACGCCATCTGCGAGGTCCATTCCGGCGCGGGTGGCACCGATGCCCAGGACTGGGCGGAGATGATGCTGCGGATGTTCACCCGGTGGGCGGAACGCCGTGGCTTCGACGTGGAGATCGACTCCATCCAGGAGGGCGACGAGGCGGGGATCTCATCGGCCACGTTCACGGTCAAGGGCCGTCACGCCTACGGGCTGCTGAGCGGCGAGCGCGGCGTTCACCGCCTCGTACGCATCTCGCCGTTCGACTCGCAGTCGCGGCGCCACACTGCGTTCGCCTCGTTCGACGCTGTGCCCGCGCTCGACGAGGCGGAAGTGCCCGAGATCGACCCCACCGATCTTCGCATCGACACCTACCGGTCGTCGGGGGCGGGAGGGCAGCACGTGAACGTCACCGACTCCGCTGTGAGGATCACGCACATCCCCACCGGCGTCGTGGTGTCGTGCCAGAACGAGCGGTCTCAGATCCAGAACCGTGCCCGGGCGATGACGATTCTCGCCGCGCCTGGCCGTACGTGCCCGCGAGGAACGGGAGCGCGAGATCGAGCAGTTGTCGGGAGAGAAGAAGGACGTGGCCTGGGGTAGCCAGCTCCGCTCCTACGTGCTCGCGCCCTACCAACTCGTCAAGGACGAACGGAAGGTCGGCGACCAGCCGATCCACGAGACCGGCAACGTCCTGGCGGTGCTCGACGGGGACCTCGACGGCTTCATCGAGGCCGGTCTCCAGTTCCGCCGCCGCCAAACCACCTCAGATCGGCACTAGCCCGCCGTCCCCGTTTTCGGAGGGGCCCGTAGTACCCTCGTCCGGACCGATGATCACTTACGAGAACGTCACCAAGGTCTACAAGGGTGATGTCGTCGCACTGCGTGACATCTCCGTCGAGGTCGCCAAGGGCGAGTTCGTCTTCCTCGTCGGCCCCTCCGGCTCCGGGAAGTCCACGTTCCTGCGGCTGCTTCTGCGCGAGGAGTTGCCGACAGAGGGCGGCATCGTCGTCGCTGGCCGCGAGATCACGAAGCCTCGCGCTGGAAGGTGCCCCACTTGCGGCGCAACATCGGGTGCGTCTTCCAGGACTACAAGCTCCTCGACACCAAGACCGTCTATGAGAACGTGGCGTTCGCTCTCGAGGTGATCGGTCGACCGAAGAACGTCATCCAATCGCAGGTGCCGCAGATACTCGACCTCGTCGGCCTCACGTCGAAGGCGAAGAACTTTCCGAATGAGCTGTCGGGTGGTGAGCAGCAACGCGTATCGATCGCCCGCGCGTTCGTCAACCGTCCGCTCATTCTCCTCGCCGACGAACCGACGGGAAACCTCGACCCCGCCACCACGGTGGGAATCATGAGGCTCCTCGACAGGATCAACAAGACCGGCACGACCGTCGTCATGGCGACACACGACCAACGCATCGTCGACGCCATGCGCCGGCGCGTGATCGAACTCGACCGCGGTGAGATGGTCAGGGATCAGTCGCGCGGCGTGTACGGCGTGAGCGCCTGAGGCCCCCGTGGCACTGAGAGCCGGTTACTTCGCGCGCGAAACGTTGATCTCGCTACGTCGCAACATCCTCATGACGCTGGCGGGGATCCTCACCGTGGCCGTGTCACTGTTGCTCTTCGGCGTGATCCTTCTCTTCTCCCAGGCCGTCGACAACGGAACGGAACGCTGGAAGGGCGGCGTCGAGTTCGAGCTGTTCATGTTCGTCGAGGCGACCGACAACGAGATCGCCGATGTCGATCTGGCGCTCACCGAAGACCCCGACGTGGCGCGTTTCGGAATTCCTCGACCACGACGAGGCCTTCGCGGAGTTCGGACGGATCTTCCAGGACGATCCCAGCCTGCTCGAGAACATCCGTCCCGAAGACCTCCCGGTCTCGTTCCGGGTGGTGCCGGTCGACCCGGAGCTGACCCAGGACATCGCCGACCGCAACGAAGGCCTGGCGGGTGTCGACAAGGCCGTCACCGCCGACGAACAGGTTCAGAACGTCCTGAACGCCACGCGGGTTCTGCGCCTGGGCATCTACGTGCTGTCGGGGGCGCTGCTCCTGGCATCGTTGTTCCTCATCGTGAACACGATCCGGTTGGCGACGTTCGCGCGGCGACGTGAGATCGAGGTCATGAAGCTCGTGGGAGCCGGGAACTGGTTCGTGCGGGTGCCGTTCATGGCCGAGGGCCTGGTGCAGGGAGCTGTGGGCGCAGGCATCGCCTTCGGCGGTGTCTATCTGGTCCAGGTCGCCGTGTTCGGCAATGCACTGAAGGGGCACCGCAACGACCTGCTGGAGGGTTTCTACGCCACCTCGAGCGAGGCGATCCTCATCGGGATCCTGTGCCTCGTCATCGGTGCCGTCATCGGCATCGTGGGTTCACTCCTCGGACTCCGCAAGTACCTGAACGTCTGACTCTCCCCGGGGCCCCTCCCGAGGGGCCCTTCCGGGCGGAAATCCGTTCTCCCGGCTACAGATTCCGGCCCCACGGGTCGATGGGAGCATTGATATGGCTTGTTGCCAGTGTGACTGATGTTACGTACGATTGCGCACATGCGCCTCCGCTCCGTTGCCCTCGTGGCAGCGATCCTCATGGCGACCCCCGTGGTCGCCGCGTCGGCGCGCCCGGCGCAGACCGCCCTGGACCCGACCCAGAACGAGCGCGGATCGGGGAGCTCCGGGAACAGATCGGGGAGGCCGGTAGCGCTGAGCTGGCGGCGCTCGACGAGCTCGAGGCCGTCCAGGCGAAACGTGAGGCCGCTCAGGGTCGTGTCGCCGAGGCTCAGGCGCGCGTCGACGAAGTTGGCGCCGCGGTCGCCGCTGCGCAGGAGGAGTACGACCGCGTGGCGGCGCAGTACTTCGCACTCGAAGCCGAACTCGAGGAAACCGAAGGCAAGCTCGCTGACGCCCGCACCTCGTTCCGAGGTGCTGTCGTCGACCTCTACCAGGGCGGCGGCAGCCCCGACGTGGCGACGCTCGCCAATGGTGCCGACGACGTGCGCGAGCTCATCGCCGGGACGCAGTACCTCCAGAGGATCTCGGGCGACCGTCGCGACACCGTCAACGGCTATTCGGCGAGAGTCGACGACCTCGAGGCCGTGTCCGCGGAGTTGGAGGTACAGCGCGACGAGGCGCTCGGCCTCCAGCAGCAGTTGGAGGACAAGCGCGCAGAGCTCGACGGTCTGCGCGCCGAGCAGCAGGTGGCGCTCGACGCCGTTGCGGCCGAAGAGGCGGCCGAGCAGGAGGCCCTCGACGCCATCGCCGCCCGCAAGGACGAGTTCGAGGCCGAACTGTCCGATCTCGAGGCGCAGTCGCAGGCCATCACCCAGCTGATCCTGGCCATGCAGAGACCCGATCCCGTGCCCGTAGCTCCGGCGCCCGGACCCGGCACCGTCCCCGGTGGCGGTGGCGGTGGCGGTGGGGGGTACAGGTGGCAGCGGCACGGGGCACTTCCTCCGCCCCGTGCCCGGCCCGATCACGAGCTACTTCGGGAACCGGGTTCACCCCATCTACGGCACGGTCAGGTTCCACGCCGGTCTCGACTTCGGCTCGGGCTACGGCACACCGATCGCTGCGGCGGGGACGGGAGTCGTGATCGCTGCCGGATGGCAGGGCGGCTACGGCAACACGATCGTCATCGACCACGGCGGTGGCATCGCCACCCTCTATGCCCACCAGTCGTCGCTCGCCGTGAGCGCCGGCCAGACCGTGAGCGCCGGCCAGACCGTCGGCTACGTCGGCTCGACCGGCGCCTCGACGGGAGCACATCTCCACTGGGAGGTGCGGGTCAACGGCGTGCCCGTCGACCCGCTCGGCTACCTCTAGGGCCAAGGCGAGGACAAGCGGCACGCGAGGCTGGGAGAAGCGGCGCAGGTATCCTGCGCCGCCCGAGGCGAGGAAACGGGAACAGGTATCCTGCGCCGTCCGGAGTCGAACCAAGGGACACATCGTGTGCGGACGCTTCGTGTCGGTGGCCTCTCCTGAACTGCTCGTGGAGCGTTTCCGGACTCGGCGAGCTCGGTCAGGGCGGGGTCGGTGAGGGTGACGGCGCGCCGGGCGGTGGGTCCGAGGGACTGCCCGATCTGGGGGCGCGCTACAACGTGGCGCCGCGGTCCCAGATCTACGGCGTGATCGCGACGGGTGGTGTCCGCACGCTCGACACGTTGCGGTGGGGGGCTCGTGCCCTTCTGGGCCAAGGACCTCAAGATCGGCGACCGGATGATCAACGCCCGGGCCGAGACCGTGGCCGAGAAGCCCGCGTACCGCAAGGCCTTCAAGAAACACCGCTGCCTTCTTCCGGTCACGGCGTTCTACGAGTGGGAGCGCGTGCCCGACAAGCCCAAGCAGCCGTGGCTCTTCAGCCCCGCCGACGGCGAACCGCTCGCCTTCGCGGGTCTCTGGGAGACCTGGCGGGATCCCGAGGAGGACGATCCCGACCCGGTCCGCTCCACGACGATCGTGACCACGAGTGCGAACGAGGTCATGGCTCCCGTCCACGACCGGATGCCCGTGATCCTGCCGGAGCGGGCGTGGGATCAGTGGCTCGACCCGGAGAACCACGACACGGGAGCGCTCCAGAAGCTCCTGGTGCCTGCTGCCGACGGCGTGCTCGAGCGCCGCCCGGTCAGCACCCGCGTCAACAACGCGCGCAATCAGGGCCCCGAGCTCGTGGAGGCGATCAGCCTGCCCGACTAACTCCCGTCGGGAGCGACGGCGTTGCGGAAGAAGTCGATCAGGTGTTCGCGGCGTTTGGCCAGCACCTCGTCGGACATCGGATCGCCGTCGATGAGACCGGCGATCAACGGGGCGTCGGACATGTAGGAGAGGATGGCGCCGTAGCCCGTGAGCAGGAGCTGGCGTGCGTCGTAGCGCCGGAGCCGACCTGCGTCCATCTCGCGGGTGAGGAAGTCGGCGCCGCGGTCGAACAGCGGACGCAGTGCTGCGCCGAGCTCCTCTCGGAGAATCGGGCCGCCGTCGATCGCCTCCCGCCGCGCGAGGATCACGAAGTCGGGGTGGTCCTCGAAGAAGATGAACGCCGCACGCAGCACACGTTCGACCTGGGGCCACCCCTCGCGGGGCTCCCCGGCGGCGTCGTCCACGAGCGCGAACCAGTCGGCGAACGAGTCGAGCAGCACGGCCCGGTAGAGAGCTTCCTTTGACGGGAAGTGGTGCAGAAGGCTCGGACGACGGATCCCGACCTCGTCGGCGATCTCGTTCAGGCTCGTGCCCGCATAGCCGTGGTCGGCGAAGCGACGCAGCGCCACGGCCAGGATCACCGCCTTGGTGTCGGTTCCGTCGGCGGTTCGCATGGGGAGCACAGGGTAGGTGATGCAGGAAGGGTTCCCCTCACCTGCCTCCCTGGCACGATGTGCTTCCGTTACGGTGAATGGCCCATGGCCTACGCAGGTTTCCAGATTCCCGCCTTCACCTTTCCCGACACGCCCCCGGCCCAGCAGTTCGACCGCGTCGTCGAGCTCGCCTCCGCGGCCGAGCAGGCCGAGTTCGACTCCGTGTGGGTGATGGACCACTTCATCCAGATCCCGATGGTGGGAGCACCGACAGATCCGATCCTCGAGGCCTACACGACACTGGCGGCGCTCGCTTCCCGTACGAGCCGAGTCGACCTCGGCGCGCTCGTCACCGGCGTGACCTATCGAAACCCCGCACTGCTCGCGAAGATGGTGACGTCGCTGGATGTCATCTCGGGCGGTCGGGCCGTTCTCGGGATCGGCGCCGCCTGGTACGACGTCGAGCACGCTGCGTACGGCTACGAGTTCCCGCCTTTGTCGGAGCGCTACGAACTGCTGGAAGACGCGCTGGAGATCTGCACGGCGATGTTCAGCGAGGAGGCGGCGTCCCACTCCGGGCGGCACACGAGCGTGACGGACGCGTACAACGTGCCGCGCCCTGTCCGGGCCGGTGGGCCTCCGATCCTCGTGGGAGGAAGTGGCGAGCGCAAGACGCTCCGCCTCGTGGCGCGCTACGCCGACTACTGCAACATCTTCGGGGACGTCGACCAGGTCCGGCATCTGATGGAGGTGCTCGATGCCCACTGCGCCGATGTCGGACGTGACCCGTCCGAGATCACGCGGACCCGCCTCGGCACGCTGCTCGTCGCCCCGACTGTCGAGGAGGCGGAAGCGGCTGCGGGTCGGATGCGCTCGGCCGCGGGGATCGACGTCGAAACCTTTGACTCGCTCGTGACGTCCGGCTCTCCCGACACGATCGCGGAGCAGTTCCGGAAGTACCTCGATGCCGGACTCGACGGGCACATCGTGAACCTCGCACCGGGGACGGCACAGCCCGACACCGTCGCCCTCGCGGGAGAGGCAATGCGCCTGCTGCGCTGAGGCCGCCGTCGCAGGTCAGCTCCGCGGTTGGCCCTTCCAACTCCGCACGATGGTGGACTGGGCGGCGGTCCCGAGCAGTACGCCGTCCTCCCCCCAGAGGTGGATGAGGCCGTGACCGAAGCCGTCGGCCAGACCGTGCACACGGATGTCGGCGAGCACCCACTGCGGCCCCGTGCGGTTGAGGACGCGGATCGTGTTGTCGAGGCTGTTTCCGCCGACGCGCTCACCCAGTGTCTGCGAGATCCCGAACGGGACGTAGTCGCCGAAGATCGCCAGCGTGGAGGCGGTGATCGCGGTGCCCGGAAGCCGGATCCAGATCGACGAACGCCCGTCTCCCCGCCGGTCCGGGGAGATCGTCGATGGGGCGCGCTGCGGCGAGGCGCATGTCGAGCCTGTCCATCAGCGTTCCGCGGTGGTCGGTGTCCACGACACGGGGCGCGGAGTCTTCCGGTCCGGGTACGTCGGGTCGGATCGCCCAGGTGCCGCGGTACCGTTCCGGGCGGTCGCCCGTCGCCGCGTTGACGGTGAAGATCTCCTCGCCGTCGACACTCCCGATGGCGCGGACCTGCGAGATCTGGTGACCGCGTACCGCTTCGTTCACCCGGATCTCGACCACGGCCGGCGGCCGTGCAAAGGACAGGAACTGGGCGGTCGCCCATACGAGACGGCGCCCGAGCACGTGCTCCAGGACCTCCACGCACGCACCCAGGCCGCAGCCTCCGAACAACGCGCCGATACCCGAGCTCAGATGTGGAACGACCTCGAAGCGCCACACGAAGGGATCGTCGGTGGCCGTGAGTCCGAAGAAACCGTGCTCGTCCACGCCGGGCATCGTAGGGGCAGTGATCACGAATTCGAGTGTTGTCGTGAGTCGCGTGCGCGGAATTGACCGTCCGGAGGCGTCGCCGTAGGTTCGCCACCAGTGTCTATGAGCATGGTGACCGAACGCGGCGACGAGCCGCGGTCCGTCGAGTTCTTCCTCGACCCGATGTGCCCGTGGGCGTACCAGGCCTCGCTCTGGATTCGCGAGGTCCGCCAGGCCACGGGGCTCGAGATCGCCTGGCGCTTCTTCAGCCTGGAGGAGATCAACCGTCCCGATGACCGCCCCCACCCGTGGGAGCGCCCATGGGCGTGGGGATGGTCGCAGATGCGCGTCGGCGCCTATCTCCGGCGTGACGGACAGGACCTGGCCGACCGCTGGTACGCGGCCGTCGGCGAGGCGTTCTTCGAACGGGCCGTGCCCACTCAGCACCGGGAGGTGCAGGCCGAGGTCCTCGACGGCGCGGGGCTCGACCCGGCCGCCGTGGAAGCTGCTGTGGCGGATCCGACGACGAACGACGAGGTCCTGGCCGACCACGAGGCAGCGGTGGCCATCGGCGGCTTCGGAGTCCCGATCCTGATGTTTCCCGACGGGGCGAACCTGTTCGGGCCGAGCGTCGCTCCCGCGCCACGCGGCGAAGAGGCCGTTCGTCTCTGGGGACTCGTGCTGGCCTGGCGGGAGTTCCCGAACCTCCACGAGATGCAGCGACCGAAGAGTCCGGCCGACTGGGAACGCATCGCCGACCTCTTTGCGCCATACCTGGAGGCGCGGGACTGGCAGACGATCCAGAATCCTGCTCCCTAGCACCATCGAGCTGATTCCCGACCGAACGACACGCACCGAACCACACCCACCGAACGAACACGAACGGAGAAGCCGTGCCCGAACCCGTCATCGACCTCCTGGCCACCGAGTTCGCGGCCTTCGAGGAGCTGCTCGCCGATCTCGACGCCGCCGACTGGGACCGCCCCACCGACCTCCCGGGCTGGACGGTGCGCGATTGTGTGGCACACGTGATCGGCACCGAACGCATGCTCGCGGGCGACACGCCCCCCGAGCTCCCGCCCGGCGACTATCCGCACGCCGTCTCGCCTCTGGGCGAGTTCAACGAGGCCTGGGTGGAGTCGTACCGGGGCTCGAGCGCCGACGAGATGCTGGCGGCACTGCGCGACGTCACAGCCCGGCGCATGGACGCGCTGCGGGCCATGACCACCGAGGATTTCGACGAGGTGGGCTTCTCGCCCGTGGGTGACGCGCCCTACCGGGTGTTCATGCGTATTCGTGCGTTCGACATCTGGACACACGAGCAGGACATCCGGCGCGCCGTGGGTCGACCCGGCAATCTCGACAGCGCACCTGCCCACGACGCTCTCGACTGGTTGCTCCGCAGCGCGCCGATGGTGGTCGGGAAACGGGCGCAGGCCCCCCTCGGTTCCACCGTCGTGTTCGAGATCACCGGCGGCGCACCGCGCACGGTTGCGATCCTGGTCGCGGAGCGGGCCGGTGTCGTCGACGACGTGCCGGCCGATCCCACCGTGCGCCTGGAGATCGACTCCGACGACTTCTGCCGACTGGCGAGCGGTCGCACCGACCCGGAGTCGGCTCTCGCCGACGGGCTCGTCGGTATCGACGGCGACGGGTCACTGGGACAGCAGATCGTGACCTCACTCAACGTCGTCCCCTGAGCAGTTCCCGAGCACCGAGCCCGCCTGAGGCCGGTTCCTGATCCCGCGCGTCAGATCCTCAGGAGCGGCAGGCACACGAGATAGGTGACGACCAGGGCGGCGCCCTCCAGCCGTGTGATGCGATGTCCGGTGGCCATGAGGACACCGGCGAGACCGGTGACAACCACGACCAGGCCCATCCCGAGCATCGTGAGCGACGCGTCGTCGACCGACCCGGACCCGAAGAACATCACCAGACCACCGACCGCCAGCGCATTGAACAGGTTGCTGCCGAGGAGATTCCCCACGATCAGGTCCACCTCGTGGCGCCGGGCGGACTGGATCACCGTGACGAGTTCCGGCAGGGACGTCCCGAAGGCGACGAGGGTCGCACCCACGAAACCCTCGGAGAGGCCGGCCTCGTCGGCGATGTTGGTGGCGCCCCACAACAGCACCTGGGCGCCGATGAGTGTGCCGATCAAACCTCCGACCGTGCGGGCCACCTCGACCGGGACGCCTGCCGAGTCACCGAGCAGTTCGTCGACCTCGGTGCCGAGCACGTCGCCCTCACGTCCTGCGTGCAGTGTCCGGTAGATGGCGAGACCCAACGCCACGAAGAGGACGACCCCCTTCCATGCTGCGAAGTCCCCCTGGATCATGAGCCAGTACAGGACCGCCGCCAGGAACGCGATCGGTCCTTCGCGCCGCACGGTGTCGGACGACACCTTGAGCGTGGTGATGATCGCTCCGATCCCGAGGAGGAGTGAGAGGTTGACGAGATTCGAGCCCACGATGTTGCCGACCGCGAGCCCGATCTTGTCGTCGGCCGCGGCGAACGACGAGACGATCATCTCGGGTGCCGAGGTGCCGAAACCCATGACGACGACACCGACCACGACGGGCGCGATCCGCAGCGTCCGGGAGAGTGCGGCGCCGCCGAGCACGAACTGGTCGGCCGCGACGGCCAGGAGAGCGACGCCGCCGACCACGGCGACGATGTTCAGCAGCATCCGATGAGCCTCGTGGTCCCCGGGTTGTTCGGTGGCCGTCGCTGTACCCTGCGCATCCTATGCAGCGCCTCCTTCCCGACCCGTCCCGCGACGTCGACCCCGTGAGACAGTACGCGGGCGGACGCGCCCCCCACGAGGATCGACCCTGGGTGATGCTCAACATGGTCACGTCGGTCGACGGGGCCGTCAGCGTCGAGGGTCGCTCGGGTGGTCTCGCGGGTGACGCCGACCGCGAGGTCTTCCACGCGCTGCGGACGTTCCCCGACGTGATCCTGGTCGGATCGGGAACGGTGCGGGCGGAAGGATACGGTCCGCCGCGCGCCAGCCCCGCCGATTCGGCGATGCGCGAGGCACACGACGCCTGGCCGGTAGCGCGCATCGCCATCGTGACCGGGTCGGCGTCGCTCGACTACGGAAGCGCCCTGTTCTCGGAGCCCACGTCGCGTCCGTTGCTCGTGACCACCGCCAACGCCCCGGCCGACCGCATCGCGCAGGCCGCGGAGGTTGCCGACGTTGCCGTGGCGGGAGAGGACAGCGTCGACGTGTCGCGTGCGTTGTCGGCGCTGGGCGAGCTCGGAGCGCGAGTGGTCCTGTGTGAGGGAGGACCGAACCTGAACGGCCAGCTCCTCGCGGCCGACGTCGTCGACGAGCTGTGCCTGACGGTGTCGCCACTGCTCGTGGCCGGGAGTGGGAAGAGGATCGTGACCGGGGATGCGCTGGAGACGCCGTTCGGTCTCGAGCTCGTGCACGTTCTGGAGGACGACGGCTCACTCTTCCTTCGGTACCGGCGACCCGCTGATTGACCCGCTGATCGACCCGCGTGATCGACCCGGCCGTCGCGACGGTGAGGTGTCAGTGAAGGGCCACCGGCAGTGCGTCGAGGCCGCGGAGAACGAATCGGCCGTTCCAGCGGGGCGTGTCCGTGGCAAGCGTCATGTCGGGGAATCGTCGTACCAACGTGCCGAGCGCGAGGCGCCCTTCGAGGCGAGCGAGCGCCGCCCCGAGGCAGTGGTGGATGCCGTTGCCGAATGACACGTGGTGCGGAGCGCTCTCCCGGTCGAGCCGCAACTCCTCCGCGTCGGGCCCGAAACGCGCCGGATCGTGGTTCGCCGATCCGAGACAGGTCAGGACGAAGCTGCGCTCGGGGATCCGCACACCACCGACCTCGATCTCGGTCGTGGCGATCCGGCGCGAGAACTGGACCGGGCTGTCGTAGCGGAGGAGTTCCTCGACGGCGTTGACGCCGAGGTCGGGATCATCGTGCCATCGCCGGAGCTGGCTGCGGTTGCGCAGCAGAGCGAACGTGGCGTTGCCGATCAGGTTGACCGTGGTCTCGTGGCCGGCGATGTAGAGGAGGACCACCTGCTCGCGGAGCTCCTCGGGTGAGAGCACGTCACCATCGTCTTCGGCGGCGAGGAGAGCGCTGAGCAGATCGTCCGCCGGCTGCCGCCTCTTCCAGGCCACGACCTCCTCGACGTGGGACGACATGAGATCCGACGCCTCCATTGCCGCCCGGATCGCCTCGGCGTCCACGATCGGGTCGAGCGTGCCCGCGAGTGTGTGTGACCACGCGCGCAGCTCGTCGGTGTCACCGTCGGGCATGCCCAGCGTCTCGGAGATGACCGTGAAGGGGAGAGGAAACGCCAGGTCGGCGATGACGTCCATCGTCCCGGTGTTCTCGACGGCGTCGAGCGCCTCGTCGACCAACTCCTGGACACGGTCGGCGAGTTGATCCACCGTGCGAGGGGTGAACGCCTTCTGCACGAGCCGTCGGATCCGCGTGTGGTCCGGTGGATCCATGTTGAGGATGGCCTTGCGGCCACGCGGTTCGCGATCGCCGAGTTCACGGATGAACTCCTCGCTGCGCTGGCTGATCTCGGCGTTGCGGTCGTCGACCGAGAGCGTCTGGTCGCGCAACACCCGCACGACGTCGTCGTACCCGAACACCATCCAGGGCCCGAAGTCGGTGCGGTGTACGGGTGAGTTCTCCCGGGCCTCGCGGTACTGCGCGTAGGGGGAGTCGAAGAAGCCGGGGCGGGTCGGGTCGAGAGCGTGGGGGTTCGCCGCCGACGCCGTGTCCATCGTGTTCACGGTACCGTCGGGAACACGCGAGAGACGGCGCACGTTGCACGGCGTGAAGCCTCTTGGAGAACGATGCCCGAAACGAGCAATCCCCAGACGAGCAATCCCGAACGAGGCGTTCGCGACCTGGTGTCCGCCGTCGCCACGATCGAGGGCGAGGGGTTCGAGGTCCGTCGGGCGTTCCCCACGCCGCGGGTGGAGGCTCCGGACCCCTTCTTGTTGCTCGACCATGTAGGACCCCGCGAGATGGCACCCGGAGAGGCGCGAGGCGCCCCCGATCATCCGCACCGAGGCTTCGAGACCGTCACGTACGTTCTCTCGGGGGAGACCGAGCACGAAGACTCGGTGGGAAACCGGGGGATCCTGGGAGCGGGCGACGTGCAGTGGATGACCGCCGGCGCCGGGGTCGTGCATTCCGAGATGCCCTCGGAACGGATCCGCCGTGAGGGCGGCCTGGTTCATTTCCTCCAGCTGTGGGTGAACCTTCCCGCGGCCGACAAGATGGCTCCGCCGCGCTATCAGGAGGTCTCTGCCGGGGCCATTCCTGTCGTGGCGATCGCGTCGGGGATCTCGGCGCGTGTGATCGCGGGAACGGTGGCAGGGGCGACCGGCCCTGTCGAGACGCACAGTCCCTTTCAGTACGTCCACCTGTCGGTCGCCGGTGCGGCTCCCCCGGTACGCCTCCCGGTTCCGGCCGACCACGAGGTCTTCACCTACGTGATGACGGGAGAGGTGTCGGTGGGCTCCGACGCCCATGTGGCACCTGCCGGAACCCTCGTACGTTTCTCCCCCGCTGAGGCAGGCGCCGCCGAGACATCTCTCAGAGAGGTCGTGATCGCGGGCGGGACGGACGACGGCGATGCCATCGTCGTGAGTGGTCGTCCACTCCGTGAACCGGTCGCGCGCTACGGGCCGTTCGTGATGAACACGCGACAACAGCTCGTGGAGGCCGTCGAGGACTTCCGTGCCGGTCGGATGGGTCGAATCCCGCGGTGACGGATCACCCGCGTTCCCCGGCCCGCCCCGAGCGGATCTCCAACCTGCCCACCGAGATCCCCCTGATCGTCAGCGTCGACGACCATGTCGTGGAGCCGGCTCATCTCTGGCAGACCTGGCTCCCGGAGAGGTTCCGGGAGAAGGGGCCCCGGGTCGAGCGTCACGGCCTCGGCGACCTGACGTTCGTCGGCGGCACGGGCTACGAGTACACGATCACCGACGACGGCCCGCCCTGCGACATCTGGTTCTACGAGGACCAGATGTACCCCCACAAGCGTCACGTCGCCGCCGTCGGCTTCGACCGCGACGAGATGACGCTGTCGGCGATCACCTACGACGAGATGCGGGATGGCTGCTATGAGCCGAAGGCGCGTGTCGCCGACATGTCGGCCAACCACGTCGAGGCCTCACTGTCGTTCCCCACCTTTCCGCGGTTCTGTGGGCAGACGTTCCTGGAGGCGAAGGACCGCGAGCTCGCGATGGCGTGTGTGACCGCCTACAACGACTGGATGGTCGAAGAGTGGTGCGGTGGCAGCGACGGTCACCTCATCCCGTTGTGCATCATCCCGCTGTGGGACGCCGCCGCCGCAGCTGCGGAGGTGCGCCGCAACGCGGAGCGCGGTGTGCGGGCCGTGTGCTTCAGCGAGATCCCGCACCACCTCGGTCTCCCCACCATCCACGACGCCGATCGATACTGGGATCCGTTCTTTTCCGCGTGCGAGGACACGGGCACAGTGGTGTGCATGCACATCGGCTCGTCGTCGAAGATGCCCGCCACGTCACCCGACGCCCCGCCCGCGGTGCAGGCGACGCTGTCGTTCAACAACGCCATGGCGTCGTTGTCCGACTTCCTCTTCTCGGGGTGCTGGTCCGATTCCCGGCGCTGAAGTTGGCATACTCCGAAGGGCAGATCGGATGGATTCCGTATCTGCTCGAACGCGCCGACGACGTGTGGAAGGAACACCGTGCCTGGGGCGGGGTCGCCGACCTCGTCCCGGAACCGCCGTCGACCTACTACCACCGACAGGTCTATGGATGTTTCTTCCGTGACCACCACGGTCTCGATTCACTCGAGGCCGTCGGCGTCGACAACATCACGTTCGAGACGGACTACCCGCACACCGACTCCACCTGGCCCCACACGCTCGAGGTCGCCCGGAAGATGATGGGGCACCTCCCCGCCGATGTCGTCCACAAGATCGTGCGCGGCAACGCCATCCGCATGCTCGACCTCGACCTCGCCTGAGGCGCGGCGGCGAAGCCGCCACGAGCGGTAATAGCCGTCACCTAGTTGTTGGAGGGATCGTCGGGGGCGTTGGCGAACCAGGCGAGGCGTCCTCCCTGGCGCAGGAGCACGGCACGCCACAGTTCCTCGGGATCTGGGCTGAACGGATCGTCGGCGTCGGCGTCGAGAACCATCCATCCGCCCGCGGCGATCTCACCGTCGAGTTGACCCGGCGCCCAGCCCGAGTGTCCGGCGAAGACGCGTAACCGCTCGATGGCTCCGACGTCGTCGGGGTCACGCGAGAGGTCGATGCTCGCGAGGTCGGATCCCACGTCGGCCCAGGCCGAGGACTCCTCGGCGGCGGCAGCCGGACGCCCTCTCGCCAGCGCGATCACGCTCTCGGGAGCGACCGGCCCGCCCACGAAGATCTGGGCCGGCGCATCGGCGATGCCCGCCCACGGGGTCAGCGGCTCGGCGACCGGCAGGTCGCTCGGTCGGTTGAGGACCACACCCAGTGCGCCCTCGGGGCTGTGTTCCAGGACGAGGAGGACCGTCCGGTCGAAGTTCGGGTCGGCCATCGCGGAGGGTGCAGCGACGAGGAGCCGTCCACGCGTCGAGAGGAAGTCGCCCGCCACATCACGCAGCGTACCGTCGACGCGCTTACGATCCTCACGGGCACCGATCCGTTCATCCGCCTGAATTCGGAGGGTTCACCGTGGCGAGTTACAACCTCTCGGAGCTCTTCGAGGACGTAGCCGACGTCGTGCCCGACCGCGAGGCGCTCATCACGCCCAGGCGCCGGCTCACCTTCGCACAGCTCGACGCCCGCGCCACGCGGTTGGCACACCATCTCGCCGAGGCGGGAATCGGCGCCGGGGACCACGTCGGTCTCCATCTCATGAACGGCACGGAGTACATCGAGGGAATGCTCGCGGCGTTCAAGCTGCGTGCTGTTCCGGTCAACGTCAACTACCGGTACGTCGAGCGCGAGCTCGAGTACCTCTATGAGAACGCCGATCTGGCGGCGGTGATCTTCGACCGGGCTTTCGGGCCCAGGGTGGCAGCCGTGGCGGGGCGTGTTCCCACACTCCGGCATCTCGTTGTCGTGGACGACGATTCGTCCGAACCCGTTCCCGAAGGAGCCGTGGCGTACGAGTCTGCGCTCGAGGCAGCGTCGCCCGAGCGCGATTTCACGGGTCGTTCGGGCGACGACCTCTACATCGCCTACACCGGCGGCACCACCGGAATGCCCAAAGGTGTGGTGTGGCGCCAGGAGGACCTCTTCTTCGCCTCGATGAGCGGTGGTGATCCCGCGGGGAGCGAGGGGCCGATCACAGAACCCGAACAGCTCGTCGAGCGTGTGGGCGAAGGCACGATCGTGCAGCTCGTCACGCCCCCGCTCATGCACGTCAGTGCGCACTGGGGCACGTTCATGGCCCTGTTCGGCGGCGGAACGGTGGCGCTGACGGAGCCCGGTTCCTTCGACCCTGCTGCGGTCGTGAAGCTGATCGACGCCGAAGGTGTGAACGTCGTCGTTCTCGTGGGCGACGCCATGGCCCGACCGCTCCTCGACGAGATGGCGGCGCACCGAGACGAGTACGACCTGTCGTCGTTGTTCGTGTTCGCATCGGGCGGCGCCGCCTTCTCGCCCGGCGCCAAGGCGAAGGTCCACGAGATCCTGCCGAACGCCATGGTGCTCGACGGCTACGGCTCGACCGAGACAGGAGTGGCCGGAACACAGAGGCGCCATCCCGGAGCCAAAGGCGACGCCGGCCTGCGGATCGCCTCGAGTGGCACGATGTCCGTGCTCGACGACGACCTCAAACCGGTGGAACCGGGCTCGGGGGTGATCGGGCGAGTGGCCCGTCGAGGTCACATCCCCCTGCGCTACCACAAGGACGAGCAGAAGACCGCCGAGACATTTGCGGAGGTCGAAGGTGTTCGGTGGGTGCTCCCCGGCGACTTCGCCAGCCTCGACGACGACGGATCCATCGTCATGCACGGGCGCGGATCTGTGAGCATCAACACCGGTGGGGAGAAGGTCTTCCCCGAAGAGGTGGAGTCGGCCATCGTCGACCACGACGACGTGACCGACGTCGTCGTCGTCGGTGTCCCCGACGAGCGGTGGGGCCAACGGGTTGCCGCTGTCGTACAGCCCGCACCTGGTGCCACGCCCGACCTCGCGTCGATCCAGGAGCACTGCCGCTCTCTGGTGGCGGGCTACAAGATCCCGCGCGAGCTCGTACTCGTCGACCAGGTCGAGCGGAGCCCGAGCGGCAAGGCCGACTACCGATGGGCGAGCGCGCAGGCGGAGTCCGCGCAGGCCGAATCTCCACAGGAAGGTTCCGATCGTGGTTGACACCGGGGTGGGGGACAGGGCGGAGGACAGCGCGGTGGACGAAACGGCGGCGAACAAGGCGCTCATCGCCTCGTTCTGGGACGACCTCTACCGCCGCGACTTCGAGGCGGTGGGCGCGTACTTCACGCCCGACGGCCAGTACACCGACGTGTTCACGCCCGAGGATGACCTGGCGGTGGGTGCCGAGCAGATCATCGCTCGGCTAAGTCTCGGTATCGAGCCGTTGGAGTCGTTCAGCCACCACCCGTGGAACGTGATCGCCGAGGGGAACATGGTGTGCACCGAGCACTCCGAGGAGTGGCACTGGCGCACCGGCGAAGAGGTCACCATCCGGTTCGCGTCGATCCACGTCCTGGCCGACGGGAAGATCACGCGGTGGTGGGACTACCCGGATCTCCAGAAGCTGCTCGGTGCCGCCCCGGAATGGTGGATCGAGCACATCATGGAGGGCTACACCTGAGGACGGGCCCCCGGGGGGAAAAGAGAGAGGTGAGCGCTCCCGGCGCATCTCCGGGCTCCGCCCCGCGCGAGTGGGACGCCGGCAGCTACCACCGGGTGTCGACTCCCCAGCAGCAGATGGCCGTCGCGGTTCTGGAACGGCTACCGCTGCGCGGCGACGAGGTCGTCCTCGATGCGGGATGCGGATCGGGGCGGATCTCCGAGATGCTCCTCGACCGCCTCCCCGACGGGAAGGTGATCGCTGTCGATGCGTCCGAGAAGATGGTGGAGCGGGCGCGGGACCACCTCGCCGGGTTCGGAGAACGTGCGAGCGTGCAGGTGGCGGACCTGACGGCGCTGGCGGGGCCGGAGTCGCTGGATCTGGACGCTCCCGTCGACGCCGTGCTGTCGACGGCCACGTTCCACTGGATCGCCGACCACGACGCGCTGTTCGCCGCGCTGGCGTCGGTGCTGCGACCCGGAGGGCGGCTCGTGGCGCAGTGCGGGGGACGGGGCAACATCGACAGCGCGCGCGGCGTCGTGGCGACGGTGCAGGCCCAGGCTCCCTACGCCGCGCACTTCGCCGGATGGGAACCACCCTGGCACTACGCCTCACCGGAGGACACGACGGAGCGTCTGGAGCGCGCCGGGTTCGTGGAGGTCGACTGCCGGCTCCGTCCGTGGCCGGTCGTTCCCGACGACCCCGAGGAGTTCCTGCGGACCGTGATCATCGCCCCGCACCTCGACCAACTCCCGCCGTCGCTGCACGACCCGTTCGTCGCCGATGTCCTCGAGGCCTTCGCCGCGACGGAGTCGGGCCAGGTGGAGTTGGACTACGTCAGGCTCGACATCGACGCCCTCAGCTCGTGAACTGCCCTCTGAGCCCATGTCAACCTTCTTGACGGTTCCGGGCGATACCAGGGCAATGGAACTCGTAGCGGCGGTCGGGCCGGTCACGGTGGAGTCGGCTGCGTCGGCCGAGACGGTCGATGATTTCGACGACGCGTATCCCGCGCTCTTCCGCCGCGCCTACCGCGTCGGATACCGGATCCTCGGTAGCCGCGCCGAGGCGGAAGAGGTGGCCCAGGAATCGCTGGCTGCGGCGCTCCTGCGGTGGAAACGAATCCACGACTACCGGGAGGCCTGGGTGGCTCGCGTCGCCTCGAACAAGGCCATCTCGGTCGTGCGTCGGCGCCGCCGGGCGGAAGACCCCGGGCAGATGGTCGATCTCGTCCACGACGGCGACACCGCGCTCCGCCTCGATCTCCAGCGCGCGCTCCTGAGCCTGCCGAAGCGGCAGCGTGAGGTCGTGGCGCTCCGCTACCTGGCCGATCAGACGGAGGCCGAAACCGCACGGGCGTTGGGCTGCTCGATCGGAACGGTGAAACAGCACGCGTTCCGCGCGCTGCGGACCCTTCGTCAAACCTTTGATGGACTCCCGGAGGAGTTGTGATGTTCGATCGACTCGACGATCAGGCTCCACCCGAGCCGACGGAGGAGGGCCTCCGGGACGTCCGCGCCCGGTTCCGTCGCCGCCGTAGCCGACGGATCGTCAGCGTCGCAGGCGCGACCGCCGTCGCCGTTCTCGTGCTCGGCGGGACGGCGTTCTCCCTCGGACGTGACGACTCGCCTTCCGTCGCGGTCGTGAGCGAGTCCTCGACGACGACACCGCCGACCACGCGCGTGCCCACGACGCTGCCTGGCGAGACCTCGACGACGACGGCGCCTGCTTCGCCCACACCACCGACAACCGTCCCACCCGACGTTCCGTCCTCCCCGTCGCAGGGCGGCGGCGCGGAGAGCCCCTCCTCGCCACCCGCGGCGCCTCAGGAACCGGTCACGTTGCCCCGGGACCTCCGTCTGGGACTCCGCGTCGCCGGTCGCTCGGTGCCCGCCGGCGGGGAGCTCGCGGAACGGTCACCGTCACGAACATCGCCAACGGTCCGCGCTACGTGCGTATCGGCGGTTGCGGTCTGAAGTTCTTCGTCAATCTCGTGAAGGCCGATTGGGAAACGGGCCCCACCAGCCATCTTCCCTGTGACCCGAACCCTGCGCTCTTGGCCGCCGGGGAGTCGCGCGACTATCCCGTCACCGTGCCGACGGGAACGGACATGGTGGAGTGGATCGACGGTGGGTGGGTGAACGTTCCGATGTCGCCGGGCGACTACCTGGCGCGCATCGTGGTCCGAGGCGGGCTCACGATCCCACCGGGGGTTCCGGTCACCATCACGCCCGCGCCCTAAGGGCGACGATCGACAGCGGGTTGCCGCCGTGGCCCGTCGGCGCGAACAGCTCGGGCCGCATCGCTCCACCGGCATGAGCCAGGATGCGACATGTTGCATGCGACACATTACCGATCTAGTCTGCCTACCGCAACGGAACGCGTGTGAACTCGCCGCGAAGCAGGAGTGACTGTGCCGCAATCAACCAGCCATGATTGATCTTCCGCAGGGCGGCTCCGGATTCGTCGACAGCATCCGTCTTCCCGGGGCCGTAGAGGTCGCCTTCGTCCGCTCGACGATCGCGCACGCGGAAATCGATGAGGTCGACGTGGAGGAAGCGCGTGAGATCCCCGGAGTCGTGGGTATCTGGACTGCGGCGGATCTGTCCCCAAACACGGATCTGCCGGCCGGACACGTGGATTCGCCCGAAGGCCTCATGGTTGACCCACCGGTGCGTCCACTCCTGGCGCGTGAGCAGGTCCGATTCGTCGGTGAGCCCGTAGCCGTCATCGCCGCTGAGAACCGATATGCGGCTGCGGACGCTGCCGGCATGGTCATCGTCGAGTACGAGCCGCTGGATTCGGTCGCCTCGATCGGTGAGGCTCTATCGAGTGATTCGGCCACCATTCACAAGGACATCGGATCCAACGTGGTTCTCGACCTGGAGAAGCCGCACGGTCCGGCACCGCCCGCCACCGTCCGCCGTGCAATGTCCACTTGGATACAGCGTCGGCGGGCGCCGGCCCCCGCGTTGCCCGTGGTTGCCGCGGCGCGATGGAAGGAGAAGGAACTCGAGCTCTGGTCCAGTAGTTCCGATCCCGAAGCAACCCACGCTGCAGTCCGTGCGATCTTCGACGTGGCTGAAGAGGACTTCACCTTCGTGCACACCGGACTGCCTCCTTCTGGGTCGTGCACTGAGGTGGCCCCCGAGGTGCTCGTCACCGCGTACATTGCTCAACACTTGGGTCGCCCTGCTACGTACACGCAGTCGCGGAGCGAGAGCCTCCTCGCCATGCCTCACGTGCAGGCCCATGAGGCTGAGCTGACGGTCGACTTCGACGATGACGGGGTGATCCATTCGTTCGACGTGAATCTCGTTGCCGATTCCGGGGCGTGGCCAACAGTGTCGAGTCTCGACGCGGTCTGCGAAACCGTACGCGACGTCGGTGCGCTCTACGGGATCCCCGCGGTCGGAGGCCGCGTCCGTTCTGTCGTGACGACGACGACTCCGGTCAGCGGGAGCCGGGCAACTGCCCGAGCTGCGGGCGACACGCTGGTCGAAGCTGCACTTGATCTCGTTGCGACCGAATGCTCGGTTGATCCGGTCGAGATTCGTCGGCGAAATCTTGACCGGGCGTCTGGCTCCGGTGACAACGAAACAGCCCTCCGAGGGAGGGCACTACTCGATCGTTGCTTGGCGATCCTGGCGGACGGCGAGATGTCGGGAGCTGCAACCGACGAGTCAAGGCACCGTGGGTTGGGGATCGCACTTCGGCGGGGTCGCAACCCGGAGGAACTTGCCGCCGAGGGGTGCACGGTCGTTGTCGTGCCCGGACGGGAGGTCGAGGTGGAACGCGCGTGCTTCGTGGGCCCTGTCTCGCAGCGTGCTGCAGGCGACGGTCTTGCGCGCGGCGTGACTGCGCTCGGGGTTGCCCGAGCTCAGTACGAGGAGATGCGGTACGACGAGGATGGCCAGCCCCAGACGTCCACATTCGTCGACTATCTCGTACCGTCGGCGGCTGATTCGCCTCCCATAGACGTGGCAGCGACGGGGCCGGGAGGAGACCCCGACTCGTGGGCCGCGTCGGAGGCCGCAGCGGTCTCGGGAGTGACGGCAGCGCTCACGTCGCATGTCGCTGCGGGTGTGCGCGTGCCCTTCTCGAGCGAGGAACTCTGGCGAAGCTACGCGGGTCGGAGTGCAGAAGGCCTCGCGCCGTGAGGATCGCCATCAATGTCGACGGTGACAACTACGAGGCGGATGTGGAACCGCGGGTTCTACTCGTTCATTTTCTCAGCGATGTCGCCCGCACAACGAGCACGCACATCGGCTGTGATACATCCAACTGCGGGAGCTGCACGGTGCTCGTCGATGGAGAAGCTGTCAAGGCGTGCAACGTGCTTGCCGTCCAAGCGGATGGTCGCCGGGTAACGACGGTCGATGGACTCGTTCAGGAGCCGGCTCGGTCCCTGGCAGAGCGGGTTCTGAAGCAGCTTCCGAGCGAGTGCGGCTACTGCGGCCCTGGGATCGTCATGACGGCGCTGGGTCTGCTTCACGACCGATCTGATCTCGACACAGCCTCGTTGCGCGCGGGGCTGGAAGGCAACATCTGTCGTTGCACGGGTTACGTCGGTATCGTCGATGCGATCGTCGAAACGGCCGGCGAGGCGCAACCCGATGCCTGGGGAACGGGCGGGTCATGATTCCTCTTGCTTTCGACTACGTGCGAGCCGAGAGTGCCGACGAGGCGCTGGCGCAACTCGTGGCAAATGGTGAGGATGCGAAACTCCTGGCCGGTGGGCACTCACTTCTACCGTTGTTGAAGCTTCGCCTCGCGGCCCCGTCGGTGTTGATCGATGTCGGCGACGTCTCGGAGCTCCGGTATGTCCGTGAGGAAGGTAGTGAAATCGCGATCGGGGCACTTACACGCCACCATGATCTGGAGACGAGCGCAGTGCTCGCTCGGCACTTCCCCCTGCTGTGCCGGGTCGCCGCTCTCATCGGCGATCCGCAGGTGCGCAACCGCGGCACGATCGGGGGTCGCTCGCGCACGGCGATGCGGCGAGCGATCTTCCCGCAGCGGTGCTCGTGGCTGACGCGACGATGGTGATCCAGGGGGGCGACGGTCGTCGTAGCGTGCGCGCAGCCGACTTCTTCCAGGGCTTTCTCGACACAGCGCTCGAAGAGCAGGAGATGCTCGTCGAGATCCGTATTCCCAAGGCTCGTGGGAGCGGGTGGAGCTACCGGAAGTTCAACCGCCGAGCGCAGGATTACGCAGTTGTTGCTGCGGCTGTCGTGCTTGGCGACGTCCCGAGAGTCAGCCTCGTCAACATGGGTTCTGTTCCGATTCGAGCCACTGAGGTGGAGGCTGCTCTTGCGGCGGGTGAGGAGTACGGACGAGCCGCACGTCTGTCGGCAGAGGGCACGGACCCGATGCCCGACCACAACGCCTCGGAGGAGTACCGCCGCCACCTGGCCTGTGAGCTAGTGGCAGAGGCTCTTGCTGAAGCGGGTGATCGCCAATCCCCGTTTTCCTGAGGCCCGCAACCTCGCCCTGACGCCGGTTGCTCAAGGTGTCGCGAGGCGCGGCAGAGCGCGCAAGAATCCGCTCCAGTCAGCGTCACCGTCGGGAAAGATCTTTCCAGGGTTCATGATTCCGGCGGGATCCAGAGCGCTTTTCACCTTGCGCATGGTGTCGACGGCGGGCGCGCCCAGGTTGAGCTCCAGGAACTGCCGCTTGAGCGTGCCGATCCCGTGCTCACCCGGAGAGCGCACCACCAAGAGCGATGGCCCGCTCGAAGATCTCGATCGCTGCCCGTTCGACGGCCAACAGATCTGACGGTGAGCTCGGATCGAAGAGGATATTCGGATGCAGGTTCCCGTCTCCCGCATGTCCGAAGAGAGGGATGGGCAGACCGTGGGTCTGCGAGATCTCCTCGACAGCGCGCACCATGTTGGCGATCTTGCTCCGAGGGACCACGACGTCCTCGCCGAGTTTGCCTTTTGCGATCCGCCCGAACGCGCCGGATATGGCCTGACGCGCATGCCAGATTCTGCTTGATTCCTCTTCGTCGGTAGCAAGGTGGATCCCCAAGACGTCGGTCTGGCGGGCGATCGCCACGACGCGTTGGAGCGCGTCCAGCGCCTCGGTCGCCTCGAAGGAGTCGGTCTCGATCAGAAGTGCTGCTTGGGTGCCTTCGGGGAGTTGGGTCGGGAGCTCTGAGCTCACGAGCTCGAGAGTGTGGGTGTCGAGGAACTCCAGCGTGGCGGGTGCGAGCCCCTTGAGGAAGCTCGCCGTGACCGTTTCTGTCGCTGCTTCGACAGAGCCGAAGAAGACGAGCGCGGTCGCGCGGCCACGCGGCAGCGGGATGAGGCGCAGTACTGCCTCGGTAATGATGCCCAGCGTGCCTTCGGAGCCCACGAACAGATGCGGCAGGGCATAGCCCGTCGAGCTCTTGAGGACGCGGCCTCCGGTCTCGACGACCGAGCCGTCGGCGAGAACGACGGTGACACCGCGTACGTAGTCGCGTGTCACTCCGTACTTGAGACACCGAGGACCACCCGCGTTGCAGGCCAAGTTGCCGCCGATCGTGCACTGGCGAAGAGACGCGGGATCGGGAGGGTAGAAGAGGCCCACGCGCTCCACCGCGGCGTGGAACTGGCTGGTGATGACGCCGGGTTCCACGACCGCCACTCCGTCGTCGGGGTCGATGTCCTTGATGCCGCGCATCTTTGCCAGGTTCAAGACGATCGCGTCGGGTGGGGGAACGGATCCACCGGCGAGTCCGGTTGCTGCGCCCCGCGCGACGACGGGGATGTGTTCGTTCGCAGCGAGCTCAACGATCGAAGCCACTTGCTCGGTGTTTTGTACCGCCACGGCAGCAGTGGGCAGACGTTGCTGGAATGTCGCGTCATACGAGTAGGCGAGTAGCTCGGACGGCTCGGTTCGAGTGTTCTCTCGGCCGGCAATCTTCCGAAGCTGATGGGTGACAGCTCGTCGGCGTCCGCGGCGGAAGCTGAACATGACGTTCCTCAGCTTCCCGATTTCGCCGGTGGCACGGCCTCGATCGGTCGCGTGGATGCAGCGCGGAGGACCTCGGCGAGATGTAGCACGGGGATCGACGCACCGAGGCGTTTCAACGACGCCTGCACCTGGAGTAGGCACCCGGGGTTCGCCGTCACGACCGTCACGGCGCCTGAATCGATGATCTCCTGGGCCTTGCGGTCACCGAGCTCGCGACCCGACGCCACATGGGTGAGGTTATAGGTGCCGGCTGATCCACAGCACAGTTCCGGATCGGCCAGTTCGATCAGTTTGAGGTCCGGAATACGTCGCAGAAGTTGCCTGGGGGGGTCGATGATTCCCTGTGCCAGGCGAGCGTGGCAGGCGTCCTGGTAGGCGACGGGACCGTCGGGTGCCGGGCCATCGAGTGGGAAGTCCACATCGGCCAGAAACTTGCTGAGGTCCATGACAGATCTCGCGAAGGGTTCCGAATCGTCGTGTGAGTTCCCCGGAAGCTTGAGGTGAGCCGAGCAACCCGCGGAGTTGACCACGATGGTCGACGTGTCATCTGAGAAAGCGGCGGCGTTTCGGTGCATCAGGTCGGTAGCAGTCTGGGAGTCGCCCTCATGGGCCGACAGCGCGCCGCAGCAGGTCTGCTCCGGCGTCCGCTCGACCTCGAAACCGGCGCTCGCGAGGAGTTCACCGGTTGCCTCGGTGATCGGAGCCAGCAGCGTGGACATGAGACAGCCTGTGAAGAGGCGGACCCTTCCTCGTGTTCGACCGTCCTGTGGGCGCCATCCACCCCCCGTCCGGCTCTACGAAGCGTCCAGGCACCGGGGGAAGCATCGACGTTGAGATGCCCAACAGGCGGAGGAAGCCGGCTCGCTCCGCTGCACGGTCGAGCCCTGCACCCTGTACCTTGCCCAGGAGGCGGATGGCACGCGTCAACTTCCGGCGCTCGCCGAGGATCCGGGTACCGCGGTTCACGGTGCGTGAACGGATCGGGAGCTTTCCCTCTTCGGCGATCACAGTACGAAGGCCGGTGCCGATAGGCATCATCTCGACGCCTGCTGGACAAATCGCCGTACACGCCTCACAGAGCAGGCAACTGAGCTGGTGGTGCGTGAGATCCTCGGTCAGCTCCACGTGACCGTTGATGACTGCCAACGCGGCAGCGATGCGTCCCCTCGGGCTCTCCTCTTCGAGGCGGGTGAGTACGTAGGTCGGGCAACCCTCGAGGCACAAGCCGCATCGCACGCAGGCCTCAAGATTGTCGCGTTCAGTGGCGAGTGCGGCGCGTTCAGTGGCATCCGAGAGTTTCATGGTTCCCGGGACCGCGGACATGATCTGTCCCAACCCGAACCCGTTGGCACGCTCAGCGGTCGAGTCGGACCGTGGCCATGGGAAGGCGTCATGCGTGGCTGACCGATTCTGACCCTCTCAGGGCTCTTGTTCAGACGGTCGCTCGGAGGATCTTGGAGGATCGACATCGTGTGTTTCCTCCCGCGCTCAAGTAACATCTTGCATATGACATGCTACTGCGTCAAGGCGCTGTCGGCCTCTCCTGTCGCGTTCTGTTGCGACGGTGGTGCGGTGGCTAACCGGCCTGAACACCGAACCACGCGGCACCTCAACGAGGCCGAAGGAGATCTCCGAGATCCTGGAGCACCATATCGGGTGGCGGGTCAGCGCCTGATGGATCAGCGGTCGCTCCGGTGAGAACAAGTGCCCCCGTCCAGCCCATGCGGCGTGCTCCTTCGAGATCCGCTTCGGGCTTGTCCCCGATGAGTAGGGTCGAGCCCTCGTCGCCGAGCAGCGTGGCGACCGCGTCGAGCATCGGCCGTTCCGGTTTGCCGACCACGGTCGGCACGACCCCGGTGGCGTACTCGACGGCGATCGCGAGAGCGCCGCCGCCGGGCCAGAAGCCGTCCTCCACGGGATACCGCGGGTCTCGGTTCGTCGCGAGGAATCCTGCACCGCCGTCGATCGCTCGCATCGCTGTTCGAAGCATCGAGTAGTCGAAACTCTCGTCCCGTCCCACGACCACGAACTCTGCGTTGTGGCCGTCCTCGACGCCGAGAAAGGTGAGCCCGGCCAGAGCGAGCTCCGTTTCGAGACCCGAGCCACCGATCACGAAGGCCGTCGCGCCCTCGGCGCCTTGGGCGATGAGATGTAGGCAGGCGGCCCGGCCGGACGTCACGATCTCGTCGGGGGCCGCCGCGACTCCTATCGCGTGGAGTGCGCCTGCCACCTCGCGCCGCGATCGCTGAGGGGAGTTGGTCATGAACGCAACCCGCGCCTCGACCGCGCGGATCGCGGCGAGAACCTCGCGGACATGCGGCAGAACGATCTTCCCACGCCAGAGGGTTCCATCCAGGTCGAAGACGAAGCGCTCGTACCGATCGATCAGCCGTTCCATGTGCATGTCCTTCCGGTTGGATCCCTGTGGACGGACGACAGCGAGCTTTCCTGGGCAAGGGGTTGTTCCGACGTGTGACATGTGATATACCACAGCTGACACCGCTTCTGGGGGAGATACAGATGGCTAGTTCCCGTAAACCGACCCGCGTTTCATTCCTTTCTTTGTCGCTGTTGCTCGCGCTGGCGCTTGTTCTGGCTGCATGCAGTAGTGACGACTCGAGTTCGTCGGACGATGGTTCGAGCACGACAGGATCAGGATCGGAGACTTCATCAGACCTCGAACCGATTTCGTATCCCACCGTTTTTCTGAGCCCCGACGGTGAACAGATCGAGGAGTACAACTACGAAGGGCTGCCCGCCGACGAGATCACAGAGGAGTGGAACGTCTGCGCGCCGATCGTCCACCTGAAGGACCCGTACTGGCTCGCGCTCGACTACGGGCTTGCTCAGGAGGCCGAACGAACGGGAACGAAGTTGACGGTGCTCGCCGCCGGTGGCTACACCGAGCTTCAGAACCAGATCAGCCAGATGGACGACTGCGTCGCCCAGGGCGCTGACGGAATCATCCTTGGAGCGACGAGCGCCGACGGTGTTGTCGCCAAGGCCGAGGAGATCGTGTCCCAGGGAATCCCTGTCGTCGGGATCGGAGTGCCTGTCTTTTCCGATGAGGTTCCCGTGGCGTTTGCGAGCTTCAGGGTCCAGGGGCGGGAGACGGCCAACTTCATGCTCGAGACACGAGACCCGCCCGAAGGGCCCAACAAAGTGCTGTTTCTCCCAGGCCCCGAGGGAGCTGGCTGGCCGGAAGACAGTCTCAAGGGCTTTGAGGAGACCGTCGAGGGGGAGAACGTCGAGATCGTCGAGGTCAAGTACGGCGACACCGCCAAGGATGTCCAACTGAGTCTCATCGAGGATGGGCTCCAGGCGAACCCCGACATCGACTACATCGTGGGCAACGCGGTCGCCGCGACTGTCGCACCCCAGGCGCTGCGCGAGGCTGGGCTTGAAGATGACGTTCAGGTGATCGCAACCTACATCACGCCCGATGTTTACGAGAGTGTCGTGGCGGGCGAGGTCATCGGAACGGTGAGCGACTCCACTGCGATGACGGGTCGGATCGGCTACGACATCCTGCTCCGTATGCTCGAGGGCGAGGACTGGCTCGCGGAGCATCCGTCCAAGGACATCGGCCCGGTGCCGTTCGTGGTTTCGCCGGACACACTCGACTCGTTCGAGCAGGAACGCGAGAATTCGTTGCCGCCGGACGGCTACGAGCCCGTCTTCAACGTCAACTGAGCATTGCTCGATCCGGGTTGCCCCCGTTCTCCGGGGGTCGTGAATATACGGCCCCCGGGGAGCAACCCGCGGAAGCGATCGAATGACATCACGCGGAGCTGAGAGATCATGCTTGAGCTCAAGGGAATCACGAAACGGTTCCCGGGTGTTACGGCGCTGGACGCAGTGGACGTCGAGGTCAAGGGCGGTGAGGTCCACGTTCTCTTGGGGGAGAACGGTGCCGGGAAGTCGACTCTTGCGCATGTGATCGTCGGGAGTCTGCAGCCTGATGCAGGTGAGTTCCGCTTTCAGGGTGAAGAGATCCGTCACGCTTCCCGGCATCACGCGCGCATGCTGGGCATCGACGCCGTATTCCAGGAGTTCTCTCTCGTCCCGGCGATGACCGTCCAGGAGAACCTCTTCCTGGGTCGGGAACCATCTCGTTTCGGCTTTGTCGACCGCCAGAAGATAGCGAGCGGCGCGCGCGAAATCTTCGACCGATTGGGCTACGCCGTCGATCTGAAGACGCCCGTAGCCTCGCTCAGTCGAGGTGAGCAACAGGTCGTCGAGATCGCGAAGGCTCTGCTCATTCAACCGCGATTGCTCGTTCTCGACGAGCCGACATCCGCTCTGACGGATGCCGCCTCCGAGCGTCTGTTCGCGATCATGGACGACCTCAAGGCCCAGGGTGTGGGCATCATCTACATCACGCACCGAATGGCGGAAATTAAGCGACTCGGTGACAGCGTGACGGTCCTCCGTGACGGAAGACGCGTCGCTTCGCGCGACGTTGCCGACGTTTCCGATGATGACCTCATCGACATGATGGCGGGCCGAAGCATCGATGATCTCTACGCGTCTGATCATGCGCGGATGAGGCCAGGTCCCGTCGTGCTCAAGGCTGACGGCCTTTCGACGCCAGACCGTCGAATCACGGACGTGTCGATCGAGGTTCGAGCCGGCGAGATCGTCGGTCTCGCCGGAATCGAAGGAGCTGGCAAGGCCACCATCGGCCGTGCCTGTTTCGGACTCGAGGCGATAAGCGGAGGCACGGTCCGAATCGGCGAAGAAGTCGTTCGCAAACCGACGCCACGAAGGATGCTCCAACGTGGGCTGTGCTACCTGCCCGGGGACCGCCGCGTAGAAGGGCTGGTGCTTCCACGGCCGGTGCTGGAGAACTGTTCCCTCGCTTCGCTGAGTCGCGAGGGCTTTTCCCGAATCGGTTTTCTGCGGCTCCGCAAGGAGCGACAGGCAGTTGCCAAGATGATCGATCGGCTCAGCGTGCGCACGCCATCTCTCAATCGTGCGATCGCCCTGCTGTCCGGAGGAAACCAGCAGAAGGTGATCTTGGGACGCATGCTCCTTCGGGATGTTCAAGTTCTCATTCTCGAGGAACCGACGAGCGGTGTCGACGTCACATCCCGCGCCGAGATCTATCGGCTCCTTCGCGACCTGACCGAAGGAGGAGCGGCCGTGGTTCTGATCAGCTCAGATCTGCCCGAGGTCTGCGGACTCGCCGACCGCGCCTACGTGATCGTCGAAGGGCAGGTGCGCAGCCACCTCGAAGGTGATGCACTGACGGACCGCGCGGTGATTGCGAACATGTTTCAAGTTGATGAGGTCGCCGACGTTGCGTCGTAAGTGCGTGACAATGGACGAGCCGGAAGGGATGACGACGCTGTGTCAGACGTAGATGCGGAGATGCCGTCAACCGAGACCGAAGAACCACCTGAAAGCGAGCCCACCGAGGAGCACAGCGGGCTCGGCGCATGGCTGATTGACGCCGCCGTGCGCACATTTCTCGCCGTTGGGGTTCTTCCCATTCTTCTTCTGGGACTCGTCATCTTCTTCGGCATCATCGAACCACGGTTCCTCTCGGGCGACAACGTCTTCAATGTGTCGCGCCAGCTCACCTACCTGGGGATCATCACCATGGGTCAGGCCGTCGTCCTGATGAGCGGGGGTTTCGACCTCTCCGTCGGTGGGACGGTGGCGCTCACGAGCGTTGTCGCGGCGACGATCATGTCGGGTCAGATCGACGGCGGTTCGAGTCTCGCGACCGCGCTGACGCTGGGAATCCTGGGTGGTCTGGCTGTCGGGCTTGTGGTCGGGATCGCCAATGGCTTCGCCGTCGCGATTCTCAAGGTGACTCCGTTCGTCGTCACGTTGGCCATGTCATCTATCACGTACGGCCTGGCCTTGATGGTCGCCGACGGCGCGCCGGTGTCAGGTGTGCCGATCGAGTTCGCCCGCAAGCTCGGAACGGGCAAGCTCTGGGGAGTTCCAGCCCCGGTCTGGGTGGCCCTCGTCCTGCTGGTCGTCATGACGGTCCTGATGGGTCGTACCCGTTTCGGACGGTACGTCTATGCAATCGGCGGGAACGAGAAGGCAGCCCGGCTCTCCGGAATCTCGGTGTGGCGAACCACAGCACTCGTCTACGTGATCTGCTCCGTGCTCGCGGCAATCGCGGGGATCATGCTCACGGCGCGGGTGTCGTCCGGCGAGCCGAATCTAGGCGGGAGCTTTCCGCTCGAGTCGATCGCCGCCGCCGTACTCGGTGGCGTCGCACTCGGAGGCGGACAAGGCCGCTTGTTGGGAGCCGTTGGCGGCGCAGCCTTCGTCGTGATGCTTCAGAACGGAATGAACCTCATTCGGGTCGAGAACTACGTCCAGCAGATCGTCATAGGGATCGCGCTGATCACCGCGGTGGTCGTCGATCGACTTCGAGATGTCGTCCGTGCCCGCACGTAGAGCCCGAGTCTGTTCGCGGTAGCTTGCGACTGGCGCACGACGCCGCAGGAAGGGGCGAGGTGAGTCGCGAGACGGAGGCACACCGTCGCACAACCTCGTCGCGTCAGCGGATTCAGATGCGCGAGCGCATTGCCTATTCGCCCATCGTCGACCGCCCGGCGCTCCACTGGCCCGGCGGCGCGCGTGTCGCGGTCTGGATCGTTCCCAACATCGAGCTGCGGGAGTACCAACCGCCCAACGACCCAGCTCGAGATCCCTGGCCGAGAAGCCCTCATCCCGATGTGCGCCAGTTCTCTCATCATGACTATGGCAACCGCGTCGGATTCTGGCGGATGTTGGACATCCTCGATCGTTTCGAGCTCCCGATCACTGCCTCCCTGAACCTCGAGATATTGGAGCAACTTCCCGAGATTCGGGACGCGATCGGAGAGCGCGGCTGGGCGGTCATGAGTCACGGGTTGACCAACACCCGCTACCTTTACGGCCTCGAGGCTCCTGCTGAACGGGCCTTCTACCGCCGGAGCGTTGATCTCGTGCGGCGGCATCTCAGCGTCCCACTCCTCGGCATGTTGGGACCCTCGCTCTCGGCTTCGGAGCGCACACCCGACCTCATGGCGGAGGCAGGACTCGTGTACCACGCCGACTGGGCGCACGACGACCAACCTGTTCCGATCCGAGTCGAAGCCGGCCGGCTGATCTCAATGCCGTATTCCTTCGAACTGAACGATGCTCCGCTCTTTCGGTCGCATTTCGACGGCGATGACCTCGTAAGGATCTGCCGTGCCCAACTCGATCGCCTCCTCGTCGAATCGGAGGAGTCGGGTCGTGTGATGTGTCTCGCCGTCCATCCCTTCCTCATCGGAGCACCGCATCGCGCTCGAGCATTCGAGCGCGTTCTCGCGGAACTCTCCGACCGGCGTGACGTCTGGTACGCAACTGGTGACGAGATAGCCACGCACTATCTTGACCACGAACAGGAGCACGCGAGGGCTACCGGGCCCGTCGCGCAGTTGTGACCGCCGACGGGTCGCGTGTCGGAGACCACGGCCTGTTTCCCTGGTCTCCGATTGCTTCGCGTTCGGTGTTCACTTGGCCGGGACAGGCCCACGTCGGACTCTGCGCGATCGTGGTACTCGAATCGATCGAATGGGGTCCACTGCCCCGGTCGACTGCCCCGCGGGTTCAACGAGGTGGCCTCGGAGCACGTCCCTTCCCCGACATCGCGCGAGTGTCGCACAACGAGTATGGGTTGAGAGTTGGCGCGTTTCGAGTGTTCGACGCGCTGCAGGCGGCCCGCGTTCCTCTCGTGGTTGCTCTCGATGCGGCGACGGCCGAGCGCTGCGAGACGCTGGTGAATCACTGCCGCGACCTCGGAGCGGAGTTCGTGGCGCATGGAACCACGGGAAGCCGGATGATCACCGCAGCCCTGTCCGAGGAACAGGAACGCGGCGAAATCGAATCGACGCTCGAGCGACTCGAATCGGCGCTGGGTCAGCGCCCGGTCGGGTGGATCGGCGTTGAGCACGGCGAATCCGTTCACACGCCGCGGCTCTTGGCCGAGAGTGGCATGCGCTACGTGTGCGACTGGGTGAACGACGAGCAACCGTTCATGATCACGACACCGGCAGGCGACATCGTCGCACTCCCGCTCGCGCTCGAGTTAGACGACACCTACGCCCTCGACGATCGGGGAGTGCCGGTGTGGCGATACCGCACGATGATCGAGGACGCCAGTGACCGCCTGGTGCAGGACGCCGCCGACGGCGCGCGGGTCCTGGTCCTGGGGCTACATCCCTGGCTCATCGGGCAGGCGTTTCCGGATCGGGGAGCTCGAGCGCGCACTCGAGCACGTCACAGCCCTTCAGGGTGTTCGAGCCGCCACGGCACTCGAGCTCGTCGAGTGGTGGTGCGAACGAAGTCCGGTGGACGGGCAGAGTAATATGTGATATGTAAAGTGTTGCGGATCTCCGGGCTGACGGTCTTCGTTCAGCCAGAAGACACGGATTCGGCGCACACGGCGGTCGATGTCGATAGGGGGTACCCATGGCTGACCCAGCGGGCTTTCCGAGTCCGTTCGACGTAACGGCTCCGGAGGGGGCCGAAGGGTGGGAGCGGCTCTATCCCTACTACTACCTGTTCAGCGAAGAGCGTCGGTCGTTCGAGGAACCGAAGTTCTGGTTCCACGACTCGATGCACAATGCCGAGCCGGTTTACCCCTTCGACACGATCATGACCGAGAGCTGGCTCGTCGCGTTGAACCAGTACACGACGCGTGTGTGGTTGGTCCCCCCGGCGCTGGGTATCGACCAACGACTCGTCAACGGCTATCTGTATCTGAGCCCTAACGTGGTTCAGGATCCCGAGCTAGTTGCTGAACGGGCGGAGCACTTCCGTGAGCGGGCGGGTTACTACTTCGACCATTGGGACGAGCTATACGCCGCATGGATCGAAAAGGCCGAGGACTGCATCGCCCGTCTCCGTTCCATCGAATTCCCCGATCTACCCGAGCGGGAACCGATGGAAACGATCACGTCAGGAAGGGGGACGACGAGCAGTTTCGATCTCCTGACAAAGTACAGCCGGCTTCTCGAAAACATGCACGAGATGGCTTATTACCACTTCGAGATGCTGAATCTCGGCTATGGGGCATACTTGACACTCCTGGAATTCTGCAAGAACGCCTTTCCCGATATCCGCGACCAGACCGTCGCCCGCATGGTCGCCGGCATCGACATTCTCTTCTTTCGACCTGACGACGAGCTCCGCAAGCTGGCGGCCCTCGCCGTCGAGACCGGCGTCGCGGAACCGCTCAAGGGTAAGGGGAGTCCGGACGAGCGGTTGGCGGCTCTCCGCGAATACGAGAACGGCGCCCAGTGGATCGACGCGTTCGAGGCTGCGCAAGAGCCCTGGTTCTGGTATTCGACGGGACCCGGGTACTGCCACCAGCACCGTGCCTGGCGTGACGATCTTCGCATCCCGTTCTCCTCCATCGAGGGCTACATCGAGAAGCTCGAGGCGGGTGAGGACATAGCGCGACCAATCGAAGAGCTGCAGCTCGAGCGGGAACGTCTTGTGGGTGAGTACCGGAAGCTGCTGAAGACCGACGATGACCGGACGGCATTCGACGAACTTGTCGGACTGTCTCGTACGGTCTTCCCGTTCGTTGAGAACCACAACTTCTACGTCGAGCACTGGCACCACACGATCTTCTTCAACAAGGTGCGTGAGCTCGGCGACCTCTTCGTCGCTCACGGGTTCCTGAAGGACCGAGAGGACGTGTTCTTCCTCCACCGCTATGAGATCTACTCCGCGCTCTATGACCTCGAGATCGGTTGGGCGACCTCCACGCCGAGCCGCGGGCCCAGTTACTGGCCCGAGGAGGTTGCGGAGCGCAAGCGGATCCTGGGAGTACTTCAGGAGTGGGCGGCGCCACCTGCGCTCGGAGTTGCTCCCGAACACATCACCGAACCATTCACGATCATGCTCTGGGGGATCACCAGCGACACGGTCGACAACTGGCTGGGCCGCGGTGAGACCGTGGGCGAAAACGAACTCCGCGGTTTCGCGGGTTCCCCGGGTGTGGTCGAGGGTGTAGCTCGAGTGATCAGAACCGTCGAAGAGCTGGATTTGATCGAGACCGACGACGTGCTCGTCTGTCCGCTCACGGCACCGAGTTGGTCGCCGATCTTCGCCAAAATTAAGGGCGCGGTGTCCGATGGCGGCGGAATCATGTCGCACGCCGCGATCGTGTCCCGCGAGTACGGACTTCCGGCGGTCGTGGGAACCGGTTTCGCGACGCAACGCATCAAGACGGGAGAACGGATTCGCGTTGATGGCGACACCGGCATGGTCACGAAGCTGTGACTGTCGACCACGTGCCCTACATCGTGTGGTTCGAGGACTGTCACGCGGGCGCCACAGATCTTGTCGGTGGCAAGTGCGCGAGTCTCGGCGAACTCCACCGCGTCCCGGTCACCGTGCCTGGTGGGTTCGCCGTGACGACCCACGCTCACAGGGAGTTCATGGATCGGCACGACATCGCTGAGCACGCCTCTGCAGTGATTGCCGGCGTCGATATGCACGATGCGGCGGCTGTTGACGAGGCCGCACGAATTGTCCGACAGGTCTTCGCGGAGGCCGACATGCCCTCTGCTGTCGAGGACAGTGTTCTGGGTGCATACGACAAGCTGTGTGAGAGGTCACGATCCGAGGGGCTCGCGGTCGCCGTGCGGTCGAGCGCGACGGCGGAGGACAACGTGTCGGCCAGCTTCGCAGGACAGCTCGAAACGTACCTGTGGCTCCGGAATCCCGACGAGATTCTGGACGGAATCGTACGGTGCTGGTCGGCTCTCTTCGAGCCGCATGCTGCGGACTACTGCAGGCAACTGGGGGTGGCGTTCGACCAGGTGTTCATGAGCACCGCCGTTCAACGAATGGTCGATGCGCGTTCCGCGGGAGTGATGTTCACGCTGAATCCTGTCAACGGCGACCGCTCGAAGGTCATGATCGAATCGTGCTGGGGTCTGGGTGAGGGCATCGTCACCGGCGAGGTGGACCCCGACCGCTACGCGGTTGACAAGGTCACTCTCGAAATCCTCGACCGACACGAGGGCAACAAGACGTTCGCGTACCGACCGGACCGGGACACCGGTGGCGTGAGTGTCCAGGAAACGAGCCCGGGCGAGGCCACTGTTCCCTCCTTGCGGGATGACGAGATCGTGGCGATGGCGGAAGTCGGGAAGAGAGTGGAGGCTTACTACGGCGCACCCCAGGACATCGAGTGGGCGATTGGTGGGGTGGCGGGCTCCGAGGATGCGTCCGAGCTCTACATCCTTCAGGCGCGCCCGGAGACCGTTGCCAGCAACATCTCGGAATCTGTGACCGACGGATCTGCACGAAGTGCTCTCGACTTCGTCGTCAAGGAAATGGTCTCGCGTGGAGGAGAGGACGCATCGTGAAAGCGCCGCGATTCGAATTCGCACGCGCGACGGATACCGCCGAAGCGGTCCGGCTGTTGGCTCGACGCGGTGAGGGTGCCCGTTTGCTGGGAGGCGGCCAGAGCCTCGTGCCCATGCTCAATCTTCGCCTGGTCCAGCCCGAGGTCGTCATCGATCTCAACGGCGTCGAAGAGTTGGCCGGGATCCGGGCTGAACCCGATGCAGTGCGAATCGGTGCTTTGACCCGCTATAGCGAGATCGAGAATTCCGCCGAAGTGGGCGAACGAATTCCGTTGCTTGCCGATGCGGTGCGCTACGTCGGTGACCGCTTGATCCGAAACCGTGGGACGCTCGGGGGGAGCCTCGCTCAGTGTGACCCGAGCGCCGAAATGCCCCTCGTCGCTCTCGTGCTCGATGCGACGATCGTGTGTCAAGACGAGCACGAACAGCGAGAGCTTCCGATCGACGAATTGATTGTCGGTCCGTACGAAACCTCACTCGCTCCGAATGAAATGATCGTGGAGGTCACGTATCCCGCCGAGCAATCGCGCGCGCACGCCTTTCTGGAAATTGTGCGCCGCCACGGTGACTATCCCGTCGTGGCCGTCGCCGCTTCGGGAGTCCCGGCGCCGGATGGTTCGTGGGAGTCCGTGCGGATCGGACTCCGGAGCGGTACACCGCGTCCCTATCCTTGTCGCGGACGCGGGTGCGGCACTCGTCGGGCGACCCTTGGACGATGACGCCATCGAAGCAGCGGTTCAAGCGTGCGTAGCAACGATCGAACCGTCTGACGACGCCCGCGCGTCGGGTGAATACCGACGCCATCTCGTGCCCATTATTGCACGTCGAGCGCTCGAACAGCTACGGAGCCGTCACCCCACCGGGAGCGACTGATGCCGCGAGTGACTGATGCGGGCGCTCAGATGACCCCGACCGTTGGGATCCGTTGTGTCGTCAACGGCAAGACGATCGAGGATTCGGTCGAACCCCGAACGTCGCTCGTCGACTACCTGCGTCATGGGGTCGGGCTGACAGGCACCCACGTCGGTTGCGAGCAGGGTGTGTGCGGGATGTGCACGGTGCTCGTCGACGGGGTCGCGGCCAAGTCCTGCCTGATGCTGGCTCCCCAGGCCGATGGACACGAGATTCGAACCATTGAATCGGTTGCTCCCGGCGAGGAACTCCATCCTCTTCAGGAGGCGCTTCGCGATCACCACGGACTGCAATGCGGCTATTGCACGCCAGGCTTCGTCATGACTGCGCTTGCACTCAAGGATTCAGGTGCTGCTTGCGACGAAGCCACTCTTCGAGCGGAACTGAGCGGCAACCTGTGTCGCTGCACGGGTTACCAGAACATCGTCACTGCGGTCGCAGAGTTCCTCGGCGTCGAGGAGCATCCCGCGTGACCGAAACACTCCACGAGCCACAAACTGAGTCTCCCCCTGTCGGACCATGGATCGGGGAGCGGGTGCCGCGGTTCGAAGACGAGCGCCTGCTGCGTGGTCGAGGACAGTTCGTCGACGACTTCGATGATTCGCGCGTCCTGCATGTCGCTGTCGGACGCTGCCCCTATCCGCACGCGAGCATCCTGGACATCGATATGTCTGAGGCTCTTGCCGTGGCGGGAGTGGAGCAGATTCTGGCGGGTCGCGAGGTCGCGGCGCGCACCCAGCCGCTCTCGGTGCTGCGTCCGCTCCCCGACGTTCCCCGCCTTCCCTTTCGGGCGCTCGCAGTCGATCGAGCTCTGTACGAAGGGCACCCCGTCGTGTCGGTCGCAGCAACGAGTCGGGCGATCGCCGAAGACGCCCTTGAACTGGTCGACATCGAGTATGAACCACTCCCGCACGTCGTCGATGCGGAAGCGGCGCTGGAACCGACCGCACCACAGATCTGGGACGAGCTCGACTCGAATCTCGTAGTGCACAACCCCCGCATCGAGGGTGACGTCGACGGGGCGCTTAGCCGAGCAGACGCGCGCGTCGCCGACCGCTTTGCTATCGGCCGGGTCTCAGCTCTTCCTATGGAGGGACGCGCGATTCAGGCCGGCTACAGCCCGGGGATCTCGACTCTCGATGTGATGGTTTCGACGCAGATTCCTCACATGTTTCGACTTCAGCTCGCTGAGGCGTTGGAGTTTCGCGAAGCCGATATCAGACTTCGCGCCCCGGACGTGGGTGGTGGCTTCGGTCTCAAGCTCGGAATGTATCCCGAAGATGTCGTTGTCTGCCTGCACGCGATCGACCTCGGCTGCACGGTGCGCTGGATCGAAGATCGGATGGAGCATTTTCGGGCGTCGACACATGCCCGCGAGGCTGTTCACCGCGCGGAGTTGGGCATGAACCGTGACGGGACGATTCAGGGGATGCGGGACCGTTACATCATCGACATGGGCGCGTACAACTCTCCCTTTGGTCCGCCCATGCTGTCGAGCCTCATGTTCCCGGGCCCGTACCGAGTTCGAGACTGCGAGGTCGATCGTCGCGTTGTTGCGACAAACAAGACACCGGTAGGTGCGTATCGCGGCTACGGCCAGCCGGAATCCAACTTCGTCCGCGAGATCCTCGTTGACCGGGCGGCGCGCTCGCTCGAACTCGATCCTGTCGAGGTCAGGCGACGCAACGTGCTTCGTCCTCACGAAATGCCATGGACGAACGCCGGCGGTGCGGTCTATGACAGCGGCGACTACCTGCGCCCGCTCGAAAAGGCGATTGAAGCGATCGACTACGAGCGGGTTCGTGCCGAACAGCGACAGCGGGACGGAGACAGTCGCCGACTCGGCATCGGCGTCGCTTCGTTCGTGGAGATGACCGGATATCCCGGATCACGCTTTCTCGGGAAACACGGTGCAGCCTACGGGGCGCACGAGAGTGTCACATTGCGAGCGAACCGGAGCGGTGGAATCGACCTGTACACCGGCGTGGCGACGTTCGGGCAGGCGACCGAGACGACATTCGCACAGATCACGGCGTCTGTTGTCGGCATCAGCCCGGACGCGGTCGCCGTTCATGCCGGCGATACGTTGGGCACGCCCTACAACGTTGGATCCTTCGCGAGTCGGACCACCATCGCCGGAGCCGGCGCGATTCTGGCGGCGGGGAACGACCTGCGGGCCAAGGTACTACGAATCGCGTCCGGCTTTCTCGATGCGCCGGTTGATGCCCTCGATCTGCTCGACGGCTCCGTCGTGGTGTTGGGAGCTCCGCAGCGGCGGATGGCTCTGGCCGACATCGCCGCAGAGGCGATCTCCGGACACCATCTCAGCGCGAATGAGGACCCGGGTCTCGAGTCCACGCGGTACTTCGACCCGCCGGCGTCAGCGTTCGGAAACGGTACGGCGGCGGCGATCGTCGAGGTCGACGTCGCGACCGGCATCTTCGAGGTCTTGCGTTTTGTGATCGCCCACGACTGTGGCCAACAGGTCAATCCGGCACTCGTGGAAGGCCAACTCCACGGGGGGCTCGCCCAGGGATTCGGCGCGGCGTTCTTCGAGGGACTCCAGTACGACCAGGACACAGGGCAGATGCTCAACGGCACCATGGTGGACTACCTCGTCCCCACCGCGGCAGACCTACCGAGTTTTGAGATTCATCACGCAGACGTCCCATCACCGGTCACGCCGCTCCGGAATCCGTGGGGTCGGCGAGGCAGGAACGATTCCGCCAGGTGCCGCCGTTGCCAACGCGCTCTGCGATGCGCTCGCACCGTTGCGAGTCGAGATCAATCGACTACCGCTCACTCCGGAGTCGTTGTGGCGTGCGATCGAAGAAGCCGAGCGACGCCCACACTGGGGTTCCGACAAGGGGGATCAGACGTGAAGTTCGAGGAAGTGTTTGAGGTTTCTGCCGCACGTGAGAAGGTCTGGGAGTTCTTCGACCTTGAGGCGGAACGAGTTGGCATGTGTATCCCGGGGGCGGAGGAGATCCACTCCTTGGGAGACGACAAGTACAGGCTGAAGGTCGCACAAAAGGTCGGCTCGATGGGCGCAACGTTCGATCTGCGCGCTCGAATCCGCGATCGCCAGCCAACGGAGATGATGAGCCTGAGTGCCACAGGTCGAAGTATCAAGGGTGCGCGCGGAGATGTCCGCGCCACAGCTGTCGTGTCTCTCGAAGACAAGGGAGACGGGACCACCATTCGACTCGACGCCGACGTCGCCCTCGGCGGGATGATCGGCTCTCTCGGTCACAAGGTGATCGCCCAGAAAGCCGAGGAGATCACCCGTGATTTCGCAGTGGCGTTGGGAGAGTCGATGACATCCTGGACGGCCGCGTCGTGACGACGACGGGCCTTCCCCCAGGACGTACCGACGAACGACTCGCGCAGTCGGTCGGAGAGTCGGTGCGTCGGGTCGACACGCCGGGCAAAGCCACGGGTGCAGCCGAGTACGGGGTCGACCACCGTCTTCCCGGGATGCTGGTCGGCAAGTTCAAGCGCGCAGGGGTTCCGCATGCTCGCATTGAGAACATCGACACCTCGGGAGCACTCGCACTCCCAGGAGTTCGTGCGGTTATCACCGGCGCAGACTGGCCCCGCCACCATGGGCCGTTGCTCCGCGATCAGCCGGCTCTCGCGACGGACCGCGTCCGCTGGGCCGGCGAGGCCGTCGCCGCCGTCGCTGCCGTCGACGAAGAAACGGCGATCGAAGCGATCGACCGTATCGAGGTCGAATACGAGGATCTTCCTGTGGTCGACACGGTTGACGATGCTCTCGCAGATGACGCGCCACTGCTCCACCCCGATGCCGAGCTCTACGACGTCGCCGACACGCCCGGGATGCGGATCCAGCCGGAGCCCGGAACCAATATCGCGTACCACTTCAAGTTGCGTCGTGGGGACGTCGACGTCGCCTTCGCGACAGCTCATGTGACAGTCGAGGACACCTACGAGACTCAGTTCGTCCAGTATTGCCACCTCGAGCCGCACGTGGTGGTCGCGCAGATGGACCCGCGCGACGGTCTGACCCTCTGGACGTCGACGATGGGACCCCACACGCTGCGCAACATGCTCGCGGACTTCCTCGACGTCCCCGCGTCGAATGTGCGCGTCATCACGAGCTACGTCGGCGGGGCCTACGGCTCGAAGATGTACCTGCGCATCATCAACCCGGTTGCGGCGCTTCTAGCGAAAAAAGTGGCGCCTCGTCCGGTTCGAGTGTGCTTCGACCGGGAAGACGAGTTTCTGAGTGCTGCGGGCCGGCTTCCGGCGCGAGTCACCATCAAGACAGCTGTCGATCGCGAAGGTCGGCTCGTCGCGCGACAGTCGGAAGTGTTCTGGAACAAGGGGGCTTACCTGGACCTCGGCGCCATGGTGGTACGCAACTCCGGTTACGTCTCTCTCGGTCCGTACAGGATTCCGAATGCTCGAGTGGATGCGTACTGCCTTTACACCAATCGCCAACCAGGCGGCGCGTTCCGTGCATTAGGCGTTCCGCAGATGGCCTGGGCGGGGGAGCAGCAGCTGGACCGTGTTGCGCGGGAGCTGGGAATGGACCCCCTTGAACTGCGTCGTCGCAACATCCTGCAGGAGGGGGACGAAAGCGTCACCGGCGAGGTGATGTCCGCAGTGGGCGCGGGTCCGTGCCTCGAGGCTGTCGCCGAACAGTTGCATGCCATGCCGGCCGAGCCACCCGAGACAGCGTCGGGGGTCGTGGGCCGTGGGGCAGCCGTCGTCCTCAAGTCGACGCTGACACCGACGGCAACATTCGCTTCGGTCAAGCTCAACCACGACGGAAGTGTCGATCTCATCGCCGCCGCTGTCGAGCATGGCCAGGGAACGATGACCGCTCTCACGCAGATCGTTGCTGACGAGCTACAGGTTCCGTTCGAGCGTGTGCGTTTCGTCATGCCCGATACGAGCGTGACCCCCTTCGACCGGTCCTCGAGTTCCAGCCGGACCGTGTTCACGATGGGGAATGCACTCTGTGACGCGTCGCGAGAGGTGCGGACGCGTCTGCTCGAGATGGCATCGTCCGTTCTTGACGCCGAGATCCAGGATCTCGAACTCCGAGACGGCGAGGTCTTGGTGCGAGATGATCCGAGCCGCTCTGCAACGTATGAACAGATCATTCGTCGCTACTACAAGGGTCCGGGAAACATCGGCGGGCTCGGATCGTTTGCCACGCAATCGATCTACGACCCCATGGATCCCGAGACAGCGTATTCAACTCGACCGTCCACGTTCTGGATGTACGCGGCTGCCGGTGCCGAAGTCGAGGTCGATCGGGAGACGGGCGAATGCCGCGTTCGACGCCTCGTCACGGCCGTCGACGCCGGTAAGGCGGTCAACCCTCTCGGGTGTCTGCAGCAGGTAACGGGATCGGCGGTCATGGGCCTCGGCATGGCCATGTCCGAAGAGCTCGTGTTCGAAGAGGGCCGGGTGATGAACCCGACGTTCCTTGATTACAAGATCCCGACCACGGTCGACCTTCCGCAGATGACCGATATCGTCGTCGAGACCCCGCATCCAGATGGGCCGAGTGGAGCTCGCGGGGTGGGCGAGCCTGGGGTCGCGGCGGTTCCCGCTGCGATCGGGAACGCTGTGTTCGATGCCACAGGTGTCCAGATGACATCTCTGCCTCTCCGCTCGGAGAAGATCTACTGGAGCCTGCGCGCTGCCGAGAAGGCCGAGGGTGGATCGTGATTCTCCCTCCATTCGAATATGTCGAATGCACATCGATCGAAGAGGTCATCGACGCGCTGGGTGACGGCGACAGCGACCGCGATGCCCGAATTGTCGCCGGAGGGACCGTGGTCGTGCCGATGATGAAGCACGATCTCCTGCGTCCCGACGTCCTGGTCAGTCTCGAGCGCGTGGCCGGACTGGAGGGCGTTGAGCAGTCAAATGGCGAAATCACGATTGGCGCGCTCGCGCGCCATCGGGAGGTCTCACGTTCCGAGTCTGTCCGTGAAGCTGCCCCGATGCTTGCACAGGCGTGCGGGCTCGTTGCGAGCCCGGTGATCCGATCAATGGGGAGCTTGGGCGGCAACCTTTGCTATGGCGAGTCGGCATCGGATCCGTCACCTGTCCTGCTTGCACTCAACGCTCGTCTGCATGTGTCCGGTCCGAACGGAACGCGAACGGTTCCGATCGAGGACTTCTTCGTGGGCTTCTACGAGACTGCTGTCGGGCCGGAAGAAGTTTTGACCCATGTCGAAATACCCCGGCAACCTCGGGAGAGCCGCTGGACCTACCGGAAGTGGACACCTCGTGCTCGTGAGGACAAGCCACTCATCGGTCTGGCGGCGACGATTCGGCCTGACGGAGCCGCCCGGCTTGCTGTTGGTGGGATCAACCCGACACCCGTACTCCTCGGGTCGGCGTCTGTTCGCGCATCGGATTCGGATCTCTCGGAGCGCGAGGTCAACGACATAGCGGATGCTGCAGCCGCCGAGGTCGATCCGTTCGAGGATCTTCAGGGGAGTGAGGAGTACCGGCGCGAGATGGTACGTGTTTGGGTCGGTCGAGTGCTCCGGGCGCTCCGAGAAGTGGAGGTTGACCGATGAACCGCACCATCGATCTCACGGTGAACGGGCGACACGAAAACGTCGAGATTCACGACAACTGGACACTGCTGGATGTCCTCCGAAGCGGATTGACGATGCTCGGAACCGAGGAGGGCTGTGGTGAAGGGTCCTGTGGTTCTTGCACCGTGCTGGTGGACGGGCGTCTCGTCCGATCCTGTCTGTTTCTCGGCGTAAGGGCCTCTGGTCGTGATGTGCTCACCGTTGAGGGACTGTCGAAGGACGGTGAACTCGACGCACTCCAGAACGCGTTTGTGGATGAAGGGGGAATCCAGTGTGGCTTCTGCACACCGGGCTTCCTCATGACGACGAAGGTCCTTCTCGAGGAGAACCCGTCACCGACCGAGGAGGAGATTCGAGAATTCCTGAGCGGCAACTTCTGCCGCTGCGGCGGCTACACCCTGATTCTCAAGGCAGTTCAGGCAGCTGCTTTAGCCAAGGCGGGGCCGTGACCGTGTCGGAGATCCGAATTGTCGTCGCGCAGATCGACATCGAGTCGCTCGCGCCCGCCGAGAACCTCGAGACGGTTCAGCGGACACTGGATGAGGCCGCACGCCACGATCCTGACCTCGTCGTGTTCCCGGAGTTGGTGAACCTAGGCCAGGTGCCGGAACGGGACCGGGAATTCGGCGAGCGGTTCCTCGATCTCGCGGAGAGGATCCCCGGGCCCTTCTGCAGCGCGGTCGCTGAGAGCGCCAAGGAGGTGGGCTGTTGCGTGGCATTCGGAATGGCTGAGCTTCATCCCACGATTCCAGGAACGGTCTTCAACTCGGCAGTCGTACTCGATGCCGACGGCAACGTCGCTGGCGTGCAACGAAAGCTTCATCCCGCGGGCGAAGAACGCCACTACTTCGCTGCCGGAGATTCGATCGAGGTCATACCCACCGATCTCGGACTGCTCGGTGTCGGGATCTGCTACGACCTTTACTTCCCCGAGGTCCCTCGTACCGCTGCACTGCGCGGTTCCGAGATGCTTGTCGGGATCTTCAATGTCACGCTGCGTTCAGACTGGCCCGACCGCCTCGCTCAGCTTGCTGCAGTCCGTTGCTACGAGAACATGCAGCCGGTCGTCTTCGTGAACAGGGTCGGCGAGAACCACGGACGCACCTTTGGTGGAGAGAGCGCCGTGGCAGCGCCCCCAGGGAAGGTCGTGCTGCGCGCACCCGTCGGCGAGCCGGCGGTGCTCTGCGCGGACCTCTCTCCGGAGACGTTGCAGCGTGAGCGCTCCTATCGCCCCGTCTTCGCAGATCGCCGTCCCGAGCTCTACGACGCCTGAAAGGATCGATCACATGAAGATCGGCTTGAAACTCAACACGCAGTTCCGACCGGGACAAGACCCTGTCGAGGGCACCGCCGAACTCGTCGAGCAGGTTCGACTTGCCCGCGACTGCGGTTTCGACTCCGTCTGGGTGAGCCAGCACTACCTGACGACCCCCTTCCAGGCCTTGCAGACCTGGCCGATGCTGGGTCGCATCGCAGCGGAAGCGGGTGAGATGCAGATCGGGTCGGCCATCTACCTGCTGACACTCCACAACCCTGTCGAGGCAGCTGAACTTGCAACAACGATCGACGTCCTGACCGGCGGTCGTTTCATCTTCGGTGTCGGTCTCGGGTATCGCGAGCAGGAATTCGAGGCCTTCGGTCTCGACATCAAACAGAGGGTTTCACGGTTCACCGAGGCGCTCGAAGTTCTGTTGCGGCTCTGGACCGAGGAGTCCGTCACACATCAGGGAAAGCATTTCCAACTGACGGACGCTCACCTCACGATGCGACCCGTGCAACAGCCCCACCCTCCGATCTGGATCGCCGCTTCCAGCGATGTTGCGGTGAAGCGCATCGCGAAGCATGGTTTTCCGTGGCTCATCAATCCTCACGCGAGCCTGACAACAGTGGAGAAACAGATGGGTCTCTTTCACGAGTCACTCGACGAGCACGGGAAGGCGCGGCCATCGACCGTTCCGGTCTTCAAGGAGTTCTCGATCGCACAGCGTCGCGAGGACGCCCTCGCGACCGCACGTCCGTACCTCGAGAAGAAGTACCAGAGCTATGCGGACTGGGGGCTCGACAAGCCGATGCCCGAAGGAGAGCGACTCACGGTGCCCCTCGACGAACTCGCGAAGGATCGGTTCATCATCGGGACTCCCGAGGAATGCCGAGAGGAGCTGCTGCGCCACGAAGAAGCGATCGGTGCCGATCACTTTCTGCTTCGGATGCAGTGGCCTGGAATGCCGCAAGGAGATGTCCTGCGTCAGTTGGAGCTGGCAGGCGAGGAGTTGATTCCGAAGACGCATGGTCTTCGCTCATGAGGGCTGGAAGACAGGTGATCACTTCGCGTGGTTGCTCGAGACATGAAACCAGGAGAGACAATCAATGAAAGCAATCACACCCGAGCCAACGTTGGCCGGCCAGGTTTACGAATCGATCCGGAAGTCGATCATCAGTGGCCAACTTGCTCCCGGTTCTCTCCATTCTGTCAAGAGCCTTGCCGACAGCCTTGAGGTTTCGCGCACCCCTGTGCGCGAGGCACTTATTGATCTCGCTGCAGTCGACATGGTTCGCTTTGAGCGAAACCGAGGTGTGCGAATTCTCGAAACGCAGCTTCCTGATCTTGTGGAGATTTTCGTAATCCGTCTGCTCGCGGAACCCCCGATGGCATACCGGGCGACGGAGTGTATGACCGAGTCCGGAAAGCGTGAGATCGAACGCTCGTTCAAGGCCATGGAGAGTGCCGCCTCAGCCGGTAACGAACCATTGATGATGGAGCACGATCGCCGATTTCACGTCCTGTTGGTCGAGCAAGCTGGTAACGAACGGTTGGCTCGGTACATGGATCAACTGCGCGACCTGATCCTCAGCCGAGGTGTGTCCACTGTCGGGAAGTCGCGGTCACTGAGTGACGTTGTGGACGCACATCGCCGGATCCTTTGCGCGCTCGTCGCTGGAGACGCGGCTGGTGCAGCGGAGGCCATGAGAGATCATGTTCTCCAAACAGCCGAGATGATCGTGACGCAGGAACACCAGGGAGATCCCGCGGAATTGCGGCGGTGGGCACAGCTCAGTGCTGTACCAATCCCAAAGCCATGACAACAGGCGTACCTGTCGATTGTTGAGTCCCTAACCGTCCCGCGGTGCAAGTGCACGCGGGAGCGAGGCGAGGAGTCTGTCGAAGATGGATCTGAAGAACGACTTCACTGTGAAGCTACCGATCGATCGAGCATGGGATGTCCTGAACGATGTCGAGTTCCTCGCTCCCTGTTTGCCGGGGGCTCAGCTACAGGAGATCGAGGACGACGAGTTCCGCGGAATCGTGAAGGTGAAGGTCGGCCCAGTGGTAGCGCAGTACAAGGGCAAGGCCTCGTTCGTCGAACAGGATCGAACGAACGGCCGGATGGTCCTGCAGGCGAAGGGCCGTGAGACCCGAGGCCAGGGAAACGCGTCGGCAATCGTGACGGCCACGCTGAAAGACCGCGGCGAGGACACTCACGTCGCCGTTGTGACGGAGCTGACCGTCACGGGAAAGGTTGCACAGCTCGGCCGAGGGATGATGGGTGAGGTCAGCGACAAGCTCCTTGCGCAGTTCGTCTCCGAGCTCGAGTCGAAGCTGGCCGAGCTTCCAGCAGCTTCTGAACATGTGCAGCAGGTGAATCCTTCTGATGGAACCGAAGACAGTGGAACCTCCATCGACACGGGCGCACGACGGGTGATCACTTCACCAGAGGCGGAGCCGGTGAACCTTGTCGGGGCAGCAGGCGCTCCGGTCCTCAAGCGGCTCGTTCCGGTAGCGATTGTGGCCATCGTGATTCTGTGGTGGGTGCACATCCGACGTTCCCGAGGGAACAGCAGCGCGGATGGCCGTTCGTCCGAAGCGTGACGATGCGCACTGTGCGTGACCTCGTTGCCGACATGCACCGCTGGCGCGACCTCGGGCACGCCGTTGCACTCGCCCGAGTGGTTGAGGTCGAGGGCTCAGCACCGCGGGGACCAGGCGCGGCGATGGCGGTCAATGACGCGGGAGAGGTGCGTGGTTCGGTTTCGGGAGGTTGTGTCGAGAGCGCCGTGCACGCCGACGCGCTGGCGGTGATTGCTTCCGGAGTTCCGCGGAAGTCGACGTACGGCATCTCCGACGATGAGGCGTTCGGCGTCGGACTCACCTGCGGAGGGACGATCCATCTCTTCGTGGAACCTGTGGATGCTCGGTGCGCAGAGGCTCTCGCCGTCGTCGAGCACCGCGGATTCGAACAGAGCGCCGGGCACGACGAGCACACGGCTTTCGCTTGGGTGACGGAGTTGGTCGGTCCCAGCCCGGGCGCGACGCTCGTTGCGGGCCCGGGCCGACACCGAGCTGGAACTCTCGGCGACGAACGCCTCGACCTGGTGGTCGTGCGCGAGGCCGCGGCGGAGTTGGCTGCTGGTAGATCCTGCATACGCCACTTCGGCATCCACGGCGAATCTCGCCGCCGCGAGGTCGAGGTCTTCGTGCATGCCTTCGTCGAGCCGCCACGGATGATCATCTTCGGGGCGGTGGACTTCACTACCGCGCTGGCGCGTGTCGCTTCTCTCCTTGGATTCCGAGTGAGCGTCGTGGACGCTCGAGAGGTGTTCGCAACCTCGGAGCGTTTCCCGATGGCTCACGAGGTCATCGCTGAGTGGCCGGATCGCTACCTGATGAGCGCAGGTGCGAACCTCGGGCCACGCGACGCTGTCTGCGTGCTGACACACGACCACCGCTTCGATGTACCGGCGATAGAGGCGGCACTCAGAACTCAGGTGGGCTACTTGGGAGCTATGGGGTCGCGCCGCACCCATATCGAGCGTGTCGAACGTCTTCGGGAGGCCGGTATCGATGAGGCGGGTTTGGCCCGTGTGATGTCACCCATCGGTCTGGACCTGGGCGCGACCACTCCGGAGGAGACTGCCGTATCGATCTGTGCGGAGATCATCGCGAGGCGGAACGGGCGCAGCGTGCCTTCGTTGCGGGACACGACTGGTCCCATCCACGAACAGAGCAGTACGAACAGGACCGCTGAATTGTCTCCGCCGTCGCCCGTGACGTCTTTTTTCGGGCTAGGTCCCGCTTGGGGGCCGGCGGAACATTGCCGGCCCCCTCGGTTGGTGGAGGTGGCGGGAGTCGAACCCGCGTCTTCCGAGCTCTTGGGCGGGGCTTCTCCGAGCGCAGCCGGCGATTGATCTCGAGTTCCTCAGCGGCCACCGGCGGTCTCTGAGGACTCCAGTCCGGTTTGATGTCCCGCCGGATCCCGGGCAAGCCCGGCGGTGAGCCGTTCTAGATGGCGTTCCGGTTCCGACCGAACGGCTGGGCCGGGAGGAACGCGCTGTTCAGGAAATCCTAAGCAGCGAGTGCGAGGTTGTCCTCGTCAGGTATTGCTGTTTCCGGCTCTTTAACGACGATCCGGAGACGTCGGCTCGCTTCACCCGCTTCGATCCTCGAAATCGAAGCCACGCACCCCCTTGTCAATTGCCGCGCGGATGCGCTCGCACAGCACCACCAGTGTACCCGTCGGTGGGAGGTTCCCTCCCTCGCCTTTCCGGGGTTGCCCTTCCCGGGTTCTGATTCCGCAGGCACATGGCGGTCGTGGCAGTGGGGAGGCGGCCGCTTCGGGTTGTCAGCGGTTGCGGCCCCGTAGGGCGCGTTCGGCCTCCCGCTTGTCGTCGCGTTCACGCAGCGTTTGACGCTTGTCGTACTGACGCTTACCCCGCGCCACCGCCAGGTCCACCTTGGCCCGACCGTTGGAGAAGTAGAGCTTCATCGGGATGAGCGTGACACCCGACTGTTCGGTCTTGCGGGCGATCTCGGCGATCTCGGCGTGGTGCAGGAGCAGCTTGCGGGCGCGGAGCGGGTCGTGGTCCCCGGTGGAGGCGTGGCTGTACGGCGACACGTGCATGCCGTGGAGCCAGACCTCTCCGTTGCGGACGGTGGCGTACGCGTCACGCAGGTTGGCCTGACCGTCGCGGATCGCCTTCACCTCGGAACCCTTCAGCACGATCCCGGCCTCGTAGCTGTCGAGGACGGCGTAGTCGTGGCGGGCTTTTCGGTTCTGAATGGTGGGCGGGCCGTCCTTCGCCATGGGTGGCAACCTAGTGGCAGCGTTTCGACGGAATCGACGGCACCTGGCGGGTGGCGCTCGGCACGTTCTGTCGCGATCTGAGCGACGCCATCTATACCTGCCCCGGCGTGACCCAGGATCCGCGACCCGGTCCGCTCGGCGGAACAGGACCGGGCTTCTTGCGAGCCTACGAAGAGGCGCTGCCCGTGCCTGACGGTGCACCGCATCCGACGCTGGACTGAATCGCAGGATCCACGTCCCCTCGGCACGACGATTTCCGAAGTTTCACATGGAGGAGTCCCTGATCCCGGGATAACTGTCATACCCGGTTGTTACGGTGACCTCGTCGATGCGGTGGTGCTCTTCTCCGCTCGGCCATTTCCCCCGATGGCTTTCGCCTGTGCGCTTGTTCTCGCGCGGGTGAAGGGACCTCGGGAGGAGGTGAGCTGTGGAGGAACGACCGGAGGAACCGGCAGGCGGGTCTGATTCCGCTGAAGGCAGGGGATCGGATGTGGGGCCGCTGGGTCGGGAGATCCTGGATCTGTTCCGCGCCGTGTACCGCCTCGAGGCGAGGCTGTCGGAGAGGATCGCCGCGTTCGACGCCTCGGGCGAGTGGGAAGTCGACGGTTCGGCGTCGGCTCAGGCGTGGTTGCGCTACCACGGTCGACTGTCGCCTTCGGCGGCGTCGGGTGCCGTCAAGACGGCCCGCCGCCTGCGGCACTTGCCCCGCACGGCGGAGGCGTTCGCCGCCGGTGAGATCTCGTCGGATCATGTACGTGTCATCGCCACGGGAACCGACGTTGCCGAGAGTCTCGATGGTCACGACGAGATCGACGCGGTCGAGGTTGCGCGGCTGGTGGCCGAGGGCGAGAAGGTCTTCGTCGATGCTGCCCGCGACCTGGACCCGGGGCGGTTGCGTCGTGTGGTGACGCATTGGCGTCATGCCGTCGAACCCCAGGTCGTCGTGGACGACGAAAGAGCGGCGGTGTGCCGTCGCAAGCTGCACATGTCCCAGACCCTCGAGGGACGGTTCATCCTCGACGGCGAACTGGATCTCGAGGGAGGCGCGGTCGTCAAGACCGCCCTCGACGCGCTCATGAGCCCCGACCCGGCCGACGGCCCTCGCCGCACCGCGTCGCGGCAACGCGCCGACGCGCTCGTCGAGCTGGCCCGCCAGAGCCTCGACAGTGGAGACCTCCCGAGTGCCGGTGGTGAGAAGCCACATCTGTCGATCCTCGTCGGCCTCGAGACACTCGAGGCCCGAACCGGCGCACCCGCAGCGGAGTTCGACAACGGCGAGTCGATCAGCGGCGAAGCTGCACGCCGCCTCGCCTGCGACGCCGGCATCAGCCGCATCATCACCGACGGCACGAGCCAGGTTCTCGACGTCGGAAGACGCACCCCGACCATCCCGCCCGCGATCAGACGCGCACTCGTCATACGCGACCGGGGTTGCGCCTGGCCTGGCTGCGACCGGCCCCCGAATGGGCTGACGCCCACCACCTCGTCCACTGGGCCAACGGAGGCACAACATCACTCGACAATCTCGTGCTCGTTTGCCGAACGCATCACACCAAGCTCCACGAACACCGCTGGACCGCAAAGCTCACCCCCGAAGGAGAACTCGACGTCAAACCGCCGTAGAAGAGCGGCGCAGGTCGGCCAGCCGACGATGGCGGGTAGATTTCCCACGCACATCGGATCGACACGTGATCGCACTGGTCTCGAGAAGGAACACGCGGGTGGCGACGGAAACGAGCGAGGTCGGTGAGCGCGTTCTGCGCAGTGAGGATCCGAGCATCCTCACCGGCAAGGAGCGCTATCTCGACGATCTGACCTCGGACGATCTGAATCTCGACGGCGTGCTGGAGGGTGCGCTCGAGCTCGTGTTCGTCCGATCGCCGATCGCTCACGGACAGATCACCGAAATCGACACCTCCGAAGCCAGAACCATGCCGGGCGTGGTCGGCGTCTTCACCGCCGGCGATCTCGGCCTGGAGCCGCACTGGGGTATGCCGCTGACACCTCCGGAGTTCTCGCGCCCGCCGCTGGCCGACGGGGTGGTGCGATTCGTGGGCGACGTCGTGGCGGCCGTCGTGGCGGAAACTCGAACCGCCGCGGTCGACGCGGCCGAGAGGGTCTTCGTCGACGTGGATCCGCTGCCGCCGGTCATCGGTGTGGAAGCGGCCGTGGCCGACGATGCTCCGCTCCTGTTCTCCGGCACCGACTCGAACGTGGCGCTGGAGTTCGACTTCCGAAAGGACGACGACGTACTCGCCGGGGCCGACGTGGTCGTGCGCGGGCGTTTCGTCAATCAGCGGGTGGCGCCGGTTCCGATGGAGACCCACGCGTTCGCGGCTGCCCCGGATCCGGAGACCGGCGGTCTGGTGGCGTGGGCGGCCACACAGAATCCGCATTCGGTGCGCGACGCACTCGCCCGTGAGTTGGGACTCGACCGCGAACAGATCCGCCTTGCTGCTCCCGCGGTGGGCGGCAGCTTCGGCGCCAAGATGTTCCTCAACTCCGACTACATCGTGGTCGCCGAGATCGCGCGCCGGATGGAACGACCCGTCCGGTGGGTGCAGGAGCGTTCGGAGTCCATGGTCGGCATGACCCACGGCCGGGCCCAGACCCAGGAGGTCGAGCTCGGTCTCACCTGCGACGGCACCTTCACGGGATTGCGGATTCGTGTGCTCGCCGACGCCGGTGCGTACCCGGTGAACGGTGCGTTCCTTCCGCACAACACCTGGACGATGGCGTCCGGTGTGTACCGGATCCCCGCGATCGACTTCCTGTCCCGCAGCGTCGTGACCAACACCACACCGGTGGCGGCCTACCGCGGCGCCGGGCGCCCGGAGGCGACGTCGATGATCGAGCGGATCGTCGACATGGCCGCCGACGTAATCGGTATGGACCCGGTGGAGATCCGCCGGAAGAACCTGATCGGTGCCGACGAGTTCCCCTACACGACCGCCACCGGCGCCATCTACGACATCGGCGACTTCGGCGCTGCGCTCGACAAGGCGCTCGCCGCGGTCGGCTACGACGACGTGCTCGCCGAACAGGCGCAGCGCCGCGAGCGGGGCGACGTCGTGCAACTCGGCGTCGGTGTGTGCACCTATGTCGAGATCACCGCGGGTGCCATGTGGAAGGAGTACGGCGCTCTGGAGATCGAAGACGACGGCACCATCACCGCGCGGGTCGGCACGTCGGCGCACGGGCAGGGTCACGAGACGAGTCTGGCCATGATCGTGGCGAACCGCTTCGGCCTGCCACCCGACCGGGTGCGCATCGTGCAGTCCGACACCGAGAAGGTCCCCGAGGCCTCGGCACGATGGGATCGCGAACCGTGCAGATCGTCGGCACCGCCCTGCACCACGCCGGTGGGGAGATGGTGGAACGGGCCCGGGTGCTCGGTGCGCACGTGCTCGACGTTCCGGTCGACCAGGTCGTCGTGGACGAGGGTGTGGGCGTCGGTGTCGAGGGCGACCCGTCACGCTCGATCAGCTGGGCAGACCTGGCGAGTGCGGCGGGAGATCCGTCGCGCCGGCCCGGGGAATGGGAGGGGAGGAGACGGGCCTGCGCGTGGAGATCGACCACGACCAGACCCAGGCGACGTATCCCTTCGGTGCGCACGTATCGGTCGTGGAGGTCGACACCCAGACGGGCGGGGTCGAACTGGTGCGCCACATCGCGGTCGACGACTGCGGGACGGTGATCAACCCGTTGCTCGCCGAGGGGCAGGTTCACGGCGGTATCGCCCAGGGCGTCGGTCAGGCACTGTACGAGGAGTTCGTCTACGACGATGAGGGCAACCCCATGACCGCGAATCTCATGGACTACGCGTTCGGCTCGGCCGCCGAGTTCCCGACGTTCGAGATCGACCGGACGGTCACGCCCACCCCGGCCAACGAGCTGGGAGCGAAGGGCATCGGGGAGTCGGGAACGATCGGGGCCACGCCCGCCGTCCAGAACGCCGTCGTCGACGCTCTCAGCCACCTCGGCGTGCGCCACGTCGACATGCCTGCCACCGCCGAGCGCGTGTGGCGAGCAGTGCGGGATGCTCCCGCGAGCACTCAGGCCGCGGCCATGCAGACCGCCGGCGACCGGAACGGCGCGTCGTAGCGATGGGAGCGTTGTAACGATGGGATTCGCCACACCCACGATGCGGTTGGCGCGTGCCCACTACGAGCTCGTGGTGGCGCACTGCCTCGACGGGCTGCCCGACGAGGCCTGCGGACTCTTCGCAGGCCCGCTGGCCCAGAATGACGACGGTGGACGAGGCGATGGACTCTCGACCGAACCCACGGGGGAGATCACGGCGGTCTATCTCACGACGAACGCGGACGCGTCGGCACGCACCTACACGGTGGACTCGCGCGAGTTGATCAAGGCGATGCGCGACGCCGAGAAGGCGGGAGGCGCACTCGTGGGCGTGTTCCACTCGCACACCCACACCGACGCCTATCCCTCGAGTACCGACGTGCGCCAGGCCACCTACCCCGAGTGGATCTACGCGCTCGTGAGCCTCAAGCACCCCGAACCCGTGCTGCGCGCCTACCGAATCCGTGACGGCGAGATCGCCGAGGTCGCGGTGGAGATCACCGGCTGAAACCCGGTTCGGGAATCCCGACCCGAGAGGTCGGACTTGTAGACTCGGAGAATGGCCGTCGAAGTGATGCTTCCCACCGTGCTGCGGCCTCACGTGGGCGGTGCGGCATCGGTGGAGGCCGATGGCACCACCGTCCGCGAGGTCTTCGACAACCTCGTCGCCGCCCATCCCGGCCTCGACGGCCAGCTCGTGGGGGAGGACGGCGGCGTCCACAAGTTCGTGAACGTCTACCGCGACGACGAGGACATCCGGTACCTCGAGGCGCTCGACACGAAGCTCTCCGACGGCGACGTCGTCTCCATCCTGCCCGCCGTCGCCGGCGGCTGAGGCGTCCGCCGCCCGACGCGGCGCTCCCGCCATGCGTTACGAGTCCATCCTGGGCACGATCGGCGACACCCCGCTGGTCGGTCTGCACGAACTGAGCCCGAAGCCCGGCGTTCGGATCTACGCCAAGCTCGAGGGTCAGAACCCCGGCGGCTCGGTCAAGGACCGCATCGCTCTGAAGATGATCGAGCTGGCCGAGCGCGACGGGACGCTGAAGCCCGGTGACACGATCCTCGAACCCACGTCGGGAAACACCGGGATCGGCCTGGCGATGATCTGCCGGATCCGTGGCTACCCGCTGCGGGTCGTGCTTCCCGAGAACGTGTCGGTCGAGCGCCGTCAGCTTCTCGAGATCTTCGGAGCGGAATTCGTGCTCTCGCCTCCCGAGGAGGGAAGCAACGGGGCCATCCGTGTCGCGCGCGAACTGTCGGAGGCCGACCCGAGCCTCGTGATGCTCTTTCAGTACGGCAACGAGGCGAACCCCCTCGCGCACTACGAGGGCACCGGTCCGGAGATCTGGCGTGACTGCCCCGAGGTCGATGCCTTCGTCGCGGGCCTCGGCACCTCGGGCACCTTGATGGGTGTCGGACGATTCCTGAAGGAGAAGAACCCCGACGTGCAGATCGTCGCGGTCGAGCCTCCGGCCGGGGAGCTCGTCCAGGGCCTCCGCTCGCTCGAGGACGGCTTCGTCCCGCCCATCTTCGACCCCGACATTCTCGACCGGAAGTTCGTCGTGCGCGCACCGGATTCGGTCGAGTGGACCCGTCGCCTCCTCGATCGGTGCAGCGTGTTCGCCGGGATCTCCTCGGGAGCCGCGCTCCACGGTGTGGCCAAGGTCGCCGAGACCATGGACAACGGGACGATCGTCACCGTGCTGCCCGACGGCGGGTGGAAGTACCTGTCGTCGGGGGCCTGGACCGACGATCTCGACGTCGTCGTCGAGCGCGCCACGCGCATCAACTACTGGTAGATCGTGGCTCCGGTGCCCGAGTCGGAAGTCCCGGAGTCGGGAATCCCGAATTCGGGACTCGACATCGCGGTCGAGGTGCTGCGCGCAGGGGGCTCGTCGCCTTTCCGACCGAGACCGTGTACGGGCTCGGCGCCGACGCGGCAAATGCGTCCGCTCTGCGCCGTCTCTACGAGGTGAAACGGCGCCCGGCCGACCATCCGGTGATCGTGCACGTCGGGACCGTCGAGGAACTCGACGATTGGGGACACAACGTGTCCGCCGACGCCCGCCGACTCGTCGAAGCCTGTTGGCCGGGGCCGCTGACCGTGGTCGTCGATCGAACGCCCGACGTGCTCGACGAGGTGACGGGAGGGCAGGCCACGGTCGCGGTGCGTATGCCCGACCATCCGATCGCACTCGCGCTGCTGCGTGCCTTCGGTCGGGGTGTGGCGGCACCGTCTGCGAATCGGTTCGGTTCCGTGAGCCCGACGACCGCCGACCATGTGATCGCCGACCTCGGTGACGACGTCGATGTCGTGCTGGACGGTGGCCCGTGCCGCGTCGGAGTCGAGTCGACCATCGTCGACTGCACGCACGAGCTGCCGACGGTGCTCCGGCCGGGCGCGATCTCCACGCAACGGATCGCTTCCCTGACCGGCTCCGAATCGACGGCGGTGAGTGCGAGAAGGACGATCGTCCGCGTACCCGGATCACTGCAATCGCACTACGCGCCACGAGCGCGGGTCGTCATGACCGATCGTGAGGATCTCGTGACGACACTCGATGCGATCGTTGCTCCGGGAACGCGTGTGGGCGTGCTCGGGTCGGGGGACCTTGCAATCGCGCATGATCCCGCGCATGACGACGTGGTCAGGCTCGAGGTTCCTGCGGATCCGGATGGCTACGCAGCCGCGCTCTACCGCGAGCTCCGGTCGGCCGACGAGCAGGAACTCGACGTCGTCGTGGCCGTCCTACCGGCGCCCGATGGGATCGGAGCGGCCGTGATCGATCGCCTGGAACGGGCTGCGGGGGCAAGCGAGCAGCAGGCGTGAGTGTGCGGGGGGAGCGAGCGTGAGCGCGCCGGAGCCGACGGGTCCGATCGGCGTCTTCGACTCGGGACTGGGTGGCCTCACGGTGCTGCGGGCGTTGCTCGATCTTCTCCCGGGGGAGGAGGTCCACTACGTCGGCGACACCGCACGGTTTCCCTACGGATCGAAGCCGGCCGAGGAGGTGCGTGACCACGCCGTCGAGATCGCCGGCTGGCTCGTGGACCGCGGAGCGAAGGCCGTCGTCGTGGCGTGCAACAGCGCCACGGCTGCTGCTCTCGACACGCTGCGCGACCAATTCCCCGTCCCGGTCGTCGGCGTGATCGAACCCGGTGTGCGTTCCGCCGCAGCGGTGACGACCTCGGGCAACGTGGGAGTCATCGGTACGGTGGGAACGATCGCCTCGGGCGCGTACCAGAAGGCCGCCGAGCTTGTTCCCGCCCCGACGCGACCGCTTCGTGTGACGTGTGCCGCGTGTCCGGGGTTCGTGGAGTTCGTCGAGGCGGGCGACCTCGATTCAGATCAGGTCCATGTTCTCGCCGAACGCCTTCTGGCTCCCGTACGTGACGCGAAGGTCGACACGCTCGTGCTGGGTTGCACGCACTACCCGCTTCTCGCCCGTACCATCGGTGACGTGATGGGACGTGATGTCGTGTTGGTGTCGAGCGCGGACGAGACAGCCTTCGAGGTGCGGCGACTCCTCACCGAGCGCGACCTGCACCGCGACCGGGATGACCCGGCCCGTGCACGGTTCTTCACGAGCGGGAACGTCGAGACCTTCCGAGCACTCGGTGCGCGGTTCCTGGGGCCCGAGGTCGTCGATGTGGGCACTGTGCCGTGGAGTTGACCGTCCTGGGTGCGTCGGGGTCCTACGGAGCGCCGCCCGCGGGAGCGTGCAGCGGATACCTGATCGAGGCCGGCGACACCAGTGTCTGGCTCGACTGCGGCAACGGCACCTACCCCGTTCTCCAGGAGCACCTGGCTGTCGAGGACCTCACGGCGGTCGTCATCACGCATCTGCATCCCGACCACTGTGTCGACCTGTACGGGCTCCACGTCCATGCCCGGTACGGCATCGAGCGGACGGACATCCCCGTCTACGCACCGGCGGGAGTGCGCGACGCGCTCGGCACGCTGGTGAGCAACTGGGGAAACACGTTCGCCTGGCACGACGTGGGTGACGGTGACGCCGTGACGATCAACGACCTCGGGCTCCGCTTCTCGCGGACCGACCATCCGGTGTCGACGCTCGCGGTGGAGGCCCGTTCGGCCGTGGCTCGTTCGGTGGACAGGAGGCTCGTCTACACGTCCGACACGGGCCCTCGGTGGTCGGTCGGGGAGTTCGGAGAAGGCGCGGATCTCGTGCTGTCCGAGGCCAGCTACCTCCACGCCGACCGACCCACCGCCGTGCATCTCTCTGCCCGCCAGGCCGGGGAGGATGCCAGGGCCGCGGGCGCGCGCCGTCTGATGCTCACGCACCTGTGGCCCACCACCGATCCTGTGGCGGCCGTGGCCGAGGCCACCGAGGCGTTCGGGGATCCCGTGAGCCTGGCCGCACCGCATATGGTCACCAGGGTCTGAGTTCACGGCGAAGAGATCGTGCGGGAGACACCATGGGGATTCGCAACGACGGACGTGAGCCGGGCGACCTGCGGCCGATTCGCTTCATTCGGGACTACACGGAGTTCGCGGCGGGATCCGTGCTCGTCGAGTTCGGCAAGACCCGCGTGTTGTGTACCGCCTCGATCGAGGAGCGGGTTCCACCCTGGCTTCGTGGCAAGGGCAAGGGATGGGTGACCGCCGAGTACTCCATGCTGCCGGGCTCCACCTCGGAGCGCATCAACCGCGAGGTCGCCAAGGGTCGCCCGTCGGGGCGCACCCAGGAGATCCAGAGGCTCATCGGGCGGTCATTGCGGGCCGTGAGCGATCTCGCGGTGCTGGGTGAGGTGCAGCTCACCGTCGATTGCGACGTCATCCAGGCCGACGGTGGAACGCGCACGGCGTCGATCTGCGGTGGCTATGCGGCTCTGCACGACGCGTGCAGCAGGCTCCTCGCCGCCGGTACGATTCCGGCGCACCCGATCACGGGGCCGTGCGCGGCCATCTCGGTGGGCATCGTGGGAGGCCTGCCGCTCCTCGACCTCGACTACTCCGAGGACGTCAACGCAGAGGTCGACATGAACGTCGTCATGGCGGGGGAACGGCTCATCGAGGTGCAGGGGACGGCGGAAGGCAGCCCGTTCTCGCGGGGTGAGCTCGACGCTCTCCTGGATCATGCCGAGCGGGGCATCGCCGAGATCATGGAGGCGCAGGCCGAGCTCGTGGCCGAACCGCCTCCCGCGCGCCGTTCGTGACATCGGCTGACCGTCGCTTCGTACTCGCCACGGCGAATCCCGACAAGGTCCGCGAGATCGTCGGGATTCTCGCTGCGAGTCTGCCGGACTTCGAATTCCTGGAACGACCCGACGACGTTCCCGAGGTGGCCGAGACCGGCGACACTCTCGCCGAGAATGCGCGTTTGAAGGCAGCGGCACTCGCCGCGGCGACGGGACTACCGGCGGTTGCCGACGACACCGGACTCATCGTCGATGCGCTGGGAGGCGCGCCGGGCGTGCGGTCCGCCCGTTACGCGGGAGAGGACGCCACCTACGCCGACAACACCGCATATCTGTTGAGGGAGCTCGCTGCGCGCGAGGAGAACCAGGAAGCACACGAGAAGCAGGGCATGGGCCCCGATCTACGAGGCGCCACATTCGCGACGGTCGTTGTCGTTCGATGGCCTGACGGGCGCGAGGTTGCTGCCACGGGGGAGGTCGCAGGTCGGATCACTCTCGAGCCTCGCGGTGCCGGAGGCTTCGGCTACGACGCGGTGTTCGTTCCCGAGGAAGGTGACGGACGCACGTTCGCCGAGATGTCGGCCGAGGAGAAGAACGCGATGTCGCATCGCGGTCGCGCCCTTCGCTCACTGGTCGAGGGTCTTCGTGTCGCGAAGGTCGCGGAGAACGCAGACGGAGATCGATCATGAGTCGGCTCACGCCCGGGGCGGCCCACGTGGTCGAACAGTTCGAGCCGGCTGGGCACGTCGACATCGACGAGCTCGGGCTCGCCGCGGCGCGCGAGCTGGAACAGCAGCTCATGGCCGAGGTGCCGCACGAACCCTCCATCGCTGACGTGAGCGACCACACCATGGCGGGGCCGGAGTGCGACATTCCACTGCGCGTGTACCGACCGGACGCGCCGCCGTCCTCGGGAACGCTGTCCTCGGGAACGCCGTCCTCGGGAACGCTGTCCTCCGGAACGATCGTCTTCTTCCACGGGGGCGGCTGGGTGATGGGCAACATCGAGCTGGCCGACACGCTGTGCCGCGGCATCGCGCGGGCCTCTGAGGCCGCCGTCGTATCGGTGGGATACCGCCTCGCTCCCGAGAACCCCCTATCCCGCGGCGCTCGATGACTCGTTCGCCGCCACCTGTTGGGTGGTCGAGAACGCCCGAGCTCTCCGCGTCGACGCATCACGCCTGGCCGTGTGCGGGTCGAGCGCGGGCGGCAACCTGGCCGCTTCGGTCGCACTCGCCGCCAGAGACCGCGGTGGGCCGGAGCTCCAGGCACAGGTCCTGATGTGTCCCGCGCTCGACCCCCGCTTCGACACGGCGTCATACGTCGAGAACGGGCGGGGCTATCCCCTGAGCGTCAACGACATGCGGTTCTTCTGGACGTCGTATCTGGGTGATGTGGCAGACGTGGCCAGGAGTTCCGCAGACCCGGCGGGTGGTCCCGCGGATCCCGACGAAACGGTGTACCCGGCCGATTCCTGGCGGCACCGCTGCGGTCCACAGATCTTGGCGGGCTCCCGCCGGCAGGTGTCGTCACGGCCGAATGCGACGTTCTGCGCGACGAAGGTTTGGCATACGCCCACCGACTCGAGCGCTCGGGAGTTTCCGTCGAAACGTGGGACCATACGGGCATGTTCCACGGCTTCTATGGATTCGTCGACGAGCTCGAGGATGCACGCCGCTGCGTCGCGAATGTTGCGGGCTTCCTGCGCGACCGGCTCGACCCGGCGGCAGAGCCGGTCGCCGATTCGGCTGTGGATGTGGGTGCCGACGCGACCACACGGGGGAATCCGTAGCCATGGCCGTCCTCGACCTCGCCGGATACGTCTCCGATCTGAAGGACCACGCGGTCGAACACGGGTTCCACGTGCACGACGAGCGCCACTTCGTCGAGAGCTACTCGCTGCGACAGACCTGGGAGGTCGACCTCCACCCCGAGGAGGGATGCGCCGGTCCGGTCGATCTCTATCTCACCCTCGAAGTGGAGCCCCGTGTTCTGCTCGGCTTCGAGGACGCGGTTCTCACGACGCCCGACGACGACCAGCCCGAGGACCTCTATCACTTCCCTCTCAGCTTCACGTGGGCACTCCCTCCGTTGCCTCACGGACCCGACTTGCTGGTTCTGGCCACGGAGCTGGCCGGGATCGGCGGCCCCGACCTACCGCTCGGCGTGTCGGCGATCGACTCGTTTCCCTCCGCGACCGACGCGCCCGAGCGCAGTCTGAAGATCGTGGCCCAGGTAGCGGTGTCGCTGCTCAAGATCCGAAACAACGAAGAGGAGCAGTGCGAGCTGCTCGATCGTTGCCTCGCCGTGAGCCGACAGCTACTGGCTGCGGCTCCCGAGTGGCTCGACTAGGTGTTGTGCCCTGGCAGGTTGGTGACGCGGCTGGCGGGTGGGCCACCGATGGCGGTGTGGTGTCGGTGATGGTTGTAGCGGTGGAGGAACCGGTCAAGGGTTCGTGCGCGACTGGCGTCTGATTTCCAGATCCGGGCGTAGGCCCATTCGTCGAGCAAGGTGCGGTTGAACCGTTCGACTTTGCCGTTGGTGGCGGGGTGGTAGGGCTTGGTTCGGGTGTGTGTGATGCCGAGCTCAGCGCAACGGTTCCGCCAGGCGTGGCTGCGGTAGCCGTTTCCGTTGTCGGTCAGGATCCGTTCGATGGTGATGCCGTGACTGGCGAACCAATCGACCGCGCGGTCCAGGAAGCCGAGGCAGTTGTCGGTGTTTTCGACGCCGGCGAACTCGCTGTAGGCGAGCCGAGAGTAGGCGTCGATCGCGGTGTGGATGTGGGTGTAGCCGCCCTTGGCTCGGTGTGCCCGTGCCATCGTCTCGGACGTGCGGCCCAACATCCGGTGCCCACCACCGTCAGGCACTCGGGCGAGTTTCTTGACGTCGATGTGGACCAGCTCACCACAATGCGACGTTTCGATGCGTCTGATCACCCGGCCGGTGGAACGGTCCATCCACCGAAGGCGGTTCACACCGTGGCGGACCAACACCCGGTGCACCGTCGAAGCCGGCACCTCCACGATCCCCGCCAGTCGGGCCGGCCCGAGCTTTCGCGACTGACGCAACGCCACGATGCGTCGCTCAACACGCGCGGGTGTCTGATGCGGACACGACAGCGGTCGACTCGAACGATCCTCGAGCCCTCGACCCCTTCGTCGCGGTAGCGGGACCACCACTTGTGGGCACACTGACGCGAAATGTTCATGGATTCCGCGGCTGCAGCGACGGTCCAACCGGCTTCGATGCGCAAACAAAGCCGATACCGGCCTTCGGGAGTGAGCGGAGCGTTACGGTGCACTGAGAGCCTCCTGGGGTGTGTGTTGCCGTTGAACAGCTCCACACTCGCCCAGGAGGCTCACCCCTCAGCGGATGTCAACAACGTCCCAGGGCACAACAACTAGGGGATAATGACGCCGTGGCGATGAGGACCGACTGCAAGCACTACGAGAGCCGCACGTATCCGAGCGGCGACACCATGCGGAAGTGCCGGTTGGACCTCGCGCCCGAGGCACCCTGGAACTGCCCGGAGGACTGCCCGGCCTTCGTGAAGCGGCGCGTGGACGCCGGATGGCAGTACGGGAGCCTCTCGGAGGCCATGGCCCCCGAGACCTCCGATCTCCCGGGTGAGGGTGCCGATGCGGCGGCGATTCTCGACGAGGCCGAGGACATCCTCAACGCCGTCGGTCCGGAGATCATCGCGGAGGTCGACCAGCCTGCGAAGCGGAAGTTCGGGCTCGGTCGCCGCAAGGGCAAGGGAAACAAGGGCAAGAAGCGAGGCAAGGGGAAGCGCAAGAAGCGCTGATCGCCCGTCTCCGGTGGTTCCGGGGTAAATACCCGCAGAGTCCCCTGACCGCGCTCCGTGGGCTACTTGTCCGGTTCAGTCACATTGGGTACTGTGGCGACCTTCACCGACGTGTGCCGCCCGGACACGCGCGACCAACAGGGGACAGCAGTGAACGTGACCGAGCACCCGAAGATGCGCAGAAGCCGTCGTGGCCGCAGCGTGCGGAGTGTGATGACCGGCGGTGTTCTCATCGTCGCCGTCGCAACGCTGGCCGCAGCGTGTATCCCGATTCCCAAGGGGCCACCCGAGCCCACGGAACCCGTTCCCCCCAAGGGCGCCACCGAGGCGTGGTCGATCATGGCCCCGGGCAACGGCAACATCCACGGCGTCACCGCCAACGATCGTGATGACCAGCGCGCGATGTACGACAACATCGACGATGCCGTGGCCGCCGGGGTGCTCGGCGACGCCGACCACTCATTGGGCCGTTACTACAAGGACGCCAACTTCGATCTGAAGGACGAGGACATCAAGCGGTCGCAGGCACCCAAGGAAGGGGTCGAGATCTTCTGGGACAAGTTCGGCGTCCCCCACATCTACGGCGACACGGAGACCGACGCCGCGTTCGGCGCCGGGTTCGCCGTGGCCGAGGGCCGTCTCATCATCGCGGAGCTCGCACGCATCCTCGGGCGCACGGGTCTCATCGAGCTCGCTCCCGGCGGCATCACCGAGATCTTCGACGTGATCGGTTCGGGCTCTCCGCAGGTCACGTACACCGAGGAGGAGCTCCAGGCGCACATCGACCGCACGATCGCGCGGGTCGGTCCCGACGAGGGTCGCCAGCTCCTCGACTCGCTGAACGCGTTCACCGACGGCATCAACCACTGGCTCGCCGGGCAGGGGTTCGTCCCCCAGGATGTCCAGGGGATGTGGGACCAGCTCGGCATTCCCTACCCCGGCTGGAAACCCACCGACGTGGTCGCCTCGGCGATCCTCGTGGGAGACATCTTCGGTAACGGCGGCGGCGGCGAGGTCTGCAACAGCCACGCGCTCCACGCGCTCGAGAAGATCACCGGCGACCCCGACACGGCCCAGGCCCTCTACGACGACCTCAGCTACTCCGAGGACCCGACCGCCACGCACCACACCGACAACGTCTTCACGTACCCGCAGTTCGATGCGGGCGACACCGGCACCGATCCCGCAGCGGTGGCCGAGCTCGACCTCGCCACCTCCGCGGAGATGTGTGGTGCCGACGACTCCATCGCGTCGCAACCGTCGATGAGCAACTTCCTCACGGTGGCGGGCTCGCGCACCGACACGGGTCAGCCGGTCCAGGTCGGCGGGCCGCAGTCGGGGTACTTCGCTCCGCAGCTGCTCTTCGAGATGGAGATCCACGGCGGCGACCAGCACGCCAGTGGCATCACCTTCCCGGGTGTCGGGCCGTGGGTGGTCATCGGCCACAACGACCGGTCGTCGTGGACCGCAACAGCGGGAGGTTCCGACAACACCGACCAGGTCGTCGAGCGGCTGTGCGAGCCGGGTGGCGCAACGCCCACCGTGGAGTCGATGCACTACGAGCACGATGGTGAGTGCAAGCCCATGACCTATCCCGAGGGCGCGAACACCGACACCGTGCCGCGCACCGTCCACGGCCCTGTCACCGACCGCGGCACGGCGGTCGACGGCACCCCCGTGGCTGTGAGCCGCCAGCGGCTCAACCGCGGCTGGGAGGCCGTGGCCGCGATCTCTTTCCGGCGCCTCAACGTCGGTGCGGTCGAGTCGGCCGACGAGTTCGCCGAGGTCATGAAGGACACGAGCTGGTCCTTCAACTGGGGCTACGCCGATGCCCACGACATTGCCTTCGTGCACTCGGGCTGGTATCCGGTCCGCAAGAGTGGCGCGCCCTTCGACTTCCCCGTGTGGGGAACCGGTGAGTGGGACTGGCCCACCAACCCCGACGGGTCTCCCGTCATTCTCCCGGTCGAGGATCGTCCCCACGAGCTGAATCCGGCGAAGGGCTACATCGCGTCGTGGAACAACCGCATCGCACCGGGATGGACGTGGAACGACTCGGCGTGGGGTGAGGGTGCGGTACACCGGGTGGACCTCATCGACAGCCGCGTCGGCGACGCCACCGGTCTCACGGCACCCGACGTGGTCTCGATCGTCCAAGACGCGGGGACGTCCGACCTGCGCGGCGACCAGGTGATGCCGTACGTGCTGCGCATCCTCGAGGGAAGTGACGCGCCGAACTCCAAGATCGAGGCCGCCCGCGGCGTCCTGACGTCGTGGGTGGAAGGCGGTGCGCACCGACGCGACCGCAACCGCGACAGCGTTTACGACGACGCGGCTGTGCCGATCATGGACGAGACCTGGGAGCCTCTCGTGCACGCCGTGTTCGGGGCAACGACCGACGGGGAGCGCAACGCCGGAATCAGCGACGGCGTGCTCACGGGGCTCTATGACGACGTGCGGCCGCACAAGCTCGACGACAAGCCCGGTCCGTTCGGGTCCGCCTACCAGACCGGGTGGTACTCCAACGTCCAGCGCGACCTCCGCGCGATCCTCGGCGAGGGTCCTGTGCCGGCCGGCGGAATCCAGTGCGGCGACGGCGACCTCGAGGCCTGCCGCGCCGAGCTGTGGTCAGCGCTGAAGCTGGGCGTGTGGCGCGCGGGGACCTACCAACTCCCGTGGAACCAGGCCGATCCGGCGAAGTGGGGTGAGTTGACGCTGGATGAGCGGATCCTGTTCATCCCCTACGTGACCAACTTCAACTCGATGCGCTGGGTCAACCGTCCGACCTACCAGCACGTCACCTCGTTCCGAGGTTGATGCTGGTTCCGGTGCGAGCGGAGGGACTCGAACCCCCAAGACCTGCGAAGGTCACCGGGACCTAAACCCGGCGCGTCTGCCAGTTCCGCCACGCTCGCTCAGTCGCATCATCCCACCTGAATCCCATCTGATGATCTCGTTTCCCGGATGTCTCGACGATTCGGCAGGAACAGGACGGCCATGCTCTAAACGGCACGTAGCATGGTGCCTGGAGTCGGGATACGGGATTCTCGGGTGACGATGAAAAACGGCTGGTGGCGCTTCCACACGACGGGCGTGCTGCGCCGCAATCTCGTCGCGGCGTTCGAAGACCCCGGCGCCGACTCGCCGAGTCTGAAGTTCTACCGCGAGAGCGTCCGTGTACGGGCGCTGCTGGGCCTTCTCCTCGCGCTCTGCGCATTTCTGGCGCCCGGCTTCGACCAAGCCGAGAGCCTCGTCGTCGGCGGAGCCGTCCTCGGCTACGTCGTATTCGCCACGATCGTCGATGTTCTGCTCGCCGGGCGTTCGGTCACGATCGCCGTGGCGATCAACGTGGTCGTCGGGATGGGCGGGGTGTTCGCCGTGTCGGTGATCGTCCCCGCGGCTCTGGTGCCCGCACTGTTCACGTATGTCCTCGGGCTGGTCTTCTTCACCGTTGTCGGAGGCTCCGCGCTCGGTGTTCCGACAGCGCTGCTCGTCATGGTCTGTGCGGTGCTCGGCCAGTGGGCCGCTCCCGCGTCCGAGCGCGTCTCCGCGTTTGTCATTGCGACCTACCTGCCCTATCTGCTCGCCATCGTGTTCGTGATCGACGGCCTGACCCGCAAGCGTCGCCACACGACGCGCCAGTTCGAGCGTCTCTACGAGGCACTTCGTGACCTGTCGCCCGAGCCCGACTTCGGGTCGACGCTGGAATCCGTGGCCCGGTCCCTCGGCGACGCGGTCGGCGCATCCCAAACGACTCTTCTCCTCTACCGCGGTGGCGACGATCTCGTCGTGGCCACTCCGATGCCGAACGACGGGTTGGAGGCGGATGACCTGGCCACACTCCAACACTCTGTGATGACCGGCGACCGCGATCTGGCGCCACTCGCGGATGCGGCGGAGACCGGTGAGGTCGTGGTCATTCCTGACATCACAGACGATCCACGGTATCCAGAATGGGTCGCCCGATGGTCGCCGCTGCTCCGTGAGGGAGGCCACCGTTCGCTGCTCGCGGTACCGTTGCGCGTCGCCGACGAGACGATCGGACTCCTCGTTCCCTGCTTCCCGTGGCGGGGAGCTCTCGAAGGCGACGAGCTTGCACTTCTCGAGGGCTATGCGGAACAGATCGCACTCGTGGTCGTGCGGGCGCGTGCCTACGACCAGGAACGCCGCGCCGCGAAGAATCTCGAGGAGACCGACCGGCTCCGCTCCGAGTTCCTGGCGATGGTCGCCCATGAGTTGCGGACTCCTCTCACGGCCTCGAAGGGTTTCGTCAACACGGTCCTCACCTACTGGGACCGCCTGTCCACCGCTGAGCGCAAAGACCTGCTCGGTCGTGCTGAACGCAACCAGGACGAACTCGCCCGGCTCATCGATCAACTCCTCGACTTCACGCAGCTGGACGCAGGTCGCGTGACCCTCCGGGCTGAGGTCGGCACTATCGACGATTCTGTCGAGCGGGCCGTGGCCGATCTGGAGGATGCGCTCTCGGGCCACACGGTGGTCGTCGACCTCGAGGCCCGCCAACCCGTCGAAGCTGACGTCGAAGCCATCCGGAGAGTGACCGTCAACCTGCTCACGAACGCGGCGAAGTTCTCGCCACACGGCTCGACGATCACGGTCAGCACCCGCGACGAGGACTCCTCGGTGGTCGTACGCGTCGCCGACGAGGGAATCGGGATCGGCTCGGAGGATCTCGAACGCGTCTTCGAGCCGTATTTCCAGGTGGAGCGGTCCGAGCGCTCGAGAATGGGAACGGGCATCGGCTTGGCCATCGCTCGGCGTTTCGTGGAGATGCACAACGGCCAGATCTGGTTGGAGGAACGCCCCGGGGGCGGCACCGTCGCCGCGTTTGCCCTTCCCGCGTCGTCGGCCGCCGACCTCGGTCTCGCGAGCCCGGCCGGGGTCTGAGCCAGACCCACGGGCGCCGGTCTAACGTCGTCCGGCGTGGAGCTCTCGACCGCCGATCTCGACGGACCTGTTCACTACGCCGACTTCGGTGGGAGCGGACCGGCGATCGTGTTGGTGCACGGTCTCGGCGGCGCCCACATCAATTGGATGCGCGTCACCGGGGAACTGACGCGTCACGGTCGAGTCCTCGCCCCCGATCTCGTCGGATTCGGGCGCACCCCACCCGATCGACGCTCATCGTCGGTCCTGGCGAATCGCGCGCTCCTCGACCGTTTCATCGCGGAGGTCGCCGGTGGAGAGGCTGTTCTCGTCGGTAATTCGATGGGAGGTCTGATCTCGATTCTCGAAGCGGCACGTCGACCGCACCGCGTCCGCGGCCTTGTTCTCGTCGATCCCGCACTGCCGGCAATCGGCGGACATCGACCCGACCTCCGGTACCTCCTTCGCGGCGGGCTCATGGTCGCACCCGTGATCGGGGAGATGTTCATGCGCTCGCACGAGGCTCGCACCACACCCGAGGAGCGTGTGCGCGAGGTGCTGGAGCTGTGCTGTGTGAACGCCGGTCGGGTCCCGGATGATGTCGTCGCCGCTCACGTCGAGCTCACCGCCGAACGGGAGCTCATGCCCTGGGCGATCAGAGCGCACCTCGAGGCCGCCCGCTCGCTCCTGTCCGCCTTGGTGCCGGCCGTGTTCCGTCGTTCGGCGAAGGGCGTTCTCGCCCCGACACTCCTGCTCCACGGGACCGAGGACCGCCTGGTTCCCGTGACGGCCGCCCGCCGCACCGCCGATCTTCGGCCCGATTGGTCGTACACCGAACTGGTCGGTGTCGGCCACGCGCCCATGCTCGAGGAGCCCGAGCAGTTCCTCGACACCGTCGTTCCCTTCATCGCCGCCGGGTGAGTCGTGGGCGAGTCGGCCCCCTGGCACCCGTCGAACACGCCGCTTCACGTGGGCCGTTCCGATCTGTACCCTGCGTGGCGATGAAGGAACTCGTCTACCACCGCCTGCTGCTTCCCGCGCTCTCCAACTACGCCACGAAGGTGGGGTTCGTCGACGGCGACTACCGGGGGACCTTCGAACAGCACGGCGATCGGGTGCTTCGGCTCACCGACTCGCTCCACAAGGAGCTCGGGCTCTCATCAGGAGATCGTTTCGCGCTGATGGCCACGAACAGCCATCAGTACCTCGAGGCGTACCACGCCGCATATCTCGGTGCGGGTGTCATCAACCCGTTGAACCTGCGACTCGCAGGCAAAGAGCTCGCGTACATCGTGCAGAACTCGGGTTGCGAGGTGGCGTTCGTCGACAGCTTCTTCGCCGAGCACTTCCACCGCGCGATGGAGGAGTCAGAAGGCGAGAACCCCGTGCGCCACACGGTGCTCATCGGCGACGGTGACGGTCCCCACGACGTGAACTACGAGGACCTGATCAGCGCGGGCGAGCCGATCGTGCCCGACGAACCCGAGGAGGACGACCCGGTCGTGCTCATGTACACGGGCGGCACGACGGGGCTGCCCAAGGGGGTCTTGCTCGAACATCGTGCCGAGATGTTGAATCTGTACCACATCGGGTCGCAGCTGCGGTTCGACCCCGAGGCGGTGTTCCTACACCAGACGCCGATGTTCCACGCGGCGTCGATGGGCGGCATCCTCGGGAGCCCCGCATCCGGAGGCACGTCGGTGTTCATCCCGATCTTCGACCCCGGCGGCGTGCTCGACCTCATCGAGAGCGAGCAGGTCACACAGACCGTGATGGTCCCCACGATGATCGGCATGCTGTTGAACCACGACGACTTCCGGCCCGAGCGGCTGGCGTCGTTGCGCGAGCTCGCGTATGGCGCGTCTCCCATGCCCCGCGCCACGCTCGACAAGCTCCAGGAGCTCTATCCCGACCTCGAACTGTCGCAGGCGTATGGCATGACCGAGGCGTCGGCCGTCCTCACGTGGCTGGGCCCCGACGACCACCGTCGAGGTGGCGACCTCCTGGGGTCGGCCGGTCGCGCGATGCCGGGTGTCGTGCTCTCGATCCAGGGAGCCGACGGCGCGGAGTTGCCCCGCGGCGAGTCCGGTGAGGTCTGCGCCAAGGCCGGTAACTTCATGCGGGAGTACTGGCGAAACGAGGAGGCGACGACCGACGTCTTCCGCGACGGCTGGTACCACACGGGCGACGCCGGCTATCTCGACGACGAGGGGTACCTCTTCCTGGTCGACCGTGTGAAGGACATGATCGTGACGGGCGGCGAGAACGTCTACTCCGCCGAGGTCGAGGCCGTGATCGCGTCGGACCCCGGCGTCGATCAGGTGGCGGTGATCGGGATTCCGAGCGAGCAGTGGGGTGAACAGGTCCACGCGATCATCGTGCCGAAGTCGGGCGCGACGCTCACCGAGGACGGGATCAAGGCATTGTGCAAGGAGAACATCGCGGGCTTCAAGGTCCCGAAGTCGGTGGAGTTCCGTGATGAACCGCTCCCGCTGTCCGGCGCTCTCAAGGTGCTCAAGAAGGAACTGCGCAAGCCCTACTGGGAGGGCAAGGAGCGCTCCGTCGGCTGATGCCGGATTCCGAGGCCATCTCTCCGATGCGCGTCGAGGTCACCGACGACGTGCTCGACGACCTCCGCACGCGCCTGCGGGCGACGCTCTGGCCTGACGCGGCCCCCGGCGCCCCCTGGGAGTACGGAACCGATCTCACGTACCTGCGTGACCTCTGCGAGTACTGGGCCGACGGGTACGACTGGCGTGCCGCCGAGCAGCGACTCAACACCTTCGACCACTTCACGACGACGATCGACGGCCAGAACATCCACTTCGTCCATGCACCTTCGCCGGAGCCCGATGCCGAACCACTCGTCATCACCCACGGCTGGCCGGGATCGGTGGTCGAGTTCCTCGATGTCATCGGTCCTCTGAGCAATCCGGTCTCGTACGGCGGCGATGCCGCTGACGCCTTCCACGTCGTGGCGCCGTCGATTCCGGGCTACGCCTGGTCGGGTCCGACGACTGAGCCGGGTTGGGACTCGCGTCGTGTCGCCGAAGCGTGGGCGACTCTGATGGATCGTCTCGGCTACACGCGGTACAGCGCGCAGGGTGGCGACTGGGGTTCCCTGATCACCACGGAACTCGGCCTCGTCGATTCGGCACATCTCACCGGTATCCACCTCAACATGGCCGTGTGCGGACCTCCCGCCAATGGCGGCGAGATGACAGATGCGGAAACGGCTGCGTTCGCCCGCGTCACGGACTACCTGGAGAACGGGTCGGGCTACGCCGCCATCCAGGGCACCAAGCCACAGACCCTCTCGTACGGCCTCACAGACTCACCCGCAGGCCTGGCAGGGTGGATTCTCGAGAAGTTCCATGCCTGGACCGACCACGAAGGCAACCTCGAAACAGCTGTGGGGCGCGACGACCTGCTCACGAATCTCATGACCTACTGGGTGACCGGCACGATCAACTCCTCGACACGGCTCTACTACGAGTCGAAGAAGGCGGGCCGGCTCGGACCTGTCGACGAACGAGTCGAGGTGCCCACGGCGGTGGCGCGCTACCCCTACGAGATACTCACGTCCCCGAGGTCCTGGCTGGAGGCGGCTTTCAACCTCCGCCGAGTCGCCGACATGCCCCGCGGCGGCCATTTCGCCGCCTTCGAGGAGCCCGATCTCTTCGTGGCCGACGTACGCGAAGCTTTCGCCGATCTTCGCTCCTGAGGGTGATGACCCTCGCTCTGATGCGCGACCGTCTCCCTCTCGAGTGGTCGTACGCACGATGAGGGCGGAGAGGGCATTGCAGCACGCCTTGACAGGCACCTCATGACGGAGGCCGGGACGGCGGCGCAGGGGACCGGGCGGCCGGTCAACAAGTCGGCGGCGCTCGCCACCGTGTGCATGGCCATCTGGGTCATCGCGCTCAACACGACGGCCATCAACACGGCGGTCGGAGCGATAGCGGACGATCTCGACCTCTCGACCTCGGTCCTGTCGTGGTCGGTCAACGCCTACGTTCTTGCAGCTGCAGCGTTCGTGGTGATCGGTGGACAGATCGGCGACGTCGTCGGACGTCGAAACGCGTTTCTGATCGGCATCGCCGTGTTCGCCGTCGGTTCGGGTCTTGTCGCCGGCGCGCAGAGTGGGCCGATGCTCATCGGAGGTCGTACGTTCCAGGGGCTCGGCTCGGCGGTCATGATGCCGTCGACGATGTCGATCATCTCCGATGTGTTTCCTCCGGAAGAGAGGGGCACCGCGCTCGGCGTGTGGGGTGCGGTCGGTGGTCTGGGGTTCGCGATCGGCCCGCTCTACGGAGGCTTCTTCTCCGACGAACTGAGCTGGCGCGGGATCTTCCTGGGCGACTTCGTCTGGTTGGGTCTCGGGGCCGTGATGACACTGACGGCCCTGAGGAACCTTCCCCGCGCGACCAAGGGCACGAAGTTCGACAAACTCGGCGCGCCGTTTCTCGTCATCGGGCTGTTCTCGCTCGTTCTCGGGATCCAGCAGGCCGGCACATGGGGGTGGACGTCACCGGCCATCCTGGGTTCTCTTTTTCTGGCGGTGGCGCTCCTCGGCATCTTCTGGGTCATCGAACACCGCGTCGCCCACCCGATGATCCACTTCGAGTTGTTCAGACTCGGTCGCTTCACCGCCGGCAACGTCACCACCTTCGTGAACGCCATGGGCCTGTTCGGCATTCTCTACTTCTTCAACTTGTGGGCGCAGGCACCCGTGCTCCTCGACGAGAGCGCCATCGGAGCAAGCCTTCTCCTCATTCCGTTCGGCGTCGCGATGTTTGTGTTCTCGTTCCTCGGCGGGCGGATCGCCGATCGCATCGGATTCGCGATTCCGCTCACGCTGGGTTTCCTCTCCATGGCGGCGGGTTTCGCGCTGATGGCCACCGTGTCGGAATCGACCTCCGCAAGCGACCTCTGGCCCGCGATGACGCTGGGAGGTATCGGCGTCGGGGTGACGTTCTCGACCTCGTCCGCAGCTGGAATGGTGGCGGTCCCCGACAAGAGCGCCGGCGAGGCGTCGGGTGTCATCAACATGTTCCGGTATCTCGGTGGCGTCTTCATCATCGCCGTGGGCACGTTGCTCTACGTGGGCCTGGGAACGGCGGCGCTCAACGAGAGCATCGACGCGGCCGGCGTCAGCGAGCAGTCCGATGACACCCTCGACCACGCTCTGACCGCCTCGGCCGAGGACTTCGAGACCATCGAGCAGGAGCAGGACACGAAGACCCGCGAGGCGTTCGAGGCGGGCGCAGCGCAAGGCATCACCGACGGCTTCAAGGCCACGTCGATTCTCACGGGCGCGGCAGGTCTTGTCGGTGCCGTCGTGAGCGCGATCCTCCTGCGAAAACGCGCTCCCGTCGCTCGGCGTGTGAGAGCCGAGAGCAGGGAAGAGGTCTTCGGGCTGGCGGATCCCGACTCGCCCTGACCCTCAGGCGTCTGTCGCCGACACCGCCCACGCCATTCCCCGGGTGGGATCGTGCACCGCAAGCTGGAACGACCACCCGGTGGCGGGCTCTCCGGCGTCCCACCTGTACCACCGCAGAGCCTCCGCCGAGCCCGCCAGGTCGTCGCCCTCGAGGGGCCAGTCGTCGAGCCGGCCGGCCAGCGCGGCCACTACCCACCAGGCGCCGAAGCGACCGGTCGCCGCGCCGCGCCGACGACCGTGCGCCCCGCCGCTCGCTCCGGTCCACGCCATGAGCGCCAGAGCGTCGGACAGGTCGGCCTCTGTGATGCGCGCGACTCGGGGACCGAGCGCGCCGATCGCCTCCGGAGCGTCACCGTGTACCGCGGCAGTCTCGACCCGACCGTCCGACGCCGTGGTCCACGGTGTGACGAGATCGGCCAACGCAGTGGGACCGTCCGGGGCGGGGATCCGCATGGCCTCTTTCGACAGGGTGAACAGTTCGCCGGGGCGAGGCTCCGGGGAGCGGGGAAGTTGCCGCGGTGGGCCTCGTACGTGGCGAGCGCGTAGGTGGGCTCCCACGCCTGGAGTGCGAGGGGGATGTCGAGCACGTCGGGACCGTTGAGCGACACACCGGTCAGATCCTCGCCACGCACCACACGCTCGTGCACGGTGAGAGCGGCGCCCGGCCCGTTGGGAACGTGGGGTCCCAGTTCCTCCCAGGTGTGGGTCGGCGCGGCGACCTCGGGAAGCGGCCCGGGCGTGAACCGCCCGGCTCCTTCGACGATGACGCGCCCTGCCCACTCACCGGGTGCCTCGAGCGCCAGGCGGTATTCGACATGGTGGGCGATCGGCCAGAGCTGAAGCCCCCGCTCGACAGCATGCCGGCATCGCTGCGCGAGGAGCTCCAGCGCATCCCAATCACGCGTGGCGCACCGCCGGTCCACCTCGCGGAGCAACTCGTCGTGGTCACCCGAGTCGACGAGTCGGGTCAGTCCTGCGTCATCCACAGGGGGCTCCATCTGCGGTTCCATGAAGCGGTTCCACGGGAGTGACTCTGTCACCTCGCGCAGCCTCACCTCACGGCCCCACCTCACGGCCCCACCTCACGGCCCCACCTCACGGCCCCACCTCACAGTTGCCACTCTCTGTGGTTGTCCAGTGACCCACCGCTTGACAGTGGTCATGTCAACGCTCAAGGTGACGCTCAAGGTGAAAGGCCAGGGGCCGATCGTAGAGACAGCACGGCGAAGCCGGCACGGCCTCGACCGGAATTCGATCGTGGCCTGTGCTCGAGGGGCATGTGCCCAACGACGGGCGAGGGGGCGGAGTGCGGGCGGAGGCGACGACATGGTTTCCCGGTCAGGGCTGGACCGCGCCCGGATTGCCGGATCTGGATTCGGAGAGCTCGCTCGTCGTCGCCTTCGGCGATGCCCGCCTCCGGGATTTCCGCGAACCCCTCGACGAGCTGCGGGACGCCTATCCGCGCTCCGCGGTGCTCGGATGCTCCACCGCCGGCCAGATCGCCGGTGACACTCTCAGCGACGGAACCGTGAGCGTGGCGGTCGCGCGCTTCGACGACGTTGGTGTGCGGGTCGCCACGGCTCCGGTCGAGGACTCGAACGCCTCGGCCGTGGCGGGACGGAGGCTCGCAGTCGCGCTGGAAGATTCGGATCTGCGTCACGTGTTGGTGCTCTCCGACGGCGTCGTCGTGAACGGCAGCGAGCTGGTTCGCGGAATGACTGAACACCTGCCCGAAGGTGTCGCCGTGACGGGTGGCCTGGCGGGCGACGGAGACCGCTTCTCGCGGACGTGGGTGCTCTCCGACGACGGGCCGCGCGGACAGCAGGTCCGAGCCGTGGGCCTCTACGGAGACGCGTTGCGCGTCGGCTACGGATCACTCGGTGGATGGGACATCTTCGGGCCGGAACGCCTGATCACACGTTCCGACGGCAACATGCTGTACGAGATCGACGGCAAGCCGGCCTTGAGTCTGTACAAGGACTACCTCGGCGATCGCGCGGAAGGGCTCCCCGCGACGGCCCTGCTGTTCCCGCTGGCGATACGGCCGGCTCGTGGCGGTGACCAGGTCGTTCGAACGGTTCTGGGCGTCGACGAGGAGCACGATGCGATGCGATTCGCGGGCGACGTTCCCGAGGGCTGGACCGCACAGCTCATGCGCGCGAACTTCGACCGACTGGTGGACGGCGCCAGTCACGCTGCCGCGAACGCGGCCACGATGAGCGATGGCGCCGTCGACCTCACGGGCAGCGACATCGTCGGCGACACTCTGGCGATCGCCATCAGCTGCGTCGGTCGTCGACTCGTGCTCGGCGAGCGCACCGAGGAGGAACTCGAGGCGACGCTCGAGATGCTGCCCGACGGAGTCACTCTCGCGGGGTTCTACTCGTACGGGGAGATCGCTCCGCACGCCGCGGGGACCTGCGATCTCCACAATCAGACGATGACGATCACGACGATCGGCGAAGTATGATGGCCGGTTCCGAACACGCCTTCCACGAACTCCTGGCACGGCAGTTGAAACGCCTGGATCTCCGGTCGAACAGTGTGCCGCCACCCGACCGGTGGGCCCGTTTCCTGCAACGCGTGAATGCCGCGTACAACGACGCCGACGAGGGCCGGTACCTGGTCGAGCGCGCCATGGAGATCTCGGGTGACGAAATGGCTGAACTCTACGAGCGTCTCCGTCGGACCTCCGAGAGCCAACTCAAGGCTGAGCGGGACCGCCTCCAGACGGTCACCTCTCATTCGCCCGTAGGGATCCTCGAACTGGACGACAGAGGTGGCGTCATCTACGCGAACCCGAGGGCTGTCGAGATCGCACAGCGGCCGCTCCTCGAATCCGGGAGGTCACTCCTGAGTTGGGTGTACAAGCCTGATCGCCGCCTGTTGTTCCGCGCCGTGCGCGACGCACACGCCCGCGGAGGCGACTTCGACCTCACCATCCGCTTTCACGGCGGCGGCGGCGAGATTCGCTGGTTGCGCGTCCACGGACGGCCTCTCGCGGTCGACGGTGAGACGGCCACGGGTGGTCGGGAATCGGGAACCGGGGAGTCCAGCAATCGCCTGTTCATCTCGGCCACCGACGTCACCCGCGAGGTCGACGCGTGGGCCGTGGGGGAGCGGTTCAACGCGCTGTTCGAAGCCACGACCGATGTCGTGGCCATGTTCCAACCCGACCAGTCCCTGTTCCACCTCAATCAGGTGGGGGCGGAACTGCTCGGGATTCCCCACGGAAGCGACCCCTCGGACCACCGTTTCGCGGACTTCCTCGACGACCGAAGCCGGGAGGTCCTCTCCGACAGGGCGATGCCCGCTGTTCGCCACGGCGGGACCTGGACGGGCGAGATCACGATCGTCGACCCCTCGGGCGGTCGTCATGTGATGTCGCTGGTCATCGTCGGTCACGAAGGTCCCGAAGGCTCCGTGGATCATTACTCGGCCATCGCGCGCGACATCACCGAGATCAAGGTCGCTGAGCGGGCATTGGTCGAACAGGCGACGCACGACGCGTTGACGGGACTGCCGAACCGTGTGCTGTTGCTCGATCGACTCCGCCAGGCGCTGGTCGGCGCCCGGCGTCGTGCGATGAGATTGGCCGTTCTCTACGTCGATCTGGACCGTTTCAAGGTCGTGAACGACTCGCAGGGTCACGTGGCGGGCGACAAGCTCCTGGTGCAGGCCGCCCGGCGGCTCCGGGCCACCGTTCGGTCCGGCGACACGGTCGCCAGAATCGGGGGTGACGAGTTCGTCGTTCTGTGCGAGGACATCGACGATGAGCACCACGTCCCCGCGACAGCACGCAGAATCATCGAGGAGTTTCGTCGTCCGTTCGAAGTGGCGGACGAACACGCCTTCGTCACGGTGAGCGTGGGGGTGGCGATGAGTCACTCAGAGGTCGAAACCGCCGAGTCGCTCCTGCGTGACGCGGACGTCGCGATGTACCGGGCCAAGGATGCCGGACGGTCGCGATTCGAGGTCTTCGACGAGGACATGCGGGCCTGGGTGACGGAGCGGTATTCCATGGAAGCAGCGCTCCGGCAGGCCATCGAGAACGATGAGCTCATGGTCGCCTACCAGCCGGCTCAGGACCTCGTCACCGGCTCATGGACTCTCGTCGAAGCGCTCGCTCGTTGGGACCGTCCCGGGGTCGGACCCGTATCGCCGAGCCGATTCATTCCGTTGGCGGAGGAGACGGGCCTCATCGGAGCGCTCGGAGAGTCCGTTCTCAGAAAGGCATGCGAGCAGGTGGCTCGCTGGAACTGGGCGCTGCGCGGCTCGGAGCCCTTGTCGATCGCCGTCAATGTCTCGGGGAGGCAACTGACCCAGCCCGGGCTCTTCGAGACCGTGGGTGAGGTGTGCCGGTCCAAGAACGTGGACCCGTCGTGGTTGATCCTCGAGATCACCGAGTCGGTGCTCATCGAGGACCCCGAACTGGCTCGCCGTCGACTCCAGGAGCTGTCGGACATGGGAGTGCGCATCGCGATCGACGACTTCGGAACCGGGTATTCGGGCCTGTCGTACCTCCAGCAGTTCCCGTTCGACATCATCAAGATCGACCGCCGTTTCGTCGATGGTCTCGGGTCGGGTGACGACGGGGACTTGACGGACCGCGCCATCGTCGAATCGGTGATCTCCCTGGCACATCAGCTCGGATACGAGGTCGTCGCCGAGGGCATCGAGACCGAGGAGCAGCGACAGGTCCTGACCAACCTCGGTTGTGACACTGCCCAGGGCTTCCACATGGCGCTCCCCGCCCCGGCGTCAGAGGTGGAAGAACTCCTGCTCGCCGACGCTCCCGTGCGCCCCGGCACCCTCGGATTTCCGGGCGCGACCGAACCCGGTGCCGCGGAGGGTTCGACAGGTTCGTAGCGCAAGCGGTTGCTAGCGTCAGATCGGAATGGACGAACCGACACCGCACGACCCGATCGTCGACGAGCTCTTGGCGCACAACGCCGAGTTCGCAGCCGCCTTCGGCGGGGGTGACCTGCCGGTGGCACCCGCGCGCCATCTGGCCGTCGTCGCCTGCATGGACTCCCGGATGGACATCTTCAAGATCCTCGGTCTCGACAACGGCGAGGCCCACATCATCCGCAACGCCGGTGGCGTCGTGACCGATGACGTCATCCGCTCCCTGTGCCTGTCACAACGACTGCTCGGGACGCGCGAGATCCTGTTGCTCCATCACACCGACTGTGGGCTCCAGAAGGTCACCGACGACGCTTTCAAAGCCGAGCTGGCCGCCGAGCTCGGCGTCACGCCCCGCTGGGCACTCGAGTCGTTCACCGATCCGTACGCAAACGTCCGCCAGTCGATCCAACGACTGCTGCTCTCGACGTTCGTCCCCCACAAGGACCACATCCGGGGATTCGTCTACGAGGTGGCCACCGGCGAGCTGCACGAGGTCAGCTCCGACGGCCCACCCCCTGACGTCGCCGCTTCCTGAGTCGAGGATGACGCTCGACGTCCGTCGCATGTGGCTTCTCGCAGGCCTGGTCGCTCTGGGCGTCTTCCTCGTCTACGCAGCGATCCAGCGCGGCGAGATCGCCTCCTACGACGGACAGATCACCGCCGGCGTCGGTCGGAACGTCTGGGAGCACGGATCGTTCACGCGCCTCGACGACGTCCCCGGCGGCGGCACCTTTTCACGCTACGACCTCGGCACTACCCTGATTTCCGTTCCCTTGTGGGGTATCCAGCTCGCCGTCGGACCGACGAATTCGGACTGGGTGACACTCGGGAACCCGTTGCTCCTTGCGCTCTGCGCCGGCGTCCTCGTGCTCATCGGTCTCGAGCTTCGTTGGAGTCCGACCGTCGCGGTCGCCACCGCTCTAGCGTTCGCGTTTCTCACGACCGCCCCGTGGCACAGCACCGAGGCGTTCGCCGAACCGGGCGTCGCTCTCGGCACACTGATCGTGGTCCTGGGTCTTCTGCGCTGGAGGGCAGAGCACCTGGCCGGCCCGTGGCTCGTCGGCGGCGGGATCGCCGTCGCGGTGCTGTTCCGGATGGACTCGCTCTTGCTCGTCGGAGCCGCGTTGGCGCTCGTGCCTATGTTCGTCGGGCGACGGCGACTCCGCGACGAGTGGGTCCGGTGGGTTCCCGCGCTCGCCGTGCCACTGACGGTCGCGGTCGCTCAGTTGGCCTGGTACAACCACTATCGGACCGGATCGTTCCTCCACGGTCCCCACACGGCCGATCCCGGCTTCACGACGCCGATCCTCGAAGGTCTCCACCTGATCGTCGTCAGCCCCGGGAAGGGGCTCATCTGGTTCGCACCGATCGTGCTTCTGGCGGTTCCCGGTGCCGTGATCCTCTGGCGCACCGACCGTCCGGTTGCCGCGGGGGTCCTCGGCCTCGTGGCGCTGCGGCTCGTCTTCTACGCGGCGTGGTGGGCACCTGACGGCCGGGCCGCGTGGGGGCCGCGGTTCCTCCTCCCGGCGTGCGCTCTGCTCGTGATTTCGGTGGGCGCACTCTGGGACGCGCTGCCCCAGATGCGGGTGGGACCGAAAGCTACGACGCTGGCCGCAACAGTGGTATTGGCCGTAGCGGGCATCGCGGTGACCACCCTCTCCGTGTGGGTCCCGTACTCGCAGGTGTGGGCTGAGTTGCACGACCCCGAGGGAGTTCCACCCGATCGATACTCGACTGTCGTCGAAGATCGTATCGACGACTGGCGGTACACGATCAGCGGGAGCCACATCGTGCGCAACGCCGAACTCCTCGACGAAGCCGACCCTTTTCCGCTCCGACACTGGCAGGGTGGCCCGTCGGTCGATGGCGTCGAATTGCTCGTTGGCGGGATCGCGCTCGTCGCTGGTGCGGTATTCCTTGCTCGGCGGCTCTCGTGGGAGCGGCCGAACGGAGACCGGCACACAGCAGAAACCCGCGATAGACGTGTGGCGTGACAATGCACAACGGCCGAGACGGGAACCACCACGAGCTTCCCGCGCACGAGGTGCTCGTTCTCCTGGAGACTGACGCGGACCGAGGACTGAGCGCGCGGGAGGCCACGGGCCGGTTGCACCGTTTCGGGCCCAACGTCCTGCCCCGGGTCCATCGCCGCGGGCCACTCGTGCGGTTCCTGCTCCAGTTCCACAACCCCCTCATCTACATCCTTCTCGTCGCGGCTGTGGTCACGCTGGGTCTGGGGGAGACCGTGGACGCCGCCGTCATCTTCGGCGTCGTGCTCATCAACGCGGTGATCGGCTACATCCAGGAGTCACGCGCCGAGTCGGCGCTGGACGCACTGGTCGCGATGGTGCGGACCACCGCGACCGTTCTTCGCGACGGCACGTCGATCCAGATCTCCTCGGACGAGGTCGTTCCGGGTGATCTGGTGGTCCTCGAGGCGGGCGACAAGGTGCCGGCGGATCTCCGCCTCGTCGAGGTCCGGGATCTCGAGATCGACGAATCGGCGCTGACCGGTGAGTCGGTGGCGGCGCGCAAGGAGCAGATCGTCCTTCCCACTGACACGGTGCTGGGCGACCGCGCCAACATGGCCTACTCCAGCACGCTCGTGACCCGGGGCCGTGGGGTCGGTGTCACCGTCGCCACCGGCGCCGAGACCGAGATCGGCACGATCCACCGCCTCGTGGGGACCGCGACCGACGTCGACACGCCGCTCACCCGCAAGATCGCGCAGTTCAGCAAGGTCCTCACGGTCGCGATCCTCGCCCTTGCGGCCTTCACTTTCGCGATCGGCCTCGCCCGCGGTGAGCCGGCGGGGGAGATGCTCACGGCAGCGGTCGCCCTGGCCGTGGGCGCGATCCCGGAAGGGCTCCCACCCGTCGTGACGATCACGCTCGCCATCGGGGTGAGTCGGATGGCCCGGCGGCACGCGATCGTCCGCAAGCTGCCGGCCGTCGAGACCCTCGGCAGCACAACGGTGATCTGCACCGACAAGACGGGCACTCTCACTCGCAACGAGATGACCGTCCAGGTCGTCTGGGCCGGAGGTCACAGTTTCGAGGTCACCGGGGCCGGCGCCCTCGCCGTCGATGCCGCCGACGATGGCACCGACGATGGCACCGACGATGGCACCGACGATGCGATCGTGCGCGACGGGGAGCGCGTCGACGTGGGCGGGCTCCCGGCAGTTCGCGAGTGCCTGATTGCCGGGGTCGCCTGCAACGACGCCCGGATCCACGAGCGCGACGGGCAGATCGAGGTCGTGGGGGACCCGACGGAGGCGGCGCTCCTGGTCGCAGCGTCCAAGGTGGGTCTCGATCCCGGGGCCGTGACCGCGCCGATCCCGCGGCTCGACAGCCTCCCGTTCGAATCCGTGACGAAGTACATGGCGACTCGCCACGCGCCGCACGAGGCAGAGCCGCATGTCGTGTACCTCAAGGGGGCGACTGAGATCATCGTCGGACTCAGCGATGCGCAGAGCACGCTGTCCGGCGACGACGTGGCGCTGGACGCGGAGGCAATCCTCGCGGAGGCCGCCGCACTGGCCGGGCGGGCACTCAGAGTTCTGGCGTTCGCCCGAGCCGAGATCCCGGCCGACGCCACCGGTCTCGACCACGAGACGCTCCAGAAGACCCGGGTCGTGTTCCTCGGTCTCCAGGCGATGGCCGATCCTCCCCGTCCCGAGGCGATCGATGCTGTCGCCGCCTGCCGAGCGGCCGGCATCGAGGTGAAGATGATCACGGGTGATCATGCCGCCACCGCGCGTGCGATCGCCGACGAGTTCGGTCTGGCGGCGGGCTCGGCGCCCGGTTCTCCCTCCGGCTCGGCCTCCGACCAGGTCATGGAGGGAATCGATCTCGCGGCGTGTCCCGACGAGGACCTCCCCGAAGCAGCCGAGGCGACCAGCGTCTTCGCCCGCGTCTCCCCGGAGCAGAAGCTCAGGCTCGTGCGAGCCCTCCAGAGCCGTCACCACGTCGTGGCGATGACCGGCGACGGAGTCAACGACGCACCGGCCCTGCGTCAGGCGGACATCGGAATCGCCATGGGCCGCAGCGGGACCGAGGTCGCCAAAGAGGCGAGCGACATGGTCCTCACTGACGACAACTTCGCCACGATCGAGGCCGCCGTCGAGGAGGGACGCGGCGTCTTCGACAACCTGACCAAGTTCATCGTCTGGGCGTTGCCGACCAGCATGGGCGAGGGACTCGTGATCCTCGCGGCCATCGTCGCCGGTACGACTCTGCCGATCCTGCCCGTCCAGGTGCTCTGGGTGAACATGACGACGGCGGTGGCGCTCGGTCTCGCACTCGCTTTCGAGCCGCGCGAGAGCGACGTCATGCTCCGTCCTCCTCGGGATCCCTCCACGCCGTTGCTCACGCGGCCGTTGATCGGTCGTATCGGGTTGGTCTCGCTCCTCATGGTCATCGGCGCTTTCGGCCTCTTCCACTGGGAGCTCACCAGCGGTGCATCCGACGCCGCGGCGCGGACGGTGGCCGTCAACGTCTTCGTGATGATCGAGCTCACCTACCTGTTCAACAGTCGGTCGCTCGAACGCTCGATGTTCAGCGTCGGTCTGTTCAGAAACCATTGGGTGATCGGCGGCTCGATCACGATGATCGCTCTCCAGATCCTGCTCACCTATGCGCCGGTGATGCAGAGCCTCTTTCACACGGCGTCGATCGACGCCGCGGCATGGTTCCGCATTGTCACCGTCGCCGTCGGAGCCTCTGTGGTCGTGGGAGTCGAGAAGTGGATTCGGCGGCGGCGGGCCGCCGTTGAGGATCGTCTGTGAGCGGTCTCGCCACCTGGCAGTTGACTGCCGTGTTCCTCGTGTCGGCGGCGGTGCTCGTGCGCTCCGGATTCGACCTCGCCCGGAACGCCGACGAGATCGTCGCCCGGACCCGCCTCACGGCCGTGTTCGTGGGTGGCCTCTTCATGGCCGTCGCGACGTCGCTACCCGAAGCAGTGACCGGTGTCGCCGCCACCCTCGAGGGTTCGCCCGACCTGGCTGTCGGCGACCTGTTCGGCAGCAGCATGGCCAACATGGCCATTCTCGCCCTCCTCGACCTGGCGTACCGGGGGCGCGTGTGGCCCTCGGTCGGTCTCGACCACGCGCGGGTCGGGTCCCTGGCGATCGTGCTCACGGGCTTGGCGGTGCTCGGTGTCCTCGATCCGGAGATGCTCCAGATCGGACCGGTCGGCCTGATGCCCCTCGCCATCGCCGGTATCTACGTCGCCGCCCTGGCGTGGTTCCGCCGGTCGCCGTCGTCGCTGCGGGCGCTCCGCCCGACCGGCCCGAGCGATCGCCCGGGGAGGGTTCGGGCAACGCTTCGAGCGAGCGGTCGAGCGATCCGAGCGGAGAAACTCGTGGCGCGCCCGGCAACCCCGTGGGGAGAGTCGCGCTGCGCTTCGGCCTGGCGGCGCTCGTGATCCTGGTGTCCGCTCCGCTTGTTGCGTCGTCCGCCCGGGAGATCGCGATCCGCTCAGGTGTTTCGGAGACTGTCGTCGGAGTGGGCCTCCTGGCCATCACGACGTCGCTACCCGAGCTGATCGCCTCGTTCGCCGCTCTTCGAATCGGTGCCTACGACCTCGCTGTCGGGAACCTCTTCGGCAGCAACGCGGCGAACATGGCCATGCTGCTCTTCGTCGATCTCGCCTACGGATCGGGTTCGGTCCTCGAGGCGGTGAGTCCGGCCCAGGCCGTGGCCGGTGTCGGTGCCATCGTGATGATGGCGCTCGCGATCGCGGCGATCGTGCACGGGTCCGAGACCCGCATCTGGCGTCTGGAGCCCGATGCCGTCGTGCTGCTCCTGGCGTACATCGCACTCTTCCTCGCCGTGGCGAGAGCGGCCTGACGGACGCAGAACGCGCAACCGATCTGCGGTTCGGAACGTTCGGCGGTGGGTCGGGCGGTCCGGGCCTATGCTCTCGCCGTTCCGGATGAGCGGGGGAACTCGTGGGCAGCGTCGTCTTGGAGGAGGTCACCAAGCGCTTCGGTGACACGGTCGCGGTCGACGATCTCAGCCTCGAAGTCCGCGACGAGGAGTTTCTCGTCCTGGTCGGGCCGTCGGGCTGCGGGAAGTCAACCGCTCTCCGGATGATCGCCGGTCTCGACGACCCGACCGATGGCGTCGTGCGCATCGACGGACGAATCGTCAACCACGTCGAGCCCAAGGACCGCGACGTGGCGATGGTGTTCCAGGACTACGCGCTGTACCCGCACATGACAGTCCGACGGAACGTCGAGTTCCCCCTGCGGACCCGGTCGATGGATCGTGACGAGCGCCAGCGGGTCGTGACCGAAGCTGCCGAGACACTCGGCCTCGGTGAGTTCCTCGACCGCAAGCCCGCCCAGCTCTCGGGCGGGCAGCGACAGCGTGTCGCCCTCGCCCGTGCCATCGTGCGGCGACCCGAGGCGTTCCTGATGGACGAGCCCCTCTCCAATCTCGACGCCAAGCTCCGCGTCGCCACACGGACCGAGCTCGTCGAGCTCCAGCGACGGCTCGGAACGACGGTCGTCTACGTGACCCACGACCAGGTCGAGGCGATGACGATGGGGTCGCGGATCGCGATCCTGAACGAGGGTGCACTGGAACAGATCGGGCCCCCACCGGAGATCTACCGACGGCCGGCGAGCGTGTTCGTCGCGCGCTTCATCGGGAGCCCACCCATGAACACGGCGGCGGGCCCGGTCCGCGGTGAACCCGGCGCACTGCGCGTCGTGCTGCCTGGTGGGGAGATCGCGCTGACCCCCCACGACTCGCGGACGGTGGCCGGTTCCGGGTGCTCCGAGATCGTGGTGGGGATCCGACCCGAGCACGTAACCGTCAATGACGCGAAGGATGGGGCGACGGCAGATGGCGCCGCGGGAGATGCGAGCGGCATTCCGGCGTCGGTGCTCAGCGTGGAGGCGCTCGGCTACGAACGCCACGTGATCTGCCGACTCGACGACGGAACCACGATGATCGCCAGGATCTCCACCGACGGTCCCGAGCCGCCTGCGCACTCCGCTGTGCGGCTCGGCTTCGACACCGCCAGGCTGCACTTTTTCGATCCGGCGACGACCCGGCGGATCGACGGGTGACCGCTCTCGCAGAGCCGACGTCGCCGAGCCGGGAGGAGATCCGCGCCTGGATGGAGCGGGCCCGGCGCCGGCGCCGGATGCGCCAGAGCGGTCTCGCCCTCCTGATGCTCTCCCCGTCGCTCGTGATCTTTGCCGTCTTCGTCTTCTACCCGTTCTTCCGGAACTTCCAGCTCGCCTTCTACCGCACCCCGCCGTTCCCCGGGCTGCCGAAGCAGTGGGCGGGTGTCGACCAGATCACCGACGTGCTCGGCTCCGCAGCCTTTCGCAACAGCGTCTGGGTCACCGTGAAGTTCGCCGTCCTCACGGTTCCCGTCGGCATAGCGCTCGGCCTCGTGCTCGCGGTTCTCGCCCACCAGAGGCTGCGGGGGATCACCGTCTACCGGACGATCTTCTCCTCGACCGTGGCGACGTCGGTGGCGGTGGCGTCCGTGGTCTTCCTGACCCTCCTCAATCCGCAGATCGGTCTCGTCAACTACTACCTCGGCCGCGAGGGCGCCCAGAGCCTGCTCCAGGACCCGACATGGGCCCTGCCCATGGTGGCACTGGTCACCATCTGGCAGAACCTCGGATTCACCTTCATCCTCATGAGCGCCGCGCTCCAGGCCATCCCCGACGAGATGCTCGAGGCGGCCGAGGTCGACGGAGCGGGTCCCACACGACGCTTCCTCCGGGTCACGATTCCCTTGCTCTCGCCGACGATCTTCTTCGCGTTCGTCGTAGGCACGATCTCCGCATGGCAGGCGTTCGGGCAGATCGACCTCCTCACACAAGGCGGTCCCGGTGGCAGCCATGGCGCCACGAACACGCTGACCTACTTCGTCTTCACCGACTTCTTCGAGCGCCAGAACGAGGGCACCGCCGCGGTGCTCTCCATCGCGCTGTTCTTCATCGTGTTGGGGCTGACTCTGCTCCAGCTCCGGTACTTCGAGCGGCGGGTGCACTATGAGCGCTGACACGTCCGCTCTCGATTCCGCGGTTTCCGATGTCGCCACGCAAGTATCGGATCCGGTGCAGGAGCGAAGAATCCGCGCGACCCGTCGTCGTCACCGCATCGGTGTCGTTCTCCGCTACACGCTCCTGACGGTGCTCGCCGGGATCGTGCTGTTCCCCGTCTACATGACGGTGGTGAACTCGCTGCTCCCGGCCGACGTGATCGTCGCCAGGCCACCCACGTTGTGGCCCGAGGTCCGCGAATGGAACCACTACGCCACCGCCTGGACCGACGGCCACCTCGGCCTCTATCTGCGAACGAGCATCATCGTGACGGCGATCATCACCGTCGGGCAGGTCGCCACATCGATTCTCGCCGCGTACGCGTTCACGTTCCTCGACTTCCCCTTCCGGCGCACGATCTTCGTCGTGTTCCTGGCGACGCTGATGGTTCCGTTCGAGGTCACGATCATCACGAACTTCCAGACGATCTCGGACCTCAACTGGCTGAACTCGTATCAGGGGCTGGCGGTCCCGTTCCTGGCCACCGGATTCGGCGCGTTCTTGCTCCGGCAGTCGTTTCTCACGCTCCCCAGGAGCCTCGAGGAAGCGGCACGTCTCGACGGCTACGGCCACTGGCGCTTCCTCGCCCGGGTCGTCGTGCCGTTGAGCCGTCCAGCGATCGGCGCTCTGGCGGTGTTCTCGTTCCTCCTGGCGTGGAACCAGTACCTGTGGCCGCTCCTGATCGCCGACGACGAGCAGTACCGGACGGTGCAGGTCGGGCTCAAGCAGCTCTCGCAGTCCAACCTGGCAGAGTTCCCCATCACGTTCGCGGGCACGATCCTTGCTGCTCTGCCCCTCTTGATCCTGCTCCTCGTGTTCTCGAAGCAGCTGGTGCGCGGTCTGACGGCGGGTGCCGTCAAGGGATGAGCGTCAGCGCGCGTGCCGTTCCACGGGCGGTGGCGTCGTAGAGTCCGGATGTCGAGACCTCGGAGGTGGGGCCATGATCCGTCGAGTCGTCGGACTGGGATGTCTGCTCGTGTTGGTGGCGACCGCGTGCTCGAGCGGGGGTGACTCCTCGGGTGACGGCACGGACAGCGCGGGTGGCGTCGATCCTGCCGAGTGCGGACTCGACGCGTTCGAAGCCGCCGACAAGCCGGTCGACATCACGTTCTGGCACCAGCTCACCGACTCCAACGAGGAGGCTCTGGTCGCGCTGACCGAGGAGTTCAACACCTCACAGAGCGACGTCGTCGTCGAGCTCGTGGCCTTCCCCGAGTACGAAGACGTCTTCACGAAGTGGCGCGCCGGGATCGAAGGTGGGGATCTCCCGACCATGGCGGTCATGGAGGAGACGACACTCCAGTCGATGGTCGACAGCCGGAGCACCGTGCCGATCCAGGCCTGTGTCGACGCCGACGACTATTCGCTCGACGACTATCTTCCCCAGGCGATCGGCTACTACACGACCCAGGACGCGCTGCGCTCGATGCCGTGGCCCGTGTCGAACCCCGTGCTCTTCTACAACAAGACACTGTTCGAGGACGCCGGGCTCGATCCCGAGGTTCCCCCGCGACCCTCGACGAGGTCCGCGAGTACTCGGAGCAGATCGTCGAGTCGGGAACGGCCAACTACGGAATCGCCCTGCCGACGAAGGACTTCATCAACGAGTTCTGGTACGCGAAGGGCGACCAGCAGTACGTGAACAACGGGAACGGCCGAGAGGGCAGAGCCACCGCTGCCCAGCTCGACACGGAGTTCGGCCTCGAGCTCTGGACGTGGTGGAACGACATGGTCGAGTCGGGGTTGGCCCTCGTGACCCCGGCCGCCGGTGGCAACATCGACCATCTCCTCGCTGTCGGCAACCGCGACGCCGCGATGACCATCGACGGCTCCGCAGCTCTCGGTCCCGCTCTCGACGTGCTCAGCTCCGGCGAGTTCGAGGGTGTCGAACTCGCCGCAGGCGTCCTTCCGGGGTCGAGGAGGGAGGCGGTGTTCCAGTCGGCGACGGATCTCTTTGGATCTCGGAGGCGGCATCGCCCGAGCAGCGTGGTGCCGCGTGGCAGTACATCAAGTTCCTCTCCGAGCCGGAGCAGCAGGCGGAGCTCCATCTCGCCGGGGGGTACGTGCCCACGCGGCTCTCGGCGATCGACGATCCCGCGGTGCAGGCCCGCTGGGAGGAGGAGCCGGCGTTCCGCTTCGCCGTCGACCAGCTCGTGGAGAGCGAGACCACACTGGCCACGGTCGGATCGGTGATCGGCGACTACCAGGGCGTACGCAACGCGGTGACCAAGGCGCTGGAGGGAATGTTGGCCGGCGACCTCACCCCCGAGGAGGCACTCGCACAGGCGCAGCAGGAGGCCGACGCCGCCATCCAGGAGTACAACGCTCGTATCGGTGAGTAGCGCCGGGTACTCACCCGGGCCCGAGCAGCGCGCGCTTCAGCTAGCCGACAGAGCGTTCGCGCGGGCGATACCGCCGAGCCAGTGCGCGCTCGGTTTCGGTCGACGCTCGAACGTCGAGCGATCCACCGCGACGAGCCCGAAGCGCGGGCCGTAGCCGAAGGCCCACTCGAAGTTGTCGAGCAGGCTCCAGTACGTGTAGCCGCCGACGTCGATCCCGTCATCGAGGCAGGCGAGAACACCCTCGAGCGCGGAGCGGACGTAGTCGATGCGACGGTCGTCGTTCTCGTGGGCGATCCCGTTCTCGGTCACGTGAAGCGGCACCTGTTCGCTGACGTCCCAGGCACGACGGATCGTGGCCTCGAGCGCGTCGGGCCAGAACTCGTAGCCCATGTGCTCGATGACCTCGACACCTTCTTCAGGGCCCATCAGCCCGTCGGGCCCGAAGCGCGCTCGGCTGTAGGCCTGCACGCCGAGGAAGTCGTCACCGCGCACGGCCTCGAGGTACGGGTCCTCCATCAGCCGTCGGGCCTCGTCGCGCTGTGTGATCGCGGCCTCGTCGTCGTCGGGGACCGCCCGGTAATCGTCCATCGAGAGAGTCAGACCCACGGGGAAGTCTCCCGGGCCTGCCTTGATGGCGTCGGTGGCGAGGCGGTGGGCGCGTCGGAAGACGTCACCGACGCGATCCGACTCGGCGGTGTCGGTGTGGCCCGGCGGGAACATGCCCATCGCGTAGCCGATGAACGCCACGACGTTGGGCTCGTTGATGGTGCAGGCTCGACCGATCAGGTCGCCGAGCGCTCGCGAGGTCCGCTCACAGAACCGCCCGAACGCATCGGCGGTCGTCGGCTCGGCCCAGCCGCCTCGGGCGGAGAGCCAGAGGGGAGTCGTGAAGTGGTGGAAGGTCACCACGGGCTCGACGCCGTGTTCGAGGCACGCCGCGCACATGCGCCGGTAGTGATCGAGGGCGACCGTCGAGAACTCACTCTCGGCGGGCTCGATCCTGCTCCATTCGATGGAGAAGCGGTAGGAGTTGAATCCGAGTTCCGCGAGGAGAGCGATGTCGTCGCCGAAGCGGTTCCAGTGGTCGCACGCGTCGCCGCTCGGCTCGACACACGGCGAGCCGGCGGCGTGTTCCCAGTCCCACCAGTCGTTGTTGGTGTTGCCCCCTCGACCTGGTGCGCGGCCGTGGCCGTGCCCCAGCGGAATCCGTCGGGGAATCGTCGGGCTCTCGACTGGCTTGCCGATCGATTCGTCATGCCGCGGGCAGCGTACAGGCGACAGCTTTCAGGGGGAGTACCTGGCCACACAGGTTCCGTCGATGCCCGGTTAGCCTGCGACCGTGACGGACACGGAGTCGCGCCCGATGCCTCGGCCTCTCGTGGTCACGTTCCTCGGTGCCGGGTCGATGTTCTGCCCCGAGTTGTGCCGCGACGTCATGCAGATCCCGGGCAACGTCGGCGGCGAGTTCCGCCTCGTCGATACCGACACCGGTCGGCTCGATCTGATGCACCGGCTCATCGAGAAGTTGGCCGTGGAGCTCGGAGCGGTCGGATGGTCCGTCACGAGCACCGCCGACCGCCGGGACGTCCTCACCGGCACTGACTACGCCATCTGCTGTGTCGAGGTGTCGGGGCTCGACTGCGTGGGCTTCGACAACGACATCCCGTCGGAGTACGGCGTCGACCAGTGCATCGGCGACACCGTCGGACCCGGTGGTCTCTTCAAAGGCCTCCGCACGATCCCGGTGTTCCTCGACATCCTGCGCGACATGGCCGAGCTGTGCCCGCAGGCGATCATGCTCAACTACACGAACCCGATGAGCATGATGTGCCTGGCGGCGGCGCGGGCCGTTCCCGACGTGTCGGTCGTGGGCCTCTGCCACTCGGTGCAGGCCAGTCAGGCGATCCTCTCCGCGCGCCTCGGTGTGCCGCACACGGAACTCGCATGGGCGTGTGCCGGCGTCAACCACCTCGCCTGGTTCACCGCGCTGACTCTCGACGGCATCGACCAGTACCCGCGACTGAAGGAACAGGCACGAGCGGAGCTGTACGGCAACCCGGACGACTCCGACAACGCGTGGCCCGACGACGTCGGGACCGACCGCGTCCGCAAGGACGTGATGCTGCACTACGGGGCCTTTGTGACGGAGAGCTCGGGGCACCTGTCGGAGTACGTGCCTCACTACCGCAACCGCGACGAGGGCCGGTCATACCTGGGCGACGCCTACGACGGCGAGTCCCGCTACTACGCCACGAACTGGCCGACATGGCGCGCCGAAGCCGACGAGCGGCGCCACAACCTGCTCGACGACAGCCTCGACGACAGCGAGGAGTTCGACCGCGCCCGCGGATGGGAGTACGCGTCATGGATCATCGAGGCGCGCGAGAAGGACCAGCCGTTCCGGATCCACGGCAACGTCCCGAACACCGCCCCCGACGGTTCGGGGCGCCTCATCACGAACCTGCCCGCCGACAGTTGCGTCGAGGTGGCGTGCATGGTGGACCGCCAGGGGATCCGTCCGACCCGGTTCGGTGCACTCCCGCCGCAGATGGCACACGTGTGTGCTTCGACGATCGCCGTTCACGACCTCGGAGCGACCGCGGCCATTGAGCGCTCGAAGGACGCCGCGGTGCATGCGCTGCTTCTGGACCCGCTGTGCCGGTCGGTGCTCACGCCACATGAGACGGAGCGGATGACGGCCGACCTCTTCGCCGCAGAAGCCGAGTACCTCCCCGGCTTCATCTGAGGCGGCTACGCGCGCCGTCGCCTTTGCCCGCTTGGTGGCGCGGCCGCGGACCGTCTGGTCGAGAACAGCTTTGCGCAGGCGCACCGCGCCTGGCGTCGCCTCCACCACCTCGTCGGCTGCAATGAGCTCGAGAGCCTGTTCGAGCGACAGCGGACGCGGCGGTGCCAGGCGCACGAGCTCGTCGGCCGACGATGCCCGGTGGTTGGTGAGCTTCTTCTCCTTCGTGGGATTCACGTCGAGGTCGTGAGGACGCGCGGTCTCGCCGATGATCATTCCCTCGTACACCTCCGCCCCCGGCCCCACGAACAGCTCACCGCGCTCCTGGATGGCGAAGAGCGAGTAGGCGGTGGTTGCACCGCGCCTATCGGCGACGAGCGAGCCGCTCGTGCGGGCGCGTAGCTCACCGAACCATGGTTCGAAGCGCTCGAACACCTGGTGCAGCAACCCGGTACCGCACGTGTTGGTGAGGAACTCGGTGCGGAACCCCACCATGGCGCGGGCAGGTACGAGGTACTCCATACGCACCCAACCGGTGCCGTGGTTCACCATGTGCTCGAGGCGGCCCTTGCGCACCGCGAGCATCTGGGTGACCGTGCCGACGTGCTCCTCGGGCACATCGATCGCCACCCGCTCGACGGGCTCGTGCACCGTGTCGTCCACCAGCCTGGTGACGACCTCAGGTTTGCCGACCGTCAGCTCGAAGCCGTCGCGGCGCATCGTCTCCACGAGCAGTGCGAGCTGGAGTTCGCCGCGACCCTGGACCTCCCAGACGTCGGGACGCTCGGTCGGACGCACACGTAGCGACACGTTGCCGACGAGCTCGGCGTCGAGTCGGCTCTTCACGAGACGGGCCGTGAGCTTGTCGCCGTCCTGTCCGGCAAGCGGCGAGGTGTTGATGCCGATGGTCATGGCCAGGCTCGGGTCGTCGATGTGGATGACCGGGAGCGGGCGAGGGTCGTCGGGATCCGCGAGCGTCTCTCCGATGGTGACATCCGCGAGCCCGGCGATGGCGGCGATCTCCCCCGGCCCGGCCTCTTCGGCGTCGATCCGCTCGAGCCCCTCGGTGAGGTAGAGCTCGGTGATCTTCACCGTCTCGACGGAACCATTGGCGCGACACCACGCCACCGCCTCGCCGCGCCGCAGCGTGCCGTGGCGCACCCGGCACAGCGCGAGTCGCCCGACGTAGGGCGATGCATCGAGGTTGGTGACCAGCGCTTGAAGAGGGTGGTCGGGGTCGTACTCGGGCGCGGGCACATGCTCGAGGAGTACCTCGAGAAGCGGCTCGAGCCCGCCGTCTTGCGCCGCGCGGTGCAACTGAAGGTCGGGATCGTCGGGGTCGAGTGACGCGCGCCCGCTGCGGGCGTTGCAGTACACGATCGGGAAGCCGACCTGGTGCTCGTCGGCATCGAGATCGAGGAACAGCTCCTCGACCTCGTGTACGACGTCGGTGATACGGGCGTCACCGCGGTCCACCTTGTTGACCACCACGATCACGGGCAGGCGCCCTCGAGCGCCTTGCGCAGCACGAAGCGGGTCTGGGGCAGAGGGCCCTCGGACGCGTCCACGAGCAACAGGACGCCGTCGACCATGGTGAGGCCACGCTCAACCTCGCCGCCGAAGTCGGCGTGGCCCGGCGTGTCGACGATGTTGATCTTCACCCCGCCGACGCGCACGGCGGTGTTCTTGGCCAGGATCGTGATGCCCTTCTCGCGCTCGAGGTCCGTCGAGTCGAGCACGCGATCGACCACTTCCTGGTGCTCCTGAAACGTGCCGGCCTGACGCAGCAACGCATCAACCAACGTGGTCTTGCCATGGTCGACGTGGGCAACGATTGCAACGTTGCGGATATCACGACGCGCGCACCGAGGGGGCCTTTCGTGGGTTCGTGGTACGCCCCCGGGGACTCGAACCCCGAACCTGCGGATTAAGAGTCCGTCGCTCTATCCAGTTGAGCTAGGGGCGCTCGTACAGCGCTCGAGCGCCGTGCCGAGATGCTAGTCGGCGACCTGTGCGTGCTCAGTGTCGAAGTGCACGCTTCGCCCGGCGCTCGTGGTCCCGGTGCGCCCACCAGCGTGGCAGCGCGGCGAATGCGAGGAGCACCGGGAAGATCTCGAGACGACCGAGCAGCATGACGACCGTGGCGGTGATCTCGGTACCGAGGTCGACTCCTGAGAAGTTCCCGTCTCCGAGAGTTCCGAGCGCCGGACCGACGTTCCCGATAGCGCTCGTGGTCGCCGACAGGGACGTCACGATGTCCTCACCGAATGCGGCCATCACCACCGTCCCGACAAGGATGGTGCCCAGGAACAGCACGAGGAATCCCATGATCCGGCTGACGATCCGTTCATCCAGCGAATTCCGACCCACGCGTACGGGTCGAACCATCCGGGGATGCAGGGCGCGCAGCAGCTCACGCCGCGCGTAGCCGCCGATGGCCATTGTCCGCACGACCTTGAACCCGCCGGCCGTGGAGCCGGCCATGGCGCCGATCCCCATCAGCACGAGGAGCAGCACCTGCGGGGAGACGGCCCACCGGGTGTAGTCGACGAGCACGTAGCCCGTCGTGCTGGCGATGGAGACGACGGTGAAGAGGGAATCGCGGATCGCATCGTGGCCCAATCCGAGTTCCGACCGGTTGGCGACCAGCGCGACGCCGGTCACCGTCAGCACCAACAGCAGGTACACGCGTGCTTCGGGAGAGCGGAACAGCACGAACGGCTTTCCGCGCAGCGCCCGCCAGTACATGGTGAAGCTGGCCCCTGCAGCGAACATGCTGACGACGGCGGCCCATTCGAGATACGCGGAGTCGAAGTGGGCGAAGGACGCATCGTGTGTCGAAAAGCCGCCCGTCGAGATCGTCGTGAAGGAGTGGTTGACGGCGTCGAAGACGCTCATTCCGCCCGCGAGATAGGCGATGACGATGGCGACGGTGAAGCCCACGTAGACGGCCCACAAGCGTTGCGCGGTGTAGCGCACCCGTGGTGTGAGGCGTTCGTCGGACGGTCCGGGTGCCTCGGCGGCCAGGAGCTCCATGCCGCCGACGCCGAGAAGGGGCAGCACGGCCACCACGAGCACGATGACGCCCATGCCGCCCAGCCACTGCGTCGTGGAACGCCAGAACAGCACACCCGCCGGTGTTCCCTCGATGGGGTCGAGAACGCTGGCGCCTGTGGTCGTGAACCCCGAGATCGACTCGAACATCCCGTCGGCGAACGAGGAGAAGGTGCCGGTGACCAGGTAGAGAACGCTCGAGGCGACGGCGAGCGCCACCCAGGCAGCCGTCACCGCGGAGAAGACGCTGCGCGTGTCGATCCGTGGGGGAAGGAGCGACCACCGGTTCATTGCGAAGCCGACCGCCCCCGACCCTGCGGCGCACGCGTAGAGCTCCACCGTTTCGGTCCCTCCGTCGATCGTCTCGACGATGGCGGCGGCGAGCATTCCGAGCCCCCCGATGGCGACCGCCAGACCCGCCACATGGATCACCACAGACTCGCGACGACGGAACATCAGTGCGGTGCCCTCTGAGCCACGGGAGTCAGCCGAAGATCGGCTTGATCACTTCGAGGGCGTGGGGCATACCGAAGATGATCACGTGGTCCCGGGATCGCAGCGTGGTGCGCCCTCGGGCGATCTGGCCCTTGCCGTCGCGCACGACACCGCCCAACACGACGCCCTCCTTGGGCAGCCGGAGCTCGGCGATGAGGGCGCCGTCGGCGGCGCTGTCGGGCATCACCTCCAGTTCGATGACCTCCGCCTCACCTTCGAGCACCGTGGAAACGGCAGCGACGCCCCCGCGAACGAAACGCAGGACGGCGTTGGCGCTTGCCGTTCGTGGCGACAGGGCGACATCGATGCCGACCTCGCGCAGCAGTGGCAGCAGCTCGAGGCGGTGGGCCACGGCGATCGTCTCGCGCGCGCCGGCCGATTTCGCGTAGATACAGGCCAGCACGTTGGCGTCGTCCTCGCCCGTGAGTGCGATCACAGCGTCGGCGGCGGCAACACCCTCTTGGTGGAGAAGCTCATCGTCGGTGATCTCTCCTTGGACGACGATCGCCTTGTCGAGCGTACGACCCAGTTGTTCGACGCGCTCGGGGTCACGATCGATGACCACGACCTGCGCCCGGCGTCGGCTGAGGTGTTCGGCAACCGCAGAGCCGATGCGGCCACCCCCGAGGACGAGCACCCGTTTCGGCGCCGACATACCGAGCCCGAGTTGACTGAGGATCTCGCGGCGCGCCTTGGTCTTGCACACGATGCGGATGAAGTCGTCCACCTCGATCCGGTGGTTCCCGCGGGGAATGATCGTCTGGTCGCCGCGGATGATGGCACCGAAGAGGAAGTCCCAGTTCGGCTCGTGCTCGGCGGCGATCTCGGCCAGCGTGTGGCCCACGAACGGAGCATGGGCGGGGATCCGGGCGCCGATGACGACGAGATCGCCCCCGGCCATCTTGGCGACCTCGGCGGTGCCGGGGAACTCCAGGAGCTCGAGGATCTGTTCGGCCGTTTCGGCGTCGGGATCGATCACGAGGTCGATACCCATGTCGTGGCGAATCTGGCTGCTCGTCGCCGCACGAAGCTCGGGGCTCTCGATGCGTGCCATCGCCGCTTTGGCGCCGAGCTGTTTCGCGAGCTTGCAGGCGAGCATGTTCGTCTCGTCGACATCGGTGACGGCCACGGTGAGCGCGGAACGGTCGACGCGGGCGTCCCGAAGGGCGGCCGGGCTTGCACCGCCGCCTCGCACGCCGAGAACGTCCACTCGGCGGGTCAACGCCTCGAGGCGCTCGGGGTCCCGTTCGACCATGGCGACGTCGTGGCCCTCGCGGCTGAGGCGTTCCGCGAGGAAGGATCCGACTTCGCCGGCTCCGATCACCACGATGTGCACGGGCCCATCTTGTCGCACCGTGGACGCCGCGGCGTGAACTGGGCGTGCCGCCTGCGCGTGCCTGCGCGACGAGGTGCGGAAAGCTGCCCGCTTGCCTGTCCCCGTTCCGTGAGCCCTAGCGTGGGCGGACACGTTTCAGACGGCCTCTCGGAGAGATCTCCCCATGGACCCACAGGTTCTGACGGTGGCTGTGACCGGTTCCACAGGGCTGATCGGATCCGCCCTGGTCAGCTCACTGCGCGACAAGGGTCACCGGGTCATCCGGATGACCCGACCCGACACGGCGCTGTCCGCGGATGATGATCGTCTTCCGTGGGATGTTGCGGAGGGGACGATCGACACGGCCGGTCTCGAGGGCGTCGATGCGGTGGTTCACCTCGCGGGCGCCGGCATCGGCGAGGGCCGGTGGTCGCCGAAACGAAAGTCGCGGCTCTTGCGCAGCCGCACCGAGAGCACGCGGCTGCTGAGCAGCGCGCTGGCCTCGCTCGACCGGCCTCCTTCGGTCCTGATCTCCGGGTCTGCGATCGGCGTCTACGGCGCGCACCGGGGCGACGAGGAGCTCACCGAGACCTCAGTCACTCGATCAGACGACTTCCTCGCCGCGCTCTGTGAGCGATGGGAGGAATCGACCCAGGAGGCCGAGGAATCCGGGATCCGGGTGGTTCACCTGCGTACGGGCCTCGTCATGGACGGTGATGGCGGTGTGCTGGCCCGCCAGCTGCTCCCGTTCAAGCTGGGGCTGGGCGGTCGGGTCGGCCCGGGTGATCAGTGGCTCTCGTGGATCTCGCTGCACGACGAGGTGGCCGCCATCGAACACCTGCTCACCGCCTCGGAGGTCTCGGGTCCCGTGAATGCCACGTCACCGGCCCCGGTCCGCCAACGTGACTTCGCCACCACCCTCGGGGACGTCTTGCACCGACCCACGTTCCTGCCGACCCCGCTCTGGCCGCTGCGGATCGTGCTGACGTCGGAGATGGTGGACGCCACCCTGCTCGCCAGCCAGAGGGTGCTGCCGAAGCGTCTGGCCGCCGACGGGTTCACGTTCGAGCACACCGAACTGGAACCGGCCCTGCGGGCGGTGTTGAACCGGCCGGCATGACGGCGCGGACGACTGGACGCGAACAGGCATCGACCGGAGCCGATGCCGTTTGGGGTGACCGAGGGGATTCGAACCCCCGACCTCCTGGACCACAACCAGGCGCTCTCACCAGCTGAGCTACGGCCACCATGAACGGGCGCGCCCGGGAGGATTCGAACCCCCGACCATCGGATTAGAAGTCCGACGCTCTGTCCCCTGAGCTACGGGCGCTCGTGCCATCCAGGGCGCCCGAGCAGTGTACCGGCCCGGATCCGCCGCCCCGGCCCGAGCCGACGTTGTGAGGGGACACCACCTCGGCGCGGCACAGGACGCTGGAGCGGGTGACGGGTATCGAACCCGCGTCATCAGCTTGGAAGGCTGAGGCTCTGCCATTGAGCTACACCCGCGGAGCGCCCACGGTACCGGTCCGGGGCGTCGAGTCGGGGAGGGGGATTTGAACCCCCGGCCTCCTGCTCCCAAAGCAGGCGCGCTGCCAAGCTGCGCCACTCCCCGGTCCCGTCAATCCTAGGGCTCACCGGTACACTCGGGCGTTCTGATGCACACCTCCGTCGAGTCCGTCGAACAGAACAAGGTCAAGCTCCACGTCGCTGTTCCGGCCGGTGAGTTCGAGAAGGCCGTCGACGCCGCCTTCCGCAAGCTCGCGCGAGAGGTGAAGATCCCGGGGTTCCGTCCCGGCAAGGCGCCGCGGAAGATCCTCGAAGCCCAGTTCGGCCCGGGTGCCGCACGGGAGCAGGCTCTGCGCGATTCGATCCCCGAGTACTACGCGGACGCGGTCGGCTCCGAGGACATCGACGTGATCGCGTCGCCCGAGATCGAGATCACGGCCGGTGAAGAGGACGGCGACGTCGAGTTCGACGCGGTCGTCGAGATCCGTCCCACCGTGACGCTCGACGGCTACAAGGGTCTGATCGTCGAGATCGAGGCCCCCGAAGCCGGCGACGACGCAGTCGAGACCCAGATCGACGAACTGCGCGACCGGTTCGCGGGTCTCGAGGACTCCACGTCTCCCCTGATCGACGGCGACTTCGCCAGCATCGACGTGACGGGCACCGTCGCCGGCGAGACCCTCGACGGGCTCACGGCCACCGACTTCCTCTACGAGGTCGGCACTGAACGGGTGGTGCCGGAGCTCGACGACCAGCTGCGCGGCGAGAAGCCCGGAGCGATCCTCGAGTTCACCGCCACGCTCCCCGAGGGAGCCGCCGACCACGCCGGAGCGGACGCCTCGTTCCGCGTGCTCGTGAAGGAGACGAAGCGCAAGGACCTGCCCGACGCCGATGACGAGTTCGCCTCCGAGGCGAGCGAGTTCGACACGATCGAGGAACTGCGCGCCGACGTGCGCAAGCGCCTCGGCGTCTACGCAGTACTCCAGGCACAGATGACGCTGCGCGACAAGGTTCTGGAAGCGGTGGCCGGTCTCGTCAGCATCGACGCGCCCGAGGCGCTGGTCGACGAGGAGGTGCAACGTCGAGTGCACGATCTCGCACACCGCCTCGAGCCCCAGGGCGTGTCACTCGAGCAGTACCTCCAGGCCACCGGTCAGGATCCGCAGGAGTTCCTCGCCGGTGCCCGTGAGGGATCGGCGCGCGGTGTTGGCGGATCTGGCGCTGCGGGCGGTCGTTTCCCAGGAGGAGATCGAGGCGACCGAGGAAGAGATCGACGCCGAGATCGAAAAGCTGGCAGGCCAGATGGACGAGAAGCCCGACGCTCTGCGCAAAGATCTGGACCGGCGAGGGGGTGTTGGGGGCGGTAGCCTCTGAGGTGGCACGGGGCAAGGCCCTGCAGTTCCTCGTCGACAACGCACAGGTCGTCGACCCCGACGGGAACCCGCTCGACCTCACCCTCCCCGACGAGGAACCACCCGAAGACTCGACCGACAGCACCGACAGCACCGACAGCACCGACAGCACAGCCAGCGAAGACACAGAAGACACGGAGGACACCCCAGCGTGAGCGAGCCGATCCGCAACTACCTCGTCCCGACGGTGATCGAGCAGACGAACCGCGGGGAGCGGGCTTTCGACATCTACTCCCGCCTGCTGAAGGAGCGGATCATCTTCCTCGGCACGCCGATCGACGACGCCGTGGCGAACCTCATGATCGCCCAGCTGTTGCACCTCGAGAGCGAAGACCCCGACAAGGACATCTCGATCTACGTCAACTCTCCCGGTGGCGAGATCACGGGCCTGTTCGCGATCTACGACACGATGCAGTACATCAAGCCGAAGGTGCAGACGATCTGTGTGGGCCAGGCTGCGTCGGCCGCCGCCGTCCTTCTCGCTGCCGGTGAGAACGGCAAGCGCTTCTGCCTGCCCCACGCACGCATCCTGATCCACCAGCCCCACGGCGGGACCCAGGGTCAGGTGGCCGACATCGAGATCCAGGCCAAGGAAATGATCCGGATGCGCCAGCTCCTCGACAAGCTCCTGGCGGGCCACACGGGCCAGTCCATCGAGCGGATCAAGAAAGACACCGACCGCGATTACATCATGAGCGCGGAAGAGGCCAAGGAATACGGCATCATTGACGAAGTGATCACAGCGCGCGAACTCACAGCCGTCGCCTCGGCAGCGGACTGAGCGCACGCACGAGACGAACGACGAGACCGACGACACTTCCGACAACACTTCCGACAACACGGCGAGGAGAGCACCGTGGCGAAGTTCGGTGACGGGGGCGACCTGCTGAAGTGCTCCTTTTGCGGGAAGAGCCAGAAGCAGGTCAAGAAGCTCATCGCGGGTCCGGGTGTCTACATCTGCGACGAGTGCATCGACCTCTGCAACGAGATCATCGAAGAGGAGCTGTCGCAGACCAGTGAGGTCAGCTTCGACGAGCTTCCAAAGCCCCGCGAGATCTACGACTACCTGAACGGCTACGTCATCGGGCAGGAGACCGCCAAGAAGATCCTCTCGGTGGCGGTCTACAACCACTACAAGCGTGTGCAGGTGGGTGCCTACGGCGACCCCGAGGTCGAGCTCCAGAAGTCGAACATCCTGCTCATCGGACCCACCGGCTGCGGCAAGACCCTGTTGGCACAGACCCTGGCCCGCATGTTGAAGGTCCCCTTCGCGATCGCGGACGCCACGGCGCTCACCGAGGCCGGCTACGTCGGCGAAGACGTCGAGAACATTCTGCTGAAGCTGATCCAGGCGGCCGACTACGACGTGAAGAAGGCCGAGACGGGGATCATCTACATCGACGAGATCGACAAGATCGCCCGCAAGGCCGAGAACCCGTCGATCACCCGTGACGTGTCGGGCGAGGGTGTGCAGCAGGCGCTGCTGAAGATCCTCGAGGGAACCACCGCCTCGGTGCCGCCGCAGGGCGGTCGCAAACATCCTCACCAGGAGTTCATCCAGATCGACACCACCAACGTCCTGTTCATCTGCGGTGGCGCCTTCAGTGGACTCGACAAGATCATCCAGAGCCGTATCGGCAATCAGGGCGTGGGGTTCGGCGCCGAACTCCGACGCAACGACGACCGCGACGTGGGAGCGGTGCTCACCGAAGCACTACCGGAGGACCTCCTGAAGTTCGGGCTCATTCCCGAGTTCGTCGGGCGCCTGCCGGTCATGAGCTCCGTCGACAACCTCGATGCCGAGGCCCTCGTGCGCATCCTTCTCGAGCCGAAGAACGCGCTCGCCAAGCAGTACCAGAAGTTCTTCCACTTCGACGACGTCGACCTCGAGTTCACCGAGGGAGCGATGCAGGCGGTGGCCGACCTCGCACTCGAGCGCGGGACGGGCGCACGGGGTCTGCGCGCGATTCTCGAAGGTGTCCTGCTCGAGGTCATGTACGAGCTGCCGAGTCGAGGTGACGTCAACCGCTGTGTCGTCGACGAAGACGTCGTGCGCGGCGTCGTGACGCCCACCCTCGAAGAGGGCGAACGGCGCCGAAGTGCTTAGTCGCTCTCGGCGCCTTCGGCGCCAGGCCGCTGGGCCCCGCCTCGGGCGGCGCAGAACACCTGCACCGCTGATCCTCGGCGCCGTCTAGCTCTGCCGACCGAGACTCCCCACACGTGAACGATCCTGCGGGGGACGACTTCCCCAAGGCGTACGACCCGGCCGCGGCCGAAGCACGGTGGTACGGGAAGTGGGAGGCCTCTGGCGGTTTCGCTCCGGAGATCAATCCTGACGGCGATCCGTTCTGCGTGGTCATCCCACCCCCGAACGTCACCGGGTCGCTCCACATGGGGCATGCCTTCGAGCATTCGCTCATCGACGCGACGATTCGGCGCAAGCGCATGCAGGGAGACGCCGCGCTCTGGGTCCCCGGGATGGATCATGCCGGCATCGCCACCCAGAACGTCGTCGAGCGAGAACTCACCAAGGAGGGCACGGACCGCCACGACCTGGGGCGCGATGCATTCGTCGAGCGGGTGTGGGAGTGGAAGGCGAACTCGGGTGGCCGCATCGTCGAACAGATGCGCACGTTGGGCTTCTCCTGCGACTGGAGTCGTGAGCGTTTCACTCTCGATGAGGGGCTGTCGAAGGCCGTGCGTGTCGTCTTCGTCCGCCTCTATGAAGAAGGCCTCGTCTACCGAGCGAACCGGATCATCAACTGGTGCCCGCGGTGCCACACGGCCCTCTCCGACATCGAGGTCGAACACGTTGACCTCGACGGCGAGCTGGTGACGATCTCGTATCCGTTCAGCGACGGCCCGGGATCGATCGAGGTCGCCACGACCCGCGCCGAGACGATGCTCGGCGACACGGCCGTGGCGGTCAATCCCGACGACGATCGCTACCGCGACGCCGTCGGGCGCACTCTGACCCTTCCTCTCGTGGGGCGCGAGATCCCGGTCGTGGCCGACGAGGCCGTGGATTCCGCTTTCGGTACGGGTGCGGTGAAGGTGACGCCCGCTCACGATCCCAACGACTTCGAGATCTCACAGCGCCACGATCTGCCCGCCGTCGACATCTTCACCGACGAGGCGGCCGTGAACGCGAACGGCGGTGACTTCGAGGGTCAGGACCGCTTCGAGGCACGACAGTCGGTGAAGGAGGCGCTGGAATCGGCCGGCCATCTCGTCGGCGTGGAAGAGCACCGGCACTCGGTGGGGCACTGCTACCGGTGCCACACCGTCGTCGAACCGCGGTTGTCGCTCCAGTGGTTCGTGAAGGTCGGACCGTTGGCCCAACCCGCCATTGAGGCTGTGCGGGCCCGTCGCACCCAGTTCATTCCCCAGCGTTGGGACAAGCTCTATTTCGACTGGATGGAGAACCTGCGCGACTGGTGCATCTCCCGCCAGATCTGGTGGGGGCACCGTATTCCGGCCTGGTACTGCAACGACTGCTCCGATGTCGTGGTCTCCACCGAGGACCAGACCTCGTGTCCCAAATGTGCAGGGCGCGACCTCCACCAGGACGACGACGTCCTCGACACCTGGTTCTCGTCGGCCCTCTGGCCGTTCAGCACGCTGGGGTGGCCCGACCACACCGAGGATCTCGAGCGCTTCTACCCCAACGCCATGCTCCACACGGGTTTCGACATCATCTACTTCTGGGTCGCCCGCATGATGCAGATGGGGCTTTACTTCGCAGACGACGTGCCGTTCCGCGACGTTGCCATCCACGGGCTCGTGCGCGACGCCGAGGGTCGCAAGATGTCGAAGTCCTTCGGCAACGCCATCGACCCCCTCGAGCTCGCAGACCGCTTCGGCGCCGATGCCCTCCGCTTCGCCCTCGTGCGCGCCGGAAGCCCCGGTCAGGACGTTCCTCTTGCCGAAGAGTGGGTGGAAGGCGCACGCAACTTCGTCAACAAGCTGTGGAACGCGTCGCGCTTCGTGTCGATGAACCTGGACGGTCGAACGCTGGCGGAGCTCACGGGCCCCGAGGCGCGTGACGCGCTGAACGGTGCGTCGATCCCGCAGCGTTGGATGCTCTCGCGCCTCGAACAGACGGTGGCGACGGTCAACGAGAGCTTCGACCGCTACGACTTCGCCGAAGGAGTTCGCGAGCTCCAGCACTTCACCCGCGACGAGTTCTGCGACTGGTTCATCGAGCTCTCGAAGCTGCCTCTGTCCGAGCCCGCGGAGCGGGACCGGACCCAGCGCGTCCTCGGTATCGGACTCAGCGCGATCCTGCGTCTCTTGCATCCCGTGGTCCCATTCGTGACCGAGGAGTTGTGGAGTCGACTCGGCGGTGACGGAATGGTGATGACGGCACCTTTCCCGGACGAGAGCGCGGGCGTCGTCGACACGGAGGCCGACGACGCGATGGCCGTGGTGATCGAAGTCGTGTCCGCGGTGCGGAGATTCCGCTCCGAGCACAACGTGGCTCCCTCGAAGAGGTTCCGCGCCTTCGTCCGTCCCGCGGGTACCGACCAGGCTGTGGCACTTCGCGCTCTGAGCGCGGAAGTGGAGGCGCTGGGCGGCCTCGAGGAGATGGTGCTGGAAACCGAACCGCGACCGGCCCGCACGGGGGAGCAGCGGCTGGTCGCAGACGGTGCCGACGTCGTGATCCCCTTCGAAGGCCTCATCGACCTCGACGCAGCACGCTCACAGCTCGATCGGCAGGTCGCTCGGCTCGAGAAGGAACTCGCTCAGATCGAGAAGAAGCTCTCCAACGACTCCTTCCTCGAACGCGCTCCCGCAGATGTCGTGGCGACTCAACGTGCCCGTCACGTGGAGGTGGCGGAATCTCTCGATGCTCTGCGCGACCAGCGCGCGTCGCTCGGATGAACGACTTGGTCGAACGAATGGACATCCATCAGGCGCAGGCGTGGCTCGACGACCACGTCGACCTGGAGCGCGTCGGAAGCGACGTGGCTCCACCTCCGCCCAGCCTCGAACGGATCCGATCCGTCGTCGAGCTACTCGGTAGTCCTCAGCTGGAGTTTCCGAGTCTCCACGTCACGGGTACGAACGGCAAGACGTCCACCGCCCGCATGATCTCCGCACTGCTCACCGAAATGGACGTGTCGACCGGGTCGTACACGAGCCCCCACCTCGAACGTGTCAACGAACGGCTCGCGCGTGACGGTGAACCGATCTCCGACTTCGACCTGGCCGACACCCTGAGTCGGGTGGCGCTCGTGGAAGACTTCGTGGCCGAGCGGCCCACGTTCTTCGAGATACTCACCGCCGCGGCGCTGAGCTGGTTCGCCGACATCGCGGTGGAAGCGGCTGTGGTCGAGGTCGGCCTGGGGGAACCTGGGATGCGACCAACGTCATCACCGGCGACGTGGCCGTGGTCACGAACGTGAGCATCGACCATGTCGAGTATCTCGGGTCGAGTCGCGAGGAAATCGCGGCCGACAAGGCGGGGATCGTGGCGGAGGGGTCGACACTCGTCCTGGGCGAGACCGATCCCGATCTCACCGGCCACTTCGTCGACCGGGGCGCCTCCCGGGTACTCCGCCGCGGTGTCGACTTCTCGGTGACCGAGAACCTCCTCGCACACGGCGGGCGGCTGGTGTCGCTCCAGACTCCCGAGAGGTCGTATTCCGATATAGCCCTTCCCCTGCATGGCGCCCACCAGGGCGAGAACGCAGCGCTGGCTCTCGCAGCCGTAGAAGCGTTTGTGGGGGCTGCGTTGCCGGGCGAGGTGGTCGAGACGGCGTTCGCGTCGATCACGTCGCCGGGTCGGCTCGAGGTGGTGGGGCACCGTCCGCTGGTGATTCTCGACGGTGCCCACAATGTGGCGGGCGCGCACGCCATGCTCGCCGCGATCGAGGAGGAGTTCGCCTCGTCGCCGCGCACGCTGCTCGTGGGACTCCTGCGCGAGAAGGATCCACGCGAGATGCTCGACGCGCTCGGCGCGCGTAGCGCCGCGCACATCGTGTGTGCGCGGCCGCCGAGCCCGCGTGCGATGGATCCTGCGGAGCTCGCTCGAGCGGCGCGATCTCGGGATCAACGACGCTCGTATCACGACCGTGGACAACGTGTCTGATGCTGTGACCGCGGCGCGATCGCTCACCGGTGAGGACGGTCAGCTCCTCATCACGGGTTCGCTGTACCTCGTCGGCGCGGCGCGCACCGTGCTTTTCGCCTGAGGCCCCTCGCTGTGCGAGCGGAGCCGCGGCACCGGTACTGTGCGCCGCATGCCCAAGAACACCATTCCTGCGGGAGAGCGCACCCTCGTCCTCTGCAAGCCCGACGCCGTGGAGCGTGGCCTGACGGGGGAAATCATCCGTCGGCTCGAGGTCAAGGGCCTTCGGGTGACCTCTATGGAACTGCGCCGGATCGACGCGGATCTCGCCGGGCGTCACTACGCCGAGCACGAGGGGAAGCCGTTCTTCGACGACCTGGTCGCGTTCATCACGCGGTCGCCGCTCGTGGCGATGGTCGTCGAGGGCGGACCCGACACGTGGAAGACCGTCCGCACACTCATGGGTGCGACGAACCCGCGGGAGGCCGCACCCGGCACGATTCGCGGAGATCTCGCCCTCGAGACGGGTGAAAACCTCGTTCACGGTTCCGACTCCGCGGAATCCGCGGAGCGTGAGATTGCACTGTTCTTCCCGGTTCTGGCGGCCTGAACAGCAGCGCCGCTGAGCCTGGCGGGTTCGGCTGGACCGATTCACCGACAACCCCTAGCCTTGGCTGCTTGGCGCGCACTCTCCGGGGGGTGGATCGACGCGCCGGTCGTCACCGCGCACCACCGTGCGTGTCACATGCTTCCCAGAGGACTGACCCGTGAGTGAACCCTGGTACTCCACGATCGTGGGCCGCGACATGGCCGTCGATCTCGGAACCGCCAACACCCTGGTCTACGTACGTGGTCGCGGCATCGTCCTGAACGAGCCGTCGGTCGTGGCTGTCGACTCGCGCGACGGCCGTGCGCTCGCTGTGGGCTCCGAAGCGAAGCAGATGATCGGCCGTACGCCCGGGCACATCACCGCCACGCGCCCTCTGCGCGACGGCGTGATCGCCGACTTCGACATCTGCGAGAAGATGCTTCGCTACTTCATCCAGAGGGTGCACAGCCGTCGGTGGGCCAAACCGCGGATGGTCATCTGCGTTCCCTCGGGCATCACCGGTGTGGAGCAGAGAGCCGTCCAGGAGGCCGCGGAGTACGCCGGCGCGCGCAAGCCCGCCTACATCATCGAAGAGCCGATGGCGGCCGCGATCGGAGCGGGACTTCCCGTTCACGAGCCGGCGGGGAACATGATCGTCGACATCGGAGGCGGCACGACAGAAGTCGCCGTCATCTCCCTCGGCGGAATCGTGGCGAGCGAGTCCATTCGCATCGGCGGCGACGAGCTCGACGAGGCCATCGTCAGTTTCGTCAAGCGGGAGTACTCGCTCGCGCTCGGAGAGCGAACCTCGGAGGAGATCAAGGTCGCGCTCGGTAGCGCGTACCCGCTCGAGAAGGAGCTGTATGCGGAGATCCGCGGCCGTGACCTCGTCACGGGGCTCCCCAAGACCATCGTGGTCTCCACCAACGAGATACGAGAAGCCGTCGAGGAGCCTGTCGCCCAGATCGTCGACGCCGTGAAGGTCACGCTCGACAAGACGCCCCCGAACTGGCCGCCGACATCATGGAGCGGGGAATCGTCATCACCGGTGGCGGCAGCCTGCTCCACGGTCTCGACGCTCGCCTGGCCTCCGAGACCGGTATGTCGATCGTCCTGGCCCACTCACCGCTCGACTCGGTCGTGATCGGGTCCGGTCAGTGCCTGGAGGAGTTCGAGGCACTCAAGCAGGTCCTGATCTCGTCGCAGTCGGCGTAACCGCCCCGGAAAGGCACCGGGCGCGTGGCCGTAGCTCGAGGAGGACCGGGAAGCCGGCGTTACCTACTGATACTCGTCGTGCTCAGCGCGGTCACGCTGATCACCCTCGACCAACGTGGGCAGGCCTCGGGCCTGTTCGATTCCGCCCGCCGTCTCGCCCTGGATGTGTCATCCCCGATCCAATCGGCGGTCGACGGCACCGTGAACCCCGTGAGCGAGTGGTTCGACGGCGTGGCCAACTCCGGCGACGTCGCCCGCGAACGGGACGAGCTGCGCCGCCAGGTCGACGAACTGGAGGGTTCGTTGGCCCGCGCCGAAGGCGCCATCTCCGAGAACCAGGAACTTCGCCGACTCCTCGAGCTCCCGTTCGCCGGCGACCTCGACGGCGTGGCCGCCGCCGTCATCGCTCCCGCTCCGAACTCGTTCGAGCAGACCATCACCGTGAACAAGGGAAAGTCGTCGGGTATCGCCGAGGGAATGCCGGTCGTCGCGGGCGACGGTCTGGTCGGGCGCGTCGTGCTCGCCGGTGAGACCTCGTCCAAAGTCCTGCTGATCACCGACGAAGCCTCGGGCGTGAGCATCCGGATCGAAAACCAGACGGGTTCCGCCGTCGGTGAGGTCGGGCGTAAGACGCTCGCGGTCGACTTCGTCGATCCCGACGCCGACGTCGGCGAAGGACAGGTGGCGGTGACCCTCGGCGAGATGAGCCGCTTTCCTCCGGGGATCCCCGTCGGAACCGTCGTCGAGGCCGACCGAGCGCCGGGAGAGGTCCAGCAGCGCATCCGGCTCGACCCGATCGTGGACCTCGCCGAGCTCGAGTTGGTCAAGATCCTGATCTGGCCCGCGCCATGATTCCGGCGACAGGAGCCTCGCGGGTCGGGGCGTCGCAGACAGGGACGTCGCAGGCGGGCGGCGTGTGATGGCCCGTCAACTCCGGCTCGTGCTGCTACTCGTGGTGACGGTACTTCTCCAGGTGGCGGTCTTCCCGCGCCTGGAGATCCTCGACGCCGCACCTGCCGTGGCTCTTGTCGCCACGGCGGCCATCGGTTACCGATCCGGACCCGAGAGCGGTCTTCTGTTCGGATTCGCGGCCGGTCTCCTCGTCGACCTCTTCCTCGAGACCCCCTCGGGCTCTCGGCGTTGGCGTATTCGGTCACCGGCTACATCGTGGGGCTCGTGGAGTCGGGACTCATTCGGGCGTCGATCTGGATCACCCCGCTCATCGGGGGTATGGCGGGTCTCTTCGGAGGCCTGCTGTTCGTCACGGTGGGGATCCTGGCAGGCCAGGATCAGCTCATGACGGCCCGCACCCTCACGATCGTGTTCGTGTCAGCGCTCTACGACGCGCTCCTGTCACCGGTCATCTTCCCCTTTGCCACCTGGGCCGACCGGGACCCGACCGCCGTGGGAACCTGGCGTGGGCGATGAGGCTCTCGTGAACCGCTCGGGGAACTCCGCGGGAGCCACCGACGCTGTACGGAGTGACACCTCGCTCGGGGCCCGCATCGCCGCACCCGTGCGCCGGCACTCACGCGGATTCATCAGGCTGGGGACATGAGCGAAGGCAGCAAGTTCCGCATCTCTCTGATCGGTGTGGTGGTTCTGGGCCTCTTCTGCGCGCTTTTCGTGCGGCTTTGGTTCCTCCAGGTCGGATCCGGTCAGGAGTTCGCCTCCGTTGCCGAGACGAACCGCACCGAGGTCATCCAGACCGAGTCGCCGCGAGGCAGGATCCTCGATCGTAACGGGACGCCCCTCGTCACCAACCGTGAAGCATCGGCCATCGTGATGGACCCGGCGATTTCCGATCACGACCGCGAGCTCAGCATCGGGCGTCTCTCCGAACTCCTGCGCGTCGACAGGGAATCGATCGAGGAACGCTTCGGCGACGAACGCAACTCACCATTGCAGCCGATCATCGTGGCCATCGATGTTCCGCCCGGAACCGTCTCCAAGGACGCCTTGCTCTACATCCGTGAGCACCAGGAGGATTTCCCGGGGGTCGAAGCCGTACAGCAGCCGATTCGCGAGTATCCGGAGGGTGTGCTCGCGGCGCACGTCCTCGGCTACGTCGGTGAGATCAACGAGGAGGAGCTCGATCTACGTGCTGACTCCGACGCCGATTACCAAATCGGGGGAGGACATCGGCAAGGCGGGCGTGGAGCTCACCTTCGAGCCGGAGCTGCGCGGGGTGCCGCGCCGCGAGACCCTCGAGGTCGACGCCGACCGCAACGTCGTCGGAACGCTCGACCTACGTGAGGGTGAGCCCGGCAAGGATGTCAAGCTCACGATCGACGCCGAGATCCAACGTGCCGCCGAGGCGGCACTTTCCCAGGGGCTCGACGCCGCCGCCGAGCGCCAGGACGAGAACGAGGTGCTCACCTTCGAGACCTTCAACGCGGATGCCGGATCAATCGTCGTTCTCGACGCCCGTGACGCCTCGGTGGTGGCGATGGCGTCGTATCCGTCGTACGACCCGTCCGAGTTCGTGGGCGGCATCGACCCGAAGCTATTCGCCTTCTACAACGAGGAGCAGAGTGCCTTCCCGTTGAGCAACCGTGCGATCCAGGGGCAGTACGCGTTGGGTTCGACGTTCAAGCTGATCTCGGGACTCGCCGCTCTCGAATCCGGCCTCCGTACGCCCGAGACGACGATCGCCGACGGGGGCGTCTACGTGATCGGCGACCGTGAGTTCACGAACGCCGGCGGTCCTGAGAACAGCTACGGCCCCGTCGACCTCCGCAGGGCGCTCACCGTCTCCAGCGACGTCTACTTCTACGGCGTGGGTGGCGAGCTCTGGGGTCTCGAGGAGCCCGAGAGCGAGGCGATCCAGACCGTGGCGCGTAGCTACGGATTCGAGGCACCGACCGGCATCGCTCTTCCCGATGAACAGATCGGTCGCGTGCCCGACGCGGAGTGGAAACGCGGGTTCGCCGAGGCCAACGGTGTCGGAAGCTGCGATGAGCCCGCCGGACAGGAAGAGACGGACCGGTGCACGTGGTTCCCCGGCGACAACGTCAACCTGTCGGTGGGTCAGGGTGACTTCCTCGCAACGCCGCTCCAGCTCGCGAATGCCTACGCCGCCTTCATGAACGGTGGAACCCTGTTCCAGCCCAAGCTCGTGTCCGAAATTCTCGAGCCCGACGGCTCAGTGGCGCGCACCACCGACGACACGGTGATCCGCACGAACGAGATCATGCCGGCGTGGAGCAACGCCATCATCGACGGACTCGTCGGAGTGGTGAACAGCGGTGAGGGAACCGTCGGCGGCCCGGGCATCTTCGACGGCTTCCCCGACAAGGCCAATACGGCGGGAAAGACGGGGACGGCCGAGGTCGGGGGCAAGCAGGACACGTCGTTGTACGTCGGCATCTGGCCCGCACGGGCGCCGGTGGGCCAGCCCCAGTACGTCGTGGCCGCGGTGATCGAGGAGGCCGGGTTCGGTAGTGAGGTCGCCGCGCCGATCGTCCGCAAGGTCATGGACGCACTGGCCGGTGTGGTCGCTGACGACGAGACACCCGACATCGGCGACCAGCCGGGAGCCGTGGAATGAGCGCGGTCGCCACTCCACCTCTCCAGACCCGCCGACGGGACCGCCTCGAGGCGACGCCGCTGCGACACCTCGATCTCGTTCTGCTGGGTGCGACGCTCGCGATCTCCGCGCTCGGTCTTCTCATGATCTACAGCGCCACTCGCAGCTCGTTGGAGATCGACGGTGGCGATCCCTACTTCTTCCTGAAGCGCCAAGCGGTGTTCGTCGCTCTCGGATGTGGCGCGCTGGTCGTGACGCTCGCTGTCGACTACCGCAAGATGCGCGACTACGCGCCGTTCTTCTACGCGATCACCGTCGCCGGGCTTCTCGCCGTCCTGTCACCACTGGGTTCCAATTCGCGGGGGTCGCAGGCGTGGATCCAGGTGGGGTCGTTCCAGCTCCAACCCTCCGAGTTCGCCAAGTTCTTCCTCATCGTCGCACTGGCCGCCTATCTCCACCAACATCGGGGCGACCTCGACGCGTGGCGCCTCGCCGTCGCGGTCGGTCTGGCCGCTGTTCCCATCGGCCTCGTGCTCCTCCAGCCCGACATCGGCACGGCGATGGTTCTCGGCGTCATCGTGCTCGGGATGCTCACGGCCGCCGGCGTCCGAGCCCGGCACCTCGTCGTGCTGCTCGTGCTCTGCGCCACCCTCATACTCGGAGCCTCCCGAGCCGGTGTCATCCAGGACTACCAGGTCGACAGGTTGACGGGTTTTCTCAACCAGGGCGAGGCCTCGGAGAACACCTACAACGTCGACCAGTCGAAGACCGCCATCGGCGCGGGTGGAGTCGCGGGAAGCGGCCTGTTCGAGGGCACGCAGACGAAGCTCGACTTCGTTCCCGAGCAGCACACCGACTTCATCTTCACGGTCGTGGGCGAGGAGCTCGGCTTCCTCGGCGGCGCCACGCTACTGGCTCTCTTCGGCATCCTCGTGTGGAGGATGTGGCGTGCTGCGCAACTCGCGCGCGACCTCTTCGGGACGCTGTGCTGTATCGGCGTGATGTCGATGTTCGCCTTCCAGATCTTCCAGAGTGTGGGGATGACGATGGGGATCATGCCGGTGACGGGTATTCCCCTGCCCTTCATGAGCCACGGTGGGTCGTCGACCATCACGACCTTCGCATTGGTCGGCCTCGTGGCCAACGTCCACATGCGGCGCTTCTCCTAGGAAGTCCTCGGCACCTCCTGGTGTATCCCGGCACGCCGAGGCTCGGGGGCGACGTGTCGAACGGTAGGCTGGCGTGCAGATGGAGAACCTCTGGCCGCGGATCGAACCGCTCCTGGCCAGGGTGGAGAAACCCGCCCGTTACATCGGGATGGAGCAGGGCAGCCTCCGACCGGAACACCGTCGGCTCGACGTCTCCTGGCTGCTCGTCTATCCGGACACCTACGAGGTGGGTCTGCCCAACCAGGGGCTCCAGATCCTCTACGAAATCCTCAACGAGCGCGACGACGCGTCCGCCGAGCGTTCCTACGCGCCCTGGAGCGACATGGCGACGGTGATGAGGGCCGAGGGCGTGCCGTTCTTCTCGGTCGATCAGCACAACGCTGCCGTCGATTTCGACGTCGTGGCGTTCAACCTCTCGGCCGAACTCGTGTACACGAACCTGCTCGAGTGCCTGGATCTCGCCCGTGTCCCCGTGAGGGCGTCCGAGCGTCGCCCCGACCACCCGATCGTCATGGCGGGTGGTCACTGCACCTTCAACCCCGAGCCGCTCGCCGACTTCGTCGACGTCTTCGTCATCGGTGACGGCGAGGAGGTGGTGGGGGAGATCACGGAGGTCATCGGAGCGTGGAAGCGCGGTGGCCGCGCGAGTCGCGAGGCCGTTCTGCGTGAGCTCGCCACGATTCCCGGCGTATACGTACCGTCGATGTACGAGGTCGACTACGACGGTTCTGCCATCGCCGAGGTACGACCTCGCTTCGGCGATGTCCCCGAGCTCGTCGAGAAGCGCACCATCGCCGATCTCGCCGACTGGCCCTATCCCCGCAACCAGCTCGTCCCTCTGATCGAAGTGGTCCACGATCGCCTGAACGTCGAGGTCTTCCGGGGCTGCACCCGGGGCTGTCGCTTCTGTCAGGCGGGCATGATCACGCGCCCGGTGCGCGAGCGGCCCGTGGATCAGGTGCGCACGATGGTGGAGGACGGCCTGCGCCGAACCGGCTACGACGAGGTGGCGCTCACATCTCTCTCGAGCGCCGACTTCTCGGGCATCGACGGTCTCGTCGCCGGCCTCGTCGACGAACAGGAGGGTTGCGGCAACGTGAGCCTGTCATTGCCGTCGCTGCGCGTGGACGCGTTCACGGTCGGGATCGCCAGCCAGATCCAGAAGGTTCGACGCACCGGCCTCACGTTCGCTCCTGAAGGGGGAAGCTGGCGGATCCGCCAGGTCATCAACAAGAGGATCACCGAGGAGGATCTCTACGCTGCCGTCGAGGGTGCCTACTCGCAGGGTTGGCGCCGCGTGAAGCTGTATTTCCTCACGGGGCTCCCCACTGAGATGGACGACGACACACTCGGAATCGCCGAGCTCGCCCGCAACGTCGTCGAGGTGGGTCGTGCCCACACGAAGCAGGCGAGCTGCACGGTGTCGCTCGGAGGATTCGTTCCCAAACCCCACACGCCGTTTCAGTGGTTCGGTCAGAACGGCGTCGACGAGCTCGATCGAAAGATCCAGCTCGTGCGCGACGAACTACGCGCGACGAAGGCGAAGGTCCGATGGCACGACCCCGCGGCGAGCTTCGCCGAGGGTCTCGCCTCGAGAGGCGACCGGCGCATCGGAGCCGTCATCGAATCAGTGTGGCGAGCAGGTGGAACGTTCCAGGAGTGGAGTGAGCACTTCCGCCTCGCCCCGTGGCTCGAGGCGATGGCCGCCGAGGGGCTGGATCCCGACTGGTACGTCACCCGGCACCGCACGGAGGACGAGATCCTGCCGTGGGACCACATCCACGCCGGCCTACACCGTGACTTCCTCTGGCAGGACTGGCAGGCGGCTCTCGGCGCCCACGGCCTGCCCGACTGCCGCTGGACTCCCTGCTACGACTGCGGTGCCTGCACGGAATACGGGTTGGAGCACGTCGTCGCGTCGCCCGTGCCACCTGCCGGTGGGAGTCAGGGGACCGGGCAGGATCTCGGTACCGGCGGATCTGTGCCCGAACGGATCGCGGCTGTGGCAGCGGGAACGGGCCCATGAAGGGCGACGTCGGGATTCCGGTACGTTTCCGCTTCACCAAGCGCGGGAAGGTGCGGTTCATCTCACATCGAGACGTGGCACGGGCGTTCGACCGGGCCATTCGCGTTGTCCGGTTGCCGGTTGCGTTCACTGAGGGCTTTTCGCCCCGACCCAAGATGAGCTTCGGCCTGGCGCTACCGGTCGCTGCCGAGAGCGACGCCGAGTATCTCGACATTGCCTTCGCGGACCCGATCGACCCCGGCGTCGTGGCTCGCGATCTCTCGGGGGTGCTACCCGAGGGGATGGACGTCACGGGAGCGGCAGCTCTGGATGAACGTGCGCCGGCGCTTCAGGGAGAGTGTCAGCGGTGTGGAGTTCCGCCTGGAGATTGTCGACGACGAGTGGCGTCCTGTCGTTCCTGAGGTACTGCGGGAGGCGGTGACCGACCTCATGGGACGTGACGTCGTCCCCGTCGTCCGGGTTCGAAAGGGCCGGAAACGAGAGGGTGATCTGCGGCCCGCCGTGCTCCGGATGGAGGTGGCCGACGAGCCGCCGGTCGCTGTGGTAGTCGAGCTGACGACCGGCGCCGGCAGCGCCCGTCCCGGAGAGGTCACCGCCGAGCTGGGTCCCGGCTGGCAGGCTGGTCGGGTGCGAAGAACGAAGCAATGGATCGAGCGTGACGGCGCGCGGCTGGAGCCGCTGGATGCCGACACGCACGCGCGTGCCGAAAAGGCCTGCGCATCATGAGAGAAGGAACGAATGTCCGACGACACGACCACGGGGGGCCGCCCGGCCTCCGACGACACCGACGGTGACTGGAGCGATGCTGCCGCCGACCGGGGCCTGACCGCCGACGACGTCACGGAACAAGCCAGAGAGGACGCCGAGGTCCCGCGCAAACCGAAGATCGGCGACAGCCGCCCGGCACCTCCCCCGCCCCGGCCGCGTTCCGGTGGCGCATCCGGTGAGGGCTCGGACCGGGATTCCGACCGTGACTCGAACGGTGGTTCCGGAGATGGTTCCGGTGATGGTTCCGGTGATGGTGGTGGATCGTCGCGTCCGCGTCGCCGCCGCCGTGGTGGCCGAGGGCGCGGCCGAGGTCGCGGAAACCAGAGCCAAAAGGATCGGAGTCAACAAGACCGGAACCAGGAGGACAGGAACCAGAAGGGCCAGGGAGACAAGAAGAACCAACAGGGCCGTGACGGCGACGGTCAGGGTGGGCGGCGCTCGCGTCGCGGAGACGGGAGTGGCGAGGACACGACCGATGTCGTGACGGCCGATCTCGGCGTGGATCAGGACGGAGTCCAGGACGATCTGGACGAGCTCGACGACGACGTGCTCCGTCGACGGCGCGGCCGAACCCGCAAAGGTCGACCGTCGGGCCGCTATTTCCTGTGCGTGCACGTCGGCGACGATGCCACGACCCACATCGCGGTCCTCGAGGGGCGGGGTCTCGTCGAGCACTACGTCTCGAGACCCGAGGATGCAGCCACGTCGATCGACGGCAACATCTACCTGGGGCGCGTCCAGAACGTGCTCCCGGGGATGGAGGCGGCCTTCGTCGACATCGGGACACCGAAGAACGGTGTGATCTATCGCTCCGACGTCGCCGTCGATCCCGGCAAGGTGAAAGAGAAGAACCCGAAGATCGAGAAGCTGCTGAAGAACGGTCAGGGCGTTCTCGTGCAGGCGATCAAGAACCCGATCGGGCACAAGGGAGCGCGCCTCACCCAGGAGGTCAGCCTCGCCGGGCGGTTCGTCGTCATGGTGCCCGGACAGCGCGACACGTACGGGATCTCGAAGAGACTGCCCGAACAGGAGCGTAAGCGTCTGCGACGGGTTCTCGATGACGTTCGCCCCAAGGACGCCGGTCTCATCGTGCGCACGGCGGCTGAAGGTGCGAGTCCCGATGAACTGCGGCGGGACGTCGAACGCCTCCAGGCTCAGTGGGCCGAGATCCAGAAGGTGGCCAAGGGAGCGAAGCCTCCACGAGTCGTCTATCAGGAGCCCTCGCTGGCTCTGCGGATCATCCGTGAGGAGTTCACCAGGGAGTACCGCGGTGTCGTGATCGACAACCGCGAGCTCTACGAGCAGGTGCGCGACTACGTCTCGGCCATTACTCCCGAGCTGGCCGACCGAGTCGAGTACTACGACGACGAATCACTTCCGGTGTTCGAACGCCACCACGTTCATGAGCAGCTGCACAAGGCCCTCGACCGCAAGGTCTGGCTTCCGTCGGGAGGGTCGCTCATCATCGAGCGCACCGAGGCGTTGACGGTGATCGACGTCAACACGGGCAAGAACGTGGGGTCGAAGAATCTCGAGCAGACGGTGTACGAGAACAACTTGGAGGCCGCCGAGGAGGTGGCCCGCCAGCTTCGCCTTCGCGACATCGGAGGGATCATCGTCATCGACTTCATCGACATGGAGATCCGGAAGAACCGCGACAAGGTCCTCGAACGGTTCCAAGAGGCGCTGGCCCGCGACAAGACTCGAACCCAGGCATTCGAGATCTCGGAGCTCGGGCTGGTGGAGATGACCAGAAAGCGGATCTCAGAGGGGCTCGTGGAGGCCTTCTCTCAGACCTGTGAGGTCTGCAACGGCAGGGGTTTCATCCTCGACGACGAGGTTCTCGAGGGCTAGCTGTCGTAGACACCCGTTCCCTCTTGCTCGTCTCGGGCGCCGGCAGGATACCTGCACCCCTGATCCTCGCTTCGGGTTCTCGCCTCGGCTTCGGGCGGAGTATCCTGATAGGCCCATTGGTTTCGTCTCCGAGGTCGAACGCGCGTGTACGCAGTCATCCGAACCGGCGGTAAGCAGTACCGCGTCGAGCAGGGTCAGACCCTGGAAGTCGAGCGGGTTCCCGGCGACGAGTTGGAGCTCCGCCCCTGATGGTCGTCGACGGCGACAGCGTGAGGGCGAAGCCCTCGGATCTCGAGGGCTCGACGGTGAAGGCCCGCGTGGTCGGCGACACCCGCGGCGAGAAGATCACGGGTTTCACCTACAAGAACAAGAGCAACCAGCGTCGACGCTGGGGTCATCGCCAGGATCTCTCCATCATCGAGATCACATCGATCGACGTTCCCCGCGGTACGGCCGCCAAGACCCCGGCCGAGAAGGCTTCGCCCGAGAAGGCTTCGCCGGAGAAGGCTGCACCAGAGAAGCCCGCGGCGAAGAAGCCTGCGACGAAGAAGCCTGCGGCGAAGAAGGCTCCCGCCAAGAAGCCCGCAGCGAAGAAGCCTGCGGCGAAGAAGGCTCCCGCCAAGAAGCCCGCAGCGAAGAAGCCTGCGGCGAAGAAGGCTCCCGCCAAGAAGCCCGCAGCGAAGAAGCCTGCGGCGAAGAAGCCTGCGGCGAAGAAGCCCGCCGAAGAAGCGAACGATGGGGAGAACGGCTGATGTCGAAGAAGAAGGGTGCAGCGTCCTCACGGAATGGTCGCGACTCCACCGCACAGCGACTGGGTGTGAAGGTGTTCAGCGGTTCGCAGGTGCAGGCCGGGGCGATCCTGGTGCGCCAACGCGGTACGCGCTTTCATCCCGGCGAGAACGTCGGGAAGGGTAAAGACGACACGCTGTTCGCCAAGCGCGATGGCACTGTCGAGTTCGGCACATGCCGCGGTCGTCAGCTCATCGACATCATCTAAACAACTCCTCGAACTAGTCCACACCCGGCTTCGTATCCTTGAGTCGGTGGGACGTGACCGGGGTCATCGTGGACAGTTCGTCGACCGCGCACAGCTCAACGTGCGCGGGGGTGACGGAGGAGCCGGGTCGGTGTCGTTCCGTCGCGAGGCCCACACGCCCCGAGGTGGCCCCGACGGCGGTGACGGCGGCAAGGGCGGCGATGTCCATCTGATCGCGGACCGCAACGTCGCCTCGCTGCTGGCTTTCCGGGACCATCCACATCGCCGTGCCGCTTCCGGCGCGCACGGAGCGGGGAAGAAGAAGCGCGGCGCCGCCGGCGAGGACCTCGAGGTGGCTGTACCTCCGGGCACCACCGTGCGCGACCGTGACGGAGCCCTTCTCGCCGACCTCGTGAGCCACGGCGACACGTTCACTGCGGCGCGCGGTGGGCACGGGGGAGCGGGCAACGCCCGGTTCCTCACGAACTCTCGGCGCGTTCCGAGCTTCGCCGAGCAGGGAGAGTACGGGGAGGAGGCGTGGCTCGAACTGGAGCTCCGGCTCCTGGCTGATGCGGCACTCGTCGGATTCCCGAACGCAGGGAAGTCGACGTTGATCTCGCGGGTCAGTGCCGCGCGCCCGAAGATCGCCGCCTACCCGTTCACCACGCTCGAGCCGCACCTCGGAGTCGTGAAGTTTCACGAGCACGAGTTCGTTCTCGCAGACATTCCGGGAATCGTGGAGGGTGCCGCTGAAGGCCGCGGCCTCGGACACGAGTTCCTCCGCCACACCGAGAGAGCCCGCGTGCTCGTCCTCGTTCTCGATCTGGCCGAGGTGAGCGGCATCGAGCCATCCCGCCAGGAGGAGATCCTGCTCGACGAGCTACGCCGGTACCGTCCCGAGCTCCTCGATCGCCCCCGCGTCGTCGTCGGCAACAAGACCGATGTCGCCACGTTTCCGTTCGACAGCGGCGCGGAACGGTTCGCCGTCTCCGCCGTCACGGGGACGGCCTCGATCCGCTGCTCGGGGCGATCGCCGCGAGGGTCGAAGAAGCCAGGCGATCCGAGCCCGAACGTTCGGCATACGTCGTGCACCGCCCTGAGGAGGAGGGGTTCTCCGTCGCGCGTGACGACGACGGTACGTTGCGGGTCAGCGGACGGAAGGCGGAGCGCGTGGTGGCGATGGCGGATCTCACGAATCCCGACGCGATCGACTACGTGCAAGGTCGATTCCGTCGTATGGGAGTGGAGCGCGCTCTCGAGCGCGGGAGTCCGGGAAGGCGAGACCGTCCGCATCGGACCCGTCGAACTCGAGTACCGCACGTCGGCAGGGCCACAGTTGTGAGCACCGTCGTGGTGAAGGTGGGTACGTCGTCGATCACCGACGACGTCGGAGATCTCGACGACGGGGCCATGGTGAAGCTGTGCGCAGACCTCGTCGACGCGCGCCGATCCGGACACCGCGTCGTCCTCGTGACCTCCGGGGCCATCTCCGCGGGGTTGCCTGCTCTCGGCATGACGGAGCGCCCGTCCGATGTCGGTGAGCTCCAGGCCGTGGCGGCGGTCGGACAGCCCCGTCTGATGGAGCGCATCAGCGCGCTCCTCGGCTCCTCCGGTGTCGTGGCCGGTCAGGTGCTCCTCACGCCCTTCGACTTCGGCCACCGCACCCAGTATCTCCATGCCCGCTCTACGTTGCGTCGCCTTCTCGATCTCGGCGTACTCCCCGTCGTGAACGAGAACGACACGGTGGCCGACGACGAGATCCGTTATGGCGACAACGACCGACTGGCCGCGCTCGTCGCCCACCTCGTCGACGCCGAGTCGCTCGTTCTGCTGACCGATACGCCCGGCCTCTTCACCGCCGATCCCCGTATCGATGCCGAGGCCTCGCTCATCGAGGAGATCGTGGAGGTCGACGAGGCACTCGAGGCCGTGGCGGGGGTTCGGGAACCGAGCGGGGGAGCGGCGGGATGGCCTCCAAGCTGGCGGCCGCCAAGATCGCGTCATGGTCGGGTGTCCAGGTTGTCATCACGGCGGCCGACACGCCGGGTGCCGTGAAGAACGTGCTCGATGGAAGCCCTTCGGGCACCGTCGTGCATCCTCACGAACGACGGCTACCGAGTCGCAAGCTGTGGATCGCGTTCGCCCGCGGCGCGACCGGAAGGATCGTTGTCGACGAGGGTGCGCGTGAGGCGCTCGTGGAGAGCGGACGCTCGCTGTTGTCGGCGGGAGTGAAGAGCGTCGACGGGGATTTCGAGGTCGATGACGCTGTCGAGATCGTGGATCCGGCCGGCCGCCCCTTCGCGAAGGGGCTCGTGCGGTATGCGTCACGAGACCTGGCTGAGATCGCGGGTCGGCGGACCGATGAACTGGGGGAGGGCCGGAGTGCTGCCGTCGTGCACCGCGACGACCTCGTAGTGTTTCCCTGACCGCTATCTCCCGAAGCGCGAAAAGTGCCACGAAGTAACATGGGCTGATGCCCGCGCTGCCTTCCGCTGTCGTTGATCTCGGCCGTCGCGTGCGCGCCGCTTCGCGGACCCTCGCCCTGGCCGACACCGACGCCAAGAACTCGGCGCTCGGCATCGCCGCCGATCTCCTGTCTGAGCGCACACCGGAAATTCTCGAGGCGAACATCGCTGATCTCGAGTCCGCCCGGTCGACGGGCGTCGATGACGCCCCACTCGACCGGCTCCGGCTCGACGAGGGCCGTCTCGAGGCGATGGCCGACGGTCTGAGAACCGTCGCGTCACTCGAAGACCCGGTCGGCGAGATCGTCGGGGGACGAGACGCGCCAACGGTTTGATCATCGAGTCGGTCCGTGTGCCGCTCGGCGTCATCGCGATCATCTACGAGAACAGGCCGAACGTCACGAGTGACGCGGCCGGCCTGTGCCTCAAGTCGGGCAACGCCGCTCTGCTGCGGGGATCCTCCACCGCGTTGCGCTCCAACGTGGCCGTGGCGAACGTCCTGCGGTCCGCGGCATCGAAGGCGGGGCTGCCCGAGGATTCCGTCCTGCTCGTGGAGGACACGGCGCACGAGACTGCCGCCGCCGTCATGCAACTCGATCGCTACGTCGACTGTCTCATCCCCCGCGGTGGCCCGTCACTGATCGCGTCCATCGCAGAGAACGCCACCGTGCCGGTGATCATCGACGGCGACGGCAACTGCCAGGTGTACGTCGATGCCGGGGCCGACCTCGCCATGGCGGAGAGCATCGTGGTCAACGCCAAGACCCAGCGGACGAGCGTGTGCAATGCGGCTGAGTCGCTGATCGTGCACGAAGCGGTCGCCGATGAGTTCCTTCCGAAGATCGCCGCCGTCCTCGGTGACAAGGGTGTCGAGCTCGTGGGTGACGACAGAGCCCGTGGGCTCGTCGGGTCGATGGGGGTGGCCACGGACGACGACTTCAGCCGCGAGTTCCTCGACCTCAAGATCTCCGTGGCCGTGGTCCCGACGCTCGACGCAGCCGTCGAGCACATCAACCGTCACGGATCGGGCCATTCGGAGGCCATCGTCACCCGCGATCTGGCGGCTGCCCGGCAGTTCACCGACCGCGTCGACGCGGCAGCCGTCGTGGTCAACGCGTCGACGCGTTTCGTCGACGGAGAGATGTTCGGGCTCGGCGCCGAGATCGGGATCTCCACTCAGAAGCTCCACGCGCGGGGCCCGATGGGGCTGCGCGAGCTCACGACCACGAAGTATCTCGTGTGGGGCGACGGGCAGGTCCGGGAGTGAGCGAAGACCGAGCTCGGGAGCATTTCGACTCCGTCGACGACGTCATCACGCGCCTGCGCGACGCTGACTACCTCGCCGAATCGAGCATCGCGGGCGTTGTGTACCTGGCCGAGCGGCTCGGAAAGCCGGTTCTCGTCGAGGGCCCCGCCGGCGTCGGGAAGACCGAGCTCGCCAAGGCGGTCGCCACCGTGTCGGGGTCACGATTGATCCGCCTGCAGTGCTACGAGGGCCTTGACGAGTCGAAGGCCCTCTACGAGTGGAACTACAAGAAGCAGCTCCTTCGGATCCAGGCCGACCGGGAGCACGAGACGTCGTGGGCCGACGTCGAGTCCGACATCTTCTCCGAACAGTTCCTCCTCACCCGTCCGCTGCTCGAGGCGATCCGCTCCGAGGAGCCGGTCGTTCTGCTCATCGACGAGGTCGACCGCGTCGAGGTCGAGACCGAGGCGCTGCTGCTCGAGGTCCTCTCCGACTTCCAGGTGTCGATTCCCGAGCTGGGAACCGTCAAGGGCACACAACGCCCCGCGGTGTTTCTCACATCCAACAACACCCGCGAGCTCTCCGAGGCTCTCAAACGACGGTGTCTTTACCTCCACGTCGACTATCCCGATCTCGACCGGGAGCGTGAGATCGTGCGTATTCGGGTGCCCGAGATCGACGAGGAGCTCGCGCAGCAGGTGGCGGCGGTGGTTCGGTCAGTGCGCTCGCTCGACCTGAAGAAGGCACCGTCCATCTCGGAGACGATCGACTGGGCGCGAACGCTGTTGTTCCTCGGACGCCACGAGATCGACGCAGCGGTTCTCGAGGACACCCTGCACGTGCTCCTCAAGTACCAGTCCGACATCACCAAGGCGGAAAAGGAGCTGGGTGTCGGGGCGAAGAACCCGTTGGGTGTGGATCACACGGGCGGCTGAGCCTGCGCTCCTATCGGTTTCCCGACCTTCGCCCCCGAGGCGTCCCGCTCGACGGTGACGCCGTGATGCTCGACGTGCTCCAGGGGTTCGTCCACGAACTCCGCGCCGCCGGCCTTCCCGTGTCGATGACCGAGAACCTCGACGCCATGGAGGCGGTGCGCCACGTCAGTCTCGAAGACCGCGACACGTTCCGAGCTGTCCTCGGTGCGACGCTCATCAAGCACCACCGTCACCAACCCGCCTTCGACACGGTCTTCGACGTCTACTTCTCACTTCTCGGGCCCGACGACGTGATCGGCGACGACGAGGCCGAGCAGACCGCCTCCGGTGGTGCCAGCTCGGGCGGTGCCGGCGGCGATCAGATGAGTGACGAGGAGCTTCGTGAGCTGATGCTCGCCGCGCTCGGAGCTATGGACCGGGAGCAGCTTCGAGCGCTCGCCGCGCGAGCTGTCAGCAGGTTCGCGGGGATGGAGCCCGGCAGGCCCGTCGGAGGTACCTACTACCTGTACCGCACGCTCCGACAGCTCGACGTCGACGATCTCCTCGAGAAGTTGTTGGCGCAGGAGCAGGACGACGCCGACGCTGAGCCCGATCCACTCGAGGAGCGTCTGGCCCGCGAGGAGTCCGAGCGCAGGATCTCCACGCTTCGTGAACTGGTCGAGGAGGAGATCCGTCGTCGGCTGGTCGCGGATCGCGGTCCCGAGGCGATGGCGCGAACGCTACGCAAGCCGCTTCCCGAAGATGCCGATTTCATGCACGCGACGCGGGTCGAGATGCTGGCGCTCCAGCGCGCGATCTACCCGCTCACCGCGCACTCGCGGCACGCCTGGCCCAGCGGCGGAAACGGCGCAACCGGGGCCACCTCGACTTCCGCTCGACCGTGCGGCACTCACTGTCGTACGGAGGAGTCCCCGCCGAGCCGAAGTTCCGCAACCCCCGACCGTCCAAGCCCGAAATCATGGTCGTCGCCGACATCTCGGGATCCGTGGCCAGCTTCGCCCGTTTCACGCTCCAGTTCATCCACGCGATGGCGAGCCAGTTCTCACGGGTGCGCTCCTGGGTCTTCATCGACGGAATCGACGAGGTCACACACTTCTTCGAGGAATCCGACGATGTCGCGGATGCGGTGCAGCGAGTCAACGCCGAAGCTGATGTCGTCTGGGTCGACGGGCATTCCGACTACGGGCACGCCCTGGAGATCTTCCATGAGCGTCACGCCCGAGAGGTCACACCCAAGTCCTCCGTGCTCGTTCTCGGCGACGCCCGCAACAACTACCACGCACCTCAGGCGTGGGTGCTGGAAGACCTGCGGAAGCGTGGTCGCCACGTCTACTGGTTGAATCCGGAGCCGAAGGGCTACTGGAACAGCGGCGACTCGGTGATCGGTGAGTACGCGCCCCACTGCGACGGCGTCTACGAGTGCCGGAATCTCCGCCAACTCGAGCGGTTCGTCACCGCGGTCATCGACACGTGACGTGCCGCGTGACGTGCCGCGTGACGTGCCGCGTGAGCTGCCTAGGGGGTGTTGTGCTGGTGCGACCAGACAGCGTCGGTCACGCGGCTGAGCGAGCGCAGGATCGCCCGCTCGCGCGGGAAGAAGGGGTGGTCCCGTCGGCCCACCAGGACCTCGGCGTTGTGTTGGGGCAGGTGGGCATGAGCCACGGTTTCGTCAGCTGTGCCCTTCTCGTCGCCGGCGTCGTGTTTCCCGTTCCCGTGCGTCGTGAGATCGGGGAGCTCGGACAGCGGCGGTGCATAACCCGCCGACGCCACCACGGTGTTGTCGGCTGTCAGGACGGCCCAGTCGGCCACGAAGCGGCGACACACGCCGCGGGTGAAGATGCGGTGGAGCTCGCTGACGTTGTGCGCCTCGAGGAGCGACGCCACGAGGCTCAGGCTCTCGGCGCCGGGATCGTGGGGCTCGGCGATGATACGGGCCGCCTCGACACTCACGCCGTCGACCTCCTCCACCTCACGAACGACCATTCGGAGGTGATCGGACGACCGCAGGCGCACGATGAGCTGGTCGACGGCGGAGTCGGCTCGGTGGTCGAGCACGGTCACGTCGACGATGTCGCCGCGCATCGCGCCGATGCGCGACGCCACGAGGCCGAGCCCGCCGGGGCGGTCCGGCAGTTTCACGTGCAGCAGAACGTGAACAGGCTCGTCGCCGGGTGTGGGAGGCACGGCCTGATCGTAGAGGACCGGTCGTCGACCCGTGTTTCCGCATCGTGAACAGGTCGGCACCGTGAACAGGTCGGCACCGTGAACAGGTCGGCATCGAACGGGCCTGAGCGTCTCGGGATATTCGGCGGCACCTTCGATCCCGTGCACAACGGCCATCTCGCCGCAGCGTCCGAGGCCCGGGCGGCTCTCGAGCTCGACACGGTTCTCCTCCTTCCCGCCGGTGAACCGTGGCAGAAGACGGGAGTCGTCGATGCGCCGGCCGCCGACCGCCTCGCGCTGGTCGAGGTGGCGGTCTCGGGGATTGCCGGCCTCGAGGCATCCGACATCGAGGTCGTCCGCCGGGGCCCCAGCTACACGGTCGACACCCTCGAGCAGCTCACGCAGCCCGAGCGCGCGCTCACCCTGCTGGTCGGCGCCGATGTCGCCCGGGGGCTGTCGTCGTGGCACCGCAGCGACGACCTCTGGGATCTCGCAACGATCGCGGTCTTCGACCGCGGCGAAACAGGAGTACCACCGAAGCTGAAGCATCGCGTCGAAACTGTGGCCGTCCCCCGTCTCGAGATCTCCTCGAGCGATGTACGCGAACGCCTTCTCTCCGGCCGACCCGTCGATGGCCTCGTCCCTGCTGCGGTGGTACGCGAGATCCGCGAGCGTCACCTCTACACTGCGCGCAACGGGTGAGGGGACGGCTGAGGCAGATGGCTGAGGCAGATGACTGAGGCAGATGACTGAGGCAGATGACTGAGGCAGATGGCTGACGCTCGGGGGACGGTACTCGTCGACAGCGACGACCGAAGCGACGACGCTGCCCCGTCGGTTTCCGACCCCGTCATCGTCGCCACGGAAATCACAGATGACCCCGGTTGCCATGTGGCACCCCGCCGGAGTCGACGCGAGATGCGCAGGGCGCGCCGTCGCCGTCGCTGGATCATGGCGGCGATCGTCGTGTTCGTCGCTCTCGTCGGAGGTGTGGCAGCGCTGCTCCTCATGCGCGACGGCGGCACTCCGGCGTCGAAGGATGTCCCTGACGCTGTACCGACGCCGGCTACGGAGACGTCTGCCACGCTGATCGGAACGGTCGACCCCGACAACCGGGCATCGCGGTTGTTCCTCGTCGGCGAGGACGCCGCGGGGGACCCGTCGATCCTTCTCGTTCCGGTCGAGACCCAGGTCGAAGTTCCGTCACTCGGCCCCCGACCTCTGGGCGACGTTCCCGTCGAGCCGGGGACGACTGACGGGTTGTTGCCCCTGTCGGTCGCGAATGCACTCGGCGTGCGCATGGGGGACTCCACGATGCTCCCGACACTCGATCTCTCGGCCATGTTGGCGGCCGTTCCCTCCGTCGACATCCGTTTGCGGGCCCCCGTCACGCTCGACGTCCCGGACGGTCAGACTTCATTCCCGGAAGGAGAGCAGACCGTGAGCGGCAAGGACGCCGGTCGCCTTCTGCTGCTTCCGGGCCAGGGAAGCGAACTCGACGACCTCGTCACGGCCCAGGCCGTGCTCGAGGGGTTGATGACCACCTTTTCCGATCCCGACGTCGCCAACGGAATCACCGGCACCTCCCCCGGCCTCGCGCCTCTCGTCGACGCAGCATCGGGAGATGTCTACGTCGACACGCTGCCGGTGGAACCCGTCGGCAGCGGTGACAACGAGCGCTTCCGGCTCCGTGAGAGCGACGTCCCCGCCGCGGTGGAGCGGGCGATGCCGGGAGCGGTGATTGCTCCGGACGATGACAGGCCCAGGGTGGAGATTCGCAACGGCACGGGAGCCGTGGGTGTGACGTCCGAGGTCGCGGGTGTCATCGTGCCGCTCGGCGCCGAAGTGACACTCACGGGGAACATTCCCGGCTTCGGTGTCGGTGCCACCACCGTCGCCTACCACCGCGATTCGCAACGCGACGCCGCGCAGGGAGATCGCCGACACCCTCGGTGGCGTGCCCGTAGGCCATGCGAACCCGGAGCTCGGTTCGCTCGATGTGACCGTCGTGATCGGCGCGGACTACACATCACCCATTGCCGGTTTCACCGAGGGTTCCGGCCCCACGACCTGAGGAGTTCCCCTGACCCGCCACGATTCACGCGTCATCCGTCGAGCGTCCACCATCGTCACGGCCGCCGACGACAAGGGTGGCGTCGACACCGTGGTCATCGACGTGAGTGACATCCTCGGCATTGCCGACTTCTTCGTCATCACCAGTGGCACGAACACGCGACAGATCCGCACGATCGTCGACGAGATCCAGAAGCGGATGAAGGAGTCGTGGGCGGGGGAGACGCCCCGCGTGGAGGGCCTCGAAGACCTGGAGTGGGTGCTCGTGGACTTCGGCGACATCGTCGTGCACGTCTTCGGCACCGACGCCCGCGATCTCTACGACCTCGAACGCCTGTGGGCCGACGCTCCTGTGGTCGACACCCGTGTCGTGGGCACCGCGGACGCTCCTGTCAGCTGACCGCGACTCCGCTCAGCAGGCACCCGTCGTCGGATTCTCGTCGTCGGGAGTCACGCACAACGTGAGGTCGTTGTCGCCCGTGACGGAGCCGAGCGTGACCTCGACCGGTTCGCCTGCGTCTCCACCGTCGGCGACGGCGTCGATGGCGTTCGTCTCGTAGCTGTAGCGGAACGTGTTGGACGCCTTGGAGTGCCCACCGAAGTAACCGCCGACGGCCGCCAGCACGACGACGATCACCGAGATCGTGACGCGCTGCCTCTGCGAGGTGCCTTTCGCGACGTCGACCAGGCTCCGTCGGCCGGCCGTGTCGGAGCCCTTGGCCGCGGCCTTCTTCTTGGCGCCGCCTTTCGTTCCCTTCTGGGCTCCCGGGGACTTCTGGCGCTGGGCCGCCTGCGCCTTCGTGGCCGAGCCCGGCTTGCCAGCGGGCCCGCCGCTCGAGCGGCGGCGCTTCTTCGATTTCTTCTTGGCCATCAGATCTCACACTCCCCGCCGGTCACCCAGGTGACCGGCGCACCGTCGTCGAGATCCGAGGCCGGCCCGGACTTCACGAGCTCGTTCAGGTCCAGACAGGCGTCGGTGAAGCCGATCTGGACCTGCACCAGACCGTTGTCGTCGATCTCCTTGCCCGGCTCCTCCCCTTCACCCTTCGGCAGTGCAGGGTCGTCGTCCTTGATCTCATGGACGTCGACGTTCAGGTCCGACTCGTCGGCGAAGGCCTCCGCCGAGTCCTCGAGGAGGTCGTCGTAGCCGATCTGCTTCGCGAGCTCCTTCTCCTCCTTGGTGGCGTCTTCATCGTCCTCGCGCTCCTTCTCGAGCTTCGCCTGCTCGTCCAGAAGGAAGTCGCCGAACTCCACGGCCTGGCCCATGACGGCCGCTTGGAGCACCTGCTCCTCGCGTTCCGAGCGGGTGTCGGCGGATGTGGTCGCGAAGCCGATGAAGTAGGCGGCCACGACAACCACCACCGCCACGATGGCCGTGATACCCACGAGGTGGCGTCCCCGGATCCTTCGGGGCGCGACGATCGAGCCGTCGTCGGTTCCGGTGTCGTTCGGCGCGATCGGGTCGGTGTCACTCATAGGGGTGGAAGCGTTGTTCTCGGAGGTGTGTCGTCGGAGGTGTTGTGTCAGAGGGTGGGTGGAGGAAAGGGAGTCGAGGCCAGTGAGAGCGCTACCGGTGGAGCTGATGGGACTTGAACCCACGACCTCCTGCATGCCATGCAGGCGCTCTTCCAGCTGAGCTACAGCCCCGGGGCGCACCACGATAGCAGCGGGACCATTTCGTTCCCGGCCCGGGGTCCGAGGGCGCGTAGCCTCCCGGCGTGGCCACCCCCGACTCCGTTCCCCTGATTCATCGCCGGGGGACTCGTCCGCTCCCGGGCGCCCGCACCGCTACGACGCGGCGCGCGCCGCTGCGATCGAGCGCCACTGGCAGGACCGCTGGGAGTCCGAGCACACGTTCTGGGCGCCCAATCCTTCGGGATCCCTGAGCGAAGGATTCGAGGCTCTGGCCGAGGCCCCCAAGCTGTTCGTCCTCGACATGTTCCCGTATCCCAGCGGAGCAGGGCTCCACGTGGGTCACCCCCTCGGGTACATCGGCACCGACGCCTACGCGCGCTTCCAGCGGATGTGCGGGCGCAATGTCCTTCACGCCATGGGTTACGACGCATTCGGGCTTCCGGCCGAACAGTACGCGGTGCAGACCGGCCGGCATCCCCGTGAGACGACCGACGAGAACATCGCCACCATGCGCCGGCAGCTTCGTCGCCTCGGCCTCGGTCACGATGAACGTCGCAGCGTGGCGACCACCGATGTCGGCTACTACCGCTGGACGCAGTGGATCTTCCTCCAGATCTTCGGGTCCTGGTGGGACACCGAGGCGGAACGTGCCCGGCCGATCTCCGAGCTCGTGGAGGAGTTCGAGTCCGGAGCGCGTGTGCCCGACGAGAGTACGAATCCCGGTGGTGCGCCGTGGGCGGACCTCGACAGCGAGGCCCGTCGTCGTGTCACGGATGCGCACCGCCTGGCGTACCTCGATGAACAGCCGGTGAACTGGTGTCCCGCGCTGGGGACGGTGCTCGCCAACGAAGAGGTCACCGCCGAAGGGCGCAGTGAACGCGGAGACCATCCGGTGTTCCGGCGTCCGATGCGTCAATGGATGCTTCGCATCACGGCATACGCCGACCGGCTGCTCGGCGATCTCGACCTGCTCGACTGGCCCGAGTCCATCAAGCTCATGCAGCGGAACTGGATCGGGCGGAGCACCGGCGCCGACGTCCATTTCGCCGTCGAGGGACACGAAGGCGTGGAGTTGACCGTCTTCACGACCCGGCCCGACACGCTGTTCGGCGCGACCTACATGGTCGTTGCTCCCGAGCACCCCGTTCTCGACACGATCGTTCCCAACCAGTGGCCGGGTGGCGACGAGAAGGCGGCCAGTGGTCCCGCCGAGTGGCGAGGTCTGTTCGGCGCCGACGTCGAACCGACCGAGGCCGTGAAGCGCTACCGCACATTCGCCGCGAGCAAGTCGGAACTCGAGCGTCAGAGCGAGGGTCGCGAGAAGACCGGCGTGTTCACCGGTGCGTTTGCCGTCAACCCCACGACCGGTGAGCACATCCCGATCTTCGTGGCCGACTACGTCCTCATGGGGTATGGCACCGGGGCCATCATGGCGGTGCCCGCGCACGATCAACGCGACTTCGAGTTCGCCGGGGAATTCGGGCTTCCCGTCGTCGGTGTCATCGGACCTCCCGACGACTGGTACAGAGAGCGTGGCATGGAGCCCGGTGCCGAAGCCTCCGCCTGGCCCGAGGCTTACACGGGCGACGGGGTCGCGGTCCGCTCGGCGAACGACGAGGTCTCGCTCGATGGTCTCGCCGTCGACGCCGCCATCGAGCGGATCACCGCGTGGCTCGACAGCTCCGGCCGTGGCCGATCCACGATCACCTACAAGCTGCGCGACTGGCTGTTCAGCCGGCAGAGATACTGGGGGGAGCCCTTCCCGATCGTCTATGACGAGGACGGCCACCCGCACGCCCTACCCGACGCGTCGTTGCCCGTGGAGCTCCCCGAGATCCACGACTTCGAGCCGCGGATCGTGGCCGACGACGAGGACACGCTTCCCGAACCGCCCTTGGCGCGGGCCGAGGAATGGTCGACCGTCGAGCTCGACCTCGGCGACGGCCCGAAGACGTATCGCCGTGAGCTGAACACGATGCCCCAGTGGGCGGGCTCGTGCTGGTACTACCTGCGGTACCTCGATCCCGACAACGACGCCGAGCCCGTCGCTCCCGATGTGGAGAAGTACTGGATGCAGGGTGAGCGCGCCTCGGGAGGCGTCGACCTGTACGTCGGCGGCGTCGAGCACGCCGTCCTCCATCTCCTCTACGCGCGTTTCTGGCACAAGGTGCTCTTCGATCTCGGGCACGTGTCCACTCCCGAGCCCTTCGCCCGGCTGTTCAACCAGGGCTACATCCTCGCCGCGGCGTACCGCGACGACCGCGGTGTGTACGTCGACGCGTCCGAGGTCGTCGAGGAGGGCGGTCGGTACCTCCACAAGGGGGAACCGGTCACGCGTGAATTCGGCAAGATGGGCAAGAGCCTGCGCAACGCCGTGGCTCCCGACGACATCTATGCGGAGTACGGCGCCGACACGTTGCGGCTGTACGAGATGTCGACGGGGCCGCTCGATGCCAGCAGGCCGTGGCAGACGTCCGACATCATCGGCGTGCACCGGTTCCTGCAACGGCTGTGGCGCAACGTGATCAGCGAGGAGACAGGCGCGTCGATCGTGACCGAGGAACCCGCCGACCCGGAGACGCGCGGTCTCTTGCACCGGACGATCGACGCGGTGCGCACCGACATGGGTGATCTCCAGTTCAACACGGCGATCGCGCGGTTGTTCGAGCTCAACAACCGTCTGGCCCGGGTCGTGGGTGATTCGGGAGCAGCCCCGGCCGAGGTCGTGACTCCGCTTCTCCTGATGGTGGCGCCTCTGGCCCCCCACATCGCCGAGGAGCTCTGGGAGCGTACGGGACACCCGGCGCCGCTCGCGCGCGATCCCTTCCCCGAGGCCGATCCGGCGCTGCTCGTCGTGGACGAGGTCGAGGTGCCCGTGCAGGTGAATGGCAAGGTCCGGGCGCGTCTGTCGGTACCCGCCGGTGCCGATGACGACACGCTCGAGGCAGCCGCCCGGGCCGACGAGCGCATCGACGCCCTGCTGTCCGATGTCACCGTCCGTCGCGTCGTCGTCGTTCCCGGCAAGCTGGTCAACTTCGTCGTGAGCTGACTCCCCATGGGACCGTCGGATCCGACGGGCTGTGAGCGTGGAACACTCGGTCCTGTGGGAGCACCCGGAGCCGGCGGACACGTCCTGCGTCTGAGCCCGGCCGAACAGGCCCGCCACACGCACGTCCCCGAGCAGGACCGTGAGCGCTGCCGACTCCTCCCGACCCGCTGGTGGCTCCCTCAGACCGCGGCCACGACGCTGGGGCGGTGGATCGTGATCCGGCGCGAACTGGTCGACGACAGACCGCTCGTCGCCCACGAGCTGGTGCACGTCCGCCAGTGGCGGGAGCAGGGAATCGTCGGGTTCCTGCGCCGCTACCTGGCCGACTACATCCGCGGGCGCCGTGCCGGTCTGGATCACGACGCGGCGTACCGGGCGATTCCCTTCGAGATCGAAGCTCGGAACCTCTCCGGCCACTGAACCTGGGGTCACCCCGAATTCCGGCCAGGGGGCCTTTCGGCACCTCGGCGTCGCTGCTAGTTTCCGGATCGCTTCTCCTCTTCCTCCCCGTGAGCCGCGCGCCCGTGGAGGAACAGTGCCAGAACAGATGCGCCCCGAACCCGACCGTGGTCCCGATGCCACCGGTCGTCCTGAGGTCCGCGAGGCTCCCCAGGCTCTCGTGTCGCCCGGGCAGGGGCCCGCCTTCGTCCCGACCCTGGGTGATCGTCTGCGCGACGTCGCCGCCGATCCGCGCACGGCGGCCGTGGTCCTCCTGGTGGTGGCCGTGGCAGCCGGTGTGTTCTGGTACCGCGCGGGCAGCGGACCGACCTCCGAGGCCGACACGCGCGACGGATCCGCTGTCGCGGGTGAGGCGCCCGACACCACGCTGCCGGGCGACGCCCCGACAGCCGGAGTCGACGCCTCCGGCACCGAGGGGGGCATCGGCGACGCAGGATCAGAGCCGGGCGCCTCTCCGACGGGAGAGATCGTCGTCCACGTGGCAGGGGCTGTGGGGAAGCCGGGCGTGGTCCGGCTGTCGGCAGGTTCCCGCGTGGCCGACGCCGTGGACGCAGCGGGAGGAGGCGTGGCCGACGCCGATCTCGACCGTCTCAACCTCGCGGCAGTGTTGGAGGACGGACAGAGAATCCTGGTCGCGCGCCGGGGCGATCCTCCCGAGGTCGGCGATCCGACCGGTGTGACGAGTGGGGCAGGATCGTCACCAGGAGGGGGCGAGAGCGACGACGGTGCGCCCATCGACCTGAACACGGCCACCACCGAGGAGCTCGAGTCGCTTCCGGGGATCGGGCCGGTGCTCGCCGAGGCGATCATCGACGAGCGCGAATCGCGCGGGGGTTTCCGATCCGTCAACGAACTCCGTGATGTGCGCGGCATTGGTGAGAAACGGTTCGAGGACCTCAAGGACCGAGTCGTCGTGTGACGACGCCGGCACGGCGTGAATCGACCGTCGAGCGGACCCCCGCGCGACCGGATTCGGTGCGCGGCGCGCTGTCGACGCCGGGGATCGAGGTCTTCCCCGTCCTGCTCGCGGCCGCTGTGGCCGGCGGAGCGTGGCTCGGGGACCACCTCGGCGCAGGGTCAGGCCACGCTGCCCTTCTCGGGGCGCTCGTTGTGGCCGCCGTGGCGTTCGTGGCGCCTCGACCGGCGCGCGGGGTCGCGGTGCTCGTGGTGGCGCTCCTTCTCGGCGGGGCAGCGTCCCAGCGTGCCCTCGACGGTCTCGAACACTCTCCGTTCGCGTCGGCTGTCGAAGAACGCAGCGATGTCGCGGTCGAGGGAACCCTGGTGGGAGATCCCGATGCCCGGCGTTTCTCGACGCGCGTGGTGATCCGGGCCGAGCGATTCCGGCCGTCGGGAGACCCCGATGCGTCCTGGGAGCCCGACGGGTCGGTGATGCCTCCCTGGCGCAGCGGGGGAGGGCGCCACCTGTTCGTGGAGGCCGGTCCGCCCACGGCCGGGCGTCTCGCCCAACTGGAAGCGGGCGACCATGTGGAGCTGACCGGTTGGCTGGCTCCGCTGTCGGGCTACGACCTGCGATACCGACGTCACCACGCCGTCGGCCGTCTCGCCGCGCTCGACCTCGTCGACTTCGAAGGTCCGTCGTCGCCACTGTTGCGCCTCGCCAATCCCACGCGAGCCGCACTCCTCCGGGGTCTCGACCCACTTCCCGATCCCGAACGTGGGCTCGTCGCCGGGTTTTTGCTGGGTGACCGGCGATCCATTCCGGAGCCCCTGCTCGACGACTTCCGTCACGCCGGTCTGACGCACCTGCTCGCCGTGTCGGGATCCAACGTCGCCTTCGTCCTCGCGCTGGCGATGCCCCTTCTGAGACGGCTCGGTTCGACCGGCCGCGTCCCGGCAGCACTCCTGATCCTCGCGGTGTTCGCGGCCATGACCCGTTTCGAGCCCTCGGTGCTGCGCGCCTCCACAATGGCCGCCTGTTCGCTTGCCGGTGTGCTCCTGGGTCGACCTGTGTCGGCTTCGCGCGCACTGGGTTACGCCGTCGCGGTTCTGGTTCTCCTCGATCCATTCCTCGTCTTCTCGGTCGCTTTCCTTCTGTCGGTCGGTGCGAGCGTCGGCATCGTGGGTCTGGCAGCCCCGATTGCGGCGCGACTACCCGGTCCGTCTCTCGTGACCCTTCCGCTCGGCGTCACGATCGCCGCGCAGATCGGCGTCACGCCCGTACTCCTCCCTGTCTTCGGGGCGGTCCCGCTCGTGTCGGTCCCGGCCAACCTGCTCTCAGTCCCGGTGGCCGGCCCTCTCACCACGGCCGGGCTGGCCGCCGGGGTCGCTGACGTCCTCCTCGGAGAATGGGTGCCGATCGTCGGCGCCGTGATCCGGATGCCGACCCTGTGGGGAGCGTGGTGGATCGAGACCGTCGCCCGCCTCGCTGCCCAGTTCCCTGCGGAGATCGATCCCCGCGGCGGCTGGGCACTTCTCGCTGCCACCGCGGGGGTGGGTGCGGCGCACCGCGTGCGACGGGCCCGAGGCCTGGAGGGAGATCGGAAGGGCGGAGGAAGCCGGAAGGGGCGACGGTAGGCTCGCCGCCGATGGCTTCCTCGACGTCTTCCTCGATGTCTCCTCGACGTCTCCCTCGACGTCATGCTCGGCCGGCACCCTGCCGACGAGCGTGGTGCCGACCACCCTGCTTCTCGGTGAGCGCCGTTTCGACATCACGACGCGAACCCTCGTCATGGGGATCCTCAACCGTACGCCCGACTCCTTCTACGACCGTGGCGAGACCTTCGAACTCGACCGCCTCGTCGATCGTGCCGGGTGCCTCGTCGAGGAGGGCGCCGACATTCTCGACGTCGGAGGCGTCAAGGCGGGCCCCGGCCCGGAGGTGAGTGAAGCCGAAGAGCTCGACCGGGTCATCCCGGCGATCAGTGCGCTGCACGAGCGCTTCGACCTCCCGCTGTCGATCGACACCTGGCGCGCGTCCGTGCTCGAGGAGTCCTGCAGGGAGGGGGCGGTGATCGGCAACGACATCAGCGGGTTCGCCGATCCCGACTACCTCGACACTGCGGTGCGACACGGCGCATCCGTCGTGGCCACCCATATTCGGCTGCAGCCACGGGTTCCCGATCCCGATCCTCACTACGACGACCTCGTGGGCGAGGTTGCGGCCTTCCTCACCGATCGGGCGCGTTCGGCCACGACCGCCGGGCTGAAGCCCGAGCAGATCATGCTCGATGCCGGTCTCGATCTCGGCAAGACGCCGGCTCAGAGTGCGGTGCTACTCCGCGAGCACGCGGCGTTCGCCACGCTCGGGCATCCCGTGTTCCTGTCGGCCTCGAACAAGCGGTTTCTCGGTGACCTGCTCGACCTGGAGCTGGAAGACCGACGGGATGCATCTCTGGCCTGCGTGGCTTACGGGATCCACCGGGGGTGTCGAATCGTGCGGGTCCATGACGTCCGCGGCTCCGTACGGGTCGCGCGGATGACCGAGACCCTCATCGAGACGGCGCTCGAGTCGGGTGTTGGCGACAGCACCATTCCCGGCGGAACGACTGGCGGAACGATCCTGTGAGCGCGCATCTGGTTCTCGGAGACGGACGCGCTCGTGACGATCGCGCACACGAACTCGTGGAGCAGCTCGTCGGCGACGACGATCGGAGTCTCGCCGTGGAGGAGATCACGATCCCCGACAAGGACGCTCCCAGTGAGGACCGTCGACGTGCTGCAGCGACCGCAGCCTCGGCGGCCTCGAGCCCACCGTTCGGCACCACGGCGCGGATCGTTGTCGTACGCGACGTCGGTGCACTCACAAAGGACGAGGTCGCCCCGCTCCTCGAGTTCCTCGCTGATCCGCTCGACACGACCGAACTGGTCCTCGTAGGCGGCGGCGGTGCGCCGCCACCGGCGTTGGGTAAGGCGGTCGAGAAGGCCGACGGAGAGAAGGTCACGGTGAGGGCGGCCGAGGCCGCCGACCAGCTCAGCGATCTCAGCGCGACTGTTGGCGTGGAGATCACCGGCGCCGCACGGAAGCGCATCAGTGAGCACCTCGGCGAGGATGCGGCACGCGTCCCCGAGCTCGTGCAGGTGCTGCGCGCCGCGTCCGACGGCTCGACTCCGCTCGATGTCGACGACGTCGACCCGTATCTCGGAGAGGCGGGCTCACGCCCCGCCTACGAGTTGAACAACGCTCTGGACGCCGGCGACGTGGCGGGTGCCGTGGAGCGACTACGTGGTCTGCTCGGTACCGCCGACGCGAGAAGCGGCAAGGCGATGCATCCCCTTCAGGTCATGGCGATGTTGCACAACTACTACCGCCGTCTGCTCCGACTCGACGATGTGACGATCACCAATGAGAAGGACGCTGCCCAGGCGCTGACCGAACTCACCGGTCGAAAGGTGAAGCCCTATCCCGCCAAGAAGTCTCTCGCGCAGGCCCGGGCGCTCGGTTCGGATCGGATCCGACGAGCGATCGACCTCCTGGCCGACGCCGACATCGACGTGCGCGGTGGAACGGGACTCGATGCCGAACTCGTCATGGAACTGCTCGTCGCCCGCCTGGCGGGCCTCTCCCGCGGCTCCGGCCGAGGAGGACGGACCGGGGCTAGGAAGACTTCGCCGCGCGCTTCATGAGGCGCGAGGTGCGCCGAGCGGCCTGGTTCTTGTGGACGCGGCCCTTGGCGGCCGACTTCCCGATGGTCTTCTGGGCCGCCCGCGTGTCCTCGTCTGTCCCGGTTTCCTCGGCGCGCTTCGTCGCCGTCTTCACTTCGGAGCGCGCAGCCATGTTGCGCTGGCGCGCCTTCTCGTTCTGACGGTTCCGCTTGATCTGACTCTTGATGTTCGCCATGCGCGTTGAGGCTCCGGGGGAGGACTGGCTCCGAGAGTGACGGGAAGCCCCGGTAGGGTAACAGTGCTGTCCGCCACCGGCCCAACGGGCAGAACGGGCAGAACTGGCAGAACCGGCAGAACCGGCACCGTCCCGACCCCGCTGCGGAGCACCGTGATCCCGCTCGAGCGCCTGCGCGCCTTTTCGATCATCAGCCACGTCGATCACGGCAAGAGCACGCTCGCAGACCGGATGCTGGAGATCTGCGGCGCCGTCGACGCACGCCAGATGCGGGCGCAGTATCTCGACTCGATGGATCTGGAGCGTGAGCGGGGTATCACGATCAAGGCCCAGAACGTCCGGCTGTCGTACGGAGATCACGTCCTCCAGTTGATCGACACGCCGGGTCACGTCGATTTCGGCTACGAGGTGTCGCGCAGCCTCGCAGCCTGCGAGGGGGCGCTCCTTCTCGTCGACGCATCGCAGGGCATCGAGGCCCAGACGCTGGCCAACACCTATCTGGCGGTCGAGAACGACCTGTCGGTGGTGGCGGCCGTCAACAAGATCGACCTGCCGGCCGCCGATCCTGACCGGGTGTCGGGGGAGATCGAACGGATACTCGGAATCGGTGCCGACGAGGTTCTTCGCATCTCGGCGAAGACCGGTGAAGGTGTCCACGAGCTCCTCGATGCGATCGTGGAACGTGTACCACCGCCCACGGGTGACGAGAACGCACCGTTGCGCGCACTGATCTTCGATTCCCACTACGACGCGTACCGCGGTGTCGTGAGCGCCGTGCGGGTGATGGATGGCGTCATGCGCTCGGGTGACGCGCTGCGCTTTGTGCAGACCGGAGAGGATCACGTCGCGGAGGAGATCGGTTCGCGTGAACCCGATCAGGTGCCCACCGCGGAGCTCGGCCCGGGAGAGGTGGGGTACCTGATCGCCGGGATCAAGGACGTCGGGCAGGCGCGCGTGGGTGAAACCGTCACGACACCGGCTCGTCCGGCCGAGGCGTTGGAGGGCTACCGCGACCCACTCGCCATGGTGTTCTGCGGCCTGTATCCGGTCGAGGGCGACGCCTACGCGGATCTGCGTGAGGCGCTCGAGAAGCTCCAACTCAACGACTCCTCTTTCACCTACGAGCCCGAGACCTCGAGTGCGCTCGGTTTCGGGTTCCGCTGCGGATTTCTGGGGCTGTTGCACATGGAAATCGTGCGCGAGCGCTTGGAACGCGAATACGGGCTCGAGCTCGTCACGACGGCACCCAACGTCGAGTACCGAGCGAACACACGTGGCGGAGGTGTCGAGGTCGTCGACAACCCGTCGGCTCTTCCGTCGGGCAGTGAGATCGAGTCGGTGGAGGAGCCCTTCGTCCGCGTCACGATTCTGACCCCGTCGGATTACGTCGGTCCGCTGATGGATCTGTGCCAGAGCCGACGTGGCGAGATGAAACAGATGGAATACCTCTCCGAGAACCGGGTCGAGTTGGTCTACCTGATGCCGCTCGCCGAGATCGTCCTCGACTTCTTCGATCGGATGAAGTCGCGCACGCGGGGCTACGCGTCGCTCGACTACGAGCCCTCCGGCTACCGACGCTCGGATCTCACGAAGGTCGACATCCTTCTCAACGGCGTGCCTGTCGATGCGTTCTCTGCCATCGTCCACCGCGACCGTTCGTACGAGTACGGGCGCCGGATGACCGACAAGCTCCGGGAGCTCATCCCGCGCCAGCTGTTCGACGTTCCCATCCAGGCGGCCATCGGCGGTCGGATCATCGCCCGCGAGACCGTCAAGGCGAAGCGCAAGGACGTGATCGCCAAGTGCTACGGCGGTGACGTGACACGCAAGCGCAAGCTCCTCGAGCGTCAGAAGGAGGGGAAGCGGCGCATGAAACAGGTGGGGAGTGTCGAAGTTCCCCAGGAGGCGTTCGTGGCGGCACTCCGGCTGGAGGAATGATCCGAGAGCACGCCGGAGGTCGGGGGCCGCGCGTGATCTCAGCCTGAGGCGTCGCGGGGCAGACCGAGAACCCGTTCCCCGATGATGTTGCGCTGGACCTCGGCGGTTCCTCCTCCGATCGTGAGCGCCGGCGAGAACAGGAATCCCGCCGTCCACAGTGTTCCCGGGTCGGCGAACGGTCCGGCGTCGAGCAGCATGCCGTACGTGCCCGCGAGCGCGAGCGCGGCGGCGAAGACCTTCTGGCCGTGCTCGTCCGAGATCGCCTTGCGCACTGATGCCTCCGGACCGGGTTCGAGCCCGCGCATCTGCGCCGACACGGTGCGTAGCCGGATGAGGCGCAGCACCTCCGCTTCGATGTAGAGGTCGGCGAGTTGCTGACGGATCGTGGCGTCGCCGACGCCGCCGTGGGCGCGCACGACGTCGAGGAGGTCGTGGGCCGTGGGGCCCATGCCCCAGAGCGCACCTTCACCCGAGAGTGAGACGCGTTCGTTCCCGAGCGTGACCTTGGCGAGGCGCCACCCGTTGTGTTCCTCCCCGACGAGGTGATCGGCGGGGATCCGCACGTCGGTGAAGAACACCTCGTTGAAGTCCGCCCCACCGGTCATCTGTCGAATCGGGCGTCTTTCGATGCCGGGGGTGGACATGTCGAGGACGAAGTACGAGATCCCCTGGTGTTTGGTGGCATCAGGATCGGTGCGCGCGAGAAGGATCCCGAAACGGGCGCCCTCCGCGTAGGTGGTCCAGATCTTCTGCCCGTTGACGACGAACGTGTCGCCATCGCGCTCGGCCCGTGTCGAGAGCGAGGCGAGGTCGCTGCCGGCACCGGGTTCGCTGAAGAGTTGGCACCAGAGCTCGGTGCCGTCGAGGATTCCCGGGAGCCATCGCCGGCGTTGCTCCTCGGTTCCCGCCACGAGCAGCGTGGGGCCCGCCCACCCGAGTCCGATCGGGTTCACGGGACGGGCAATTCCCGAATCCCGCAGGAGAGCGTCGATCGCCACCTGTTCGGGTGGCGAGGCGTCGAGCCCCCACGGTTTCGGCCAGTGAGGTGCCACGTACCCCGCCGCAGCGAGTCGTGACAGGGCATCAGCCGGGGGAGTCCCGTCGGATCCCCGCATCTCGTCGAGAAAACGACGGAGTGAATCGGCGGCCGCGAGTGCCTCGGGGGAAGGTCGAGATCCACGTTCGTCACGATATCGCCACGCCGTATGCACGAGGCCGTTCGCGCGAGGCCGTTCGCGCGACGATCGTGCCGTGGCGTTCGGCGTGTATGTGCACATCCCTTTCTGTGAGGTGCGCTGCGACTACTGCGACTTCGCCACGTGGACCGACCGACCGCACCTGATCGACGACTACGTCGAGGCCTGCATCGGTGATCTCGACCAACGTAAGGAATCGGGCACGGTGCCTCCCGCCAGCAGTGTCTTCTTCGGTGGGGGGACTCCGTCGATGCTCCCCGCGGAGCATCTGGCGCGCATCCTCGACGCCGTCGACCTTGCTGGCGACGCCGAGATCACCGTCGAATGCAATCCCGACTCGGTGAACGCCGACAAGCTCTCGATCTACCGGCGGGCGGGTGTCAACAGGATCTCCCTGGGGGTGCAGTCGACGGTCCCTCACGTCCTCGCGACGCTCGGGCGTACCCACGACAGATCGAACGTCGAACGCGCATGCGCCGCTGTACGTGAAGCGGCGATCGATTCGTTCAACCTCGACCTCATCTACGGGACACCCGGCGAATCACTCGACGACTGGCGCCGGACACTCGACGACGTGCTCGCTCTCGAGCCTGGGCACCTCAGCGCCTACGCCCTGACCGTCGAGGCCGGCACCCCCTTGGCCGCGCGTGTCGGGTCGAGCGAATCACCACCACCCGATGACGACGACCAGGCGCTCAAGTACGAGATAGCGGACCAACGTCTCCGGTCAGCAGGGCTGGACTGGTACGAGATCTCGAACTTCGCCGCGGACGGGAACGAATGCCGCCACAACAGCCTCTACTGGTCGGGAGACGACTACCTCGCCGTGGGCTGCGCCGGGCACGGTTTCACTGACGGACGGAGATGGTGGAACGTGCGTCGTCCGGAGGACTACATCGCGCGCATAGAGAGTGGGCGCTCCCCCGAGCGCGGAAGCGAGACCCTTTCGAAGGAAGGCCGTGACGACGAGGCACTGATGCTCGGGCTTCGGACCCGGCGCGGCATTCTCGCCGACGCGGTCGCGTTCGCGCCGGCTGCCGCGCTGATCGACGCCGGGCTGCTGGCCGCGATCGACGACCGACTGCGGCTCACGCTTTCGGGGCGGCTCGTCGCATCGGAGATCACCGCACGGCTCGTCGACTTCCACCAGCCGGTCGATCCCGACCTCACGTCGGTAGACTGAGCCCCGGAAAGGGAGAGTTGTGGCTCTACGCACACCGACAACCGGCACGGGGTCACTCGACGCCCGTCAGGCGGCGATTCTGGAGGCGGTGATCCGGCACTACGTGCTCTCCGCCCAGCCGGTCGCCTCCCAGGCGATCGCTGCGAACGACGGGATCGGTGTCTCGAGCGCGACGGTCCGCAACGAGATGGCGGTTCTCGAGGAGCGTGGGCTCATCGAACAACCCCACACCTCAGCGGGTCGGGTGCCCACCGAACGGGGATACCGGTGGTACGTCGACCACATGCGCGGGACCCGCGGTCTCTCGGTGGTCCAGCGGCGGGCCATCAGCTACTTCTTCGCCTCTCCTCACTCGTCGGTGTGCGAGCTCCTGGCCGAGACCAGCCATCTCCTGGCCCGCGTCACCGACCACGCCGGCGTGGTCGTGGCTCCAGCCGCTGACGCGGCATCGGTGTGCAGCTTCCATCTCACACCTCTCGATTCGGGCACCGCCGTCGCCGTGGCAGTCATGTCCGACGGCAGTGTGGAGCGCGAGCTCCTGGGCCTCGACGATGCGGTCGACGCCACGAGAGTCCAGGCAGCAGAGGAGATCCTCTCGGACGCGTTGACCAGTCACCCGCTGTCCGCCCACGGCTCTCCCCGCGTCACGGGCGACACCCTCATCGACGGTGTCGTCGATACGGCCGTCGCTGCGATTCGCCGGCACGTTCGGGAGTCGTCGGAACCCTGCTTCGTCGGGGGCGCAGGTCGCATCGCGGCCGAACAGGACGCATTCGGGAGCTCCGATCTGGCGGAACTGCTCGATGTGCTCGAACGCCCCTCGCTTCTCGCCACCATCACGAGGGACGCACTCGACCGCGGCATGACGGTCCAGATCGGATCCGAAAACGATCTCTCGGAACTGCGCGAGTGCTCGATGGTGCTGGCGTCGTATCCGGTGGGCCTCGCGGCTTCCGGCACCGTGGCGGTACTCGGCCCGACCCGCATGGACTACGCCACGGCCCTCGGGGCGGTGGCACACGTCGCCCGGCAACTGACCGACGCCGTCGCCGATCTCGACCTGGCCGCCGGGTCGGGCACCTAGGCGGCGGAACCGGCGTGCAGAACGACCTCTACGCGGTTCTCGGCGTCCCGAGCAACGCAGGCGACGCCGAGATCAAGGCTGCCTACCGAAAGCTCGCGCGCGAGCACCATCCCGACGCCCGCCCGGGCGATTCGGAGGCCGAGGCGCGCTTCAAGGAGATTTCCACGGCGTACGCGGTGCTCGGTGATCCCGAGAAGCGCCGTAGGTACGACACCTTCGGTCCGGACGCTTTCCGTGCCGGGGGCGGGGGGAGCGGGTAACGCCGGTGACCCCTTCGGTTTCGGCGACATCTTTGAAGCCTTCTTCAGCGGAGACGCGTTCGGCGGCGGTGGCGGGCGACAACAGCAGGCCCAGGACCTGGCTACCGAGCTCCTGCTCTCGCTCGAGGAGGTCGTGGCCGGCGCGACACGGATGCTCCACGCGCGCATGCCCGTCGAATGTCCGACGTGCGAGGCCAGCGGTTGCCGGCCGGGGACCGAGGCCTCGTTGTGTACCGAATGCAACGGGAACGGCCAGGTGCGCCAGGTCCGACGCTCGGTTCTGGGACAGATGGTCACGGCGGCCGTGTGCCCCCGGTGCGGTGGCGCGGGCATGGAGATCCATGATCCGTGCCCCGACTGCCGAGGTGACGGACGAGTTCTCGATGATGTGGAGATCGAGATCGAGATCCCTGCGGGAATCGAGAACGGTCAACGGGTCCGCATGAGCGGCCGAGGTCCGGTCGGCCCGCGGGGTGGACCACGCGGCGATCTCTACGTCGACATACAGGTGGCCCCGCACGAACGGTTTGCACGCGAGGCAGACGATCTCCACATGACACTGGCGGTCCCGGTCACCGGAATGGTTCTCGGTGCGACCCGGGAGATCGAGACGTTCGACGAGCCCGTCGAGGTGGACATCGAGCCGGGCACACAGCCCGGTCGAGTTCTGCGTCTGAAGGGCCGTGGTGTTCCGCACCTGCACCGTCGACGACGCGGCGATCTCTACATCCACCTCACAGTCGAGATTCCCGAACAGCTCGACGAGGAGCAGGAAGCCCTGTTCCGGCAGTTGGCGGAACTGCGTGGCGAGGAGGTCGCCCCGCCCGGCGTCGGATTCGTCTCGAGGATCAAGTCGGCGTTCCAGTGACCGGTTCGTCGGCGAACGATTCGTCGGTGAGCGAGGAGGTGTCAACGCCCGAATCGGGATCATTGTGGGGCTTCCCCGCAGACAGCGATGCACGTGCCCACACGTTCGTGCCGGCCCTCGCCGCGAACGTGAGCATCGAGGGTGACGACGGTCATCACCTGAGCCGTGTGCGCCGATTGACGGTCGGCGAAGCCTTCACCGGAGCGGACGGGACGGGCCGTTGGCGACGCTACGTCGTGACAGATGTGAGCCGCGGGTGTCTTCGCGGCAGTGCGGGCAGCGATGACCACGTTCACGAAGAACCGCGACCCCGAGCGGAGATCGCCGTCGCCTTCGCCGTGACGAAGGGCGACAAGCCACAGCGCGTCGTGTCGGCACTCACTGAGTTGGGCGTCGACCGCATCGTTCCTGTGCGGTCCGCGCGTTCAGTCGTACGGCGTGATCCAGGTCGGGCGGCATCCGCGGCGCGTCGTCTGCGCGTCGTGGGCGCGAAGCGGCGTGTCAGAGTCGGCGGGCGCGGTTACCCGAGATCGCCGACGAGATCGAGTGGTCGGAGCTTCAGGCACCCGACGGCGCGGCGATCGTCGTTGCCGAACGTGGCGCGTCGCGAACCCCGGGCGGGGACACTCCGATCGATCCGGGTCCGAACGGGTGGTTCCTTCTCGTCGGCCCCGAAGGTGGGTTCGCACCCGGCGAACTGGCCGACCTCGGGGTGACCGAGACCTTGGCGGTCGGGCCCTTCGTCCTGCGCTCCGCCACGGCGGCCGTGGCCGCAGCTTCGATCCTGGTGGCCTCACGGGCCCGGATCCCATGAGACGGTCCGAAATGTGGCCATTTGCGAGAGGGATCTGCTAGATTGTCCAACGAGAGAGCAGAGCGTGTCGCGGGCATTTCCTGTAGGCTGGTAACAGTCAGCCCGAGGGGTTGCCCACGCAGCGTGGGCAAACTGCCAACACGTTGGGTGGTTGGCCGAACATCGGCAGTGGGCGTGGCCGGCGTGGAACGAGAGGGCGGAGTCGTGGAACCAGCAGGAAGCCAGGTGGGCGAGCGCCTTCGAGCGATCCGCCGTCAGAAGGGTCTGTCACTGCATGACGTGGAGGCCCGCTCGCATCTCGAGTTCAAGGCTTCGGTCCTCGGGGCGTACGAACGCGGCGAGCGCGCGATTTCCGTTCCGCGGTTGCTGCGCCTCGCGGAGATCTACGAAGTTCCTGCCGATCAGCTTCTCCCTCGGAGCCCCGATGTGGAGATCAATCTCACCGAACCCGCGGCCGACGTGCCCCTCGACGGCTTCACCATCGATCTCACCCGCCTCGGCCAGACCGATGATCCCGATGCTGCGACGATCAACAGGTACGCCACCACGATCCAGCTCCAGCGTCAGGACTTCAACGGCAGGATGCTGACGATTCGTCGCGACGACCTGCGCGTTCTCGCTGCGGCACTCGGTCGGAGCGCCGACGAGCTCGGGGCCCACCTCGACCGCCTCGGTCTGCGCGCCGGCGCCTGAACACCGATTCGCCGGCCTTCCGGACCCGCGCGGCAGCTCGGTCGCCCGGGGCTAGCCTGTGGCCAAAATGACGCCACCGGCTCCCACCCAGGTCAAGGTGCTCGTCCCCGGCAACCACCTCATGGTGGGACTGCTGGGGCAGCGCGACGAACTGCTGCGCCTCATCGAGGGCGCGTTCCCCGTCGACATCCACGTCCGGGGCAACGAGATCACCATCAGCGGAGCGGACCCCGACGCCGAGCGCGTGGCACGCCTCTTCGAGGAGCTCGTCGTGCTCGTGGAGTCGGGTCAGACGCTCGATCCTGACGGCGTGACGCGCACGATCCACATGATCGAGGACGACCAACGTCCCAGTGAGGTGATGTCGGCGGAGGTCGTGATCGGTCGCAAGGCGGTGCGTCCGAAGACGCTCGGTCAGCGCCGGTACCTCGACGCCGTGAGAGACCACACGATCACGTTCGCCGTCGGACCGGCAGGGACCGGCAAGAGCTATCTCGCCGTGGCGATGGCCGTCGAGGCGCTGCGCGACGACACCGCGCACCGCATCATTCTCACCCGGCCCGCCGTGGAAGCCGGAGAACGGCTCGGATACCTACCGGGAGACATGCTCGCCAAGGTCGATCCCTACCTTCGACCGCTCTACGATGCGCTCTACGATCTTCTCGAGGCCGACGCCGTTCAGCGACTCATGGAGCGCGGGACGATCGAGGTCGCCCCGCTCGCCTACATGCGCGGCCGCACTCTGAACGACTCCTTCATCATCCTCGACGAGGCTCAGAACACGACTCCCGAGCAGATGAAGATGTTCCTCACGCGGCTGGGCTTCGGCTCGAAGGTCGTGGTCACCGGTGACGTGACCCAGATCGATCTCCAGGACGGGCGCAAGCGTTCGGGGCTCCTCCACGTGGGGGAAGTCCTTCGCGATGTCGAGGGCCTGGCTCATGTCGAGTTGGGCAGCCGCGACGTCGTTCGCCACCGACTCGTGCAGGACATCGTCGACGCCTACGGCCGAGCCGAGGACAGCGATACGGGCTCTGGCGAGCGTGGCGACGATGGCTGAACCCGGTGAGCATCCCGAGGTCTTCGGTGCCGACGAGCAGCAGGCGGTCGCGATCGACGTTCTGCGCTGGACCGGCCTGGCGCGGTTCGTCCTGATCGCGGAACGAGCACCGGCGGGTGGTGAGCTCTCGCTGATCTTCGTCGACGAAGAGGCGATCACAGAACTGAACGAGCGCTTTCTCGCCGGGACCGGCGCGACCGATGTGCTGGCGTTCCCGCTCGAGGACGATCCCCCGCTGGGCGGGCGTCAGCCCGATCAGGGCGGTCGCGGCCCCGGGTCTCCCGCTGCCCCGTCGGACCCCCAGTGGTCATCGGAGATGTGGTCGTGTGCCCGTCGGTCGTGGAGCGTAACGCCCTCGACGACGGAAACCCTCTCGACGACGAACTCGGCCGTGTCGTGGTGCACGGGGTCCTTCATCTTCTGGACTACGACCACGGTGACGACCACGCGGCCTCGACGATGAGCCGCCGCGAAGACGAACTCCTCGCCTCCTGGCGCTCACCCGCGGAGGGGAAGCAGTGACTTCCACAGACTGGATCCTGCTGGCCGTCGCGGTCGTGTTGTTCCTGATCTCGATCGTGCTGGCGGTGGCCGAAACCGCATTTGTCCGTATGAGCAGGATCCGGGCGATGGCGCTCGAAGAAGACGGTCGTCGCGGGGCCGCGCGTCTCGTGACCATGCTCGAGCACCCGGAACAGACTCTCAACGTCGTGCTCCTGGTGGTGTTGATCACGCAGCTCACGACGGCGACGCTCGTGGGTGTCCTGCTGGAACGGTCCTTCGGAGCCCTGGGCGTGGTCGTGGGCATCTTCGTCCAGATCAGCGCCTTCTTCGTGCTGGGCGAAGTGGCCCCGAAGACCTACGCCGTGCAACACACCGACAAGGCCGCGTTGCGGGTCTCGGGTCTCCTGTGGGCGCTGACGCGGTTCCCTCCTTTGCACTTCGGGTCGGCGATCTTCATCAAGCTGGCCAACCTCGTTCTCCCCGGTAAAGGCCTGAGGGAAGGCCCCTTCACGTCGGAGGAGGAGATCCTCACCATGGCCGACGTGGCGGCTGACGAGTTGGTCATCGAGCGCGAGGAGCGCCAACTGATCCACTCGATCTTCGAGTTCGGGGACACGCTCGTGCGGGAGGTGATGGTGCCGCGCACCGACATGATCGCCGTCGAGGCCGACGGATCGATCGACGAGGCTCTCGACACCGCGATCGAACACGGCTTCTCGCGGCTGCCCGTGTTCTCCGAGAACCGCGACAACATCATCGGTCTCGTCTACCTGAAGGACATGGTCGCGGCGCGCGCAGGCGATGAAGCGGTCGGCGTGAGGAGCGTGATGCGCCAGGCGACCTTCGTGCCCGAGCAGAAGCGTGTGGCGGAGCTGCTGCGCGAAATGCAGACCGACCAGTTCCACATGGCGGTGGTTCTCGACGAGTACGGCGGGACGTCGGGGATCGTCACCCTCGAAGATCTCCTCGAGGAGATCGTCGGAGAAATCGTCGATGAGTACGACGTCGAGGAGCCGAGGGTCGAGAGACTCGACGACGCCACGATCCGCGTCGCCGGAGCCACGCACGTCGATGAGGTCGCCGAGGAGCTCGGTGTCGACCTGCCCGACGACGAGTGGGACAGCGTCGGCGGGCTCGTGTTGAACCTCCTCGGCCATGTGCCGGTGGCGGGTGAGTCCGTGTCGCTGCGAGGTCTGACGTTCTCGGTCGAGCGCGTGCAACGCCGCCGAATCGTCCGTGTGCTCATACGCCGCACGGAGCCGATGGCCGAGAGCAACGAGGCCCGGGAGGCACCGGCGGGAGCAGACGGCGACTCGAGTGGCTGACGCCGCTGTGTTCCGGTCGGGATTCGTCACGATCGTGGGCCGTCCGAACGTCGGCAAGTCGACGCTGTGCAACCGTCTCGTCGGTCGCAAGGTGGCGATCACCTCTTCGCGGCCACAGACCACGCGGAACCGGATTCACGGAGTGCGCACGACGCCGCACACGCAGATCGTCTTCGTGGACACACCCGGAATCCACAAGCCCCGTACGGCCCTGGGTGAGCGTTGCAACGACACGTCGCTCGCTGCGATGCGCGAGGTCGACGCTTTGTGCTGGGTCGTCGACGGAACCGCCACGATCGGCCCCGGAGATCGTTTCGTGGCCGACGCCGTCCGAGGAACCGGTCGACCCGCGGTGGTCGTCGTGAACAAGGTCGACCGGGCTCCGGCGGCACGGATCGCCGAAGCGCTCGCTGCCGCTTCCGAGCTCGTCGCCGAGGCCGTCGCCTTCATCCCGGTGTCGGCACGCGAGGGTGAAGGAGTCGACGACCTCGCCCGGGAGCTCGAGGGTCTTCTCCCCGAAGGCCCCCAGTACTACCCCGACGGCATGACCACCGATCAGCCCGAGCGGTTCCTGGCCGCCGAGCTCGTGCGCGAGAAGCTGCTCGAGCGAACCCGCGACGAGCTTCCTCACTCGATCGCCGTCGCTGCCGACGAGTTCGAAACCGAGGGAGATGTGTTGCACATCCGGGCCGTGGTCTACGTGGAACGGAATTCCCAGAAGGGAATCGTCATCGGTGCCGGAGGCCGTACCCTGAAGGCGGCGGGTACCGCAGCTCGCAGGGAGCTCGAGGCGCTGTTCGGGATGAAGGTGTTCCTCGAGACAGTCGTGCGGGTCGAGAAGGACTGGCAGCGTCGGGACGCCGCCCTCGACCGTCTGGGCTTCTGACGGTGGTTCGCGTGGCGACGTCGTCGGGGGCCGTCCCGGAGAGGTCCCCGGAATCGGCGAGCGGCTGCGGATCTTCGGTGACACGGTTTGCCGCGACGGCGAGTTTCGGCGATAGAGTCGCTCCGCGTGCACGGATGGTCCCCATCCACGGCGCGTCCACGAGGCACACTCCGGGCAGACACGGGGCACACACGGGAATGACTCGATGATGCAACGCAGCAGGCGCCGTCGCCTCGCTCTGGGTGTGACGGTCACCGTCGCGTTCGCCGCGTTGCTCGCCGGGTGCAGCAACAACAACGGGCAGAACTCGCTCGATCCCGCCGGCGAAGACGCCCAGAAGATCATGGACCTGTTCACGCCGATCTTCTGGATCGCCGTCGTGGTAGGAGTCGGCGTGTTCGCCGCCGTGGTCTTCACGCTGATCAAGTACCGCGAGCGCACCGGCGACGAGTCGCCCAAGCAGGTACACGGGAGTACGCCCCTCGAGATCGGCTGGACCATCGCCCCTGCGGTGATCCTGGCGGCCATCGCGGTGCCCACGATCCTTCTCATCTTCGACATCGCCGAGCGGCCCTCCGGCGACGACGTCCTGAAGGTGGAGGTCACGGGCAAGCAGTGGTGGTGGCAGTACGAGTATCCCGAACAGGCCATGGTCCCCACGCAGGCGGTCGTGACCGCCAACGAACTGCACATCCCGGTGGACACGGAGGTCGAGCTGGCTCTGCACGCCTGTGATGCGGGTTTCTCGGAAGGGGAGTGCAACGTCATCCACTCGTTCTGGGTGCCCGAACTGGCCGGGAAGGAAGATGTCATCCCAGGCCGCGAAAACTACCTGACGATCTCGGCGAACCGTACGGGAACCTTCCTCGGCCAGTGTGCCGAGTACTGCGGTCTCTCCCACGCCAACATGCGGCTGCGCGTGATCGTGCACGAAAAAGGACGAGTTCGCGGCCTGGGTCGCGAGCCAACAGGTCCCCGGCCCGCCGTTGGGTGAGACGGTCGTGAACGAAGAGGGAGCGGAGGAGACCGTCGCCGTCGGTGGTCCCGAGAGCGCGGAGACGCTGTTCTCGACGACCTTTGGCTGCACGAACTGTCACTCCCTGACGGAGTCCGACACTGCCAGCTTCGGTCCCAACCTGGCGCACCTCGCGTCGCGTGAATGGTTCGCAGGAGCGACGTACGAGTTGACCCGCGACAACCTCATGAACTGGGTGATGAACGCGCCGGGCATGAAGCCCATGGAGTCCCAGTCCGGATGCCCCGACCCGGAGAAGAAGTGCGTCGGTATGCCGTCGTTCACGGAGGATCTGCAGCCCGGTCAGCCGACGATGACCGAGGAGCAGGCCGCCACCATCGCCGACTTCCTCCTGGAGAAGACCCAGTGACCCCCGTGTCCCGAATTCGCCGAGCCGGCACAGGAGCGAGCAGATGACCACCGTCGCCGAACCTCCCGCTCCGGTCGAGGACGTGCAGGACGCCGCGGCGCCGAGCGTCGGCTCGCTCGAGCGGATGCTGAGGCGCCCGTCCTCGACCACGGGCTTCTGGAGCTGGTTCACGACGATCGACCACAAGAAGATCGGAATCCTCTACGCGGCCACCGCCATGGTCTTCGCCTTGGTCGGTGGCATCGAGGCGCTGCTGATCCGCCTCCAGCTCTTCTCGCCCGACGGCGGCGTGCTGACTGCCGGTCAGTACAACTCGATGTTCACGATGCACGGCACCACGATGGTGTTCCTGTTCGCGATGCCGATGGCCACGGCGTTCGGGAACTACCTCATACCCTTGATGATCGGCGCGCGTGATGTCGCCTTCCCGCGACTCAACATGTTCGGCTACTGGGCCTTCCTGCTGGGCGGGCTCTTCCTGACCTCGAGCTTCCTGCTCGGTGGTGCTCCCGACGGGGGCTGGTTCGGGTACACGCCGCTCACGAGCACGCCGCTCGCGGAGGGATTCCTGCCGGGGCGCGGTACCGACTTCTGGGTCACCGGTCTGGCGCTACTCGGAATCGGGACCGTCTCGTCCTCGCTGAACTTCATCGTCACGATCCTCAACATGCGGGCGCCCGGGATGACGCTCATGCGGATGCCCGTGTTCGTGTGGATGATGCTCGTCACCGCTTTTCTCGCCGTGTTCGCCATGCCGATCGTCACCGGGGCTCTCATCCAGGTGTTCCTCGACCGGAACTTCTCTGCGAACTTCTTCGTGGTCGGCAACGGGGGCGATCCGTTGCTCTACCAGCATCTGTTCTGGTTGTTCGGGCACCCGGAGGTGTACATCCTGATCCTGCCGGGCATGGGCATCGTCTCCGAGGTCCTCCCCGTCTTCTCGCGCAAGCCTCTGTTCGGGTACGCGGTCGTGGTCTTCTCCGGAATCGCCATCGGCTTCATGGGCTGGGGCGTCTGGGCACACCACATGTTCGCCACCGGGATCGGCCCCGTCGCCCTCTCCGCGTTTGCGCTGTCCACGATGTTCATCGCCGTGCCCACGGGCGTCAAGATCTTCAACTGGCTGGGCACGATGGTCGGCGGAGCCTTGCGAATGACCACCGCGATGTGGTTCTCCGTGGGCTTCATCGCCATGTTCACGATCGGTGGCCTCTCGGGCGTGTTGCACGCGGTCGTCCCGGCCGACACCCAACAGACCGACACCTACTTCATCATCGCCCATTTCCACTACGTGCTGTTCGGCGGGATGACCTTCGCGTTCATCGCCGGTTGGTACTACTGGTTCCCGAAGGTCTTCGGCCGCATGATGAACGAGACCCTCGGAAAGTGGAACTTCTGGACGATGCTGGTCGGGTTCAACCTGACCTTCTTCCCGATGCACATCCTCGGGCTCCAGGGTCAGCCGCGCCGCACCTACCAGTACGCGGACGGCTTGGGGTGGACATTCCTCAATCGGATGTCGACGGTCGGGGCATTCCTGATCACGCTGTCGATGCTGATCTTCCTGGTGAACGCCATCATGAGCTGGCGCAACGGTCCGAAGGCCACCAACGACCCGTGGGACGCCCGCACGCTCGAATGGTCGACCAGCTCGCCGCCTCCGGTCTACAACTTCCTCGAGGTCCCGGACGTCCACAGTCGCGACGACTACTGGCACCGCAAGTACACCGAGGACGACGAAGGTCGGATGGTCGCCCTGCCCCGCGGCGGTTCCAACGGGGGAGGCCGACGTGGGGTCGGCTGAAGCGTCGTCGGACACGCCGTCGGACACGCCGTCGGACACGTCGGACGACACCGCTTCCGGAGCATCCGTCACCACGGCGGACGAGGGAACCGGCGCCGACGCGCACGCCCACACGATCCACATGCCGTCGCCGTCGTACTACCCGTTCGTGGTGGCGCTCGGTATGCCCATCTTCGCCTACGGGTTCGTCTTTCACACCTACTGGCTCGTGATCGTGGGAGTGCTGGTCACCGTGGCCGGAATCGCTGCGTGGGCGCTCGAACCGGGGACGGAGTAGCCGTGGCACTCGATCGAGCGGCCCTCGAACCGCCCCACGAACAGGCTCACACGAGTACGGGTGTCAGCAACACGAAGCTGGCGATCTGGGTGTTCCTGTCCACGGAGTGTCTGTTCTTCGGCGCCTTCATCTCGACGTACCTGCTCTACCGCGGTACCGAGACCGACGGGCCGACCCCCGCTGACGTCTACGACATCCCGTTCACGTCGGTGACGTCTTTCATTCTCCTGATGAGCAGCCTCACGATGGTGCTCGCCCTCGCCGCGATCGAGCGAGGCGATCTCCGCCGCGTCCGAGTGTGGTTGCTCGCCACCGGCGCGTTCGGCTTGCTGTTCCTGTCGGGCCAGATCTTCGAGTTCACGGAGTTCGTCAGTGAGGGAGTGTCGATCTCGACCAACTCGCCCTCGTCGTCGTTCTTCGTGCTCACCGGCATCCACGGTCTCCATGTGGCCATCGGAATCATCTGGCTCATGATCCTGTTCTTCTTCGCGCTCCAGAACCGTCTGAGCCACGAACACTCCGAGACCATCGAGGTTGCCGGGCTCTACTGGCACTTCGTGGATATCGTGTGGATCGTGATCTTCGTCGTCGTCTACCTGATCCCGCAGTAGGGAGTTCACCCGTGGCCGACACGACGACAGCGACGGAGCCCGCCGACGACATGGGCGTGGAGCTCGAGCCCGCGCCGAGCGATCTACCGGTTCCCGTCACCCCCGACGAGGACATCGGCGAGGTCCGCGGGTACGCGACGCCGATCCAGTACGTCCAGGTCGCCGTCATCCTGTGCGTGCTGACCGCACTCGAAGTGTGGATGTACTACCTCGAGGGCGACGTCCCGAACGGCGTGGTCACGGCGCTGCTCCTGTTGTTCGCGTTCCTCAAGTTCTTCCTCGTCGTGAGCTTCTACATGCACCTCAGGGAGGACAAGCCCATCTTCCGTCGGCTCTTCGTTCTGGGCCTCGTGGCGGCACTCGTCCTGTACGCGATCGTGCTCGCCACGTTCCAGCTGATCTTCTGAGCCGAGGAGCCTGGTGAGCGCGCTCGCCGCCGCGTTCCCCGCCTGGGAAGCGAATCCCGACGTCTGGCTGGTCGTCGGGCTCCTCGCCGCCGCGTACGTCATCGCCATCGTGCGACTCGGGCCTGCGCTCGCGCCCGATCCGCGCCGGCCCGTCACGACCGCCCAGGTGATCAGTTTCGGGCTCGGCATCTTCGCCACCTGGCTCGCGGCAGACTGGCCCGTCCACGAGCTGGCGGAGGACTCGCTGTACTCGGTGCACATGGTGCAGCACCTCACCTTCACGCTCGTGGCGACACCGCTGCTGCTGATGGGGACGCCGGGTTGGATGCTGAGGGCGTTGCTCGGTGGCGGTCGCCTGTTGCACGCTGTGCGCTGGCTCGCCCGGTTCCTTCCGGCGGTGATCCTGTACAACCTGGTACTCGTCGTCTCCCACTGGCCGGCCGTTGTCGATCTCACGCTGCGCAACGGTCTTGCCCACTTCGTCGCGCATGTGATCATCTTCGTGACCGCTCTCGTCGTGTGGTTGCCGGTGCTCAGCCCTCTGCCCGAGATCCCGCGGCTGGCGCCACCTCTGCGGATGCTGTACCTGTTCCTCCAGTCCGTGCTTCCGACGGTGCCCGCGTCCTTTCTCACGTTCGGGAAGACCCCGCTGTACCGCTACTACGAGTCGGTCGATCAGTTGTTCGGGCTCAGCACCGTGGAGGACCAGCGGATCGCCGGGCTGATCATGAAGGTGGGAGCAGGATTCCTCCTCTGGACCCTGATCGCCGTTCTGTTCTTCCGCTGGTATTCAGAGGAAGAGGCCGCCTCCGACCGTGAACGCAGGCTGAATCAGACTCGTGACGCGCCCTCGCCTATTCTGGAAACGCGATGAGTGAGACCGGTACATCGACGCAGGCCCCCGACGCGGGGTCGGAAGACCAGGCCGTTCCCGACGGCGCGATGAACGAGGGCGGCAGCGAAGGCGGTAGCAACGTCCGCGAGCGTCTCCTCGTGCCGATCATGATCCCGGCGCTGGTGGTCGTGATCGTGGCTTTCGTGGCGATCAACGTCAGCAGGATCTTCCTCGCGACCGCCGGCGCGGTTGCCGTCGGTATCGCGATCGCGCTCATGGTCGGAATCATGGCTCTGGCTGCGTGGCTGTCGGCCAACGAGAGGCTTCGCTCCTCGACAGCGTCGATCATGGCGGTGGCCGCGCTCTTCCTGGTGCTCTCCGCCGGGCTCACAACACTCGGTGCCGCGGAGGGAGAAGGGGGAGAAGAGGGCGGTCTCGACGCGCTGCCGGTCGACTCGGCGATCGAGGTCGACGCAGGAAACTTCTTCCTCACGCCGAAGCCCGACCTCGCTCCGCCCGGTGTCATCGAGTTCACCTACGTCAACACCGAACCGGGTCTGCACACCCTCCTGATCGAAGAGGACCCGACCTTCGGTCCGCTCACCATCGACGGTCCCGACGCCACCGACGTCGGCAACGCGCAGCTCGAGGCCGGCGCCTACACGCTCTTCTGTGACATCCCGGGTCACCGTCAGCAGGGCATGGAGACCACGATCACGATCGAGGAAGGTGCTCCGACGGTGGGAGGCGACGAGTCCGAAGGCACAGGCGCCACGCCGGGAGGCACTCCCGAAGACCAGCCCGTCGAGGGTTAGCCGGTCGGTCGGGGGTCAGTCACCCGGCGTCGATGTCGGCCCAGCGGTTCGCCTCGGCGTCCAGTGCCGACGCGCGCCGCGGTTAGCGTGACCGATGTGACCGGCGTGAGTGGCGTGCCCCACGATCTCGATCTTTCGCGTGTCCCGTCGCACGTCGCAATCGTCATGGATGGCAACGGTCGATGGGCGAACAAGCGGGGTCTGGCACGCACGGAGGGGCACGCGGCCGGGGAGGAGGCGCTCTTCGACACCGTCGAAGGGGCCCTCGACATCGGTCTCGACTGGCTCACGGTCTACGCGTTCTCGACGGAGAACTGGCGACGACCGCTCGACGAGGTCCGCTTTCTCATGCGGTTCAACGAGCAGCTTCTCCTGAAGCGCCGCGACGACCTCGACGAACGCGACGTGCGGGTCCGCTTCATCGGTCGACGCGGCGGGCGGGTCCCGAAGCGGGTACTGCGCCGGATCGAGGAGACCGAGGCGCTCACGGCAAGGAACCGCCGGATGACGCTCACTTTCGCGTTCAACTACGGCGGGCGGGCGGAGATCGTCGACGCGGTACGTCGGATTGCCGAGGAGGCGAAATCGGGGAAGCTGAAGCCCGCCAAGGTCGATGAGAAGACCATCGCCCGACGCATGTACGCCCCCGACATGCCCGACCCCGACCTGCTCGTTCGTACGTCGGGTGAACACAGGATCTCGAACTACCTGCTCTGGGAACTGGCCTACGCGGAGCTGTACTTCACCGAGACCCTGTGGCCCGACTTCCGCCGGGCCGACCTCTTCGACGCGGTGTGCGATTTCCAGGCACGCCGCCGTCGCTTCGGGAACGTCTAGCCAAGCCGAGGATCAGCGGCCTGGTGCCGCAGGCGCCAAGAGCGGCAGAAAAAATGACAGCGGTGTAGTTACACTGCTGTCATGCTTTACCGGGATCAGGGGGTGGTGCTGCGCACGGTCAAGCTCGGCGAGACCGACCGGATCGTGACGGTCTTCACCCAGGGCCACGGCAAGGTCCGTGCCGTGGCCAAGGGCGTGCGTCGGCCGGGTAGCCGCTTCGGTGCCGCCCTCGAGCCGATGAGCCACGTCGCGATCCAGTGCTATGAGGGTCGCAATCTCGACGTGGTCACCCAGGCGGAGACCCTCGACGTGTTCAAGGAGCTCTGGGGCGGCTACCGCGCCTTCACCCGGGCGGTTCCCATGCTCGAGGCGACCGACCATCTCACCGAGGAACGTGAACCCGACATCCCGCTCTACCGGATGTTGGTGGGTGCACTACGGACACTGGGCGAGACCGCCTCTCCGGTGGTGGCGCCCGCATTCTTCTGGAAGCTTCTCGCACTCGAGGGCTTTCACCCGATGCTCGACGCCTGTGTCCACTGCGGCGACGAGCAGGGTCCGTTCAGCCGTTTCGATCTCGGTGCCGGGGGTGTCTGCTGCGACGGATGCGGTTCGCTCGCCGGTACGAGGGTGTCTCCCGACACCCTCGTACTGCTGGAACGGATCCTCGGTGGGGGACTGCGCGGCGCTCTCGACGAGCCCGAAGGCCCTGCGCTTGCGGAGTTGGAGCGCCTCGGTGTGGCCAGCCTCGAGTATCACCTCGAGCGGCGCCTGCGCAGCGCCACCCTTCTCCGCGTCGGCTGACCCCAAAGGGAACGCAACAACTACCCTGACCGGCCATGTCCCGTGACGCCGAACACCCGGATTCTTCTCACCCCGGTCACGCCCACCCCGATGCGATGGACCGTATCGTCAACCTCGCCAAGCGGCGCGGGCTCGTTTTCCCGTCCAGCGAGATCTACGGGGGCTTCCGTAGCACGTGGGACTACGGGCCGCTCGGTGTCCTGCTGAAGCGCAACGTCAAGGACGCGTGGTGGCGCTCCATGGTGCAGTTGCGCGACGACGTGGTCGGCATCGATTCCTCGATCCTGATGGCGCCTCGAGTGTGGGAGGCCAGTGGTCACCTCGCCACCTTCACCGATCCGCTGGTCGACTGCCGCAACTGCAAGGAGCGATTCCGCGAGGACGATCTTCCCGACAGCGGTGCGTGTCCGAACTGCGGAGAGCGTGATGCTTTCACCGAGGCCCGGCAGTTCAACCTCATGTTCAAGACGTTTGTCGGTCCCATCGAGGACGACGCGAACGCGGCGTATCTCCGACCCGAGACCGCACAGGGGATCTTCGTCAACTTCAAGAACGTGCAGACGACCACCCGCAAGAAGCCGCCGTTCGGTATCGCACAGATCGGCAAGTCGTTCCGAAACGAGATCACGCCGGGCAACTTCATCTTCCGCACGCGTGAGTTCGAGCAGATGGAGATGGAGTACTTCGTCCCGCCCGAGGAGAGCGATCGCTGGTTCGAGTACTGGTGCGCTGAGCGCCACCGTTGGTACACGGACCTCGGAATCCCCGAGGCGCGTCTGAGGCTGCGGGCCCACGAGACCGACGAGCTCTCGCACTACTCCACGGGCACGGCCGACGTGGAGTACGAGTATCCGTGGGGTTGGGGAGAGCTGGAAGGAATCGCGAAGCGCTCCGACTACGACCTCACCCAGCACGCCGAGTTCTCCGGCGAGGACCTGAGCTATTTCGATCAGGAGAACGACCGGCGCTATCTCCCCCACGTCGTGGAGCCCGCCGCGGGGGCCGACCGAGCGACGCTTGCGTTTCTCCTCGCTGCCTACACAGAAGAAGAAGTACGGGGGGAGCAACGCACCGTGTTGCGACTCCACCCAGATCTCGCGCCCACCAAGGTGGCGGTGCTGCCCCTCTCCAAGAAGGAGGAGCTTCGTCCGATTGCGCGAGAAGTCGCCGACATCGTCCGACCGCATCTCCAGCTCGACTACGACGAGGCGGGCTCCATCGGCAAGCGCTACCGCCGCCAGGACGAGGTCGGGACACCCCTCTGCGTCACGGTCGACTTCGACAGCCTCGACGACCGTGCCGTGACCGTGCGTGACCGCGATTCCATGAACCAGGACCGCGTTCCGATCGCGGGCCTGCTCGGCTATCTGCGCGAACAGCTCGGCGCCTGAGCCCGCCCATGGAGGAGCCGAAGCCTTCGGTCGATCCGTCCACGTTCTTCGATCTCGACCTGCGCGTCGGACGCGTCGTGGCGGTGGAGGATTTCCCGGAGGCTCGAAGACCCGCGTACAGAGTCACCGTCGACTTCGGGGCCGACCTGGGCCGCCTCGCCACCAGCGCGCAGGTGACGAACTACGAGCAGGATGAGCTTCTCGGTCGCCTGGTCGTCGGAGTCTGCAACATCGGCACGCGGCGCGTGGCGGGATTCGAGAGCCGATTCCTGGTGCTCGGCGCCGTGCGGGCGGATGGCGAGGTCCGGCTCCTCACCCCCGACGCCGACGTCGATCCCGGGACACCCGTCGCCTGAAACGTTGCGGAGGGCGGCGGGGCCTCCCGGTAGGCTCAACGGTCCACCGACATGCCCCCGGAGGATCCCCGCAATGACCCCCACGACGTTCGTGTACGCCTTCGAAGAGGGCGGCAGGGAGCAGAAGTACCTACTCGGCGGTAAAGGGGCCAATCTCGCCGAGATGACCAAGCTCGGCCTGCCCGTTCCCCCCGGCTTCACCATCTCCACGGAAGCCTGCAACGCGTACATGGCCGGCGACAACAGCATGCCCGACGGCCTCATGAACGAGGTGGTCGACGCTCTCGAGGCCCTCGAGTCGACCATGGGCAAGACCCTCGGCGACGGCGACGACCCGCTGCTCGTGTCGGTTCGTTCCGGTGCGCCCTTCTCGATGCCCGGAATGATGGACACCGTCCTCAACCTCGGCCTGAACGACACTTCCGTACAGGGTCTCGCCAAGCAGACGGGCAATGAGCGATTCGCACAGGATTCCTACCGCCGGTTCGTGCAGATGTACGGCAAGATCGTGCTCGACGTCGACGGCGACCTCTTCGAGGAGGAGCTCGAGGACCTCGTCGAGGACCGCGGTGTGAAGAACGACTCCGACCTCTCGGCCGCAGATCTCGTCGGACTGGTCGACGTCTTCAAGCGCGTCGTGCGTGACGCCGCGGGCATGGACTTTCCGCAGGACCCGGCCGACCAGCTGCGACACGCCATCGAGGCGGTGTTCCGGTCGTGGAACTCGAAGCGCGCCTTCGACTACCGAAGGATGGAAGGTATCGCCGACGATCTGGGGACGGCGGTCAACGTCCAGTCGATGGTCTTCGGCAACAAGGGCGACGACTCGGGAACGGGTGTGGCGTTCACCCGCGACCCGGCCACCGGGGAAGCGCGCAGCTACGGCGATTTCCTGACGAACGCCCAGGGTGAAGACGTCGTCGCGGGGATCCGGATCACGGAGAACCTCGACGACCTCGGCCGGCACTTTCCCGAGGCGCACGACCAGCTCATCGAGATGATGGCGACGCTGGAACGTCACTACCGCGACATGTGCGACATCGAGTTCACGATCGAGCAGGGACGCCTGTTCCTGCTCCAGACACGGGTCGGCAAGCGCACAGCAGCCGCCGCGTTGCGTATGGCGGTCGAGATGGTCGACGAAGGCCTGATCGACGAGCGCGAGGCGGTCATGCGCATCCAACCCGCCCAGCTCGATCAGCTCCTCCATCCGCAGTTCGATCCGGCGGCCGAATTCGAAGCGGTCGCCGTGGGCCTCAACGCTTCCCCGGGCGCAGCGGTCGGCAACGTCTACTTCACCGCCGACGACGCGGAATCACACGCCGAGGCGGGGGAGAAGACGATCCTCGTCCGCCCCGAGACCTCGCCCGACGACCTGCACGGGATGATCGCGGCCGAGGGGATACTCACGTCCCGTGGAGGGCTCGTGAGCCACGCCGCCGTCGTCGCCCGCGGGATGGGCACGCCCGCCATCTGCGGCGCCGACGCGCTGAAGATCGACACGAAGGCCGGCGAGTTCCGGGTCGGCGACACGGTCGTGAAGCAGGGTGAGGTCATCTCGATCAACGGGAGCACCGGCGACGTGGTTGTCGGAGCGGTTCCCGTGGTGACCCCTGAGCCGACCGGCCCGTTCGAAACCCTGCTCGAGTGGGCCGATGGCTACAGGCGCCTGAAGGTGCGTACGAACGCCGATCTCCCCGAAGACGCCGCGCGCGGGCGCGAGTTCGGGGCGGAGGGCATCGGTCTCTGTCGCACGGAGCACATGTTCCTGGGCGAGCGCCTGCCGCTGGTCCAGCGTTTCGTACTCGCCGAGAAAGCTGCCGACGAGCAGGCGGCCCTCGACGAACTGGCGAAGTTGCAGCGTTCCGACTTCGAGGGGATCCTCGAGGCGATGGACGGGCTTCCCGTCACCGTGCGACTCCTCGACCCGCCTCTCCACGAGTTTCTCCCCGACCTCGAGGAGCTGATCGTCGAGGAGGCCACAGGAACGCTCGACGAGGAGAAGGGCGTTCTGCTCGCGGCGGCGCGCTCATGGCACGAAGCGAATCCGATGCTCGGCACACGCGGCATTCGCCTGGGGATCATCAAGCCGGGCCTCTACAAGATGCAGGTGCGTGCACTGCTCGAGGCCGCGGTCGCTCGCGTTCAGGCAGGCGGAGAGCCTGTCGTGGAGATCATGATCCCGCTCTCGGTCAACAAGGCCGAACTCGAGCTGATGCGCGCGTGGATCACCGAGGAGGCCGGCAAGGTCTTCGAGGCGAGGGGCATGAGTGTCGACTACCTCACCGGCACGATGGTGGAGACACCTCGCGCCGCAGTGGTGGCGGGGGAGATCGCCGAGGTGGCGCAGTTCTTCTCGTTCGGTACGAACGACCTGACGCAGATGGCCTTCGGCTTCTCGCGCGACGACGTGGAGGGCAGGGTCATGCCCGCCTATCTCGAGGCCGGGCTTCTGTCGGTGAGTCCGTTCGAGTCGATCGACCGCGACGGTGTCGGCGCACTCGTGGCCATGGCCGTCCGGCTCGGCCGCGAGACCCGTCCTACCCTGAAGCTCGGGATCTGTGGCGAGCATGGTGGCGATCCCGCCTCGGTGCATTTCTTTCACGAGGTCGGCCTCGACTACGTGTCGGCCTCGCCGTTCCGCGTCCCGCTGGCGCGACTCGCCGCGGCACAGGCTGCGATCGAGGAGGAAGACGCCGCCGCCTGATGCGTCCCTGACGCGCGCTATTCGAGCTTCAGGGACGCATCTCAACTGTCGGGACGGTCCAGGTTCTCCAAGGCGCTCTCTGCTTCCCGGGCGAACAGGGGAGCACCCAGCTTCGTCGAGATGTCCCGTGCCTGCGCGAGATGTCGCCGCGCAGAGTCCCGGTCACCAAACGCCCGTGCGCACTCGCCGAGCGACTGGTCCAGGGGCCCGAAGGTCCCGGCGCCGAACCAGCTCATGAGCCCCGAACAGCTCGCTAGCCGGTCGTACACGAGACGGGAGCGTGCGGCGTCATCGATCGCCGCGGCCGCGCGCCCCAGCGCGTGGAGCGCGGCAGTCTGTGTGAAGTCGTCGGGCAGCTCGGCGAAGTCGTTGTCGGCGAGCCGATCGAACGTACGGCGCACCGTTGAAGTGTCACCGGCGTCGGCCGCAATCCGCGCGGCTGCCGCGTGCCACGCCGGCACTCCTGGCTGCTCCGCGGAGAGTTCCGCGACTGTGTCGGCGAGCTCGCCCAGACGCCCCTGCTGGGCACGGACCGCGAGCAGTTCCGCTCCGTAGATGGCCATGACGCGGGACGTTGCGACGACCTCCGCGAACTCGAGGCTCGAGGTCATCTGGCGTTCTGCGGTCTCCAGGTCGCCGCGCACGTGCGCGACAGCCGCCGCCAGGTAGTGCACCGTCCACATCCGCGTCGGTTCGCGAAGCGTCTCGGTGAGCGTTGCGAGCCGATCGAACGATTCGAGAAACGCCGGATCGCCCCGCACGAGTCGGACCGACATCTGGAGCTGGTGACCTTCCCACTGCGTCGGGAGGTGATCGATCTGTTCACCGAGCCCGATCAGTTCGTCGGCGATGGTCGAGCGACGGTCGAGATCGGTGGGGCGCGCGAGGGCCAGATACGCGTACGGCAGCACGACGGCGAGCACCTCGGGATCGTTAGTCGCGCGCGCCTCGCGTTCCGCGTTCTCGAACAGCTCGCGGCAGCGTGTGGGCTGGTTGGCCAGGCTGTGAAGGAGGCTCGCCGTGGCGGCGACTTCGGCGCGCAGGCGCGGATCGGTGGCGCGTGTCAGTGCCCGGTCGGCCAGGTCGGTTGCCGTGACGTCGCTTCCCCCGGCTTCGGTGGTGAGGCCGAGCTGGCACAGAGCGAGAGCCGCGCGGGCGAGCAGATCCGGATCATCCAGGCTCTCGGCGCATCGCCCGGCCTCCACCAGCACGTCGACGTTGGCCGGGTCTCCCGCTCGTCGGAGCGCGTCCCCACGGCGGACCGCCATCTCGCAGGCGAGTCGTTCTCCTTCCGAACCGGGAAGCGTGCCGGCGGCCGTCTGCGCTCCCTCGTAGAACCTGGCAGCCTCGTCGAAGGCGAACAGGTTCATCGATGCGTCACCGGCGCGGCATGCTGCGCCGATCGCGGCGTCGGCGTCGATCGGGGCCGCCGCCAGTCGGTGCCACGCGATCTCGGTGAGGCGGCCGTCTCCACTTTCGTCCGCAGCGGCCTGCGCCGCCAGGTCGTGGAGTTCGACCCGCGCCCCCGGAGACAGCGTGTCGTACAGGGCGCGGCGCACGAGGTCGTGTGTGAACTCGACCTCATCGGTGGCGGGTCCGCTCCTGAGAATCCCCGCACTCGTGGCCTCGGCGATCTGTCGTGCAGGGCTCGTGTCCACGAGGGCCTGGAGGTCGCTGGGTCGAAACCGCGTGCCGAGCACCGATGCCGCACGGAGAAACGCGACGGTGTCGGCGGCGAGGCCCCGGACGCGGTCGAGAAGCACCTCTCGCAGGGCCTCCGGCACGTCGCGGGGAGGCGTGAATCCTCCCCGACCAGGTCCGGAGGCGAAGGCCTGGCGGTCGAGCAGTGTCGTGGTCAGCTCGCGGACGAAGAGGGGATTGCCTCCGGTCTGCTCGTGAAGCCACTGCGCCGCGTCACTCACATCTTCGGCGATGTCTCCTCCGACGTCGACGGCGTCACCACCCAGCAAGCTGACGAGCCATCGGGCGATCGACTCCTCGGACAGACCGTCGAGCGTGATGCGCTCCATCGCATCGTCCGCGGCGTCGGACTCGGTCCATGGCGGGGAACCCGGGCCGGTGCGCCAGGTCGCGAGCAGCAGGAGCGGAGCGTCGGAGCCCACGCACCGACTCACGAGACGCCGGGTGGTGGGCGGCGCGAGCTGGAAGTCATCGAGGATGACGATGAGCGGGTGCTCCCGGGCTGCCGAGATCAGGGCGTCGGCGACGGCATCGAAGAGGCGGTAGTGGCCGGCGTCACCGACGGTGCCACCGGGCGTGTCGACCCGCGCGTCGATCCTGTCGGCGAGTCGGGGAACCACCGCCGCGAGAGAGGCGGGGTCGTGGGAGAGCCAGGACGGGAAGTCGTCGCTGTCGGCGTCGAGGAGCTCGTCGAGCGCACGCCCGAAGGGCTGCAAGGGTGTCGTGGGTGCGGCGTCACACGGACCCCACACGAGGCGCGCCCGCTCGGTGACGGACGAACCGAACTGCCGGGCGAGGGTTGTCTTGCCGATTCCCGCCTCACCTTCGATCACGACGAAGGACGGTTGACCACTCAGAATGCGTTCGAACACCGCCCCGAGGGCGCGAGCTCGACCTCGCGCCCGACGAACTGCTCGGATCGGCGCGCGTCGGCAACTCCCGACTGCACGGGGGTTGCGAGTACGGCCGGTGTCATCAGCATCGGATCGTCGGCGCCGATCAAGCGCTCCAGTCGGCTCAATTCGTCACCGGGCTCGATTCCGGCGCCGTTGACGAGTTGCTCACGCGCCTCGTTGTAGGTGGCGAGAGCGTCGCGTCGTCGCCCCGCGCGGTACTGGCCGAGCATCAGGAGCCACCAGCGCCGCTCCCGATACCGGTTCTCCGCGGTCAGCCGGGCGAGCAGTTCGATCGCCTCACGGATCGCTCCCTGCGCCAGCAGTGCCTCCGCCAGACCCTCTTCCGCCCCGGCATGGACCTCGCGGATGTGGCGTCGGGCGGCGGCCACCTGAGGGCCTTCGACGAGATCCGCGAACGGCTCGCCGTCCAGACCCGCCAGCGCGGACTCGAGCACGGCACGTCGTGTTCCGTGGTCGTGGCGGCGTTGGGCGGCGACAGCCTCGCTGATGGCGTCGGTGAGCACTTCGGTGTCGAGTTCGACGGAGGGACCGAATACGTATGCTCCATTCACGGTGTCGACCAGTCCGTCGCCCGCTGCCCGGCGGATCCGCAGCACGTGGTTCTGCACGGCCTTGCGTGCCGTCGCCGGCGCGTCGTCGCCCCAGATCAGGTCGACGATCTGGTTCGTGGTGGTGGGCCGGGGTGCCGCAGCGCGATCGCAGCCAGGACCTCACGTTCCTTGGGCCGCAGCGGCACCGGTGACCCGTCAGCGAGAAGCGTCGTCGACCCGAGCACGGAGAGCGAAAAATTCGGTGCCACGGGGCCTCCTGTGACCCAGCTGTTACCACCCAGGGTACATACTTCGCACAAGGACGACGCACAGCGCGCGCCCGTGTGGGGCGGAACACGCCACGCCTGGCTGTGTCCACGGACAACCCGTGGGGTCGGAGGTGCTGAATGAACGACGCCGGGCTCTCCTCGTCGACGAATCGCCGACACGTACCGGACAAGACCTCCCGCGGCGTCGCGCTCGCGTTGGCGGTGGTGCTGGTCGCGACCTCGTTCGTTGCAGTGGACAGCGCGTCGTCACCCGAGCCGGCCGCCGCCGAGGATCCGGTCCTCCAGCCTGCCGCTCCGCCCCCGCCTCCTCCGGCGTGTCCGGCGGGGACGGGACAGGCCGGCGACGAGCCCTTCGAGGAGGCGGTCGGCTGCGTGCTGAGCGAGCCCGGGTTCGCGAGCCCCACGGTCCAGCCGGACGTCGCCCGGGTCGGCGACGTCCTCCTGATCCGCACCGACCCGGGCGGCATGCAGCCGTGCTGGGAGGACATCGACCCGGGCGGGCTCCGGCAGCGCACAGGGGCAGAGCTCGGTGGCCAACCCTGCTGGTGGGAGGCGCGGAGCGTCTCGTTCCGCTATGTCGACGAGACGGGCGGGGAGCGGCCGTTCGCCGCGAGGGACGGTGAGGACGCACCGGGCTGCGTCCCGCCCCCGGGCCCGTTGACCCTCGAACACCAGTTGCGCGCCTGCATCCGAATCGAAGACCATCCCCCTGCTTTTCGCCACCATCGCGAGCAGTGGATCGCGGCTCGTTCGGAGTTCGAGTACAGCCCGCTGCCGTACTCGGTTCCCCTCCAGAGCGTCTACACCGAGACACTGTTCCGGATCGACTGGCAAGACGGCCCGACCGCGGTCTGCGAGGTCCTCCCTTCCCCCACGGTGCCCGGGCTCGTCGAGTTCGACGGATCGTCGTCGCTCGACCCGGTCGGCAACGGGCTGGTCTACGAGTGGGACCTCGGTGACGGCACGACCCAGCCGCCGCCCGCGCCGCAGTTCACCAACCACACCTACACGAGGCCGGGCAGCTTCAGCGCGTCGCTGACGGTGACCGACGGCAACTTCGAGAGCGACTCGGTCGACTGCGAACCGTACGAGGCGGAGGCTCCGCAGCTCGGCGTGGGCCTCTCGTTCCCCGATGTCGACCTGCCGCTGTTCGCGCCCGGTGACACGGTGCCGGTGCGCATCTCGTTGAGCGCGACCGAGGGAGTCGGTGACCTGTCGAACGTCTCGTTCATCGGTGATCCCGTCGACGTCGCGCCGGACGCGGCGTTGACCCTCGTGTCGGCTCCCGACCCCGACGACCTCCCGGGTCCCGAGGGGCTGACGCTCGCACCGGGTGCCGACCCTGTCACCTTCGACTATGAGTTCGAGGCGACGCAACCCGGTGACTTCACGGTGCGATCCGCGGCCATCGGTACCGACGCGGCCGGCTTCGCGGCCGGTCCGGTCGAGGCCGAGCGCAACGGCCGCATCGGCGCGCTCGACGTGAGGGTGACGGCTGATCCCGACACGGTCGCCCTGGAGGAGAAGCCCGACGAGTCCGGGCCCGAGCCGAAGGACGTGAACGTGACCGTCGAGGTCACCAACCCGTTCGACACTCCGGTCGACGACGTGACCTTGCGGGTCGAGAAGCCCCAGCTCGTGACCGACGTGGTGCCGCCGCTCGGCTACGAGGCGTTCACCTACCTCGTGAGTTCCGATCCTCCCGGCCCCGACGATCCCGTGCCCGGCGATCCGGGCGACATCGAGCTCGAGGACCCGATTCCCGCGGGTGGGACCATCACCCACGAGCTGCCGGGCCGGGCCTTGAACGCGGGCACGGTTGATCTCGGTGTCGTCGTGACCGGATCGATCGCCCAGGACGACGGACCACCTGTCAACGTCACCGGCGGCGACACAGGACGTGTGGAGATCGGTGCCGACGTGAAGCTGTTCTTCGACGCCGAGGTCGACGAAGCGAGTGTCGGGCCCGGTCCCGGCGGGCAGGACGGGTCGTGGGTCGTCGGGGGCCAGGAGTGGCAGATCGTCGGCACGATGGAGAACCGCACCCCCGACGAGACGATCGAGGTCAAGGTGCTACCCCTGCTGACGGGCAACGCCCACTACGCGGTGCCGATTCCGAAGTACAGCGTCCCGCCCGACGAGGAGTGCGGCATCGGGGTGCTCCGCCAGCTCGGCCCGGGCGAGGAGATCGAGTTCGCGGCGCCGGTGCGCACGATCCTCGACGGAGGCACACGCGGGACCGTGCGCTACGAGCCGAAGGGCGCGGTCGTCGAGGACGACGACACGAAGACGCCACTCACCGAGGAGCAGATCCTCGTCGCCACCGGCGCCGACGAGCACACCGTCTCGGTCGACACCCGCGACCGGGTACCCGAGTCGTCAGCGGGTGAGATCGTCTGGACCTACGGCGCGGCGACACTGAACACGTTTGCCGACCTCACCGCCGGAATGGGGCTCATGGCCAAGGAGGCCGCGACGTTTCTGCTCCAGCCGTGGAAGTGGCTGCCGGCGTTCCGCATCGCGAGCGACAAGACCGCCGAGTACGTGTACGAGGTGTACCAGCACCTCTCACCCACCGACCGCGAAGACTGGCTGAACAACTGGGCCGCCGCGCTGGCGTGGTCCACGGGCATGGCGCTGGTCGACGCACGCGCGGCTGTCGACGCGCACGTGTCGGCGTCGTTCACAGAGCTGTCGACGGCGTGGGAGACGGGAGACTACGCAGCCGTGGCGCAGTGGTGGGGCCGACAGACGGGGGCCGCACCCGATGTCGCGTTGCAGGCCCTGAGCGAGGGCTACGGCGTGTGCAAGCTCCTGGCCCGCAGCACCCCGTGGGCGCGCCGCGCCGCCGCGGCGAAGGAGGCGCAGCTGATCGCCGAGCTCGAGGCGCTCGGTCCTGCGCCCCGTGCGGCCGACATCCCGACCGGCGCGCCACTCGTCTACGAGACCCACGGCCGCAACACGTACGGCATCGACCGGGTCATGAACAACAAGGTGCAGCCGTTCGTGGACGAGTTCGGAGTCCCGATCGGTGTCCGCCGCCGGGGTCCGGGCTCGATCGCCAAGATCGAGGCGGGAACCCACGGACCGAAGCCCTTCCACCTCAAGGCGAAGAACACGTCCCAGGCCGACGTCGGCTTCCTGGGCTTTATCGACGACCTCGACACCGTCGCGATCAAGGACCCGCCGCTGCGCGGCGAGGTGATCGCTGCGCTCGACGCGATCGATGCGAGCCCGGACCTGCGCGCCCAGGTGATCGCCCAGCACAAGGTGCGGATGGAGGAGTGGCACGGCAAGGGTGTCGACATGTTCACGGGCACAGGGGGGAACTTCGCCACGAGCCACCGGGCGAAGTGGGCCGAGTTCCAGCGCAAGGGCATCCCGATGCCCAGAGAGGGTGCGCCGCTCGACTACGCGACCAACGTCGCCCAGGGCCGCTCATTGCCGCCGGACAGCGTGCTCTACGAACGGAAGCCCTTCGACTTCGACACTGTCGTCGCACCCGACGGCCGCGCGCAGTGGATCGCCAAGATCGACCGGGGCGACGGTTTCAAGCCCCAGACCGGCGACATGGACGCGATGTTCGTCGCCAACGAGGATCTTTCGCTGCTGTCCGAGGAGAGGCGCATCCAGTTCTACGAGCGAGCCCACGAGCTCGGCTTCGAGCACGTCGAAGCGTCCTCCTGGAACGACCCTGCGGGCCGCAACGGCTACATGATTGCCTACTCCGTCAACACCCCCGGCTCGGAGGCGATGTACACGTTCATGCCGAAGGCTGCACCGCGCGCGACGCGCTTCGACCCGCAGCACAGCTGGTTCGACGTCTCCGACACGACCAAGACGGTCGGGCGGCTGTACATGCGCGGCGCCAACGTGAAGCTCGTCTCCGAGGACCCGGGCGAGTTCACACCGATTCCCGATTCCGAGGACGACTTGAGCGGCTACTTCGGCCCGAAGACGATCTTCCTCGTGGATCCGAAGTGTGGCGGAGGTGGAGGCGCCGGGACGGGGGAGCGGGTCGTCGGTCGTGTTGCGCGCCGCTCAGGACGAGAACGTCTGCCGGGTGATCTTCGATCGGGATCCGGAGTCGGTCATCCTGCGCCAGAACGACGTCGGTGAGCTCGAGATCTGGACCGAGGAGGACGGCTGGCAGCCCTACGAGCCCGGCACCGTCGGTGGCTCCGCGCTCACCTCGGCGCTCACGCCCTCCGCCGCGGGCGTCTTCGACGACGGCGCGTTGCACCTCCTGCCGCAGAGCGTGAGCACGGCGGGTGCGGCCGCCGGCGGCGACCGCGCCGAGATCGCGCCGTTCGAGGATCTCGACCTCGTCGCCGGTACCGACGAATGGTTCGCCGTGGGGGACCGTGTCGTGGTCAACCCGGGCGCCGACAACGAGGAGTACGCCACGATCGCCGGGTTCGGCTCGCTCGTCTTCACCGAGCCCCTCCAGCACGACCACCGCCGGGCGAGATGATCGCCGTCGTCGATCTCGCAGAACCCGGCGGTCCCGGTGGCCCGGGCGGCCCCGGTGGCCCGGGAGGTCCGGGGAGCGGTGGGGGAGGCGACGGCGGAGCCACGGGCAGCGGAACCGGAGGTGGCGGCTCCGCAGCGGGGACGGTTGCGGGCGTGCAGTCGGGCATTGCGCCACCGCGCCCTGCCTTTCACCGGCGCCGCACCTGTGCGCTTCCTGTTCTTCGCCGGCCTCGGTCTCGTCCTTCTCGGGACGTTCTCAAAGCCGCACGACCGCACCCACCGACGCCGGCGCTGCAGCGTTTGAGCTTCTCGCCTGACGTGTCACCACCGTGAGCAAAAGCGTAATCGTCTCGACGGCGTGTGCCGTCGCGGTAAGGCCCGGCTTCGACGCCGAGCTGATATTAATGCTGCGGAGGTGTGCTTTTTCACAGTTCCGGAGCGAGAGATTCAGCCTGGTGGGCGATCTCAAGCGTTCAGGAGCCCCAGGTGGCGGCGAACAGCACTTCGGCTTCTGCGCCGGGAGAGCCCCAGGCGAAGATGTGCGCGCGTTTACCCGAGGGACCCTCGACGCAGAGGATCACGTCGGTTCCGTCACCTGGGACGTATCGTGGCATGAGGCTCGCCGACCCGCGCGCCCGCGACGAGCGGGCGGGGGAGCGGAAGCCGGTCCCTCCCACCCAGGCGCCGACGGTGGGGCGTCGACACCTATGATCTCGTTTATGACTGTCGTTACTTCGTCGCGAGGAAAGTAGCGACCAACGAGATTCGTATCGCCGGGTCGGAGCCCTTCTGCGGTCGCCCGTGGACGAGCACCGAACGCCCTTCAGACGCAAGAGGGGTGGTCACCGCCTCGAACGAGTCGCAGGCAGGTTGAGCTGGGCATTGCAGTAAGCTCTGGACGAGGTGCGGGCGCATCAGTTGAGCACCGTTCGATCGCGTCCGTGGAGTCGCGCCAGTGGACTGAGCGGCGAGGCCGATCACGATGGGGCGCGGCGGCGGCGCTGACGGCGATCTGGTATTCGACGCCCAGTTCGTGGAAGAAGTGCTTCAGATGTCGAGCCGGTGCAGCTGCGCCGAGTCATGAAGTCGGAGAACTTCGACGGGGCACCATCACCGGTCCGAACGTGGTGCTGGACGAGCGGATGTTCGGCACATGGGTCGTGAAGACCGCGCCCGTTCGGCCGTGAGCGTCGGGATGTAGGTGGTTCACCAAGCGTGGAGGATCGACCTCGTTGTATGACACGCAGTCGCTCGGCACGAGCGAGCCGACCTCGCGCAGGACGCGACGGGCGTAGGGTGCCGAGGTCTCCGAGCTCCGAGACGCCCCGGATCGCATCGAGCAGCGCCTGGTGTCCCGGACGCCGAGCCGCTCCACGGCTGTATCCTTTCGCGTTGTCCGAATCGTCACGGGAAGGTGGCCGATCGGCCCATTGACACCACCCGTGCGCGAGCGGACGATCCCGTGTGGGCGTTTCGGGCAGGAGGACGCGGAATGGCGGCGACACATCGCATTCCATCGCAGACGCCGTGCGCATCGAACGGTGTGGTATCGCTCTGGCTCTGTTTGACTCCTGCCTGCGAGCGCGCCGCGGCTGCGGCGCTGTCATCCACCGAGCGGCGGAAGCCGCGCTTCCCGGCGAACCAGGCTTGCCTTGCCTCTCCGAGCCGCGTATCACCGCAGAACTGCAACGAGATCGGCGTCATCGACGTCAAGACTCGTGGACCCCGGCACGGGCGAGGTCAACACCGTCGGAGCCGGATCCAGCCGGCAGTTCTCCCGGACGGTCGACGCATCGCGCAATTGTAGCGCAATGGCGTGTACACCAACAACCTCGACGGACGGACGAGGATCTCGTCAACATCGGGTTCGGGCCGGCGTGGTCGCGCGACGGGACCCAGATGGTCTTCTCGCGCGGAACGAGCCAGGCCAACCCTGGGAGCCAGGGCTCGGGTCTGGGCTCGACGGGTGGTGCACCGACCCAGCTCACCGTCCCGGATCCGTGAACGCCGGCACACCGTTGAGACCGGCGTCGCACCGAACGGCGACGAGTACTTGCCATTCGTCCACGGTGATCGCCAGTCGAACTGGTCTCCGGTGTCCGACGAGATCGTTTCACGCGGACGGTGTCCGCGTTCACCGTCAGGACGACGGGTCCTCGTACAATCAGCATTTCCCACACCGATCTGTGGATCTTGGACGCCGACGGCACGAAACCAGCGGCGTCTCACGGGCGACCCGTACTGGTCGAGCGAGCTGCCCGATTCGAACCAATCTCCCGAGTGGTCGCCCGATGGCACGCAGATCGTCTTCTACCACGCCGACCCGGCTGTCGGCGTGGCGGTCCGGGTCACGACTCCGGCGGGTGGCCTCGGCAGCGTGGTGGCGACTCCCGCCTTCGGCTCCTTCTACGTATCCTGGCTCGCCGGCCGGCGGCGTGATCTGGGGACGCTCCAGGAGGGCGTGATCAACGGCGCCGGGTACACGGCCCCCCAACGGCTTGTGCGGCTTCTCGTGGGGTGTGAACGCCCCGAGCTACGGGCCACGCTCGCCGGACCACCCGGACCGGTCGATCGCTTCGAGCCCTTCGACGTCACCCTCACCATCGAGAACACCGGCAGCGCGCCGGTCGACGGCGTGACGCCCCCGGCGACGTTGGACCTCGCCTCGCTCGACGGCGCCGAAGCCGAGCTCACCGCGGGGCCGAACCCGGGCTGGGCGGCACGCTCGCCCCGGGCGCGCAGGTCGAGTTCGCATACACCTACGAAGGAACCGCAGCCGGGACGCTCCAGCTTTCCGGACAAGCGACCGGCAACGCAGACGGCGGCCCCTTGTCGAGCAACACCGCGACGACGGCGGTGCAGATCGCGCCCGGCCCTGCGCTCGAGGCCACCCTCTCGGTCGACGGCAACACCGAGCCGGGGGAGCAGCGCGTCGAGCTGGGCGAGGAGTTCGATCTCGTGCTGAGCGTCGACAATGTCGGCACCCAGGACCTGAGCGACGTGACTCCGCCCGAGGACCTGATCCCCAGCTCGGGCGGCGGTGACGTCGTCGAGCTCGACGGCCCCGATTCGAGCGGTGTCGCGTCGCTCGCGCCCGACGACCCGCCGGTCGACTTCACCTACCGCTCGAGGCGACCGGAACCGGGCGCGGTCACGGTCCGGGGCACGGTCGAGGGCGAGGGCGAGACCGGGGTCGTCGTCGACGACCTCGCCGAGCTCGACCTGCGTGGGTGGTGCAGAGCCTGCTGAAGGTCGAGGTCATCGCCACGCCGGACGACTTCATGCTCGAGGAGAGCGACGACGGCGCCGTCCCGAGCGACGTGGCCGTGCAGGTGAAGGTCACGAACCTCACGGATCCCCCGGTGCCGATCCAGAACGTGACGGTGCCCAACGAACTCGACATCAGCCTGTTCGAGCCCGATCCGGGCGGTCCCGGCCAGAAGTACCTGGTGCCGAAGACGGCGCCCGAGGAGCCCGTGGTCTTCGACAGGATCGAGCCGGGCGACACCAACGCGCAGACGGTCGACTTCACCCTCGAGGCCCAGGACGACGGCCACTACGTCGTCGAGTCACTGGTGTCCTTCCAGGACCCCCTCCGGCATCGGGACACTGAACGCGCTCGGGAGCACCGACGTGAAGATCGCTCCCGAGGCGTGGCTCTACTTCGAGGCCGACGCCGAGTGGGACGTGCTCCCCAACGGCCTGCTCGCGGCGGGTAGCTCGATCTTCGTGACGGGCTACATCGAGAACCGCACCACGACCGAGACGATCGATCTCGAGCGCCTCGAGGCGCGTCTCGTCGGCAACGGCGGCTGTGGGCACGCCTACGACGCCGAGGAACCGTCACCGCCGGTGTGCGTGCCCGGGATCCACGGCGAGCTCGGACCGAACGAGCGGATCTCTTTCGGTGCGCCGGTCCGTACAGCGCAGGGCCTCGGCACCCGGGTCGAGGCGACGTACGAGCCCGCGGGTTCGACGACCGGTGACGGTGGCGCGCTGGTCGACGTTCCAAAGGACAAGATCCGGGTCAAGGACGGTACCACCGACAAGACCCGGGTCTTCGAGGTATCGATCGACGACTCGGTGCCGCCACCCCCACCGGCCGACATCGCCACCATCGCGGCCGAGTTCGCGGGCGGGTTCAGGAAGGCCTCGTACCTCTGGTTCCAGCAGAGCATCGAGGGGATCGTCTCGATCATCCAGTTCTTGCCGAACCTGAACCCGGTCACGATCGTCCAGGCCGGCGGCAGCCTCCTCTGGAACATGGTGGCCTCGACCGGATCGTGGATCGCCAAGTACTGGAACGCTGCGGATGCGGCCGAACGGCAGCGTCTGATCGACGAGACGTGGGCCGCGATCGAAGACGCGGGCGCGGGCACGATTGCCGGCGGCAAGGCGTTCGTCGACGGACTGTTCCGCGACTGGATGGAACGGGTCACGACCGCGTACTACACGGGCGACGCGGCCGGGCTGGCCAACGCCATGGGCGAGGCCAGCGCGACCGTCGGCCTCGAGGTCGGCACCGGGTTCCTCTCGTCCCCCGCGCGTCGCCGAGGTCGTGCGGCTCGCCGATGTGTCGCAACAGGCGGGCGTCGCCGCCTGGGTGCGTCAGGGCGTGCGGGCACTGAAGGCCGCCGACGTGCTCGACAACCCCGCGCTCCGTCGCCTCTACGGGCTGAGCGAGACGATGGTCGACAACCTGAAGAAGTTGGCCGAGAAAAAGGGTGTCACGATCAGCATCCGGCCGCGCTCGCCCAAGTCGCTCGCGTGGCTCGACGACCCCCACTACGCGATGCTGAAGCCCGAGCACCTCAAGATCAAGACGGTCAACGAGGTCGACACCAAGTTCCTCGGCTACGACGTGTCGGACGAAGCGTCGCTGGTGTTCAAGGACGTCAAGGCGACGATTCCCGACGAGGCCGCGCTGCGCTCCAGGTTCGACGAGATCAAGGCACTCGACCCCGACGTCACCGAGGACATGTATCCGTACATCAAGAAACGCTGGGAAAAGCGCGCACAGGAGTGGGACGACAACCTCGCGCAGTACCAGAAGTTCGAGGAGAAGGGATCAAGACCGGGGTCGACCTGCCCGCGAACGGCGTCGACCGGCCATCGGCCTTCGAGGAGCGGGGCTTCGAGATGCGCGGAAGCCGGGCAAGCCCGGCGAGTTCGAGGTGTGGATGACCGACGACGCCGGCGTGCCGCGTCGCGTCACCGGCGACGTGGACGTGCTCGACATCCGCAAGGCCGACGGGAGCCGCCTCACGGACGCCGAACGTCTCGACATCTACGAGAATCTCGAAGAGGTCGCCGGGATCCAGCACGGCGAGACGACGACCTGGATCAAGGACGGCGAGTACTACCACGACGCAAAGGGCGAGCTCTTCAATGACCACTCCGTCGGGGGCATCCCGGTCGCGCAGGTCGGCCCCGATGGGGTCGCCCGCCGCCTACGTCGACCGGAACCACAGCTGGTTCTCGACGAACAGCAACAACCACTACATCTACTTCGACGGTGGTTACAAGATCCCGAAGCCACCGTTCTTCACCTTCGGGCCGCTCGCGTTCCGTCAGCCGCCTCTCGGGCCGGCCGGCTGGCTCATCCCGGCGGTTGGATCGTCGGCGGGGAGAGTTGCGAGCAGCGGCACCGACACCCCTCCGGGCGACGGATGCGAGACCCGGTTCCGCAACGACGAAGGGTCGTTGATCGTGCGCCCCGACGGCAAGGGCGGCCTCGAGCAGTACATCGATGGTGGCCTCGGCGGCAATGCGGTTCCGGGCCTCGACATCCTCGCCGCGAACGCGGGTTACTGGAGGACCCTGGACGTGCCCGACCCTCCGCAGCTCGACCTGTTCCCCCAGACCTCGGTGGCGGTCGACACCAGCGCGGGCGAGTCGTCCGTGCCGATCCACGACCTCATCGACTTCGCGCCCCAGGCCGCGGCCGAGGGCAGCGACTGGTTCGAGGTGGGCCAGGAGGTGGTCATCAACCCCGGCGGGGAGAACGAGGAGATCGGACGATCATCGGTTTCGGCTCGCTGGTGCCCGACCCCCCCCTGGGTTCGACCACGAGGGGGGGGGGCGGCCCTCCCCCCCGCGCCCCCCCCCCCCGCACCACCCCCCCCCCCCCCCCCCCCCCGCCCCCCCCGCCGCCCGGTTCGCCCGGTCCGCCCGCTCCTCCCGGTGGAGGCGGTAAGCGGGGCGCCGGGGGCCGGGGGGCCCCGGGGGCGGACCCGGCGCGGCGGGCAAAATCCGGCGAATCCGGGGGTTCCGTGGATTCGGGCACGCTGCCGTTCACCGGCGCCGGTCTGGTGCGCTTCCTCGTGTTCGTGGGCCTCGGCCTCGTCCTTCTCGGTACGGTCCTCGTCCCGCACGGCCGAGTCGGAAGCCGGCGGCGCCGAAGCGTCTGAGTCGCTCCGGCGTTCCTCGGAAAACGCGATCGGCCACTGCACACCCCACTACAGTCGACCTCCGAAACGGACGATCAGTGCATCGTGGCGGAAAGGGGCTTGATGACGCGGAGTCGGGCCGGCGTGGTTGCCGCGCTCGTGCTCCTTCTGGCCACAGCGTGCGTACCCGCGCCGGCGCCGGTCGACACGTCGCCCACACCCGGGCCGTTTCCCGACGGCCTCCCGCCACCCGTCACCGGCGTTCCCTACACCCACGGCGTCGACACGTTCAGAGATCTCGCCGTTCTGTCCGACGGGAGCGGCGCCTACGTGCTCCATCCGTCGGGGATCCTGTACCGGGGCGGCATCGCCGAGTCCATCTTCTCCTCGGACCCCGCGCCGGCGACCACGAATCCGTCGGGCGTCTTAGACGTCGGGCACCGAGGTCGGGCTGTGGCCGTGAGCGAGAACGGGACCGGCTACGTGCTCGACGGGTTCGGCGGGCGACACCCGTTCGGTTTCAACCACGGCGATCCCGCTCCCGGGACCATCGGCGGGCCGTACTGGAACGGGTGGGACATCGCCCGCGGCATCGCCACGTTCCCTGACGGCAGCGGCGGCTACGTGCTGGACGGTTTCGGCGGGCTGCACCGATTCGCCGCTGCTGGAGGAGTGGTGCCGCCGAAGGTCCGCGGCGGGCCGTACTGGAACGGGTGGGACATCGCCCGTGGCGTCGCACTCCTGCCCGACGGCACCGGGGGATACGTCCTCGACGGATGGGGTGGGGTCCATCCCTTCGCCGTCGGCAACAACCCGATGCCGCCTCCCGTCAGCGGAAATCCGTACTGGTCCGGTTGGAACATCGCCCGTGGGATCGCGGTGCATCCCGACGGCGGGGCCTACACGCTCGACGGTTTCGGAGGGATTCACTCGTACCGCACGGGGGTGGAAGCCCGAGCCCGATCCGCCGGAGACCTACACCAACCCTGTGTACTCCAAGAACAGCGCCGATCCGTCGGTGGTCGTCGACGCCGGTGGCGGCTATCACGCCTTCTCGACGGGGCGGCAGTTCACCGGCAACTATCCGCACTACTCGTCGACGGACCTGTCGGAGTTCACCTACACGATGGACGCCATGCCGGACATGCCCGCATGGGCCGGTGGGTACCCGGTGGCGTGGGCGCCCGACGTGGAGCAGTTCGGTTCGACCTGGGTGATGTACTTCACCGCCCGGCACTATGCGTCCGGCCGGCAGTGCATCGGCGTGGCGGAGTCGCCCACGATCGACGGCCCGTACGACGCCGACGAGAGCGGACCGCTCGTGTGCACGGGTTCGCCGGGCGGTTCGGGGGGCGCTATCGACGCGTCGGTCTTCGTCGACGACGACGGGTCGGCCTACCTGCTCTGGAAGAACGACGGCAACTGCTGCGGAACCCAGACAGCGATCTGGATCCAGCGGCTGGCCGCCGATGGGCTGTCGCTCACCGGGAGTGCGATCAAGCTGATCGAGCGGGACCAGGCGTGGGAGAACGGGAACGCGTACACCGCACCCGACGAGCCGTACAAGACGCTGATCGAGGCTCCCGTCATGGTGCGAAACGCCGGGGGTCAGTATCACCTGCTCTACTCCGGCAACTGGTGGGCGAGTCCGTACTACGCGATCGGACGCGCGCGATGCATCTCTCCGACCGGGCCGTGCCTCAAGACGACTCTGAACCCCATCGTGGCCGCCGACGGTCCGGTGGCGGGCCCGGGAGGACCGGACGTGTTCGTGGATGCCGTCGGCCAGACCTGGCTCGGCTACCACGGGTGGAATGCCTCGCGCGTGACGACCGAGGACGGAGGAAAGCGCTCGCTGCGCATCGACCGTCTGACGTTCCCGAACGACACGCCGACAACCGACGCCCCGACGGCCGGGCCACGACCTGTCGTCGACGGTTCCGGTGCGTCCACATCCGGCGCGACCGGCGCCGGTGGATCCGGGGTGGCGAGCTCCGGAGTGACGAGTTCCGAAGCGACCGGTTGTCTGGCGCCCGGCCCCGGTGCGCGGCCGACCACCGGTCCGGCGATCTCGGCACCGCAGGTGCCCGGCAGCGTGGCGATTGACACAGGTGGGCTGGCGGCATCAGCCGTGGCGTCGGATGCCGGAACGAGCTGGGTCGTTCTGCGCGAGCCGTCGATCGTCGGCGCGGCCGATTCCGGAGCTCCACCGTCGGTGGTCTGGCTCGGGCGAGTCGACGATCCCGCGGCGGGAATCAACGCGCTGACCCCGGTGGTCGCCGGCTGTGACGTGACGGCTCTGACAGCGGACGGGGAAGGAGCGTGGCTCGCGACCTGTGCGGTGACGGCTCCCGTCGGCAGCACTTCGGGGGCCGAGATCCTTCACGTGGGGAAGGACGGAGAAGTCGACACGAGAATCGCCGTGCCGACGCGTTGCGTGGATTCGATCGACGCGAGCGACGGTGTCATCGCCGTCGGCTGGTCGGGGCTCGTCGACGAACCCGCAGGGGTGTGGACGCTGGATCCGGCGAGCGGGGCCGTCGAGGCGGTGGACACCGCGCGTGGGCGTGCGGCGCGTGGTGGCGTGAACGTCTCCGACGACGGCACAGTCACCACTGCGACCGCCGCGCCCGGGCTCCTCGACACGTCCGTCGGGGCGAGCGGGGGTCTGGTACCAGAGGGCCGTTCCGGGCGAGCGCACCGTCACCGTCGTCCGCTCGGATCCGGCGACCGGGAAACGCCTCGGCTCCTTCGACTACGCAGGTGGACAACCCGGCCGGTCGGGGCTCCCGCTCGCCGCCGACATCGTCGCCGACGACAGTGGCGTCTGGTTTCTGTCCTTCGGCGGGCTCGCGTTCGTCCGGGCTCCCTGATCCCGGTCCCGGGCTCACCGGTGTCCGCGCCCGATTTGCACCCCTGCCGGGTGCGGTCGACGTGGGTTCTTTTCTCGGCGGCGCATTGACCTGCGACAACGCGGAGCGTGGTTCACCGGTCCCGAGCGTTCGCTGGTTACGGTCGCCACATGTCTTCTCCCTTGCCTTCTCCGGTAGCCCCGTCGCGTCCCACCGCGACTTCCGGACGACGTCGTACAGGACTCGTCGCCGTCGTTCTCGCGTTGGTGCTCCTCGTCGCGGCGTGTGATCCCTTCCCGAAACCGTCGGCGACGTCGGGCCCGATCAACCACCGCATGGCGCGCCAGATCTTCGACGAGATCAACTATCAGCGCTACCTGAAGGGCGTCGGGCCCGTGTCGTGGGATCCCTACCTCGGCGGGCTCGCCCTCGACTGGAGCGACTACATCTCCTCGCACGGTTTGAAGCACCGCCAACTCGGCGGGCTTCTCGGCGTCGAGCCGTTTGCGTCTCGTTTTCGGGGTCTCGGCGAGGTCATCGTCGAGGTTCCGTCCGGAACGTCGGCGCGCGGTCTCGTGGCCGTCTGGATGGGCTCGTCGTCGCACCGGGCCAAGATCCTCAACCCTGCCTACGACAAGGCCGGTGTCGGTGTCGACCGCTACGGCGGGGACGTGCACGCCGTCGTCGATTTCGGGGACAGCCGCTGAGCCGGACCAGCGGCATGCGGGCAGGCAACGGCCGGGCCGGCCTATCGATCATGGCTGTCTCACCCGGTTGGTACGGTCGCACCATGACCAGCACCGATCGAATCCGCTCCGAGCCCGCAGCCGCACGAGCCGAGATGGTGGCGCGCATCCGGGTGTCGACGGATTCGTAGGTGCGGCACCCGTGGGTCGGGCCGAGCGTGAGGACGTTCTCGACGCCTCGCTCGCTCCGGGGGCGACACGACCCCGCGGTGCCGGAACGCGCGTGCACATCGAGGAACCCGATCCGTTCCGCACCTGCTTCGAGCGCGACCTCGACCGCGTGAAGCACTCGCGGCCGTGGCGCCGCCTGGCGGGCAAGTGCCAGGTCTTCGTGGCTCCCGAAGACGATCACCTCCGCACCCGGATGACGCATGCCATCGAGGTGGCCCAGATCGCCGTGGGGATCGCCCGGCCGATCGGCTTGAACGTCCAGCTCACCGAGGCCATCGCCCTCGCCCACGACTGCGGGCACGGACCGGCTGGTCACGCCAGCGAGGAGGCCTTCTCTCCCTACCTGCCCGACGGTGGCTACGACCACGCCGTCTACGGTGCCGACGTCACCCTGGCACCGCTCAACCTGTGTGTCGAAACCCTCGACGGGGTGCGCAATCACTCCTGGCGCCGTCCCGCTCCGTCGACGCCGGAAGGTGAGGTGGTGGCGTGGGCGGACCGCATCGCCTACGTGTGCCACGACTTCGAAGACGCCGTCCGAGCGGGGATTCTCGCCTCCGATGACCTCCCCGATGCGGTGGCCGACGTCGTGGGGCGGCGACGTTCCGAACAGCTCAATACGTTCGTGCTCGCGGTGCTCGACACAGTCACCGACACGGCACATGTCGGAATGGGCCCGCCGACCGCGGCGGCTCTCCAGGCCTTTCGCGACTTCAACTTCGAGTACATCTACCTTCGCCCGGCCGCCCGTCGTCAGGCCGAGCGCGTCATCGCGTTGTTGCGCGGCCTCGTCGAACAGTTCGCCGATTCCCCTCAGCGGCTCGCCGAGCTCTGGGACGGGACCTACGGCCCGTCCGGTCCCGGTGAGGCTCCCGCGGCCGGCTCCCAGGCGGCCACCGAGCTCGCCGTGCGCCACGTCAGCGGCATGACCGACCGCTACGCCCTCGGCCTGGGCGTCGAGCTCCTCGGCTGGCGTCCCGAGGATCTCCCGCGGGGTGTGTGACGGAGCAGGACGCCTAGTCTCAGCGAGGTGGGGATTCTCGACGAGGACGTGATTCGGGTCAAGGAACAGACCGACCTCGTCGCGCTCATCGGGGAGCACGTGGCTCTCAAGCGGAGCGGGCAGCGCTTCACCGGCCTGTGCCCGTTCCACGCGGAGAAGACACCCTCGTTCTCCGTCAACCCGGATCTGGGCTTCTACTACTGCTTCGGGTGCCAGGCCAGCGGCGACGCCATCACCTTCCTGCGGGAGGTCGAGCACCTCGACTTCGCCGATGCGGTGGAGCGTCTGGCCGGGCGCTCGGGCATCACGCTCCGCTACGACGACAAGAGGGTGTCGGAGGACCGCAAGCGCCGCGACCGTCTCGTCGAGGTGGTCGAGACGGCGGTCGCCTGGTGCCATGAACTGCTGCTCACCGATCCCGACGCCGGAGGAGCTCGCAGGGCCCTGCGTAGCCGCGGCTTCGACGGGGACGTCGCTCGTCGCTTCCGGTTGGGTTTCGCTCCCGACGGGTGGGACAAGCTCGCCCGGCATCTGACGAAGGCCGGCTTCTCGCGACGCGACGTGGTCGACGCCGGAATGGCCTTCGTCAACAAGGCTGACCGGCTCCAGGATCATCTCCGCGGGAGGCTTCTGTTCCCGATCTACGACCGTGAAGGCCACGCGGTCGGGTTCGGTGGACGTGCTCTCGGCGACGACGGTCCCAAGTACAAGAACACCGGCGAGACGCCGATCTACCACAAGAGCAGCCTGCTCTACGGGCTGAACTGGGCCAAGGCCGACATCGTGGGTCGCGATCAGATCGTGCTCTGCGAGGGGTACACCGACGTCATCGCGTTCCACCTCACGGGCGTCACCCAGGCTGTCGCCACGTGCGGGACGTCGCTCACCGACGACCACTTCCGAATCCTGAAGAACCTGTCGCGCAACATCGTGCTCGCCTATGACGCCGACGCCGCCGGTCAGGCAGCCGCCGAGAAGTGCTATCGGTGGGAGCAGGAGTTCGAGATGCACTTCGGCGTCGCCGCTCTACCGGCGGGTCGCGATCCCGCGGAGGTCTGGCAGGACGATCCCGACGCACTTCCGAAAGTGCTCGACGTTGCGGTGCCGCTCCTCCAGTTCCGGCTCGATCGCCGTCTCGACGCCGCAGACACGACATCTCTCGAGGGCCGCGCGCGGTCTGCCGAGTACGTGGCGGATCTGATCGCCGAACACCCGAGCGAACTCGTGCGCGACCAGTACGCGGTGAAGCTCTCGGAGCGACTCGACATCGATGCCGACCGGTTGCGCAGCACGATCGAAGAGGCGCGCCGCCGCGGCCCGAAGCCCGACCGGCCCACGAGGTCCTCGCGGGTTGTCGAGAACCAGGACGAGCCGCCCGACGAGGGTACCGAGGACGCGGCACCCCTCAGCGGTCCGGATCCCGACCGTGTGGAGCTCGAGGCACTCCGATGGGCGGTTCACGATCCCGAGGTGGTCGCAGATCTCCTGGGGCCCGAGACGTTTCGCACCGACGCCGCCCGCCTCGTGTTCGAGGCGCTGGCGGGCGCCGCCACCCTCGACGAGGCGGTCTCGACCGCCGAGCCACGTACGGCCGCCCTGCTCACGCGTCTGGCTGTCGAGGAGCCGTGGCAGCCGGCACCATCGGATCCCGAGGAACGTCGGGAGGGCACCGGGTCGTCGGATTCATCCTCGCCGATCTCGGCTCTCCGCGAGATCGCGCGCGAACACGCGCCCGATCGCGTCGATCTCACGCACACGCCACGTCAACTGGCGGTCGACGTCGTGGCACAGCTCGTCGAAGAGCGCGCGGGGCGGTTGCTGACACGCTTGACCCGCGACGATCAGGATCGTGCAATGGAGCTGCGTCGCACACTCGAAGATCTCCGGGAGGCGCGCGGACGCGACGACGATGAAGGCCGCGAAATGGCAACACTACGGTTGGTAGCCTGGCTACGCGATAGCACGACCACGCGGGGGGACTCGTGACGAAGCCGGCGCGCACACCGAGGGAAGGCCCGACGCCCGACCTCAAGGCCGTCCCGCCACCGGACGCGTCCGACGCGCCTGACGCCGGGGGAGCGCCCGTCGACGTCGAGACGTTGCTCGCTCGCGTCAAGGAGCGGGGATTCGTCACCACCGGTGAGATCTTCGCGGCGCTCCCGGATCTCGAACCCGATACAGCGGAGCTCAGCGCGATCTTCGCTGTCATCAAGGCTCGCGGTGTGGAAGTCGTGGACGAGATCGCCGAAGACCTCCAACGCGAGGACGAGAAGCGGGGCGCCCGTCCGCCCGCGGAGAGAACCGACGACACCGAGGAAGCCCGCAAGGCCGACGAGGCCGGCCCGGCCGCCACGAAACCGCGCCGCTCCCGCACATCCGCGACTGCCAAGAGCCGAAAGGGCAAGGCTGCCGCCGACGCCGAGTCGACCGGGGACGAAGGCGGGGTAGCGAAGCCCCGCCCGCAGAGCAGGGCCGACGCCGCGTCACGTGCGACGGGTACGGGAAGCAGCGATCCCGTGCGGATGTACCTGAAGGAGATCGGCAAGGTGCCGCTCCTCACGGCCGAACAAGAGGTGTCGCTCGCCAAGCGCATCGAAGCCGGGGTCGAGTCGGAGCAGGATCTCGAGCGCGACGGAGAGAATCTGAAGGCCGAGGAGCGCGCCAGTATCGAAGCGGTCGTCGCCGACGGATTCCTCGCCAAGAAGCAACTCACCGAGGCAAACCTGCGCCTGGTCGTGTCGATCGCGAAGCGCTACGTGGGGCGCGGTATGGCGTTGCTCGACCTCATCCAGGAAGGCAACCTCGGGTTGATCCGAGCGGTGGAGAAGTTCGACTACACGAAGGGCTTCAAGTTCTCGACCTACGCGACGTGGTGGATTCGCCAGGCGATCACCAGAGCGATTGCCGATCAGGCACGCACCATCAGGATCCCGGTTCACATGGTCGAGACGATGAACAAGGTGCTACGGACCCAGCGCCAGATGCTCCAGGAGCTCGGACGGGAACCCACCGTCGACGAAGTCGCCGCCAAGGTCGATCTCACCCCCGACAAGGTCCGTGAGATCCAGCGGATCTCACAGGAACCGGTGTCGCTCGAGACACCCGTGGGCGAAGAGGACGACAGCTCCCTGGGCGACTTCGTGGAGGACCCGACCGCCATCGCCCCGGCGACCGCCGCCGCGCGGGCTCTGCTCACCCAGGCCATCGAAGAGGCGCTCGAGGAGCTGAACGACCGTGAGCGTCAGGTGGTGCGGCTCCGGTTCGGCCTCGACGACGGACAGGTCCGCACGCTCGAAGAGGTCGGCAAGGAGTTCGGTGTCACCCGTGAGCGGATCCGCCAGATCGAGTCGAAGACACTGGCGAAGTTGCGACACCCGACGCGCTCGCAACGCCTGCGCGACTACCTCGAAGAGTCCTGAGCAGATTCAGTTCTGACCGAACTCGCCCGGGGAGCCGCTCGCGCCCGCGGTGTCGGGACCCCGAACGACGAGCGCATCGGGCGCTCCACGGAGGCGCTCCGCACCCAGCTCGACGAGCGCCTGCGCCATCTCGAGGGGTTGGCGATCACCGAGTTCGGCCAGCAGTTCACGGATCTGTTCATAGCGCTCACGACCGGCTTTGGCCCCGAGGTAGTAGCCCACGGCGAATCCGACGACGAGTCCTGTCTTGAGTCCCACGGACACATGGATAGCCGATAGGCGCGAGAGCGTGTCGGACCTCGGTGATGGGTCCGGTCGCCACGAGGGGCGCTGGTACCCTGATGCGTCCTTCCGGGGTAGCTCAGTTGGCAGAGCAAGCGGCTGTTAACCGCTGGGTCGAGAGTTCGAGTCTCTCCCCCGGAGCTCCAGGATTCCGAGGAGCAGTGCCGTGATCGTCCGTACGCTCGAGAGTGTGGTCGGCACGGATCGTGAGACCGTCGCCGAGACGTGGACGAGCCGTCGGCTCCTCCTCCGTCGTGACGGGCTGGGGTTCTCGTTGCACGACACGGTGGTTCTGGCGGGAACCGAAACCACCATGTGGTACCGGCACCACGTCGAAGCCGTGTACTGCATCGAGGGAAACGGCGAGCTCGAGGATCATCAGGCGGGGGAGACGCATTCCCTCGGGCCGGGGACGCTCTACGTTCTCGACGGCCACGAACGCCACACGGTGCGGGCCACCACCGATCTGCGGATGATCTGTGTGTTCGATCCTCCGGTCACCGGCCGGGAGACCCACGGCGACGACGGCTCCTTCCCCCTCCTGGCCGAGGACGGCACGGATCGACCGGGCTCCACGGACGCCTGAACGGGCTCGGGCCCGCGTTCACCGCCAGGCGCCGGTCACGCGACATCATGGGGCGGGGCGCGTAGCTCAGTGGTGAGAGCAGCGGACTCATAATCCGTCGGTCGGAGGTTCGATCCCTCCCGCGCCCACCGACGAGGTATGACGTGTCGCTCGAGCAGCTTCTTCTTCTCGGGGCTGGTGATCGTCGGTATTGCCCGACAGCACGGCGTTCTCCTGCATCGCCTGACCCTCCTGCACCGAGGTCTGAACACAGATTGTGGCCCGATCACCTCAGTCGGCCTCCGGGAGTGCCGATCTCGAGAAAGGACGCCGCACTCTCGGACGGGAAAGCAAGTGGGCGACACACGGCAACATCATCGGCGGCGTACGTCCGTTGCTCTCATCTCGAGCGTTCTGCTCACGGTCTCTATCAGCGCGACCAACATCGTGATGACAGCCGGTCCTGCCACCGCCGACGAGGCCGCTGACTCAGTACCCGAGACACCCCAGGAGTCTTCCGCCGCTCCCACACCCGCCGATGGGGGCGGCGACAACGTGGCGCCACCGGGGGTCGATCAACCCACCGACGTACCGTCCGACGAGCCGGCAGTGAGCAGCGACGCGCCTGTCGACGAGACGATCGGGGGCGACACCCGACGAACCGGTAGCGAGCAGCGACGCGCCTGTCGACGAGACGATCGGAGCGACGGCTGACGACTCGCCCGTCGGCGCGCTCGCGGCCTACGTCGCGTCGCTCACACGGCTGTCGTGGAACGGCAACGACTACGGCATCTACGCCATCGTCCCGATCACCTATCAGATAACGGTGGTCGACGCCGACGACACCGCGGTCGGCGGCGTGGCAGGCACCCAGGACTTCCACGCCGCGCTCGTGGACGTCCCAGGCATCGGCAACATCACCTACCTGATCGAGACCGGGCACCTCAACCCGTACAGCCAGGACTGCGCTGGCGTCGATGCGTGGATCGACGCGATTCCCGACTTCTCCGCCACGTGCGAGAACTTCAAGGCCGACTACTTCACCAACAACGGCGCCGGCAACGACTACACGTGGAACGGCCTCGGCGGCTTCGAGAACGGCCCCGACCCCACCGTCATGGGTGGCGACACCAGCCCCGCCACCCTCGCCTACGACCCCGACGCCGAACCCCCCGATGACGGCGGCGGCGACGGCGACGGCGGCTTCCCAGGTTCCGACTACGTCGCCTCGTTCTCGCCGTTCGCGATCGACGGCACCGCCTACGACGATCCCGTACCCGGGATGCCCGCCTCCCCGCAGACCTTCTGGATCGTCTCGGGTGGCTACGGGCCCAGCGTCGTCACCGCAGACGGCGACCCGATCGGCGGTCTTTTCGACGACGCCAACTTGCCCTTCTATGTGTTCCTCTCCGACATGGACGGCGCGCTCACGACGTCCTTCCTCGACGGCGGCGTCGGTGTGAGCGACTGCGACGAGTTCGAAGGGTTCATCAACTCGATCAGCGGCGGCGAGCTGACACCCGACTGCCACGCGTACAAGACGAGCGTCTTCACCCCGAACGGCGAAGAGCAGGACTTCACCTTCGCCGGCTTCGGCGGCTTCAGCGCCGGCGCCGGCGGCCCGCTCAGCGGCACCGTGGCCGTCGCCGACGGCTACACCGCGCCCCCGACGCTCACCTACCAGGTCACTCCGCCCGGCGGTGGGGGCGGAGTGAGTCCGTACGTGGCGTCGTACTCACCCTTGAGCCTCGACGGCGTTCCCTACGACGATGCGATCTTCGGCTGCGCGGGCGTCGTCTGGGTCGTGGCCGCCGACCAGGACCCGACATGCGTACAGGAGGACGACACCCCCTTCGCAGCGTTCCCCGGTGGTCGGCCGATCTCGATCGTCCTGCTCACGAACAGGTCGAGCACCACCACCATGTACATCGACTCGCTGGTCTTTGACAACCCCGGCGTGCCGGGCGGGCCCTACGATCCCGACTGCCCGGGCTTCGTCACTCTCGCCGAGACGGTCTGGAGCTTCACACCGACGTGCGACGCCTTCAAGAGCAGCGCGCTCACTCCGAACGGTGCCGACGAGGACTTCACCTGGACAGGCTTCGACGGGTTCATCGGCGGTGACGGCTCGACACCGGTCGCCGACCCCATCGCCGTCGTCGACGGGTACACCGACCCGCCCTACCTCCGCTACGAGGCCGAGGACGACGACCCGCCCCAGGAGAGCAACCCCCGCCGCCGGGCGACAATCCCGGCCACGACAGCCCCGGCAACGGCGAATCCAGTCCGGGCGGCGGCTCGACCAACGCGAGGCTCGTACCGGTCGGCGGCTCGCCTCAGGCCACGCTCCCGCGCACGGGTGTCGAGTTCTGGCCACTCGTCCTGGCGGGCTTCGCGCTCGTCGCGGCCGGCCTCGTGCTCGACCGAAGTCGACGAGCCAGGCCGTGGACGCGACGAGCGTCGGAATAGCTGCTCGGGCCGGACTGCCAGAGCGGGCCGCGCCGAACATGCAGCGTGCGTCGTGATCAACGGGTCATGGAGCCCGAGAGCGGAGTCGTTCGCCCGGCACATGTCCGTGAGAGAATGATCCGTCGGTCGGAGGTTCGATCCCTCCCGCGCTCACCGGCATGGGCAGTGGTGGCAGCTCCATGGACAACGATCGGGATCAGCGGTGGCCATCGGAGCTCTGATCGGCTTCTCGACGCTCGTCGTTCTGGCGTTCGGGTTCCGAACCGTGCTCCACCGACGCCGCACGGGGCGCACGGGGTGGTTGGTATCCCCGACCTCTGCCGCCCGTGTCGGTGACGGCCTGGCCACCATCGGCGTGTTCGGCACGCTGCTCGCTCCGACGCTGCATCTCCTCGACATCGGTGCCCCGCTCGACGCCTCGTCGGACACGACGGACGGAGCGTTTCTCGGCTCGGTAGGACTAGTGCTTCTCATCATCGGTTCCGTGACCGCACTCGTCGCCCAGGCCCAGATGGGAACGGCGTGGCGAGCCGGTATCGACCTCTCGGCGAACGTTCCACTGGTTCGCAGTGGGCTCTTCGCCGTCGTCCGTAATCCCTTCTACCTGGGATTCATCGTGGCGTCCGCCGGTGTGGTTCTGATGGTCCCGGGCATGGTGAGTCTGGTCGGGTGGATGGCGCTCGTCGCGGGGTGTGAGATCGATGTACGCCTGGTCGAGGAACCGCACCTCCGGTCGGTTCACCCGGCGGAGTACGCCGAATACGTCGAGCACACGCCGCGGTTCGTCCCGATACCTCGGTCCCTCAGACGTTTCGGACGTTCGCCGGGTCAGTAGTGGACCGAGCTGACGTTGCAGCGGAGTTCACCCGTCGCGAGGCTGCCGGTGCCTTCGTAGAATTCGTCGACGACCGTGAAGGCGACCGTGTCACCGGCGAGCACCGTGATCTCCTCGCTGGTGCCCGAGCTACCGAGGAATTGGTTGTCGGTGACGAAGTCGACGTCGACGTAGTACACACGGTCGTCGAAGCTCGTGCTGGTGATCTCCGCCGTAAACGTCGGTCCGGCCGGTTCGATCGCGCATCCCGTCTGGCGGATCTCGTACCTACTCGGTGCCGCTTCGACCCCGTTGGCGGCCCCCTCTTCAGCCATCGCTTCAGCGACAGACCCGAGCCCGGCGGCTGTGGACACGACGATCTTCGAGATTCTCACGGCGGCTGTGACGATGAGAATGAGACCCGTCACAACGAGTGCGAACGGCACCAGAATTGCAGCGGTGAGCGCCAGGCTCCGACCGAAGTCTGTGTTGCTCTTGACCTTCATGAGACGACCTCGATTCTGGTCGAGCGACCTCGGCATCGAACCGATGTCGTTCGCCCCTGTGCTCCATTGCGCATCTCGACCATTTGACCCCGTTACCGACGTATCGGTTACTTCGTGCGCTTCAGCTCAGGACATGCGTTCGGTCACGGTGTCCCCCGTGAAACCGTGGCACCGCTCCGTGGCTTCATCTCCACTCACCTGGGACGCGGATCGCCGAGAGCGGTCGAGTACACGCGTTCCCAGGGGGCCGGGTCGATCCCGAAGGTCCGGACGCGCTCGCGGGCCTCCCGAGCGGCTGATGTACCGGAGGAGTCTCCGAGCGCCGCATGTACGTGAGCGACGGCGAGATCGGTCAGTGCCTGCTCGGCATCGGCGTCCGTCGATCCGATGATGTCGATCGCCCGCCGGCCGGCCGTCTTCGCCCGGGCCTCGTCGCGTTGGGCCACGGCCAGGCATGCCTCGGCGATCGTGAGATCGAGATGGTCCCGGTACGTACCGCCTGCACCGTCACCCGACACAGCGAGGACCTCCGCCGCCTGATCGACCTCGCCGCAGGCCAACAGAGCGAGTACCAGGAGCGAATCGAGCGCGGGGCGGCGCGGGGCGTCGGTGCGCTGTCCGCCACACGCCGTAGGACGGCGACCGCCTCGTCGGGCTGCCCGACCTGGAGGTGCACGAGCGCGGTCGCCTGGAAGCGTTCAGCGCTCGCCAGCCCCGAATGGAGGCTCTCCGAGGTCTGCTGGTCATCGGTGAGTTCCTCGAGAACCTGTTCGGGTCGTCCGATGAGCGCCAGTACCAGCACCCCGAAGTCGTCGGTGAATCCCTCCGTGCGGGCGGCGCCGCGACTCGCGTCGAGTTTGCGCACCCGCGCCAGGTCGTCGAGTGTCCTCTCGATCTCGCCGCGGGCGAGCCGAGCCCGCCCCGCCACACGGAGGGCCGTGGCCTCTCCCCAGGCGTCCCCGATCGCCGCGAACTGGTCAACGGCCGCGGACGCCTGATCGATACATCGCGCCATGTTGCCGCGCCAGAGGGCGATGCTCGCCAGGAGGGTCTCGTTCATGGCTCCGCCGAAGCGGTCGCCGATCTGAGAATCCTCGGAGGTTGCGCGACCGGCCAGTGCCTCGGCTCCGTCGAGGTCGCCGTCCGAGAAGAGAAGCCATGCCCGGAGCCCTCGCGACCACGCCAGGCCACCCCAGTCACCCAGTTCCTCGAAGACGGTGGTGGCCGCGTCGAGGTATGTGCTCGCCCGGCGCGGAGATCCTCGGAGGAAGGCGAACAGCGCAAGGTTTTGAAGTGCCCAGGCTTCGCCGCCCCGCTCGCCTGCAGTTCGGAAGCACTCGAGTGCCTCCTCCACGAGGATCGAGGCGGCCGACAGGTCGCCCCGGTAGAACTCCACATTCCCCCGAAGTCGCAACGCGTGGCCCGTGTTGCCGACGTCGCCGAGCTTCCACCACTGAGCGACGGCATCGCCGAGCCGTGGCCGCTGCCTGTGGGATCAGGCCTTCCTTGTGCTCGATGTCGCCCAGGCGCGTCCGGGCGGCGGCGACCGTCCGTTCATCCGTCGTGTGAGCCAGCACGTACTCGACGTCTTCACGCGCCTGGGGAAGACGCCGCCGGCTCGCGCGTGCCTCAGCGCGCAGGGAGACGTAGCTCGAGCTCCTCGTCCTCCTCCTCGACGAGTCGCAGCGTGCGGTCGACGGTGTGTTCGACAGTGATCCACAACTCGGCGGCGGCGGCCCGCTGTGCCGCGTGTCGGAGCACCGTACGAGCCTCGTCGAGCAGATCGGGCGGAAGGGCGGCGTTCGGTCCGAGGTCGAGTGCGAGTGCTCCGGCGATTCCGAGGTGATGGGCGGCTGCGTTCCGTATGTCGTCGGGGCGCGGAGCGTCGGATGCCTGCGCGTCGAGCCAGGCGGCGTGCCAGGCGTGCCTTTGGGCCCTGTCGAGTTTCGTCAATCGTTCGTACGCGACGTCACGGACCACGTCGGATCGGAACACGTACTCGCCGTCCACCACCCTCACGAGATCGGTGGCCTCGAGAGCCGCGTCGACGTCCGGAGCATTGCCCGGCCTCCGTTCGAGTGCCATGGCGCTGACGCCGGCCACCGGCCCACGTGGACCGATCACCGAGGCATCCTCCACGATTTCGTGGGTCTCCGGTGAGAGTCCGTCGAGGCGTGCGGCGATCAGACCGTGGAGTGTGGACGGTAGGGTCATCCGCTCGTCTGCGGCGCCCACGACGGTGCCCACGACGACTTCGTCGGACTCCTGGATGAGAGTGGCGAGTTCCTCCACGAAGAACGGGTTGCCGCCCGTCCGGTCGAAGAGAGCTCTCGCGGCCCCGTCATCGGGCACTTCACCCAGAACCGCGGCTGCCAGTTCGCGCGTTGCTTCGAAATCGAGCGGTTCCAGCTCGAGGTCGAGCCTGACCTGGCGCCCGGGTGGCGGCGACCATCGGTCGCGGAGTTCCGAACGGCCTGCCACGAGGATCACGCACGGACGGTCGTGAAGCCCCTCGATCAGACGGTCGCACAGCGCCAAGGCGGTGTCGTCGGCCCAGTGCATTCCGGTCAGGACGAGCATCACCGGTCGTTCATGGGTGAGCGCCCGCAGAAATGTGATCGTCGCGGCAGTCGCTTCCTTGCGTGCCCGCTGTCGGTCGATGCCCGGCGCAGGTTGGAAGAGACCGGTCATCTCGAGGATGCCGGAGCTGACGCGGTCGCGCTCTTCCGGATCGCGGTTGACGTCGCTCAGCGCATCGACGGCGGCGACGACCGCATCATGTGCTGACGCCGTGTCGAATGAGGTGTCGACGCCGCACAGTTCCAGAAGGGCGTCGGCCACCGGGGCCGTGGGGTTCAACTCGCCGTAGGGGGTGCTGCGCCCGTGGCCGACGACGGCGTTGTGGCGTTCCATCGCTTCGACGGCGACGTCGGCAGCCAGGCGGTGCTTCCCGATGCCTGCCTCTCCGGTGAGCAGCAGGAGTGCCGACCGATCTCGGCCCAGTGCCAGGTCGAGTGAGAGAGACATCAGCGTCCGCTCCGCGTCGCGTCCGACGAGAGGGACCTGGGTACGTACCGGTCGGTCGCCGGGTCGTGTGAGCGTCGCGGTCGCGGCCCACGCATGGACGGCGGAGGCGCGTCCCTTGACGCGCAGTGCCCCCACCGACTCGTACGCGATCGCGTGTCGCGTCGCCTCGTACGTGAGGGCGCCCACGAGAACCTGTCCGGGTTCGGCACTCGTTTCGAGGCGACTCGCGACGTTGACGGCGTCACCCATCGCCGTGTAGTCGCCCCCGGCGCGGAAGGCCCCTGTCAACACCTCACCCGTGTTCACGCCGATGCGCATCTCGACTGGGGCGCCGACGTCCTCCCGAAGAACCGCGAGCGTCTCCTGCATCCTCAAGGCGGCACGCACCGCGCGTTCGGAGTCGTCCTCGTGTGCCACGGGCGCACCGAACAGCGCCACGATGGCGTCGCCGATGATCTTGTCGATGCGTCCGCCGAACTCCTCGATGTCCTTGACCAGCCTTTGGAAGCAAGCGTCGATGAGGCTCTTGATCTGCTCCGGGTCTGCCGACTCCGACAGCGCCGTGAAGCCGACGAGATCTGCGAACAGGACCGTCGCGATCCGGCGCTCTTCGTGCGCAACGTCTCCGTCGGATTGGGAGGCCCCGCAGCGGGGGCAGAAGAGCGCGCCGTCAGGCACATCCGCGGAACACGAAGGACAAATCACGCCCACCAGCCTACGGGTGCGGTGCCCGCATTGCCCCGAGGATCGAGGGCGTCGACAATGGGGCCGTGGAACTCCTCGACGACGCTGCCATCGACGAAAGGATGGTGACGCTTCCCGGGTGGGAGCGGGACGGCGGAGCGATCGCCAAGACCTTCCGACTCCCGACGTTTCCCGACGCGATCGCCTTCGTGGACCGCGTGGCCGTTCTCGCCGAGGATGCCGACCACCATCCCGACATCGACATCCGTTGGCGCGACGTTCGCACAGCGTTGTCGACCCACAGCGCCGGAGGCCTGACCGAGATGGACTTCGCGCTCGCGGCCCGCATCGACGGTGTCGTGGATCCGGGACCCTGACGTGCCTTTCGTCGTCGCGTTGGTGGCGCTCGGGATTCTGCTCCTGCTACTCGTCATCAGGTTCGCCACCGAGTCGGGACCGACCCCCGAGGAGGTCGCCCTCGCGTACGAAGAGGCATGGGACCGCTTCGACTTTGCGTCGGTGTGGGAACTCTCGGGCATGGAGATACGCGATGGGCGAAGCCGAAACGAGTTCGTGGCGGCGAAGCGCGCGGCGTTCGCCGACCGACCATCGCTCGACCGGCTCACCGGCCGCGTGCTGGTGGAGGATGTCGTCATCGAGAGCCAACGTGCCAACGTGAGGACGTCTCTCGGCCTCGACGACGGGTCACCGACGGGAAGTGACATCACCATGGAACGCCGCGACGGCCGCTGGCAGGTCGTGGCGTACACCTACACAGGTGGGTCCGACATCGACGGGACAGGTTCGGACGACGGCCTCGGCCACGAGATCGAACGGTGGGGTTGACGGCTGCCGGGCTCCTCCTCACGGGTGGGGGTTCGACCCGCATGGGGCGGGACAAGGCCCTGTTGGAGATGGACGGCGAAACGCTGGCGGAGCGCGCCGAGCGCGTCCTGTGTGCGGTGTGTGACGAGGTCGTGGAGGTCGGGCCCGGATACACCGCGCTGCCCGCCACCCGCGAGGATCCTCCCGGTTCGGGACCACTTGCTGCGCTGGTGGCGGGCGCCGACGCCCTCGACGCGGAGGCCGTCCTGTTGCTCGCGGTGGACATGCCGTTCGTCGGGACGTCGCTGCTCCGGATGATCGCCCGGTACCCGGGGAACGACACGGTGGTGCCGGTAGCCGGTGGCCGCCTGCAGGTCACCTGCGCCCGCTACGGAATCGCCACGCTCGAGCAGGCTCGTCGCATGAGTCAGGGAGGGTCGTCGCCCGCTCCGGGGCTCCGGGATGTCGTCGCGGCATCACCCCACATCAGGCTCGAGGAGGCCGAGTGGAAGACGGCAGGAACCTCCCGGTCGTTCCTCGATGTCGACACACCAGACGATCTGCGCCACCACGGAATCGGCGGGCACCGGTAGGGTCGGCCCCGTGACGGACGGGCGGCGGACAGCGGTGGCACCGACGCGGGTCCTCTCCGTGGGTGACACGGGCACCCTCGATCGACCCGACCGGGTTGTCACTGAGGAACCGATGCAGATCCGTGTGGCGTCACCGGGTCGTGAGGCGGAGCCGCTCGTCGTGACGCTGCGCACTCCCGGAGCCGATTTCGAGCTCGCCGTCGGGTTCCTACTGGCCGAGGGTCTCGTGCGCTCCCGTGACGACGTCATGTCGGTCGCGTACTGCGTCGAGGAATCCGACGAACAGAACTACAACGTCGTCACGGTGACACTGCGCAGCCCCGTCGACCTCGATGGTCATCGTCGGCCATTCGCGAGCACCGCGGCGTGTGGGATCTGCGGCAAGCGCGATGTCGACGACCTCGACGATCTCGACGATTCCTGTCCACCCGTGGCCGAAGGCCCGGTCATCGCTCCCGGTGTCGTCCGGAGCCTTCCCGAGCGGATCCGCGGCGGGCAGGGAGTCTTCGACTCAACAGGCGGGCTGCACGCCGCAGCCCGATTCGACCGTTTCGGAGAACTTCTCGCCCTCCGCGAAGACATCGGTCGACACAACGCCCTGGACAAGCTCTTCGGTCACGCGCTCCTCGCCGAGGAGTTACCGCTGTCCGATCAGATCGTGATGCTTTCGGGACGGATGGGCTTCGAACTCGTCCAGAAGGCGGCGATGGCGGGAGTATCCGTGCTCACTGCCGTGTCGGCGCCGTCGAGCCTGGCGTTGGACGCCGCGCGACATTGCGGTATCACCGTGGTCGGATTCCTGCGCGACGGACGCTTCAACATCTACACGGGTCGTCAGCGGATCGACACCGAGTCGGACGGCTGACGTGGGAAGCCGGCGGTGGAGGGGTCGGATCAAAGGACCGCGCGGGACGAGGCGCGACCTCTGGGCCGGGCTCAGCCCGAACGGAATTGGCGAGACCAAGCCCCACCACTACCGCGAGATGGCCCGAACCGTCTGGGAGAACAGGCGTGCACTGCCGTACGCACGGCGGATCCTGCATCGCGGCGTGTGCGACGGCTGTGCGCTGGGCGCTGCAGGGCTTCACGACTGGACCATCAACGGCGTGCACCTGTGCACGACTCGCCTGAACCTGCTGAAGCTCAACACCGCCGGTCCCCTGGACACCGCGAAACTGGCCGATGTTGACGCGTTGCGTCGCCTCGACGGTCGCCAACTCCGGGACCTCGGTCGCATTCCCTATCCGATGAGGCGACGCACAGGCGATGCCGGCTTTCAGAGAATCACCTGGGACGAGGCGCTCGACACGGTCGCGCGGCGGGTACGTGCGAGCGATCCGGAACGCATCGCCTTCTACCTGACGGCGCGGGGATCACGAACGAGGTCTACTACGTCGCCCAGAAGGTGGCCCGATTCCTCGGCACGCCGAACATCGACAACGCCGCCCGGGTCTGCCACGCGCCGTCCACCGGCGTTCTCCAGCGCGCGCTGGGTGTAGGGGCGACGACCGTGTCCTACACCGACGTGATCAACTCGGATCTGGTCGTGCTGTTCGGCGCCGACGTCGCCAACGCCCAACCCGTGTTCATGAAGTACCTCTACCTTGCCCGCAAACGCGGCACCTCGGTGGCGGTCGTCAACCCCGTGCGCGAGCCGGGCCTCGACCGGTATTGGGTGCCCTCCAACGCCGAGAGCGCCATGTTCGGCACGCAGATGACCGATGAGTTCTTCAGCGTGCACACCGGTGGCGACGTGGCCTTCGTGAACGGCGTGCTGAAGGTGATGCTCGCGCGAGGCGACGTCGATCGCGATTTCGTCCGTGACCACACGAAGGGTTTCGAGGAACTCCTCGAAGAGCTCGAGAGCGAGTCGTTCGAGGATCTGGAAGCGGTATCGGGAGCGACCCGCGACGACATGGGCCGGTTCGCCGAGATGTACGCGCGAGCGGAATCCGCCGTCTTCGTGTGGTCGATGGGTATCACCCAGCACGAGAACGGCACCGACCAGGTGACGTCCATCGTGAACCTGGGGCTGGCACGGGGGAACGTCGGACGTCCCGGCGCCGGGCTCATGCCCATCCGCGGCCACTCGGGCGTTCAGGGTGGAGCGGAGATGGGCGCGTACGCGACGGCACTCCCCGGCGCGGTTCCTGTCGACGACGCGTCGGCCGCGGCCCTGAGCGAGCGCTACGGATTCGACATTCCGTCCGAGCCCGGTCTCGATGCCGAACAGATGGTCGAGACGGCGGGGCGCGGTGGCCTCGATCTCCTGTACTCGAGCGGCGGGAACTTCCTGGAGGTGCTCCCGGCTCCCGAGAGCGTGGAGCGCTCCTTGTCGAGTGTTCCACTACGCGTGCACCAGGACATCGTGCTGTCGAGCCAGATGCTGGTCGACCCGGGCGGGGAGGTCCTGTTGCTCCCGGCGGCGACACGCTACGAACAACAGGGTGGAGGTACCCAGACGACGACCGAGCGGCGGGTCGTGTTCAGTCCGGAGATCCCGGGTCCCCGCATCGGCGAGGCACGCTCGGAGTGGGAGATCTTCTGTGACATCGCGGCCCGCGTGGATCCCGACCGGGCGCATCTGGTCCACTTCGATTCCGGTGACGAGATCCGCGCCGAGATCGCCGAGGTCGTGCCGTCGTACGACGGTGTGCAGGATCTGTCCCGCACCGGCGACGCCATCCAGTGGGGAGGGGAGCGCCTGTGCGAGGGCGGCGTCTTCCCGACAGATGACGGACGTGCGCATTTCGTGGCAGTCTCGCCGCCGGGGTCCCTCCTCCCCGACGGACGGCTGCGGCTGTCCACCCGTCGTGGCAAGCAGTTCAACACGATGGTCGAGGCCGAACGCGATCCGCTGACCGGCGCCGACCGAAATGACTGCCTGATCGCTCGCGGCGATGCGGACCGCCTCGGTCTGGCAGACGGCGACCGGGTGATCCTCCGCTCCCATGCCGGCGAGATGCGAGCGCGGGTCCACATCACCGACATCCGTAGCGGAAACATCCAGGTGTTCTTCCCCGAGGGAAACGTGCTTCTCTCCGGCGGGCAGCGAGATTCCTCGGGAGTGCCGGACTACAACACGCTCGTGGACGTCATCCCGGGTCGTTGATTCTCCGTGCTCGTTCCCCAGCCTCGGCTCGGATCCTCGGCTCGGTGTCAGAACGCCGGACGTTCGACATAGCGGCCGAAGACCCCGGCCAGTGCCTCGACGATCTCGCCTTCCGTGGCGTACGCGTTCACGGCCTCGAGCAGGGCGGGCATGAGGTTGCACGTGGGCTCGGCCGCATCCGCGGAAACGCGGGCGAGTGCACGCCGGACAGCGTCGTCGTCGCGATCGGCCTTCACGGACTGCACACGTTTCACCTGCTCCGTCTCGACATCGACTCCGATCCGCAGCGTGTCGAGATCATCGTCTTCGTTCCCCTCGGTGTACCGGTTGACGCCCACGATGACGCGCTTCTCGGCGTTCACGGCGCGCTCGAACCGGTAGGCCGCCTCGGCGATCTCGCTCTGGAACCATCCGTCGTCGATCGCAGTGAGGACTCCATCCAGCATGGAGCCGTCGCCGAGCCGGTCGAGGTGCTCGAAGACCTCTCCGGCGCGGCGTTCCATCTCATCGGTGAGCTCCTCCACGAACCACGATCCGCCCAGAGGGTCAGCGACGTGCGGCACGCCGGTTTCGTGCGCGATCACCTGTTGGGTGCGGAGGGCGAGACGGGCGGCCTTTTCAGTGGGAAGAGCGAGAGCTTCGTCCATGGAGTTCGTGTGCAGACTCTGTGTTCCCCCGAGAACTCCGGCGAGTGCCTCGAGAGCGGTTCGAACGAGGTTCACCTCCGGCTGTTGGGCGGTCAGCGACACACCGGCAGTCTGCGTGTGGAATCTGAGGCGTAGCGACCGAGCGTCGGTGGCGCCATAGCGGTCGCGCATCGTGTGTGCCCAGATCCTGCGTGCTGCCCGGTACTTGGCGATCTCCTCGAAGAAGTCGATGTGGGCGTTGAAGAAAAAGGACAGGCGCGGTGCGAAGTCGTCCACCTCGAGCCCGGACTCGATCGCGGATTCGACGTACGCGAAGCCGTTGGCCAGCGTGAAGGCCAACTCCTGCGCCGCTGTCGATCCGGCTTCGCGGATGTGGTAGCCGGAGATGGAGATCGGGTGCCACAAGGGCATCTCCGCCGTACAGAAGCGCACGACGTCACTCACCAGGCGCATCGAGGGGCGTGGCGGGAAGATGAACTCCTTTTGGGCCTGGTACTCCTTCAGAATGTCGTTCTGGAGGGTGCCGCCGAGCCGCTCGCGCACCGTCCCGGCCTTCTCGGCCGCCGCCACGTACATGGCGAGAAGGATCGCGGCCGGTGCATTGATCGTCATCGACGTACTCACCTCGCCGAGGTCGATACCGCTGTAGAGCTCCTCCACGTCGGCGAGTGTGTCGACGGCGACGCCACACCGGCCGACCTCGCCGAGTGCCAGCGAGTCGTCGGAGTCCCTCCCCATGAGTGTCGGAAGGTCGAACGCCGTGGAGAGGCCGTCACCACCTGAACGAAGGATCTCGCGGAAACGCTGATTGGTCTCGCGAGCGGTTCCGAACCCGGCGAAGAGCCGCATCGTCCAGAGCTTCGAGCGGTACATCGTGGTGTAGGGGCCCCGCAGATACGGGAACTCTCCGGGTGCGGATTCGTCGGACGGTCCGTAGACCGGCTCGAGGGGAATACCTGACAGCGTTTCGAAGTCGACGTCTCGGATGGGTGTTCGGCGCTCGGAGGTCATTGCCGCTCAGACTACTGAGCCTTCGAAGCAGCGGTCAGCGCGGCATTCAGCGTGTGAGGGTCTCGACCGAAAGGGTGTGCCGGCGCATCGTCGCGGGAAGGGGCGCGACGCCCAGTCCCGGGCCGTCGGGCACACTGAGGCATCCGTCACGAAGCTCAAAGGGTTCGGTCACGTCCTCGGCGAAGTAGCGGTCCGACGCGGCGAGGTCGCCGGGATGGGTGAAGCCCGGTAGCGACGCCAGGGCGACGGCAGCTGCTCTGCCCACGCCCGTCTCGAGCATCCCGCCCGCGAGGACGGTGACGTTGCGTTCCCGGCACAGATCATGGATCCGAACGGCCTCGAGAAGGCCCCCCAACCGAGGGGCTTTGACACTGACGGCGTTCCCAGCTCCGGCGTCCAGCGCGGCCCGCGTCGACTCGAGGGACGCCGCCGACTCGTCGAGTGCAACGGGTGTGCGAAGCGCGGCGCTCAGATCGGCAAGACCTTCGAGGTCATCGGCTGCCACGGGTTGTTCGAGAAAGTCGAGCCCGCGCGCATCGAGTTCCTCCAGTGTGTTGCGGTTCGCGGCGTCAGTCGATGCATACGCCCCGTTGGCATCGGCGCCCAGGAACACGTCGGCACCGATCTCCGAGCGCACGGTGTCGACCACTGCCAGGTCCCGGCCGGGCGCGATCTTGCACTTCACACGTCGGTACCCTGCAACGGCGGCCGCGCGGGCCGCGGCTGCGGTCGACACCGTGTCGCCGAGACCCAGAGCTGCTCCCGCCGCGACGGCGTCGCGGGTTCCGCCGAGATACTCGGCCAGAGCGGTACCGCGATCCTTGAGTGCGGCGTCGATGAGCGCACACTCGATGGCGAAACGAGCGGTTGGCGGAGTGTCGGCTCCGGCCGGTGGGGACACATCGCTCGCGGGGCTGTCGAGAAGTCGAGGGGCGAGGTCGTCGCGCAAGGCACGGTGTGCACGATCGATCGAACCCCCTGCGTATCCCTCGTAGGGCAGGGCCGAACACTCGCCCCAGCCGTCGGTGTGGGCACCGACGACGTGTACGAGAACGACCTCGCGGACGTCGAAGCTGCCGTGGGCCGTGTCCCATGGTGACAGCAGCGGAAGAGCGACCCGGTGCAGCTCGACCGTGTCAACCGACACGGGGGAGAGGGCGCCGGGCACCGTCAGGACGTGCGGATGGAGGGAACGAAGTCGTCGCGCGCCTGGAAGCCGAAAAATCCGGTCAATGGTCTCTTCAGCACAGAGCTGCGCTCCCGCTCGTAGTCGTCCACCGCTGTGGAGTAGGCGCTGACGACCTCCGGATCGGGCGCGCGGTCGGTATACAAGGTCAGGGAGAACCCCAATGCCTCATCCGCGGCCAACCGGGGGTTGGCCGTTCCGACCGTTGCGAGGCGTGCACCCAGCCCCTCGAGGTTGTTGGCGATGGGTACACCCACGGTGGGATCGTCGCCCTGGTCGCTGCGCGACCAGTCGTCGAGAGCGGAGCGCAGCTCACCCACCAGCGCGTCGTCGAGCCCGGCATCCGATGCCGCACCTGTCGCCGCGTCGAGGGTGTCGTACCGTTCGACGAGCTCTACGCGCAGGGGCGCCCACTGCTTTCCGATCGCGTCGAGAGAGTCGTCGAGCTGAGGTTTGGCCCGAAGTACGAAGAGCAAGGGGGCGGCGACGACGGCAACCACGACCAGGAGCAGCACAACGCGCCGTGTTCTGCGACCCATAGCGTGTCCACCCTAATGACGCTGGTCCCGATCCCTCGGGATTTCCCCTTTTCGGGCCGAACGCGGGTCGGTACGCTCCGGCCGTGGCTCGAACCCGGGCCGCGGTGCTCGTGGTCCTGGCCACCGCCCTGCTCGGGGGTGGCGACTGATGTCCCCGAGTCGCGGCGACACGACATGGACGGTGACCGAGGTCATCGACGGCGACACGATCGCGGTCACCCGTGAGGGGGAGTCCGACACCGTGCGGCTTCTCGGTGTCGACACTCCCGAAACCAAACACCCCGACCGGCCCGTGGGCTGCTTCGGCCCGGAAGCTGCGGCCTTTACCGCATCACGACTGGCCGGCCGGGAGGTGGTCCTCGAGACCGACGTGGAAGTCCGGGACCTCTACGACCGACGTCTCGCTTACGTCACGGTCGACGGGGAGCACTTCAACGAGACGCTTCTGCGCGAGGGATACGCCACGCTGCTGGTCATCCCGCCCAACGATCGTTACGGCCGTTCTCTGTTGCGGGCTGAGCTCGACGCCCGTTCCGCTCAGCGCGGCCTGTGGTCCGCCTGCGCGTCTACGCAGTGATGATGCGTGACCGCAGCTTCTCGATTCCGCTCCCCAGGATCTCGCGTACCTCGGCGTGCGTGCACCCCAGGTCGTGGGATAGCTCTTTCATGGTTCGGGGATCCGCCCCGTCGAGTCCGAAGCGCCCGCGCACGACGTGGCGTTCGGTGTCGTCGAGGGTGTCGAACGCGTGAGGATCGACGCGGAGCTCGAGGGCGTCGAGGTCGATCTCGTCGTCGGCGGCGGCGTCATCGATTCCGTCGGGATACGGCCATCCGTCGTCTGTGGCGAACAACGGTGCAGCTCTGCGGCTCATCGATCCTCCCGAGTTCTCGGGAACACATCCACGGGCACAGGACGTGACCTGTCTTCATCCTGAGCGCCCCGGGCGCCGGCGTCAACCCGTTCGTGCAGTGGTCCGGACCTGGCGGCCGGTCTGCGTCCTCGTGCCGGCGTGTCGCTTCACGATGTCGAGGATCTCGGGGCCGAAGCGCTCGGCCTTGACCGGCCCGATTCCGGACACGGCGAGTAGTTCGCCATGGGTGGTCGGTCGGTCGACCACGACCTCGGCGAGCGTGCGGTCGGCGAATACCACGTAGGCCGGCACGCCGGCGGCCCGAGAACGCGTCAGCCGCCACTCCCGGAGATCTTCGGCGAGAGCGTCGTCGTCGGGGTCGCCACTCGAGTTGCCCGCGCGCAGCGCCGCTCGCAGCTCGTCGACACGGGTGGCGGGCGGTCGACCGGTCGACGACGAACCAGAGCGTTTCGAACCCGGGGTGCCCGGACGGAGCCCCATGTCGACGAGGAACGGACCCGGACGTCGGGTCACCTCTCGGGTGCCGAACGTGCGGCGTGTCGCCCACGTGATGTGAAGCGAGCGTTGCACTCTCGTGCAGGCGACGTAGAAGAGACGGCGTTCCTCGGCCAGTTCGCCGGGAGTCTTGGCGTGGTTGATCGGCACGTAGCCGGATTCGACACCGGTGATGAACACCGTGTGCCATTCGAGGCCCTTCGAACGGTGGAAGGTCACGAGGTCGACGGCGTCGTCGCCTTCGCTGCCGCCGGAATCGCCTCGCAGTGAGGCCGTGAGGAACGCCAGGAAGCCGTCGAGCGAGCCGACGCCACCTTCGGCCCTCAGGTACTCCCGACCCAACGCGATGAGAGCCTCGGTGTGCTCGGCGCGCTCGGCGTCCGCGGTGTATGTGCCCGAGGGCGGGACGCTCTCCAACCCGTCGAGTCGCTCCCGGAGTTCGCCCGTGGACGCCCGGAGGCGGGCCAGATCGGCTCGAACCTCGGCGCGTTCGAGGAAACGTCGGGCACCGCGCAGACGAACGGGAATGCCATGTCGCGCGAACGCCTCCTCGAAGAGCGCCGACTGGGCGTTCGTGCGGTACAGGACCGCCAGGTCGGACCACCTTCTCCCGTCGCCGTGTGACTCCACGATCGCGGCAGCCACACCCTCGGCTTCGGCTTCCGCGTCGTCGTACTCGGTGAGTTCGGGTTCGGGGCCGTCGTCGGCCGAGGATCGGAGTGTGCGGACAACGGCATGTCCGTCGAGAGCATGTCCGTCGAGAGCATGTCCGTCGAGAGCATGGCCGTCGAGCAGGCGGGCGCCGGAGCGAGGATCTGGGGTGGGCAGCGGTAGCTCTGTTCCAGGTTGACGACGACGGCACCCGGGAAGTGGTCGGCGAAGTCGAGAAGGTAGGAAGGGTCCGCTCCGGTGAAGCTGAAGATCGCCTGGTCGGGGTCGCCGACGACGAACAGGTCGGTCCGGTCGCCGAGCCAGGCGCGCAGCAGCCGGAACTGGGCCGGGGAGACGTCCTGGAACTCGTCGACGAAGAGGTGGCGGAACCGCCAACGCGTCGCGGCGGCGAAGTCCGGGTCGTTCTCCATGCGCAGCGCGCAGCGCAGGATCAGGTCGTCGAAGTCCATGAGAGCGCCGCGGCGCTTCTGCTGCTCGTAACGCCGGTAGATGTCGGCCACCTCGGTGGCAGGCCGCGGAGTGGGGCGGTCGACGGCATCGACGGCCTGGACGTAGGCGTCGGGCGGAACACCGCGGGCCTTCGCCCACTCGATCTCCGCGGCGATCGGCGTGATGGCGGCGATGCCCTCGGCGCCTCCACCGAGGAGAGGTCCGAGGATGCGGCCCTTTCGCTCGAGCAGCGTGGGAACATCACGACCGCGGTCTTCGTACCAGCGGCGAAGAAGGGCGAGCGACAGGGCGTGGAAGGTGCCCGCGGTGACGTGCTCGCAGGCGTCCGTCGCCCCGAGCCGGGTGTTCAGTTCTCCCGCCGCCTTGCGGGTGAACGTGACCGCCAGAACCCTCTCGGAATCGGCCTGCCCCGTTGCCACCTGGTGGGCGATTCGCCGGGCCAGCACACGGGTCTTGCCCGATCCCGGCCCGGCCAGGACAGCCAGCGGCACGGTCGGTTCCTCGATCGCTCGTGCCTGGGACGGGTCGACGTCTGCCCCGCCGGTGCCGGTCCGGTCGGCGTCTGGTTCGTCGATGTCGGTGGCGGCCACGACGCGACGCTACCGGCCTCCTGTGACGGCTACGGCGATACCGGGTGCCGGCACCGACCGACCCCGCGGAGCTCTGGCAGCGCCCCGACGCCGGTCTGACGCGGGTCTGACGCGGGTCTGACGCGGGTCTGACGCGGGAGGGCCCCGAGTAGTCTTCGCCGCTCTCGCAGCTCCGATCTCCTCGGGGCCTCGCTTCCCGGAGTGCCGCGTCTCCGTGGCACCCACGCCCGACGCCCGGGAAGTCCGGCCGCCGCACGCCACCGCTCCACCCGGTGTGGTCTCCGGGAGAGGCCAGCGCTCGGCGCTCGGCCCTTCCCGAATTCCGTTCCGTCGGAAACGGTTTCTCGAACATACGGACAGTTGCCCCGCGCGTCAAGAGAAATTTGCGGGACTAGCGTGCGGGGGTGCTCGTCAGTCGGCGCCGGTTCGAGGAGCTCGTCGCCGACGCGCTCGACGTCATCCCCGAGCATTTGGCCATGGAGATGGACAACGTGGCGGTCGTGGTCGAGGACCGCCCCACGTCCGAGCAACTCGAAGGGCACAGCGGAACGCTGCTGGGGCTCTTCGAGGGCGTGTCGCTGGCGCATCGTTCGCCGCTCACCACCTCGCTGCCCGATCGCATCACGATCTTCCGCGTCCCCATCTGCTCGCTTTCCCGGGACGAGGAGGACCTCGCCGCCCAGGTCCGCGTCACGGTGCTCCACGAGGTCGGGCACTACTTCGGGATGTCGGAGGTCGACCTCGAGGAGTTGGGGTGGGCCTGAGCGCCCCCTATCAGGGGGTTGATCACCTCGACGCACCGCGCGCGGGACGTAGGCTGAACGCCCATGGGCTACCCGAAGCATCTGATCAACGAGGACGAGACCGTCGTGCTCGACCTCAAGCCGCACTGGTGGTACTTCTCCCGCCACATTCTCACGGGGATCCCCCTGGCCATCCTCTTCGTGCTGATGTTCCAGCTCAGCGGCACCGTGCAGGACTACGCCTGGTACATCGTCGGTGCGTTGGCGCTGGCCTGGGCGATCTGGTTGGGCCTCAAGTACGTCGAGTGGATGTTCACCCACTTCGTCGTCACCGACCGGCGCGTGATCTGGCGCACCGGCGTTCTCGCCAAGCACGGCACCGAGATCCCGCTGGAGCGCATCACGAACATCAACTTCGCCCAGCCGATCGTCGACCGCATCATCGGCGCCGGGGATCTCGACATCGAATCCGCGGGAACCCAGGGCCAGTCGCACTTCGAGAACGTGCGGCATCCCGACGCCGTGCAACAGGAGATATACCGGCAGATCGAGATCGACGCGAGACGCCGCGCGGGGTGGATCAACGCACCGGGTACCCCGGCCGCAGCTGCTGCCGCGGCCGCCGGAGTAACGCAGGGCGTAGATCAGAACGCGGCACCGGGAGCATCCTCCGATGCGGGAGCGTCGGTGCCCGATCAGATCGAACAACTCGCGGAGTTGCGCGACGCCGGTCACATCACCCCTGAGGAGTACGAAGCCAAGAAGGCCGAGCTCCTCGGCCGGATGTAGCGACACCCGCGCGTGCGGGTTGCCTCCCTCGTTCCCTCGGCCACGGAGAGCCTGCTGGCGCTCGGCGTCCGTCCGGTCGCGTGCACACGCTTCTGTGAGCAGCCCGGAATCCCGACCGTCGGCGGTACGAAGAACCCTGACGTCGACGCTCTGATCGCGCTGAAGCCGGATCTCGTCGTGGTCAACGATGAAGAGAACCGTCGCGAGGACGCCGAGGCGCTGAGTTCGGCGGGACTCGCTCTGATCGAGATCTCGCCGCGGGATCTCGACGACCTTGGCCGTGCCGTGTGCGATCTCGCCTCAGCAGTCGGCGTTTCGGTGCCGCCGCCGTTCGATTCGGCGGGCTGGGCGGAGTGGCTCGGTGGCCTGCCTTCGCGCGTGGCGGAACTCCGTTCTGCGTTCGTGCCTGTCTGGCGCCGCCCGTGGGTGACCCTGGCGCCTGACACCTACAGGGCGTCCGTACTTGAGGCGTGTGGGCTCGAACCCGTCGGCGGTTCCGGCGAGGCGCGTTACCCCGAGACCACCCTCGAGGAGGTCGCCGATCTCCAGCCGGACCTCGTCGTGCTTCCCGACGAGCCATACCCCTTCACCGAGACCCACGCCGCGGAGATCGGCGGCGCGCTCGGTGATGTGGATCTCGTCTTCGTCGACGGCCGAGATCTCTTCTGGTGGGGGACTCGCACCCCGGACGCAGTGCGCCGCCTCAGGGGTGTCTTCTCCGGAGAGTGAGAGCGCCCGTGGCAGCCCCGGTGGCAGCCCCGGTGGCAGCGCCGGGATGGCCGGTGGCTAGGCCGCGGCGAAAGGATCGAACACGCCCGCACCGTCGACGATCCGGCACCGGAACGCCGTGGGTTCGCGCCCGGTTTCGCTGCGATAGCGCGCACGCTCGGTCGACCATCCGGTAGGCGCGGTCATCGTCGGCGAGCGCGACGACCGAACCACCGAACCCCGCACCCGTGAGTCGGGCGCCGATCGCACCTGCATCGAGAAGGCACCTCACCAGCAGGTCGAGCTCGGGTGTGGAAACCTCGAAGTCGTCGCGCAGGCTGGCGTGACTCGCGGCGAACGCGGAAGAGAGCGCCAAGCGGTCACCGGTACGTAGCGCCCGTGCGACCGCCTGCACCCGTGCGTTCTCACTCACCACGTGGCGCCCTCGGGGATGGTCGGCGACCTCCTCGGCCGTCGCCTCGCGCAGGGTGTCCAATCCGAGGTCACGTGCTAGTTCCTCGCACTCGTCGCGTCGTGTCGCGTAACCCTCGGTCGCAGAGTTCGGGAGATTCCCGAGTGGACGGCCACGACCGCGATCTGAGCGGGCATGGGGATCCGTTCGACGTCCAGCGACCGGCAGTCGAGAAGCAGAGCGTGACCCGCCGTGCCGTCGGCCGACGCCCACGGGTCCATCACCCCGCAAGGAACACCGCTTCCGACCGTTTCCGCCTCCTGACAGGCGAGCGCCGTTGCCCGGACCGACAGGGGGTCTCCGGCGCTCGCTCCGAGCGCCGTGGCCACCCCCACCAGCACCGCGGCCGACGATGACAGACCTGCCCCGACCGGAATTCCGGAGCTGATCACAAGGTCCGTGCCCACCGGCGCTCGACCGCGCAGGGACATCGCCCGGACGAGTGCTGCGACAGCCCCGCCCCAGGGAGGAACGTCCCTCTCGGGATCCGGGGTGCCGTCGGCCCGGACGATGACGGCACCTTCGAAATCCAACGATCGGACGCAGACGAAAGCACCGGTCGTTCGCCGGAAGGCCACGAGCACCTCCCGGTCGATCGCCGCGGGGAGCACAAGCCCCGCGTTGTAGTCCGTGTGGTCGCCCATGAGGTTGACGCGCCCGGGGGCGCGCACATAGCCGACTCCGTCTCCGGGTCCCAGGACGGCCGTGGCGGCACGGGCCAGGTCCGCACGTGGTTGGTCGGCGCGTGCCATCGCTTGACGCTAACGCCGCGGCCACCCACCGACGGTGCATTCGGTCCGGTGTTCGAGGCAATCTCACTTGACGTTCGGAGCCCCCCGAGAGTGTGGAATAATGACACGGATGGGAACCTTCAAGAACTCCGTCGGACTCGTGAAGGCCTCGTGGCGCGTGTTGCGCGACGAACCCGGGCTCGTCTGGCTCCCGGTCGTGTCGGCGCTCGCCTCGATCGTCGTCATTGCGACGTTCGCACTGCCACTCGCCGGCGTCGACGTGCTCTTCGGGGATGCCGAGTCGTCGTTCGGCAGCGTCGCCGACTGGATCCTGATCGGCGTTCTGTACTTCGTTCTCGGGTTCATCACCATCTTCTTCAACGCGGCGGTCGTCTTCGCCGCCAACGAACGCCTCGAAGGACGGGACACCGACTTCTCCGGCGCCCTGAGCGGAGCGTGGGCACGTAAGCGTCAGATCCTCGAATGGTCGCTGGTGACCACGACGGTGAACATCATCCTTCGGGCGATCGCCGAGCGTTTCGGGTTCATCGGGGCCATCGTGGCGAGCCTGTTCGGCCTCGCGTGGTCGTTGGTCACGTTCCTGGTGCTCCCGATCCTCGTGATCGAGGGAATCGGCGTGCGCGACGGGCTCAAGAAGTCGGGCGCGCTGTTCAAGAAGACCTGGGGGAGAACGTGATCGGCAACGGGGGATCGGGCTGATCGGAGTCCTCGTGATGCTCCCCGCGGCCGCGCTGATCGGGATCGGGGTGCTTCTCGTGGCCGACGGTTCGTCCCTCGCGCTCGGCGTGCTGCTCATCGTGCTCGGAGGGATCGTCGCCGTCGTCGCCATGCCCGTCATGACGGCACTCAGCGGGATCTTCCAGACGGCGCTCTACAGGTTCGCCACCGATGGCCAACTCCCACGCGGTTTCGAGCAGACGAACCTGGCGCAGGCGTTCAAGCCCAAGAAGAAGGGCTTCGGATCGTCGGCTTCGACGGGGTCGACGGGCGCCTGACGATTCCCCGCGATCCGCGCGTCGACGCAGCCATCCGTGCGATCGACGCCGCCAACGGGCGAGACCCCGAACGGGCCGAGGTGGGGGCGACGCGCCGACCCAATGCACTCGTGGACGCCGATCTCGTGACGGCGTGGGTCCGGCGGCTCGACGCGAATCCGTCGGATGCCCTGCTGCTGGCCGCGCGGGCCCACCACATCCGACGATGGGAGATCCCGCGGCACACCTATCCGAGCGGACGCGTGGGCTACCTGCGGTGGCGTGACGACCTCCACTCGCACCACGGGTCCTTGACGGCGGGGATTCTGTCGGCCGAGGGTTTCGGCGAGGGCACGGTGAGTCGTGTCCGTGAGCTGGTCGAGAAGCGGGCACCTGATGACGACCCGGACGCGCAGACCCTCGAAGACGCCCTCTGTCTCGTGTTCCTCGAGAGGCAGCTCACGGCGCTCGCCGATCGCCTCGACGAGGACAAGGTCATCAGTGTCCTACGTCGAACGGCGCGCAAGATGTCGGAACGGGCGCGCGATGAGATCGCCGATCTGGCGCTCACACCCGACGCGCGAGCGCTCGTGGAACGAGCGCTCTAGCCGCTCTTGGTGCCTTCGGCACCGGGCCGCGAGGTGTGGCCGGCACCCTGGTGGACCTCGATGAAGACACGCCGACGCACGGGCGGTGATCCTCCGTGGCGTGGCTCTCGTACAGTAGGGGAATGCTCGACGTGGAACGGTGGCCGGAGCTGCGCGACACGCTACTGGTCGTCGCGCTGTCCGGATGGGTCGATGCCGGTCTCGCCGGCGCGGCGACCGCGGCACTCACGATCGACCAACTCGAGGGTGCGCGACGCTTCGCGACCGTGCCGCTCGCCGATGATGTCGACCTCCAGCAGACGCGCCCCACCGTCGATCTCGCCGGTGGGGTCACACGCTCGATCAGCTGGCCCGAGATCCAGCTCGTCGCAGGGCGGGCCGCACGTGACGTCGTCGTCATGCGAGGAGCCGAACCCTCGCTGCATTGGCCGACGCTCATCGCCGAGGTCCTGGAGGCGGCGGACCGACTCGACGTTCGCGACGTCGTCACGCTCGGGGAATGCCCGCGACCGTGTCACACCGGCGTCCGACAACGGTCCTGTCGACGAGTTCGAGCGCAGACCTCGCGCGCGAGCTCGGGGACAGCGCGCTGACTACGACGGCCCTACGGGGGCGCAAACCGCTCTCGCGGTGGCGTTCGCCGAGCGCGGCACGCCTGCCGTGGGCCTGTGGGCGCAGGTTCCGCACTACCTATCGGGAGCAACCGTGCCTCCGGCCATGCGTGCCCTGTTCATCCGGCTCGCCGAGGTCGGACGCCTCCGCGTCGACGCCGGGATCCTCGACGCGCAGTGCGAGGCATGGCTCGTCAAGGTCGAGGAAAGCGTGACGGAGCGACCCGAGGTGGCCGAGCTCGTCGAGCAGATCGAAGCCGCCGAGAACGAGGGGTCCGCCCGGCTCTTCGACGAGGATCTTCCGTCCGGCGAGGAGCTGGCGAGCGAAATCGAACGCTTTCTGCGCGAAGAACGCTGACCGGTCGACGCAGAGAGCGACCGGCGGCGGGGGAGTACGGGAACGCGTGTCTCCGGGCTTCACGATGCCCGGCGCCCTGCCGATGAGAGAAGTCATGGGAGCGGCTCCACCTGAGTTGACACAGGCTCTCGAGGCCCTGAGCGACGGCATCGTCATCCGCGATCGCGACGACGGTCTCGTCTACGCGAGCGCCTCCGCCAGGGCTCTCCTGCACGCCGGTGGCGTCGACCTGGACTCCGATCCCTCGGGAGTCGTCGCGGAATACGAGTCGGCCGAAGACGACGGTGGCAGATCTCCTGTGGTCACGGCCGCTCAGCGGTTGCTCGGTGCGGGCCCACCCGTCCGGGATGTTGTCGTCGGTCTCCCGGGCACGGACGGAGAGAAGCGTTGGATCTCCGTGACCACGGATCCGATCTCCGACGAGCAGGGCGAGCCGCGGGGTTCCGTCACGCTTCTGCACGACGTCACGGACCGCTACGCGTTCGCACGCGCCGTCATGGCCGACGTCGCATCCCGTTTCGACGTCATCTGGAAGGAGGCACCGCTCGGGATGGCGCTCGTGAGCGTCGAGGTGGGTGCTGTCGGCGACATCGTGACCGCGAATGCCGCGCTGGAACGGCTGCTCGACCGACGTGCCGATGAGTTGCGCGGTTGCGCGCACCAGGCACTCATTCATCCCGTCGATCGTCTCGAGACCCCGATGTTCACCCCGCTCACCGACGGCTCGACACGCCATGCCGAGTGGGATCACCGCCTGCTACACAGTGACGGCTCCGGTGTGTGGGTCCGCGAGATCGTCATGACCGTCGTGGATCCGCACGGCCGTCCGGCCTTCGCCGTGTGTGTCTTCCTCGACACCACGCAGCAGCACGCTGATCTCGAGCAGCGCCTGCGGTCCGACGAACGCCTCGCCACCCTCTTCGAACACTCCGAGGAGGTGATCGTGGCCTACGAGGACCAGGGTGAGATCACCTGGGTGAGTCCGACGATCGAACGTGTCCTGGGCTTCCCGGCCGACGAGCAGGTGGGTCACAGCATCCTCGAGTACTTCCACCCCGACGAACTCGAGCGGGCCAGCGCCGAAGCCGAGAAGATGCGCCGCGATCCGACCTACTCGGCATCGGGGAAGATCCGCGTTCGAAACGCCCAAGGCTCCTATGTCGTGATGGAGGGTTCCGTCTTCGTGGTCGGACGGGACGATCCCCTCGAGAAGGGCTTCATCCTGATCGCCCGCGATGTCACCGACAGGCTTCGGGCCCAGGAGGCGGCGGAGCAGAGCCGAGCGGAACTAGAGGCGCAGGTCACCGCCTTCGGTGACCTCTACTTCCTGTTCGACCGTGCCGACCGCTACCTCGGGTTCGTGGGCGAGGGCACGTTCGTTCCGCCCGAGCGGTTCCTCGGACGGACGCAGAGCGAGGTGCTGCCCGAGCCGGCCGCCAGGGCACTGAACGCCGCCCTTGCCCGGGTGCGGGTGACCGACAAGGAGGCGCGCGCCGAGTACGAACTGCCGAGCGACGACGGAGTGCATTCCTACGAGGCGCGTTTCGCGCCTCTCCCGGAGGGCCACGTTGCGTGCACCGTGCGCGATGTGACCGAGCGCAAGCGGGCAACCGAGCGTCTCGTCGAGCGCGAACGACGACTCGAAAGCCTCCAGGTTCGCCGTGCCAACGAGCGCCTGGAGGCACAACTCCAACATGCGCAGCGCATGGAGAGCCTGGGTCGTCTCGCCGGCGGTGTGGCCCATGACTTCAACAACCTGTTGGGCATCATCCTCAACTACGCGGGCTTCGTGGAGAAGGCAGTGGTCGCCGACGAGCAGGCCGTGAACGACGTGGCCCAGATCCGAGCCGCGGCCGAGAGAGGTGCGGCGCTCGTGAGCCACCTGATGGTGATCGGGCGCCGGGAGTCGACCGAACCGCGGGTCTTCGACGTCAACGACACAGTCGAAGGGATCATCGAGCGCCTCGAGCGGCCTGTCGGGCCTGGCCACGAACTGGTCGTCCACCGCAGCGGTGAGCCGCTGCACGTGAGGATCGACCCGAACCAGTTCGAGCAGGTGGTGATCAACCTCGTGTTGAACGCGCGCCACGCCACACCCGACGGGGGAACGGTGAACATTCGAATTCGTCGGGTGTTCCTCGGAGCAGCGGAGGCGGCGGCCCGGGAAATGGCGCGTGGCGAGTACGCCGCGCTCGACGTGGAGGATCCGGGGGTCGGGATGACACCCGAGGTCGTGGAGCAGGCGTTCGAACCGTTCTTCACGACCAGGCCCGACGGAGAGGGATCGGGACTCGGGCTCGCTTCCGCCTACGGGATCGTGGACAGAGCCGGCGGTCACATCACGATCGACTCGGAGCCCACCGTGGGAACGACCGTCTCGCTGTATCTCCCCGTCGCGGGTGAGTCGGCTTCCGCTGAACCGATCTATGCCGTTTCGCGCGTCGCCGATGCCTGGGCGGGCGTGGAGACCCATGCCGGCCTCCCCGAGGCGGCCGTCTCGGACGTCGTCGTTGTCGTCGACGACGAGGAGGCGATCCTCGAGTCGACGGAGCGCATCCTCGAGACCGCGGGTTACCGAGCCGTCACCGTGTCGGATCCCATGACCGTTCTGGGCCTTGTGCAGAGCATGCCGACGCCTCCGTCGCTCGTCCTGTCCGACATCCGGATGCCCGGAATGAACGGCTCAGAGCTCGCGGCGAAGCTTCGGGCTCAGTACCCCGAGATCGGCGTGCTGCTCATGTCGGGCTACGCGGAGGATCTCGAGGGCTCTTGGAACGACGGGGTCACCGTTCTCGCCAAGCCGGTGTCCGACAGGACCCTGCTCGGCGCAGTGAGGACAGCGATCGAGGAGCGGGACACCTGATCCCGTGCCGGCGAGACACGGGACCGCAGCCTCAGCTGCTGGCGCGAGGCTGAGGGCGGGCGATGAGCCCGCGTTGCCGGGCGATGGATGCTGCTTCCAGTTTGCTGCTGGCTCCCAGCTTCCTGTTCACGTTTTGAACGTGGTTGCGCACCGTGTTGACACTGATGAAGATCTCGTCGGCGATCGCCTGGTTGGAGAGACCCTGCCCGATCAAGACGAGAACTTCCTTCTCCCTGTCCGTCAGTCCGACGGAGGGAAAGCCGGCGTCGGATGCTCCACTGAACTGAGACAGGAGCATGCTCGTGCTGTCTGACGAGATCGGCGACTCGCCGGCGTGAGCAGCCCGCACCGCGCCGATGAGTTCCGACGCGGCTCGGTCCTTCGTGAGGAACCCCGCGCATCCCGCCTCGAGCGCAGCGTGGATACTTGCTGCGTCGGCGAATCCGGTGAGAACCACGATTCTCGTGGCGGGTGCGACGGCGAGAATGTCGCGTGCCGCGGTGGCGCCGTCGGCGTCGGGAAGCTGGTAGTCGAGCAGGACGACGTCGGGGCGGTCGGAGCGCACCGTCTCCACCGCCTCGCCCGACGTCTGGGCCGTGCCGCAGACGATCACGTCGGTTTCGTCGCCGAGAAGCCGTACCAGGCTCTCAGTGAACATTTGGTGATCGTCGACCACCAGGACGCGGATCGTCGGTCGGGTCGGTTCAGCGCCGCTCCCGTCGAACTCGTGATCCACCGTTGTTCTCCCGGGTCATGCCCGGTCAGATCGTAGTCACAGCAGGTCACCGGGGTCGTTTCCTCCATTGCACCCGTTCCACGAGCCCGGCGGGTTGCGAACCGGGGCACCCGGTGGGGGAGACTCCGTCGACCCACCGGCTGACGGGTGACCCATGGCCGCACTGCGCGAGTTTCACGAGTACTGGGGTTGGGTGGCCATCGCCGCCAACGCTCTCGCGGGAGTGGTCGCGCTCCTGGCCTGGAGGGTGCAAGGACTGCGCGGCCGGTGGGTGTGGGGCCTCACGATCGGCGCCGAGGCCGCGATCATGCTCCAGGTGCTCACCGGCGTGATCCTCGTATCGAGTGGCGACTATCCCAATCTCGAGCGATTCCACATGTTCTACGGCTTCGTCGCGTTCATCACCGTCGGCCTCGCCTACTCCTACCGCTACGCCATGCGCGGGCGTCTCGAGCTCATGTACGGCCTCGTCGGCCTCTTTCTCATGGGTGTCGGGATCCGCGCCGTTCTCCAGGTGGTCGGATGATCCGGATGAGAGCGTGAACGCGTGAGCGGGTCGAGCAGGAGCTTCGGACGACGTCTGCGGATCGTCGTGCTGTTCGGGGGACGCTCCGCTGAGCACGACGTGTCGCGCGTGACCGCGGCATCAGTGGCGGGTGCACTCGACCCGGACCGTTACGAGGTGATCCCGGTGGGGATCACACGCGAGGGTCGCTGGCTGCTCGCCGGCGACGCGGCGAAGGCGCTCGAGCGGGGTGATCTTCCCGCGGCCTTCGATGTGGGTGGCGACCCTGTGGCACAACTCGCGGATCCCGGCACTCCCCACCTCGTGCCCGTCGACACGACCCTCGACGCGGCAGCGGGCCTCCGAGCCGACGTGGTGTTCCCTGTACTCCACGGCCCTTACGGCGAGGACGGAACGGTCCAAGGACTTCTCGAGCTCGCAGGCATTCCCTACGTCGGTTCGGGGGTGCTGGGTTCCGCGGTGGCGATGGACAAGATCATGGCGAAGAGGGCGTTCTCGGCGGTGGGCCTGACGACGGCCGCATCGGTCGACCACCGCGTCGGCGGTGACCGTGACGCGTTACGGACCCGGGTTTCGAACGAACTCGGGTATCCGTGTTTCGTCAAGCCGGCCAACATGGGTTCGTCGATCGGTGTCGCGAAGGTCGGCGCCGAGCCAGAGCTCGACGCGGCGGTCGATGCGGCGCTCGCGTTCGACGAGTGGGTGCTCGTCGAAGAGATGGTGGCGGGACGCGAGATCGAGGTGGCGGTGCTCGGTGACGCCTTACCCGAGGCCTCGGTTCCGGGCGAGATCGCTCCGGGAGCCGAGTTCTACACCTACGCCGACAAGTACGAGGACGGTGCGGAGTTGTACGTCCCGGCCCGCCTCGATGGCGACCGGACAGAGGAGGTGCGCTCCCTGGCCCTGAGGGCCTTCGACGCGTGCCGGTGCGAGGCGATGGCGCGTGTCGACTTCTTCTTCGAGGAGAGACGCTTCGACGGTTCGGCGGGGCGCGGGTTTCTCGTCAACGAGGTGAACACGATTCCGGGGTTCACGCCGATCTCGATGTACCCGAAGCTCTGGGAGGCGTCAGGCCTGAGCTATTCGGCTCTTCTCGACCGTCTCGTGGATCTGGCCCTCGACCGCGGCGAACGCCGTGCAGGCCGGGCCGGTGCCAGGGGCTGAGCGCCGGCGTTGACCCCAGCGCCGACCCCAGCGCCGACCCCAGCGCCGACCCCAGCGGCGACACGGGGTGTCGAACCTCAGAGGTTGACCACCGGGCACGTGAGCGTGCGCGTGATGCCCTCCACGAGTTGGATCTTGGAGACCACCATCTTGCCGAGGTCATCCATGTTGTCGGCCTGGGTCTGCACGATCACGTCGTAGGGGCCGGTGACGTCTTCCGCCGAGACCACGCCCGGAATCGCCCGGGCTTCGGCGGCGACGTCGGACGCTTTGCCGACCTCGGTCTGGATGAGCACGTACGCTTTGACCGCCATGGTCGGATCTCCTTGGTCGCTTCCCGCATGGTAGGCCGACACGGAGGGCTGCGGAAACGGCGTCAACCCCCGAGACGGCGCTTGAGCTCGTCGAGCTCATCGCGCAACGCCGGGGGAGTTTCTCGCCGAAGGAGGCGAAGTGCTCCTCGATGCGGGGCAGTTCGGCTCTCCACTCGTCCGCGTCGACGGCCAACACCGCCGCCAACGCATCGTCTGAGAGGTCCAACCCGTCGAGGTCGAGATCCTCGGGGCCGGGGACCGCTCCGATCGGCGTCTCCTGTGCGCCGGTGCGGCCGTCGACCCGGTCGGCGATCCACGCCAGGACGCGGGAGTTGTCGCCGAAACCGGGCCACAGGAACGTGCCGTCGTCGTCCTTGCGGAACCAGTTGACGCCGAAGATCTTCGGGAGCTTCGACTCGTCGGTGCGCTCGGTCATCGACAGCCAGTGCCCGAAGTAGTCGGCCATGTGGTAGCCGCAGAACGGCAACATGGCGAACGGGTCGTGGCGCAGAGCTCCGAGATCACCGACGGCCGCCGCGGTCTTTTCCGATCCCATCGTGGAGCCTCCGAAGACCCCGTGGCGCCAGCTGCGCGACTCGAAAACGAGCGGAATCGTGTTGGCGCGCCGCCCGCCGAACAGAATCGCCGAGATCGGAACACCAGCCGGATCCTCCCATTCGGGAGCGATGACGGGGCACTGGTCGGCCGGCACGCAGAAGCGCGAGTTGGGGTGCGCCGCCGGCGTGTCGGACTCGGGCGTCCAGTCGTTCTGTCGCCAGTCCGTGAGGTGCGCCGGGGGATCGGAGGTCATCCCCTCCCACCACACGTCGCCGTCGTCGGTGAGCGCCGTGTTGGTGAAGATCGTGTTCTCGCGTAGCGTCAGCATGGCGTTGGGGTTGGTGTCCATCCCGGTGCCCGGCGCCACGCCGAAGAAGCCCGCCTCGGGGTTGATCGCGTAGAGGCGGCCGTCGTCACCGAACTTCATCCAGGCGATGTCGTCGCCGATCGTCTCGGCTTTCCAACCGGGCAGGGTCGGGATGACCATCGCCAGGTTGGTCTTCCCGCACGCGGAGGGAAACGCGGCGGCTATGTAGTGGACACGACCGTCGGGTGCCGTCAGCTTCAGGATCAGCATGTGCTCGGCGAGCCAGCCTTCGTCGCGGGCGATGACCGAGGCAATGCGTAGAGCGAAGCACTTCTTGCCGAGGAGGGCGTTGCCTCCGTAGCCCGATCCGTACGACCAGATCTCGCGGGTCTCGGGGAAATGCACGATGTACTTGTTGTCGGCATTGCAGGGCCACGGCACATCGGCGTCGCCGTCAGCGAGGGGAGCGCCGACCGAGTGCATGCACGGGACGAACTCGCCGTCATCGCCGAGCTCTTCGAGCGCGCCGGTGCCCATGCGCGTCATCGTCCGCATGCTGGCGGCTACGTAGGCGGAGTCGGTGATCTCGACGCCGATGTAGCTCAGCGAAGATCCGAGCGGCCCCATGCTGAACGGTACGACGTACATGGTTCGGCCACGCATGCAACCCCGGAAGAGCCCATCGAGCGTGGAGCGCATCTCGGTGGGGTCGGTCCAGTTGTTGGTCGGCCCGGCGTCGTCCTCGTCGGCGGAGCAGATGAAGGTGCGGTCCTCCACGCGAGCGACGTCGCTCGGGTCGGAGGCCGCCCAGTAGGAACCGGGACGCTTCGCGGGGTCGAGCTCTTTGAGCGTGCCTGCCTCGACCAGCTGATCGCAGAGGAGGTTGAACTCCTCAGCGGAGCCGTCGCACCAGTGGACGTCGTCAGGCTCGCAGAGCTCGACCTGCTCACGGACCCAGCCGAGCAACCTCGCGTGGCCGGTCGGCGCGTTCTCGAGGGCATTCACCACGGCTGCACTCCTCGCAGTGGGGGAATACGCAGCAGTGTACCGACGGCCTTCTCGGGCCTTTCAATCAGGCGTTTTCGTGCGGTTTCGGACGCGACCGCGTGTCGTCAGCGAGTGTGAGTGCCCGAATCGACACGACGCGAGCGGGCGACACGCGTCGTCACCGTTCCTCCGACGAGAAGCAATGCCGCGGCGAGCAGGAGAACGGGGGTCGTGGCACCCGTGGCCGGCAGCGTCGGGACGGTGCCGGTCGTCCCGGTGGGAGTTGTTCCGGCGGGAGTTGTTCCGTCGCGCGTTCCGGCTCCGCTATCGCCGGGGCGGGTGGGCGTGCCGGGGTTGTCAGGGTCCGGGGCGTGGGCGGGTCGGGTGGTGGAGCGGCCTGGCAGGCACCGGGACCGGTTGTTTCTCCTGTGAGTGTGAGTGCGGGGAGCTCGTATCCCTCGATGATGGTCGGGGAGACTGCCCGGTCGAGGGCGTCGCCGTTGTCGTCGGTCCATCCGACGTACCAGTCGGCGGCGCAGGTGTAGGTCTCACCCAGTGTGCCGGGTGGCCCCCACATGTCGGCCCGGAACGCGTCGCACGTGATCGGCGACGGGTCGGGGGCGGTCATCGTCGCGTAGAGGGCGTCGAAGCCGGGGCAGTCGGCGCTGAACGGGTTCATCGGGTCGAGGATGCCGAGGAACGTGTCCTCGATGTAGAGGGTCGCCTTCTCGTTGTAGACGTCGACCAGGACGGCGTGCACGGGTGGGATTCCGCCGGTATCCATGCTCGGGAGGCCGGGGATGGGGGCGTGGCCGCTCTGGATCCACGCCGGGCCGTCGTTGCTGTCCATCGCCCACCAATGTGCTCCCGTGCCGGAAGCGTCCGGACTGGTGTTGTAGTCGGCGCCGTTGAGGGCAAACGGGGAGGCCGACCCGTCGTAGAGGGTGCTGACGGCGTAGCGGATCTCCGGGGATCCACGTAGCCCGGTGTGACGGTCGGTTCACCGAAAAGGGGGTTGTCGGAGGCGTCCACGAAGCCGTAGAAACCGTCGAACTGGTAGTCGTACCCGTTGCCGTTGGCCCGCTGGATCGAGGTCTTGAAGGCGACGCACGCGGGCCCGCCACCGAAGTAGAGGGCGTCGACGTTGGCGCAGTTCGGTGTGACGGGCCCACCGGGGGCGTCGTCGAACGCCGCGGCGGTGAGATACATGGTCATGTTGAGCCCGCCGCTGCTCACGAGAGCGACGTGGACGTCGTCGGTGCCGTCGACGATGTCGAGTTCCTCGAAGTCGTTGTCGACGACGACGGTCGCGTCGTTGGTGCCGTCGTAGTAGAGGACGCCGTTTCCGGCGCCGGTGTCGACGTAGTCGGTCCCGCCGTACGACAGAGGGGAGCGCGACCCCTCGTACGCGCCTGCGGCGGCTGCGGGCGAAGCCTCGAGGACGATCGCGCCAGCCAGGACGACGGCGACGGCGACGACGCCTGCGCCGACGCGACGGACACTGAGGTTCAGAGCGTGGGGCATGTCAATCTCCGGGTGGCGTGGCGGTCTGTGTGCAACGGCGGGTGGTCAGCGTGACGCCGACGCCGGCGGTGAGCAGGGCGAGCGCTCCGAGCAGGAGGGCCGGCGTTGTGGCGCCCGTGGCCGGCAGTGTCGGAGCGGTGCCGGTTCCCGTCCCCCAGGGTTCGTTCCGGCCCCGGTGCCTCCGGGATCGGTGGGTGTGGCGGGGTTGTCGGGCCCCGGTGGCGTGGGCGTGGGGGCTCGGGTGGCACGTACGCGGGACAGACACCCGGGCCGGTGTCGGTTCCGATGGGCGTCAGCGCGGGCGGCTCGAAGCCGTCGACGACGGTCGGGATCGCGTCGAGCGGGTCGCCGTTCTCGTCGGTCCAGCCCGTGTACCAGTCGGTGGCACACGTGTACTGCTCGCCGAGCGCGGCGGGCGGTGTCCACATGTCGGCGCGGAACGCCACGCAATCGATGCCGGGTTGCATGGCGGCCGCCAGAAACGCGTCGAAGCCTGGGCAGCTGGCGGGGAAGGGGTCCATCGGATCGAACAAGGCCAACAACGCACCGTCGAGGTAGGCGGTAGCGGATAGGCCGCCTTGGTTGACGAGGAGCGTGTGCGTCGGATAGATGCTCCCGCTACCGGCGTTGGGGTAGAACGCGAGGGCTTGGTCACCGCTGCTCACGAACTGCGGTCCTTGACCTGCGGGAATCCAGTTGCTGCCACTGCCGCCGCTGCTACCGGCGACGCTGTCGCTGTAGTCGACGCCGTCGAGCGACAGGGGGTGAGGCTGTGCCCTGGTAGAGGGGCCACACGACCGACGGCTGGTACTGGCCGGGCACGGAGGCGTCGGTGGTGGGGTTGTCCGAGGAGTCGACGAAGCCCGACGTGCCGGTGAAGCTGAAGTCGTTGCCGGCGCCGTTGGCGGTGAGGATGTCGGCCTTGAACGCCTGGCAGGCCGGGTCACCGTCGAAGAGAGCGTTGTTGGCTCCGGCGCAGGTCGCCGGGTACGGGCCCTCGTTCTGGAAGAACAGATCCGACACGTAGATGGTGATGTTCTGCAATCCACTGCCGAAGTCGTAGCTGGCCAGGACGACGTGGAGGTTGGCGGTGCCGGCGATGCCGACCAGGCTCTCGTACGACGGCGCGTCGACCCACGTCATGTCGTCGGTGCCCGAGAGGTAGACGACGCCGGATCCCGACTCACCCGGAGGCGGGTTGTAGAAGGTCGTGCCGCTCCACTCGAGCGGGGCATTGGAGCCCACGTAGCCGGGCGTGGCCGCGTCAGCCGGCGTGGCCGCGAGCGCGACGACGCCGGTGACGGCGAGCAGTAGAGCGGCGAAGGGTGCCGCAAACTGTTTCAAGGACGAGGGCATGGCGGGCTACTCCGTGGTCGTTGACGCCGTCCGGCGACGGCCCGCGGTGGCGAAGGCCGCCCCGGCGCCGAGGAGAGCGAGGGCTGCCAGAGCGAGGGCGGGAGAACCCACGCCCGTGGCCGGAAGTGTCGGAGCGGTGCCGGTTCCCGTCCCCCAGGGTTCGTTCCGGCCCCGGTGCCTCCGGGATCGGTGGGTGTGGCGGGGTTGTCGGGCCCCGGTGGCGTGGGCGTGGGGGGCTCGGGTGGCACGTGCGCGGGGCAGACACCCGGGCCGGTGTCGACACCGACCGGAGTCAGCGCCGGAGTCAGGAAGCCGTCGACGACGGTCGGGATCGCGTCGAGCGGGTCGCCGTTCTCGTCGGTCCAGCCCTCGAACCAGTCGGTGGCGCACGTGTACTGCTCGCCGAGCGCGGCGGGCGGTGCCCACATGTCGGCGCGGAACGCGATGCAGTCGATCCCGGTTTGCATCACCGCGGCGAGAAATGCCTCGAAGCCGGGACACGACGCCGGGAAGGGATTCATCGGATCGAGGAGGTAGAGCAGGGCGCCGTCGAAGTAGCCCGTTGCGGGTTGGCCGTTCGCCTCGAGCAGCATCGAATGTGCCGGGTAGATGGTGCCACCGCCATCGTTCGGGAACCCGGGGAGTCGGTCGTCGCCGCCCGCGACGAAGAGCCCTGGGCTACCCCCGCCGGCCCAGGTGCTGCCTGTACCGGGTGTTCCGTCTGTGCTGGCCGTGTAGTCGGTGCCGTCAAGCGAAAGCGGCGACGCTGTTCCCTGGTAATGGGGCCACACGACGTCCGGCGGGGCGACGCCGGCTAGGGAGGGATCGGACGTGGGAGTGTCGGTGGAGTCGACGAATCCGGCGAGGCCGCCGCCGCTGAAGTCGTTGCCGGCGCCGTTGGCGGTGAGGATGTCGGCCTTGAACGCCTGGCAGGCCGGGTCGCCGTTGAAGAGAGCGTCGTTGGCTCCGGCGCATGTCGCCGGGTACGGGCCCTCGTTCTGGAAGAACAGATCCGACACGTAGATGGTGATGTTCTGCAATCCACTGCCGAAGTCGTAGCTGGCCAGGACGACGTGGAGGTTGGCGGTGCCGGCGATGCCCACGAGGCTCTGGTAGATGGGTGCGTCGACCCACGTCATGTCGTCGTTGCCGGACAGGTAGACAGCACCGCTACCGGATTCCCCGGGCGGTGGGTTGTCGAAGGTCGTGCCGTTCCACTCGAGCGGCGCGTTGGTGCCGGAGTAGCCAGGTGTCGCCGCGCCGGCGGGTGAGGTGTCCACCGTCACGATGCCTGCGCCGGCGAGGAGCAGTGCTCCGGCGGTGATCGCGAGGCGCTGCAATGCGCTGGTCATGGTCATGCTCCGGTTCGGCCGTGAGGGCGGGTCATGAGGGTGAACGTGGCTCCGGCGGCGAGCAGTGCGAGTGCGCCGAACAGCAGGGCCGGTGTCGTGGCGCCGGTGGCGGGCAGCGTCGGGACAGTGCCTGTGCCCGTTCCGGCGGGGTTGGTGCCGCCCCCGGTGCCTTCGGGGTCGGTGGGCGTGCCGGGGTCGTCAGGCCCCGGGGGCGTGGGCGTGGGGGTGGGGGCTCGGGTGGGACGTACGCAGGGCAGACGCCGGGGCCGGTGTCGGTCCCGATCGGTGTCAGGGCGGGCAGGTCGAAGCCGTCGATGATGCGGGGGAGTCGGCGGCGGCGATCGGGTCGCCGTTCTCGTCGGTCCAGCCCGTGTACCAGTCGGTCGCACACGTGTACGTTTCGCCGAGCGTTGAGGGCGGTGCCCACATGTCGGCGCGGAACGCCACACAGTTGATCCCGGACTGGCCTACCGCGGTGAGAAAGTCCTCGAGGCCTGCGCACGTCGCCGGGTAGGGGTTCATCGGGTCGAAGGCGGAGAGCAGTGCTCCGTCCATGTAGAGCGTCACGCCGGGCCCACCGCCATCGAGCAGGACCGCGTGGACAGGAGCGATCTCTCCGCCGGACCCGACGCTGGGAAAGATCGGGAGCGGGCTCGGCGCGTCCGACACGAAAAACGGTGGTGATCCGGCAGGGAGCCAGCCGGATCCTTCGCCGGAGCCCCCGGTGACATCGGCGTCGTAGTCGGCGCCGTCGTAGGTGAGCGGCGAGGCCGAGCCCTGGTAGTTCGGCCACACCATCTGCGGGCTGATGTCGCCGGTCTCGTTGACGGTGGTCGGAGTGCCGGAGGCGTCGAGGGCGCCACCGGTGCCGTTGTATTGGTAGTCGGTGGCAGGACCGTTGGAGGTGAGAATGTCGGGGACGATCGCGTCACAGGCGGTGCTGCCGCCGAAGAGGGCGTCGTCGATACCCGCGCAGGTGGCGGCGTAGGGCCCTTCGTCCTGGAGGACCTGGTCGGACACGAACACCGTGACGTTCTGCGCGCCGCTCCCGAAGTCGTAGGTGGCCAGTGCTGCGTGGACGTTGGTGGTACCGGTGAAGCCCGACAGCGCCTCGCCCGGCTCCGTGTCGACCCAGGTGTCGGTGCCGTTGTCGCCGATGTAGGTCACACCGTTGCCGGTCTCGGTGAACGGGGGGCCGTTGTAGGTCGTGCCGCTCCACTCGAGCGGTGCGTTGGTGCCCCAGAAACCGGGTGTCGCGGCGTCGGCCGGTGTCGCAGCGAGGGCGACCATGCCCGAGAGGGCGAGGGCACACGCGGCCGCGGGCGCGGCCAGGCGTCGGAAGAGGGAGGTCATCATCGGACTCCTGTGTGGGTCGTGGCCTTTCGGCCGTGAGGGCGGGTCATGAGGGTGAACGTGGCTCCGGCGGCGAGCAGTGCGAGTGCGCCGAACAGCAGGGCCGGTGTCGTGGCGCCGGTGGCGGGCAGCGTCGGGACAGTGCCTGTGCCCGTTCCGGCGGGGTTGGTGCCGGCGCCGGTGCCGTCGGGGTCAGTGGGCGTGCCGGGATTGTCGGGCCCCGGTGGTGTGGGCGGTTTCGGCGGTTCGGGGGAGTCGCTGCGGTGCACACGCCCGGTCCGGTGTCGGTCCCGATCGGTGTCAGGGCGGGCAGGTCGAAGCCGTCGATGATCGTGGGTTCACTCGACGGGTCGATGGCGTCACCGTTCCCGTCGGTCCAGCCCGTGTACCAGTCGGCCGCACACGTGTACTGCTCGCCGACGCTCGCCGGCGGTGCCCACACGTTCGTGCGGAACGCCACGCAGTCGATTCCGCTCTGGCCGACCATCGCGAGGAAGTCCTGCAACCCCGCGCAGTCGGCGCTGAATGGGTTCATCGGGTCGAACGCCGAGAACAGTCCGCCATCGATGGCCATCGTGATCCGCAGTGGGCCTGATTCCAGCAGCGCGAGGTGAGCGGGGAAGATCTCGCCGCCCTGACCCACGCCGGGAAAATCGGCGAGTGCGATGGGCTCGGAGGTGGCGCTCGATGGGGGCCCACCCACACCGAGCCACATGGATCCCGGCGCGCTCCCGCCCCAGAAGTCGCCCGAGAAGTCGGCACCGTCATAGGCGAACGGCGACGCGGTGCCCTGGTAGTCCGGCCAGACGACGGCGGGGTCCTCGCCGAGTGTGTAGGCGTCCGATGCCGGGTCGTTCAAGGCGTCGACGAATCCGGATGTTCCCGTGTAGCTGAAGTCGTTGCCGGGGCCGTTGGCGGTGAGGATGTCGGCTTTGAAGGCCTCGCACGCCGGGTCGCCGCCGAACACGGCGTCGTCGACTCCCTCACAGGTGGCCGGGTGTGGATTGCCCGGGGCGTCCTGGAGCCACTGGTTCGAGACGTACACGGTCACGTACTGGTCTCCTGCGCCGTCGTTGTACTTGGCCAGTGCCACGTGGAGATTGGAGTTCCCCGTCACACCCGTGATGCTGCCGAACGGGAACTCGTCGACGAAGCTGAAGTCTCCGGAATCCGAGACGTACACCGCGCCCGTGCCGGTTTCGCCCGGTGGTGGGTCGTCGTAGGTGTTGCCGTTCCACCCGAGGGGGGCGTTGCTGCCCAGGTAGCCGGGGGTCGCCGCATCAGCGGGGGAGGCGGTGAACGCCACGGCGCCGAGTCCGAGCGCGAGCACCACAGCGAGGACGCCGCACCGTCTTGGTGCGAGAACGGGGGCGTGTCTGGACATTGTCGATCCTCCGGTGACGGTGTTCACGGGAAGAATCGGCCGGCGTGGCGAGGAGGTGAAGGGGTCGGCAACAATGGTTCCGACGCACCAGGGGCACTAGTGCATTGGGCCCATTCGATCAGAGTGGTTGCGACCGTGGATGCCACGGAGCGTGGCAGGTGGGGTCTGCGCTCAGGTGGCGGGAAGCCCCATGTCGGGTTCGGCGCCCGTGCGCAGCGCGGTGGCCCGCCCGTCATCGTCGAGGTCGAACACGACCCGCTGGCCCTGACGCAGGAAGCGGAACAGCGATCCCTCGAGAGCGTTGCGCGCCAACACGAAGTCGCCGTCGCCGGTGTCGGAGACCACGACCCCCTCGTGGGTGGAGGGATCGAAGCTGCGGATCACGCCCTGCACGGTCGGGTGGCCCTCAGGGTTTCTGGATCTTGCCGGCCTTGAGACACGACGTGCAGACGCGAACGCGCTTGGTCGTGCCGTCGACGACGGCACGGACCTTCTGGACGTTCGGGTTCCATCGCCGACTCGTCCGACGGTGGGAGTGGCTCAGCTGCTTGCCGAAGCGCGGCTTCTTGCCACAGATGTCGCAGACGGCTGCCATGGCGGCCACGCTACCAGTGGATTCGGGTTCCGCCAGAACTAGGATCCTCCGCCGTGAACCCTCCTGAGGCTCTCGAGTCCCTCGACGCCGAGGCCGTGCGCTCCTGCGTACACACGTTCCGCGACGCGCTGCGCGCCCACCAGGAGGAGCTCAACCGTCTGAACGTGTACCCGGTTCCCGACGGTGACACCGGCACCAACATGGCCCTCACCCTCGAATCGGTGTGCTCCGAGCTCGAGGGTGCACGGGGTATGGAGGAGGTCTGCACGGCGGTGTCGCACGGCTCCCTGATGGGAGCGCGTGGGAACTCGGGCGTCATTCTCTCCCAGATTCTTCGTGGGCTCGCCAACTGCTTCTCGAAAACCGACGCAGCCGACGCGGCATGCGTGGTGGCAGGACTGCGCGAGGCGGCTGATGCGGCCTACCAGGCTGTGATGCGACCAGTGGAGGGCACGATCCTCACTGTTGTACGCGAGACCGCCGAGGCGGGCGAAGCCTGGTCGTACGACGGTGGAGGCACTCTCACCACGCTGCTCGAAGCCTGCTCGGAGGCCGCGAGCGCCGCCGTGCAGGCCACCCCCGATCTTCTTCCGGTGCTCAAAGAGGCCGGGGTCGTCGACGCAGGTGGGCACGGCTTCACGCTCCTGATCGACGCCATGCTCTTCGTGGTCGACGGGCGTGCGGTCCCTGAACCGCAGATGGTGACGGCACCTCCCGAGGTGGAGGCCCACCTCTGTGGAGAAGACGACGTGTCGTCGCTGCGCTACGAGGTGATGTACCTCCTCGAGGCCGAAGACCACACGATTCCGGGTATGAAGGAAGCGTGGGCGTCGGTCGGCGATTCGATCGTGGTGGTTGGCGGCGACGGCATGTGGAACTGCCACGTCCACACCAACGAGATCGGGGCGGCCATCGAGGCGGGGATCCAGGCCGGCCGGCCCCGCGACGTGCGGGTCACCGACCTCTTCGAAGAGGCTGCGGAGGAGCGGTGGGTTCGCGAGGCGGACGCCTCGCTTGCGGGCGTTGCCGAGCACGAGGCGGTCACGACAGGTGTCGTGGCGGTCGCCGTCGGCGAGGGTGTCCGACGGCTGTTCTCGAGCCTCGGCGTGCAGTCGATCGTGGCCGGTGGCCAGTCGATGAACCCTTCCACGGCCCAGATTCTCGACGCGGTGCACGCGACGCGCGCCGACGGTGTCGTCGTCTTGCCCGACAACAAGAACATCATCCCCGTTGCCGCGCAGGTCGCCGAGCTCTCGGACCGTCCCGTCGAGGTCGTCCCGACCCGTTCGGTCGTCGAGGGACTGAGCGCCCTCGTGGCCTACGACCCCGATGCTCCGCTCGACGTGAACGCCGCGGCGATGGCCGATGTCGCGGAGCGGGTTCGGGTCGGTGAAGTCACGAGTGCCGTGCGTGATGCCGACACGCCGGTCGGGCGTGTGACGGCGGGGGACTGGATCGGGCTCGACGCCGGCGGGATCTGCGCCACGGCATCCGATGCGCCCACCACCGCCGCCGACGTCGTCGACCGCCTCGTCGACGCTGAGTCCGAGCTCGTGACCGTGGTGGTGGGCGAAGGCGTCAGCACCGACGACCGTCGTGCTCTCGAGGAGCAGGTGGCGTTGCGCCATCCGGAGTTGGAGATCGAGGTCCACGACGGCGGCCAACCGCTCTATCCGTTCCTGCTCGGGGTCGAGTAGCCACGTCCACCGATCCGCCCCTCACGCTGCGCGATCTGGCCGAGCGTCCGGTCACCCAGCTCAAGGGTGTCGGCCCACGGATCACGCCGCGCCTCGAGGAGATGGGAATCACGCGTGTGGTCGACGTGCTCGAGCACTACCCGCGTCGCTACATCGACCGGACCGCTCGCGCTCTGATATCGGACGTGGCACTCGGCGAAGAGGTCACGGTCTTCGCCGAAGTCGCGCGCATCAACAGTCGCCGAACGCGGCGCGGCCGCGCACTGGTCGAAGCGGTCGTGACCGACGGAACGTCCGACCTCACGGTGGTCTTCTTCAACCAGGCGTGGCGGGCCCGTCAGCTTCCGCAGGGGACCGAGGCTGCCTTCTTCGGGAAGGTCGACGAGTACCGGGGCCGTCGTCAGATGACGAATCCCGCGGTCGACGTACTGGGCAATCTCGGCGAGCGCACCGGCACGATCGTGCCCGTGTATCCCCAGTCGGGAAAGGCCGAGGTCTCGTCCGCGCTCCTTTACAAGCTGGTCGGCGAGGTTCTGCGGCGGGCGCAGCCCCGCGGATTCTCGGATCCCCTGTCGTCCGGGCTCCGGGAACGTCTCGGGCTCGTCGACAGGGACCGCGCGTACGAAGGCATTCATCGTCCCGAGACGGTCGGTGACCACCGAGGTGCCGCGCGGAGGCTCGTGTTCGACGAGTTCCTCAGGATGCAGGTGGGTCTCGTCGCCCGCAAGCGGGCTCTCGCTGCGGACCAGTGCGGCATCGCGCACGACGTCGGCGGTGCCCTCGAATCGGAGTTCGTGCGCTCGCTGCCGTTCGATCTCACCGACGGACAGGATCGTGCCCTGGAGCAGATCGCGTCCGACATGGCCGCGCACGCTCCGATGCACCGACTCCTCCAGGGTGACGTGGGCTCGGGCAAGACCGTGGTGGCGGTCGCCGCGGCGTTGCGGGCGATCGAGGGGGATCGCAGGCGGCGCTCATGGCGCCCACCGAGGTGCTCGCCGAGCAGCACCATCTGTCGATCCGGGAGATGCTGGCCGGCCTGTCGGTGCCGGCCACGGGCACGTTGACCGGTGAGCGGCCCGTGAGAGTCGTTCTCCTGACCGGCCGGACGCCGGCGGCGGAGCGGAGACGGCTCCGCGCCGACCTGGCCCGGGGGACGTGGACCTCGTGGTGGGGACCCACGCGCTGTTGGAGGAGGGAGCCGAGTTCTCAAGGTTGGGCCTGGTCGTGATCGACGAGCAGCACCGCTTCGGTGTCGAACAGCGCGCGGTTCTTCGTGGCAAAGGTGAAGAGCCCGACGTGCTCGTGATGACAGCGACGCCCATCCCGCGAACGGCAGCGATGCTCGTGTACGGAGATCTCGATCTGACGGAACTGCGCGAGTTGCCGGCCGGGCGCGACCCCATCACGACGACGGTGGTCGAGGCGTCACCCCTCGGTCGGGCCGAGGCGTATCAGACGCTGCGCGGCGAAGTGGAGGCCCGACGGCAGGGTTTCGTGGTCTGCCCTCTCGTCGACGGCTCCGACAAGGTGCAGGCGAAGGCAGCGACCGAGGAGTTCGAGCGACTCGGGGTCGACGAGCTCGCCGGTCTTCGGATCGGACTGCTGCACGGGCAGCTGCGCTCCGACGACAAGGAATCGGTGATGCGCGAGTTCCGCGACGGTCACCTCGACGTACTCGTCGCCACGACGGTGGTCGAGGTGGGTATCGACGTGCCGAACGCCACGGTGATGGTGATCGAGGACGCCGACCGCTTCGGGCTGTCCCAACTGCACCAGCTCCGCGGACGGGTCGGGCGCGGGGGAGGAACGTCGTGGTGCTACCTGATCGCCGATCCGCCGACCCCGGAGGCCGAACAGCGCCTGGAGGCGATGGCGGCCTCGACCGACGGCTTCCTGCTGGCGGAGAGCGATCTCGAGATCCGCGGGGCCGGCGAGGTCTTCGGTGAGAGGCAGGCCGGATTCACCGACCTGAAGCTGGGACGACTTCCCCGCGACACGGACGTGGTGATCGAGGCGAGGCGTGTGGCCGAGGAGATTCTCGATGCCGACCCGGGGCTCACCGAGAACCGCGCGTTGCGCGAGGAGGTCACCGACCTGTTGGGCGACGCCGTCGATTTCCTGTTCAAGTCGTGACTCCACGGCGGGCGACTCCACGGCGGACGACTCCACATCGGGCGATGCGCGTCATCGCCGGTTCGGCCAAGGGGCGGCGCCTCGCGGTACCGGCGGGCGCTCGCCCGACCACGGGTAGGGTCCGCGAAGCGATCTTCTCGATGCTCGGCGACGTCGGTGGCGTGCGTGTCCTCGACGTTTGTGCAGGGAGCGGGGCGATGGCGATCGAGGCGCTGTCGAGGGGCGCCGAGTCGGCTGACTTGATCGACGCCGACTCCACTGCTGTCGGCGTGTGTCGAAAGAACCTCGAGACGGTCGGTTTCGGCGACCGGGCACGCGTGGAGCGTGGGGACGCCAGACGTCTCCTGGCCGTTCCGTCCCCCGGGGGTGAGCCGGCCGACCTGGTTCTGTGCGATCCGCCGTACGATTGGAGCGACGAGGATGTCGCCGCGGTTCTCCGTGCGGTGGAGGCCTCACCGCGACGGGCACCCGGAGCACGAATCGTCCTCGAGCGGCCGAGCCGGTCCGGAACGCCCCTACTCCCGGAGACATGGCGATCGACCCGGGAGCGGATCTACGGCGATACGCTCGTGCTGATCATCGACACGTGAGGCCCTCGCGGGCCTCGAGGGGACTCAGGGGGACCGACGCGTGGCCACCGCGCTCTGCCCGGGATCGTTCGACCCGGTGACCAACGGGCATCTCGACATCATCGAGAGGACGGCCCGCCACTTCGATGACGTCCTCGTGGCGGTGATCCGGAACCCGCAGAAGTCGGCGCCGCTCTTCACGCTCGCCGAACGTGAGGAAATGCTGCGTGAGGTCCTCGCTCATGTTCCCAACGTCCGGATCGACCACTTCAAGGGTCTTCTGGTGGACTACGCCCGCGAGCACGGTGCCGAGTCGATCGTCAAGGGTCTTCGGGCGATTTCGGACTTCGACTACGAGCTCCAGATGGGCCAGATGAACCACCAGCTGTCGGGCATCGACACCTTCTTCATCACGACCAATCCCGCGTATTCGTTTCTGTCATCGAGTCTTGTGCGCGACGTGGCCCGCTTCGGGGGGGATGTGTCGAGCATGGTTCCACCGTCGGTGGCGAAACGTCTCGACGAGAGATTCGGAGCCGACAACTGATGAGCGAACAACCTGAGTTCGACACCGAGGCCCTGCTTCTGCGGATGCGGGAGCTCGTCGAGACCGCGCGGCCCATGCCGCTGTCGGCGTCCGTGCTGATCAGTCGTGACGAGTTCGCCGATCTGCTCGACGACGCGCTCCACGGTCTTCCCGAGGAGCTCAGGCGTGCCCGGTGGCTGCTGAAGGAGCGTGAGGAGTTCCTCGCCCAGGCCCGTCGCGACGCCGAGGATCTGGTGGAGGCGGCGCGCACCCGTGCCGAGCACATGGTCGAGCGCACCGAGGTCGTGCGCGAGGCCAACCGCGTCGCACAGGGCCGTGTGGACGACGCCGAAGCCCGGGCGCGGGCCCTGCGCCATGAGGCGGAGGACTACATCGACCAGAAGCTGGCGGGGTTCGAGGTCGTGCTCACCCGCACCATGCAGGCCGTTCAGCACGGCCGCGAGCGCCTCTCGGTCCACATCGAGCCCGAGGACGGGGACGAGGCGGAAACAGAGGACGAGGAAACCGCCGGTTTCTTCGACCAGGACGAGATGTAGACCTGGAAAATCCTGGGTTCTGGTAGGGTTGTCCGCGCCGCTGTCCGCAGCGGTTGCCCTTCACCCGTCCCCTGTTGATCGTACCGTAGCCGTGTCCGAATTGTACGCTGATGTCGCCGACCTGCTCGCCCGGCCGGGCGCCCGCGCGACACGTCGCGGCCGGGTGCCCATCGACGCCTCGAGCGCCGCTGTTCGGCCGACCGACGACGCCGTCGAGCTGGATCTCACTCTCGAGCACGTGACCGACGGAATCGTCGTCCACGGAACCGTATCGGGCACCTGGCAGGGGGCCTGCAGCCGCTGTCTCGAACCCGTCTCCGGCCCGCTGTCGGTCACCGTGCGCGAGTTGTTCGAGAAGGAGGCGGTCGAGGGGGAGACGTTTCCCATCACCGACGACGCGATCGACCTCGAGTTGCCGTTGCGCGACGCGATCGTTCTCGATCTGCCTACGGTTCCGCTGTGCCGGTCCGACTGTGCCGGTCTGTGCCCTTCGTGTGGCGTGAACCGCAACGAGGAACAGTGCACGTGCACGGGCGAGCACGCTGATCCCCGCTGGGACGCGCTCGACGAACTGCGGCTGTGAACAGCCGCCCCACCCCACTGCCCACCACACCGCCCACCGTTCGAACGACCTCACGATCAGGAGCCTCAGCACCATGGCCGTCCCCAAACGCAAGACCAGCAGGAGCCGGACTCACTCCCGGCGCTCCGCGAACAGAAAGGTGGAGACGGCTGCCCGTTCGGTCTGTCCCCACTGTGGTGTGGGCAAGCGCCCCCACATCGTCTGTCCGCACTGCGGGTGGTATCGCGACCGGCAGGTCCTCGACGTCGAGTAGCCGATGACTCCGCAGAGTTCGCGCACACCCGTCGTCGCGGTCGACGCCGTCGGTGGAGACCACGCGCCCGGCGCGGCCGTGGCGGGGGCTCTGCGCGCCGCGCAGGACTTCGACGCCTCGATACTTCTCGTCGGTCCCGAGGAACTCGTGAAGGCGGAGCTCCCGAATGGCTCGGTTCCCGACGGCGTGGAGTTGCTTCACGCGTCGGAGATCGTGGCGATGGACGAAGAGCCCGCGGCAGCGACCCGCGCCAAGAAGGACTCGTCGTTGGTGCGCGCCGCCGAGGCCGTGCGCGATGGCCGTGCCGACGCCATGGTGAGCGCGGGGAACACCGGCGCCGCAATGACAGCGGCACTGCTCAGAATGGGCAGGGTGGCCGGTGTCGCACGACCTGCGGTCGCCGTTCCGGTTCCCGTCCCCGGTGGTGGTCACCAGATGCTCGTCGACGCGGGCGCCACGGTCGACTGCTCGCCCGAGTGGCTGGCGCAGTTCGCTCTCATGGGCCGGACCTATGCCCAGGTGCGCTTCGATGTCGCCGAGCCCCGGGTCGGGTTGCTGTCCAACGGCGAGGAACCCGGCAAGGGCGACGGGCTCCGCAAGGCCGCTACGGAACTGCTCGCGGGGACTCCGGGCTTCGTCGGCAACGTCGAAGGTCGTCAGTTCATGAGTGCGGATCCCGACGTCATCGTGACCGACGGATTCACCGGCAACGTGGCACTGAAGACGATCGAAGGCGTGGTCAGTGCCGTGGCCGGTCTCGTCTACTCGGTGATGTCGTCGAGCGACGAGGCCCGCGACGCCTCGCGGGTTCTCGAGCCGCTGCTGACCGAAGCGGCCAAGACCCTCGATCCCGAGTGCACCGGTGGGGCAACGCTTCTGGGTGTCGACGGCGTGTGTGTGATCTCGCACGGCTCGTCGTCCGACCGCGCGATTCTCAATTCGGTCGGCGTCGCGCTCGACGCCGTGGCCGCTGACGTGCCGCGTCGTCTCGGGGAGGCGATCGCCGATGCCGGCTGAGACGCACGTGGCGGGTGCGGCGCCCACCGCCGACGAGGTCTTCGCTCTGATCCAGGAGCGTCTGGCCGACATCCTCGAAATCGACATCGGATCGGTCACGATCGATTCGCGCTTCGCCGACGATCTCCATGCCGACTCTCTCGCGCTCATCGAACTGGTCGAGTCCCTCGAGGAGGAGATCGGCGAACGGTCGGTGGGTTTCCAGATCGTCGACGAAGACCTGGTGGATCTGGCAACGGTTCGCGACGCCGTGGAGTACGTCGTGGCGAGTTTTTCGGTCTCGGGTGACGCGTGATGACACGTCTGTCTGCCGGCGTGGTCTCTGCTGATGTCGGGCAGTCGGCCGAACTCGAAGATCTCGAGGCCGCCCTCGGCCACGAGTTCGCCACACCAGTGCTGTTGCACAACGCGCTCGTGCATCGGTCGCACCGCTCGCAACGTCCCGACCTCGAGTCAAACGAGCGTCTCGAGTTCCTGGGCGATTCGGTCCTCGGGCTGGTCGTGACGACCGACCTCTACCGGCGCTACCCCGAGTCTCCCGAAGGTGAGCTCGCGCGTATTCGTGCCGCCGTGGTCAATGAAGCAACGCTCGCAGAGATCGCCCGCGAAGTCGGCCTCGGGCGCTACCTCCTCCTCGACAAGGGTGAAGACGCCTCGGGCGGACGCGACAAGCCCTCACTGCTCGCCGACGCCATGGAAGCCGTGATCGCTGCGGTCTACCTCGACGGCGGATGGAAACCCGCCGAAATGCTGGTGTGCCGGCTTCTCCACGACCGGATCGCCGAAGCCTCACGATCGCCGGCGCTCCAGGAGTCCAAGAACAGGCTCCAGGAGCGCGCCGCCGGCCGCTTTGCGGATCGGCCCCGCTACGTCGTGTCCTCCGAGGGTCCTGAACACGAGAAGCGCTTTCACGCCGAGGTCCTTCTCGGTGGTCAGGTCTGTGGCCGCGGCGACGGATCCTCCAGCACCCGTGCCGAACAGGCGGCCGCATCCGACGCACTCGACCGGCTCGCCGACTCCGAGATCTCCGACAGTCCACCATTCGCAACAGAAGAAGGACACAATGCCTGAGCTTCCCGAAGTGGAAGTCCTCCGACGCGACCTCGACAAGGATGTCGTCGGTCGCAAGATCAAGTCAGTCGAGGTTGTGACGATGCGCTCGGTGCGTCGGCACACCAAGCGTAAGCAGTTCACCGAGCCGCTCGAGGGAGCGAAGATCAAGTCGGTGGAACGGCGCGGGAAGTACCTCGTGCTCGCGCTCGACAACGAGCAGTCGCTCGTGATCCATCTCGGGATGTCGGGCCAGCTTCTGCGTGCCAAGTCGGCGAAGGTCGCGAAGCCCAAGCACACCCATGTCATCATCGGGTTCACCCAGGGCGGGCAGCTGCGCTTCGTCGACCCGCGGACGTTCGGTGAGATGTTCGTCACCAAGTCCGATGTGATCGCCGATGAACTCCCCGAGCTCGGCCATCTCGGCTTTGACCCGCTCGACGCGGGCATTTCGGTCGACCGGTTCGCGGCGCTGCTACGTCAGCGGAGCATGAAGCTCAAGTCGCTGCTGATGGATCAGAAGTTCATCGCCGGGATCGGCAACATCTACAGCGATGAAATCCTCTTCCAGGCGGGATTGCGCTTCGACAGGCTCAGTGACTCGCTGTCGCCCCAGGAGGTTCGCCGCCTGTTCCGTGCGGTGATCGAGGTCCTCCAGGACGCGGTCAAGTACCGCGGGTCGACTCTCGCCGACGAGGGCTTTGTCGACCTCCAGGGAAACCCCGGCGAGTACCAGGATCACCACCAGGTGTACGGCCGGGAGGGAGAGCCCTGCCCGCGTACCAAGAAGCCGATCATGCGCCAGCGTTACGGAAACCGCTCGACCTACTACTCGGTGAGCCAGGTCTGAACGACGGGGCAGCCTCCATCCGGCGCGTCGTGTGGGTGTCCGGGGTCGTGCAAGGCGTGTGGTTCCGCGAGAGCGCACGGGAGAGGGCGGAGGCGCTGGGGGTCCACGGCGGCGTGAGGAATCTCTCCGACGGCCGGGTCGAACTCGTGGCGGAAGGTGCTCCCGGGGCGGTCGACGCTCTCGTCGGCTGGTGCCGGACCGGTCCGGCCCGGGCCAGGGTCGACATCGTCGAGGTGGTGGAGGCGACGCCGACCGGTGAGCGGGGGTTCCGCGTCTCGTGACCGACGACTCGATACGCTCCGCGTGCGGAGGAGGGTCCTTGTCCATCATGCTTTCGACCAGGGATTACCACGGCCGATGTTCCTGAAGTCGCTCACGCTCAAGGGCTTCAAGAGTTTCGCTGATCGCACGACGATCGAGTTCGAGCCGGGTGTGTCGGTGGTGGTCGGACCCAACGGCTCCGGCAAGTCGAACCTCGTCGACGCCGTCGCGTGGGTGCTGGGCGCGCAGGGCCCGCGCACACTTCGTGGCGGGAAGATGGACGACGTCATCTTCGCGGGTACGCCGAAACGGCCGTCGCTCGGTCGTGCCGAGGTGGCGCTCACGATCGACAACTCCGCGGGTCTGCTGCCGATCGAGTTCGACGAGGTCACGATCACGCGGCTGTTGTTCCGGTCGGGTGATTCCGAATACCAGATCAACGGCGCGGAGTGCCGCCTGCTCGACATCCAGGAGCTTCTGTCCGACACGGGAATCGGGCGCCAGCAGCACGTCATCGTGGGTCAGGGCCAACTCGACGCGGTTCTCACGGCACGACCCGAAGATCGCCGCGCGATCATCGAGGAGGCGGCGGGAGTCCTCAAGTTCCGCAAGCGGCGTGAGCGCGCCGAGCGCCGTCTGGAGTCCACCGAGGGCAACCTCTTGCGCCTCCAGGATCTGATCCGGGAAGTACGTCGTCAGCTCAAGCCACTCGAGCGGCAGGCCGACGCCGCCCGGCGCCACGGCGGTGTCGAAGCCGAGCTCCGGGCCATCAAGCTCCATCTCGCGGGCCACCACCTGGCCGGGCTGGCGACCAAGCTCGATCGACTCGACACGGAGCGGAGCTCCCACGCCCGGCGTGAAGCGGAGCTCAGCGCCGCGTTGACCGCCCTCGACGACTCCGTTGTCCACGCTGAAGAGGCACTCACGGGAATCGGTGACGACGACGTGGCCGACGCACTTGCTCGAGCGGAGGCCGTGCGGGAGCGGTCCCGTGGCCTCGTTGCTCTCGTCGAGGAGAAGCGTCGCGGTGTCGAGCGCGATCTCGCGGCCGCCGCAGACGAGGGTGTCGTCGAGACCCTGGTGGCCCAGGTCGATGACGCGCGTCGAGAGCTCGAGGAGATCGGCGAGGGCAAGCCGGGCGACGCCGAGGCCGAGTTGGTCGACGCGACCAGAGCACGTCGAGCTTCCCAAGAAGCCCTCGACGCTGCCGACACGGTGCTGCGAGCCGCCGAGACGGAGCTTCAGCGTTGGCGCGCACGCGCCGACGCGCTCGAGTCGGCTCTCGACGAAGCCCACGTGGCCGCCGGCGCTGAGCGGCTCGCCGGTCTCGACGGAGTGGTCGGCCCGCTCGTCGACCACATCGAGATCGAAGAAGGCGCCGAGTCCGCCGTTGCCTCCGCACTGGGGGAGTCCATGCATGCCGTCGTCGTAGAGAACGGCGATGTGGCACGTTCGGCGCTCCGTCGCCTGAAGGAGGGTGACACCGACGCGCTGATGGTCGTGCTCGATGATGAGCGCACCGCGGCGAACCTGTGGTCCCAGATCCCCGGGGGTCGACCGCTGAACGAGTGCGTCCGTGCCGAACGCCCCGGTCTGGCCGACGCCGTCGCCCGACTCCTCGCCGGGTTCGTTCTGGTCGACGGTGGATGGTCGGAGGCGCTGGATCTGGCGCTCGAGCATCCGGGTCTCGTGACGGTGACAGCCGATGGTGACCGATTCGGAAGTGCAGCGGCATGGCGTGTCGGTGGCGGGCGGGCGGCCGCCACCAGGGCCGCTCTCGGCGAAGCACGCGCGGCGCTCGAAGACGCTGAACGTGCGGTGGAGCGTGCTTCATCGGACCTGACGGATGGCGCGGCACGTCTCGAGGTCGCCGAGGCCCGTGAGCGCGAAGCCGCCACAGCGGCACGCGAAGTCGAGATGCTCGGCGCTGCCCGCAACGAGCGCCGAGATCTGCTCGCAGCGCGGGTCGCCGCTCTGGAGGAGCGACTCGCCCGCGATCCGGAGGCCCAGGCGGAGGCGGAGAATCACCGGCGAACATTCGCTGCACGCGCCGATTATCTCCGTGCTCTGGCCGGTCGTCTCGGTGAGGCACACCGCCTGGCCGAAGGTCTCTACCAACGGCTCCGCGAGCAGAGGCGTCGTCAGTCGGAGGCTGCTCGGGCGGCCACGGGGCATCTCCAGGGATTGCGCAACGAGCGCGGCGAGGCCGAGCGCGAACTGCGCGAGGTGCGTGAGCGATCACAACGGATCGAGATCGATGAGGCGGAAACGAAGCTGCGCCACGAGACGGCGGTCGAGGCTCTGCGCAGCGACTTCGATCTCGAACCGGCCGCGGCGCTCGACGCTCCCCGGCCCGAGGTCCCGGAGGGAACCACCCTGTCGGGCCGAGCGCGCGAGCTCGAACGTGAGCTGAGGCTGATGGGCCCCATCAACCCGCTGGCGCTCGAGGAGTATGAATCACTTCAGGAGCGACACGACTTCCTCGGCTCCCAACTCGAGGACGTGCGCGAATCCCGCCGTGAGCTCAAGCGGGTGATCCGCGCGGTTGACAGCGAGATCGTCTCGGTGTTCACCACGGCGTACGCCGATGTGGAAGGCCACTTCGAGTCGCTGTTCTCCACGCTGTTTCCCGGTGGGTCGGGGTCGCTCTCGCTCACCGACCCCGACGACCCGCTCTCCACGGGTATCGAGATCGATGCTCGCCCCTCGGGGAAGAACGTCCGCCGCCTCTCACTCTTGTCGGGTGGCGAGCGGAGCCTCACCGCCCTCGCCTTCCTCTTCGCCGTGTTCCGCGCCCGTCCGTCGCCGTTCTATCTACTCGACGAGGTCGAGGCCGCACTCGACGACGTCAACCTGCACCGGTTCCTCGATCTCGTGCACGAGTTCCGCGACGAGGCTCAACTCGTGGTGGTCTCGCACCAGAAGCGCACGATGGAGGCCGCCGACTGCCTCCACGGCGTCAGCATGCCTCCCGGTGGTTCGAGCATCGTGGTGAGCGAGAGGCTCGACGACCGTGGACACCGTGAGTTGATCGAGCGTGCCACCGCCGAGCCCGAGGATCTGCGTCAGCCCCAGCACACCTAATGAGCACTGCTGTCCTGATCGCCGCCCGGGGCGCCGAGTGGCTCGCGCAGTCGCCTGATCCCAAGGTCGACGCGTGTGGAGAACCCGGTCAGCAGTCCAACGTCTGCAGCTGGGTGTTCGACGTCACGAACAACAAGGCTGCCGCCGAGGTCGCCGAGGCGCTGCGCCGCCCCGTCGGTGTCGTGGGAATCCTCTTCGGAGCGTTCCTCCTCAACCTCGTCGTGCGGTGGATGATCCGTCGCTTCGTCCGCCACCTCGAACGCGAGAGCACGCAGGCGACGATCCGCAAGCTCCGCAAGGGCTCCGGCATCGCTCTCCTGGATACCACCGGAAGCCAGCCCGATGTCCGCTGCGCCCAGCGGTCACGGGCGATCGGCTCGGTGATGCGCGGTGTGAGCTCGTTTCTCATCTGGTCCTTTGCCATCTTCTGGTCGCTCACAGTCCTGGGCGTGAATCTGGCGCCACTCATCGCCGGCGCCGGGATCGCGGGAGTGGCGCTCGGTTTCGGCGCGCAGACGATGGTCAAGGACTTCCTCGCCGGGGTGTTCATCATCATCGAGGACCAGATCGGTGTCGGTGACATCGTCGATCTCGGCCCGGCGACGGGAACCGTCGAGGACGTCAGTCTCCGTGTCACGCGGATTCGTGACGTCGAAGGGGTCGTATGGTTCGTCCCCAACGGCGAGATCCAGCGTGTCGGGAATCTGTCGCAGCAGTGGTCGCGCGCGCTTCTTGACATCGACGTCGCCTACGACACCGACATCGACGCCGCGAGCGCGTTGATCAAGGCCGTTGCACAGGACCTGGCCGACGACGAGGAATGGTCGGCCCGGATTCTGGAGCCTCCGGAGGTCTGGGGAGTCGAGCGCTTCGGACCCGACGCCATCTCGATCCGGCTCGTCATCAAGACCCGGCCGCTCGAACAGTTCGCCGTTCAACGCGAACTCCGGCGCCGCCTCAAGGACGCGTTCGACGCAACGGGTATCGAAATCCCGTTCCCGCAGCGCACGGTGTGGAACCGCTACGAGGGTTCTCCGCCTGAGAACTCAGCCACGCCACCCGATTCCGAGGAGAGCTCCGAATGATCTTCATGCTGCTGGTCGTGGCCATCGTGCTGATCGTGGTGGCCGGCACCCTGCTCCTCCGACGGGTGGGACGGGGGAGTGGCGCGCCTCCTACTGCGCCGCCCGAGGTGGCGCCACCTCTGGACGAAGCCGTTCCGACCGAGGTCGTCGAGCAGGTCGGCCTCCGGGAACGCCTGGGCCGGACGCGCGCCGCCCTCGGGGGATACCTGCGCGATCTACGCGGGCGTTCGCGTCTCGACGACGAGACGTGGGAGGAGCTCGAAGAGTTGTTGATACTCGCTGACGTCGGGCTCGACGCAGCCACAGATCTGGTCGAACGTGTTCGGGAGCGCGCCGTCGACGAACGTGCCGATGAGCCGGGCCGCGTACTGGAGCTCCTCCGAGAGGCGCTCGTGGAGCGTCTGGGATCCGAGGACCGCACACTGCACGCCCGGGAGGACGGCCCTTCCGTGTGGATGTTCGTCGGCGTCAACGGTGTGGGCAAGACGACCACGATCGCCAAACTCGCGCAGCTCGGAACCGAGGAAGGCCACAGCGTGTTGATGGCGGCCGCCGACACGTTCCGTGCCGCCGCGGGCGATCAGCTCGCGACGTGGGCGGACCGAACCGGGGCCGGAATCGTCCGGAGTCAGGAGGGGCCGACCCCGGCTCAGTCGTGTACGACGCCATGAGCTCCGCCGCCCACAAGGGAACCGACCTGGTCCTCGTGGACACGGCGGGTCGCCTGCACACCAAAGTGAATCTCATGGAGGAGCTGAAGAAGCTCCGACGGATCGTCGAGAAGACGCCGGGCGCTCTCCAGGAGGTCCTGCTCGTCATCGACGCCACGACGGGACAGAACGGGCTGACGCAGGCTCGCGTGTTCGCGGAGGCCGTCGATGTGACCGGTGTGGTGCTCACCAAGCTCGACGGCACGGCCAAGGGCGGCATCGTCGTGGCCATCCAAGGTGAGCTCGGGCTGCCGGTGAAGCTCGTGGGAGTCGGTGAGTCGGCAGCCGATCTCGTGGCGTTCGACCCCGAGGAGTTCGCGGAGGCTCTTCTGGGCTGAGACCTCCCCGGCTGGGGCCCGAGATCGGGGCACCCGCGCGGCGCGCCTACGATCGTCGGCGGAGGTTGTTCGTGTTCGACGCCCTGTCGGAACGTTTCGAAGGCATCTTCGGGCGGCTGCGCGCCCGCGGACGGCTGAGTGACAAGGACGTCGACGCTGTCGCGCGCGAGATCCGACTCGCCCTTCTCGAGGCCGACGTCAACGTCGCGGTGGTCAAGGCGTTCATCGCCCGCGTGAAGGAGCGCGCCCACGAGTCCGATCTGTCCAAGAGCCTGAGCCCGGCGCAGCAGATCATCAAGATCGTCCACGAGGAGCTCGTGGCGACGCTGGGTTCCGAGACCCGAAAGCTCACGACGTCGTCGAAGCCGCCCACCGTCGTGATGCTGGCGGGACTCCAGGGCTCGGGTAAGACAACCGCGGCAGGGAAGTTGGCACGCCACCTCGGCCGCCAGGGATTGCGGCCCCTGCTCGTGGCCGCCGACCTCCAGCGTCCGGCCGCGATCAAGCAGCTCGAGGTCCTCGGCGAACGCATCGAGGTGCCGGTGTTCGCTCCCGATCAGGGAGGGGGAGATCCCGTGGCGGTGGCCGCCGCAGCACGCGACGAAGCGGCGCGCCTCGACTGCAATCTCGTCATCGTCGACACGGCCGGACGTCTCCATGTCGACGAGGTCCTCATGGATGAACTTCGCCACGTTCACGACGTCCTGGCTCCCCACCACACCCTTCTCGTCGTCGACGCCATGACCGGCCAGGAGGCGGTGAACGTCGCCGAGTCGTTCGACGCCGCGGTCGATCTCGACGGTCTGATCCTCACCAAGATCGACGGCGACGCGCGAGGCGGTGCTGCGCTCTCGGCCAAGGAGGTCACGGGCAAGCCCATCCTCTATGTGGGTACCGGCGAGAAGCTGGGTGACTTCGACGTGTTCCACCCCGACCGGATGGCGAGTCGGATCCTCGGGATGGGCGACATGTTGACGCTGATCGAGAAGGCGGAGGAGACCTTCGACCAGAACGAGGCGGCGGCGACCGAGGAGAAGATCCGGAAAGGCGAGTTCACGCTCGAGGACTTCCTCGACCAGATGCGCCAGGTCCGCAAGATGGGGCCGTTGCAGTCGCTCGTCGGGATGATGCCCGGAGTACCCAAGGAACTGAAGGACGCGGAGGTGGATGAAGGGGAGCTCGGCAAGGTCGAGGCGATCATCTGCTCGATGACCCCCGAGGAGCGCCGCAATCCCACGCTCGTCAAGGGCTCCCGTCGCCTCCGTATCGCGAGCGGCAGCGGCACGACACCCGCTGATGTGAACGCACTGCTCAAGCAGTTCAAGCAGGTGCAGCAGATGATGCGTTCGGTGGCCTCGGGAAAGCAGCCGAAGATCCCCGTCCCGGGTCTCTGAGAAACCGCTTGGCTCGCGCTCAGGCCGGCCGAGTCGCTAGTGTGTGTACTCCGCATCCGGGCCGCCGGGCACATGCCATCACGTGTCAGGGCCTTCCATGCCCCGCCCGATCCGCACGAAAGGTTCTCCGTGGCCGTCAAGATCCGCCTCATGAGGGTCGGCAAGCGCAAGCAGCCGTCATACCGCGTCGTCGTCGCCGACGAACGCAAGCCGCGCGACGGCCGTTTCATCGAGATCATCGGCCACTACGGCCCCCGCGCCGAGCCTTCGGTGGTGGAGATCGACGACGAGAAGGCCATCGAGTGGCTGCGCAAGGGCGCGCAGCCGAGCGAAGCCGTACAGAAGATCCTGGCGACCACGGGTGTATGGGAGCGATTCGTCGCGGAGAAGGGCAGCGACCCGGCGCAGCGTTACGAGTCCGCCCGCAGTGTGCGTCGCGACAGGCACGCCGCGGAGGCCGCCGCCTCGGCTGCCGAGTCCGCACCTGCCGAGGATTCCGCCGAGGACGCACCGGCGGAGTCCGCACCTGCCGAAGCCTCCACGGACGATGCCTCCACGGACGATGCCTCCGACGACACCGGACCAGACGACGCGGCCACGACCGACGACACGACCGACGACACGACCGACGACGAGAACTGAGCCTGCCGTGAGCGACGAATACGACGACGAATACGACGACGACGATTTCGACGATGACGTCGACGACGACGACGTCGACGACGACGACACGGGGAACCGCATCGTCGGCGCCCGCGCGCGTGCCGTCGTGGAACACTGCGCCGGCAACATCGTCGACGAGGTGGACGAACTCGACGTCGAGTCCGAGGAATCCGGTGGCGAGGTCACGCTGCTGATCCACGCCAGTCCCTCCGACATGGGCCGCCTCATCGGCCGTCGCGGTCGCGTCATCCAGGCGATGCGTCAGCTCGTACGGGCAGCGGGTGCGTCCGAAGACATCAAGGCGACCGTCGACGTCGTCGAGTAGAACGTTCCCGAGTAGAACGTTCGATCCCCGGGCCCTTCGGTGAGTGGCGCCGGGAGACTCCCGATCGGGAGAATCGGACGTCCCCACGGTGTCCGAGGTGAGGTCACGCTCCTTCCTCTTGTCGACGTCGACAACGATGACGTCGACGATGCCGAAATCCTCTCGGTGGGCGCGGTGTTCGACGTGGGGTCGCGCTCACTCGAGATCTCGAGTTCGCGCCGACACCGCCGAGGTTGGCTCGTTCGATTCGTCGGCGTGGAAACCCGCAACGACGCCGAAGCGTTGCGCGGAACCGTCCTGTCGGTCGATGAGCGGGGCGACGCCGAGAACCCTGATGTTGTCGGCTTCGACGTCCGTGACCGGTCGGGCACCGTTCTCGGAACGGTGATCGCCGTGGAGCCGAACCCCGCGCACGACATCCTGGTTCTCGCCGACGGCGTCATGATCCCTGTGCCTTTCGTGATTGACGTGGCGCCCGGTGTCGTGACCGTCGATCCGCCCGAGGGTCTTCTGGAGCTCTACCGGCCATGAGACGACTATGAGAATCGACGTCTTCACGATCTTCCCGGGCTACTTCGACTCGGTGTTGTCGACGTCGATTCTCGGCCGGGCCTCCGACGCCGACCTGCTGGACCTGCGACGTCACGATCTGCGGGACTGGGCCACGGACCGCCACCGCACGGTTGATGACACACCTTTCGGGGGTGGTGCCGGCATGGTGCTGGCCCCCGAGCCGATCTTCGACGCCGTGGCCGACGTGTCGCCCCCGCGTCCTCTTCTGCTGCTGTCACCCGGAGGAAGGGTGTTCGACCAGTCGGTGGCTCAGGAGTTGGCGGCCGGCGAGGGCTTCTCGCTCCTGTGTGGTCGCTACGAAGGGGTCGACCAGCGTGTGGTGGACCGGTGCTGTGACGGCGAATTGTCGATCGGCGACTACGTGTTGGGGGGTGGTGAGGCCGCTGCCGCTGTCGTGGTCGAAGCCGTCACACGTCTCGTGCCGGGTGTGGTGGGCAACGAGGAGTCGGTGGACGACGAGTCGTTCAGGAACGAGGGCCTCCTCGAGTACCCCCAGTACACGCGACCCGCCGACTTTCGCGGCGACGTGGTCCCCGAGGTCCTGCGGTCGGGAGACCACGGCCGGATCGCCCGGTGGCGGCGTGCAGCCGCACTACGCCGGACCCTCGCCCGACGGCCGGATCTTCTCGGCTTCGACGATCTCGACGACGCCGACAGGGCGCTGCTGGACGAGTTCCCCGATACCTGACCCGCCCTCCGAGTGGGGTTCGCGACAGGTACAACCGGTACGATGGCTTCTCCCGCACCGACCTCGAGGGACCCTCGCCATGCAATCCACCGATATGGTCGACCGCGCCAACCAGCGCGACGACATTCCCGACTTCGCCCCGGGCGACACCGTGAAGGTGAACGTCCGTGTCGTGGAGGGTGGACGTGAGCGCATCCAGCTGTTCCAGGGCGTGGTGATCTCCCGCAAGGGATCCGGGGTCCGCGAGACCTTCACGGTCCGCAAGCTCAGCTTCGGCGTCGGGGTGGAACGCACGTTCCCCGTCCACTCACCGGTGATCGCCGGCATCGAAGTGGCGACGCGTGGCGACGTCCGCAGGGCCAAGCTCTACTACCTTCGTGACCGGATCGGGAAGGCCGCCAAGATCCGCGAGAAGCGGACCTGACCGACCTTCCACAGCCCTACACTGGCCGGATGTGGCCGTGTCGGAAACGGTCACGTCGGAGGTGGGCTCTGTGAGCGCCGAAGATCTCGAGCGGTACGAGACCGAGATCGAGCTCGCTCTCTACAAGGAGTACCGCGACGTTCTCCCGATGTTCTCGTATGTGGTCGAGACCGAGCGCCGCTTCTACCTCACCAACGACGTCGACCTGTCGACGCACGAGGACCACGGTCGGGTCCACTACGAGCTGGAGCTCAACGACGCGTGGGTCTGGGACATGTACCGACCGGCCCGGTTCGTCAAGCATGTGCGCGTGTTCACGTTCAAGGACGTGAACATCGAGGAACTCGCCGCACGCGACATCTGAGGCAGGAGCGTGGCCGGCTCGCGTCGATCTCCCGACCGCCGGCACGCACTCGGCGCCGCGGGGGAGCGGCTCGTGGCCGACCGGTACGTCGCCCGCGGGTTCGAGATCATCGACCGCAACTGGCGGTGCCGTGACGGGGAGCTCGATCTCGTGGCCCGCAACGGTCGAACGATCGTCTTTTGTGAGGTCAAGACCCGGACGTCGACGGCCTTCGGTGCACCGGCGGAGGCCGTGACCCGCGAGAAGCAACGCAGACTGCGGCGTCTCGCTGGCCGGTGGCTCGAGGAGACCGGAACGCACGGAGCCGATGTGCGCTTCGACGTCGCATCCGTTCTCTGGCCGACGGGCGGCGAACCGACGGTGACGGTCATCGAGGCCGCGTTCTGAGCGGTGTACTCAGGCGAGCGGCGACCTCAGGTCAGGGGACTTCACGCCAGGGGACCTCAAGCGAGAAACGCCCACGCCACCAGGGCGGCGGCCACGACGAACGCGGCCACGACGAGAACGACGTCGCCGGCACTCGCTTTCTTCTTCCCGAACGGGTTCAGGCCCACAACCGTCACGCTAGCCACGCGACCGGTGTGGTGTTCACGAACATGGCGCGGTCTCGTTCACACGGGCCACCAGCGGCCGTGGGCGCGAAGGATGTGCCCGCCCGTCTCGGCGTCGGAGAGAGCGAGCGCGAGGGTGTTGGCCGACCAGCCGAGTCGTTCGCGCAGTTCGTCGTTGCTCGCGGGATCACCGGCGAGTGCTGAAACGACACGCCCGGCGTCGCCGGAGAGGGGTGGGGGAGTGGTGTGCCACCGGGCACGGGCCGATCCCTCCGTGAGACCGAGCGCCACGAGCACGTCGGACGGCTCCAGGAGGGGATGGGCGCCGTCGGCGATGAGTGCGTTGCACCCCTCCGCAGCCGGATTTCGTCGGGACCCGGGCATGGCGAGGACCGGGCGCCCGTACCGGATCGCATGGTCGGCCGTGATCCGGGCTCCGCCGCGCGACGTCGCCTCGACGACCACGACCACATCGGCGAGAGCGGCGATGATTCTGTTGCGGATCGGGAACCTCGCCGGTGTGGGCCCCACGCCGTAGCCCACTTCGCTCACCAGGACTCCCGCCTCGCGGACCTGTTCGTAGAGGGTTCGGTGACGGCGCGGGTACTCGATGTCGAGGCCCGTAGCGACGACACCGACGACTCCGCCACCGGCCTCGAGAGCACCTCGGTGCGCGGCACCGTCGATCCCGAGCGCCATGCCGCTCACGACCGTGACGCCGGCATCGGCCAGAGCCGCTCCGAGGGCCGTGGCGTCGTGCAACCCGTGGACCGACGCGGAGCGTGTGCCGACCACGGCGACGCGGCGACGTCGGAGGACGCCGGGCACGGCCCCTTCGCTCAGCAGGACCGCCGGAGGGTTCGACATCTCGGCGATCGGATACTCGGGGTCGGTACCGCCGTGTGGCGCGAGCCAGACGTGGGGCGCGCGGCCCGCCAGGAGTCGCTCGATGTCGCCCGAGGCCAGGGCGGTCCGCCAGCGTCGTGCGAGGCCGGGCGTGATCTCGGTTCGTCGTCCTTCGCGAGCGTCGGCTTCGTGGGCCCGGCCCTCCGCCACGGCGGCGAGAGCCGAGACGTGTACCCCGAACGTGTCGAGAAGCGCCCACAGGCGCGCCGGCGACATGTCGGGGAGGCAGGCGAGTCGTAGCCCGGCGGAACGGGCGTCGCACGGCGGAGCGCTCACGACCACGGCTCCCGGAGATCGGCGGCGCGCAGGAGGTGGGCGGGCCCCACCGCACTGTCGCCCTCGAGGTCGGCCAGCGTGCGTGCCACACGACGGATGGCGGCCGCCCCTCGACCGTTGAGCCGGCGACGTTCGCACAGCGCCCGCCACGTGGCGAGCAGGTCGCCCTCCATCGGTACGGCGTCGTCGAGTGCACCGGCGGGTACGTCGCCGTTGCGGCTCCACGGGAGACCGGAATAGCGCCGCGTCTGGGCCTCGACGGCGGCGAGCACACGCCCTGCGGTGGTGGCGGTGTCATCGCCCGCTCCGACGTGCGCGTCGGGTGGTTCCACCCGTAACCGGAGATCGAACCGGTCGAGCAGAGGATCCGACAGGCGGCGCTCGTAGCGGAACCGCGCCGAATCGCTGCACCGGCACCGACGCGCGTCACGTCCGCAGGGGCACGGGTTGGAACACGCGACCAGGAGGAATCGTGCGGGGAAGGTCACCGTGCCCGTCTGGCGGGCGATACGGATGGTCCCCTCCTCGAGAGGCTGGCGGAGGGCGTCGAGGGTGGCAGGAGCGAACTCGCCCAGTTCATCGCAGAAGAGCACGCCGCGGTGGGCGAGCGTCACCTCTCCGGGTTGGGCGCGCCGGGAGCCACCGCCGACCATCGCCACGGTGCTGGCCGTGTGATGGGGGCACGGAACGGCGCGGTCGTGGCGAGTGCTCCCGTGGTGCCGAAACCGGCCGCTGATCGGATCCGCGTGACCTCGAGGGCGGCCTCCGGGGTGAGCGGCGCCATGATCCCGGGGATTCTCTGGGCGAGCATCGTCTTGCCGACACCCGGGGGCCGACCATGAGCAGGTGGTGACCGCCGGCGGCGGCCGCGCAGAGCGCGGTGCGCGCCTCGGTGAGCCCGTGGACCTCCGCGAGGTCGAGCGGTGCGTCAGCAGTGCTCGGCTCGGTCTCTTCGGGGCGTTCGGAGATCTTCGGCCAGGGTTGCTCGTCTTTCAGGCACGCGCGTAGCTCTCCGATCGTGCGTGCTGTCCGCACTCGCACCCCCGGCACCAGCGCGGCTTCGCCCGCGCATGCGCTCGGCACGATGACCGTGGTACAGCCGTGGCGGGCGAGGGCGTCGACCATCGCCAGCACGCCGGGTATCGCGCGGATCGAGCCGTTGAGCCCCAGTTCCCCGACGACGCCGACACCGTGGAGAACGTCGGGTGGGAGTACTTCATCTGCCTGCAGGAGGCCGAGCGCCACCGCGACCTCGAGACCGGAGCCCGTCTTCGGCACGTCGGCGGGAGCGAGGTTGACGGTGATCCGCTGCATCGGCCACGGGAGGTCGGAGCTCAACAGTGCGGCGCGCACCCTCTCGCGCGACTCGCGCACCGCCTTGTCGGGGAGACCGACGACCTGGTAGCCGGGCAGCCCGTTCGACACGTGGACCTCGACGGTGACCACCTGCCCGTCGACGCCCACGAGGGTGGCGCTTCTGAGGGATGCGAGCATGACGACCTCCCGGTGTACTGACGCCCGGGTGGAACACACGAGCGAGTGGAACGGGAGGGCCGTGACCGCGGCTCCTCGACGGTGTGCGTACCGTAGGCGCCGGGTGTGACCACCATGATCGACAGACATCGACGACGGTCGTCATGACGTCGGGCCGGTGGGGGTTCGCGGCATGCGCCACGACCGTTGGTACCGTTCGCACACATGATCGGGGGCACCGTGATTCCCTCTCGCGCTCTACGCACATCTTTGACCGCTTTCCGTGTGGCACGTACCGTTACACCATGACCTGGGATGTCGACGGGTTCGTGGCGTCCCTCACCACAGCGCGGCCCAACACGCGGGCGGCCTACGAGCGGGACGTTCGCCAGTTCGTGGACTGGGCGGAGCGGGGAGGGTGCCCCGACCCGTCCAGTTGTGACCAGCGCACCGCGCGTCGCTACCTCGCGAGCCTCCAGACGCGGGGCTACGCGAAGCGCACGATCTCCCGCAAGGCCGCGCCACTGCGATCGTTTCTGCGGTTCCTGCGCCGCCGCGGCGTCGTGACCACCGACGCCGGTCGCCACCTCCGTGCACCGCGCGGCCCGGCGCGTCTTCCCCGGGTGCCACGGTCCGACGAGGCCGTCGCGCTTCTCGACGGAGCACACGCACATGCCGACGACGTGAGAGCCGAGGGCGACGAGCGCGCCGCCGCTCTGGCACTGCGCGACGTGGCGCTGCTCGAGCTTCTCTACGGAACCGGGATCCGGATCGGGGAATGCTGCGGCCTCGGGCCCGCCGACGTGCACGTCGACCGGGCGTTCATCGACGTCACCGGAAAGGGTGGAAAGGCGCGCCGCCTACCAGTGGGAAAGCCCGCCCTCGACGCGCTCGTCGAGTACCGGTGCAACGGTCGAGGCGAATTCGAGACGCACGACACGCCGCCCGACGCGCTGTTCCTCAACACCCGTGGTCGCCGCCTCGGTGTCCGCGACGCACGTCGCATCCTCGACCGGCACCCTCTTCCCGACGGGCGTTCCCTTCCTCCCCACACGTTCCGTCACGCGTACGCCACGCACCTGCTCGAAGGGGGTGCCGACCTGCGCGTCGTCCAGGAACTGCTCGGGCACGCGGATCTGGCCACCACCCAGGTCTACACACACCTCACCCGCGAGCGCCTGCGGTCGGTCTACGAGGAGACGCATCCCCGTGCCTGACCGTTCGGGTACGGCCACCGAGGACGTGGCCGAGGTCGTCGACGGTCTCTGGGTCGAGTACAAGGGCTCGCACAGCGCGCAGGCCCGCGAGCGCCTGATCCTCCACTACTCGCCGATCGTCAAGTTCGTCGCCGGGCGTGTCGCCGCCGGTCTCCCTCAGAGCGTCGAGCAGTCCGACCTCGTCAGCTACGGCGTGTTCGGTCTCATCGACGCCATCGACAAGTTCGAGCCCGAGCGTGGCTTCAAGTTCGAGACCTACGCGATCTCCCGTATCAAGGGTGCGATCATCGACGAGCTGCGCTCGTTCGACTGGGTGCCGCGGTCGGTGCGGGCCAAGGCACGGGCGATCGAACGCGCTTACTCCAAGCTCGAGAACGAGCTCCACCGAACTCCCGAGGAATCCGAGGTCGCCACCGAGCTCGGGATGGAGCCCGAGGAACTGGCCGCCGTGCTGTCACAGGTCTCGTTCGTGGGTCTCGTGGCACTCGAGGAGCTCGTCGCCGGACAGGACCGGGAGGCCGGAAACACCATCGGCGACACGATCTCGGTCAAGGACCCGGCCCACGATCCGGTGCAGGCTTTCGAGATCGAGGAGATGAAACATGTCCTGGCCGACGCCATCAACCGGATGCCCGACCGGGAACGGCTCGTACTGACGCTCTACTACTACGAGGGCCTCACGCTCTCCGAGATCGGCGAGGTCCTCGGCGTGACCGAGAGCCGGGTCTGTCAGATCCACACCAAGGCGATTCTCCAGATGCGCGCCCGCCTCTCCGAGCCCGATCGCAACACAGCGTCCTGAGCGACGGTCAAATCACCTGAATAGGGCGCCCCGTCGCGAGCGCCGATTCCGAAAAGTTTCGCTTCTCATCGCCGAACGCGCGCGCTAGGTTCGTTCCCGCACTCCCCGGCGCTTCCCCCGTGCCGAGTCGGACCGACCGCCGGGGGTGCGATGGACCCGTTCTCCGTTTTCTGCTTCTGCGCGCGCGCTCATGAATGCGTTCACGTCTTGTCCGGGTTCCGCCGTCGCGGAAGTGTCGCTGCCCTCGTGGCGGCAGCACTGCTGCTCGCGATCCCCGCGGTGCTGCTCCTGTCCGCGGCCCCGGCCCCGGCCTCGGCAGCGCCGTCGCTCTCCGTTCCCGAGACCTCGGCGACGGGCTGGGTGCGGCCGGTTCCGGGTCCCGTCCTGCGGGAGTTCGAGCCACCCGCTTCCGTCTACGGGGCCGGTCACCGGGGTGTTGATTTCGCCGCCGCCACCGGTACGACCGTGCGTGCCGCCGGGCCTGGTCGCGTGGAGTTCGCCGGCAACGTCGCCGGCGGGCTCCACGTCACCGTCCTCCACGGGAACGGGCTGCGCACGTCGTATTCCTTCCTGGGTCGTGTCGACGTCGCGAAGGGAGATGTCGTCGACGCGGGCGCCGTGATCGGAGTGTCGGGAGCTCGCGGGCACGACCGCAGCCCTTTGTTGCACATGGGGCTTCGCTCGGGCGATGTCTACCTCGACCCGATGATGTTGTTCGCCACACGGGTTCCGGCCGACGTCGTTCGCCTGATCCCCAACGAAGACCCCGGTGATCCGGCAGGCCGATCGGCGACCCGGGTCCGGCAACCGGAACCTCCCGACCTCCCCGACGCCCCCGAACTCCCGGGCCCGCCCCGGCTACCCGACCCGCCGGTGCTTCCGGTTCCCGAGATCCCCGATGCCCCGGATCTCCCCGAGATCGACGCCGACGACCTCCCGGTCTGGATCGTGAGCGATGCCCTCGACGGCGGGCCGTCGTTCGCCCGACGAGTGGGCGATGTCGGTGGTGGTGTGGCCCGCTGGAGTGTGAACGGCGTCACCGCAGTGGGCGGAGGCGGACTCGATCTCGCCTGGAGCCTGGCCGGCCGGGCCGACGACCTCGCACTCGATCTGGCCACCGATCTCGCCGTCGATGCGGCGACGCGAACCCTTGCTCCCACGCTGCCGGCATTGCCCTTCCTGGAGGGAGGGGTTGCTCTGGGACGCGACGTGGCGCGCGGCTCGGCCCGTGGCCTGTGGAACTTCACCACCGGCGAGTGCACCCGTGACGCACCCCACGCCGACGGCACAGGAGGATCCGGCAACGCCGTCACGGTCGTGGCGGGCGTGAACAGTTCGCTGTCCGAGGGAGGGACCTCCGTGGGGATCCCCACCGATCTCATCGGATACGAAGACGCCGACGTGGCGTTCTTCGACTACTCCGGTGCCGACTCGGATGGTGCGGGCTACGCCGCGTCCGACACGTGGATCGATCCGTTCGTCGCAGCCGAGCGTCTCGGTGAACAGCTCCGTCGCCGAGCCGTCGACGACCCCGATCGGCCGATCGACCTCCTCGCCCACTCGCTTGGTGGCGTGGTCGTGCGGGCCTTTCTCCAATTGGTCTATGACGAGAAGGATCCGGCGTACCCACCGCTCGGTCGGGTGGTCACGTTGTCGTCGCCCCTGTCGGGAGCTCCTGCCGCCACGGCCGGGCGCGACCTGGCCTCGGGGCCGCTCGCCCCGGTGGCGACGACTCTTGTCGGAGACGGGTCCCTGTTCCCTCCGCTGGACGCTCCGGTGACCGAACAGCTCGCCGAGGGTTCCGAGCTGATGCGGCGTCTCGAGCAGAGTCGCCTCCCCGAGGGACTGGAGATCCGGTCGATCGGTGCGTTCGACGATTTCATCGTGCCCGCCGACAGCATTTCCGCTCCGGGCACGACCGACGTGGTCGTGAACCCGCCGGGCTTCTCGGACCACAGCGCCATCGTGTCGGATCCGGGAGCCCTACGGGAGGTTCGCCTCGCGCTCGAGGGACGACCACCGGCGTGCCGGTCCCTCCTCTCGCATCTGCGCGGCGAGGTGGAGCCGGTCGTGATCAGCGGCGTCGAGCACGAGCTGGGTGCCGTGGGCGGCGCGCCGTTCGGAGGAGAGCTCCCATGACAAGGACAGTGACGAGAAGGCTGATCGTGTTGCTGCTCGTCGGTGCGGCCGTGATCGGCGCTCGGCTGGTGTGGCGGGGTGCCATGGCGCCGGTCGGGGGAGGGATGTCGGCGCCGAGCGGGTCGAACGACGGCGCGTCCGGCGCGGGTGAGACGGGTCGGGTTGGCTGGCGGCTGGAGGTCCCCGGGTCGGTCGGCGCCCTCGCGGGTGACGACGAATTGACGGTGACCATCTCCGCCAACTCGGTGGTGACGGCCCTCGATCCGGGATCGGGGTCACCATTGTGGGCACACGAACTCGGAGACCTCGGCACCGACCGCCCCGCGTTGTCCGGCGATCGCCTGGCCCTGCGCGGTAGGCAGCGCGCGATCGTTCTCGACCGTGCCGACGGCTCGCTCCTGTGGGAGGCCGCGATCGCGGGTCCCGGACCCGTGGTGTGGAGCGGAGCGTCGGTCGATGGTTCGGCCTCCGGCGCCGTTGTCGCCGGCTCGTGGGACGGGACGCTGGCAGCCTTCGAACCCGACGAGGGAAGCCATCGCTGGTCGGTGCAGCGTCCCGGAGCGGTCCGCTCCGTTCCGGTGGGGATCCCGCCCGCGATGGCTGGAGGCGAACACCTCGTCGTCGTGGTGTCGCACGGGGAGCGGTCCGCCACGATCGCCGCTCTGCGTGTGACCGACGGGGAGGTGGTCTGGGAGCGCGAGCTCGGCGCGGCATCGTCGGCCCCGGCGGTAGGGAGCGTCGACTCATCAGCCGGTGTGGTCGTGGGCGACGGGCGTGGAGGGATTCTGGCGCTCGATCCGGAGCACGGCCACCCGCTCTGGACCGCGACCGTCGGGGCCGGCTTCACGCCCGACGTGGCACCGGTCGTGGACGACGAGCAGGTGTTCGTCGCCGACCGCCTGGGGGTGGTCCACGCCCTGGCGGCCTCCGATGGCGAGCGTCTCTGGTCACACGATCTCGGTGTCCCGGTTCTCCGGGGATCGCCGACGGTCACACGGGACCAGATCGTCGTGACGACGACCGACGGCCGGGCGGCTGCTCTCGACAGAACCGATGGAGGTCTCGTGGACGTCAGTGACGCCGATACCTTCGTCGTGGCGACGGCCTACGGCGGGGGGCACCTCGTGACCGGCCTGCGGCTCTCAGGTCCCGGGATGGTGGAGGGGGTGGCCATCCCCTGAGTTCCGGCAGGGGAATGCCCCAGAAGCGGTACTACACTGCTTCGCCGGCGGGCCCCCGGGCCCGTACTTCACAGGTCTGCCACCCATGGTCACTCCCTCGGGGGTGCGGCGGGCCGACGTTCAACCAGGGGAAGGAACACACGTGGCTGTCGTCACGATGAAGCAGTTGCTCGAGGCCGGAGTCCACTTCGGTCACCAGACCCGGCGCTGGAATCCGAAGATGCGTCGCTACATCTTCGGCGAGCGCAACGGGATCTACATCGTCAACCTGCAGCAGACGCTGGAGGCCATCGACACCGCCTACCGCTTCGTGCGGTCGACGGTGGAGGACGGCGGCACCGTCCTGTTCGTGGGTACGAAGAAGCAGGCCCAGGAGGCGGTCGAGCGCGAAGCGGGGCGCTGCGGCATGCCGTACGTCAACTTCCGTTGGCTCGGGGGATGCTCACCAACTTCTCGACGGTGCACTCACGGGTCTCGAAGCTCCGCGAGCTCGAACAGCAGGTCGTCACCGGCGAGACCGAGCAGATGCCCAAGAAGGAGGCGCTGCGGATCACCCGCGAGCTGACCAAGCTCAAGCGCAACCTCGGAGGGATCCAGGACCTCCGCAAGCTCCCCGACGTGGTGTTCATCATCGACACGCAAAAGGAGCACATCGCGGTCACCGAGGCGCAACGGCTCGGAATCCCGATCGTTGCCGTCGTCGATACGAACTGCGACCCCGACATCATCGATCACGTCATCCCGGGCAACGACGACGCCATTCGCGCCGCGCAGTTGCTCACCCGCGTGATCGCGGACGCGGCGGTCGAGGGCCGCCAGATAGCGCAGGCGAAGGGCCGTGTCGAGGAAGAGGCCGCACAACAGGCTGATGCGGAGAAGGAGTCACAGAAGGCCGAGCAGAAGGCGAAGGTGCCGGCGCCACCACCGCTCGATCCCGAGGAGGCGAAACGTCGCGCCGACGAGCAGGCCAAGGCCCGCCAGGAGGCCGCCGCCGCGCAGAAGGTGCGTGAGGAACGCCTGCTCGAGGCCAAGGAGGCCGCCAAGACCAGTACGCCTCCGAAGCAGGAAGAAGCTGTGAAGCAGGCAGAAGCTGTGAAGCAGGCAGAAGCTGTGAAGCAGGAAGAGCCGGCCACGCAGGATGAGGCCCCGAAGCCTGCGGTCGCCGACGAGCCCGACGCGGGCAACGAGGAGAACGGATAAGCGGTGGGATCGATCGCTGCGAAGGATGTGGCGGCGCTGCGCAAGCAGACCGGCGCCGGAATGATGGATGCCAAGAAGGCCTTGGAGGAGTCCGACGGCGACGTCGACGCCGCCAAGCTGTGGTTGCGTGAGCGCGGTCTCGCTCAGGCGGGCAAGCGGGCCGGGCGGGCCGCCGAAGAAGGCGCCGTCGACGTCATGGTCGACGGCGGGCTCGGTGCACTCGCCGAGCTCACCTGTGAGACCGACTTCGTCGCCAAGGGTTCCGACTTCGCCGACCTGCTCGACGAGATCGTCCACGCGGTGGCCGAACGCGGCGACGCCGACATCGAGGCTCAGCCGCTGCGCGACTCGACGGCCGGCGAGGTCGTCAAGGAGGCCGCCGGTCGCCTGGGCGAGAACATCGGTCTCGGTCGGGTCGTGCGGTACACGAGCGATGACGGGCTCATCGATTCCTACAAGCACATCCAGAACGACCGCGGCACGATCGGTGTCCTCGTCGAACTGGGTGGTGTCGATCCGTCGGACGGCAAGGCCCGCGAGGTGGCGCACGACATCGCCCTGCACATTGCGTCAGCTGCTCCCGCGTACCTCACCCGCGACGAGGTACCCGAGAGCGTCGTCGCAGCCGAGCGCGATGTCTTCGAGAATCTGAGTCGGAACGAGGGCAAGCCCGAACGGGCGCTCCCGAAGATCGTCGACGGACGGATGAACGGTTGGTTCAAGGAGCGCGTGCTTCTCGATCAGGGCTTCGTCAAGGAGCCCAAGCGCTCCGTGGGCTCGCTGTTGGAAGATCTCGGTGGCGATGCCCACATCCGCCGGTTCGCGCGCGTCAAGATCGGTGAGGAATAGTCAGCGACTCGACGGCCTCGCGGGCACCCGCGGTCCTCAGCACGGGAGCGGAAATGACCGACGGTAACGGGAGCCCCACGAGCCGGTTCCGTCGGGTCGTACTGAAGCTCTCCGGTGAGGCGTTCGCCGACGTCGAGACGAGCTACGGCATCGATGCCGCGATCGTCGCCCGGATCGCCGACGAGGTCAGTGAAGCCCGTCGCGATCTCGACGTGGAGATCGCGGTCGTGGTCGGAGGCGGCAACATCTTCCGAGGTCTCGGTGGGGCGACGCGCGGAATGGATCGCGCCCGGGCCGACTACATGGGCATGCTCGCGACCGTCATCAACGCACTGGCTCTCCAGGACGCTCTCGAGGCCGGCGGGCAGGCGACGCGGGTGCAGACGGCCATTTCGATGGCGCAGGTCGCCGAGCCCTACATCCCGCTCCGGGCGATCCGCCACATGGAGAAGGGCCGCATCGTCGTGTTCGCAGCCGGTACCGGCAACCCCTACTTCACGACTGACACGACAGCGGCCTTGCGAGCGGCCGAGATAGGCGCCGGCGCGGTCCTCAAGGGAACGCACTCGGGCGTCGACGGCGTCTACAGCGCCGACCCGCTCACGGACCCGACAGCCGAAAAGCTGGAGCGCATCAGCCACCACGAAGTGCTCACCCGCGATCTCAAGGTGATGGACTCGACGGCCATCACGTTCTGTCGCGACAACGAGTTGCCGATCGTGGTCTTCGACGTCACGAAGCCCGGAAACATCGCACGTGCGCTGGTCGGCGAGCCCATCGGTACCGTCGTCAGCTCCATGGAGGGAGGAACATGAGCGCAGCCGCGAATCGGAGGGCGTGGGTTCACGTCGAATCGGTGCTGTGCTCACCCCCGGAGGGAGGAACATGAGCACAGCCGCGAATCGGAGGGCGTGGGTTCACGTCGAATCGGTGCTGTGCTCACCCCCGGAGGGAGGAACATGAGCACAGCCGCGAATCGGAGGGCGTGGGTTCACGTCGAATCGGTGCTGTGCTCACCCCCGGAGGGAGGAACATGAGCACAGCCGCGAATCGGAGGGCGTGGGTTCACGTCGAATCGGTGCTGTGCTCACCCCCGGAGGGAGGAACATGAGCACAGCCGCGAATCGGAGGGCGTGGGTTCACGTCGAATCGGTGCTGTGCTCACCCCCGGAGGGAGGAACATGAGCGGATCCGAAGGTGACGAGATGGTCGCCATGGCGGTCGACGACTGCCGCACCAAGATGCGCAAGTCCGTGGGCCATCTCCAAGAGGAGTTCGGTGCCATCCGCACAGGACGCGCCGCGCCGGCGCTCGTCGAGAAGCTCAAGGTCGACTACTACGGCTCCGAAGTCCCGCTCCAGCAGCTCGCCGGGTGTTCCGTTCCCGAGCCGCGCCTTCTCGTCATCTCGCCCTACGACCAGTCGTCGATCGCTGCGATCGAGAAGGCTGTTCAGGGCAGCGACCTCGGGATCAATCCCTCGAACGACGGTCAGGTGATCCGCCTGGCCTTTCCGCCGCTCACCGAGGAGCGTCGCAAGGAACTCGTCAAGGTCGTGAAGCAGCGTGCGGAAGAAGCGCGGGTGTCGGTGCGCAACGCCCGCCGCCAGGCACGTCACGACATCGAGTCGTTGGAGAAGGACGGAGAGATCTCGCGCGACGAAATGGACCGTGTCGAGAAGACCCTGGAGAAGGCCACGCACGAGGTCGTCGAGGAGATCGATTCCCTCGCCGCCCACAAGGAGCAGGAGCTGCTCGAGGTCTGACGGCCACCTTGCAGGCGTGTCGCCGTCGTGCGGTCCCGTGCGGTTCAGGCATCAGGGGGCGTGGGCGGTCTAGCCTGGCTCCGTCGAGACCGGGGGAGGTGTGATGGACGACGGACGCGATGACCGCCCGCAGGACCAGCGCGGCGACGAGACCGACGCGTGGTCGGATGAACCCTTCGAGGCGCTCGAGTCCCTGGGCGATGAACCAGCTGACCGCCCCTCCGAGCGTCCCGCCGACCACTCGGCGGAGCCCCCGCCCTCGTCCGTCGAAAGAGGGTGTGCGCATCCTCGGGGCCGAAGAGGCGCAGGCCGCCATCGAGGGTGGCGGTGTCGTGTCCCGTGGTGCCGACGACCCCCAGCCACCTCGCCGCCGTCGGGTGCAGGAGTCGATCCGATGGCACGATTCCCCCGCGCATCGGGGACCGGTCCCTTCGAGACCGAAGGCGCGACATGGTCGGCGGGAGGAGCCCGAGCGTCTGCCGATGAACCCGGTGGCGACGCGGGTGGCGAACCCAGTCAGCCTGTGGATCTTCCGCACTGGACCGAACCGCCGACCGGCGAATCGCCACGCGTCCTCCCCGACAGCGATCCCGGCACCGGTCAGTCCGACGAGGACGACGCCTGGCGTCACGTCTCGGGAACCACGCCGCGTTTTCGCGAGCAGCCCGGCGACTGGGACGAAGTCGACTTCGCCGAGGAACTGACCGACCAGACCGCCGCGGTGGGCGCGCTGGGTGATGACACCCCGGTCGACGACGACGCGGTGTTCGCCGAGGAAGTGGCGGAGCGCCGAGCGGCACCGACCGGTCGACCAAGGCGTGCCGGAGCGCCGCGTCGGCGCAGGCGCAGCGGCACGCCCCCGGCCCGCTCGGGTCCCGAAGAGCGTGACCTGCCCACGGCCGTCGCCACGGCCGGCGTCATCGCCGTTCTGGCCATCATCTGCCTCCTGATCGGCCGAGGCGCCGTGGCCTGGTTCGCCACGCTGGTCGTGGCCGTGGCCAGCGTCGAACTGTTCGGGGCACTGCGCTCCCATGGCTACAGCCCGGCCGTTCTCATCGGAATCCTGGGATCGGCGGCGATGCCCATCCTGGCCTACGAGCGTGGCGACGCTGCCTACCCGCTCGTGATCGTTCTCGTCGTCGGATTCACGTTCCTCTGGTATCTGGCCGAGGTCGTGACTGCCGAGCCGACCGTCAACATCTCGGTCACGCTGCTCGGGTTCGGCTACGTCGGAGCGCTCGGGGGCTTCGCCGGCCTGATCCTCACCCATCCCGACGGGATCGGCCTCATCTGGGGTCTCGCTCTGTGTGCGATCGCCTACGACGTGGCGGCGTATTTCATTGGCAGCGCCGTGGGCAAGACGCCGCTGCTCGAACACATCTCGCCGAACAAGACGATCGAGGGTCTGGTCGCAGGGATGGCCGCGTCGATTCTCGTGGGCCTCATCGTGGTCGGTCGGATCTCGCCGTGGGACACCGGCTCGGGCCTGTGGGTCGGTCTGGCCGTGGCCATCGCGGCCCCGATCGGAGACCTGTGCGAGTCGCTCCTCAAGCGCGATCTCGGCATCAAGGACTTCGGATCGCTCCTACCCGGCCACGGCGGCGTGATCGACCGCTTCGACGGCATTCTCTTCTGTCTGCCGGTCGTGTACTACCTGGCGCTCGGCCTCAACCTCTGAGGGCCTGATGCCCGCCGACCCGCTCGCGTCGGGTCCGCACCGGCCGCGTCGGATCGTCGTTCTCGGCTCCACCGGATCGGTGGGAACCCAGGCACTCGAGCTCATCCGGGAGCTGCCGGACCTTTTCGAGGTCGTCGCTCTCGCGTGTGGCCACGACTCCGAGCAGTTGGCGTCTCAGGCTCGCGAGTTCGGTGTGCCCGGCGACGCCGCCATCGTGTGCGGAGACCGGCCGGACACCCTGGCCGAGCTGGCACGCCATCCCGATGCCGACGTCGTGCTGAACGCGGTCGTGGGCTTCGCGGGGCTTCCCGCCACCCTGGCCGCTCTCGAGACAGGCACCCGCCTCGCGCTCGCCAACAAGGAGAGCTTGATCGCCGGCGGTCCCGTCGTGGGCCGGGTTCGCGAGCGCAGCGGAGCCGAGCTCGTCCCGGTCGATTCCGAACACTCGGCGCTCTACCAGGCGCTCCGCTCCGGAACGACCGGTGAGGTCCGCCGGCTCATCCTCACGGCGAGCGGTGGGCCGTTCCGCGGGAGGTCTCGCCGCGAACTCCAGGGAGTGACCGTGGAGGACGCCCTCGATCACCCGACATGGGACATGGGAGCGAAGATCACGATCGATTCGTCGACTCTCATGAACAAGGGTCTCGAGGTCATCGAGGCCCACGAGTTGTTCGGCTTCGACTACGACCACATCGATGTCGTTGTACACCCGCAGTCGATCATCCACGGCATGGTGGAGTTCACCGACGGCGCCACCATCGCCCAGATGTCGGAGCCCGACATGCGGCTGCCGATCGGGCTCGCTCTGGGGGCCCCCGAGCGCCACCCCGTGCCCTACGGGGCGATCGATTGGACCGGGATGGGCGACTTGACGTTCGAAGAGCCCGACCGTGAGGCCTTCGGCTGCCTGGCGTTGTGCGAAGCGGCCGGGCGTGCGGGCGGAGGCGCCCCGGCGGCGGTCAGCGCCGCCAACGAGGTGGCGGTGGCCGCCTTTCTCGACAGGGCCCTTCCCTGGACCGGGATCGAAGAAGTGGTGGATGAGGCACTTCAGGCCGGTCCCGGGAACGTCGAGACCCCAGAAGACGTTCTCGATGTCGACCGGACCGCGCGCGAGCGCGCCCGCCAGAGCGTCCGCCGGAGGAGCGCAGCGTGAGGGACCCACTCGAGACGACGAAGATCAACGGCCGCAAGGTCCTCTTCGTCACGACGGTCATCGTGCTGCTCGTCACCGTCTGGGCGGTCCTTCAACCCCAACTCGTCGGCACGATCGTCCTGATCCTGTCTCTGCCGACGATCATCATCCTCCACGAGGCCGGCCACTTCGTCATGGCCAAGCGCAGCGGCATGAAGGTCACCGAGTTCTTCGTCGGGTTCGGACCGAAGATCTGGTCGGTGCGTCGCGGGAAACCGGAGTACGGCGTGAAGGCTGTCCTTCTCGGTGGCTACGTGCGCATCATCGGCATGAACAACCTCGAGGAGGTCGAGCCCGAGGACGAGCCCCGCGCCTACCGGAACCAGTCGTTCCACGACCGGATCGGGGTCGCCGTCGCCGGGTCGGCCGTGCACTTCATGCTCGCGCTACTGCTGATCTTCATCTTGCTCGTGTCCATCGGACTCATCACCGACACGACGGCCGTGGGCACGGTTGGAGAGGGCACGGCGGCCGAGGAATCGGGGCTCGAGCCCGACGACGTGATCCTTTCCATCGACGACGTACAGATCGAGACCTTCGATGAGCTGCGCGACTACGTACGGCCGCGTCCCGAACAGGAGCTGGTCGTCACCGTCGAGCGTGACGGTGAGGTGATCGACATCCCCGTGGTTCCGAAACGGTCCGACGACGAAGGCGAGGAGGTCGGGCTCATCGGTGTCACGCCGGCGCTCGAGACCGACCGTGTGGCGCCGGTCCCGGCGGTGCGGGAGACGTTCGTGGTGTTCGGCCGCACGGCCCAGCAGTCCGTCGAGGCGCTCGGCCGTCTGTTCTCACCCGCGGGCATCGTCAACTATGTGGACACCGTCTTCAGCGGGGGCGAGGATTCCCAGGGCGAACAGTCGCAGGAACGGTTCGTCTCGCCGCTCGGCTTCGGGAGGCTCGCCAATCAGGCCGTTGCCACCGGGTGGCTCGCTGTGCTGGGTCTGCTCGTCTCGATCAACGTCTTCGTCGGTATCTTCAACCTGATACCTCTGCTCCCGTTCGACGGAGGCCATGTCGCCATCGCGTGCTACGAGAAGATCGCGTCCACGATCAAGGGACGCCCGGTCCAGGCCGACGTGGCCAAACTCCTCCCGATCACGAGCGCGGTGATGGTGGTCCTGGGGTTCATCTTCTTCTCGTCGTTGTTCCTCGACGCCAGCAACCCGCTCCAGAACCCCTTCTGATGACCGTGACCCGTCGAAAGACCCGTTCCATCCGCGTCGGTGACGTCGAGGTGGGTGGAGACGCCCGGGTGTCCGTTCAGTCCATGACCACCACGCGCACCGCCGACGTCGACGGCACGCTCGCGCAGATCTACGCCCTCGCCGGGGCGGGAGCCGACATCGTGCGGTGCACGTGCAACGAGGAACCCGCCGCCGAAGGCCTCGCCGCCATCGTGCCGCGTTCGCCGGTTCCGATCATCGCCGACATCCACTTCCAGTACCGGCTCGCGCTCGCGGCGATGGAGGCAGGCGTTCAGGGCCTGCGTCTCAACCCGGGGAACATCCGCAAGCCCGACCAGATCAAGGCGGTGGCCACCGAGGCGAAGGACCGCGGGCTCCCGATCCGCATCGGGGTGAACGCCGGGAGCCTCGATCCCGACATCGCCGAACGTCACGGGGGCCCCACACCCGAGGCGCTGGTGGCGTCCGCCGAGCGGGAGCTCGCCTACTTCGAGGAGGTGGGCTTCGAGGACGTGAAGATCTCCGTGAAGTCCTCCAACGTCCCGACGATGATCGACGCCTACCGACTTCTCTCCGAGCGGGTCGACTTCCCTCTGCACCTGGGTGTCACAGAAGCGGGGCCCGTTCCGGCCGGCCTGGTGAAGTCGACGGCTGGGATCGGAACGCTGCTCGCCGAGGGCATCGGTGACACGATCCGGTATTCGCTCACCGCCGACCCGGTCGAGGAGGCCAAGGCCGGGCGCACCCTCCTCGAGACCATGGGTCTGCGTGAGCGTACGGGCCTCGATCTCATCGCGTGCCCGTCGTGTGGGCGCGCCGAGGTCGACGTGATCCGGGTCGCGAGTGACGCGCAGGCCGTGCTCGAAGAGCGCGAGATCCCGCTGCAGGTCGCCGTGATGGGTTGTGTCGTCAACGGACCGGGTGAGGCGCGTGGCGCCGACCTCGGTATCGCCGCCGGACGGGGGCCGCGGCCACCTCTTCGTGCGCGGTCAGGTCGTACGCGCCGTTCCCGAAGGCGAGATGGTCGACGCTCTCGTCGAGGAAGCCGAGCGCATCGTCGAGGAGGGGATCGAGGCCCGCCTCGCCGCCGCCGACGCCGACGCCGAGGCGATTGCCGCAGCCGAGCGAGAGCAACTGATCCAGATCCAGGGCACCGACGTCAACAAGACGGCCGAACACATCGAGAAGATCCGCCAGATCGCCGACTGACTCCCGCAAGGCGACTTGCTCAAACATGATGCGTCCGTGGCGCGCGCTATGCGAGCTCCAGGGACGCATCATCTGGAGTTCCGCGGCTGCGTGACGCCGAGGTGCCGGTCAGACGTGGAGGCCGCACTCGAGTTTGTCGGAGTCGGCCCAGCGTCCGGCGCGGGCGTCGCCCCCGTTGGTGACCGGCTTCGTGCATGGCCAGCACCCGATCGACGTGTAGCCCGCGGCACGCAGCGGGTGTTCGGGCAGATCGCGATCGGCGCTGTAGGCGGCGACGTCGTCGTCGGTCCAGGTCACGATCGGATTCACCTTCACGAGCCCCCGAGCCACATCCCAGCTCACGACGGGAGCATCGGCCCGGCTCGGCGCTTCGCAGCGGCGCAGCCCGCTCATCCACGCCGACTTGCCGTCGAGAGCACGTCGCAGAGTCTCGACCTTGCGGACCGCGCAGCAGGCGTCGGTGTCTGTCTTCCAGAGCTCATCGGGCTCGGCCGTCGGTTGGAGGACACGCAGGTTCAGGTCGTAGCGGTCGCGCACCGTCTCGACGAACTCGAGGGTTTCGGGGAAGTGGTACTGCGTGTCGAGGAAGGCCACCTCGATGCCGGGTGCCACGGTGGTGGCGATGTCGATCAGGACGCAGTCCTGGAACGAGGCGGCCAGGACCAGGCCGTCGCCGAACGTCTCGACAGCCCACCGGACGGTGTCGCCGGCGGGACCGACCTCGAGACGCGCCGAGATCTGCTCGAGTTCCGCGGAGTCGGGAACAGTCGTGACACTCACGTCGCGCACTCGCTGTCGCCGGTCTCCTTCACGTACGGACCGGTCTCGTGGAAGTCCACGTAGAAGTCGGGGTGCGTCTCGGGATCGGGGAACTCACTCAGGTCGTCGAGGGTGCGTCCGACCTCGGCGGCACCGCCCGAGCGCTCCAGCCACGAGCGAAAGGTCTCACCGGCATCACGCTCGTCGGCGTACCGGCCCACGAGCCGGACGACGGCGCGTCCGGCCTGCTTGGCGGGCAGCTTCGCCGCCTTGGACCCGAACTCGACCTCGGTGTCGCCCAGACGCCCTCCGAGGAGCATCTGGTAGCCGGGTGCCGCGCGACCGTGCGCGCGACGCTCCCAGCCGAAGAACCCGATGTCGGCGACGTGGTGCTGGCCGCAGCTGTTGGTGCAGCCCGAGATGTTGATCCGCACGCCGCCGACCTCGGCGAGCCCGGCGTCGTCGAGCGCCGTACCGATGTCGTCGGCCAGACCGCGTGACTGCGTGACAGCGAGATTGCACGTGTCGGCGCCGGGGCATGACACGACATCGCGGGCCAACTCGGCACCGGGTTCGGCCATGCTCATCTCGCCGAGCCGTTCGTGCAGCTCGGGGAGCTGGTCCTCGGTGAGGTCCCGCAGCGCGAAGTTCTGGCGGTTGGTGATGCGGATGTCGAGATCGAGGTCGCGCTGGAGCTCCGCCAGGGCGTCGAACTGGGCGGTCGTGATGTCGCCGAGCCGCGCGTAGGCGTACGCACTCACCGAGCCGTTCGCTCGACCACGCACGACGTTGGCCTGCTCCCACCGTCGGAAAGGATCGCTCGACGAGATCGTCACCGGTGTCATTCCCGGCACGTTCTCGAGGTCGCCTCCGGTTCCCGCCGGATCGTCGCCGTCGGTACGAACCGTTTCGGGAATGCCCCCGGGCCATGTGGCGGACGCCCGCAGGAACTTGCGTTCCTTGGCGATGCGCGCACGCAGTTCCTCCATGCCGAGTGTGTCGACGAGCCACTTCATGCGGGCACGCAGCTTGTTGTCGCGGTTGCCGAAATGGTCCTGCACACGAAGAGCCGCCTCGATGGTGGGCAGGAGGTCTTCCCGGCTCGTGAAGTCCTCGAGCACCTGCGCGGGATGGGGGTTCGCTCCGAGGCCACCCGCGATGAAGATCCGGAAGCCGGCCTCGGTCGTGCCGTCGTCGCGGGGTCGGCTGACGGCGACGACACCCACGTCGTTGAACATGGCCTGGCCACAATCGACCGCGCATCCCGAGAAGTTGATCTTGAACTTCCGGGGGAGGCGCTGCGAGAGCGGGTTCCGCATGAAGTGCTCGGCGGTGGCCTGTGCCCACGCGCTCACGTCGAGAACCTCGTTCGGGCAGGCTCCCGCGAGGTGGCAGCCCATGACGTTGCGCACCGTGTCGCCGCACGCCTCGCGGGTCGTGAGACCGACGGACGCGAGGAGCCGCATGACTTCGGGCGTGTCTTCGAGGCTGACGAAGTGCATCTGCACGTTCTGGCGGGTGGTGAGATGGGCCCATCCGCGTGAGTACGTGGCGGCGAGATGCCCGATCATCTCCAGTTGCTCGGGCACGATCCGACCGGCGGGCACCTTGATGCGGACCATCTGGCTGTGGCCGCCCTGGCGCTGACCGTAGATCCCGTGGTTGAGACGGAAGACGCGAAAGACGTCCTCGTCGACCTCGCCGCGCAGGTAGGACTCGACGGTGGCCTCGTAGGTGTCGACTTCCGACTCGATGGCCGGCGAGAGTTGGCGTGACCGCAGTTCGGAGACGTCGATCGCCATCAGCGGCCCATGGTCCAGAACCTCGTTTCGCTCTCGCCGAGTGCGGTCGACGAGCCCGACAGGTAGGCCCAGAGCCGACGCGCGACACGTCGGACGGGTCGGCTCCGGTCGGTGGAGTCTTGGGATCTCGGGTGTACGGAGTTCATCGGAGAGAAATCTTACCCTGGTGTCAGGATTAAATCCAAGCGAAAAGGTCAGGTTTTACGGAGGCTCCGGAATCAAAGGCCGGGGCGCCCAACCCGGCGCCGGTAGGGTGACTGCGATGCGGATGTCCCGACTCTTCGCGCGGACACTCCGCGATGACCCCACCGACGCCGAGGTCGACAGCCACCGGCTCCTGGTGCGCGCCGGCTACCTGCGCAAGGTGGCCGCGGGCCTGTATTCGTGGCTGCCCTCGGCCACCGGGTGTTGCGTGCGGTCGAGGAGATCGTGCGGGAGGAGATGACGGCCGCAGGAGCCCAGGAGGTCCTCTTGCCGGTCGTGCAGCCACTCGAGCTGTGGGAGCGCAGCGGGCGCAGCGACGACTACGGGCCCTTGATGTTCCGGCTGCGCGACCGCAAAGACACAGCCTTTGCCCTCGCGCCCACCGCCGAGGAGGTCATCACCGCCACGGTGGCTGCTGACCTCTCCAGCTACCGGGATCTTCCGGTCAACCTCTTCCAGATCGGCTGGAAGTACCGCGATGAGCTGCGTCCCCGATTCGGTCTTCTGCGCACGCGGGAGTTCCTCATGAAGGACGCGTACAGCTTCGATGCCGACGTCGACGGCCTGCGCGTCACCTACCAGAAGATGTACGACGCCTACCACAGGGTGTTCGAACGTTGTGGTCTGACCTTCCGACCGGTCGAAGCACAGGCGGGTGAGATCGGAGGCGACGTGAATCACGAGTTCATGGCGGTCGCCGCGGTCGGGGAGGACGCCTTCGTGTGGTGCCGCTCCTGCGACTACGCCGCGAACGTCGAAGCGGCGCGTCGCCGCGCCAGCCCGACCGACGGTGCCGACACGCCACCCATGCCGGACACATCAGGCGTGCCGGAGCCCGAGATCGTGGACACACCCGACATGCCGGGTATCGACGCCGTCGCGACACACCTTCACGAGCCGCCCGACGCACTGCTCAAGACGATGGCCTTCCGCATGGAGAGCGAAGAGGGGGACGCCGGGGTCGGGTTGGCGCTGGTCCCGGGCGATCGCGATCTCAACGAGTTCGCGCTCGCGGCGGCACTGGCTCCCCGGAAGGTCGCGCTCTTCGGAGAGGACGACTTCGCCGCAAACCCGGCATTGCCGGTCGGTTTCCTCGGTCCACACGCGGAGGGCGTCGATCTGGTCGTGGCCGATCCCGGCGTCGCGACGCGCACGGAATGGGTGAGCGGAGCCAACGAGACCGACCATCACGTGCGCCATCTCGCGCCCGGCCGTGACTTCACCATCCACACGTGGGCGGAGATCGCGACCGTCTCCACCGGCGACGGTTGTCCCCGTTGTGACGGAGAGTTGTCGGTGGACCGTGGCATCGAGGTCGGCCACACGTTCCAGCTCGGCACGAAGTACTCCGAGGCGCTGGATGCCCGCTATCTCGACGAGAGCGGAGAAAGTCATCCGATGGTCATGGGGTGCTACGGCATCGGCTTGTCTCGAATCGTGGCTGCGGTGGTGGAGGAGCACCATGACGACGACGGCATGGTGTGGCCCGCGGATCTCGCGCCCTACGACGTCCACCTCGTCGCCCTTCCCGGAAAGGGCGACACCGCCGCCGCCGTCAGTACCGCAGCCGACCGGCTCTACGCCGCGCTCGGCGATCGAGGTCTGTCCGTTCTCTACGACGACCGTGACGCCCGGCCCGGTGTGAAGTTCGCCGATGCCGACCTCGTGGGGATGCCCGTCCAGTTGACGCTCGGCGCCAAGGGGCTCGAGCGCGGTGTCGTGGAACGCAAGATCCGCGCCGGTGGTGAGCGGGACGAGGTCGCCATCGACGACGTCGACGCGCTGGCGACCCCACCCGGAGCCAAGGCGACCTGAGTCGTGGACCTTCCGGTCCGACCACCCGTCGATCCGATGCTCGCGAAGCTGGCTCGCGCGCTGCCCACCGACGATGGGTGGTCCTACGAGCCCAAGTGGGACGGCTTCCGGTGTCTCGTGTTTCGCGACGTCGACGAACTCGAGCTCCAGAGCCGCAACGGCCGTTCGCTGGTGCGTTACTTCCCGGAGATGGTCGAACCGTTGCGGGAACAACTCCCGTCGCGATGTGTCCTCGATGGTGAACTCGTGATCGCCGGCGACGACGGCCTCGACTTCGACCGACTCTCACTGCGTATCCACCCGGCCGACTCGCGAGTGGACATGCTCGCCGAGCAGATGCCCGCCTCGTATGTGGCCTTTGACCTCCTGGCGGTGGGCGACGAGGCGCTCCTGGACGAAGCCTTCGTCGACCGCCGAACCCGACTCGAGAAGATTCTGGAGAACCGTGAGCCGCCTCTGTTCCTGACCCCGGCGACGACCGACCGGGCCGTGGCGGCCGACTGGTTCACCCGGTTCGAGGGCGCGGGCCTCGACGGAGTCGTCGCCAAGGGCCTCCGCTCGCCCTACCGTCCCGGTGCCCGCGACATGCTGAAGCTGAAGCACGAGCGCACGGCCGACTGCGTCGTCGGCGGTTACCGACTCCACAAGGACGGTGAGGGTGTGGGTTCGCTCCTCCTGGGGTTGTTCGACGACGCGGGCGTGCTGCACCACGTCGGCGTGGCATCGTCGATGAAGGCAACGCTACGTGGGTCACTCCTCGAAGACGTTCGCCCGCTCGAGAGCGGTGCCCTCGACGGGCATCCGTGGCGGGAATGGGCCGACGAGTCGGCCCACGCATCGGAGGGCACGCGCATGCCCGGAGCGCCGAGCCGGTGGAACGCGTCGAAGGACCTCTCGTGGACGCCGTTGCGACCCGAGCGTGTCGTCGAAGTCGCCTATGAGCACATGCAGGGAACACGATTCCGCCACAACGCACGGTTCCGGAGGTGGCGCCCCGACCGGGATCCACGGGGCTGCACATATGCGCAGCTCGAGGTGGCGGCACCGGTCGAGCTCTCGGAGGTCTTCGCGCCCCGGGACTGAGCAGTGTTGTGCGCGACGAGCGGTGCACCCCTCAGTCTTCTGCCGGCACCTCGGGACTTTCGGCCACGTCAGCCATCTCGGGTGCCGCCTCGATCAAGGTGCGTGCCGCCGGGAGATCCTTCTCGAAGACCTGAATCGGACACCCGTCGGCGTACGCCAGATTGGGATACCAGCCGTCACCGTCGCCACCGCCGACGACCGACGGGATGCCGTTGTCGGTCAGCAGTGAACGAACCATCTGGGCATCGGCCTGCGAGACAGTCACGAGCGTGACGATCCGGCCGTCGGGATTCGGCTCGTGGCCCACCACTTCACCGTAGCCCGCGTGTTCACCGTAGACCTGTACGAGTTCGTACTCCCGCACCAAGTGGTGCCGAACATCGGTGGATCGTCGGAGTCGAGAGTGACGGTGAGTCCCGTGGCGAGCATGCGCGGCGGCGGGTGATCGTCGAGTCGGTATTCGGTGCCGAAGTCGCGCTGACCGTATTCAGCGGTCGTCTCGGGCGCGGCTCGGCTGGACGCGCTTCGGCTCGCCCGGCATCTTCGGGAAGTTCGGAGGCCAGGGTTCGTCGCCGATCCCCTCGCGCTCGTCACGTGCCGCCAGCTCGAGTAGCTCGGTGAGGGCGTAGGCCGTGTCGTCGATCGGGGCCGTGAGGTCGCCGAGGCGCCGGTAGCGTTCGGGCACGGTCGCGAGGGTCAACTCGGCGGGATCCACATCGACGACCTCATCCCAGGTGAGGGGAGTCGACACTCGTGCGTCCGGCGTGTCGCGTACCGAGTAGGCGGAGGCGACGGTGCGATCACGGGCGTTCTGGTTGTAGTCGAAGAAGACGCGTTCGCCGCGCTCCTCCTTCCACCAGTTCGTGGTGGCATCGTCGGGCATGCGACGCCCGACTTCCCGTCCGAGTGCCAGCGCCGCCCGTCGGACCGCCAGGAAGTCCCAGCGTGGGGAGATGCGGACGTTGACGTGGATTCCGCGGGAGCCGGAGGTCTTGGGAAATCCAACGAGACCGTGCTCGGTGAGGACGTCGCGGGTGCACAGGGCCACCCGACGGACGGTGTCGAACGACACGCCGGGTTGGGGGTCCAGGTCGATGCGTAGCTCGTCGGGACGGTCCACGTCGGCGGCACGCACCGCCCACGGGTTGAGGTCGAGGCACCCCAGGTTGACGGCCCAGATGAGGTGCGCGGTGTCGACCGGGCACAGTTCGTCGGCGGTGCGCCCCGACGGAAACGCCACCTCCACGGTGCGCAGCCACTCGGGTCGTGTGGCGGGGACCCGCTTCTGGAAGAAGGGCTTCGTACCGGCTCCGTCGGGGTAGCGCTTGAGGACGGTGGGGCGCTCGAACACGCCTCGCAGGGCGCCGTCACCGACGGCGAGGTAGTACAGGGCCAGGTCCACCTTGGTCGCCCCGGTGGCGGGAAAGAAGACCTTGTCGGGGTTGGAGAGCCGCACCTCGCGCCCGGCGGTCTCCAGCGTGGTCCAGCTGCCTCCCACTGGTCCCCTTGCCTCGTTTCGGACGCCGCAGGATACCTGTTCCATTCCTCGCCTCGGGTGCCGCTCGTTCGCTTGTGGGGAGGGAACGAGCGGCGAGACGTGGCCCCCGCGCTCTATACTCCCGGGTTCAGTCCGACCGCACGGATCGGACCGGCGCCACGGCTGTGGGGTCGGTCGCGGCCACATGGACGTGGGCTTCGTGGCCCACGTTTTTTGTTGCCGCGAATCGTGTCGCCGCCGTGCGGGCGGACGTGCGGGCGGAGTCGAGCAGGCGACGAGTGGAAGGTGGGAGGTGAGGTGACGATGGCGGACGGAGGTAGCGACAGGTTGGACGCCGTGCGACACCTCGTCACCGACGTCCTCGCTGTCATCGATTCCGACCTCTCCCTGTACGACGTCGAGATCTCCGGAAACGCGGGGTCCGCCATGCTGCGGATCCTGGTCGACGGCACGGCCGGCGTGGATCTCGACACGCTCACCGACGCGACACGCGCCCTCGAGGCGGCCTTCGAGGAAGACGCTGATCTGCGAACCCGCTACGCCCTGGAAGTCAGCAGCCCGGGGCTCGAACGGCCGCTACGTACCCCCGAGCACTTTGCGGCAGCTGTCGGGACAACCGTGAGCATGAAGACGTTTGCGCCTCTCGACGGGAACCGTCGCTTCGACGGCACGCTGACCGAAGCTGACTCCGACGGCTGTGTGGTCGAGACCGACGGAACCAAGCATCGACTGGCGTACGACGCCATCGCCAAGGCGCGCACCACGTTCGAGTGGACGCGCGGCGACAAGCCCGGCACCTCCAAGAATCGCAAGGGCCGACAGAAGCAGAAGGCGGCGCGATCGTGAACACCGAGATGATGGAAGCGCTCCACAACATCGAGAGCGAGCGCGGAATCAGTGTCGAGATCCTCCTGGAGGGTCTTGCCAACGCTCTGGTCACCGCGTACAAGCGGATGCCCAACGCCGCTGAGGAGGCACTGGTCGAAATCGACGTCGAGACCGGCGAGATCGGGGTGGTCGCCCAGGAACTCGACGAGGACGGCAACGTCGTGAGGGAGTGGGACGACACCCCCGACGATTTCGGCCGCATCGCCGCGCAGACGGCCAAGCAGGTGATCCTGCAGACCATCCGTGAAGCCGAGCGCGACATGAAGTTCGAGGAGTACTCGGGACGCGAGGGCGACATCGTCACGGGGATCATCCAGCAGACCGACCAGCGGTACACGCTGCTCGATCTCGGAAGGGTCGAGGCGCTGTTGCCACAGGCCGAGCAGGTCCAGAACGAGCGGTACGAGCACGGCAGTCGCCTCAAGGCCTACATCGTCGAGGTGCGCAAGACCGCCAAGGGCCCGCAGATCGTGGTGTCGCGCACCCACCCCGGGCTCATCAAGCGGCTCTTCGAGTTGGAGGTTCCCGAGATCGTCGACGGTGTTGTCGACATCAAGGCAATCGCCCGCGAGCCGGGACACCGTACGAAGATCTCGGTGGCGTCCAACGACAGCAACGTCGACCCTGTCGGCGCGTGTGTGGGTGCGCGGGGCTCGCGGGTCCGCATGGTGGTGAACGAGGTGCGCGGCGAGAAGGTCGACATCGTGCCCTACAGCGAAGGCCCCGAGGATTTCGTGATGAAGGCTCTCCAGCCCGCGCGGGTCCGTGAGGTACGGGTCGACGAGAGCACCGGCAACGCCACGGTGATCGTGCCCGACTTCCAGCTGTCTCTCGCCATCGGCAAGGAGGGGCAGAACGTCCGCCTGGCGGGTCGGCTCACCGGCTGGCGGGTCGACATCAAGAGCGAGACCCAACTGGCGGAAGAAGAGGCCGGAGGCGGCGAGTACGCCGAAGGCGAGTGGGTCAAGGGTCCCGATGGCGAGGACCTGTGGCAGCCCGCCGACGGCAGCGATCCTGTCCCCGCGGAGCAGCTCGGTTTCGCGCCGTCGGGCGCCCCGATCGCCCCTGCGCTCGAGACCGCGCCCCCTGCTGCCGAGGGCGATGTTGCCGAGGGCGATGTTGCCGAGGGCGATGTTGCCGAAGTTGCCGAAACCTCCTACCCGGTCGAGGAGGCGTAGGTACCTTGGCGATCAAGAAGATCCGGGTCTACGAGCTCGCACGCGAACTGGGCGTCGAGAACAAGGTCGTTCTCGAGCTGTCCGAGGAACTGCGCATCGGCGTCAAGAGCCACTCCTCGAGCATCGAGGAGCCTCAGGCCGACCGCGTGCGCAGGCTCGCCGATTCCAAGGGTCTTCGACGCGAGCCCGAGCCCGAAAAGAAGCCGGCCAAGAAGAAGGCGCCCGCCAAGAAGAAGGTCGTTTCGGCGAGGTCGACGATCCGCAAGGCCCCCGAGGCCAAGCCCGAGCCTGCGTCTGCAACCGCCCCGAAGCCGGAGGCCGAGCCCTCGGCGACCGCGGCGACATCTACGGAGCCCACCCCCGACCGGGGAAGCCGCTGTACCCACCCCCGTGGCCGAATCGGAATCGCCCGCCCGTCGCAAGGTCCGTTCCACGCCCGACGCCGGCGAGCAGGTGGCCGCGGCTCGCGGTGAGGCGACGCCTGAGCAGCGCCGCGCCGCCGAGCGCGCAGCGGAGGGTACGCGTCCTGCTGCCGCGCGCACGGGAGAGAGCCCGCCGTCGGTGCCCGACGTCGGCGGCAAACCCGAGCCTGCCGCCCGTCCGCTGAGTCCCTCCGGTAAGCCCATTCCGCCACCACCCGGACAGCGTCGCTCGACGCCGCCGTCGGGCCGACGCTCCACACCACCCCCTCCGGTGGTCGTGGCGGTGGCGGTGGCGGTGGCGGTGGTGGTGGCGGGGGAGCCCCGGGTCCCCGCACGGGTGGTTTCGCCCGGCCCGGGGGTGGTGGTCGCGGCCCGAGCGGCGGTCCCGGCGGTCCCGGTGGTGGCCCGGGTGGTCCCGGCGGACGCAGTGGTCCCGGCGGTGGTCGCGGCCGTCCCGGTCAGAACTTCCGTCCACGCAAGAAGAAGCGCAAGCGCAGGCGCGTCGCCGAAGAGGAGCTCCAGCCCGAACAGCACACCTTCACACCCACCGACGCTCCGGTCCCCGAGGGCGAGATCGTGGTGCCCCGCGGGTCCACGATCCAGGAGCTCGCGCCGCGCCTGAACCGCACAGCCGCCGACCTGGTGCGGTTGCTCTTCGACGCGGGCGAGATGGTCACGGGTACGCAGTCGCTGGCCGACGAGATGGTGGAGCTCATCGCCGAGGAGCTCGGCGCCGAGGTCCTCCTCGTCGAGCCCGGTGCCGAGCAGGAGTTGGAGCTCGCCGTTCTTCTCGGTGACGACGAGGACGAGGAGATCGACGAGAGCCTTCTCGAAGCGCGCCCACCCATCATCACCGTTCTCGGCCACGTCGATCACGGCAAGACCACGCTGCTCGACAAGATCCGTGAGTCCGATGTCGTGGGCGGTGAGGCGGGCGGAATCACCCAGCACATCGGCGCCTACCAGGTGGAGCGCGACAGCGGCGCTATCACCTTCATCGACACGCCGGGCCACGAGGCGTTCACGGCGATGCGCGCCCGCGGCGCCGAGGTCACCGATGTCGTGATCCTCGTGGTTGCCGCCGACGACGGCGTGATGCCCCAGACGGTGGAAGCCATCAGCCACGCGAAGGCCGCCGAGGTGCCGATCATCGTGGCAGTCACCAAGGTCGACCGCGACGACGCCGATCCGCAGCGGGTCCGCCAGCAGCTCGCCGAACACGAGCTCGTCCCCGAGGAATGGGGTGGCGACATCATCGTCAACGACGTGTCGGCGATCACCGGCGACGGCGTGGAGTCGCTTCTCGACTCACTGCTGCTGGTGGCCGAGGTGGAGGACCTGCGCGCCGACCCGAAGGCTCCGGCGCGCGCTGTCGTGTTGGAATCACACCTCGATCAGGGGCGTGGGCCCGTGGCCACCGTCGTGGTCGAGCGCGGGACGATCCGCCGTGGCGACCAGATCGTGGCAGGCCCGGCCTGGGGCAAGGTGCGGGCGCTGTTCAACGACCAGGGTGAGCGTGTCGACGAAGCCGGTCCGTCCGTTCCCGTCGAGGTTCTCGGTCTCGATGACACGCCGTTGGCGGGCGACGAGCTGCGCGTGGCTCCCGACGACAAGACCGCCCGCACCGTCGCCGACGCACGGGCACGCCGCCGCCGTGCCGAGGATCTCCGCCACCCGGCGATCCTGGCGGGCGGCGCGCGCCTCGAAGACATCTTCGCAATGGTTCAGCGCGGCGAGGTCGCCACCTTGAACCTGCTGCTCAAGGCCGACATGCAGGGCTCACTCGAGGCGCTCACCGACGCCCTGAAGAAGCTCGACAAGGAACACGAGGAAGTACGGCTCTCCTTCGTGCACCGCGGAGTGGGCGGCATCACCGAGTCCGACATCAACCTGGCTGCGGTTTCGACCGCGACCGTGATCGGCTTCAACGTACGGCCCGACCGGAAGGCACGCGAGCTCGCGGAGACCGAGGGCGTCGACATCCGCTCGTACGAGGTCATCTACAAGGTGCTCGAGGAGGTCGAGCAGGCGCTGGTCGGGATGCTGGCGCCGGAGTTCGAGGAAGTCGTCACGGGGAAGCCGAGGTCCGGGAGATCTTCGGGGTTCCGAGGGTCGGAAAGATCGCAGGCTGCTATGTCCAGAACGGCGTCATCACCCGTGGGTCGGGCGTGCGCTTCCTGCGCGACGGCACGATCATCTGGAAGGGCAAGATCGCGTCGCTCAAGCGTTTCAAGGACGACGCCCGCGAGGTGCAGGCCGGCTTCGAGTGCGGCATCGGCCTCGAGAACTTCCAGGATCTGAAGCCCGGCGACATCATCGAGACCTACGAAGAGCGCGAGATCGCCCGCACCTAGGTGGGGAACCCAACGGCGCGAGAATGAGAACGTGCATGCCGTCGCCGTCCGATACGAGCTGCGAATCCCACACAGCCGTTCCTTGAAGGAGAAGCGTCGCGTGCTTCGCCCTCTGATCGACGGTCTCCGCCATCGCCTGAAGGTGTCGGTCGCCGAAGTCGACCACCAGGACACCTGGCAGCGCGCAGCAGTAGCGGTGGCCCTCGTGGCTTCCTCGGCCGTTCAACTCGACGAACTGCGCGCCCGCGTGGATCGCCTCGTTGACACCGCTCCCGACATGGAACTGCTCGACGTCCAGATCGCATGGCCGGAGCCCGCGTGAGTACCCGCCGCTACCCGCGCTCGGCCCGGGTCAACGAGGTGCTCCGCGAAGCCCTCGCCGACGCACTGGAACGGATGTCGGATCCACGTCTCGAGCTCGTGACAGTCACGGGTGTGGAGGTCACCCCGGATCTGCGGGAGGCGAAGGTGTTCTATTCCGCTCTCCGGCACGCCGACGACGCCGACGGCACTCTCGATGCTCTTCGCGCGGCGGCACCCGCGTTGCGCGCGTCCCTCGGCGACGAAGTGCGCATGAAGTACCTGCCACACTTGAGGTTCGTGGCCGATCCGGCGATCGAGGCGGGCCAGCGGGTCGAAGAGATCCTCGCGGGCCTCCACGAATCCGAAGGGCGTGACACCGGCGACCTCGGTGAGCGGGGAGACGGTGAGGCCGGAGAGAACCCGTGAGCGACGAGACGGCGCCCGACGACACGATGCGGTGGGGGCCGGTGGCGGATCATCCGGGCGCGGCGGCGATCGACGCTGCGCTATGGCAGGCGGCGCGCCTGATGGCGGAAGCCGACACGGTCGCCCTGGCCTGTCACGTGAGTCCTGACGGTGACGCACTCGGCGCGATGCTCGGTCTCTTCCACTCGCTTCGCGAGGCCGGTCGACCGTCGATCGCCTCGTTCTCGGAGCCCTTCGTCACCGCACCGCACTACCGGGAGTTACCCGGCCTCGATCTGTTGACCGAACCATCAGCTTTCCTCGAGGCTCCCGAATTGATGATCACGTTCGACACCGGTTCGCTGGCGCGCCTCGGTAGCCTCGAGAAGAACGCTCGGGCGGCAACCGATCTCGTGGTCATCGATCACCACATCTCCAACGAGCGGTACGGGACGCTGAACATCATCGATCCCGACGCCGCGGCGAGTGGAATGCTCGTACACCGCCTGATCCGGCTCACGGGCCTCCCGCTCAACAACGACGCCGCCGTGTGTCTCTACGCCGCTCTGGTCTGCGACACCGGACGCTTCCAGTACGACACCACCACGGACGCCACCTTCGAGGTTGCCCGCGACCTGATGGGATTCGACATCCCGGTGTCGCGCCTCAGTCGCGCGCTCTTCGAGGAGCACCGGATGGCGTACCTGAAGCTTCTCGGCGATGCACTCGAGCGCGCGCAACTCGTTCCCGAGAAGCATTTCGTCTGGACGTCCGTCAGCCGGGACGACAGGGAACGCTTCGGTGTGGAATTCGACGAGGTGGAGGGATTGATCGACATTCTCCGCCGGACGGCGGAGGCCAACGTCACGTGTGTCATCAAGCAAGGAGACGACGGCGTCCAGCGCGTCAGCCTGCGCGGGATCGGAGATGTCGACGTCCACCGCATCGCCGTCGCCGAGGGTGGCGGCGGACATCGCTTCGCAGCGGGTTTTTCGACCACCGACGATCCCGAGACGGTCGTCGAGCGCATCCTCGCGGAGCTCTGAGCCGCGACGGTGCTCGACGGACTGCTCGTCGTCGACAAGCCGGCTGGGTGGACGTCCCACGACGTCGTCGCGCGCCTACGGCGTGTCGTGGGCCAGAAGCGGGTCGGTCACGCCGGCACGCTCGACCCCGACGCCACGGGAGTGCTCCTCGTCGGCCTCGGCCGGGTGACCCGGCTTCTTCAGTTCCTCCAAACGCAGTCGAAGGCCTACGACGCCACGGTCGTCTTCGGTGTGGCCACGGACACGCTCGATGCGGCGGGCACTGTTGTCTCAAGTGAGCCGATGGAGGTCACCGCAGAACAGGTGGCCGCCGCCGCCGTGACGTTCGTGGGCGACATCGAGCAGGTGCCGCCGATGGTGTCGGCGGTGAAGATCGGCGGGCGACGCCTCCACGAGCTCGCCCGCGAAGGCAAGGAAGTAGAGCGTCCACCTCGGCCGGTGACGATTTACCGCCTCGAGGTCGAGAACGTCGATCCCGGTCCGCCCCCCACCGCCACGATCACCGTCGAGTGTTCCAGTGGCACCTACATCCGGACACTTGCTTCGGATCTCGGCGCGGCTCTCGGAGGCCCCGCCCACCTGGGGGTGTTGCGGCGAACGCGCGTCGGTGACTACACGCTGGCCGACGCCACGCCGCTCGAGGTCGTGGAATCCGATCCCGAGGCCGTACTGCGAACCCCGGCCCAGGCGGTGGGTCACCTCCGCCGCGTTCGGGTCGGGAGTGCGGGAGCGCGCCACGTCGAGGTGGGGCGCCCCCTGACACCGGGCGACTGGAGTGAGGAATCGTCGGTGCCGGGTGAGACCGCCCGTGGTGGGGAAGTGGCCGTGGTCGACGACACCGGGGAACTACTCGCTGTGTACGAGCCCGACGGTGACACACTGCGTCCGACCGTCGTTGTGGCGGCGGCATCCTGAGCCAGGGAAATCCTGAGACGAATGGCATGAGAATCATTCACGAGCGACCCGACCGGCGGGAGCGTGCGACCGCTGTCACGATCGGCGCGTACGACGGGGTGCATCTCGGTCACCGTGCCGTACTGCGACTGTTGCGCGAGCTCGCCGACGCCCGAGGTCTCGACGCGGCGCTCGTCACCTTCCACCGACATCCCATGCAGGTCGTGCGGCCGGAATCGGCTCCGAAACTCCTGACGACACTCCCGCAGAAGCTGGAACTGCTCGAGAGCACGGGACTCCTCGACGTCTGTCGCGTCCTCCGCTTCGACGACACCCGACGGCACGAAAGCGCCGAGGACTTCGTCACCGAGGTTCTGGTCGGAGAGCTCCGGAGCGCGGATCGTCGTCGTCGGCGCGGACTTCCACTTCGGCTACGGCCGGTCGGGCGACGTGTCGCTGCTCGAGCGTATGGGGGCCGATCTCGGTTTCGAGGTCGTCGGGCTCGGGCTGGTGTCACCCGCCTCGGAGATGTCGGCGGACGCGGACAGTGAGCCCTATTCGTCGACGCAGGTCCGACAGTTGCTCGCCATGGGCGACGTGGAGGCCGCGGCGCGTCGCCTCGGCAGGCACCACGAGGTGCGCGGAACCGTCGTCGAAGGCGACAAACGGGGCCGGGATCTCGGTTTCCCGACCGCCAACATCGCGGTACCCGACGAGATCGCCATGCCCGCCGACGGGATCTACGCCGGCTACTTCGTCGACGGACCGGGGAATCTCCACCAGGCTGCTCTGAGCCTCGGTCGGCGCCCGACGTTCCACCACGATCAGCGGTTCTCGTTGCTCGAGGCCCACCTCCTCGATTTCGACGGGGACCTCTACGGGCAGCAGGTGGCGGTGCGCTTCGTCGCCCGAATCCGGGGGAGGAACGTTTCGACAGCGCCGGGGAGCTGGTCGAGCGCATTTCCCTCGACGTGGCCGAGACCCGGCGGATTCTCGGCGTGCAGAGCAGAGGGTAGAGCCCCGGCGTGACCCCCGGGGGAATGGGAGGACATCCGGGGCCCCGTGTTAGCCTGCCGGGGTTGCGGGAGCATCCCGCGACGTCCGCGATCAATGGAAAAAACGGAGCAACCGAGTCGCGCATGTCCGACACCATCACCGAGTACCGCCTGCACGAGACCGATACGGGTTCGCCCGAGGTTCAGGTCGCGCTCCTCACGGAGCGCATCGACCACCTCACCGGGCATCTCAAGGTCCACAAGAAGGACCATCACTCGCGCCGTGGGCTCTTGATGCTGGTGGGGCGCCGTCGTCGTCTCCTCAACTACCTGAGGGACACCGACGTCGAGCGCTACCGAACACTCATCGCCCGACTGGGCCTCCGCCACTAGCGGTCACCGGGGGGAGGCGAGGGTCGCGTCCCCCTTTCATCGAAGGAGTGCCGCTGGTTGTCAGTGGTCACCTGCCCGAGCGCCCGGTTCGGGATGTTGACCACTGGGAATCACGGCGCTCCTCCAAGCGAGAGGAGCCGTCCCATGGCGGACGCAATCCGTGTATCGGGGCCGATCAACGACGACGGTCTCACCATGACGCTCGAGACCGGCAAGCTCGCCGGCCTCGCGGCCGGTGCCGTGTTCGTACAGGTCGGTGAGACGACGCTGCTGTCCACGGCCGGCACGAGCAAACCCCGTGAGGGGATCGACTTCTTCCCCCTCACGGTCGACGTGGAGGAGCGGATGTACGCCGCCGGAAAGATCCCCGGCTCGTTCTTCCGTCGAGAGGGTCGCCCCGGCGAGCAGGCGATCCTGACCTGTCGCCTCACCGACCGACCGTTGCGCCCGTCGTTCCCGAAGGAATATCGCAACGAGACCCAGGTCATCGCCACGATCCTCGGGGCCGACCAGGAGAACCCGCACGACGTGGCGTCGATCAACGGCGCGTCAGCCGCCCTCTACGTCTCGGGTATTCCCTTCGACGGCCCCATCGGTGCCGTACGCATGGCCAACCTCGACGGCGAGTGGGTGGCCCACCCCACCTACCAGCAGGGCGACGAGTCGACCTTCGAGATCGTCGTGGCCGGCCGGCGCACCGACGCCGGCGAGATCGCCATCATGATGGTGGAGGCCGGCGGCACCGAGGCTTCGTGGCGCCTCTACGAAGAAGGCGCGCCGAAGGTCACCGAAGAGGTGATCGCCGACGGTCTCGAGGAGTCGAAGCGCTGGATCGAGGCCTCGATCGACCTCCAGACCGAGCTGCGTGAGCGGCTGATCGCCGAGCGCGGCCCGATCGCGGAGGTCTCCTGGGAGGCCCACGTCGACTACGACGACGAGGTGTTCGACGCCGTACGCGATGCCGCGGCCGACGACACCCGCTCCGCCATGGCCACCGCCGACAAGGCGGACCGTGAGAGCCGGATCGATGAGATCAAGGCCGACCTCGTGGAGCGTTTCGCTGGTGACGACGCTCCCTTCGCGGGACGCGCCAAGGAGGTCAAGGCGGCCTTCCGGTCACTCCAGAAGGAGGTCGTTCGTTCCCGGATCGTCGCCGAGGGTGTGCGCATCGACGGTCGCGGCACGACCGAGCTTCGTCCCCTGTCGGCGGAGGTCGGTGTGATTCCGACCGCCCACGGCTCGGGCCTGTTCCAGCGCGGCGAGACCCAGGTGCTCACGGTGACCACCCTGGGAATGCCCCGCATGGAGCAGATGGTCGACAGCATCGGCATCGACGACCGCAAGCGCTACATGCACCACTACAACTTCCCGCCCTTCTCGACCGGCGAGACCGGTCGGGTCGGATCGCCGAAGCGTCGCGAGATCGGGCACGGCGCGCTCGCCGAGCGCGCACTTGTGCCGGTGGTGCCTCCGGTCGACGAATGGCCGTACGCGCTGCGGATCGTCTCCGACGTGCTGGCGTCGAACGGCTCGACGTCGATGGCGTCGGTGTGCGGGTCATCGCTCTCGATGATGGACGCCGGTGTGCCGCTGAAGGCGCCCGTGGCCGGGATCGCTATGGGTCTCGTGTACGCCGACGGCGAATACACGACGCTCACCGACATTCTCGGAGCCGAGGACGCGTTCGGCGACATGGACTTCAAGGTTGCCGGCACGAGCGAGTTCGTCACGGCCCTCCAACTCGACACGAAGATCGACGGCCTTCCCACCGATGTGCTGATCTCGGCACTGCAGCAGGCCAAGGAGGCGCGCCTCCAGATCCTCGACGTCATGAACGACGCCATCTCGGAGCACCGCGGCGACGTGCGCAAGACGGCGCCGAAGATCATCAGTTTCGAGATCCCGATGGACAAGATCGGTGAGGTGATCGGGCCCAAGGGCAAGGTCATCAACACGATCCAGCAGGAGACCGGCGCCGACGTTGCTGTCGACGACGACGGCATGGTCGGCACCGTGGCGATCGGCTCGAACGACAACGGGGCGGTCGAGGAGGCGCGTCGGAGGATCGAGTTGATCCTCGACCCACCCACGGCGGAACTCGGCGGGGAATACGACGGGCGAGTCGTCAACATCACCAAGTTCGGCGCCTTCGTGAACATCCTTCCGGGGCGTGACGGTCTGCTGCACATCTCCAAGATCGGAGGTGGGCGTCGCATCGACCGGGTGGAAGATGTTCTGGACCTCGGCGACGAGGTGAAGGTCGTCGTGGACGACATCGACAACCAGGGCAAGATCTCCCTGTCGATCGCCGGTGAAGGCGGTGGTGGTGGCGACGGTGATCGTGGCTCGAAGCGGAACGACGACGACGACCGCGGCGGACGTGGTCGAGGTCGGGATCGTGACGGCGGAGGTCGCGACCGGGACCGAGGTCGGGATCGCGATCGCGACCGGGACCGGGATCGGGATCGGGATCGGGATCGGGATCGGGATCAGGATCGGGATCGGGATCGGGACAGGGATCGGGGTCGCAGTCGTGACCGGGACCGCGACGGCGGAGGCCGGGATCGGGACCGCGACGGCGGAGGCCGGGATCGGGACCGCGACGGCGGAGGCCGGGATCGGGACCGCGACGGCGGAGGCCGGGACCGCGACGGCGGGTCGGGCGACGCGGAGAGCGTGTCGTTCAGCGATGCGTGGGAGAAAGAGGCGGCCGAGGAGTTCGGCGACCTCGGCCCGGCAGACCCAGGTCGCTCCGGGGGTGGCGGTCGACGGGGTGGTCGGCGGCGCCGGCGGTGATCGAGCGCACCACCCTCGATTCGGGGGTCCGGGTCGTCACGGAGAGAATGCCCACGCTGCGCTCGGTGGCGCTGGGTGTCTGGGTCGGGACCGGCTCACGCGACGAATCACCCGACCTCGCGGGGGCCAGCCACTTTCTCGAGCACATGTTGTTCAAGGGAACGGAACGCTGGAGCGCGCGCGGCATCGCCGAGGCGGTCGAGGCCGTCGGCGGCGACATGAACGCCTTCACGACGCACGAGTACACCGCGTTCTACGTGCGGGTCCCCGACGAGGAATTCGACCTGGCGGCCGACATCCTCTCCGACATCATCCGTGAGCCCTCTTTCCGCACGGAGGAAGTCGACGCCGAGCGTCAGGTCATTCTCGAAGAGATCCGCATGCGCGATGATGCGCCCGACGACGTCGCCCACGAGACTTTCGGTGCCGCGTTGTTCCCGAAGCATCCGATTGGCCGCGAGGTCATCGGGAGCCACGAGACTGTCGGCGACCTGAGTCGCGACGACATCGCGGGTTACCACCGGGAGCATTACCGCTCCCGGAACCTCGTCGTGGCCGCCGCGGGGAACGTCGATCACGCACAGGTGGTCGAACGCCTCGGTGCGCTCCTCGTCGAGGGTGACGCGGGTGACCGACCCGCCCGTCCCCGGCCGGAGATCGGTTCGCCACTTCCCGTAGCGGTCCAGAAGCGGCCGACCGAGCAGGCGCACGTGGTCCTCGGTGTCCGCTCTCTTCCACGTGCCGACGACGCACGCTGGGCGCTGGGGGCTGTGAACCAGGTTCTCGGTGGCGGAATGGCCTCACGCCTGTTCCAGGAGGTCCGTGAGCTCCGCGGTCTCGCCTATTCGGTGTACTCATACCGCGCCGCCTTCGAAGAGACCGGTGCATTCGGCATCTACGTCGGCACCGGCCCGGAGCGGGTCGGTGAGGCACTGGCCGTCATCGACGAGCAGATCGAGCGTCTCCGCCGCGACGGTGGGGTGAGTGCGGAAGAGCTCCGTGCTGCGCAGGGGCATCTGGTCGGCTCCCTGTCGCTGTCGCTGGAAACAGCGGCGAGTCGGATGCACCGGATCGGGAGCTCCGAGCTGACGCTCGGCGAGGTCCTGACGGTCGACGAGGTCGTCGACAAGATGCGCTCCGTGACTCCCGACGACGTCGGGGCGGTCGTCGAGCGGCTGTTCACTGATTCCGCCATGGTTCTCGCCGCCGTCGGCCCGTTCGACGAGTCTGCCTTCGCCGACCGGATCACCACCTGAGCAACGGGGCCACGACCTCGGTAGTCTCTGACCCACGAGGGGGAGCGACGATGCGGGTGGGAGTCTTCGGCGCCGGCGGGCGTATGGGCTCGGAGGTTTGTCGCGCGGTCCTCGACGCCCCCGACATGGAGCTCGTCGCCGCTGTCGATCCGCACCATGTGGGCATCGATCTCCGACAGGTGGGGGTGCCGGGCACCGGCCTCCAGATCGTCGCCGGCACCGATGCCATGAGCGACGCGGGCGTGGAGGTCTGTGTCGATTTCACCGTTCTCGACGCCGCCCGCCGGAACCTGGCGTGGTGCGCCGAGAACGGCGTCCACGCCGTGGTGGGCACGACGGGCTTCACGACCGGTGAGCTCGACGAACTCGGCGACGCTTTCGACCGCTCCGCGGCGAACGCCGTCGTGGCTCCGAACTTCGCCATCGGTGCGGTCCTGATGATGCGCTTCGCCGAGATCGCCGCGCCGTACTTCGACTCGGCGGAGGTGATCGAGCTCCACCACGACCAGAAGGTCGACGCACCGTCGGGTACGGCCATGCTCACCGCCGAGCGGATTGCCCGGTCGTCGAAGGACTGGGGTGACGATCCCACGACCGACATGGTGGCCGAAGGAGCCCGTGGGGCCGAGGGGCCGGGCGGTATCCGGGTCCATTCGGTCCGCCTTCGTGGCCTCGTGGCGCACCAGGAAGTGCTGTTGGGCACCACAGGCCAGACGCTGAGTCTGCGCCACGACTCCACTGACCGCACCTCGTTCATGCCGGGTGTGGTCCTGGCGCTTCGGGCCGTCGCCGACCGACCGGGACTCACTGTGGGGCTCGACACGCTGCTGGCGCTGTAGGCCCCGTCGCGCGACGGGTGAGCGGTGTTACATTGCCGCCCTCTGAGCGAAAACGGTGCGCCACCGATTCTGACGATTCATGACCTCGAGGTCGTCTACAACGACGTCATCTCCGCTCTGCGCGACGTGACGTTGGAGGTCCCCCACGGGTGAGATCGTGGCGCTCCTGGGTGCGAACGGTGCGGGCAAGACCACCACCCTGCGCGCCGTCAGCGGCCTCCTCGACCATCACGGCGGCAAGGTTTCGAGGGGCGACGTGCTCTTCGACGGCAGGTCGGTGAAGGGCCGGAACCCCGCGACCATGGTGAGCTCGGGAATGGCGCAGGTCATGGAGGGCCGGCGGATCTTCTCGGAGCTCACCGTCGACGAGAACCTGCGTGCCGGAGCATTCACCCGCAAGCGTGCCGAGGTCGCCGAAATCCAGGAGCGGGTCATGGAGCTCTTCCCTGTCCTGGCCGAACGCCGGAAGTCCGTGGCCGGATATCTGTCGGGTGGTGAGCAGCAGATGGTGGCGATGGGGCGTGCTCTCATGGCCGGTCCCCGCCTGCTCCTGCTCGACGAGCCGTCGCTGGGCCTCGCTCCGCTCATCGTCCAGCAGATCCGCGATCTGATCGTCGAGATCAACAAGTCCGGTACGAGCGTGCTCCTCGTCGAGCAGAACGCCACGATGGCCCTGTCCATCGCCCACCACGGCTATGTGCTGGAGAACGGCGGCATCGTCCGCAGAGGCCCGGGTCCCGAGCTCCTGGCCGACGAGGGCATCCGGGAGTTCTACCTGGGCGTGGGTGACAGCGGACGGCGCTCGTTCCGTGACGTGAAGAGCTACCGACGCCGGAAGCAGTGGACAGCGTGACCACACCCCAGAGCACCACCCCGACGGCCACCAGCGATCAGGACGAACCCCGCCTGTCCGTGTCGGGGGTCACGCTTCGGTTCGGGGGCCTCGTCGCTCTCGACGACGTGAGCTTCGACGTCCATGCGGGCGAGCTCTTCGCCATCATCGGGCCGAACGGCGCGGGCAAGACGTCGATCTTCAACTGCCTCAACCAGGTGTACAAGCCGCAGGAGGGCGACATCCGCCTCGACGGCGAACAGGTCATGGGCAAGAAGCCCGCGAAGACGGCGGCCATGGGGATGGCCCGGACCTTCCAGAACCTGGGCCTGTTCGTCCGACTCAACGTGGTCGACAACCTCATGCTCGGGCGTCACCACCTCATGAGAACCGGCTTCCTGGCCGGAATGCTGTGGGTCGGGAAGGCCAAGCGCGAGGAGATCGCCAACCGCCGACGCGTCGAGGAGATCATCGAGCTCCTCGAGCTCCAGCAGCACCGCTACCAGCCGGTCGGGCTCCTGCCCTACGGAATCCAGAAGCGGATCGAGCTCGGGCGGGCCCTCGCGATGGAACCCCGTGTGCTCCTCCTCGACGAGCCGGTGGCCGGGATGAACCTCGAGGAGACCGAGGACATGGCCCGCTACATCCTCGAGATCCGCAACGAGCTCGGGATCACGCAGATCATGGTGGAGCACGACATGCACCTGGTCATGGACATCGCGGACCGGGTGATGGCGATCGACTTCGGCCGCGAGATCGCCACGGGATCCCCCGAAGAGGTCCAGAACGACGAAAAGGTCATCGAGGCGTACCTGGGGCAGGAAACATGAGCCCCACGACGGCGCCGGCACCGACCGCGCCCGGTGAGACGCGAGGCTCGAGGGCCACCCTTCCGGCGCTGCTGCTCGACCACGCCGGAGCGCGTCCGAAGGCGGCGGCGCTCCGCCAGAAGGAGTTGGGGATCTGGCGCGAGGTCTCGTGGGAGGAGTACGCGTCGCGCGCGGCCGGCATCGGCCTCGGACTCGTGGAGCTCGGCGTTCGGGCCGGAGAGCGCGTCGCGATCCAGTCCTCGAACCGCCACGAGTGGCTTCTCGCCGATGCCGGGATCCAGGGCATCGGTGCAGTGTCGGTCGGCCTCTATCCCACGAGCCCGCCGGCCCAGGTCGAGTTCCTCCTGCGGCACTCCGAGTCGATGGTCCTGATCGCCGAGAACGAGGAACAGCTCGACAAGGCACTAGAAGTGCGCGGCAGCCTCCCGAACCTCGAGAAGATCATCGTGGTCGACACGCGCGGAATCCGTGAGCTCGTGGATCCGATGCTGATGAGCCTCGACGAGCTCGAGGCCGTCGGGCGCCAACGAACCCGCGAGGAATGGGCCGAACGTGTTCGCGCACTGGAGCCGTCGGACACGGCGGCGATCATCTACACGTCGGGAGCGACGGGTCGCCCCAAGGCGGCGATGCTCTCTCACGCCAACCTCGTGGCGGCCGCCACCGCCACGGCCGAGGCCTTCGGGGCGAAGCCGTCCGATGAGGTGTTCTCCTACCTCCCGATGTGCCACGCGGTCGAGCGGGTCTGCTCCTCGGCGGCTGCTCTCGAGGCGGGATACACCGTGAACTTCGGCGAGGGCGCCGAGTCGTTCACGATCGACATGGCCGAGGTGCAGCCCTCGATCTTCCTGGGGGTCCCGCGGATCTGGGAACAGCTGGCGAGTTCGCTGCTCACGCGTATCGAGGCGTCAGGTCGTGTGCAACGGTCGGTGTTCAACTTCTGGGTCAAGAGGGGAGCCAAGGCCGCCGAGCGCCAACGACACGGCCGCGGTCGGGGTTTCTGGGATCTTCTCGGGCGCTTCGAGCTGTACCGGAGCGTGCGCAAGAAGCTCGGGTTGCGCCGCGCGAGGGTCGCGATCTCCACGGCAGCGCCTGTGGCACCGTCGGCGCTCGAGTTCTTCTGGTCCATCGGTGTACCGGTACGTGAGGGGTACGGCCTCACGGAGTTCACGGGCCTGGCGACGCTGAACCCGTCGGACGATGTGCGCATCGGAGGTGTCGGCACGGCGCTTTCGGGTGTCGAGGTCCGAATCCTCGACGACGGCGAAGTGGTTCTTCGAGGACCGACCATCTTCGGGGGTTACTTCCGCGACAGCGGCTCCGAGCGGGTCGTCGACGGCGAGGGTTGGCTCCGCACGGGTGACCTCGGCATTCTCGACGATGACCACCTGACCATCACAGGCCGCAAGAAAGCCGTCATCATCACCTCGGGGGTCGGAACATCTCTCCGGCCTCCATCGAGCGCCGACTCGTTGCGTCGCGCTACGTCGCGCACGTGGTTGTCGTGGGCGACGGCGCCCCGTACCTGTCGGCGCTCATCGAGATCGAGCCGTCCACCGTCTCGGCCTGGGCGCGGGCCCAGGGTCTCGACTTCAAGACCTTCACGGACCTGGTGGCCCTCCCTGAGGTCCGCGCGCTCATCAGCGAGGTGGTCGACAGCGTGAACGAGCAGCTGTCCGACGTGGAGAAGATCCGGAGCTTCGATGTGGCGAGCAGCCAACTCGACGAGCAGGACGGCCATCTCACCGCCATAGGAGAGGTTCGTCGGGAGGCCGTCCTGGAGCAGTTCTCGCAGGTCATCGCGTCGCTGACGTCGCGAGGGAGGGCGCATGACCAAGTTCCTGCAACTGCTGGTGGGAGGCATGGCGCTCGGTTCCATCTACGCGCTCATCACCCTCGGATTCGTGGTGATCTACCGCGCCAGCGGGCTCATCAACTTCGCCCAGGGAAGCTTCGCCCTGCTCGGCGGCTATTTCGTCTTCAACTTCCACGTGACGTGGGGCCTGAACTTCTGGCTCTCCTTTGCCATGGCGATCGTCGGTGTGGCCATCGTCGGCGCGATCATCGAACGCGTGATCCTGCGCTACATGATCGGCGCGCCGGTCTATGCGCTGATCATGATCACGATCGGTCTGTTCATCATGATCCAGCAGATCGTCGCCACAGTCTGGGTCGAACAGACCAACCCGATCGACTCGCCGTGGGGTCAGCAGACCATTCAGATCAGCGACGTCACGATCCTCGAGCGCGAGATCTGGACCATCGCCTTCGCCCTGGTCGCCTTCGCTGCGTTCTTCCTCTTCTTCCGCTACACGAAGTACGGAGTCGGGATGGCGCGGTCGCTCTCGACCAGGAGGCCGCTTCTGCGCAGGGCATCAGTGTGAGCCGGATCCTGGCGCTGTCGTGGGTGATCTCCGCGGCGGTGGCGGCGATCGCGGGCGTCATGCTCGCCGCCAGCCCGAACGGCGCCAATCAGACGATCAGCCTGGTCGCGCTCACGGCCCTGCCCGCTCTGATCCTGGGCGGGCTCGAGTCGCCGGCGGGCGCGGTGGTCGGTGGGCTCATCATCGGGATCGCCCAGGTCATGGCGGCCGGATATCTCACGCAGGACAGCTATGAATGGCTGGGCCTCGGCTTCGACCAGGTGATGCCGTATCTCGTCATGATCCTCGTCCTCCTGGTGCGGCCGTACGGTCTGTTCGGGTCGAAGACGGTGCAACGCGTATGAGGCCGCGGCGCCTGTCCTCGATGAAGACGAGCTACGCCCACGACCTCCGTCTGTTTCCGACGGCGTGGAAGAGAATAGGGCTGGTCCTCCTGCTGGCCGTCGTGGTCCTCGTCCCGCTCTACGTCAAGGACGTCTTCTGGCTCAACCTGCTCGTCATCGCCGGGATCTACGCCGTTGCCGCCATCGGGCTCAACCTGCTCACGGGCTACGCCGGGCAGGTCTCCTTGGGTACCGCCTTCTTCATCGGACTCGGCGGCTACACGGTCGTGTGGTTCGCTGATCCGACCCGCTGGGGATGGCCGCTGTGGGGGTGGCTGCCGATGGCCGCGCTGATCGGAGCCCTGGTCGGAGCCGCCGTCGGTCCCATCGCGCTGCGCGTGCGAGGCCAGTACCTGGTGATCGTGACCCTCGGTCTCGTCGTCGTCGGGCAGTACCTGTTCCGCAACACCGAGTCCGTCACCGGTGGCAACAACGCCACCATCGAAGCGACCCACAACCTCGTGGCCATCGGGCCGGTCAACTTCGCGGATCTCCAGCTCTTCGGCTTTGTCTTCAAGAAGGAGGCCGGATTCGTCTACCTGGCGTGGATCGTCGTGCTCATCACGGCGCTCATCGCCAAGAACCTCGTGCGTACACGGCCCGGCCGGGCGATCCAGGCCATCCGCGACCGCGATGTCGCGGCCGAGGTGATCGGTGTCAGCCTCGTCCGCTACAAGATCGGGGCCTTCGCCGTCTCCAGCGCCATGGCGGCGGTCGCCGGCGCCCTGCTCGCCTCGTACACGCGGTTCATCTCGGTCGACAGCCTCGACATCTTCTTGTCGATCCAGTTCCTCGCCATCATCATTGTGGGTGGTGTCGGGACCATCTACGGCGCCGTCCTCGGCGCGGTCGCTCTCCAGGCGATTCCGGAGTTCATCAACCGGTTCAGCGATTCGCTGCCGTATGTGGCCACCGGCACCGGGGAGTCGGGTATCTCCGTCGCCAGCCTGAACTCGGCCATCTTCGGCATCCTGATCATCGTCTTTCTGATCTTCTTCCCCCACGGCCTCGCTGCTCTGTGGGAGCGAACGAAGGCCTTCTTCCAGCGTTGGCCGTACCGGACATAGGTTCGCCGCGATCGCCCAGGGGATGGCGGACGCACTATCGTGCGCGAGCAGAGATCACCGGATTCGACCGGATGGATGTCACCAGACACGTGTGTGGAACCAGGGGGCCTGACATGAGTACACGCAAGATCGTTCGTGTGATCGCACTGCTGTGCGCGATGGTGCTGGTGCTCGCAGCCTGCGCCTCGAGCGAGGACTCGGGCGACGACGACGGTGGTGGGAGCAGCGAGAAGCCCGCCACGCTCCAGACCGGTGCCGGCGTCGACGAGGCGAACAAGACGATCACGCTCGGGATCCTCACGCCTCAGACCACGGCGTTCGCCGCTCTCGGCACCCAGGTCACCAACGGCAACAAGATCTTCTTCGACGCCCTCAACGAGGCCGGAGGGATCAACGGCGAGTGGACGATCGAGTTCGTCGAGGCCGACACCGAGTACACGGGCGACAAGGCCCGCACTGAGTACCAGCGCATCAAGGGTGACGTCGCCGCGTTCGCCCAGATTCTCGGTACAGAGGTGACGAACAACCTCCTGCCCCTGCTGGAGGAGGACCAGTACGGCGGCGCGGTGGCCACGCTCGACGGCGAGTGGGTCATCGAACCGAACCTGATTCCGGCCCTCGCCCCCTACCAGATCGAGATGATCAACGGCGCCGCCTACTACGAGGACACCGAAGGCTTCGACGGCAAGAACGCCTGTGTCCTCCGCCAGGACGACTCCTACGGTGACGCCGGCCAGGAGGGCGCCGACTTCGCCGCCACCGAACTCGGCTTCGAGATCAAGACGAGCGCCAGCTTCGCCACGGGTGACGACATGACCGCCCAGATCCAGCAGCTCCAGGACGCCGACTGTGACGTGGTCTTCCAGGCGTCGACGCTGATCGACTCACCCTCGGCCTGGGGTCGCGCGGAGGCCGTCGGCTTCGCTCCCCGGTGGATCGGTCTCGGACCGGCGTGGTCCTCGTCGTTCGCCACGGGTGACCAGGCGCAGTACATCAAGGACAACGTCTGGATCATGGCCGAGGACGGCGCCAGCCTCGACACGAGCATCCAGGGTGTGCAGAAGATGCTCGACGACCGCGCCAGTCTCGGGCGTGAAGACGTCCCCATCAACCTGTTCAGCCTCTTCGGTTACATCTCGGCGTGGTCCACGCAGCAGATCCTGTCGACGGCGCTCGAGAACAACGACATCACGCCGGCCGGCATCGTCCGGGCGATCAACCAGGAGCAGACGCTGAGCTTCGAGGGCGCAGCCGGTGACTACGAGTTCGGTCCCGACCGCAACCCGCCGCGGGTCAACGCCGTGTTCACCGCCGGCGACGATCCCGACACGGGGCTCGAGACCGTGGAGCTCAGCGTCACATCGGATGCCGCGGAGGCCTACTCGTTCTAACCGCTCCAGGCGCTCAGCAGCACGACGACAGGACCCGTCCCCGCGACGGGTCCTGTCGCGTCGGTACGCTTCCGTACGTGGCGACACGTGACCCCGACGACGTGCGCGAGCAGGTGCTGACGGCGACCTTCACGTCGGTGGCGCGCGTCGGGATGGCCAAGACGACGGTGGAGGGTGTGGCCCGCACGTCGGGTGTGTCGCGGGCCACGATCTACCGGCACTTCCCTGGCGGTCGCGATGAACTGCTCGCTGAGACCGTGGCCTGGGAGATGGGGCGCTTCTTTCTCCGGCTGGCCGAGGCGGTCGGAGACGCCCCCGACTTCGTGACACTGGTCGAGGACGGCCTGATGTTCGCCCGGACGTCGGTGCGCGATCACGAGGTGCTCCAGAAGATGCTCATCACCGAGCCCGAGACGCTCCTTCCTCTGATGACGACCCAGTCACACCGGACGCTGGAGTGGATCCAGATGTACCTGCAACCGTTCGTCGAACGGGAGGCGGCCGCCGGCCGGCTTCGACCGGGCGTGGAGGTGGATCCCGCGGTGGACTACGTGGCCCGCATGATCCTCTCCCTCATCTCGTCACCGGGTCGCTGGAACCTCGACGACCGGGCGGAGGTCGAAACGCTGGTGCGCTGCGAGCTGCTCGGCGGCATCCTGCGTGAGGAGTTCCTCCCGGGTGCGGGGGTCTGCATCGACGAGATGGACCGGGTGGCCGGACCGGCTGGGGGAGACCGGGTCGAGTGAAACCGAGCTGTACCGTCCGGCTATCGTCACCGGCGTGACCAGTACCGCTTCGGTCGATCCCGTCGACATCGCCTCGGAGCCGAGTGTTCTCGACGATGCCCGCCGTGCCCTGATCGCGGAGCGGCGGGATCTCGAGGCCGACGAGCTCGACGCACTCCGGCGACTTCCCGATTCCGCAGTGCCGTCCCTGGCGGCGCTGGCCCACGAGGTCCGTCTCGACTACTGCGGTGACGTGGTGGAAGTCGCGGGTATCGTTTCGGCGCGCACGGGTGGATGTCCCGAGGACTGCCATTTCTGCGCGCAGTCCGCGCAGTTCGACACCCCGGTCAAGGCGACGCCGTTCCTCGATACCGACGAGGTGCTCGCGGCAGCCGCCGAGACCGCCGAGTTCGGTGGTGCGGAGTTCTGCATCATTCTCGCTGTGCGTGGGCCCGACGAGCGCACGATGCAGCGACTCCTCGAGCTCGTACCCCTCGTGCGTGAACACACCGGGCTCAACGTGGCCGTCAGCGCTGGGATCCTCACCAGCGACCAGGCACGTCGGCTCGCCGAGGGTGGTGTACACCGCTACAACCACAACCTCGAGACGGCGCGGTCCTACTTTCCCGAGGTCGTCTCCACGCACACGTGGGAGGAGCGCGCCGAGACCTGTCGGCTCGTGCGCGAAGCCGGTATGCAGCTGTGCTGCGGCGTGCTACTCGGAATGGGTGAGACGTCACGGCAACGCTTGGAGCTCCTCCTCGAACTCCGCGCCGTCGACCCGGCCGAGGTGCCGATCAACTTCCTGAACCCGAGGCCCGGCACGCCACTGTCCGACCGGCCTCTGGTCGACCCGCTCGAGGCGATCCGCTGGATCGCGCTCACGCGCCTCGCGTTGCCGAGCGTCATCCTGCGCTACGCGGGCGGTCGCGAGGTCACATTGCGGGAGCTCCAGGCACTCGGCCTCACATCGGGCGTGAACGCCCTCATCGTCGGTAACTACCTCACGACGCTGGGGCGAAGTCCTGCCGAAGACCTCACGATGATCGAGGATCTCCGGATGCCGATCGGGGAGCTCGGCAAGGTCCTGTGACCGGGCGCCGTGAACCGGCAGGCTCGGCCTTCTGCACCGCGTGCGGGCGTGCCCTCTCCGAGTGCGCGGGCTGCACGCGGACGCTCGACCCTCCGCGGTTCTGCCCGACATGCGGCCGCCGGCTGCGCGTGGTTGTCACGCCGGTCCACACCTCGGCGGAGTGTCGCGACCACGGCGCCGTTGCGACGTGATCGCCAGGACGTGATCGCCAGGACGTGATCTCCAGCATGTGAACGACCGGACGGGATGAGTGCGCCGGGATCAGGAAACAGTTCCGAAGGCCCACCCGAGCAGTCCGTCCATCTCGGTTTCGACGGCGAAACCGTCCCGCTCGTGGAGCCACTCGCGGTTGTTGCGCGCCACGGCGTCGGAGGCGTCGAACCTGTTGAGGAACGTCACGACCCGGTGCCCGTCGAGAGCCTCGGCGCACAGGCGCACGACGTTGATCGTGCCGAGTCCGGCGTTGGCGACCAGGATGACGAGGTCGGGGCGCAGGGCGTCGGCGAGGTCGGTCGTGTCGCCGTCCGCCGATAGAGGCGAGCGCACACCCCCCACCGCCTCGACCACTCCGAGCTCGACGTCGGGAGGCCACCGCACCTGATCGAGGAGCTTCTCCGTGGTGGGAACCGTTCGTCCGAGCTCCCGGGCCGCGATGGGTGGGGCCATGGCGAGGGGATACGAGCGGTCGGCGGGACAGACCTCGTCGACGGTTTCGTCCGATGCCGCGGCGAGGACGGCGGCGTCGGTGATGCCCTCGGCCGGGTCGAAGGACTGGACGGGTTTGCGTGCCGCAACCGTGTGGCCGCGGTCCCGCGCCGTCTCGAGCAGCCGCGCGGCGACCCACGTCTTGCCGACCTCCGTGGCGGTCCCGGCCACGAGGACCGTGAACTGCGGCCGGTGTCGCTCAGGACGAGACATGGTGCTGTTCCGGGAGGTGGTCGAGAGCCGAGCACAGCCGTGCGACCTGCTCGTCGGTGTGGGCCGCCGACAGCGCCACCCTCAGGCGGGACGTACCCGGGGGAACCGTCGGTGGCCGGATCGCGGGTACGAGGAGCCCCTCGTCCAGGAGGCTCTCCGAGGCGTCGAGCGCGGCCTGTTCGGATCCGAGGATCACGGGGATGATCGGTGACGGGTGCCCGGGGCGGACGTGTTCCACATGCCGGCGGAGGCGTTCCCGGAGAGCGTCACCCTCGTCCGAACGGACGATCGACAGGGCCGCTGCCGCGGCGGCGGTGTCGGCGGGTGTCGGAGCGGTCGTGAAGATGAAGGGCCGTGCCCGGTTGATCAGCAGTTCGACGACGTCGGCCGAGCCGGCGGCGAAGCCTCCGAGTGCTCCCAGGGTCTTCGACAGCGTGCCGACCCGCACCACATGGTCGGGAACCCGGGAAGGCTCGGGGCCGAGCACGCTGTGCGCCTCGTCGAGAACGAGGAGGGCGCCGTGGTGGTCGCAGAGGTCCACGAGCTCGTCGACCGCCACAGCATCGCCGTCCATGGAGAAGACGGTGTCGGTCACGACGAGGCACGGGCCGGGCTCACGAAGCGCCCGGTCCAGAGTCGTCAGGTCACCGTGGGGGTACACGGACACCTGGGCGTCACTCAGGCGACACCCGTCGATGATCGAAGCATGGTTCGAGGCGTCGGAACAGATGCGGACGTCCGGTCCACCGAGCGCGGTGAGGACACCGAGGTTGGCGGTGTAACCCGTGGGGGAAGAGCAGCGCGGCCCCCGTTCGCTTCCAGTGGGCGATCTCGGTCTCGAGTGCCCGGTGCTCAGGGCGCGATCCCACGATGAGGCGGGACGCGCCGGTGCCGGTGCCGGCACGGTCGAGCGCCTCGTGCGCCGCTGCCACGACACCGGGGTGGCGCGTCAGGCCCAGGTAGTCGTTCGAGGCGAAGGAGACAACGGGGCGCTCGTCCTCCACAAGCGTGCCCTCCACCGGAGTGTCGAGGCGGAGGTCGCGAAGGCGGCGGTGCAGACCCGATCCGACGATGGCGTCGAGGTCGGAGTGGATCCGGTCCGACCAACTCATCGGACGACCGGCTCGTGGGAGATCTCGTCGATAGCGTCGGCCAGCACGTCCGCGATCCGGTCGATCTCGTCGTCGGTGATCGTCAGCGGAGGCATCACGATCACCACGTCGCCCAAGGGGCGGAGGAGAACGCCACGCCGGACCGCCGCGGCGCACACGCGTCGGCCCCACCGCAGGTCGGCCGCCGGTGGTGCGAGCTCCACGCCGCACATGAGGCCGTGTCGACGCACAGCGGCGACGTCCGATCGTCCGACGACGTCGGCGTCGAGTCGTCGCCGGAGCTGCGCAGCCCGTTCCTCGACGTTGGCGAGGACGCCGAGCTCGTCGATGAGCTGAAGGTGCCGCAGGGCGACGGCGGCAGCGAGCGCGTTCCCGCGTAGGAGTGCCCGTGGTAGAAGGTCGCCTCGCTCAGGTCCTCGCCGAGGAACGCGTCGTAGACAGCTTTCGACGCTACGGTGGCCGACATCGGCAGGTACCCGCCGGTCAGGCCCTTGCCGAGGCACAGCAGGTCGGGGCGGAACCCGCACTGCTCGGAAGCGAAAAGCGTGCCGGTGCGCCCGAAGCCCGTGGCGACCTCGTCGGCGATCAGCAGGAGACCCACGCTCTGCACCGCGTGTGCGAAACGTTCGACGTCGGGGGCCTCGGCCACCTGGATACCTGCTGCTCCCTGCACGAGCGGTTCGACCACGACAGCCGCGAGCTCGTCGGCGTGGGTTTCGAGGATCCCGATCGCCGTGTCACACCACGACGGGTCGTCGTAACCGGGGGCGCGTACGACGTCGAAGCGCAGGGGATCGAACACGGTCGTTCCGAACCCGCCCGCACCGAGAGAGATACCACCGATCGTGTCGCCGTGGTACGCACCGCCGAGCGCGAGGTAACGGGTGCGGGTGCTTGTGCCCCGGTTCGTGTGGAACTGGAAGGCGATCTTCAGCGCTTGTTCGACGGCGGCCGCGCCGTCGGAGGCGTAGAGGACGTGCATCTCGTCGACGGGAACCCGCGTGGCGAGTGCCTCGGAGAGCTCGATCACGGTCCGGTTGCCGTTGCCCAGAAGCGTCGAATGGGCGACCTCGGCGGCCTGGTCGGTCAGTGCCTTGTCGAGCTCGGGGACGCGGTGGCCGAGAGTGTTCACCCACAACGACGAGATGGCGTCGAGGTACCGGTTCCCGTCGACGTCGATGAGCTCCCGACCCTCGGCCCGTTCCACGACGATCGGCGCGTTGTCGGCGTAGGTCGCCATCTGCGTGAAGCCGTGCCACACCACGGCCGCGTCCCGCTGCACCCAGCGGCCGGCGGTGGACCGGGGTGATGTCGGGGGAGGGGGAGAGGGTGACACGGGAGCCAGAGGCTACCGGCGGGAATCCGGCCCGGCTCGGGTGCCCAGTTCCCCGGGCGGGCCGAGTGGCCCTTGACGTGAGACAGAAAGCGACTTAGTGTCTCATCGTGACATCGATCTCCCCTCCCGCGGTCGAGTCGGATCTCTCCGAGCGGATCCTCGAGTCGCTGTCCGACTGCATCGCACGCCACGGTGTCACCAAGACGACCCTCGACGACGTCGCGGCTGAAGCCGGGTGCTCCCGGGCCACGCTCTACCGGTATTTCCCCGGCAAGCGGACGATGGTCGAGGCCCTGGTGCAGCGTCGGTGGGCCCGGCTCAACGCCGACCTCGCCACGGCGTGCCGGCATTCCGAGTCCCTCGACGACGCACTCGTGGCGATTCTTGTCCACGCGTCCCGCACGCTCCGTGCCGATGGCGCTCTCGTGCGGGTCCTCGAGCTGGAGCCGGAGATGGTCCTTCCCTACGTCGCCTTCGACGGGGCGGACACGACGTTCGCCGTCGTCGCGGAATCCCTCGTCGAACCGCTCGAACGGTTCACAGGCGCCGAGGGTGCCCGTCGCACGGGGGAGTGGGCGGCGCGCCTCGTTCTGTCCTACACCCTGTCCTACACCGCTGATTCCGGTGGCGCCGAGGCGCTCGCCGATCCTGCATTCGCCCGCACGCTCGTGCGCGACTTCGTCGTGCCCGGGTGCCCGAGAGCCGGAGGTGGCTCGCGTGAGTGACAAGCCCATCCCGATCGGTCCCGACAACGTCGACGACCTCGAGCGGATCCTGTCGATCAGCAACACCGACGTCGACGCGGTGGCACACGTCGTGCGTGCGGAATCCGACGCCATCTTCACGTGGGACTACGAGCGCAGCCGTCCGGCGCTCTCCAAGCTCTACGAGAAGGCGAAGAACTCGCAGTGGAACGGCGACACGGATCTTCCGTGGGACACGAAGGTCGACCAGGAGCAGGTGGTCGTCCGGAACATGGCCGAGCGCCCCACGTTGCCTCCCGACGTCGACTGGCGCGGCACGCCCTTCGAGAGCTGGGGCGACGACGACTGGGTGAAGCTGGGCATCGAGTCGCAGAACTGGCTGCTCTCGCAGTTCATGCACGGCGAGCAGGGTGCCCTGATCTGTACGGCGCAGATCGTCGAGACGGTGCCGTGGATCGACGCCAAGTACTACGCGGCCACGCAGGTGATGGACGAGGCGCGCCACGTCGAGGTGTTCGCCCGCTACCTCGACGAGAAGCTCTCGGGCCACTATCCGATCGGGGCGCATCTGCGCGCGCTTCTCGACGACATCGTCTCCGACACCCGCTGGGACATGACGTACCTCGGCATGCAGATCATGGTCGAGGGCCTCGCTCTGGCTGCTTTCGGGTTCATGCACCAGATGACGACCGAGCCGCTCCTGAAGAAGCTGCTGCGCTACGTCATGAGCGACGAGGCCCGTCACGTCGCGTTCGGCGTGATCTCGCTCAAGGAGTTCTACGACCAGCTGTCGGAGGCCGAGATGCGTGAGCGCCAGGAGTTCGCGTACGAGGCCGCCGTGCGCATGCGCGACCGCTTCCTCCAACAGGAGGTGTGGGAGCGGATGGGAATCGAGCCCAAGGACGCCATGGCGCTCGCCCTGGTCGACGAGGCCCGCCCGCTGTTCCAGCAGATGCTGTTCTCCAAGATCGTCCCGAACTGCAAGAAGCTCGGTCTGCTCGACGCCAGCGACCAGTGGCTGCGACGCCGTTTCGAGGAGCTCGAGGTCATCCAGTTCGAGGACTTCACCGACACCGGTGAGGAGTACGCGCTGCTCGACGAGGTCCAAAAGGACCGCGATCTCGCGGCGGCTTCCTGACGCCTCCCGACTTTCGAAATCCCGGTGCTAGGTTCCGGTGATGCCTGACGTCCGCGTCGTTTTCCTGGGCGGGCTCGGTGAGATCGGCCGCAACTGCGCCTGTGTCGAGGTCGACGGACGTGTGCTCGTCCTCGACGTCGGGCTCATGTTCCCCCGCGACGACATGCCGGGTGTCGACCTGGTTCTGCCCGACTTCTCGTACCTGGTGGAGGTGGCCGACCGGATCGACGGCGTGGTGCTCACTCACGGCCACGAGGACCATGTCGGTGGCCTCGCCTACCTTCTCCGGGAGCTCGACCGGACGCTTCCGATCTACGGCTCCGCGCTGACGCTCGGTCTCGCGAAGGGCCGGATCGCGGAGGCGGGAATGGCCGACCGGGCCGAGATGGTCACCGTCGACGACGGTGAACGGTGCAGTATCGGCGCCTTTGACTGCCAGTTCGTGCCTGTGACGCACTCCGTTCCGCACGGTTTCGCCACCGTCATCGGTACACCGGCGGGAACGATCATCCACTCGGGCGACTTCAAACTGGATCTCACACCGGTCGACGGGCGCGTCACCGACCTGGCGCTCCTCGGCGAGGTTGCTCGCGAAGGCGAGGGCGTGCGGCTGCTCCTGGCCGACTCCACCAATGCCGAGACGGCCGGCTCCACCCTGTCGGAGTCGACGGCCGGCCGGTGGCTGCGCCGTCTCTTCGCCGAGCACCCCGACCAGCGACTCGTCGTGGCCAGCTTCGCGTCACACCTGCACCGCGTCGAACAGGTAGCACTTGCTGCGATCGATGCCGGTCGGCGTGTGGCGTTCCTCGGGCGGTCGATGGTCCAGAACGTGGCGCTCGCCCGTGAGATGGGTCTGTTCGCGTTGGCCGACGCCGACGTCGTCGACATCGAGGACGTCCAGCAGATACCACCCGGTGAGGTGTGCGTGATCTGCACGGGCTCGCAGGGTGAGCCCATGAGCGCGCTCTCGCTGATGGCGGCGCACGAACACCGCTGGCTCAAGGTCGGTCCCGACGATGCGGTGATCATCTCGGCCCACGCCATCCCGGGCAACGAGTCGAATGTGGCGAGGGTCATCGACGGTCTGCACCGCGCCGGTGCGTCGGTGTTCCATGAAGGCAATGCCGACGTGCACGTGTCGGGTCATGCGTCGGCCGACGAGTTGCGGTTCCTCCTCCGCCTGATCTCACCCGAGTGGTTCGTTCCGGTGCACGGCGAGTATCGCCACATGGTCCACCATGCCGAACTGGCCCGCGAGTGCGGGGTCGACGCCGACAAGGTGATCGTGTGCGAGGACGGCGACGCCGTCACGATCGGCGAGGCCGCCGTGACGGTGGAGCGTCGAGCGGTGCCGTCGGGATACCTCTACGTCGACGGCATCGTGGGCGACATCGGTCACGGAGTGCTACGCGACCGGCGCAAGTTGGCCGAGGAGGGCATCGTCGTCGTGTTCGTCACGGTCGACGCCGCAACAGGGGAAATCGTCACGGGTCCCGAGATCGAGACCAAGGGGTGGGTGCACGCTCCGGAAGCGGAGGAACTGCTCGACGAAGCGCGTGATGTCGTGGCGGCCTCGGTTCGCGAGGCGGCCGACGACGGCGCCACCGATGTCGACTCGATGCAGCGCCACACGCGGCGAGCGCTCGCCCGCTTCATCGCGGACCGTACCCGGCGGCGGCCCACGGTGATCCCCGTCGTCATGGAGGTCTGAGACGTGTCGGTGCCGTTGTACGCGGATCTCGACGGGAGAAGCGCGGTGGTGACCGGTGCGGGCGGTGGTGTGGGATACGAGATCGCCGGTGCGCTCGCCACGGCGGGAGCGCTCGTGTGGATCAACGACCTCGACGCGGACCGCGCCTCGGAGGCGGCGGAGGCGATCACGTCGAACGGTGGCGATGGGCCCGGTGGCGCGCGCCCCGTGGTGGCCGACGTCACCGATGCCGACGCGATCGCGGCGATGGCGGAAACCACGGGCCCCGTCGACATCGTCGTCAACAACGCAGGGTTGCCTCTGCGCCGTTTCGATCTGAAGCGCTTCGCCGAGACCGAACCACAGAGTTGGCACGAGTGGATCGAGATCAACCTCTTCGGCGTCATGCAGGTCACCCACACCTACCTGTCCGACATGCTCGAGCAGGAGTGGGGGCGTGTCGTCACGATCGTGTCGGACGCAGGCCGGGTCGGAGAACGTGGCCAGGTCGTGTACGGCGCTGCCAAGGCGGGGGCAATGGGGTTCACCCGTGGCCTGGCCATGGAGGTCGGGCGTCACGGCGTGACGGCCAACTGCATCGCACTCGGCTCGATCCGCCACGGCGTGATCTCCGAGGCCTACGACGCCAACCCCGAGATCGAGGCGAAGATCCTGCGGAACTATCCCGTCGGACGGCTCGGAACACCCGCCGACCCGGCGCCCCTGGCGGTGCTTCTGTGCAGCGAGGCGGGAAGCTGGATCACCGGGCAGGTGTACCCGGTGAACGGTGGCTACTCGTCGAGCCTGTAGCTGTTCGCCGGTCGTCGGTTGACCGGCGGCGCGGTGGCGAGGATGGCGGGGGATGCCGTCAGGTGATCGCGATGGTGACGACGGCGAACTGGGCGGCGGCCGCCATGATCGTGAGCGTGTGCCACATCTCGTGGTAGCCGAACCAGCGCGGAGACAACTTCGGTCGCTCCATCGCGAGCAGGACCGCGCCGACCGTGTAGAGAAGGCCGCCGAGAAGCAACAGTCCGCACCACGCCCAGCCCCACCTGGAGATCAGCTGCGGCATGACGAAGACCGCCACCCAGCCGAGCCCGATGTACATCACGTACTGCACCCAGCCGGGCAGCAGCTTCCACGAGAGGTTGAGCGTCACACCGGCGACGGCGACACCCCCACACGACCGTGAGCAAGATGGCGGACCCGATTGGACCAAACGTGAGCAGCACGATGGGCGTGTAGGTGCCGGCGATGGCGAGGTAGATCCCCGAATGGTCCGCGCGTCGCATCCACGCCTTCTTCGGCGGCGACCAGGGGATGCGGTGGTAGAGCGCGCTGACGGTGAACATCGTCGTGATTCCCAGGCAGTACACGATCGCGGCAGCGCGTGCTTCGGTGCCCGATGCGATGAGGAACAGCATGAGTCCCGCACCCAACCAGACGAACGCCGCGTACTGGTGGAAGACACCGCGCAGCCGAGGCTTTTCGGGCAGGTCGTTCCCTGACAGCGCGGTGTTCGCCTCTGCGGTCTGCGCTACGGAGGCGGTGGTGACGGCGGTCGTGATCTCGACGGGCATCGGAACAGCCTACCGAGTGGTAGGGCGCTTCGCGTCCTCAGGGAGCTCGAAGATCCTCCTGGGCCTGATGTTGCTGGTGTTACTGTTGAGATATGCCCGCCACGAAACGCTCTCGGCGGGCGACCGGGGGTCGCTCCGCGGCGACCCGGACCCGTGTCGCCCGAACGGTTGCCGATCAACTCGGAAGCCACGCCGCCGACGCGGCGGCGATCGCCCTCATCGTCCTGGGCGTTCTCTGCGGCCTCGGCGTCTTCTCCGACACCGCCGGACCGGTCGGCACGGCTCTCGACAGCGGCGCCACCGCGCTCGTGGGTTCGGCGGCTGTGGCCCTCCCGTTCCTGCTCGGAGCAGCGGGCATTCTCATTCTGTTCCGCCCCAAGATGGAGGCGCCGCTGCGCGTGGCCACCGGCGGAGTGCTGGCCGCGGTGGCGTCGGTGTGTCTGCTCCACCTGGCGACCGGCGCGCCCGAACTCGCTGACGGGGTCGACGGACTGCGCGACGCCGGGGGACTGATCGGCGCGGTGATCGCCGTGCCGCTGAGCAGCGCAGCGGGCACGGCCGGTGCGGTCGTGATCCTCGTGAGCGTCGGACTCCTGGGCCTGCTGTTCATGAGCGGGCTCAGCCTGCGCGACGTGATCAGCGGCATCGGCCGCGGCGCGACCGCTCTCGGCCACGGCATCACGAACCAGGCGGCGAAGCTGTTCTCGCTCGGTACCGAAACCGGGGAGCAAGGCGACGATGCCGAGGCGTGGATCGTCGACGAACCCGAGGAGCTACCGGATCTCTCCGAGCAGACCGAGATCATCGACCTGGTCGATCAGGACGTGGAGCCGGAGGTCGCGTTTGCTCCTGTAGAGGTCGACGAGGTCGACGATCTGACCGAGGAGCTCGACGACGGGTGGGGAGACGATCGCGACGTGTCGTCGGTCGAGATGGCCGCTGCGGGCACCACCGGCGACTGGGAGCTCCCGCCGCTCGAGCTCTTCGAGGAGGGCCGCGCCCGCGTGGTCGACAACCGCCTTGCCGAAGAGGCCGGATTCGTTCTCGAGCAGACGATGGCCGAGTTCGGCGTCGACGCCACGCTCGTCGGCATGACCGTGGGGCCGACCGTCACCCGCTACGAGCTGGAGTTGGCTTCGGGCGTGAAGGTCAACAAGGTCCGGAACCTGAACCACGACATCGCGTACGCCATGGCGAGCCCCGACGTGCGGATCCTGGCGCCCATTCCGGGACGCTCGGCGATCGGCGTCGAGGTTCCCAACCGCCAGCGCCAGATCGTGGCTCTCGGTGAGATCCTCGGTTCCGAGGAGGCGGCGCGGGCCACACACCCCCTCCAGGTCGGACTCGGACGCGACATCGCCGGGGGTCCCGAGATGTGCAACCTCGCCGAGATGCCGCACCTGTTGATCGCCGGCGCCACCGGTTCGGGCAAGTCGAGCTGCATCAACTCGATCGTCACGTCGCTGCTCGCGCGCTGTACTCCCGAAGAGGTTCGCCTCATCCTCGTCGACCCCAAGCGCGTCGGAGCTCGGCGCCTACAACGACCTACCGCATCTGCTCACGTCGGTCGTGACCGACCCGAAGAAGGCCGCGAACGCCCTGAGCTGGGCCGTACGCGAGATGGACATGCGCTACGAACTGCTCGCCCGGGCGGGCGTGCGCGACATCACCGGCTACAACGCGGCGATCGACTCCGGTGATCTGGGAGAGGACGACGTCAGCGGTACGACGTTCGAGCGGCTTCCGTTCATCGTCGTGATCGTCGACGAGCTCAACGACCTGATGATGGTCGCCGCGCGCGACGTCGAGGCGAGCATCTGCCGGATCGCCCAGATGGCGCGCGCCGTGGGGATCCACCTCGTCATCGCCACGCAGCGACCGTCGGTCGACGTGATCACCGGCGTCATCAAGGCGAACGTGCCGAGCCGCCTCGCGTTCTCGGTGACGAGCAGCGCCGACTCGCGGTCATTCTCGACCAGATGGGTGCCGAGAAGCTCGTGGGCCAGGGCGACATGCTCATGATGACGGCGTCCGAGAGCCGCGCGCAGCGCGTGCAGGGCTCCTGGGTCACCGAAGCCGAAGTCCGCAAGGTGGTGGCCCACTGGAAGCGCCAGGTCGACGCTCCCGACTACGTGGAGGGCATCGCTGACGACAAGCCGGGGAGGCCGGTGCCGGTGGCGACGGCGACGTCGAGGGCGACGATCTCTTCGACGAGGCGCTCGACCTCGTGGTTCGGAGCAATCTCGGTTCGACGAGCATGCTCCAGCGCAAGCTGCGTGTCGGCTTCGCCCGCGCCGGGCGCCTCATGGATCTCCTCGAGCGTCGCGGCATCGTCGGGCCGTCCGAGGGTTCGAAGGCCCGCTCGGTGCTCATGACCGTCGAGGAGCTCGACGAGATGCGCGAGCGCGTTTAGATCTTGATGCGTCCGTGGCGCGCGCCATGCGGACTCTACGGACGCATCATGGGGGATCGGGGAGGAATGGACTCCTACGTCATCGAGATCTCCACACGTGACGAGCGGATCGTGGACGTCACGCATCACGTGGTGGACTTCTGCGGAGGCCGTGGTGACGGGCTGTGCCAGATCTTCGTGCCCCACGCCACCGCCGGTGTCGCCATCATGGAGACCGGGGCGAGCTCCGAACCCGATCTGCTCGACGCGTTGGAACGTCTGCTGCCCCGCGACGACCGGTACCGTCACGCCCACGGCTCACCCGGCCACGGCGCCGATCATCTCCTCCCGGCGATCGTGTGCCCGTCGGTGACCGTGCCGGTCCTCGACGGCAAGCCGGCACTCGGGACCTGGCAGAGCGTCGTGTTCGTCGACACCAACGTCGACAACCCGCACCGTCGACTACGCCTGAGCTTTCTCGCTGGTTGAGGGCGAGGCGGCCGGGCGACGCTGCCCAGCTCACGGGCTCTCCGGATCCTCACCGCGAGTGCCGAGCCGGGCGCGGAGTTCCTCGAGCAGTCCGCCGGCGGCGGCGAGGTGGTCGTCGAGCTCGTCGAGGGCGTCTTCGAGGCTGGTGGCCGAGACGTCTCCCACGTCGACCTCGCGGATGACGGCGTCGGCGAAGTCGGCCTGTTCGTCGCTCACGAAGATCGTGCCGGTTCCCGCACCGAGGTCGAGGAACACCGACACGCCCGCCGTCTCGAGACGGCGGCGCAGGAGGATCGCATTGACCCGGGGCCAACTCCCCATCTCGATCAACGGAGGATGCTCATCGTCGGGTTCGCGGGCCCCGCGAGCCAGCGCGACGCGGCACTCGGAGCACTGGAGCGTTCCCGCCACGTACTCGGCTCCGCAGGACGGGCACTCCACGGTCTCTTCCACCACAGCCCCGATTCCTCCACCGACTCCGAGGTCGTGCGAATCCGCCACGGCGCACACTAACGGCGCTCTGGCCACATCGCCCTGCACACTCCGCTCGCGTGGCGTACCCGGCGTAGAATCGGGGGGTGACCCCCGGTGAGCCCGCCGAGGCTCCGGCGCGCTTTTTCGTCGAGACCCTTGGTTGTCCGAAGAACGCCGTCGACTCCGACAAGGTCGTCGGTTCACTCCTCGACGACGGCCTCGTTCCCGCCGGTTCGGTGGGAGAGGCCGATCTGGTCGTGGTGAACACCTGTGCCTTCGTGGAGGAGGCCCGCACGGAGTCCATCGACGTCACCCTGGCTCTCGACGAGGCCCGCAAGCCCGGATCACGGCTGGTGGTCACGGGCTGTCTCGCCGAGCACGCGGGCGACGAACTCGCCGCGGCACTCCCCGAAGTCGACGCTGTCGTGGGCTTCGCGGGGGAGGGTTGGCTCGCTCCGGTGGAGTTCGTCCGCCGTCCCGTCGAGTCTCGCCGACGTCCCGCCGGTGTCCGTGATCTCCTCGAGCTCCCGCGTCCCGCACCCCGGGCCCCGTGGGCGTATCTCAAGGTGGCGGAGGGCTGTGACCGCGCCTGCGCTTTCTGTGCGATTCCGAGCTTCCGGGGAAGGCAGCGGTCGCGAACCCCCGAGTCGATCGAGACCGAAGCCCGCCACTTGGTGGAAGGCGGAGTCCGCGAGCTCGTCCTCGTGGCCCAGGACATCGCCTGGTACGGACGTGATGTCGGTGAGCCGCACTCGCTCGAACCCTTGCTGCGGCGACTCGACGCTCTGCGTCCCCACGGCCTGGAACGCGTCCGCATGCTCTACCTCTACCCGTCGGAGGTCCGCGACCCCCTCATCTCCACAGTCCTGGAGCTCGACACGACCGTGCCGTACTTCGACCTGTCGTTGCAGCACGCGTCGGCACCGCTGCTCCGATCGATGCGACGCTGGGGGAGCGGCGACCTCTTCCTCGCGATGTTGGAGCGCGTCCGGGCCGACGAGCCGGACGCGGCGTTCCGCTCGTCGTTCATCCTCGGTCACCCCGGTGAGACCGAAGCCGACCACGACGAGCTCCTCGCCTTTCTCGACGCGGCGCACCTCGACTGGGCCGGATTCTTCCGTTACTCGGCCGAAGACGGCACGCCCTCGGCCGACATGGAGGAACCTGTGACTGCTGCGCTCGCGGACGCCCGCCTGCGCGAGTGCTCCGAGCTCCAGGATCCGATCACCGCGACGCGCCGCGAGGCGCTCATCGGCCGTGACGTGACGGTGCTCGTCGATACCGTTCTTTCGGAGACCGTCGTGGAGAACGAAGCCGTGAAGACAGCGGTGGGTCGCACGCACCGTGAGGCGCCCGAGATCGACGGTGTCGTGACCATCAGGGGGCCAGAGTTCGCTCCGGGAGATCTCGTGGAGGCCCGGGTCACGGGAGCACTCGGCCCCGATCTCGACACCCGCGTGATCAATCCCGCCAATGCGGATCCGGCGGAGGTCACCTGACCGTGCGTGACCTGCGCGAGCCCCGCTTCGGCCCCGGCGCTCTGGCGACGCGCGCCAACGCCATCACGATGACGCGGATGGTTCTCGCGGTGCCGCTGTTCATCCTGATCGTGAACGACGGAGCGAGCTGGCTGGCCGTCTCCGGCTGGTTCGTGCTCAGCATCACCGACGGCCTCGACGGATACATCGCCCGGCGCGAGGGCACGACCCGCTCGGGTGCGTTCCTCGACCCGATCGCCGACAAGTTCCTGGCGGTCGGGGGTTCCTCGCTCTGGCCGTGCGCGGCGACTACGCCTGGTTGCCGGTCGTGCTCGTAGTGGGTCGCGAGGTCTTCATCTCCGTCTACCGCGGTCTGGCGGGACGCCGAGGTATCTCCCTTCCGGCGCGGCGGCTCGGCAAGTACAAGACGAGCGTGCAACTGCTGGCTGTCGGTTCCGTGCTCTTGCCGCCGCTGGCCGACGCCACCACTTTCCAGACAGCGTTCCTGTGGGTGGCCGTCGCCATCACCCTGATCTCCGGTGCCGACATCGTCCGTCAGGGCTGGCGCCAGAGCACCGCGTAGCGCCCGTCGTGCGCTGCGAGGTCCTGGCAGTCGGTACCGAGCTGCTGCTCGGCCAGATCGTCGACACCAACAGCACCTGGATCGGCGAGCAGCTCGCCGCGGCCGGCATCGACAGCTACGAGCACCGCCAGGTCGGGGACAACCGCGAGCGGCTCGCCCACGCGCTGCGCGACATGCTCGCCGGTGCCGACGCCGTGATCGTGTGTGGGGGACTGGGCCCCACGCCCGACGACCTCACCCGCGACGCCCTCGCGGACGTCATGGGTGTCGGTCTCGTGCGACGGCCCGACCTCGTGGAGCACATCGCAGCGATGTTCTCGTCACGGGATCGCGCGATGCCCGAGAACAACCTGCGACAGGCCGACGTGCCCGACGGAGCCGCCGTTCTGCCGAACCCGGTCGGTACGGCACCCGGGCTGGCCGCACCACTCGGCGACAAGGTCGTCTACGCCGTCCCGGGTGTCCCGTACGAGATGCGGGCGATGATCACCGACCACGTGCTCCCCGCCCTGTTGGAACGGTCCGGCGAACGCTTCGCGATCGTGTCGCGCACGGTGAAGACCTGGGGAACGTCCGAGTCGGGTCTCGCCGCGACGATTGCCCACCGTGTCGACGCGCAGAGCAACCCCACGATCGCGTTTCTCGCGCGGGGTATCGAAGGTCTGTGCGTACGCGTCACCGCCAAGGCGAGTGACGAAGCGGAGGCCACGGCGCTGGTCGACGCCGAGGAACGTGAGCTGCGGGCGATCCTGGGTGAGCTCGTGTTCGGTGTCGACGACGAGACGATGGAGTCGGCGGTGATCGACCGGCTGCGCGACCGCGGATGGACGATCGGTGTGGCCGAGTCCCTCACCGGAGGGCTCGTGGGTGCCCGCCTCGCCGCTGTTCCCGGCGCCAGCGCGGTCTACCGCGGCGGAGTTGTCGCCTACTCGACCGATGTGAAGCGCGATCTTCTGGGTGTGCAAGCGCCGCAGGTCGTGAGTGGCGATGCAGCGATGCAACTCGCCGACGGTGGCGCGACGTGCTCGGTGCCGACGTCGGTATCTCGGTCACGGGTGTGGCCGGGCCCGACGAACAGGACGGTCAGCCCGTGGGAACGGTGTGGTTCGGCCTGAGCGTGCCGGGTGTTCCCACCGCAGCCCTCGACGCGCGGCTTCCCGGCGATCGCGAGCGCATCCGGCAGTTCTCGGCGATCACGCTGCTCGATCTCCTGCGACGCCACCTCGACGCACTGGAATGAGCGCACTCGCTCGGGCGTTCGTGGCGATCCGGCCGCCACCTCCTGTGCTCGACGCGGTGGCCCGCACGGTCGACCATCTGCGGACCGAGCACCCTGGGCTCCGGTGGGCCCGACGGGAGTCGTGGCATCTGACCCTGCGGTTCCTCGGGCGGGTCGATGATCCCGACGGTGTCTCCGACGCGCTCGGCACTCTCGGCGACCGACCGGCACCCACGCTGCGCCTCGCCGGGATGGGAGCGTTCCCCACCGAGCAGCGCTCCCGTGCGCTGTGGGTGGGATGCCCCGACGGGTTCGACGCCTTCGCCGGATTGGCCCGGGCCGTCGACGACGCGGTCGCGCCGTGGGGCTTCGGTGAAGCTGACCACCCTGCGGCTGCTCACCTCACGGTCGCGCGCTCGCGCCGCGCTTTCGACGCCCGGGAGATGATCGGTTCCGTCGGAGACGCACCATTCGGCCCGTCCTGGACAGCCGACCGAATAGTGCTCTACCGCTCCACGACACATCCCGACGGCGCCGTCCACGACGAGGTGGTGTCGGTCGCGCTCAGGGGCTGATTCCTCAGGTTCCCTGCGACGCTCATCCTCGGCTCAGGTTCCCTTGCTTCGCCTCGGGCGTCGCAGGATGCCTGCGACGCTCATCCTCGGCTCAGGCGTTGAGGACGTGGACCGACATGCCGTTCGGCACGACGCTCGGTAGCCACTCGGCGGTGGCCATCGGGAGGCGTACGCAGCCGTGGGACGCCGGATAGCCCGGCACGCTCTCGGAGCCGTGTAGGGCGATGCCCTGGTTGAAGTAGAGCGGGTTGTAGAGCCTGCCGAGGTCGCCCTTCTCCCAACCCGTGTAGCGCCGGGTGACGCTGAAGTCGCCGTTGGGTGTGACCGCCCGGCGACACGACCCCCCTTCACAGAAGATCTCGAGGCTGCCCGTGGACGCCGAGATGATCTTGGCGAGCTCGCCGCCGAGGTAGAGGAACACGACCTGGCGCTCGACGTCGACCTCGACGCGGTCGGGGGAGCCGAAGGGGACCATCGGGTCGGGGAGTCCGCTCGCCTTCGACAGGACCCCGAGGGTTTCGGGACCCGTGCTGCCGTCACGCCCGAGACCGTGGACCTTCTGGAAGGCCATCACGGCGTGGGACGTCGTCTCGTCGTAGACACCGTCGACGTTCTGGACGTCGTAGCGCAGGTCGGCGAGGCGCTGCTCGATCATCTTCACCTCGGGCCCGGAATCGCCGACGCGGTACACGGGTGGCGGAGGAGGCGGAGGTGGTTCGGGGGCGGGGGGAGGCTCGGGTGGCTCGAGAACGGGGAGCTCTCCGGTGAGCTCGATGGACGGTGCCACACTCGGGTCGGCCTCCGGGGTGACCGTGGCCGCCGAGGCCGACGATGCCGAGCTGTTCCGTTCAGCGGTGGCCGCGGTGCCGCCCGCGGCCACCAGGAGTGCGGTGACCAGCAGGCCGGCCGTGATGGCGCCCACACGGCGCCGACGCCGCGACCGCAGCGGCCGGGCGTGGGCGCGGCGGTCCCGTCGGCTGGGGACGGGGGAGATGCGCTGCGCAAGGCAGACCAGGGTACTGGCCCCAGAGAGGGCCCCGACACTCGTCGAGGGTCCTTGTACCGAACAGGTGTTCGGTCTATCGTGGGCTCCATCCGAATTGCAATGATGTGATTCACCGGTAGTTGTCACACCCGCCGCTTAGGTTGCGGGACACAGCTTCCCCCGACGGATCGAGACCGGCCGCACGAGCCGGCAGTGAGGAGCGGACACGACATGGAGCGCGACAAGGCACTCGACATGGCACTCGGCCAGATCGAGAAGCAGTTCGGCAAGGGCTCGATCATGAGGTTGGGCGAGCGGGGTCACGTGGGGGTCGAGTCGATCCCCACCGGTGCTCTCTCCCTCGACATGGCGCTCGGCGTCGGAGGTCTCCCGCGCGGTCGTGTGGTGGAGATCTACGGACCGGAGTCGTCGGGGGAAGTCCACGCTCGCCACCCACGTCGTGGCCGAGGCTCAGCGCAACGGTGGCGTGTGTGCCTACGTCGACGCGGAGCACGCGCTCGACCCTGTCTACGCCGCGGCCATCGGTGTCGACGTCGACGACCTGCTGATCTCCCAGCCCGACACGGGGGAGCAGGCCCTCGAGATCGTCGACATGCTCGTGCGTTCGGGTGCCCTCGACGTGATCGTCATCGACTCGGTCGCCGCACTGGTGCCCCGCGCCGAGATCGAGGGGGAGATGGGCGACTCGCACATGGGTCTCCAGGCGCGCCTGATGAGCCAGGCGTTGCGCAAGCTCACGGCGAACCTCAACAAGTCGCGCACCGTGGCGATCTTCATCAACCAACTGCGGGAAAAGATAGGTGTGATGTTCGGATGCTTCTCCTACGGCACGCGGGTCACGCTTGCCGACGGCACACAGGAGAAGATCGGCAAGATCGTGAATCAGCGGATGCCGGTCGAGGTTCTTTCCTACGACCCCGAGCAGGACGCGGTCGTGCCGAAGAAGGTCGTGAACTGGTTCGACAACGGGCCGACCGACGAGTTCCTCCAGATCACCGTGGCGAAGCCGGGCGGCAACGGCCGCTCGCAGTTCGCCGCCACACCGAACCACCTGGTCCGCACTCCCGGCGGTTGGCGTGAAGCGCAGAAGCTCTCGGTCGGTGACCGCGTGCTTCAGGCGGTGCCCCACTCCCTGTCCGACTTCCAGTGGGAGGCGATCCTCGGTGGCCTGATGGGCGACGGTGCTCTCTCGCCTACCCGTTCGGGTCACGGGGCCCGTTACCGGCTCGGGCACGGGTCGAAGCAGGCCGAGTACTGCGATTGGAAGGCCTCGCTGTTCGCCAACATCGGCACCAGCCGCTCCACGAACGGTCGGGGTGTCGTGTTCCACGACGTGCGTCCGCTACCCGAACTCGCCGAGCTGCGTCGTGCGGTGTACGTCGACGGGAAGAAGGTGTTCGACGGCGACTACCTCAAGCGCCTCACGCCGCTTTCGCTCGCCCTCTGGTACATGGACGACGGCACGTTCGCCCTCCGAGCGAAGGGGCGTCCAGGAGAGAACCCGCGACGGCAGCGGACGTTCCGACATCTGTGTCGAGGCGATGGAGCCGACGACCCGGCAGCGCCTGGCGGATCACCTGCGTGATACGTGGGGGATCGCTCCCAAGCTGATCGAGCGAGGCGGTAAGGCGGTCTTTGTCTTCTCCAAGGACGAGACGGCCAAGCTGCACGCTCTCATCGCACCGTTCGTGCATCCCTCGATGGACTACAAGCTGCTCCCCCTTTACCGAGGCAGGTTCGCCGTCGAAGCGGTGACGGCACCCACGCGCATGGAGCTCATGCCGCTTCCGGTGGTCGAGGTGCACCGCAAGCCCCCGACCCGCAGCATGCACCGCTTCGACCTCGAGGTCGAAGGGACCCACAACTACTTCGTCGACGGGACGATGGTGCACAACTCACCTGAGACCACCCCCGGTGGTCGGGCGCTGAAGTTCTACTCGTCGGTGCGGCTCGACATCCGCCGGATCGAGAGCCTGAAGGACGGCACCGAGGTGATCGGGAACCGCACCCGGGTCAAGGTCGTGAAGAACAAGTGCGTCGCTGCCGGCACGAAGATCTTCGACCCGAGCACGGGCCTCACCCACAAGATCGAAGACCTGATGTCGAATGACGTCGGAGGAACGGTGGCAGCGGCCGACAAGTGCGGCCGGATGCACCGATGCTCGATCGTCCGCCGGATGGACCAGGGGGAGCAGGAGACGATCGGGCTGCGTCTCCGCGACGGAACCGTCCTGCGGGTCACGCCGGATCACCGCGTTCTCACCGATCATGGATGGCAAGAAGCCGGCGAACTCACCACCGGTGACCGTGTCGCGCGCCCACGCCGTGTCGGGACGTTCGGTGACAGTCGACCCGTCCCGCCCGACCATGCACGGCTGATCGGGTACCTGATCGGCGACGGTTACGTCGGGGGCAAGACACCGATCTCCTTCATCAACGTCCAGGACTCCCTGCACGATGATGCGCGCGCAATCGCGCAAGATTTGGGCTGCAAGGTACGTCGTCGTGGTCTCGAAGCATCGATGTCCCATCGCGCCGGGGAGCGCAACGGCGTCCTCGAACTCGCCCGGTGGGCCGGAATCTGGGGTCATCTCGCTCCGGAAAAACGAATTCCAGCGGCATTCTTCGAGCCCGACATCGACCGGGAGGTCGTCGCCAACCTCCTCTTCGGACTGTTGGAGAGCGACGGCTATGTGAGCCGCGAGCAGACGGGTGGCCTGCGGTGTGGCTACACGACAACCTCGGAACAGCTGGCCCATCAGGTCCACTGGCTGCTTCTCCGCTTCGGTATCTGGAGCTCGGTGCGTGTCTATGACCCCACCGTGCAGCGCCCGAGCATCATCAAGGGTCGGCGGGTTCAGGGGAGTCTGCCCAAATGGGAAACACGCGTGAGCGGCATCGACAACATCCAACGGTTTGCCGAGGCTCTCCCGATGTGGGGACCACGCGGACGAAAACTCGTCGAGGCGCTCGCTGATTCGGCCCTTGCTCGGCACCGGGGGTCACAGACCAACTATCTGGCGGAAAACCAGACCGAGCCGGTCATCGCATACCTCCGGGGCGCGGGGTGACTCCGTCGCTCGCAGCACAGCTCGTCGGTGAGCCGGCCGGCGATCCTCAAGGCGGGTATCTACAGGTTCTGGGTGTGAGCCGCCTGCGTCGCGACCGAATCGAACGCCTGGCAGACGCGCTCGATAGCCGATTTCTGCGCGATCTCCTCGAGGAGGAGGTCTGGTTCGACCGCATTCAGGCGATCGAACCGGCGGAGCTGCGTGCCACGTATGACCTCGAGATCGAAGAACTCCACAACTTCGTGGCCGATGGCGTCGTCGTGCACAACTGCGCCGCTCCTTTCCGCCAAGCGGAGTTCGACATCATGTACGGGCACGGCATCAGCCGGGAGGGCGCACTCCTCGACGTGGCCGTCGACCTCGACATCGTCAAGAAGTCGGGTGCCTGGTTCACCTACGAGGGCGAGCAGCTCGGACAGGGGCGGGAGAAGGTCAAGGCCTTCCTCGCCGAGAACCTCGACCTGATGGTGGAGATCACCGAGAAGGTCCGCTTGGCCTCCGGCATCGACGAGGACGGCACCGAGGTGGAGAGCGAGGTCGACCTCGACGCGGAAGCGGCCGAGTCGCCCGACTCGGCCGAGGTGGAGACGAGCGAGGCGTCCGACTCGAAGTAGGCGGTTCCGTTCACGACAGGCCGCGGATCACGGCGGCGAAGCCCGCGACGGCGGCGAAGGCGAGGACGGTCGGGCGGAACCAACGCGTGTGGAGGCGCGCCGTGAGCACGAAGCTCGTGCCGAGTCCCGCGAGGAGAGGGACCAGCAGGAGCCCGGCCCACTCGAGCTTCCACCAGGCGAGCTCACCGGCGATTCCGAGACCGACGAGCGAGACGACCGTGCCGACCATGAAAGAGATCGCCAAGGTCGAGCGAACGACCGCGGGCTCGCGGGTCTGGTAGACGAGCCCAAGGGGCGGGCCCCCCACGCCGGCCGCCGTACCCATGAGGCCCGACGCCGAGCCCGCGATGAAGACGTTGGCGTCGGTCGGGCGCGGTGCGGCGTCGACGACACTGAGCGCCACCGCAACGAGAATCACGGTTCCCGACATGATCGTGATGGCGCTTCCGGAGAGGGCCACGACCAGCAACACCCCGCCGACAACCCCGGGCACACGACCGATGGTCATGAGCCAGAAACCGCGCACGTCGATGTGGGCGCGCTCGCGAATCGACATGATGACGGTCAGCGGCAACGCCAGGAAGATGATCGTGGCGGGCACCGCCGAGGGCTCGACGATCGACAGGACCGGGGCGACGAGGATCCCCACACCCATGCCGATCGTGCCCTGGGCCAGTCCACCGGCGAATACGACCGTCGCCAAGACGGCCAGGTCGCCGGCGCTGAGATCCACGGGTTCCTTTGGTCCTTTACTCCCACTTTACGTGGAGTGGCGTGTGGGTGTAGAAGTACTGCATAGCGCCGCCTTTGAGAGGATCGAGTTCCATGGCGAAGACCATGCTCCGTCTTGTTCGACGTTACCGCGCCATTCCCATCGCGGTCCTTGTGGTCCTGGCGGCCTGCACTCCACCCGTTCCGACGGTGCCGCCCACGGCCGACGGGGTGGGATTCAACAGGACCACGGGAGGGGTGGATCTCCTCAGGGCCGGCGGCTACAAGTTCAGACTCGACGGGTCGGCGCCCGCGAATCTGAGGAACGCCGTGGCGTCGGATCTCGATTACGCCTCCTCACACCTCCAGTGGCATACAGGTCTGCCGTTTTCGCGTAGCACGACACCGTTCAACGGCGGTTTCATGGACGTTCCACCGGACGGCGTCATCACGGTCTCGATCGTGACAGCCGCCGAGATGGCCGGCGTGAACGGTTGCGGGGGAGCGAACGTCATTGGGTGCGGGGGCGTCGCGAAATACAGCGGCGGCCGCGTACTGTCGGGTCGCATCGCGATCCTCGACAGCCACATCGCCAGCGCCAGCGACTACCACCTGAAGACCACGATTCTGCACGAGGCGGGCCATGCCCTGAACCTCGCTCACAAGCACGATCCGTACCAGGGCGGTCTCCAGACGATGCATCCCACTGGTGGCGCAAACACCGGCGACTATCGCCACGGCGACATCAACGGCCTGAAGTACATGGCGGCGGGGAGTCTGAACCAGGCCGCGGCGCGCGAGGGTGACTCGGTTCATCTCGTGGCGGTGGCCACGCCGTAGAACCGTTGCGCCACAGCGTCGCAACGAGGTGTCGCCGGGGTGTCGCCCGGAAGCCCCTCGGCTCGGACATAAAGGGGGGACGGAATCGGGGCGTACGCGCCGCATCGTCGTTATCACATCGAGTTGCACCGAACCTGATGAGTTGCTAGGAATCAGGCATTCTCGCACTGTCCACGGAATGAGAGCGTTCATGAAGATCGTACGGACTCGTCCGACCCGCAAGCTCGCCGCCCTCGCCGTTGCGGCGCTGGCGCTCCTCCCTGCCTGTATACCGAGTGGGCCGCCAGGGCCGAACCCGCCGACCGGTGACGGTGACGGCTTCGCCCGAACGAGTGCGAGCTATCAGAGGCTGCGGGCACAGGGCTACGGATTGTCGGTCGAGTACGCCCCGCCGTCGGATCTCCGGATGTCGCTTCTGCGCCAGCGACTCGATCCGGTCCTCAATGGCGCCGCATACCAGCTCGATTTCCACACCGGGCTCGACTTCCCCGGCGTCAACTCGCTCTTTCACGGCGCTTTTTCCGATGCTGCCCCCACGGGGACGATCACGGTCAGCATCGTCACGGCTGCCGAGATGGCCGCGATCGGTTGCCCGGGTGCGAATGTCGTCGGATGCGGTGGCGTGTCGACGGCTTCGGGGAATCGTGTGTTGTCCGGTCGGATCGCGATTCTCGACGAGCACATCGTTCAGGCCTCCGATCTCGTGCTCTCGACCACGGTCATGCACGAACTGGGCCACGCACTGAACCTCGCTCACTACAACAGCCTCTACGGCGGTGAGCTGCAGACGATGCACTCAGGTGGTGGGTCGCACTCAGGCGACTACCGCTCCGGCGACAAGAACGGCCTGAAGTGGATGGCCGCCGGCAGCCTGGAGCCTGATGCCCAGGCCCGGGCCGGTGCACCCGGGGACGGCGAGATCGTGATCGTCCACGACGTGCTGCCGTAACGCCTCGGCCGCAGAGCGGTTTCGACGGTGCGGCCCTTCTCGGAGGGCCGCACTCGCGTCCGTAGACTGGCGGCACGATGCGCCGCTACCACGTCGAGACGTTCGGCTGCCAGATGAACGAGCACGACTCGGAGCGGCTCGCGGGTGTGCTCGGCGAGGCGGGCCTCGAGCACACCGACTCGGTGGACGATGCCGACGTCGTCGTGCTCAACACCTGCTGCATCCGGGAGAACGCCGACAACAAGCTCTACGGCAGGCTCGGCCGCCTGAAGGTCCTCAAGGAGAAGCGGCCCGACCTCCAGATCGCCGTCGGGGGCTGCCTCGCGCAGAAGGACCGCGAGACGATCCTCGAGCGCGCCGGTCACGTCGACGTGGTCTTCGGCACCCACAATCTGGCGAGCGCACCGGTCTTGCTGGAGCGGTCCCGCTCGGAAGGTCCACTGATCGAGATCCTCGAGGAGCACGAGGCGTATCCCTCGGCGTTGCCGGCCCGGCGCGAAACCATCCACTCCGCCTGGGTCACCATCCAGATCGGCTGTGACAACAACTGTGCGTTCTGCATCGTCCCGTCAGTGCGCGGTCGGGAGGTCAGCCGACGGATGGGCGACATCGTCCACGAGGTCGAGGTGCTCGCGGCCGACGGCGTCAGCGAGGTGACGCTTCTCGGTCAGAACGTCAACTCCTACGGTCGCGACCTCGGCGCCGGTCGGTATTCGCCGCGATTCGCCGACCTCCTGCGGGCGGTCGACGCCATACCGCAGATCCGGCGAGTCCGCTTCACCTCGCCGCATCCGAAGGACCTGCGCGCCGACACGATCGAGGCGATGGCCGACAGCGCGGCTGTGTGCGAACACCTGCACCTTCCGCTCCAGTCGGGAAGCGACCGGATCCTGGCCCGGATGCACCGCGGCTACACCGCGCAGCGGTATCTCGACCGGCTGGCAGCGGCCCGTGCGGGTATCGACGATCTCGCCGTCACGACCGACATCATCGTGGGCTTCCCCGGTGAGACCGAGGACGACTTCGCACGGACTCTCGCTGCCGTTGAGGAGGCTCGCTTCGACGCCGCGTTCACGTTCGTCTTTTCGCCACGTCCCGGTACCGAGGCGGCCGAACTCACCGACGACTTCGTTCCTGCAGAGGTCGCCGGGGAACGCATGGAAAGACTCACGGCGGTCCTGGAGCGTCACGGGAGCGCGTTGCACGCTGCGCGGATCGGGCGTGTGGAAGAGATCCTCGTCGAGGGTTCGTCCAAGAAGGACCCGGAGATGTGGAGCGGGCGTACACGCCAGAACAAGCTCGTCCATTTCCGTGCCGCTGACGTGCCCGATCTCGTCACCGGCGGCTATCTCGATGTTCGGATCGAGCACGCGGCGTCGCACTGGCTGCGAGGAACGGTGGTAGCCGGCGATGAACGGCGACGTGACGGCCGCGAGGGCCCCGATGCCGCGCGACGACGGCTGATACCTGTCGTGGGCGGATGATCCCGACGCGGGTGGCGCGGATGTGACAGGGGAGCCGCGGACCCATCTTGCTCTCGTCGGTCCCACGGCGTCGGGGGAAGTCGTCTCTCGCCATGGAGATCGCCGAAGCTCTCGGAGACGTCGAGATCGTCTCCATGGACTCGATGCAGATCTACCGTGGCATGGACATCGGGACCGCCAAACCGGACGCTGCGCAGCGCACACGAATCACGCACCATCTCCTCGACGTCGCCGATCCCGACGAAGCCTGGTCGGTCGTGTGCTTCCGCGACGCTGCACGGTCGGCCGTTTCCGACATCGAAGCCAGGGGCCACCGAGCGCTTCTGGTCGGCGGGACCGGTCTCTACGTGCAGGCGGTGATCGATGACCTGCAGTTCCCCGGTGAGGACCTCGAACTGCGTGCCCGTCTCGAAGCAGAGACGGCCGAACCGGGAGGGCTCGGCCGTGCGTACGCGCGCCTCGCGGATCTCGACCCCCTCGCCACCTCGCGGATCGATGAACACAACCGGCGACGGATCGTTCGTGCCCTGGAGGTGACGCTTTCCACCGGCCGACCGTTCTCGTCGTACGGGCCGGGCGTTTCGCGCTTCGGTCCGAGCGTGTTCCCCGTGCGCCTCGCCGGCATCTGGTTGCCGCGTCAGTTCCTCGCCCGGCGCATCGACGAAAGGGTGCGGGTGATGCGCGAGGCCGGCCTCGTCGACGAGGTACGCGAACTCCTCGCCGCGCCGGGCGGGCTCGGTCACACTGCCGCACAGGCGATCGGCTACGCCGACATAGCGGTAGCACTCGAAGCCGGCGATGTGCCGACTGACTCCGTCTTCGACACGATCGCCCGGCGCACACGCTCCTTCGCCCGTCGCCAACGCATGTGGTTCCGCCGTGACCCGCGAGTGACCTGGTGGGGGACATCCGACAATCCGCAGGCGCTGGCCCCCGCACTCCTGGCAGCCTGGAAGGAATGACACCTCTGCAGTTGTCCAAGCTCCACGCCACCGGAAACGACTTCCTGGTGCTCGTCGCACTCGGCGACGGTTGGCGTCCCGACGCGGCCGATGTGGAGCGCCTCTGCGACCGTCACCGCGGCGTCGGCGCCGACGGCTTCATCACTCTGGTCGACGGCGACGACGGAGCGGATGCCGCCATGGTCCTGCGCAACGCCGACGGAGGTGTCGCAGAGATGAGCGGCAACGGCATGCGGACCCTCGCGTGGGTTGCCGACCGTGAGGGTCTGGTCCGCGGCGACGAGCTCATCGTCGACACCGGCGGTGGCCGCCGGACCGTCGAACTGGAACGCGACGGGAGCGGCGCAGTTGTCGGCGCCACGGTCGACATGGGTCCCGCGACGTTCGTTCCGGGAGCGATTCCGGTCTCGGGGCGTTCACCGTTCGGCTTGACGGCGACGTTCCACGGCACCGAGTACGGCGGTGATGCCGTGGGGATGGGCAATCCTCACTGGGTTCTCCTCGTCGACGACCCCGACGCCGCCCGCGTGGAGAGCCACGGCCCGCGGCTCTCGACCGATCCCCGGTTTCCGGGGGGCGCGAACGTCGAGTTCGTGGCGATCACCGACCGCCGGGCGCTGCGGATGCGCGTCTTCGAACGTGGGGTGGGGGAGACCCTGTCGTGCGGGACGGGTGCCTGTGCCGCCGCGGCGGTCACCCATCGACGCGGGCTCACCGATGCCGAGCTCGATGTCGTGGTGCGGGGCGGCACGCTGCGTGTCAACGTCGGCGACACCATCCGCCTCGGTGGACCCGTACGCCACGTCTTCGACGTGACGGTGGATCCCGAGACGATCGCACCGTGATGAGCCGCTCCCATCAGGACCGCGGCCGCCGCCGCCTCACCGCCACCGAAACCGACCTCGACGTCATCGAACAGCGAGCGCTTCTCGTGGCGGTCGCTTCCGAGCGTGACGTGGTGGTGGCGGAGCGATCCCTCGACGAGCTGGCGCTCCTGGCGACCACGGCGGGTGCCGAACCGGTCGGCTCCGTCCTGCAGCGTCGTGACACGCCCGACGTGGCGAGCTACGTCGGTTCGGGGAAGATGGCGGAGTTGGCAACCCGCTGTGCTGCGGACGACATCGATCTCGTCATCGTCGACGACGAGCTCTCGCCCGCGCAACAGGTGAACCTGGAAAAGGCCTGCGCTGTCGACGTGGTCGACCGGGTCGCGCTGATCCTCGACATCTTCGCCCAGCACGCCTCCAGTCAGGAGGGCATGGTCCAAGTGGAGCTCGCTCAGCTCCGGTACCGCCTGCCACGACTGCGCGGTCGGGGGGTCGAGCTCAGCCGACTGGGTGCGGGAATCGGCACCCGTGGTCCGGGTGAGACCAAGCTCGAAACCGACCGTCGACGGATCCTGCGCCGTGTCTCCCACCTCGAAGGAGACCTCACCAGGCTAGGGAGGACCCGGGCGACGCAACGGAGGGCCCGGCGTCGCAACGCCATACCCGCGGTAGCACTCGTGGGCTATACGAACGCCGGCAAGTCCACGTTGCTGAACCGCCTGACCGGGTCAGAAGCCCTCGTGGCGGACCAGCTCTTCTCGACCCTGGATCCTTCCACCCGCCGATTCGTCGCTCCCGGCGGCGAGACCATCGTTCTCTCCGACACGGTGGGGTTCGTGCAGAAGCTGCCCCATCAGTTGGTGGAGGCCTTCCGCTCGACGCTCGAGGAGGTCGCAGAGGCGGACCTCCTCGTCCACGTCGTTGACGGTTCGGCCCCCGACGCGCCTGCTCAGATCGCCGCGGTCCGAGAAGTGCTGGCCGAGATCCAAGCCGACGAGGTCCCCGAACTCGTCGTCGTCAACAAGACCGACATCGCCGACTCCAGGTCTGTGACGGAGATCGTGCGCGCCGAGTCGGCGTGCGCGGTGTCGGCCGTCACGGGCACGGGTCTCGCGGAGCTCACGGCGCGGATCACGTCGATGCTACGTGCACGTCATCAGGTTCTCGAGCTACGCGTTCCCTTCGAGCGTGGCGACGTGATGGCGGCATTGCACCGCTCGGGCGAGGTGCTGCTGGCGACCCATGACGATGGCGCCACGACGGTGCGTGCCCGGCTCGCGCCCGAAGACCTGGGTCGCTTCGCCGAGTTCGCCGTCAACTGAGTGACGCGAGCTTCGATCCGATGACCTCGTGCGTCGGCGCCTGCGGTGGCGGGTAGGCTCGCAGCGATGGCGCCGGTCACCGGGTTCGTTCCTCCGCCATATCCCCACGACCGTCTCGGCGCGTTCCGACGTCTCGCCGAGGTGGCACCCGGCGGCATCCTCGACTGCTCGGTCGGATCGCCCACCGATCCGGTGCCGGGCGTCGTGCGGGTCGTCCTCGAGGCCGGAATCACGCCCGGCTATCCGCCCTCGATCGGTTCCGAGGTGTTTCGCTCCGCCGCGGCGGAGTGGATGGAACGGCGCCTCGGCGTCACGGTCGAGCCCGACGCGGTGATCGCCTGCGTCGGGACGAAGGAGCTCGTGGCCTCGTTGCCGAGGATGCTCCACCTCCGCAACCCCGAACGTGACACGGTTCTCTACCCGGCCGTGTCGTATCCGACCTATGCCATGGGAGCCACACTCGCCGGTCTTCGACCGGTACCGGTGCAACTCACCGACGACTGGCACCTCGACCTCGAGACCGTCGCTCCCGACGACGCTCACCGGGCGTTGCTCCTGTGGGTCAACCAACCGGGCAATCCCACCGGTTCGGCGGAGAGCGAGGCCCGCTTCGGCACCACGGTGCAGTGGGCGCGCTCGCATGGCGTCACGGTGGCGAGCGACGAGTGTTACGTCGAGTTCACCGGGATGGACGGCTCCGATCCGGCACCGGCCACCGTGCTGAGCGCCGGCTCCGAGGGCGTTCTGGCGGTCCACTCACTCTCCAAACGATCCAACATGGCCGGGCTCCGCGCAGGTTTCGTGGCCGGCGATCCCGACCTCGTGGAGTATCTCGGTCTGGTTCGCAAGCACGCCGGGTTGATGGTCCCGGCACCTGTCCAGGCTGCCGCCGCAGCGGCGCTCGGGGACGACGCTCACGTCGACCAGCAGCGCCGCCTCTACATCGAGCGCCGCGCGGTCGTGCTGGAGACGCTCGAGCCCTTCGGGCTCCTCCACGACGGGGGAACGGCGACCTTCTACCTGTGGTTGCGCTCAGATGACGGGACCGACGACGGCTGGGAGGTGGCCGGGCGTCTCGCCGAAGCCGGCACGCTCGTGGCCCCCGGTGATCTCTACGGACCCGCCGGTGCCGACCATGTCCGCCTGGCACTCGTCCACCCTGCGGAACGCCTGGCCGAGGGCCTCGCCCGCCTCGGGGCCTAGTCCGCGCCGCGCCGCCGCAATACGCTGACCCACCGTCCGATTCGAAGGAGTCCCGTGACCGAGCTCGCAGCCACCATCGACGCGCTCTACGAAGCCCGCGATGACGTCACCGCCGTGATGCCGATCGAGCAGGCCCGTACCACGGTCGACGAGGCCATCGGCATGCTCGACGCGGGCGAAGCCCGCGCCGCCGAGGTGGTCGACGGCGAGGTCGTGGTCCACCACTGGGCCAAGCGGGCCGTGTTGTTGCTGTTCCGCCTGTCCGACATGGAGACCATCGAGGTCGGGCCCTTCGAGTACGCCGACAAGCTCCCTTTGAAGTCCGATTACGCAGCGTCGGGCGTGCGCGTCGTCCCGGGCGCGTCGGCACGACGGGGTTCCTTCCTGGCCCGCGGGGTCACGATGATGCCCTCCTACGTCAACATCGGCGCGCACGTCGGCGCAGACACGCTCGTTGACACCTGGGCCACAGTCGGGAGCTGCGCCCAGATCGGTGAGCGCGTGCACCTCTCGGGAGGCGTTGGGATCGGTGGTGTTCTGGAGCCACCCCAGGCAGCGCCTGTCATCATTGAAGACGACGCCTTCCTCGGCTCGCGTTCGATCGTGGTCGAGGGGGCGCGCGTGCGACGCGGCGCCAAGCTCGGCGCCGGTGTCATCCTCACGTCGTCGACACCGGTCATCGACTCGGAGACAGGCGAGACGGTGGCGAAAGGAGACATCCCCGAGCGTGCCATCGCCATTTCCGCGACGCGGCCTCGCGAGTTCGCCGGCGGAACCTTCGGCCTGCCCTCTGTGCTCATCCTTCGCTACCTCGCCGAGGGTGAGGAGCACGACAAGCTGAAGCTCGAAGCCGTCCTGCGAGAGCACGGCGTGGCGCCGTGACGCCTTCCACCACGGACGCTGCGGCCGCCGTGCGGGATCTTCCCGCCGACGATCTCATGGCACTCACCGAGGCACTCGTGGCGGTGCCGTCGGTCAGTCTCGACGAACGTGAGCTCGCCGACGCGGTGCAGGCACGCCTCGAGGTGCACGGCGGGACGATGGCCGTCGAGCGGGTGGGCGACAACGTCGTCGCCCGAACGGACAACGGCCGCGAACGTCGCGTCCTCATCGGTGGCCATCTCGACACCGTGCCCGAGAACGGGAACCTCCCCGGACGCCGCGACGGCGACACGCTTCGGGGTCTCGGGGCCTCCGACATGAAGGGTGGACTCGCCGTCATGTTGCGCCTCGCCGAAGAAGCCGCGGCATCGCAGCACGACCTCACCCTCGTCTTCTACGTGGCCGAGGAGATCGCCGAGGAGCACAACGGCCTGAGGGATCTCTTCTCCCGACGGCCCGATCTCGTGGCCGCCGACCTCGCTGTTCTCATGGAGCCCACCGACGGGTGGGTGGAGGCAGGCTGCCAGGGCACGATTCACCTGCGCACGGATTTCGAGGGCGCCCGAGCACACACCGCGCGGCCCTGGAGGGGGGAGAACGCCGTGCACCGTGCCGGGCATCTGCTCGCACGCCTCGACGCTCACGAGGCTCCCACGGTCGTCGTCGAGGGGCTCGAGTTCCGCGAATCGCTCCAGGCGGTGGAGATCGGCGGTGGCGTGGCCCGCAACGTCGTTCCCGACCGGTGCACGGTGGTGGTCAATCGACGCTACGCGCCGGGGCCGTCGCTCGATGAAGCTGTGGCCCAGACGACGTCGATGCTCGAGGAGGCCGACTCCGTCACGGTCGTCAGCGCGTCACCGGCGGCGCCTCCGGGGTTGTCGGACCCGTTGGTGGCCGAGTTCGTCGGAACCCTGGACCTCGCCGTTCGGCCGAAGCTCGGCTGGACCGACGTGGCGCGCTTCACCGAGCACGGTGTGCCGGCGCTCAACTTCGGGCCCGGTGACCCCGAGCTCTCGCACACCGCGGGCGAACGGGTGGACAGCGCGTCTCTGGAGGGCGCCCACCGCGTGCTCGCGTGGTTCCTCGGGATCGACCGGAGCGATCCGTCGGGCTGAGCGCTCCGTCGGGCTGACTCGGGCGGGCGTCGCTACAGGCGCCGCATGACGGTGACGACGCGTCCGTAGATGGTGACCTCGTCGGGGTCGAACACCATCTCCTCGAGATCGTCGTTCTCCGGGCGCAGCACGATCTTGTTGCGTCGCGACAGGAAGGTCTTGACCGTCGCCTCGTCGCCGGGGATACCGGCGGCCACGATGTCGCCGTTGTCGGCGGTGTTCTGGGAGCGGATGACGACCAGGTCGCCGTCGTGGATCCCGGCCCTGATCATGGAATCGCCGCGCACGCGCAGCATGAAGAGCTCGCCGCCGCCGGTGAGGTCTTCGGCGACGGGAAGGCTCTCCTCGATGTTCTCGGCGGCGAGCACACCCGTACCCGCCGCGATGTCGCCGACCAGGGGCACGTGGCGCACCGGACGCCTTTCCACCGCGGCGCCGGAGCTCGGCTCGAGCGCCACCTCGATGGCACGGGGTTTGGTGGGATCGCGCCGGAGGTACCCCTTGTCCTGGAGGGCGGCGAGGTGGGCGTGCACGGTGGAGCTGGAGGACAGCCCCACAGCCTCACCGATCTCCCGCACGCTCGGGGATAGCCGCGGGTGCGCACCTCGCTGTCGACGAACTCGAGGACCTGGCGCTGCCGGTCCGTCAGATCGGGTGCTGCCTGCGACATCTCGCCACTCCCCGTGCTCTTGGGCCGTTTCCCTGGTGCTCTTGGGCTGTTGAGGTGGAACGGAGGCACCGTAACACGATCAGGTGTTCGGGGCAAACATTTGTTCGATGGGGACTTGACAGCGAACAGGTGTTCGGTGTTGTATACGAACACGCGTTCGGATCAGCGGGCCGTGGTGAGTGTCACACCCGGGTGTTTCGATGAGAGCCGGTCGGACCGGCCGATTCGGGAGTCGGTCCGTTGGACAGAACGCCGGTGGCGGCGCCGAGGGGCGATCCCGAAAGGGACGTGGGGCTCGGCCCATCACCGACAGGAAACATGCGAGCAGAGAGCCGACAGCAAACAGCAAACAGGAGTCACACCATGGCAGCGATCACCTACGAGCCCCACGGCGGGATCCCCACCCTCGAACGACCCCGCGCACCCCACCCGGCCCTCGCCCCCGTCACCGACATCCGTGACCATCGCCGAGCGGCCCATTCGACGAGAGCCAGGAAGGTGCGGTCGGCGGTGCTCTGGCGCCGCAGGGCCGTGGCGACGCTGCTGGCACTCGGGATGCTCGTCGGCGCCGGGCGACTCGTGAGCGTGGCGGGCGGCGCCCTCCCGGTCTCGGACCCCGCCCCCTCCGCTTCCAGTTACGTCGTGGAACCGGGCGACACCCTCTGGGAGGTGGCCGAGCGGGTGGCCCCCGGCGTCGATCCCCGCCCCGTGGTCGACGCCCTCGCCGCCGCACGCGGCACCAGCGCCGTGTCGCCCGGCGAGACCATCACCTGGCTCAGCCCCTAGGGCCGACCGAGGGGTCCCGCAGGTCGCGCGCCCGTACGTCGCCTCCGTGGACCGCCCCGTAGATCGCGAAGGCGAGCCGCACGTCGGCGTCCGCCGGTCCCGTCCCCCGGGCCGGTGGGCGTCGAGCGGTTCGCTGTGACGCCCCGGCATCCTGCTTCCCACGGTCCCGCACCGAACTGCTCACGCTGCCCCTCACGGTGCCCCTCATGGTGCCCCGCGCAGTGGCTAGCGTGGGGCGGGTGCGGTGCCCCTACTGCAGTGGAGTCGAAGACCGGGTCGTGGACTCACGTCTCGCCGAGGACGGTCAGGCGATCCGTCGCCGTCGCGAGTGCGCCCAGTGCACTCGGCGCTACACCACCTACGAACGCCTCGAGGAACAGCCCCTGCGGGTCCTCAAGCGCTCCGGGGAGGACGTTCCGTTCGCGCGCGAGAAGCTCGTGGCAGGGATCAGTCACGCCGTGACCGGTCGGCCGGTCGAGGACGCCACCGTGGAAGCGATGGCGCTCGAGATCGAAGAGGTGCTGCGCGGTGAAGGCCCGGAGGTCACGTCGCAGGAGATCGGGTTGGCCGTCCTCGAGCGCCTGAAGGCGCTCGACCCGGTCTCATACCTGCGTTTCGCCTCGGTGTACAAGGGGTTCGAGGGCGTCGAGGACTTCGAGCGTGAGGTCACGCTGCTCCAGAAGACCACCGCACCCAAGTCCAGACCCCGGCGCTGAATCCCGTGGGTTCCGGTCCGTTCCGTCGTCTCGGCGCGCGTGCGCGACAAATGTCGTACGGGACGATGCTGGCGCTGGCACTCGTCGCCGCCCTGCTCGTCTGGTCGATAGCTCAGGCCGCTCACGAGCCGAACCAACTGCGCCTCGCCGAGGCGAGCCAGGTCACGGTCGTTCTTCCCGACGGGGGAGACGCTCGACGGGTTCGCGGGCCTGGCCCTTCCCGACGGAACGGTCGTGCGTACCGGCGAGGCGGGTTTCGCCCAGGCGGGAGAGACGACTCTCGGACCGAACCAGGAGGCGAGGGTCGAGGCGGGCGCGCTGGTCGTGGACAAACGGGTCGGGGAGCCGTGAGATCACTGTGTCGGGGAACGGCCCGATGCATGTGCGTCGCTGCACGAATGCGAACCTTCGCGAACGGTCGCTGACCTGCGGTTCTCGGTCGGGGTGTCCGTTGACACGGACCGAATCGCAGTGCTGTAATTCACCACTACCTTGTGTCGTCGGTTGAGGCGACCACAATATGTTGTGGTCGAGGAGGGGGAGAGCCGGAATGGCAATCGCGCCGGAGCAGATGGGGATCGGGATCAAGCGCCGCTACACCACCGCGGACGTCCATCCCTACGAGACGCTCGAGTGGGAGCGGCGCGACGCGCGGATCCAGAACCACAAGGACGGCACCGACGCGTTCTTCCAGCCGGGTGTGGAGTTCCCGACCGGTTGGTCGCAGAACGCCACGAACATCGTCGCCCAGAAGTACTTCCGCGGCACGCTCGGCACGGCCGAACGCGAGTGGTCGCTACGCCAGGTGATCGACCGCGTCGCCGACACCATCACCGGATGGGGTGAGCGCGACGGGTACTTCACGTCGACCGAGGAGTCGGAGGCCTTCCGCGACGAACTGAAGTTCATCCTCGTGAACCAGCACGCGGCGTTCAACTCGCCCGTGTGGTTCAACATCGGCGTCGGGGGAGTCCCCCAGCAGGCGTCAGCCTGTTTCATCCTCGCCGTCGACGACACGATGGACGGGATCCTCAACTGGTACCGCGAGGAGGGATCATCTTCAAGGGCGGTTCCGGCTCGGGAATCAACCTGTCGAACATCCGCTCGTCGGTGGAAGGGCTGAAGGGCGGCGGCACCGCCAGCGGACCCGTGAGCTTCATGCGCGGCGCCGACGCCTCGGCCGGAACCATCAAGTCCGGAGGGAAGACCCGTAGGGCAGCCAAGATGGTGATCCTCAACGCGGAGCACCCCGACGTCGAGGAGTTCATCTGGTGCAAGGCGCGCGAGGAGCAGAAGGCGCGTGCGCTCGGCGAGGCCGGCTTCGACATGGATCTCGACGGCCGCGACTCACACTCCGTGCAGTACCAGAACGCCAACAACTCGGTGCGCGTCACCGACGAGTTCATGCAGGCTGTGGTCGACGACGCCGACTGGGAGCTGCGCGCCGTTCTCGACGGAGAGCCGGTCAAGACCGTGCGCGCCCGCGACCTGATGCGCCAGATCTCCGAGGCCTCGTGGCAGTGCGCGGATCCGGGGATGCAGTTCGACACCACGATCAACCGGTGGCACACGGCGTCCAACACCGGCCCGATCAACGCCAGCAACCCGTGCTTCCCCGGCGATCAGCGTGTGCACACCGACAAGGGCCTCATCCGGATCGCTGATGTCGTACGCCGCTCCGCCGCAGGTGAAACCTTCGGGATCTTCACCCATGACGCCACGAACACTGACGCACCGGCCGAACGTGTCGAGGTCACCCGGCCCGAGGCGGTCATGGTCACCGGCTTCAACGAGATCGTGAAGCTTCGTTTCTCCAACGGCATGGAACTGCGCTGCACCCCGGGCCACAGGATCTTCACGGCGAACCGTGGCTACGTGGAGGCGTTAGAACTCACCGGCGACGACGAGGTCAAGATCCTCAACGTTCCCGCGGAGGCATCGGCTGCCGGCGCGTCGATTCCGGCTACAGCGCGGCTGTTCGCGTTGGCGGGGCGCGGCGACAAGTTGTCGCGGAGCTTCCAGCTGCCTGAAAAGTGGTCGGTGGGACTCGCTCACTACCTGGGCTGGCTGGTCGGAGACGGGTGCATCTCCGGCGACGTCGTCACGACGGTCTACGGAAGCGACAAGGAAGTCGATGAGATCCTTCCGGGCCATCGTGAGCTCGCGGCACAGATGAACGACGGTGCGCCGTCGAAGCCGTCCGTACAGGCCAACGCAACGGTGCAGTTGCGCCAGAGTCGGCGCGTGATCGCGCGCTTTTTCGAGGCGCTCGGGGTGTCACGCGGCAAGTCGTCGGAGAAGGTCGTACCCGAGGCCGTCTACGAGGCGCCACCCGAAGCGGTGGCGGCGTTTCTCCGCGGTCTCTTCGATGCCGACGGTTGCGTGTACGACGGCGAGAACAGCCGATACGTCGGCCTCGGCTCAGCCTCCGACGAGCTGCTGCGAGGTGTACAGAAACTGCTGTCCTCCTTCGGAGTCTTCAGCAGGATCTACAAGACCCAGCGCAGCACGAAGAGTTCTCTCGCGTACACCCGCAAGGACGGTTCGACCGTCGAGTACGAATCCGGACCCATGTTCGACCTTCGGATCTCGAACCGCTCGATCGCGCGATTCGGAACCCACATCGGATTCGAGCTGTCAGGGAAGGCAGCGAAGCTCGAGAAGCTGCTGGCGTCGCACAACTTCTACGAGACGGATGAGACAGTCCGTTTGCGCGAGCGAGTCGACGACGGCGTGGAACTCACCTTCAACCTCTCCGAGCCCCGGAACCACTCGTACGTGGTGAATGGGACCGTCGTGCGTAACTGTTCCGAATACATGCACCTGGACAACTCGGCGTGCAACCTGGCGAGCATCAATCTGCTGCGCTACCTCGGCGACGACGGCAGCTTCGACGTCGGCGCCTACGAGCACACCGTCGAGGTGATGTTCACCGCGCAGGAGATCCTGGTCGGTAACGCCGACTACCCGACCGAGAAGATCGCCGAGAACAGTCGGAAGTTCCGCCAGCTCGGTCTCGGTTACGCCAACCTCGGCGCGCTGCTCATGGCGCAGGGGCTTCCGTACGACTCCCACGAGGGTCGCACCTGGGCCGCCGCGCTCACCTCACTGATGACCGGTCACGCCTACGCCACGAGCGCCCGCACCGCGGCGCGCATGGGGCCGTTCGCGGGCTTCGCCGAGAACGCCGAGCCCACGCTCAACGTCCTGCGCATGCATCGTGAGGAGACCGCCAAGATCGACGAGGAGGCGGTACCGCCCGAGATCCTCTCGGCGGCGCAGCGCTCGTGGGACGAGGCGGTCGAGTTCGGCGAGGCGCACGGCGTGCGCAACTCGCAGGCCAGCGTTTTGGCGCCCACAGGCACCATCGGGTTGATGATGGATTGTGACACCACGGGGATCGAGCCCGACCTCGCGCTCACCAAGGCGAAGAAGCTGGTGGGTGGCGGCACGATGTTCATCGTCAACCGCACGATCCCGCGCGCGCTGAAGCGCCTCGGATACTCCGAGGAACAGGTCGACGAGATCGTCCGGTACGTCGACGACAACAAGACGATCATCGGCGCCCCCGGCTTCAACGCCGAGCACCTGCCGGTGTTCGCCTGCTCGATGGGCGACAACCCGATCCACTACCGCGGCCACATCACGATGATGGGAGCGGTGCAGCCCTTCATCTCGGGCGCGATCTCGAAGTGTGTCACGGGCGACACCCTGCTCGCGACAGCAGACGGCTTGGTCCGAATTGGCGCGCTCCACCGGGGCGAAGCCCCCGACAGCTTCCGCTCCGAGGTGATCGAGGTCGCCTCGCTCGGCGGGAGCCAGAAGACCGACGCCTTCTACTACGGCGGCGAACGGGCCGTGCGCGAGGCCGTCCTCCGGTCCGGTCAGCGCGTCACCGGAACGCTGAATCACCGGCTACTCGTCTCGGGCGTGAACGGACTCGACTGGCGCCGGCTCGACGAACTGGAGGAGGGCGACTGGGTCGCTACCCGCTACGGGACCGACCTGTGGTCGGAACTGCCCGCTCGCTTCGACGAGTTCAGGCCGTCGCCGAAGTACGGGAGCCAGAAGGACGTTCGGATCCCCGACGAGATGACCGAAGAGCTGGCATTCCTCCTCGGGGCCTACGCGGCCGAGGGCCACACGACCCGCTCGACGTGGACCGTGACCGTGACGAACTCGGTCGAGACCGTACTCGAGCGTGTCGCGCGTGCATGGGAGACCCTCTTCGGCGTCGATGCGAGGATCGAGCACCGTCCCGGCCGCTGCCCCCAGGTGCAGGTCGCATCGAAGGAGATCGTCGAGTTCCTCGACTTTCTCGGCTGTGGCGACCGTGCATCGTGCAAGCGCATTCCCGACACCGTGTTGCGTTCGCCGCGGCCCATGGTGCTCGAATTCCTGCGAGGCCTCGCACTCGACGCCTATACGTCGGTCTCCTCGATGCCGAAGTGGGCGATCTGTCTCGACAGCCCTTCGTTGCTCGACGACCTCCAGGCCGTGTTGACGAATCTCGGGGTCGTACACTCCCGAATCGGCAAGTACAACCAGCAGTACGCCAAGACCTACGACGAGGTCTACGCGACAGGACAGCACGCGGTCCGTCTCCTCGAGCTCATCCCGTTCCTGGAGCCCGACAAGGCGGCACGAGCCGACCGACAACGGATCGAGGCCACCGACTCCCGGCACAACACGGCTGACGTCGTCCCAGGGATCACACCGCGAGCACTGTACGAACTGCTGCCGCGGGGCCGCTCGGGTCGGTCGGGCAGGGGCACCGGCATCCGGTCCGAGTTCGCGTTCCTTTGCGACCCCCGGACCCGACACGCCACTCGCGAGACGCTCGTCCGTATCGGCGCCGTTCCCGGCGTCGTGCTTCCGGAGTGGCTACAGCGCGTGCTCGACGACCAGCTGCATTTCAGCCCCGTCGAGTCGGTCGCCGACGTCGGCGTGCGGGAGGTCTTCGATGTGTCCGTCCCCACCACCCACGCGTTCGTCGGCAACGGAATCGTGAATCACAACACCGTCAACGTTCCCGAGGAGGTCACGGTCGAAGACGTCGAGGAGCTCCACCTCGACGCTTGGCGCCTGGGACTGAAGGCGGTGGCGATCTACCGCGACAACTGCAAGGTGGGTCAGCCGCTGTCGACGCAGAAGAAGGCCGGCGCTGAACTCGGCGAAGGTGCGGCCAACGCGGTCAGCGGTGTCATCGAGGGCGCCGTCGAGCGGATCGTCGAGACGGTCATCGTCCAGGAACCGGTTCGCCAGAAGCTCCCGAAGTGCCGCGACTCCAAGACATTCTCGTTCCGGGTCGCCGACTGCCACGGCTATGTCACCGTCGGACAGTTCGAAGACGGTCGCCCCGGTGAGATCTTCCTGAAGGTCGCCAAGCAGGGCTCCACACTGGCGGGAGTCATGGACGCCTTCGCCATCTCGGTGAGCCACGGCCTCCAGTACGGCGTGCCCCTCGAGGCGTTCGTGCACATGTTCACCAACATGCGCTTCGAGCCGGCGGGCATGACCGACGATCCGGACATCCGGTTTGCCTCCAGCCTGGTCGACTACATCTTCCGGCGGCTCGCCGTCGAGTACCTCGACTACGACAAGCGTGAGGCGATGGGTGTGCTCACGATCGACGAGCGCAAGCAGCCCACGCTTCCGGGTGTGGAGGAAGCGGCGATCGAGCAGTCGACGTCGCGCGACCTACCGCTCGAAGACCGCGCCCCGGCGAGCCGTCCCCCGGTGCTCTCGGGGCGTCAACGCGAGACTGTGATCTGCCACGTCTGCGGCGACATCATGCAGCCGGCCGGGTCGTGTCACGCCTGCCCGTCGTGCGGTGCCACGAGCGGCTGCTCCTGAGGCTCACTCGACGATTCGTAGCGTCGACGGGATGTCCATGCGTCGGAGACGGCGGAGCGTCAGCAGTGGCGCCACCGCCACGGCCACGACACCGAGCAGCACAGCCGTCACGACCGTGCTGCCCGCGAGAGACGGGATGATCCCGATGTCGGGCAGGGTGTCCGGGAGAAGAACGCGGATGAGCCACTCGAGGACGAGACGGCCGGCGAGGACCCCCACCAGCGTCCCGAACACTCCGACGATGAGGCTCTCGGTGATCGCGACGCGCATCACCGAGCGCACGGGGGAGTCCGTAGGCGAACATCGTCGCGTGCTCACGGGCGCGCTCGTCCATGTTGATGGCGGTGGAGTTGAACGCGATCAGCAGCGCCAGAACGAGGACGGCGGCCTCGATGATCGTGAAGATCCCGAGTGTCTCCTCGATCTGGTCGCGGATCGAGTCGGCGGCCGCGGCGAGGGGTTCGACCGACGCCACCCCGGGACGGCCGAAGAGGTCGATCTGGACGTCTTCGGGCGTGAATCCGTCGGCGGGGGCCACGCGCAGTTGGTTGACGACGCCGTCGAGGTTCATCAGGTCACGGTGGCCGAGATCGAGATAGGTGGCAAACCGGTAGGGGTTCGGATGGACGGCCAGTACCGGGAGTTCCGAGTCGACCAGATTCACCCCGGAGCCGTCGAGCGACGGGTGGCGCACGAGCACCGTGTCACCCGCACCGACACCGAGGTCGTCGGCGGCCTTCTCGGCGAGGACGAGCCCGGGAGCGCTTTGATCCAGGCTCCCGTCAAGGGTGGTCGGAGTCCACAGGTCGCTGTCGAAGTCGATCGCGGTGAGGAGCACCTCGATCTCGTCGTCCGTGTCGGGTGCGAGCATGCCTCCGACCTGGAGCGCGGGCTCGGCTGCCCGCACGCTGTCCGAGTCCATGAGGTCGGTGACGACCGGGTCGTTCTCGGGGTAGAAGGAGTCGAGGTCGACGTTGAGACGGTCCGGTGCGGTGCCGAGGATCTCGTCGTCGCCGGCATCGATCGTGGCGAGGAACGAGTCGATCATTCCCAGGACACCGATCAGGGTGGTGATGGCCGCCGCGATGCCCAGAGCGGTGAGCAGCGCGCGGCGAGGCTCGCGCAAGACGTTGCGGAACGGCATCTCGCCGACCGACGACCCGGGGAGCGGGAGCCGACGGACGATCGGCGCGAGGCCGCCGCCCTTGGTGCGGTGCGTGGTGCTGATCGCCTCGACGGGAGTCACCCGCACGGCGCGCCACACCGGGAAGAGGGTCGCGATGAGCGGAAGGAGAAACCCGAGCAGGGCACCGACCACGAAGACGCCGGGCTGGAACTCCGTGATCCATGAGGGCAGCGGCTGGAAGTCGCGCAGGAGCGAGGACATGCCGGCACCGATGAGCAGTCCGACGCCGACGCCGAAGACCACACCGAGCAGCGCGACCTGCGCCCCCACGAGGACGGTGCGGGTCGCAATCGTCCGCGTCGGGACACCGAGGGCCATCCCGATTCCGATCTCGCGACGCTGCGACTCCACGATCCGCACGGTCAGGTTGAAGGCGGCGAACGCGGCGCCGGCGAGGATCATGATGGCGAAGATGTTGTAGAAGCGCTGGTCGCCTTCGATGTCGTCGTAGAGGATCCGCAGGACCCGATCCTCGGCGCGGGGGGTGATGGTGAATCCGACACCCGGAAAGGTTTCCTCGAGCCCGGTCCGCAGCTCGGTTTCCACCGCGTCGACGTCGGCGTCTTCGGCGATCCGCACGACGAGGTCGTTCGACTCGCCCGAATGGCCGGTGAGTTCCTGAACGGTCGACAACGGGGCGTAGATCACGGCGAAGTCGGCGAAGATGCTGCCGCCGTCGCCGATGACGTAGAAGTTCTCGGGTGACAGCCCACGGCCGACGACCTCGACCGCCTGTCCGCCGGTGAGCTCGATCGAGGCGGTCGGTTCGATCATGTGGTCGTCGGCGAAGTTCTCGTCGAGGATCACAGAAGGCTCGGTTCGATCACTCTCGTCCAGTGAGCGACCCGCCGTGACCGCGATGCCGTTGACGTCGAGCTCGCCGTCGCTGACATCGACGCCGACGAGTCGACCGGGCACGAGCACGACCTCGTCCTCGGTGGAGGCGTCGACCTGGGTCGACTCGATGAGGCGGGGCTCCAACGCGTCGAGATCATCGCCCGTGGAGGAGCGTGCCGCGGCGACGAACTCGTCCGTGTCGAGATAGTTGGCTTCCGCCAGCGTCACGCGCAGGTCGTACATGTCGAGCTGCTCGTAGCTGGCGTCGTAGGACGTTCGCCGCCACTCGGACACCGAGCTCAGACCCGAGTACGTCCCCGACCCGATGCCGATGATCAGCGCGATCGCGGCGACCTGCAACCAACGTGACCGCAGGTCACGCCATGACCAGCGCAACCGCAGCCCGAGTCGCGGCACGGCTACCAGCGCAGGGTCGCGATGTCGGCGCGACCGCCCGACGGAGGACCGTCGGAGACGACGGCACCACCACTCAGCTCCACGACCCGTGAGGCGGAGCGGCTGATCTCCCGGTTGTGGGTCACGACGACGACCGTCGCCCCTGTGGTGGTCTGCTCCTGCAGGAGCTGGAGGATCTGCACGCCGGTGCGGAAGTCGAGTTCTCCCGTCGGCTCATCGGCGAGCACGACGGGGTTGGATGTGGCCAGGGCCCGTGCGATCGCGACCCGTTGCTGTTCGCCACCCGACATCTGGCTGGGGAAGTGGTCGAGACGGTCGCCGAGGCCGACGCTCCCGAGGACCTCGTGTGCCGTGGGCCCGCTCCGTTCGCCGCGGGCGACGTCGATGGCGAACTGGACGTTCTCGGCTGCCGTGAGAGCGGGGAAGAGGTTGAACGTCTGGAAGACGAAGCTCACGGTCTGGCGCCGGAAGCGGAACAGATCCTTGCGACTCGCGCCGGTGACCCGCGCCCCGGCCACACGCACGTCGCCCGAGGAAGGGGTGTCGAGGGCACCGATCATGTTCAGTAGCGTGGTCTTGCCGCATCCGGACGGTCCGAGAACGACGACGAACTCGCCTTCATCGACTGTGAGATCGACATCGCGAAGAGCAGTGACGCTCGTGTCGCCGACCTCGTAGGTACGACCGACTCCTCGGAGTTCGATGACAGCGATGGCCCACCTCCGGTTCGGTTGCGTGTGCACGCTAGGGTACGCCCCGTCCCGATTGAGAATCTCCGACGGTGTGAGGACGATGCTCGTTCCGACCTTCGAACCCGACGCGCTCGGGGGGCGTGCGGGTGATCCGTCGCGTGCCGTCGGGCGCGGGTGGTCAGCCGTTCAGCGGGTTCCGACGCGGGCGAGGGCTCGCTCGAAGAACTCCCGAGGTTGGAGACCGGGAACGAGGAGTTCGGCGCCGCCGCGCTCGATGAGGAACGAGGGTGTCGCGTAGGCACCGTGGCGACTCGCGCGTTCGGACGCCTCGGCCACAGATGCCGCACCCGCTCCGTCGCTCAGCGCGTCGACAAGTGCGTCGGCCTCGGCGCCGGCCGACGCGGCGATCTCGACGAGGACCTCGACGTCGCCGATGTCGTGGTGATCCACCCAGTAGGCGCGGAAGACTCTGTCGTGGAAGTCGTCGAAGGCTTCAGGGTGGAGCGCGCGCACCCACTCCGCCGCCTGGTGTGCGCGGCGCGTGTTGGGGACGAACGACGGAAACGACAGGGAGACATTTTCGTCGCGCGCCAGAGCACGGAGACGGTCGGCCATTCCGTCACCGGTGCGTCGCACGGCGGCGCTGTCCACCCCCTCGCTCGGGATCTCGGGGTGGATCTCGAGCGGCAGGTGCACGAGCTCGGCGCGCTGCGCGATCCATGCGAGACGCGGTCGCGCGATCCAGCACCACGGGCACAAGAAGTCCGTCCACACCGTCACCCGGGCCCGGGGGAGCGATGTGTCGTCGCACCTGTTGTCCGCTGCTCCGGCTGATCGATCGGTCGCCACACGACGAGGCTACGGGTGGATGGTCCGGCGCGGTTGCACTTGACGGACGAATAGGACCGATCGGTATTATCGGGACACAATCGGGACTGGGGGGTCATCGATGATGAGCAGGGGCGCGGGTCAGGCTCGGCGGATGCGCCGGGTGTTCACGGCCGCGGTCGCCACGACGGCCGTGATCGTCACGGGAGTGCTTCCCGCAGGTGCCGGCACGTCGGATTCGGGCGCTGCGTCCGGAGCAGCGCCCGACGACACGACGACATCGACAGTTCCGCCATCGTCGACGTCGACGACCGCTCTCGAGCCGACCGATCCGGAGCCCTCCGCGTCGACACCTTCGACGTCGCTCGCCGACGAGCAGGATGCCGACCCGGAATCCGGGTCCCAGAAGAACCTGCCACCGTCGAACGACACGGCATCTCCGGAGGCCGCGGCTGACGACGAGGTCGACGAGTACGAACTCGACCAACCGATCGACTGCGCCAACTGGCGCTACGAGGATCCCGACCCGGCCACGCTGCCCCCGGAGTACGACCCCGACGACGGCTACAAGTTCCACTCCAAGCGCGACACCGAGCGCGCGCTCGTCAACTCACGGCAGCAGCACTGCGGGCAGCGAGGTGCGGCGATCGACCTGGCGTGGTCGGTCAGCAAGGGTCGCGACGACGTTCTCATCGCGGTGCTCGACTCCGGGATCAAGTGGCGTGATCCGGGGGCGATGGCCGACCTCGCGACCGAGGCGCATCTGAACCGCGGTGAGCTCTCACCACCCCGACCCGCGGACCCGTCGGGCCGCCGCTGGGACCGCAACGGCGACGGCAGGTTCGACATCGACGACTATTCCGACGATCCCCGTGTGGCGGATCTCAACGGAAACGGTCTGCTGGACCCCGAAGACCTGATTCTCGACCCCGACTTCAGCAACGGACGCGACAACGACCGCAACGGCTATGTGGATGACATCTCCGGATGGGACTTCCTCTTCGACGACAACAACCCCCTCGACGAGGTCGACTACGGCCACGGCACGGGCGAGGCGAAGGACTCGACCGCGGCCGAGAACGGCTCCGGCGATGTCGGCTCCTGCCCGGAGTGCCGCTTCCTGCCGGTCCGGGTGGGCGATTCTTTTGTCACCGACGGCGCCCGCTTCGCCGCCGGCGTCCTCTTCGGTCTCGATTCCGGAGCCGACGTGATCCAGGAGGCGCTGGGAGTCCTGAACAACCCGCCACAGTCGCAACAGGCGATCGACGCCGCGTACCGCCGCGGCGTTCCCGTCGTGGCGTCGATGGCCGACGAGGCCTCCAAGCACGCGAACCTGCCCGGCTCACTCGAGCGCACGCTGTCGGTCAACTCGATCACGAAGACGGAGTCACCTCCGTGGGTCCAGCCCCACGGGTTCATGGAGCTCAACGGGTGCACCAACTACGGCGGTCACACGCACGTGAGCGTGCCGTCCGACGGCTGCTCCTCCGAGGCGACGGGCATCAGTTCCGGGGTCGTCGGCCTGTTGGAGTCGGCCGCGCGTGACGCCGAGGCGGAAGGCACGATCCGGCGTTACCCGGGCCAGAGCGCCTCGGGCGCCAATGTGCTGTCGGCCAACGAGGCCTACCAACTGGTCGAGGGCACCGCCGACGACATCGACTTCGCGTCGCCGTCACCGAACGACCCGGCCAACAACTTCGCGATGCCCGGGCTCGTCAACCTCCTGTGGAAGCAGAGTCGCTACCCGACGACCGAAGGCTGGGACGGCACCACCGGCTACGGGCGCCTGAACGCGTTCGAGCTCGTGAAGACCGTGGCTGCCGGTGAGATCCCGCCCGAGGCGGAGATCTCGTCGCCGCGCTGGTTCAGCCTCGAACCGACCGCCGGCGAGATGGTCGTGGAGGGCCGTGTGGCGGCGCTGCGTGCCGACTCGTTCGGCTACCGCGTCGAATGGACGACCGGGCTCCAGGCCCCGAACCATCCCGGCACCGACCAGTGGCACACTGCCACCGAGGTGAACGGGTTGAGCGGCGAACGCAGCGGAGAGCTCGCCGTCATCGACCGCGCAGAGATCGCGGCCGCGCTGCCCGGCGGCGGGCAGGGAACACCGGTGACCGACAACGGAAAGCCCGACGCCGAGCGTTTCACGGTGCGCGTCCGCGTCGTGGTCACCGACGACGCCGGTCGTATCGGGCGAGACCAGAAGCAGGTGTTCGTGCACCACGACCCCGATCTCGTACCCGGCTATCCCCGGTGGATCGAAGGCGTCGGTGCCTCGAATCCCGTGTTCGCCGACATCGACGGCCACCCCGGTGACGAGATGATCGTGGCTGCCGACGACGGCAGGGTCCATGCGTTCACCCCCGACGGGCGCGAGGCTCGGGGCTTCCCCGTGAAGGCCCTGCGCGCGCCGTTCTGGCACCGAAACTCGAAGACGGCGAGGGCCGACCGGATCCCGACGGCACGCAACGCCTTCTTCGTCGGGGCGCCCGTGGTGGCCGACCTCGACGGCAACGGCGACTTCGAGATCGCGGCCACGGACTTCGACGGCAACCTTTACGCGTGGGAGCACAACGGCCGGCGCCGGGGCGGTTTCGGCAACCGCCGCGTGGACGGCGACTGGCGGACCCGCGCCCATACCGAGAATCGCTTCTCGGCCGAGTCCATCCGTGATCCGAACAACCGCATGAAGCGGGGAGTCACGGCGCCGCCCGTGGCCGTGGATCTCGACGGGGACGGGAAGCTCGAGCTCGTCGTGTCGGCCATGGATCGGCACCTCTACGCCTTCGACCACCGCGGCCGAGCTGTGGACGGTTTCCCCGTTCTACTCGTCGATCCGAACAAGGTCGACGCCGTGGATCCCGAAACGCATCGCGTCACGTTCAGCGCGAACTCCAAGGTGAAGGAGGGTGGCGAGATCATCGCACCACCGGCAGCGGGCGACGTCGACGGCGACGGTGCTCCGGAGCTGGTGGTGGGCGCTCAGGAGCAGTACGTGGAGACGCCGAACGTCTTCCCGCAGCTCGGTCTGGGCGAGGACAGCGGCAACAGTCGCCTGTACGTGGTGGAGCCGGAGGGGACCGGCGCCACCGGTCCCGAGGTCTCCGCCGCCCATCCGCACGAGCAGGCCTACCACGCCGGATGGCCGGTGAAGATGCCGATGTTGCTCATCGAACTGCTGCCCACGATCGGCGATGGCGTGTCCACGCAGGCGGCGCTCGGCGACGTCAACGCCGACGGGAAGCTCGACATCGTGGCGGCCAGCGCGACCGGCCAGGTCATGGCGCTCGACGTGCGGGGCCGGAGCATCTACGGAAACATCTTCGGGATCCCGGGAGCGCTGGGATGGTTGTATCCGATCAGGGGCGACTCGACGAGCAACAACAAGGACTTCCCGTTCATCTCCTCGATCGGTGGGCCGACCCTCGGGCGCCTCTCCGGGAGTGACCATCCCAACATCGCCGCACCGCAGTCGGGAGTGGGGCGGGCGATCGACACGCTCCTGCCCGGCTTCCAGCAGGGATCGTCACTGATTCAGGTCTGGGACGGGAAGAAGCCGCACGCGACCGCCGAGCTCAGGGGGTTCCCGCAGGTGACCTCCGATGTCGGCTTGTTCGTGTCGCCCGGGATCATCGACGTCAACGGCGACGACCGCCCCGAGGTCGTGGCGGGCAACGGCGTCTACATGCTCGACGCGTGGAACGCCGACGGTGTGGCACCCCCCGGGTGGCCCAAGCTCACCGGGGGCTGGATGGTCGGCACTCCCGGTGCGGGGGACTGGGACGGCGACAGCGACGTGGAGCTCGCCATCGTGCGTCGCGACGGCATGCTGCTCGCGTGGGACACAGGCTCGTCGACCGACGCGCTGGGCGAATGGCCCCGCTACGGCCACGACGGGCGCAACTCGGCGAACTACGGGTAGCACGGCCCCTGGCACACAGGAGCAGTGCAACAGGGGCACCGCAACAGGCGTGAGTGCCGGTCGGCGACGGATCACGTGCCGGGCAATGAGCCCTGCGCGGAAATGTCGTAGACGAGGTGGTGGTCCACTCGTCGCGCTTCGGGGGTTGGCGCGTGGGCGACGAGACGACCGTCGTGGAACAGATGCTCGACCTCGAGGTTCTCGACGAGAATGAGATGGTCGGCGACAAGGCGTCGGTGGCAGCGCCACCACACGGACTCCGCACACATGACGGCGGCCACCCGGGATGCGGCCAGCGTGGTGAGCTCCACCAGAGCGTCGGAGAACTCCTCGGTGCACATGTGGTCGGCGTATGCGCGGAACTGCTCGTTGCGGAGCCCCGTGTTCGGCGAATCCGGATCCGGATGGCGTCGACCTCCGAGACCCTCCATCCACCGGTAGTGGATTCCACGCTCGGAAAGACCGGCTTCCAACGCCTCCCGTCCGAAGTGGGGGTGGCGTCGACTACCCGGAAACCTCCGGATGTCGACGATGACCTCGATCCCGGCAGCAATGACGAGATCGGCGAACGCATCGGCGCCGAGCGTGCCGTGCCCGACCGTTCGGATCGGTGGCGGACGGTCGCCCTTCACGTGGTCATCGCCTTCGTTTCTCACGGTTCTGTCTGCTGCGTCCTTTCGAATCGTACGAGACCCCGGTAGGGGTATCGCCGTAAGTGTCTCACCCGGCCCGTACGGTGGATCCCGAGACCGGGAGAAGGATCCCGGCCCTGGGACCGGGAGACGGCGATGGGCACGATTCTGATGGCGGTGGTGGCGTTGGTCGCACTCGCGGCAGCGGGGATCTCGGTCCTCGTGACTGTCCGAACACGGCGGCATCGTGACGAGGAGTTGGCCCGGATCACCGAGGAGACCCGTCAGGCCGCGCTCGAGCAGCAGACGCAGTTGCTGGCGTCGCGTGATGCGGCAGTCGACCGTGCCGTGGAGCACGCCGTGGCTCAACTCGCCGAAACCAACCGTGCCCAGTTCCAGGCCCAGTCCGAGGCGCAGACATCGATGGGCACCGCCGCCCTCGAGAAGAGCAAGTCGCTGATCGACCGGGAGCTCACGTCGATGACCGCCGAACTCGGCAAGGTCACCGACCTGATGCACACGCTCGAGCGCGACCGCGAGCAGAAGTTCGGTCAGATCGGTGAGCTGCTCGAAGCCCAGGGCAAAGGACTCACTGCCCTGAACGCCACCACCGAGAGCCTCGGCCGAACCCTCTCGGGTCCGAAGAGCCGCGGTCAGTGGGGCGAGCGCATGGCCGAGGACGTGCTTCGCCACGTCGGCCTGAAGCGCGGCGTCAACTTCGTCACCCAGCGGCGGATCGACACGGGGAGATCCCCGATTTCACGTTCCTGCTCCCCAACGACATGCAGCTCCACATGGACGTGAAGTTCCCCTTCGACAACCTGCGCCGGGCGATGGAGACCGAATCGGAGTTGGAGGCGAAGAAGTGCCGCGACACGTTCCGGCGTGACGTGCGGGACCGCGTGAAGGAGCTTGCCGAGCGCGGCTACATCGAGCCCACGTCCACGGTCGACTGTGTTCTGCTCTTCATTCCCAACGACGAGCTGTACGCGTTCATCCAGCAGGACGACTCCGAGCTCGTCGACTCGGCGCTGCGGCGCAAGGTCGTCCTGTGCTCGCCGCTCACGCTGTTCCCGGTCCTGGCGATCGTTCGGCAGTCGGTCGACAACTTCCGGCTGGAGCGCACGTCGCACGAGATCCTCGAGCGCCTGTCGGGCTTCCAGACGCAGTGGGCGAAGTTCAGCGACCAGGTCGAGATGGTCGGCAAGCGGATCGCTTCGGCGGGGGAAGGCCTTCGACGAGCTCAACGGAACGCGTCGACGGGGCATGGAGCGGGAGCTCGACCGAATCGAGCAACTGCGCACCGAGGTCGATCCCGCTCTGGACCGCGGTGACGACGACCGATCGCAAGAGGCTGGTGACGGTTCCGCAGAAGCGCCGTTCGCTCTGGAGGCCTGACCAGCAGGTTCAGCACCGGGCTTGCCTGCGGCCCTCCATAGGAGTAGCAACACCTTCCGTGGAAGAGCGCTTCGGGTTCGATTTCGATCCCCGGTTTCGGCCTTTGCTCATGATGGTCGGCGTCACGCCGCAGACGAGCACGATCCGTCTGAGCGGGAGCACCCTCGACGCCCGTTTCGGGCCGTGGAGGTTCTCCACGCCGATCTCGAACATCACCGGCGTGTACATCACCGGCCCCTACCGCTGGTACACGGCGATCGGCGCCCGAGGCTCGTTCGCCGACCGCGGTCTCACCTTCGGTACCACCACCAAGGGCGGCGTCTGTCTGGTGTTCGACCGCCCGGTTCCCGGTCTCGAGCCCACCGGCCGTGTGCTCCATCCCGGCCTGACGCTGACCGTCGATACGCCCCGGCGTTTCGCCGACGCGGTTCTCGCGCGCATGGCCGTTTCTCCGCCGGAGGGGAACCCGCTCGGCACCACGTCGGTCTAGCCGCGTAGCTTTCGCCAGCGGGCGCGCAGCCGGTCGGTCCAGCGCGTGCGACGACGCTCACGAGTGCGTTCATGCTCGGCGTAGGCGACGACGTTTGTCATGACCTCGCCGAAGGCGTCGGGATCGGCCAGCAGCCATGCGTGGCTACCCTTCACCACTTCGGGTTCACCACCCATGGCCTTCACGAGTGCGTCGAGAGACGCCGCTGGAAGGATCCGATCCTCGGTTCCCCACAGAACCACGATCGGCAGGCCGCGGGCGTTCAACTCGACGAGTTCGTCGCGCAGGTCCGCGGTCCTGGCCAGGCGTCCCGCACGCCAGAAAGCGCCGGGGTGACGGATCAGATTGCGACCTGCGTCCGCCAGGATCGTGGGGAGGGCGGCCTGCACGACCTTGCGACGAGCCACGTCGAAGGGGGCGTGGAGCCCCCAACTCCAGAGCGGCCGGTCGGCGAGATGCCGTGCCTCTTCGTCCGACCCGACGCCGGCCTCCTTCCAGACGGAGCCTCCCACTGAGTTGATGAGGACGAGGAGCCTCACCAGCTGCGGGTGGTCGTGCGCCGTTCGGATGGCGACACCGCCGCCGAACGAGTGGCCGGCCATCATCACCGGCCCGTCGAGCTCGATGGCTGCACAGAACTCGACAACCCATCGCGCGTAGCTCTCGATCGTCGTGTCGTCACCGGGTAGTGGCGCGGTTCCGCCGAATCCGGGCAGCGACGGTGCGACCACCCGGATACCGAGGGGAACGAGCCGACCGAGCGCCCTCTTGTAGGTCTTCTCGCGCAGCCCGAAGCCGTGGAGAAACACGAATGGCTCGCCGTCGCCCGCTTCGCCGTAACGCACCTCGGCGCCACCGACGGTGATGCGCTTCCACTCCAGATGCCATTCGGGTTCCATGTGGCGGGCAGTCTTGCCCGACGGGCTCTCAGCCTTCGAGTCGCAGGGAGGCGGAGTTCATGCAGTAGCGCTCCCCGGTGGGGTGCGGCCCATCGGGGAACACATGGCCGAGATGCGCATCGCACCGCCGACAGCGGACCTCTGTGCGCACCATGCCGCGAGATCGGTCCTCGTCGAGAATCAGCGCATCGACGTCGAGGGGCTGAAAGAAGCTGGGCCAACCCGAACCCGAGTCGTACTTGTGCTCAGAGGTGAAGAGCTCCGCGTCGCAACAGATGCAGCGGTAGATGCCGTCGTCCTTGGAATCCCAGTGCTCGCCCGTGAAGGCCGGCTCGGTGCCACCCTGGCGGGTGACGGCGAACTGTTCGGGGCTCAGTTGGCGTCGCCACTCCTCTTCGGTCTTGACGACTCGGTCCTCGGGCGTCTCGTCGCTCACGATTGCTCCTTGGATGGCTCCTCGATTTGCTCCTGCATCCACCGGTCTTGAACCGTACCGGCCGCCGGGATGTTCCCGATGCGGAACGCCTGGCGGCATCGCATACTCTGGAAAGGACACGAGCGGCGCCGACCGACGCGGGGGGAGCGGAGCCCGGCGCCCGGAAGGCGACGTTGCACGACTCGGCCCACGAGCTACCCGACAGGCGAGCCCCCGGTGCTCGCATCGTCACCCGGTTCCGGGCCGCATGGGCGGGGATTCTGATCGTCGTGCTCGCTGCCGCTGCCTGCTCCTCGAACGGGTCGGCTCAGCCTTCGGAGTCGTCCGAACCCCCGACGCCATCATCCCGCTCATCCAGCTCCTCGAATTGGGCGCCGACGCCAGCTACCAGGCCGCCTACGAGGTGGAACGTCCCACACCCGACACCGAGGACTCGGCCCCCGTGGTGCAGAACGTGGAACTCGACACCGAGGCTCTCGGCGTCGAGGCGCCCGATGCCAACCTGGTCGTGTCCCACACTCCCGAGGCCGTCCGCCTCGACTTCGTCCGACTCGACGAGGCCATCGCACTGATCGACATCGACAACACTCCCTACTCGTGCACGATCGGTACTGACGCCGAGGCGTGCGAAGAGATCGCCGGCACCACCTACGCCGAGGAGATTCGACCCGTGGGCGCATTCATTCCTGCCGGGCTCGCGGCGATCCTGACCGAGGAACAGGACTGGAAGGGCGCGGAAGTGGAAGTCGGAACGACGTCGGTGGAGATCGACGGTCTGCCTTCCACCTGCGCCACCGTCCGAGGGGTGGAGCCGACGATCCGCGGTGGTGCAAACGACATCCACGAATGGGAACTCTGCGTCACCGACGATGGCGTTCTCGCTCGCTATGAGGTCGGCGAGAACCGCGCCGAACTCGTCGACTTCCGCTCGGGCGTTCCCGAGGAACTGCTGACCATCCCCGAGGAGTCCACAGACGTCCCCGACGACCCGGTCTTGGCCGTGGCGCTCGAAGTGGGAGCCCGGGTGCGTTCGCTCGCCACGCTGGAAGGTGAGGAGCAGAATCCGCGCCGGGTCCGGTTCCTCGAGCAGATCGAAGACGAGAACCTGGCCGTGCGGCTGATCCCCTCCGACGACTTCGAGGCCAACGGCCGTGTGACCGTGCTGACCGGGCGCGGGGCGGCCTGTCTGACGATCCCCGCCGCGCCCACCACGGCGGGCGACGCCGTACGAAAGACCTGCCCCGACACCCAGGCGGGCTCCTGACTCAGCGTTCCCGCACGCCGAGTTCCGTGCCGGAAGCGTGTGGTCAGAACAGCGTCGCGTGTCCGAGGAGCAATGGGGCGAGCCGGTCGGTCAGAGTGGCGATCTCCCTGGCACACCGGCGGTAGACATCCAGGTCGGCGCCCGCAGGATCGTCCACGTCCTCCCAGTCTTCGAGGGTGACCTGATCCAACGCCATGCGCTCCATCCGCGCGGCCAGAGGTTCCCGGGTGGGCTCGAGGTCGCGCACGACGCGCCGAAGCGTTCCGGTCCGGGTGGCGTGTGCGCCATGGTGGGTGCGGACGAAACGCACGTGTTCGGTCGCCAACGCGATCACGACGTCAGCCTTCGCCAGATCGGAGTCGTGCAGACTCGCCGAGCGGTGCGACACGGCGCCTGCACCGTGTTCGCGAAGGACCGTGCGGACATGATGGCCCGGAGGCATTCCGTTGAAGGCGTGGGTCCCGGCTGATTCGACCGATAGACCGGGGGCGCCGCGGGCGAGGAACGTGGAGGCCAGAACGGAACGAGCGGCATTGCCGGTGCAGACGAACAAGACGGTCGGCGCCGTCTCGTTGTGCGTCGTCATCGCTGCAGCGTCGCACGTAGTCTCAGGGGATGGCCACCACAACCAGAAGCGACGTCGACACCGACACCGAGTCCGACTCCGATCTCACGGCGGCCGATGTCGCCTGGGATCTCGATCCACTGGTCGACGGAGAGGGCGCCGAGGGCGTCGAAACCCTCCTCGACGAGGCCCAGCGGGCCGCCGGGGCATTGGCCGACTACAGAGGTCGGATCGACACCCTCGATGCCGGTGAACTCGCAGGCCTGATGAAGGCGCTCGGCGCGCTCGAGGAGTCGGTGGGTCGCGCCGGCTCGTACGCCAGCCTCGCCTACTCCGTTGACACCACCGATCCCGCCGCCGGTGCACTCATGCAGCGCTTCGAGGAACGGGCGACCGAGATCCAGACCGCTCTGGTATTCATCGAGCTCGAATGGGCCGCGGTGGTCGATGAGCGTGCCGACGCCCTGCTCGCCGACGACCGGCTGTCCTTCTGCCGCCACCATCTGCGCTCGGCGCGACGGTACCGACCGCACCTGCTGTCGGAGCCCGAGGAGATCGTGCTGTCCGAGAAGTCGGTCACGGGCCGTAACGCCTGGACCCGCCTGTTCGATGAGCTGACGTCCGCCGTCACCGTGGATCTGGATGGTTCCACTGTGTCGCTCGAGGAGGGGCTGTCGAAGTTGGCATCTCCCGACCGTGAGGTTCGTCGCGGCGCCGCCGAGGCCGTATCGGCCGCTCTCGAACCCGGGCTGCGCACACGTGTTTTCGTCTACAACACCCTTCTCGCCGACAAGTCGACCGACGACCGGCTGCGCCACTATCCATCGTGGATCTCCTCGCGGAACCTCTCGAACGAGGCCGGCGACGATTCAGTCGATGCGTTGATCGCCTCGGTCACCCGTCGCTACGACATCCCCCAGCGGTGGTACTCGCTGAAGGCGCGCCTGTTGGGACTCGATCGTCTCGCCGACTACGACCGAATGGCATCGGTGGTCGACGAGGACGCCCGCGTCGGGTGGAGTGAGGCACGCACCATCGTCCTCGATGCCTACGCCTCTTTCTCGCCCGAACTGGCCGATGTAGCCCGACGCTTCTTCGACGAGAACTGGATCGACGCTCCGGTCCGGGCGGGTAAGCGACCGGGCGCGTTCTGCGCGTACACGGTCCCGTCGCACCATCCCTACGTGCTCTTGAACTGGACGGGCCGTCGCCGCGACGTGCTGACGCTCGCCCACGAGCTGGGACACGGGATCCATGCGCATCTCGCACGCCCGCAGGGCGTGTTCCACCAGTCCACGCCCCTCACGCTCGCCGAGACGGCCTCGGTATTCGGTGAGACCGTCACATTCGGTCGGCTCCTGGGTTTGACGACGAATCCACGGGCCCGCCTGGCACTGCTCGCCGAGAGCCTCGAAGGCCAGATCGCCACGGTGTTCCGCCAGATCGCGATGAACCGTTTCGAGGATGCCGCACACACGGCTCGGCGCGAAGAAGGCGAGCTGTCGATGGACCGCTTCGCCGAATTGTGGACCGGCACACAGGCCGACATGCTCGGCGACACGGTGGAGATCACCGACGGCTACCGGAACTGGTGGTCCTACGTTCCGCACTTCATCGGTACCCCTGGGTACGTCTACGCATACGCGTATGGTCAGCTCTTGGCCTTGTCGGTGTACCGGCGATACGAGGAGCAGGGAGAGGCGTTCGTGCCCGACTACCTGGCCCTGCTCTCGTCGGGCGGATCGATGGCGCCCGAGGAACTCGGTGCTCTGGTCGGCGTCGACCTCGCTGATCCCTCGTTCTGGGACGGAGGCCTGGCCATCGTGGAACGCCAGCTCGTGGCAGCCGAGGAGGCGGCGCATGCCGTCCTCGAGGAGTCGCCGTGACAGCTCCGATGAATCGCGCGTCGTGGGAAGCGGCAGGTCGACACCGCACGCTCGGCGGCCGACGAATCTTCGTCCTCGATCGGCCCGCTACCTCGGGTGAAGGTGGGCCTCCACTGGTCGTGCTGCACGGGTTTCCCTCGGCATCGTTCGATTGGCGCCACGTCCTCGACGCCCTCGGAGAACGTCGACGGGTCGTGCTTCTCGATTTCCTCGGCTACGGGCTCTCCGAGAAACCCGACACGGCATACTCCCTCTTCGAACAGGCGGATCTCGTCGAGGCGTGCGCCACCGAACTCGGCCTCGGGGAGATCGCGCTGCTCACCCACGACATGGGGGACTCCGTGGGGGGTGAACTCCTCGCCCGGGAACTCGACGGAACGTCGGATCTCCGCGTCGTCGAGCGCGTGTTGACCAACGGCAGTATCTATATCGGCGACGCGCAGCTCTCCGACGGCCAGCAGCTCCTGCTCGCGATGCCTGACGAGATCCTGCCCGACGAGCTCGCTCCGGACGAGGAGACCTTCACCGCCGGTTGGGCGGCCACCTTCTCACCGGCACATCCGGCGACGCCCGAGGAGCTCGCGGCCCAGTGGGAGCTGCTGTCTCTCAACGGGGGAATCGTCTCTTGGCACGCCTCATCCGCTACATCGGGGAACGCAGGGCCCACGAGCGTCGCTGGACCGGCGCGATCGAAAACCATGGTTCACCAATGCGTGTGGTGTGGGGAGACCTGGATCCCATTGCCGTGTTCGGAATGGCCGAACGACTGTGTGCTGCCACGCCGTCGGCTGAGCTGGTGCGTCTTCGTGGTGTCGGGCATTATCCGATGATCGAGGCGCCCGAAGATTTCGCGGACGCTGTGGTGGCCGCTCTGGCTTGACGAGCTGAGCGACAGCCGGCGTGACGCGCGGGGGCTGCGCCTCGTGGCGCCGATCGCCTGTCACGACTCGACCACCCGGCCCCCATGGGCAAGACTCCGGCCATGACCCGACGGATGATTCTCGTGTTCGCCGCGCTCGCGCTCGTGCCGGCCGCTTGCGACTCGGGCAACTCGGCCACATCCGACACCGACGATGCTGCTCCGAGCGCGCCGGCGATGCCCGAGAGCGATGTCTACCTTCCGCCCGAGCCGCTGCCGGAGGGCGCACCGGGCGAGCTCATCTGGGCTGAAGAGGTTGATGCACCCGCGGACGCCAAGGCGTGGAAGGTGCTCTACCACTCCGAATCACTCGAGGGTGACGACATCGCCGTATCTGGTCTCGTCGTGGCACCCGACGGTCCGGTCCCCGACGGGGGCCGTCCCGTGGTGACGTGGGCGCACGGGACGCGTGGTCTCGCTGACGCGTGCGCGCCGTCGAAGGAGCCCACCGTGGAGGACGCCATCCCGGGTCTAGAACAGATGCTCGACGCCGGATATGTGGCCGTGGCCACCGACTACGAGGGCCTCGGCACACCCGGCGTCCATCCGTTCCTCGTCGGTGAGAGCGAAGGGCGCGGCGTCCTCGACGTGGCACGCGCGGCCACCGGACTCGAGGACGCAGGCGCCAGCGACCGTGTCGCCATCTGGGGGATGTCCCAGGGTGGCCACGCCGCCCTGTTCGCCGGCCAGATCGCACCCGACTACGCCCCGGAGCTCGACGTGGTGGGCGTCGCGGCGGGTGCGCCCGTGGGCAACCTCCCCCTTCTCCTCGACGTGGCGTCGGGAGTTCCCGAATTCGTCGGATTCGTCGTCATGGGCGGCATGGGCTTCGCTGCCGCGTACCCCGAGGCCGATCCTGCGGAGATTCTGACGCCCACCGCGCAGGAAGAGGCCGTGGTCGTGGAGGAGCAGTGGCGGAGGACGTTCTCACGACCTTCACCAAGCCGGTCGGCGAGGTCATCGCCAAGAACCCGCTCGAGGTGGACCCGTGGCCCGAGCTGCTCGACGTCAACACCCCCGGGGGTGTCGTGACGGAGGCTCCGGTTCACGTCTTCCAGGGGAGTGAGGACGCGCTCGTTCCTGAGTTCGTGACCGACGAATACGTCGGTCGGGTCTGTGAGCTCGGGACCGTCGTCGACCTCGTGGTCTACCCCGGAGCAGATCATTCCGGCGTGTTCGAACCCGCGCTCGACGACAACCTGACGTGGATCGCCGACCGCTTCGCCGGTGCGGAACCGCCCGACACCTGCCCCTGACACCTTTTCTCATCGCGGGAGGCTTTCGAGGCCCGAGATCGCGTCGGACTGTTCCGCAAGGCGGTCGATCTCGCCGGGTTCCAGCGGGAAGTGGCACGCCACGAAGTGATCGGGAGCGGCTCCTGCGATCTCGGGTTCCTCGGTGGCGCAGGCCTCCTGCGCCTTCGGGCACCGCGTCCGGAACCGGCAACCGCTCGGTGGGGTGACCGGTGACGGGATCTCGCTTCCGAAGGCTTCGACCGCCGTCTGACGCACGTCGGGATCCGGTACCGGAATCGCCGACATCAGCGCCGCTGTGTACGGGTGCAGGGGCGTGGAGTACAGATCGTCGGACAGAGCGATCTCGCACAGCTTGCCGAGGTACATGACCGCCACGCGGTCACTCACGTTCTTCACGACCGCGAGATCGTGCGCGATGAACACGAGCGTGAGGCCGTAGCGCTTCTTCATGTCCTCGAGAAGGTTCAGGATCTGAGCCTGGACCGACACGTCGAGAGCGGACACGGGCTCGTCGCAGATGATCATCTTCGGCTCCATCACGAGTGCCCGCGCGATGGAGATCCGCTGGCACTGACCGCCGGAGAACTCGTGGGGTCGACGGCTCAGGGCGGCCTCCGGGTCGAGGCCGACGGTCTCGAGCGTCTCCGAGACGCGCCGTAGCCGCTCGTCGCTCGAGACTCCTCCCCAGACGCTGAGTGGCTCGCCCACGATGTCGCGCACGCGTCGGCGAGGATTCAGCGAGGAGATCGGGTCCTGGAAGATCATCTGGAGCCGTGGCCTGATGCGTCGGAGTGCCTCCCCTGACAGGTCGGTCAGTTCGAGGTCCTCGAAACAGACGCTTCCCGAGGTCGGTGCGGGCAACTGGAGGATCGCCCGACCGGTGGTGGACTTCCCGCAGCCGGACTCACCCACGAGCCCGAGCGTCTCGCCCTCGAGCACGTCGAGGCTCACATCGGACACGGCGTGCACGGTGAGTCCCGACCGCCCGACGGGAAACTCGACAACGAGATTCTCGACGCGCAGGAGTGGCTCGCCGTCGCTGCGGAGGTGCGCTGTCCCGCTCCCGGCCATTCAGGCCACCTCGCCTGCCGTACCGGCCTCGGCTCGGTTGCGCTCCAGCGCGTCGGCCCCTTCGGGCGTACCGACCGGAAACCAGCAGCGGAACTCGTGACCCGGCGCACCGGCGATCCGAAGCGGTGGCTCCTCCTCGCGGCAGCGGTCCTGTACGTAGGCGCACCGCGGCGCGAACCGACATCCGGGAGGAGGCGAGACGAGGTCGGGTGGTCGTCCGGCGATCACGGGGGAGACGCGTGTGGCTGCGGTTCGCGAGGCGGGGGATCGACCGCACCAGAGCCTCCGTGTACGGCATGCGTAACTCCGAGAACAGGGTGCGGGTCGGCGCACGTTCCACGACACGCCCGGCGTACATCACGGCGATTTCGTCCGCTCGGCCGGCCACGACACCGAGATCGTGGGTGACGAGGATCATCGCCATGTAACGCTCGCGCTGTTGTTCGTCGAGAAGGTCGAGGATCTGGGCCTGGACCGTCACGTCGAGCGCCGTCGTGGGCTCATCGGCGAAGAGGAGCTTCGGGCCGCACGCGAGTGCTACGGCGATGGTCACGCGTTGTCGCATCCCGCCGGAGAGTTGGTGCGGGTACTCCTTCATCCGTCTCTCGGGTTCGGGGATTCCGACGGAGCGCAGCAGGTTCACGGCGGTTTCGTCGGCGTACGAACGCGAGACGTCGAGATGGGTCCGGAGCGACTCGGTGATCTGCTTGCCGATCCGCAGCACGGGGTTCAGCGACGTCATCGGGTCCTGGAACACCATCGCCATCTGCGGGCCCCAGAACTGGCGGAGCTCCGAGGCCTTCAGGCCGGTCATCTCGACGCCTTCGAACCGGACGGACCCGCTACGCACGATGTTGTGGGTGGGCAGCAGGCCCATGATCGAGCGGGAAAGCACTGTCTTGCCCGATCCCGACTCTCCCACGACACCGAGCGTGTGTCCCCGCTCCAGGTTGAACGTCACGCCGTCGACGGCGCGGACCGTGCCGCGCTCGGTGCGAAAAGCCGTCTTCAGATCGTCGACGGCGAGCAACGGAACGCTGCTGTCGTCGACATCTGCGTCACCATCGGTCCGATCTCCGACAGCGTCATCCACATCGTGGGGTTCCGGGACATCGTGGGGTTCCGGGACTGCGTCGTCGGCGTTCACAGGCCGCCTTCCCGGACGTCGTAGTACGCGCGTAGTCGGTCGCCCGCGAGATTCAGGGACAACACCGTGAGGAAGAGCGCCGCGCAGGGGACGAAGACGACGTGCGGGAAGTCCTTGATGACCTGTGCCCCTCCATTGATCATCTGGCCCCACGTGTTCTCGTCGACGCTGATGCCGACCACCGCCAGGGACGCCTCGGCCACGATCACGAGAGCCACAACGATCAGTGAGAAGGAGACGAGCGACGGCATGACATTGGGAAGGACGTCGCGGCGGAGAATCCGTCGCCGGGAGGAGCCGAGCGCGTATGCAGCGAGCACGAACTCACGTTGGCCGTGCAGCAACGTGTTGGCGCGCGCGATCCGGATCACGGGGGGAATGGCGATGAGCCCGAGGATCAGGGCCATCTGCCACACGTCGTTGCCCCAGAAGAACACGAGCGTCATGGCCAACACGATGGGAGGGAAGGCAAGTGCGACGTCGGTGGCCCACATGATGCCGGTCTCGGCCTTCCCGCGGTAGTAGCCGGCGACGAGACCCCCGAGCCCTCCGAGAACCATGCCGAACATCGCCGCACTGAAACCGATGGTGATCGGGACCTGACCACCGTGAATGACCCGCGACAGGAGATCACGACCGTTCTGGTCCGTGCCGAGCCAGTGGTCGGAGCTCGGGGTGGCGTTCGGTGCGGTCTTGTCGGAGGCGTCGGGGTCCTGGAGCGGCAGCCAGTCGGCGGCGAACACGGCCACCACGATCAGAACGAAGACACCGGTGGCGATCCAGAACTCGACGCCGAGCCGCCGCTTGACAGCCTCGCCCGCGATCTCGGCCTCGACATCGCCCACCGACGCCACGGCGTCGGCATACAGCTCCGCGGGTGCTTCCTGGAACAGCTGATCGGTGTCGTGGCCCTCGGTGAAGGACGCGCTGTCGCGTGAACCTCCCGGCATGTCAGGCGAGCGCGCGGGCATGACGGATGCGAGGATCGAGGTACGCGTAGAGGATGTCGATGGCCAGGTTGAAGAGGACGTAGCCGACGGCGACGACGAGCACGACGCCCTGGACCACTAGATAGTCGCGCTTGAGCACACTGTCGATGGCCAGTCGGCCGATGCCGTTGATGGAGAAGATCCGTTCGATCACGAACGCCCCGCCGATGAGGCGGGCCATGTTCAGCCCGGCGATCGTGACCAGCGTGAACGTGGAGGGACGGAAGGCGTGGCGCATGAGGATCCGCGACCGGGAGAGACCTTTCGCCTTCGCCATGGCGATGTAGTCCTCCTGGAGCGTGCTGACCATGTCGGAACGCAGGATCCGCAGGTACACCGCGGCCTCGGCGGCGGCCAGTGACACCGCGGGTAAGAACAGCGACCACAGGCGCGCGTCGGCCTTGAAGAGGGTAGGGAACCACTCGAGTTGGTACCCGAAGAGGTAGCTCAGCACATAGGCGAGAACGAACGACGGCACCGCCAGGAAGGCGAACGCCGAGCCCGACGCCAGCCGATCGGTCCAGCCTCCCGGTCTTTGCGCCGCGAGTATCCCGAGGGGAATACCCACGGCGAGCGCAAGGAACTGGGCGTAGATCAGCAGGAACATGGTGTTACCGAGACGTTCACCGATCTGCGAAGTGACCGCCTGTTTGGTGATGAAGGAGTTGCCGAGGTCACCGGTGGCGGCGTTGCCGACCCACTCGACGTACCGGACGGGAAGTGGTCGGTCGAGGTTGAGCTCCTCGCGTACCTCCGCCCTGTTCTCCTCGGAGGCGCTGGCTCCGAGGATCGCCACTTCCGGACCGCCGGGGAGCAGGTCGAGCAGCAGGAATGTGAAGAACGAGACCGCGATCAGAACCGGGATCAGGTACAGCGTCTTGCGGACGACGTAGCGCACCGGGCCGGCTCCTCCCGACGTGTTGTTGGTCGCCTCAGGAAGCCCAGATCTGTGCTGTCTGGTACCGCCCGCGCACGATCGGAAGACCTGTCTCGCCGTCGGGCAGTTCCCATTCGGTCACGCTGTGGACGTTGTTCCTCCAAGCGACAGCCCACACCGTGTGGTAGAGCCGCACGTAGACAGCGGCGTCGTTCTGGCGTTGCGCCACCTCTGCGTAGAGGTCGCGGCGCGTCTCGAAGTCCGTCGTTGCCCGCGCTTCCATCAATAGCCGATCGACCTCGGGGTCACGGTTGCGCACGAAGTTCAGGGCCACGGCCTCGTCGGCGTTCTCGGAGAACCACCAGACAGCGTCGACGTCGGGGTCCGGGTCACCGAACTGGCGCACCAGGGCGATGTCGTACGTCCCGCCTATGAGCTGGCTGATGAACTCCGACTGCTCGATCTTGGTGATCGTGGAGTCGATACCCACGGCGTCGAGGTTCTCCTTGATGAAGTCCATGGACGCCGCGTTGTCGGGGTTCGGTGTCGTCAACAGGTCGAGCTCGATCTGTTCGCCGGTCTCGGACTCGTACTCGTCGACGAGCTCCTCGGCCTTCTCGGGGTCGTACGGGATGTGGGTGACGGAGTCGCCCGGGTAGAACTTCGAATCGGGACCCCACGCGCTGTCGGCGACCTCGGTGACACCCGATCCGAGGAGGTCGTTGTGACCCTCACGGTCCACCGCGTACGACACCGCCTCGCGGACCCGTTCGTCGGCGAGTTGACCGTTGGGGTTGTCCTGGTTCAGGTAGAGGTTCTCCTCCTCGTCGTCAGTGGCGAGGAAGACCTCGATGTCAGGGTTGCTCTCGAATGCGGCAACCTCTTCGTCACGGTCGGTCTGGGTCAGGTCGATGTCGCCTGCGGCCAATGCCGTGGAGCGCTGCTGCTCGTCGGGCACGATCCGGAACGTGATCTTGTCGAGGTGGGGGAGACCCTCTTGCCAGTAGTTCTCGTTCTTCACGACGACCGTCTGTGAGTCGACCGTGCGTGATTCGAGCTTGAACGGTCCGGAACCGACCGGTGCCTGTTCGCCGCCGTCCTCGGCGTCGAGCATCGACGGGGCGGCGACGTAGCCCGTCTGGTTGACGAACAGCGCCGGGAGGGACGCCCACGGGAAGTCGGTTTTCAGCGACAGGGTGAGGTCGTCCACGATCTCGGGCTTCTGGAGGCCACGGAAGACCGACTGGGTCAGGATCGAGTCGATGTGGCCGTCGATGTTGCGCTTGACTGCTGCCGCGTCGACGGGTGTGCCGTCGTGGAACGTGATGCCGGGCCGGATCTTCAGGGTCCACTCCGTGAAGTCGGTGCCTTCGACGGGTTCCATCGACTCGGCGAGATAGGGGCGGACCTCGCCCTCGTCGTTGTAGGCCATGAGCGGATCGAAGACCGCCGCGGCTATCTGGAGACCTGCGACAGCCCAGCGGTTGGTGGTCGGGTTCAGCCCGTCGGTCTCGGCTTCGAGCCCGGCCACGATCTCGCCGCCGTCCTGCGGCTCTCCGTCGGGCTCGTTGCCGCCCGAGTCGTCGCTACCACTGCCGCACGCAGCGGCGAGTACCGCCACTGCGAGTCCCACCACGATGAGCCGTCGTCCCCGTCGACCGAATCCCACGTCGTCCCCCGGTTCATGTGTGAGCCCTTTTCGAGCGTTTCCGGCGTTACGACATCAACCTATCGTGACGCCGGTCACACCTGGCTGTATAGCGGGGGAACCTACTACCTGTCGGTCGGCTCGGGAAGACACCGAAATGGGCGAGAGGAGAGGGGCCGCCGGTCTGCCGGTCGTGCCCGTGTATCCGGCAGGGCGCAAGGATGCCGGTCTCCGGCAGTACCGGACGCTCGCGGAATGGGACCTCGCGAATGAGACAATGACGGCGACCACGGTTGCCTACGACGACACGTGAGGCCTGCATCGCATCTCGCGAGCGCCTGAGGACACCATGACCACGACCGACACGACCGACGTCTCGATGACCCACCTTCAGCAACTGGAGGCGGAGTCGATCCACATCATCCGTGAGGTCGTGGCCGAGTTCGAGAAGCCGGTGATGATGTATTCCATCGGCAAGGACTCGACGTGCATGCTGCATCTCGCGCGCAAGGCCTTTGCCCCGGCCCCGATCCCGTTTCCGCTCCTGCACGTCGACACCACGTGGAAGTTCCGCGACATGATCACGTTCCGCGACCGGACGGCCGAGGAACTCGGTCTCGACCTCATCGTCCACACCAATGAGGAAGGGCGGGCGCAGGGGATCAACCCCTTCGACCACGGCTCGAAGAACTACACCGACATCATGAAGACGCAGGCGTTGAAGCAGGCCCTCGAAGCCGGCGGATTCGATGCGGCGTTCGGGGGAGCGCGCCGCGACGAAGAGCGATCTCGGGCGAAGGAGCGCGTCTTTTCGTTTCGCGACCGAAAACACCGGTGGGATCCCAAGAACCAGCGCCCCGAGTTGTGGAATCTCTTCAACGGACGCGTCAACGAAGGCGAGTCGATCCGAGTCTTCCCGCTCAGCAACTGGACCGAGCTCGACGTGTGGCAGTACATCTGGCTCGAAGACATCCCGATCGTGCCGCTCTACTACTCGGCGCCGCGTCCCGTCGTGGAGCGTGACGGCACGCTGATCATGGTCGACGATGACCGGTTCCGATTCGAGCCCGGCGAGGAGCCCGAGACTCGTTCGGTCCGGTTCCGCACGCTCGGCTGCTACCCGTTGTCGGGCGCCGTCGAATCCACCGCCACGACCCTCCCCGAGATCATCCAGGAGATGCTTCTCGCGACGCGCTCCGAGCGGGAGGGGCGCGTCATCGACTACGACCAGTCGGGTTCGATGGAGGAGAAGAAGAAGGAGGGGTACTTCTAGCGATGAGTCACCAGTCAGAACTCATCGCGCGCGACATCATCGCGTACCTCAAGGAGCACGAGCAGAAGGATCTGCTGCGCTTCCTCACGTGCGGTTCGGTGGACGACGGCAAGTCGACGCTCATCGGGCGCCTCCTGCACGACTCGAAGATGATCTACGAGGACCAGCTCGCTGCGGTCGAGGCCGATTCCACGACGGCCGGATCGGTGGCAGGCGATCTCGACCTGTCACTGCTCATGGACGGCCTCAAGGCCGAACGTGAACAGGGCATCACGATCGACGTTGCATACCGCTACTTCTCCACCGCCCGGCGCAAGTTCATCATCGCCGACACCCCGGGTCACGAGCAGTACACGCGCAACATGGTCACGGGCGCGTCCACGAGCCAACTGGCGATCATTCTCATCGATGCGCGCCACGGCGTACTGCCCCAGACGAAGCGCCACTCCTACATTGCGTCGCTACTCGGCATGCGACACGTCGTCGTTGCGGTCAACAAGATGGACCTCGTCGACTGGTCGCAGGAGCGGTTCGACGAGATCACGGATCACTACGTCGAGTTCATGGACCGCCTCGACATCCCGGAACCCACTTTCATCCCCATGTCGGCCCTGAAGGGCGACGGCGTCGTGGAACGCGGAGATCACATGCCGTGGTACAAGGGGCCGCCGCTCATGGAGTTCCTCGAGACCGTGCCGGTGGTCCCGGTTGACGAGGCCGCCGACCTCCGCTTCCCCGTCCAGATGGTCACGCGACCCGACCTCCACTTCCGCGGCTATGCCGGAAGCGTGTCGTCGGGAGTCGTACGGCCGGGCGACGAGGTCATGGTGCTCCCGTCGGGAAAGGTGTCCACGGTCGAGCGAATCGTCACCTACGACGGCGACCTCGACGTTGCCGGACCCGACAGAGCTGTCACCCTGACGCTCACCGACGAGCTCGATATCTCGCGTGGCGACATGCTCGTACACCCCGGTAACCGTCCCCGCAGCGCGCACGACGTCGACGCCATGGTCGTGTGGATGTCCGAGGATCCGATGGTCCCAGGCCGCGAATATCTCCTGCGCCAGGCGACCAGTACATGCGCGGGGGCAGTGTCGTCCGTGCGGTACCGCGTCGACATCAACACCCTCGACACCGAACCCGCGCCCGGTCTCGAGCTCAACGAGATCGGCCGGTGCACCATCTCGCTCGACCGTGAGATTCTCTTCGATCCCTACGCCCGGCACCACCGCACGGGGTCGTTCATCCTGGTCGACCGTCTGACCAACGCCACGGTCGGCGCCGGCATGATCGTCGATGATGAAGCCGGTTGGGAAGCCGTTCCCGACGAGCACCTCACCCGCAGTGCCTCTGCCATCACGCCCACCGAGAGAGAGTCCCGCTACGGACAGCGCCCGGTGACGGTCTTCCTGACGGGGCTGACGGGTTCGGGTAAGTCGGCCATCGCCACCGCCTTGGAGCGACGCTTGTTCGAAGGTGGCCGCGGCACGATCCGTCTCGACGGTGAGAACATGCGCCTGGGTGTGTCTCGCGACCTCGGGTTCTCATACGAGGAGAGATCCGAGAACGTTCGACGTGCCGCAGAGATGGCCCGTCTCGTCAACGACCAGGGGCTCATCTGCATCGCAGCCCTGGTGGCCCCCAAAGCTTCCGTACGGGAACGTGCCCGCGACCTCGTGGGAAGTGACCGATTCATAGGCGTATATCTCGACGCACCTGTGGAGGTGTGCCGCGGGCGTGACGACTCGGGTGTGTACGAAGCGGCCGACCGTGGCGAGATTTCCTCGTTCCCCGGCGTGTCGGCACCGTACGAGGTGCCCACCGACGCCGACCTCACCCTCGACACGGTCGGTGAGGACGTCCAAGCGTGCGTCGACCGCATCATCGCACTCCTCGACGACCGTGGGTTCCTCAACCCGCGGCGCCATGGCGGATGATTCCGTCCGGCCGCGCCTCTTGACCCAATCCGCGGCTGCGCTGCGGTTCAGGATCAGGAGGCGAGCCAGATCTGGAACAGCCTCACCTGGTTGTTGGCAACCGGAATGCCCGGATCGCCATCAGGGAGATCCCAGTCGCCGACGTCCTGGAGACTCTCCTGATAGCCCACGATCCACGTCGTGTGTCGCAACCAGAGGTAAGGGAGGTCCGCGTTGAGGCGTTCCGCCACGGTGCGGTACGCGGCCTTGCGTGTCTCGAGGTCGTCGGTGGCGCGTCCGGCGTAGAGGGCTTCGTCGATCACGGGATCTCGGTTGCGGGCGAAGTTCACGGCGACCGGTCCTTCGGTGTTCTGGGAGAACCACCAGTGGGATTCGCCGTCGGGGTCGGGTGAGTTGAACTGACGCCAGACGAGGGCGTCGAAGTTGCCGGCGATGACGTCGGTGATCAGCGTCGCCTGCTCTGTGGTGGTCGTCTCGACGTCGATCCCGAGGTCGCGCCACTGCTCGGCGATGATCTCCTGTGTCTGTTTGGCCTCGGGTGTCGACGTGGTGCCGAGAGTGAGGCTGACCGTCTCACCCGTCTCGGCTTCGTACTCACCGAGCAACTCGCGCGCGCGTTCGGGATCGTGATCGGGGAACTCGAGACCGTCGGGATGCCACCGCGACTCGGGCGGCCACGGACTATCGGCGAGTCGGATGAGGCCGCTCTCGTCGGTGATCGTCGCCCACGCCTCGCGATCCATGCCCACAGCAAGCGCTTCGCGGACTCGGATGTCGTCGAGGGGCGGTTTCGACGTGTTCAGCATGATCATGCTCTCGTCGGAGGCGAAGCTGGCGAGCGACCCCAAGTCCGGGTTCTCCTGGATCGTCACCACATCGCCGTCGTCCTGTGACGCCGTGAGGTCGACCTCTCCTGTCTCGAGAGCCTGAACTCTCTGAACCGTGTCGGGCACGATCCGGAAGGTGATCCCGTCGAGGTATGGGTACGGGTCGCGCCAGTAGTTCTCGTTGCGCACGACGACGGTCTGCGCGTCGAGCGTTCGTTCCTTCAGAACGAACGGTCCGCTCCCGACCGGAGCCTGCGGGTCGGAGTCGGGGTCGCCGAGCCATTCGGGATCGCCGATGTAGCCGGGTTGGCCGGCGAAGAAGAGCGGAAGGGTGGCCCAGGACCGGTCGGTCGACAACTTCAACGTGAGATCGTCGACGATCTCGGGTTCGGCGAGCCCGCGCATCACGGGTCCGGTGAGCGGTGAGGCCAGGACCGCGTCGAGGTTGAACTTCACGGCTTCCGCATCGACGGGATTGCCCGAGGAGAACGTCACGTCGGGGCGCAGGTTCAGAGTCCACTCGGTGAAGTCATCATTGGGGGTCATCGACTCCGCGAGGAACGGCCCCACGTTCTCCTCCGCGTCAACGGTCATCAGGGGCTCCAGCATGGACAACGCCATCTGAGTCGTGGCGGGCGACCACTGACTGGTCGACGGATTGAATCCGTCGCTTTCTGCGTCGACCGCGATGGTGATCTCCCCGCCGGGCTGCGGCGGCCCGGACGCGGCGCCCGAGCTCTCCGACTCTCCACCACCGCCACATGCGGTCGTGAAGAGGGCGAGCGTGACTCCGACGCTCAACAGTCGCTGCACCTTGTGTGGATTCATCTTCTTCCCCCGGCCGCTTTCGATCGGGGGTGGGCCCCCGAATTCACGAGCGAGAGGCACGGTATCCCGTACCGTCGCGCGCGTGGGAGCAGACCTGAGGGTGACGTCGTCGCTGGTCATTCCGGAGGCCGAACTGACGTGGCGATCAACTCGGTCGGGCGGTCCGGGTGGTCAGCACGCCAATACGTCGGACACGCGTGTCGAGGTGGTCTTTGACGTCGAGAGCTCCCGGGTGCTCGGGCCGCGTCAACGAGCGCGGATTCTGGAGCGCCTCGGCCCGACCGTGCGTGCGTCGGCCGCCGACACGCGCTCACAGGCCCGGAACCGCGAGATCGCACGTGCGCGCCTGGCAGATCGAATCGGCGCGGCGCTGCGAACACCCGCCCGGCGTCGGGCGACCCGACCCACCCGCGCGGCGGAGCGTCGCCGACGCGAGGCGAAGAAGCGCAGGTCGGATATCAAGCGCAGCCGTCGCCGGCCGGCCATCGAGGACTGAGTCCGCCCCGTGACCGGCGGGCTGGGATCTGCCTGCTGTCAGCCCGACGCGGCCCTCTGCGACGGCTGAGTGTCCGTGGCTGAGAGCCCGTCGAGGTATCGGGAATACTCGAAGAGGAGGAAGCGGGTGATCCCCGCGACGACGTGGCCAGTTCGAACCGACCAGAACACGTCGAAGGCGTGCTGTCCACCGGGAAGTTCGGCGTAGACCACAGGATCCTCCATGGTCTGGCGTGCGGTCTGGACGAAACGTCGGGTCTCCGTGACGGGCAGAAGGACGTCCTTGTCGCCGTGCACGATGAACATCGGTGGCGAGTCGGACCGCAACCACGCGGCCGGTGAGGCGTCGCGGTAGAGGTCGGGCGCCTCCTCGCGGGTTGCCCTCATCACGACGCGGGTGAAGAAGCGGTCGAAACCCTTCCCCCATTTCTCGTCCTCGAACCCGCGGACGTCGAAGAGCCCGTACATGGGAACACCGGCCTGGATGCTCGTGTCCGCTTCTTCGAAACCCGGCTGGAAACGTTCTTCGTTGCCGGTGAGCGTCATCAGAGCGGAGAGGTGGCCGCCGGCGGAACCGCCGGTTGCCACGACGAAGCCGGGATCGCCTCCGTACTCGGCGATGTGTTCGCGGATCCACGCGAGCGCCCGTTTGACGTCGATCAGGTGATCGGGGAACGCCACCTTCGGGCTGAGCCGGTAGTTGGCAGCCACGCACACCCAACCGCGTGAGGCCAGGTAGCGCATGAGTGGCTGTGCCTGCTGCTGTTTGCTCCCGACCGTCCAGCCACCTCCGTGGATCTGGAGCAGGACCGGCGCGTTTTCCACGGTGCCCTTGGGCCTGTAGACGTCGAGGCTGTTGCGCCGCCCGGCCGGCCCGTAGCTCAGGTTCCGGATCGCTTCCACGTCTCTCTCGGTGAAGAGTAGAGGGAGCAGCAGATGACGCCACCCGAGTGCATCGGTGACGTGCCCGGCGATCTCAGGTCTGATCCGCGTCCGGTAGTCGTCTCCGAGAGCGCTACTCAGTGCCCGTTCGACCACGGCGTGGGTGCGGCCCGACTGCCGCATCAGCAGGAGCAGCCCCGCCCACGACGCCAGGGTGATGGCGAGCCCGAGCCATCCCGGCCATGCGTCGAACGCACCCAGGTACGCGAAGATCGCTGTCGCGACCGCCTGCCACGCGATGTGGAACGCCGCCATCTCGATGGTGATCCAACTGGCGAAGAAGCTCGGAACCACCGCGACCATGTGTCGCCGCGTCGGAATGTAGGCGTTCAGCGTGAAGCTCGCTCCGACGAGCGTGACCGCGAGGTAGATCCAGGACCAGTTCACGACTCCATTGTGCCAGCCCGGCCGCTGGTCAGTCCTCCTGGGCGAGGGGTGAGGCTGACGCCGTCGAAGGCGTCCTCGACACCGGATTCGAATCCCGTCCCCGATTCTTCCAACCCGAACGCCTCGCGCAGTTGCGCCACGAGGAAGTGGTTGGTGACGTCCCACGCGAGGGGTGAATCCAGGGCCTCGGGTTGGCATCCGTCCTCACCCAGGACGAGGAACTCCTCGTCGAGTGGGAGTCCGAGATCGCGGGCGATGGCGATCACGCCACCACCTTCGGTCCCGATCTCGCAGATGTCGGTGAAGGCATTGTTGTGACCGACGCCGTCGATGACGACGAGGCGCTTCGGACCGGGAGCGCGCTCGTAGGTTGCCCGCGTGGATTCCGGATCGACCACCTGGTCGATGGCGCCGGCGATGTAGAGCGACGGGGTGTCGGGCGTCGGGATGGCGTCCGGATCATCCGCGGTGCCGCCGGCGCCCGCGAGCGGTACATAGGTGACCACGTCGGGCTCACCGCCGAAGGCGATCGCCGCCGCGCCGCCGGCCGAATGACCCGTGACGGCGATCTCGTCGGTCGAGACGACGCCTTCCAGCGCGCCCTCCGCCTGCTCGTTCTCTTCCTCCATGAGGTCCACCACCTCGCGCAGGACCTCGGAATCGGTCTTGTCGCTACCGACATCCACTCCGAACTGCGCTTCGAGGCCCCGCTCCAGGTGGTCCGTGGCGGCCACGACGAAGCCCCACGAGGCGAGATGGTCCGCCACGGCCGTGGACGTCGTGCGAAAGCCCCCGAAACCGTGGCTGAAGAGGACGAGCGGGAACGGGCCTTCCTCGCTTGCCGGGACGTCGCGGTACGCCTCACTCGCGAACGGAGGGTTGATGTCTTCGGGAACGAACGAGAGAAACACCTCGGGAACGTTGTCGCGGATGTAGAAGACCTCTTCTTCGGCACCCTCGACGTCGGTGGGATCCGCGGGGTACCACACCTCGACCTCCCGGTCGGGGAGATCCAGCGTTGTGACCCCCGCTGCGTAGGGGCCACGTTCCGAGAACAGCGTGACGTCGCCCGACGCGTCGGTCTCGCTGTCGGATGCGGTGTCGCCGCCCCCGCTGCTTCCGCAGGCGGTCGCCGCCAGGGCCACCAGGATCGCAGCAACGAGCCAGGGGATGACCCGGAACCGAGGGCGTGGAGAGTGGTTTCTGATTCGCATGTGTGCTCCTCGGGGGCGGGTGACGCCACTGTGAACCTGACGCTAGGGTCAGTTCCGACGATTCCGTCAAACCTATTACTCCGACGTGTTGGAGTGTGCGTGACGGGGGGAACCGATGCGCAGAGGACTGTGGGTGGGGCTCGCGGTGCTGGCTCTGGTGGCGGCGGCGTGTTCGAACTCCGAGTCGGATGGTGGCAACGAGCAGGGTGGGGAAGACGGCGGTGGTGAACAGACCGCCGTCGACCAGCCCGGAGTGAGCGATTCGGAGATTGCCGTGGGTGTGGTCGCGTCCACGACGAATCCGATCGGTGGAAACTACGGAACGATCGCAGATGGGATCCGCGCCTACTTCGAGAAGGTCAATTCGGAGGGCGGTGTGTATGACCGCGACATGGTCATCGGCTCCGAGCGTGACGATCAGCTCGCCAACAACCAGGCGGAGGTACAGGCACTCCTCACCCAGGACGACGTTTTCGCGGCCTTCGTAGCAACTCTTTCCTTTACAGGAGCCGATCTCCTCGCCGAGTCCGGCACGCCCACGTTCGGATGGAACATCAATCCGGAGTTCTCCGGACCGGAGAACTTCTTCGGCGAACGCGGCTCGAGCCTGTGCTTCGGCTGTCCTGACCCGCTGCTGCCATTCGTCGCCCAGGAGCTCGGTGTCGACAAGGTCGGGACGCTCGCTTACAACGTGCCGCAGTCAGCCGAGTGCGCGGATGGTGTCGTAGCCTCGTTCGAGGAGTGGCCCACCGCCGAGGTGGCGTTCGTCGACACGAGCCTCCAGTACGGCACGACCGACTACAGCGCGGATGTCACCAGGATGAAGAACGAGGGGGTCGAGCTCGTCGAGCCGTGTATGGACTTCAACGGCGTCAACGCCCTTCTCCAGGAGATGCGTCGCCAGGACTACGAACCGACCATGTACCTGCCGAACTCCTACAACCACGATTTCATCGCCGAGTACGCCGATCTCTACGAGGGGTCGATCGTGCTCACGGCGTTCGCCCCCTTCGAGACCGAGGACCCACCCCAGGGTCTCGAGGACTTCCTCACCTGGATGGACAACATCGGTGCCGCACCCACCGAACCGGCGGTCGCGGGTTGGGTCGGCGCCCAGCAGTTGGTGAACGCCATCGATGCAACCGGGCCTGACTTCACCCAGCAGAAGGTGATCGACTGGATCAACCAGTCCGACGAGTTCACCGCCGACGGACTGCTGTCGGGAATCCTGTGGCCCGACCAGCACGACGAGTTGAACCCGAACGACGACTGCGACGCTCTCAGCGAGGTCGTCGACGGCGGGTTTCGACCACACCCCGACTTCACCGAACCCGGCAAGCCGTTCATGTGCTTCCCCCGGGAGATGGACGAGCTCGAGGAGCCGACGTTCCGGTAGGCGGGGAACCCGGGCGATCACAGCGCGGCCCCCGACTGACGTGACTTCGGACCCAGCGGAAAAGCGACGACGGTGACCGAGTTCCTCGAGTTCGCCATCCGCGGGATCCCCGTCGGCTGCGTGTTCGCTCTGATGGCGGTCGGCGTCGTTCTCGTCTACAAGACCGCCGGGGTGCTGAACCTGGCGTTCGCCGCCCAGGCGTTCACCTCGGCAGCCGTCTACTTCCAGCTCCGCAAGGTCTGGGACTGGCCGAACGTCCCCGCCTTCCTCGTGGCGGTGGTCGTCGTGGCTCCCGCGATCGGGTTCCTCCTCGACCGGTACCTGTTCCGTCACCTGCGGTCGGCGCCCGCGATCGCAAGGCTCATCACGTCGCTCGGCCTCCTCGTCGCCATCCCCGAAATCGTGAAGATCCTGTTCTTTTCACCGGATGCCTACATTGCGGGTGGCGCACGATTCAACAGCTTCGGCCCGCCCACCATCGCACCGAATCCAGGTCGGATCTACAAGTTCTCGATTCCGGGCCTGGGCGACTACGCGCTCGACGGCAATCAAGTCGCGACGATCGTGATCACGGTTGTCGTGGTCGTGGGGCTCACGCTCGTGTTCCGCTATACGCAGGTGGGTCTGCGCATGAGAGCGGTCGTGGAGAGCCCGCGGTTGACGCAGTTGCACGGCATCAACGCCGATCGTGTGAGCTCGGTGGCGTGGATGCTGTCGAGCTTCATCGCCGGGCTGGCCGGAGTGCTCCTGGCTCCGTTGTTCGGAGGGGGTCGCCTCCGAGAACTACCTCACGCTCCTCGTCGCGGCCCTCGCTGCGGCCGTCTTCGCCGGCTTGACCAGCATTCCGATGGCGTTCGCCGGAGGCCTTCTTCTCGGCACGACACAAGCGGTTCTGTCCGGCTACCTCCCGCTCAACAGCGTGTTCACCGCCGGAGTGCGTCCCGCGCTGCCGTTCTTCGCGCTGTTCGCGCTGCTCCTGTTCTGGCCGTTGCTGCGGCGCGGCCGCGAGGCCGCCGACCCGCTCGCCGGCGTCGATCCGCCTCCACCGGGCCTCGCCGCGCGCACTCGCAGCCGCACCATGACCCTCGCGATCCGGATCCTCGGCATCTGCGTCGGCGTCGGGTTCGTTCTCGTCTCACTCTTCGGTCTCGACAGCTTCTGGCTCCTGCTGATGACCCAGGCGCTCGTGTTCGCGACGATCTTCCTGTCGATCACCGTCATTACGGGGATGGGGGGGCAGGTGTCGCTGTGCCAGGCGACGTTCGCCGCCGTGGGAGCGTTCACGACCGGCCAGCTCGTGGAGCGCTTCGGCATGAGCGTACTGCTCACCATGGTGATCGGTGCCGCTCTCGCCGCCGCTGTCGGCGCCGTGTTGGCGCTTCCCGCGCTACGCCTCGGAGGTGTCTATCTGGCGCTCGCCACGCTGGCGTTCGCGCTGGCCTTCGAGAGCGTTCTGCTCCCGCTCGATTGGGTAGGGGCGGGGACGTCCGGTCTTCCGGTGCCCCGACCGGTCGTGGGCCCGATCGATTTCGCCGACGAACGCGCCTTCTTCCTGCTGTGCCTGGTGGTGCTGGGGCTCGTCGCCACCTTTGTGACACTGCTTCGCCGCGGCACCACGGGACGGTTTCTCGATGCCATCCGCGGCAGCGAGCCTGCCGCCGCCTCGATCGGGATCAACCCGTTCCGGTCGAAGGTCGTGGCCTTCGCCGTCTCCGCCGGGATCGCGGGACTCGGCGGTTCGCTGCTCGCCATGCTCCAGGGACAGGCGAATCCCTTGTCGTTCGCGACGTTCTTCGGTCTGTTCTGGGTCGTGATCGTCTCGACGCTCGGTACCCGCACGATCGAGGGAGCCGTGTACGCCGGCTTCGCGCTCGTGCTCGTCCCCGAGATCCTGGAGGGGATCGGCGTGCCCGCCAGCTTCAATTTCGTCCTCTTCGGGCTCGGTGCACTGACATACGCGCGTCACACGGAGGGCATCGTCGAGTTCCAGAGCCGAAGGATCGTGGGTGCGATCGACCGCCTCTTCGGATTCGGCGGAGGCGAGGCCGATACCTCCGGCGGCAACCAGGAGGACGATCTCGTCGCGTCCGACGTGGAAGCGGCGGTGAACCCGTGACGCTGCTCGACGCACGCTCGATCACGATGCGCTTCTCGGGAATCATCGCCCTCGACGATGTGTCGATCACCGTCGACAGCGGTGAGTTGGTCGGTCTGATCGGTCCGAACGGGGCGGGGAAGACCACGTTTTTCAACTGCATCAGTGGGCTGTTGCGGCCGACGAGCGGGCGTGTGGTCTTCCAGGGCACCGACATCACGCGCATGCCGGTGTACGGGCGCGCGCGGAAGGGAATCGCACGGACCTTCCAGCGGACGGAGCTCTTCGGCGGGATGACCGTCCGAGACCACTTCCTCGTCGCCGAGCGGGCCCACAACAGGCGTGGCGGGCTTCTCAAGGACGTTCTCAACCGGGGCGCACCGGACGCAGACGAGACGAGGCGCGCGAACTCGACACTCGAGTTGCTGGATCTCACCGGCGACGCCGACCGCCCGATCGAGGCGCTGAGCCTCGGACGCGGTCGTCTCGTCGAACTGGGCCGCGCGCTGATGACCGAACCCGCTCTTCTGCTCCTCGACGAACCCTCGTCGGGCCTCGACACCCAGGAAACGCACGAGATGGGAGAGCTTCTTCGTCACGTTCAGCGCGAGAAAGGCACAGCGATCCTGCTCGTGGAACACGACGTCGAGATGGTGCGTCGCTTCACCGACCGGCTCTACGTACTCGATTTCGGGACGCTCATCGCGTCGGGGAGCACGGAGTCGGTGATGCACGACGCCGACGTGCAGAAGGCCTATTTCGGAGACCTCGTATGAGCGCCCGGGGAACAGCCGAAGAGGTGGCGGCCGACGCCGCAGCCGATCCCGTGCCGCCGCTGCTCGAGCTCCGGAACGTGGACGCCGGCTACGGGCCGTTTCGCGCCGTCTTCGATGTGTCGCTCTCCGTGCACGAAGGTCGGGCCCTCGCCCTCCTGGGCGCCAACGGCGCCGGCAAGACGACGCTCGCGCGGGTGTGTTCGGGGCTCGTCCGCCCCAGCGCCGGAGGCGTCTATCTGGACGGGGTCGACATCACCGGCGTGGCGCCCTACCAGGTGGCACGTTCGGGCGTCATTCAGGCGCCCGAGGGCCGGTCGGTCTTCGCGACCCTGTCCGTCGAGGAGAACCTCACTCTCGCGTTTCGGCGCGATCTCGGACGTTCGGGAACAGACGAGGCCATTCAAAAGGCCTTCGAGGTGTTTCCCCGACTCGGTGAACGTCGCCGACAGCGCGCGGGAACACTGTCGGGCGGGGAGCAGCGGATGCTCGCCCTGGCGCGGGTGCTCGCACGACCTCCTCGACTGCTCATCGCCGACGAGCTCTCACTGGGCCTCGCCCCCATCATCGTCGACGAGGTGTACCGGACGCTCGAGACGATTCGGGACGCCGGTACGACTCTTCTCATCATCGAACAGCACGTCCACCAGGCTCTGCGTACAGCCGACGACGTGGGTGTGTTGGTGAAGGGCCAGCTTTCCTACCAGGGCCGCGTCTCAGAGCTCGGCGACGTCACGGAGCAGTTGCTCCCGGACGCCGACGACGACTCGGGAGTACCACCGGATTGAGGGCGGCTCACGCCCCGACGACGGCCGGAGGTGCAGGAATTCCGAAGACCGCCGAAAACGTCACAGCAGCGAGCGTTTCGACAGCCACCGACTCGGGCAGACCGATCTGGCCCGAGAGCTCGTAGTAGTTGAGCCGTTCGGCCATGGTCACGAGAGCGAGCGCCGCGAGCTGAGGATCGAGGTTGCCGTGATCCACGTCCGCGATTCGAGTCGCCAACGCGCTCGCGTAGCTACCGACGACATCCGCTCCGAGTCGGTTGAACTCGCTGCCGCTGACTTCGGCCTCGGTCCAGGCCTGGATCACGGGCCCGTGACGTCTGTAGAGATCGCAGAGTCCACCGATCCAGTGACGTATCACCTCGAGACCGACCTCATCGGGAGTCAGGGGCCCGAGGGTCTGCGCGTGTCGAGCGAGGTCGTCGGCGGCCTCGGCGGCGAGCGCCCGGAAGAGGTCCTCCTTGTTGGAGAAGTAGAGGTAGAAGGTGCCGTGGGAGGCCTCAGCCGCCTGGACGATGTCGTCGACACGCGCGGCGTGGAAGCCGCGGGCAGCGAAGACCGTTGCTCCGGCGTCGAGCAACCGGGCCATGGTGCGCTGACCGCGAGTGTTCAGTTCGCGCGAGCGAGTCGGCATCTCGCCGTCCTGGTCCGTCGCCATCGGTGCAGGCTAAGGCTTTCGGACGCCCGTGTCGGCTCCTGGATGGTCGTTGTGGTGACGGTGTAGCTTCCGCGGGCCGAACGGGGAGGACGACATGCTGTTGAAGGGCCGCGTGGCGCTCGTCACGGGATCGGGGCGCGGAATCGGGCGTGACATCGCCCTGTGCCTGGCAGAGCAAGGGGCGAGTGTCGTCGTCAACGACCTGGGAACGAGCCTGGACGGTCGCGATGCGGGACAGGACCCCGCGGAGGCGGTCTGTACCGAAATCGTCGCCGCAGGCGGTGCGGCGGTGAGCAACCACGATTCCGTCACCGACTTCGCGGGAGCTGCTTCGATGGTCGAATCCGCGGTGGGGTCCTTCGGTCGAATCGACATCGTGGTGAACAACGCAGGGATTGTGAGGGACCGCACACTCGTGAAGATGACCGAGGAGGACTTCGACGCCGTGGTCGCGGTTCACCTCAAGGGCACATTCAACGTCACGCGCCACGCTGCGGAACGAATGCGCGATCAGGAGTACGGCCGTATCGTGAACATCACGTCGTCGGCGGGTCTGCGCGGGAACTTCGGACAGACCAACTACGGCGCGGCCAAGGCCGGAATCATGGGCATGACCTTCGTGTGGGCACTGGAGCTCGCTCGCTATGGAGTCACCGTCAACGCCGTGGCACCTGCCGGTGCGACGCGTATGACCGCCGCGTTGTTCGAGCGCTCGGGCACCGAGCCACCACCCGAGCAGGATCCTGCCTTGAACGCGCCTCTCATCGCCTATCTCGCGTCGGAGGCCGCCGCGCACGTGAACGGTCAGATCCTGGGTCGTAGCGACTACGCCTACACGCTCTTCCAGACCCCGCGGCCCATCGCGTGGATGAACAGGGAGGGCGGATGGGACCCCGAATCGGTGGCCGCGTCGTTCGACGCGACCCTCGGCACCCATCTCCAACCGGTCGGCATGGTGATGCCGAAGGGAATGGGCGCCGACGACTGACGCTCGCGGGTTCCCTTTGCTCGTCTCGGGGGGCGCAGGTTACCTGCGCCCCTCATCCTCGCCTCGCGTTCCCTTTGCTTCCGGGGGGCAGGTTACCTGCCCCCTCATCCTCGCCTCGCGGTTCCCTTTGCTCGTCTCGGGGGCGCAGGTTACCTGCGCCCCTCATCCTCGCCTCGCGGTTCCTTCGGGAGTCCGAGAACGCGTTCGCCCACGATGTTGCGCATCACCTCGTCGGTACCTCCGGCGACCCTCAGCCCCGGGGCGCCATTGACGAGTTCCGACCATGCGTACGAGCCCCATTCGCCCGTGTCGGCGGCGAGGCGGGGCCCGAGAACCTCGCTGACCACAGCAGATGTCCGCTGGAAGTTGGCGGTGAGCGCCAGCTTGGCGATCGACATCTCGGGCCCCGGCAGCTCACCCGCCTCGATTTTCGAAAGAGCACGCAGGTTCGTGAGGCGCGCCACCTCGTTGTTGATCCACACGTCGGCCAGCCTCTGCCGCACGACGGGATCCCCCGTATCCCCGTAGTGACGTGCGGTTTCGATGAGGCGGTCCATGTCGAGGCTCCCACCGCCGCCTTTCGCTCCGATCGAGGCCCGCTCGTTCATGAGAGTTGTCAGGGCGACGGTCCACCCTTCGTCGACGTCCCCGAGTCGGTGAGAGTCCGGGATCCGCACCTCGTCGAAGAAGACCTCGTTGAACGAGGCGCCCCCCGTCATCTGCCGTAGCGGGCGGGACTCGACGCCGGGCTCCTTCATGTCAACCAGGAACATGGTCATGCCCTTGTGTTTGGGCTTGTCCGGCGAGGTTCGGGTGATGATCTCCCCGATGTCGCTGTAGTGCGCCCCCGAGGTCCACACTTTCTGGCCGGTGACGATCCACTCGTCACCGTCTCGGATCGCCCGGGTCTGGATACCGGCGAGGTCGGAACCCGCGACGGGTTCGGAGAAGAGCTGGCATGCGATGATCTCGCCCCGGTACAGCGCACGCAGGTAGGAGTCCTTCACCTCGTCGGTGCCGTGGGCGAGGATCGTGGGAGCCACCATCCCGAGTCCGATGCCGATCATCGCCTGGCTGGGGACGTCGTATTCGGCTTCGATCGAGCGGTAGGTGCGCTCGTACTCGTCGGGGAGTTGGCGGCCGCCGTACCGGGTCGGTCCGGTGATCCATCCGAAACCGGCGTCGAAGAGGGTGGCGCGCCAATTCTTCACGGCCTCGAGCTCCACCCGCTCCTGGTCGGCCTCTTTCTCCTCGAGGATCCCGGCGCTGTCGGCACCCTCCCCCCACACGAACTCCTCGGCGGTCCGACGGTCGGCGTGACGGTCGAGGAAGCGCCGCGCCTCATCGGCGAATTCGTCGAGAGCAGGTGTCTCCGTCATGCAGGATCCTTGGTTGCATCGAGATCCGTGAGTTCGAAACGCGTGACGTCGACGAGACCCCTGTCGGTGATGCGCAGCTCGGGGATGACTGACAACCCGAGGAAGCTCAATTGCATGAACGGCGCCGGAAGCGCCACGCCGAGATGTTCACGCGCTGTTGCCACGAGCGCGTCGAGTTCGGCCGCGACCTCGCGGTGTGTGCGTGTGCTCATGAGGCCACCGATCTCGAGCGTGACCTCACCGAGCAACTCTCCATCGAGCACCGCGACCTGACCACCGCCGATCTGGGCGACGCGTTGCACAGCGACCGCCATGTCGGATGGACCCGAGTGATCGGCGGCGCCGACCACCATGCAGTTGTGCGCGTCGTGCGCGACCGTCGACGCGATCGCTCCGCGTTCCAGGCCGAAGCCGCTGACGTAGCCGAGACCGATGCGGCCAGTTTTCCGATGGCGCTCGAGCACGGCGATGCGCGCCAGATCGAACGGAGGATCGTGGCCGTCGAGGTCGGGAAGGTCGATCTCGAGCGCGTCGGTGGAGATGCTCCCGGGAATGACGCCGATGACCCTGGCCCTCCCCGAGACCGGAGGGGTCAGTGCGAGATCGTCGGGGGTCGGAAGCCGGGGCAGGTGGACTGAGTGGCACATCCAGTCGGGTGCAGGTCGGTCGGGAACCACATCGGGAAGGATGACGCCGGACTCGGCGACCCGGCGACCTGCGCGCCAGACGATGGCCGGCTCGAGAGCGGTGAGGTCGTCGAACGCCAAGATGTCGGCCTGGTGGCCGGGGCCGAGGGATCCGAGGTGGTGCATCCCGTGGTACTCGGCGGTGTTCGCCGTGGCCATCGTGAGAGCGTCCTCGAGAGACGCACCCTGCTCGACGGCGAGGCGGACGCAGTCGTTGACGTGACCGACGTCGCGGATCATGTCGGGCTCGCGGTCGTCGCTGCACAGCGCCACCCGGTCGGTGCCGCGGCGCAACACGGTGGGGAGCAGATCGGCCAGGTTTCGGCTGGCGGAGCCCTGGCGGATGAAGACCCACATGCCCTTCCGGCGCTTCTCCTCGATCTCGTCGAGAGCGAAGCACTCGTGGTCGGACTCCACGCCGGCGGCCAGGTAGGCGTCGAGCTCCCGACCTCGAAGCCCGGGCGCGTGACCGTCGACGCGCCGTCCCCGGGCCGCTTCGATCTTGGCGCGGAACTCGGGGTCGCCGGCGATGACGGCGGGGTAGTTCATGACCTCGGCGACGGCCATGGCGCCGACCTCGTCGAGCAGGCGACGAAGTTCGGGGACACCCACCTCGGCGCCCGGGCTCTCGAAGGGAGACGCCGGCACACAGCTCGAGGCGCAGATCCCGAACGTGAACGGAAGGTCCCGGGCCGCGTCGGCGAGAGCAGCGACACCGTCGACACCGAAGACGTTGGCGATCTCGTGCGGATCGGCCGCCACGGCCGTCGTGCCGCGGGGGAGAACCGCTCGCACGAACTCATCGACCCAGAGCTTGGTGGACTCGAGGTGCATGTGAGCGTCGATGAAGCCCGGCGTGAGCGCGGCACCATCGACGTCCACGGATTCAGTCGCTTCGCGACGACCCCAACCGGCGACGAACCCGTCGGCGAGTGCGAGATCGGTGTCGATCCACTCGCGGGTGAACGGCGAAAACACACGCCCGCCGGTGATCAGGAGATCGGCGGGCTCGTCGCCTCTGGCGACCGCCAGAGTGCGCAGGGACGCGGGGGGCCGGGACAGTGTCTACGCCGCCTTCTCCAGGATGTGGACACCGCAGGCCGAACCGAGTCCGATGACGTGGGCGAGCCCCACTGTGGCGCCTTCGATCTGACGGTCACCTGCCTCACCGCGCAGGTGATGACAGACCTCCCAGATGTTGGCGATACCGGTGGCGGAAATGGGATGGCCCTTCGACTGGAGTCCACCACTGACATTGACGGGCATATCGCCGTCGCGCCAGGTGGCGCCTGACTCGAAGAACTCGACGGCGCCACCTTCCTCGCAGAGCTTCAGGTTGTCGTAGTGCACCAATTCAGCGGTGGCGAAGCAGTCGTGCAGCTCGACGAGGTCGAGGTCGTCGGGTCCGACGCCTGCTTCTTCATAGGCCTGTGTCGCGGCGCTGCGGGTCAGAGTGTTCACGTCGGGGAGCACCTGGCAGCCCTCTGTGTAGGGGTCGGAGGTGAGGACCGAAGCGGAGACCTTGACGGCCCGCCGCTGTTGCTCGAGCGACAGGGTCTTCAGCTTCTCGGCCGACACCACGACGGCAGCCGCCCCGCCGTCGCAGTTCGCGGAGCACATCGGCCGCGTGTTGGGATAGGCGATCATGATGTCGCCCATGATCTCCTCGAGCGTCATCAACTTGTTGTAGGCGGCCAGCGGATTCAACGTCGAGTGTGAATGGTTCTTCTCACTGATCTTGGCGAACATCTCGAAAGCCTCTCCGCTGTACGCGTGTTCGTGGAGGTATTCCATGCCCACCTGCGCGAAGGTCCCGGGCATCGTGTCGGTACCGATCCGGCCGTCGACCGGCGCCACGGCACCGTAGCGACCACTGGGTTCCCAGGTGTGGCCGTCGGGCTTACCGAAGCCGCCGGCGAGGAGACCCGCGCCTGCGAGGTTCTCGACGCCGACTGCCAGGCCCATGTCGCACTCGCCGGCCTTGACCGCCATGATCGCCGTTCGCAGGGCCGTCGCACCCGTGGCGCAGGCGTTCACCACGTTGAACACCGGGATCCCGGTCTGGCCGATCTGCTTCTGGAGCTGCTGACCGAATCCGGCCGCTGCGTTCATGAGGTTGCCCGCGGCCAGGACGCCCATGTCGGCCATCGTGACGCCACCGTCCGCGAGCGCGTTCATGGCGGCTTCCGCTCCGAGGTCGACGGCGTCCTTGTCGGGATGCTTGCCGAACTTCGTCATCGTGATGCCGAGAATGAAGATGTCGTCGTTCATCGCCAGTTCCTTTGTGGTGGGTGGTGGTCGTCGGTGTGGGTCTGGGAAACGAAAGCGTCAGGATGCAGGCTCGAAGCCGAAGGCGACGGCTTCGACCCCGTTGTCGTCGCTGCCGATCGAAAACGTCGTGAGCCGCACCTTCATACCCAATGTGACGTGCTCGGTGTCGGGTTCGGTGTTCACGATATTGCCGCGCACGGTCGTACCGTCGAGGTCGATCACACCCGCCACGAAAGGTACGGGAACCCCGGGGGCTGCGAACGAGACGATCGTGAAGGACACGAGCTCACCTTCGGTCGGGAGCTCGGCTGACCGAAACTCGGTGCCGAAACACGATGCGCAGGCGTTGCGGCGGTCGAAGAAGCGTGCTCCGCACGACGTGCACTCGTGGGCGACGAGGTGGGGCGGGTCCTCCAGGACGAGGTAGTCGACCAACGGGATTCGGGCGACGGTCTCGGTTGTCACGTCATCTCCTCTTCATTTCCTCTATCTCGTTGTGAAACGGAGTCGAGGCCCCAGTTTGGCCGACGACGACGCCGGCGGCCCCAGCGTGAGGACGGTTGCCCCGCCTATCGGGAGACAGGAGACGGCGGGGGCGACTCTCGAGATCGAGCAGGAACTCCTTGGTTTCCAGCCCACCGCCGTAGCCACCCAGGGCGCCCCCGCCCTCAGAACACGGTGACACGGGATGACGATCGGGAGAGGGTTCGCTCCGAGGGCACTCCCGGCAGCGCGAGCCGCACGACGGTTCCCCGCTTCGGCGGCGATCTCGCCATAGCTCGACACGGACCCGTACGGGATTCGCTGGGTCGCCCGAAGAACGGCCTTGCCGAATCCGTGGATCAGACGCCGATCGAGCGCGAGATCGAATGCCGTCCGGCGGTTGTCGAAGTACTCGTCGAGTTGGCGGGCCACCGTGTCGAGCCGTGTGGGAACTTCCAGAATCCGAGGAGAGATGGTCGAGGCCAACTCGTCGAGGACATCGTCGGTGCGCTCCCGCACATAGGCAAGTCGAACGAGCCCGCGCGACGTCGTGGCGGCGGTCATCGTCCCGAGGGGAGTGTCGAGATGGCAGTACGCCACGGTGGCGTCGCCGCCCGTCTCATCCACGAAGGCCGCCGCCGCCGAAGCCGCCGCCGCCGAAGCCGCCGCATCGTCGAAGCGGCGCGTGCTTCGCAGTACGTCTTCCACGCTCTGCTTCACGATCATTGTCGATGCTCCTTCTTCAGCTTCGCGATTCCCTCGTGTGCGTTGCGCCGCGCGGCTGCTTCCGAGCATCCGATCAGCTCACCGATCCGCCGGTAGGGCAGGTCGCTCACATAACGGTGCAGCACCGCGTCCCGCTGTTTGGGTGGTAGCGCCCGCACCGATTCCCAGATGGCACTCTCGAACTGTCCGGTGGATCCATGGGTTCGTTTCGGTTCTCCACCGATTGTTCGTCGCCGGCGCGCGGCATCCCGGTGGTGGTCGAGTGCTTTGCGATGTGCGACCGTCAGGATCCACCCGCGGAGGTTGTCGTCGTGCTCGAGGCGCGGGTAGGAGCGCCACGCCGACAGAAAGGTCTCCTGGAAGCAGTCGTCGGCATCGTTCGCTCCGACGAAGGCCACGAGAAACCGGTAGACGGGCCCGCTGTGCTCGTCGAGGAACCGTTGGAAGGGCGGTGGGCTCACAGGAGTACAACGTCTCACGGACCGGTTTCGTGAGATCGCGCTTGGTGAGATCGCGCTTCGTGAGATCGGGTATCGGGCCCTGGTCGGTGGCTACGGTCCCGGTCTTCCACCGGGCGGAGTCTACGGACCGTCAGGTCGTGACGACGCCGATCCGACCGGCACCCGGTGGGCTACCTTCGCACCGTGAGAGCTGACGAGAGCGCGGTACCCGCACCCGGCGAGGCACTGATGCCCGCCCCCGACGCTGCCGCACTCCTGCGTCGGAACGCGACCGATCCGTCGATCCGCGATCGACCCGCGGTCCTCTTCGAGGACAGATCGTGGACCCACGCCGAGTTCCTCGACGAATCCATCCGGTTCGCACACGTGTTCCTCGAGCGAGGCGAGTCCGGTCGTCCCTTGCACGTCGCCGTACTCCTCGACAACACGCCCGACTACCTGTTCGCGTTCGGGGGAGCAGCGCTGATCGGCGCGACCATCGTCGGTGTCAACCACACCCGGCGTCACGAGCACCTGGCTCACGACATCCGCCATACACACTGCGGCCTTCTTCTCACCGAGCCCCACCATGTTCCTCTGATCGAGCCGGTCGTCGACCACCTCGACATCGCGACAGAGAACGTGCTCGTCTCGTCGCGCTTCGAGCGCCCGGATCCCGGGGCCGGCCCGTCACCTACGTCGGCGTTCCCGTCGCTGGAGGATGCTCTGTCCCGCGCGGCCACAGCGGATCCCGGGACCAACCCCGGGCCCGATGTCCCCTGGGCGTTCATCTTCACCTCGGGAACCTCCGACGCGCCGAAGGCGGTCATCTGCTCCCAACGACGGCTTCTCGTCACCGGTACACGGATGGGAATCGTCATGGGCCTCACCGCTGCCGACGTCGGCTACGTGTCCATGCCCCTGTTCCACTCCAACGCACTGATGGTGGGATGGGCGCCGGCGGTCGTTCTCGGGGCCACCGTCGGGCTGGCGAGAAAGTTCTCCGCGTCGGGCTGGCTTCCCGACGTCCGCCGGTATGGCGCCACGTACTTCAACTACACGGGAAAGCCCCTCGCCTACATCAATGCCACGCCGAAGAGGGCCGACGACGCCGACAATTCTCTGCGGGTGGCCTTCGGCAACGAGGGTTCGCCCGAGATCGTCGACGCCTTCGCCGCCCGGTTCGGTGTCGAGGTCATCGACGCCTACGGCGCCACGGAGGGCGGTGTCGCTGTCAACCGCGACGTGGAGACCCGCCCGGGTGCGCTGGGCGTCGCGGGCGCCAGCGTCCGTGTCGTGGACGAAGCCGGACACGACCGCCCGGCGGCCGAGTTCGACACGCAGGGTCACCTCCTCAACGCCGAGGCCTGCGTCGGCGAGATCGTCAACACCGCCGGCGTCGGACCGTTCGAGGGTTACTACAACAATGACGAGGCGAACGCCGCCACGACCCGTTTCGGCTGGTACTGGACCGGCGACCTCGGGTATCTCGACGAGGACCGTTATCTGTATTTCGCCGGCCGCAACGCCGACTGGATCCGGGTGGACGGCGAGAACTTCTTGGCCCGACCCATCGAAGAGGCGTTGAACCGTCATCCCGACGTGGTCCAGGCCGCTGCCTATGGCGTGCCCGACGCCGAGGCCGGCGATCAGGTGATGGCGACGCTCGTGCTGCGCGACGGGTCGTCGTTCGACCCTGAGGGTTTCGCGGCCTGGCTCGACGACCTCCCTGATCTCGGGCCGAAGTGGCGCCCTCGCTACGTGCGCATCACCGCTGAGCCGCCTACGACCGGCACGAACAAGATCGTCAAGAGAACGCTCGCGTACCAGAAGTTCCGCTCGGACCGCACCGGTGGCGATTCATGTTTCGTCCGCGGCCGGGGAGAGGCGCAGTACCGTCGGTTCGGAGCCGACGAGGAGGCCGAACTGGCGGCGGCGTTCGAGCGAAACGGTCGTCAACGATTCTGGGACCTCTGAGCGTGGATCTTTCCTTCAGCGAGGCCGAACACACCTTTGCCGCCGAAATCCGCGCCTGGCTCGCCGAGAACCTCGAAGCACCGCCGGTCTTCTCGTCCGTCGACGACGAGGTCGCCTGGGGTAGAGCGTGGCAGCGACGGCTCGCCGACGACCGGTGGATCGGGATCCACTGGCCGACCGAGTACGGCGGCCGTGGCTCGTCGCCGGTCGAGGTTGCTCTCTACAACATGGAGTACGCCCGCAGCGCGGCGCCGCAGCCGGTCAACCGCGTCGGGATCAACCTGGCAGGTCCGACCCTGCTCGCGCATGGCACCGACGAGCAGAAGCAGCGGTGGCTCCCGTCGATCCTGTCCGCCGACGAGCTCTGGTGCCAGTTGTTCAGCGAGCCGGGCGCAGGTTCCGATCTCGCGTCACTGGCGACGCGGGCGACTCCGGTGGAGGGCGGCTGGTCGCTCACCGGCCAGAAGGTCTGGACGAGCTACGCGGGACACGCCCGGTGGGGGATCTGCCTCGCTCGCACGGACACCGACGCGCCCCGGCACCGCGGTATCAGCTACCTCGTGGTCGACATGAGCGCACCGGGAGTCGAGATCCGCCCCCTGGTGCAGATCACCGGAGATGCCGAGTTCAACGAGGTGTTCCTCGACGGAGTCTTCGTGCCCGAGGAGCATCTGGTGGGTGCTCTCAACGGCGGGTGGGCCGTGGCCAACACGACACTCGCCCACGAACGGGGCACGGCGTTCCCGTTCAAGGAACAGGTCGTGCACGAGGTGTACCTCGAGCGGATTCTGGCGTTGGCTGACGAGAACGATGTGTGGGACCGACCGGAGGTGTCCGACGAGCTCGTACAGGCGTTCGTGGAGCTACGCGTCCTGCGGCTGCACAACTGGCGGACGCTCTCGCGGCTCCAACGGGGTGTCGAGCCCGGACCGGAGTCGAGCTGGGTGAAGCTGGCGTGGACGGACATGACGCGGGATCTCTCCGAGGCTGCTCTGCACGTCACGGGTGACGCCGCGCCGCTGTGGTCGGGAGCGTCGCTGGTGCCGGGTGACGGCGCGTGGCAACGTCAGTGGCTCTGGAGCAAGGCGGCGAGCATCGCCGGAGGAACGTCCGAGGTGCAGCGCACGATCATCGGTGAGCGGATTCTCGGACTTCCCCGCGGCTAGGTGGAACCCGGCCAGGGGCACCGAACCCGGGATCCACTACTTCAGGAGCTTGCGGACGATCTTCTGTTTCGTCTTCGTGTACGGCGGGTACATCATGCTCGGATCGATCATCGTCGGTCGGTTCATCACGCTCTTGTAGTGCGTGAACGTGTCGAAGCTCGCCTTGCCGTGGTAGGCACCCATTCCGCTTTCGCCGACGCCTCCGAACGGGAGGTTCGCCGAGCTCACATGCATGACGGTGGCGTTCACGCACACCCCGCCGGAGCTCGTCTGGCGTAGCACCTGCTCCACCCGGTCGTTGTCCTTGGAGAAGATGTACAGCGCCAGAGGCTTGTCGCGCTCGTTGACGAACTCGATGGCTTCGTGTGTGTCGTCGACCGTGAGGATGGGGAGGACGGGGCCGAAGATCTCCGCAGCCATGAGTGCGGAGTCGGCGTCGACGTCGCGCACGATGGTGGGTGCGATGTAGCGGGTGGAGCGGTCGGAGTCACCGCCGACCACCACGTTGGCGTCGTCCTCCTTCTCGATGAGGCCGGTGAGGCGGTCGAAGTGGCGTTCGTCGATGATACGGGCGTAGTCGGCGCTGTCAGCCGGGTCGGACCCGTAGAAGTCCTCGATGGTGCTCCGCATGGCGTCGATGAGCTCACCTTCGACCGACCGGTGCGCCAGTACGTAGTCGGGGGCGATGCACGTTTGGCCGGCGTTCATGAACTTGCCCCACACGATTCGTCGTGCCGCGACGTCGAGATCGACGTCGCGGTCGACGATCACAGGGCTCTTCCCACCCAGCTCAAGGGTGACGGGCGTGAGGTTCTTCGCCGCCGCTGCCATCACGATCCGGCCGACGGTTCCGTTGCCCGTGTAGAAGATGTGGTCGAAGCGCTGCTCGAGCAGCGTGGTGGTTTCGGGCACACCACCCTCCACCACGGCCACGGCGTCGGAGTCGAAGTAGTCGGGGATGGCGTCGGCCAGGGCGGCCGACGTGGCCGAGGAGACCTCAGAGGGCTTCAACGCGGCGGTGTTTCCGGCGGCGAGCGCTCCGGTGAGAACCTGGAGCACGAGCTGTACCGGGTAGTTCCACGGCGCGATGATGCACACCACCCCGAGCGGATCGGGGTAGCGCTTCGAGGTGGCGGGCTGCGACGACAGCGGCGTGCTGACGCGCTGTGGCTTCATCCAGCTCTTCAGGTGCTTCAGCGCGTATCCGGCCTCGGCCGACGGGAGGCCGAGGTCGGCCATCCACGCCTCGTGGGTGGGTTTCCCGAGATCCGCGGCCAACGCCTCGAGGAGCTGTGACTCACGTTCGGCGAGGAGAGCCCGGAGCCCCCTCGAGCTGGCGGCGACGCCATTCGTAGGGGCGGGTGACCCCGGTGTCGAACGTGGTGCGGAGACGTTCGACGACGCCCGGGATGTCCTCGGTCGGACTCACCGCGACGCGCTCGGCCGATCCGTTGCCGAACGAGGTGTTCGCCCTCTTCTGGGTGCCCGTCGTGACTGCCATGTGATGTTCGCTCCCCGCTCGTGGTTCCCACAGCATGGCGCGCCACACGCCGGCGGTCTAGGCGAGGTCGTGCCGGCTGCAGGCAAGGCGTGGGCGGCGCGCTCTCGGGGTCTCGGCTGGGCAGGTACGGTGCGGGAATGCGCCGTCGCCGGCTGATGCGCACCATGCCTCTCGGGGCTTCTGGTGCTGATCCTGGTACTGGCGGCCTGTGGCGGGTCGGGTGACGACGACTCGGGAACCGGCGCTTCGGCGCCGACGACCAGCACCTCCTCTACCTCTGAGAGTTCGGAATCGGACGCGGCGAACGACGCTCCCACACGGCCGGGGCCCACGTTTCATACGGACGACTTCGGAGATGGCGACCCGATCCCGGTCGAGCTCACCTGTGACGGCGTCGACCGTTCACCGCAGCTGTCGTGGGGCTTCTTTCCCGACGACTTCTTTGACACCGACACCGCCACGGCCGCAGTCGTCGTCGACGATGTCGACGCGCCGGGTGGCTCCTTCGTCCACTGGACGATGTGGGATCTGGAGGCCGGGGCCACCGTCGATGGCGGGAGTATCCCGCCGGATGCGGTCGAGGGTGAAAACGACGCCGCAACCGTCGGCTGGACCGGACCGTGCCCGCCCCCGGCGACGGCCCGCACGCCTACGTCTTCACCCTGTTCGCCCTCTCCACGCCGCTCGATGTGGATGCGGGGGCTTCGCCCGACGAGGCCCGTGACGCCCTCGACGCTGCCGGCGCTGTCGAGGTCGCCACGTTCACCGGAACCTACGAGCGCTGAATCACCCTCGCTATCGGATTGGCGCCGAACTAGCCGGTGAAGGTGGGCTGAGCTCCGACCGGAGCTGCCGGTCGGGCCTCGGCCTTCGGCTCGGGCTCGGGCTCCGGCTCGGGCTCGGGCTCCGGGGGCGCCGGGGCGGTGATCGTGAAGTTTGCACCGACAGCGCCCGAATCGCAGGGCACCTCGAAGCGTGCGGGTCCCGGCGTCAGCACTTCGCCCTGCTGTCCCGGGCCCGTCGGCACGGTGAAGTTCCCCGAGAAGGCGTTGTTCGTAATGGCGATCTCGCCAACGTGCCACTCGCCGTCACCTTGGAAGAAGTGCAGGGATTCAGTGTGGTCTTGGTCGTTGGCACACTCGCCCTCAACCATCACCTGAGTACCCACAGGGCCTTCGGCCGGCGTCACCGTCATTTGGCCGGGGCTACCCCCGGATGCGGTGCCTGCCAAGGTCAGCGAGGCTGTCGCGAATACCGCAACAAGCACCGCAGGTCTGCGATTCATGTTGTTCCCCTCGGGTCGAGCCAAATGGTCGGCGGGAGTATTTCACGAGACATCGAGAGCACGCAAGATCCGCGTTTGCGGCAAGCTATCTCATGTCGGATAGGTGAGTCCCGCGTGAGTTCGCCCGCCGTCACACCCTGAGCCGCTCAGGCGATGGGTTCGTCCGTCTGGGGGATGACGTCGTTGCCGTGATCGTCGATGTACCACCTCGGCGGTGCCCGGCGGGCTCGGCCGGATCGACGTGTCAGATCGGAATACACTTCGTGGCCGATCGGCCGGAAGGGGGCCCCATGGGCGAAAACTCGAATGACGACCGCCGCGACTTCGCAGAGGTCCGGGGGAGAACCGGGAGGGTGTCCCGGGGCTTCCCGTCGACGAGTTCATGGCCTCGCTCGAGGCGACCCAGCGCGAGATCGCCACGGACAAGAACGTGGTGTGGGAGCGCGTCGCCGATGGCACGCTTTCCGAAGAGCTCCTGCGACGACTGTGTTGCGAGTACTACTTCCTGGGCAAGTGGTACACGAGCGAGTTCGCATCGATCGTGGCGAACGCCCCCGACTCTGATGCCCTCGACCACGACACGTCCCAGCACTGGCGTCACTGGCTCCAGAACCTCGCAGACGAAACGGGCTATGCGGGCGACGCGAACCACGTCGACATGAAGATCCACTGGGCCCGGCAGCTCGGTCTGAGCGACAACGATCTTCTCGGCTACCGGGCCATGCCGGAAACGATCGGGTCTGTGTTCACCTCGCTGTACTACATGCGACGCTCCTACGAGGAGGGCCTCGCTGCATTCGGCTGGGCGGGTGAGCGCTTTGCCGCCTCCACGAACTACGCCGTGATGATGTACGAGGGAATGCGCGACCACTACGGCATCGAGGTCGAGAACTTCCGGGTCCACGCGTACGCCGAAGAGGAGCACGGTGACGCGGCGGACCACCTGCTGCGGCAGGTTGTCAGCACGGCCGGCCAGCAACGGCGTGTGCGACGCTGCATCGAGTACGTCCTCACGTTGCGCAACGCCCGGACCGTCGCGATGAACCGCTGGCTCGAGGAGCCCGGCGCGTTGCGCGGTTGAAGCTCGTTTTCCCGGTCAGGAAATCTGATCAAGAAGTCTGATCAGCGACCGCGGAATTCCGGGTCGCGCCGCTCCCGGAACGCCGCCATCCCCTCGGGAAGATCCGCCGACGCCGTGGCGAGCGACTGGGCGACACCCTCGCTGTCGAGAGAGCGGGTCAGATCGGTCTCGAAGCTCGAGTTCAGGAGTCGCTTGGACAAACCGAGGGAACGTGTCGGTCCCTTGGCCAGCCGGGAAGCGAGCGACAGTGCATCAGACGCGAGCGCGTCGGCGGTGACACAGCGATAGGCAAGTCCCGCGTCGACCGCTTCACTGCCCTGCAAGCCGTCGCCGAGCATGACCAGAGCCTTGGCCTTCGGAAGGCCGACGAGACGGGGGAGAAGGTAGGCGCCGCCCGCGTCGACGACCAGACCCCACCGTGCGAACGACCAGATGAAGCGGGTCTCGTCATGAACCAGAACGAAGTCGCAGGCCAGCGCCAGATGCGCGCCGGGTCCGACGGCCACGCCGTTCACTGCGGCGACCGTGGGCTTGTCGAGCTCCCACAGTTCGCGGATCAGCGCCTGGACACCTTCACGCAGGGCCTCGGCCGTGGTCCGCGGGTCGAAGTCGGGCGTACCCGCGACAGCAACCGTGGAGTCGCGCAGATCCATGCCGGCGAAGAACGCGTCGCCGACGCCCGTGAGAAGCACCGCGCGTACGTCCTCGTCGGTTCGCAGCTGACGAACCGTCGACAGGAGGTCGTCACGCATCTCGACCGTGAGGGCGTTGCGCGCATCAGGGCGGTCGAGCGTGAGCGTGGCCACGCCGCCGGCGATCTCGGTGCGGATCACGGGTTGGTGGTCAAGATGTTGACGACCGACACTCCCGAGCCGCGTCCACCGACGTTGTGTTGGAGCGCGTTCCCGTTGCGGATCTCCACCTGACGCTGGTCGGCTTCTCCGCGCAGCTGCCACCAGCATTCTGTGAGCTGTGCAACCCCTGTGGCGCCGATGGGGTGCCCCTTCGCCAACAGGCCTCCCGATGTGTTCACCGGGATTCGACCGTCGAGAGCGGTCTGGCCCTCGAGGGATGCGAATCCCCCTTTGCCCTTCTCCACGAATCCGAGATCTTCGATGTCGAGGATCTCGGTGATCGTGAAGCAGTCGTGGACCTCGGCCATGTCGATGTCGGCCGGGACGAGACCCGCCATGTCGTAGGCGCGTTCGGCGGCCATGGTGGTCGCCTGTAGGCCGGTGAACGAGGACTTCTCGTGGAGGTACGGGTGGTCGGTCGCCACGCCGAAGCCGGCGACATACACCGGCGCGTCGGTGAACTCGCCGGCGCGTTCGGCGTTGACGAGCAGCGTCGCGGCCGCGCCGTCGGTCTGAGGACAGCAGTCGAGGAGGCGGAGGGGCTCACACACCATGGGCGAGTTGAGAACCTGGTCACTCGTGATCTCGTTGCGGAAGTGCGCGTAAGGGTCGAGTGCACCGTTGTGGTGGTTCTTGACCGCCACCGATGCCAGCATCTCGGGTGTCGTCCCGAACTCATGCATGTGACGGGTCGCGAAGGGCGCGAACAGCACGGGAGCGGTTTCACCCCGCGTGTAGATCGGATGGCCCGCAGCGGCTCGGGAAAGGAGACCCTCTTCGGTCGACTTGTCGCGCATCTTCTCCACGCCGATGACCAGAACGATGTCGTGCACACCGCTGGCCACCGCCATGGCGCCCACACGGAACGCGTCGCTGCCCGACGGACACGCGTTTTCGATGCGGGTGCAGGGGATTCCCGCCAACCCGAGCGCCGAGGGAACGGTGTTGCCGCCGATACCCTCCTGGCCCCACAGGGTTCCCCGCTGAGTCGCCACGAACGCCGCCTCCACCTGTGCCGGCTCGAAGGACCTGTCCACGTTCGCCACGGCGGCATCGAACGCGCCGGAGGCGAGGTGTTCGTAGCTCGAGTCGAAGAGTTCGCCGAACTTCACGAGCCCGGCTCCGACGACGGCAACCCGGTTCCAGCCCATGGTCACCTGTCTTGCGCGGTCGAGATGCGCGCCTTGTATCCGTACACGGGTACTCCACGTTCGTAGGCGTAACGCCGCAGGACCAGCTCGACGGGCGTGTCGATCTCCAAGGCCTCGGGATCGCCCACGACCTGGAGCATGACCCGCGACCCATCGTCGAGGTCCACCACCGCCAACGGGAGTGGGGGCCACGAACGGAGCCGGCATCGTCCTGTTCACCACATAGGTGTGAACCGTGCCGCTCGTCGCGAGCGTGACCTCTTCGAACTTCGTGCCGCCGCACTGGACGCAGTGGGGATGGATCGAGGGTGGCGTGTTGACCGTGTCGCAGTCGACACACCGTGCGCCGAGCGGGCCCAACATCTCCGCGCCGCCCCGTGTGAACATCGCACTTCCGGGTGGAACGCCCATCTCCACGGTTTCGCCGGCCGGCGTGAGTTGCCCCCGGGCCCTCAGCGCGTCCACGTAGGTCGTGGGTGTACCTCCCGCGAGGGACGCGGGCACGAGTGACGCGCCCGGCACGGGGGCGTTTGCCTCGATCAGGAGCCCGGTGGTCCGACCACCTCCATAGGCCACGACAGCAGCCACCCCGGCGGCGTCGAGACCGGCCACCACACCCAGGAGAGCCGCGGCGGCTCCGGTGTCTCCGACGGCCGAATACACGGCGTCGGAGACGAGGGTCCCGTTCAGGTCTCGAGCGACGGCACGTGCGGACCGGTCGTCAGGGTCGGGGAGCGACCAGACATTCGGATCGAACACCGCCAGGTGTTCAACGACCTCTCGCAGCGCCGGTAGGTAGATCGCGTCGCGGAACAGACGGGCGTCGTAGGGGTCGCGGGTGGCTGCCTCCCGTGCTCCCCGGTAGCGGTCGAGCACGGGGCGCGTCCGCGTGACGCGAGCGCCGATGATGGCGCCGGTGTCTCCGCCGATGAGACATGCGACAGCCCCTGCTCCTGCCCGTCGCTCCAGTGCTGTCGCGGTGCCGGGCAACACGGCGTCGGAGGCCACCACGATCGCCCGCGCGACGCTCCCGGAGCGGACGGCGTCGACGGCGCCCAGGAGCGCTTCGATCCCGGCGTGTGTCGATCCCGCACAGAGCGCACCCGTGGAACTCGGTGCGAGACCGAGTGAGGCGGCCAGCAGTGCATGGCTGGGGCCTTCCGCGAACGGAGGGTCGGAGGTGCCCCACCAGAGCCCGTCGATGTCGCCCGGCGAGCCCCCGCGGCGCGCCGGGCTGCCGTCGCGGCGTCCCAGGCGAGCGTCAGGGTGTCTTCGTCGGGAGCCGCCACGGCGGCGGTTCCGTCAGTGGCTCCGCCGTGCCAGGCGGCAGCGACGTCGGAGGCGTCGAGCCGGAGCGATCCGGACGCGGCGCCGACGGCGGCGATGCAGGCCGACTCGTTCATCGCGGCCGATGATAGCCCTGCCCCCGAAGCACCCGATATTCACCAGGACGGCTCAGGTTCCGCCCTTTCGCGCCGATACGGAACCGATGGTCGACTACCGCTCCGAGGTCCGGCGAGCGATCGTCCGCCCCGAGGCGCCGATCGCGGTGGCCGTGTACCTGGCGCTGCGCGCCGCGGGATGGGTCGCCACGATCGACTGGTGGATCTTCCCGATCCTGATCGTCGTCGCCCTCTTCGTGTCGGCGTTGAGCTCCGCGGCGTGGCAGGGAGCTACAGATCCTCGGAGCCTGTGGCTGCGTGCCGCGGTCATGGTGGGGGCACTCACCCCGGCTCTCTACGCCACGGGTTGGGGACCGATGCTCGCGATCGCCTACGTCTGGATCAGAGCGACCTCGTCCGCGACACCGGGTCGGTGGTCACCCGACCGGTGCTCACGTGTTCGCTGCTCGGTCTTCTCGCCGGGCAAGTGGCCATCCAGCTCGGTGCGGCACCGAGCTTCGTCGACCCCCCGGCCATCCACGGCCTGGCGGTGCTGTCGGCTCTCGGGCTCGGAATCGCGATCGTCGACATAGACCGGGCCACGCGCGCGCAGGAAACGGCCGAGACGCTCGTGCGCAGGAGCGAGGAGAGATTTCGGGCGCTCGTACGCCACACGACCGACATGATCATGGTCGTCGATGCCCGCGGTGTCATCTCCTACATCTCGCCGGCAGCCGAACGTGAACTCGGTCAACCGGTCGAGGATCTCGTCGGCCTGACCGCTCTCGAGTTCGTCCATCCGGACGACCGCGAGGCCCTCGCTCCCTACTTCGAGCTCGTCAGCAGGACCGAAGAGCATGACGAACGCGCGGAGATGAGGCTGCGCGCCGCTTCGGGCACCTGGGAGTGGTTTGAGGTCTCGGCCGTCAACCGTCTCCACGATCCCAGCGTCGAGGGATTCGTGGCGATCATGCACAACATCACCGAGCGTCGCGAGTTCCAGGAGGAACTGACGCGCCAGGCGTACCACGACTCCCTGACGGGACTCCCGAACCGCGCCGGGTTCGTCGACGAGTTGGACCGGACCCTGGACGGTCTCGAGTCGGGTGAGCGCGTTGCTGTTCTCTTCCTCGACGTCGATCGCTTCAAGCTCGTCAACGACAGTCTCGGTCATGAGATCGGCGACCGTCTTCTCTGCGAGTTCGCCCGACGGCTCTCGGACTCGATCCGGCCGGGTGACGTGATCGCGCGCTTCGGAGGTGACGAGTTCACGGTTCTCGTCCGGAACGTGGAAGCAGCCACGGACGCAGTCCACGTGGCCGAGCGGATCATCGCTTCGCTGCGCCAGCCCCTGTGGGTCGGCGACCGGGAGATCGTGGCCACCGGAAGTGTCGGCGTGGCGATCTCCGAGGCCGAGTCCGGACCGAACGATCTGCTCCGCGACGCCGACCTCGCCATGTACATGGCCAAGGAGAACGGGCGGGCACGCCTCGAGATCTTCGACGGGTCCGCGGCTCCCCGCCTCGTAGGACGACTCGAACTGGAGGCCGACCTCTGGCGCGCGGTCGACGAAGGCGGGCTCGACGTGCACTTCCAGCCCGAAGTCGATCTCGACGGAGGTGACGTCGTCGCTCTCGAAGCGCTCGTCCGCTGGCAGCACCCCACACGCGGCATGCTGCTGCCCGGTGCGTTCATTCCCTTCGCGGAGGAGTCGAGTCTGATTCTCGCCGTTGATCGATATGTTCTGCGAGAGGCGTGCCGGCTCGGCGAGGAGTGGCGCGAGCGGTGCCAGTCGGAACTGCGGTTGAGCGTGAACCTGTCGCCCCGCTTCATCCGCCAGGATGATGCTGTGTCCGACGTCGCCCTTGCTCTCGAGCTCAGCGACTTCCCCGCGTCGGCACTCCAGATCGAGATCACCGAGCGCACGGCCCTGTCCGACGACGAGGTGACCACGCGCAATCTCGAGGCTCTGCGCGCCTTCGGTGTCCAGATCGCGATCGACGACTTCGGGACGGGCTACTCGTCGCTCGGCTACCTGCGTGATCTTCCCGTCAACTGCCTGAAGCTCGACAAGACCTTCGTGGACGGCGTGGCGGTACGAGACGCCGACGAGGCCATCGCCCGGGCAGTCATCGCCATGGGACATGCGCTCGGGATGCGCATCACCGCCGAAGGTGTCGAGGATCAGAACCAGGCGGCACAGCTTCCGGGACCTCGGCTGCGACACCGCTCAGGGCTGGCACTATTCGCACGCTCAGCCCCCCGAGCTCGTGGAGGAACTTCTCCGAGACGGCCTGGCTGATTGGCGCGACGGAACCGTCATTCCGATCATCCTGCCCGACGTCGACTCCGGCTGACCGATTCCCCGGCCCGTTCGGATCCGATCTGGTCGACGGCTTCCGGCTCAACCCGACGGAGTCCAGATCCCGATGCCGTCGGGGAACGCCAGATCGAAGGCGACGACCTCGGGCGACTGCGGCTCACCGTCGACGAAGCTGATCATTTGCAGGGAACCCACGTCACCGGGCCCGATCGAGTCCTCCATGATGACGACGCCGATGTCTGCGAAGTAGATGTTCCCCGTCGAGTCGACACCGAGGCCGAGTGGTGTGCCGGTCGAGAAGGTCTGGTCGGACAGCACCTCTCCTTCGGGTGGTTCGAGGATCGTGCGTACGAAAGAACCCGCTTCGTCGAACTCGGCGATGACGCCGTTGAACACGCTCGAGACGTAGTAGCCGCCGTCGGGCGCCGCGGCGATACCGGTCGTCGTCGGGATGAGGTCGTCCGCGGGGATGAAGACCTCCTTGTTGACCGAGTCGGCCACAGGCGCGCCCGTGGCGTCGGTGGCGCCGCATCCACCTTCCGCGTCGTCCGATGTCGGAAAGGGGCCCGTATAGGCCAGAATCCCGTGTGGCGCGGGACCCCTTGCGGAGGCCACGAGCACACGGTCGCCGTCGTCGACGAGAACTTGCTGGGCAGTCGGGATCGCGACATCGAGCTTGCAGTAAGCCACGTCGTCGGAGTCGAACGGCGGGAACCAGATGATCAGCTGACCGTCTCCGTCGCCTTCGGCCTGGTTTCCGACATCGGTCGTGACGAGGCGCCCGTCGGAGAGGAACCCGCATCCGTACATCTCGGGGTTGTCGCTACTGTCCTGATAGGTGGGCGCGAGCTTGCCCTCCTGCGTGGCGGTGAGATCGCCCAACTCGGCTCCCTCGAGTTGGAAGTAGCCCCAGCCTGCGGGGCTCTCGGGCTGGTCGGTGTCCTCTCCCGCGATGAACTTCCCGGGGGCGCCCGGATCGAAACAGATCTGCGCGTTGATGTCGAGGCCGTCGGGGTCCTCGTCGGCGTTGGTGATGATCCTCTGCGATTCCCCCGTGGCCGGGTCGTAGGCGTTGAGGTTGTTGCCCTCGCCGTTGAACACCAGTTCCACCATGGGGAGTGCCGGCTCACCGCCGCCTTCCTCCGACGTCGTGGACGTGTCCGACGTCGAGCTGTCGGAGTCGCACGCGGCGGCAACGACAGCCACGACGGCGAGCAACGCGAGCAGGATCCGCAACGGATGACGGTCGGACATCGTCTGGCCTCCAGTGGACGGAGCGGGATCGGACGTGTGAATCACGGAATCGAAACGACAAGGGTGGGTCACGGAACGGCAACCGGCTTCAGCGGTGGGTCGAATGACTGGCTGCGAACGAGACGGTCCACACCCTCGGCGACGGTGGGAACGGTCGTGGCGTCGTCCATGGCGAGGATCGAGATCCGCGTGTACTGATCCTGGAGCACGGGAACCGACTCCGTGGTGCAACCGTCCTCACCGGCGCGGAAGGTGCAGAGGACACCGCCGCTCTGCGGATCGTCATCGGATTCGGAGATCACGACGCCGAACACCTGGGCGCCCACCTCCGCCGCGGCGCTCCCGGGTCGGAGCCATCCCGAAGGATCGCCCACATCGGCGGCGGTGACGCGGATACGAAACGGATCCGGCTCCACGAGGAGCTCGAAGCGGGGATCGGTTCCGGGTGGGGGGTCGTTGATTCCGAACGTCACCTCGCACGGTGTGCCGACGCATTCCTGCGGGCCGTTCTCGAGGACGATCTCGATCTGCCCATCGGTCGTCGCCGCTCCGGTGGTCGTGGTCGTGCGGGGCTCGTCGAGGCTGAACATGGTGACGCCGCTCGTTTCCGAGGTGGCGTCGAGACCCGGCTCGCGGATTCCCGCCACGGCCACGATCCGGCTCCCGGCGACGGCCACCCCACCTGCCACGACGCCGGTCATGTCCTGGCTCCACAGGATCTCGCCCGAGGCGATGTCGAAGGCGCGCAGCGTGAAGTCGGTTCCGCCGAGGAAGAGGACACCGCCGACCTCTGCCGCCGAGGCGTAGGTGGCGGCCGGTGCGTCGGACTGCCAGGCGATGTCTCCCGTGGCGGCGTCGAGGGCGTGCGCGCACGGGCACGCGCCCACGGCCGTGCCGCCCAGAATGAGTCCGTCGGCCACGGCCGTGGCTCCGATGAAACCGCCCGTCGAGTAGTTCGATCCGGGGGTTTCGATGCCCGGCTCGGTCACGGCGGTGTCCCACACGAGCTTCCCGTCCCGGTCGAGGGTGTAGTAGCGGGCGTCCTTGTTGCCGAGGCCCACGAGGTCGACCCCGTCGGCGCTGAAGAGGTTGGGTGTTCCCGCGAAGTCGAGGTCGTCGTTGTTGGGCTCGTGGGGCTGGAAGCTCCAGAGGGGCTCGCCCGTTGCGAGATCGAGGGCGTAGAGGGCCTCGGTGTAATCCCCCCACCCTTCGGGAGAGGTCGGGCAGTTGGCGCTTCCGATGAAGACCCGCGCGCTCCCGACGTCGACGCTGGGTGATCCCCAGACGCCGGTACAGCCCGTGGGCTCTCCACCGAGATCGGGATCGAAGTCCCAGACGGTCTCACCCGTGTCGGCGTCGAGCGCGAGAACACCGGAGCGAACGCCGGGAGTGTCATGGCTGTCGAAACCGAAGATGACCTTGTCGTCCGCGATCACCGGCGACGACTGGATCTCGGTCGGATCGGTGGCTGACCCCTCCGCGTTGACGTCGACGGTCCAGATCTCGCTGCCGTCTGCTGCATCGAGAGCGTACAGCGTGCGACCGCCTGCGAAATACACGGCTCGGGTCCCGTCCTCGAGGTCGTGAACGGCGGCCGACGAGATGATCTGTCCCGAATACACGGTGGGGTGGACCTCGGCGTCGTAGGTCCAGATCTCCGAGCCGTCATCGAGATCGAGGGCGTAGAAGCGTCCGGACCAGTCGCCCACGTAGACGTGGTGGCCGACGACGGCCGGGGTCGCTGTCACGACGTCCTGGGTGTTGAAGAACCACTGCTCCGCCAGCCCGTCCACGGTGTCGGCCGACAAGTCCGTGTCGCACGGGTACGAGAACGTCCGGTGCAGGTTCTGGCCCCACATGGGCCAGTCGCACTCGTCGATCGGTGCCGGGAACGCGTCGCCGGACCCTTCGCCCGAACCGTTCGAATCGTCACCCGCGCACGCCGTCGCCAGAAGAGCCAGAGCTGCAACGATCCGTACGACGAGACGTGCCGGGTCCCCCATCGCGGTGGACCCTAGACCTTGCTGCCGGATACCGGGTCGACGCGGGTGTCGAGCAGGTTGGACCGCCGGACGCGGGTCAGAGGCGGGCTTCGACCTCGGCGATCCCAGGCACGGTGCCGTCGGCGATGAGAGCGTCCACGGCCTCGGCGTCGTCCCCGAGGTAGGCGTCGAAGAAGTCGAGAGTCGTCTGCGCGACGACCTCGGCGGTCTGGTCGTCTCCACCGCGGAACGGAGGTGTGTGTTCGGCACCGAACAGCGTCATGAAGAAGGCGGGCGGCTGCGCCGGCTCGAAGGCGATCGCCGTGAGGTCGAACGGTATCGACGCGTCGGCGTCACCCTGTTCGACGAGGAGAGGCACGTCGAAGGTCACGCCGCCGTCGAAACCCGGCGGAGCGGCGAAGAGAACCGCCGCATCCACGCGGTCGTCGCGGTAGTCGTTGCTGATCGCGAAACCGGCGGTGGTGAGTCCGCCGAGCGAGTGGCCGGCGGCGCCAATACGCTCGGGGTCGATCGCCGAACCCACACCGTCGAGCGTCAGGACGCTGTCGGTGACGAACGACGCGTCGATGGCCTGCTGCGGGGCGTCGGTGATCACGGCGATGTCACCGGGTGTGTCCGAGCTTCCCAACGGATAGTTCGGCGCCGCCACGACGTAGCCGGCCTCGACCCACTGCACGAGAAGGTCCGCGTAGTTCGTACCGAGCGAGTCGACGCCGTGACTGAAGAGGATGAACGGGAACGGACCCGGGGCGGGCTCGGCGTCGGAAACAGGTGCGGCACCCGGCTCTCCCGACGCCGCCGGGTAGTAGATCGTGGTCGGAAGCGTCCGGTCGGCCGCCCCGTGAAAACCCGCCACGGCATCAGTGGGTCGACCGTCGTCGACGAAGGTCTCCGAGCGCGTTCCCACGGCGAACGGTGCCTCGATCGCGGTGGGCTCCTCGGAGTCCGACCCTTCCTGCGGGGAACCGTCTGAGCTGTCGTCGGACGTATTGCAGGCGATGAGCGCGAGGCTGAGCGCGCACACGATCGCGAAGAAGCGCAGGCTTCTTGCGACCCGTGCTTCGGTGACCGTCATCTCGGAGACCGGCGCCTCGGGGAACATGACGGTCAACCTCCCAGGCCGAGCAGTCGTTCCCGGCTGAGGCTACGTGAACCTCGCCATAGCGCCGCGATCGCCAGAACCCACGCGCCGGCTCCGATGACGGCCGCGAAGATCGCGGCTCGCGAGAGCGAGCTGGCCGCAAGGCCGTAGGCGACGAGGATGAGTGGCAGCGTGATCAGCGAAGAAAGCTGCTGAGCGGCCGCCGCGCTGGAGACGCGTGCCGAGACCATGAGGATCATGGCCACGGCCAGGGCGATGAACGGCGGCACGAGACCGAAGACCAGGATCACCCAGTTCCCCGTCGGAAAGAACCACCCGCCGAGTTCGGGGCCGGCGATCAGGTTGACGATCAGCGCGTAGATCCCGAAGCCGAAGATCGCTGTGGCATATCCCGGCAGCAGGCTGGCCCACATCTTGCCGATGTAGATCTCCGCTGTATCGGCCGGCGAGTGAGCGAGGAACTCGCCGGTGCCGCGCTCGCGTTCCCCGATGATGGTGTGGGCGCCCACGGCCGACGACACGGTCAGCGGTACGAGGATCGCCAGCGGAGCGAAGAGGTAGACGGCCAGCACGTAGGAGGCCTGGGCGTTCGGCTTGTCGCTGGCCGCGGCCGCCGCGTCGCGGATTCCCGACGGCAGCGTGTCGACCACGTCGCCGATCCGTGTCGCCAGTTCAGGCCCCTCCACGTTCACGACCGCGAAGAGCAGGACAGCCGGCAGAACGGCGAAGAAGAGGAGAGCCACGATGCCGAGCGGGAGCCAGAAATCACGACTCTGGCGGAGTTGGCGCAACTCGGTGCGCGTGATCGTCCACGACCGCCCCCAGTTCACGTGAGCACCTCGTCGTGGTGGCCCTGGGCGATCTCGCGCCGCACGGTGAAGTACAGCTGTTCCAGCGTGGGGGTCGTGGGCTCGACGCGCACGAGTCGGATTCCCGCGGCGACCACCTCGGCCACGAGTGACGCCAAGCGCTCCTTGGATTCGAGCTGAACGCTGGCTGCGCCGTTGCGCTCATAGGCCATGACGCCGTCGAAGTCCGCGATGCGATCCAGGTCCGAGCGGTTCTCGGCATCGAACGTGACGGTGGTGGCGGGGTAGAAGCGTCGGGTCAGCTCCTCGGGGGTTCCCGACACCAGCGCGTGACCGACGTCGACCACCACGACCTGGTCGGCGAGACCCTCCGCTTCGAGCAGCAGATGCGTACACATGAGTACGGTCTTGCCTGCCGCGCCCATCTCGTCGATGAGGTTGAGCACTGCCCGAGCGGATTCGGGATCGAGACCCGCGGTCGGCTCGTCGAGCAGGAGCAGATCGGGATCGTGCAGGACCGCCCGCGCCAGAGCGAGGCGAGCGCGCATTCCGGTCGAATACCCCCGACCTTCAGGGGCAGAGCATCCACGATGCCGAAACGGTCGGCGGCGTCGAGGATGGGGGGATCGTCTCCGACCTCGTAGAGCTCGGCGGCGTAGCGGAGGTTGTCGTAGCCGCTGAGACGTTCGTACAGGGCCGGCCGGGCCGGAACGACCCCGCAGCGGCGCCGTACTTCTTCACCGTCGACGGCCGGATCGAGCCCGAAGGCACGCACCTCGCCGCCGTCGGGCGGGAGCGCTCCCGTGGCGACACGCACAGCCGTGGTCTTGCCGGCGCCGTTGGGCCCGAGGAGCACGGCAACCGATCCGATCTCGGCGCGCAGATCCATCGGCGCGAGCGCGGTGACCGTGTCGAAGTGCTTCGAGACGCCGATGAATTCGAGAACAGGGGAGGTCACGGTGCCTAAGACGTTAGGTGAGATTTCGGACCTCGGGAACAGGACGGGCGCCCCGGGAGGTCTGGGTCTCGGGTACCCCCGGCTAGTCTCGACCCCTTGCGGCGGCGTGGCCGAGTGGCTCAGGCAAGGGTCTGCAAAACCCTCTACGGGGGTTCGATTCCCCCCGCCGCCTCTGGTGCGATGTCTCAGGACACCCCTGCCGCCTCCGGTGTCGTGGCGCTAGCGTGGTGATCCGTGGCGACCTGCGGTGATCCGGTTCCCCGGGATCTCGATGCGCTCGGCGCCGAAATGCGCGAGATGTGGCGCCGCGATCAGGAGTCCCTCACCGACGAGGCCGAGGTGTCGTGGCGCCACCGTCGGAGACTCGACGATCTCCTCGCTGTCCACATGCATTCGGGCGATGTGCTTGCCGTGTCGGTGGCCGGTCGTACCTTCACGGGACGCGTCGTCGCCGTGGGCCCCGACCTCGTAGCTCTCGCCACGTCCGACGGCCGAGTCGACATCCGCACGGCGTCGGAGCCCGGCCCGAGGGCTTCGGCCACCCGTACTCCGCTGATGATTCGCCTCGTCTGCCCCGGCGATGCAGAAGAGGGGCTGGCGGGGCCGACGGATCCGAGCTCCTTTGACGCTCGCCTCCTGGAGCTCGAAGCGGCCTACGGAGATCTCGTTGTCGGATCCGATGCTCTGTCCGAGGAACTCGTCGGCGTGGTCAGTCTCGGCGCCGATCACGCGACCGTCGTACGCCATGGCGACGTTGCCGTCCTGGCTCGCACGGCGATCGCCTACGTACGTCCCTCGGTCGCGTCCATCTGATCTCCTTGCGCGTCATCGGCGGAGGGTGCCCGGTTCACGCCCTCCTGGTCTCCCAACCAGCCGAGAAGTTCATCGCGCAGGAAGCGCATTTCGCGACCCCCGGGGAAGCGGTGGCACAGGAACGCGGCCCTCGCGCACCATCCGGCGCAGGTACTCCACATGAACCTGAAGCATGTCGGCTGCCATGGCGGTGGTGAGGACCGGTGGATACCCGGTGGCACCCGGATCGCCGGTGCTCTGGTCGGTCGGGGGAGGCATCAGCAGCAGACGCTACTGCTTGGGCACCGTGGGAGAAAGGACTCTGCACCTCCACACACTCTGAGGTGATTCCATTCACTGCGCCCATCGACGGCACACCAGCCGGCAGCCGAGCCCGGAAATGGCTGGTGTCAGACACTACGAGTGAGAAGAACCGCTTGCACCCTTTCGCCCGCGCCGTCACAATGCGTGAGTTCCCGCGCATGGGGGGTGCGGAGTGGGGAGCTCGGGGAGAGTCGTCGAACAAGCTGCGTCCAAGGGAGCGACGCACGTCGGCGACGCTACGCGCGACCCTCGCTCTGCATCACCGAACGGTGGAGCGGGTCGGGACTACCGGCCGTGGGAGCGACTGTCGCTCGGCCACCTGGTGATGGTGGCGGCCGGATTGGTGGGTGTCGTCGCCACTCTCGCTGTCCTGCGTGGCGCTGACGCGACAGATTCCGTCGCCGTCGCACGCGCGACATCGTTCCGGGCGACGTCGTCACGGCGGACGATTTCACGTTCACCGATGTGGACGTGGACGATTCCGTCCTCGACACGTTGATCGCGCGTGAGGAGCTCTCAGAAGTCGAGGGCCGTATCGCTGCTCAGCGTGTCGCGCAAGGCGAGTTCGTTCTCGCCGGCGGCCTCGTTGTGGAGGCTGCTCCGAACGGTCTGCGGGCGATGAGTATTCCTGTGGACGAGAGCCGGGCCGTCGCCGGCGAACTCGTGGTGGGCGACCGCGTCGACGTTCTGACCGTGGTCGACGGCGAGGCCACCTACGCGGTGAAGACCGCAGAAGTCCTGGCGGTCGATCGGCCGAGCAAGGGCGCACTCGGAGGGGGCATCGAAGAGTTTTCCGTCACGGTGGCGCTCGACGATTCCGAAGCACTGGCGGTCGTCGCCGGGATCGACTCCGGCGCGATCGTTCTCGCCCGTTCGACCGGAGCGTCTGCGCCGGGGGTGTCAGGTGCGGGACCATGATTCCTCGCGAGCCGGAAATAGCGCTCGTCTTCGCGCCGGAGCCGTGGGTCGAGGAGTTGCACCGCCACTTCACCGATCACGGAGGCGTTCGGGTACGTCAGCTGATCGTCGATCCGGTTCTCGCCCGCGAGGAGAGCTACGACACGTTGGTCTCGGGTAGCAGCTGGCCGGCACTGACCGTCGGGTTGGTCGAAGATCTTCACGAGCGTGGCCGTCGGATCCTCGGAGTCCACGACCGCGGCGATGAAGCGGCGCTCACGCACCTGACGTCGATCGGTGTGGATCGCTGCATCGAGTCGGATGCCGCCCCAGAGGAGTTCGAAGCCGTGCTCATCGCGATGGCACCCCGTTTCGTGCGGGCGGACCCAGAGGTTCCGGAGCGGTGGCAGACGACGGCAGGGCATTCCGCCACGGGGAGAATCATCGTCGGTGGACCGGGAGGAACGGGAGCGACGGAGGTGGCGATCCACCTTGCTGCGGCGTGTGTTGCAGCGGGCGAACCCGTTGTCCTCGTGGACGGAGACGACGTTGCGCCGTCCGTCGCTCAACGACTCGCTCTTCCCATTGAACCCAACCTCCGAACTGCTGTCGACGCGGTACAGCACGGGTTGGGGGACGTGGAGTCCTGTCTGATGCCGATCGGGCGGTCGGGCGTGCAGGCTTGCTGTGGGCTTCCGAACGCGGCGGCGTGGTCTCAGCTTCGTCCCAATGAGGTGCTCGACGTTCTCAGGCGATTGGAAGACGCCGACCGGCGGCTTGTTGTCGACGTCGGTCATCGCTTGGAGGATCTCGGTTCGGGACGTCGGACCCGCTATTCGCTCGCGCGGGCGCTGGTTGCCGCCGGCGACGTCCTGGTCGGCGTCACGAGCGGTTCGCCGGTTGGATTGACGCGGGGTCTGGGATGGATTGCCGATGTCCGTGCGCTCCAGCCCGCCGCACCACTCCACCTCGTTGTCAACCGCGCGCCCCGCGAGCCCTTCAAGCGTTCCGAGCTCAGGCGCGAGATCCTCCGTACCCACTCGCCGGCCACTATCACGATCATCCCCTTCGATCGTCGCGTGGAAGCGGTGTCGTGGTCCGGCGGTCTGGTGGCACGCGGGTCCTTTCGACGCGCGGTCGATTCGCTGGCGAACCGACTGACGTGCCACGGAGTCTCGGTGGACGGGGACACGGATTCGGACGGCGAACACGTGTCCATTTCCCATGGCGTGGGATCGGTGTCGTGAGAAGCGTTCGCACCGACGCCTACGACGTGATCCGTCGCGACGTGATCGCGCGGGTCGAACGACGCCGTCTGCGCGCGGAGAGCGATCTCGACGAAGTGCGAATTGAAGTGCGGGATGCGGTCGACGACTACCAGCGCAGCGCTCGTCTGGGTGAGGTCGTGCCTCTCGGAGACCCTCGGACGATGGTCGAACGCGTTCTGCGTTCCGTCGCCGACCTGGGAGCTCTCACTGACCTCGTGGCGCGCCGCGACGTCGAGGAGATCTTCATTGAAGGTTCCCGTGTGTCGTACCTCGATGGCACGGGCGTCGTACGGGGGCTCTCGACGCCGACGAGCGAGCAGGAGAACCGTCAGATCGTCGAGCGGCTCCTGTCCACGACCGACAGGCAACTGAACGCCAAACACCCGATCGTGCAGGCTCGTGTGCTCGAAGGCTCGGCTCGACTGACCGCGTCGATTCCGCCAGTGTCCGATGACCTCTCCGCCACCCTGCGCCGCTATACGGTGCGCAATGTCGCTCTCGGAGATCTGGTCGATCTGCGTTCGCTGACCACGGAGGCGGCCGAGTTCCTCTGGTCCGTGATGCAGATTCGCAGCAGGGTCGTCGTATCCGGGGAGCCCGGAGCGGGAAAGACGACGATGGCGGCCGCCCTCCTCTCGGCCGCACCGGCACGCCACTGCACACGCTGCTGTGAAGAGATCCGTGAGCTAGCGGTCCCTCTGACCCACGGCGCGTACTACGAGGTGCGACCACCCTCTCTCGACGGGACAGGTGAGATCAGCCTGCGAGATCTCGTGAAGTTCGTCCTGGCGATGCGCCCCGACCGCATCGTGATCGGTGAAGTGCGCGGCGCCGAGGCCTTCGAGCTGAGCCGTGCGGTCAACGCTGGTTGCGGGTTTCTCTGCACGGTGCATGCGAACAGCGCATCAGAGGCTCTGAACGCGCTCTTGAACGCTGCGCTGATGGCAGGGGAGAACGTCACCGAGCACATCGTGCGAAAGGTCTTCGCCGAGTCGCTCGACCTCGTCGTCCATCTCGACCGCGACGATCGTCCCACCGATGAGAACGGTGGTGTCGCGCGGCGAGTCATGGAGATCGCCGCTGTCGTACCGAATCTGGGTTCCGACTTCACCGTCGAGCCCGTGTTTCGACGGGAGCACCTGGGTGACTCACTGCGGTGGACAGGTGCGATGCCCGAACACCTCGCTGAGCGTGTCGAGCGCGCGCTCCCGGCGGGCCGATCCCTGCGTCATGTTGCAGAGGGCTCGTCGTCGGTCCCTGCATGATGGCTCCGGCGTGAGACTGCTCGCCGCGGTTGCCGTCGGCACGTGTTGTTTTCTCGTGGCCGCACAGCTCACCGGAAACCCTGTTCGGTGGCGCCTCCGACGGAGCCGCGAGCGAGCTGCCGTTTCGAGCCGTCAGCTCTGGCTCCGACAGGCCGGGGCAGGCGTCTCCGTTCGGCAGTTCGTCGTCGGGTCAGCATCGGCCGGCGTCGTCGCTTTCGTGGCCGTCACCGCCCTGACCGGGACCTGGACGGTGGCGGTCGCACCCGCCGTCGCCGTGGCCCTTCTTCCCCGCGCGTACTTCGCGCGCCGGCGGTTGCAACGTCTGGGCGAGGTGCGCGGGGCGTGGCCGGACGGGTTGCGCGACATCCTCGCCTCGATCTCTTCGGGACGTTCGCTGAGCCAGGCACTCAGTTCGATGGCCGTTTCCGGTCCGGAGCCTCTCCGGAGCTCCTTCGCGCGGTTTCCTGCATGGTCGCGAATGCTCGGGACCGTTCCCGCCCTGGAGTTGATCAAGGAAGAGCTCGCTGATCCGACCAGCGATCGCGTGATCGAGGTCCTGATCCTCGCTCATGAACGCGGAGGTCAGATCGTTCGACTGATCCTGGAGGATCTCGTCGCGGCGACAACTCGTGACCTGAAGGCCGCCGAGGAGATCCGCAGCGAAGGTCTCGAGATGAAGATCAACGCCCGCGCGGTGGTGGTTCTGCCCTGGCTCGTCCTCGTGATGCTGACGCTGAGGCCCGGAGCGTTTCGTGACTTCTACGGGTCCTCCGCGGGCGTGTTGGTCGTGATCGTCGGCGCGTTCATGAGCGTCGCGGGTGCCTGGCTGATCGGCCGGCTCGGGCGGGACCAGGGGGAGCGGCGCGTGTTCGGGGCGTCTGCGCAACAGGCTGTCGAGATGACCTCGTGACGGGACTCACGATGCTCGCCGCGCTCTCGTTCGGTCTCCTGTTCGCCCTGGCCGCGTCCCTGCTGGTACGGCCCACGGGTCGGCTTGCGCCGCGGGTCAGGCCCTACCTGGTGGTCACGCGTGCGCGACTGGGTCGCGGTGTCGACCTGATCGAGCCGGAGACGACGGGTGTGGGGTCCTCGGGCGGAGTCGTGTGGCGGGTGTTCGGGCCTCCCCTGGTTGCGAGCGCGCCGACTGGGGAGTGTCGCCCGATCTCAAGGAGATGAGAGCCTGTCGTTGAGACTGCGCCAGGCAGGGTTCTTCGACGACACCCCCGACGCGTTCCGCCTCCGTCAGGTCGTGACCGGCACCGTCGCGGGGCTGGCGGGAGCCGTCATCGGAGCGTTTCTGGTCCGCTCTCCTGTTGTCGCTCTGCTTCTGGGCTGTTGCGGTGTGGTCGTGGGAGCGACTCGTCCACGCGCCAAGCTCGACGGTGCCATCGAGGAGCGCACGGAACGGATCCGTCTCGAGTTGTACACGGTGAACCAGCTTCTCGCGATGCACCTACGCACGGGTGCCGGGCCCATCCAGGCCGTCCAGCGGGTCGTGGATCGTGGTCAGGGCGTCGTCGTCGAAGAGCTCACGATGGTGTTGCGGAGCGTGAGAGCGGGGACGTCCGAGACGGAGGCGTTCGAACGTGCAGCTGAGTCCACGCCCGAGCCGAGCGCCGCCCGAACGTTCAAGCTCTTCGCCGCCGGGGCACAGCGGGGCGCTGACCTCGGTATTGCCTTGCTGGAACTCAGCGAGGACATCCGCGATGCGGGCCGGGAGGAGCTCCGACGCACCGCGACGAAACGGCGCGCCACCATGCTGGTGCCGACGATCGCGGTTCTTGCTCCCGTGATGCTGTTGTTCATCGCTGCGCCGATTCCGTTCGTCGTGTTCGGCGCGCGCTGAGTGTCGTTGTTGTCAATGCCACGTTGTCAATGTCAAGGGGGAGTCACATGGAAGTCCACGAAGAGACGGGCGGTTCGCGAGACGGCGGGCGGATGCCGGACGAGAAAGGCGATCCGGATGAGTCCGGCATGACGACGGCGGAGCTGCTCGGAAACGCCGCTCTCGGAATCGCCGCTCTGGTGGCGATCTGGGCGCTTCTCCAGGCACTCGGTGTCAACGTCGTGTCCTGGATCGAAGGCCAGCTCGGTATCTGACGCCCTGTGCCCGCCCAAGAGCCAGTGCGGGGCCCCGAAGTCTGCGGGCAGTGCGGCTTCACGACGATCCAGTTCGTGTTCGCCACGGGAGTTGCTCTGCTGTTCCTGGTGTTCACGTCGAACTTCATCGTCTTCCAGTACGGGCGTGGCGTCGTGCGTGCAGCCTTGGACGAGGGTGCACGTGCAGGAACACTGTCCGCTGGCTCGAACGCCGAGCGCGAGAGTGCATGTCACGAGCGCGCCGCAGCGGTTCTCGATGACCTCCTGGGTGGACCGATCGGCCGGGAGGTCGTCGTCAGTTGCGCCGTCGACGGCACTGGGCCCATTCCGGTGGTGGAAGCCAGGGCACGTGCGACATTCCGGAGTTGGATCGAGCCGGTACCGGACTGGACCTTCTCGGCGACCGCGTACGCGATCGCCGAGGAAGAGCCTTGATGGTCCCGATTCGCGTTCGGCGCCGCTCTGCAGAGCGTGGATTCGTCGCTCTGGAACTGGCCCTCGGCATCGGTCTCCTTCTTCTCCCGGTGTCGATGCTCGTTCTGACGTTTCCGACGTGGTCGGAACGCCAGGCCACGGCCACCGTGGCCGCCTCGGATGCTGCGCGCCGCGCCGCACTGTCCGAAGACACCCCCGCGGCCCGCGCCGAAGCAGAGACGGCAGTGACGCTCATCTTCGCCGGCCACGGTCTCGATGACACGGATGTAGACGTGTCGTGGGAACGCAACGGGCCTTCACGCGGTGGGACGGTCACAGCGCACGTCACGGTACGGATGCCCGCCCTCGCCGTCCCCGGGATCGGGGACGTGGGGGCCTGGCAATGGACAGCGACGCACACGGAACAGCGCGACGCCTACAGGAGCCGGTGAGGTGTCTCGTGCGTGGTGTCGCGGCGAACGTGGTGCCGTGACGTTGTGGATTCTCGGTCTGTGCGTCGCGGTGCTCTTTCTCGGAGGCCTGAGTCTCGACCTCTGGCGAGCGTTTGCGACCCGTCGGGCGATGGCCGAGGCGGCAGATGCCGCAGCGATCGCCGGAGCCAGCGGACTCGAGGAAACAGAACTCCGCCAAGGCGTCGTGGTGTTGGACCCTCGGCGGGCAGAGGTTCTGGCCCGACAGAATCTCGCCGACCAGGAACTCCCCGATGGCGTCACCGCGGGAGACGTCCAGGTGGACGCCGACGGCGTGGAGGTCTCGTTGGAGGGCGTCGTCGACCTGACCTTGCTGCGAATCTTCCTCGGGGAGCGCGACCTCGACGTCGCTGTCAGCGCCCGGGCGGATCCACGACGCTCCCCGTAGGCGCGTCTTCGGTCGGTCGACAGGAAATCGGGGAAGAACCGCTAGCCGGCGAGTCGGGCGACGACAGTCCGGTGGTCGGCAGGGGTGCCGAAGAGGGCGTCGTCAGACTTGATGCGGCGCACCCACAGGTGCATGTCGTGTTCCCAGGTGTAGCCGATACCCCCGAGGACCTGGATGCCCTCCTTGGCGATCCGCCGTTGCGCGTCGCCCGCGGCGACCTTGGCCATCGACGTGGTCACGGTCCGGCGTTCGTCGTCCTCGGCGATCATGACCGACGCGAGGTACGCCACGGCTCGAGCGCGCTCCAGAAGCACGTACATGTCGGCGAACTTGTGCTTGATCGCCTGGAAGGAGCCGATCGGCACTCCGAACTGGTGACGCTCCTTGGCGTAGGCGAGCACAGTGTCGAAGATCGTCTGCGCCGTTCCGACCATCTCGAGAGCCACGGCCACCGTGGACTCCTCCAGCGCCGCCCGTGCCGGAATGGCCGCGCCGCCGGGCTCTCCCAACACGGCGTCTGCGTCCACGTGGAGATCCGTGAGGTCGAGGCGAACGATCGACCGGGTGGCGTCGAACGTGGCGAGCCGAGTGCTCGCTGCCGCACCGGCGTCCACCACGACAGCGGTGATTCCCTCGTCTCCGTGGGTTCCGGGAAGTCGGGCGATGACGACGACGTCGTCCACGGCGTCGCCCTCCATGACCCAGTGCTTGGTGCCATGGAGCGCCCACCCATCGCCGTCGGGCTCGACGATCGTCGTCACATCGGCGACGTCGAAGCTCCCGGTTTCCTCGGCAACAGCCACCGTGCCGGTGCGGCCTGTCGCCACGCGTCCCAGGATCTCATGTCGCTGCTTCGGAGAACCGGCATTGCGAACAACGGGTGCGAACTGCGTGACGGTCGGAAGCCAGGGCACGGGCGCCATGACACGACCGAGTTCTTCGGCCACCACGGCACACTCCACGAACCCGAGGCCGAGGCCCCCCGACGTTTCGGGAACGGTGAGAGCCGGCCATCCGAGCTCGACCATCGTCGCCCAGAGGGCGTCGAGTGGCTCTCCGGACTCGGCGACGGAGCGCACGCGGTCCATCGTGCACTCGGTGTCGAGAACGGCACGTACACCGGCGCGCAGCTCCTCCTGTTCCGCGGTGAAGTCGAGCTGCATCGGATACGCGGTCCCCACGCGTCGGTCACGGCGACCCTGACGCCGGCGTCACGTTAGTGTTCGGCTGTGCGCCCGACAATCCCTCCCGACGTGCGTGACCGGTGGCCCCGTGCCGCCCGGTCCGTCGGCGACGCGTGAGCGCCGCCCGCGCGTCGAACGCAGGTGCTCCCGCTCAGGGTCGGGAGTTGCGTCCGCAGGGGCACCGGACGATGCGCAGGCTGCTCGACGCGGGCATGCGCGTCTTCGCCCAGCGTGGCTACGAGGCGGCCCGCGTCGACGACATCGTGCGTGCTGCCCGAGCGTCGCACGGCACCTTCTACCTCTACTTCGCCGACAAGGAGGATCTCCTCCGCGCCCTCGCGGTGGAGTGCGGTGAGGCGCTCACGGAACTGTCCGACAGTCTCGGCCCGGTCACCCCCGATGCGGCCGGGTACGACACGCTTCGGGACTTCCTCGCCGAGTTCCTCGCCACGTACCGCCGCTACGGGCCGGTGCTACGGGCGTGGATGGAAGGTCAGGTCCACGCCCCGGAGGTGAACGAGACGGGCGTGGGGGCGTTCTCCGCCCTGGCCGAGCACCTGGGGGAGAGGATCAGCGAGTCGACGGGCCAGTCCGCCTCCTCGATCCGACCCTGGGTGCAGGCCCTCATCGCCATGCTCGAGCGCTTCAGCTACGTGCTCAGCACAGGAGATGGTCCCGACGACACCGAGGCGGCCGTCGACGCCCTCACCACGGTCGTCCACCGCGGCTTCTTCGGCGCTAGCCGTAGTCCCGGGTAGCGAGAATCGCCGTAGCTGTGGAGGAGAACCAGCCACCGGTGCCGTTGACGCACGCAAGTCGCGCCCCGTCCACCTGGCGGTCGCCCGCCTCGCCGCGGAGTTGACGCACCGCCTCGACGATCAGGAAGATTCCGCGCATCCCCGGATGACAGGCCGACAGACCCCCACCGTCGGTGTTCGTCGGGAGATCCCCGTCGACGCGCAGCCGACCGCCCTCCACGAACGCGCCGCCCTCCCCGCGCCCGCAGAACCCGAGCGCTTCGAGCGTGAGGAGGACCATCGGCGTGAACGCGTCGTAGAACTCGCAGATGTCGATGTCGTCGGGTGTCACACCCGCTCGTTCGAACGCGAGTGCACCCGATCGAGCCGCGGGAGACACCGTGAAGTCCTCCCACTCGCTCATCGCGGTGTGAGATGTCGTCTCACCCGTGCCGAGAACCCGTACGGGAGGCTTCGGTAGGTCGTCGGCGCGCTCGTCCGAGGTCACGACGACGGCACCGCCACCGTCGGAGCGCATACAGCAGTGCAACTTGGTCAGCGGCTCGGCGATCATCCGCGACGCCGCCACGTCCTCGACGGTGATGAGGTCGCGGTAGAACGCCTCGGGGTTCAAAGAGGCGTTATAGCGCTGCGCCACGGCGATTTCCGCCAACTGGTCGATCGTCGTGCCGTACTCGTACATGTGGCGCTGAGCGGCCATCGCGTACTTGGCGATCAACGTGAGCCCGTAGGGAGCGTCGAACTGCACAGGGCCGCGCGCGCCGAACGAGAGGTTGGATCTGCGGCGGCGCGCCTTGAGATCGGCCCGTGTGGTCGACCCGTACACGAGCAGGACGACGCGGGCGTGGCCAGCCTGTACCGCCTCGACGGCGTGTTCGAGCATGAACTCCCATGTGCTGCCGCCCACTCCGGTGCCGTCGGCCCACGTCGGGCGTAGCCCGAGATACTCCGCCATTTCCACAGGCGCGAGGAGCCCGGTGCCCGTGGACGCCAGGCCATCGACGTCGTCGCGGGTGAGGCCGGCGTCGGCCAGTGCACGGCTCGCTGCCTGGAAGTGCAGTTCGTAAGGAGTTCGAGTGTCGACCCGCCCGGTATCGGACAGGGAGGCGCCCACGACCGAGACGCCTGTGCTCAACGAAGTCTCCAGTCGACCCTCTTGCCGGAGGCGAAGAATTCCTGGCCCTGGCGCATCGTCTCTTCGTCCACGCCGTGGGCGATCAGGGACGGGCCGAGCTCGAGGGCCTGGGTTCGGCTCAGCTCGACGGCGGCCCATATGGCGCGCATCGTGGTCTGGACAGCAAGGGGCGGCTGTGAGGCGATCGCCTCCGCCGCCCAGGCGGCCGCGTCGTGCAGCTCGTCGGCGGCAACCACCTGCGAGACGAGCCCGATCTGCTCGGCGCGCGCCGCTGACATCCGTTCGTGGTTCCCCAGCAGGGAGAGGCGCATGATCTCGCCGAGAGGCATGCGGGCCGCCATGTGGATCGGCTCGAAGACGGCGGCGTGTCCGTAGGTGACGTGGGGGTCGAAGAACGTGGCGTGTTCGGCGGCAATGATGAACTCCACCTCGCCGAGCATGTAGAAGGCACCGCCACAGGCCATCCCGTTGACCGCCGCGATCACGGGCTTCCAGTAGTCGTTGCTCTTGGGGCCGAGCAGGTCACCGGGGTCGTCGAACATGAAGGGGTTGCCGACGGCTCCGACCGGCACGGTTCCTTTCGAGGCGCCGTCGCCGCCATCGCCCTCGTTGCCATCGCCCTCGCCGTCTTCGGAGCCACCCATCGTCTCGAATCGGTCGATCCCTGTGCAGAACGACTTCTCGCCGGCGCCGGTGAGCACGACCGCGTGCACGTCGTCGTGGCCCCTGAGGAAGCGCCACACGTCGTGGAGCTCACGTTGCATCGTCGAGTTGAACGCGTTGTGGACCTCGGGGCGGTTCAGCGTCAGCCAGGCGACACCGTTGCGCTCCTCGTAGAGGATCGTGTCGTAGTCGCGGGAGGTCATCGTCTCTGTGCCTCGATTCCGGGATTCGCGGTCTTGAACACGTACTTGAACAGCGTGTCGCCGATTTCGGTCGGCTCCCATCGGGTCGGTGAGCCCTCGCGGTCGGTGCTCTCGAACATCTCGCCCATCGTCCACGGCTCGTAGTGGCACAGCTTGTTGCCGACGCAACGCAGCACCTGACCGGTCACCGGAACCGAGAGGTCGGAGGCGAGCCAGGCCACCGCCGGAGCGGTGTTGCCCGGGTTCATGGGCTCGAACTCCTCGAAGGTCTCGGGCTCCTTGACCTCGATGTCAGGCATCGCCTGGCTCACCATGCGCGTGAAGCCACCGGGGCAGATGGCGTTCGCGCGCACCCCGTAGCGCACGAGCTCCAGGCTGGCGATGACGGTCAGTGCCGCGATTCCGGCCTTCGCCGACCCGTAGTTGGACTGTGCGGCCTGGCCCTGGAGCCCACCACTCGACACCGTGTTCACGATCGACGCCGAAGGCTGCTCGCCGGCCTTGGACTGCGCCCGCCAGTAGACCGAGGCGTGGTGCACGGTGTTCCAGGTGCCCTTGAGGTGGACCCGGATGACGTCATCGAATTCAGCCTCCGACATGGAGAAGATCATCCGATCGCGCAGGATCCCGGCGTTGTTGACCAGCACGTCGAGGCGCCCGAACGTGTCGATCGCCGTGTCGACGATGGATTTCGCCCCTCGTGATCACCGACGTCGTCGTAGTTGGCCACGGCCTCACCGCCGCGCCGTGATGACGTCGACCACCTCGTCGGCGGTTCGCCGGTCGGCACCGTCGCCCGAGACCGACGTGCCGAGATCGTTGACGACGACCCGGGCTCCCTGGTCGGCCAACTCGATTGCCTCACCGCGACCCACACCGTGACCGGAGCCGGTGACGATCGCTACCTTCCCCTCAAGGATCCCCACTTGCGCACAACCTCCGTGCCGAGAAAACTGACGCCGGCGTCACGGTAGCGCGAGGCAGGTCGCCCGAGGCGGCCGAGACGGAGGGGGAGCAGTGGCAGTCGACGAGAGTGTGATCGGGCAGCCGACCGGCGCGTACCGCGTGGTCATCGAGCGTGGGCCGGTCGACGTGTTCGCGACAGCGGTGACCGACGAGAACCCGGTCTTCCACAACAGGTCAGCGGCCCACGAGGCCGGTTTCGACGACGTCCCGGCCCCGCCCACCTACTCATTCGTGATGCAGCACTACGGGAAGTTCGACGACCAGCCCGAGGACCCGAGCGGTGGCGCCAACCCCGTCGCCGACATCATGGGCCCACTCATGGCGAGCGGTGGTGTGATCCTCCACGGCGAGGAGTCGTTCGAGTACCACCGTCCGATCGTTGTCGGCGACGTCCTGATCGGCGAGGCCAAGGTGATCGACTTCTACGACAAGGACAGCAAAGGCCATGTGATGACCTTCCTCGTCATCGAGACGGTGTGGACCGACGAGTCGACCGGCGAACCCGTGGTGACCGAGCGTTTCAACGTCATCCACCGGGCCTGAAGCATGAGGCTCGACGACAAGGTCGCCATCATCACCGGTGCCGGACAGGGCATCGGTCTCGCCTACGCAGAACGTTTCCTGGCCGAGGGAGCCAAGGTCGTCGTCGCCGAGCTCGACGAGACCCGCGCCGACGCCGGGATGAAGCACCTCGAGGAATCGGGCGGCTCCACCAACGCAGTGTTCGTGCAGACCGACATTTCCGACGAAGCGTCGGCCCAGGCGTGCGCCGACGCCACCCGTGAGCAGTTCGGTCGCATCGACATCCTGGTGAACAACGCGGCGATCTACCACGACATCGACAACGAGCGAAACGACTACGACTACCTCCAGAAGATCTTCGCCGTGAACCACCACGGCGCCTGGCTCATGACGCGTGCGGTGGCGCCCACGATGGTCGAACAGAGTTCAGGGCGGATCGTCAACCAGTCGTCCGACGCCGCCTACATGTACAACGTGACTCCTCCCGGCCCCTTCCGCGAGGTCGGTGCCTTCAGCTACTCGCAGACCAAGTGGGGCGTCATCGGACTCACGAAGTTCCTCGCCGGCCAGCTCGGCCAGTACGGCATCACGGTGAACTGCATCGCACCGGGAATCACGATGACCGAGGCGACGCGCCGCGTCGTGCCCGAGGAGTTCATGTCGATGATCCCCATGATGTCGGCCATGAAGCAGCCACTCGAGCCCGAGGACCTCACGGGGGCTGCCGTGTTCTTCTGCTCCGACGACGCTCGGCTCGTCACCGGACAGGTGCTGTGCGTCGACGGCGGCGCACAGATGCCCTCATAGGGGAGTCCGGCGCGGCGCTTCCGTAGACTGCGCCGCGCATGGACCTCCGGTTCTCCGACACCGACGAGGCGTTCCGGTCCGACATCCGGGCCTGGTTCGACGCCAACCTGACGGGCGAGTTCGCGGTGCTGCGCGGTCGTGGTGGCCCCGGCGACGAGCACGCCTTCCTGGAGGAGCGGATCGCCTGGGAACGCCATCTCGGTGAGGCCGGGTGGTGCTGTATCGGGTTTCCCGAGGCCGACGGCGGGCGGGGTGCCAGCCTGCATCAGCAGGTCATCTTCTACGAGGAATACGCGCGCTCCGGCGCTCCCGGGCGTGTCGGGATCGTCGGTGAAGGGTTGATCGGGCCGACCCTCGTGGCGTTCGGGACGCCCGAGCAGAAGAAGCGTTTCCTACCCGGCATCGTCAACGGTACCGAGATCTGGTGCCAGGGCTATTCGGAACCGAATGCCGGCTCGGACCTGGCCAACGTCCAGACCCGAGCGGCGCGTGACGGCGACGAGTGGGTGCTCGACGGCCAGAAGGTCTGGACGTCGTTGGCCCACATCGCACAGTGGTGCTTCGCGCTCTGCCGCACCGATCGGGAAGCGCCCAGGCACCGCGGCATCTCCTACCTGCTCGTGCCCATGGACCAGGACGGTGTCACGATCCAGCCGATCCGTCAGATCACCGGCACGTCCGAGTTCAACGAGGTCTTCTTCGACGGGGCACGTACGGCGGCGAACAACGTGGTGGGGAGAGGTCAACGGTGGCTGGAAGGTGGCCATGGGAACCCTCGCCTTCGAGCGTGGAGCGTCGACCCTCGGGCAGCAACTCGCCTTCGAGAACGAACTCGCCGCGATCATCGACGACGCTCGTCGAACTGGACTCAGTGACGACCCGACGATCCGCCAGCGGATCGCGGACGCGTGGATCGGGCTGCGGATCATGCGCGCCAACGCGCTGCGCACCCTGTCGGCGATGGCAGGCGACGAGCTCACCCGCGAAGGAATGATCACCAAGTTGTTCTGGGCCACCTGGCACCGTCGCCTCGGTGAACTCGCGCTCGATGTTCTCGGGCCCGAAGCGGCGCTGGCCGACGGCCCGTCCTACGAGCTCAGCGCGGCGCAGCGCCTCTTTCTCTTCACCCGATCCGACACGATCTACGGCGGGTCGAATCAGATCCAACGCAACATCATCGGGGAGCGTGCACTCGGCCTCCCCGCCGAACCGAAGGTGGCCCCGTGACCGATTCTCCCGTACCGCCCGCTTCGCCTCCCGAACCTCCCCCGTACCCCGAGGGTCGCAACCTCCTCTCCGGTCGCCGGGTCCTCGTCACCGCGGCGGCGGGCACCGGCATCGGCTTCGCCGCGGCCAAACGGTGCGCGGAGGAGGGCGCCGAGGTGATGGTCTCCGATAGGAGCGTCGACCGACTCGCCGAGGCGGCCGAGCAGCTCGCGGAGGTTCTCGGGCACACGGCCCCGTCCGTTCCCTGCGACGTCACCGACGAGGCAGAGGTACAGGCGATGCTCGACAGGGCCGTCGACACGATGGGTGGTGTCGACGTGCTGATCAACAACGCGGGCCTCGGCGGAAATGCTCCCATCGTCGAGATGACCGACGACCAGTGGCACAGCGTCATCGACGTGACCCTCACGGGCACCTTTCGTTGCACGCGAGCGGCATTGCGACACATGCTCGAACAGGGCTCGGGTGTCATCGTCAACAACGCCTCGGTTCTGGGATGGCGCGCCCAGGCCAACCAGGCCCACTACGCGGCCGCCAAGGCCGGAGTCATGGCTCTCACGCGGGCGGCCGCCATGGAAGCGGCATCGAGCGGCGTGCGGGTGAACGCCGTTTCTCCGAGCCTCGCTCTCCATCCGTTCCTCAACAAGGTCATGCCCGACGACGAGCTCGACGAACTGCGCGCTGCCGAGGCCTTCGGGCGCGCGGCGGAGGTGTGGGAGGTTGCCAACGTCATGGTCTTTCTCGCCAGCGACCTCTCCTCCTACATGACCGGTGAGGTCGTGTCCGTCTCGTCCCAGCACGCCTGAGGACGTTTCGCAACACTCCGACCCTCCGGGGCGCTACCGTGCGAGGCGCTGCCGCAGGGGCGGTGGTCGAAGGGGAGGCACCCGATGTACAAGAAGATCGTGGCCGGGACCGACGGGTCCGAGACGGCGGGCGAGGCCGTACGCCAAGCGGTGGAGCTGGCCAAGAGCCTCGGGGCGACCGTGCATCTGGTCACAGGGCTCGAACCGCGCTTCGACGATCCTCTTCCGGTAGGGGACGACGCTGCCAAGGAGACCGCGGCCGATCGGATCGTGCGCGAGGCGGCGAAGAAGGTCGCCGACGCGGGCGTGACCGTCGAAACCCATTCCAAGATCGGTGACGGAGCCTCGGCGATCACGGATCTCGCCGAGGAGATCGGGGCGGACCTCATCGTGGTCGGCAACCGCGGGGTCAGCAGTCCCAAGCGCTTCCTGCTCGGCAGCGTGCCGACCAAGGTGGCTCAGTACGCGCCGTGCAGCGTTCTGATCGTCAGGACCACATGACGGGTAGGGGGCGTCAACGCGGTGTGCGCCCATGGGCGCATCGGGCCGTCGCGGCGAGTGTGAATCGGCCGGTCGGTGCACCGATTCGGCGAAACAGCTCTTCACGGACCGCCGAGCGTTGCTCATCGGACAGGGACACGCAGAACGAACCTGCCGGCCCGATTCCGGCGAGGAACCCCGACCACAATTCCTCGAACTCCCCATAGGTCGAGGCGACCTCGAGGGTCGTCTCCGTGACCTCATGGAATCCCGCAGCCTCGAGCAGCTCGACCAGTTCGCCGGCGCGGCCGAACCGCATCGCTTGCGCCTCGTCGGGCGCATCGGAGTCGACCGTCAGCGCGGCGTCCCAGAAGTGACGGAGCATCTCCATTCCTTGGGCGAAGTCCCAGACGCAAGCTGCAGCGATACCGCTCGGGCGCACCACCCGGCGTAGCTCGGCCGCCGCTCGGGCGGGGTCGGTCACGAAATGGAGCACGAGCTGGGCGAGGGCGGAGTCGAAGCTGGCGTCATCGAACGGGATCGCCTCCGCGCTCCCCAACCGGACGTCGGCGCCGCGATGGCGGGACGCGCACTCCGCCACGAAGGGTGGCGACGGATCGATCGCCGATACTGAACCGGCGCCCAGTCGATCGACGAGCACACCCGTCAACGAGCCGGGCCCACACCCGACATCGAGCACCGACTGACCGGCCTCCACTCCGGCCACATCGGCGAACGCGTCGGCGAGTGGACGGGAGTAGCGCCCCATGAACGCGTCGTAGGCGTCCCCGGACGTGAGGAAAGATCGGGCGTCGTCTGTGGAGTCCGCTGCCTTGCCTCCCTCGCCCATCGCGCTCTCAGCGATCGGGGTTCGCCGCGGCCAGGAAGGCGGGGTTCTCGCCGCCGCCGTCCACGACGAGGTTCGCTCCGCTGACATAGGAAGCCATCGGCGACGCCAGGAAGAGGCACGCGTCACCCACGTCGGAGGGCTCACCCATACGCCCGAGGGGAACCGTCTCCCCGACGGCCGCCACGCCCTCGTCGTCGCCGTAGTGCAGGTGTGCCTGTTCGGTACGGATGAGGCCCGCGGTCACGGCGTTGACGCGGACCTTCGGCGCCCACTCGACGGCGAGGGAGCGCGTCAGGTTGATGAGCCCCGCTTTGGCCGCACCGTACGCAGCCGTGCCGGGGGAGGGGCGGGTACCGCTCACGCTGGCGATGTTCACGATCACGCCGCCCGCGTCCTGGTCCTGCATCACAGTGTTCGCCTGCTGCGCCACGAGCAGGGGGCGATGAGATTCAGGCGGATGATGGCCTCCGAGAATTTCGGAGATGCGTCGACGGCGTCGACATGGGGCGATCCTCCGGCGTTGTTCACCGCCACGTCGAGCCGCCCGAACTGCGATGTCGTCTCGCCGATCACGCGTGCGACGTCGTCGGGGTCCCTGACGTCGGCGGCGATGAAGTGAGCAGTGCGCCCGCCCCCGCTCGGCGGATCATCCGGCGCGTTGCAGACAGCACACGACCACGTCCGCACCGGCGTCGAGGAAGCGGGTGGCGATGCCGTGGCCGACACCTCGGCATCCACCCGTCACGAGGGCGACCTGCCCGGCCATGTCGATCTCCGTGCTCATGTGTGGACCTCGTTGTGGAGCGTTCGCCCCCCGCCGGAAGGCTCGCCTACTGTGCCAGATGCCCGACGTCGCGAGCGCACCTGTCGGCACCGCGACAACGACCGCGTGCCCGTGAGGGGCGTTTCGGGAAAGGCCGTCATGGGAATCAGTAGCTCCGTGGACGCAGGGATCGCCGAGGTCGTCGTCGACCACCCGCCGGTCAACGCGCTCGACGTCGCCGGGTGGTTCGAGCTCGCCGACACGGTCACGGCACTGGGCCGTGACCCGGAAGTGCGCGTGCTCATCCTCGCTGCCGCCGGCAAGGGATTCAACGCCGGCGTCGACATCAAGGAGATGCAGGCCACCGAGGGGTTCGAGGCCCTTCTCGGGGCCAACCGCGGGTGTTTCGCCGCGTTCGCCGCTGTGTACGACTGCGAGGTGCCCGTCATCGCAGCGGTGAACGGATACTGCCTCGGGGGAGGCATCGGTCTCGTCGGTAATGCCGACATCATCGTGGCTTCCGATGACGCCACCTTCGGGCTTCCCGAGGTCGACCGTGGCGCGCTCGGCGCGGCCACCCACCTGGCGCGGCTCGTTCCGCAGCACAAGATGCGCGCCATGGTCTACACCGCTGAACCGGCGACAGCCCAGGAGCTCGCACGCTACGGATCTGTGCTCGAGGTCGTTCCGCGTGACGAGCTGCGATCCACGGCGCGCACCGTCGCCGCGGGGATCGCCGAGAAGAGCGGCACCGTCATCCGCGCCGCGAAACAGTCGCTGAACGGCATCGACCCGATCGACGTGAAGCGCAGCTACCGCTACGAGCAGGGCTTCACCTTCGAACTGAACCTGAGCGGTGTGGCCGACGAAGCCCGTGACGCCTTCGTCGACAAGCGTGATGTTGACAACAGCGATGTTGACAACAGCGACGCCGGGCCCGACGACTGACCGACGCGCACACCGAGCAGACAGGAACGACAGCGACGTGTCTGACAAACGTATGAGCCCCACCGAGGTCGTCGCCGAACTGAGCGACGGCATGACGATCGGCATCGGTGGATGGGGATCGCGTCGCAAGCCGATGGCCCTCGTACGCGAGATCCTGCGCTCCGACCTACGTGACCTGACGATTGCGTCGTACGGCGGTCCCGATGTCGGTCTCCTCTGTGCGGCGGGTCGGGTCCGTCGGGTCGTCTTCGCCTTCGTGTCGCTCGACTCCATTCCTCTCGAGCCGCACTTCCGTGCCGCCCGCCAAGCCGGCTCGATCGAGGTGACCGAATACGACGAAGGAATGTTCCTCCTGGGTCTCCAGGCCGCGGCGTGGAGAATGCCCTTCCTGCCGACACGCTGCGGGCTCGGCACCGACGTCATGGCTCTCAATCCGGATCTGAGGACCGTCACATCGCCGTACGACGACGGCGAGGAACTCGTCGCGATGCCCGCTCTCGAGCTCGACGCCGCACTGGTGCACATGCACCGCGGTGACATCGGCGGCAACGGCCAGTACCTGGGTGTCGACCCGTACTTCGACGACCTGTTCTGCCGGGCGGCGAAGAAGCGCTACCTCTCGGTCGAGCGCCTGGTCGACACCGACGACTTCCGGTCGGCTGGATCACCCGAGACGTTGCGGATCAACCGTCTCATGACCGACGGCGTGGTGGAAACACCCGGCGGGGCGCACTTCACCGAGTGTGTGCCCGACTATCCGCGCGATGAGGCGTTCCAGAAGACCTACGCAGCGTCGGCCAAGAGCCCGGAAGCGTGGCAGGAGTTCCGTGGGCGGTATCTCGACGTCACGGAGGCCGAGTACCTGGAGGCGGTGGGTTTCGATGGCTGACCGACCGGAGCCCGACCTGCACCCCACCGGCCCCGCGACCCGCGCCGAGATCTGTGTCCTTGCGTGCGCCGAGGCGTTCCGCGGCGACGGAGAAATCATGGCGAACCCGATCGGAACCGTCCCGGTGCTCGGCGGGCGACTCGCCGCGGCCACCTTCGAGCCCGACCTCGTGATGACCGACGGTGGAGCGCTGCTCGTGACGAACCCCCTGCCGCTCGGTGTGCCCGATGCCGAGAAGGCCGTCGAGGGATGGAACCCGTACCGGGCGATGTTCGACGTGGTCTGGTCGGGACGGCGTCACGTCATGATGGGGGCGACTCAAATCGACGCTCACGGCAACCAGAACATCGCGATGATCGGCGACCCGCAGCGTCCGAAGGCGCAGCTTCTCGGGTTCAGAGGCGCACCGGGCAACACGATCAACCATGCCACGAGTTACTGGGTGCCCAATCACTCGCCGCGGGTCTTCGTCGAGCGCGTCGACGTCGTGACCGGTGTCGGCTACGACCGCGCCGCTGCACTCGGGCCTCGCTCATCACGGTTTCACCGCATTCCCCGCGTTGTGTCGAACCTCGCCGTTCTCGACTTCGAGACGCCGGATCACACGCTGCGGCTCGCGTCCATCCATCGAGGGGTGAGCGTCGACGACGTCGTCGCGGCCACGGGTTGCGCGTTGGCTGTCCCCGACGACGTGCCCGAGACGCCCGTGCCGACCGATTCCGACCTGGCGCTGATCCGCGACGTTCTCGACCCGACGGGCCTGCGCGAGCGAGAAGTCCAGGCGTGAGCGACCGCGCGCCCCTGAACACCGCGCCCCCTGAACACCGCGCCCCTGAACACCGCGGCGCTGCACACAGCGGCCTGCGACCTGTTCGGTGTCGAGTACCCCGTCGTGCAGACGGGAATGGGTTGGGTGTCGGGCGCGTCGCTGACGGCGGCCACCGCCGAAGCGGGGGGTCTCGGAATTCTGGCGTCGGCCACCATGACGCTCCCAGAGCTCGCCGACGCGATCGGGCAGGTGCGCGAGAACACGGAGCGGCCGTTCGGAGTGAACCTGCGGGCCGATCAGCCCGACGTCGACGCCCGCATCGATCTCATCGTGTCGCAGGGAGTGCGTGTCGCGAGCTTCGCCCAGGCCCCGGGCGAGCGACTCGTCAAGCGGCTCAAGGATGCGGGGGTGGTGACCATGCCGACGGTCGGCGCGCGTCGACACGCCGAGAAGGTCGTCGAGTGGGGAGTCGATGCCGTCATCGCTCAGGGAGCGGAAGGTGGGGGGCACACCGGTACCGTTCCGACGTCGCTGCTGATTCACCAGGTCGTCGACGCGGTCGACGTACCCGTGATCGCCGCCGGTGGCTTCCACGACGGCCGGGGTCTCGTTGCGGCTCTCGCCTGGGGTGCTGCGGGAATCGCCATGGGCACCCGTTTTCTGCTCACGGCCGAGAGCACTGTTCCCGACGTCGTCAAGCAGCGCTACCTCGACGCCTCGGTCTTCGACACCGTCGTCACCAAGGCGATCGACGGCTATCCGCAACGTGTCCTGCGCACCGACGTGATCGACCATCTGTCCGGGGCGGGCAAACTCACGGCGCTGCCCCGGGCCCTGCGCAACGCGCTGGCGTTCCGCAAGCTCACCGGGACTCCGTTGCGGGAGCTCGTCCGGGAGGGCCTGGCGATGAAGAAGAACCAGGACCTCACCTGGAGCCAGGTCGCCATGGCGGCCAACGCCCCGATGCTCACCCGCGCCTCGATGGTCGAGGGGCGCACGGAGGTGGGCATCCTTCCGACGGGCCAGGGTGTGGGTGTGATCGACGGGCTCCCGACGGTCGCCCAGCTCATGGAGACGATCGTCGCCGAGGCACGCTCCGCTCTCGAACGACTGGGAGCATGAGCGCGTGGATCTGAGATTCTCCAGTTCCGAGGACGCCTTCCGTGCCGAGGTCCGCGCGTGGATGGACGGAAACGTTCCGGCGTCGCCCCTGCCCTCGGGCGACACCGCCGAGGGATTCGCCGCCCACCTCGACTGGGAACGACAGCTCTTTGATGCAGGGTGGGCGGCCGTGAGCTGGCCCGAGGAGTACGGCGGTCGCGGCGCGACGCTGTGGAAATGGCTGATCTTCGAAGAGGAGTACTGGCGTGCCGGCGCTCCGAACAGGGTGAACCAGAACGGCTTGTTCCTTCTTGCACCGTCGATCTTCGCCTTCGGCACCGACGAGCAGAAGGCGCGGTTCCTCCCGAAGATCGCCGCGTCGGAATACCTGTTCTGTCAGGGCTGGTCGGAGCCCAACGCAGGTAGCGATCTGGCGGGCATCACGAGCCGCGCCGTGCGTGACGACGCAGCCGGGGGCTGGCGTCTCACCGGCCAGAAGACCTGGACGACCCGCGGCGCGTTCTGCAACTGGCTGTTCGGCCTCTTTCGTACCGATCCCGACCAGGAGCGACACCGCGGGCTCAGCTACTTCCTCGTTCCTCTCGACGGGGAGGGCGTCACGGTCCGCCCTGTCGGGCGTCTCGACGGCGACGACGGGTTCGCCGAAGTCTTCCTCGAGGACGTCGTCGTGACCGACGACCTGGTTCTGGGTGAGGTCGACCAGGGTTGGCGCGTGGCGATGTCCACGACGAGCTCGGAGCGCGGCCTGAGCCTGCGGAGCCCGGGGCGATTCATGGCCGCAGCCACGCAACTCACGGCTCTGTACCGCGAACAGCGCGACGCCGTGGAGGCGGGCCTGCTCGACCCGGGACTTCGGGATGCCGTCGTTCGTGCGTGGATGGATGCCGACGCCTACCGGCTCCACACCTTTCGGACCGTGACGCGGATGACCGACGGTGAGGAGCTCGGTGCCGAGGCGAGTTTCATGAAGCTCTTCTGGTCGGAGCTCGACGTGTCACTCCACGAGACGGCCCTCGGGCTGCTCGGCCCCGAAGCCGAGCTCGACGTCGACGGCTGGATGAAGGGGTACCAGTTCTCGCTCGCCGGGCCGATCTACGCCGGGACGAACGAGATCCAACGGAACGTCGTGGCCGAGCGCGTGCTCGGCCTCCCGCGCTGATGCTGGTTCGCTGATCATGCGCTTCGCTCCCACCGACGACCAGATCGCGCTCGCCGACGCCGTGTCCGACCTGCTGATGCGCGAATGCCCACCCGACGCGGTCCGTGGGGCCTGGGAGACACCCGATGGACGCGTACCCGGGCTGTGGGACCGACTCGTGGAGATGGGTGTCGTCGGTATCTGTGCCGCCGAGGAGCACGGGGGCCTGGGTCTCTCGATGCTCGACCTCGTCGGCGTGTTGGTGGAGACCGGCAGGGCGGCGGCTCCCGAACCGGTCGTCGATGTCGCGGCCGTGGCCGTCCCGCTTCTGGACGACGTGGGCGGTGAGCTCGCCGGCACCTGGGTGCCGTCTCTCGTGTCCGGTGAGGCGTCGGCGGCCGTGGGTCTGGAGCGCGGCGTTGGCGCCGGGAACGCGGTCGTCGAGAACGCGGCCGCCGCCGACGTGCTGCTCCTGGGCGCCACGGGGGTATCGGGAGACGCTGAGGTCCACCTGGTGGAGGCCGAGGCTGTCACCACGACCGACCGGGCCTCCGTCGACGGATCCCGACGGCTCGCAGAGGTCGACTGGGAACCGACATCAGCCACCCGGATTGCCGGTCGCGAGGCGCTCGGCGTGGCCCGCGATCGCGGGAACGTGGCGACCGCGGCCGTTCTCGTGGGGCTGGGCGCGGCCATGCTCGAACGCACGGTTGAGTACGCCAAGGAGCGTGAGCAGTTCGGCAAGCCGATCGGGAGCTTCCAGGCGGTCAAGCACCACCTGGCGACCGCTGCGTTGGGTCTCGAGTACGCGCGGCCTGTAGTGGACCGCGGGGCCTACACGCTGGTCTACGGAGGTGACACCCGGCGCGACAGTTCCATCGCGATGGCCTACGCCGCCGAGGCAGCTCATCTGGCCGGGCGAACCGCGCTCCAGGTGCACGGGGCCATCGGATACACCGTGGAGTACGACCTCCACCTGTGGATGAAACGGGTGTGGGCCCTGGAATCGGCATGGGGGGACGCCGCGTTCCACCGGGAGCAGGTGGCCCGCCGGGTTCTCGACAGCTCGCCGGGCGCGCAAGACTGGACCGACAAGGAGCACGCATGAGGGTGGATTCGTGAACCCGCAGCACAACGAGGCCTACATCGTCGACGCCGTCCGTACGCCCGTTGGCAAGCGCGGGGGAGGGTTGTCTGACGTCCACCCCGCCGATCTCGGCGCGGCATCGCTGCGCGCACTGATGAACCGCACCGGGATCGATCCCTCCGCGGTCGAGGACGTCGTGTTCGGCAACGTCGACTCGATCGGGCCCCAGGCAGGCGACATCGCGCGTACCTGCTGGTTGGCGGCCGGGCTTCCCGACGAGGTTCCCGGTACCACGGTCGACCGCCAGTGCGGCTCCTCCCAGCAGGCCGTGCACTTCGCGGCGCAGGCCGTGATGAGCGGCACATCCGACATGGTCGTCGCCGGCGGCGTCCAGAACATGAGTCAGATCCCGATCGCCTCGGCGATGACCGTCGCCGAGCAGTTCGGCTTCACCGACCCGTTCTCGGGGTCCAAAGGGTGGCAGGCGCGCTACGGCGACCAGGAGGTGTCCCAGTTCCGGGCGGCCGAGATGATCGCCGAGAAGTGGGACATCAGCCGTGAGGAGATGGAACGTTTCGCGCTCGAGAGTCACGAACGGGCGCTACAGGCGATCGACGAAGGCCGCTTCGAACCCGAGATCGTTCCCGTGGAGGGCGTCACCGTCGACGAGGGCCCGCGGCGCGGCACGACGCTCGAGAAGATGGCCTCGCTCGACACGCTGGTGCCCGGGGGTCGCATCACGGCAGCGGTGTCGTCACAGATCTCGGACGCCTCCGCCGCGATGCTCCTCGTCTCCGAGTCGGCACTCACGGATCACGACCTCACGCCCCGCGCGCGGATCCACCACCTCAGCGTGCGGGGTGCAGACCCCATCTGGATGCTCACCGCACCGATACCCGCCACGGCGCACGCGCTCGAGCGCACCGGCATGAGCCTCGACGACATCGACCTCATCGAGATCAACGAGGCGTTCGCCTCGGTCGTCCTGGCCTGGCAGCGCGAGACCGGTGCCGACATGGAAAGGCTCAACGTCAACGGGGGAGCGATCGCTCTGGGTCACCCCCTCGGCGCCACCGGCGTGCGGCTGATGACGACACTTCTCGGTGAGCTCGAGCGCACCGGCGGTCGCTACGGACTCCAGACGATGTGCGAGGGTGGCGGCCAGGCCAACGTCACGATCGTGGAGAACCTGCGCCGCTGAGGATCTGAGCGTGAAGGGCCGAGTATGAACGACCAGACATGAAAGACCAGACGTGAGGGACCGGACATGAGGAAGTCGAGATGAAGGAGCGCAAGCCCGCCATCGAGGGCTGGTTCACGATGGACCCTGACGCACCCGCTCTGCTCGGGACGCGCTGCGCGGAGTGTGGGAGCTACTTCTTCCCGGCGGAGCGACGCTACTGCCGCAATCCACACTGCGCGAGCGAGAACTTCGACGACGTCGAGCTGTCTCGCCGGGGAACCGTGTGGTCGTACTCCACGAACCACTACGAGCCTCCCGCTCCGTACATGGCGCCCGATCCCTTTGTGCCCTACACCGTGGCGGCGGTCGAACTGGCCGAGGAGCGCATCGTCGTCATGGGACAGGTGGTCGGCGACCCCCGGGATCTCAGCGTCGGTTCCGAGGTGGAGTTGGTTCTCGACACGCTCTTCGAGGACGACGAAGCGGAGCACATGGTCTGGAAGTGGCGGCCACTCGCCGGGGTCGGTGCCCGGGGCGGTCCCGCGACCGGCTCGGCCGAGGAGGTGCGCTGACGTGGCCACAGGATCAGCTACCCGCGACCGCGACATCGCCGTTCTCGGCGTCGGCATGCACCCCTGGGGAAAGTGGGGACGGAACTTCGTCGACTACGGCCTCGTGGCGGCCCGCGACGCGCTCGCCGACGCCGGTCTGGAGTGGCCGGACATCCAGTTCGTGTCGGGTGCCGACACCATGCGCAACGGGTACCCGGGTTACGTGTCGGGCGCCACGTTCGCGCAGGCCCTCGGCTGGTCGGGAGCGCGTGTCGCGAGTTCGTACGCAGCATGCGCGTCGGGTGCGACCGCGCTGTCGGTCGCGCGCGCCCAGATCCTGGCGGGTCTGTGCGATGTCGCGCTCGTCATCGGCGCCGACACCACGCCCAAGGGATTCCTCGCGCCCAACGCGGGGGAGCGGGGTGACGATCCCGACTGGCTGCGTTTCCGGCTCCTCGGCGCTACGAACCCCACCTATTTCGCGCTGTACGCCCGCCGCCGGATGGAGCTCTACGGTGCCACCGAGGCCGACTTCGCTGCCGTCAAGGTGAAGAACGCCCGCCACGGGCTCACGAACCCGAATGCCCGCTACCGCAAGGAGTTCACGCAGGAGGAGGTGCTCGACTCGCCGATCGTGGCCGACCCGCTGCGCCTCTTCGAGATCTGCGCCACCAGCGACGGGGCAGCCGCCGTTGTCGTGTCCAGCACCGAATTCGCCAAGCGCCACGGCGATGCGTCGGGTTCCCCAATCCGCGTGGCGGCCGTCTCCACGGTCACTCCGCAGTTCCCGAACACCGTGATCGAGATGCCGAACTTCTCGACCGACTCCGCAGCCGGTGCGCCGGCTCCCGAACACGGCTTCCGTGACTCCATCGCTGCGGCCGCGTACGAGGAAGCCGGGCTGGGCCCGGAGGATCTCGACGTGGCGGAGGTCTACGACCTCTCGTCCGCTCTCGAACTCGACTGGTACGAAGACATCGGTCTGTGCGAGCAGGGCGAGGCCGAGAAGCTCCTCAACAACGGCGACACCACCATCGGAGGACGCATTCCGGTGAACCCCAGCGGCGGGCTCGCCTGCTTCGGCGAGGCCGTCCCCGCGCAGGCGCTGGCGCAGGTGTGCGAACTCACCTGGCAGCTGCGCGCGCAGGCCGGCGACCGCCAGGTCGAGAACGCCTCGGTGGGGCTCACGATCAACCAGGGCCTGTTCGGCCACGGCTCGTCGGTGATACTCACCCGGTGAGAACGTCGTCTGATACTGGAGGTTGAGCATGCACCCGTTCCGACAAGGGGTGGAATCCCGTGACCTCGAGGCGATGTTGGCGACGTTCTCGCCCGACATCGTCGTGCACTCACCGGTCCTCTTCAAGCCCTTCGAGGGGATCGAGACCGTACGGGCGGTGTTCGAGATCCTCGTCGAGGTCTTCGAGGACCTGCACTACACCGACGAGATGACCGACGCGAACGGCACGACGGCCCTCGTCTTCGAAGCCCGTGTCGGCGACCGTTCCCTGCAGGGCATCGATCTCCTGCGCCACAACGCCGACGGGCGTGTCAACGACTTCACCGTCTTCGTGCGGCCGCAGTCGGGTCTCCTCGCGCTCGGCGACGCAGTCGGCGCCCGCCTCGGCGACCTGCGGCCGACGTGAGCCGAGGACAAGCGCCGCAGGTATCCTGCGGCGCCCGAGGCGTGGCCCAGCGGCCCGGCGCCGAAGGCGCCAAGAGCGGCTAGAGCGCCTAGTTCTCTGTCAGCGCCGCATAGCGGTCGAGGATCGGGAGCACGTCGTCGGATCCGGCCGATGGAATCCGCAGGACGACCTCGGTGATTCCGAGCCCTGCGTAGTGCTCCAGCTTCCCCTCGTCGGGAACCGTGCCGAACGGAACGACCTGCAGGCCCGACGGGTCGCGCCCCGCGGCCTCGAACGCACGACTGAGGTCGGGGATCCGTTCAACGAGCCCGCTCCCGCCGATGGGGATCCATCCGTCGCCGTACTCGGCGATCGCCTCGAAGAGCCGCGGCCCGCCACCGCCTCCGATGAGGACCGGGGATTGGGGCGCTGAACCGGTTTGGGCCAGGACCACGACGGCGCGAGTCTCACGAACTCGCCGTCGAACGTGGCTTCCTCGTCGGACCAGAGTCGGCGAATCGTGAGCATCTTCTCCCGCACGACATCGCGCCGCCGGGAGAACTCGACTCCGTGGTCGGCCATCTCTTCGACGTTCCACCCGAAACCGATTCCGAACACGAAACGCCCCGACGTGAGGTGGTCGAGGGTGGCCACCGCCTTGGCGGTCACGATCGGGTCGCGCTGTGCCACGAGGCTCACACCCGTCCCGAGCCGCAGCGTCTCCGTGGCGGCACCAGCCGCGGACAGGGCCACGAAGGGGTCGAGAGTGCGGCGGTACTCCTCGGCCAGCACCTCGTCTCCCGTGGGGGGAGGCGTCGTGCGACTCGTCGGGATGTGGGTGTGTTCGGGGAGGTAGAGCGACCCGAACCCCCGGTCCTCGGCGGCACGCGCGAGATCCACGATGTCCATGGAGGTGTCGGTCGCGAACATCGTGATCCCGAGGCGCATCGTCACACGGCATTCCTCACGCAGGGTCCCTCACGCAGAGTCCCTCACACCAGGAACCGGTCGCGGTAGTCGTCGTCGAGCGCGTAGGTGATGCCATCGCCTGCGAGGGCATCGACCGCCGCGTCGTCGTGGCCGAGCTCCGCCAGGATCTCGCGAGTGTGTTCGCCACAGAGGGGAGGCGGGCCCTGGATCTCTCCGGGCGTGTCGGAGAGATCGATCAGTGTCCCGAACTGTCGCATGAGGCCGCGAATCGGGTGCACGTACTCGGCCACGAGCCCGAGCCGAACGTTGTCGTCGTCGAAGAGTGCCAAACGGCCGTTGTGGGTGTCGACGGCGACTTCGTTGGGGACGCCGGCCGCATCGAGCGCCCACGTCCACTGGAGGGCGGTACGCGTCCGGAACACGGGTTCGAGCTCGGCGTCCAGGGCCTCGCGGTTGTCCGCGCGAGCCGTTTCGTCCGCGAAGCGGGGGTCGTCGCCGAGGTCGTCGCGTCCGAGGGCGCCGAACAGGGAGTGCCAGTGCTCGTCGCGCACGGCCACGACCTGTATCCAGCCCTCCTGCGTCTCGTAGAGGCGGTAGCCGGGCCCGAATCCCGTCTGTGCCTTGTCGAGTGTGGGACGAGACGCGGGTTCCCCACCCACGAGAAAGGCGTCGGATGTGAAGAGCGCCCCGCCGTTGAGCAGCGACGACCACACGTCCATACCCTCACCGGTGCGGTGCCGGTGGTACAGCGCCAGGAGGACTCCGACCACCGACAACAGCGCGTTCGACGCGCCGCACATGCCGAACCGGTAGTACAGCGGCGGATTCCCGGCGTCGACGGGCCCTGCTTCGTGCTCGAGTCCGGACGCAGCCTGGTAGAGAGGGTCGAGGCCGCCGAAGCGCGACAGCGGCCCCTCCTTGCCGTACGCCCACGTGTTGCAGTAGATGAGATCGGGCTTCAGTTCCCGAAGCCGTTCGTAGTCGAGACCCAGACGTTCGGCCTTGCCCTGCGTCATGTTGTGGTGGACGACGTCGGCTGTCGCGACCAGTTCGTGGGCGATCTCGAGCCCCCGCGGTGTGCGGACGTCGAGCGCCAGCGAGCGCTTCCCCCGCTGGCAGCCGAAGAACGGCCCCGCGGCGCCGCGCATGGCGTCACCTGTGATGGGCTCGACCTTGATCACATCCGCGCCGAGATCGGCGAGGATCATGGGCCCGAACGGGCCGGCCAGGTACTGACCGAAGTCGAGCACGCGCACCCCCTCCAGTGCGTGCATGTCAGCCCTCCGTTCCCGCCGCGCCGGTATTCGTGGCAGTTCCGGCAGCGGCGGCCTCAGCAGTGGCTTCGAAGACGGCGCCGATCGCAGGTTCGTCGAGGCCCGCTTCTGTGAGGACCTCGCGCGTGTGCGCTCCCGGTTTGGGCTGAGGTCCCTGGATCGCACCCGGAGCCCCCTCGAGGGTGAAGGGCACGCCGATCTGGGTCGTCTCGCCGAGCACGGGATCGTCGACGGTCGCCACCATGCCATTGGCGATGAGTTGGGGGTGGTCGAACATCTCCGCGGGCCGCACAATGGCCTCGGCCCCGAGATCGTTCTCGTGGAACTCGCCGACGAGATCGTCGCGGCGGCGGGACCGGTAGGCGGCCGCTCGGGACTCCTCGATCGCCCGCTTCTCCTCAGGTGGCAGTGCCATGAAGGTCCACATGTCCCCGACGTCGGGCAGGCCCAGCAGCTGATCCTCGGTCTTCTTCGGCTTCAGTCCATTCATGGCAGCGGCGTGGATCCACTCGTCATGAGCACACTCGAAGACGGAGCTCTGGTGGACTCCCGGCGGTGACGTCTTGGCCATCAGGCTGTGGTGGGCGGCGGCATCGTGTTCGACGTGCTGCCAGATCTGTGTCGTGTAGAGGAACGCGCCCTGGAGGAGTGATGTGCGCACGTGCTGGCCGCGGCCGGTCTCCTCGCGCGCGACGAGTGCCGCCGAGATGCCGATGCTGACGAGGAAGAGAGCACCCATGCTCGGCATCGGCATCGGCATGAAGATCGGGCCGGGCCGCCAACCCCACTGGTCCCATTGCTGGCCCGACGCTGCCGCGACGAGTGCGTCGTAGCCGGGCCTTCCGGCGTTTCGATGCCCGTCGGGATACGCGGGACAGGAGCAGTAGATGAGCCGTGGGTGTTGCCCGGCAATGTCGTCGTAGCCGAACCCGAGGCGCTCCGTGACCCCTGGCCGGAAGCTCTCCACGACGACATCGGCACTGTCGAGGAGCGCGTGGAAGGCATCGCTGCCCGCTGTGGACTTGAGATCGAGCACGACGCTGCGACGGCTCCGGTTCCAGACGTGGTAACCGGCATACGCGCGGAACGGGTCACCGCCGGGTGGCTCGACCTTGACCACGTCGGCGCCCTGTTCGGCGAGCAGCAGGACACCGAGCGGCCCCGCCGCACCCCAGGTGAGATCGAGGATGCGCACCCCCTCGAGAACGCCGGCCATTCTCACCTCCCCGCCATCATCTGAGCGCGCCGTCACTCGAGCGCGCCGTCTGCGGTGAGGCGCGCCCGTTCGCCGGGATCGATCCCGAGCAGGTCACCGAGCACCAGGTCGTTGTCCTGTCCGAGGGTGGGGCTCGGGCGGGCGTAGCCCGACGGCGCGTGCGACAGGCGGAAGCCGTTTCGTTCGTAGCTGCCGGGGCCGAGATACGGATGGGTGAGCTCGACGAAATGGTTCCGGGCGGCCGACTGGGGATCGCTGTGCACGTCACCGAAGTCGGCCACGGGGACTGCCTCGATGCCCAGAGCCTGCAAGGTGTCGGCGATCTCGGCCGCGCTGCGTTGCCGAGTCCACGCAGCCAGCGCCTCGTCGATGGCGTCTGCCGACCGCCGCCGCGCCTCGAGTGTGGAGGTTCCAGCGGGATCGAGTCCGATCGTGTCGGCGAGTTGCTCCCATTCCTCGTCGTTCCAGACAGCGATCGTCACCCACCGGTCGTCACCGCGGCAGGGGTACGCGCCATGCGGATGAGCGCGCGTCGACCGGTTGCCCATTCGTTGCCCGCTCACGCCGTTCGTCACGTAGTCGAGGAGCCAGGGGGCGAGGGTGTAGAGAGCTGCCTCGACCTGGGAGATGTCGAGGTAGACACCACGACCGGTCCGCCGGCGGTAGAGCAGCCCTGCGGCCAATGCCGTGGCGACGAAACGGGGGGCCAGGGAGTCGGTGATCGTGCCGTGCGGGCCGTAGGGCGGACGGTCGGGGGTCCCGGTGAGGTGGGTGAAGCCGGCGAGCGCGGACCCCTGGCTGCCGAAACCCGGGTAGTTCTTGTGGGGGCCGGTGTTCCCGTTGAGACAGGCGCTCACCATCACGAGGTCGCTGCGGGCCTCCGCCAACGTGTCGTAGTCGAGGCCGAAGCCCGGCATCGCTCGGGGAGCGAAGTTCTCCGAGACGGCGTCGGCCCATTCCAGCGCGAGCCGTCGGGCGAGATCCCGGGCGTCGGAGTTCTTGAGATTGAGGGTGATGCTGCGCTTCCCGACGTTCAGGGCGTCGAACAGCTCCGATCCCTCGAGGCCGTGGGGATTGTCCGGACCGAGCGCGTAGACGCGCAGGAAGTCGGGTCGGGTCGTGGACTCGACGCGAACGACGGTGGCGCCGTGTTCCGCGAAGTAGCGCGTCGCGATCGGCCCGGCCGCACCCGATCCGAACTCCAGGAGGCGTGTGCCCGACCAGGCGGGAGCGTCGTGATCCATCGTCTCTCTCGGCGCCTCATCCGGCGCATCGTCCGGGCGCACCGGTTCCCACGCGGGAACAGGGCCGGCGCCCGGTGACGGCGCGGGAGTACGCGGTCGCGCCGGCGCAGCTTCTCCATCGCGCGAGCGAACGGTCACGAACGAGAGGGGGAAGCCTTCGAGATCCCCCAACTCGCCGAAGAACTCCCGGGCCGCGAGCTGGGCGGAGCCGTAGATCTCGGCGGGGGAGTTGATCGGCGCCCACATGAGGTTGTCGGCCACCGCCAGTTCGTGGAGCTCACGCATGGTGCGACGGGCGAAGAAGGCTTCGACCGCGCCTTCGATCGCGCGCAGGTCTTCATCACTCGCCTCGCCGGGTCGGAAAGCCGCCCAGTCGCGTCCGGACATGGCAGGCGCGTCGATCCCGTCTTCCTCGACGAGGCGGGTGATCGCCTCGAGTGTGGGAACCCGAGCGGGGCCACCCCGCAGTCCGAACGACACCCATCCGTCGGCGGTCTGCCAGATCTCGCGGGTTCGCCCGATGTTCGCCCCCCTGCGTGCTCCGCGGTGGCCGGTTCGGGTGTACGACGAGATCCCGGCCATGTTCGCCACGTACACGACCTCGGTCATCGACACGTCGACGTGCTGGGGCCGGCCCGAGGCCAGACCGGTGAGCGCCGCAAAGGCGGCCTCGGGACCGACGTGGGCGTAGGCCGACGGCTCCGTGCACCGCACCGGTGGCCCGTCGGGCTCACCGGTGGCGTACATGTTGCCGCTGGCGGCCATCACGCCGAGGTCGGACGCTCGCCAGTGCGACCGGGGACCGGTCCACCCGAAGGGTGTGACACGAACCCACACGGCACCCGGAGCCCGACGGTCCCAGTCGAGGGCGCGGTGCCGGGCCAGCCCGGCGTGTCGATGACGACGTGTGCTCCCTCGAGCAGCGTGTCGAGCGATTCGTCGCCGGGATCGGCCACCACCGACACCTTTCCCGCGTTCCACGCCTCGAAGCGGAGACTCCGGTCCGTGTCATCGACGAACGGCGGAACCTCACGCAACGGATCGCCTTCCCGGGGTTCGACCCGGACGACCTCGGCTCCGAGGTCGGCGAGGATCCGGCCCGTCATCGCTGCGGGCTCACCTGCGACGTCGAGCACGCGGACGCTGTCGAGCAGACCGGTGGTCACGAGGCGGCGTCCTCCTCCTCGGAGCGGGTCCGTGCATCGGCCACCGCGTCGAGAGCGAGCCGTTGCAGCGTCCGACGGTGGACGAACTCCAGGATCTGGTCGGTCGCCGGCATGAGCTGGGGCACAGCGTCGGCCAGCTGCATCTGGAAGTCGGTGAGCTCTTCGCCCTCGAGGTGGAGCAACCCGCGACCCGAGAACAAGGCGAAGGTCTCGCGCTGCATGGCGTCGAAGTGCCGGACGTAGATGCGCACGAGCTCGAGGATTGCTTCGCGGGGCAGCCCGGCGCGTTCCATACGCCCCACTGCGCGCAGGGCCTGGAGATCGTCGCCGTCGTAGGCCTCACGATCGAGCTCGGCGGGGTCGCGAACCAAACCGGCCGCACCGGCGTCATGGGCCAGGTCGGGGTCGACGCCCGCTCGCTCCAACAACTCGTCCCAGGTGTAGGCCTGGGTGCTCTCGTCGCCGAAGATCCGGGTCAGGATCGGTGCCCGTTCGGTGTCGAGTAGTTCCCGGATCCCTGCGAGCGAGAAGCCACGGGCCTGGAGCGCCTTGATCTGCTCGAGGCCCTCGAGGTGGTCGGGCCCGTACAACTTCCGGCGACCCGATCGCTCGGCGCGGGGGAGAAGGTCCTCCCTCTGGTAGTAGCGGATCGTGTCCACGGTGACGCCGGCGCGCTGCGCCAGGTCGTCGATACGCCATGCGGGGGCCGGGGAGCCGTTGTCTTCTGCGGGTTCTGGTGCCTCGGACACGGCCACCCCCTGTGTCATTCGTCACAATAGTTGACAGTTGTTACACTGAGAGTAGATACTTATAGTGTTATCGAACGAGAGTTGAAGCTTCAGAGGTTTCCCTGCGTAGGAAGTCCTACGAAAGAGAGGTCTCCGAAGTGGTGGTCGGAGTATACGGCCGAACCGAAAGGAAGGGTTTCGATGTCCAGCACCGCAGCGCCCACTCCCCTCAGGGACCCGCGGCGAAGCGCGATCCGGTGGCTCGCCCGCCAGCTCGCCTGGGAGCGCACGCTCCACGATCTGCGGACCGCTCGGCGGACTCGGCGCGTGGCCGCCTAGCCCCGCACCGAGAGCCGGCGACGCCGGGTTCCCGATGCCCCGTTCCCCGGTACCGGACGTTCTCCGACACCGAAGGTTTCTGACAACGAGCGCCATCCCCCGGCGCTCGTTGTCGCGTCTGTTGCCTGTTCGGCTGTCAGGCGCTGGGGATGCGGCTGTCGCGTCGGGATGTCGCGTGAGGCAGTGGTGTCCTACGTCCGAACCCATCGTGGCAGCGTGACACCGTCGACGTCGGCGAAGACGACGCTGACCGGCTCGCCGATCTCGACGGTGGCCGGGTCGACGCTGTCGAGGGGTGCGTCGGCGTCTTCCACCAGGTTGCCGACGAACCGGATCGTCGGGTCGTCGTCGAGTGCGACCACGATCACGTTGTAGGGGGCCACTGCCGCGTAGGCGGGTAGCAGTGGGGGGTGGGCGACGACGAACGACCACACGGTGGCGCGTCCCGACGTGGGGTGCCACGTGGTTTCGAGTGAACGGCACGACGGGCACATGGGTCGCGGGGGCATCCGACGACGGCCACACTCGCCACAGGACTGCACGAGCAACTCACCCCGAGCGCATCCGAGCCAGAAGTCCCGCGTGTCGGGATCGTCGACATCGGGGACGAGAAACGCCGGCTCCATCTCCTCGGATCGTGGTGTCGCGGAGTCGCTGGTCACGACGGCTCCCCCACGAAGAGCACCGCGCTGGTCGGGACCCCCTCGCCCGACGTCACGAGGCTCACCGTCGCGTCGCCGACCTGGCTCGTCGACGTTCCCCGAATCTGGCGTACGCCTTCAAGGACCAGGTTGAAGCCGTGTACGTATGCCTCCGACATGCCTCCGCCGGATGTGTTCGTGGGGAGACGGCCGTCGGGCCATTCCAGTGCTCCACCGTCGGTGAAGGCCGCACCCTCACCGCGTCCACAGAAGCCGTATCCCTCGAGCGACAGCGGAATGAGAGGGCTGAAGGCGTCGTAGAGCTGTGCCACGTCGACGTCGTCGGGGCCGACGACGGCCTGCCGCCACAGGAGATCCGCGCACGCCCAAGAGGGTCCGACGAGCGGGTCCTCGGTGAAGAAGTTGGTCATCACCTGGTGCTGCGCGGGAATGGACTGCGCGTAGGCGTGCACGTAGGCGGGCGGATGTCGCAGATCACCGCGCGCTCGGCGGAGGTGATGACGACGGCGAGTGCCCCGTCGGTCTCCAGACAGTTGTCGAACAGGCAGAGCGGCTCTGAGATCCAGCGGGCGTCGAGATACTCGTCCCGGCTCAGAGTCCGGCCGTACATCGTGGCGCGGGGGTTGCGGTTCGCGTGCGTGCGGAATGCCAACGCCACATTCGCCAAGTGCTCGCGGGTGGCGCCGTACTCGTGCATGTAGCGCCGAGTGATCATGGCGATCTCGTCGACGGGTCGCAGAAGCCCGAAGGGGCGACTCCACTGCCAGTGACCGGTCACGCCGCGACCCGTCTTCGCCCACGGCCGGGAGGTCTTGGACGCCCGCTTGCGCGCCCGCCACGCCACCGCCACCTCGCACTGCCGCGTGGCTACTGCCGCGGCGGCCTGACCCACGACACCACAGCCCGCGCCGCCGCCGTAGCCGACCTGCCCGAAGTAGGTGATGTCGCCGAGGCCGACGTTGCGGGCGATGTCCACCTCGCGACCGTCCTCCATCGAGTACATGACGAGCCCGTCGACATCCGAGGCGTCGAGACCGGCGTCGTCGACGGCCGACGACACCGCCTGGCACGCCAGGGAGAGCTCCGAATCCTCGAGCCCCTTGCCGAAGGCCGTCTGGCCGATACCCACCACCGCGGTTCTGTCGCGGATGGTTCCGTCAGAACCGCCCGCGGATTCCCGACGGCCGCTCACCAGCCCTTGAACTCCGTCTCGCGACGTTCGACGAAGGCCGCCACACCTTCGCGGGAGTCCTCGGAACCCATGTTCACCTCGACTCCCCATGCCTCCTCGTCGAAGGCGGTACGGCGGTCGACGTCGAGCGAACGGTTCACCAGCCACTTGGTGAGGGCCAGGGCGCGCGTCGGACCCCGGGCGAGCCGTTCCGCCCACTCGCGTGTGGTCGCCTCGAGTTCTGTGCGCGGAACAACCTTGTTGACGAGGCCGAGTTCCGCGGCACGAGAAGCCGGGATGTCGTCACCGAAGAACATGAGCTCCTTGGCCTTCTGGATTCCCACGAGACGGGGGAGCAGGTAGGCGCCGCCCGCGTCGGGGATCAGCCCGCGGCGCACGAACACCTCGATGAACTTCGATTCCTCGGCGGCGATCACCAGGTCGGACGCGAACGCCAGGTGGGCACCGAGGCCCGCTGCGGTTCCGTTCACCGCGGCGATCACGGGCTTCTCGCAGTCGAGAATGGCGCTGACGAGAGCCTGGGCGCCGGTGCGGATCGTGCGAGCGGTCGCGCCCACGGGGATGTCGGGTGCACCCTCGGGCTGTGCCATCGGAGCCGGCCGCGGTGCCCGGAGGTCGGCTCCGGGACAGAACATCTTCTCACCCGCAGCGGTGAGGACCACCGCCCGCACGGCGAGGTCGACGCTGGCGTCGGCGAAGAGCCCGATGAGGAGGTTGCGCTGGGCGGGTGTCACCGAGTTCCCGGAGTCGGGGCGATTCAGCGTCAACCACAGGACGCCGTTCTCGGTGCGTCTCAGAACGGTCTCTTCCACCGCTTCGGCTGGAGCGCCATCGCCTTTCGCACCATCGCTCACGTCGGGTCCTCCCGGTCGGTCGTCACGAGTCTGATCTACTGGATGCTCGCACGGCGAGGGCGTCGAGGGCGATGGCCCCGCGCGTGGTGACCATCAACGGATTGATGTCGAGCTCGGCGAGGTCACCGTCGAGCTCGAGCGCCATCTGCTGCACCGCCATGATGACGTCGATGAGAGGGTCGGTGTCGACCGGATCGGAACCACGGACACCGTCGAACAACGCGGCGCCCTGCAGCTCATCCAACATGGCAGAAGCCTCCTCGCGAGAGAACGGGGGAACCCGGTGTGCCACGTCGCCCAGCACCTCCACGAGGACTCCCCCAGCCCGACCGTCACCACCGGGCCGAACAGTGGATCCTGTGAAATGCCCACGAGCGTCTCGAGCCCCTCGCTCACGGTCGGGCACACCAGGACACCCTCGATGTCGGGATCCCGTATCCCTGTTGTCCGCGCGGCGCGTCGTGCGCGATCGAGGAGATCCCGGTAGGTCGAACGAACAGCCGAAACCGTGTCGACGCCCATCGCCACGAGCCCGGCGTCGCTCTTGTGCGGCAGGTCCGGCGATGCCACCTTCATCACGACGGGAAACCCGACGCGTCGAGCCGCGTCAGCGGCGGCGGTGGCGGAGCCACACAGCACGTCGCGGGTGTGGCGGATTCCGTAAGCCTTGCAGATCCGCTTCGCCGTGTGTTCGGACACCGTGCCTCCCGGCGGCGCCGCGTGCAGCAGCTTGCGGGCCCGGCGAGCGCCCTTTGATTCCTCGAGGGGAGCGTCGTCGAACGGGGAGTGGTAGTCGGCTGCGAACTGCCAATAGTCGAGGTAGGAACGTACGGCGGTGACGCAGTTCTGAAAGGTGCGAAAGACCGGCAACGGAGAACCGAGGAGCATCTCGGTGTATGCGCGTTCGGTCCCGACGGGCGAGCCCCACACGACGAAGATCGGCTTGTCGGTGGTCGCCGCGACGTCCACGAGGTCGCGCACCATCGGCTCGCTCATGGTGGCGAGCGCACCGGTGATCGGCACGATCAACACATCGCATTTCGGGTCGTCGAGGATCAGCTCGAGGATCTGACGCCCTGCGGGCGTCATCACGGGAGGCCCGCCGCTGTCGACGGGATTCGAGACCCGCAGGTACTCCGGAATCAACCCGTCATGGAGGGCGCGCTGGGTCTTCTTCGTGAGCTCCTTCAGCTGCAGGCCTGCGGCCGCCGCCATGTCAGCCATGTGGGCGCCCGTACCACCTGAAATGGCGTACACGACGACGTTCTCGCCGCGGGCCGGCTTCGTGCGCGCGAAGGCTGCGGAGACGTCGAGGAGCTCGTCGAGGCCGTCGACCCGCGTGATTCCGAACTGACGAAAGACCGCCGAGATGACGTCGTCGCTCCCGGTGAGGTGCCCGGTGTGGGCCTGCGCCATCGAGCTGCCTTCGTCGGTGCGGCCGACCTTCACGACGACGAGCGGCTTGCCGAGCCGTACCGCGTGGTCGGCGGCCAGCATGAGAGAACGTCCGTCCTTGAATCCCTCGATGTACGCGGCGATCACCCCCACCTCGGGTTGGTCGGCGAAGTGGCGCGCGAAGTCGGCGAATTCCAGGTCGACCTCGTTGCCGGTCGGCGCCCAGTGGGAGAGGCGGATCCCGACTTCCTGGCCCTGAAACACGGGCCGCCCCTGATGGCCGCTCTGGGTGATGAGGGCGATGCTGCGCCCGGGGAGATCTTCGTCGAAGTCGGAGAAGGCGTTGAGGTTGGTGTTCGGACCGAGCAGGCGGGTCCCGCCCTGGCGGACCAGCTCCTCGAGGCGCGCTTCGAGGGCCGCACCAGCGTCGCCCGTTTCGGAGAAACCCGCAGCGAAGATGACGGCGAACGCCGCGCCCTTGCCGACCACCTCCTCGAAGCTCTCGACCGCGCGCCCGGTGAGGATCACGGCCAGGTCGATGTCGTCGGGGACCTCGGCGACGGTGGGGTAGCAGCGCTCGCCGACCACGGTCTCGTAGATCGGGTGGACGGGGTACAGGCGGGCGCCGTGGCGATCGGCCCACTGTTTGAGTCGGCGGGTCATCACCGTGTTGGGCTTGCGTGATGACTCCGAGGCGCCGATGACGGCGACGGTTCGGGGGTGCAGGAAGCGGTGGAGGTCGACATCCCGCAGGCGAAGGGGGCGGCCGCTGACATCGGTCGGCACGTCGGCGGGACCGCCGACGGTGCCGGGGGAGCGGGAGGGCGGTGTCGTGGGGGTCGGCATGGCGCCCCAGTATGACGACCGCGTCAGGAAACGGTCGACTCTCGATCAGCCGACTCTCGGGCAGCCAGGGCGGCGGCCCGGTTGAGCTTGGGGCGGATGGCGGCGAGGTAGACGATCGAGAGGATGAACCCGACGGGTGAGAGAAACAATCCCACCACGATGAGGGTGATCCACATCGCCCGGCTCGACCCGAAGGCGTTCCAGGTGGAATCCGGTGTGGCAGCGGCGTGGACGATGGCCCAGATCGGGATGCCGAGGCCGACAGAGACAATGAGGAGGACGATGAGCATTTCGGTCGCTCCTATGTTCATCGGTGGGTCCTTTTTTTGACGATATGGGACGAATCCACATTATAGGTGTTCGCGCACGGCCGTTAGCCTGCCGTCGTGGCCGGACAGGACGACAGACCATGAACGGCGAGCCATGAGCGACAGGGAACGAGACAGGAGGGACAGACCATGAGGTCGGGCTACGTCGAGATCCTCGGGCCCACCGACGGCGTGGTGACTCTGCGGTTGAACAATCCGGCGAAGCGCAATGCTCTGTCGATCGAGGTTCGCGACGACATCACTGATGCGCTCGAACGCTTGGCCGGGGAGCGCCATGTGAAGGTCGTCGTGATCACGGGCGCCGGCGGCACGTTCTGTTCGGGTTTCGACCTCGACGAGTTCCAGCACATCGACGAGGACCCGGACCTGGCGGATCGCGTCTGGAACTCGGGCTACCGGTTCCATCGAGCCATGCTGGCGTTTCCCCTCCCTCTCGTGGCGGCCGTCAACGGTCCGGCGATCGCGGGCGGCTTCGACCTCGCAGTGATGTGCGACATCCGGGTCGCCGCCGAGTCGGCCCGCTTCGAGCATCCCGAGCGCACGTTCGTGGAGGTCGTGTACGGGCCGCTCCACGATCTCGTCGGAGCGGCGGTCGCCCGGGACCTCGTCTTCACAGGGCGCAGCATCGACGCGCGGGAGGCCCACGAGCTACGGCTCGTCTCGAGGGTCGTCCCCGATTCTGAGCTCGGCTCGGCGGTCCGCGACGTCACGAACCAGATCACACATGCGCCCCGCGAGATTCTGCTGCGCATGAAGAAGAAGGTGATCGCTCGCGCCGGTGTGGTCGCGAACGACGTCCTCGACATCTGAGATCCGGTGTCGAGCCTGCTGGTCACCAACGACTTCCCGCCGAAGCTGGGTGGAATCCAGTCGTATCTCCACGAGCTCTGGAGGCGGCTCCCGCCCGAGGAGACCCACGTCCTCACGACTCCTCACGCCGGGTCGGAGCGTTTCGACGCAGATCAGGACTTCCACATCGAACGCCTGCGCGATCCGGTGCTCCTTCCCCGTCCCGGTATGGCCGGGCGCGTCGACGCGATGGCCCGCGACGTCGGAGCCGATGTCATTTTCCTCGATCCCACCCTTCCGCTCGGCCTGATCGGTCGTCGCCTGAAGTCGGCACCGCATCTCGTGGTCGTTCATGGCGCTGAAGTGACGGTGCCGGGGCGGCTCCCTCTGTCGCACACGCTCGCCGGGCATGTGTTGCGCGGTGCAGAAGGAATCGTGGCGGCGGGGGAACTATCCGGCGTCCGAGGCCGCGCACGCCGCGGGTCAACCGGTTCCGGGTGTGGTCGTGCCTCCCGGCGTCGATCCGACCAGGTTCCAACCCCTCCAATCGAGCGACGAGCGGACCGAGGTCCGAAGACGTTTCGGTCTCGACCCCGATCGCCCCCTGGTTCTGGGGGTCTCACGTCTCGTGCCGCGCAAGGGCTTCGATGTGCTCCTGCGCGCGGTGGCGACCATCCCCGACGTCCAGGTGGCGATCGGTGGAACCGGCCGTGATCGCAAGCGACTCGAGTCCGTGGCGCGCGAGGTCGGTCTCGGGGACCGCGCCGTGTTTCTCGGGCGCGTACCCGACGAGGACCTCGCCGGCGTCTACGCGTGCGCTGACGTCTTCTCCATGCTGTGCAGGGAACGTTGGAGGGGTCTCGAAGCGGAAGGCTTCGGCATCGTCTTCCTCGAGGCGGCGGCGTGCGGAGTCCCGGTTGTCGCGGGACGCAGCGGCGGTTCGCACGAAGCGGTGCTCGACGGGGAAACCGGCTTCGTCGTGGAGCCGGAGGACGTCGAGCAAGTCCGCGAGGTTCTCGAGCGGCTGTTGTGCGATGACGGCATGCGTGAGGCGATGGGACATCGGGCACGGGAGTGCTCGGAAACGGAGTGGTCCTACGACCAACGCGCGAGCTTGCTCGCACCGATCGCAGGGGGCCGGTTCGATGCACTGGTTCCGTTGAGATGACCGAAGATCCTGTGAGAGAAGGAGCCGCGGGCGCAGATCCATCCGATGGTTCCGACACCGTGCCCGGGCGGTGGATCTTCGTCGTCTCGTGGTCGAGCGTGGCGCTCTTCGCCGTGACCGGTGTTCCGGCAGCGCTGGGCGTGGACGCCTTCGATACCGCTGCGGTGGCGACCACGATCGGCCTGTTCGTGGCGTCGTTCCCGGTCTGGATCGCAGCCTTCGGTGTCGCGCTTGTTCGCAACGCGCGCGGTGCGGAGATCGCCGTCTCGACGCTCTTCCTGGCGGAGGGTCGGGCACCGGCTACCGCTCGTTGGCAGCTCTACGGGGCTCTGGGCCTGAGCCTCCTCGTGGCGGCAGGGACGGCCGTGGTCAACCCTTTCGGGGTTATGGTTCCCATGCTGCAACTCGGGTTGATCGGACTGTGGGGGCAACCCATGGCACATTCCCCCCGCGGAGTACGCCCGACGGAAAGGACTCACGTGGCCGACCAGGCAGTTGACCGCATCCACATCGACGGGTCGCCGGCTGAGTGCTGGGCGGTGGCCACCGACTACGAGAGCTACCCCGAATGGACCAAGAGCGTGAAGGAGGTGTCGGTTCTCGAGAGGGACGACGAGGGTCGCGGCGCCAAGGTCGAGCTCCGGGTGGCGGCCATGGGAAAGAGCCTGCGTTCCGTGTACGACTACGACTACTCGGATGCCCCCGCGTCATTCGCGTGGTCGCTCGCCGAGGGCGACATGCTGAAGAGCCTCGAGGGCCGCTACTCCTTCGAAGCCGACGGAAACGGAACCCGTGTCGTCTACGAGCTCGCGGTCGAAGTAGCGGTTCCGATGCCGGGCTTCATGAAGAAGAAGGCCTCACGGCTCATCATGGGCGACGCGCTGAAGGAGCTGAAGCGACGCGTCGAGTCTGACTGAGACGAGTCTGACTGAGACGAGTCTGACGGGAATGGGACGCTGGTGACCGGCTGCCGGTAGCCTTGCCCGTCCATGCGCGTCCTTCTCTTCACCGGTAAGGGAGGCGTCGGCAAGACCACGGTCGCGGCGGCCACGGCTCTCCGGGCGGCGGAGTCGGGGATGCGGACCCTCGTGTGCTCCACCGACCCTGCCCATTCACTCGGCGACGCACTCGACGTGGAGCTGGGCGACACCGTTCTCCCTGTCACGGGTCGCCTCGACGGCCAGGAGCTCGACGCCCGCGACCGTCTCGAAGAGGCGTGGGGGTCGATCCGGGACTACCTGGTGGCGCTCTTCCAGTGGGCCGGCGCCGAGAGCCTCGACGCCGAGGAACTCGCGGTGATTCCCGGGCTCGACGAGGTGTTCGCGCTGGCCGAGCTCCGCACACAGGCCGAATCGGGAGAGTACGACCTCATCGTCGTCGACTGTGCGCCGACTGCGGAAACGCTTCGCCTGCTCTCGCTTCCCGATGTCCTCGGTTGGTACATGGAAAGGATCTTCCCGGCCCAGCGTGCCGTGACGCGTGCGGTTCGGCCGCTCATGAGTCGCATGGTGAAGATGCCGACGCCCGGCGAAGGGGTCTTCGAGAACGTCCGGCGGTTCTACGATCGTCTGGACGGTGTGCGCGACCTGCTCACCGACGGCAGCGTGAGCAGCGCACGCCTGGTCGTCACGCCCGAGCGGATGGTCGTGGCCGAAGCCCGGCGCACGTTCACGTACCTCTCGCTCTTCGGCTACCACGTGGACGCGGTGATCGCGAACCGCGTCCTCCCCGACGCCGTGACCGATCCGTGGTTCAAGGGTTGGCGCGACGCCCAAGCGGAGCACCTCGGCACCATCACCACGAACTTCGAGCCTGTCCCGATCGTGCAGGCCGAGTTGGCCGAAAACGAGCTCGTCGGCATTCAGAGGCTGAGCGCGTTCGGTGCGAGCCTCTACGGTGACGACCCGCCCGACCGTCGGATGAGCACCGTCGAGCCCATGAGCCTCCGCCAGCGCGACGGTATCCCGGTGCTTTCGCTGAACCTGCCCTTCACGACCAAGGAAGAGGTCGATCTGGGGCGATCAGGCGACGAGCTCTACATCGGTATCGCCTCGTACCGGCGGGCGATTCTGCTGCCCGACAGCCTGCGCCGCCGCCCGGTACGCCGCGCGCACATCGAGAACGCCAGACTGGACATCGAGTTCGGGGAGGTCTGACGATGCGCGAAACCCATCGCCCGAGAGGCAACCCGTTGTTCGACGACCTCGACGCCGACTTCGGTGCCGACACGGCCCCCGACCCGGCTGTCGATGCTGCCGGTGACACGAACGCCGATCCCGATTCGCGTTCGCAGGGCTTCGGGGAGGCGGGGGAGACCTGGGGAGCGTCCGACGAGGGCTTCGCACGCTCGCGCCGCTCGCGCCGGCCACCGCCCACGTCATCGCGGGAGTCGATGTTGGGGAGGTCGGCGTCAGCCAACCCGCTCGTCGACGCCCTCATGGAGGCGGGCCCCGAGACAGCGGAGCATCTCCTGCGCGCCATGGAGGAACTGCTCCTCGCCGCGCAGACCGTCGTGCAGGCGGCCGAACGCGGGGTGGGTGAACAGCGCGGATCTGGTGAACAGCGTGCAGCGAGTGAGCGGCGCGGGACCGGTGCTGAAGGACCCACCACATCCGATGGCGAGTCGCCGGGCGGTGCGGCGACCGGTGGTTTCTCGTCCATCCACCTGGACTAGGGATCGCGCGCGGCCGTGATCACCCTGGGCATCGACGTCGGCGGCACGAAGATGCTCGGCGTTGCTCTCGACGAGGAGGGGTCGGTGCTCGCCCGCAGCCGAATTCCCACGCCGGAGAGCTACGCGGACCTCCTCGACGAATTCGTGGAGATCGCCCGCTCACTCGAATCAGAGGCCGGGGCCTTTTCGGGTGTCGGCGTCGGGATCGCCGGTCTGGTCACGCTCGACGGTCGGGTCCGGTACGCACCGAATCTCCCGGCGCTTCGCGAGGCTCCGCTCGCCGACGACCTCGGCGAGCGCCTGGGAGTCCGGGTCGCCGTCGACAACGACGCCAACGCCGCCGGTTGGGGCGAGGCGACCGCCGGAGCCGCGCGCGGCGGCACCCACGTTCTCGTGATAACGCTGGGGACCGGAATCGGCGGGGGCATCGTCACCGACGGGCGTCCGTACCGTGGCGCCAACGGTTTTGCCGCCGAGATCGGCCACTTCACCGTCGACCCGAACGGTCCCCGATGCGCGTGTGGCGAGTCGGGGCACTGGGAGGCGATGGCGTCGGGAACCGCCCTGGGCCGGCTCGCACGGGAGTGGGTGGGCGCCGGTCGTGCGCCGAGCGCGCTGGCCGAAGCCGACGGCGATGCCACGGCTGTCGATGGTCGCCACGTGACCCGCTCGGCGGCCCGCGGAGCCGACGACTCGCTCGCACTGCTCGCCGAGTACGCCGATCGTGTGGCCATCGGGCTCGCGGGCCTGGCGAACATTCTCGATCCGGAGAAGATCGTCATCGGCGGCGGCGTCATGACGGCCGGCGCGGCGCTTCTCGAGCCACTCCAGCGCTGTGTTGCGCACCGGATCGAAGCACCGGATTACCGCCCGGCGATTCCGGTCGTCGCGGCCGAACTGGGTGAGGCGGCCGGTGCCATTGGAGCGGCCGTTTTCGCCCGCGCGAGCCAGAGCTAGAAACCCGTCAGCTGTAACGCGCCTCGACGCCGCGGGACTCGCCGTGGTTCGCCACCGCATCGGCCAGATCCGCGAGGAACACGTCGACGATCTTCCTGTGGGCCGGCGAGATCATCATGTGAAGCGCGTCCGGACCCGTCTGGCGGTCCAGGTGCCAGCCGCGGTCGTCCATGACGTCTCCGACAGCGCCGATGTCGACGGTGTCGGACCCGAAAGCCACGAGACTCGCCGCGGGCTCCCCGAGTACGTGGAGCTCGGGGATTTCTTCGATGCCCGTCTTCAGGGCGGCCGTGGTGTCGAGGAGGGATTCCGCGAGCGCGACGTAGCCCTCGACGCCGAGGTGTCGCATGACGGCCCACGCCGCGGCGATCGGCGCCGCCGGCCGGGCCCCGGCCATGGCAGGTGACCCGTAGAGGCCGCCGGGCCAGCGGTCGTACAGAAACACCTGGTGGTCCATGAACCACTCGTGACGTCGGTGCAGCACCACCGAGGCGCCCTTCGTGGTGTATCCGTACTTGTGGACGTCGGCCGACATGGACGTGACGCCCTCCACGCGGAAGTCGAAGGGTGGGACGTCGCGTCCGAGGCGCTCGAGAAAGGGGAGGAGGAACCCGCCCACGCAGGAGTCGGTGTGGAACGCGATACCTCGCTCGGCCGCAATGGCGGCGAGCTCCGGGATGGGGTCGATGACGCCGTGGGGATAGCCGGGCGCGGACCCCACGATCATGGCCGTGCGGTCCGTCACGAGCTCCGCCGCGGCGCCTACGTCGGCGCGGAAGTCGTCGCCGATCGGGATCTGCACGTGCTCGAGCCCGAGGACGTACGCAGCCTTGGCGAACGCCGGGTGGGCGGAGACCGGAGCGAGGAGTTGCGGTTCGGTGACGCCTCGCTCGGCAAGGGCACGACCACGGGCGACGAGGGTCGCCATGAGGATCGATTCCGTTCCCCCCGAGGTCATCGATCCGCCGAAGTCTTCCGGCGCGTGCAGCAGGTCGGCGGTCATCGAGACGACGTCGGCCTCCATCTCCCGCAGTGACGGGAAGCGGAACGGGTTGAGTGCGTTCTCGTAGAGGTAGAGATCGTGCGCGTCGGCCACGACGTCATCGATCTCGATCGGGGAGCCGGAGCTGCTGTCGCGAGCGTCCTCGTCGAGGGCGCCCTCGGTGGGATAGATCAGCGAGAACGTCCGACCCTCCGCCCAACGGGCGTCGTCCTTCTTCTTGGCGCGCATTTCTCCGGAGATGTCCGGTCGGCTCATGCCCTGCTCGGGGAACTTCACGAATCCTTCGCCTCCGTCGTGTTCGCCTACTTGGCCTGCTCAGCCTGTTTGCGCAGAGCACCGAAGTACTCCTCGGCGAGTTGTGCGTCGATTCCCACGAACAGCCCTTCGGCCTCCGCGGTGAGCTCACCGTCGACCCGCAGTGTCGCGTGTGCGACGAGGCGGCGCCCCTGGCGGCGTTCGTGCCAGGCCTCGAAACGGGCGGGGCAATGCAAGGGAGTGGGTCGGCGGTACCGAACCGTGAGCTTGGCGGTCATACCCGGCGATTCTCCCGTGATGTTCGCGACGCCGAGCAGTTCGTCGAAGACCGATGCGAGGACGCCACCGTGGACGTAGCCGGGCGGTCCCTCGTAGGGAGCCCGAAAGGTCACGTGACCGAAGACGCGACCGTCGACGATCTCGAGGTCTACGGGCGGAGCCAGAGGATTCTCGCCCCCGAGCTGGGGACTGCCCGCTACGTGACTGTCGGTGCCTCCGAACGCCTCTGCTCCCTTGAGGTCGGTGCGATGACGGGCCGTGCGCCCGCTGTCGCGCAACGCTGCGATGCCGGCGGCCACGGTATCGGCGGCCCGGTCGAGATCCGCGTCCGAGGCGTCGACGGTCATGGTGGCGTCGACCGCGTCGCGCACGACGTGGGCGAGACGTTCGCGGGCTGTCTCGCTCGCGGGTGTGTCGCTCACGGACGCGTCACGTACCCTGGAAGTTCGGTGTGCGTTTCTCGGCGAAGGCGCGCGGGCCCTCCTTGGCGTCGTCGGTGTCGAACACGGGCCAGCCGAACTCGAGCTCGCGGGCGAGCCCGTCCTTCTCCGACAGATCGCGCGTTGCGAGCACAGACTCCTTGATGGCCTGAACGGCGAGAGGCCCGTTGGCCGCGATCTGTTCCGCGATCTCGTACGCCTTGGCGAGAGCCTCGCCGTCGGGCACCACGTGGCCGATGAGACCGATCTGGAGTGCCTCGTCGGCCTCGACGCGACGCGCGGTCAACAGGAGCTCCATGGCCAGCGTGAAGGGGATCTGGTGCTGGAGTCGCACCGTGGATCCACCCAGTGGAAACAGTCCACGCTTGGCCTCGAAGATTCCGAAGAACGCGGAGCTCGCCGCGACGCGGATGTCGGTGGCCTGGAGGATCTCGGTTCCGCCCGCCACGGCGGCTCCCTCGACGGCGGCGATGAGCGGCTTGCGTACCTGGTAGTGACGTAGCAGCGCCTTCCAGTGCAGCTCCGAGTCCTCGGCCAACCGCTTCGCGTAGACCTGTGGGAGATCAGGGTCCATCAGGGACTTCAGGTCCGCCCCCGCGCAGAAGGCGCCTCCGGCACCGGTGAGGATCGCCACCCTGATGTCGGGGTCTTCGTTGATGTGGACCCATGAGTCGTACATGGCGACGAGCATCGGGGCACTGAGTGCGTTCTTGGCCTCCGGCCGGTCGAGGGTGACCACCGCGACGCCGTCATCGACCTCGAGGCGGCAGTGCTCGTTCGAGATTTCGTCGTTCAGGGGCAACGGGCCTCCCCGGCAGAGGGTGCATCTGTGCGCCGGCCTTGTGGCCGAAACAGAGAACGTGTGCTAATTCTACCTGTCGGGGGCGAAAAGCCGAATCCCGTACGCCTCCGGCACGACGACCTACACGAGCCACGTGAGAACGCGCGGCCACCATGCCGAGGAGCGAGACACCATCCGATGACGGTCAGCCAGCGCGGCGACGAATTCCCCCTCGAGGACCAGACAGCCTACGGAGAAGACTCGCCCCTCGAATTCCTGTGCGAGCTCCAGGAGACCGACCCGGTCCACTGGCATCCGGCGCAGGGCGAGTTCGCCCCCGGATTCTGGGTCGTGACGCGCTATGACGACGTCGTCACGGTGTCGCGGGAGGCGCGGACCTTTCGCTCAGGTGACGGCTTTCTCATGGAGAAGATGCTGCCGGGTCTCGAGAACCTCATCATCAACCAGGATCCACCCGAGCACACGCGCAACCGCATGCTGGTGGCACGCGCGTTCACACCGAAGGTCGTGCGATCGATGGAGGGGTCCGTACGCCGCGCGACCACCGAGATCATCGACCGTGCTCTCGAGATGGGGGAGTTCGACTTCGTCAAGGATGTGGCCGCCGAGCTGCCGCTGATGGTGATCGCCGACCTGATCGGTGTTCCCCGGGAGGACCGCCACAAGGTCTTCGACTGGAGCAACACGATGATGGGTCGCTACGACCCTGAGTACGGCGGTGAGGAAGCCATCGCGGCGATGGAGGCGGCCGACAACGCGGCAGCGGAGCTCTTCGCCTACGCGCAGACGATGGCCGATGACCACCTGGCAAACCCGCGTGATGATCTGGTCACGAAGTTGCTCACGCCCGACGAGAACGGAGACATGCTCACAGCAGAGGAGTACAACTACTTCGTGCTCCTGCTGGCCGTCGCCGGTAACGAGACCACACGGAACCTCATCTCGGGCGGGATGCAGACGCTGTTCGACCACCCCGACCAGCGCGAACGCGTGGCGCAGGACCGTTCGCTCATCCCGTCGGCTGTGGAGGAGATGCTGCGATTCGTGTCGCCCGTGCGTTACTTCCGACGGACGGCCGCCGAGGACACGAAGATCGGCGACGTCCCGGTCGCCCAGGGAGACCACGTCACGATCTGGTACGGCGCCGCCAACCGCGACCCCCGCCACTTCGAGGATCCGCACACCTTCGACGTGACGCGTGAGCCCAACGAGCACCTCGCCTTCGGCGGCCGCGGCCCGCATTACTGCCTGGGTGCCAGCCTCGCCCGGATGGAGATCAACGTGATGTTCGAGGAGATCTTCGAGCGGATGCCCGACCTTCAACCCACCGCGCCGGCGTCCCGACTCGCGTCGAGCCTCATCAACGGCATCAAGCACATCCCCGTGAAGGTCTAGCTCCCCCGACACCGCTTTCGGCGACGCGTTCCACACCACGGAGCGACCATGCCGCGCCGACGGCCAAGAGCGCGGGGAGCGGAACGGTCAGAACCTCATCGACGACTTCCGCGATGGCGTCGGCCATCGCCTGCGCGCCCTCGGGACGCAGATGCAGTCCGTCATCCCAGTTCGCGTTCGGGGTGCTCGCGGCGAGCGCGTTCCAGTCGAGGACCTCGAGGCCGGCGTGGCGGCGAGCCGCGTCGCGCAGGTCGGCGTTCATCCCGGGACGATCTGCCTGGAACTCCTGTTGCGTCAGCCACACCACATGGTCGACGTTCTCCAGCGACGCCATGATGGCGTCGATACGCTGCGAGAATCCGACGGGTCCGTCGTTGTGGCCGATCGAGATCACGACGACGTCGTCGGAACGCCCGGCGAGCAGACCCGGGGATTCGAGGGCGGAACGGCCGACCTCGGCGGACATCTCGACACGTGCCTCGGGAATCGTGGCGCCGATCGTGGGGGGAATCTGGGTCTCGGCGCCGAGGATGACGGAATCGCCCCAGACGTAGACGCTGGGCCCACCTCCGCCACCGGCCGGACGATCCGCAGTGCGGTCAGAGGCCGCCGCGCCCGGAATCGACGCCGGAAGGGTGGACAGCGTCAGGCAGATGAGCGCGCCCAGGGCAATCTGGGCGCGCCAGAGGCCGTGTCGGGGCACGTTGTGTCGGGGCACGTCGTGTCGGGACACGTTGTGTCGGGGCATGGCGTCGGGGTGTCGGTCACGGTCGTTCACGGGCTGTCAACGCTACAGGCCGCAGCGTTTGCGATCGTGACAGACTCGGCACCATGGCGAACTCAACGGCGTCCAACAATGCGGTTCCTGACAGAGCCATCCCCGACATGGCGGAGCTCACGAAGTTCGGGATCCAGGCCGCCGACGAGGGGCCGCATCCGCACAGCCCCGAACACCTTTGGTGGAACGAGTCGTGGTTCCTCGACTGGTTCAACGCCGAAGGGTCGCAGGCCGGGCACATGCGCATCGGACTGCACCCCAACCAGGACCGTGCCTTCATCTGGATCACGCTCTACGCCGACGGCGAGTGGATGCTCCTGGAGGAGCCACGCCTGCCCATGGACTCCGTCGACACCGACCGGCTCGCCTGTGACAGTTGGGGCCTGTCCTTCGAGTGGGACCGCTCCGACGCGCTCCGTAGCGGACGTCTCCGAGCGGAGGGCCACGGGCGGATCATGACGGGGCCGCGCGCGGGGATGACCGCACCGTTCACGATCGATCTTCGCTACGAGGCCGCGGGCGCGGCCCATTCGACGGGTCCGTCCGACGTCCCCGGCCACTCGGCACAGGGGTACGTGGCAAACCGCTTCGAACAGCCGGTCTCGCTCGAGGGGGTGGCCGGGCTCGGTGACGGGCAAGCGTTCACGGGCCGTGGAGAACGCGACCACTCATGGGGTCCGCGCCCGTGGGACATGGAATGGCTGTTCGTCGTCGTGGGCGCCGGCGACTACCGGATGCAGTGGGCACTCGTCGACATTCCGGGGCTCGACCGGATCACGGCCGGCTACGTGCTGCGCGACACGACCACCGACATCACCGAGGTCGACTGCGGCTTCGTGTACCGCGACGACGACCTCGACGATCCGGTCCACGGACCCTTCACCGTGACGACGGCCGACGGATCCACGATCGGTGGTCGTATGGAGTCGATCGCGGGAATCGAGTTCGACATCTCCCACTGCTTCGACCCGCCCCGCACGTCGAGCTACCGGCGCACACTGGTGCGGTTCGTCCCCGATGAGGGTGAACCCGCCATCGGCTGGATCGAACGGAACAGCTTCGGCTCGGAGTGATCGCGGGTCCGGGACGCGTGTTGCGCCAGAACTGAAACGTGTCTTAGTTTCGAGCGATGGCAGACGTGGGTTTCTGGAAGTCGGCGGCCGCCGAACCCGACCGTCGTGCCCTCGTCGATCCCGACGGCACCGAGCACACCGCCGGCGAGATGCTCGCCAACGCCAACCGTCTCGTCCACGGGTTGCGGGCCCTGGGTCTCCAGCGTGGTGACGCCGTCTCCACCATGCTCCCCAACGGCGTGGCCGCCATCGAGATGTACCTCGCGGCGCTCCAGTCGGGGTGGTACCTCACGCCCATCAACTACCACCTGAGCGGTCCCGAGATCGCGTACATCCTCAACGACGCGGGAGCGAACGCTTTCGTGACGTCGACGCGCTACGCGGAGCAGGCCACGGACGCCATCGCCGAGATGGAGCTCTCCGAAGCGTCCCGCTTCGTCGTCCCGGATGTCGTCCCGGATGTCATGCCCGACGCCGGGGAGATGGCGAGAACAGCGGAAACTCCGGCATTTCGAACTCCGACATCGCGGGCTACCGACCGGTCGCCGAGCTCATCGACGGGCAGTCGGACGCCATGCCGGACGACCGCGCGGCCGGAATGGCCATGCACTACACGTCGGGGACCACCGGACGTCCGAAAGGTGTACGCCGCGGTCTGCCCGATCTCGACCCCGACACGACCGTCGAGCTCCACTCGATGTTCCTGTCGCTGTTCGGGATCGAGCCGGACGACGGGAACGTCCACCTCGTCACGTCACCTAACTACCACACCGCCGTGACGATGTTCGGCGGGAGCTCGCTGCACTACGGGCACACGCTCGTGATGATGGACAAGTGGACGCCCGAGGGAACCCTCGAGCGGATCGAGCGCTACGGAGTCACGACCACACACATGGTCCCCACCCAGTTCCACCGGATGCTCGCGCTGTCCGACGACGTTCGCGAGAGCTTCGACGTGTCGTCGATGCGCTACGCGATCCACGCGGCGGCGCCGTGCCCGGTCGACGTGAAACGCAAGATGCTCGACTGGTGGGGGCCGGTGATCTACGAGTACTACGGCGCCACCGAGGGTGGGGGCACGCTCGCCACCCCGGAGGAGTGGCTGGCGCACCCCGGGACCGTGGGAAAGCCCTGGCCGATCTCGGAAGTCATCTGTCTCGACGACGACATGCGTGAGGTTCCGCGGGGTACACCCGGCACTGTGTACATGAAGACGATGGGTGCCGAGTTCGAGTACAAGGACGACCGCGAGAAGACCGACGAGAGCCGGTACGACGACTTCTTCACCGTCGGTGACATCGGCTACATGACCGACGACGACTTCCTGTTCCTCTGCGACCGCAAGTCCGACATGATCATCTCAGGCGGCGTGAACATCTACCCGGCCGAGATCGAGGGCGAAATCCTCTCGCATCCCGACGTGGCCGACGTGGCGGTGTTCGGCATTCCCGACGCCGACTGGGGTGAGGAGATCAAGGCCGTCGTGGAGCCGAAGGAGGGAGCGGAGCCCGGCGACGAGCTCGCCGAGTCGATCCTCGACCACGTGCGTGGTCGCCTCGGGAAGTTCAAGTGGCCGAAGTCGATCGACTTCATCGAAACCATGCCCCGAGACCCGAGCGGCAAGCTCTACAAGCGCAAGCTGCGTGACCCGTACTGGAAAGACCACGAGGCACAGATCTGATGGCGGCGGGTGACGCGCTCGTCGCGCACCACGTCTTGGAGTACCCCGGCGGCTACACGCGCTCGGTCGGTCCGGTGATCGGTCGCTACCTGACAGGTCTGCGGGAAGGCCGAATCACCGGAGTGCGCCTGGCCGACGGTCGCGTGTTGGTACCGCCGCTGGAGTACGACCCGGCAACCGCCGACCCGATCGGCGTGGACGACGACGAGTTCGTCGACGTGGGCCCGTCAGGACTCGTCGAGTCGTGGACATGGGTGGCCGAGCCCCGCCCGGGCAAGCACCACCTCGATCATCCCTTCGCGTTCGCTCTCGTGCGCCCCGACGGTGCCGACACGGCGATGCTCCACGTCGTCGACGCCGGGAGTCCCGATGTGATGCGCGTCGGGATGCGCGTCATGCCCCGGTGGGCTGGCGAACGCACCGGGACGCTGACCGATCTCGAGGCTTGGGTACCCCAGGCCGACGGCGACGTGCCCACACCACCTGAACCCAGCGGTGCCACCGAACCGGTGTCGGGGGTCGTCGCTCCGGTCCGGCTCGAGTACGACGTGAACCCCGGCGTGGCCCCGACGCGCTTTCTCCACGGTCTGGCCGAGCGCCGTCTGGTCGGCGAGCGGGCTGCTGATTCAGACGAGGTCTACGTACCGCCACGGGGCTCGGATCCGAAGACGGGGCATCCGACCGAGATCGAGGTCGAGGTCGGTCCGAAGGGGACCATCACGACCTTCTGCATCGTGAACATCCCGGGCTTGTCTGACCTGGCGCCCGAGATCCCCTACGTGTGCGCGCAGATCGTCCTCGACGGCGCCTCGCTGGCCTTCTTCGGTCTGATCGGTGAGGTCGAGGCCTCCGACGTCCGGATGGGCATGCGCGTCGAGGTCGTGTGGGCCGACGAGGTGAGTGCCGATCAGCGAAGCATCCGCTACTTCCGCCCTACCGGCGAGCCCGACGCCGCCTACGACGATTACAAGGACTTCATCTAGACATGCGAGGCAGCCATGCGTGACGTCGCTGTCGTTTCCTTTGCGCAGTCGAAACACGTCAGTGCGGACACGCAGCGCAACGAGGTGGAGACGATCATCCCGGTCGTTCGCGAAGCGGTCGAGCGTTCGGGCATCGACCGCGCGGAGATCGGGTTCACGATCTCGGGGAGCTGCGACTACCTCAGCGGCGGCCCGTTCACCTTCGTGGCCGGACTCGACGCGGTCGGCGCCTGGCCCCCGATCAACGAGAGTCATGTGGAGATGGACGCCGCGTGGGCGCTCTACGAAGCTTGGGTCGTCCTCCAGACCGGCACCGTCGACTCGGCTCTCGTGTACGGCTTCGGCAAGTCGTCGATGGGCGACCTGCACGAGATCATGGCCCTGCAGTCGGACCCGTACTACGTGGCCCCGTTGTGGCCATCGATGGTGGATCTGGCAGCACTCCAGGCGTGCGCGTATCTCGAGGAGACGGGCCACACCGAGGCTGATCTGGCCGAGGTGGCCGCGCGGAGTTCCCGCGACGCCCGCTCCAACGCGAACGCCGTGCGTTCGGGCGATGTCGATGCGGCCGACGCCCTCTCTGCACCGATCGTGGCACCGCCGCTGCGCGAACTCGACATCGCACCAATCACCGACGGTGCCGCCGCTCTCGTGCTGGCCGCAGGCGACCTCGCCCGGCAGCTGTGCGACCGTCCGGCGTGGATCCGCGGTATCGATCATCGGATCGATTCCCAGGCGATGGGCTTGCGCGACCTGTCGACCAGTGAGTCGGCACGCCTTGCCGCAGAGAAGGCCGGGGTGGCCGACGGACTCTTCGACATCGCCGAACTCCACACGCAGTTCAGCCACGAGGAGTTGATCCTCGCCGACGCGCTGGGTCTCGCCGACGACGTCGTCCGCAGTCCGAGCGGGGGCCCGCTGGCAGCCAACCCGGTGATGTCAGCCGGCCTCATCCGTTTCGGGGAAGTCGCCGCCCGCATCCACAACGGCAGCGTCAACCGGGGTGTCGCCCATGCCGCGTCAGGCCCTGCCCTCCAGCAGAACCTCGTCGCCGTGTTGGAGGGGAACTGACGTGGGCAGTCAACGCTGCGCGGTGATCGGGGTCGGGCAGACCCACCACGCTGCCGAACGAAAAGACGTCTCGATCGCGGGGCTCGTGCGTGAAGCCGCACTCGAGGCACTCGAAGACGCCGGCCTGGCCTGGTCGGACATCGACGCTGTCGTGATCGGGAAGGCTCCCGACACCTTCGAGGGCGTCGTGATGCCCGAGCTGTTCCTCGCCGACGCCCTGGGTGCGGCGGGCAAGCCCATGCTGCGCGTGCACACGGCGGGCAGCGTCGGCGGCTCCACGGCCATCGTGGCGGCCAAGCTCGTCGAAGCGGGTGTGCACGAACGCGTCCTCACCGTCTCCTTCGAGAAGCAGTCTGAGAGCGACTCCGTGTGGGGCCTCACCGTGGAGATGCCGTTCCAGGCACCGCTCGTAGCCGGCGCCGGCGGCTACTTCGCCCCACTCATCCGGGCGTACATCGAACGCGCCTCGGCGCCCGCCGATATCGGGATGAGGGTGGCCGTCAAGGACCGCCTCGCAGCGCTGGGCAACCCGAACGCGCACCTCCACCTCCCCGACATCGACCTGGCGATGGTCGAGGAGTCCTTCATGCTCTGGGACCCGCTGCGCTACCTCGAGGTGTGTCCGTCCTCGGATGGCGCCATGGCGCTCGTGATCGGTAGCGAGGACGTGGCGAAGGGGACCGAAGGTCCGGCAGCGTGGATCCAGGGTATGGCCATGCGGTCCGAGCCCACGATGTTCGCCGGTCGCGACCAGGTGAATCCGCGCGCCGGGCGAGACTGCGCGGCCGACGTGTATGCGCAGGCGGGTGTCACCGATCCCCGGTCGGACTTCGACTGCGCCGAGGTGTACGTCCCGTTCAGTTGGTACGAGCCGATGTGGCTCGAGAATCTCGGGTTCGCTGCACAGGGCGAGGGGTGGAAGCTCACTGAGTCGGGCGCTACAGCGCCCGATGGGGACATCCCGTGGAATCCCTCCGGAGGCGTCCTGTCGTCGAACCCCATCGGAGCGTCCGGGATGATCCGATTCGGTGAAGCTGCCCAGCAGGTTCGTCAGCGCTGCGGCGACTACCAGGTGGCGGGGGCGCGACGGGCGCTGGGTCACGCGTACGGTGGGGGTCGCAGTTCTTCAGCATGTGGGTCGTCGGATCCGATCCACCCGACTAGCCCGTCGCCCCCGGTAGTCCGCCACCAGACCAACGCCCACCAGTACCCACCCACCAGACCAGTACCCACCAGACAAGTGAGGAGGCCACACGCCATGGCGCGGTTCCCGTTCCCGATGCCGTTCGGTTGGTTCCAGATCGGCTATCCCGAAGACCTCGCGCCGGGTGAGCTCCAGCCGCTGCACTACTTCGATTCCGAACTCGTGATGTGGCGGGCCGACGACGGCTCGCTCAACCTACAGAGCGCCATCTGCCCGCATCTCGGTGCCCATCTCCGGGTACGGCGGTTGTGTCGACGGTGGCACCATCGAGTGTCCGTTCCACGGGTGGCGCTACGACGACACCGGTGCGTGCGTCGAGATCCCCTACAGCGACCGCGTCAACAAGCAGGCGAAGCTCCGCAACTACCCGGTGATCGAACGCAACGGACTCATCATGGCGTGGTACCACCCCGGTGACGCGCCACCGAGCTTCGAGATCCCCGAACTCGACGACATCGCCGGAGAAGGATTCACCGACTTCTACAAGTCCTCCTACGTCATCAAGACGGCGATCCAGGAGATGGGGGAGAACAGTGTCGATCCCGCACACTTCCGCTACGTCCACCACACCGACGAGGTGGCCGTGTGCGAGGAGTACACGACCGACGGACCGCGCTCGAAGATGCTGTCGTCGCAGAAGTACGTCACTCCGCAGGGTGTCGTCGACGGGCGGATCGACTCGTTTGCGACCGGGCCGGGTTTCTCCGAAGTCCGCTTCGAGATGCCCGGTGTCGTGAAGGCGGCGCTGCTCGGATGCGCCACACCGATCGATGACGAGACGGTCGAACAGCGGTTCAACTTCAAGGTCGAAAAGACCGGAGACGAGCGTATGGACTCGGTGATCGCCGACGCGTTCGTGGCCGAGATCAACAAGCAACTCACCGAGGACATCCCGATCTGGGAACACAAGGCCCACCTCGAGAAGCCGCTGCTGATCGACACCGACGGTCCGTTCATGACCTACCGGAAGTGGGCGTCACAGTTCTACGCGGAGCCGGTTGGCACACAGGTGGTCGGACCTGGCACGTGAGCGGCGAGGCGGGCGAGTGAGCTACCGAGTGAGCTACGACGTGAGATACCTGTTCGAGCGGTTCCTGCACGCCGCCTACATCGCCATCGCGCGGATCGCCGCCAAACTCCTTCCCGACAGAATCCCGGTGACGTTCGCCGGCTCCGATGCCGTGGCAGAGTTGTGCGCCTCGATCGGCCATCAAGGAGTCCGCCGGGCACTCGTGGTTTCTGATGCGGGTCTCGTTGAGATCGGCATCGTCGGGCGGATCACCGAGGAACTGACCGAAGCCGGAGTCGAATGGACGGTCTACTCCGAGGTCGAACCCGATCCGACGTTCCCGCAGGTCGAGACGGGTCTTCAGGTGTACGAGGCCGAGGGCTGTGACGCGGTCGTCGGCGTGGGCGGGGGGTCGTCGATGGACGCGGCCAAGATGATCGCCGCGCTGGCGACCAATGGCGGGCCCCTGAGCAAACTCGAGGGCAAGCTCCGCGTGCGCAAGGCCCCGGCACCGCTCTTCGCCGTCCCGACGACGGCGGGCACCGGATCCGAGGTCACCGTGGCAGCTGTCGTGTCCGATGCGGAGACACACGAAAAGAAGTTCTTCCTGGACCCGAAGCTGCTCCCCGACATGGCGGCACTCGATCCTGGCCTGACGACCGGACTCCCCGCACCGATCACGGCGGCCACGGGCATGGATGCCCTCACCCATGCGGTCGAGTCGTTTGTCTCGAGGGCGTCGACCAAGCAGACGAAGGACTACGCCAAGATGGCAGTCCGCCTCATCTTCGAGAATCTCCCGAAGGCCTTCGCCGATGGCAGCGACCTCGCGGCACGTCAGGGGATGTTGCTGGCCTCCTACTACGCAGGTCTGGCGTTCACACGGTCCAGTCTCGGAAACGTGCACGCCATCGCCCACAACCTCGGTGCCGCCTACGGGACACCGCACGGACTCGCCAACGCGACGGCTCTTCCCCACGTCCTCGATTTCTCGAAGGACGACGCCCAGGAACAACTCGCCCGTTTGGCGGAGGTCATCGGTCTGTCGGGGGACAGCGATGTCGAGAAGGCCCAGCAGTTCATCGACGCCGTTCGCGATCTGATGGCGACCCTGGAGATCCCCTATGAGCTCGAGGCCCTCCAGAACGAGGACATCACGTCGATCGCACGTCGCGCACGGGCCGAGGCATTCCTCGACTATCCGGTGCCTCGCTTCATGAGCCAGAGCGAGTGCGAGGGCCTCCTGCAGCAGATGTGCCCCAGCCGCGCGGCGTAGAGCCTGCTCGAAGCCCCCCTCGCAGCCAGGTCAGGCGCAGCCTCGGTCATGTACGACCAGTGCGCGGCGGATCGCCGGGGGGATCGTGGGTGTGCGTCGTCCGACGTCGAGAGTCTGGCGGGTGCTCCAGCTGTGTGAGGCAGCTGATGGTCGCCCGACTCGCTCCGGCGCTGAAGCGAGTCACTCGCGGTCGCCCATCAGCTGCCTCTCGCGCCACGTGCTACGGGAAGCGACGGGGAGGTCTTGGCGATGCGATCAGTTGCGCCCAGCGGTCGAGACCCGGCACGGAGTGCCGAGCCGGAGCGCAGCGGAGGCGAGCAGGGGCTCGAACGCGACCCTGGGGCGCAGATCGCAGCGACAAGACGTCGCCGGAGCCCCGCGCCGGTGCGGCGAGGGCCATCGGCCGAGTCGGGGCTCATGAGCGCGTCGAGGGCGGTCTTGACGACCGCGCCTCCCTCGAGATCCAGTTCGCCGTCGAGCACAAAGCGGCCGTCGCTTGTCTGGGACATGTGGAGCTTGCGACGACACACCGCCGCTCTCTCGTCGCTGACGACGACCTGGGTTCGACGGCATGACGCCAATGCGTCACCACACGACGCAACCGCCCCGGGTCCAGGTCACGGGCAGCATCGACGAGGACCTTCTCGCCCTCGGCCACCAGCCGCGCAACCTCGACCACGTCGATCTCGTCGTGACCATCGAGACTCTCGGCAACGTCGGTTCCTGTCGTGATGACACGTACATGATCCGACGAGATCTCACCGGCGGCGAACGCCTCAGCCGTGCGGGGCAAGTGCCGCAGGCGGCGGGCCGTCTTGACGGCACCCGACGCCGCCGAAGGCGACAGTCGACCGTGGTAGCGCAACCACGCCTGAGCCGACGCCGAACCGTCGACTTCCCACTCGCCCGAGGCGTCGAACGCGGCGATCCGCTCCGACAGCCTCGCCTCGAGGCGATACACGGCGCGGAACAGATCCAGGATCTCCCGACCCAGCGGCCCCACATCCGATCCCCTGCCTTCAGCGGAATCAGACCCGCCTGCCGGTTCCTCCGGTCGTTCCTCCACAGCTCACCTCCTCCCGAGGTCCCTTCACGCGCGCGAGAACAAGCGCACAGGAAAAAGCCACCGGGGGAAGAGACCGAGCCGGAGAAGAACCCCTCCGCATCGACAGAACCAGCGTAGATCCCGGGTGTGACAGTTATCCCGCCCTCGGATCGAAACGGTGGCGAAATCTCAGGCTGAGATGCGGGCGGCCAGATCGGCCAGTGAGGTCACGCGTTCGCAGTCGAGGTGCGCGTTGAAGTCGAAGGGATCCATGAGGAACGGCTCGATACCCGCGCCGGGCGCCGGCGACGTCGATGCCCGGCATGTCGCCCACGTACCAGACCTGCTCAGGGGTCAGCTCGAGCGCGATCAGCGCCATCTCGAAGATCCGTGGGTCGGGCTTCATCACGCCGACCTGACCCGAGTCGATGAGTGTCTCCACCTCCACGCCGGGCCCCGGTCCGAGCTGGAGGATCTCCTGGTCACGCAGGCGTGCTCCCACGTCGCCGTCCGCGTTCGACACCACGCCCAGCCTCACCCCGGTCTCCGACAGCGTCCTCAGCCCATCGGCCGAACCGGGAATGACGCGCCGCCAGATCGCCGCGGTCGCGAATTCGCTCTCGAGGCGTGAAACAGCGTCGTCGCGCAGGTCCTCGGGGATGTCGAGCTCGTCGACGTAGGCGGCGAGGTAGCGCTCCCACATCTCGCGCCAAGGAAGCTCGCCCTCGTAGTCGGGCGGAAAGCACGCGGCACCGGCGTAGTGCGCCCGGTCGAGCAGTTCAGGCTCGATGACGACGTCGACGCGTTCGAGCGCCGCGGCGATCACCGCGTGGTCGGGGAGGTGAAACACACCTCCGGCGTCGAGGAGTACGGCTTCCGGGATGCACGAGGCGCGAATCCTAACGGCGCCCCGGAAACCCTCTGGTACCGTGCCCGCGATGGAGTTCCGACGAATCGGTGATCTGCCACCGTACGTCTTCACGACCATCGACACCCTGAAGGTCGAGGGTCGCCGCGCGGGCCACGACATCATCGATCTCGGGTTCGGCAACCCCGATATTCCCTCGCCCGGTGTCGCGGTCGAGAAGTTGGGCGACGCTGTCCGCAACGAGCGCAACCACCGATACTCGATGAGTCGTGGGATCCCGAAGCTCCGCCAGGCGGTGGCTGACCGCTACAGGTCGGTGTTCGACGTCGAGCTCGATCCCGACACCGAGGTGTGCGCCACCATCGGCGCCAAGGAGGGCTTTTCGCACCTCATGTGGACGCTGGTGGCGCCCGGCGACGTGGCGTTCGTCCCGAGCCCGTCCTACCCGATCCACATCTGGGGTCCTGTTCTGGCCGGCGCCGACGTCCGCCAGGTGCGGCTCGGGCCCGAGGAGGACTTCCTCGCGAACCTGCACGCCGCGTACGAGGAGTCGTGGCCGCGTCCGCGCGTCGTGGTCCTCTCCTTTCCGCACAATCCCACAACGGCCTGCGTCGACCTCGAGTTCATGGAGCACATGGTCGGGTTCGCGCGTGAACACGATGTCGTGCTCGTGCACGACTTCGCGTATGCCGATCTCGGCTTCGACGACTATTCGCCCCCGTCGATTCTCCAGGTTCCCGGAGCGAAGGACGTCGCCGTCGAGCTCTACACGTTGACGAAATCGTTCTCGATGGCCGGGTGGCGGATGGGGTTCGCTCTCGGCAACGGCGAGATCGTCGCCGCGCTCGCCAAGCTCAAGTCCTACCTCGACTATGGCAGCTTCCAGCCGATCCAGATCGCGGCCACGGTCGCCCTGAACGAGGCGCCCGGCTACCCCGAAGAGATCAACGCCGTCTACACGGGCCGGCGCGACACGTTGTGCGGTGGGCTGAACCGAGCCGGGTGGCCGATCGAGCCGCCCCGGGGGACGATGTTCGTGTGGGCACCGATCCCCGAGCCCTACCGGGAGATGGGGAGCCTCGAGTTCGCGGTCATGCTTGTGAAGGAGGCCAAGGTGGCGGTGTCTCCGGGCGTGGGCTTCGGCCCCGGCGGAGAGGGGTACGTGCGTTTCGCGCTCATCGAGAACGAGCAACGGATCAAGCAGGCGGTCCGCCAGATCCGCCGTGCGCTCACCAAACTGGGCTGAGCGCGTCGCACACAGCACCCACGCAGCACACACGCGACCCGCGCTGACGTAGGCTCGCGCCGCGTCCGCTGCATCCACCGTATCGTCAGGGAGAATCGGGAACGTTGCTGTACTGGCTGGTGAAGATGGTGCTCACGCCCATCCTGCGGTTCTGCTACCGCATCAAGGTGGAGGGGTCGGAGAACATCCCGGCCGGCGGCGCCGTGATCCTCGCCTCCAATCATCGGTCGTTTCTCGACTCCATCTTCATTCCGCTTCTCATCGGGCGCCGTGTCACGTTCGTGGCCAAGGCCGACTACTTCGATGATCCCAAGACGGCGTGGTTCTTCCGCGGCGTCGGACAGATCCCGATCCGACGTGAGGGGGGCAGTGCCAGCCAGCGAGCGCTGGACGCGGCAAAGGAGGTGCTGGACGGTGACGGAGTGTTCGCGATCTACCCCGAGGGAACCCGCTCCCGCGACGGCCTGCTCCACAGGGGTCACACGGGATTCGCCCGCCTGGCGCTGGCCACCGGCGCGCCAGTGGTGCCCGTCGGGCTGATCGGAACCGACGAGATCCAACCGGTCGACCAGAAGATTCCGCGCATCTTCCGAACGGTGACAATCCGTTTCGGGCCGCCCGTCGATCCCGCTCGGTACGCGGAGCGGGGCGACGACCGCCTCGTGGCCCGTCAGATCGCCGACGAGGTGATGTTCGAGATCCGTGAACTCACCGGATACGAGTACGTCGACACGTACGCCACCCGCGAGGCCGAGGGGATCCCTGCCCAAGAGGCCACGGAGGCACCTCTCGCGGCCTAGGACGACGCGTGCCGTGCCCACCCGCGCGAGCGCTCGACCGCTCGACGCCAGTCGGCGACCTGCGTTGTCCTGATCTCGGCTGTGGCGGGGTCGGCGGACGGTTCGAACTCGGCGTCGCAGGCCCACGCCGACGCGGCGTCGTCGCGATCGCTCCATACACCCTCGGCGATCCCGGCGAGGTACGCCGCGCCGAGTGCCGTGGTCTCCTGGACTGCCGCACGGCGAACCGGAAGACCGAGCACGTCGGCCTGGAAGGCGCCGAGGAGATCCATCACGCTCGCTCCGCCGTCGATGCGCAGCTCGGAGGGCCGGGTGCCGCTCCCTTCGGTGATGGCTTCGACGACATCGAGTGTCTGGAATGCCATCGCTTCCACGACCCGCGCGCCAGGTGGGCGCGGGTCGTTCCGCGACTCAGCCCGACGATCGTGCCGCGGGCGTACGGATCCCAGTGAGGAGAGCCGAGGCCGGTGAACGCGGGAACGAAGTACACGCCTCCCGTGTCGGGCACAGACGCGGCGAGCGGACCGGTCTCGGCGGCGTCGTCGATGATCCCGAGTCCGTCGCGCAGCCACTGGATCGCCGCGCCCGTGACGAACACGGCCCCTTCCATCGCGTACGACACCTCACCCTCGAGTTCCCACGCGACAGTCGTCAGGAGACCTTCGGTGGGGTCGGGGAGTGTGGAGCCGAGGTTCATCAGCACGAAAGAGCCGGTGCCGTACGTGTTCTTGGTCATGCCGGGCTCGAAACACGCCTGGCCGAACAGAGCGGCCTGCTGGTCGCCGGCGATGCCGCTGACCGGTACTCCGAGGCCGGCTGCTCGGGACGGATCGGTCAGCCCGAACCGGCCGCTCGAGGGACGGAGTTCGGGAAGGATCCCGGATGGGACGCCGAACATCGCGCACATCTCTTCCGACCACTTCTTTGCACCCAGGTCGTACAGCATCGTGCGCGAGGCGTTCGAGGGCTCCGTGGCGTGGACTCCTCCGTCGGCACCGCCCGTGAGGTTCCAGAGAATCCAGGTGTCGACCGTGCCGAAGGCCGTGGTGGGAGTGACCGCGACGCCGCCCTCTCCGAGCAGCCATTCGACCTTGGAGGCCGAGAAGTACGGGTCGAGCACCAGCCCGGTGGTGGAACGAACCGTCGGCTCGAACCCCTCGTTGCGGAGGCTGTCGCAACGCTGCGCTGTGCGGCGGTCCTGCCAGACGATCGCCTTGTGCAACGGCTTGCCGGTCGCGGTGTCCCATAGGACCGTCGTTTCGCGTTGGTCGGTGATCCCCACCGCGGCCACGGCCTCACGCCGCTCGCCGAGTGCCGCGACCACATCGGTGAGAGTTGCGAGGGTGGCGTCCCAGATCTCGAGCGGATCGTGCTCCACCCAACCCGGATGCGGAAAATATTGCGGAAACTCGCGGTATTCGTGTGCGAGGACCTGCCCCGCATCATCGATCGCCATCGAGCGCACGCCGGTCGTCCCGGCATCGATCGCGAGCACCACACCCATGAGTCACCTGTTGGACAGAAGGCCGTCGGCGGGCCACCCTACCGGCGGCCCGCGCGTCGGGCATCATGGACTTACCTCACGGACGGGCATCATGGGAACCGCGCTCGATCAACTCGTCGCACTCCTCGATATCGAGCCGCTCGAGGTGAATCTCTTCCGTGGCGTGAGCCCGGAGGAGGACCGCCAACGGGTCTTCGGTGGTCAGGTGGCAGGCCAGGCGCTCGTTGCCGCGGGACGAACGGTGGAGCCCGACCGGGATGTCCATTCGCTCCACGCCTACTTCCTCCGACCCGGTGACCCCGAGGTTCCGATCATCTATGAGGTCGACCGCCTCCGCGACGGCCGGAGCTTCACCACGAGGCGCGTCGTGGCGATCCAACACGGGCGCGCGATCTTCAACCTCCAGGCGTCGTTCCAGATTCGAGAAGACGGTCCGGAGCACCAGTACGTCGCCCCCGAAGTACCCGATCCGGAGTCACTTCCCACCTTTCGGGAGCGCCTGAAACGCCACCGTGACCGCTTCGGCCCGGAGTTCGACCAATGGGCCGATCAAGACCGACCGATCGATTCACGACACTGTGCGGAGCCTCCCTGGCTGGATCCCACACCACGCGAAGGTGAGCAGCGGGTATGGATCCGTGCCGACGGCACACTTCCCGACGTCCGCCTCATCCACGAGTGTGTGGTCGCGTACGCCTCCGATTTCACTCTGCTCGACACGGCGATGCTCCCGCACGACATGTCGTCGGCGTCGAAGGGCTATCAGGTGGCCAGTCTCGATCATGCGATGTGGTTCCACCGGCCGTTCCGGGCCGACGAGTGGCTCCTGTACCACCAGAAGAGCCCGTCGGCGTCGGGAGCGCGGGGGCTGGCGGAGGGTTTCATCTACACGGCGGACGGCGCGCTCGCGGTCACGGTCATCCAGGAGGGCCTCATCCGCCCGATCTCGCCGGATCGTGCGTGAGGCGGCGCGCATGATCGATCGGAGCGCGGCGGTCGATCTGCGATCCGACACGGTCACGGTACCCACGCCGATCATGCGCGCGGCCATGGCCGAGGCCGAGGTGGGCGACGACGTGTACGGCGAGGACCCCACCGTCAACCGCCTCGAGTCGCTCGTGGCGGCGCTACTCGGCAAGGAGGCGTCGCTGTTCGTCCCCACCGGCACCATGGGCAACCAGCTCGCGCTAAGGGTCCTGGCCGGCTTCGGAGCAACGGTTGTCACCGGCGAGCGGTCGCACATCATGAACTACGAGCCGGTGGGCGCACGGGGGGGCGGGTGTCGACCTCGTGCAACTCGACGACTCCGACGGGACACTCCCGACCGACACCCTCGCGGCTCGGCTCATCGGCTCCGACCCGGTGGCCGCCGTCACGATCGAGAACACGCACATGACCGCGAACGGCCGACCGTGGTCCGACGACGAGCTCACCGCCGTGTCCGACGTATGTCGCGGCGCGGGCGTTGCGTTGCACATGGACGGCGCCCGGATGTGGAACGCCGCTGTCGCCACCGGTCGGACACCTGCCGAGATCGTCGCCCACGCCGACACCGTGATGTGCTGTCTCTCCAAGGGACTCGGCGCTCCGGTGGGGTCGTTGCTCTCCGGGCCTGCCGACGTGATCGCCGAGGCCCGCGTGCAACGCCACGACATGGGTGGCGCCATGCGTCAGGCGGGCATCATCGCCGCCGCGGGAGTCGTGGCGATCGAGACGATGGTCGAGCGTCTCGCGGAGGACCACGAGCGCGCCCGCGCGTTGGCGGAGCACCTGGCCGACCGCTTCCCCGGCTCGATCGACCCGTCGACCGTCTCGACGAACATCGTGTGCGCCGCGGCCGACGCCCTTCCCGTCGATGTGCTCGATCGCCTCGCCGCCGGTGGTGTCAAGGCGGGGATGGTGGGTGACGCCACGGTGCGTTTCGTGACCCACAAGGACGTCGACGACGACGGCCTGGCCCGCGTCTGTGCCGCGCTCGACGAGATCGCCCTGGGCGGCGGTTCGGCCTAGACCCGGCGACGCCCTAGCTCGGCGTCGGAGGTTCGATCTGCTCGACCGAATCGACCTGATCGATCGGCACCATCGGATCACCGGGCGGTGTCCGCCGCCATTCCACCATCGCGCGCAGGACGAGCACCGCGACGACACCCACACCCGCCGCAGCCAGCGCTGCACCGACGACCGCCCCGATGGCCAGTGCACCGCCACAGTCACCCTCACAGCTCACGTCGGCCAGGCCGTAACCGATCATTCCGCCGAAGATCCCCGCGACGACCACACCGAGAAACGCCAGCACGACCGGCCCGCGACCTGGCACGCCGGGGTGCCCGGCATTGATCACGATCCAGTCGTCATCGCCTGGATCCGGGACGGGGGTCTCTGGCACGCGGCGCAGCGTACCTGTGCCACCGTGCACCTGTGCCACCGTGCACCTGTGCCACCGGTAGGCTGCCGCCCCGATGCGTTCCCTGCTGGTGCTGCCCACCTACGACGAGGCCGAGAACATCGCCGAGGTCCTGCAGCGGTTACGCGCGGCGGCTGCGGATGTCCACGTGCTGGTCGTCGACGACGGGAGCCCCGACGGCACCGCCCGCCTCGCCCGCGAGTGGGGTGAACGACTCGGGGGCGTCGACGTCCTCGAGCGGGAAGAGAAGTCCGGCCTGGGCTCTGCCTACCGCACCGGTTTCCGGTGGGGCCTGGAACGGGGCTACGAGGCGTTCGTGGAGATGGATGCCGATCTGTCCCACGACCCCGCCGTCGTCCCGGCGCTCCTCGAGCAGGTGGACGCCGGCCACGACCTCGTCATCGGCTCCCGATATGTACCGGGCGGATCGATTCCCGACTGGACACTTCTGCGTCGGGCGATCTCGCGGGGTGGAAACCTCTACGCCCGCCTGATGCTCGGCCTGCGGGTCCAGGACGCCACGGCGGGATTCCGGGCATACGCCGCGTCCGCACTGCGGAGGATCGACCTCGATTCGGTGAGTGCCGACGGATACGGGTTCCAGGTCGAGATGGCCTACCGCGTCCAGAAGAACGGTGGGAGCATCACCGAGATCCCGATCGAATTCCGGGATCGAACGCTCGGCCGCTCGAAGATGTCCAGCCGTATCGTCGTCGAGGCGCTGATACTCGTGACGTGGTGGGGCCTGCGCGACCTTCCGGGGCGCCTGTCCAGACGGCGACGGAGCAGAAGGGCCGCGCGAGACTGAGCGCGTGCCCCGCGCCTCCACGGATCCCGGCCATGTCCACGCGTGGACCGTCGCGGGTGGGCTGGTCGAGAGCACCGAGGGCCTGTTGATGGTGCGCAACGTACGACCAGGGGGCGAAACCGACTGGTCGCCACCCGGGGGAGTGATCGACGCGGCGGACCCGAGCCTCCCCGACGGCCTCACGCGCGAAGTGGCCGAGGAGACCGGCCTCACGGTCACGTCGTGGGAGGGTCCCGTGTACCGGGTGATCGCCGATGCTCTCGACATGGGCTGGCGGATGACCTGTGAGGTGCACTACGCGCTGGAGTTCGAGGGTGCCATCGATGTGGCGGATCCCGACGGGATCGTCGTGGACGCCCGGTTCATGGACGCGGCCGGCTGCGCCGAGGTTCTCGTGACCTGCGCACGGTGGGTGCGGGAGCCGTTGGAGTCGTGGATGAAGGAGCGCTGGAGTACCGGAGACTCGCGTGAGTTCCACTACGAGGTCCGGGGAACCCGACTCGATGACCTCGCGGTTCACCGACGGGCACCGTGACCGAGACCGGGAACCCCGCCGCCAGGCGTTCGATCCTCCACGCGGATCTCGATGCCTTCTTCGCGTCGGTCGAACAGCTTCGCGACCCAACGCTCCGGGGCCGGCCGGTCATCGTCGGTGGGCTCGGAAACCGCGGGGTCGTCGCGGCGGCCAGCTACGAGGCCCGCCGTTTCGGAGTCCACTCTGCGATGCCGACGGCGAGGGCGCGCCGGGCATGTCCCGAGGGTGTGTTCCTGGCTCCGCGCTTCGATGCCTACAGCGCGGCCAGTCGGTCGGTCATGGACGTGTTCGCGGCGGTGACGCCGCTGGTCGAGTCGTTGTCGATGGACGAGGCCTTTCTCGACGTGACGGGGGCGCGTCGTCTCCTCGGCCCGCCCTCGGCGATCGCGGAACTCGTGCGAGCGCGTGAGAGAAGAGACCGGTCTGGTCGTCTCCGTGGGAGGCGCCAGCACCAAGCACCTCGCCAAGCTGGCGAGCCAGGACGCGAAACCCGACGGCTACCTGATCCTGGAGCCCGACGAGGAGCTCCGCTTCCTCGCGCGCTCCCCGTCACACGCCTCTGGGGAGTAGGACCGGCGACGTTGACGAAGCTCGAGCACCTGGGTATCACGAGCGTCGCGGATCTCGCCGAGGCTCCGACCGGAGCGCTCGAGAACGCCGTCGGCAAGAAGCGAGCGGAGCACCTCCGGTCGTTGGCCGCCAACTCCGACCCGCGCGACGTGGAGCCCGAGCGCCCCGCGAAGTCCATCGGGCACGAGGAGACGTTCCCTCGCGATCTACGATCGCGCGACGACCTCCACACGGAGGTCCTGCGCCTGTCGGAACTGGTCGCCCGACGACTGCGTGGCTCCGGGAAACGTGGCCGAACTGTGGTCCTCAAGGCCCGATACCCGGATTTCACGACCATCACGCGGAGTCGAACGCTTCCCGAAGTGACCGACCACGGCGCCACGATCACCGAGGTGGCTCTCGAGCTGCTCGACAAGGTGAACGTGGCCCGAGGGGTACGACTGATCGGCGTGTCGACGACGAATCTGGTCGAGACCGGCGGTACCCAGGAGCTCCTCGACCTCGACGCCCGGGAAGGTGCCTCGGAGCGGCTCGATGCGGCGGTGGACGAGCTGCGGGAACGTTTCGGCGAGGAGGCGGTGGGCCCCGCACGGCTCGCCGGCCCCGCGGCCTGCAGGTTCGGCGGGGTGGGTCTCCCCACGGTCCGACCGGAGAATCCGATCCGGGCTGACGGGTCTCGCCCGGCGCGGGCGACCACCGTGGCCGTTGCGCGAGAATGGGGCCGAGCGTCCCTACTTCGTTCGAGGAGCCGAGAACACCGATGCCACTGTCCGAGGACGAGCAGCGGATCCTGTCCGAGATCGAGCAGCAACTGCACGAGACCGATCCGGAACTGGCCCATCAGGTGTCGAAGACGACGCTCTACAAGCACGCCTCGCGGTCGATCAAATGGTCGATCGTCGGGTTTCTCCTGGGTTTTGTCCTCCTGATCCTCACCGTGTCCGAGACGCTCCTCGCGCTCGTCGGCTTCGGCATCATGCTGGCGTGTCTGTTCATCCTGGAGCGCAACGTCCGCAAGCTCGGCAAGGCCGGCTTCGCCGAGCTCACCGGCTCGTCACCGGGCAGCGGCGTGCGCGGCACCGTCGGCAATGTCGGGAAACGTTGGCGCGAACGCTGGCGTCGCGACGGCGACTGAGCAGGTTCCTACCGACGGAGGGTCTGGAGACTCACGGCCCGTCGCATCCGTTCGGTGAGGGAGAGACCCTCTCTCAGCGCATCGGCCATGGCGTCGCACTCCCGCCAGGCAGCGTCGGCCGTGCTCTCGTCAGGCATCGCAGGCGAGTAGCAGGCTTCGGTGTAGTTCTCCGCCAGGTGCTCGAAGGGCGGCGCGGCGTCACCGGCGACCCGCGCGACGCGACGTGCGAACTCGGTGGGGGAGTCGTGTGGGACCGGAGGGATCCCCGCCTCCAGCAGACGGTCGCCCGCCTCTTCCCAGGCCCCGACCACCCGGCCGCGGGCATCGACTCGCCGTGAACGGTGTCGTCGGCGCCGGCGCTTCACCGCGACGATCGACCACGACGCGACCACACCGAGCGTTAGCACGCCCAGCACAGCCAGAGCGACGACGATGACGACGGTGGGTGCTCTGCCCGGGGAAGCGGCGTCACTACCTGCGTCGGTGGTGGCATCCGGTGGGGGTTCGGGCACGGGTGCGGAGGTCGCGGGTTGTGTGGCCGCGGGACCGGTGTCGGGGGGCTGCGACGGATCGGTCACCGGGGGAGCCTCGCTGGTAGCGCCGATGGGCGTGACCGAGTGGTCGCCGGCGGCGCCCTCGCCGGCCCCGTTCCCGGGTGTGGCGTCGAAGGGCACCCACCCGACGCCCTCGAGGTACACCTCGGACCAGGCATGTGAACGGTCACCGCGGATTTCGTACCGACCGGTGGTATCGGACAATGTTCCACCGAGGTACCCCACGGCGACACGCGTGGGGAGACCGATCGCCCGCCCCAGTGCGGCAAACGAGGTGGAGAACTGCTCGCAGTAGCCCGTGTGGCCTCCCTGTCCGACCGGTTGCAGCACGAACTGCTCGATGCTGTCCACACCGATCCCTGCCTCGACCTCCTGGTCGTAGACGAACCTGTCGGGTCCCGAGGTTTCCCGGAACCAGGCGCGCAGCGCGCGGGCCTGCTGGTACGGCGTCACGGCTCCGGCGTCAGTGACGATTTCCTGTGCCCGCTCCGTCAGGGTGGCGGGAAAATCGGCGGGCAGTTCCAGGTAGTTCGACAGGTCGACGGACTGCGGGAGGATCGTGTCGAGAGCAGCGCTGTCCAGCTGCTCATAGACGACGGACCGGACCACGAAGCTGTCGCCCTGTTCCACGCCGTCCTCCACGAACAGGTCGGGGCGGTCGGGAGCTGTGCCGTAGTCGATGTCGAGAACGGTGACGGGGCGGTAGGGGGCAGGAAGCCAGGAACTCCGCAGGCTCTCGATCTCGATGTCGTAATCCTGTTGGATCCGCCGGACGGCGTTCGTTGCGTCGAATGCCTCTTCGGGTAGTCCGCTGTCGGTGAACTTCTGTTCGGAGAAGGTCCAGGTGGAGCCGTCGAAGCTGTCGAGTGTCGTGAGTCGGTAGTACGCGGCGTCGCGGTCGGAGGTGAACATCACGGTGTCGGGGAAGTCGAGCAGGTTCGAGCGGATGTCGACCACGGGATTGTCGGCGGTCAGGCTGGAGCCGCCACTGTCGAGGACTCCGCGGTAGTCGAAGAGCGCTTCCGCGTCGGCGCCGGGTAGCAGGGGGGACGCGGCGACGGCCACGATGACGGCCAGGGAGCCGAAGGCCAGACCGCGAGAGACACTCCAGCGCACCGGGTGCTTCCTCGGGACGAACCAGGTGCGGCTCTCCGAGCGCAACGATGCGTGGCGCAGGGCCACGAAGCAGGCGCCGGCGAGGCAGAAACCGACCGCGGGGGAGGACTCCGCCGCTCTGGTCACCCACGACGCCGGCGATGACGAGGATCACGACCCCCGGGAGGAGGGCTCCGACGGTGGATCCGGCGCTGAAGGCCAGTACCTCGGCGGCCGTCGCCAGCAATCCGACGGCCACCACGACGAGGAGCACGACCCCCGGCTCCACCGCCACCGGCACCGTTTCGTTACGGACGACGTCCCAGCCCTCGGACCAGACGTCGGAGAGTGCCGAGAGCGTGCCCGGCGTCGGGACTCCCCACACCGTGGAATCGGGAACGGTGGCCCATGTCGCGAGGAGGCCGAGCCCCGCCAACACGAGCACGGCGACAAGAGCCGGGGGAGCCCCCGTCGCCGTCCGAGCGCACCGATCGTGTGGGGGAGCACGGCGGCCGCGACCACAGCGGGGAGGAAGGACCACGATTCGAAGGCGGTGGAGAACGCCGTGACCGCTGCCGCGCCGGCGCACGCCAGGGCTAGCGCCGCGCCGCGACCCGTTGGGTCCATCGTGATCCCCCTTCCACACTGGACCACTTCCGCGACGCCTCGTCCCACGCTTCAGGGAAGCGGCTCATGTCGGTGGCGTCGATGGGAACCGCCTCGACCGGGATCGCGGCGGCACCTGAACCGCGGGTCAGAACCGCCACGATCGGCCCTCCCCGCGCGTGACGCGGCGTCGTGCCCGGTGTCGCACCCGCAGGGCCGGAGCCGAGGATCATGACGGTGAGCGCTCCGGGAGACGTGACGTCGGAACGTTCCGGTCCCGCCGCCGATACGGCGTCGTGCGGAATCGGGCTCTCCGGATCGGAGGTCGGTTCGAGCAGGGCGAGTTCCTCGCCGAGCGTCGTACGGACACCGAGCTGCGCCGCGTCGAGCAGGACACCCTCGGATGTCACGAGTCGGTAGGGTCGGCGACGGTCCTCGAGTGCGCACACGACCGATGCCGCCACTTCGACGCCGCGCTCGAAGGATGCGACGTCGTGCACCGACCGCCGCGTGTCGAAGAACACCGTGACCGGCGCGGACGACCGCTGCTCGTGCTCGCGGACCATGACGGAGCCTGTCCGTGCCGTCGACTTCCAGTGAATCCGACGAGGGTCATCTCCGTGCCGGTACTCCCTCACCGACCGGAACGCTCCGTCGGTATCGGTGCGCCACACCTGGGAGACCTCGGCACCGCCCTGCGCGACGGCATCGGGAAGTGTGCCGAGAGCGTGGACCCGTGGGTGCACGAGCAGTTCGTCGACCAGGGAGTCGTCGCTGTGACGTCGGGTGATGCCGAACGGGTCGGTCAGCGTGAGACGAAGTGGTCCGACCGTCACGCGTCCCCGGGTCGGAGTCGGCAGGTTGTACGCCCCTCGACCTCCCCACCCCCCGCAATCGGGGCGATGAGGAAGGGCGCGACGCGTCGCCCGTCGTCGACACGGTCGGTGGCCGCGAGGACCGGGATGGAGCGGGACGCACTGTTGCGGATCACGAGCACCACGAGCGCGCGACCGCCGACCAAGCCGTGCCGCGGGCTGACGCGACGCTCGACGGTGACATCGAGTCTGCGTCGTCGTGTCCAGACCGCCGCGAGTGCCACGGTCACCAGGCCGGCCAGAGCCGGAACTGCAAGCTCGGACAGTCCGAGGATTCGTCCGCCGATCAGGAGCCCGATCGACCCCCGAGCAGCGACCAGCCACGAATCGTCGGCATCGCCGGGGAGAGCCCGTTACCGGGGGTGGGCCGGGAACGGGCACGGATTCGAGAACGCCGGCCAGGACCTCGTCGGCCGTGACGTCGCGCAGTCGCGCTTCGGTGGCCACGACGATCCGGTGACCGAGCACCGGTCGGGCCAGGAGCTTGACGTCGTCGGGTATGACGTACTCCCGGCCGACGCTCGCCGCGAGGGCGCGAGCGGCCCGCTGGAGGCCCAACGCCCCGCGTGGGCTGACGCCGAGGATGAGATCGCGGTGTCGGCGGGTCGTTTCGACGATGTCGACGATGTAGCCGCGCAGGCCGTCGCTCACGTGCACGAGCTGCACGACCTCCATGGCCGCCTCGAGCATTCCCGTTTCGAAGACGGGTTCGAGATCGTCGGCGGGGTTCGTGCGCTTCTGCGACTCCAGGATCTCGAGCTCGGCGCTCCGATCGGGGTACCCGATCTCGAGTCGCATCAAGAAACGATCGAGCTGAGCCTCGGGGAGCGGGTAGGTGCCCTCCAGCTCGATGGGGTTCTGGGTGGCCACGACGAGGAACGGGCGTCGGAGGGGGTAGGTACGGCTGTCGACGGTGACCTGGTGTTCCTCCATCGCCTCGAGCAGGGCGGCGTGGGTCTTGGGCGAGGCCCGGTTGATCTCGTCGGCGAGCACCACGTTCGCGAACACTCCACCCGGGCGGAACTCGAACTCCCCCGTGGCGCGGTTCCACACCGACACCCCGGTGACGTCGGAGGGAAGGAGGTCGGGTGTGAACTGGATCCGTTTCCACGTTCCACCGAGTGAGCGTGCGATGGACCGGGCGAGGAGTGTCTTCCCCACGCCGGGGACGTCCTCGATGAGGAGGTGGCCCTCCGCGAAGAGAGCCACGAGCGCGAGGTGCACGACGTCGCGTTTTCCGGTCACCACCCGGGTGACGTTGTCGAGCAGCCGCTCGAAAACCTCGGCGAAGCCCGGTGTCTGGAGTGACGCTGCGGACTGGCTCACGGAACCTCCGAGGTGGACCCCGGCGGAGCTCTGCCCGCGGATCCGGCTGGTTTGGGACATTCCGGCATAATTGTAACCGGATATCGGGCGCTAGCGTGTGGGCACGATGCTACCTGGGTCATCCACCACCGTTCGCCCACCGGCCTCCGGCGGTTCCACACCGGCCGCCGGCGGTTCCACACCGGCCGCCGGCGGTTCCACACCGGCCTCCAGCCGGTCGGGCGCCCGGGAGTGGGCGGGTGCCGTTCTGGCGGTGGTCCTGCGCCCCGGACTGTGGCCCACCGCCGTGAGGCTCGCCCTCGCCATGAGTCCCCCGGGTTGGTGGCGCCGCCCCCCGTTCGTACCGGTTCCGAGTCCCCGCTATCTACGCTTCCGGGCGGTCACGGCCTACGGCCGGCCCACAGCTCCCCGGGCCCGGGATCTCGTGGACTACCTCACGTGGAGTCGTGACCAGCGCCGATGTTGCGGCCGCTATCGCTGAGGCCCCACTACACTCACGGACCAGGATCGTCACGGCGGGAGGAAGGTCCCGACCGTGAGTCGGAGCGACCGACACCCGGGACCGACGTCCCGTGCGTGGGACGGAGGGCCGAGTGGGACGGGCACTGTTGCTCAACGCCACGTTCGAGCCTCTGTGTGTGCTCCCGGCCCGGCGTGCGGTCGTCCTCGTCCTGAAGGACAAGGCCGAGATCATCCACCGTAACGGCGCCGATTTCCACGCGGAAAGCGTGGTGATCCCGGCCCCGGCCGTCCTGAGGCTCCGCCACTACGTCCACGTTCCGCACCGCACCCGCGTCCCCCTGTCGCGTCGGGCCGTGTTCGCCCGGGATGGCCACCGTTGCCAGTACTGCGACCGGGCTGCCGAGAACATCGACCACATCGTTCCGCGCTCACGCGGGGGTGACCACGCCTGGGACAACGTGGTGGCGTCGTGCCGTCGCTGTAACACGGTGAAGCGGGACCGCTACCTGCACGAGACCTCGCTCGAACTCCGCACCGCGCCGGTGGCTCCGAGAGCGAGGGTGTGGATCGCCGCCGTGGCGGGGTCACTCGATCCGTCCTGGGAGCCCTACCTCCGCGCGGTCGCCAGCTGATCTTCGTCTGATCCCGGCCTGATCCCCGTCAGGCGGCTCCGCCAGCCGATCCCCGCCCTCTGTGACCCACCTCGGGATGACGCGCGTTCGAAAAGGAACGCTCGGGGTTCCCGGTGGTGGCCCGACGCCTTCCTCGGGGCTCACAGGGGTGAAGAAGGGGAGGACTTGGGTTGACGGGTGGGGGTTAGTGGCGTATTGTGGCGCGCAGTGGGGGTTCGGCACGATGAGCGCCCAAGATGAGCGCCGCAGCGAGAGGCCACCAGGTGGGCCACGAGGGGGACCATGTTTCTTGGGGAGTACCGGCACTCCCTCGACGCCAAGGGTCGGGTCATCCTCCCCGCGCGATTCCGGGAGGAGCTCGCCGAGGGCGCCTATATGGCCAAGGCCATGACGGATCCCTGCCTCTTCGTCTACACGCGCGACGAGTTCGAGGAGGTTGCGCGAACCACCCGCCAGCAGATGCGGGAGGGGAGTCGGGCAGCTCAAGAGGCCGCCCGGTCGTTCTTCGCCGGCGCCACCGACGTCGAGCCCGACAAGCAGGGTCGTGTGGCGATTCCCGCACACCTCCGGTCCTTCGCACACCTCGACAAGGAGGTTGTCGTGGCCGGGGTCTTCGCTCGTATCGAGATCTGGGACGCCGAGCGCTGGGACGAGCGCGAAGCGCGGGCCGAGGCGGCTTCCGCGTCGGCCGACGACCTTCAGGGTTTCGCCCAATGAGGGCTTTCGAACCAGAGAGAGCTTTCGAGCCGGACACGGTCATCGAAACAGAGATGTCGAGCAGAAAGGCGACGCGGAACTGACCAGTCACCAACCAGGAACGAGAGGTCCGGTACGTGTCGGACCCCTCGACAGCCCCCCGGCCGGCACGGTGGAAGGCCCCTACTCCGCCCGCTTTCAACCGAGCCATCCGGAAGACATCCGGACGGCGCCAGCTGGTTCGGGGGGCTGTCGAGGGATCGGGTGCGACCGGGCGGGGGACCAGTGGTCGAGGACTTCGGACACGCCCCGGTGCTGGTGCGAGAGGTCGTCGACCTGTTCGCACCGGTTCCGGCGGGCGTCATCGTGGACGCCACCGTCGGGGGCGCAGGTCACGCGGCCGCGCTACTGGACGCCCGCAGCGACATCTCACTTCTGGGCGTCGATCGGGACCCGATCGCCGTGGAGGCGGCCCGGGCACGGCTCGCACGCTTCGGCGTTCGAGCGCACGTGGCCCGGGGGGTTTTCGGAGAACTCGAGGAAGTGGTGCGGGAGGCGCTCAGGCGCTTCCCCGATGACAAGGGGGACGACATCGTGGGGATCTTGTTCGATCTGGGCGTCAGCAGCCCGCAGCTCGACCGGCCCGAACGCGGGTTCTCGTACCGTTTCGACGCGCCGCTCGACATGCGCATGGACAGCGGTCAGGACCTGACCGCCGCCGAGGTCGTCAACACCTACGACGAGAAGCGACTCAGCCAACTCATCCGGAGCTACGGCGAAGAGCGCTTCGCTCGTTCGATCGCCCGTCGGATCGTCGAGGCGCGTCCACTCTCGACGACGCGGGAGCTCGTCGACGTGATCCGCTCCGCCGTTCCCGCGCGCTTCCGCCGGAAGGGCAACCCCGCGCGTCTCACCTTCCAGGCGCTGCGAATGGAGGTCAACCGTGAGCTCCCGAATCTCGCTTCCGGACTCGACGATTCGGTCCGCCTGGTCGCCCCCGGGGGCCGGGTCGTGGCGATCGCGTACCACTCCCTCGAGGACCGGATGGTCAAAGAGAGGTTCCTCGACATCACCGAGGTCGATCAGCTCCCGGTCGTGCTGCCGGGGGAGGGACCGGAGCCCGAGTTCGATCGGGTGACGCGTCGCGCCGTGAAGGCCCAGGCCGATGAGATCGACAGCAACCCACGCTCGAGGAGCGCCCGGCTGCGCGCGGTCGAGCGCCGCCGCAAGATGGTTCGCGGCAGTACCGTTCAGCGGGCGGGATGACGGCCGTTGCCGCGCCTCGCCGGCGCGGGGCCTCCTCCGCTTCCGCGGCGCCACACAGGCGCCGGGGAGCTCCGTCCGAGTCGCTGCGCCCGCGTCGGCACCTCCGCGCCGTCGAGACGCCACGCGCGGACGCTCCTGCACACCGTTACGGCGCCCTTCGCTTTCTCGGACTCGTGGCGTTCGTGGTCATTCTCTCGGTGGTCGTGTTCCACGTCGTGATGGCCCAGCGGGGATTCGAGCTCCAGACGCTTCGAGAGCAGATCGAGGCCGAGCAGACGAACTACGAGCAGCTCCGCCTCGAGACGGCGCGGCTGAGCGCCCCCGAGCGCATCGAGGCCGAAGCGACCGACCGCCTGGGAATGGTGCGCCCACAGAACATCAACTATCTCGAGGCACCGATCGGCGCCGGTGACGCCGGTACCCCTCGGCTCCTGCCTCGACGCTCGCCGACCCCGATGAGTGGGCGGCGGTGAAGTCGCACCTCAATGCCGAGCCGTGATCGCATCGGCAAGACCCGGTCGCGTGCAACCACGCGGTCGCGTTCCGCATCGCGGCGGCCCTCGTCGCGTTCCGCATCGCGGCGACCCTCGCAGCCCACATCGCGCCCAACCCCGCGACGCAGGACACGGTCTCGTCCGCGAACACGAACGCGCACGCAGTCCGGACGACGAACGCTCGGAGTACATGCGCTGCGTACCCAGGCACGCCGGCGCATGCTCGCCCTTCTCGTCCTCGTCATCCTCGCCTTTGGGGGGATCACGGCCCGACTCGTCCAGATCCAGGGGTTCAGCGCCGAGCACCTGAGCGCGCTCGGCTCCGACCAGCGGGTCCGAACCGTCGAGCTGTCCGCCGAACGCGGGACGATCTTCGACCGCAACGGCGTCGATCTGGCACTCTCGGTTCCCCAGGAGACCGTCTTCGCCGACCCGCGCCTGATCCGGGATCCCGCGGGTGACGCCGCAGCTCTCGCGCCGGTGCTCGGAATCGAGGCGGCCGAGCTCGAGAGAAGGCTCAGTGCTCCCGACACCGCGTTCACGTACCTCGCTCGCCAGGTCGACGCGGCCGTCGCCGACGACGTGCGCGCACTGGCGATTCCCGGCATCGACTTCGTACCCGAATCGAAACGCCACTACCCGGCCGGAGGTCTGGCTGCCCCCGTCCTCGGCTTCACCGGTATCGACAACGAGGGCCTCGCTGGACTCGAAGCCGACTATGAGGAACTGCTGGCGGGCAAGCCCGGTGAGCTCGTGGTCGAAGAGGATCCCGACGGTCGCGAGATCCCCAGCGCCGAACGCCGCTACCGGCCCGCCGAGCGCGGGAGCGACCTGATCCTGACCATCGACGAATCGCTGCAGCACGAGGTGGAGGAGGCTCTGCTCGATCAGGTCGCCGCGACGAACGCCAACGGCGGGACAGCAATCATCGCCGACGTGAAGACGGGTGACATCCTCGCCATGGCGGTCATCGACGGTGGACCTGAGGGAGCGACCCGCGCTGCCTCGTCCTCGATGAACCGCGCCTTCACCGACGTGTTCGAGCCCGGCTCCACGAACAAGGTGATCACCATCGGCGCCGCGCTCGAGGAGGGATGGTGACGCCCGACACGACCTACTCGGTCGGGCCGCAGATCGGCGTCGGTGACGGGATCTTCGAGGAACACGACTGGCACCCGGTGTCCACCTGGAGCGTGGCCGATATCCTGCGCGAGTCGTCCAACGTGGGGACGATCCAGATCGCGCTGGAACTCGGCAAAGACCGACTCGACCACTACCTGCGGGAGTTCGGCCTCGGAAGCAGCACGTCGGTCGGCTTCCCCGGAGAGGCGCCGGGAATCGTGCCGACACCCGACGAGTACTCAGGGACCAGTATCGCCACGGTGCCGATGGGTCATGGGCTGGCCGTCACGCCCATGCAGATGCTGAACGTGTACACGACCATCGCCAACGACGGAGTCGCACGCGACGCCCGCCTGGTCGGCGCCACCGTCGATGGTGGCGGAACGCGTCAGAACCTGCCCATCGACACCGGGACGCGCGTCGTGTCCGAGTCGACCGCCGCGTCGCTCACCTCGATGATGACCGACGTCGTGACCGCGGGGACCGGAAAGCTCGCAGCGATCGACGGCTACACGGTGGCCGGCAAGACCGGGACTGCCCAGCAGGTCGCCGACGGCGGCGCCGGGTACGTGGAGGGGGCCTTCGACGCCTCGTTCGCCGGGTTCGCCCCCGTCGAGGATCCCCGCCTGGCCGCGATCGTCGTGCTGGACCGCCCACAGCCGTACTACGGGGGAACGGTCGCCGCGCCGGTGTTCTCCGAGATCATGCGAATGGCTCTGCGTGCGATGTCGATCCCGACCAGCGGTTCCGAGCAGTACAGGCAGGCGGCGGAGGCGGCCGCCGCCCAGGCGAGCCGCGAAGCGGCCGAGATCGCAGCTGCCGCAGATGCCGCCGGGCAGCAGGTCGTACCAGCGGCTGCTCCCGTCAGCGAACCCGCGGGGAGGTCGGCGCCGATCCCTCCGGGGTCGGAGCCTCGCCGACCGACGCCTCCGCATACGGCGGCTAGGGGGCTACCGTGCGCCTGCGCGAGCTTCTCGCGGCCTCGGGGCCCCTGGCTGTGGGGCGTCTGGTCCCCGTTTCGGGCTCGACGGGCGACACGTTGCCCGAGCTCTCGTCGGTGGCCCACGACAGCCGTTTCGTCGAAGCTGGCGCGCTGTTCGCGTGCATTCCCGGTGAGACGTCCGATGGCCACGATCATGCTGCGGACGCCGTCTCGGCCGGGGCCGTGGCGTTGCTCGTCGAGCGTGAGCTGGCGCTTCCCGTTCCACAAGTCGTGGTTCCCTCGGTCCGACGTGTCCTCGGACCGGTCGCGTCGTCAGTCGCGGGAGACCCGTCAGCCGAGATGACCGTTGTCGGCGTGACCGGCACGAACGGTAAGACGACGACGACCCTGCTTCTCGAGTCGGTGTTCACCGAGGCCGGGCTCCGGGCCGGGGTCATCGGAACCCTGGGAAGCCGGATCGCGGGAACGGAACACCCCGGGGCGCGCACGACGCCCGAGGCTCCGGATCTCCAACGCACACTCGCGATGATGCGTGCGTCCGGGGTGGAAAACGTGGCGATGGAGGTGTCGTCCCATGCGCTCGAACAACACCGCGTCGACGGCACGGTGTTCGCCGCCGCCTGCTTCACCAACCTCTCCCACGACCATCTCGACTACCACGGGACACTCGAGGCGTACTTCGAGGTCAAGGCGAGACTTTTCGACCCCGACAGGATCCGCGCGGCGGCCGTGAACCACGACGACCCCTTCGGACGCCGACTCCTCGAGCGCCTCGCGCGGTCCTCGCTGTCGGTGGCGACCTTCGGCGGGAGCCCGGGCTCCACGTGGAGCGCCGGGGCCGTGACCGGCGAGGGGTGGGACACGGGTTTCGAGCTCCTCCACGAGGGAGCCAGGGTGGGCACCGTCAGGATGTCGCTGCCGGGCGCCTGGAATCGACAGAATGCACTGTGTGCGGCGGCCGGCGCCGCGCTCGTCGGGATCTCGGGGGAGGCGATCGTCGAAGGGCTCTCCCGGCCCGTGGTCGTGCCAGGACGGTTGGAGCGAGTGAGCAGCAACGAGCCATTCGACGTCGTCGTCGACTACGCCCACACCCCCGACGCGCTCGCTCGCGTTCTCGAGACGGTGAGGTCCCTGTCGAAGGGAGATGTGTGGGTCGTCTTCGGGTGTGGGGGCGACCGTGACCGGGAGAAGCGACCGATGATGGGAGCGGCGGCAGCGACGGGAGCCGACCACGTGATCGTGACCTCCGACAACCCGCGGTCTGAGGATCCGGCCGAGATCGGCCGTGCCGTGGCCGACGGTGTACGCAGGGCCGGCGTGACTCCCGTCGTCGAGCTCGATCGTGCTGCCGCGATTCAGCGCGCCGTCACAGGCGCCCGGAATGGCGACGTCGTGGTGATCGCGGGGAAGGGGCATGAGCAGGGCCAGGAGATCGACGGCCGGTTCCACGCGTTCGACGACCGGGACGTGGCCCGACGCGCACTGGGCGGACGGTGATGACGGTGGGGCACCCCTGGACCACATCGCGTGTGGCAGAGGTCGTGGGTGGGGTGGTTCGGGGGATCCAGTCGCCGTGCCGGTGAGTGGTTTCGCCATCGACTCACGCTCGCTGATCACCGGTGAATGTTTCGTCGCGTTGCAGGGGAACCGCGACGGTCACGACTTCGTGACCGACGCGATCGACGCCGGTGCGGCCGCGGCTCTCGTGAGCAGGATTCCCGAGGATCCCGCCCTGAGCCCCGAAGCTCCGCTGATCGTCGTCGACGACCCGCTGGTCGCGCTGGGCGCCCTGGCGGCACAGACCCGTGAGCGTCTCGATCCGACCGTCGTGGGTATCACGGGATCGGTCGGCAAGACTGGGACCAAGGATCTCGTCGCGGCGGTGCTTTCGACGAGCCGCATCGTCCATGCGAACCCGGGATCCTTCAACAACGAGTCCGGGCTTCCTCTCACGATCCTCGCCGCTCCCGCCGACACGGAGGTCCTCGTTCTCGAGATGGGCGCGCGCTTCGCCGGCAACATCTCCCGGCTGGCTGCGATCGCCCGACCCCATGTCGGGGTCGTCACGAACATCGGGGCCGCTCACGCCGCGCATTTCGGGACTCTCGAGGACGTGGCAGCGGCGAAGGGGGAACTCCTCGAGAAGCTCGACCCTGACGGCTTCGCCGTCCTGAACGCCGACGACCCCATGACGGCCCGCCTCGCACAACGAACCCACGTCGACGTCCTGACGGCCGGTCGGTCCGAGGCGGCGGATGTGCGGATCAGCTCGATCGAGCTGGATGACGAGCTGCGACCGACTCTCTCCCTCGATTCGCACTGGGGAGTCGTACGCACCACGCTGCCTGTCCGAGGCGCTCATCAGGTGGCCAACGCCGCCCTCGCCGCAACGGTCGGACTGCGTCTCGGTGTGACCGCCGATGATGTTGCCACAGGACTGGCGACGGCCCGGTCCGCCCGGCTTCGCATGGACCTTCGCCGCTCGCCGTCAGGTGTTCTCGTGCTCGACGACAGCTACAACGCCAATCCCGCCTCGATGAACGCCGCTCTCGACGCGTTCGCGTCGGTGGTGGTCCCCGGTCGACGCTTCGCTGTGCTGGGGTCGATGCTGGAGCTCGGAGACAGAACAGACGCGGAGCACGCGGCGATCGGCGACCGGCTCCGAACCGGCGGGATCGCCGGCGTCGTCGTGCTGGGTGACGAGGCTGCCGCCCTCGCCGGAGCTGCCCGTCGCGCCGGCGGCGTCGAGGTCGTCGAAGCGGCGGATCTCGACGAAGCCGAGGCCACCGTGTCGGGCTGGGTCTCCGCGGGGGATGCCGTGCTGTTGAAGGGATCGCGCGCACTCGGACTCGAGGTGCTCGCCGAACGCCTCGCCCCGGGCGACGAGGCCACCCGACCTGCACCGCGCCCGGGAACGGGGGCGTCACAGTGATCGGGCTTCTTCTTGCCGCCACCACCGCCTTCGTGCTCGCGGTCTTCGGGACCCCACTGCTGATCCGCGTTCTGTCAGCGCGCGGCATGGGACAGACGATCCGTGACGACGGTCCGATCTCGCATCCGCACATGACCAAGGCCGGCACACCGACGATGGGCGGCGTCGCCCTCGTGGGGGCCGCGTTCGTCGGCTACATGGTCGCGCACGTGCGTACGGAATCGGTGGCGTTCGCCCGCTCGGGGATCGCTCTGATCGGGTTGATCCTCGGACTGGCGGCGGTGGGCTTCGCCGATGACATCCTCGGTGTCCGCAAGCGCCGGAACCTGGGTCTCCGCAAGCGTGGAAAGACCGGGGGGATGCTGCTCGTCGCCGTCGGCTTTGCCCTGTTGGCCCTCCAGTGGGTGGACGTGTCGACCGACCTGTCGTTCACCCGGGCGCTCGACCTGCAGATGGGCGCCACGCTCTGGTGCGTGTGGGCGGTCCTCATGATCCTGGCCTCCTCGAACGCCGTCAACATCACCGACGGCCTCGACGGCCTCGCAGCCGGATCGGCCACGCTGGTCTTCACGGCTTTCCTCATCATCGGATTCTGGAAGTTCCGCCACCCCGAGATCTACGGCATCGAACCGGCACAGGCACTCGACGTGGCGATCGTGGCGGCCGCCATGATGGGTGCCTGCGCGGGCTTCCTGTGGTGGAACGCCGCTCCAGCGCGCATCTTCATGGGTGACACCGGGTCGCTCGCGGTCGGAGGAGCGATGGCGGGCATGGCGTTGCTCACCGACGTCGATCTCCTCCTGCCCATCCTCGGCGGTCTCTACGTCATCGAGACCATGTCGGTCATCGTTCAGATTCTCTCGTTCCGGCTCTTCGGCCGCCGTGTGTTCCGGATGGCGCCGGTGCACCACCACTTCGAACTCGGGGGTTGGCCCGAGGTGACGGTGATCGTCCGCTTCTGGCTCATCTCCGGTCTGTTCGTGGCTCTCGGGGTCGGGATCTTCTACGGCGACTTCATCAACATTCCCGGGTCGCTCGATTGAACGCGCTCATCGTCGGCTCCGGCGTGACCGGTCTCGCTGTGGCGCGGGCACTCACGAACCGGGGATGGTCGTCGACCCTGGTCGAGGACTCCACCGAAGCTCTTGATCGGAACGCTGACGAGTTGGCGGACCTCGGGGTCACGGTCGCGCGCGGCGGGAACGCACGCGGTTCGGCATCGGCGGACGAGCTCGTGCACGCCGCGGATCTCGTCGTGCCGAGCCCCGGCGTGCCGCCCCGCCATCCCGTCCTGGTGGCGGCCACGGCGTCGACCACGCCCATCCGATCGGAGATCGACCTCGCGGCCGAGACGGCCGACGCCGCCGGGCGTCCCGCGCTCGTGGCGGTCACCGGTACCAACGGCAAGACGACGGTGACGAGCCTTGTCGCGTCGATGCTGGTGCGGTCGGGTTTGGCCGCGGCAGCCGCCGGCAACATCGGGCGACCGCTGATCGAGGCCGTGGACGACCCGGAGCTCGAGGTCGCTGTCGCCGAGGTGTCGTCGTTTCAGCTCCGGTACACGACGTCTTTTTCGGCCACGGGTCGCCGTGTTCCTCAACATTGCCGAAGACCACCTCGACTGGCACTCCGATTTTGTTTCGTACGCCGCGGCCAAGTCCCGGATCTTCGCCCGGCAGGGTCCGGACGATGTTCTCGTCCACAACGCGGACGATCCCGTCGTTGGGCGGCTGGTGGAGCGGGCGCGGTCCCGTTGCGTCCCCTTCTCGGTCCGCACGCACACTCCGGGGACATGGAGTGTCGCGGGTGACGGGATCGTGACCCCCGACGGCGATGTGCTCGTCGCCCTCGAGGTCCTCGGGCGCGCGGGGCCGCACGACCTCGCCAACGCGCTCGCGGCGGCAGCCGCGGCGACCGAGATGGGTGCGGATCCGACGGCGATCGTCGACGAGCTGCGCGAATTCCGCGGGTTCCCCCATCGGGTCGAGCTGGTGGGGGAAGCTGGAGGCGTCAGCTATGTCGACGACTCGAAGGCCACCAACCCCCATGCCGCACGCTCGGCACTCGACGCGTATGGGAATGCCGTGCTCATCGCCGGCGGGAGGAACAAGGGGCTCGACCTCGGCGCGCTCTCGACGACCGATCCTCTGCCGCGGGCTGTCGTCGGTTTCGGTGAAGCCGGCGACGAGGTCGTCGCGGCATTCCGCGGCGTGCGGGCCGAACGTGCGGGAGTCGAAACAGTTCGCGTCGACACGATGGAGCAGGCGGTGAGCGCCGCTGCCGCCCTCGCCCACGTGGGCGACACGGTGCTTCTCTCTCCCGGGTGCGCGTCCTTCGACGCGTATGCGAACTACGCCGAGCGGGGCGATCACTTCTCCGCACTCGTCGCCGCCCTTCCCGGCTTTTCACCGTCTCGCGGAGTGAGTGATGGCCAGGACGACTGACGTTCGAGCACGCACCCGGCCGCGCTCCGGATCACAGGCCCCCACGGGACTCGTACGCTCGGCGCGCGCGGCCTGGATCGGGTCGGGGGAGCAGCGACCGGCCGGCTATGTGCTGCTGTTCGTCACGGTCGTCGTCCTCAACGTCGTCGGCCTCGTCATGGTGCTGTCGGCGTCGTCGGTGGTGGCGGAGGCCAACTACGGTTCCGCGTGGTTCTTCTTCGAACGCCAGGTTCTCTGGACGCTCCTGGGTATCGCCACGTTCGTGGTCGTCGCCCGCGTCGACTACCGAAAATGGCGGCGCCTGGCGCTTCCCCTGTTGCTCGTCAGCGCAGCGCTTCTCGTTCTCGTTCTCGTTCCAGGAGTGGGGATCCACGTCGACGGTGCCACCCGCTGGTTGGGTGCCGGATCGTTGCGATTCCAGCCGACCGAGGTGGCCAAACTCGCACTACTCCTCTTCAGCGCCGATCTCCTGACCCGACGCTCCCGCGACCTGCACGACTGGCGTCTGGTCGTGGCGCCGGTGCTCGCCGTTCTCGCGATCTTCGCTGTTCTCGTCCTCAAACAACCCGACCTCGACTCCACGATCGTCCTCGGCCTGATCGCCTTCACGTCATTGATCGTCGGCGGCGTACGCATGCGCCACCTGGCTGCTCTCGGTCTCGCCGGGTTGTCGCTCGTCGCCGTTCTCGCCGTGTCCGCGTCCTACCGCCGTGCGCGCGTCTTCGCCTTTCTCGACCCCTGGTCCGACGCCTCGAACACCGGCTATCAGATCGCCCAGTCGCTGATCGCGTTGGGCAGTGGCGGTTGGACCGGGGTGGGTCTCGGCGCCGGGCGCGCGAAGTGGATGTTCCTCCCCAACGCCCACACCGACTTCATCTTCGCCATCATCGGCGAGGAACTCGGTCTCCTGGGGTGCCTGTTGGTGGTTGCCCTCTTCCTCGCGTTCGCCGTGCTCGGCGTACGAGCATCCCTCCGAGCGCCCGATCGCTTCGGGATGCTCGTCGCTGCCGGGGTCACGGTGTGGGTCGTGGGGCAGGCGGTCATCAACATCGGGGCGGTGGTCGGCCTTCTGCCGGTATCGGGGATTCCTCTCCCGTTTGTGTCGTTCGGTGGATCGGCGCTCGTCTTCACCATGGCGGCGGCCGGCATCCTGGGAAACATCGCCCGCCAGGGCCGTCCGATCCCCCGGGCAGGGCTCGGTGAGTTTCGACAGTGGGAGTGCCGACCCGGTGAGCCCGGACGGACGGGTAGCGGTGGTCATCGCGGGTGGCGGGACCGGCGGTCACGTCTATCCCGCCGTGTCTCTGGCGGAGGAGCTCGTCCTCCGTGGGCGACAGCGCTCGGAGATCCGTTTTGTCGGAGCCCGGCGCGGCCTGGAGGCGCGCGCCGTCCCCGCTGCCGGGTTCCGGATCGAACTGCTCGGCGGGCGAGGCATCGAGCGGAGCCTCACCCTCCGTAACGTCGGGGCCGTGGCGGCGTTGGTGGGTGCCTTCTTCCGGGCGTTGGGGCTCTTGAGAGCCTGGCGCCCGTCCGTGGTGGTCGGGGTCGGCGGCTATGCGTCGATCCCCGCCGTCACCGCAGCGAGGGTCCTGCGGATTCCGGTCGTGGTCCATGAGCAGAACGCCGCCCCCGGACTCGCCAACAGGTTGGCGGTGCGCCTGGGCGCCACTCCCGCCGTGTCGCTGCCCGGGACGCCGCTTCGTGGAGCCGTTCTGACCGGGAATCCGGTGCGTCGCGAGGTTCGCGACGTTCGTCGCCTCGTCGACCCCGACCGGCCCGTCGTCGCCGTGACAGGCGGCAGCCTCGGAGCCCGGCGCCTCAACGATGCCGCTCTCGGTCTCTACGACCACTGGAGAGACCGCAACGACCTCACCGTGCACCACGTGAGCGGACCCCGCGACCACGACCGTTGCGCCGGGGCACTCGCAGCGTTGCGCGAACCCGACGATGCACTGCGCTACGACCTGGTCGGCTACGAAGACCACATGGACGCTCTCTACGCCCGGACCTCCCTGGTCATTTCGCGCGCCGGCGCGGTCACTGTCGCCGAGTTGACCGTCGCCGGTGTGCCCGCCGTTCTGGTCCCGTACCCCGCCGCGACCGGCGACCACCAGACCCACAACGCCCGCGTCGTGGTCGACGCCGGTGGCGCGGTGCTGGTCCCGGACGCCGACTGCGACGCCGCACGCCTCGATCCGCTCGTCACGGAGCTCCTGGAGGCACCAGGTCGCCTGGACGCGATGAGCTCGGTCATGGCGTCGCTCGCGCGACCTGCCGCCGCCGCCGCCCTGGCCGATCTCGTCGAGGAGCGGTCGCGTGGCTGAAGACCGTGCCGCTGAAGACCGTGCCGCTGAAGACCGTGCCGCTGAAGACCGTGCCGCTGAAGACCGTGCCGCCGAGAACCGCCCGGCGGGCGCTCCCGAGCTCACGGGCCGCCTCGACCTCTCGGAGAAGCGCACCGTCCATGTCGTAGGGATCGGCGGTGCCGGAATGAGTGCCATCGCCACCGTGCTCGCCCAGATGGGCCACACCGTCAGCGGCTCGGATCTGAAGGACTCGCCGACGCTCGAGCGCCTGAGGTTGCTCGGGATCCACGCGAGCGTCGGTCACGCTGCCGACGCTGTCCCGATGGACGCAGACGCCGTCGTGATCTCGACGGCGATCCCGCCGGGCAATCCCGAGGTCGTCGGAGCTCGGGAGCACGGAATCCCCATTCTTCGGCGGGCCGACGCACTCGTGGGCATCACGCTCACCCGACAGACCATCGCCGTGGCGGGAAGCCACGGCAAGACGACGACCGCGTCGATGTTGGCTCTGATCCTGCGCGCCGCCGAACTCTCGCCCAGCTTCGTGATCGGCGGGGAATTGAACGAGGTCGGGACCAATGCGGCGTTCGACGACGGTGACTGGCTGGTCGTCGAGGCCGACGAGAGCGACGGCACCTTTCTGGCCCTCGACCCGGCCGCCGGGATCATCACCAACGTCGAAGCCGACCACCTGGAACACTTCGGAGGGCTCGACGCACTCGTGGCGTCGTTCGAGACGTTTGCCGACAATGTCGACGGGCCGCTGCTCTGCTGCAGTGATGACCCGGTGGCGGCCGAAATCGCCGAGCGCCACGGTGGCGTGACCTACGGGTTCTCCGAAACCGCCGACTACCGCGGGGTCGACTACCACGGTGGCGGGACCGGGTCCTGGATGCGGGTGGAACGCAGATCGGGACGCGCCTGGGAGGACCTGGGTGAACTCGAACTGCCGGTGCCCGGTCGGCACAACGCCGTGAACGCGCTGGGGGCGGCGGCCCTGGCGCTGGAGATCGACGTCCCTTTCGGTGCTGTGGCGGGTGCGTTGAGCGGCTTCGGGGAGTGGCCCGTCGATTCCAGTTCCGGGGGACACGCTCGGGTGTCACCATCGTCGACGACTACGCCCACCTTCCGAGCGAGGTGAGCGCCGCCATCGCGACGGCTCGCGAGGGCGCGGTGGACGGGATGTGGGACCGGGTCGTGGTGATCTTCCAACCGCACCGCTACTCACGCACCGAGTCACTCTGGCAGGACTTCGCGGACGCCTTCACGGATGCGGACGTTCTCGTCCTCACCGACGTCTACGCCGCCGGCGAACCGGCGCGTCCCGGCGTGTCCGGCCGGCTCATTCTCCGGTCGGTCCTCGACGCGCATCCCTCGTTGAATGTGAGCTATCTCCCGCGTCACAGCGACATGGTTTCGGCTTTCGATCGGCTCACGCGCCCCGGGGACGTCCTTCTCACGCTCGGAGCCGGCGACGTCAACACACTCGCCGACACGTGGCTGGCGCGGAGTGCGTCGTGAGTGCCGGTCGGGTGAACGGCGACACGGCCGACGTCGCGGCGGTGGCCGCACGGCTGAGCGATGCCCTTCCCGGGCACGTCCACCACGATGTCCCGGCCCGCGAGCTCACGACCTACCGCCTGGGTGGTCCCGTGGCGGCGCTCGTGCGCCTTCGCAGCGAGGAGGATCTCCGTGCCACGTCGAAGGCGATGGCAGGCACCGATGTGCCCGTCCTCGTGATCGGGCGCGGTTCGAACATCGTCGTCGCCGACGAGGGTTTTCCCGGCGTGGGCCTCATCCTCGAAGGGGAGTTCGACCACATCGACATAGCCGAAGACCGCGTCCGCGCCGGTGGTTCGGTTCCGCTCCCCGTCCTGGCGCGACGGGCGGCCGCTGCGGGGCGCGCGGGCCTCGAGTTCTACGTCGGGATCCCGGGGAGTGTGGGAGGCGCCGTGAGGATGAACGCGGGAGGCCACGGCCGGAGCACGGCGGACGTGCTCATCGAGGCACGACTCGTCGACCTGTCCACCGGCGCCGCCGCGGACCTCGTGGCCGAGGATCTGGTGTTTGGATACCGCACGTCGGCGGTGACGAAACGTCAGGTGGTCGTGGGTGCGGTCTTCGACGCCACCTCCGACACGTCGGAGGCCTGTGAGGAACGACTTGCGGAGATCGTGCGGTGGCGACGCGAGAACCAACCGGGAGGATCCAACGCGGGGTCGGTGTTCACCAATCCTCCCGGAGACTCGGCCGGGCGCCTGATCGACGACTGCGGGCTCAAGGGGTTCCGGGTGGGGGGAGTGGAGGTGTCGCACAAGCACGCCAACTTCTTCCAGGCGGACACCGATGCCCGGGCCGCCGACGTTCACGCCCTCGTGGCGGAGGTCCGCCGCGTCGTTGCCGAACGTACCGGGATCGACCTGAGACCCGAACTGGTATTCGTGGGTTTCGACGACGAGAACCGCTGTGGGGACACGAGGCCATGACCACGACCGCTGAACCCCGGACACCACGGCGGGTCGACCCGCGGATCGCCGAGCGACGCACGGCCGTGACGCGTACGGCAGGCCGTCGGCGATTGCGGGTCATCCTCGTGATCCTGGCCCTGATCGCCCTCGCGGGGGTGGGGTGGGTGCTGACCCGCTCGCCGCTTCTCGACGTCGACCAGATCGACGTCCAGGGAACAGAGCGAACGTCTCCGGCTGACGTGCTCGGCGCGGTGGGTATCGATCGGGGAGACCCGATCCTGTACGTCGATACGGGTGCAGCCACCGCGCGCGTCGAAGCACTGCCGTGGGTCTCCGAGGCGTCGGTGTCACGTCGCCTTCCCGATCGCGTCGTGGTCCGTGTCGAGGAGCGCATCGCCGCCGGGTGGATCCGGATCGACGACGAGACGGTCGCGATCGTCGACGGGACCGGGCGCGTCCTCGAGGACGACGCTCCCACGTCCCTGTACATCCCGGAACTACGCGGCGTCGGGTCCACCACACCCGTGGCGGGTGAGACCCTCGAGGACACCGCGGGTGCCGCGGTCGCCGCGTCCCTGCCCGAGCAACTGCTCGCCCGTGTTGCCGCCGTGTCGACCGACGGCGACGGAACTGACGTACGCATCGGGCTGACCGCCGGGGGAGAGGTGCGCCTCGGCGATCCTGATGCCGTGGACGTGGACGACGCACTGGCCGCGGCGGTGGCCGTTCTGGACTCCCTGGGGGAGCGTGTCGTGGCCTACGTCGACGTGCGTGTGCCGAGTGCGCCCGTGGTCGGACCTGCCCCGGGTTGATGGTGGTCGCGATGGTCGCGATGGTCGCGATGGTCCTGATGATCCTGATGATTCTGATGGTCGTTGCGTTGTGGAGACGTTTTCTGTACAGTCTTCACCGATACGTGAGGTTTACATAACTCTCGACCTCTACATGAGGTCGAGAGTGTGATGACGGCGTCTTCCGAGGTGCCGTCAACGACAGGGAAGAAAGGTTCACGGTGACGATGCTCGGGGCTCCGCAGAACTATCTGGCCGTGATCAAGGTGATCGGGATCGGCGGTGGTGGGTGCAACGCCGTCAACCGCATGATCGACGCAGGTCTCAAGGGCGTGGAGTTCGTGGCGGTCAACACGGACGCGCAGGCGCTGTTGTTGAGCGACGCCGACGTCAAGCTCGACGTGGGTCGTCAGCTCACGCGGGGCCTCGGCGCCGGCTCCGACCCCGACGTGGGTAAACAGGCCGCCGAGGAGCACCGCGAGGAGATCGAGGAGGTCCTGAAGGGCGCCGACATGGTCTTCATCACCGCCGGCAAGGGCGGTGGCACCGGAACCGGCGGCGCTCCGGTCATTGCAGAGGTCGCCAAGTCTCTCGGCGCGCTCACGATCGGCGTCGTGACCCGTCCGTTCTCGTTCGAGGGCCGACGTCGCTCCGTGCAGGCCGAGAGCGGGATCCAGCGGCTCAAGGAGAAGGTCGACACGCTCATCACGATCCCCAACGACCGCCTTCTCCAGGTGTCCGACGAGAAGACGTCGATGCTGAACGCGTTCAAGATGGCCGACGAGGTCCTCCTCCAGGGTGTGCAGGGCATCACCGATCTCATCACGACACCGGGGCTCATCAACACGGATTTCGCCGACGTGCGCATGATCATGACCGACGCGGGATCCGCCCTCATGGGGATCGGGTACGCATCGGGTGAGGGCCGTGCCGTGAACGCCGCGCGTGCAGCCATCTCGTCGCCGCTGCTCGAAGCCAGCATCGAGGGCGCCCGCGGCATCCTGCTGTCGGTGTCGGGGCCCTCCGACCTCGGCCTGTTCGAGGTGAACGAGGCCGCAGAGATCATCGCGGAGGCCGCCCATCCCGACGCCAACATCATCTTCGGCGCCGTGATCGACGACGCACTGGGCGACGAGGTCCGACTCACGGTGATCGCCGCCGGTTTCGAGCGTTTCGAGGGAGAGCGGCGCGACGAGCCGTCTTCTCTCGGACTGGGTGCCGACTCGGACGACGAGGGTGGCTTCGCTGTCGGGGACGCTCCACCCGACGTCGATCTCGGCGACGACGACTTCGACGTTCCGGAGTTCCTGCGCTGAGATCCGCCCACGGCGGGGCCGACGACCCCCGTCCCCGTGGGGCCGCGTACGGTGCAGCGCGCCTCTACGAGCGCCCCTGATGGGATGTCTGGTCGAACACGTCGACGACGTCGTCGTGGTCTTCACCGACCGTCACGGTGGTGTGTCCGAGGTTCCCTTCGACTCGCTCAATCTGGGGCGCTTCAGTTCCGACGATCCGAATCGAGTCGAACAGAACTGGGACGTCGCCAGCGACCTCGTCGTCGCGGCGGGGCTGCCTCTGCCGCGGCGCGCCCAGGGAGTCTCGTGGCTCCATCAGGTTCACGGTGCGGTCGTGCACGAGGTCGTCGACGGGGCGCCGGTGGCCGGCGCTGACGGAGATGCACTCGTGACGGCACACGCCGGACCGGTGCTGGCGGTGTCGGTGGCCGACTGCGCCCCGATCGCGCTCATCGGACGCAAGGTGGTGGCAGCCGTACACGCGGGGTGGCGTGGTCTGGCCGAGGGGGTCGTGCGTGAGGCCGTCTCGCGGTTGCGAGAGATCGAAGGGCGTAGCCCCGGTCGGAGCGGGAAGCTGAGGGCGGTTCTCGGTCCGTGCATCCACGTCGATCAGTACGAGTTCGGATCCGAGGTCCTGGCACGCATGGTCGAGCGTTTCGGCCCGACGGTCGAGGGCACCACGGCCGACGGGGCCCCGGCGTTCGATCTTCCGGCGGCGGTGCGGGTGGAACTCGGCCGCGCCGGGGTCACCGAGGTCATCGACGTCGATGTCTGTACCGCGTCGTCGTCCGACCACTTCTCCCATCGACGGGACGCCCCCACGGGTCGTCAGGCCATGTTCGTGGCGCGGCGGCCGTGACGACCCCCGCCGGCGGTACCAACGGGGTGGCCGACATCGCTGCTGACATCGCTGCCAAGATCGCTGCAAACATCGACGCCGTCCGCGCGACGATCACCGCGGCGGCGCGACGATGTGGCCGGGATCCGAACGACGTGCGACTGATCGGCGTCAGCAAGGGGTTCGACGCCACGACCGCTGCTGCCGCACTCGACGCCGGCCTCACGGACCTCGGCGAGAACCGGGCCCAGGAACTGCTGACGAAGCACCCCGAGGTGGAGGCCCTGGCCACGGGGCACGACGCGCCCGCCGCCGTGTGGCACTTCGTGGGCCGCCTGCAACGCAACAAGGTCCGGACTCTCGCCCCCGTTGTGTCGTGGTGGCACTCGGTCGATCGCGACGTCCTCGCCGACGAGATCGCCCGTCGCGCGCCGAAGGCGAGGGTGCTCATCCAGGTCGACCTCGGGGGCGAGGAGTCCAAGGGAGGATGCGCCCCGGCCGAGACCGAGGCGCTGGCGGCCCACTGCTCGGCCGCCGGGCTTGACGTCCGGGGGCTCATGACCGTCCCACCGCACGGGGACCCGGCGCGGCCCTACTTCGCGGCGTTGCGCACGATGGCCGATGACCTCGGTCTCCCCGAATGCTCCATGGGAATGTCCGAGGACGTCGGTGAAGCCGTCGAGGAGGGGGCGACCCTGGTGCGCGTCGGACGCGCGATCTTCGGCCGCCGTCCCGGTCCGGTCGGTGTTGAGTAGCCGACGCTAGGCTGAATCGTGGAGGGGACATCATGGCAGGAATGTGGCACCGGGCAATGGTCTATCTCGGCCTCGTCGACGACGAGTACGACGACTACGACGATTATCCGGACGACGAGCGCTACGCCGACGACCGCATCGAGGGTGGCGAGCCCGAGCGGCCGCGCAACCCGTACGAGTCGCCCCAGCGACGGACGGAACCCCGACCCGAGGGTGGCCCCGCCGTGCGGACTCTTCCGCGGGTCGACGAGACCGACGGACCCGAAAGCGGGGGGCTACGGACGCGGTGAGACGCCGACACCCGCCACCGACACGGTACGACCGAGCACGATCCGCGCGGTCGAGACCACCCGGTCGCGAGTGCACGTGGTCGAGCCCCACGGCTTCAACGACGCCCAGGAAGTGGGGGACCGCCTCAAGGCAGGCCAGCCCGTCATCATCAACATCCAGGGGCTGTCGCGTGACCTCCAGCGTCGCCTGATCGACTTCTCGTCCGGCCTCGCCTACGCCGTCGAGGGGTCGATGTCACGGGTCGCCGAGCAGGTGTTCCTCCTGGCGCCCGCGAACGTGGAGGTCTCCGAAGAGGAGAAGGAGCGACTGCAGGCGCGGGGCCTGTACCGGACCTGACTCCGGACCCGACGTCGAGCAGCCGACACCATCGTGAAGATTCTCTGTGTCCTCATCAATCTGTATCTCGTGGTGCTCGTCCTGCGAGCAGTGCTGAGCTGGTTCCCGGTCCGCCCCGGCACGGGAATGGCGGCGGTTTCGGGAGTGCTGCGGGACATGACCGAACCCCTCTTGCGCCCTCTTCGTAGCCTCATCCCACCCGCCGGGATGTTCGATCTCTCCTTCATGGTGCTGTTCATCGGCCTCCTGGTGGTTCAGAGCTACGTCTGCGGGCTCTGAGCGACTCAGGGACGCTGCTTCCACCCTCCGGGCCCTCCGCGTCGCTACCATACGGACATGGATGTCACCCCTCAGGAGCTTCGCAACTCCGAAATCAAAGAAGAGCGGCGCGGATATCACCGCGATCAGACCGACGATCTGCTCGAGCGGGCTGCGGCCACGATCGAATCGCTCACGGAGCGCGTGAACGGGCTCAGCGAGCGTCTGACAGACCTCGAGTCGAACTCGGACCGGAGCCAGGACACCGAGGGTTTGTTGCAGCGGACGCTTCTCCTCGCACAGCGCACCGCCGACGAGACCGTCGCCGAGGCGCGCGAACGCGCCGAGCACCTGCTGGATGAGTCGACGGCCAAGGCCACCGCCACGGTCCGCAACGCGGAGGCAGAAGCGCGGCGCGTCGCGGAGCAGGAACGCGCCCGTGTCGAAGCCGAGGTGGCGAAACTCGCTGCGCAACGCGAAGCGCTGAGCATCGACGTCGAAGCTCTCGAGACCTTCGAGAAGGACTACCGCGATCGATTGCGTGCTGCGGTGGCCGACGATCTCGACCGGTTGTCGGTCCGACCGTCGGCGGATGCACCAGCGCGACCGGCGCTCCATGACGTCGACGTCCCGGCCGGACCGGAGCGCTACGTCGACCGTGACGAAGCCGTGGCCGCTCTCGACGACGCGTACGAGCCCGCCCAAACAGATGACACACCCACCGAGGCCGGCGACGAGGGTGCCGACGAGGGTGTCGAGGGTTACGCGTCCGACGAGACCTCCGAACCCGCACACCACGACTCCACCGTCGAGCTCGGGGTTCTCGAGCGCGCCGAGCTCGGCCTGGCCGAATCGGGTGGCCCCGACGCCTCGGGCGAGGTCTCGGAGGAGGGGCTCGAAGCCGTAGCGATCGACCTTCCCTACGATTCGGCCGGAGACGCGGCCGACACCGCGGCCGGGGAGGCCGGCACGGTGGATGCCGACGGTGACGTGGCGCAACCCGTGGCCCGAGGTCGCCTGTTCTCCGGTGAGGACGAGTCCGAGGGACAGCCAGGGTCGCTCGACGACGACGCGTTCTTCGCGAGTCTTCGCGATGCGGTTCGCGACGACGCTCCGCTCGGCCCGAGGGACGAGGGTGGCGACGCGGCGGTGTTCGATCAGGACGAAGCGCCAGAGGATGCTCCACGCGGCGGCATGTTTCGCCGCCGTCGCTGAGTCGGCTCACAGATCGCGAGATCTACAGACGTCGCACGATCACGTCGACGCTGTCACCCGACACGGTGAGCGTGTGGGCGCCCTCGAGGGGGCCGTCGACCACCTCGAACTGTTCGGCGAGCACCTCTCCGGCGATCCAGTCGGCGTGGTCGCGTGCCGCCACCACCACAGGACCCTCTCCGGCGAGGTAGACCTCGATGCGGTCGGCGATCTCGAAACCGGCTCGCTTGCGCTCTTCGTTCAACGCACGTGCGAGCTCTCGGGCACGACCCTCCGCCATCAGAGAATCGTCGAGCGTCAGGTCGAGGGCGACTGCCAGAGAGCCTTCCTCGGCGAGAGCCAGTTCCTCGTGCTGAGAGGCACGGATCTCGAGGTCGTCGGGGCCCAGCTCCACGCTCTCTCCGTCGATGCGAAGGGTCACCGACCCGTCGCGATCGAGTGCTGAGCGGACCTCCGCACCGTCCATCGTGGCCAGCACCGACTGCACCTCCGGCAGTTTCGGTCCGAGACGTGGTCCGAGTGCCCGAAAGTTGGGAGTCACCGAGTAGCGGAGAAGACCTTCGAGGGTGTCGACGCGTTCCACGCTCTTCACATTGAGCTCCTCGGACACTTCCGCGACAACCGCGCCGGTGAGTGGTCGATCCGTGAGCACGAGCGCACGTGTCAGAGGTTGGCGGACTCGGACGCGGGCTTCTTCGCGGGCGGAGCGTCCCAAGGAGACCACCGAGCGCGCAAACGCCATCTCCTCCTCGAGTTCCGGATCGAGGGCCGTGGCGTCCGCTTCGGGCCAGTCCTCGAGGTGGACGCTGGTCGAGGCGTCCGGCCCGGCCAGCGTGCGGTGCAATTCATCCGCGACGAACGGCGTGAACGGGGCGAGGAGCAATGCCGTCGTGGTGAGGACTTCGTGGAGCGTGGCGTGTGCGCCGAAGTCGCCGTCGTCGGATCGCCAGAAGCGAGGCCGCGAACGCCGAACGTACCAGTTCGAGCAGTCGTCGACGAGCATCTCGAGTTGCTGCGCGGCCCGCAGGACGTCGAAGGATTCGAGAGCGTCGGTCACCTCGACCACGGTGTGGTGCAGTCGCGAACGCATCCAACGATCGAGGGGATGACGTGGTCCGTGACCGGGCGATCCGGGCACGGAGGCGACCTTCCCGGGTTCGAACCCCTCGAGGTTGGCGTAGGTGACGAAGAACGAGTGGACATTCCAGAGTGTCAGGAGGAAGTGGCGGGTCGACTCGTCGATGCCGTCCTCGTAGACGCGCCGTTGGGTCCACGGCGACCCGGCGGCGAAGAAGTACCAGCGCAGGGCATCGGCACCCTTGGAATCCAGAATCGTCCAAGGGTCGATCACGTTGCCCTTGGACTTCGACATCTTCTGCCCGTCCCGGTCGACCACCAGGGCGAGGCACACGACGTTGCGGAACGGAGTGGCGTCGAACGCGAGCGTGTTGACGGCGAGCAGTGAGTAGAACCAGCCTCGCGTCTGGTCGATCGCTTCGCAGATGAAGTCGGCGGGAAACCGAACTCCGAAGACATCCTCGTTTTCGAACGGGTAGTGGAGTTGGGCGGCGGGCATCGAGCCGGAATCGAACCAGGCATCGAGGACGGGCTCGACGCGTCGCGCCGTCCCGCCGCACTCCGGGCACCGGAGGGTGACGGCGTCGAGGAAGGGGCGGTGGAGGTCGAGGGTCTCGATGCCGTTCCTCGCACCGTCGTTCTCGGAGAGATCGTCCTCGGAGAGCTCGGACAGCTGGGCACGCGATGTCACGCACGTGTCGTGCCCGCAGTCGGTGCAGCGCCACACGGGGATCGGTGTGCCCCAGAACCGGTCGCGCGACAGGGCCCAGTCGACGTTGTTCTCGAGCCAGTCACCGAATCGTCCGTGCTTGATGTGGTCGGGGTGCCAGCCGATCGTCTCGTTCTCCCGCAGCAGGGCGTCACGTCGTGTCGACGTGGCCGCGAACCACGTGGGCTTGGCCCAGTAGATGAGAGGAGTGGAGCAGCGCCAGCAGTGGGGGTATGAGTGGGTGTAGTCGACAACCCGCTCGAGGATGCCCGCCGCGTCGAGCTCGGCGATGAGGCCGGCGTCAGCATCTTTGACGAATTCGCCGGCGTGGGCAGGCACCGCCGGCCCGAAGCGAGCGGCGTCGTCGACGGGGTTCAGCACCGGCAGTCCCTCGGCCTCCCCGATCTCTCGATCGATCTCACCGAAGGCGGGAGCGAGATGCACGATGCCGGATCCGTCGTCGGCTGTCACGAAATCGGCGGAGACGACGCGGAGACCCCCGTCGGGGATCTCGAGCACGTCGAAAGGGCGACGATAGTGGCGACCGACCAGACGCGAAGCCGGGACCGGTTCCACGACCTCCCAGTCATCACCCAGAACGTCGTGCACGCGCTCTGCCGCCAGGATCAGATCGCGCCGCCCCACAGACCGACCGGCTGTGGCGCGCACGCGCACGTAGTCGAGACCGGGACTGACCGCGGTGCCGACATTCGACACGAGTGTCCACGGGGTCGTGGTCCACACCAGGAGGTCGGCTCCGTCGCCGAATCCGTCGCTGACGTCGTCGTGGTCCTCGTCGTCGAGAGGGACCAGGGGGAACCGCACGTAGACAGATGGCTCGGTGAGGTCGCGGTAGGCGCCGGGCTGCCCGAGCTCATGACTCGACAGGGCGGTCCCGCAGCGTCCGCAGTAGGGCACGACCTTGAAGCCCTCGTAGATCAGCCCGGCATCCCACATTCGCCCGAACAGCCACCAGACGCTCTCGATGTAGCTGTTGTCGAGCGTCCAGTAGGCGTCGTCGGTGTCGATCCACATCCCGATACGGCGCGACAGCTCCTCGAAATCCGAGACGTAGCGCTGCACTGACTCGCGGCATCGTGCGTTGAACGCCTCGATCCCGAATCGCTCGATCTCGTGCTTGCCGGAGAATCCGAGCTCCTTTTCGACCTCGACCTCCACGGGGAGCCCGTGGCAGTCCCAGCCGCCCTTGCGGGCCACGTACCGGCCACGCATTGTGTGGAAGCGGGGGAACAGGTCCTTGAACAGACGGGCCCAGACGTGATGGATGCCCGGTCGCCCGTTGGCTGTGGGGGGTCCTTCGTAGAAGACCCACTCCTCGGCTCCTGCCCGTTGACGCAGGCTCTGCGCGAAGACGTCTTCGGCATCCCAGCGGCGCAGCACGCGCTCCTCGAGCGCGACGAGATCGAACGGCCCCGGGGGCTCGAAAGGCCCCGGGGGCGCAGAAGGCATGGCGCGTACAGTACCGAGCCGAGGTCGACGATCCGTATCCGATTGCAGGGCACGGGTGTGGCCGCCTTCGATTCAGTTGTCCGCACCCGCCCGTGCGCCTACACTCCCCGCGCTCCCGGCGCCCCCGATCGGGGTCGACGCCCAACCCCCCAGCATCCAGCCCGATCGCGAGGAATGATGGCCACCAGGAAGCCTGCGAAGCGCAAGTCGGCGAAGAAGCCGGCGACGCGCAAGTCGGCGAAGAAGCCTGCGAAGAAGCCGGCGAAGCGCAAGCCTGCGAAGAAGAAGCCCGCGAAGAAGCCGACGAAGCGCAAGCCTTCGAAGAAGCCTGCGAAGAAGAAGCCCGCGAAGAAGCCGGCGAAGAAGCCGGCGAAGAAGAAGCCCGCGAAGAAGCCGGCGAAGAAGAAGCCTGCGAAGAAGAAGCCTGCGAAGAAGAAGCCGGCCAGGAAGAAGCCTGCGAAGAAGCCGGCAGCGAAGAAATCTCCGACCGAGATGATTCGACCCAAGATGAAGAAGGGGACGGTCGTGTGCTCGGTGTCGGGCTTCGTCGTCACGCCGCAGAAGCCGAACCTCAGCCCGAAGCGGATCGAGCAGTTCCGCGCGCAGCTCATTTCAGACGCGCGCACCTACTCGAACAGGCGGACGAGTTGAGGGCCGAGGCCGACCAGTTGGCGGAGGACCGCGACCAGGGTGACACGCAGTTCGACGAGGAGTCGGGCGAGGGTGACACGCTGAGCGTCGAGCGTGAGCGCGATCTTTTCCTCAGCGCCGCCAACCGACAGACCATCGAGGAGATCGACCGCGCCATGCTCCGGATCGAGGACGGCAGCTACGGAGTGTGTGTTCCGGCCAGTCGTCGTCTCCCGATTGCGCGCCTCGAGGCCCTGCCCTGGGTCGAGACGTGCGTCGAGTGCAAGGCACGTGCGGAGCGACGCCGTTAGCCCGCCCCCCACACCGGACCCCGAAGATCACGGGACCGACGAGCCATCCGGCGCACCCGATCGTGCTGGAGGCGCTCTCCGCGCGCCCGGATGGCTGCCGGTGGCCGTGGTCCTGGGCGTCGTTCTGCTCGATCAGCTCACGAAGACCTGGGCGGTCCGCCGACTCGCAGACGGACCCGTCAGCGTCTGGAGCGACGCGATCGTGTTCCAACTCGGGCGAAACACGGGCGGGGCGTTCAGTCTCTTCCCGTCCTTCACGCCGATCCTGGCGGTTCTGGCCGTTGTCGTCGCCGTGTTCCTCGCGCGAGCGGTGCGACGAACCGCTGATGTGTGGATGGTGGTGGGCCTCTCACTCGTCCTGGGAGGCGCGCTGGGCAACCTCGTGGACCGGGTCTTTCGCGATCCGGGCTTTCTGCGCGGAGCGGTCGTCGACTTCATCTCGGTCGGCGCGTGGCCGACTTTCAATGTCGCCGACTCCGCGATCACGATTGGGGCCGTCCTCATCATCTGGCGGGGCTGGCGAAGCTGACGGTGCCGGCGACGACCGCGACCGGGTGGGTCCGTTCCCCGTGAGGCTGTCTTCGTGAGGCTGTCTTCGTGAGGCTGTCTTCGTGAGTATCGAGCGATTCGAGATTCCGGATTCTCTCGACGGGGAGCGTGCCGACCGTGCGCTCGCGCTCCTGCTCGACAGGACACGTTCGGTGGCAGCGTCGCTCATCGAGTCGGGGGCGGCCACCATCTCGGGGGCGCCCATCGCGAAGAGTCGCCGACTCAGCGCGGGTGACGTCCTGGTGGTCATCGACGAAGACGGCGACGTAGCCGGACCGGAGCCGTCGGCCGAGGTGCCGGTGGATGTCCGCTACAGCGACGATGACGTGATCGTGGTCGCGAAGCCCGCTGGACTGGTCGTCCACCCGGGAGCGGGCCATGCAACAGGGACGCTCGTCGAAGGGCTGCTGCGCCGGTATCCGGAGATCCGCGAGGTCGGTGAGACGCAGCGACCCGGAATCGTGCACCGGCTGGACCGCGACACCAGCGGACTTCTCGTCGTAGCGCGAACGGATGAGGCCTACGAGTCGCTCGTCGCGCAGCTCGCGGCGCGGAAGGTCGAACGGCGGTACCTGGCTCTCGTGTGGGGATCGCCGGAGGCCGAGCAGGGCCTGATCGACGCGCCGATCGGACGATCAGAGAGGAAGCGGACCCGCATGGCCGTGCGTGGGTCGGGCCGCGACGCACGGACGGGCTACGACGTGATCGAACGCTTCGAGAACCCCTTGGTCACGTTGTTGCGGTGTCGCCTCGAGACCGGCCGTACGCACCAGATCCGTGTCCACCTGGCGGCGATCGAGCATCCGGTCGTGGGCGACACCGAGTACGGCGGAGCCCGGGCGTCGTTGGCCCTCGACCGGATGTTCCTCCACTCGGAGAGTCTGCAATTCGAACAACCGCGAACCGGTGAAGTGTTGTCGTTCGACGAGCCTCTTCCGGCCGACCTCGACGCCGTCCTTCGCTCGTTGCGGTCAGGAACCCGGCGGTCAGGATCCGTCCGTTGACGCGTCGGGGGTGGCCGACCCGCGTCCGGCGGACGAGGTCGGCGAGGGTGTAGCCCTCGAGCGTGCGCCGCATCTCGTCGGACACTCCCGTCCAGACCTCCTGGAGTACGCAGTGGCCTTCGCAGTGGTCGTGATCTCCCACCGCTTCGGTCAGCGGACCGTCCACAGCGGCGAGCACGTCTCCGAGGGTGATCTCCTCGGGAGGCCGGGCGAGGACGTAGCCGCCACCCACGCCGCGCTTTGACCGGACGAGACCGGCTCCCTTGACGGTCAGGAGGATCTGCTCGAGGTAGGGCTGCGGAAGTTCCGTGCGCTCCGCGATCTGCTTCACGGACGTGGGCTCCGGGGAGTTCCTCAACGCGAGGGACAGCAGCGCCCGCGCCGCGTAGTCCCCCGGGTCGAAACCTTCACGCGCCCATCGTCGCACTTTCGGGAGGGGTCCGTGGAAGTCGGTGCCAGCGTCGGTGGAACAGTCGGTCGAACAACGGCGCGTTCGGAGACCGGCAACTAGCGTGGGCCGGGTGGATCCCGTGCGCCCCGACTACGCAGGAGCCTCGGTGCGCAGGATCGTCCCGGCGATGGTGGCGAACACCGGTGCCTCGTGGCTGCCCGAGACTCTCACGACGGCCGACGCGGTCGTGCTGCTGGTTCTCGACGGGCTCGGCACACACTCTCTCGACGCGCACCGCAGTCGTCTTCCGGCGATGAGCGCGCTGGACCCGATGACCATCACGACGGTGGTGCCCTCCACGACGAGTTCAGCGCTCACGTCGATCGTGACCGGTCTCACGCCCTCACAGCACGGAATCACGGGATTTCGGATGCGGGTGGACCAACGTGTGTTGAACGTGCTCCGCTGGCGCTTCGAAGACGGCCATCCGCCCCCGGACCCTTTCGACATCCAGCGCCACGAGGCATTCCTCGGGCGACCGGTTCCGGTGGTCACGAAACGCGAGTTCCGTGGTTCGGGCTTCTCTCAGGCCCACCTCCGGGGGTCGCGCTTCACCGGCTGGTCTGCGACCTCCACGCTCGTGGAGCACTGCCGCCGCCTCACCGCCGGCGGGGAGCAGCTCGTCTACGCCTACTACCCGGGCATCGACACCGTGGCGCACGAGTTCGGGCTCCACGACGGCTATTTCGAGCGGGAACTGGTGGCGGCGGACCACCTCGTCGGGGAGCTCGTCGCGGCTCTCCCCGGCAACGTCGCGGTGGCGGTGACGGCCGATCACGGTCATGTCCACGTGGGTTCCGATGGGTGGATCGAACTCGATCCGCTGAACGAGCTGGTCGCGATGTGTTCGGGTGACGGGCGTTTCCGCTATCTCCATGCGCGGCGCGGTGCGGCAGCGGAGCTGCTCGACGCCGCGAGGGAGGCGTTCGGCCACCTGGCGTGGATCTTCACCCGGGAGGAGCTGTTGGAGGACGGGTGGCTGGGTGCCGAGGTCAGCCCGGGGGCGCGTCGCAGAGTCGGCGAGGTCATCCTCGCCGCACGCGAGCCGGTCGGATTCGTGGACCCGGCGCTGCCCGGCGAGGCCGCACTGCTGGCCGCGCACGGAAGCATCACTCCCGACGAGATGCAGGTCCCGCTGCTCTCCGGTCGGGGAACGGCGTGATCCAGCGGACCCGTTGGATCCGCGGGTGGGGTACACCTGCGCTAGGATCGACGACGGGAGTTACAAGGATGTAGTTCTCCACAGGTGGTCCCCGCACCTGTGGATAACTCGGGTCGGGGGGAGATCGAACACTGATGAGCCGTTCCTTCGCCCACCTGCACCTCCACACCGAGTACTCGATGCTCGACGGGGCCTCCCGGATCGACGAGGTGGTGGCGGCCGCCTCGGCCGACGGGCAACCGGCCATCGGCATCACCGACCACGGCAACATGTACGGGGTACTCGACTTCTACCGGGCCGCTCGCGACGCCTCCCTGAACCCGGTGATCGGTACAGAGGCCTACTTCGTGGCCACTCCCCGGTTCGAGCGCCCGAAGCGTTCGGAGCACGAGATCTTCCACCTCACGCTCCTCGCCGAGTCCGACGCCGGCTACCAGAACCTCATGGCGGTGTCGTCACGGGCGTACCTCGACGGCTTCTACTACAAGCCCCGCACCGACTGGGACCTTCTCGAACGTCACAGCGAGGGCCTGATCGCCACGACCGGTTGTCTCGGCGGCCTGGTGTGCCAGCGCCTCCAAGCCGACGACCGAGTGGGTGCCGAGGCTGCGGTCGAACGGTTCCAGGGCATCTTCGGACGCGACTCGTTCTTCGTCGAACTCCAGGACCACGGGCTGGCCGAGGACCATCTCGTGAACCCGAAGCTCGTGGAGATCGCCCGGCGCCTCGACGCTCCGTTGCTGGCCACGAACGACAGCCACTACACGCACAAGGGCGACGCCGAGGCCCATGACGCGTTGTTGTGCGTGCAGACCGGTTCCACGATGGATGATCCGAAGCGCTTCAAGTTCGGAGCGGAGGAGTTCTACCTGAAGAGCGCGTCGGAGATGCGGGACCTCTTCGCCGACCATCCCGAGGCGTGCGACAACACCCTGTGGGTTGCAGAACGCGCACAGGTGGAGATCGATTTCGGCAGACCCGTGCTCCCCGAGTTCCCGGTTCCCGAGGGTCACGATCAGGCCTCATACCTGCGTGAGCTCACCGAGGCGGGTGCCCACCGCCGCTACGGCGACGACGTTCCGGCACATGTGCGCGAACGAATCGACTACGAGCTCGGCGTCATCTCCACGATGGGCTTCTCCGCCTACTTCCTCGTCGTGTGGGACCTGGTCCGGTACGCGCGCGACCGTGACATCCGGGTGGGCCCCGGCCGGGGGAGCGCCGCAGGGTCGTGTGTGGCCTACTGCCTCGAGATCGTCGATATCGACCCGATCCGCTACGACCTGCTGTTCGAGCGCTTCCTCAACCCCGGTCGCAAGCAGATGCCCGACATCGACATGGACTTCGACAGCCGGTACCGCGGCGACATGATCAGGTACGCGGCCGAGCGGTACGGCGACGACCGTGTCGCGCAGATCATCACGTTCTCGACGATCAAGGCCAGAGCTGCGGTGCGCGACGGCGCGCGGGTCCTCGGATTCCCCTACGCCGTGGGCGACAAGATCGCCAAGTTGATGCCGCCACTCATCATGGGCCGCGACACCCCGCTCGCCGCGTGCCTCGAGGAGACCGAGAAGTTCTCCGAGGGCTACAAGATGGCATCGGAACTGCGTGAGCTGTACTCCTCGGATCCCGAGGCGAAACGCGTGATCGATGTTGCCCGGGGCCTCGAGGGGATGCGGCGGCAGGACGGAATCCACGCGGCGGCCGTCGTGATCACGCGGGACCCGCTGACCGAGTACGTGCCGATCCAGCGCAAGCCGCAACCGGGAGGCGATCTCGAGGACGCGCCGATCGTCACCCAGTACGAGATGCACGGGGTCGAGGACCTCGGTCTGCTGAAGATGGACTTCCTGGGGTTGCGCAACCTCGACGTCATGGAGATCGCTCTCGATCTCGTGGAGGTGACCACGGGAGAGCGCCCCGACATCGACGCGATCCCGCTCGACGACGACAAGACCTTCGAGATGCTGCGTTCGGGCGACTCCATCGGCGTCTTCCAACTCGAGGGTGGCCCGATGCGGTCGCTGATGCGATCGCTCGCGCCCACGTCGTTCGAAGACATCTGTGCGCTCGTGGCGCTCTACCGGCCCGGGCCGATGGAGTCGAACATGCATCTCGACTACGCCGACCGCAAGAACGGCCGCAAGCCCGTCACCTACTACCACGAGAGCCTGGAGGACATCCTCGAACCCACCTACGGGCTGATGATCTACCAGGAGCAGCTGATGCGTGTCGCTCAGCGGCTCGCGGGGTACACGCTCGAAGAGGCCGACAACCTGCGGAAGGCCACGGGCAAGAAGATCAGGGAACTGATCGCGCAGCACCGCTCGAAGTTCGTCGAAGGATGCGTCGCCCAGGGCCACGACCGTGCCTTCGGCGAAGAGATGTTCGACATCATCGAACCCTTTGCCGACTACTCGTTCAACAAGTCGCACTCGTTCGGCTACGGCTACGTCGCCTACCAGACGGCCTGGCTGAAGGCGAACCATCCCAAGGAGTACCTCGCAGCTCTGCTCACGAGTGTCAAGGGCGACAAGGACAAGAGCGCCGTGTACCTCAACGAGGCACGTCAACTCGACATCGACGTGCAGGTTCCCGACGTCAATGCGTCGGAGAGCGATTTCACCGTGCGCGACGGTTCGATCCGGTTCGGGATGTCGGCGGTGCGCAACGTGGGGGAAGGCCTCGTCGGCCTGATGATCGAAGAACGCCGCGAGAACGGCCCGTTCGCCGACTTCTACGATTTCTGTGAGCGTGTCGACCCGACGGTCCTCAACAAGCGGACGGTCGAATCGCAGATCAAGGCGGGCGCCTTCGACTCCCTGGGCCATCCCCGCCAGGGCTTGCTGCAGGTCTACGAGCAGATCGTCGACCGCACCCTCGCCCGTCGGCGCGAGCGCGATGCCGGAATCATGAGCCTGTTCGGCGACGTCGGTGGTGATCTCGAGAGCGGCGCGGGCTTCGGGGAACGGGAGCCGATACCCGACGTGGAATTCGACAAGAAGAAGCGCCTGGCGCTCGAAAAGGAGATGCTCGGCCTGTATGTGAGTGAGCATCCGATGCTGGCGGCACAGCGCTCGCTTCGGCGCTATGTCGAGTGCGGTCTCGCGGAACTCCGGGAAGTGCGTGAGGGCGAGATGCGCACGACGGCCGGCGTCGTCACGGCGCTCACGCGGCGCTACACGAAGCGTGGCGACTTCATGGCGACGTTCACCCTCGAAGACATGGACGCCGCGCTCGAGGTGATGGTCTTTCCGAAGACGATGGCCGCTTTCGGACACCTGCTGCACGACGACGCCGACGGGGAGATCGTGTGCGTCAAGGGCCGCATCGACCGACGCGATGACCAACCGAAGATCATCGCGATGGAGATCACGGCTCCGGATCTCGTCTACGACAGCGGACCTCCGGTCCGGTTGCGTGTGCCGGTCGGCTCACTGGCCCCCGAGCGGGTCGACAGGCTCAAGACGTTGCTACTCGAGCACCCGGGCGACAGCCCCGTGTACGTGCATCTCGAGGGGCCCGACAAGACCACGGTCGTGCAGCTCGGAGACGAGTTCGTCGTCGATTCCGGAAACGGCCTCTATGCGGAGCTCCGGATCCTCCTCGGCGACAACTGCGTCGCGTCATGACCGGAGCGGCGCCAGCCGCGGTAGCGGGAACGATGAGCAGAGTCACCGGTCATATCCGCTGCGAGACGACCTCGCGTCGTCTGCCAGTCTAGAGGCCGTGGAGATCGGGATATTCGGGGCCACGGGTCCCGCAGGACGAGGCCTGGCGGCGCGACTGGCCGCTGTCGGTCACGACGTCGTCGTGGGCTCGCGCGACCCGGAAAGGGCCAAGGGCATCGTCGAGGAGCTCCGCAAGCGCTGGGGCGATCGCGTCGCAACGCTCCGAGCGGCCCACAACGAGGAGGCGGCCGCCTGTGAGATCGTGGTCATCGCTGTCGCGTGGGAGGCCGCCGCCGACACGGCGGCAGCCCACGCGGAGGCACTTGCGGGCAAGACGGTGGTGTCGATGGCCAACGGGCTGGAGAAGATCCGCAATGAATTCCGGGCCGTGATGCCCGACGAGGGTTCGGTGGCCCTGGCCGTCCAGGCCGCGGCGCCGGCGGCCCACGTCACAGCGGCCTTCCATCACGTTCCTGCGGCGGTTTTCGCCGATCTGGATTCGGAGATGGAAGACGACATCACCGTCGTGGGCGACGACGACGGTGCACGCGCCACCGTCATCGAGCTCGTGTCATCGATACCCGGCGTGCGCGCCTTCGACGGTGGCTCGTTGAACAACTCCGTGGGCCTCGAGGCTTTCGCCGCCGTCTTGCTCACGGCGAACCTCCGTCACCACGGACGGGGGAGCGTCGCTCTTCGCGGCATCGAGCCCTGAGTGGGACTGCGCCTGTACGACACCGCCCGGCGCGAGGTCGTTCCCTTCGAACCGCCCTCGGTCGTGCGCATGTACGTCTGTGGCATCACGCCGTACGACTCCACCCACCTCGGCCACGCAGCGACCTATCTTGCCTACGACCTCTTGATCCGACGTTTGGAGGAACTGGGCCACGACGTACGGATGGTCCGCAACGTCACCGACGTCGACGACTCGATCCTCCCGAAGGCCCGCGAGCTCGGTGTCCCGTACCTCGAGTTGGCCGCGTCCGAGATGGAGCGGTTCCGCGCCGACATGGATGCACTCGGGATGCGCCCGCCGGTGTCAGAACCGCGAGCCACCGACGCCGTTCCTCTCATCGAGGATCTCGTCAGTCGACTCCTCGAAGCGGGACACGCGTACCTGACCCACGGCACCGTGTACTACGACGTGTCCTCGTTTCCCGAGTACGGGAAGCTCTCGCACTATTCCGAAGACCAGATGATTCGCCTGGCCCGCGCGCGGGGCGGCAACCCCGACGATGCCAGTCGTCGCGCCCCCCTCGACTTCGTCCTGTGGCAGACGTCGGGCCCCGACGAGCCGGCCTGGCGGGCGCCCTTCGGAGTCGGACGCCCGGGATGGCACATCGAGTGCTCGGCGATGGCGATGCACGAGCACGGACCCACGCTCGATCTCCACGGCGGCGGCACGGATCTGATCTTCCCTCACCACGAAAGTGAGATCGCCCAGAGCGAGGCGCTCTCGGGCGAGCCGTACGCCCGGCACTGGATGCACTCGGCGATGGTGAACTACGAGGGCGAGAAGATGTCGAAGTCGCTCGGAAACCTCGTGTTCGTGAGTGACCTCCTCGACATCGCGGATCCGCGCGCGATCAGGCTCGCTCTGTTGCGCCACCACTACCGTGCCGGCTTCGAGTGGTACGACACCGACATCGAAGAGGGAAACGCCCTTCTGCATCGCCTCGTCGCGGCGGTCACCAGGGAAAACGGTCCCGACCCACGGCCCTTCGCTGCGCGCGTGAGAACTGCTCTCGACGACGACCTCGACGCACCACGCGCGCTCGAGGCACTCGACGACCTGGCCAGCGCGGTTCTGTCGGGCGGATCCGACGAGTCCGCCCCGACGACCCTTCGTGAGCTCGGAGCCCTGCTAGGGCTCGATCTGGAGAAACCTCTCGAGCCCTCATCGCCCTGATCGGCCGTCGCGCCACCGGCGCCGTAGCCGACGATTCCGGGCCGGTACGGCCGGGGGCCACTGCTAACGTCGCCCGCCGGTGAGCGACCTCACGATCACGCTGCCCGACGGCACCGAACAGACGCACCCCGCCGGGGTCACGCCCGGGGAGATCGCGCACGGAATCGGCCGACGCCTGGCTCGTGACGCCCTGGCAGCCAGGGTCGACGGGGAGTGGGTCGACCTCGACAGCCCCATCACCTCCGACGCCTCGGTGGCCATCATCACTCCCGCCTCCGACGAGGGGCGCGAGGTGCTGCGTCACTCGACCGCCCACGTGCTGGCCCAGGCCGTGACGGATCTGTTCCCGGGGGCTCTGTTCGCGATCGGCCCGGCGATCGACGACGGCTTCTACTACGACTTCGAGCTTCCCGGGGGCGCCCACTTCTCGGACAGTGATCTCGAGCGGATCGAGAACCGGATGCGCGAGATCGTCGCCGCCGACGAGGAGTTCGTCCGCGAAGAAGTGGACCGCGACGAAGCCCTGGCGGTGTTCGCCGACCAGCCGCTGAAGCGGGAGATCATCGAGCGCGTCGACGATTCGGAGGTGGGTGAGGGAAGCGTGATCTCGCTGTACCGCAACCCACGCACCGGAAGCGACGGTGAGGATGTCGGCGACTTCGTCGATCTCTGTCGAGGCCCGCACGTTCCCTCCACGGGTCGCCTCGGCGCGTTCGCGTTGCAGCACGTCGCAGGGGCGTACTGGCGCGGCGACGAGAGCCGGCCGATGCTCCAGAGGATCTACGGCACGGCGTGGGAGTCGACGAAAGCGCTCGAGGAGCACCTCGAGCGCCTCGCCGAAGCGGAGCGCCGCGACCACCGTCGCCTGGGTGCGGAGCTCGATCTCTTCTCGTTCCCCGAGGAGCTCGGAGCGGGGCTGGCGCTCTGGCACCCGAAGGGTGCGACTGTGCGCCGCATCATGGAGGACCACTCGCGGGCCGAACACGAGGCCGCGGGCTACGAGCTGGTCTTCACGCCACACGTTGCCAAGTCGGGACTCTGGGAGACGAGCGGCCACCTCGACTTCTACGCCGAGAACATGTACCCACCGATGGAGTTGGAGGGCTCGACGTACTACCCGAAACCGATGAACTGTCCATTTCACATGCTCATCTTCCGCTCACACACGCGCTCGTACCGCGATCTCCCGATGAAGATCTTCGAGCTCGGAACTGTGTACCGGTACGAGCGCTCGGGAGTGCTTCACGGCTTGTTGCGCGTACGCGGTATGACGCAGGACGACAGCCACATCTTCTGCACGCGCGACCAGATCGTCGACGTGCTCGTCGAGCTGATCGAGTTCGTGACGCGACTCTTGCGGTCGTTCGGCTTCGAGGAATTCGAAGCCGACCTCTCGACGCGCCCCGAAGGAAAGTCCGTCGGCGCGGAGAGCGACTGGGAACTGGCGACGTCGGCACTGGTGGAGGCCATCTCGGATTCAGGGATTCCCTACGAGATCGCGGAGGGCGAAGGAGCCTTCTACGGACCGAAGATCGACATCCACGTGCGCGACGCCATCGGGCGGCGGTGGCAGCTCTCGACGCTCCAGGTGGATTTCCAGCTCCCGGCGCGCTTCGAACTCGAATACGTGGGTGCCGACAACGAGCGCCACCAGCCGATCGTGATCCACCGGGCGCTCCTGGGCACGATCGAGCGCTTCTTCGGGTTGCTCGTCGAGCACTTCGCGGGAGCGTTCCCCACCTGGCTCGCTCCGGTGCAGGTGACGGTTCTCCCCGTGGCCGATCGCCACGATCCCTATGCACGGCGCGTCGTGGATCGGCTCGTGTCGGAGGGCTACCGTGCCGAGCTTGTGGAGGCTTTTCACGATTCGCTCGGTGCGCGGGTCCGTGATGCCAAGGTGGCCAAGGTTCCCTACGTTCTCGTGGTGGGTGATGCCGATGCGGAAGCCGGCACGGTCGGTGTGAACGAGCGAGGCGTCGACGACCCCGAGCGCGACGTGTCCCTCGACGACTTCGTCGAGCGGCTGGCAGCCGACGTCGTCGCGCAGCGCACATGAGTCTCGAGCGGATGTGGGCCGGCTGGCGCGCGGCGTACGTCACCGAAGAGGCGGAAGTCACGGGGGCGACCGGAGACCTCTTCGAGCGTCTCGCGGCGGCGGATCCTGACGAAGCGCTCGTGGTGGCTCGCGACGACGTTGCGTTCGCGGTCATGAACGCGTTCCCGTACTCGTGTGGGCACTGCATGGTGGCGCCGCTTCGTCGGGTCGCCGAGCTCGAGGAGCTGCACGACGCTGAGCTCACCAGCCTGATGGCCATGGTCCGGGACGCCACGGTGGCGGTCAAGGCAGCTTTCCATCCGGAGGGGATCAACGTCGGCGTGAACCTGGGACGGGCGGCCGGTGCCGGCGTACCCGGCCACCTGCACGTTCACGTCCTGCCGCGATGGAGCGCCGATACAAACTTCATGACGACGGTGGCCGAGACTCGTGTCATGCCCGAAGACCTCCGAACGAGTTACGAGAAGCTCCGAGCCGCGTGGCCCTCCCGGTGAGCGATTCCCCGGACACGCTTCCCGAGGATCTCGACGTCACGGCCTTCGTCGGGCCATACACGTTTCCCGACATCGCGCGCCGACGCATCGCGGGCACGCTGTATCTCCTCGTGGCGGTCGTCTGCGCCGGCGCCTGGGCGCTGGGGGCCACGTCGGCGCTGCTCGTGGCGACCGTCGTCCTGGTGCTCATCGCCGCGTACCATTTCGTGGCGGGTTGGCACCTGCGCGTCGACCAGACGGAGGCGCTGGCACGGGCGAACCGTGCCGTCGGGATGCCCGTGGGTCACGCTTCGGCGCAGTTGGCCTGGCGGGGGCTGCGCAGCCGACCGACGTGGCGGATTCTCGTCTACTCGGCGGAGTCCCCACCGCGAACCCGTGGGCTCGTGGAGCTCGACGGAGTCGACGGCGAGATCCTGGGTTCCTACACCGAGGAGAACCCCGAGGACTGGTCCGCCTACGGGCTCCCCGGCGGGGCAGCCTCGGAGGCAGGGTCGGGGGCGGCTTCGGAGGCCGGCTAGTCGTCGGCTGACAGCCTGTCGACGAGGTGGGCGGGAACCTGCTCGTAGCCGTCGTGACTCACCGTGAACGTCCCACGCCCGTGGGTCATCGAGCGTGGGGGGGGAAGGTCGATGGCGTAGCGCTGGAGTTCCGATGTCGGCACGTGGGCCACGATCTCCGCGTCACCCCGGCCCAGCGACGCGGAGCCCTGGATGCGACCCCGCTTGGCGTTGAGATCACCCATGACATCGCCCTGGAACTCATCGGGAACCGTGACCACGAGCTCGCTGATGGGTTCGAGGACGACCGGATGGGCGTCGGCCATCGCGGAACGGAACGCCAATGAGCCCGCCATCTTGAAGCTCATCTCGTTCGAGTCGACGCTGTGGTGTTTGCCGTCGAGGAGGGTCACCTTCACGTCGACGACCGGGAACCCCCTCACGCCTCCGTGCTCCATCGCCTCGCGGATCCCCTTCTCGACTGCCGGAATGAACGGGCGGGGAATCGCGCCCCCGACGACGGCGTCGACGAATTCCAGGCCGGTGCCGGGCGGTCCCGGTTCGAGGCGGATGGTCGCCACGCCGAACTGCCCGTGTCCTCCGCTCTGCTTCTTGTGTTTCCCCTCGGCTTCGGCCGTACCGGTCACCGTCTCGCGGTATTCGACCTTCACGGGCTCCTCGTCGACCTCCACCCCGAACTTGTCGTGCAATCGTGCGATGGCGAGGGAGAGGTGTGTTTCACCCATGCCGCGGAGCACCACCTGGTGCGTGCGATCGTTGCGACGGACCTGCAACGACGGGTCTTCGTCGTCGAGACGGTGCAGTGCCGTGGCGAGCTTGTCGTCATCGGCCTTCGACGTGGCGCGGATCGCCGTCGCGAGTACCGGTACGGGTGTCGTGAGTGGCTCGGCCGTGGCCGTGGAACCCGGCGCGGTGAGGAGGTCCCCGGTCGTGGTGTCGGTCAGCTTGGCGACGGCAGCCAGATCGCCGACGGGCACTTCGCTCACGGGCTCCTGTTCCTTGCCGCGAATCGTCGTGATCTGGTGGAGGCGCGCGTCGGCTCCAGTTCGCACGTTCGTGAGGTGGTCATCGACGCGAACGGGCCCGGCCAGGACTTTGAACAGGTTCACGCGACCGACGTACGGGTCGGCGACCGTCTTGAAGACGAGGGCCGCCGGTGGCCCACCCTGGTCGGTGGGTGCCGGACCCTCGTCGATGATGAAGCGGAGAAGACGATCGATGCCGACGTGCTCCGACCCGCTCCCGCACAGCACCGGGAAGACGTCGGCCGAGGCGATTCCCGAGGCCAGGGCGTGCGCCAGTTCGCCCACGTCGACCTCCTCGTCGGCCAGGTACCGCTCCATGAGGGCGTCGTCGCCCACGACGATTCCCTCGACGAGCGCCTCGTGAACCTCATGTTCCGTCGAGGCGAGTTCCTCGGGGATCGGACTTTCGGTCGCCGTGCCGTCGGAATACGTGCGCGCGCGGTCTTCCAACAGGTCGATGACACCGCGGAAGTCGTTCTCCTGGCCGATTGGGAGCTCGAGAGGCGCGATCCCGTTTCCGAACGCGCTCTTCAGTGCCGCCAGCGTTCTGTCGAAGGACGCCCGCTCGCGGTCGAGCTTCGTGATGAAGACCGCTCGTGGGATGTTCTCCGCCTCGGCGAGGCGCCAGGCCGTCTCGGTGCCGACCTCGACACCCTCGACTGCCGACACCACGAAGATGGCGAGATCGGCGACGCGCAACCCGGCGGCGACGTCGCCCACGAAGTCGGCGTAGCCCGGCGTGTCGATCAGGTTCACCTTGTGGTCGTCGAACGCCAGCGGGGCGACGGCGAGCGAGACGGAGATGCCCCGTCGCTGTTCCTCGGGGTCGAAGTCGCACACCGAGGTGCCGTCCTCGACCGAGCCGGCCCGCTTGATCGTTCCCGACTCGAGGAGCATCGCTTCGGCGAGAGTCGTTTTGCCCGCGCCCCCGTGTCCGACGAGGGCGACGTTGCGAATCCTGTCCGTGGTCACCGGTTTCACGACACCTCCAGCCGATCGCGAGCCCGGCGAGTGTATGCCGGGCAGGTGTCCCCTCATCGTTGAGGGCTCGGATGTCTGCGTGCTCCGAGCAGGCCTGCTACTCTGCTCGCGAACGCGAGCACTCTGGTCCGACGGCACCTGCTCGCGCGACCGAGGAAGCGCCAGATGCTCGACGGACGTCTCCGCAACGGAGTGCAACAGGGCCTGACCCCGATCGGCGCGGGCCTACGACGCATCGGGGTGACGGCCAACCTCCTCACGGTGCTGGGACTGATGGCGTCGATCGTCACGGCCGTTCTGATCGGTACCGGAAACCTGATCTGGGGTGTGGTCGGGCTCGTTGTCAGCGGTCTTCTCGACGTCCTCGACGGAACCGTCGCCCGCGGCAGTGGAAACGCCGGCCCCCGGGGATCGTTCTTCGACTCGGTCGCCGATCGCGTCTCCGATGCCCTCTTGCTCGGTGGCGTCGCCTGGTACCTGGCGGCCGAGAGTGCCTACCTCCCGATCCTCGCCTTTGCCGTGGCCGCGCTCGGAGCCACGATCTCCTACGAGCGCGCCAAGGCGGAATCGCTCGGTCTCACCGCCAAGGGCGGCCTCATGGAGCGCGCCGAGCGGATGATCCTGCTCGGCGTGGGCCTCGCCTTCGGCGTTCTCGTCCCCGTCCTGTGGATCATGCTCGTCCTGAGCGCGTTCACGGTCGGGCAGCGCTTCATCATGGTATGGCGGCAGGCCGGCCCCCCGCGCGAACCGCGACGGATCCGTCACCGGCGTGAGGTCACCGGTGAAGACTCACCGAGGCGCCGTTGGTGGGAGCCCCGCCCCGGATCGAGTCGTGCCCGACGCGAGCGCACCCGGGCCGGTCGCCGCACGCGGCCCTGACGCCTTGGCATACCCGAGCGCGCCCGCACGGGCCGTCGGCGGGACCTGACGGCGTGGTCGACGTGGCCCGGCCGACGGACCGGTTGGCCTATCTCGCATACCGAACCGCCGCAGAGCTCGCGCAGCGTGTTCCCGTCCGGGTGGGCGAGCCGGCGGCGCGCACGCTCGGTCGGATGCTGTCGGTGGCCCAGCCGGAGCGTCGCCGGATCGTGCGGCGCAACCTCGAGCGCGCGTACGGGCGGCGCCGCGGTGAGCTCGCCACCCGACGGTCGGTGGCAGCGGCGTTCGAATCCTACGGTCGCTACTGGCTCGAGCTGTTCCGACTGCCGACCCGGCCCGACGAGGTCATCGCCGGCTTCAGCATCGAGGGTTTCGAGCCCATCGCGGAGGCGACCGCCCGGGGTGACGGAGCGATCCTGGCCCTTCCCCACCTCGGGGGGTGGGAGGCCGCGGCGCTCTGGATGACATCGCAGGGCCATCCCCTCACAGCCGTCGTCGAGAGGGTGGAACCTCCGGAACTGCTCGAGTGGTTCGTGTCCGTGCGCAGGGCCATCGGCGTGGAAGTCATACCCCTCGGTCCTGACGTCGGCACCTCCGCCCTCCGGACGCTGCGTGAGGGCAAGGCCCTGGCTCTCCTGTGCGACCGCGATCTCAGTGGCGACGGCGTCGAGGTCGAGTTCTTCGGTGAAAGAACCACGCTTCCCTCCGGGCCCGCCCTTCTGGCGCTGCGGACCGGGGCACCGTTGTTTCCTTCCGCCGTGTACTTTCGTGCCGGCGGCGGGCATCATGCGGTGGTGCGCCCTCCACTCGAGACGACCCGACAGGGGAAGCTCCGCGACAACATCGTCGAGCTCACGCAGCGGCTCGCGTTCGAGCTCGAGGATCTCATCCGGGTGGCGCCCGAGCAGTGGCACATGATGCAGCCGAACTGGCCGAGCGACCGAACGACGCGCCGCCGGTTCCTGCCCACGCGTCTGTCCGACGTGTGGGCCTGATGGGTGTGATCGACGTGAGAGAGTTCTGGAGATGAGAGTCGCGATCATCTGTCCCTACTCGTTGTCGATACCCGGCGGTGTGCAGGGGCAGGTCCTCGGGCTCGCCCGGGCGCTGCGCGCCCGCGGCGTCGACGCGCGCGTCGTCGGCCCGTGCGACGGGCCGCCGCCCGAGCCCGGCGTCGTCACCGTCGGTGCCACCACGGGCCTCCCCACCAACGGCTCGATCGCACCGATCGCCCCGGGTCCGGCGGTGGCGCGTCGCACGCGCGACGCCCTGCGCGACATCGACCCCGATGTCGTCCATCTTCACGAGCCGTTCGTACCCGGCCCCACGATCTCCACGCTCATCGACGGGGCGTGGCCCATCGTGGGGACCTTCCACGTTTCGGGCGATCCGAGTCGCGCATACCTGATCGGCCGGCCGCTCACGCGGCGGTATCGCCGACGGCTCTCCGCAGCGGTGGCCGTGTCGGAGGAGGCTCGTGAGACGGCGCTGGCGCAGATCAGCGGTGAGTGTCTACTCCTGCCCAATGGAGTGGAGGTCGGCCGCTTCGCCTCAGCGTCTCCGTGGCCCGCAGAGCGTCCCTCGATCATGTTCGTGGGCCGCCATGAGCCGCGGAAGGGTCTCGGGGTTCTGCTGGACGCCTACCGGAGCCTCGGAGATCTGGCGGACCTCTGGGTGGCGGGGGAGGGCCCCGACACGCAGCATCTCCGGGCGTCGGCACCCGACGGAGTGAGCTGGCTGGGCCTGATCGACGACCGCGAGCTCGCCCGCCGACTGCGCGGCGCCTCGGTGTTCTGCGCTCCCTCGGTCTCGGGTGAGTCGTTCGGCATCGTGCTCGTGGAAGCCATGGCCGCCCGTACGCCCGTCGTGGCGAGTGACATCGACGGGTACCGTCGGGTCGCACGTGATGGTCGGGAGGCCGTCCTCGTCGAGCCGCGCGCCCCCGAGGCGTTGGCCGACGGTCTCCGCCGCGCGCTCACGGATTCGGACCTGGCGGAGCGACTGCGTGTCGCAGGTGCGGCCCGCGCGGAGGAATTCTCGATGGACAACCTCGCGGAGCGGTACCTGGAGATCTACGAATCGGTACTAGTCCCTGTTTCCGCCCCATGACCGGACCGGATGGCTGGAGCCCGAGGGTGGTCACCGTATGATGGAGCGTCGTAGGGCGCCCTCGACCTCTGAAGGGGAGATTCCGTGACCGCTCTCATCATCGTCGCCGTGATCGTCGTTCTGCTGATCCTCGCGCTGGTCTTCATGTACAACCGACTGGTCCGCGACCGCAACCGCGTGGACAACGCCTGGTCCCAGATCGACGTACAACTCAAGCGCCGGTACGACCTGATCCCGAATCTGGTCGAGACGGTCAAGGGCTACGCCGCTCACGAGAAGGAGACCTTCGAGCAGGTCACCCAGGCGCGCAACCAGGCCATGAACGCCCAGGGCGCCCACGATCAGGCCAACGCCGAGAACGTCCTCGAAGGGGCACTGAAGTCGCTCTTCGCCGTCGCCGAGGCGTATCCCGATCTCAAGGCGAACCAGAACTTCCTGAACCTCCAGGAGGAGCTCACCTCCACCGAGGACCGCATCGCGTACGCCCGCCAGTTCTTCAACGACTCGGCACTGGCGTTCAACACGAGGATCCAGAGTTTCCCGGCCAACATCATGGCGGGCATGTTCCATTTCACCGAGCGGGAGTACTTCGAGGCCGACCCGGAGAGCACCGGGCCGGTCCAGGTGGAGTTCTGAGCCGGGCCTGATCACAGGCCGGCTCCCGCATCGTCCATTCGCTCGCGTCGCCTATTCGCAGGACCGCAGAAACATCTACGACCAGATCGCGTCGAACAAACGCAAGACGTTCTTCATCATGGCGGGCTTCGTCGTGCTGATCGTCGGCGTCGTCACGGCCTTCGACATCGCCTTCGGCTACGGACCCGTCTGGATCGTCGTCGCGTTCGTTGTGGCGATGCTGCTGACGTGGGGGGCGTACTTCAAGTCCGACGCCATCGCCCTCAGGGCCAGCCGGGCACGCCCTGCTTCTCGCGAGGAGTTCGCCCGATACCACAACCTCGTCGACGGCTTGTGCATCGCCGGCGGTCTCGAGAAGCCACGCCTCTACATCGTCGACGACCCTGCACCCAACGCCTTCGCCACGGGCCGCAACCCGAAACACGCTGCGCTCGCGGTCACGACGGGACTGCTCGAGAAGATGAACCGCGTGGAGCTCGAAGGTGTGCTGGCCCACGAGCTCAGCCACGTGAAGAACTACGACATCCTCGTCTCTACCATCGCCGTCACGATGGTGGGCGTCGTGGCGCTACTCGCCGACCTCGGTTTCCGAATGATGTGGCTGGGCGGCGGGCGCCGTAGGTCGAACAACTCGGGTGGGGCTGCGGGCGGACTGCTGCTCGTGTTCGCGCTCATCATGCTGGTACTGGCGCCCATCATCGCCCGGATCATGCAGTTCGCAGTGTCCCGACAACGCGAGCTACTGGCTGATGCGTCCGGTGTGCAGCTCACTCGGTATCCTCCGGGGCTCATCTCCGCCCTGGAGAAGCTGAAGGAAGACCAGACGGTCGTCCGCTCGGCCACCAAGGCCACCGCCCAACTCTGGATCGAGTCGCCGCTCGACGAAGAGGAGGGCCACAAGCAGGCCAAGATGAACCGCCTGTTCCAGACGCATCCGCCGCTCGAGGAGCGGATCCGGATCCTGGAGGAGATGTGACGTACCGCACACACGAGGGAGATCGCGTGCCGACACATTCCCGTTCCGCCCGTTCCGTTCTTCTGACGTCGGTGCTCGTCGCGCTCGCTCTTGTCGCCGCGGCCTGTTCCGGTTCGAGCAAGGAGGCCACGGCCACCGGTGACGGTCCGACCACGACCCAGCCCTCGGGTCTCACGGCACCGCTCACGGGACTGCCCGACCCCGACGGCGAGGCGGCCTCGCGCCCGGCTCTCTCGGTCAAGATCGACAACAACCCCGACGCACGCCCTCAGAACGGTCTGGCGGAGGCCGACATCGTCTGGGAGGAGGTGGTGGAAGGGCAGGCAACACGCTTTCTCGCCGTCTTCAACTCCACCTCGCCCGAGATCGTCGGGCCGATCCGCTCGGTGCGCTTCACCGACCCCGACCTCGTCTGGCCACTCGGCGGCCTGTTCGTCTACTCCGGGGGTGTTCCCGAGGCGGTGGCCGCTCTCAACGCGGCTCCCGTCCAGGCCTTCGACGAGGGAGTCCTCGAGCCCGCCCTGTTTCGGTCACCCGACCGGAGCGCCCCCCACAACCTCTACGGACGACCGGCCGAGTTCTGGAAGCTGGCCGAAGACCCCGCGCCGCCCCTGCCGTTGTTGCGCTATCTCGATGAAGGTGAGACCTTCGGTGGATCCACCGGCGGCGAGGACGTCGCCTCGGTCACGATCGACTACGGCGGTGTCGACGGCGGGAGCTATGTCGCCCGCTACGACTGGGATGCCGAGCGCGGCGAGTTCCTCCGCTCCACGGGTGGCGAACCCCAGTTCGGTCCCGACGGTGAGCAGATCGGCACTCCGAACCTCATCATCCAGTTCATCGATTACAACGGTGGCGTCGGAGTCGAAGGCGCCAAGGGAACCGTGGTGGGAAGCGCGGAGGCGTGGGTCCTGAGCCAGGGAAAGCTGATCCGCGGCGGGTGGTCACGGGCCGATCTCGACGCGCAGACCGAATACCGTGACGCCGCCGGCGAGATCATCCTGCTTCCGCCCGGGCGCACCTGGATCACCCTCCCGCAGATCGACACCGAGGTCGTCGTGGAGCCCGCGGCTCCACCCGCTGAAGCGACCGAAACTCCCGCGGGCTGACCCGGCCGGCGGGCACGAGTGTGCGGTAACGCCCGGATCGTCCGCGGGCGCTCCCGGTACCATGAGGGTGTGAGCGACAACCCAGCGGGAACACACACGACCGGCACGGCACGCGTCAAACGCGGTTTGGCCGAGATGCTGCGGGGCGGTGTGATCATGGACGTGGTCGACCCCGACCAGGCGCGTGTCGCCGAAGACGCCGGAGCGGTGGCGGTGATGGCCCTCGAACGGGTTCCCGCCGACATCCGGCGTGACGGGGGAGTCGCCCGGATGAGCGATCCGGGGATGATCGAGGAGATCCAGGCCGCTGTCACGGTCCCGGTCATGGCCAAGTGCCGGATCGGTCACTTCGCCGAAGCGCAGGTTCTCGAGTCCCTCGGTGTCGACTACGTCGACGAGAGCGAGGTGCTCACTCCTGCCGACGAGGCTCACCACGTCGACAAGTGGGCCTTCACGGTGCCGTTCGTCTGCGGCGCCACCGACCTGGGTGAGGCCCTCCGGCGGATCTCCGAAGGAGCCGCCATGATCCGCTCCAAGGGCGAGGCGGGCACCGGCGACATCGTCCAGGCGGTTCGTCACCTGCGCTCGATACTCGGCGACATCCGCGCTCTCACCGTTGCCGACGACGCCGAGCTCTACCGCCGCGCCAAGGAACTGCGGGCGCCGGTCGACCTCGTCCGCGAGGTCGCGTCGCGCGGCGAGCTGCCCGTTCCGCTCTTCTGTGCCGGTGGTATCGCCACTCCGGCCGACGCGGCGCTCGTCATGCAGCTCGGTGCCCAAGCGACGTTTGTCGGAAGCGGGATCTTCAAGAGCGAGGATCCGGCGACCCGGGCCAAGGCGATCGTGGAGGCCACGACGCACCACAGCGACCCTGCCATCATCGCCAAGGTGTCGCGGGGTCTGCGTTCTCCGATGCTCGGACTCGCCGCCGACGAGATCGACACCCACCTGGCCGAGCGCGGGTGGTGACAGCACAGGTGGTGGTGTCGCGCCTTCGTCCCGGCGCGATCAGGGAGTCGGCGCGCACATGTCGCTGAAGGTCGGGGTCCTCGCGCTCCAGGGAGCGTTTCGGGAACACCGGGAGATGTTCGAGGCGCTCGGCGCCACTGTCGTCGAGGTGCGGACTCCTTCGCACCTGGGTGGAACCGACGCACTGGTTCTCCCCGGCGGTGAATCCACCACGATGCGCAAGCTCCTCGACACTGCCGGGCTGCTCGATGTGCTGTGTGAGCGGATCGACGCGGGAACTCCGGTTCTGGCGACATGCGCCGGGTTGATCCTGCTGGCGTCCGAGGTGTCCGACGCCCGGGACGTCGACGGAGACCCGCGGGTGATGTCGGTTCTCGACTGTACGGTTCGACGCAACGCCTACGGCCCACAGCCCGCGTCGTTCGAGGCCCCGCTCACGGTCGTCGGACTTCCAGGCGGTACGTTTCCGGGGGTGTTCATCCGCGCTCCCGTCATCGAACGGACCGGTCGAGGGGTGGAGGTTCGGTCCCTCCACGACGGGAATCCCGTGTACGTCGCGTCCGGTCCGGTCCGGGCGACGACCTTCCATCCGGAGCTGGCCGACGACCTGCGGCTCCATGAGCAGTTCCTCTCCGAGGTGACCGCATGAGCGGACATTCCAAGTGGCATTCCATCAAGCACAAGAAGGGCGCCGCCGACAAGGCCCGCGGCAAGCTCTTCGCCAAGTTGATCAAACAGATCGAGGTGGCCGCACGGCAGGGCGGCGGTGACGTCGACGGCAATCCGACGCTTCGCACCATGGTGCAAAAAGCGCGTGACAACTCGGTTCCCGTCGACACGATCGAGCGGGCCGTCAAGCGCGGCACCGGCGAACTCGAAGGCGTCACGTACGAGGAAGTCAAGTACGAGGGTTACGCACCCCACGGTGTGGCGCTCTACGTGGAGTGCCTCACCGACAACAGGAATCGCACGGGAGCGGAAATCAAGAACCTCTTCGTCCGAAACGGTGGGTCGTTTGCCGAGCCGGGATCGGTGGCATGGCAGTTCGAGCGCAAGGGCGTCGTCACGTTGGAGGCGTCGGCGGGTTCGGAAGACGATGTCATGCTGGCGGCACTCGATGCCGGTGCCGAAGACGTCGAAGCACAGGGCGACATCTACGAAGTGACCACGAGCCCGTCCGACGTCCACGCGGTACGGGAAGCACTCGAGTCCGGCGGGTACCCGGTGCAGAGCAGTGACCTCACGATGCTCCCGACGTCGACCGTCGGTCTCGCCGATGAGGCCGAAGCGCGAGCGGTGCTGCGCCTGGTCGAGGCACTCGACGATCACGACGACGTCCAGGACGTCTTCGGGAACTTCGACATCCCCGACAACGTCCTCGAGAGCGTGGGTGCCTGATGACCGCTGAAGCCGGGAATCGGGTCCTCTGATGGACCCGTCGGTGGGTCCGCCGGATTCACCGGTGGTCGACAACGGGGTGGTCGACAACGGGGTGGTCGACATCGGGGTGGTCGACATCGGGGTGGTCGACATCGGGGTGGTCGACATCGCGCTGGAAGTCAACGGCCGCGCCAGATCGGACTCCGTGGAGCCGCGGCTCCTGCTCGTCCAGTATCTGCGCGACGTTCTCGGCTTGACGGGTACGAAGATCGGTTGTGACACGTCGTCGTGCGGTGCCTGCACGGTTCTCGTCGACGGTGAGTCGGTGAAGTCCTGCACGATGCTCGCGGTCCAGGCCGACGGCTCGCGGGTGCTGACGATCGAAGGGCTGGCGGCAAGCGCCGCGCCCTCGACGGACGACGCCGGAGGGTTCCATCCCGTGCAGGAGGCATTCCGGAACAACCACGCACTCCAGTGCGGGTTCTGCACGGCGGGAATGGTCATGGCCACTGTGTCCCTACTCGAGGAGAACCCCGATCCCGACGAGTCGACGGTCCGCCACGGCCTCGAAGGCAACCTCTGTCGCTGCACCGGCTACCAGAACATCGTCGCGGCAGCTCTCGCGGCGGCGTCGTCATCAGGCGCGTCGTCATCGGGAGGCCTCCCCGGCGAAGCGTTGTCGTGATACCGGCGGCGTTCGATTACGTGCGTGCCGACACGGCCGAGGGGGCTATGGCGGCACTGCTCGAACACGGCGACGAAGCGAAACTGCTCGCCGGCGGCATGTCGTTGCTCCCGCTCATGAAGCTGCGGCTGGCGGTCCCCGGCGTGCTCGTCGACGTCGGTGGGCTCCGCGAGCTCTCCTACGTGCGTGACGAGGGCGACCACCTGGCGGTGGGTGCACTCACCCGTCACCACGATCTGGAACGGCACGAGCTCGTTTCCCGGCACTGCGGGCTCCTCGCCGCCGTGGCCACCCGCGTCGGCGACCCCCAGGTCCGCCACCGGGGCACTCTGGGGGTTCGGTCGCCCACGGTGACCCGGCCTCCGATCTCCCGGCCGCGCTCATGGCGCTCGACGCCACGGTCGTCATCACCGGTGCCGACGGAGACCGCGACGTCGACGCGGCCGACTTCTTCCACGGGTTCCTCGACACGGCTCTCGGACCCGAGGAGCTCCTGCGCGAGGTCAGAATCCCGAAGAGCGACCGTGGCGGTTTCGCCTTCGAGAAGTTCCAGCGCCGCGCGCAGGACTGGGCGATCGTCGGCGCGGCCGTCGCCGCCCCCTCGTCTGCTCCTTCCGAGTCCGGGGAAGGGTGGCGTGTCGGCCTCGTGAACATGGGGCCCACGCCGATCCGCGCCCGAGCCACCGAGGAGGCGCTCGACTCCGGCGCCACGCCGCACGACGCCGCGGCGCTCGCGTCTGAGGGCAGCGAACCTCCCGCCGACCTCCACGCCTCGCCGGAGTTCCGCGAACATCTCGCCCGCGTCCTGGTCGAGCGCGCCGTCGAGGCGAGCCTCGGCTGACATGGCCACCGATACCGCGGGGATTGACGCGTGGGGAACCCGCGTGGCGGCGGCGGTACTCGCCGCGGGGGCGGGGACACGTTTCGTGGGTGGAGGCCTCGAAGAGAGGGCCGGCGATGGCGGCGGCGGCGGTGTCGAGGACGGTGGCGACCGGACCATTCCCAAGCTGCTCGCCCCCCTGGGAGGTCGGTCGCTTCTGAGCCGGGCCCTCGACGCTCCGGTCGCGGCCGGCTGCACTCCTGTCATCGCCGTCGTGGCGAATCGCTCGTCACCCACCGCGCTCCACGCCGCCGATCATCCCGGTGTGTCGGTGGTGGAGAACCGCCGGTCGGCAGAGGGGATGGCGACGAGCATGCAGGCAGCGGTGGCGGCGCTGCGCGGCCTCGACAGCGACATCGGGAGCGAGGGCGGTACCGGACACACCGTCGGGGCATGTTGTTTCGCCCTCGGCGATCAGCCGCTGATCGGTGCGGAGTCGTACCGGCGGCTGTCCGAAGCGTTTGTGTCCGGCGCCCGTCTGGCCGTTGCGACCTACGGAGCCCGACGCGGCCATCCTGTCCTCATTGCGCGTTCACTGTGGAGCGATCTCGACGATCTGAGCGGCGACAGGGGAGCGAGAGAGTTGTTGGAGAGAACTACCGTCTCCGAGGTGGCGTGTGACGGAACAGGAAGCGCCGTCGACGTCGACACCATGGACGAACTACGAGCCCTGGAGGCCGAATGGAGATCAGCGACACCGTCACCGTGAGTGCACCGCCCGAGCGGGTGTGGCCGACGTTGCTCGACATAGAACGTGTGGCTCCGTGTCTGCCGGGTGCGCAGCTGACCGACGTCGACGGTGACGACTACACGGGGACCGTGACCGTCAAGTTGGGCCCCGTCACGACGGCGTACCGGGGTGTGGCGTCGATGCGCGAGGTCGACGAGGCCGGGATGCGCCTGGTCATCAGTGCCAAGGGCCGCGAGACCCGTGGGCAAGGCCAGGCGAGCGCGAACGTCACCGTCGAGCTGCGCCCCGAGGGTGACGGCACACGCGTGTCGATCGACACCGACCTCACCGTGTCGGGCCGGGTGGCCCAGTTCGGCCGGGGCGTGATGGAGGACGTGTCGGCCCGACTCCTCGCACAGTTCGCCCAGAACCTCGAGGAGCTCTGGGCCACCCCGTCCACGCCGGCCGATTCCTCTGATTCGCAGGCTTCTCCTGCTCCTTCCTCTGCTTCCTCCACTCGGGAGCGGGCTGCGGCAGAGCCGGTGGATCTGGTCGCCGTGGGTGGTGGTGCGGTGGCCCGCCGTCTCGTGCCGGTCCTCGTGATCGGCGTGGTCCTCATCGTGTGCTGGCGGGTGGTCCGCCACCGGAGGCGGAGCGCCCCGTAGGATCGAACCCATGTTCGATCATGAGGTCGACGGGCTGGTGCTCGGAATCGACCCCGGTCTGTCGCGGTGTGGCTACGGAGCCGTACGGCGCAGCGGGGGGTGGAGCGCAGGCTGTCGCCTACGGCGTCCTGCGCACACCGACGGGCGACGGCCTCCCCGAACGACTCGCCGCGCTCCAAGGCGGGTTGGAAGACCTCGTCGAGGATCTCCGACCCGGCTCGGTGGCTGTCGAACGGGTTCTGTTCCAGGCCAACGTCCGCACGGCGATCTCCGTCGGACAGGCCAGTGGACTCGCCCTGGCGACCGCCGCACGCCGCGGCATTCCGGTCACCTGCTACAGCCCCAACGAGGTGAAGCTGGCGGTGGCCGGACACGGAGCCGCCGACAAGCGCCAGGTCCAGACGATGGTGACCCGCACCCTGAACCTCGACACCTCTCCGAGTCCGCCCGACGCGGCCGACGCCCTGGCCCTGGCCCTGGCACACCTGTGGGGAGCACGGATGCGGGCGTTGGTATCGGCCCCCGATGCGACGAACAGCTCATCGGTGCGCGCGCCGAACGGTTCCCAGAACGGGTCCGCCCGGATCTCGCGTCTCGACGCCGCGATTCAGGACGCCGTTGCCAGAGATGCCCTCGCCCGTGAGGACCGCTCATGATCGGGTCGGTACGCGGGAGGTCCTCGAGCGCTCCACGACGGGTGAGGTGATCGTCGACGTCGGAGGTGTGGGCTACCGCGTGACTGTTCCCCTCGGAGCCGTCCCGGCGCTGGAACCGGGGCGTCCGACGTTCCTGTTCGTTCACACGAAGATGCGCGACGACACGCTCGTCCTCTACGGGTTCCCCACCCGCGATGAGCGCGACACGTTCGAAGCCCTGATCGCGGCGAGCGGCGTCGGACCCAAGCTGGCCCTCGCGATCCTGTCGGTGCACCCGCCGGCCGCGTTGCGGCGCGCTCTCGTCGATGACGACCAGAGCGCGCTCACAGCCGTTCCGGGGGTGGGGCCCCGCACGGCCAAACGACTGATGGTGGAGTTGCAGGAACGCCTGGTGGTGCCCGACATCGACCTGGAGGCCGGAGTGACCGCGTCGGTTTCGCCCCGCGCCGAAGTACGTGCCGCACTCGCGGAATTGGGCTACGGCGCCGACGAGATCCGTGAGGTGGTCGGTCGGCTCCCCGACGATGCGCCCGTCGAGGAGTTGCTTCGCGAAGCTCTCCAGCTCCTGAACGTCCGGCAGGTCTGACCGTGCCCCGGGAGGAACTCGCCCGCGAGGGACGGACGCGCGAGGAACTGCTCCATGGAGCCGCCGAGCCTGCCGAACAGGCCGAGGAGACCTCTCTGCGTCCGCGTCACCTCGATGAATTCGTCGGCCAGGCGCGCCTCAAAGAGAAGCTGTCGGTCCTTCTGGAAGCGGCGCGGGGACGCGAACAGGCCGCCGAGCACATGCTCTTCGCCGGGCCACCCGGGACGGGCAAGACCTCGCTGGCGGGAATCATCGCCACCGAGATGGGCGTGCGCCTACAGCCCACGAGCGGGCCCGCTCTCGAACGAGCGGGCGACCTCGCCGCCATCCTCACCAACCTCGACGACGGCGACGTCCTCTTCGTCGACGAGATCCACCGGCTGCCACGCCCGGTCGAAGAGGTGCTGTACCCCGCAATGGAGGATTTCCAGCTCGACATCGTGATCGGGAAGGGCCCGGCGGCCCGCTCCATCCGCCTCGACCTCCCGCGGTTCTCCCTGGTGGGAGCGACGACTCGGACCGGTCTCATCACCGGTCCCCTGCGCGACCGCTTCGGCTTCGTCGGTCGGCTCGACTTCTACGAGACGAGCGATCTGGTGACGATCGTGAGCCGCACCGCGGGGATTCTCGGCGTGAAGCTCGCCGAGGCGGGAGCCCAGGAGGTGGCCATGCGAAGCCGGGGGACGCCCCGGATAGCGAACCGCCTGCTCAAACAGGTTCGGGACTTCGCGCAGGTCCGCGGCGACGGCTCGGTCGACGCCACCGTGGCGCGCCAGGCGCTGGCGCTGTTCGAGGTCGATGAACGTGGGCTCGACAAGGTCGACCGGACGGTTCTCGAGGCCTTGTGCGTCACCTTCGCCGGTCGCCCGGTGGGGCTCAGCACGCTGGCCGTGGCGGTGACCGAGGAACCCGACACGGTCGAAGAGGTCTACGAGCCGTTCCTCCTCAAGCAGGGCCTCATGGAGCGCACCCCCCGGGGTCGTGTCGCCACCCCGGCGGCCTACGACCACCTCGGGCTCAGCGTCCCCGACGCGACCGGTACCGGGCCGTCCCTGTTCGGCGACTAGCTGTTGTGCCCTGGGACGTTGTTGACATCCGCTGAGGGGTGAGCCTCCTGGGCGAGTGTGGAGCTGTTCAACGGCAACACACACCCCAGGAGGCTCTCAGTGCACCGTAACGCTCCGCTCACTCCCGAAGGCCGGTATCGGCTTTGTTTGCGCATCGAAGCCGGTTGGACCGTCGCTGCAGCCGCGGAATCCATGAACATTTCGCGTCAGTGTGCCCACAAGTGGTGGTCCCGCTACCGCGACGAAGGGGTCGAGGGGCTCGAGGATCGTTCGAGTCGACCGCTGTCGTGTCCGCATCAGACACCCGCGCGTGTTGAGCGACGCATCGTGGCGTTGCGTCAGTCGCGAAAGCTCGGGCCGGCCCGACTGGCGGGGATCGTGGAGGTGCCGGCTTCGACGGTGCACCGGGTGTTGGTCCGCCACGGTGTGAACCGCCTTCGGTGGATGGACCGTTCCACCGGCCGGGTGATCAGACGCATCGAAACGTCGCATTGTGGTGAGCTGGTCCACATCGACGTCAAGAAACTCGCCCGAGTGCCTGACGGTGGTGGGCACCGGATGTTGGGCCGCACGTCCGAGACGATGGCACGGGCACACCGAGCCAAGGGCGGCTACACCCACATCCACACCGCGATCGACGCCTACTCTCGGCTCGCCTACAGCGAGTTCGCCGGCGTCGAAAACACCGACAACTGCCTCGGATTCCTGGCCCGCGCGGTCGATTGGTTCGCCAGTCACGGCATCACCATCGAACGGATCCTGACCGACAACGGAAACGGCTACCGCAGCCACGCCTGGCGGAACCGTTGCGCTGAGCTCGGCATCACACACACCCGAACCAAGCCCTACCACCCCGCCCCCAACGGCAAAGTCGAACGGTTCAACCGCACCTTGCTCGACGAATGGGCCTACGCCCGGATCTGGAAATCAGACGCCAGTCGCGCACGAACCCTTGACCGGTTCCTCCACCGCTACAACCATCACCGCCACCACACCGCCATCGGTGGCCCACCCGCCAGCCGCGTCACCAACCTGCCAGGGCACAACAACTAGCCGAAGGCGAGGATCAGCGACGCAGGTCACCTGCGGCGCCCGAGCCGGGGCCCGAGCGGCCCGGCGCCGAAGGCGCCGAGAGCGGCAGATAGCCCGGCCCGACACCCGGGCCCGGAGGGCCGCCCTGTACGATGACGCGTCCGCTCTCCGCTCCCGACCACCCATGAGGTACGCCGTGGTACCCCTGATCTTCCTGGCGTTGATGGTCGCCGCTTTCTGGTTCCTGATCATCCGCCCCCAGCGCAAACAGATGGCCGCCCACCAGAGCCTTCTCGCCACCCTGGAAGTGGGCGACGAGGTCGTGACCAACTCCGGGATCTACGGCCGCATCGACGTCATCGACGAGGCGACGATCGATCTCGAGATCGCCGAGGACGTGGTGGTCAGGGTCGCCCGGAGCGCCGTCACGCAACGACTCGGCGACGAGCCCCAGCCGCGTTCTGACGACGATTCGGGCGACGACCTGGATCTGTCGGGCGCCGACGGAGACGCCGGAAACATCATCGAGTAACCGTCGGTGCGACGCAACCACGTTCTCCTCTTCGGCACCGTCCTGCTGGTCGCCGTCGCGCTCGCGACGACGATCGCCGTCGGCGACCGACCCGTGCTCGGTCTGGATCTCCAGGGCGGGATCTCGCTGCGCCTCATCCCCGTCGGTGACGAGGGGACCGACTGGGACGCCGACGGCCTCGACCAGGCGGTTGACATCATCCGTCAGCGGGTCGACGCCCTGGGTGTGGCCGAGCCCGAGATCACCCGGGAAGGCGACAGCATCGTCGTCCAGTTGCCCGGGGTGAAGGACCGCGACAAGGCCGAGCAACTCGTGGGGCAGACCGCGGAGTTGCGATTCCGACCCGTGCTCCGAGCTCTTCCGGCGGACCAGTTCGACGAGAACGGCGTTCTCATCACCGAACCCGAGAATCCCGAGGACTCCACCACGACCACGGTGGCGGGAGATGCACCCGAGGGCACCCCGACGACCGTGGCGGGGGAGGCGCCCGGCACCACGACCGCCTCTTCGGCACCGACCACGACCACCTCCGTACCGGAGGCGACGACCACCACGGCCGCGCCGGATGCTCCCGCCGATCCTGCCGACCCCAACGCGGAGGGTCAGGCCGCCTGTCCCGACACGACAGAGATCACCATCACCGACCGCGCCGACGACCGTCCGGAGTGTGCGGTGGTTCTTCCCGACCGCGACGGTGAGATCGTCTACGTCATGGGTCCGGCCGAGCTGACGGGAACCGCTGTCGACACAGCCAGCGCACAGTTCCTCCAGCCGGGTCAGCAACAGAGCGGTTCGGCGCCGTGGGTGGTGAACGTCGACTTCACCGGCGAGGGCGGCGACGACTTCGTGTCCAAGATCGCGGAGCCCTACGTGGGCCAGCAGGTTGCGATCGTGCTCGACGGTGTCGTGCAGTCGGCGCCCACGATCAATCCCGGGATCACCAGTGGTGAGGGCGTCCAGATCACGGGGGACTTCTCCGAAGGGGAGGCACGCGATCTGGCGACGGTCCTGCGCTTCGGTTCCCTTCCGGTCGTGCTCGAACAGGAGGCTGCCGTCGCCGTCTCTCCCACCCTCGGGCGTGATCAACTCGCCGCAGGCCTCGTGGCCGGGCTCATCGGTCTCGCGCTCGTTGCTCTCTTCATGGTCTGGTACTACAGGATCCTCGGCCTGGTGGTGGTGGGCGGTCTTCTCGTCGAGGCGGGAGCGCTCTGGGCACTCGTGGCGTACCTCGCGGACAGCATCGGCCTCGCTCTCACGCTGGCGGGGGTGACGGGCCTCATCGTGTCGATCGGTGTCACCGTCGACTCCTTCATCGTCTATTTCGAGAGGCTGAGAGACGAAATCCGCACCGGCAAGACGATCCGCTCGGCTGTGGACAAGGGCTTCCAGAGGTCGTTCCGTACGATCATCACGGCAGACACGGTGTCGCTGATCGGCTCGGCTCTCCTGTACTGGCTGGCGATCGGCGCCGTGAGGGGTTTCGCGTTCTTCCTCTTCCTGTCGACGGCGCTCGACATCGTGGTCGCGTACACGTTCATGCATCCCCTCACAGCGGTCATCGCCCGGAGTCCACGCATGGTGCGGGCTCGCTGGATCGGTCTGGCTGCGGCTCTCAGGGCAGGTGACGCCCGCCGATGAGCCTTCGTTCGACGATGCACGATGTCTCCGAGGGCCGCACGACGTACCCGTTCGTGGAGCGGCGCTGGCGCTGGTGGACCCTCTCGCTGATCCTCATCGCGATCAGCCTCGTGTCGCTGTTCACGCGGGGCTGAATCTCGGCATCGACTTCGAGGGCGGAACATCGTTCCTGGTCAAGGCTGAAGGGGTGAGCCCTCGGTGGGTGGCGTACGCGACGTTCTCGGCCCGCTGGACCTCTCCGATGCCAAGGTCTCCATCCTGGGTGACGACACGATCCGCGTCCAGACCGAGGAACTCGATCCCGGGGCCACGACCTTCGCGGTCACCGTCGACGACGCCGGTCCCACGGCGGAGCAGATCGAGGATGCCGTGACCGCGATCGGTCTCGATCTCAGCGTGTCCGAAGGGGGAGACGGCAACCTCGAGGTGTCGACCGACCGTGAGCTCGACGAGTCGGACAAGAACAAGGTCACCGCCGCGCTCACCGCCACTGAGGGCGTGGAAGGCACCGAGGTCGATGCCGTGGTTCGCACAGGAGGAGCCCTCGAGGTGGCGGCGGCGTTGGCCGATTACGCGAACGTCGAGGCGCGTGACGTCAGCATCTCGGAGGTCGGCCCGACCTTTGGCAAGACCGTCGCCGAAAAGGCGCGCAACGCCCTGGTCCTGTTCTTCGCCGCGGTGGCGCTCTATCTGACGCTGCGTTTCCGTGGCAACTGGAAGATGGCGGTGTCGGCTCTTCTGGCCGAGGTCCACGACATCGTGATCACGGTGGGTGTGTTCTCGGTGACGGGCTTCGAGGTCACTCCGGCGACGGTGATCGCGTTCCTGACGGTTCTCGGCTTCTCGCTGTACGACACGGTCGTGGTGTTCGACAAGGTCGACGAGAATCTCGAGCACCTCACGATGTCGGGGCGCCAGACCTACTCGGACGTCGTCGACCGGTCGATGAACCAGGTTCTGGCGCGATCTCTGTCGACGTCTCTCGTCGTGATCCTTCCGGTGACGTCGTTGCTCGTCGTGGGTACCTATGTGTTCGGTGCGCCGACAATCGCCGACTTCGCACTGGCGCTGTTCGTCGGCATCATTGCCGGTACGTACTCGTCGATCTTCGTGGCGACGCCGATCCTGGCGGGCTGGAAGGAACGCGAGCCCCGCTACCGGGATCTCCGCCGGCGAGTGGCGGCCCGCGAGGCCGCGAGGCCGCGGCACGTCGAGTCAGAGGTGGTGGTCAGCGGCAAGACAGGGGAGCCCGAGGATCACGGCGCCCTCCCGGGTGGAACCGAAGCACTCCCGACCACCACCGGTACTCCCACCGACGAGGAACCGGGCACAGACGCATCCTCCTCCACCGACGAGCCTCGTCGACGTGTTGGCGGCACAGCGGGGACAGGGGCGATCACGCCGCGGGCCCGCAAGCGAAAGCGTCGAGGCAAGCGTCGCTGAGACTCCTGCCGCCGAGCCACCTCTAGACTGGTGAGGTGGTGAAATCCGTTTCGCTCCACACGGGCACTCCTTGAGCACCACCGAGATTCGCGAGGATCGGCGCCTGCCCTTTCCGTGGCGACGGCACCACGTCGACATCGAGATCGCCCCCTTGATCCAGGCGTTCCGCACGCGCCACAAGCGGGCCGACACCGCACAGATCGAAAGAGCCTTCACCGTCGCCCGCGACGCCCACAATGAGCAGGTCCGCCGCTCGGGTGAGCCCTACATCGCCCATCCCCTCGGGGTGGCGCTGATCCTGGCCGACCTCGGCCTCGACGACACCACCCTGGCCGCAGCGCTCCTCCACGACGCCGTGGAAGACACTCGAATCACGCTCGACGACATCACCGAGGAGTTCGGCCCCGACGTCTCAGCCATCGTCGACGGCGTCACCAAACTCGACCGCCTCCAGTTCGAGACGAAGGAGGAGCAACAGGCCGCCACGATGCGCAAGATGCTCGTGGCGATGGCCAACGACATCCGCGTGCTCCTCATCAAACTCGCCGATCGCCTGCACAACATGCGCACCATCGCGTCGCTGCCGGAGTTCAAACAGGAGCGCACCGCCCGCGAAACCATCGACGTCTACGCCCCGCTCGCTCACCGTCTCGGTATTCAGGACGTCAAGTGGCAGCTCGAGGATCTGTCGTTCGCCGTCCTGCACCCTCGTCGCTACGCGGAGATCGAGCAGATGGTCCTCACGCGTTCGCCCGAGCGGGCCGATCTCATCGAAGAGGTTCTCGCCGCCGTGAGCGCCCGGCTCGCCGAACTCGGGATCAACGCCGATGTCGTCGGACGCCCGAAGCACTACTGGTCGATCTACGAGAAGATGGTCGTGCGGGGCAAGGAGTTCGGTGAGATCCACGACCTGGTCGCGATCCGGGTGATCGTCGACTCGGTCAAGGACGCCTACGGCGCGCTCGGATCCATCCACGCCCTCTGGACGCCCGTGCAGGGGCGTTTCAAGGACTACATCGCGATGCCCAAGTTCAACCTCTACCAGTCGTTGCACACCACGGTGATCGGACCGAAGGGCAAGCCCGTCGAGGTTCAGATCCGCACCGAAGACATGCACCGCCGGGCCGAATACGGCATCGCTGCACACTGGGGCTACAAGGAGCAGCGCTCACCTGCTGAAGACCTCGCGTGGCTCCAGCGCATCGTCGACTGGCAACAGGAGACGTCGGATCCGGCGGAGTTCATGGAGACGCTGAAGATCGACCTGGAAAAGGACGAGGTGTTCGTCTTCACCCCCAAAGGTCGGGTGATCACACTCCCGGCGGGGGCCAACCCGGTCGACTTCGCGTACTCGATCCACACCGAGGTGGGTCACCGGTGCGTCGGGGCGCGAGTGTCGGGTCGGTTGGCGTCTCTCGAAACGGTTCTCGTGTCGGGCGACACCGTCGAGATCGTCACCAGCAATGTGGAGGGAGCGGGCCCCAGCCGCGACTGGTTGCAGTTTGTGAGGACGCCACGCGCGCGCAACAAGATCCGCCAATGGTTCTCACGCGAACAGCGCGAAGACGCCCGCGATGCCGGACGTGACGAACTCGTACTGGCGCTGCGACGTGAGGGTCTACCCATCAACCAGGTCGTCGGTTCCGACGTGCTCGAGAGCATCGCCGTGTCGATGAACTACGTCGACGTCGATGCACTCCACGCCGCGATCGGCCAAGGCCACGTCTCGGCCCGTGGCGTCGCACAACGCGCGGCCCGTGAACTGGAAGGTGGCACCGAGCACCTGGCGGTCACGGCTCGCCGACCTGCCCGCGCGCTTCACCGACGCGCTCCCGCCGGAGTGCACGTGGAGGGCCTCGACGACGTCATGGTCCGCCTGTCCAGGTGCTGCACGCCCGTTCCCGGCGACGAGATCATGGGCTTCGTCACCCGCGGAAGGGGTGTGTCGGTCCACCGGGCCGACTGCGCAAACGCGGTGGGTCTGGCGACGCAGCCCGAGCGGTTGATCGAGGTCGAGTGGGATCAGGAAACATCGGGATCGTTCGTGGTCGCGGTAGAGGTGGAAGCGCTCGACCGCTCCGCGCTTCTCCGGGACGTCTCGCAGGTCGTGAGCGATCATCACGTCAACATCGTGTCCGCGTCGACGCAGACCTCGACCGACAGGGTCGCCAAGCTCCGATTCGAGTTCGAGCTCGTCGAACCCACGCACCTCGACTCGCTCATCGCCGCTCTCCAACGTGTCGAGTCGATCTACGACGTGTACCGGTCGGTCCCCGGTGCCGGTGGGGCGCCGGATGCTCCCGCCGGACGCAGTTCTCGCGCTGAATAGACCCAAATGGGCCTTCCGCGGGCCCGGGATCGCGCTGCGTTCAAGTCCGAGGGCCCCGCGTGCCGATGACCGGTACAGGAGAAGGGACCGGTCCGCTGATGGGTCGAGGACACCCACGCGCCACAGACGTCGCCGCGCAACGGCGTCGCCGCGCGGGCCGACGCGGTACGGGCCGGCGCGGTGCTGGTGAATCCGGTCTCACCCTGATCGAGCTCATGGTGGCGATCACGGTCTTCGCCATCGCCGTCACCGGTATCGCTGCCATGGCAAACAGCGGTCTCAACCTGGCTCGCAACAACCGGAACCGCAGCATCGCAGCGAACCTGGCCAGTGAGCAGGTCGACGCCTTCCGGTCGGCGTCGTTCGAGGAGGTCGTGCTCGACGTCGGCCAGACCGTCGAGATCCAGACGGTCAACGAGGTCGACTTCGAGCTCACGCGCCAGCTGAGCTGGGTGGACCAGGAGTCCGAGTCCGGTGCCTGCGACGTGTCGATCACCAGTGGGTTGACGCCCCGGCTTCTCCGGGTGGTCGTCGACGCGCGGTGGACGGCGATGGGTGGTATCGATCCGGTTCGTTCCGAGACGGTCCTCACGCCGCCGATCGGACAGTTCGATCCCACCAAGGGCAACATCGCCGTACGGGTGTTCGACCGCGAGGCGGGACCCGGGCACGGCCATCCCGTGACCGTGGCCGGCCCCGACAACCCGCCTCAGCAGGTCACCATCAACGACAACGGTGAAGTCGGGTGTGCCTTCTTCCCGGCTCTCACACCCGGCACCTACACCGTGACGATGGGAACGGCTGCGTTCGTCGATCGTCAGGGTGTAGCGAGCCCGCAGCAGACCATCGTCGTGAGTTCCGGGACGGTCAGTTCCGTGCAGTTCGACTACGACATGGCTGCCGGCATCTCCGCCACGCTCACCGCGCCCGGGGGCGGAAACATCGACGCCGATGTTCCGCTGACGATCGGCAACAACCAGATTCTCCCGCTCGGAACCCGGGTGATGGCGGGCTCGGGCACGGTCCGGCCGTTGAGTGACCTCTTTCCCTTCTCCGACGGGTATGAGCTCTGGGCGGGATCGTGCGCGGATGCGGACGCCGAGGGCGTCGACCTGGTGAACGGTGGTCCCTACTGGCCCGGTGGCGTGCGCGCGGTGTCGGCGGCCACGGATCCGGGGGTGGTCACGAACACGACCGTCGAGTTGGAATCACTCGACGTGACGGTCACGCGCTCGGGCCTCGAGGTGCCTTCGGCGACGGTGGCGCGGTGCACGGCGCCGACGACCGTTGCGAATCGGGCGAGACGCTCGATCTCGGGATCACTGACTCGCTCGGTGCGGTGACGGGGGCGATTCCGTTCGGCACATGGGAGATCCAGGTCGACGGAGAATCGCCGGCAGCAGCGTGGCCGACCGCGGTCGTCGACCCGACGGCCACGCCCGGGCCGGTCTCCGTGGAGCTGGCGCCGTGAGGCGGCCACGGCGCAGTCGGCGGTGTGGGATGGGGGCGGAGAGAGGGGGAGCACGCTCGTGGAGCTCGTCGCGGTGATGGGGCTGCTGACGATGGTTCTCGGATTCGTCTACGCGGGGGTCGCGTCATTGCGCAATGCCGTGGAGGGCACCGACCGTCGCCTCCAGAATCTCGACGAGGGTCGGATCCTGATGGCGACGGTCAGCAAGGATCTGCGGACCGCGATCCGGCCGGCCCCGGGAGTGTCGCCGTTCGTGGTGGCGGACGCCAACCACATGGAGCTGTACGGGAACCTCAATCCGACGCCTGCGCCCCGGCTGATCGAGTTGTCGATCAGCGCCAACGACGAGCTCGTGGAGGAAACGACAGCCGCGATGCCTGCAGCTGTCGCTCCCTACGACTACACCGATTACGACGCTGACGACACCGAGGTTCGCCTGGTCGGGCGCTACGTGAACAACGACGCGGCTGACCCCCTCTTCATCTACTACGACAGCGACGGCAATGAACTCGGCCCGACCCCATTGACGGCCGGACAACGGCTCGCGGTCAATTCGATCGGGATCAGCTTCACGGTGAAGAAGGAGAGTGGGTTCGCGCCCAACCCCACCGTGATCCGCAACCGCGTTCGGCTGCCCAACGTGAACTATCAGGAGGTGCAGTGACGTGAGCGCGCGGCACCGTGTTCCACCGCGCGGTCTTCCACGCGACGGTGTTCGCCGAGCAGCCCCTCGGCGCGCAGATCCCGACGACGAACGGGGAATCGCCCTGGTCACGGTGGTTCTCACGACTCTGATCCTGTCGCTCGTCGCCACCGCCGCCGTCGGCTACGGCATCGGGTCCCAGAACCTCTCGCGCCGTGACCAGGACTGGAATGCGGCGCTGGCTGCCGCCGAAGCCGGGATCGACGACTACCTCCTCCGCCTCAACCAGAACAACAACTACTGGTTGACCACCGACCCCGAGAACGACGCCATGAACGGCGGATGGGCGCAGATCCCCGGCGGTTCGGCCGAGGCCGAGTTCCAGTACGAGGCCGACGGCTCGGGCGTAGCGTCATCGGGGACGGTCGCACTCACCTCGACCGGCCGCGTGCGCGGTGTCGAACGCACGGTCGAGGCGACGCTGCGGAAGCGCAGCTTCCTCGACTACCTCTACTTCACGGACTTCGAGACCCTGGATCCTGTCGCCTACAGCGGGAACCCGTCGCCGGCGTGGGCGCAGACCAACTGCTCCAAATACTGGTACCAGGGGCGCAAGGAGAGTGGGCCCGGATACGACTGCGTCAACATCCGTTTCGGCGGGAACGACGTGATCAACGGGCCGCTGCATTCCAACGACGCCATTCTCATCCGGGGCGCCCCCAGTTCCTGGGCGACACCTCCACGAGTTGGAATGATCCCGGGGGTCAGTTCTGGCGTGATGACGACCCCGTCAGCACACCGTTCTTCGCCAACCCGGGCGATCCGGCCTTTGCGCCGCCGCTCACGCTGCCCCCGAGCAACACCGCGTTGCGGGCCGAGGCCGACGCCGACCTCGGAGGTCAGGGATGTCTCTTCACGGGACCCACGAGCGTCGAGATGAACGCGAACGGCACGATCACCGTCTTGAGCCCGTTCTCCAAGGACAGCTCCCAGAACTGCTGGAGTAGCCAGCTCACGACCGGCGCCACGATGCCGCTTCCCGACAACGGGGTCATCTTCGTCGAGAACGTCCCGTCGGGCCATCCGAACAAGAACTGCAACTCGCATCCGCTCGGTTACCCGCAGGATGACGACGAGTACAACACGTTCAGCTGCAAGGACGGTGACGCCTTCGTACAGGGAACGCTCGACGGTCAGCTGACCATTGCCGCCGAGAACGACGTCACGATTGTCTGGCACACCGCTTACGAGGACGGCGTCGCGGGTGACGACCTGCTGGGTCTCGTCGCCAACAACTTCGTCGAGGTGTATCACCCTGTCGACGAGTACTGGAAGTCATCGCCGTCTTGGAACAACCCCTCGAACAGCGACCGCTACTGCTCCTACCAGGGGAGTGGTTGGTGGTACTGCTGGGACAACGTCGACGTGGTCACCAACGAGGGAACTGCCCGCGAATCCGACAAGAACAGCCCCTTCAGCGACGCGGAGATCGACGCTGCGATCCTCTCGGTGCAGCACTCCTTCCTGGTGCCTCAGTGGGGTACGCCCTACAGCAAGGGACTGGGGGATCTGAACGTCACCGGCGTGATTGCGCAGCGCTTCCGTGGCCCGGTCGGCACCACGAGCGGTAGTGGGTACGACAAGGAGTACGTGTACGACACGCGGCTCCAGTATCTCCAGCCGCCCAAGTTCCTCGATCCCGTCGCATCGGCCTGGTCGGTCGCGACATGGGCGGAGCTCACCTCGGCCGCTGAGTGAGGGATACCTCCCGGGTCGGCGGGATACCTCCCGGGTCGGCGGGATACCTCCCGGGTCGACACGCAGACGGCCGGTAGCATCCCGGCCGTGTCTCAGGCCTCCCGACCGCCGAACCCCGACGTGTTCCGTGCCCCCACGGGGACCCATGATGTCTTGAGCCCCGACTCGTCCCGCTGGAGCGCGCTCGTCGCCGCCTTCGCCGTTCGCGCCGAGCGGTTCGGCTACGAGCTCGTGATCACCCCTGCGTTCGAACACACCGAGGTGTTCCACCGGGTGGGCGCCGACACCGACGTCGTGCGCAAGGAGATGTACGAGTTCACCGACGCCGGGGGGCGCCACTTCGCCCTACGGCCCGAAGGCACGGCACCCGTGGTCCGGGCGTTCGTCGAGCACCGGCCCACGCCTCCGTGGAAGGCGTGGTACGTCGCCCCCACTTTCGTTACGAGCGCCCGCAGAAGGGCCGCTTCCGTCAACACCACCAACTCGGTGTAGAGGCCATCGGCGTGGACGACCCCGATATCGACGTCGAGGTGATCGACCTGGCACACGGGTTCTTCCGCGACCTCGGCCTGAAGGGGGTCACCCTCTGTCTCAACTCCATGGGGGACGAAGAGAGCCGTCCCGCCTACCGCGCCGCGCTGAAGAACTACTTCCTCGACCACGTCAGCGATCTCGGAGACGAGTTCGCACAACGTGTGGAGGCGAGCCCGCTTCGTCTCCTGGACGCCAAGCGTGTCGACTGGCGTGACGTGATCGAGAGGGCTCCGCAGATCACGGAGTACCTGAGCGACTCGGCTCAGGCGGCCTTCGAACAGGTACAACGTGGTCTCGACGCGCTCGGAATCGGCTACGAGCTGAATCCGCGACTGGTGAGGGGCTTCGACTACTACACCGGGACGACCTTCGAGTTCGCTGCGGAGACACTCGATGCGGCACAGAACGCGATCGGGGGAGGTGGTCGCTACGACCACCTCGCCGAGGAGATGGGAGGCCCGGAAGCCCCCGGTATCGGCTTCGGAATCGGGATCGAACGACTGCTGATGGCGGCCGGTGACGAGGGGGTGGGCGGTGAAGCGCCTCGGCGTCCCGACGCCTTCGTCATCGACTCTCTGGATGGCCTGGAGGCGGTGCGCATCGTCCATGAGCTGCGCGAGCTCGGGCTCAGCGCCGACCGTTCCTACGGCGGCAGGTCTGTCAAGGCGCAGTGGCGCCAGGCTGATCGCTCCGCCGCACGTTTCGGCGTGATGCTGGGTGCCGACGAGGCGTCGAGGGGTGCGGTGGCCGTCAAGGACCTCGATTCCGGAGAGCAGACGGAGGTGCCCCGCGAAGAGGTGGCAGCCTGGATCAAGACGCGGGAGGAGGAGCCCCGATGATGCGCACCCGTCATGCGGGATCGTTGCGGGCTGCCGACATCGGCCAGAGGGTCACACTGTGCGGGTGGGTGGCACACCGCCGCGACCACGGCGGAGTGATCTTCGTCGATCTCCGTGACGTCGAGGGGCTGGCACAAGTCGTGATCGACCCCGCACGAGAGGCCTGCGCCGGCGGCCACGACCTCCGGGGTGAGTACGTCGTGAGAGTGGAGGGCGTTGTGCGGGCCCGGCCCGAAGGAACCGTCAACGCGTCGATGCCCACGGGTGAGGTCGAGATCGACGTAGACCACCTCGACGTCCTGAGCGCCTCGGAGCCGTTGCCGTTCCCCGTGGACGAGCGGGTCGACGTCGACGAGGCCCTGCGGCTCCGCTACCGCTATCTCGATCTTCGCCGTTCCCGCATGCAGCGGAACCTGCGTCTCCGGGCCCGGGTCGCGTCCGCCGTACGCCGCGCGATGGAGGAACAGGGTTTCGTCGACGTGGAGACGCCGACGTTGACCCGCTCCACTCCCGAAGGGGCGCGGGACTTCCTCGTCCCCAGTCGCCTCCAGCCGGGGTCGTTCTACGCCCTACCGCAGTCGCCGCAGCTGTTCAAGCAGCTCCTCATGGTCGGCGGGGTCGACCGCTACTTCCAGATCGCGCACTGCTGGCGGGATGAGGATCTCCGCGCGGACCGCGCACCCGAGTTCACCCAGTTGGACGCCGAGATGTCCTTCGCCGACGCCGACGATGTGATGACGGTCATCGAGGAGGCGGTGAATGCCGCGGTGGAGGAGGTGACGGGAACGCGCCTCGGATCTGTCGAGAGAATCAGCTGGGAGGAGTCCATGGCGCGTTTCGGCACCGACAAGCCGGACCGCCGTTTCGGTATGGAGCTCGTCGACTGCTCGGCCCTCTTCTCCGAGGCCGAGTTCCGTGCGTTCGCCGGCAAGCACGTCCTGGCGATGCGGGTCGAGGGTGCCGGTGACACGTCGCGGTCTCGCCTCGACGAGTGGACCGACCGCGCCAAGCAACTCGGAGCGGGCGGTCTCGTGTGGATGCGGGTCAAGGACGGCGAATTGGAGTCGCCGGTGGCCAAGTTCCTCTCCGACGCCGAACAGGCGGGCCTGTGTTCCGCCGCAGCGGCGGAACCAGGGGATCTGCTGCTGGTGGTAGCCGACGCGGACCGACGGCGGGCCCAGTCGGTACTCGGTGCGTTGCGTCTCGACCTCGGGCGGCCGGAGCGCACCGACGAACCGCTCGATCTCTGCTGGGTGGTCGAGTTTCCCCTGTTCGAGGGCATCGACGACGCGGGTCGTGCGCGCTCGGCGCACCACCCGTTCACCGCGCCGCATCCCGATGATGTCGGGCTACTCGACACTGATCCGCTCGCCGTTCGTTCCCTCGCCTACGACCTTGTCTGCAACGGCTTTGAGTTGGGCTCGGGTTCGGTTCGAATCCACGACCGTGAGCTCCAGCAGCGCTGCTTCGCCGCTCTCGGCATCGACGCCGCCGAAGCCGAGGAACGTTTCGGGTTCCTGCTCGACGCATTCCGCTACGGCGTGCCGCCCCACGCGGGCTTCGCGTTCGGCATCGACCGGTTGGCGATGATCCTGGCGGGGAGCACTCGCTGCGTGACGTCATCGCGTTCCCGAAGACCCAGACGGGCAGCGACCCGCTCACCGGTGCGCCGGCCCCGGTCGACGAGTCGCAGCTCTCGGACGCGGGCGTTGCTGTTCTCCGGGAGTACCGGCCGGAGCCCTAGACGACCACGGTCACGGACGTGGTCTGTCCCTTGCTGACCGTGAACTGCTGGCGGCCGACGCGCATTGCCGTGCCGATCTCCGCGTCCCCGGGTCCGGGAGGGGCCGGGGGACTCTCTGCGGTCCACTCGAGCGTGTAGGTGCCCGCCTTCACGCCGGCCTGGGAGAACGGGGAGCCGTTCGTGAGCGCGGAATACGACCATGATCCACCCGGGCCCGACACGGTGATGTCCACGGTCCAACCGCTCGGGGCGACGACCGTTCCCTGGTAGGAGCCGGTGGGGGCCGGCGCGGGAGCCGCAGGTGCCGGAGTGGTCGGCGACGGAGCTGACGGGGCCTCGAGCTGTTCGCCGGCGACCTCGGTGGGCGCCGTGGTCGAAGGTGCTTCCTGCGCGGTGATCGGGGGGTGCCGTGCTCGGGGTGGAGTCCCGACCTCGGGTTCGCCGGGAGCCTCGAGCTCGTCGGCGTTGGCTGCGGCCGTCCGGGTGCCGCTGTCGTCGGAGCTCAGCGCTGCGGCTCCCGCGGCGACACCGACGAGGGCGACCACGGCGACGGTGGCCACGGCGCTGCGGGTCAGAAGACTGCGTCGCCTGAGGCCTGCGGCCCGATCGACGACGGCGTCGACCGTGTCAGAGTCGGCACGTGGAATGTTCTCGTCGTCGAGATGTTCGAACATCACCGGACCTCCTCACCGAGAGTGGATCGCAACGCCGCGAGGCCACGCGACGCGTGGCGCTTCACCGTGCCCGGGGCGCAGTGCAAGAGTCGGGCAGTGTCGGCCTCGGAGACGTCGGAGACGTAACGCAGCGTCACCACCTCGCGCTGCCGACGACTGAGAGAACGCAGGGCACGCACCAGGTCGACCCGCTCGGCCGTGAACGATGCACCCGTCGTGTCTCCGGCCTCGGCTTCGTGACCGAGCGTCGTGAGCCGCCCGAACTTGCGCCACCAGCCGATGGCCAGGTTCGACGCCACGCGCACCACCCACGCCTCGCCGTGATCAGCCACCTGCTTCCAGCGGACCAGAGCGCGCGCGAGCGCCTCCTGGGCCACGTCCTCGGCCTCGGCGCGACGGCCGATCAGGCGGTACGCGACCTGGTAGGCGCGGGCGTGGAGGCTCTCGAAAGCTTCCTCGAAGGAGGGGACGTGAGCGGTGGGGGCCTCCGGAGCGCCGGATTCGACTGTCTCGTCTGCTTCCTCTGCTGCGACGAGATCGACGTCGATCCGGGTGGTGTGGCCGGACCCGGTGCCCGGCAGGGGAGACGTCGCCACGGAAACCGACGGTAGCGCCGCGATCGGGTGGGTCACTGCCATACCTCTCATACGCGCCGGCCCGGCATCCGGTTGACCCGTTACCGGAGATTTCCCCGGCAGATCAGCGAACGCCACTGAACGTCCGAAGAATACCACTCTCAGCGGTCGGCGAGGTCTTCCGGTCCCACCACGCCGGGCAGACCGTGTGCCCGCCTACGATCGGGCAATGGTCGGTGGAGCGGTCGGTGGAGCGGTCGGTGGCGGGGCGGACCTCTTCAGTGCCCAGGCGGAGTCCGCCCTGTCGCGGCGCGCTCCCCTGGCGGCACGGCTTCGCCCGCGTCGTCTCGACGAGGTCGTCGGCCAGGATCAGTTGATCGGCCCGGGGGCGCCGCTGCAGGTTCTGCTGGCGTCGGACCGGCTCACATCGGTGATCCTGTGGGGACCGCCCGGCACGGGCAAGACGACTCTCGCCCGCCTCATCGCCCGCGAAACCTCCCAGGCTTTCGAGGCCCTGTCGGCGGTCACCGCCGGCGTGAAGGACGTCCGAGCGATCGCCGAGGCCGCGCGCGCCCGACTCGGCGAGCGTGGTCACGGGACCATCCTCTTCCTCGACGAGGTGCACCGCTTCAACAAGTCCCAGCAGGACGCGCTGCTACCCCACGTCGAGGAGGGACTGCTCGTTCTGGTCGGCGCCACCACCGAGAATCCCTATTTCTCCCTCACGGCGCCGCTCCTGTCGCGCTCCAGCCTGTTCCGACTCGTTCCGATCGTTCCCGACGATCTGAGAACCCTCGTTCGGCGGGCACTCGAGGACGACGACCGCGGGCTCGGCGGCGCCGGTCTGAGCATCGCGCCCGACGCTCTCGACCACCTCGTGGACCGCGCGGAGGGCGACGCACGCAACGTCCTCACGTCGTTGGACGTGGCCGCCGGTCTCACGATCGCGTCCGAGCGCACCGAGATCGGTCTCGGCGACGCGGAAGGTGCGCTCGCCACACGGGCGCTCCGTTACGGCGACGACGAGCACTACGACGTCCTGTCCGCTTTCATCAAGAGCGTGCGCGGCAGCGACGTTGACGCCGGCCTCTACTGGCTCGCCCGGATGCTCGAAGCCGGGGAAGACCCGCGGCTCATCGCCCGGAGGCTCGTGATCCTGGCGAGTGAAGACGTCGGGATGGCGGATCCGACCGGGCTGGTGGTGGCGGACGCCGCGGCCCGCGCCGTCGAGTTCGTCGGCCTGCCCGAGGCGCAGTTGAACCTCGCCCAGGCCGTCGTTCATCTGGCGCGCGCACCCAAGTCGAACGCGGTCACCACGGCGCTGGCGGCGGCTCGTGCCGATATCGCCGAGACGTCGACGAGTGGTGTGCCCGACCATCTCCGGGATGCCCACTACCGCGGAGCGAGCGCGCTCGGCCATTGCGAGGGGTACGTTTACCCCCACGACCGGCCCGGAGGACGGGTCGTTCAGCGGTACCGCCCGCCCGAGGTGGAGGGGCACCGGTACTACCGGCCCACCGGGAACGGCGCCGATGTGGGTGGTGCCGACATGGGCAGTGCCGACGGTACGGCCGGCGGTACGGCCGGCGGGGCCGACGTGGCCGACGAGGCCGGCGAGAACGACCAGAGTGGGGGGAGTGGCGACGATGCAGGCAGGTGACTGGGCGGCGGTCGTGACATCGATCGCCGTACTGATCCTCGTGGGAGGCCTCCTGGTCGCCCTCACGACCTTGAGCCGGACCCTGCGCGCGCTGCGGTCGGCCGTCGACGAGATGCGTACAGAGGCCCTCCCCGCAGTGCGCGAAATGCGTGAGACGGTGCGTCAGGCCCAGGGTGAACTCGACAAGCTCGACACACTGCTGGGCCAGGCCGAGGTGATTTCGCAGACGGTCGATTCCGCCTCCCGCCTCGCGTACCTCACGTTCTCGAGCCCGGCCGTCAAGGCGTTGTCGCTCGGCGCGGGAGTCGGCAAGGCGGTCCGGAAGCTGCGCGGAGAGGAGGACTGACACGTGTTCAAACGCTTGTTCTGGCTGATGGTGGGGTTCGGGTTCGGCCTCGGGCTCGCGGTGCTGACCTTCCGGCGGATCGACGCCGTTCTCAACCGCTACGCCCCACCGCAGGTCGCCAATCAACTCACCGATTCGGCGCGTTCCTTCGGTCGCGACGTGCGGGCGGCGGTTCGGGAGGGCCGGGTCGCCATGCGCGAACGTGAAGCCGAGCTGCGTGCCGAGACGACTCCGAGCCTCGAGGAGATCGACGAGCTGCCCGCCGGCCCGATGGACGGCAACGCCGGCGTCGTTTCCTCCCGAGGTCGTGCAACCGGCGGGCGGTAGCCTGCACCACGTGCCACCCCGTACCGCCGACGAACTGCGCCGCGCCTTTCTCGAGTTCTTCGAAGAGCGCGGTCACACGGTCGTTCCCTCCTCGTCGTTGATTCCGCACGACCCGACGGTGCTGTTCACCGTCGCCGGGATGGTGCCCTTCAAGCCGTTCTTCGTCGGCGATGAGACGCCCCCCTACACGCGGGCCGTGTCGATTCAGAAGTGCCTGCGAGCGGGCGGGAAGCACAACGATCTCGACGAGGTGGGCCGCAGCTCGCGTCACAACACATTCTTCGAGATGCTCGGCAACTTCAGTTTCGGCGATTACTTCAAGGCCGACGCCATTCGCTACGCATGGGACTTCCTCACGGTCACCCTGGAGCTGGACCCCGATCGACTGTGGGTCACCGTCCACGTCTCTGACGACGAGGCCGAACGTATCTGGGCCGGGGATGTGGGCGTGCCTGCTGAGCGTGTCCAGCGTCTCGACGAGGACAACTTCTGGCGGATGGGTGACGTAGGGCCGTGCGGTCCGTCCTCCGAGATCTTCTGGGACAAGGGAGAGGACCACGGACCGCCGGGGGTCCGGCCGAGGGCGGTGAAGACCGGTTCGTGGAGCTGTGGAATCTCGTCTTCATGCAGTACGACCAGCAGCCGGACGGCTCGCGTGTGGACCTGCCCAAGCCCAGCATCGACACCGGTGCCGGGCTGGAACGCAATCTGGCGGTTCTCCAGGGTGTCGACTCGATCTTCGAGATCGACGTGTTCGCCCCGATCATCGCCTCGGCCGAGGCCGCCACCCACACGCGTATGGGGGAGGCGGAGGCGAGCGACGTCTCCCTCCGGATTCTCGCCGAGCACGGCCGGGCCATGACCTTCCTCGTCGCCGACGGGGTCGTCCCGTCGAACGAGGAGCGGGGCTACGTGCTGAGGCGGATCATCCGGCGTGCGGTCCGCCACGCCTTCCTCCTGGGAACCGAGGAGCGGGTGACCCCCGCGCTCGTCGACGCCACGGTGGGCGTCATGGAAGCGGCGTATCCGGAGCTCGCGACCAAACGTGATGAGGTCATCGACATCGTGGAGCGGGAGGAGGGGCGCTTCGCCGGCACCCTGCAACGGGGTCTCGAACTGCTCGACGGGGTGCTCGTGGACGGCGATGTCTCGGCGCAGGACGCGTTCTACCTCCACGACACGCTCGGCTTTCCGCTCGAGGTGACCGGGGAGATCGCTGCCGAGCGGGGTCGGGCGGTGGATGTGGTCGGCTTCGAGGAACTGATGGCCGAGCAGCGGTCGCGCGCCCAGGCCGCGCAGCGCTCCGAGGTGTTCGACGGCACCACCGCGCCGTTGTACCGCCAACTCGTCGAGGAGAACGGCCCGAGTGAGTTCACAGGCCGCGGCGAGTACACGTCGAAGGCGAAGGTTCTGGCCATCGTGGCCGACGGCGTCGCTGTGGAACGACTCGACGAAGGCGCGACAGCGCGCGTGATCCTCGACCGCACACCTTTCTACGCGGAGTCCGGTGGTCAGGTCGGAGACACGGGCTTCCTCACCGCCGACACAGGGCGCGCGTGCGCGTCGACGACACCCGCTACGCCCTTCCAGGTCTCCTGATCGCCCACGATGCCGTCGTCGAGCGGGGAATGCTCGGCGTGGGTGACGAGGTCGTCGCCGCCATCGATGGCGAGCGTCGGGACAAGATCCGACGCAACCACACCGCCACGCACGTCCTCCATTGGGCCCTGCGCGAAGTCCTCGGCGACCAGACGCGTCAGGCCGGATCCCTCGTCGCGCCAGACCGGCTCCGGTTCGACTTCAGTCATCACCGTGCCGTCACCCGCGAAGAGCTCGAGGCCGTAGAACGCCTCGCCAACCGCGAAATCATCAGCGATGCACCCGTTCGTCACTACGAGACCACGATCGACCACGCCACCGAGATCGGAGCCATCGCGTTCTTCGGCGAGAAGTATGGCGACGTGGTCCGGGTGCTCGAGGCAGGCGAGCACTCCCTCGAGCTCTGTGGCGGAACGCACGTCCACGCGCTCGGCTTCATCGGGCCGATCAAGATCGTGAGCGAGGGATCGGTGGGATCGAACCTGCGGAGGATCGAGGCCCTCACGGGAGAGGCGGCACTCGACCACATCCACGACGAGGAGGTCAGGTTGCAGGATGTCTCGGGCCTCCTCAAGACCCCACCCGAGGAGGTGACCGCAGGTGTGGAGCGACTGCTGGACCAGAATCGGGAGCTACGCGAGGAGATCGCCGACCTGCGCGCGGGACAAGCCGCGGCTGAAGCGCGCACGCTGGCGGCCGAAGCACATGACGGATACCTCGTCGCGCGACGCGACGGGTTGGCACCTGACGAACTGCGGCGCCTCGCACAGGAGACGTGTCGAACTCTGGGGTCGGGAGTGGTTGCTCTCGTCGGAGAGGCGGACGGCAAAGCGGCCATCGCTGTCGCAGTGAGTGAAGACCTGCGTGAGGCCGGCGTCTCGGCCTCAGAGATCGCGGCACCGGGCGCGCGCATCCTGGGTGGTGGAACAGCGCGCAACTCTGATCTCGTGGCGGGCGGTGGACCCAACACCGAGGCTGTTGACGACGCGCTCGAGCGCTTGAGCGAGGAGGTCGCCGCGACGCCGCGGCCTCCCGACGCGCGCTGACATGCCACGTGCTCTGGGCGTCGACATCGGTGGGCGTCGCATCGGTCTCGCCCTGTCAGATCCGGAGGGCATCCTCGCGACGCCGCGGCGAATCCTGGAACGCGTCGGAAGGACCCCCGACAAGGCTGATCACGTGGCGATCGTGGAAGCGGCACGCTCGTTCGGGGTGAAGACGATCGTCGTGGGTCTTCCCCTGAGCATGTCCGGGGCCACGGGCCCTGCCGCCCGCGCCGTCCTGGACGAGGTCGACGATCTGCGGGAGCTCGCCGGCGACGAGTTCGTCGTCGAGACCCACGACGAGCGCCTCTCGAGCGTGGCGGCGGACCGGGCACTCGCCCGGACAGGCTCCCGGCGCTCCGGAGAACCCAATGACGACGCCGCGGCGGCCGTGATCCTCCAGAGCTGGCTGGATGTCAACCGTGGATGACCGAAGCGCCGACTCGGGCGGGGGCGCGGAGGTCGACGTCGACGAATTCGTCGAGGAGCGATCCGACGGTCACCACGGCGGAGACGGGCATCTGACCCGTGCGGAGATCCAGGCTGAGCATCGGCGCCGTCCCTCCGCTCGGGTGCGACGCAACCGCGTCATCACACTCGCCACGCTCCTGGTCCTCGTGCTGCTGGCGTTTGTGGTCGTGCCGGGTGCGTGGTTCTGGTTCCAGGTGAACCCCCGGGGCGGTTCCGGCGCCGCCGTGACCCTGCGCATCGAAGAGGGGTGGGGCGTCAAGACCATCAGCGACGAGCTGTCCGACACGGGGGTGATCGGCTCGCCGTTGGCATTCCAGATCTACGCGGGCGCAACCGGCGCCGGTCCGTTCCAGGCCGGTGAGTACGAACTCGAACAGAACATCGGTGTGCGTGCAGCGGCCCGCGAGCTCGAGGCCGGTCCCGATGTGACCTTCGAGGAGCTTGCTGTGCCGCCCGGTCTTCGGCTCGCGGAGATCGCAGCTCTCGTCGGCGAGCTCCCGGGGCGAAGCACCGAGGCGTTTCTCGCGGCGGCCTCGTCGGGCGCCGTGCGATCCGCGTACCAGCCCACGGATGTGACCTCGCTCGAGGGTCTGCTCTTTCCCGACACCTACTTCGTGGCCGATCACGAAGACGAGACCGACATCCTGCGCACCATGGTGGAGCGTTTCGATGCCGTGGCCACCGACATCGACCTGACGGGCGGCTCAGCCGCGATCGGTATCCCTCCGTACCAGGTGATCACCGTGGCGTCGCTCATCGAGTCCGAGACAGCCGTCGAGGAGGAGGGCCCTCTCGTGGCTGCCGTGATCTACAACCGTCTCGCGGATCAGATGCTCCTCCAGATCGACGCAACAGTCCTCTTTGCCATCGGTGAAAGGCGGCTGGTCACGAGTGACGCTGAACGCCGAACGGACTCCCCGTACAACACCTACCGCTACAAGGGGCTACCTCCGACCCCGATCTCGTCGGTGACCGAGGCATCGCTCGTGGCCGCCCTGCATCCCGCCGATGCGGAGTATCGCTTCTACGTGCTGGCGGACGAGGAGGGACACCACGTGTTCGCCGAGACTTTCGAGAAGCACGAGGCCAACGTGGCCGCCGCTGCGGAGAAGGATCTGCTGGGATGAGCGGGTCGAGATGAGTGAGCGACCGGTGGTACCGAGCGGAGCGACGCGGGTGGCGTGTGTCGTGGGCGACCCGATCGCGCATTCGCTGTCGCCGGCGATACACAACGCCGCTTTCGGCGCACTCGGTCTGGACTGGATCTACACGGCGTTTCCCACCACCGACGGCGCCGGCGCCGTCGACGCCATGCGGGTTCTCCACATCAGCGGGATGAGTGTGACGATGCCCTGCAAGGGAAGCGGCGGCGGCGGCCTGCGATGAGTCTCACCCACGGCCGCCGCACTCGGGTCGGCAAACGCCCTGGTGCTGCGCGACGACGGATCCGTGTTCGGGGAGTCGACGGACGGCCCGGGCCTGCTCGCCGCTCTGGTCGACGAGTCTGTCGACGTGGCGGGTAGAGCGATTCTCGTGTTGGGCGCGGGCGGCGCCGCGAGAGCTGCGACTCATGCATTGACGGACGCGGGCGGACGCGCCAGAGTCGCGGCGCGGCGTTCCGATGCCGCCGAACGCGCTGTTCGAGGCCGTGGAGCCACGGTGGCGTGGTCCGATGTGGAACCTGCGGTCGCTGCATGTGACGTCGTCGTGAACGCGACGCCGATCGGGATGGGTGGTGAGCCGCCGCCGTTCCGTGCCGAAGCCCTGCATGCAGATCAGGTGGTGGTCGATCTCGTGTACGACCCGCCGCACACGCCGATGATGGCGGCCGCAGCGAAGGCCGGTGCCCGCACGGTCAACGGTCTGGGGATGCTCGTTCACCAGGCAGCGATCGCGTTCGAGCTGTGGACGGGCGTTGCAGCGCCGGTGCGTGCCATGCAGGCCGCAGTCGGTACCAAGGGCTGATACCGGTCGAACACCTCGATATCGTCGGCGTTCAAGAACTTCGGCGGATCCGCCGACAACCCGGTCAGAGGAGCTGAGCCTCCTCGCTCGGACCTGGACCGCCGGAGGAGTCCCCGTGCCGCTTTCGGGCACACTCGATGCGTTCTCACTCGACGAGGTACTCGAGTGGCTCGCGCACGCCCGAAAGACGGGCGCGCTGAGGGTCGACCAACCCGATCATGTCGGTGGCGTCGTCTATTTCGCGGGAGGGCGATTCTGCGGAGCGGAGTCGGGGGAGCTCACGGGAAAGGTGGACGCCCCCGAAGAGCTCGAGGCTCGGATCATCGATGTGTGTTTCGCGTTACTGCGTGTGGACGGGGAGGCTTCGAATTCGAACCCGACTGTCTCCTCCTGGCCTGTCGGAGCCGGGCTCGACGTGGCACCCGTCCTGGATCACGTACGCGGTCTGGTACGCGACTGGTCGGCGATCGAGGGTGTGATCCCGTCACCCAATGCACGCCCCCTTCTCGCGCGCAACCTGAACCGGGAGTCGATCCAGCTCGAGCGCGACACCTGGAGCGTCGTCACCACGGTCGACGGTCACAAGAACGTCCGCGAGATCGCCAGGACACTGGGTCGCTCCGTTCTCGATGTGTCAGGTGTGCTGAAGGGTCTCGTCGAGGCAGGCGCGGCCGAGATGGTCGGCGAGCGACATGCGGTCGACGGCCCGATTTCCGAGCACGTCGAGGTCCCCGACGTGTCGGTCGCGCTGGCCGCAGACGAGGTGGCCGCAGACGAGGTGCCTGCAGACGAGGTGGCCGCGAACGAGGTGGCCGCAGACGAGGTCTCTGCCGAAGGCCCATCGAACGTCGGCGTGCCACAGGAGGTGCCACCGGCCACGCCGGTGTTCGCTGAAGTGGGTTCACCGCGGCGCGACGTCACGCCGTTCACCATGGAGGAGTTGAAGGCTGCGCAGGCCGAGGCGCAGCGATCCGTCGAGAAGGCCACGGGCCCCACGCCCGGGGATCCTCCGCGTCCGGAACGTGCCGGCGGGGCCCCGGGGAACTCGCCGACCCCTCACTCCTCGAAGCCGGAGCAGAGGCCGCGGCATTCCTGGAACCCGAGGCGGGAAACGCACCGGGTCGCACGATCCTCGCTGAGGCTCTGACCGGAGGTGGCTCGAGCGGGACCAACCCCCCTGAGGGCTCTGCGGTCTCCGAGGTCTCATCGGTGGATCCTCCGAGCGAGGCCCCTCAGGAGAGCGAAGAGAGTGACACGGAGAAGGACGAGAAGGAGGAGCAGGAGTCGTCCCGGGAGCCCAGGCCGCTGTCGGCTCGGGAACGGGGCGAGGCGCTGAGGATGTTCTCGAGCCTTCACCGGTCCTGACGCCAACCGGGAAGGGTCTCTGCGCCGGGGAACCCGACGGTTACAGGAACACGCCGAAGGGGCCGATACACCCAGTGCAACACACTTAGCGGGAGGTCCGGTGTCCGAGGCCGCAAACCTGGGGACCCTGCTGCTCGAGCAGGGCCTGGTGACCAAGGCTGCTCTCGACGCGGCCTTGTCGCAGCAACCCGTGAGCGACAAGCCTCTCGGTCGGATCCTGATCGAGAACGGGGCGATCACCGAGATCGACCTCATGCGGACCCTCGCGCAGCAGGTCGGCCTCGACTTCGTCGACCTCAACGACTACTCCATCGACGCGTCGGTCGTGAGCCGGATCCCCGAGGCGCTCGCCCGTCGCTATCAGGCCTTGCCCGTGCGCTTCGAGAACGACGAGCTCGTCGTCGTGATGTCGGATCCCTCGAACGTCTTCGCGATGGACGACATCCGCGCGATCACCGGTTCGAGTATCCGCACGGTGGTCGCCACGAGCGAGCAGATCGCCGACGCCATCGAGCGGTTCTACCGACTCGATACCGACGTCGAATCAATGGCCCAGCAGGCGTCCGACGAGTTCGCCGAAGGCGAAGACCTGATGGACGTCACGGCGGTCGTCGACGACGCGCCGATCGTCAAGTTCGTGAATCTCCTGATCACTCAGGCCGTGCACGATCGTGCCTCCGACATCCACGTGGAACCCAGCGAGACCGACCTGCGGATCCGGTTCCGGGTCGACGGTGTGTTGCACGAGGTCATGCGGTCACCGAAGTCGATCCAGGCGGGAGTGACGAGCCGGCTGAAGATCATGGCGGAGCTCAACATCTCGGAGCGCCGTCTTCCCCAGGACGGCCGGATCTCGGTCAACGTGGGGGACCAGGCCATCGATCTGCGCCTCGCCACACTCCCGACCGTGTACGGCGAGAAGCTGGTCATGCGGATTCTCGACAAGACCCAGGCGCTGCTCTCCCTCGACGATCTGGGGTTCCTCCCCGAGCCCAAAGAGCGTTACGAACGCGCCGTCAACCGTCCCAACGGGACGATCCTGGTGACGGGCCCGACCGGATCGGGGAAGTCGACCACGCTCTACGCCACATTGAATCAACTCAACGTTCCCGATCGGAACCTCATCACCGTCGAGGACCCCGTCGAATACCGCTTGGCGGGGATCAACCAGATCAACGTCAATCCCAAGGCGGGTCTGACGTTCGCATCAGCTCTGCGTTCGATCCTGCGCTCCGACCCCGACGTCCTACTGGTCGGCGAGATCCGCGACCGCGAGACGGCCACGATCGCCGCCGAAGCGTCGATCACGGGCCACATGGTGCTCTCGACCCTGCACACCAATGACTCTTCGTCCACACCGATGCGTCTCGTGGAGATGGGCGTGGAACCGTTCCTGGTGGTCAGCGCGATCGACTGCGTCCTCGCCCAGCGTCTCGCTCGACGCCTGTGCGAGCACTGCAAGGAGGAGTACCAACCGAGTGAGCCCGAGCTCGTCGAGGCGGGCTGGCCCACCGAGGCGCTCAGTGAGCACGACTGGCCCACGCTGTTCCGACCTGCGGGATGTGAGAGCTGCAGCCGGACGGGTTACCGGGGCCGGTTCGCCCTCTTCGAGGTGCTCCTCTTCGACGAGGAGATCGAGCGCCTCATCATCGAGCGGCGCACCAGCGACGACATCAAGAAGGTGGCGATGATGCGCGGGATGCTCACTCTCCGTGATGACGGGCTCCGGAAGGTGGCGCTGGGCCGGACCAGCCTCGAAGAGGTCTTCCGGGTCGTGGCCTGATCACACCGGTGCCTGATCAAGTCGTCGTCGCTGGTGGCCGATGAGGGGGAGAGGGAAACGTGAAGCCGACGCCGTGATGCGGGGACTCCGATGTTGACCACACAGGCCCGACAGGTGGGCGAACTCCTGGTGGAGCGTCACGTCCTCGCGCGTGACGCGCTGGAAGGGGCGCTCGAGGAGGCCAACCGCACCGGTGTGACCCTGCCGGTCGTGCTGCGGCGCAACGATCTGGTGGCCGAGAAGGATCTGACGGCCGCCATCGCCGGAGCGTTCGGGCTGCGCTTCTTCGACCTCACGTCGACACCCGTGCACCCGGAGGCTGCGACCCTGCTTCCCGCAGCGGTGGCGGGTGAGCACCAGGCACTCGGCGTGGATTTCGACGGCCAACGGCTCGTGGTGGCATTCGCCGAGCCGGGCGACCAGGCGGCACTCGACGCGGTGCGCGCGGCGACCGGAACCGAGATCGAGGCGGCGGTCGCCGACCGCACGGAGTTGGCGGACGCCATCGTCGGCGTCTACGGCGCCGAAGCCGTATCCGCTGCGGGGTCCGCGCGCGGGATGCACGTCGGCGAGGGCGGACCCGACGACGACGTCCACATCAACCAGTTGCTCGAACGTGTCCTCGAAGCCGGTGGTTCCGACCTCCACCTCGCGGCGAACTCGCGGCCCGTGATCCGGGTCAACGGCGAACTCCACCAACTCACCGACTTCCCGGTCCTCAACGGTTCGATGATCCGTCAGATGGTCTACGCGATCCTTCCCCAAAGGGCCAGGGAGCGATTCGAGGACGAACTCGAGCTCGACACCAGCTACACCGTCCCAGGGCTGAGTCGCTTCCGCGTGAACGTGTTCCTCCAGCGCAACGCGGTCGGCGTTGTCATGAGGGCTGTTCCGTTCGAGATCGTCGATTTCGACGGTCTCGGCCTACCCGAATCGACACGCACGTTCGCCGACCTTCCCCGCGGCCTGGTGCTCGTCACAGGGCCCACGGGATCCGGGAAGTCCACGACGTTGGCGTCTCTCGTCGACATCATCAACCGCTCCCGCCCTCTCCACATCATGACGGTCGAGGACCCGATCGAGTTCGTGCACGAGCACAAGATGTGCGTGGTGAACCAGCGTGAGGTGGGCGAGGACACCCACGGCTTCGCCGACGCGCTCAAGCACGTTCTCCGTCAGGACCCCGATGTGATCCTGGTGGGTGAGATGCGCGACCTCGAGACGATCTCGACCGCGCTCACGGCGGCTGAAACCGGCCACCTCGTGTTCGCGACCCTCCACACGCAGGATGCACCACAGTCGATCGACCGCGTCATCGACGTGTTTCCCGCGCACCAGCAGCAGCAGATCCGGGTGCAGCTCGCCTCGTCGCTCCAGGGCATCGTCACCCAGCAACTTCTCCCGACAGCTGACGGCTCGGGGCGCGTCGTCGCAGCCGAGGTGATGATGGCGACGCCCGCCGTCCGGAACCTCATTCGGGAGGCGAAGGTCCACCAGATCTACTCGATGATCCAAGCGGGGGCCAAGCACGGCATGGTCGCGATGGACCAGAGCCTCGCCTACCTCGTTCGTACCGGGCGGATCTCCATGGACACCGCGCTCGAGCGCTGTTCGAACGAGTCCGACGTGCGCCGACTCGTGTCGAGCGCGGCATAGTCGTTCGAGGACCCCGCTGATGCCCACCACCTTCGCCTACAAGGTCCGCGACCACGGCGGCAAGATCGTCGAGGGAACTCTCGAGGCCGACTCGGCGAATCTCGTCGTCGGGAAGCTCCGCGGGATGGGCTACACACCCATCAGCGTCGAGGAGGAGTCCGGCAAGACCCTCCAGACCGAGATCAGGATCCCGGGATTCTCGAACCGTGTCCGCTTGAAGGATCTCGCGGTCTTCTCCCGTCAGTTCGCCACGATGATCAACGCCGGGCTCACGCTCCTGAAGAGCCTCAGCATCCTCGAGGAACAGACAGAGAGCAAGGAACTCGCCAAGGTCGTACGCGAGGTGCGCATCGACGTGGAAGGGGGTAGCTCGCTGTCGGCCGCGCTCGCGCGCCGCCCCAAGGTGTTCAACCGACTCTACGTGGCGATGGTCAAGTCGGGGAGACCTCGGGAACCCTCGAACAGACGCTCCAGCGCGTCGCCCACACGATCGAGAAGCAGGTCGAGCTACGGCGCAAGGTCATCTCCGCGATGACGTATCCCACCATGGTGGCGCTCTTCGCGTTTCTGATCACGCTCGCCATGCTGATCTTCATCGTCCCGCAGTTCGAGGACATGTACGCCGACCTCGAGGGCACGCTGCCGACCCCGACACGCATGTTGCTGGCGGTTTCCTCCTTTGTGCAGCAGTACTGGTGGGTCTGGGTTCTCGGCACGATCGCCGGGATTGTCGGCTTCCGGCGGTGGATCAAGACCGATTCGGGGCGAAAGCGGTGGGACACGCTGAAATTGCGGGTCCCCGTGTTCGGGTCGTTGGCGCGCAAGATCGCGCTGGCCCGGTTCTCGCGGACGCTGGCGGCTCTGACCCGTTCGGGTGTGCCGATTCTGGAAGCTCTCGACATCGTCGCCCAGACGGCCGGCAACTGGGTGATCGCGACGGCTGTCCGTGATGCCCAGGTCGCGGTGAAGGGTGGAGACACCCTCGCTCACAAGCTCCAGGACCACGAGGTCTTCCCTCCCATGGTGATCCAGATGATCTCCGTGGGGGAGGAGACGGGCGCGCTCGACGAGATGCTCGACAAGATCGCGGAGTTCTACGAGAACGAGGTCGAGGCGACGGTGAACGCCCTCACCTCGCTCATCGAGCCGATCCTGATCGTCATCATGGGTGTGATCATCGGCGGGATGGTCATCGCCCTCTACCTGCCGATGTTCAACATCATCAACCTGCTCGAATAGGCCGGCCACATAGGATCCAGCCTCGTGCAGGAGGGGTCGAAGAAGGCGATCGCGGCGGCATTTGTCGCGAACCTCGGTATCGCCATCGCCAAGTTCATCGGGTTCGCCATCACGGCCTCGAGTTCGATGCTCGCGGAGGGGATCCATTCCGTCGCCGACACGTCGAACCAGGGGCTGTTGTTTCTCGGCGGAGCGAAGGCACGGCGGGCCCCCAGCGCGACGCACCCGTTCGGATACGCGCGCGAGCGCTACTTCTGGTCGTTCATCGTGTCGCTCGTTCTGTTCTCCGTGGGCGGACTGTTCGCCGTCTACGAAGGGTACGAGAAGCTCCGCCATCCCGAGCACATCGACTCCCCAGCGGTGGCGTTCGCCATCCTGGGTGTGGCGATCGTTCTCGAGGCGTTCTCCCTGCGCACTGCTGTGCGCGAAGCGCGCCCGCTGCGGGGCGACCGCTCGTGGTGGCGGTTCGTGCGTGAGGCCAAGACGCCCGAGCTCCCGGTGGTTCTCCTGGAGGACCTCGGTGCCCTCGTCGGCCTGGTGTTCGCGGTCTGTGGCGTGGGGCTCGCGGTCGCGACGGGCAACGACCGTTGGGACGCGGTGGGGTCCATCGCCATCGGCCTGTTGCTGATCGTCATCGCCGTCGTGCTCGCCAACGAGATGCGCAGCCTCCTCATGGGCGAAGCCGCCGATCCCGACACTCTCGAGCGGATGCGCGCGGCGATCGTGAACGACGAGTCGGTCCGTCGTGTCATCCACCTTCGCACGCAGCACCTCGGACCCGACGACCTGCTGGTGGCGGCGAAGGTGGAGTTCGCTCCCCACCTCGCCGGCGCCGAGCTGGCGGATGCCGTCGATGCCGCCGAGACCCGCCTGCGATCAGCGGCACCCATCGCCCGCCTCGTCTTCCTCGAACCCGACATCTACCGCCCTGAGGACACTCTGTCCGATTAGCGCTGTTTCGACGATCTCACGGTACGTGGCAGAAAACCCTCAAGAGGCCCTCGCGCCGTGTCGATGAGGCAGACAGCGAGGAGTACCGACAAAAGGCAAAACCGTCGGAAGGCGGTGACGCAAAGCCTCGGGGCCCACCCGCTCGGTCGACGAAGACCGGGAGGGGGCCGGCCGGGCTACCAGGGGGACCCGTTCCAGGGTGTGGACACGGGGCCACCGGGCGGAGGGACACCTTGCGTGCCATACACCCAAACGAAAGGTACGTACCCATGCAAGCTGCGATTCAGCGGCTGCGGAACCGGAAAGACGAGGAGCAGGGATTCACGCTCATCGAGCTGATGGTGGTTGTGCTCATCATTGCGATCCTGATCGCATTCGCCATCCCCACGTTCCTCGGTGCCCGTCGTCGGGCACAGGACCGGTCCGCTCAGTCCACCGACAGAAACGCGATCACGGCCGCGAAGACCGTGTTCTCCGACACTGAGGACTACCTCCTGGTGACCAACGCCGAGCTCTCGAGTGCTGAGCCGGCGATCACCTTCGAGGCGACCTCGGCGACACCGTCTGCGGGGCCGAAGAGCGCCTCCGTCGACCAGGTGTCGGCTACGGAGATCGTCTTCGCTGTCGAGTCCAAGTCCGGCGCGTGCTTCGCGGCACGTGACGTGATCGACCCGTCCGGTACGACGGCGACGCAGTTCTCGAAGGTCAGCAACGTGGCCTCCGGGGCGTGCACCGCCGACGCGGCACAGGTCGCTGCCAACGTCAACTGGGCCGACCAGTTCTAGTCGACCCGGGCAATACCTGAACAGCACGAGCGAAACACGGAGACCGGGGTGGGCGATCGCTCACCCCGGTCTTCGCGTCCGAGGGTCACCGCCGTAGGGCCCCCTCCGCAATAGCCTCCAGCCGTGCCCGTCGCCGTCACCGCCGTCTGCGCTCTGTTCGGTCTGGCGGTGGGGTCGTTCCTCAATGTGGTCATCTGGCGCGTGCCGCGCCACGAATCCATCGTCCACCCGCCGTCGCACTGCCCGTCGTGCGACACACCGATCCGCCCGTACGACAACATCCCGGTGGTTTCCTGGCTCCTCCTGCGGGGCCGATGCCGGGACTGCGGAGCCGGAATCGCGCCGCGGTACCCCCTGGTGGAGGCGGGCACGGCCCTGGCCTTCGGCATGGTCGGTGCCCGCTTCGATCTCACCTGGGCGTTGCCCGGCTACCTCGTGTTCACCGCGGGGATCATCGCACTTTCGGTCATCGACCTCGACACGTTCCTGCTTCCCAACCGCATCGTCTACCCGCTGGCGGTGGTGTCGATTCCGCTCGTGGGCCTGGCCGCCGCAGGGGATGGTGGCTGGTCCGCCTTCGGGCGGGCCCTGGCGGGCGGAGCGGCATTGTTCGGGCTTCTCCTGGTCATCCATCTCATCTCGCCTCGGGGCATGGGCTTCGGCGACGTGAAGCTGGCGTTCATCCTCGGGATCTGGACCGGCTATCTCGGCTGGGGCGAGGTGATCGTGGGCATCTTCTGGTCGTTCGCCGCCGGAGCGGTGATCGGTGTGGGCCTGATGGTCTTCTCCGGGCGGGGCCGCAAGGACCCGGTGCCTTTCGGACCGTTCCTCGCCCTGGGCTCCTTCGCCGCCGTGATCTTCGGCCGCGCCTTCCTCGACTGGTACCTGTAGCCGCCCGGCGGCCGTCGCGTGCCCGTGCGGCCACTGAACGTGGCACGGACGTCCGGCCACCCTGCCCGCTCATGTGCCCCGTGGACCGGCATCCCCACGGTGTGTGTCTTCTGGGGCTAATGTTAAAGAACAAGGTTTGAGTTGACGATGATGGGTACTGAGCCTTAACGTGCTCATAGTCAACTCAGGGGGACACAAGTGGCACTGGAGACGCGTCTCCTCACAGTTCGCGAGGTCGCGGACGCGATGCGCGTCTCCCCGATGACCGTCTACCGCCTGATCAAGTCCGGCGATCTCGAGGCGATCCGCGTCGGGCGCCACTTCCGGATCAGCGAGGGCCAGGTACAGGGATACCTGGACGCACAGACGGTGAGGGGAGGATCGTGGCCAAGCGACTGATCGGCCTCGACATCGGCACGAACGCCGTCACGGTCGCCGAGGTCTCACCCGGCGATCCTCCCGTGCTGCGCACCTTCGGCCAGGTGGGGCTCCGCCCCGAGGCCATGTCGCAGGGCGAGGTGTTCGACCCTGCCCCCGTGAGTGAGGCCGTGAAGCGCCTCTGGCGCGAGGTGGGTCTGCCCAAACGCGCCGAGGTACGGGTGGGGATCGCCACCCCGCGCGCCGTGGTCCGCCAGGTCGATCTCCCCGAGATGGCCGACGCCGACATCGCGGGCGCCCTGCGTTACCAGGCCGCCGAACTGATTCCGATCCCTCTCGAAGATGCCGCCTACGACTACCTCGTGCTCGACCACTTCGAACCAGAGCCTCCCGAGACGGCCGAGGAAGCGGCCGAAACCGGTACCACGGAGAAGGACGCGGGCGGCGTCCGCATTCTTCTGGCGGCCGCCCAACGATCGATCGTCGAGAGCCTCGTCGGTGCCGTGCGGGGCGCGGGCCTGAAGGTGGGGGCGGTCGATCTCGTTCCTCTCGCCCTCATCCGGAGCCTCGGTCGCCGCGTGGCCGCCAACGGTCCCGGGGCGGAGGCGATCGTGTCGCTGGGTGCCGGTGTGAGCATGGTCGTGGTGCACGAAGGCGGTGTTCCTCGTTTCGTGCGGATGGTCGGAACCGGCGGTCGGGACCTGACGTCGTCGCTCGCCGAGGCACTCGACGTCCCGTTCGGCACCGCCGAGGCCGTGAAGCGCGGCGTCGAGGATCTGCCGCTTGACGTGGCGCGTGGTGCGGACGAGGCGCTCGCCCGGCCCGTGGGTGACCTGCTGGAGGAGGTCCGCGGCTCGCTCGACTACTACCGGGCCCAGCCCGACGCCCTGCCCGTTCTCCGTGTCGTGGTGACCGGCGGGGGTCGCAGATCGCCGGTCTCGACGACCAGCTCCAGGGTCTCGTCGACCTCCCGGTCGAGATGGCTCAGCCGCGACTCGGGTTGACGGTGGGAGACATCGGGTTCGAAGACGTTCAGCTCCCGGATCTCGATCCCTACCTCCCTACTGCAGTGGGTCTCGCTCTCGGTGGTCTGCCGAGTTTCGGGCGAACGGTCGACCTTCTCCGCAGCGAGAGGGGCGCGTCGTCGACGCGTCGCAACGCCCTGATCGCGGGCGCCGCCGCGGCGGCCCTCGCTGCCGTGCTCGTGGCCCTGTCTCTCTTGCGTTCAGGCGCGATCTCCTCGAAACAGGACGACGTCGACGACCAACTGGCCACGAACGCCGCCTTGCAGACCGAGATCGACGATCTGTTCGACGTGCAGCAGCGGGAGCTGGAGGTCGACGGGCTGCGCCAGCAGGTGGTCGGTCTCCTCGCGACGGATGTGTCATGGTCCGCGCTGCTCCAGGAGATCGCCCGGACGATCCCCAACGACGTCTGGCTCACCGAGTTCACCGGGCAGGTCACCCCCGCCGCCGATGCGGCGCTGCCCGAGGGTGGCCCACCGCCCGACACCACGGACGGCACCGCACCCGACACCACCGGCGACACCACCGGCGACGCGACCCCCGACGCGACCCCGGAGACACCGCCCACCCCCGTCTCCGCCGCGCTGGGTTCGTTGACGTTCTCGGCCACCGGTCTCGACTACCCCTCCGTGTCGGCCTGGCTCCAGCGCATCGGGGAGATCCCCGCGTTCTCGGGTCTGTGGGTTCCCTCGGCGAGCGCCTCGGCATCCGAGGGTGACGGGACGGTGCTCGTCGATTTCGAGTCGAACGCCACATTGACGACGTCGGCGAACTCCCGACGTGCTGCCGAATTGCTCGGAGACGGCGATGAGTAGCCGAGTCAAGCTCGCCATCGGTGCCGCGGTCGTCGTCGCTGTCGTCCTCGGCTGGTTCTTCTTGTTCTTCAGCCCTGCGGGCGACGAGCTCGACGATCTCGACACCGATTTGAGTGAGGCGCAGTCCGAGGAGGCGGCGCTGACGTCCCAACTGGACAGCCTGCGCCGCCTCGAAGCAGAGGCGCCCGCTCGCGAGGCGACACTGCGTCGTCTCAACGCCGCCGTGCCGGAGCAGCCCGATCTCGATGTCTTCATCCTCGAGGCGAACGAGATCGCCGGGCTCGCGGGTGTGGACTGGTTGTCGGTGTCGCCCACCCCACCGGCAGCCGGAGGTGCGCCCGGGGTGTCCGTCATCTCGCTGAGCATCGAGATCCAGGGAGGCTTCTTCCAGGTGCTCGACTACATCAATCGCTTGGAGGGACTCGAGCGCCTGGTCATCACCGACGGCCTCAACATCTCCGCCGGCGCGGGCGACACGGCGGCCGGCACCGACCCCGACGCCGAGGTCGTCGACAGCGGCACGGGCGCTCCAACCCTTTCGGTGACGCTGAGTTCGCGGATGTACACACGGGCCAGCGCCGCCGCCGGTCCCGGTGACCCGACCGCGGCCAGTCCCGAATCTCCCGGCACGACGGCACCGAATCCCGAGAGCACCGAACCGACGACCCCTCCGGATACCGACGCCCCCGTCAGCACCGAACCGAACGCCGACGGGGCGGTCTGAGGTACCGCCATGGCTGCACAGGACCCCCGGCGACTGAAGATCCTCCTCGGCGTTCTCGGCGCGGTCGTGGTCGCCGCGCTGGCCTACGTCGTGCTCTTCAGCGGCGGGGGTGGGGACGACAATGCGAGTACGACGACCACGACCGACGCGGGCCCGGACGCGACCATCGATCCCGGTGGCGGGACCGATGACCCCGGGAACGATGTTTCCGGAAACGACGTCCCCTCCGAACCCGGCGCCGACGACACCTTCGACGTCTTCGCCACGAAGAACCCCTTCGAACCGCTCGTGAACACGAGTGGAACCCCGACGACCCCCACGACCCCTACGACTCCCACGACTCCCACGACTCCCACGACTCCCACGACCCCGGGGACGACGGGTGGCGGGGAGGGGGAGGCGGCGGAAACGGAGGTGGTGGGAGTGTGGAGCCCGTCGCACCGCAGAACGTGGCCCTTCTCGACGTCTTCGTCGCGGGAGGAGTGCGCAGTGCACGGGTCCGGGTGGGTTCGACCGTCTACACGGTCACCGTCGGCGAGGTCTTCGCGACAAGCTACCAGGTCGTGAGCCTCGAGGACGCGTGCGGTCAGTTCCTCTTCGGCGACGATCCCTTCCGGTTGTGTCAGGGCGAAGAGGTCATCAAGTAGCTCTCCGCACGGAGTCTCGCCGGTGAACTCCCCGGGATGCCGACCCGACCTATCCGAGCGGGGCACAACGGGCCGCCCGGTACTCTCGGGCACACAGATCGTCGGTGGAAACTCTGTCGACAAGCTGGTCGAGACACGGGAGGACCGGTGCTGCGATTCCTGACGGCGGGTGAATCCCACGGCCCGGCCCTCACCGTCATCGTCGAGGGACTCCCTTCCGGTCTCGAGGTGACGCTCGACGAAGTATCCGCCGAGTTGGCCCGCCGCCGTCTCGGTTTCGGTCGGGGACCGCGGATGCGCCTCGAGGCGGACGACGTCGAGATCCTCGGCGGTCTCCGCCACGGTCGCACACTCGGGTCGCCTGTTTCGGTGTGCATCCGAAACACCGAGTGGCCCAAATGGTCCGACGAGATGTCGCCACATCCCGGCACGCCGTCGGAACGGGCCACCCAGCCACGTCCCGGCCATGCGGACCTCGTCGGGATGCAGAAGTACGGCTTCGACGATGCCCGCGACGTCCTCGAACGTGCCAGCGCACGGGAGACGGCTGCGCGTGTCGTCGCCGGCGTCTTCGCCAAGAAGCTTCTCGACGCAGTGGGCGCCTCGGTCATCAGCCATGTGGTGGCGATCGGTATGGCCGTCGCCACCGCGGGTTCCCGACCGGGTCCTGACGACCTTGAGGCCGTCGACGCGTCACCGGTGCGCTGTTTCGCCGCGGACGACGAAGCCGCCATGATCGCCGAGATCGAAACTGCCGCGGCCCAGGGTGACTCACTCGGGGGCGTGATCGAGGTCCTCGGCTACGGGGTGCCGACGGGTCTGGGCTCACACGTCCACTGGGATCGGCGGATCGATGCACTCCTGGCCGGAGCTCTCACGAGCATCCAGGCGATGAAGGGCGTCGAGATCGGCGATGGATTCATCGGTGCCTCGCGACGCGGTTCGCAGGCACACGACGAAATCCTCTGGGACGCGACCACCGGGGAGTACAGGCGCGCCTCCACACGCGCCGGCGGAACCGAGGGCGGGATGACCACGGGCGGTCTGCTCGTGGCGCGCGCCGCCATGAAGCCGCTCTCTTCGCTCAACCGCCCGGTGCTCAGGACCGTCGATGTCGACACCAAAGATGAGACGGTTGCCTTCAAGGAGCGCACCGACGTCACGGCCGTCCCCGCAGCCGGCGTCGTCGCCGAGACCATGACCGCCCTTGTCCTGGCCGACGAGGTGACGCGGAAGTTCGGCGGCGACTCCCTGGCTGAGCTCACGGCGAACCACCGTTCGTTCGTCGCCTCGCTGTGAGACCCACGTCGCCCGATCCACCGCATCTCGTGCTGGTCGGCCTGATGGGTGTCGGAAAGTCGACGATCGGCGCCGAGTGTGGGCGCCGACTCGAGCGCCCCTTCGTCGACATCGACACGATCATCGAGGAACAGGAGGGCACCACCGTGTCCGAGTTGTTCTCGTCGCGGGGCGAATCGACGTTCCGCGACCGTGAACGGGAAGTGATCGCACGCGTGCTCGCGTCGACGGATTCGCAGGTCGTCGCGCCCGGGGGAGGTGCGGTGCTCGATCCGGGGACTCGGGAGCTGTTGCGCAGTCAGGCGATTGTCGTGTGGCTACAGGCGCCGGTGGAGGTCCTGGTCCATCGGATCGGTGAGGGCGCGAACCGTCCCCTGCTCGACGACAGTCCGGCCGACACTCTCCACCGACTGGAGCAGGAACGCGATCACGCCTACAGGGAGGTCGCCCACGTCGTCGTCTCGTCGGAGCATGGTTCGGTGGCCGAGACGACCGATGCCGTGCTGGCCGCCTACGCCGCCACCGTCCGGCAACTCGGGGAGGCCGGATGCAAAGCGTGACACTGAAGGCGGGCGGAGGGTACGAGGCGGTCATCGGAGCCGGCGTGATCGACCAGGCTCCCCGCGTGCTCGGTCGGCGCGCCCGGATCGCCGTTGTCACACAGGCCCTGGTCGCCGGTCACCACGGCGACACGCTGCGGCGGTCTCTCGGCGGTACCGACGCCACCGTGGAGTTCTTCGAGATTCCCGAGGGCGAAGAGGCCAAGTCTCTGCACTGTGTCGAGGATCTCTGCGGCCGCTGGGCCCGCGGGGGTCTGTCGCGACGAGACGCGGTCGTGGGGCTGGGGGGTGGTGTCGTCGGCGACGTGGCCGGGTTCGCCGCTGCCGTGTACCACCGCGGTGTCGACGTGCTGCACATCCCGACGACCCTCCTGGCCCAGGTCGATTCATCGATCGGTGGCAAGACAGGCGTCAATCTGCGGGAGGGCAAGAACCTCGTCGGGGCGTTTCACCAACCGGTAGGGGTCCTGGCCGACATCGACACGCTCGCCACGCTGCCCACGTCCGACTTCCGCTCGGGTCTCGGGGAGGTCGCCAAGTACGCCTTCCTCGGTGGATCCGATGCGCAGGAAGTCGCGACGATCCTCGACTGTGAGCATGACGCAGTCCTGTCACGCGATCCGCAGCTACTGGAGCGACTGGTGAGCGCGTGCGTGGCGATCAAAGCCGCCGTGGTCGACGCCGATGAACGTGAGGCGACCGGCGACCGCGCCGTGTTGAACTACGGCCACACTCTCGGCCATGCGCTCGAAGCCGACGCTGGCTACACGTTGCGGCACGGCGAGGCTGTCGCGACCGGCCTCGTGTTCGCCGCCGAGTTGGCCCATGCCATGGGGCGTATCGACGCCATCGGCGTGGAGCGTCACCGACGCCTTGTCGCGTCGCTCGGCCTGCCGACCGAGGTGCCCGAGGGGGCGGAAGCCTCCGCCCTGATCGCGCACATGCGACGCGACAAGAAGGCAGCAGGGGGTCTCACGTTCGTCCTGGACGGGCCCGCCGGCCCGGAACTCGTCTCCGACCCGCCCCACGAGGCGATGGCTCGAGCTCTGGTCGCGGTGGGTGTGCGCGCCGGTGGCTCCGGCGTGCGGAGGCTGATCCCGTGGCGACGATCCTCCTGCTGTCCGGGCCGAACCTCAACCTCCTCGGTTCGCGTGAGCCCGAGATCTACGGCGACGCCGACCTCGATGCTCTCGTCGACATCGCCCGCTCGGCTGCATCCGAGCACGGCCACGACGTCGAGCACCTGCAGTCCAATCACGAAGGTGCGCTGGTCGACGCAGTCCAGAGCGCGCGTGGACGGTGTTCGGCCCTGGTCATCAACCCGGGCGCGTTGACGCACTACTCCTACGCACTCGCCGATGCTCTGGCCGCCTACGACGGCGTGGCCATCGAGATCCACCTCTCGAATCCCTCCTCCCGCGAGGAGTGGCGCCGCCGGTCGGTGGTGGCGCCCCATGTCACCGGAACGGTGGCGGGTTTCGGGGCCACCGGCTACCGACTGGCTCTCGAGGCGGCGTGTGCCCTGCTCGAGTCGCCGGCCTCGTGAATCGAGCCGCTCGATGAATCAGACGTGAATCAGACATGACGGGCGGTCGGCCCGCCCACGTCCCGGGGGCTCCCCTCGACACGGTTCCGCTGGACACGGTTCCGCTGGACACGGTTCCCCTGGACACGGTTCCCCTGGACACCGCGGGGCGTCTTCCCCGGCTCGTCGAGCGGTTCGACGAGATCGACGCGCTCGTGGTGACTCGCCTGCCCAACATCCGCTACCTCACCGGTTTCACCGGCTCCGCGGGAACGCTCGTGGTCGATGCCGACGGTGGGTCGCTGCTCTGCACCGACGGTCGGTACGCAGAACAGTCGAGACGCCAGGTGGAGGATGCGGGCGTCGGCACGCAGATCGAGATCGCCGTCACGGTCGCCGAGACGCACGCGGCGGTCGCGAACCACCTGTCGGATCGTCGGCGTGTCGGTCTGGAGGCGCACGGCCTGACGTGGGCCGCGCAACGCGGCTACGCGGAGGCCTTCGGTCCGGACCGCGATCTGGTGGCGACCGAAGGTCTCGTTGAAGCCCTCCGACGAAGAAAGGACCCCGGTGAGATCGCCCGGATCGCTGCTGCCTGCGCCATCGCCGACGAGGCCTTCGGCGTCGTGCGCGAACGTTTGGGCGACGGTTTCACCGAACGTGAGATTGCTCTCGATCTCGAGTTCGAGATGCGCCGACGAGGTGCGACTGCGGTGAGCTTCGATCCGATCGTCGCCTCGGGACCCAACGGCGCCATGCCCCACGCCCGACCCAGTGACCGCACGGTCCGGCACGGAGAGCTCGTCGTCTGCGACTTCGGGTGCATCGTCGACGGCTACTGCTCGGACATGACGCGCACGGTCAGCGTCGGACCGCCCGATCAACGTTCGAGAGATCTCTATACGCTCGTAGCGTCGGCCCAGGCAGCCGGAGCGGCCGCGGTCGCGCCCGGCGTCGACCTCATCGCCGTCGACGCTGCCGCACGCACCCCGATCGTCGACGCGGGATACGGAGAGCAGTTCTCGCACGGTACGGGGCACGGGGTCGGCATCGAAGTCCACGAGGCGCCACGGGTCGCCCGGACCTCGAGTGGTACCTTGCAGGTCGGCGACGTCATCACGGTCGAACCCGGGGTCTACCTGCCGGGCATCGGCGGCGTTCGCGTCGAAGACACCCTCGCCGTCACCGAGGAGGGTGCCGACACCCTCACGAACTCCCCGAAGGAACTCATCCTGTGAACGTCTCCACGAACGACCTCAAGAACGGAATGGTGCTCAACCTCCCCGAAGGCCTGATGAGCGTTGTCGAGTTCCAGCACGTCAAGCCCGGCAAGGGCGGCGCGTTCGTGCGAACCAAGCTGAAGAACTTCCGGACAGGAGCGGTCGTCGACAAGACCTTCCGGGCCGACGAGAAGGTCACAAAGGCCGTGATCGACAAGCGCAAGATGCAGTACCTGTACCGCGACGGCGCCGATCTGGTCTTCATGGACAACCAGACCTACGACCAGATCCACGTGGAAGCGCAGCGGTTGGGCGACGCCGTCCAGTATCTGAAGGAGGGCGACGACGCGGTCCTGCCCACCTACGAGGACGAGGTGGTGGGCGTGGACCTCCCGGCGGCGGTCGTGCTCCAGGTCACCGCCACCGAACCGGGCATGCAGGGAGACCGTGTCTCGGGGGCCCGCAAACCGGCGACTCTCCAGACCGGCCTGGTGGTTCAGGTGCCCCTATTCGTGGAACAGGGCGAAAGCGTGAAGATCGACACCCGTAGCGGCGAGTACCTCGAGCGGGCGTGAACCGGTGGCTCCGAGGCGCGAGGCGCGCGAACGCGCACTGAGCCTCGGCTACGAGGCCGAGCAGCGCGGAGTGGATCTGGACGATCTGCTGAGCGACCTGCCCGCGGAGCCCGAGCCCTACGCCCGGGAACTCGCCGAAGGCGTCGCGCGGTGCCAACCGGAGATCGACGCTCTTCTCCGGGAATTCTCCCAACGCTGGACACCGGAGCGGATGCCGGTCATCGACCGAGGGCTCTTGCGGCTCGGCACTTTCGAGTTGCTGCACTGCCCCGACGTCCCCACGCCGGTGGTGATCTCCGAGGCGGTGGCCCTGGCCAAGGAGTACTCGACCGAGGACTCCGGGCGCTTCGTGAACGGGCTACTGAGCCGGATCGCAGCGGAGACGCGCGCGGGGGTGTGACCGTGTGTGCTGAGACCGTGTGTGCCGAGACCGTGGGTGCCGAGACCGTCACGCCCGAACGCCTCGAGCCGCCCCTCGAGGTCCCGGTCCCCGACGAGATCGATCCCGACAAGGAGGTCGTTCCCGACAAGCCGTGGATCGTGATCGTGTGGAACGATCCGGTCAACCTGATGAGCTATGTCGTGTGGGTGCTGCGCAAGCTGTTCGGTTACTCCAAGGACAAGGCCACGAAGCTCATGATGGATGTTCACACGAAAGGCAGGGCTGTGGTCTCCCACGGGACGCGCGAGAAGGCCGAGACCGACGTCGCCCGGCTCCACGCGCACGGCTTGTGGGCGACGATGCAGCGTGATTCCTGATGCCCGAGATCTTCCGGGCGGTCCGTTCGGGTGTCGAGGTCCGTCTCGATTCCGATCAGGATCTGTTGCTGCGCCACGTGGCGGGTGAACTTCTCGGAGTTCTCGGCGAGCCCGCCGAGGGCCCCGGCGCCTCACCCGGCCTCGACCGCCTCTTCCCGCGGGCCTACCTCGATCCCACCGAGGAGAAGGCAGAGGAGGATTGGCAGAAGATGGTGCACGGCGATCTGCTCGAGGTGAAACGCGCCAACGGCCGAAGTCTCCTCGACGACCTCGACGCTCTCGCTCATGGTGGCGGGGGCGCCCGGGGAGTACTCCGGGTGGAGCAGGCCGAAGCATGGCTCGGCACGCTGAACGACGCGCGTCTGGTTCTCGGAACACGTTTCGAGGTCGACGAGGAGATCGACTACTCGACGCTCGACCCGGAGGATCCCGAGGGAGCGGCCAAACTCACGTACGGCTTCCTCACCTACCTCACGGGCGAGCTGGTCGACGCACTGTCGGATTGAGGTGCGCTGTCGGATTGAGCGGTCCGCTCGGCGGCGACCGTCAGATATGGTCCCGTCACCGAGCACCCGACGCACACACGTGATGCGCACACCAGAAAGGTCATGACCGTGGGATACCTCGACGACAAGACGATCGCGATCACCGGCGCCGGCCGGGGCATCGGACGGGCCGTGGCATTGTTGTGCGCGCAGGAAGGCGCCAACGTCGTGGTCAACGACTACGGCGTGAGTATGGACGGCCAGGACCCGTCGAGTGAGGTCGCGGATGCCGTCGTGGCCGAGATCACCGGGGATGGTGGTCGTGCGGTGGCTGTGGCCGACTCGGTGACCACGATGGAGGGCGGTGCCCGGATCGTCCAGACGGCGGTCGACACCTACGGCACCATCGACGGCGTCGTCTGCGTCGCGGGGATCCTTCGGGAGCGGATGCTCTTCAAGATGTCCGAGGAGGAGTGGGACCCCGTCATCGCCACCCACCTCAAGGGGACCTTCACCGTCTTTCGGGCCGCGGCACCGATCATGCGCGAACAGCGCTCGGGGACCCTGCTGGCGTTCACCTCGGGTGCGTTCGTGGGGAGTGTGGCGCAGGCCAACTACTCCGCGGCGAAGGGTGGGATCGTCTCACTCGTACGCAGCGCCGCAGCTGGAATGCACAAGTACGGCGTGACGTCCAACGCCATCGCTCCGATCGCCAAGAGCCGCATGTCGGCGAACGTCCCCATGGAGATCGAGATGGGCGAGCCCGAGGACGTGGCGCCGATGGTGGCGTACCTGCTCGGCGACGATGCCCGTGACGTGACGGGTCAGGTGTACACGGCCGTGGGCGGGCGGGTGGCCGTGTGGAACCAGCCGTCCGAGGTCCGCGAGATGCGCACCGAGGGCCGCTGGACTCCCGAGGAGCTGGCACGCCGACTCCCCGACGAGGTCGGACAGGAGCCGATGCCGCTCATCGAGCGTATCGAGGAGATGGCCGCCGCCGCGGCGTCGGGCGACACCCCGAACGCCTGACGCGCTCCTGCTATTCTCGTTGGCGACCGTGAAGGGGGTCCCGTGAGGCCCCGACGGAAGGAAGCCGCGTGAGCGCGCCCGGACCAGTCGACGGACCAGCCTCCGACGACGCCGTGTTCCACACCAGGGTCTTCGACGCCGACGACCTGCGTCGTGCGCACACCCGTATCGCCCACGAGATCGTGGAGCGAAATCACGGTGCCGACAACGTCGTGCTCGTGGGTCTCTACACCCGCGGCGTTGCCATCGCCCGACGCTTGGCCGCGTCGATCTGCACTTTCGAGGACGCCGATGTTCCGGTCGGTGCACTCGACGTGAGCTTCTACCGCGACGACATCGCGTTGCGTTCGGTGCAACCGGTCGGACCCACCGAGGTTCCGGTCGACGTCGCCGACCGCACCGTGGTACTGGTCGACGACGTCCTCTTCACGGGTCGTACCGTGCGCGCCGCGCTGGACGCTCTCACTGAGCTCGGCCGGCCGCGGGCTGTGCAGCTCGCCGTTCTCATCGACCGCGGTCACCGCGAGCTCCCCGTGCGCGCCGACTACGTCGGCAAGAACCTGCCGACGAGGACCGCCGAGGACGTGCGGGTCCGACTCCACGAAACCGACGACAGCGACGACGTCGTCGAGATCTGGGGACCGGTCGAAGAGCCGGGACGTTCCGCAGGGGACAGGTCTTCAGAAGGCAGGTCGTCGGGAAGTCGCCCGTCGTGAGGCACCTTCTGGCCATCGACGATCTCGAACGCTCCGACGTCGAGGAGTTGATGGAGCTCACCGACTCCTTCCTGGAGGTGTCGGGCCGCGAGATCGCCAAGGTTCCGGCACTCCGGGGGCGCACGGTCGTCTCCCTGTTCTACGAGGATTCCACCCGGACCCGGATCAGTTTCGAGACGGCCGCCAAGCGCCTCTCGGCCGACACGATGACGTTCGGCGTATCGGGCTCGTCGGCCGCCAAGGGCGAGAGCCTGCGTGACACGGTTCGCACGATCGAGGCCATGGGGATCGACGCTGTTGTCGTGCGCCATGCATCCGCGGGCGCACCGCAGCGCGTGGCGGGTTGGATCGACGCCGGCGTCGTGAACGCGGGAGACGGGCGCCATGAGCACCCCACCCAGGCGCTCCTCGACTGCTACACGCTCCGACGACGGCTGGGTCCGTCCCTCGAGGGTCTTCGGGTGGCCATCGTCGGCGACGTCGCCAACTCACGCGTGGCGCGCAGCGATGTCAAGGCCCTGCGGCTTCTCGGTGCACAGATCACGCTCGTGGCTCCGCCGACCCTGCTCCCGTCGTCGCTCCGCGGCTGGCCCGCGGAGGTGGCCCACGATCTCGATTCGGTGCTCTCCGACGTCGACGTCGTGATACTGCTGCGCCTCCAGCGGGAACGTCAGAGCGAGGCCCTCTTCCCGAGCCTGCGTGAATACTCCCTGCGGTACGGAATGACCGCCGACCGTGCGCGGCGGCTGGGCCCTGATGCGCTCGTGATGCATCCGGGTCCGATGAACCGCGGTGTCGAGATCGATGCCGAAGTCGCCGACGGTGCGCGATCGACGATCACCGAGCAGGTGGGCAACGGCGTGGCGGTCCGGATGGCCGTTCTCTACCGGATGCTCGCATCGGGCGGCACCGATGTCTGACACGCGGTTGTCGGACACGCGTTCTTCGGACATGCGTTCCGCGCATCCGGCCCGCGCCTCGCGGGGACTGTTCATCGCCGGGGGCGAGATCGTCGACAGCACCGGAACGCGGCGCGGCGACGTGCGCATCACCGACGGCGAGGTCGTCGAGATCGGTTCCGATCTCGACGTCGCCGACGAGCTCGTGCTCGACGCCGGCGGGTGTGTGGTCTCTCCGGGCCTTGTCGACCTGCACACCCATTTGCGTGAACCAGGTGACGAGTTGGCCGAGACGATCGAGACGGGTGCGCGCGCCGCGGCACTCGGCGGGTTCACGGCGGTGGTGGCGATGCCCAACACCCGACCGGCGCTCGACGACGCGACCGTCGTGGGTTCGGTGCTCGCACGCGGTGCCCGCAGCATCTGCGACGTGGCGTCGTCGGCGACGATCACGAAGGAGCGCGCGGGGCGAGAGCTGTCGCCGATGGGAGAGCTCCACGACCTGGGAGTGCGCATCTTCACCGACGACGGGAGCTGCGTCGCCGACGCCGGAGTGATGCGCAACGCCATGGCGTACACCACTGCGCTGCCGGGTGCCGTGATCGCTCAGCACGCCGAAGACCCGGCACTCGCCCGCGGTGGCCACATGCACGAGGGCGACTGGTCGAGTCGTCTGGGGATCCCGGGACGGCCGGCGGCGGCCGAGTCGGTCATCGTCGCCCGCGACATCGAGTTGGCACGCCTCACCGGCGCCCGCCTCCATGTTCTGCACTGCTCCACGGCCTCGGCGGTGAAGCTGATCCGCGAGGCCAAGGCGACGGGAGTGGCGGTGACCGCCGAGGTCGCTCCTCACCACTTCACGCTCACCGACGCCGAGTGCGCCACGTTCGATCCGCTGTTCAAGGTGCACCCGCCGCTGCGAACGGCCGAAGACATCAGCGCGCTGATCGAGGGGCTCTTCGACGGAACCATCGACGCGATCGCCACCGACCACGCTCCCCATCCTGCCGAAGCCAAGGATCAGCCCTTCGAGGAGGCCCCGCCGGGCATGCTCGGTCTCCAAACGGCTCTCGCTCTCACGATCACCCAACTCGTCGAGCCCGGGCACCTGTCGCTCGAGCAGGCATTGGCGCTGCTCTCCTGGCAGCCCGCGGCGATCGCCGGCCTGGAGGAGCACGGGACGGTCATCGGCCCGGCCTCTCCCGCGAACCTCTGCGTGTTCGACCCCACAGCGACCTGGGAGGTCGATTCCGACGCGCTGGCGAGCCGTTCCCGCAACACGCCGTTCGTCGGCCGAACGCTTCTGGGCCGGGTCCGTCACACCGTTCTCGGCGGTGAGCCGGTCGTGATCGACGGGGTGGCACAGCGATGAGCGCTGCTCCTGGCACATCGCCGGGCACGTCCGACGAGCGGCGCGATCCCATCCCCGCTCGACTGGTTCTGGCCGACGGCGAGGTCTTCGAGGGAGAGGCGGTCGGATACCTGCCCGACGAGGAGGACGGCGGGATCGCCGCGGGCGAGGTCGTGTTCAACACCGCCCTGGCCGGGTACCAGGAGATCCTGACCGACCCGTCGTATTCCGGCCAGATCATCACGTTCACGTATCCCCAGATCGGGAACTACGGCGTGAACCCCACCGACGCACAGTCGGCGGGTGGCCACTGTCGCGGGATGGTGGTACGCGATCTGGCCGCGCACCCCTCGAACTGGCAGGCGACCGGCTCGCTCGGCGATCTTCTGCGCGAGCAGAAGATCCCGGCGATCAGCGGCGTCGACACGCGACGCCTCACCCGCCACCTGCGGGATCGCGGCGCCGTACCCGGCGCATTCGGTCCCGCCGACGTGGATGTGCTCCGGGCCGCGGCCATCGCCGACGGGGGGACGCTCGGTCGCGATCTCGTGGCCGGGGTCACCACGTCGAAGCCGTACCGTCACGGCGACCCCGATGCGCCCTTCCACGTCGTCGTTCTCGACTACGGCGTGAAGCGGACGATCCTCGACCACCTGGCATCGTCGGGGTGCTTCGTCGAGGTGCTGCCGGCCTCCACGTCGGCCGACGACGTTCTCGCCCGCTCGCCGGACGGGGGTCGTCCTGTCGAACGGCCCGGGCGACCCCTCGGCCGTCCGGGGAGCCGACGCGACCGTGGCTTCCCTGATCGGCTCTGTTCCCGTATTCGGAATCTGCCTGGGACACCAGATCCTGTCGTTGGCGCTGGGGGCCCGTACCTACAAGCTCCCGTTCGGCCACCACGGTGGGAATCACCCGGTGCAGGGTGTCGACGGTGGGCGTGTCGAGATCACGAGTCAGAATCACAACTACGCCACCGACCGGTCCACGTTGCCTGCGGGTGTTTCGGCGACCCACGTCAACCTGAACGACGGAGTCCTCGAAGGCCTCGCGGTGGACGCCGAGCGGGCGTTCTCGGTGCAGCACCACCCCGAGGCGGCACCGGGCCCCAACGACGCCGCCCACCATTTCGAGCGCTTCACCGAACTCATGGAACGAGGCCGGTAGGGTGCCGCGCCGCAGCGATCTCCACACGATCCTCGTTCTCGGGAGCGGTCCGATCGTGATCGGCCAGGCGTGCGAGTTCGACTACTCCGGGACCCAGGCCTGCAAGGTCCTGCGCCAGGAGGGGTACCGCGTCGTTCTGGTCAACTCGAATCCCGCGACGATCATGACGGATCCCGAGTTCGCCGACGCAACCTACGTCGAACCCCTCGACGTGGCATCCGTGTCGCGTGTGATCGAGCGAGAGCAGCCGGACGCTCTGCTTCCGACGATCGGAGGTCAAACGGCGCTGAATCTGGCGATCGCTCTGCACGAGGAAGGTGTTCTCGACCGGCACGGGGTGGAGATGATCGGTGCCGACGTCGAGGCGATCCACACCGCCGAGAACCGTCAGCGCTTCAAGGCCGCCATGGCCGAGATCGGGCTCGCGACACCGCCGTCGGGATTCGCGTACACCGTCGACGAGGCGGTCGAGGTCGGTCGGGAGGTCGGGTTCCCGTTGATCATCCGTCCATCGTTCATCCTCGGCGGTGGCGGGACGGGGATGGCGCACGACGCTGACTCATTGCGAGAGGCCGCCGGCCGAGGGCTCGACGCAAGCCCCATCAGCGAGATTCTCATCGAGCGATCCGTGCTCGGCTGGAAGGAGTACGAGCTCGAGGTGATGCGCGACGCCGCCGACAACGCGGTGGTCGTGTGTTCGATCGAGAATCTCGATCCGATGGGGGTGCACACGGGGGAATCGATCACCGTGGCCCCGGCCCAAACACTGACCGACGTCGAGTACCAGAGAATGCGCGACGCCGCATTCGCCTGCATTCGACGCATCGGTGTCGACACGGGCGGTTCGAACATCCAGTTCGCCGTCAACCCGGCGGACGGTACGCAGGTCGTCATCGAGATGAACCCGCGCGTGTCGCGCTCGAGTGCGTTGGCGAGCAAGGCGACCGGCTTTCCGATCGCCAAGATCGCCGCGCGGCTGGCGGTGGGCTACCGCCTCGACGAGGTCGTCAACGACATCACCGGCGAAACTCCGGCCTCGTTCGAACCGGCCATCGACTACGTGGTGACGAAGATTCCGCGCTGGGCGTTCGAGAAGCTTCCGGGGGCCACGCCGGTGCTGGGCACGGTCATGCAGTCGGTCGGGGAGGTCATGGCGATCGGGCGCACGTTCCCCGAGTCACTCCAGAAGGGCCTCCGCTCGCTGGAGATCGGCCGGGACGGCTGCAACGCGGATTCGGGCGAACGGATCTACGACGACCTCGACGACGACGAACTGGTGCGCGCAGCCGCCACACCCACCCCCGAGCGCATCTTCCATCTCGAAGCTGTACTCCGTCGAGGAATCGGAGTCGAACGTCTCGCGGCCGCCACGGGTGTGGATCCGTGGTTCCTGCACCAGATCGACGACATCAGCCGCGAACGCCGTCGACTCGAAGAGTCGCGCGGCGATCTCGACACGCGGGGTTGGCGCCGGGCCAAGCGGTTCGGCTTCTCCGACGCGCAGCTGGCATATCTGTGGGACTCCGATCCTGCAACCATTCGCGAGCAGCGCCTGGAACGGGGTGTCCGCACCACCTTCAAGACCGTCGACACCTGCGCCGCCGAGTTCGCCGCGCGCACGCCGTACCACTACGGCACGTACGAGGATGTCGACGAGGTCACACCTGCCGAGAGACCGATCGTGGCGATCCTCGGGAGTGGGCCCAACAGGATCGGCCAGGGTGTCGAGTTCGACTACTGCTGCGTGCACGCGGCGTTCGCTCTGTCCGATGCCGGCTTCGAAACCGTGATGGTCAACTGCAATCCCGAGACGGTCTCGACCGACTACGACACGAGCGACCGGCTCTTCTTCGAACCGTTGACCGCCGAGGACGTGCTGAACGTCACCGACGTGCTCGCGTCTCACGGGGATCTCGTGGGTGTCGTCGTCGGGCTCGGTGGTCAGACACCGCTGAAGCTCGCGCACCTCCTCGAGAACGCCGGAGTCCCCATCCTGGGAACGGCACCCGATGCCATCGATCTCGCCGAGGACCGCGAGCGCTTCAACGCCCTCTGCCGCGAGTTGCGGATTCCCCAGCCCGACGGCGGAACCGCCACGTCGCTCGACGAGGCGATCGGCGTCGCCGCCGGTATCGGGTATCCCGTCCTCGTCCGACCCTCGTACGTCCTCGGAGGTCGGGCCATGGAGATCGTGTGGGACGAGGCCGGCCTGCGCCGAGCCATGGCCGAGATGGCGGTTTCGGGCAGTCTCGGTCGCGAGGGCGGCCTCTCGGCGGACCGTCCGGTCCTGGTCGATCGTTTCCTCGAAGACGCCACCGAAGTCGACGTCGATGCGGTGCGCGACGTCAACGGAGAGGTGCTCATCGGCGGGATCATGGAGCACATCGAAGAAGCCGGTGTCCATTCCGGCGACTCGCGTGTGCCCTACCGCCTCCGACCCTGGATGCGCCGGTGCTCGACGCGATCGAAGCCCACACCCGGGCCTTGGCCGCGGCGCTGGAAGTGCGCGGACTCCTCAACGTCCAGTTCGCGGTGAAAGACAAGGTGGTGTCGGTCATCGAGGCCAACCCGCGGGCGTCGCGCACGGTCCCGTTCGTGAGCAAAGCCACGGGCGTTCCGCTCGCGAAGGTCGCCGCCCGGGTCATGCTCGGTTCCTCACTGGCCGACCTACGCCGCGAGGGTCTGCTCGTCGACCCGGCCCCGGGCGGTCACGTGGCGGTCAAAGAGGCTGTCCTTCCGTTCCAGCGTTTCCCCGACGTGGATTCCGTCCTCGGGCCTGAGATGCGGTCCACCGGCGAGGTCATGGGTGTCGACCGGACCTTCGGGCTCGCATTCGCGAAGAGCCAGGCGGGAGTGGGAAGCGCCCTCCCGACCCGGGGAACGGCGTTCCTGTCGTTGGCGGATCGCGACAAGGCGACGGGCATCGTGGCCGCTCGGCGACTCGCTGACCTCGGCATCAATCTCGTGGCCACCGCAGGAACCGCGGCCGCGCTCGAGTCCGAAGGGCTCGCTGTGGAGACCGTCGTGGCCAAGGTGGGGGACACCAGTGGTGTCGATGCCGTCACGCTCATCTCTTCCGAGAAGGTGGACCTCGTGATCAACACGCCCCGTGGTCGAGGACCCCGCGCCGACGGTGCGCACATCCGACGCGCCGCCATCACCCACGGTGTGCCGTGCCTCACGACCGTCGCCGCGGCCCTGGCCGCCGCAGGTGGAATGGCCGAAGCTGTCGACACCGAGGCACAGGTGCGTTCGCTACAGGAGTACCACCGCGACCCGCAACTGCGACTCGAGGTCTGAGACGGTGCTCGACAGGTTCGGTGTACTCGGTCGGTTGAAGCCTCGTGGCCGACGGCGCATCGGGTCCACGGATCTGACGACGCATCTGGGCGATCTCGTCCTACCCAATCCCGTGATCGCGGCCTCCGGTACCTTTGGTCAGTCCGACGAGCTGGCGGACGTCGTCGATCCGGCCGACCTCGGGGCAATCACGGTCAAGTCCCTGTCGGTCGAACCCTGGGCGGGGAATCCACCTCTGCGCGTGGCTCCGACCGTCGGCGGGATGATCAACTCCGTCGGCCTCCAGAACCCGGGCGTCGACGAATGGTGTGCGAGTGGCCTTCCGGCGCTCAGGGATCGCGGTGCCCGCGTCATCGCCTCCGTGTGGGGCCACACCGTGGAGGACTACGGCAAGGCTGCGGCACGCCTCACGCGGGTGAGGTCCGATCTCGTAGCCCTCGAAGTGAACGTGAGTTGTCCGAACCTTCACGCCGACTCGCAGATGTTCGCCCACGATCCGGCGGCGACCGCTGCGGTCGTCGAGACGGTCGTGGCGCAGGTCGGCGATCTCCCCGTATTTGCCAAGCTCTCGCCCAACACGAGCGAGATCGTCGCCGTTGCCGAGCGCGCCGTCGACGCGGGCGCAGCGGGGCTCACCGCGATCAACACCGTGTCGGCCATGGCGATCGACGCACGCACCCGCCGGCCCGAGCTCGGAGCGGGGACCGGAGGCCTGTCGGGTCGAGCGATTCGTCCGATCGCCTTGCGGTGTGTGCGGCTGGTGTCGCGCGCTCTGCCGGGCGTGCCGATCATCGGTACGGGGGGAGTCGCCTCGGGAGAGGATGCCGTCGAGATCCTGCTGGCGGGGGCCACTGCCGTGGGTGTCGGCACCGCGACGTTTGAGGACCCCCGTGCCACGGTGCACGTACGGGACGAACTGGACGAGTGGTGCGCGACCCAGGGCATCCCGAGGGCCAGCGACCTGGTGGGCGCTCTGGAGGAACCCGCGTGACGACGGCGGGAGCGCCGGAATCGGCTGCGAGAGCCCATCTGGCCCTCGCTCTGGACGTGGGTGAGCCCTCCGGGCCCGGGAGCTGGTGCGTCGGCACCGGGACCGTTTCGGTGTGGCGAAGATCGGCCTCGAGCTGTGGGCGGCCGGCGGACCGGCGGTGGTCGAGGCCATCGCCGACATGGGGGTGTCGGTGTTCCTCGACCTCAAGCTCCACGACATCCCCACCACCGTGGGAAAGGCGGCGAGGGTGCTCGGTGGACTTCCGATCGCTTATCTCACGGTCCACACCTCAGGCGGTGTCGCCATGTGCGAGGCTGCCGCCGACGGAGTTCGCAGCGCCTCGTCGACGAGGGGATCGGCGAGAGGAGTGCCCGCACCTGCCGTTCTGGGGGTCACCGTGCTCACGAGCGACGCCGACACGTCGCCATTCGACGAGCGCCTCGACGTGGCCGCGCAGACCTGCGACGGAGTCGTGTGCTCGGTCCACGAAGTGGCGACGGTGCGCTCACGGATTCCCGCGACGACGATCGTGACACCGGGAATCCGACTGGCGGGATCCGCGGTCGACGACCAGGCGCGCGTCTCCGATCCGGCGTCGGCGCTGGCTGCCGGATCCGACCTCCTGGTCATCGGACGCACCGTCACGGCTGCCTCCGATCCCGACGCGGCAGCGGCCGCCGTGAGCACCGAAACCGCCCGCGCTCTGCGAGGTTCGTGACCCGGTTGCGGTCGAGCGGCTCCTCTCTATACTGGCGGGCGATGCAACCTCCTCCGTCGCTGACCGCCGACCAGCGTCACGCAGCACTCGAAAAAGCAGCCGTCGCGCGTCGCGTGCGCGCGGAGGTCAAGGAGAAGCTCAAGGTCGGCGCTCTGTCGCTCGAGGAGCTCTTCGCTCTCGGCGACAGCGACGAGATGATCGCGAAACTCAAGGTCGTCGCCGCGCTCGAGTCACTGCCGGGTCTGGGCAAGGTGCGCGCCCGTCGCGTCATGGAAGATCTCGACATCTCCGAGAGCCGTCGATTGCGCGGCGTCGGAACGAAACAACGTCGGGCACTTCTCGAACGCTTCGACGGCGCCTGACCGCCGAACGCGGTCCACGGAGCTGGCCTCGTGGGAGTCCTGTGCGTCATCGCCGGCCCCTCCCGGAACGGGAAAGGGCACGGTCATCGAAGCTCTACGCGCCCGGGAGCCTGACCTCTGGTACTCGGTGTCGGCCACCACCCGCAGCCCACGCCCCGGCGAGGTCGACGGGCGGGACTATCACTTTCTCGACCGCCCGGAATTCGAACGCCGGGCGGCCGCAGGGGGTTTCCTGGAGTATTTCGACGTCTACGGTGACCTGAAGGGCACGCCCCGGGCCCCCATCGAGCAACGGCTCGCCGGCGAGGGCGACGTGCTTCTCGAGGTCGACGTCCAGGGGGCACTCCGCGTCCGCGAGACCTTTCCCGAGGCACTGCTGATCTTCCTCAGACCTCCCAGCCGGGAGGAGCAGAGCGCACGTCTGCGCGCACGTGGACATGACCTGCCTGACGACGTGGAGCGGCGGCTCGCCGAAGCCGATGTGGAAGAGGCGCAGATGGAGGCCTTCGACGCCGTCGTGGTCAACGATGACGTGGATCGTGCCGCAGAGGAGATCGCGGGTATCCTGGAGATTCGACGCAAGGAGTCGTGACAGGCCGCGTCCCACCGCTGTCCACACCGATTCCGACCACACCGATTCCGACCACACGATCGAGAGCAACGCATGACCGAACGGCGCAACACCCTGATGGAGCCGAGAGTCGAGGATCTCCTCGGCACGGTCGAGTCGAAGTTCACGCTCGTCACCCTGGCGGCGCGGCGCGCGCGTGAGATCAACGACTACTACGCACAGCTGGGTCATGGTGTCGGTCGGGTCGTTCCCCCGCAGATCACCTCTGTGTCCACCAAGCCACTTTCGATCGCACTCGAGGAGATCGACGAGGGCAAGATCGTCGCCCGCACGATGACCGACGACGAGATGAACGGCACGACTCCAACCGACGAGGCTTCCGCTGCACGCGAGGCACTCAGCATCGACGAGCCCTCCGACTCCGACTCCGACGACACGGGCGACGCGGCCGAGGATGCCGGGAGCGCCGACGACGCCGGAGCCGATGACTCGGGCGACGAGGCCGGCTGAGCCGCTCGGCCGGCCCGCCGCTGGTACCGGGGGTCCACCGATGAGTAGTCCGAGTCCCGATCGACATCTGGCGGGCCGCACGATCGTCCTGGGTGTGTCGGGGGTATCGCCGCCTACAAGGCGGTCGAGTTGTGCCGGCGTCTGTGCGACGCTGGAGCCACGGTCCTTCCCGTCATGACACGTAGTGCTCGCCGGTTCGTGGGCGATGTCACGTTCTCGGCGTTGGCCTCCGAGCCGGCGAGGTGGCGGATGTTCGGCGCCGACGACCCGATTCCCCATACCACACTCGGTCGGCGCGCGGATCTGGTTCTCGTGGCGCCTGCGACGGCCAATGTGCTCGGGAAGTACGCCGGAGGGATCTCCGATGATCTCCTGACCGCCACACTGCTTGCCACGCGGGCCCCCGTTCTGGTGGCACCCGCCATGCACTCGGAGATGTGGGAGCACCCGGCTGTCAGCGAGAACATCGCTACGTTGCGCCGGCGCGGTGTGACGATCGTGGAACCCGGTTCCGGGCGCCTGGCCGGCGGTGACGAGGGAGCCGGGCGACTGGCGGACCCTGCCGACATCCTGACGCGCGCCGCGGGCGTTCTCGCCGAGGCCGGGCCGCTCTCGGGGCGACACGTCCTGGTCACCGCGGGCGGCACTCGGGAGCCGATCGACGCCGTACGGGTCATCACGAACCGCTCCTCGGGCAAGATGGGCTACGCCCTCGCGCGCCAGGCCCGCCGACTGGGTGCCACCGTCACTCTCATCACCACCGTGTCGGCAGAGCCGCCGCCGGGAGTCGACACGGTTCCCGTCGAGACCGCTTCCGACATGGAGGAGGCCGTCATGTCACGCGCGGCCGGGAGCGATGTCATCGTGATGGCGGCCGCGGTAGCCGACTTCCGGCCCAAGCGGCCTGCCGCGGGCAAGTCCAAGAAGCAGGATGGCCCTCCCGAGATCCTGCTGGAGGCGACCCATGACTTCCTCGTCGACCTGGGTGAGACGAAGCCCACCGATCAGGTTCTGGTCGGGTTCGCAGCAGAGACCGACGACATCCTCGAGAACGCCACCGTGAAGCTCCGGCGCAAGAACCTCGATCTCATCGTCGCCAACGATGTGTCCGAGCCCGGGGCGGGCTTCGACGTGGACACGAACAGGGCCGTGATCCTCGATCCGGACGCCGGCCCCGAGGAGTTCCCCCTCATGGCCAAGGACGCCCTGGCGCTGCGGATTCTCGAACGAGTAGCGACGAAGCTGGGCGACCGGTCAGACTCGTGACCTCCCTGCGGCGCCGCGCGATCGCGTGTCGCTGATCACCACAGCACAGGAGCTCCCGTGAGTCAGACCCACGTCTTCACCTCCGAATCGGTCACGGAGGGGCATCCCGACAAGATGTCGGATCAGATCAGCGACAGTGTGCTCGATGCATTGCTCACGGTCGACCCTTACAGCCGCGTCGCCTGCGAGACACTGTGCACCACCGGACTCGTGGTCGTGGCGGGCGAGATCTCCACCACCGGATACGTCGACATCTCCCGCACCGTTCGCGACCGGGTGAAGGCGATCGGATACGACAACGACGACTACGGCATCGACGGCAACACCTGTGGCGTCATCACGTCCATCGACGAGCAGTCACCCGACATCGCGCAGGGTGTCGACAAGGCGCTCGAGCAGCGTGGCGGTGACACCGACCTCTACGCAGAAACCGGTGCGGGCGACCAGGGGATGATGTTCGGATACGCCTGCGACGAAACCGACGACCTCATGCCGATGCCGATCTGGTTGGCACACCGGATGGCGCACCGGTTGGCCGAGGTCCGCAAGGCGGACGTTCTCAGCTACCTGCGACCCGACGGCAAGACCCAGGTCTCGATCGAATACGTCGACGGCCGACCGACGCGGCTGCGCACGGTCCTGATCTCGACACAGCACGACCCGGGGATCGACTACGAGACGCTTCTGAAGCCCGACCTGCTCGATCAGGTGATCCGACCGCTCCTGCCCGAGTCGCTCGACACCGAGGACTTCGAGTTCATCTGCAACCCGACCGGCGCCTTCGAACTGGGTGGTCCGCACGCCGACGCCGGCCTGACGGGCCGCAAGATCATCGTCGACACCTACGGGGGAATGGCCCGCCACGGTGGCGGCGCGTTCAGCGGCAAGGACCCCACAAAGGTCGACCGGTCGGCGGCCTACGCCACTCGCCAGGTCGCCAAGGCGATCGTTGCGGCCGGTCTTGCGAAACGCGCCGAGATCCAAGTGGCCTACGCCATCGGACGGGCACGGCCCGTGTCGGTCATGGTCGACACGTTCGGCACCGGCGAGGCCGACGAACAGAAGATGGCCGAGGCGGTCAACGAGGTCTTCGATCTGCGCCCCGCCGCCATCATCGACCGACTCGACCTCCGCCGACCGATCTTCGCCAACACGGCGGCCTACGGCCACTTCGGTCGTCCCGACAAGGACTTCACCTGGGAACAGGTGGGTACCTACGCCGACGACCTGCGACGGGCGCTCGCCTGAGCGAACAGCCCGAGCCCGACGAGCGGGTCTGTCGGGTCCTGCCCGACGTCCCAGCCGTCGACCGGGCCTTCGACTACCTCGTTCCCGACCACCTGGCGGATCACGTCGTTGCGGGGACGATCGTGCGCGTCCGTCTGCACGGTCGACGTGTCCGAGGGTGGGTTCTCGATGTCGATGTGGAACCCGAGGCTCCACGGGAACAACTCCTCGAGCTGGATCGTGTGTCGTCGGTGGGTCCGACCCCTGAGCTCCTCGCTCTGGCCGAGTGGGCCGCGTGGCGCTGGGTCGGACCTCGCGTCGTGCTCCTGCGCGCAGCGTCTCCTCCGAACAACGTGGCCCCGGCTTCCGAGGACTCGTTGGAAGGCCTCCGCCATCATCCTCGGGCCGAGGAGGAGGCCTCGGATCCTGACGATCGTGCGGCAAGCGAAGTGGTGGCCGACGAGGTGGCCGCCGACGCGCTCGCCGACACCCCGTCGGTCGTGCAATGGCCGCCGGCGGGTGACCGCCGGCGCCTGGTCGGGGGCCTTCTCGCCTCCAAGGGCTCCACAATCGTGTGCACCCCCGAACCGGGACGCTCGGGAGCCCTCGTCGCTTCCCTGCGTCGGAGCGGGCGAGACGTCGTGGTCTTCGATCCGTCGGACAGCGACGCCGAGCGCACCCGGTGCTGGCGGCGGGCCCGTGGCGGCGACGTCGTCGTCGTGGGTGGTCGGAGCGCATCGCTGGCGCCCGTACCCGACCTGAGGTCGGTGGTCGTACTCGACGAGGGTGACGAGGCTTACGAGTCGGAGCGCGCCCCGACCTGGAACGCCCGCGAACTGCTCCTGGAACGTGCCCGACGTGTGGGAGCGTCCGCCGTCCTCGTGGCCCCGACACCCAGCCTCGACGCTCTCGCTCTGTGTGGCGACCGCCTGATCGCACCGCCCGAGCAGTTTCAGCGCCGGGGATGGCCACCGCTACAGACGGTCGACCGCCGCGAACAGCCACCCGGGGAGGGCTTGTTCTCCGCGGCTCTGGCCGACGCACTCCATGGGACGGTGAACGAGGGCGGACACGCGTGGTGTGTCCTGAACCGCAAGGGACGCGCGCGGATGCTGGCCTGTCGGCGCTGTGGTGAGGTGGCGCGCTGTGAGGACTGCGGCGCTGCTGTGCGCGAGGTCGCCGGCGATGCTGACACGGATACGAGCGGCGATCCCGCGCTCGTGTGCCCGCGCTGCGGCCGGGTCCGACCTCGGGTCTGTGCGTTGTGCTTCTCGACCGACCTCCGGCGGATCCGAAGTGGCGTCACGCGTGTGCGCGAGGAGGTGGAAGCGCTGCTTCCGAGGACGCGCGTTGGCCTCGTCGACGCCGGGAACATCGAGAGTGCCGACGCGCTCGTGCTCGTGGGGACGGCGGCGTTGTTCCACGCGGATCTCACTCCGCCCGCGCTCGTCGCGTTCCTGGACTTCGACCAGGAGCTCCTGGCGGGGCGCTACAGAGCGGCCGAACAGGCGATGGCCCTGCTCGTGAGGGCCGCCCGGGCGGTGGGCCTGCGAGGCCGAGGTCGCATCCTCGTGCAGACGCGTACACCCGACCACGAGGTGCTCCGAGCGGCGGAGACCGCGCGGCCCGAGATCGCACGGCAGGCCGAAGCCGATCATCGCCGTACCCTCGGATTCCCGCCGTTCGGAGATCTCGCCGAGATCCGTGGATCCCTCCCGGCGGTGGAGGCGGCGATCGACGCGCTGGGCGTCGACGAGACGGTCCGCGTCGACGGTCCGCTCGTCGTCGACGTCTCGAAGAGCGCCGCTCTGGTGCGGGCACCCGACACGGCCACACTCGTCGACGCACTACACATCGCCAGGGAGGCTGCTCTGTCCACAGGAGGAATCCGTATCGACGTCGATCCCCGGCGCGTCTGACTGCATCCCTGTGACCGGTTGCGTGTGAGCGTCACTCCGATGCGGACTCCGATGCGGACTCCGATGCGGAACCGAGGTGGGACGCGTCGGGACCGCTGGTACCCTCGGCGAGGTGAATACGCAGGAAATCCGACTCTTCGGTGATCCCGTCCTGACCCAACGCGCCAAGGAGGTCACCGACCTCGACGGCGCACTCGCCCGCCTGTCGCGGGCAATGGTCGACACCATGTACGCGGCTCCCGGAGCCGGGCTGGCCGCGCCGCAGGTCGGCGTGCAGCGTCGGATGTTCGTGTACGACGTCGGTGAGGGGCCCGAGACGATGGTCAACCCGGAAGTGCTCGAGGCCCGGGGAACCTGGACCTTCGAGGAGGGTTGTCTCTCCATCCCCGGAGTCTTCTTCGAGATCGAACGTCCCAAGGTCGTCACCATGCGCGGCCTCGACCTCGACGGGAACGAGATCACCCTCGAAGGCGACGAGTTCCTCGGTCGCGTGTTTCTCCACGAGATGGACCATCTCGACGGCGTCCTGCTCCTCGATCGCCTCGAACCCGACCAGCGCAAAGAGGCGATGCGGATATTGCGCGAGCAGACGTTTGCACCCGGCACTGCGGCGCCCGCCGCTCACGGCGCTCTCTGAGCCCGAGTGCGCCTCGTCTTCGCCGGGTCACCGGCCGACGCGGTCCCCATGCTGGAAGCACTGGTTGACGCGGCCCATGAGATCGCGCTCGTCATCACGCAGCCGGATCGCCGTCGTCGGCGGCGCGCTGATCCGGAGCCGAGCCCGGTGCGCTCCGCGGCGGAACGCCTCGGCCTGAAGGTCGTCACTCCCGAGCGCTCGTCGGAGGTCGTCGATGAGGTGGCGGCGAGTGGTGCGGTTCTCGGGGTGGTGGTGGCGTTCGGGCAGTTGCTGCCACGCGCACTGCTCGATGCGCTGCCTCACGGCTTCGTGAACGTCCACTTCTCGTTGCTTCCGGCGTGGCGTGGAGCTGCTCCCGTCGAACGGGCGATCCTCGCCGGCGACGAACGCACCGGCGTGTCGGTGATGGAGATCGAGGAGGGCCTCGACTCGGGGCCTGTGTACGCGCAGGCCTCCACCCCGATCGGAGACACCGAAACCGCCGGCGAGTTGCACGCGAGGCTCGTGACGATGGGGACCGAACTCCTTCTCGAGGCCGTCGAGTCGGTGCCGACGATCGTGCCCGAGCCCCAGTCCGGTCCGAGCTCGTACGCCGACAAGCTCACCACGGCGGAGTTCGAACTGGACTGGTCCCGCACCGCCGAGGAACTGGCCCGACTCGTACGTGCCGGCAATCCACGACCCGGTGCGTGGACCACCGACGGCGACACGCGCGTGAAGGTGTGGCGCGCCGAAGTCTGCGATGCCGACGCCCGTGATGCCGACGCCCGTGATGCCGACGCCCGTGATGCCGAAGCCCGTGATGCGGACGACGGCGCCCTCGCTCCGGGAACTCTGCTCGCCGACGGTGCCGTACAGACCGGAAACGGGAAGCTCGTGCTCGCGGAGGTCCAGCCACAGGACCGGCGGGCGATGAGTGCGTCCTCGTGGATGGCCGGTCGGCGTAGCGGAACGGCCCGCCTCGGGTCTTCGTGACCGACGACCGACCCCGACGCGTTCCTGGTCGCGACGCGAGTCGGAAGGACGCGAGCCGGAAGATGGCGCTGCAGGCGCTGCTGGCGGTGGACGCCGGCGAACCCTCACACGTCGCGACGCCCCGCCTCCTTCGCTCGAGCGACCTCGACGCCCGTGACCGCGCATTCGTCACCGGTCTCGTGGCTGGAACGCTTCGAGCGCGGCGGACTCTCGATCATGCGCTCATCCCATATCTCGACCGTCCTCTCTCGCGTCTCGATGCCGATGTCCGAGAAGGCCTGCGGCTCGGCGCCTACCAACTTCGCGCCGGCGTGGCACCTCACGCGGCGGTGAGTGAAACCGTGGATGCCGTCGCAGCCCGGCGTCCCCGCGCGCGCGGATTCGTGAACGCGGTCCTGCGACGTCTGGCAGACGTGGGGGAGTGGCCGGTCCCCGAGGGCGACACCGACACCGACGTGGGAATTCGAACGTCTCACCCCGACTGGATCGTCCGACGACTCCGGGCGTCCTTCGGCGACGTGCAGGCGCAGGCGATCCTCGACCTCGACAACCAGGCTCCGACCATGATGTTGCGCCCCAACCCACTCGCGCCGACCCCTTGCGCGCCGACGCGGAGGCGTTGAGGGCGGAGCTCGAGGCGGCCGGGGGCTCGGTGAACGCGGGAACGATCGTGCCCGAGGCGCTGGCTGTCCGGGGCGTGGGAGACCCGTCCGTACTCGATGTCGTCGCCTCGGGTCGGGCCAGTCCGCAGGACGAAGCCAGCCAGGCCGTCGCGGAAGCGGTCGTCGGAGCGGTCCTGAGAGCCCGAGGTGAAGACGGCCACTCCGTCGTCGTCGACCTGGCAGCGGCTCCGGGCGGCAAGGCGTGCGCCATCGCGGAGCGTCTGCCGGGCCGATCGATGATCGTGGCGGCCGACATCGCACAGCAGCGTCTCCGCTGGGTCACCGACGCCATCGCGCGACTGGACCTCACGAATGTCGTGGTGCTGTGCTCCGACGGATCCAGGCTCGGGCTCCGGGATGGTGTGGCCGACGCCGTTCTCGTGGATGCCCCCTGTTCGGGCCTCGGGGTCCTGCGACGACGTCCGGAATCTCGTTGGCGCATCGAGCAGGGCGATCTCGGCGCCATGGCGGAACGTCAACGCGCCCTCCTCGTCGAAGGAGCGCGGGTGCTGCGCCACGGAGGAACGCTCGTCTATTCGGTCTGCACACTCAGTGACGAGGAAACGCTCGACATCGACAGCTGGCTCGCCCGAGAACACGGGGAGTTGGAAGCGATCCGTATCGTCGACGCCCCCTGGCGCGACCACGGGCGTGGATCTCTTCTGTTGCCGACCGACGCCGGCACAGACGGCATGTACGTACTGGCACTTCAGAAATCGACCGCAATCCCAGCGGGTACCCTGGGGTGATGAAGATCGCTCCGTCGATCCTCTCGGCCGACTTCGCCGAGCTGGCCCGGGACGTCAAACGGGTGGAGCCCGAGGCCGACCTTCTCCATGTGGACTGCATGGACGGGCACTTCGTGCCCAACCTCACGATCGGCCCGCCTGTCGTTCGTTCGCTCCGTCCCCACACCGACCTGTTCCTCGACTGTCATCTCATGGTCGACAACCCCCGCGATCTGCTCGAGGACTTCGCTTCCGCCGGCGCCGACCGTTGCGACGTCCACATCGAGTTGGGTGACCCACGGCCCGCCTTCGCCGAGATGCGGGCGCTCGGCCTGGGCGTCGGGCTGACCCTCAATCCCGACACCGACGTCGCCGAAGTCCTGTCCTACCTCGGTGAGATCGATCTGCTCCTCGTCATGAGTGTCCATCCCGGATTCGGCGGGCAGGCCTTCATTCCCGACGTGCTCGACAAGGTGAGAGAGGCACGCAAGCGGATCGACGAGGACGATCTCGACGTCGAGATCCAGATCGACGGCGGTATCAAGAGGAGAATGCCGCCGAGGCAGCCTCTGCGGGAGTCGACATACTCGTTGCCGGGAGCGCGATCTTCAAGGCCGCGGACCCGGCTGTCGCCGCACGCGAGATCCGGGACGCCGCATGGCCGAGGTGATCCTCGTCGCCGACGACGATCCGGACGTGGCGCGGGCCGTGGAGGTGAACCTGAGCCTTGAGGGCTACGAGGTCCACCTCGCAGGCGACGGGAATGACGCCCTCGAGAAGGCCTTCAAGCTCGAACCCGACCTGGTCGTGCTCGACTGGCTCATGCCGGGAAAAGACGGCATTCAGGTGTGCCGGGCGTTGCGTGCCGACCCGCGGACGGCGAATGTCGCCATCATCATGCTCACCGCGAGGAGCCAGGCCGACGACAAGGTCGAGGGATTCACCTCCGGAGCCGACGACTACATCGTCAAACCGTTCGAGCCGAGCGAACTCGTGGCACGTGTCAGCGGGGTGCTGCGACGGGCGACGCAGATGCGCGACCTCTCGCCGCTCACACGTCTTCCGGGCAACTTCCGCATCGCCGCCGAGCTCGAGAGCCTCGTGGGTGACCCCCATGCACAGTTCGCTGTCCTGTATGCCGATCTGAACGACTTCAAGTCGTTCAACGACCACTACGGGTTCCTCCGCGGCGACGAGGTGATCAAGTTCACGGCCCGTGTGATCACCGAGGCACTGTCCGCACATCCGTCGGAGCCGTCCTTCGCCGGTCACGTGGGCGGTGACGACTTCGTGGTCGTGGTCGCACCCGATACCGTCGAGGCTGTGGCGGCCGAGATCATCGACCGTTTCGACGGCGGAATCGGCGAGCTGTACAACCCCGAGGATGCTGCTCGCGGGTTCGTCGAGGTCGTGGACCGACAGGGTGTGCGGCGTAGGCACGCGATCGTCGGCATCGCCATCGGGATCGTTTCCAGTGCTCGACGCAGGATCGCCACGCAGTGGGAGGCGTCCGCTGTCGCCTCGGAGATGAAGACCCACGCGAAGCGTCACGGTCACTCGGCCTTCGAGGTCGACCGACGAACCGACTGAAGACGAGGGTGACGTGATCGCCTGCAAGGTCCTGACCGTCTCCGACGGTGTCGTGGCGGGAAGCCGCGAAGACCGCTCGGGCGACGCCCTCGTCGCTCGACTCGGGGAGGCCGGCTACGAGCTCGCTCAACGCCGCGTCGTGGCCGACGGCGTTCAGAGTGTCGCCGACGCACTCCGCCAGATGACGGCGGACTTCGAGGGCCTTCTCGTCACGACCGGTGGAACCGGCTTCGGCCCCCGGGATCTCACTCCCGAAGGCACGCGGGCGGTGATCGACCGCGAGGCTCCGGGTCTGGCGGAGGCAATGCGCCGGGTCAGTGACGCCGACCGGCCGCTCGGGATGCTGAGCCGCTCGGTGTGTGGGAGCCGGGGCGCCGTTCTCGTCTGCAACCTGCCCGGCTCGTCGACGGGGGCGATCGAGTGTCTCGAGGTGATCCTGCCGGCGGTACCCCACGCGCTGGAGCTCCTGGCCGGGGGAGGCCGCATTGAGTGTCGGCTGACCTGCGTAGCGTGAGCCCGCCGGGTCATACGTTCCACCAGCCCACCAGAAATAGAACGTGTTACAATTCCACTCGGAGGCGGTGACGTGAGATCTGGCAGCCCGGGAGCAGGGACACCACTTCGGGAGGCTCTGGCCCGCGCTGTCGCGCTGGGAGAGATATCGCGCGTCCAGGCTCCGCCCAACCCTTGGGTCGGCTGCGTACTGCTGAACGACGAACGGGCGGTCGGTGAAGGGCGTACCGATCCACCCGGCGGGTCCCACGCCGAGATCAACGCCCTGGCCGAGGCGGGCCCCGCCGCCCGGGGCGCGACCGCCGTCGTCACCCTCGAGCCCTGTTCGCACCACGGGCGGACGCCCCCGTGCGCCGACGCCCTGATCGAGGCCGGCGTGGCCCGGGTGGTCGTGTGCCTCGAGGATCCGGACGACCACGTGGCCGGGCGGGGATCGCGCGCCTGCGCGAGGCGGGGGTGGATGTCGAGGTCGGCACCGGCGCCGACGACGCCGCACGCTCCCTGGCCCCGTATCTGATGCACCGTCGTCGGGGACGCTCGTTCGTGGTGGCCAAGATCGCCCAGAGCCTGGACGGCCGTGTGGCAGGTGCCGACGGCGGTGCACGGTGGGTGACCGGCGAGCGCGCCCGTGCTGACGGTCACGCACTACGCGCTGTGTCACAGGCGGTCGGCGTCGGTGCGGAGACGGCTCTCGCCGACGATCCGCGCCTCGACGTCCGTGACGTCGCCCCTCCTTCTGACCCACCGCTGCGGGTCGTGTTGGACTCCACGGGCCGGGTCCCCGCCACCGGGGCACTGTTCGACACGGGCGTGGCGCCGACTCTCGTGTGCACGACCGAGGCGGCTCCCGCCACGGTCCGCTCCGCGTGGGAGGGGGCCGGCGCCGAGGTTGTCGTCCTCGATGCCGCCAGCGACGGCCCGGGAGTCGATCCGGGCGGAGTCGTGGAGTACCTCGGCGGCCGCGGCGTCCTCCAATTCCTCCTGGAGGGCGGGCCCACCGTGTTCGGCAGCTTCGTGCGCGCCGGGCTCGTCGACAGGATGGTGCTCTACCTGGCCCCTCTTCTGTTGGGCAGCGCCGCCACCGCCATGTTCGGTGGGTCCGGGCCCGCAGGCCTGGCCGACGCGCCCCGCCTGACCCCCACAGGCGTGACACGACTCGGTGACGACCTGCGCCTCGACTACGACCTCCAGCACGACGCGGCGGTGGCCTGATGTTCACCGGCATCGTCGAGGAACTCGCCACCGTCACCGAGGTGACACCTCGGGCGGGGGGCGCAACGCTGCGGATCGACGCACCTCGCACGGTTCCCGGGCTGTCGCAGGGGGCGTCGGTGGCGGTGAACGGATGCTGTCTCACCGTCACCGATCTCGGGACCGACTGGTGGGAGGCCCAGGCCGTCATCGAGACACTCGACCGCACGACGCTGGGCGATCTCGTAGCGGGTGACCCGGTGAATCTGGAGCGCCCGGTGCGTGTGGGGGACACGCTCGACGGGCACGTCGTGTCGGGCCACGTCGACGGCGTCGGCCGTGTCGTCGTACGGGCCGCCGAGCCTGATGGATCGACACGGCTCGTGGTGGAGGTTCCCGGAGAGCTCTGTCGCTACATCGTCGAGAAGGGATCTGTCGCCGTCGACGGCGTGAGCCTCACGGTCACCGAAATGTCCGACCCGGATTCGGCCTTCGGGGTCGCCGTGATTCCCCACACGTCCGACGTGACGACTCTCGGCCGACGCGTCGAGGGTGACAGGGTGAACATCGAGGTCGATCTCATGGCCAAGTACGTCGAGCGGCTGCTCGACCGATCGGAGCACTGACATGCCCTTCCATCAGATCGAGGAGGCCATCGCAGCGATAGGCCGCGGCGAGATGGTGGTCGTCGTCGATGACGCCGACCGTGAGAACGAAGGCGATCTCATCATGGCGGCCGAGAACGTCACGCCGGAGGCGCTCGGTTTCATGGTGCGTCACACGAGTGGGGTGATCTGCGTCTCGACGACCGGTGACCGTCTCGACGAGCTCCAGCTCCCCCAGATGGTCGCCGACAACACCGAGGGTCAGCGCACAGCCTTCACAGTGTCGGTCGACGCCAAAGCGGGCACGACCACGGGTATTTCGGCCGCCGACCGCTGTACCACGATCCGGGCACTGATCGACGCCTCGACGACACCCGACGACCTCGCCCGGCCCGGGCACATCTTCCCGCTGCGCTACCGCGAGGGAGGGGTGCTGAAGCGGGCGGGACACACCGAAGCCGCCGTCGACCTCGCGCGCCTCGCCGGCCTGTCGACCGCCGGGGTGCTCTCCGAGGTCGTCAACGACGACGGCACGATGGCCCGCCTCGAGGATCTGGAGAAGTTCGCCTCCCGCTACGGCCTGGTCCTGATCTCGATCGCCGACCTGATCCGGTACCGCCGCCACAGGGAGAAGCTCGTGCGCCGGGTCAGTGAAGCCCGGATCCCGACGCGTCACGGCGACTTCACCGCGTACGTGTTCGAATCTCTGCTCGACGGTGCGGAGCACATGGCGTTTGTCCGTGGCGATGTGGCCGGTCAGGCGAACACCCTCGTCCGTGTGCACTCCGAGTGCCTCACCGGTGACGTTTTCGGTTCGATGCGCTGCGATTGCGGCTTCCAGCTGGATCTGGCCCTGGCCCAGATCGCCGCCGAAGATCAAGGCATCGTCGTGTACCTGCGCGGTCACGAGGGCCGTGGCATCGGCCTCGGACACAAGCTCCGGGCGTATCGGCTCCAGGACGAAGGGCGCGACACGGTGGAGGCCAACCTCGAGCTCGGCTTCCCGGTGGATTCCCGCGAGTACGGCATCGGCGCCCAGATCCTCGTCGATCTGGGTGTGACCACCATGCGGCTCCTGACCAACAATCCGTCCAAGTACGGCGGCATCGACGGCTACGGTCTGGAGATCGTGGAGCGGGTTCCCCTGGCGGCCGAACCGAACGACGAGAACATCGCCTACCTACGGACGAAGCAGCAGAAGATGGGGCACCTGCTCGAGATCGAGGACGACGGTCGCGGAGGAAGCTGAGTGGGGACTTACGCCCGCCACGAGGGCAGGCTCGTCGCGGGTGACGCCCGCTTCGCTGTTGTGGCCAGCAGATTCAACAAGGAGATCACCGACCGACTCCTCGACGGTGCTCTCGCCGCGTTCGGAGAGCACGGTGTGACCGACGATCACATCGAGGTGTTCTGGGTCCCGGGAGCCTTCGAGCTCCCTCTCGTCGCCCAGCACTGCGCCGGTAGCGGGGAGTTCGACGCCGTGGTCTGTGTGGGAGCAGTGGTGCGCGGTGGTACACCGCACTTCGACTACGTCGCCGGCGCCGCGGCCCGTGGTGTCATGACAGCCGCGCTCGCCACCGGTGTGCCCGTCGTGTTCGGCGTGCTCACCACCGACGATGAGGAGCAGGCTCTCGCCCGTGCAGGTGGCACCGAGGGCAACAAGGGGGAGGAGGCCGCTGTGACGGCACTCGAGATGGCCGACCTGATGGCGGGGCTTCGCGACGGCTCACGAGACGGAGAGGTCGGGAACACATGAGCGAGCTCCGGTTGGTGCTGCCCAAGGGTTCGCTCGAGCGTTCCACTCTCGCCCTGTTCGAAGAGGCGGATCTCCCTGTGCAGCGCGGAAGCGACGTCGACTACCGCGCCGCGATCAACGACCCCCGGATCTCCGAGGTCCGGATCCTGCGACCTCAGGAGATCCCTCGGTATGTCGCCGACGGGTTGTTCGATCTCGGCATCACCGGCCGCGACTGGATCGAGGAGACCCAGGCCGACGTCACCACGGTCGCCCAGCTCCACTACTCGAAGGCCACGGCGCGCCCGATCCGGATCGTCCTCGCCGTCGCCGAGGACTCGACGGTCACCTCCGCGACCGATCTCACCGACGGAGTGCGCGTCCACACCGAGTATCCGAGTCTCACGGGCCGCTACTTCGAGCGGCTCGGGATCGATGCTCAGGTCACGCTTTCCTACGGGGCGACGGAGGCGAAGGTTCCCGAGATCGCCGACGCGGTCGTGGAGATCACCGAGACCGGTCGTGCCCTCCGCGCGGCGGGCCTGCGGATCGTCGACGAGGTGCTGCTCTCCCACACCGAGCTCGTGGCCAATCCGGAGTCGTACGCCGATCCGGAACGACGCCGCTCCATGGAGCAGATCGAGACACTGCTCACCGGAACCCTCGAGGCCCGGGGCCGAGTCCTCGTGAAGTTGAACGTCGACGGCGACCGGCTGGAGACCGTGATCGCGCTCCTACCCTCCCTGCGGGCTCCGACGGTCAACGAACTCGCGGGCAACGGCGGGTTCGCGGTCGAGACCGTCGTCCCCACGTCGCAGATCAACACCCTCATCCCGGCGTTGCGGGAGGGTGGTGCCACCGGGATCCTCGAGATCCCGATCTCCAAGATCGTGCACTGATGCCCGAGCCCGGAATGAGCCGGCCCGGCTGGTCACCGCGGCGCGGCACCGTCGTCGAGTTCGACGAGCACCGCGGGCTCGGGACGGTCGAGGAGCACGTCGCCCATGGCTCCGGGCAGAACGGTGGGCGCTGCTACCCCTTCCACTGCACGGCGATCACCGGTTCCCGCACGATCGAGGTCGGTCTTCCCGTGGTCTTCTCGGTCTCACCGGGGCATCTCGGCCGGGATGAGGCACGCGGGGTCACAACCCTCGAGGACACCGCCTCCTGAGGACCTCCCGACACATGTTCTCCGTTCCCACCCTGGGGTCGGGATAACTGTCATACCCGGGTTCTACGCTGGTTCTGTCGATGCGGAGGGTTTCTTCTCCCGCTCGGTCTCTTCCCCCGATGGCTATCGCCTGCGTGCATGTCGCTTTCTGTGTCGGCGCGCGGGTGAACGAGCTCGGGAGGAGGTGGGTTGTGGAGGAACCAGCCGAAGACTTCGATTCCACCGGGGAATCCGATCCGGGCGAGGACACGCGTTCGGGTGTGGGCCCGTTGGGCCGCGAGTATCTCGATCTCCTCGAAGAATCGCGGCGCTTCGACGCTCGACTGGCCGCCTCCTTGGCGGAGCTGGATGCGTCACGGGAGTGGGGCCTCGACGGCTCGGCAACGTGCCAAGCGTGGTTGCGGCAGCACGGCCGCATGACAGGCTCAGCAGCGTCGGCGAAGCTCAAGACCGCGCGACGCTTGCGTCATCTTCCCCGCACGGCCGAGGCGTTCGCCGCAGGGGAGATCTCGTCGGATCACGTTCGGGTCATCGCCAACGGTACCGACCTCGCCGAGAGCCTCGGTCCACTCGACGAGATCGATCCCGAAAGGGCTGCGCAGTTGGTGGCCGAGGGCGAGAAGATCTTCGTGGACGCTGCCCGCGCTCTCGATCCGGGTCGGCTCCGTCGCGTCGTGACGCACTGGCGCCATGCGGTTGAACCGCAGGTCGTCGTCGGCGACGAGACCGAGAAAGTGTGTCGTCGGAAGCTGCACATGTCCCAGACCCTCGATGGCCGGTTCGTCTTGGACGGAGAGTTGGACTTCGAAGGCGGCACGGTCGTGAAGACCGCCCTCGAGGCGCTCATGAGCCCCGACCCGGCCACGCCTACGCGGTCCGGCGTGGGGCTCCGGGGAGGTCTTGTCGCTGCGATCTGCGCCCCAGGGTCGCGGTCGAGCCCCTGCTCGCCTCCGCTGCGCTCCGGCTCGGCACTCCGTGCCGGGTCTCGACCGCTGGGCGCAACTGATCGCATCGCCAAGACCTCCCCGTCGCTTCCAGTAGCACGTGGCGCGGAGACAGCTGATGGGCGACCGCGAGTGACTCGCTTCAGCGCCGGAGCGAGTCGGGCGACCATCAGCTGCCTCCCGCAGCTGGAGCACCTGCCAGGCACTCGACGTCGGACGCAGAACACCGACCATCCCGCCGGCGATCCGACGCGCACTCGTCGTGCGCGACCGTGGCTGCGCCTGGCCCGGATGCGACCGGCCCCCCGAATGGACCGACGCCCACCACATCGTCCACTGGGCCAACGGAGGCAGAACATCGCTCGACAACCTCGCCCTGCTCTGCCGCACCCACCACACCAAACTCCACGAACACCACTGGACGGCCCGGCTCACCGACGAAGGAGAACTCGAGGTCAAACCGCCGTAGCGAGCGTGCCGTCGCTGCAGCTATGAGTCGAGCCCGCTGCCGTTCGAGTCGCCCGATCCGGCGCCCGCGATCTCGACGTAGGCCGTCTGGAGCTGGGCGAGGGCGTCCTCGAGCGGCGCCTGATGCTGGCCGAGGTTCTCGCCCAGGCCGCGGACGAGGGCGGCCACGGCGTCGACGGCCACGCGGGCGGCATCGAGGTTCCGTACGCCGGTACCTTCGGGGTCGAGGTGGAGCACAGCCAACTGCCACAGACCCACGACGTGGTTGGCGATGATGTCGACCACGGGGGTGCGGATCAGTTCCTCGCGTACCGCCCGGAGCTGTTCCTCCGCCTCGGCCATGGCCGGATCATCAGCTGCGGCGCCCTCCGCCCCTGCAGCCGAAGGGGAGCCCGCGGGGGAGGTGGGCCCCGGGGCAGGAGAGCCGGTTTTGTCGTCGTCGGGTCGGTGCTCGCCCGAGGGCGTCCACAGGGTGCTCACGCTGGTAACCTCACAATTCGTTGAGTTGAGACAACAGATCTGGGAAGTGGAAGGCCGATCACGGCACGTTAGCCGTCGCAGGTCCTCCCACCCGGCCGCCGTCCCGTCGAGGGCGAGCGAGGCGGGTCCGCATGTGACCGGGAGACCCGACCCGGCCTACACGGCGGACGCGTCACGCGTCCGCCGTCGTCGCGTCGTCGTACGAGTCCCGGCTCCACAGCGCGCAGTTCAACATCCGCAGTTCACCATGCACAGTCCATCGAACACGAGGTGACGACATAGCTTCCACCGACGCCAGGATCAACGACCGGATTCGCGCCCGCCAGGTTCGCCTGGTGGCCGCCGACGGCGAGCAGCTGGGCATCAAGGCCCTTCCTGAAGCGCTGACGATCGCCACCGATACGGGGCTCGACCTCGTGGAGGTGGCTCCCGACGCCGACCCGCCCGTCTGCCGAATCATGGATTTCGGCAAGTTCAAGTACGAGCAGGACCAGCGCCGCAAGGAGTCACGCAAGAAGGCCAGCAATGTCGTGGTCAAGGAGATGAAGTTCCGGCCGAAGATCAGCGGCGGCGACTACGACACGAAGATGCGCCACGTCGGTCGTTTCCTCAAGGAGGGCTCGAAGGTCAAGGTCACGATCATGTTCCGGGGCCGGGAACAGGCCCATCCCGAACTGGGGTTGAGGATCCTGAACCGGATCGCCGACGAGGTCGACGAGTTCGCTGCGGTGGACCAGTCACCCAAACAGGACGGCAGGAACATGACGATGGTCCTCCATCCACTCAAGAAGCAAAAGAGGCGGAGCCCGGCACCGGCAGCACCGGCGCCGCCCGCCAGCGACACGGGAGTCGGCTGATGCCGAAGATGAAGACACACAAGGGTGCCGCCAAGCGGTATCAGGTCACGGGCACGGGCAAGCTCCGGCGCCGCAAGCCCAACCGCTCGCACCTGTTGAAGAAGAAGTCGAGCCGGCGCAAGCGCCGTCTCGGGCGCCCCGCCGAGATCACCGGCGGCCAGCGCGAGCACGCCAAGAAGCTGCTCGGGCGCTAGGCGAACCGGTACCGGCTACCGCCCGGCAGCGGCGCCGGCACGCCGAAGAGCGACTTTCTCACCACACCCACACCAGGAGGCACCGTCATGGCCAGAGCGAAACGGGCCGTGTCGTCGAAGCGACACCGCAGCGATGTACTCGACGCGGCGAAAGGCTACACAGGCGCACGTTCGCGCAGCTACCGCAAGGCGAACGAGCAGGTCCTGCACTCGTTGCGCTACGCGTACCGCGACCGTCGGGCCCGCAAGGGCGAGTTCCGCCGGCTGTGGATCGTGCGCATCAACGCCGCCTGCCGGAATCACGACATCTCGTATTCACGTTTCATCGCGGGTCTGAAGCGGGCCGACGTCGAGGTCGACCGCAAGATCCTGGCCGACCTGGCCGTCCGCGACGACGAGACCTTCGGGGTTCTCGTCGAGATCGCCCGTGAGGCGCTCGAAGCGGCCTGAGCGGCAACGTCGTGTCCGGTCCGCCTCTCGGTGGACGTAGCGCCGAGATCCGGCGGCTCCGTCGGCTGACCCGGCGCGTCGACGAACGCCGCTCCGAGGGAGTCGTGGTGCTCGAAGGTGCCCGAGTTCTCGAAGGTGCACTACGCCGTGATGCGGTGGTGGGAACCGTATACGTCGACGAGAAACGCCTCGGCCAGCACGCGGAGGTCCTCGAGCAGGCCCGAAGTCTCGGTGTCGACGTACGGTCCGTCGAGGCCGGAGTGCTCGAGCGCGTGAGCGAGGTCGTCACGAGCCCGGGGATCCTCGGCGTAGCCACCTTCGACACGTATCCGCTTCAGGACGTTCTCGGCGGCGCCACTCTGCTGCTGGTGGCCGTCGATGTCGCGGACCCGGGCAACGCCGGAACGTTGCTGCGCAGTGCCGAGGCTTCGGGGGCCGCGGCGGTAGTGTTCTGCGGCACATCGGTCGACGTGAGAAATCCCAAGGTCACGCGTGCCTCCGCCGGGGCATGCTTCGGGATACCCGTCGTGGAGGATGACGACCCCATGCACACGCTCGACGCCATCGGTGCCGCCGGTCTGCGTCGCCTGGGAGCTGTCGGCCGCGGTGGCGCGGATCCCGACCGACTGTCTCTCGAGAAGCCGGTGGCGTTCGTCGTGGGGAGCGAAGCGCACGGGCTCGACGCCGAGGTCCTCGACCGCACCGACGACACCGTGTCGATCCCCATGAAACCGCGCGCCGAGTCTCTGAACGTCGGCGTGGCGGCATCGGTGCTGCTCTTCGAAGCGGCGCGGGTACGACGGATTGCCGGGACAGGGGCGTCGCCGTGAACATCGGAGAGGTCCAGGAGTTGCTCGAGACCTCACTTCGCGAGCTCAGGGACGCTGTGGAGGGAAACCCGGGCCCCGACGCGCTCGAGGAGCTGCGTCGCCGGTTCCTGGGGAAGCGCTCACCCGCGACACGGGTCCGTGAGGCCATCAAGGCTCTCGAGCCCGATGACCGCCCACGGGCCGGCAAGGCTCTGGGCGACTACCGGGCGGAGGCCGAGAGGTTGATCGACGCAGCGGCCGAAGCCGCGGCAGCCCACGACACGGGCGCCACGTCGGTGCTCGACCTCACCATCGGGGGCCACGGAGCCCGCCGCGGCCATCTGCATCTGATCACACAGGTCCGCCGTGAGCTCGAAGACCTGTTCATCGGGCTGGGCTACACGGTGGCCGAAGGCCCCGAAGTCGAGACCGACTGGTACAACTTCCAGGCGCTCAACATGCCTCCCGACCATCCGGCGCGCTCCATGTTCGACACCCTCTACGTGCGCCTGGGCGCCTCGGAGCAGGTCGTCTTGCGCACGCACACCTCTCCGGTGCAGGTGCGGGTGATGGAGTCCACCGAACCACCGATCTACTCCGTCATGCCCGGCCGTACGTTCCGACGTGACACCCTCGACGCACGGCACTCACCGGTGTTCCACCAGATCGAAGGCTTGGTGGTGGACGAGGGGATCACCTTCGGTGACCTCGCGGGGACGATCGAGACGTTCACGCGGGCGCTCTTCGGCGAGGGTCACACCGCCCGGCTGCGCCCATCCTTCTTTCCCTTCACCGAGCCGTCGGCGGAGTTCGAGGTCACCTGCATCTTCTGTGAGGGGGACGGTTGCGGCGTGTGTTCGGGCACGGGCTGGATCGAGCTGGGGGATGCGGGATGGTCGACCCCACCGTGTTCGAGGCCGTCGGCTACGACCCCGAGGTCTACACAGGGTTCGCTTTCGGGTTCGGCCTCGAGCGCATGGCCCAGATGCGCTTCGGGATCGACCACGTGAAGACGTTCTTCGAGAACGACATCCGCTTCCTCGCACAGTTCTAGGGGAACAGCTCTGATGACGCGCACACCGATGACCCACACCACGAGGGAGCGCTGATGCGCGTCCCCCTGTCCTGGTTGCGCGACTTCGCTCCGATTCCCGGCACGCCCGCCGAGGTCGCCGAGGCGCTCGACGATCTCGGCCTCGTCGTCGACGCCCTCGAACAGCCCGGCGCCGAGGTGCAGGGCGTCATCACCGCCAAGGTCCTCGCTGTCTCCGACCATCCGAACGCGGATCGACTCACGCTCGTCGACGTCGACCAGGGGATGCCACCACACGCGTGGTGTGCGGCGCCCGCAACCTCCAGCCGGGTGACGTGGTTCCCTACGCGCCAGTTGGAGCGACGCTCCCCGGCGGGATCACACTCGAGCGCCGCAAGATCCGCGGCGAGGTGTCGGAGGGGATGCTCTGTTCCGCCGCCGAGCTGAATCTGGGCGACGACCACTCCGGCATCCTCCACCTGAGCCCCGACACGGAGCTCGGTATCGACGCCGCCTCCACCTTGGGTCTCGACGATGCCGTCTTCGACGTCGACGTCACTCCCAACCGGGCCGACGCCATGTCGGTCGTCGGAATCGCCCGCGATCTGGCCGCACGCGCCGGCGTCGCGTTCACACTTCCCGACGCCGACCTCGAAACGGCGGGTGACCCCACGGCAACATCGGCCTCCATCGTGGTCGAGGAGCCGGGGCGCTGCACCCGCTTCACCGCCCGGGTCCTCGATGTCACGCCAGGTCCCTCGCCCGAGTGGATCGCCCGACGGCTGCGTCTCGCGGGGATGCGACCGATCTCCAACATCGTCGACGTCACCAACTACGTGATGCTCGAGCGCGGCCAACCGCTCCACGCCTTCGACCTCGATCTTCTGCCGGGCGCCGGCATCGTGGTGCGCCTGGCCGAACCGGGGAGCGGCTCACCACTCTCGACGCCGTGACGCGGGAACTCACAGGCGACGACCTCCTGATCTGCGACGCAGAGCGCTCGCCCCAGGCGATCGCAGGGATCATGGGTGGGGGCGGTACCGAGGTTTCCGAGGGAACGCAACGCATCCTTCTCGAGGCCGCCCACTTCGAGCCCGTCGGCATAGCTCGGAGTTCGAAGCGTCTGGGTCTCCGTTCCGAGGCGAGTGCGCGCTTCGAGCGAGGAGTGGATCCCGGCGGAGTGCTCGCGGGCTCTGCCCGCGCCGCCGAGCTTCTCTCGAAGGTCGCAGGGGCGCGGTGCGCGCCCGACCCGCTCGATGAGTATCCGGAGCCCGTGCAGCGCACCCGTATCCGTCTCCGCCCGCAGCGCGTGGCGGCGCTGCTCGGGATCGAACGCTCGGAGGAGGAGCTGGCGGTGCTGCTGGAGCCCCTCGGGATCGAGGTGGCCCACGACGAGGTCGCCCGTGACGGGGACACTGCCCCCGGTCGTGATGACCCCGGTGAATCCGGAATCGACATGTGCCCGCCGACGTTCCGACCCGATCTCCGCCGCGAAATCGACCTGATCGAAGAGGTTGCGCGTCGGGTCGGCTACAACACCATCGAGCGTACGACCCCCACGAGTCCCGAAACCCGCGGCGGACTCACCGCTCTCCAGCGTGACCGGCGTGCTGCAGTCGACGCGCTCGTCGGAATCGGGCTCGATGAAGTGGTCACCCTGTCGTTTCTGGCGCCGGGGGATCTCGAGTCCGCTCAGCTCCCGCCCACCGGCGTGGAGGTCGAGAATCCGTTGCGCGCCGATGAGTCGATCCTTCGGCCGCGGCTCCTCCCCGGTCTCCTCGGTGTCGCCGCTCTGAACGCCGCCCGCCAGCTACCCGACGTCGTCCTGTTCGAAGCCGGCCATGTCTTCGCACCACCGCGAAGCAAGGAGATACTGCCCGATGAGCGGGACGCTCTCGCGGCGCTCGTCGTCGGCCGGCGCCGATCCGGCCCGCACAGCACCCAGCGCGAGGTCGATGCCTACGATGCCGTCGACGCCTGGGAGGCGGTGGCCGAATCCCTGGGGTTGGCGGAGCATCGGCTCGAACCCACGGACGCGCCCGGCCTGCGACCCGGCCACGCCGTGGCGATCATCGTCGACGGCGAGACCGTCGGGTCACTGGGCGAGATCGCCGCAGCGGTCCTCCACGCGTTCGACGTGCCGGCCCCCGCGGCGGCCTTCGAAGTCGACCTCGACGCCGTGCTCGATGCCACTCGGCGGCCTCGCCGCCTTCGCCAGCCCTCGCGCTTCCCGATGTCGTCGATCGATCTGGCGTTCGTCGTGGATGCCCACGTTCCCGCGGGGGCGCTCGCCCGCACCCTCGAAGCCAGCGGCGACGATCTCGTGGAGTCCGTGCGCTGCTTCGATGAGTACACCGGCGATGCGCTGGGAGAGGCGAGCGGAGAGAACCGACGGAGCCTCGCCTTCGCCGTGGCACTGCGCTCGGCGGAGCGCACCCTCACCGATGCCGAGGTGGGCGAGGTACGGGCCCGCCTCATCAGGGCCGTGGAAGACGCCCACGGGGCCACACTCAGGGGCTGAGGCTATTCCGTTCCGGTCTTATGCATGATTGTGCATAGACTGTCCGGATGGCGTACCGCACGGCCGTCGTGGGCGGCTCCGGCTACACGGGTGGGGAACTGCTGCGACTGCTCGCGGCCCATCCCGCCATGGAGGTGGCGTACGCCACCGCCGACTCGAACGCCGGGGCCTCCGTGGCCGATCTCCACCCGGGTCTGCGCAGCGCCTATCCCGACATGGTGCTCGAAACACTCGACTCCGCGGCGTTGGTCGGGCTCGACGCGGTGTTTCTCGCACTCCCGCACGGTGCATCACAGCAGATCGTGCCCGGACTCGTCGGCGAAGTCGGCCATGTGATCGACCTCGGCGCCGACTTCCGCACACCCGTGGGCAACTACGAGACCTGGTACGGAACATCGCATCAGGCACCCGAGCTCCTCGACACCTTCGCCTACGGGCTTCCGGAACTGTTCCGCCCGCAGATCGCCGATGCTGATCACGTCGCCGTTCCGGGCTGCTATCCGACGGCCGCCGCCCTGGCGCTCGCTCCACTTCTCGACACCGGCTCCGTCGAGTGCGAGAGCATCATTGTCGACGCGGCCTCGGGAGTGTCAGGTCGGGGTCGCAGTCTCTCGTCGGTCAGCCTGTACAGCGAGGCGTCCGACAATTTCTCCGCGTACGGTCTCCTCGACCACCGCCACACCGGAGAAATGGAGTACGCGATGGCGCGGGTTGCCGATCGCGACGTGACGATCCTCTTCACGCCCCATCTCGCACCGATGCCCCGTGGGATTCTCGCCACGTGTTACGCACGCCCGGCGAGCGGTACGCCCACCACTCCCGGCCTGTTGGAGATGTTCCGCGAGTTCTACTCGAATGAACCTTTCATCGAAGTGGTCGACGAACCACCGGGAACCAAGGCCACGCTGGGCTCGAATGCCGTGCACCTGACGGCGCGTGCCGATCCCCGCACGGGAACCGTGCTCGTGATCGCGGCGGAGGACAACCTCGTCAAGGGTGCGGCCGGACAGGCATTGCAGTGCGCGAATCTGGTTCTCGGTCTCGACGAGACCTCAGGTCTCACGTCATGCGGGGTGGCGCCGTGAGCGTCACCGCGCCGTCTGGATTCCTGGCAGCGGGCGCCGCCTGCGGCATCAAGCCCGAAGGCCAACCCGATCTGGCTCTTGTGGCCACCTCCGGTCACCGGCCGGTGGCGGCCGCCGGTGTCTTCACGACCAACAAGGTCGCGGCTGCGCCCGTGCTCCTGAGTCGCCGCCACCTGGCGAACGGTACGGCGGCGTCGGTGGTCCTGAACTCGGGGAACGCCAACGCCGCGACAGGAAGCGAGGGGCGTGCTGCGTCTCTCGCGAGCGCCGAGGCTGTCGGCGCTGCAACGGGAGTGGACGCCACCGAGGTCCTCGTCTGTTCCACCGGTCTGATCGGGGTGCCGCTCGCTGTCGAGCGCATTCTGGCCGCTGTCGACGGCCTGGTCGCCGAACTCGACAGCACCCAGGAAGCGGCGGCTCGTGCGGCCGACGCCATCCTCACGACCGACACCGCGCGCAAGGAGGCGACGGCCACGGTCGATCTGGCCGGCCGCGGAAAGGCCGGCAGCCGAAAGGATGGCCGGGTGATCACCGTCGGGGCGATGGCCAAAGGGGCGGCCATGTTGTCTCCCGCCCACGCCACGATGCTGGCGGTCCTCACGACCGACGCACCCGTGGGCTCGTCGCTGCTCGGTTCATTGCTCGCCGACGCCGTCCACGGCAGCTTCGACCGCATCACCACCGACGGCGCACGTAGCACCAACGACACGGTTCTGGTGCTTGCCAACGGTGACGCCGGCGGTGACGAGATCACCGCCTGTTCACCGCAGGCGGCGCGCCTCGCCGAGGCGTTCGACGACGTGTGCCGCTCACTCGCCGAGCAGATGGTCGCCGACGCCGAAGGGGCCACCAAGCTCGTTCGTGTCACCGTTCGAGGGCGCGTACCGACTCCGACGCGCTCCTGGGCGCACGCTCCATCGCGGAGAGCCAACTCGTCAAGTGTTCGTGGTACGGACGCGATCCCTACTGGGGTCGCGTTCTCTCCGAGCTCGGTGCCGGCGGAATCGACCTCGACCCCGAGGGGGTCGACATCGCCTATGGCGGGATCACGGTGTGTCGCGACGGCGTGGCCGCCGCCCACGACACTGCAGCACTCGACACGGTGATGGCCGAGCGCGACCTGGCGCTGGACTGCGACCTGCATCTCGGTAGCGGTTCGGCCACGATCCTGACGACCGACCTGACCCACGCCTACGTCGACGAGAACATGGGCACGTCGTGAGCGCGCCGGACGATCTCGACGAGATTCTCGGGACCGCCGGTCCGAAGGCCGCGGTCCTCGCCGAGGCCATGCCGTACATCCGGGAGTTCGCCGGACGCACCGTTGTCATCAAGTACGGCGGCCATGCCATGGAGGACCCCGCGCTCGCCGACCTCTTCGCCACTGATGTGGTCCTCATGCGCCTCGTGGGAATCCACCCGGTGGTCGTCCACGGTGGAGGCCCCCAGATCAGCGCGCTCATGCGGCGCCTCGGCAAGGAACCCGACTTCGTCGACGGCCAGCGGGTCACCGACGCCGAGACGGTCGACATCGTGCGCCTCGCGCTGGTCGGCCAGGTCAACCGTGAGGTGGTGGCGGCGATCAACCGGCACGGCTCGTACGCGGTCGGCCTCTCCGGTGAGGATGCGGGCCTCATCCGGGCGCGCCGCCGTGACGAGCGGCTCGGCTTCGTCGGTGACGTCGACCACATCGAGCCCGAGATCCTCCACAGCCTCTTTCGTGACGACCTCATTCCCGTCGTGGCCACCATCGGGGTCGACGACGCCGGCCAGCACTACAACATCAACGCGGACGCCGTCGCGGGTGCCGTCGCTGAGGCTCTGGGTGCCGAGAAGCTCGTCTACCTCACCGACATCCACGGCCTCTACAGCGACGTCGACGATCCCGGATCCCTCGTCTCCGCGATCGACGCTGCCGGCCTCGTGGCTCTGCGCGACAGCGGTGCCCTGGGGGAGGGGATGATTCCGAAGGTGGCGTCGTGTCTGTCCGCTGTGCGCAACGGAGTGGCACGTGCCCACATTCTCGACGGACGGATCCCGCACGCTCTCCTGCTCGAGTTCTTCACCCGCGAAGGTATCGGCACGATGGTGACACCGTGAACGCGCTCGAAACCGCCGACATCATCGGTCTCGACGAACGTCACGTGATGGCGACCTACGCTCGCGCCCCCGTTGTGTTCACGCGGGGTTCCGGTTCGCGTCTCTACGATGCAGACGGTCGTGAATACCTCGACTTCTTGTGCGGCCTGGCTGTGACCTCTCTGGGCCATGCTCACCCCGCGGTCGCCGAAGCCCTTGCCGATCAGGCACGGCAACTCCTCCACGTCTCCAACCTGTTTCACAACGACGTGCAGCCACGCCTGGCGCAGCGTCTCGACGCGCTCCTTGCCGGCGCTACGGGACAACATGGGCGATGCTTCTTCGCCAACTCCGGGGCCGAGGCCAACGAGGCGGCGATCAAGCTCGCCCGCCGCATCGGCCAGCGGGCGGGAGGGCCGGGTCGCTACGAGATCGTGTCGGCCATGCGGTCGTTCCACGGGCGCACGCTCACGACGTTGGCGGCCACAGGCCAGCCCGAGAAGCAGGAGATCTTCGAACCCCTACCCAGCGGGTTTCGTCACGTTCCCTTCGGCGATCCGCACGCCCTCGCCGGGGCTGTCGACGACCGCGTGTGTGCCGTGATCCTGGAGGTGGTCCAAGCAGAGGGTGGAATGAACATGGCGCCATCGGGCTACCTCGCCGCCGTGCGTGAGCTCTGCGACGATCGTGGCGCTCTGCTGATCATCGACGAGGTCCAGACCGGTCTCGGGCGTACCGGCCGCTGGTTCGCCTTCGAGCACGCATCCGTGATTCCCGACATCGTGACGCTGGCAAAGGCTCTGGGAAACGGCGTACCCATCGGTGCCTGCTGGGCACGGGGCGACGTCGCCGACGGCTTCGGTCCCGGCGACCACGCCACGACGTTCGGCGGGCAACCGCTGGCGGCGCGCGCCGCGCTCGAGGTCCTGACCGTCCTCGAAGACGAGGATGCTCCGGGTCGTGCGGCATCCGCCGGTGAGCGTCTCACCCGCAGCCTGTGCGATCTTGCGGCCGTGGACGGTGTCCGAGGTCTCGGGCTTCTGCTCGCCGCCGAGCTCCGCCCCGGACTCGACGCTCCTCGTGTTGTTCGGATCTGCCTGGAGTCCGGGCTCGTCGTGAACGCCCTGACACCGAGCGCGGTGCGCTTCACGCCTTCTCTTCTCGTCTCTGACGACGAGATCGACGAGGCCCTGGAGATCTTCGCAGCGGCCCTGGATGCCGCCGCCGCCACTTCCTCCCCTGAGGTGAAATCATGAGCCGCTGCTGTCTCGAGGTGGACGACCTCACACCCCACGACGTCGGCACGGTTCTCGATCACGCCCTCGAATGGAAACGTGAGCCGGCTTCGGTCCCGAGTCTTCTCGAAGGCAGCGGGGCGGTGGGTCTCTTCGAAAAGCCGTCGGCCCGGACGCGCATCGCGTTCGAGCTGGCTGTGGTGGGTCTGGGTGGCCACCCCATGTACGTCCGGGGTGACGAAGTCGGGCTCGGCGTACGCGAGAGTCCCGCCGACGTGGCCCGCACGTTTGCGTCGTACTGCTCAGTCCTCGCCGCACGCGTGTTCGACCACGACGTTCTCCAGGTCATGGCCGACGCTGTCGATCGTCCGGTCGTCAACCTGCTCTCCGATCGGGCGCATCCCACCCAGGCGTTGGCGGACATGCTCACGCTCCGAGAACACTTCGGAGTTCTCGAGGGACGCCACCTCACCTTCGTGGGCGACGGGAACAACGTCGCGGCTTCCCTCGCGTTTGCGGCTGCTCTGTGTGGTCTCGAGTTCACCGTGGCTTCGCCACCGGGTTACGAACTCGATGAAGACGTCGCGGAGCGCGCCCGAAACCTGGGGGGAGCGATCGAGGTCACAACCGACCTGCATGAAGCGGTACGCGGTACCGACGCCCTCTACACCGATGTCTGGACGTCGATGGGTCAGGAGGACGAGTCGGCTCAGCGGCGCCAGGCCTTCGAGGGCTTCACCGTCGATGATGCGCTCTTGGCCCTGGCGTCCGACGACGCGGTGTTCCTGCACTGCCTGCCTGCCCATCGAGGTGAGGAGGTGAGCGCGTCGGTCATCGACGGTGAGCGCTCACTCGTGTGGAAGCAGGCCGCCAACCGGATGCACTCGCTTCGCGCTCTTCTGGCTCTCCTGCTCGAGAGCACCGTGACGAGCAATGTCCCGACCACCGGGGAGGTCCCGTGACCACACTCGGCAAACCGCAACGACAGCACCGAATCGCCCGGCTGCTGGAGGAACAACCCATCTCCTCCCAGCACCAGCTCGTCGAGCTGCTGGCGGTCGACGGCGTCGAGGCGACGCAGGCGACCGTCAGTCGTGATCTCGAGGATCTCGGCGCCGTCAAGGTCCGGATCCCCGGCGGCGCGATGGCCTATGCGGTTCCCGAGTACGGCAAGGAGCAGTCGGCACCCGACGAGCAGCTTCGCCGGGCGATGGGGGAGTTCGTCGTGGAGGTCGCCTACAGCCATCACCTGGTCGTCCTGCGAACCGGCCCGGGCCAGGCCCATGTCGTGGCCTCGGCTCTCGACCGCTCGGTGATGCCCGACGTCCTCGGTACCGTCGCGGGCGACGACACGATTCTGGTGATCTGTCCCGAATCCGCCACCGGCGCCGACGTGGCGTCGATGTTCGAGTCCCTCGCGGGCCTCTGATGATCGGGCCTCTGATGATCGAAAAGGAGCAGCAGTGAGCGTTGCCAGCAAGCCGGACGTCAAGCCCGATGTGAGCCCCGATGTGAGCCCCGATGTGAGCCCCGATGTGGAACGTGTGGTTCTCGCCTACTCGGGTGGACTCGACACGTCCGTGGCCGTCCGTTGGATGATCGAGGAGTGGAGAGCTGAGGTCGTGGCGGTGGCCGTCGACGTCGGCCAGGGCATGTCCGACCTCGAAGGTGTGCGTGAGAGGGCACGGGCGGCGGGCGCCGTCGAGGCCGTGGTCATCGAGCGCGCGCCGAATACGCCGCGGAGTTCATCGCCCCTGCCATCAAGGCGAACGCGCGCTACGAGGGCCAATATCCCTTGCTTTCTGCACTGTCACGCCCCGTCATCGCACGTCACCTCGTACGGGCGGCACGCGAGTTCGGTGCTGACGCACTCGGGCACGGCTGCACCGGAAAAGGAAACGACCAGGTCCGCTTCGAAACCGCTCTCCGGACGCTCGCGCCCGACCTCCAGGTGGTCGCCCCGGTGCGGGTCTGGGGCTTCACCCGCGACGACTCCATCGATTACGCGGAGGCCCACGGCATCCCGATCACGGCCAGTCGGGAAAAGCCCTATTCCATCGACGCCAACCTGGTGGGGACGCGCCATCGAGTGCGGTGCCCTCGAAGATCCCTGGGCGGCTCCCCCGACGGCATCTTCGAGCTCGTCGCCGATGTGGCCGACGCTCCGACCGACTCGACCGAAATCGTGATCGGCTTCGAGCAGGGCGTCCCGGTGAGCCTCGACGGAGTGGCGATGGGGCTCCACGAGATCATGCCTGCACTCGACCGTATCGTCGGCTCGTACGGCTGGGGTCGACTCGACATGGTGGAGAACCGCCGGGTCGGGATCAAGAGCCGCGAGACGTACGAGTGCCCTGGAGCACTCGCGCTCATGCTGGCGCACTCCGACCTGGAGTCGATCACGGTGGAACGTGATCTGGCGCGGGAAAAGACACGCCTCGAACCTCGCTGGGCCGACCTCGTGTACGACGGCCACTGGTTCTCCCCATTGCGTGAGGCACTCGACGCGTTCATCGATTCCTCGCAGCGCTATGTCACGGGTGATGTGCGTCTGGCCCTCGAACCCGGGCGGTGTCACGTCACGGGCCGCCGGTCGGACCACAGCCTCTACGACGACGGCCTCGCCACCTACGACGCGCACGACTCCTTCCGCCACGAGGACGCAGAGGGCTTCGTCCGCCTGTGGGGTCTGTCCCTGACGACCTGGTCCGAGCGTCAGGGCCCTGGTTCCGGGAAGACCGGCTCGAAGACCGAATCGGAGAAAGGCTGATGAACCCCGAGGGCACGGGCCCACTCTGGCAGGGACGCCTCGGGGACGGACCCGCCGAGGAGTTGTGGGAGTTCACGGCGAGTCTGCCGTTCGACATCCGTCTCGCGGCCGATGACGTGCAGGGATCCCTCGCGCACGTGCAGATGCTGGGCGAGGTGGGACTCCTGGATTCCGAGGAGCGCGAGAGCATCGAATCGGCTCTCCGTGAGGTGGCGCGTGAGCTGGCCGCGGAGGTCTTCGTGTTCGCTCCCACCGATGAGGACATCCACACGGCTGTCGAGCGACGTGTCACCGAGATCGCCGGCCCGGCGGGCGCCAAGCTGCACACGGGCCGCAGCCGCAACGACCAGGTGGCACTCGACCTCCGCCTGTACCTGCGTCGCGAAGGGCGGCGTGTCGCCGAGGCGGTACACGCGCTCCAGGAAGTACTGGTGCGTCGTGCAGAAGAGGCGGGTGACGCGGCATTGCCCGGGTATACACACCTTCAGCGCGCCCAGCCAGTGCTGCTCGCCCACCACCTGCTCGCCCACTTCTGGGCACTTGCCCGTGACGTGGACCGCTGGCGTGACGCCCTCGCACGTGCCGACGTCTCCCCGCTCGGTGCCGGTGCCCTCGCGGGCTCGAGTCTCCCGATCGACCCGGTGATCAGCGCCGAAGCGCTGGGCTTCTCGTCGACCTTCGACAACTCGCTCGACGCGGTGTCGGACCGCGACTTCGTGGCCGAGGCCCTCTTCGTCCTCGCTCTCACGCAGGTCCATCTGTCCCGCCTCGGAGAGGAGATCGTGTTGTGGTCGAGCGAGGAGTTCGGGTTCCTCCATCTCGCCGATGAGCACGCCACCGGATCGTCGATGCTCCCCCAGAAGAAGAACCCCGACACGGCCGAGCTCACGCGCGGCCGCACCGGGCGCCTGATCGGCAACCTCACCGGACTCCTCGCCACCCTCAAGGGTCTCCCTCTCGCCTACAACCGCGACCTCCAGGACGACAAGGAGCCGCTCTTCGATTCGCTCGACAGCTGCCGTCTCGCGCTGAAGGCGCTCACAGGACTCCTCGACACGGCCGCGTTCGACACCGCACGCATGGCAGCAGCGGCCGATGACGAGATGGCGGTGGCCACGGATCTGGCCGAGTATCTCGTTGGTCGGGGGTTCCCTTTCGTGAGGCGCACGCCGTCGTCGGGAATCTCGTACGTCGGTCGCTCGAGGAGGATGTGGCGCTCTCCGAGCTCGCAGGTGCCGATGAGCGACTATCCGGCACGGCGGAGTTCTTCGGCCCGGGCGCCGGAGTCCGGCGTCGCACGACCCCGGAGGGGCGGGGCCGGGTCCCGTGGAGAAGCAACACGGCGACGCGGCGGCACGACTCGAGTCACAGCGGGCGTGGCTGGGGGAGTGACCCGACGCGGACGACCTCTCGCGGTCTCCTTCTACGACCGTGACTCCCTGGAGGTCGCGCCCGAACTGCTCAACAAGGTTCTCGAGTCCACCATCGGTGGCGTCGAGGTCCGGGTGCGCGTCGTGGAGGTCGAGGCCTACCGCGGCTCCCACGACCCGGCCAGCCACGCGTACCGGGGGAGACCCCACGGAACGCCTCGATGTTCGGGCCGCCCGGCCGCCTCTACGTCTATTTCACGTACGGGATGCACTGGTGCGCCAACGTCGTGTGTGACGCACCCGGCACCGGACATGCTGTTCTCCTGCGGGCGGCGGCTCCGCTGACCGGGATCGACACGATCCGTACCCGGCGGGGCGAGAAGCTGAGAGAGCGGGATCTGCTGGCGGGCCCGGCCCGACTGACGCAGGCACTGGGAATCACCGGCGATCTCGACGGCACGGATCTCCGCCGACCGCCCGTTCGCCTCCTCGACGACGGCGTGTCGCCACCGACACGACCTGCGACGGGCCCACGCATCGGCATCAACGCGGCCGTCGACAACCCCTGGCGTTACTGCGTCGCCGACGACCCAAACCTCAGCCGTTCGGCGTAGGGCGGGCCGCTAGGCGGGCGGAGCGCTCCCGGCGCCGACGAGCTCCGGTGGCGGCACGTTCGGCCCGCGGCCGTCTTCGTACTCGGGTTCGGGCAGTGCGGTCTCGCCCTCGATGTCGAGGTTCGGCAGGATCCGGTCCAGCCATTTCGGCAGCCACCAGTTGGCGTCACCGACGAGGGCCATGACAGACGGTACGAGGACCATCCGGATGATCGTGGCGTCGAGCAGGATCGCCGTAGCGAGTCCGATCCCCATCATCTTCACCTCGACCTGGTCTCCGAGGGCGAAGCTCCCGAAGACGCTGATCATGATGATCGCGGCCGCCGTGATCACGCGGGCGGTGCCGGCGATCCCCGCCGCCACACTCGCGTTGTTGTCGCCGGTCTTGAGGTACTCCTCGCGGATGCGCGACATGAGGAACACCTCGTAGTCCATGGACAGCCCGAACAGGATGGCGAACATGAGCATCGGCAGGAAGGACACGATCGGTACTGTCTCCTCGAGACCGATGAGGTCCCTGCCCCAGCCCCACTGGAAGATGGCCACGACAACGCCGTAGGCGGCGCCGATGCCGAGCAAGTTCACGACCGCTGCTTTGAGGGGCACGAACAGCGACCGGAACACCAGCATCAGCAACAGGAACGACATCACCAGGACCGCGCCGATGAACAACGGCAGCCGGCCGGCCAGCTTCTCCGAGAAGTCGATGAAGACCGCCGGTGTCCCCGCGACGTAGACCGTCGCGTCGTCACCGATCGCAGTGGGCAGCACCTCGTCGCGGAGGCGGTGGACGGTGTCGGCCGTGGCCGCGTCCTGAGGCGACGTGGTGGGGAATGCGACGATGAGCGCGGTGTCTGCCTCCGCCGGATTCTCGCTGTTGAGCCGTGTCTGGCCGATCTGTGCGATGCCCTCGTCCTCTTCGACGGCGGTCTCGAGTGCCGTGAGGCCCTCCCGGCCGGTGTCGTCGAGGTCGACCACGACCTGGAGTGGTCCGTTGAACCCGCTGCCGAAGCCCTCGGCGAGCAGGTCGTACGACTGCCGGAGCGTCGTGGACGGGGGACTGGTCCCGGCGTCGGTCACGCCGAGGCGCATGGAGAAGAAGGGGACCAGCAGTAGGAGCAGCAACGCCGCACTGCCTATGAGATAGGGCCAGGGACGACCCGACACCCGGCGCGACCAGCGCGCCCAGAACCCGTCGTGGCTGTCGGCGGCGACCGCCTTCATACCGGGGACGCGCAGCTTGTCGATCTTGTGGCCGACCAGCCCGAGCAACGCGGGAAGGAGCGTGATCGCTGTGAGCACCGCGGCACCGACCACGATGGCGGCCGCAGACCCGAGGGTCGCGACAAAGGGGATGCCGATGAACTGGAGCCCGAGAATGGCGATGACGACCGTGACGCCGGCGAAGACGACAGCCTGGCCCGCGGTTGCGTTGGCGCGCGCCGCCGCCTCCGCGACCGTCATGCCCTGGTGCAGGTGCTCGCGGTGGCGCGTGACGACGAACAGGGCGTAGTCGATGCCGACGCCGAGCCCGATCATCGTGGCGATGACGGGTGCCACCGTTCCGATGTCGAGGAAGTTGGCGCTGATGGTGACGACCGAAAGGCCCAGACCGAGGCCGATGAGCGCCGTGACCAGGGGAAGCCCCATCGCGACGACGGATCCGAAGGCGAACAGGAGAACGATGATCGCGACACCCAGCCCGATGAGCTCCGCTCCGCCGAACTCGCCTTCCTCGTTGAACTGGACGACGTCGCCTCCGAACTCCACCTGGAGTCCGGCATCGACGGCCGGTACCACTGCCTCCTCGAGCCCGTCGAGGGCTTCGGTGCCGAGCTCTGTCGCAGCTTGGTCATAGGTGACGGTGGCGAATCCGATGGTCCCGTCGGGTGACGTCTGCTCATCAACCGGGGAGATGACGTCGACCACGTGGGGGAGCTCGCTGAGCGCGACAACTGCGCCGTCGATCCCGGCGGCGGCATTCGGGTCGGAGAGGGAACCGTCCTCCGTGGCGAACACGACCCGAGCCGAGTCGCCCGATTCGGCGGGGAAGCGTTCCTTGAGGAGATCGAGCGCCCGCTGCGTCTCGGTGCCGGGCAGTGTGAAGTTGTCGCTGGTCTCTCCCCCGAAGGAGTTCACGCCGATGGCGGCGAGCACGAACGCCGCGATCCACACGGCGATGACACGCCACTTGTGCGTCGCGGCGAAGTGGCCAAGGCGGAACATGGCGCGAGACATGGGCTCTCCTCGTGGAGCGGGCCAGACCGATGAGGGATCATTATCCGACAGTGTGTGCCAGTTGGCAAGTCGTGAATGTTGGTGTCCGTGCGAGGCATCTCACACGAGGATCCGTGTCACACCATGGATAAACGCTCGAGCGCAAGGAGACCGCTCACCGGTGCTCGGACCAGCTATCCGTCCGGTGATGCCATATGGCATTGACTGTCACAAATCAACTGGTGTATCGTCCCCAGACATGACCCGGTCCACGACCGCCTCTACGTCGACGCCACCGATGCCGCCCCCCGGGGTTGTCGGGAGAGGCACGCCGGGTCGCCGGGAAAGGCACAAGGCGCGCACGAGGCGCTCGCTCGAAGAAGCGGCGCTCCGGCTGTTCGCACGCCGGGGCTTCGACGACACGACGATCGAGGACATCACCGATGCGGCCGACGTGTCACCCCGCACGTTCTTCCGCTACTTCGCGTCCAAAGAAGACGTGCTCTTCGCCGATCACGCTCAGCAGATCCAACGATTCGGCAACGCATTGTCTGCGCGTTCAGCTGACGAGCCGGTTCTGGCCTCCATCACCGAGGCGCTGTTGACCCTGGCCGACGACTACGAGGAGAAGCGGGAGCGGTATCTGCTCCGTTTTCGTCTGCTGGCCTCGTTCCCGGGTGTCGCGGCCCGCGGCATGGAGCTCCAGGCGAAGATCGTCGACGTGGTGGCGGGCTTCGTCGCAGAGCGCCTCGGCCTCGACCCGAGTAGCGATCTGCGCCCGGTTCTGGTGGGGCAGGTCACGGTCGGGGCACTGGCGGCCGCGACCAACATCTGGTCGACGGGAACATCGAGTCGCTCGCTTCCCGAGCTCGTGCGCGAATCACTGGAGCTCACCGCCGACGGTATGGGCGTCTGAACCCGCTCAGCGCTCCCGTCGACGAGGGGCCGTGCGCCGGAACCGCGTTCGACCGAGGGTCAGGCTTTCGGCGGATTCACCGTCACCTTCACCGTGGAGCCTTCGTCGACGGCCGCCCCCGCGGCGGTGGACTGCTTCCATACCCTTCCGTGGCGCGAGGGGTCGCCCGGCGGTGGTTCCGCCTCGACCACGATCACCGCGTGCAGGCCCGAGGCCTCCAGCCAGAACGTCGCTTCGTCCGCGCGCAACCCCAGGACCGCGGGCACGGCGACGGTGTCCGGTTCTCCACCGGCGAGGACGAGTCGTACCTCACCGTCGGCTCCGACGGGTGCCCGCGGTTCGGGCGACTGTTCGAGCACCGTGCCGGGTGGGTAGTCGCCGTCGGGCCGTTCCTCGACGACAACCGCGTAGCCGGCGTCCGTCAGCAGGGTTGCGGCCTCGTCACCGCGCATACCGATCACCGGGGGAACCGTCTCGTCGCCTCCGGTCGAGGTGTCGGGAGCAGGGAACGGTGTGATCGGGACATCAGCGAGTGCGGCCCCCTGGTAGAGCTGCCAGATCTGGGCAGGCCAGGCCCCTCCGGTGATGGTGGTCCTCGTCGTGGGCGGCACCATCGGGCGGGGGCGTCGGGAAAGCCGACCCACACGGCGGTCACGAGTTCGGGCGTGTAGCCGACGAACCACGCGTCGCCTTCTTCCTCGGTCGTACCGGTCTTGCCGGCGATGGGGCGCCCGATCCTCGCGTTCACGGCCGTCCCGCGTTCGGGAACCTGGCGCAGCACGTCGGTGACCTCGCTCGCGACGGCCTCGTCGAGCACCCGCTCACTCGAATGGTCGGCCTCGTAGAGCACGCGCCCGTCGGCGGCGGTGACCCTGGTGACGAAGGTCGGGCCGCTCCGGGTACCACCGCTGGCGAGTGTGCCGTACGCGGACGCCATGTCGAGCGTGGTGACGCCGTTGGTGCCGAGAGCAACCGACGCAACCGGTTCCAGGGGTGACGCGATGCCGAGACGTGTGGCGGCTTCGACCACTGCCGGTGCGCCGAGATCGTCGGTGAGCTGCGCGTACACGGTGTTCACCGACTGCACGGTGGCCTCGATGAGATCGAGTTCACCCCCGCCGCGGTCGTCGTAGTTGTGGACCTCCCAGGCCTCCTGGGGAGCCGGGAGGGGGATCTCGATCGATGACGGTGCCGGGTACGTACGGTCGGTGGTGTAGCCGGCTTCGAGTGCGGCCACGAGGGCAAACGGCTTGAAAGCCGAACCTGCCTGGCGGACGCCCTGACCGGCCAGGTCGAACTGGGCATCGCCGGCGGTGCCGAAGTAGTCGGAGCCGCCGACATACGCCCGCACCTCGCCGCCGGCCGGGTCGATGGACACGAGAGCCGCGGCCGGATCGGTGTCGGGCTCGCTGACGACGCGGCCGACCGCCTCCTCGGCGAGTCGTTGGTCCTCGAGATCGAGACCGGTCTCGATGGTGAGCCCACCCGTGTAGAGCAGGTTGCGCCGTTCCTCGGGTGAGCCGCCGAACTCCTCGGAGGCGACGATCTCGTCGATCACGCGGTCGACGAAGTGCGGGGCCGGGTATGTGTCGTCGGCGGAATCACCCGTCGGGGAGGCGGCGAGCACGACGTCGGTTGCGATCGCTTCGTCGTGCGCTGCCTCGTCGATCATTCCCTGTTCGAGCATCTTGTCGAGCACGGTGTCGCGACGGTCGCGCGCCACGTCGGGTGCGACGAGCGGGTTGTAGCGCTCCGGTGCCTGGAGCAGACCGGCGAGCAGTGCGCTCTGTTCGAGCGTCAGCTGCGAGGCCGGTTTGGCGAAGTAGTGCTTCGCAGCGGCCTGCGCACCGTACGCCCCGTCGCCGAAGTAGACGGCGTTGAGGTAACGCTCGAGAATCTCGTCCTTGGTGAGCTCGCGTTCGAGCTCCCACGCCAACACCGCTTCACGGACCTTACGGTCGACGGACCGTTCCGGGTCGAGCAGAGCGCTTCGGACGTACTGCTGCGTGATCGTGGAACCGCCCTCCTCCACCTTTCCCGCGCCGAGGTCGTGGGCGAGCGCGCGACTCACGGCCTTCGCATCGACGCCGCTGTGCGTGTAGAAGCGCTCGTCCTCGATCGCCACGACGGCGTCCTGCAGCGTGGGGGTGATCTGGTCCAGGGTGACGGGCTCGCGGTCTTCGCCCGCGTGCAACGTGGTGATCACCTCGCCGTTTCGGTCGAGGATCGTCGAGGTGGCAGGTTCCCGGTCGGGCTCGCTGATGTCGGTCGTGTAGCTGCACGCGGCGGCGCCCACGAGCAGTGCCATGAGCAGTGCCACGACCGCCACGCGGGCGCGCCACGACCCGGTTCGCCCCATCAGCCACATGAACAACATTGTCCCTCATGGGGAACAGGGGAGTGGCGCACCCCCGCAGTTGCTAGGTTGACGCCACGATGGGAGCCCGCAACGGGGTAGATGAGCACGGGGTCGATGAACAAGTCCGGATCCTGACCTCGGGAGCCGTCGACGTGGTCGACGAGGCCGATCTGCGCCGCAAGCTGTCGGAGGGTCGACCACTGCGGGTCAAGCTCGGCATCGACCCCACAGCCGCCGATCTCCACCTCGGTTTCGCCGTGGTCCTTCAGAAACTGCGTCAGTTCCAGGATCTGGGCCACGTCGCCGTCCTGATCATCGGCGACTTCACCGCTCGGGTCGGTGATCCGTCGGGCCGCTCGAAGACCCGCCCTGCCCTGTCCGAGGAGGAGGTGGAGGCTCATGCCCGCACGTATCTGGAGCAGGTGACGGGCATTCTCGATTCGGCCCCGGAGCGTCTCGAAGTCCGGCGCAACGCCGACTGGCTCGGAGAGCTGGACCTCCCGGGAGTTCTCGGGCTGGCGGGATCCGTGACCGTGGCCCAGATGCTCGAGCGCAACGACTTCTCCACCCGCTACGCACAGGGATCGCCGATCGCACTGAGTGAGCTCCTGTATCCGCTGCTCCAGGGCCGTGACTCGGTGGAGGTCCACGCCGACGTGGAGCTCGGCGGAAGCGACCAGCTCTTCAACAACCTCGTGGGGCGAACGCTCCAGGCCCGGGCGGGCCAGGAGCCCCAGGTGGTGCTCACCACGCCTCTGCTCGTGGGGCTCGACGGGACCGAGAAGATGTCGAAGTCGCTCGGGAACTACATCGGGGTCACCGAGGCTCCCGAGGAGCAGTTCGGCAAGGTCATGCGGATCCCCGACGATCTCCTCGAGCCGTGGGCCACCCTGATCACCCGCTGGGATCCCGACGTCGTCGCCGA
>JAOSJL010000001.1:2307500-3001715 GCA_027494115.1 Acidimicrobiia bacterium
GGTCAACTCCGACCCTCACACCTCCGGTTCGCCGGAGAGTGTGGGCACCACCGGAGCCCCGACCGGTCGGGTGTTGCTGTTCCGTTTTGAGGGAGTCGTCCCACCGGGCCGTCGGCGCGTCTGCGCCGCCCCCGGCGAATCCGCGACTCCGCAGCGCCGGCATGCCGTGCGGTTCTCCTTCTCGAGGCCCCGGTTGCGCCGACTGCCAGAGCACGTACCGGCTGTCCAGCGAGAGGACACGTCCTTCCGAGGACACGTCCCACGCGGATCCCGCCGGTGGCGCGCCCGACCGCTTCTTGAGAACTACATAGCGAGCACGAGTATCTATAGAAAAGTCGTGTATCTAAGCAGTACAGAAATCCAAGCTACGAAGAGCCAATGGTGGATGCCTTGGCGCCAGATGCCGAAGAAGGACGTGGGTGGCTGCGAAAAGCCACGGGGAGCTGCCGACCAAGCGGATCCGTGGATGTCCGAATGGGGAAACCCGGCAGGGGTCATGCCCTGTCACGCCGACCTGAACACATAGGGCCGGCCGAGGCAACCGGGGGAATTGAAACATCTCAGTACCCCGAGGAGAGGAAAGCAACAGCGACTCCCTGAGTAGCGGCGAGCGAAACGGGAAGAGCCCAAACCGTCACAGTGGTACAGCCTGCCGGCGATGCTGCGACGGGGTCGTGGGACCCACCTGGAGCGACGGCAGTCGTTCCGAGGAGTTACAAAGCTGATCGCTAGTGGAAGCGCTCTGGAAAGGCGCGCCGCAGAGGGTAAGAGCCCCGTACGCGAAAGCAGTCAGCCTCCTGGTGGAGTTCCCGAGTAGCACGGGATCCGGGAAAGCCCGTGTGAATCTGCGAGGACCACCTCGCAAGGCTAAGTACAAGCTGGCGACCGATAGCGAACTAGTACCGTGAGGGAAAGGTGAAAAGTACCCCGGGAGGGGAGTGAAATAGTACCTGAAACCATTGGCTTACAAGCAGTCAGAGCGTCGTTGTCGGGCTTCGGCCCGGCAGCCGTGATGGCGTGCCTTTTGAAGAATGAGCCGGCGAGTTACCGTTTGTGGCGAGGTTAACCCGAGAGGGGGGAGCCGGAGCGAAAGCGAGTCTGAACAGGGCGTTCAGTCGCAGGCGGTAGACCCGAAGCCGAGTGATCTATCCATGGGCAGGCTGAAGCGAGGGTAAGACCTCGTGAAGGGCCGAACCCACCAAGGTTGAAAACTTGGGGGATGACCTGTGGATAGGGGTGAAAGGCCAAGCAAACTCGGTGATAGCTGGTTCTCCCCGAAATGCATTTGGGTGCAGCGTCGCGTGTTCAGTACCGGAGGTAGAGCACTGATTGGTCAAGGGGGCCTACAAGCTTACCAAAATCAGTCAAACTCCGAATACCGGTACTCCACAGCGCGGCAGTGAGACCATGGGGGATAAGCTTCATGGTCGAGAGGGAAACAGCCCAGAACGCCAGCTAAGGCCCCTAATTCCATGCTCAGTGGCAAACGATGTGGGATTGCCCAGACAGCCAGGAGGTTGGCTTAGAAGCAGCCACCCTTGAAAGAGTGCGTAACAGCTCACTGGTCGAGTGGTCCTGCGCGGACAATGTAACGGGGCTCAAGCATGGAGCCGAAGCTGCGTCGTCGTATACACCTCCGGGTGTGCACGTCGGGTAGGGGAGCGTCGATCTTGCCGTGAAGCGGGTGCGTAAGCACACGTGGAGCGAGGTCGAGTGCGAATGCCGGTATGAGTAGCGAAAGAGGGGGGGAGGAACCCCTCCGCCGAATGCCCAAGGGTTCCTGGGGAAGGCTCATCCGCCCAGGGTTAGTCGGGAGCTAAGGCAAGGCCGCAAGGCGTAGTCGATGCACAACAGGTTGATATTCCTGTACCACCGTGTCCGCGCTCAACCCTATGGCGACTGATCAGGGGCTGGTCCTTCGGGACCGAACCTGTCCCAATCGTCGGACGGGTAGCGAAGGGGAGACGCAGGAGGGTACGTCAGCCCGGGCGATGGTTGTCCCGGGGCAAGCGTGTAGGGGGTCCGATAGGCAAATCCGTCGGACACACACCCCGAGACGCGATGCCGATCCGCTTCAGGAGAAGTGACTGATCCCACGCTGCCGAGAAAAACCTCTAGTCAGCTGGCACGGTGCCCGTACCCCAAACCAACTCAGGTGGGCACGTAGAGAATACGAAGGCGATCGAGATAACTCTGGTTAAGGAACTCGGCAAATTGCCCCCGTAACTTCGGGAGAAGGGGGGCCCTAGTAGGGTGACGGACTTCGCGTCCAGAGCCCGAGCGGGCCGCAGTGACCAGGGCCAAGCGACTGTTTACTAAAAACACAGGTGCATGCTAACTCGAAAGAGGATGTATATGCACTGACGCCTGCCCGGTGCCGGAAGGTTACGTGGAAGGGTTAGCTTCGGCGAAGCTCTGAAACTAAGCCCCGGTAAACGGCGGCCGTAACTATAACGGTCCTAAGGTAAAGAGCCCTCACGTGCGAGGGCGTTGCCCCTCCATACGGTGACGTGTGGAATTAGCAGTTGGCTATATGCTGGAAATCCCGTTGTATCCGGCGGTACTCGTTCACTGTCACACCTGAGTTCTAGGGTGCAACAGTGGGCAGTCACAATCCGTCCGGTGCGGAGAATCAGCAGGAAAGGCCAGATGCCTTGGAGTGGGCCGTCGGCTTCGTCGACGGCGAAGGCTGTTTCTCGATCTCGGTGGTGCGAAACCGTACATGCCGACTCGGCTGGCAAGTCCAGCATGAGTTTTCGGTCGTACAGGCCGCACCATCACGCTCCGCCCTCGAGTTCCTCCGGGAGCTCTTCGGGTGCGGAACGCTGATCGAGAATCGCCGCCACGACAACCATCGAGACACTCTCCTCCGCTTCTCTGTGAAGCGGAGGCGGGATCTTGTGGATGTGGTGGTGCCGTTCTTCGAAGAACGTCCACTCAGAACCGCGAAGCGTCACGACTTCGAGCGGTTCGCCCAGGTTCTCCAGAGCATGGAGGCCGGCGAGCATCTCGAGGAAGACGGGCTCCGGCGAATTGCTCAGGAGACTGAGCTGATGAACCGGAGGCAGCGGTCTCGGTATCTGGAATCCTCAGAGGCCATACGCCAACCGACTCGAACGACATCGAGTTGAAGATATGGTCCTAGCCTCATGGCGACATGGGGGCTCACTAGAGCGAAATTCCTTGTCGGGTAAGTGAATTGCCCTGCGCGGAGGTGACTCCGTGCGAACACCCGCTCATAACGGCGGAACCCTCAGTAGCTGTCCTGTACAAGGCGGGACGAGAGCTGCCGGGCGACGCCGTGGGAAGTCCTCTGCCGCATCTGCGGTATGACCCCGTAACGACTGATCCCCTTCGGGGGAGAGGCCTCGGACGCTGTCACACCCGATCCATATGGTGAGGGCGTGGCAAATCTATGGACGAGGCAACACGCGGGCTCTCGAAACGACAGTGTCACCGACCTGCCGTCATACCTATCCGGGTACTTCGACGGTGAGGGATGCTTCACGGTCTCGATCGCACCCCGTCGCACTCTCCGAGTGCGGTGGGAAGTGCGGCCGAGTGCTTCGGTCAGCCAGAACGCGGACCGCTCCGAGGTGTTGGACGAGATCCAGCAGTACTTCGGTTGCGGAACGATTCGGCCCGACCCTGGCGACAAGACCGTGAAGTGGGAGGTTCGCAGCCTCCGCCCGCTCCTGGAGCGGGTCGTTCCCCACTTTCGGCAGTACCCGCTCCGATCGAGCAAACAGCAGGACTTCGAGCGTTTTTTCGAGGTCTGCGAGCTGATGGCTCGAGGTGAGCACTTGGTATCGGCCGGTCTGATCCGGATCGCGACGTGTGCGCAGGCGATGAACCCCAGTGGTCGTCGCCGGTACCACATCGAAGAGATCCTGGAGACGCTGAACGTCGAGATGAAGGCATAGTCTGCCCCGTTGGAAACAACGGAATAAGGCGAAGTTCCGACCTGCACGAATGGCGCAACGACTTGGCTACTGTCTCAACCAGAGACTCGGCGAAATTGCACGACGAGTAAAGATGCTCGTTGCCCGCAGAAGGACGGAAAGACCCCGTGGACCTTTACTGTAGTTTGATGTTGGGTTTCGGTACGGATTGTGTAGGATAGGTGGGAGGCTTGGAAGCTCGGGCGTTAGCTCGAGTGGAGCCAATCTTGAAATACCACCCTGTTCGTATTGAGGCTCTAACCTGGACCCGTAATCCGGGTCAGGAACAGCGTCAGGCAGGCAGTTTGACTGGGGCGGTCGCCTCCCAAAGAGTAACGGAGGCGCCCAAAGGTTCCCTCAGCCTGGTCGGCCATCAGGCGTCGAGTGCAAAGGCACAAGGGAGCTTAACTGCGAGACCAACAAGTCGAGCAGATGCGAAAGCAGGGCTTAGTGACCCGGCCGTGGCGTGTGGAAGCGCGGTCGATTAACGGATAAAAGGTACCCCGGGGATAACAGGCTTATCTTGCCCAAGAGTTCACATCGACGGCAAGGTTTGGCACCTCGATGTCGGCTCGTCGCATCCTGGGGGTGAAGCATCTCCCAAGGGTTGGGCTGTTCGCCCATTAAAGCGGTACGCGAGCTGGGTTTAGAACGTCGTGAGACAGTGGAATGAACGCGCTGTCTAAAAATTCGGCTATATGCTGGAAACTCCGAGTATCTGGCGGTACTCGTTCACTGTCACACCCGGTGTTTAGGGTGGTGACGTGAGCAGTGAAAAACCGACCAGTGCGGACAATCAGCAGGGAAGGCTTGAGGCCTACCTGAGCGGATTTGTCGACGGAGAAGGATCATTTTCGGTCGGTGTACAACGACGCACCGACCTGGCGTTCGGTTTTCAACTGGTACCCGAGTTTCGGGTATCACAGAATGCCGAGCGTGTGACCGTTCTGGAGATCATGCGACGTGAGCTCGGCTGCGGCCGGCTCATGCTCAACGATCGCCATCGCGACTCCGACAGGACTCACGTCCTGGTGGTGCGCAGGCGATCGGATCTTCTGGACTCGGTCATACCCTTCTTCCGAAGAAATCCTCTCCTGTCCGAGAAACGCCATACGTTCGAGACCTTCGCCGAGATCGTCACGTCGATGAACAGACGTGTCCATCTCGAAGCGAAGGGGTTCGAATCGTTGGTACGCCGGGCCTTCACCATGAATGGTGGAGGACGGTACCGACGCTGGCGACTCGAGGACGTGGTAGGTCCTGAGAACCCTCAGAGACTGCACGCCGAACACACCGAACAGGTGTGAAGATACAGTCCGAGCTGCATGGCGACATGCAGAGTCAGGCAGAAATGACCTGGCCGTCGGTTCCATCGTGAACTCCCTTGCGGAGTCACTGTGGAGCCGTGGTAACAGAACTGTCGGTCCCTATCCTCTGCGGGTGTAGGAGATTTGAGGGGAGCTGTCCCTAGTACGAGAGGACCGGGACGGACGCAGCTCTCGTGTGCCAGTTGTTCCGCCAGGAGCACGGCTGGTTGGCGACCTGCGGAAAGGATAAGCGCTGAAGGCATCTAAGCGCGAAGCCTGCCTCAAAACGAGATCTCCCACCGGGTTAACCGGGTAAGGCCCCTGGTAGACCACCAGGTTGATAGGCCGGAGGTGTAAGCACGGCAACGTGTTCAGCCGACCGGTACTAATCGGCCGAGGGCTTGGACTTCTTTTCTGTGGTATTCGTGCTCGCTATGAAGTCCTCGAGGAGCCTCGCGCGCCTTGTTGACAACTTGATTTCGGTGGCCATAGCGGCGGGGAAACACCCGTTCCCATTCCGAACACGGAAGTGAAGCCCGCCAGCGCCGATGGTACTTGGGAGGAGACTCCCCGGGAGAGTAGGTCGCCGCCGGATTTCTCCGCACCACGCCCGCCGGAGGGCCGGGTTCCTCGAGAACCCCGCCGTCCCGGCGGGCGTTGTCGCGTCGCGTCGGTCAGGGGTTCCTCCCGAGGCGGGGGCCATCAGCGGGAAGGCCGGTCGCTACGCTTCACCTCCCATCCCTCTGCCCGTTTTCGGAAAGCTGACGATGCCCCGCAAACCCACGAACAGCGGCAGGCCGCGTCGTCGGCGTGGACGGCGCAGTCGGTCCGCAGGCGGCGACGTGCGTGAGGAGTTGGACCGTCTCGGCGGAACTGACGCCGACAAACTCCACGCCCGCGTGCTCGAGGCAGCTGATGCCTACTCGGCGGGGCGTGAGCGGGATGCGATCCGCATTCTCGAACCGGTGCGTGACCGGGTGCCCGGCGCCGCGGGGGTACGGGAGTTGTTGGGGCTGTCCTACTACCGCGCCGGGCGCTACCGGGCTGCCCGCCAGGAACTCGTGGAGTTCGCCCGGCTCAGCAGGTCCACCGACCAGCACCCCGTTCTCATGGACTGCTACCGGGCGGAACGCCGCTTCCAGCGTGTCGACGAGCTCTGGGAGGAACTCCGCGCCGTCTCACCGGGACCAGCGCTCGTGGTGGAGGGACGCATCGTGGCGGCGGGCGCTCTGGCCGACCAGGGTGAGTTCGACAAGGCGATTCGGCTGCTCGACCAGCGCGCGCGCAAGGTACGGAGCGCCTCGCCCGAGGATCTGCGGCTGCTCTATGCATTGGCGGACCTCCACGAGCGCAGCGGCGATCTGCCACGCGCGCGCGCCCTGTTCGAGCGGGTCGTCGAAGGCGACCGGGACCTCACCGACGCCCCGGAGCGACTCGCCGCCCTGGCCTGAGCGTCGCGGCATGACCATCATGGCTGTCACACGCCGCCGGTACGGTCGCTCTCGACTCCCCTGAATCTTCCTCCCACGACATTCCGACATCGGTGCGGTTCCGACATCGGCGCGCTTCCGCGCGTCGGCGATGTCCCAGGGAGGGAGAAAGCCATGTCCAGAAAATCAACTGCCGCTCCATCGACCGGCGACGACCCGGTGAACCTGGCGGTGCTTCGAGGTGAGTGCTCGGGCCCCGCCGAGGTGCGGGTGCTCGAGTCGGGCACACGCCTGGCATCACTGGCCGTGCGGGTCCCGGCGGGGGAGACGGCCACGTCGGTGCCCGTCACCGTGTGGGACCCGTCCACGGCCGTCGAGTCACTCAGTGAGGGCGACCCCGTCACGGTCGTGGGGCGGGTCCGGCGCCGCTTCTACCGGCAGGGCGGCGCGACCGGTAGCAGGGTCGACGTCGAGGCTGAACGGATCGTCACCGGGAGCGACAAACGCCGTCGCGCCGCGGCGCGACGGTTCGCGGAGTCGGCGCTCGCTCACCTCGACGCCTGAGAGCGTCAGCCCTCGGCGGCCTCGTAGACCTCGATGTTGCGGCGGTAGATCTCCGAGATCTGGCCGGCCGCCTCTTCACGTGGGAGTGAGCCGTCGAGATAACCCGAGAGCGCGTCCCACCAGATGGTGCGGCCGATGGCGAAGCCGATGTAGCCCTCGACGGCCGCTCCCTGGCGCAGCCAGTGTTCGACCTTCTCGGCGTTGGCGCCGCGACCCAGCACCACACAGCCGACGTTGTCGCGACCGCCCGAACGGGCCTGAGCGGCGATCATCTCGCAGTCTTCACGGCGGTCGATACCCTCGATCTTCCAGATGTCGGCCTCTATGCCGGCCTCCTGGAGGGTCGTGATCGTCCGGAGCATGAGTCCGGGGCGCACCTCGGTGTCGTAGCGCTCGGCGTCACCGTCGACCGAGGCGAGCTGGTCGTCCTCCGCGGGGACCAGGAGCTCGAAGAGGAACTTGCGGTCGTTGGCGTGCAACCAGTCCGACAGCTCCTTCAGCCGGGCGGTCTGGCGTTCGTTCATCTCGGCGTCGCCGTCGGGGTTGTAGCGGACGAGCACCTTGGAGAACGTGGGATCGAATTCCTCGATGTGGGCGCCGAAATCCGTGCCGTAGTCGAAATCGAACTCGTTCTGGCCAGATTTCTCGACCGGCATGGCGAGGATGAGTCCATTGGCGCGGGCCTTGCGGGCCACGTCGGCACCGAACTGCTCGTCGACGAGCACGCCGGCGCTGCTCTGGGGCGCACCCTCGGCGATGGCGCGCGTGAAGCCGTCGAAGATCACCGACTTGGCGTCGATGATGCGCGCCGACTCCTCTGCGTTCGGGTCACCTTCGATTCCGAACATCTTCTTCTGAAACGACCCGCGGTGGTCGAACGCGAGGATGAAGAGCTTGCCGCTGTATCCGAGAGCCATGAGGTTCCCCCTTTGTCGGCGGATCGGGTGTGGGCGGGGCGTCTGTGGACCCCGGGTCGAGCATAGGTTCTCTCCGTCTCACGCGAGGCACCCCGGTGAGGAGGACGGCGTCAGGCCACCGCTAAGGTTGAGACGGAACTCAGCGGCCGGCCCGCGGCCTGCCAGCCGCAGGAAAACCACAGAAATGAGGCGAAGCGGTGTCGGCCCACACGAGGGATGCACCCCCGAACGACGCGGAGTCCCTCACGCGCGTCGTGATTCGATTCGCCGGTGACTCCGGTGACGGTATGCAGCTCACGGGTGACCGATTCACCGACGTGAGCGCCATCTTCGGCAATGACCTCGTGACGTTGCCGAACTACCCGGCGGAGATCCGTGCCCCGGCCGGGACGATCGCCGGGGTGTCCTCGTTCCAGGTGCACATCTCCGATCACGACATCACGACACCCGGCGACGTCCCCAACGTCCTGGTGGCCATGAACCCGGCCGCCCTGAAGGCAAACCTCGGTGACCTGTCGAGCGGGGCGACGATCCTCGTCAACACCGATGCCTTCGTCGACCGGAACCTCGAGAAGGCCGGTTACGACACCAACCCACTCGAGGACGGAAGCCTCGACGCGTACACCATCTTCGAGATTCCGATGACGTCGATCACCAAGAAGGCATGCGAACCGCTGGGTGTGAAGCCTCGCGACGCGGAACGTTCCAAGAACTACTTCGCACTCGGGCTCATCTCGTGGATGTATTCGAGGCCCACCGAGCCGATCGTGGCGTGGACGGAGGAGAAGTTCGCCAAGAAGGAACTCGTCCGCGATGCCAACATCGCCGCCTTCAAGGCCGGTTACAACTTCGGCGAGACCGCTGAGCTGTTCGATCACCCCTTTGAGATCTCCCCGGCGCCACTCCCGGCCGGTCACTACCGGAACGTCACCGGAAACATCGCCACCACCTACGGGCTCATCGCCGGCTCGCAACAGGCGCGCCTTCCGATGGTCTACGCGTCATACCCGATCACGCCGGCTTCCGACATCCTGCACGAGTTGTCGCGACACAAGAACTTCGGTGTTCGAACCATGCAGGCCGAAGACGAGATCGCCGCAGCCGGTGTCGCGATCGGATCGTCCTTCGCAGGTCAGCTCGGTGTGACCGCCACCAGCGGACCGGGTGTCGACCTGAAGGGAGAGGCGCTCGGTCTCGCCATCAGCCTCGAGTTGCCGCTCGTGATCGTCAACGTCCAGCGCGGAGGTCCGTCCACGGGGCTGCCCACGAAGACCGAACAGTCTGACCTGATGCTTGCCATGTATGGGCGACACGGCGAGGCGCCGATGCCGGTCCTGGCGGCACGCTCGCCGAGCGACTGCTTCGACGCAGCGTTCGAGGCTGTGCGCATCGCGCTGAAGTACCGCACGCCTGTCATGTTGCTCACCGACGGATACTTGGCGAACGGATCCGAGCCCTGGCTGCTTCCGGATGTCGACACGCTTCCCGACATCTCGGTCCCGTTCACGACGGAACCGAACGACGGCGACGAGTTCCTGCCGTACCTGCGCGATCCCGAGACCCTCGCCCGTCCCTGGGCCGTCCCTGGTACCCCGGGTCTCATGCACCGCATCGGCGGGCTCGAGAAGGAGGACGGCACGGGGAACGTCAACTATGACCCCGACAACCACGACCACATGTGTCGCGTGAGGGCGGCCAAGGTCGCGGGGATCGCCTCCGACATACCGCCCCTCGAAGTCAACGGCGCCGACGGCGACGAACTCCTCGTCCTGTCGTGGGGGAGTACGTGGGGTGTGGTCGATGCCGGCGTCCGACGCGCCCGCACCCGCGGCCACAACGTCGCACATGCCCACCTGCGATACCTGAACCCCTTCCCCGAGAACCTCGGTGCGGTCCTCAGCGCTCATCCGAAGGTGCTCGTCCCCGAGATGAACCTCGGTCAGCTGTCGAAGCTCGTTCGCGCGGAGTTCCTCGTCGACGCGCAGAGCCTCACGCAGGTACGCGGAGTTCCCTTTCACGCCGAGGAGATCGAAACGACGATCCTGGAGATGCTCGATGAGTGACGACTCGACCGGCTCCGTGAAGTTCACTCGCAAGGACTTTCAGAGCGACCAGGAAGTCCGTTGGTGCCCGGGCTGTGGCGACTATTCGGTACTCACGGCGGTGCAGCTTCTGCTTCCCGACCTCGACGTCGCTCCCGAGAACACGGTGTTCATCTCGGGGATCGGATGCTCGTCGCGCTTCCCCTATTACATGAACACGTACGGCATTCATTCGATCCACGGTCGCGCACCGGCGGTGGCCACCGGCGTGGCGATCGCCCGGCCCGATCTCGACGTGTGGGTGATCACAGGTGATGGCGACGCACTCTCGATCGGGGGGAACCACCTCATTCACACGCTGCGCCGCAACGTCAACCTGACGATCATCCTCTTCAACAACCAGATCTACGGCCTCACGAAAGGCCAGTACTCCCCGACGAGCGAGGTCGGGAAGGTCACGAAGTCGTCACCGTTGGGTTCGGTCGACTTCCCGTTCAACCCGCTGTCGGTTGCACTCGGAGCCGAAGCGAGTTTCGTAGCGCGTACCCACGACATGGACCGCAACCACATGACCGAGATGTTCCGTCGCGCTCACGACCATCGGGGTGCCGCCTTCGTCGAGGTCTACCAGAACTGCAACGTCTTCAACGACGGAGCGTTCGCGGAGATCACCTCCCGCGACAGCCGGGAATCCATGCTCATCGAGCTACGACACGGCGAGCCTGTGCGTTTCGGCGAGAACGACAGCCTGTGTGTCGTGCTCAACGAGTACGGCGAGGCTTCCGTTGCCAAGGCCGACGAGGTCGAGGCAAGCCGTATCCTCGTCCACGACGAGAAACGCCGCGACCCGAGCGTCGCGTTCTCGCTGTCCCGTCTCGCCGAGCACCCCACCCAACCGACGCCCATCGGAGTGTTCCGGGCTGTGGAACGCCTCGTGTACGACGACGAGCTCGAACGCCAACTCGCTCAGGCGAGCGCTGAACGCGGTCCGGGCAACCTGGCCGAGTTGGTGGGCAGTGGTGCGACGTGGGAAGTGTCGGGCTGACGCTCTGGCGTGCCCGGTTCCTGACGACGCGGTCCGGGCGTCGAGCGCGGGCGATCAGCTTTCGTCCAGCAGGCGGAACACCGCCCCGGTCCGGGGCTTGGGCCAGAAGAAGGTCGTCTTCTGCGGCATGCGGACGCCGGCCTCGGACGCCTGGCGTGTCGCCTCGACGCTGACGGGCCGCAGCAACACGGCGGCCTGCGCGGCGGGCGTTCCGACGAGGGCTGCGATCTCGGTGACCTCGCCGCCGCGATAGCTCACGCTCGCCGTACCGAGGCGCGGAGCGATCGCAGCCTCGAAGCGGGCGGCGTCGGTGCCGTCGGCGGGGCTGTCGAAGTCGTCGGGGTGAGGTGTGCGTTCGGTCGGCGCCACGAACGCCAGACCGTCGGCGTCGACCAGGCCGAGGCCCCCGTCGGCCTCCATGCGCTTCTCGAGGGCCGTGACACCCTCATCGGTGGCCGGGCCCGCGTCGGTGACATCGAAGACCTCGGCCAGAACCCCGCGCAGGTCGGTGCCGTCCGTCAGGCCGGTGATGAGGCGGTGGATCGGTCGGATCGTGAGTTCTCCAGGGGCGAGCTCCACGATCAGCGCCATGACCGATCCGGCGCCTGCTGTACCGTCGGAGGTCGAGAAGTTGCGAGCGGTCTCGAAACGGTGGTGGCCGTCGGCGAGTACGACGGGGGCCGAGTCGACGAGCGACTGGATGGCGGCGATGCGTTCGGCCTCGGTGACGGGAGCAAGCTCGTGGCGCACGCCGTCGTCGTCGACGCAGGTCATGGTCACGGGGGCGTCGAGCAGGTCACTCAGGCCGGTGGCGGGGGTGAGCCCCAGATCGGGTCGAGGTTGGCGCGGGTGGTGGTGAGCAGGGCGAGCCGGTCGCTCTTGGCCTTGGGGAGGGTGCGCTCGTGGGGGAGGATTCCCGCTTCGGATGGCTCACCGACCTTGAGGGCGCCGAGCACGCCGCGGGTTCGGCGCTGGGTGCCGTCGGGGTGGGTGGTGGTCATCGTGTAGCCGTAGAAGGCGGGCGCGTCGTCGAGGCGCAGAACCCCGGCGTTGCGCCACCCCGACAAGTCCGCCGCAGCATGAGCGTAGGGGTCGTGACCGGTGGGGAGGATCAGGCGGACCGAGTTGTGGGGATTGCGGGCGGCGAGGTCGTCGCGCAGTTCCTCGTCGATCACGTCGTAGGGTGGTGCGATCACCGCATCGAGTTCGGCGCCGAGTGTCGCGAGGTCGTAACGCAGTCCCCGGAAGGGGCGGAACTCGGGCACGGGTGCTCCTTCGGGGTGCGGTCGTCAGGCGTTCTAGCACAAGGGTACGAAAGGGTTCGACGTGGACGGCGCGGTGATCGGACTCGACCTCGACGGAGTGTTGTGGCGCGGATCGGAACCGATCGACGGCTCTGCCGACGCCGTGGACTCGCTGCGCGCCGGTGGGTTCACCGTTGCGTTCCTCACCAACAACGCCAACCCGACACTGGAGGCGTACGTCGACAAGCTGGCCGGGATGGGTGTCGCGGCCGAGCCCGGCGATTTCGTCACCAGCGCGCAGGCGGCCGCGAGGGTGCTCGAACGCCAGATCCCGGCGAATTCCCGAGTGCTGGTCTGCGGGGGCCCCGGCCTGGTCGAGGCGGTCTCGCGCAGGGGATTCGACGTCGTCGTGGAGTCACCCGCAGAGGCAGTGGTCGTGGGATACGACCCGTCGTTCGACTACGGAAGTCTCGATCGGGCGTCGGAGGCTGTCCGTTCGGGTGCGCACTTCGTCGCTGCCAACATCGATCCTACGTTCCCGTCGGGCGATCGGCTTCTTCCCGGCAACGGCGCGCTCGTGGCGGCGGTCGCCACGGCGGGGGTGCGCAGCCCACGGTGGCCGGAAAGCCCGAGGCTCCCTACACCGATCTGGTCCGCGAGCGCTTCGGCAGCCGTGGCGTGATGGTGGGGGACCGACCCTCCACCGACGGGGCACTCGCCGCCGCGTTGGGGTGGCCCTTCGCTCTCGTGTTGAGTGGGGTCGCGGGGCCCGGAGGTGAGGAACAGGTTCCCGATCCGGCGCCGCCGTTCGTGGCCGACGACCTCGCGGGACTCTGCCCTCAACTCATCCGAGCCGCTGCGGGGTGACGGTGGAATCTCGGGACCGCCGCCACGACCGAACGAGGGCGGGGCCGGGGGTGCGTCGTCGTAGTTCGCGGGCGACCGTGGATGCGGGTCGTCGTGCTGAGGGCTCGACCAGCCGAAGAGCCGCCCGGAGAAGGAACGCGATGATCGCTCCTGCGACGAAGCCTCCGACGTGTGCGCCCCAGGCCACGCCCGAGTCGGTGTCGGTCAGGAACTGCGTCAGGAACCAGTAGATGAGCACGAAGTTCGCCGGCAGGGCGATGGGGAAGATGAAGAGCAGCCCGAAGATGCGTGCCCGCGGCCAGAAGACCAGGTAGGCGCCCATCACGCCGGCGATCGCTCCGGACGCGCCGATGACGGGTGCGGTCGACCCGGTGTCGAAGGCCACCTGGGTCAGTGTCGCGACGACGCCCGTGACCGCGTAGAAGAGCAGGAACCCGACGTGCCCGAGACGGTCTTCGACGTTGTTCCCGAAGACCCACAGGAACAACATGTTGAATCCGAGATGCAACCACGGCGCGTGGAGAAACATCGACGTGAAGATCGCCAGATAGACGTTCTTCCCGGCGAAGAAGGGTTCCGGGGTGCCGATCACCGGCCCGACACCCGCGTCGGACCCGCAGACCCCTGTCTGGATCTCTGCGAGGCTCAGCGGTTCGTCCGTCGTGATCTCGCATGGCACGGCGGCATGTGCGTACAAGAACCGGTTCTCCTCCTCGATTGCTGTCGGTGTGTCGCCACCCCGAGGTTGGAAAGCGATGAACACGAGGATGTTCGCCGCGATGAGAAGCAGCGTGACGACCGGCCGACGCCGCGCGGGATTGAGATCCTTGAGAGGAATGACCATCGGCGCCCGCAGGCTACCGGCGGAGTGACAGTCTGGAGTGACAGTGTGGAGTGACCGTGTGCGGCTCCACGGCCCCGTCCTGCACTACCGTTCGCACGACGGATCCCATGACCTGAGGGAGTGTGACCATGGCTGAACTGCCGGACTGGAAACAGCTCCTCGACGCGGGTGTCGAGTTCACGAGTGTGACGCGTGAGCAGGCCGAACGCATCGCTGAGGATCTGGTGGAGGAAGGGAGGCTCGCCTCGGACCGGGCGGAGACGTTCGTGGACGATCTTCTCGAGAGGCGCCGACGGTGGTCCGAGCAGCTCTCCGCCCGGATCAGTGACGAGATCCAGAGGCAGCTGCAACGCCAGCTCCGCCAGATCGGAATCGCCACCCAAGACGACATCCACCGCTTGGAAGCTGAGATCGGATCCTCGTCCACGACCTCGTCGAAGAAGTCAGCGAAGAAGAAGGCCGCGGGAAGAAGCCGGCAAGAAGCCGGCCAAGAAGCCGGCGAAGAAGAAGTCATCGGCCAAGAAGCCGGCGAAGAAGAAGTCATCGGCCAGAAAGCCGGCCAAGAAGCCGGCGAAGAAGAAGACCGCAGGCAAGAAGCCGGCCAAGAAGTCGACCGCGCGCCACTGACGTCGCGTACGACCGTGCGGCGCAGGCTCGACAAGGAACTCGTGCGTCGCGGTCTGGTGTCGAGCCGCACGGAAGGCGCCGAGGCGATCGCCGCCGGCCGCGTGCTCGTCGGCGGCGCACCCGCAGCGAAAGCCGCACGGCTTGTTGCTGCCGGGGAGCCCATCCAACTGAGTCCCGGGGTCGGGAGTTCGTGTCGCGTGCGGGGAGGAAACTCTCCGCCGCCCTCGAGATCTTTGGCATCGACGTGACCGCGTGCCGTTGTCTCGACGCCGGGGCGTCCACAGGGGATTCACCGACTGCCTCCTCCAGCGCGGCGCGCGGCAGGTCTTCGCCGTCGACGTGGGTCACGGTCAACTCGACTGGGGGCTGCGCAACGACGCGCGCGTGAGCGTTCTCGAACGCCTTGACGTGCGGGCGCTCGAGCCCTCGGTGGTTCCGCCCTGCGACGTCGTGACAGCGGATCTGTCGTTCATCTCGCTGCGGTCCGTACTCGGCGATCTGGCGAACATCGGCACTTCCGACGCGGAGTTCGTCCTCCTCGTGAAGCCGCAGTTCGAGGCCGGAAGAGCAAAGGTGGGTAAGGGCGGGATCGTGCGGGATCCGGCCGTGCACGCCGAGGTCCTCGATGCAGTCTGCGCGGCGTGCGCGGAAGCCGGGCTGGTCCCCGTGGCTGTCTGCAGGTCACCACTCGCCGGCGCTGACGGCAACGTCGAGTTTCTTCTTCACTGTCGGAGAACAGGCGAGCCTGTCAGTGCGTCCATGCTGCGCGAGGTGGCAGACATTCCCCGGGAGGGCATGAATCATGGTGGGTGAAGCCGTGCGCCGCGTCGGTCTCGTCCCGAATCCGGAGACGAGGCGGGTGACCGAGCTGGCCGCTCGGGCAGCGCGTTGTCTGGAGGCAGGCGGCGCCGAGGTCGTCCTGCGCGACGACGACGCGCGGACAGTCGGTCTGGAAAGGCTGGGCGTCGCCCCTGAGCAGTTCGTCGGCATGTGTGACGTCGTCGTGTCCCTCGGAGGAGACGGCACGATGCTGCACGCGATCGGCGCGGCCTACGAGCACGGCGTGCCGGTCCTCGGAGTGAACGCCGGCCATCTCGGATATCTCACCGAGGTCGACGGTTCGGAGATCGAGGTGGCGATGCAGCGTCTCCTCGCGGGCGACTTCAGCGTCATGGAACGCATGGTGCTCCACCTCACGGCTTCCGTGGGCGGAGCTGACATGACGTGCGACGCGCTCAACGAACTGACTCTCGAGAAGGTCGACCCGGGGCGGACGGCCCGCCTCGACGTGGCAATCAACGGGCGTCCCTTCACGACCTACGCTGCCGACGGCGTGATCGTGGCCACCCCGACCGGTTCGACCGCCTACTCGTTCTCCGCACGGGGTCCGATCGTGTCGCCTTCACACCGTTGCATGCTGCTCACTCCTGTGTCGCCGCATATGCTCTTCGACCGGTCTCTCGTGCTCGGTCCGTCCGAGCAACTCCGGTTCGAGGTCGCCGGCAACCAGGCGGTGCACCTCACAACCGACGGCCGCAAGGTCGTGATCCTCCACCGTGGCGACTCCGTGTCGTGTACGGCCGGCGAGCGCTCGGCCCGGATCGTGAGTTTCGAGGCCCGGGACTTCCACCAGATCCTCAAAGCCAAGTTCGGTCTGTCCGACCGGTAGGCCCATGCTCACTGAACTCCATGTCGAGAACCTGGGAATCATCGACGATGTCACCGTCGCGCTCGGTCCCGGCCTGACCACTGTCACGGGCGAAACGGGGGCCGGCAAGACCCTCCTTGTCGTCGCGCTCGGTCTCATCGCCGGGAGCAGGGCTGATGCCTCGATGGTGCGCTCCGGGGCTCCCGAAGCGCGCGTCGAAGCTCGCTTCGTCATGGATGGCGCCATCGACGGTGCCATCGAGGACGCCATCGACGGCGAGACCGCCGTCGATCTCCGGGGGTCTGCAGGCGCTCCTGGAGAGACCGAGTTGGTGCTCACGCGTGTCGTGGCGGCCGAAGGACGCAGCCGTGCGTACATGAACGGCAGGCTCGTCACGGCCGGCGAGCTGGCGGCGTGCACCGAAGACCTGCTCGTTCACCACGGACAGCACAGCCATCAGGCGCTCTTGCACACGGCGTCGCAGCGCGACGCCTTGGACGCCTTCGCCGGTGCTCCGGCTCAGGAAGCACGCCGGGAGGTGGCAACGGCGCTTGCGGAGCGGCGTCGCGCCGACGAGAGAATCGCGGAAGCGGGGAGCGGCGACCGGCACGCGTTGGCCCGCGAGATCGATCTCCTCAGATTCCAGGTGGCGGAGATCGCCGGCGCGGCCATCGACGATCCCGATGAGATCGACCGCATCGCAACCGAGCACGAGCTGCTCACGGGCGCTCGCGAACTCCGGGCCACCCTGAGCGGCGCCTACGAGTTGCTCGAGACAACGGGAGGAGATGCTGTCGGAGAGGCGGCGGCGTTTCTCAGCGATGCGAAACCGTTCGCGGCACTGCACCAGCGTGCTCTGGCGCTCCAAGCGGAGTTGCAGACGCTTGCCCACGATCTGCGTGATGCAGGAGAGTCGATCGTGGAGGATGACGCACGCCTCAGTGAGATCGACGAACGCCGGCGTGTACTGCATGATCTCACCCGAAAGTACGGGGCCTCCCTCGCCGACGTCGTCGCGTTCGGCGTGGCGGCCGCGGACCGCTTGGACACCATCGAGAACCTCGAGCGCGCGCCGAGGCTTTGCGGGCCGAGCGCGATGCCGCGACGAAACGCGCAGAGGCGGCAGCGCAACGCCTACGTCGTCTTCGCTCTGAGGCAGCAGACGAAATGGCCGGCCAGGTCACGAATCGGCTGCGCCAGCTCGCGTTGCCGAGCGCCACGTTCGACATCACCCTCACCCCCACAGATCTGGGTGACCACGGCGCCGACGAGATCGCGTTCCTCTTGGCTCCGAACCCGGGAGAGCCGCCCCGACCGATCGCCCGCGCCGCATCCGGAGGTGAGTTGGCCCGTACGATGCTCGCCGTGCGCGTGACCCTGTCGTTTCGTGGGCAGGGTGCCCCGAAGGTGTTCGTCTTCGACGAGATCGACGCGGGAATCGGTGGCGATGCAGGAGCCGTCGTCGGACGTTCGCTGGCGGATCTGGCTGTGCGACGTCAGGTCTTCGCGGTGACACACCTGGCGCAGGTCGCCGCCAACGCGGACGCGCAGTTCGCGGTCACGAAACGGCAACGCGGCGAGCGGACTGTCGCCGACGTCGAGGAACTGACCGGCGAGATCCGGGTGGGGGAGCTGTCTCGGATGCTCGCCGGTGACGACACATCCGACCACGCGCGGTCCCATGCCGCGGAGCTTCTCGCCGGGGCACAGCGAGTTTCCCGATGAGCCCGCGCGAAGTCGAAGCTCCCACGCAGCCGATCGTCGGGCGAGCCCGGATCGGACGCCGAACCAAGGATCTCATCAAGCGACTCGGCCCGGGCGACATCGCGGTGATCGACCACCGGGACATCGACCGCGTGGCGGCTGACGGGCTGATCGAGTCCGGAGTCGAGGCTGTCCTCAACGCCGCCCCTTCCATCTCGGGTCGGTACCCGAATGGCGGACCGATTCGCATCGTTCGTGCGGGGATTCCCCTCGTCGACGATCTCGGCTCCGACCTGTTGGACAGCCTCAGGGACGGTGACACGATTCGGCTCGACGGAGGGACGATCCTGCGTGCTGACGAGGTCGTGGCGCAGGGGCCCGTCTTGCGAGCTGACGACATCGTCGAACGGATGGAAGAAGCCCGTGTCTCCATCGGTGGAGAGCTCCAGCGTTTCGCCGCGAACACCCTCGAGTACGTCGAGAAGGAGGCGACGCTCACGTTCGAGCCCATCCAGCTCCCCGAACTGCGTACGGATTTCACCGCACGGCACGCATTGGTGGTGGTGCGGGGTCACGACTACCGGCACGACCTCAAGACCCTGCGGGCCTACATTCGCGAGTTCCGGCCGGTTCTCATCGGTGTCGACGGCGGCGCCGACGCTCTTCTCGAACTCGGCTTCACTCCCGATCTCATCATCGGAGACTTCGACTCCGTCTCGGAACCCGCACTTGCCACCGGGGCGGAGTTGATCCATCACGTGCACCCCGACGGGAGAGCCCCCGGCCGTGAGGCGCTCCTCGAATGGGGTCTTCCCTACGAGGAGTTCATCATCGAGGGAACCAGTGAGGACGCAGCGATGTTGCTGGCGTACGAGGCGGGCGCCCGGTTGATCGTCGCCGTCGGTACCCATGCCACGATGGTCGAGTTCCTCGACAAGGGCCGCCCCGGGATGTCATCGACCTTCCTGACGCGACTTCGCCTGGGTCCGGTGCTCGTCGACGCGAAAGGCGTCACCCAGCTCTATGAGACGCGGGTCCGGCGTTCCGATCTGGCGATGTTGGTGGGCGCCGCTCTCGTCGCGGTGCTCGTCATCACCATCGTGTCCGAGCCGATCCACGTGTTCTTCGATGGTGTGTGGCTGACGCTCCGCGACTTCTGGCTCAACGTGACGAACAGGTTCTGATGATCAACTTTCGCTTCCACCTCGTCTCCCTGATCGCTGTCTTCCTCTCTCTGGCGCTGGGAATCGTGATCGGCTCGACACTCATCGACCGAGCGATCGTCGATGCCCTGCGCAACCGGATCGACTCGGTGGAGGCCAACCTCGACGATCGGATTGCTGCCAATGACCGCCTTCGCGCACAAGTCGAGCAGTCCGACACCTACGTCGAGGAGTCGGCCCCCTACGCGGTTCAAGATCGCCTCACTGACGTCCCCCGCTCTCGTGATTGCACCTCGTGGTCTGAACGCGGACGTCGTCGACGACACCGTCGAACGCCTTCGCCAGGCCGGGGCACATGTGCCGGGCGTCCTGTGGTTCACGGAACTCTGGCGCCTCGAGGAGGAAGGACACCAGCAGGCACTTGCCGAGGTCCTGGCTGCCGGCAGTACGTCGACCGAAGGTCTGCGCGAACTGGGGCTCCGCACGGTCGCGTCCGAGGTGGGCGGGGGTGGCTCCGTCGCGACACTAGAGGCGCTCGTCGACTCGGGATTCGTCGAGTTGGGCGAGGTGGGAGGCGTTCCGGTCGACGTCGCATCGCTGCCCGCGGATGGAACACGAGTTGTCGTGGCCACGGGGACAGAGGCTTCCTGGGCATCCGAGATCTGGACCGAACCACTGATCAGAGCGCTCAGCAGCGATGCGCGACCGACGGTGCTGGCCGAGACGTTCGCGGAGAACGATTCGGACGCCAAACGTGCTCAGGAGGTCGCGTTCGTTCGCGACGATGATGTCCTCAGCGGGGAGGTCTCGACCGTCGACGACCTGGAACATGTGGCGGGTCGCGTGGCGGTCATCCTCGCACTCGATGATCTCGGTGACAGCGTTGTCGGCCACTACGGCTTCGGCGCCGGCGCCGAATCGTCGGTTCCGGTCTTCGTCGAACCGTGACCCGGTGAGAGCCCTGACGGCGAGTCGGTTCCGGGTACGACGCGCGCTCGTCGCCGGGGGTGTGGCCGTCCTGGCCGCGATCACCCTCGCAGCCACCGCCGTGTTTTCCGGTGCCCTGCGGCTTCCGAGCGCCTCGGCATCGGAAGCCGCCGACGAGAACGTCGCTGTCCCGGTGGAGCGTGTCCTCGTGATCTCGATCCCCACGGTCACGTGGGAGGATCTGAGCCTCGCGGAGCTACCGCATCTCAACGGTCTACTCGACGAATCGGGAATCGCGAACCTTGCGGTGCGGGGTGTGGGTCGCACGCCGAGAGCCGGTGACGGGTACCTCACGATTGGTGCGGGCACACGCGCGCGGGGTTCGGTGGCGTTCGACGGGCTCGCCTTCCAGGTCGACGAACGCTACGGCAGCGGTTCGGCCGAGGAGGACTTCGAACGGCGTACAGGTCAGGAGCTGTCGGACGCGATCTTCAGCCTCGCGCTGCCTGCGATCGTCGAGCGTAACGAGGATCTGCGTTTCGACGCCGAGATCGGAGCACTCGGTGATGCCCTGAACGACGCCGGCATCGGGCGGGCCGTCATCGCCAACGCCGACCGGGGGTGCCGGATCTCGACGTCACCTACGGTCGCGAAGCGGTCCTGGGCCTCATGGACAGCGACGGAGTGGTTCCCGCGGGCCAGGTCAATCGGGATCTGCTCGTCGACGATCCCGAGGCGGCGTTCGGCGTCCGTCTGGATCCCGATGCCGTCGAGGCAGCCTTCGAGCAGGTGTGGGATGCAGATTCCGTCGTCCTCGTCGAGGCCTCCGACCTCGTGCGCGCCGACGCCTACCGACCCTTCGTGGCACCCGAGCGGCGCACGGACTTCCTCGTCCAGGCGCTGGAATCGAGTGACGAGATCATCGGTCGGGTCCTCGAGCATGTCGACCCCGAGACCGACGCCGTCTTGGTCGTCGGCCCATACCACGCAGGCGGACGAACGAACCTGAGCGTGGCGGGACTACGCCGGGCCGGTCTGGAGCCTGGCCTTCTGCGCTCCGCAAGTGTCCGGCGATCAGGATTCGTCGCGACGGTCGACATCGCCCCGACGATTCTGGAGTTGCTCGATGTCGAGCGACCGTCGTCGATGGAAGGCCGGGCCTTCGAGCGGGGCGCGACCGGGGGCGACGCCGCCCAACGCCGGGCATTTCTGATCGAAGCCAACGACGCGGCGCGGTTTCGCGACAACATGGTCACGCCGGTCGCGCAGGCCTTCACCATCGCCAACGTCCTCCTGTTCGCGCTGGCCGTCCTCGCACTCACCCGCGGACAGCGACGATCCCGTCGCATCGTCGCCTTCGGAGCGCTGGCCCTTCTCGGGATCCTGCCTGCCACCTATCTGGCCGGGATGATCGACTTCTACCGCTATCCGGTCGGGCGGTACTGGGTCTTCCTCGTCGGTGTCGGTCTGTTGATCGGGGCACTGGCGACCGTGTTCGCGCGGCGCTGGACCGACGCGCTCATCATCACGCTCTCGGTGATCCTCGGGGTCCAGTTCGTCGACGTCGTGCTCGGTGCGCCTCTCCAACTGAACACCGTGTTCGGATACTCGCCGACGGTGGCCGGTCGTTTTGCGGGATTCGGCAACCTCGCGTTCGCTCAGATCGCCGGCGCCGCGGTACTGCTGGCCGCTCTCGTCGCCAACAGAGTGGGGGGACGTCGCGGGGCCAAGGTCGGCGTCGGGATCCTCGTGTTCACGCTCGCGATGGTCGGCATGCCCGTGTGGGGTTCCGATGTCGGTGGCGTACTCACACTCGTGCCGACGACGATCGTGATGGGAATGCTCATGCTCGGTGCGAAGGTGCGTGCGCGAACCCTCGTGTGGGTCGGCGTCGCGACGGTCGCGGTCATCGGGGTATTCGCCACTCTCGACCTGCTCCGCCCGGCGCAAAGCCGCACGCACCTGGGTCGTCTCGTCGAGCGCATCGTCGACGACGGTCCCGGAGCCCTGGAAACGGTCGTGCTTCGCAAGCTCGGTGCCAACATCTCGGTGCTCACGCGTTCCGTGTGGACGCTCATGGTTCCTGTGTTGGTGATCTTCCTCGCCGTGCAGGTGTGGCGCTCACGGGGGCGCCTGCGCGCGGTCCAAGCGGCGATACCGGAGCTGAGGGCGGCACTCGTCGGCCTCATGATCGCCGGCGGTTTGGGTTTCGCCCTCAACGACTCGGGCATCGCCGTGCCGGGCCTGATGCTCGGCGTGATCAACGGGTCACTCGTCTATCTGGCACTGGTGGTACGCGAACCCGAACCACCACTGTACGTGGGCGAGGAACCTGAATCCGATGCCGTGAGCACCGGGATCAGGTCGTGAGCGCACTGGGTGGTCTCGCCGTGTGGGCGATCGCGTTCCTCGTCGGCCTGCTCGCCGTGCGTTATCTCGTCGTGAGCGCCGACGCGCTGTCGAGCGCTCCTGTCCTGTTACGGACGAACCACCGTGGCCACCGGGTCCCGGCGTCCGGGGGATCCTCGTCGTGTTCGCCGTCCTGATCGTGGAGGCCGGGCGTTCCATGCTGGAAGCGCTCGGTCTCGGCGCGGAGCCCGGCGCCAACGTCGCCCGCACGCTGGTCTTGTTTGCGTGCTTCGCGTTCGGGCTGTTGGGATTCGTCGACGACGTTCTCGGCGACGCCGGGGACAGGGGCTATCGGGGTCACGTACGCGCCCTGGCCCAGGGACGCGTCACCACGGGCATTCTCAAGCTCCTCGGCGGCGCTGCGGCGGCACTCGTCCTCGTCGCCGTCCCCGACTTCGTGAGCGGAAAACGCCTCATCGCCGACGCGGTGCTGATCGCCCTCGCGGCGAACCTCGGCAATCTGCTCGACCGGGCTCCGGGACGCACGATCAAGGTCGCTCTCGTCGCCTACGCCCCCCTTGCCCTGCTCGCCGGCTCCAGCCCGGTGGGCATCGCGGTGGCACCCGTCATGGGAGCGTCCACGGGCGTACTACTGGACGACCTGCGCGAGCGGGTCATGCTCGGCGACGCGGGCGCCAACGTCATCGGTGCCGTCCTGGGTCTCATGGCCGTGCTGGAGTTGGGTCGCGGTGCCCGTACCGTCGTTCTCGTGGTTCTCTTGGTCCTGAACGTGGCGGCCGAGATGGTCTCCTTCTCGACCGTCATCGAAAAGACGCCCTGGCTCCGTCGCTTCGACGAGGCCGGACAGAGAGACTGAACGGGTCGCTCGGCCTTCAGCCTTGCGAACCGGGGTCGCAGTCGGGCCGCACATACAGCACACGCGAATCGTCGTAGCGCGCCGCCACATCGAAACCTTCGTCCTCGAGGAGCGCGGGAAGCTCCTCGAAGGAGCCGAAACGCACCGCAGACCAGACCACGACGGCGCAGATCTGCGGGTCATCGGCCACAGCGTCCGCCAGCGATTCCGACGTGATCCGGCCCGATTCGATCCGCAGGATCGACGTGTCCACGAGGTCGGGTGGTGTGCCGCGGCCGGCGCGCCACGCGAGACCCGGATCATCGCTGATGACGAGAGCACCGTCGGGCAGTGACTGCAACTCGGTGACGACAGCAGCTTCATCGCCGGGGGCGCCGCCGGGCCACAGGATCTCGGTCGTGTGTACGACGTGGTAGGCGAGCGCCGGAACGAGGACGATCGCCAGCATCCGCCACGAGGGACGCCGCCACGCCGCGAGCAGTGCGAGCGGGGGAACCAGATGCGCCACGTGCGGTCGCCACAGAGGATGCTCCAGAGTGAGGAGGAGGAGAATCGCCACGAGCCACCCACCGAGGAGCCAGCCGATGCCCGGCCCCGTGGTTCGTGCGCTGTCGGTTGTCGGTGTGTCCCCGACAGGTGTGCCGCGGAGGCGGCGGATGACGGCGCATGTTGCAGCGGCGGCGGCAGCAACCACGACGAGCAGGTCCCGGTCTCCGAGCGTGCTGGCGATCTTGCGGAGGTTCGCCCCGGGAGTGCGCCCACCCGCTGCCTCGAGGTGGTAGACGACCGACTGATCCCAGACGTCGCCCAAGCCCCACGGGACTGCTGCAACGAGTCCGACAACCAGGGCGGCCCCCACGGCCGCGGCGATGTCCCGACCTCGTCGAGGTCCGAGCAGGGCGATCCCGACGGGCACGGCCGCTGGGAGCACGAGGCTCTTGATCGACAGCGCCGCTCCGAGAGCGAGGCCGATTCCGACAGCGAGTTGCCACGAGGGTCGAAGTCGGTAGTGCAGAGCCAACGCGACCGCCGTGGTCGCCAAGGCCAGGGCGGGGCCGTCGGCGTTGACGGGGCCTGTGATCCACAGGATCCCACCGGAACTCGCCACGAGCGCCGCGGCGAAGATCGCTCCGGCGCGTGTCGTCACGGCGCGCCCGGCGGCGTACACAGCCAAGACGAGAACGACGCCGGAGGCCACGGCCAGGATCCGCGGCGCGTCGAGTGTGCGCAATCCGCTCAGATCGGCGATCCACACGAGTGGGAGGAACAGGGGACCCTGACTCGAGAAGACGTCCCGAAAAGGAACGCCTCCGTCGCGCATGGCGACGGCCGATGCGCCGAAGACGCCGTCGTCGAAGGTGACATGGCGGTCCGCCACCAGTGCGCCGATACGGAGAACGATCGTGCCGAGAGCGAGCAGGGACGCGCCGAGAAGGACCGGATGGCGAACGCCCGCGGTGTCAGGCCGCGGCGTTGTGGGGGGAGGAGGTCGGTGGGCCCACGGGCACGGGATGCGGCGAACCGGGGATTCCCCGGAGCCGAACGGAGCGCATGGTACCGTCGCTTCGGCCTCCCCGATTCGGCACCCGTCACCTGCCACAGGCCGGAGATGGGTCGGAGATGGGACGCCCGGTGGCGGCACGGAGCAATCCGGTGCCGAAGGTGCGGGACGAGAAACGAGGAGGCAACGTGGCGAAGCACGTCTTCGTGACGGGTGGAGTGGTGTCGAGTCTGGGCAAGGGTCTGACGGCATCGTCGCTCGGTCGCCTGCTCCGGGCCCGTGGCCTGCGGGTCACGATGCAGAAGCTCGACCCCTATATCAATGTCGATCCCGGCACGATGAACCCGTTCCAACACGGCGAGGTCTTCGTCACCGACGACGGCGGCGAAACCGATCTCGATCTGGGCCACTACGAGCGCTTCGTCGACGTCCCTCTCCGCCGGGACTCCAACGCCACGACGGGGTCGATCTACCAGTCGGTTCTGGCCAAGGAACGACGCGGTGCTTATCTCGGCCAGACGGTGCAGGTGATTCCCCACATCACCGACGAGATCAAGGACCGGATCCTCCGACTGGCCAACTCGGAGGACGTCGACGTCGTCATCACCGAGGTGGGCGGCACCGTCGGAGACATCGAGATTCTTCCGTTCCTGGAGGCGATCCGTCAGTTTCGAAAGGACGTCGGGCGCGAGAACGTCTTCTACATCCACATCACGCTGGTCCCGTTCATCGGGCCGTCCGGTGAGCAGAAGACCAAACCGACCCAGCACTCGGTCACCGAACTGCGGAGCCGCGGTATCCAACCCGACGCCATCGTGTGCCGTTCGGACCGCCCGATTCCCGCCCAGCTGAAGTCGAAGATCTCCCAGCTCTGCGACGTACCCGAGGAAGGTGTGGTCTCGGCGATCGACGCGTCGACCCTCTACGAGATCCCGTTGGTCCTCCACGACGAAGGGCTCGACTCGCTGGTCTGCCGAACACTGGAACTGACGCGACACGAGCCCGACCTGTCCGAGTGGGAGGGTCTCGTGCGTCGGGTGGAAGCTGCAGAGGACGAGGTCCGCGTCGGCCTGGTCGGCAAGTACGTGAACCTTCCCGACGCGTATCTGTCCGTCGTCGAGGCTCTGAAGCACGGTGGGTACGCGTGTGGCGCCAAGGTGATGGTCGACTGGATCCCCGCCGACGACGCGGAAGGGCTGCTCGCCGAGGGACGCCTCCACGGCCTCGACGGGATCGTGGTCCCCGGAGGCTTCGGAATCCGCGGTGTCGAAGGAAAGATCGCCGCCGCCGCCTACGCCCGGGAGCACAGCGTGCCGTATCTGGGCCTGTGCCTGGGCATGCAGTGCTCCGTGGTCGAGTTCGCCCGCAACGCCTGCGGCCTCGCAGGTGCCAACTCGGCGGAGTTCGATCCCCACACACCCCACCCGGTGATCGATCTCATGGACGATCAGCGCGACGTCATCGAAAAGGGCGGAACGATGCGCCTCGGCGCCTATCCCGCCAAACTCAAAGCCGGCACCGCGGTCTTCGAGGCGTACGGCGAGGAAGTCGTCTACGAGCGTCACCGGCACCGCTACGAGGTGAACAACCGGTACCGCGGCCAACTCGAGGAGTTCGGCCTCGTGTGCTCGGGTACGTCACCTGACGACAGGCTGGTCGAGTTCATCGAGCTGCCCCGCTCGGTGCATCCGTTCTACGTAGCCACCCAGGCGCACCCCGAGTTCAAGAGCCGACCCGATCGACCCCACCCGTTGTTCGCCGCCTTCGCCGTGTCGGCGCACGAGCGGGCCGAGGGCAGGTCGCCACGACTGCCCATCGGCCGACCGGTGTGAGCGAGTTCCACGTCGCTTCATCCACACCGCTGCTGACGAGCGGGTTCCTCGACGTCACTCGGGAGCTCATCGTCGGGCCCGACGAAGCCGAGCACGAGCGCACGATCGTCCGCCACCCCGGTGCGGTCTGCGTGGTGCCGATGCTTTCGGAGGACACAGCGTTGCTCGTCCGCCAGTTTCGAGTCGCAACGGGCGGGGACCTCCTCGAGGTTCCTGCGGGTCGGCGCGATGTCGATGGTGAGCCCCCGATCGAAACTGCGCGTCGGGAACTGGCCGAAGAGGTCGGCATGGCGCCCGCGGAGCTGGTTCCACTCGCCGAGTTCTGGAACTCACCGGGCTTCTGTACCGAGTACATGCACTGCTTCCTCGCTCTCTCGGTCACCGACACGGGAATGCGTACACCCATCGGGGCCGAAGAAAGAGCGATGACCACGGCCGACGTGGAACTCGACAGCGTCGAGTCGCTCGTCGCGAATCGGGAGTTGGTCGATGCGAAGAGCATCGTCGCCCTCCTGTTGGCGCGTGCCTACCTGGGTGGCTCCCATGCCGGCCTCCCCCACCTGACACCACAACCGACGCGTCTGGTGCGCCTGATGCACTCGAGCAACTGCTCGTGGAGCACGAGAACTGGTTGCGGGTCGAACGAGGACTCGCCGACAACTCGCTGAACGCGTACAGGCGCGACCTCGTGCGCTACAGCAGTTTTCTTCGCAAGCGCGGCGTCAGTGATCCTTCGTCGATCGGTGAACAGGAAGTTCTCGAGTATGTGGAGGATTTGCGCAGCGCCACCGACGATGACGGCACGGCACGTTTTGCCGCTTCCTCCATCGCGCGCGCCCTCGTGGCGGTGCGGTCGTTCCACGGGTTCTGTGCCTCCGAAGGGCTGTTGGCGACCGACCCGAGCGAGGAGGTCGGGGGACCGCGTGTCCCTCCGGGGATCCCCAAGGCACTGACCGAACCAGAGGTCGAGGCCTTGCTCGAGACCGTGGCCGGCGACGACGCCCGAGCAGACCGTGACCGGGCGATCCTGGAAACGCTCTACGCCACCGGCATCCGGATCAGTGAGCTCGTCGGCCTGGATCTCGACGACATCGACCTGGAGTCGGGCACGATTCGGGTGATCGGAAAGGGCGACAAGGAACGGGTGGTTCCCGTCGGACGCACTGCACGGAGTGTGCTGCAGGCATATCTCACGTCGGGCCGAGTGGAGCTCGTCGGCAGCGGTCGGGGTTCGGGGGTTCCGCTGTGTTCCTCAACGCCCGCGGGGGACGGCTCACGCGGCAGGGCTGCTGGAAGATCGTCGGGCTCGCCGGGCGGCGCGCGGGCCTGTCCGACCGGCTGTCACCCCATGTCCTGCGCCACTCGTGCGCTACGCACATGCTCGATCATGGTGCCGACATCCGAGTGGTCCAGGAGCTTCTCGGCCACGCCAGCATTTCGACCACGCAGGTGTACACGAAGGTCTCTCCCGACCGCCTCCGCGCTGTCTACGAGGCAGCACACCCTCGAGCGGTACGATGAGGCCATGAACGACGTGGCACACGCGCCCCGACGCGACAAGCTCGCCGATGAACGGCGGCATCTCGTCGAGCAGCTCGCCCAACTCGGCTACGGACCCGAGGGCCAGCTCGACTACGACGAGGGCTTCGCGGACACCGGCCAGGTCACGGCCGAGAGGGGCGAGGCCGAGGCGCTCGCCGGAACTCTGACCGAACAACTCACAGACGTCGACGACGCTCTCGCCAAGCTCGACGACGGTCGCTACGGTCGCTGTGAGGGCTGCAAAGGCACGATTCCGGAGGCTCGCCTCGAGGCGATGCCGGCGGCGCGCCTCTGCATCGCGTGCGCCTCCTCGAATTCCTGAACTCCCCGTCGGACGGTTCCCCGAGCGGTGCCGCTGTGCCGCACACCTCCCACTTCCTGCACCTGGCCCGTCGCTTCTTCGCGTCCCTCTCACCGACGCCGCTGGATCAGAACGAGACGGGCTGGGTCCGGGCGACGCTGACTCCCCCCGAGATCGCGCTCTTCGACGCCATGCCCCTCCACGACCGCCGCCACGCGCTCGACGTGGCGCGACGTGTCGACCAATCGCTCCTCGGCACAGCCGAACGAGGGGATCGCCGGTGGATGGTGGCGGCTCTTCTCCACGACGTGGGGAAGGCCGAATCGGGTCTCGGCGTACCCGGACGGGTCATGGCCACCCTCCTCGCCTGGGTGTGGGGGAGGGAGACGGTGGCTGCCTGGGCAGGCCGGCCCGGAGTGAGGGGCCGAAGCGGGCTCTACATCGACCATCCCGACCGGGGAGCGGAGCTGATCCTCGTGGCGGGTGGACCCCCGGAGGCCGCGGCGTGGGCCCGCCTGCACCAGCAAACCGGCACAGCGACGGTTCCGGGAATGCCAGACATCGTCCGTGCGGCACTCGCCGCCGCCGACGACGACTGACCCGAGACGAGGACGAGCGCCGCAGGTATCCTGCGGCGCCCGAGTCGAGGCAAAGGAACCCGAGACGAGTCGAGGCAAAGGAACGCGAGACGAGGGAAAGGGACCCGAGACGAGCGGTCAAGGTGCACGGGTGGGTCTGCCGATAGAGGAAACGTGGACGACCAGTACTTCGTCCGGACGCACCCCGGGTACCAGGGCGGCGCCACGGACCGCGACCTCGAGGGCGACACGCGCGGCCGACCCCGCTACCGGGGTATCGGGCGCGCCAAGATCGCTCTCATCGTCCTCGTGGTCGTGGTGGGCGGCTGGTTGCTGTGGGCGAGACAGACCGAGGGCGGCATCTCGGCCCGCATCGAGGACGGCGTCGACTGGATCCGTTCGGCTGTCGGCCTCGACGACACCGACCCGACGCTGCGCAACGCCGAGGATGCGTTCGGGGATGTGTACGACTCGCAGGGCAACTACCTGGTCGACGGAGAACGACTGGAAGTTCTCATGCCCGAAGTGGACTGGTCGTCCGACCTGGACTGGCAGGTGTGTCCCGGTGCGCGGGCGGTCGTGATCGTGGTTCCGACGGCGGGGGGGACCCGAAGCCGGCTCCTCCTGGACGGCGAACGGATCGGCAAGGACGTCGAAGGCGTCGCGGTGTGCCCGACCGACTACGGGAATCCCGCGCCCTGGGAGCGGTGATGCTCCGACCGCAGCCCGGTCGCCACCCCGGTCACTGCCGTGTCAGCAAGCCTGTGGCAGAGCGAACGCGGCGGAGAACGCCATCAGCCACCGATGACGCCTTGGCGGCACCGAGAGCGAGCGCTTCGTCGACTCTGGCGGGATCGTCTTCCAGGGCGGCGTAGCGCTCCTGAACAGGCGCCAGGTACTCGATCACGGCATCGGCCACGGTCGACTTCAGGTCGCCGTAGCCGGCCCCGGCCAGCGAGGCCTCCAAGTCGGGAATCGGAGTGCCGCGCACGACACTCAGGATCTCCAGAAGATTCGAGACACCCGCCTTGTTCTCCGGGTCGTAGCGGATCTCACGTCCGGAATCGGTGACGGCCGATCGGATCTTCTTCGTCAGGACGTCGGGTGGATCGAGCAGCAGGGGCGTGCCCTGGGGCGAGTCGGCGGACTTCGACATCTTCGACGTCGGATCCTGGAGGTCCATGACGCGCGCACCGATTGGGGGGATGGCCGGTTCGGGGACGACGAGCGTCTCCCCGAAGCGGTGGTTGAACCGTTGGGCCACGTCGCGCGCCAGTTCCAGGTGTTGCCGCTGGTCGTCGCCGACGGGGACACGATCCGTGTCGTGGCAGAGGATGTCGGCGGCCATGAGGACCGGGTAGTCGAACAGGCCGACGCTGACCGACTCCTGCCCGCCCGACTTGTCCTTGAACTGGGTCATCCGACGGAGTTCACCGAAGGAGGCCACACAGTTCAGGATCCAGGTGAGCTCCGTGTGTGCCGGCACGTGGCTCTGGACGAAGAGGGTGCACCGTTGCGGGTCGAGGCCGGCCGCCAACAGCAGCGCCGCCGTGCGCCGGGTGGCGTCCGCAAGGCTCGCGGGGTCGTAGGGCGCCGTCATGGCGTGGAGATCCACGACGCAGAAGACTGCGTCGTGGGTGTCCTGGTCGACGACCCATTGGCGGATCGCACCCAGGAGGTTCCCGAGGTGCAGTTCACCGGTCGGCTGGATTCCGGAGAAGACCCGAGGCATGCCGGGGGATCGTAGCGCCCTCCACTACGATCCCGGTGATGGCGTACGAGGTCGCGACCCCTGTGTACGAGGGGCCTTTCGACCTGCTCCTGCACCTCATCCTCTCCGAAGAGGTCGACCTGTGGGAGATCCCGCTCGCGCGCATCATCGACGCGTATCTCGAAGAGGTGGAGCGTCTCGAAAAGCTCGATCTCGATGTCGCTACGGAGTTTCTCCTGATAGCCGCGACGCTGATCGAGCTCAAGGCGCGGCGCCTCCTTCCGGGTTCCGACGACGTCGAGATCGACGAAGACCTCTTGCGCTTCGAGGAACGCGACCTGCTGCTCGCACGGCTCCTGGAATGCAAGACCTTCAAGGACGCCGCATCAGCACTGGCCGCCCGCACCCGGGTGGCTTCTCGCTCGGTGCCGCGACGGGTCGGGCCCGAGGAGCCCTACCGTTCGCTGGTACCGGACCCTCTGGAACACGTCGCCGCGACGACGCTTCGCGACGCGGCGATCCGTGCCTTGACGGTGCCCGAGAGGCCGATCGTGTCGACCGACCACGTCGCTCCGATTCGTGCGAGCGTCAAAGACGCCGTGGCCACGGTGTCGGCGATGTTGCAGATGTCGGGTCCGACCACGTTCCGGGCCCTGGTCGTGGGTGTCACCGAACGACTCGAACTGGTGGTGCGCTTCCTCGCTGTCCTGGAGTTGTTCAAGCAGGGTGCGGTGGAGATCGACCAGGCCACGACCTTCGGGGAGCTCACCGTCCGGCCCGTCGAACTCGGCGTGGGCACGACCGAACGGGTCTCACTCGACGACTGGGGTGAAGACGCCGAAGACGAAGACGCCGAAGACACAGACGCCACGACTGAGGAGAGCGCGCGACCGTGAGTCACCGAACGTGAGCAACGACACGGAACCCGACGTCGACCTGACCCGCCACGCGACCCGGCGTGCCATGGAGGCCGTCCTGCTCGCTGCCATCGAACCCGTCGAACCGGGAATGCTCGCCCAGTTGCTCGAGGTTCCCGTCACCACGGTCGGTGAGATCGCCGAGGAGCTCCGAGTCGAGTACGAGAACCAGGAACGCGGGTTCGCTCTGGTGCATGTGGCGGGCGGATACAGGTACCAGACACATCCGTCGCAGGCGGAGTATGTCGAGCGATTCGTGCTCGAGGGGCAACACCCGCGTCTGTCTCCCGCAGCGCTGGAGACCTTGGCCATCGTGGCCTACAAGCAACCGATCTCCCGTGGTCAGATCTCCGCGGTTCGCGGCGTCAACGTCGACGGGGTCGCTCGCACTCTGCTCGCACGTGGTTACATCGAAGAAGTCGGTCGAGACCCCGGCCCGGGCAACGCCACGCTCTACGGAACAACGCAGTTGTTCCTCGAGCGTCTCGGTCTCGCTTCTCTCGACGACCTGCCGTCACTCGGCGATTTCGTTCCGGACGCCACGGTCGTCGAAGCGCTCGAGCGTGGGCTGCGTGCACCCGACAGCGCTCCGGACACCGTTCCCGACACCCTCTCCGACGGTTTTTCCGACGATCTTTCCGACAGCGCGGCCGACGTCGCTCCCGACGACGGGTGAGCGCACCCGACGGCGAGAAACTCCAGAAGGTCCTGGCCCGCGCGGGTCTCGGTTCGCGCAGAACCTGCGAACAGTTCATCGCTGCCGGACGAGTAGCCGTGAACGGAGAAACAGCGACAGTGGGCCGTCGCGTCGATGTGAACGAAGATCTCGTCACCTTCGACGGTTCCCGGATTCCGGTGCGACCCGGGCTCGTCCACTACCTGTGCAACAAGCCGTTGGGAACGGTGACGACAGTCGTAGACACGCACGGCCGGCCCACGGTCGTGGATCTCGTCCCCGCTGAGCCGCGGGTATTCCCCGTCGGTCGGCTCGACATCGACACCTCCGGGCTCCTGATCCTCACCAACGACGGAGACCTCACGCAGATACTCACGCATCCGAGTCACGGAGTCCCGAAAACCTATCTGGTCGAGGTCGAGGGTCTTCCGGGGCCTGACGCTCTCCGTCGGCTGCGCGAGGGTGTCGATCTCGACGATGGGCGGACGGCCCCTGTGGGCGCGCGCGTTCTGGAACGCCGGGACGACTCGGCCGCTCTGGAGCTGATCCTTCACGAAGGGCGCAACAGGCAGGTGCGGCGCATGTGTGAGACCGTGAGCCATCCGGTTCTCCGCCTCGTTCGGACACGGATCGGAAACCTCGCCGATACATCTCTGGCACCGGGGGAGTGGCGCGAGCTCACCGATTTCGAAGTGCGCGCGTTGTACGCCGCCGCGGGCACCACGACGGACGCCGATGCAGGCACCAATGCGGGCGGCGGAGACGAGGCCGAAGGGTAGGCTCGCCCTCCTATGCGGTTGCTGGCTCTACGCGGCGCGATCACCTGCGCCGAGAACACCAAGGAGGAGGTCAGGTCGCAGACCGGGCGTCTCGTGGGGGAGATGCTGTCCCGGAACGGCCTCGACACCGACGATCTCGTGAGCGTCATCTTCACCGCCACCGACGATCTCACGGCGGAGTTCCCGGCCGCGGCCGCCCGCTCGGAAGGCCTCGGGCACGTTCCCCTTGCTGTGTGCACGCGAGCTCGGTATCGACGGAGCGGTGGAGCGCTGTATCCGTGTTCTGATGCACTGTTACACCGACAGAGCCCGAGAAGATCTTCACCACGTGTATCTCGACGGCGCGCGTGCGCTGCGCGACGACCTTCCCGAGTAGACGTGAAACGCGTCGCTCTCGTCGGTACCGGACTGATCGGAGGATCGATCGGCCTCGCCCTTCGTTCCCGGGACGTGGAAGTCGTGGGATTCGACACGCTTCCCGAGCGCGCTCACGAAGCTGTGGAGCTCGGAGCGCTCGACCGCGTGGTCACCGGACCCGACGCGTGTGCCGGTGTCGACCTGGCCGTGGTCGCTGTGCCGGTGAACGATGTGGTCGGGGCGGCGACGGCACTGCTCGACGTCGGTGTGGCGGTGGTCACCGACGTCGCGTCCGTCAAGGCTCCCGTGGTCCACGGGGTGGAAGCCGCCCGTGCCGACGCCGCAGGGCGCTTCGTCGGCGGGCACCCGATGGCCGGGTCCGAGCAGGAAGGGGTGGCGGGTGCCGAGAGCCGCCTCTTCGAGGGAAGCGCGTGGGTGCTGACTCCCACACCCCGGACCGACGCCGACGCCTTCGCCGCTGTTCGCTCGCTGGTGGATCTGACCGGCGGTGAAGCCGTGGCGCTCGACCCCGATGAGCACGACGCTCTCGTCGCAATGGTGAGCCACGTGCCCCAACTCGCTGCGTCGACGCTGATGGACCTGGCCGCGCAGCGGGGGGCCGACCATCGGGCGCTCCTTCGTCTGGCCGCAGGCGGCTTTCGCGACATGACCCGGATCGCCGCGGCCGACCCGGCGATCTGGCCCGACATCTGCGTGAGCAACCGGGATGCGATCGTGGCAGCACTCGACCGGTATCTCGAGGCCCTGGAGGGAATCCGGAACGTCGTCGCCACGGGCGAGCGCCAGGGACTCCTCGAGGTCCTGGAGCGGGCCCGCACCGCTCGACGCAATCTGCCAGTCGGTGCGACGGACGCATCCGATCTCGTGGAGCTGCGCGTCCCGGTCGCCGACCGCCCGGGCGTCCTCGCCGAGGTCACGACGACCGCCGGTCGCCTGGGCGTGAACATCACCGACGTCGAGATCGCACACTCGACAGAGGGTCGCGCCGGTGTCCTCGTGATCACGACCTCTCGCGAGGGCTCGCGGGAGCTCGAGGCAGCGCTTGTCTCAGCCGGCTATCACCCCGCGATCTCTCCGATCACGTGAGGCATGTGCCGTGACGGCAGAAGACGTCAGCCGGGAGGTCGCCATCGAAGGTGGCGTGCCGCTGCGGGGAAGGCTCCGGGTGCCCGGTGACAAGTCTCTCTCCCACCGAGCGTTGATCTTTGCCGCTATGGCGCACGGCCGCAGCTCCATCACAGGCCTGGGAACGGGTGACGATGTCGAGCGCACGCGACAGGTCATCGAGGCTCTCGGCGCACGTAACCGGCAGGACGGTGGCGCCGTGTCCGTGGACGGTCCCGGTCTGGCCGGGCTCACTGCGCCGAACGACGTTCTCGACTGCGGGAACTCAGGGACCACGATGCGCCTCATGGCGGGACTCGTCGCCGGCTGCGATTTCGAGACGGTGCTCACGGGTGACGAGTCGCTGCGATCACGGCCGATGGCACGCATCATCGAGCCCCTGCGCATGCTCGGTGCCGACGTCGAGGGGCACGAGAACGACACGCGCGCTCCATTGCGGATCAGGGGGAGGCCTCTCCGGGACACGTGTCGTCCTCGACGTCGCCAGCGCCCAGGTCACGTCGGCGGTCGTGCTGGCGGCGCTCCAGGCCACGGGGATCACCGTGATCGTCGAGCCTGCGCCAAGCCGTGATCACACGTACCGAATGCTGTCAGCCCTCGACGCGCCCGTGCACCGATCGGCTGAACGTCTCGTCGTGGAAGCGGGCGAGCCGAGACCGTTCGAGTTCGAGGTTCCGGGCGACCCTTCGTCGGCGGCTTTCTTTGTCGTAGCCGCCACCTTGATCGCCGGGTCGGAATTGATCGTCGATTCGATCGGCGCGAATCCCTTGCGTCTCGGTTTCGTGGATGTACTCCGCCGGATGGGGGCCTCGATCGACGTACACATCAACGAGGCGCGTCTGGGTGAACCTGTGGCGAACCTGTCGGTGTCGTCGGCGCCGCTTCGAGGCACGGAGATCGGCGGCGCCGAGATCGCGGGGGTGATCGACGAACTGCCGGTTCTCGGGGTGGCCGCGGCCTTCGCCGGCGGGCCCACCCTGATTCGCGACGCCGCCGAACTGAGAGCCAAGGAGAGCGACCGGATCGCAACCACGGCCGCTTTGCTCACGACTCTCGGCGTTCCGGTTGATGAGCGCTCGGACGGCCTCATGATCGGAGACGGCGAGTCTCGATCGGCTGCGTTCGCTTCACACGGTGACCATCGCATTGGAATGGCCGCGGCCGTCGCGGCCGCCGTTGCGCCCGGTCGTTCCACCGTGTCGGGCTGGGATGCCACGGAGGTCTCCTACCCGGGGTTCCTGGATGATCTCGAAACCCTGCAGAGCACAGCATGAAACGCGTCATCGCTATCGACGGGCCTTCTGGTTCGGGAAAGTCCACCGTGGCGCGCGCGATCGCGGCGGTGCTCGGATTCGACGTTCTCGACACGGGAGCGATGTACCGCGCCGCCACGCTGACGGCGCTACGCCACGGAATCGCCCTCGACGACGGCGACGCAGTCGTGGCACTCGTCCGGGAGGTGCGGATAGCCGCCGACGCGGGCGTCGTCACCCTGGACGGTGACGACGTGTCCGACGAGATCCGAACTCCGGTCGTGACGTCCGCCGTGTCGAGCGTGGCCGCACTCCCGGAAGTCCGCGAGGAACTCGTAGGCCGCCAGCGAGCCTGGCTCGACAGAAAGGGCTCCGGCGTCGTGGAGGGTCGCGACATCGGCACGGTCGTGTTCCCCGACGCTGCGGTCAAGGTCTACCTCACAGCGAGCGAGGCCGAACGTGCCCGGCGGCGCCAGGCCGACGAGTCGGCGGCTCGTCGTTTGACGACGCTCGACGAGGAACAGCATCGGCTCGTCGAGCGGGACCGCCGTGACAGCACCCGAGCGACGTCCCCGCTGGCCCGGGCGGACGACGCACTCACGATCGACTCCACGGACCTCTCGGTCGACGAAATCGTGGAGATGGTCCTGGCGCGCTGGCATCAACGCAGCGCCCCGGGTGAGGATGGCAGGTGATGGACTGGAATCTGGGCCTCTACCGGTTCGTGCGTGCCGCTCTCGCCACGCTGTGCCGACTGGCCTTTCGGGTCAGGATCAGCGGTGCCGATCGTCTCCCCGCCACCGGACCGTATGTTCTGGCACCCTCGCACCGCTCGATCATCGACATCTTTGTCTGCTCCACGCTGACACGTCGGCGGTTGCGCTTCATGGCAAAGGTCGAGTTGTTTCGTGTTCCGGTCCTGGGACCCTTCCTGGGTCTCATGGGCTCGTTCCCCGTCGAACGCGGTGCCACCGACCGCTCGGCCATCGAGGCGGGAGCGCAGGTGCTCGCCGAGGGTGAGGTCCTGGTGATCTACCCGGAGGGGACACGGTCCAACGGGGCCCACATCACCGATCTCCATCGGGGAGCCGCGTACCTGGCCATCAAGGCCGGTGCGCCGGTCGTGCCCGTCGGGATCGGGGGAACGGAGTCCATCCTGCCGAGCGGGAGCCGTATCCCGAAACTCCATGAAGTGGCGATCGTCGTCGGGGACCCCATTCCCTCACCCACCGACGACGGAACGGCGCGACGAACCGACGTCCGGGCGGTGACCGATGCGATCCGATCGGAGCTGCAGGCCGCGTTCGACATAGCGAACACCCTGGCCCACGTCGACCGCGACGCCTGACGCGGCACGGCCATCGCCGTCGATCAGGCGAGTTGCACGCCGAAGAACGCCGAGGCGATCGCACTCAGTAGTGCCACGCCCGCCAGGATCCCCGAGAACATTCGCAGCTTCTTCGCCCTGTCAGGATCGTCCGTGGCCCCCGCGTGCGCCCCGACGAGCTGGTGGCCGAACGCCGCGGCACCCGAGATGAGGACGAGCCAGAGCTTCACCGACAGGGTGGAGATCCACATGTCGCTCATGGCGTCGAGGTCCGCGTCGATCAGATTCCAGGCACCCGTGACCAGCAGTACCCCGTAGGCGGGCCACGCGATCATCTGGTACCGGCGCGCCGCGGCATGCACGACCTCGGTGCCCGCGGGCCGGAGCAGTGGAACCACGATTCCGAGTGTTATCTGACCTCCGATCCACACCGTGGCGGCGAGTATGTGCAGAAACACACGGATCTGATCGGTCGTGACGTCGAGCACGGAGTGTCCTCAGTGGGGGAGCGTTGCCAGGGTCAGAGACGCGTCGGCTTCGCGATCGGCCGTGAAAGGCCCGGGACGCTCAGCGGACGCGGGATCTGCGCCGACGAGTAGAGCGAGGAGCGTATCGAGCGTGCCCATGAGTTCTCGCAATTCGCGCGGTGGTGGGAAGTACTCGTCTTCGTCGGTCACGGGAACAGCTTCGACCCCGTCGGTCGGGTCCAGGAGCGCGATCACCTCGTCCACGAGCTCCTCGGGTGCACTGGCACCGGCGGTGACTCCGACGATCCGGGCTTCTCCGAGGGCCGCGAGGTCGAGTTCGTCGGCACCGTCGATCCGCACGACCTGCGGGCACCCGGCGTCCCGGGCCACCTTGGCTAGCGCGAGGGTGTTGGAGGAGTTGGCGCTTCCGATCACGACGACGGCGTCGGCGCGGTCGGCGATGGCTGTGAGCGCTGCCTGGCGGTTCGTGGTCGCGAAGCACAGGTCACCGCGCGAGGCGGTCCAGAGCTCGGGGAAGGCGGCGTGCGATTTCTCCCGAATTCCCTCCCAATCAGTGAGCGAGAGAGTTGTCTGGGCCAACAACGCGACGCGCTCGGGATTCTCGATCGACTCGAGAACCTCGGGGAGGTCGTCAACGTGTTCGACCAGACGCATCTGCTCCGGCGCCTCGGCGAGCGTTCCCTCGGCTTCGTCATGACCAGCGTGTCCGACGTAGAGGACCGTGTAGCCCTTCCGCGCCCGCGTGCGCGCTTCGTGATGGACCTTCGTGACGAGAGGGCATACGGCATTCACGACGAACCGATCCTCTGCTCGCGCCGCCTCGACGACTTCGGGAGCCGAGCCGTGGGCCGAGAGCATGACCACCGAGCCCGGCGGCACCTCGTCGATCTCGTCGACAAAGACGACGCCCAGGCGTCGAAACCGGTCCACGACGAGTTGGTTGTGCACGATTTCGTGGAAGCAGTACACCGGCGGCTCGAAGAGCCGCACCATCCAGGCGAGAGCCTTGATGGCCATCTCGACACCCGCGCAGAAACCCCGCGGTTCAGCGAGAAGAACACGTTCGGGAGCCACGTTCCGAGGCTACCGGCGGTCTGACGTGGCGTCGGAGTCGGGACGTCCGCAGACGTAGACTGCTGCACATGTCCACGGCACGCGTCGTGGCGGTGACACCCGGCTCCCCGGCGGAAGCGGTCGGTCTCCGAGCGGGTGACGAGATTCTCGGCCTCGGCGGCGAGCCGTTGCGCGATGTCATCGCCTACCAACTAGCGAGCGACGAGCCTGAGGTCGCGCTCGACTTCCGCGCGCCGGGAACACGGGGCGTGTCGTTGTCACCAAACCAGCGGGGGAACCGCTCGGCCTCGAACTCGACAGTTCGGTCTTCGACAGAGTGCGTACCTGCGACAACCGCTGCCCCTTCTGCTTCATCCACCAGCTGCCGAAGGGGATGCGCAAGAGCCTCTATCTGCGTGACGACGACTACCGGCTGTCGTTCCTCTACGGGAACTTCACCACCTTGACCCGTTTCACGGAGGCCGATCTCGAAAGGATCGTGACGGAACGGCTCTCGCCGCTCTACGTGAGCATCCACGCCACAGACCCCGTGTTGCGATCGCGGCTTCTCCGTAACGCCCGTGGGGCCACGAGCCTGCGTTGGTTGCGTGCTCTCCTCGACGCGGGAATCGTCGTGCACGGTCAGATCGTCGTGTGTCCGGGCATCAATGACGGCGCGCCGCTCGACGACACGCTCCTCGGAATCCTCGACCGTTTTCCCGAGCTGGCGACGGTCGGTGTCGTACCGCTCGGGATCAGCGACCACACGACCGAGGTCGAGATCGCGCGCACACCCGCGTCGAGGCGGAGGTGGTTCTCGAAACCGTCGAGACCTGGCAGCACCGATACCGCGCGATTCTCGGGCGCCGGCTCGTGTTCGCCGCCGACGAGTACTACCTCCTCGCCGGCCGGCCCTTTCCGGTGCTCGGCGACTACGAGGACATTCAACAGCACGAGAACGGCATCGGAATGGTCAGGACGTTCGAGGCTGAAGTGGATGCGGCGCTGTCCGGCGAAAGAGTCGATCCCGTCGGCACCAGAGCCGGGTTCTTCGCGTGGGCCGACGGCACGACATCACAGACGACATGTGGCGCGGGTGTAGGTTCCACAGGCCGGTGGCGCGACGTCGACGCAGCTCCCGACGAGGGCTACCGCGCACCACGACGCAATGGGAGTGTTCCCGGGGTGATCGGACAGAAGCCGGAATCATCCGTGCAGATTCTCACCGGCGAACTCGGAGCGGCGGCACTGGCTCCGATCGTGGAGCGCCTCGACGGGCACCATGACTCCAGTGTCGGACTCCGCGCCGTACCCAACCGGTTCTTCGGAGGGAACATCGGTGTGACCGGGTTGCTCACTGGAGTGGATGTCGCCGGGGCCCTCGACGAACTCCCGAGCGATGTACGCGTCCTGCTCCCCGACGTCATGGTCTCCGAGGACCGTTTCCTCGACGGCATGGAACTCGCCGACCTGCCGCGACCCGTCGAGGTCGTGCCGAGCGACGGTGCGAGTCTCGTCGATGCCCTCGGGCTACGTGGCACGCTCACACGTTGAGTCGGCGGCGGACACGGTGACCACCCGATGAGCGCACCCCTCGTTGCCGTCGTCGGACGCCCGAATGTCGGTAAGTCGACCCTGATCAACAGGATCGTCGGCCGCCGTACGGCGATCGTGGAAGAACGACCCGGTGTGACGCGGGACCGCAAGACACTCGATGCCGAGTGGGCGGGACGGAGCTTCCGTCTCGTCGATACCGGCGGATGGACCGATGCGAGGCGCGAGCCTGCCGGGAGTGCGCCACTTGTCGCGATGGTGAGCGAGCAGGCGGAACGGGCCATCGCCACCGCCGATGCCGTGGTTCTGGTGGTCGACGCCACCGTGGGCGTCACCGATGACGACGAAGCGGTCGCCCGGCTCTTGCACGACGCCGACATCCCCGTTCTGCTCGCGGCGAACAAGGTCGACGACACCCGTCGTGAGGCTGAGGTCTGGGCATTCTCGCGGCTCGGCCTCGGCGAGCCACACGTTGTCTCGGCTCTGCACGGTCGGGGGAGCGGAGATCTCCTGGACGCCCTGGTCGCCGCTCTGGGGCCCGATGACGACGAGAACGACGTGGAAGCCGGCGCGGAGATCGGCTCGCCGAACGATTCCGACGCCCGCAACGAGGTCACGACAGGCAAGCCGTTGGCCGTCGCCGTCGTCGGGCGGCCCAATGTCGGCAAGTCGACCATGTTCAACCGCCTCGTCGGTGAGGAACGCACGATCGTGCACGACGAGCCCGGAACGACGCGCGATTCGGTCGACACGATCGTCGAGAGCCCCGAAGGAGCCATCCGTTTCATCGACACGGCAGGAATGCGCCGCCAGGCCCGCGTCGACCACGGAACCGAGCACTACAGCGTCCTTCGCACACTCGAGTCCGTCGACCGGGCCGACGTCGCCCTCCTCGTCGTGGACGCGGCCGAGGGTGTGACCCACCAGGACCAACGCCTGGCGGAGCGCATCGACGTGGCGGGTACGGCGGTCGTGATCGTCTGCAACAAGTGGGATCTCGTCAGCGCCGATCATCGCGCCCAGATCCTCACCGACGTCGCCGACCGCCTCGGGTTCCTCGGATACGCCCCGGTGCTGCGGACCTCGGCTCTCACGGGAGCCAAGATGGGGTCCATCCTCCCCGCGCTCCGTCAGGCGGAGGAGGCCTACAAGGTTCGGGTGCCGACCGGTGAGCTGAACAGAGTCATCAGCGACGCCCAGCAGCGCCACCCCCCGCCGGCCGAAGGTCGGCACCGCCCGCGTGTGCTCTACGCCACACAGGGGGCGAGTGAACCTCCGACCTTCACGCTGTTCGCCACGCGCCGGCTGCCGGCCACGTACCTGCGATATCTGGAACGACGGATCCGGGAGTCCTTCGACGTGGGCCCCACTCCGCTGAAGATGCGCGTGCGGGTCCGCGGCGAGTGAGATGGGTGCGGGCACGACCACCGCAGACCCGAGCGGAGCAAAGGACCTGACGACATGAGCGACGATCTGATCAGTGCCATCGAGCGGGCGCGGCGGGGAAACCTCGAGCGCGGCGCCGAGAAGCTGAAGAACGCCCACAAGCTCTTCGTCCGCGATCGTCTGGCACACCTGCTCGACGACGACACCTTCTCCGAAGACGGTCTGCTCGCCAACGCCTCGGCAGGCGACCTTCCCGCTGACGGCGTCGTCACGGGGAAGGGTCGTGTTGACGGTCGGCCCGTGTGTGTCCTCGCAAACGACACGACCGTGAAGGCCGGATCATGGGGTGCGCGCACTGTCGAGAAGATGGTGCGTCTGACCGAGTACGCACTCGAGCACGAAATGCCTGTCGTGTACCTCATTGATTCTGCGGGAGCGCGTATCACCGACCAGGTGGAACTGTTCCCCGGCCGCCGCGGCGCCGGGCGGATCTTCGCCAACCAGGTGCGGCTGTCGGGACGCGTCCCCCAGGTCTGTTGCCTCTTCGGGCCGTCTGCCGCCGGGGGCGCCTACATCCCCGCGTTCTGCGACGTCGTCTTCATGGTCGAGGAAAACGCCTCTATGTACCTCGGGTCGCCCCGCATGGCCGAGGTCGTCGTCGGCGAGAAGGTGTCGCTCGAGGAGATGGGTGGTGCCCGGATGCACGCGAGCGTCTCCGGCTGCGGCGACAACCTCGTGGACGACGACGAGTCGGCGGTCAGCGCCGCGAAGCGCTTCCTTTCGTATCTACCCCGGAACTGGCGCGAGGCCGCCCCGGTCGTCGAGTCCGTGTCCCCCGAACGCGATCCGGTGTCGATCGAGTCGGTGGTTCCCGACGAGGAGCGCCGTGCATACGACATGCACCGTGTGGTCGAGGCACTCGTCGACGCGGGCTCGTTCTTCGAGGTGAAGCCGCTGTTCGCTCCGGAGGTCATCGTCGGCTTCGCTCGACTCGATGGGCGTTCCGTCGGGATCGTCGCCAACAACCCGCAGCATCTCGGTGGAGTCCTGTTCGTCGACTCCGCCGACAAGGCGGCGCGCTTCATCTGGCTGTGCGACGCCTTCAACGTCCCGCTGATCTTTCTCGCCGACGTACCCGGCTTCATGATCGGGTCGTCGGTCGAGCGACAGGGCATCATCCGCCACGGTGCCAAGATGATCACCGCGGTCACCGAGGCGACCGTGCCGAAGTTCTCGGTCATCGTGCGCAAGGCCTACGGTGCCGGGCTCTACGCCATGGCGGGCCCGGCCTTCAATCCCGACGCCACGCTGGCACTTCCGAGCGCGCGCATCGCCGTCATGGGTCCCGACCCGGCGGTCAACGCGGTGTTCGCCAACAAGATCGCCGAGATCGAGGATCCCGACGAGCGCGAAGCCTTCGTCGCCGAACGTCGTGCCGAATACGAGGCCGACGTGGACCTGGAGCGCCTCGCCTCCGAACTGGTGATCGACGCCGTCGTACCGCCGGCTGACCTGCGATCCGAGCTCGTGCACCGCCTCGACCTCGCCTCCGGCAAGCGACGTGAGGTCTTCGACCGCCGCCACGGTGTCCCACCGGTCTGAGCCCCCCTGCACCGGTTCGATCTGCCCGAAGTGGTGCACGGCGCGAGACTCGGGACCGTGCCCTGGTGTGTGACCTGCGATCGGTACCTCTCGCCGTCCACGGTGAACCCCGACGGGACATGCCGCACCTGTGGCAGGCCCGTCGAGGCCGGGGTCGGTGGGAGGGGAGCCACAGCTCCGGCGACGGGTACACCGCAGGCGACCCGCGTGGGCGCCGAGACCGACCACACCGACGAACGGGTCGCGCTGCCCTGGCACCTCTGGGTGCTGCTCGCCGCCCTGGTGATCTACCTGGGCTTCCGCTTCGCCCAGGGCCTCGAGGCGCTCTGGAACTGGGCTCTCTGAGCGGTCCTCTGCACGCGGCCTCTGAACAGGGACGCCCACCGGAGCCCGTCTACACTCCGCCACGACGCGCGAGCGTCGAACGGGCTGTGGCGCAGCTTGGTTAGCGCGTTGGTCTGGGGGACCAAAGGTCCGGGGTTCAAATCCCCGCAGCCCGACTGAGAGCCGCCGCTCAGAGGCCACGGCCGTGGCGGTAGGCCGCCAAGGAGAAGAGCCATGAGCAAGGTTTCGATGATGGGCACGATCACGTGCCAGGACGGCAAGGCCGACGAGATGGCGGCGGTGCTCGCCTCGATGGTCGAGGCGGCCAGAGACGAACCCGGAGTCGAGATCTACTCGTACCACCGGGGCGAGGGAAACGCCTTCTCCTTCTTCGCCCTCATGACCGACGAGGAGTCGATGCAGAAGCACGGCCAGAGCGAGGCGATGCAGGCTGCCATGGCCGAATTCGGACCGCTCATGGCGGAGCCGCCGCAGATGTCACCTGCCACTCCGATCGCCGCCATCGGGTTCGATCTCTAGCGGCTCGAGAGACCTCTACCCGGAGGTCCACCGCAGGACCCACGCCGACGGCAAGACTCGGGCATGCGCGTCGAGCGAGCGTTCGCCTTCGTGGACCTCTGCGGGTTCACCGCGTACAGCAACCACGAGGGCGACGAGGCGGCCGTCGAGGTGCTGCACCATCTGCGCGATCTCATACGGCACGTGACCTCGGACCACGGTGTCCAGGTGGGGAAGTGGCTCGGCGACGGTGCGATGTTCGTCAGTGACGGACCGCGAGAACTCGTCGAGGCGGTGCTGGTTCTGCAGGACCGCTTCGATGATGAGCTGCTCCTGCGAGCCGGAGCCGCGTCCGGTCCGACGATCCTCTTCGAAGGGGAGGACTACGTGGGCGGGCCGGTCAACCTGGCCTCCCGCCTCTCGGACGCGGCATCTCCGGGCACCTTCTTCACCACTGCCACGGTTGCCGACGCCCGACCGGCGTGGGCGGAGGCAACGGAAGTCGGTGTGCAGCGTTTCCCCGGGTTCGACGAACCGATTCAGGTCTTTTGTGTCACTCCGACCGAGACACCGGTTGTCCCAACCTGAGGATCGGCGAACGGCGGACGGCACCACGCGAACCACGAGGGCCAGGAGGAGGTCAGTGATACGGATCTTCTCGATCCTGATCGGCGCCGTGATCCTCCTCGGTGCGGCGGCCTGTGGCAGCGACGACGGATCTCCGCACGCGCCGTCGGAAGACCGGACCGGGGGAGATGCGCTCGCCGAGGTGGCCTCGTGGGCCTATCAGATCCAGGGGCTGGACGAAGCGGCCTACGACGACCTGGCTGAGCTCTCCGTCGACCTTCTCGTGGTCGACCCACTCGATCCCGACAGCCTCGAACACGCCGATCCGGCCGACGTCGCCGATCAGCTCGGGGCGAGCTCGGGGGACACCCGTGACCAGAAGCTCGTCCTGGCCTACGTCGATGTCGGCCAGGCCGAGGAGCACAGGGACTACTGGCAGGACGACTGGGAAGTCGGCGATCCCGAGTGGATCGTCGCCACCGACCCCGACGGCTGGGTCGGCAACTACCCCGTGGCGTTCTGGGACGACGAGTGGAGAGACCTCATGGAGGGGGTCGTCACGGAGATCGCGGAGGCGGGCTTCGACGGGATCTACCTCGACTGGGTCGAGGCCTACGACGACGAAGCGGTGATCGAGGTCGCAGAGGCGGACGGGCTCGACGCTGTCGAGGAGATGATCTCGTTCATCGACGAGATCGCGAAGTGGGGTCACGCGGTCGACCCGGGCTTTCTCGTGGTCGCGCAGAACGCCGCCGACCTCGCGTTCGAGGAGGGCTACCTCGAGCTCGTCGACGGGATCGCGCAGGAGCAGGCGTTCTTCGACGGCTCGGCCGGCGAGTTCGGGCGGCCCGGTGACTGCCCCCTCCCTGAGAACGAAGAAGACATCGGGAGCGACTCATACCTCGCTTCGCTTCCCGAAGGTTGCGACGACCTCTCGACCATCGAGGTGTCGACGGCGGAGTACCTCGAGCCGCTGCGAGTCGCATTCGCCGAGGGCGTTCCCGTCTTCACCGTCGACTACGCGCTGGAGCCTCCCAACGTCGACGAGGCCTTCAGCCGGTCGCTCGCCGAGGATTCGTGCCCTACGCCGCCGGTCGGCAACTCGACGCGCTCGGAACCGTCGTCGACTGACTCCGAGTACCGCGCGGGGCGGCGCCGGCGTCGGTACCACGAAAGAACCGCAGGTCTGGGCCGGAGTCGTGTTCCATTCAGATCTCCCGCTCGACCGCCGATGGGAAGAGGACGTCATTCTCGAGGAGCAGGCCGATGCGACGATGGAAAGCGACCTGGTGGCCCTCGCGACCGTGTCGCTGGGGTCGGAACGACCGGCCTTCCGGCATCTGCGGCCGGGATCACATTCGTGGATGCTCCGACGCCTCCGGAGATGCCTGCGAGCTACGGCTTCTTCGGAGCCAGCGCAGCGCTCGGAGGAACGCAGCTGGTCTGGAGCGGTACCGGTCCGTCGTCGACACTCGGGAGCACGTGGACCCGAACCGGAGGAACATGGTCTCCGCGCTGCGGCATGACCGTGGCGGGAGCCTCAGACCCGTGTGGTCCGACTCCCCGCGTTCATACCGGCGTCGCGGCGTCATCAGCGGGGATCATCATCTTCGGTGGCCTGTCCGCGACCCTCGGGACACCGGGTGCCGTCGGCTACGGGGAACGTGGGTCTTCGGCGACGGGTCGGGGACCTGGACCGAGGTCTGCAACGAGCGCAATGCGGGATCGGCTTCAGGCGGCTTCGCCATGGGTGGGGAGGTCTCCACGGTGCGCCGCCGCGCTCGTGTACGGCGGCTTCACGGGTCGGGTGCGCCAGCTGCAGACACCTGGCTGTACGACCCGGCAGGAGCGACACCGGGCGACAAATGGATTCCGATCTGCGGTACGAGCGTTCCGGGAGCGACCGACCCGTGTACTCCGGCCCTCTAGCGGGAGCGCAGGTGGCGTGGGACGGTGACGAGTACATCCTCTTCGGAGGGTTCGGCGAAACCGGACCCGTCGCCGACACGTGGAGCTTCGACGTCGGAACGAGACGTGGACTCAGATCTGCGGGGAAGGCGACCCCCTGTGGTCCCGGCCGCATCTTCCACACCATGGCCGATTGCCGGAACCGACGACATCGTCATGGGGGGGGGCATCTTCACGGGTGGGGTCAGACCGTCTTCGGGAGTCTGGACGTGGGAGGTTCGGCGTGGTGAGAGTCGTCCTGGGACTCACACCGGTCGACATCGAGGGCGACCCGGCGGCCGTGGCGGTTGCGCCTCTTCTTCCGCAGTCGATCGGTGGTAACGGCGCGGTGGCCATCATCGGTGCGTACTTCGGCCAGACCGCGCCGAATGGTGTCGAACTGGCGACGTTCGACGCAGGATTCGGAATCCCGGGGAAGCCGGCGGTGGGTGTGTGTTCGGGCGGCACCGTGAACCCGGAACCCCACCCGACGGCGGCGGAGGCGGCGGCCGGCGTGATCCCGGCGAGAGAAGGCGGGGCCCCGGCGGCGGGTCGGGTGACGGAAGCGGAACCGACGACACGTTCGGATCGACACCCGGTCAGACGCCGGGCGGGCGACGCTTCCGGCGACCGGTCCGGTAGCACCGTGGACGGTCATCGCAGGACTCGCAGTCGTGCTACTCGGTGCGGCTGCGTTGGTCACGCGTCGTCACGTCTGACACACCGCGGGCCGCGCAACGGCGCGGTCTATGCTCGCCGACGTCGGCTGGCTAGCAGGTGTTCGACGGCGGGACGGTGTCGGTGATCGAATTCGGGTCCGAGATCCTGGCGGTCGATCCGGTCCCGTGGGCGCGGGCCCAGATGGCCTTCACCCTCGGCTTCCACATCATCCTCGTTCCTCTCGGAGTCTCGTGGGCCGCCATGGCCCTCATCGCCAACTACCGCGGCATCAAGCACGGCGATGCCGACGCGCTGCGGTTGGCGCAGCGGTGGTCGAAGTACATGGCGGTCACGTTCGCCGTGGGTGCCGTCACCGGAACCGTCCTCACCTTCGAGTTCGGCCTGCTGTGGCCGAAGTTCATGGGCCAGTGGGGAGATGCCTTCGGGATTCCGTTCGCCGTGGAGGGGCTCTTCTTCTTCACCGAGGCGATCTTCGTCGCCATCTACATCTATGGCTGGCGACGCCTGAAGCCGTGGCCGCACTTCTGGACGGGTGTGCCCGTGGTGGTCGCGGGGATCGGCGGGAGCATTTCGGTCGTGGCCGCGAACGCGTGGATGAACGAACCCGCCGGCTACACCCTCGACGCGGCGGGCAAGGTCGTCGACGTCGACCCGGTCGGGGTGATCTTCAACAAGGCGATGCCCTTGGAGGCTGCCCACATGGTGGTGGCCGCCTACCTCGTCGGCGGATTCCTCGTTGCGTCCGTCTACGCCTTCGGGATGCTGAGGGGTCGAAACGACCGCTATCACCGCCTCGGCTTCATCATTCCGTTCACGGTCGCGGCGATAGCGACACCGGTCCAGCTGCTCGTAGGCGATCAACTCGCGCGATGGGTCTACAACAACGAACCGATCAAGTTCGCGGCGATCGAACTCGTTCCCGAAACCACGAGTGACGTACCCGAAACGCTGTTCGGACGCTTGAATTCCGATGGCGAGGTCACGGGGGATCCCGATCCCGGGCTTCGCCTCGATCCTCTCGGACCCCTCAGATGGCACCGCCACGGTGATCCAGGGGCGCGACGCCTTCCCCGAGGACGAACAACCCACGATCAGCGAAACCAACACGGTGCACCTCGCCTGGGACGTGATGGTGGGCCTCGGCACGTTGCTCTTCCTGCTCTCGGCGTGGTTCGGAATCGTGTGGCTGTTCCGGCGCGATCTTCCGAAACCGAAGTTGTTTCTACGTATCGCGGCGATCTCGGGCATCTTGTCGGTGATCGCCATGGAGGCCGGGTGGGTGGTCACCGAGGTCGGCCGACAACCGTGGATCGTGTTCGGAGAGATGAAGGTGGAGGACGCCGCCACCGCCAACACGGGCGTCTGGATGACGTTCCTGGTGATTCTCGGCGTCTACGCGGTGGTCGGCGTCACGACCGTGCTCGTATTGCGCGGCATGGCACGCCGCTGGCGCGAGAACGAAGCCCTGGCTGAGCATCAGGTTCCGTACGGGCCGCGTGAACCCGTTGATTCGGGCACCGAGAAGGAGCCGGTCGGATGAGCTGGTCGGACGCGATCGCCGTTGTTCTCTTCTTTGGAATCACGGCCTACGCCGTCTTCGGAGGTGCCGACTTCGGAGCCGGTATCTGGGATCTCCTCGCCGGCGGTGCCGAGAAGGGCGAACGTCCGCGGGCGCTCGTCGACCATTCCATCGGCCCGGTGTGGGAAGCCAACCACGTGTGGCTGATCTTCGTACTCGTCGTTCTGTGGACGGCCTTTTCCGAGACCTTCGCGTCGGTGACGCTGACCCTGTTCGTACCGCTCACGCTCGCCGCACTGGGGATCGTCGTGCGTGGCTCGAGCTTCGCGTTCCGCAAGGCGGTGTTCCGGACCCGTGACCAACGGAACTTCGGAGCGGCGTTTGCCGCGTCGTCGGTGCTCGTGCCCTTCTGCATGGGAGCGATTGCCGGCGCGATCGCGTCAGGTCGCGTTCCCGCCGGCGGCAAGGCCGGAGACCCCTGGGAAAGTTGGATCAACCCCACGTCGATCCTCGGTGGAGCCCTGGCCGTCGCGGTCGTGGCCTATCTCGCGGCCGTGTACCTGGTGTGGGACGCCCGACGACTCGACGACGACCGTATGGTCGAGTACTTCCGCCGCCGAGCCGTCGTTGTTGCCATCGTGACGGGCGCGATCGCGTTCGTGGGGATCTTGGTCCTGCGCGAGGATTCCCGCTACGTCTTCGACGGCCTCACCTCTCGCGCTCTGCCACTCGTCATCATCTCCGCGCTGTGCGGGCTCGGCTCTCTCATTCTGCTGATCCGGCACTCGCACCGTTTCGCGCGCGTTCTCGCCATCGGTGCGGTGGCCGGCATCGTGATCGCCTGGGGTGTCGCGCAGTGGCCCTACCTGTTGCCCACAACCCTCGAGGTGTCCGACGACGCGGCACCGGAGGCGACCCTCATCAGTGTCTTCGTCGTCTTCATCGCCGCCGCGATCATCATCCTGCCCTCGCTGGCGCTTCTCTACGTCCTCGATCAGAAGTCATTGCTGCCCGATGAAGGCGTGGATTCGGCGGCGAGCTGATCGGGAGCTCGGGGCGTGGATCCGGCGCCGGACTCGTCCCTTCCGACCCGTACGAGGAGGATCACGAGCACGGGGTTCGCAACAGCCATCATCACTCCCGGCACCGCCAGGCCGGAGTCGTTCAGGGCGAAGCCCAGCACCGCCGCGACCAGCAGTCCCCACGCTGCGGCGCGCATTTCGGGGATCCGTTCGACGATCCGGTCGAGTCGGTCACGGGCACGGATCGCGAGCGCACCGGCAAAGACGAGGAACGCCAGCACCTGGAGGCGCCAGATCGAGTCGATGAAAGTCCGGAGATTCTGGTTCAGCTTTCGTCGGACCACGAGCTCGAGGCCTTGCCAACCGTTCGAGGACACATCCTCGAACAAGCGTCCCAGGTGTGTACGGTCGGCGGCCGGTCGCAGCAGATCGACGCCTCCGATCACCACGACGGCGACGCCCGTCGCCACGATCGCCAGGAGCACGGTGCGGAGCTGCACGCGGATCCCCCACAGCAGAGCAGCGGTCACGGCGAAAGCGGGAACTCCGGTGAGGATGCCGCCGACATCGGAGCCCCACGGGGGCGCCACGTCGACGAGGAGCATGGCCGCGAGCAGAACCGTGGCGACGATCGCGCCACGCGGTGCTCGCACCCGGTGAACCAGGAGAGCGGCCACGATGATCGCGGAGCTGAAGAGCGCGGCCGCCGTGACGTTGTTCACCCCCGTAAAGCGCCCGGCGACGATCGGCGAGTCACCGAAGACGGTGCTCAACTGCAACTGCGAGTCGAGAACAGCGACGGAGATCGTGATCACCGCGAGGATCGCTCCGAGTGTCAGTAGCAGGGGAGCCACGATCCGGTCGCGGGTGCTCGAGGCGACGGCGGCGATTGCCAGAGCCACAGCCACGACGAAGCCGACATAGGCCGACGTTCCCCAGTCGGCGAAGGGAAAGAACGCGGCGAGGTATGTGGCGGGAATCACTCCGAGAAGCGCCAGGGCACCGAAGCACACGAGAGACGACCACCGGGAGTGTCCCGGCCGGTGCCACACGAGAACGCCGGCCGCGATCGACAACGCGATCTGGAGGGCGATGAACACGGCGGAGAGGGAGCCGAGGATGTCATCGCGAAAGCGGGCGTCGGCGTCGGCGTCGATGAGTCCGTCCACACGTTCGTCAGCAGTTCCACCTGTGCTCCCGACCTCGAACGGGCGGCCCTCCATGGCGCTCGGCGCCTCGAGGCCGAACAGGTCGAGGATCGTCGGCGCGACGTCGGGGATCGTGACGAAACCGTCGCGGCGGGTGACGGCACTGCGCAACAGGCCCGGTTCGATGTGGGGAGCACGCAAGGCCGCCACCGTGAGTCGTGGTTGCCTCGCGGGTACTCCCGGTGCGACCAGAAGGACGGCGTCGGACGCAGGATCGACCTCGGCGAGGAGATCACCCAGCAGTTGATCGGTCGATTCCAGTGTTCGCCGCGTCATGGCGCGTTCTTGAGGGTCGTTCACGACCTCGCGGTAGCCGTCGGCACGCGCGAGGTCTGACGCCTCGACGAACGCGACGATGGGTTCTTCTCCCCACAGATCGGAGAAGGCGTTCGTGACCTCCTCCTGATCGAGTTGGACACCGTAAGGGGCCTCGGCATCCTGCTCGAGCAGACCGCGGTCGACACGACCGCCGGGCACGAGCCCGTCCGGGTCGATCGCGGCCAATGCCGCCTCGCGCTGGGCGATCCAGAAGCCCGCGCTCGTGAATGGACGATCCGCATTGGCGACGACGGCCCTCCCAATGCCGTTCGCCGCCAGTTCATCGCCGAGCAGGCCGGGTTCGGCATCGAACAGGGTGGCGTCGTTGGCGCTGACGATCGCCGGAATTGCGAGTTGCCCGACCGCGGCGTCGAGGGGCTGGCCCGTGCGTCGGAGGAAGGCCTCACCGGCCGTTCCGTCTCCGAAGGGCTCCTTCGGCCCGAATGCCTGTCCGGCGATCTCCGGCGGCGCGACAGCGCGGGATCCGGATCCGATTGTGGCGTAGCCGTCTCCCAGTTTCGCGATCCCTCCTGTCACCCGGGTCGAGAGGTTGGCGATTGCGGACTGCGTGATGAACTCGTCCAGGTTCGGCGTCTCGGCGTCGCGCAGGTCCTCCCACGTGAGGTGGGGGAGGGAGATGACCAGAACGCGCTCGACAGGCCCCGTCGGCGAGGCGGTAGCGGCATCGCCGACGAAGCCGAGAAGAACGAAAGCGGCGACAACCAAAGCAGCAAAGGCGGTGCGCGGGATCACGTCGCCGACCACGCTACCGGGCCATCCGCTGATCCATGAAGGTCGGCGTCGGTCGTCGGTCTCTCGTGTGATCTGGCATTGTGGAACCGTGCGGACGGAGAAGAGTGGCTCGGATGCGAATGCCGTGCTTCTTGATGTCGAGGGCCTGGGGCAGCTGATCCGCGTGCTGGGCGAGCGGGGCCTGCAGGTGATCGGGCCCACCGTTGTCGATCGCGCGGTTGTCTACGACGAGATCGATTCGGCGGACGATCTCCCGGTGGGGTGGACCGACGAGCAGGATGGAGGGCACTACCGGCTTCACCGGCGAGATGACGAGGCCCGCTTCGGGTACGTGGTCGGTCCGCACTCGTGGAAGCGGTTTCTCTTCCCTCCTCGGACGGTGCTGTGGCGCGCCGAGCGCGGGGACGGCACGTTCCGACTCATCGACGACCGCGCCGACATCTCGCGCTACGCCTTCTTCGGAGTTCGGTCGTGCGAGTTGCACGCCATGGCGATTCAGGATCGGGTGTTTCTCGACTGCGACGAGCCCGATCGGACCTACCGGGAACGTCGGGATGCCGCGTTCGTTGTCGCGGTCAATTGTGGCGAACCGGGTGGAACGTGCTTTTGCGTGTCGATGGACACCGGACCCCAGGCGACTGAGGGCTACGACCTCCTCATCACCGAGCTCTTGGATTCCGACCGACACGACTTCCTCGTCGAGAGCGGTTCCGATGCCGGAGTGGAGGTCCTGGCCGCTCTCTCGGGACGTGCCGTCGACGACGACGCACGCCGAGCCGCCGCGGAGGTGATCGAGGTCGCCGTGGAGAGCATGGGGCGTTCGCTCGAGACAGCGGGCCTCCAACAGTTGCTCGAGGAGAACCCCGAACATCCACGCTGGGACCACGTTGCCGAGCGCTGTCTTGCATGCACGAACTGCACGCTGGTGTGCCCGACCTGTTTCTGTAGCGCCGTCGAGGACACGACCGACGTCAGTGGCGGTCTCGCCACCCGGGAACGTCGATGGGACTCCTGTTTCACGATGGACTTCTCCTACCTGCACGGAGGCAGTGTGCGGTCCACGACCCGGGCGCGCTACCGCCAGTGGATGACGCACAAGCTCGCGACGTGGATCGACCAGTTCGGCTCGTCGGGGTGCGTCGGGTGCGGTCGGTGCATCACCTGGTGCCCGGTCGGAATCGACATCACCGAGGAAGCCGCGGCGATCCGTGCCGATGTGCTCCCGACGGCCGAGAAGGTGGAGGTGATCTGATGGCGATTCGATCGATCCCGGACCTGCTGACCGACAGCGACGTCTTCTCCGGCCTCGCGGGTGACGACCTCGACCTGATCGCGGGGTGCGGTACGAACGTCCACTTCGATCCGGGTGCATCACTGGGCGCGAGGGGGAGCAGGCGGATGTGTTCTACCTGGTACGAGCAGGGAAGGTCGCGCTCGAGGTGAGCGCCCCCGATGGGGGAGCGCTCGTGGTCGAGACCCTCGGACCGGGCGAGGTCGTGGGCTGGTCGTGGCTCTTTCCTCCTCACCGCTGGACCTTCGACGTACGAGCGGTCGAGGTGACCCGCGCGGTGGCACTCGACGGGGCCTGTCTGCGCGGGAAGTGCGACGAGGATCCCCGTCTCGGCTACGACCTCATGCAGCGGTTCGCGCGGGTGATGGGGGACCGTCTCCGCGCGACCCGGCTCCAGCTCCTCGATGTCTACGGACGAAACCGTGCCCTCTCGGACGATCCCGGCTCAGACCATGCCGGCTCAAACCATGCCGGCTGAAACGCTGCCGGCTGAGACGATGCCGGCTCAGGCGGTGAGGCCCGACTCGACCCGGGAGGCCACGATGGCACCCCGGCGCGCCCGGGTGGTGGCGTCCACCCCTGAGCTCAGCGACACCGTGACACTCACCATCGAGTTCGTGGACGACACCCTTCCCACACCCGACCCCGGACAGTTCCACATGCTGTGGGCACCGGGGATCGGCGAGGTGCCGATCTCGGTCAGTGCGATCGAGGGGGGTCAGTTGCTCTACACGATCCGCTCCGTCGGTGCGGTCACGGCAGCTCTGTGCGCCGCCGAGGTAGGAACGGATATCGGGATCCGTGGGCCCTACGGGACGAGTTGGGGCCTGGAGGCCGCGACCGGCCGCGACGTGATGGTGGTGGCGGGAGGCATCGGCCTGGCACCGCTGCGGCCAGCGATTCGTGCCCTGCTCGACGATCGCGACAGCTTCGGGCGCCTCACGTTGCTGGTCGGCGCCCGTTCACCTGACGACCTGCTGTTCTTCGACGAGATCCGGGAGTGGCGTGAGCGATCCGACGTGGAGGTCGGCGTCACCGTCGACACGGCCGGACCGGGTTGGCATGGTGACGTCGGCGTCGTCACGCGCCTCGTGGCACGGGCACCGGTCGAGCCGCTCGAGACAGTCGCTCTCGTCTGCGGTCCCGAGGTGATGATCCGTTACACGGCTGAGACGTTGCTCGACCGGGGCGTGGACTCCCGGAATCTGCGGGTGTCGATGGAACGGAACATGCACTGCGCGATCGGCCACTGCGGTCACTGCCAGTTCGGAGCGAGCTTCATCTGCAAGGACGGTCCCGTCTTCGACTACGACGTTGTCGCCACCGCGATGCGGATACCGGAACTGTGACGTCTGCCCGTCCATCCCTCGCTGTCTGGAAGTTCTCGTCGTGCGATGGCTGTCAGCTCACGCTTCTCGACTGCGAGGATGAGCTCCTGGACGTCGCAGGCGCTCTCGACATCGCCTACTTCCTCGAAGCCTCCCGCGCCACGGTCGACGGTCCCTACGACCTGTCACTGGTGGAGGGCTCGATCACGACACCCGATGACGTCGAACGGATCCGCGAGGTTCGCCGTTCGTCGCGCCGCCTCGTGACCATCGGCGCGTGTGCCACGTCGGGTGGAATCCAGGCCCTCCGCAACTTCGCGGACGTTCGCGAGTTCGCGGCCATCGTCTACGCCCAGCCGGAGTTCGTCGTCACGCTCGACACGTCCACAGCGATCGCCGATCATGTTCCTGTCGACTTCGAGCTCCGTGGCTGTCCCATCGACAAGTTCCAGCTCCTCGATGTGATTTCCGCGTATCTGCTCGGTCGCGAACCCAACGTCCCTGCCCACAGCGTGTGCGTCGAGTGCAAACTGCGCGGCAACGTCTGCGTCACCGTGGCGCACGGCATTCCCTGCCTCGGGCCGGTCACCCACGCCGGCTGTGGGGCGCTCTGCCCGACCTACGACAGAGGCTGCTACGGCTGCTTCGGACCGATGGAAAGTCCCAACACCGCGTCCCTCACCGAACGCCTGCGCGAACTCTCGATGCCAGATGACGACATCGTCTGCATGTTTCGAACCTTCAACGCCTACGCGGAGAGCTTCCGCCGGGCGGGGGAGGACATCGCGGGGAGGACATCGAGGGCGACCGTTCCCCCGTACCCGGCGCGTCCGGAGGAGCGCCATGACGCACAAGCCTCCCGCGAGTCGCACGATGAAGGTCGACGCTCTGGCGCGCGTGGAGGGTGAGGGTGCGATGTACGTGGAGATCGCCGACGGGGCGGTCCGGGACGTTCAACTCCAGATCTACGAACCACCACGGTTCTTCGAGGCATTCCTACGGGGTCGTGCATACACCGAACCGCCCGACATCACGGCGCGGATCTGCGGGATCTGCCCGGTCGCCTACCAGATGAGTAGCGCGCGGGCGATCGAGGACGCCTGCGGCGTCACAGTCGACGGGCCGCTACGCGAACTCCGCCGCCTCATCTACTGTGGCGAATGGATCGAGAGCCACACCCTGCACGTGGCCATGCTGCACGCCCCCGATTTCCTGGGATACGAGAGTGCCATCGACATGGCCGCCGACCATCGGCCCGCCGTCGAACGCAGCCTGCGCCTGAAGAAGGCCGGGAACGACATCATCGATCTCGTCGGGGGACGCGCCGTCCATCCTGTCAACGTCCGGGTCGGCGGCTTCTACCGGGTCCCGACGAAACGTGAGTTGCGTCCGCTCGCGGAAACGCTCCGCGAGGCCCGCGACGACGCGATCGAGACCGTCCAGTGGGTTGCCGGCTTCGAGTTCCCCGACTTCGAGCACGGCCACGAGTACGTGGCGCTGACCCACCCTGAGGAGTACGCCGTCATCGACGGCCGCGTGCAGTCGGACCGGGGCCTCGACATCGACGAGCGTGACCTGCTCGAGCACATCGAAGAGGAACACGTCGCCCACTCGACAGCCCTCCATGCCCACCTCCTCGAACGGGCGGAGTATCTCGTCGGACCGCTGGCCCGCTACAGCCTGAACTCAACACGACTCTCGCCGATCGCCGCCGATGCTGCACGAAGTGCCGGTCTCGGTGCCGAATGCCGTAATCCCTTTCGCAGCATCGTCGTGCGGGCCGTAGAGGTGCTGCATGCGTGTGAGGAGGCGCTCGACATCATCGAGGCCTACGAACCACCGGATCGTCCTGCGGTCGACATCCAGCCCCGCGCCGGTGTGGGCCGTGCGTGCACCGAAGCGCCGCGAGGGCTCCTGTACCACCGCTACGAACTCGCCGACGACGGCTCCATTCTCGACGCCCGGATCATCCCGCCGACTTCCCAGAACCAACCGACGATCGAACACGATCTGTGGCACTTCGTGGAAGCGAACCTGGATCTCGACGAGGAAGCTCTCAAGCTTCGCAGCGAACAGGCGATCCGCAACTACGACCCCTGCATCTCCTGTGCGACCCACTTCCTCGATCTGACCGTGCGCGAGGTGGACCAAACGTGAGCGACGTGCGTGTGATCGGCGTGGGTAACGCCTATCGCCATGATGACGGTGTCGGTCTGCGCGTCGTCGAGGTGGCCAGAGAGCGCATCGGCGATTCGGCGTCGGTTCAGACTCTGGACGGTGAACCGACGCGTCTCCTCGACGCCTGGGAGGGTGCGGACGTGGCCGTCATCGTCGACGCCGTTCAGTCCGGCGCTCCGGCGGGTACCGTCCATCGGATCGCCATCGATGGAGATGCTCCGGCCTCGGATTCAGACGCCGTACCGGCTCGACCGCGGGCGGCGAGCAGTCATGCTCCGGGCCCCGGTGAGGCGATCGCCTTGGCGCGGGCTCTGGGGAGACTTCCGCGTCGCCTCGTTCTCTACGGGGTCGAGGGCGTCGACTTCAGCGAGGGAATCGGACTCTCCGACCCCGTGGACGAGGTGGTCCACACGATCGTGGCGTCGATCGTCAACGACGTCCGGAGCGTCCGCTCATGACCACGATCACCACGAAGACGGCGCCGCTCGGTCGACGGATCGAGGTGAGCGGCGTCGTGCAAGGTGTGGGATTTCGCCCCTTCGTGTGGCGGCTAGCCCGTCACCACGGTCTGACCGGGAAGGTCCGCAACGTCGGGGGCCGGGTGGAGATCGAGGTCGAAGGGTCGGCACGCGACCTCGACCGCTTCCGCGCCGCTCTCGAGAGCGAGGCGCCGCGCCGCGCAACCGTTGTCGCCGTCACGTCGCGGGACACCGCGCCGACGGGTTACTCGTCCTTCGTCATCGATCGATCCGAGACCAACCACGCCGGGACCGCGCTCGTCGCCCCTGATCTCGCCACCTGCGCCGCCTGTCTCGAGGAGCTGTTCGATCCCGACGATCGCCGTCACCGCTACCCGTTCATCAACTGCGTCGACTGCGGGCCGCGCTACACCGTCATCGAATCACTGCCGTACGACCGCGAGCGAACGAGCATGCGGGCTTTCCCGATGTGTCCGGCGTGTGCCCGCGAATACGACGACCCCTCCGATCGCCGTTTCCACGCCGAGCCGACCGCGTGCCCCGCATGCGGACCACAGCTCCAACTTCTCGACAGTGAAGGGAGCGCTGTCTGCGGCGACCCGCTCGAAGGGGCAGCGGCACGGCTGCTCGCCGGCGACATCGTCGCCATCAAGGCCCTCGGCGGATTCCACCTGGCCTGCGATGCCACCGATGAGGCTGCCGTTCATGAACTGCGACGACGCAAGCGGCGCCCGGACAAGCCGTTCGCCGTGATGGTGCGGGACCTCGAGGTGGCGGTCACCACCTTCCGTCTCTCGAACGAGGAGTCGGATCTTCTCCAGTCGTGGCGCGCGCCGATCGTTCTCGTCGGCGATCGCGGGTACCTGGCCCCGTCGGTCGCACCCGGGCATCAGCGCCAGGGAGCGATGCTTCCCGCCACACCGCTGCACCATCTCCTGACACGGGCCGTCGACCGACCTCTGGTGATGACCAGCGGCAACCACAGCGACGAACCGATCTGCACCGACAACGACGAAGCACTCGCGTGCCTGGCCGACGCCGCGGATTCCTTTCTCGTCCACGACCGGGGCGTCGTCGCGCGCTACGACGACTCGGTGACCGCTGTTCGGCGTGGAGGCCCTGTCGTTCTGCGCCGTGCGCGGGGGTTCGCCCCCGAACCGATCCCGCTCGGAGCAACCGGTCCGCCGGTGTTGAGCTGCGGTGGACATCTCCAGGTGAGCTTCTGCCTGGCGGTCGATTCGCGGGCTTTCGTGTCCCCACACATCGGTGATCTCGACAACGACATGGCAGTGACCGCGTTCCGTGAAGCACTGGAACGCTCGACCAGGCTTTTCGATATCGCGCCCTCCCTCGTGGCGCACGACCGTCATCCGGACTTCCTGACCACCCGGTTGGCCGAGACTCTCGGAGTACCCACCGTGGCGGTACAACACCATCACGCCCACGTTGCAGCCGTGATGGCTGAACACCAGCTGGACGGTCGTGTCCTCGGGGTCGCCTTCGACGGCTTCGGCCTCGGCGAGGACGGAGCGTCCTGGGGCGGGGAGTTCCTCGCTGTCGATGCCCGCGACGCAGTGCGCGTCGGGCATCTGCGACCCGTCGCACAACCCGGAGGAGACGCGGCTGTTCGCGAGCCGAATCGGATGGCGTTCGCGCACGCTGTCGATGCGTCCAGGCTGACCGAGGCACGCGCACTGTTCTCCGACACGCTCACAGACCGCGACATGGATTCACTCGCCGCGCAGAGTCGATCTCCCCGTGTCGCGCCACCCACCACGTCGGCAGGCCGTCTCTTCGACGCCGTGGCCGCACTCCTGGGCCTGGGCCGAACGCCGAGCTACGAAGGTCAACCGGCCATCCTGCTCGAACAGGCCGCCGACGCCACGGCACGTGGTGCCTATCCCGTCCCGCTCGATACCCACCAGGGACGGCTCGTCATCGACACCCGAGCACTCGTGGCGGCTGTCATCGACGACCGCATCGCGGGGAGGTCGGTCGCCGACATCTCGGGACGTTTCCACCACTCTTTGGCCGGCGCGATCGTCGCCGTGTGCGACCAGCTGCGGGAGCGTACGGGCCTGGATCGCGTCTGCCTCGGTGGGGGAGTGTTCGCCAATGGTCTGCTCCTCGATGAGGCTGCCGAACGTCTCCTGGCTCGGCGCTTCGAGGTGTATTGGCCGCAGGCCGTACCTCCCGGTGACGGCGGACTGGCGCTCGGTCAGGTCCATGTGGCGCGCGCCCGCTCAGCCGTAGCCGAAGGACACGGCTGAGATGTGCCTCGGTATCCCCGGGCGGGTGATCGAGCGCCACGACGACGACGCCTTGCCCATGGGCGTCGTTGATTTCGGCGGGGTCCGTCGCGACGTGTGTCTCGCCTACACGCCCGAGGTCGCCATCGACGACTTCGTCATCGTCCACGTCGGATTCGCCATCTCCGTTGTCGACGAGGTCGAAGCCGAGCGGACCTACGCACTGCTGTCCGAGGCCCAGCTCGCCGACGAGCTCGGCACTCCCACCGACACGGCCCGAGCTCCCTGATGCGTTTCGTCGACGAATACCGCGACAGCGACGTCGCTCGAAGCCTTCTCGCTCGCATCCGCGAGACCGCGTCGAAGAAATGGACGCTGATGGAGGTCTGCGGTGGTCAGACACACACCCTCGTACGAACCGGTCTGGACGAGTTGCTCGACGACACGGTCGAGCTCGTCCACGGTCCAGGTTGTCCCGTCTGCGTCACCCCGCTGGGGGTGATCGACCACGCTCTCGAGCTGGCTCGCCGACCCGACGTGACGCTCTGCTCCTTCGGTGACATGTTGCGCGTGCCGGGCTCACACGACGATCTCCTGCGGGCCCGCGCAGCCGGTGCCGACGTCCGCGTGGTCTATTCGCCACTCGACGCTCTGGAGATCGCGCGGAGCGAGCCCGACCGTGAGGTCGTCTTCTTCGCGGTCGGTTTCGAGACCACGGCTCCCGCCAACGCCATGGCGGTGCGACGCGCGGCCGACCTCGGTATCGGGAATTTCTCGGTCCTCGTCGCCCACGTTCTCGTCCCTCCGGCGATGGTGGCCATCCTCTCGGCGCCGGGCAACAGGGTGCAGGGGTTTCTCGCTCCGGGGCACGTGTGCACCGTGATGGGTTGGGGTGAGTACGAACCGATCACGAGCGGATTCGGAGTTCCGATCGTGGTCACAGGCTTCGAGCCCGTGGATCTCCTGGAAGGCGTGGCCATGACCGTCGAGCAACTCGAGACGGGTCGGGCGGACGTCGAGAATCAGTATGTTCGTTCTGTGCACGAGGGTGGCAATGCGACCGCTCGCGAGGTCGTCCGCGAGGTCTTCGAACCCTGCGACCGGGCGTGGCGCGGCATCGGTGTGCTTCCGCAATCGGGTCTCCGCCTCCGTGAGCTGTTCCGGCACTTCGACGCCGCGCACCGGTTCCCGGCCACCGGTGTCGCTGTGGAGGAGTCCGAGCGCTGCATCGCCGGACTCGTCCTCCAGGGTCGGGCGAAACCCGACGAGTGTCCCGCGTTCGGCCGCGACTGCACTCCCGAACACCCTCTGGGCGCCCCGATGGTGTCGTCCGAGGGTGCGTGCGCGGCCTACCACCTGGCCGGACGGACACCGACCACCGCACCCGCATGAGCGAATTCGACGCCTCGGCGAGCCGCTCCGCTCCGATCGCCTTCGCGTGCCCTGCTCCCTTGCCTCCCGGTGACCAGGTTCTGCTCGGCCACGGCAGTGGCGGTCGTCTGTCGGCCGATCTCGTGCGATCGCTGTTCCATCCGGCTTTCGGCGATCCCGAACTGGCGCGCCTCGGTGACGCCGCGGTGGTCGACGTGGAAGGCACGCGCCTTGCGTTCACCACCGACGGTTTCGTGGTCCAGCCGGCGTTCTTTCCAGGCAGCGACATCGGGGCGTTGGCCGTCAACGGCACCGTCAACGATCTGGCGGTCATGGGAGCACGCCCGGCGTTCCTCTCGGCCGCTTTCATCCTGGAGGAAGGGTTTCCCACCGACGACCTCGGGCGGATTGCCGAATCCATGGGCGCCGCGTGCACCACCGCCGGGATTCGGCTCGTCGCAGCGGACACGAAGGTCGTGGAGCGGGGTGGGGCCGACGGCATCTTCATCGTCACCTCCGGCATAGGCACCTTGCCGGAGGGCGTGCATCTCGGGCCCGAGCACATCGAGGACGGCGACGTCGTCATCGTGTCGGGTCCCGTGGGAGACCACGGCGTCGCCGTGATGTCGCGACGGGCGGGCATCGACTTCGAGGTCGACGTCGGCAGCGACACGGCGCCACTGACGGAACTCGTCGACGTGATGCGGACCGCGGGCTCCGTCCACTGCCTCCGAGATGCGACGCGAGGAGGTGTGGCGACCGTTCTCAATGAGCTCGCCGCGTCCGCCGGTGTCACCATCACCATCGACGACGAGGCGGTTCCCGTCCAGGACCCTGTCCGCGCAGCCTGTGAGACGCTCGGAATCGATCCCCTCTACGTCGCGAACGAGGGCGTATGCGTCGCGATGGTCGGATCGGACAGCTCCGACGCCGTCGTGGCGGCCGCCCGAGAGCATCCAATCGGAAGGCAGGCTGTTGCTATCGGGCGGGTGGAATCGGGCCCCGCCGCGGTGCACCTGCGCACGGGCCTCGGCGTCACGCGCCCGCTCCTGATGCTCACCGCCGATCAACTACCTCGGATCTGCTGATCGCGGAACCCACTGGTCAGGGTTGCCCCGCTGATTCGGGCACGATGACCACAGGGCACGGCGCGTGATGCGCGCACTGGCTGCTCACAGAGCCCAACAGCAGGCTCGAAAAACCGCCGCGTCCTCGGGAGCCCACCACGAGCAGGTCGGCATCCTGTGCGACGTCGACGAGCACACGGGCCGCCGGGCCCTCGATCACACGCACCTCGGGGTCGAGCCCCGGCGCGCATTCCGCTGCGATCGTCGCGCCGAGTTCCTCGGCGTCTTCGCGCAGGGCGTCCCACCAATCGGTAGCACCCCACACAGGAGCGCTCCCATCGATCAGAACAGGGATCTCCCACGCGGCGACGATGACGAGCGGGCAGTCCCGCATGGCCGACTCGCCGGCAGCCCACTCCACGGCTCGACGGGAGCCGTCCGAGCCGTCCGTTCCGACCACGATCTCGTTCATGACTCGACCTCCGGTTCTGTGTGGGAGCCCTATCGCGGCTGGAAGCGGCTGGCGTAGCGCGTGAGTGAGTGGACGTAGTTGGCGCGTTCGTAGACGGAGGGATCGGGCACGCGTGCCCGGCTGACACTTCCCCGAAGTTGAGCAACGGACTCGTACTCGTGTTCAGTGAGCCACTCGGTCAGTTCCGCCTCGATTCCGGTGAGTGCCGCCGCACCGCCCTTCAACACGGCCGACGTCGTCATGGCGACATCGGCCCCCACGAGGAGTGCCTTCGCCGCATCGAGACCCGAATGCACGCCACCGGAGACTGCCAGTGAGGCATCGACGCTGCTGAAGAGCATCCCGGTCCAGCGCAATGGTAGGCCCAGAGCCTGCGGGGTGCTGAGGTCTACGGGGAGATGGAGTTCCAGCGTGTCGAGATCCACGTCGAGACGGGTGAAGCGGTTGAACAGCACGAGCCCACTTGCTCCGGCATCGACGAGCCGACGAGCGAGATGGCCGAACGACGTGAAGTACGGCGAGAGCTTCACCGCCACGGGGATGTCGACCGAGGCGACAACCGCTTCGACCAACTCCAGGTACCGCCCCTCGACAACATCCGGAGAATCCGACGGATCGGCGGCGAGGAGGTATTCGTTGAGCTCCAACGCGTCGGCGCCCGCCTGTTCACACAGATGGGCATAGTGCGCCCACCCGCCCAGTGTCGTGCCGTTCAGGCTCGCGATCACCGGAATCGAAAGCCGCTCGCGGGCTTCTCCGAGTAGGCCCAGATACCGCTCGGGGCCCGTGTTGTAGTCGGTCACCTCGGGCACGAAGGACAGGGCCTCGCCGAAACTCTCACTCCCCGCATCGAGGTAGGCCTGGACCTCGACCTGATCGTGGGTGAGTTGTTCCTCGAACAGGGACGGAAGAACGACGGCGGCAGCACCCGCCGCTTCCAGGCGCACCATCCCATCGACGGTGCCGGTAGCGGGCGATGCAGACGCCACGAGGGGCGAACGCAGCTCCAGACCCAGGTACCGGGTCCTGAGATCGGGTACGTGCGATGAGCTCACGAGTCGTCCTCCTCGTGTGGGGAGACCTGGGGGACACTTCGTTCGACACCGGCGAGCTGCTCGTAGAAACGCCAGCGTTCATCGATATCGGCCTGGGCCAGCTCCGCGAGCTGTTCGGCGCGATCGGGGTCGGAGCGGGCCAGGACGGCGAAGCGCGCTTCTGCTCGGGCGAAGTCACGGAACGGGGTCGCGGGCGTGTGCGAGTCGAGATGGAAGGGGTGCTCGTGCTCCGCTGTTCCCGGATGGAAGCGATACAGGGGCCAGTAGCCGCTGCGCACCGCGTCCTTCTGGTGGTTCATCGACCGTGACATGTCGATCCCATGGGCAATGCACGTGGAATAGGCGATCACGAGCGACGGGCCCGGCCACGCGTCGGCTTCGAGGAGTGCCTTGACCGACTGGACGTCGTTGCCACCGAGAGCGATCTGCGCGACGTAGACGTTGCCGTACGCCCTGGCGATCGCTCCGAGGTCCTTCTTCGGGGTGTCCTTGCCCGCAGCGGCGAACTTGGCCACCGCCGCGCGTGGCGTCGCCTTCGATGCCTGTCCGCCGGTGTTCGAGTAGACCTCGGTATCGAGCACGAGGACGTTGACATCACGGCCCGAGGCGAGAGTGTGGTCGAGGCCACCGAATCCGATGTCGTAGGCCCATCCGTCGCCACCGACGATCCAGACACTCGTTCGCAACAGCCGTCCGACCACGCTGAGGAGGCGCACCGCCTCGGGGTTGTCTCTCAGGGCGTCGAGTCGCGACCGCAACGCCTCGATGCGGTTGCGCTGCTCGGCGATCTCGGCCTCGGTGGACTGGTCGGCCTCGAGGATCTCCGTCGCCAGATCAGAACCGACTGTGGGGGAGAGCGCGCGTAGGAGCTCTTCGGCCTGGGAGGCATGCCGCTCGATCCCCAGACCGATTCCGAGTCCGAACTCGGCGTTGTCCTCGAAGAGCGAGTTCGACCACGCGGGACCGCGCCCGTCTGCGTTCGCCGACCACGGTGTCGTCGGAAGGTTCCCTCCGTAGATCGAGGAGCAACCAGTGGCGTTCGCCACCACGAGACGCTCGCCGAAGAGTTGGGTGAGGAGCTTGAGGTAGGGCGTCTCCCCACATCCGGCGCACGCACCGGAAAACTCGAACAGCGGTTCGAGAACCTGGGAGCCCTTGACCGAGTCGTGGGCGAGCAGGCTCCGATCGATCTCGGGTAGTGCAAGGAACCGCTCGAAACGCTCACGTTCGACGTCACGGTGGGCGTCGGCCCTCTCCATGTTGATGGCCTTGTGACGAACCTCGGACTTGCTCTTCGCCGGGCAGACGTCGACACAGATCCCGCATCCCGTGCAGTCGTCGGGTGCCACCTGGATCGTCAGCGCCATGTCGTCGACCTCGCGCGATCGAAACGCCTTGGTGGGGAGCTCACCGGACACGGTCTCGAGCGCGTCGGGTTCGTACACCTTCATGCGGATCGCCGCGTGGGGGCAGACCAAGGCGCACTTCCCGCAGTCGATGCAGATCTCCGGATCCCAGATCGGGATCTCGCGGGCCAGGCGCCTCTTCTCGAACGCGGCGGTCCCCGTCGGGAATGTTCCGTCGACGGGCAACGCGCTGACAGGAAGGAGGTCACCCTCACCGGCGAGCAGGCGGGCCGTGACACGTCGCACGAAGTCGGGCGCATCGTCGGGAATGCGGCTTCGACGGCGGATCGGGCTGGACGGTGCCGCGGGGACCTCGACCCGGGCGAGAGCATCGAGTGCCCTGTCAACCGCCCCACAGTTCCGCCGAATCACCTCGGAGCCCGCCTTCGCATAGGCCTTTTCGATCGCTTCCTTCACGTGCACGAGAGCCATGTCGGTGTCGAGAACATCGGTCAGCGCGAAGAAACAGGTCTGCATGACGGTGTTGATACGCCCGCCGAGACCGAGATCGTCCGCGATGGCGTGAGCGTCCACGACACGGACATCGAGATCCTTGGCGATGACGTCTTCCTGAACCTCGAGGGGGAGCCGATCCCACACCTCATCCACCGGATAGGGGGCGTTGAGCAGGAACGTCGCGCCCCGCCGCGCCGTCGCAAGGACATCGAGGTCGTCGAGAAGGGAGAACTGGTGACACGCCACGAAATCGGCTTCCTCCACCAGATACGTGGAGTCGATCGGGTCGGGTCCGAAGCGCAGATGCGACACCGTCGTGGCTCCGGCCTTCCGCGAGTCATAGACGAAGTAACCCTGGGCTTCGAGACCCGCCTGCTCCCCGATGATCTTGATGGTCGACTTGTTGGCACTCACCGTTCCGTCGGAGCCGAGTGCGTAGAAAACGGCTCGCGTGAGTGCCGCATCGGTTCGGAACTCCTCGTCGACGGACAGGCTCGTCCACGTGACGTCATCGGTGATCCCCAGTGTGAAACGACGCCGCGGCTCAGATTGCCCGAGCTCATCCAGCGCCGCCTTCACCATCGCGGGTGTGAACTCCTTGGAGGAGAGCCCGTAACGACCACCGATGACCGGTATCGGTGCGGCGAGTCGACCGGTGGAAGCCGCTTCGGCGAGCACGGCGGCGACGTCGGTGAACAAGGGCTCGCCGACGGCCCCCGGCTCCTTCGTTCGATCCAGCACGGCGACGGCACGGGTCGTGTCGGGAAGCGCATCGAGAAGTGCGTCGGTGGGGAACGGCCGGAAGAGCCGGATCACGGCGACCCCGACGCGCTCACCGTTTGAAGCAAGTGCGCGCACGGCTTCCCGGGCCGCCCCTGCTCCGGAGCCCATCAGCACGACGACCCGCTCGGCATCCGGTGCCCCCTCATAGTCGACGAGTCCGTAGCGGCGACCTGTTCGCGAGACGAGACGCTCCATGCGGTCGGCGACGATGTCGGGGAGAGCCTCATGGAAGGGGTTTGCCGCCTCGCGCGCCTGGAAGAACACATCCGGGTTCTGCGCCGAGCCGCGAAGAACCGGCTTCTCGGGGTCGAGGCCCCGTGCCCGGTGGGCGAGGAGATCGTCATCGTCGACAAGAGCACGAAGGTCGTCGTCCTCGAGGATCCGGATCGTGTCGATTTCGTGCGACGTACGGAAGCCGTCGAAGAAGTGGAGGAACGGAATCCGACCTGCCAGTGTCGATGCGTGGGCCACGGCAGCGAAGTCGTGGGCCTCCTGCACCGATGACGAGCAGAGCATGGCGCAGCCCGTCGAGCGAGCGGCCATGACATCACTGTGGTCACCGAAGATCGACAGCGCGTGGGTGGCGACTGTCCGGGCGGCGACGTGCACGACCGCGGGGGTCAGCTCGCCCGCGATCTTGAAAAGATTGGGAATCATGAGAAGCAGACCCTGCGACGCCGTGAACGTGGTTCCGAGTGCGCCTTCGGTCACGGCACCATGCAGCGTGCCCGCCGCACCGCCTTCCGCCTGCATCTCGATGACCTCGGGAACCGTACCCCACAGATTTCGGCGTCCGGCGACCGACCACGCGTCAGCGTGCTCGCCCATGGGGGAGGCAGGCGTGATCGGGTAGATCGCGATGACTTCACTCAGGGCGTGGGCGACGCGCGCCACAGCCTCGTTCCCGTCGAGGCAGGCTCGGGTCTCCGTCGGCGTCGTCAACAGCTCCGGCATCGATTCCCTTTGCTTCTCCCCGTGTCGCTGTGCATCGCCTTCCTGCATCGTCGTGCTGTGTTGACGCTACGCTCGACACCACGCGCGTGAAGGGCCAGAAGACCCGCGGGCCGCAGGCTAACGGCCAAGCCGCACTGCTGACCCGGCCCGGGGGAGGGAGGATCCGGTGGACGATAGGTGGGTTGTCGGCCTCGACGAGGTCGGAATGGACGATGTGTCGGCCGTCGGAGGCAAGAACGCTTCGCTCGGGGAGATGATTCGGTCGCTGCAGAGCGAGGGCGTGGACGTCCCCGGCGGATTCGCGACGACGTCGGCCGCGTACCGGGCGTTCGTGCGGGAGAACCGTCTGGATCTGGTTCTGAAGGAACAGATTGCCGCCCTCGCCGCGGGAGTATCGCTGCGGACGGTCGGAGCCGCCGTGCGGAGGGCCTTCCTCGAGGGCACACTTCCCGATGCCCTGGTCGAGGGAGTCAGGGACGCGTACCGGGACCTCGTGCGCGGTAGCCGGGATGCTGAGTCTTCGGGAGAGCTCGACCTCGATGTCGCCGTTCGCTCCAGCGCCACCGCGGAGGATCTTCCCGATGCCAGCTTCGCCGGCCAACAGGAGACCTATCTCAACGTTCGGGGTCACGATGCGCTGCTGAACAGCATCCGGCGCTGCTTCGCTTCGCTGTTCACGGACCGGGCAATCGCCTATCGGGAGGAACACGGATTCGATCACACAGAGGTGGCCCTCTCCGTGGGCGTACAGCGGATGATCAGAGCGGGTACGGGTGCCTCGGGCGTCATGTTCACACTCGATCCCGAGAGCGGCTTCCCCGGCGTCGTGGTCATCGAAGGCGCGTGGGGCCTGGGGGAGAACGTGGTGCAAGGTGCAGTGGACCCCGACGCCTTCTGGGTCTTCAAGGGAGCACTCGACGATCCCGCGACCGTCCCGATCATCGATCGGCACAGAGGCTCGAAAGAACAGCGCATGGTCTACACCGAGGGGGGGACCGTCAACGTTCCGACCTCCGGTGAGGAACGGGCGCGCCTCGTCCTCGCGGACGAGGAAGTGCTCACGTTGGCGCGCTGGGCGGTAGCGATCGAACGCCACTACGAGCGGCCGATGGACATCGAATGGGCGAAGGAGGGCGATACCGGTCGCTTGTTCATCCTCCAGGCACGACCCGAAACCGTCGAGTCCCGTCGCGGCGACGCACTCCAGATGAGTCACCTGACCGAGTCCGGCACCGTGCTGCTCAGCGGGACCGCCGTGGGCAACGGCATCGCGGTCGGCTCCGTTCGGCGTATCGGTTCTCCCGACGACTTCGGGCGTTTCGAGGACGGCGACATCCTCGTCGCCACCATGACCGATCCCGACTGGATGCCGATCATGCGCCGGGCCGGGGCGATCGTCACGGACCACGGCGGCCGCACCTGCCACGCCGCCATCGTGAGCAGGGAGCTCGGTGTACCTGCCGTCGTCGGCACCGGACACGCCACAGCCGAGCTCGCGGAGGACCGGGAGGTGACGGTGTCGTGCGCGGAAGGCCCGACCGGACAGGTCTACGAGGGCTCTCTCGAATTCGAGACACTCGAGCTGGACGTGACGAAGGTCCCCGAGACACGCACGCGCATCATGCTCAACATCGCCAGCCCCGACGCTGCGTTCCGCTGGTGGAAGCTACCGGTGCGGGGGATCGGTCTCGCACGGATGGAGTTCGTCATCAACGACGCCATCAAGATCCACCCGATGGCTCTCGCACACCTCGACCGGGTATCGGATCCGGACGTGCGCGCCGAGATCACACGCCTGACTCGCGACTACGACGAGCCGAGCGAGTACTTCGTCGACCGACTCACCTCCGGGTTGGCACGCCTCGCTGCCTCCCAGCATCCCGATCCCGTCATCATCCGGATGAGCGATTTCAAGACGAACGAATACGCCGACCTTCTGGGCGGTACCGACTTCGAACCCGACGAGGACAATCCGATGATCGGGTTCCGCGGAGCGTCGCGCTACTACGACGACCGCTACCGCGACGGCTTTCGCCTCGAATGCCGCGCCATCCGCCGGCTGCGCGAACAGCTGGGGCTCGACAACGTCCTCGTGATGATCCCCTTCTGTCGTACGACCTTGGAGGCCGACCGTGTGCTCGAGGTGATGGCCGACGAGGGTCTGCGCCGGGGAGAGCACGGCCTCGAGGTGTACGTGATGTGTGAGATCCCCTCCAACGTCGTTCTCGCCGACCAGTTCGCAGAACGGTTCGACGGCTTCTCGATCGGCAGCAATGACCTCACCCAACTCGTGCTCGGCGTCGACCGCGACTCCGAGTTGCTCGCCCACCTCTTCGACGAACGCAACGACGCGGTGGTCACGATGATCCGGCAGGTGATCGAGGTCGCGCACGAGCACGGGCGCAAGGTGGGGATCTGCGGTCAGGCTCCGAGCGACCATCCCGAATTCGCGGAGTTGCTCGTGGATGCGGGGATCGACTCGATATCGCTCAACCCCGACAGCGTCCTCGCCGTTCAGAGCAGGGTCGCAGAACTGGAAGCCCGCGCCTGACGAACCTCACACGTCGGGAACCGACCCGATGATCGTTCGCGCCGAACGCCGCGTGTCGTCACGACTCCCCGAGGTGTCGAGAACGTGTGCCTCGGGCCAGGGATCGGCGTCGTGGGCGAGACGCGCGGCAATCTGCGGAGTCGCCTGGGACTCGTCGGCTCCGGTTGCCATCCGTGCCCCGATCCTTTCCGCTGCCTCCTCTTGATCGAGGTCAGTTCGGATCGCGAGAACATCCGCCTTCGCGTTCATCCCGACCGTCTCCGCTTGCCGGCGGTATCGCTCTGCGGTCCAGGATGCGTCGACGATCACATTCTCACCGTGCGCCAGAAGCGTCGAGGCGCGATCGAGGATCTCGTCGTAGACGGCATCCTTGGACGCGTCGTCGTACCGGGGGGAGAGTTCGCGCGCCAGTTCCCGGCGTACGACATCGGACCGGAGGAGCACGAAGCCCGTGTCGTCAGCGAGACCGGCGGCGAGTGTCGACTTCCCGGTCCCCGGCAGCCCTCCGACCAGGACCAGACGCACCGTGGCCCGACGGGCATGCTCGCGTGCTGCATTGAGCAGGTCGTGGCCTTCGCGCGCTGCTGACTCGTCGCCGGCGAGTGCCCGCAGGACCGCGACCTTCGAGCGGATCAGAGCCCGGAAGCTCACGTAGTACTCGGTGAGTGAGGCGGGAGAGGTGTCCCCACTGAACTCCCGGTAGTCGTCGAGCAGGCGGTGCGCGAGATCCGGTCGGCCCAGACGCTCGAGGTCCATGGTGAGGAATGCCACGTCGCACACGACGTCGGCGGCACGGAAGTCGTCTCGGAACGCCAGGCAGTCGAGGATCTCCGGACCGCTCTCGAGACAGTAGATGTCGGCTGCGAGCAGGTCGCCGTGACCGTCACAGACCGCCCCGTCGGCGATGCGCCGTTCCAACAACGCCTCACGTCCGGCGAGATAGCGCCGTCCGAGCGCGTCGGTCTCGTCGAGCGTGATGAGCATCTCGGAGTCGAGCGACCCCAGGAGGTGCTTCAGTTCCGTGACGTTGCCGACCCAGGCCGCGCGGACCGCTTCGGGACGGCCGTGTGCGACGACGCCGGGTGATCGGTCCGCTCCGGCGTGGAACGCGGCCAGAGTGCGGGCGATGTCGTGGACACATTCGCCCACGTCGGCGCCCTCACGCGCCAGACGCTCGAGAGAACGCTCGGCAGGCATGCGTTCCATCACGATGACGGGCTCGGCGCGCTCGCTGTTCGGTCCCCGGTAGGTCGCCACCCCCCGGTACACGTCCGGTGCGATTCGGCTGTTCAACGCCACCTCACGTTCGCACGCCGCCCATCGCGCTTCGAGCGTCGAGAGATCGACGAAATCGAACGCGACGGGCTTCAACACCTTGTACGCCCGGTCTCCCACGAGGACCACGGTCGACAGGTGGGTCTCCGCCACGGCAGGGGACTCCCGGCCGCCACTCGTCACGAGGGATCGCTGCGGATCTCGACGGGGGTCGGCTGCGGAGTGGAGGCCGCTTCGCGCAGCAGCTTCTGCGCAGCGGTCACACGGTCCTCACCTGTGGTCCCGCCGGTGTCGGCCAGGTGCTCGCACACCGCCTCCTCGACGGCGCAGACGATCGGGTCCCAATCCGCATCCGCTGCCCGCGTGACCGTCACGAAGTCGCCGACGCCGAAGACCGCCTCGACTCCGTCCAGGCCGAGAACGGCGGAGACGAAAGGGTCATCCGGATCGTCGCCGGCACGGACGTCGATCTCGGCCGGGAGAGTCACATCGAGTGTGAACTTCATCGCGTTCGGATTCGGTGTGCGTGACGCACGTGCGGTGGCCATGCCTCAAGGTTCGCAGTTCCGTCGTCGTTCGGCCAGCCGATGAGCGCTCAGGCCACGACCTCGACAGGTGTGCCGAGAGGAATGCCTATCTCCTCGACCATACGTGTGATGACGTCGTTGTGAAGACGGATGCAGCCCGAGCTCACATCGCCACCGATGGAGGAAGGGTCGTTGTTGCCGTGGATGCCGATCACGCCGTCGCCGCCGTTGAAGCTTTCCAAGACGTTGGAGAATCCGGACAGTCCGTACGCGTACGGGCCGTACACGGAGCCGGGCTCCGGCGGCTGCAGAAGCTCCTTGATGTAGAAGCGACCACCCGGAGTGGGAGCGTCGCCACGACCAACGCCCACGGGCTCCTGCACGAGCACCTCCTCCCCGCGCGTCAGGGTGATCCGATGGGCATCGAGCTCGACCGTGACCCTGAAGTCGTTGGTTGCCAATTCCACGTCTTCGGCGCGGACCCAGCCCGTCGTCCCGTTGGGTCGCACCGGGAGGAGCACGTTGATCCACCCGTCGGGGAGTTGCTCGTCGACGAGAAACACGAGAGGTCCGCCGGTCTCGGTCGGGTTCGCCAATCGATATGTCGTGTCGGCTGCCCCGGGTTCCGCGAAGACGGCGACTTCGGGGACCTGCGCCGTGGCGACGACGCTGCGGTAGCTCGGCGCCGGCGCGGTGGTCGGTGGGACAGTGGTGGTCGGAGCCACCGGCTCGGTCGATGCGGAGTCCTCAGAGCCGCCACCTCCCGAACAGGCGGCGCCGAGAACGACCAGCGCCACCAGTGGCCCCAGGAGGCCACGACCGAATCGGCGAGTCGGAACGGACATCTCCCGAGACTACCGACGCTCTCGGCCTCCGCAGGAGCGCGAGAGCGACAGCAAAGCGCGTCTAGCCTCCGGGATCATGAGAGACGTCGTGCACGCCGTGCGTCGGTGGCGTAGCGAAGGGCGTGCCATGGCGCTCGCCAGGGTCATCGCCGTCGACGGATCGGCACCACGCTCGGCGGGGGCGGCGATGGCTGTCAACGACGGTGGCGACGTGGCCGGTTCGGTTTCGGGCGGATGTGTCGAAGGTGCCCTGCACGGTGATGCCCTGGCGGTGCTGGGCTCCGGCGACCCGCGCCTGGCGACCTACGGGATCTCCGACGACGAGGCTTTCGGCGTCGGCCTCACCTGCGGCGGGACCCTCCACGTCTTCGTGGAGCCGATCGACGACCGGTGCATTCTGGGCTTCGACGCATGGAGCGCTTCTGACCAGGCGTCCGACCCCGGATTCGTGTGGGTGACCCAGGTGCGGGGGCCCGACCCCGGCGCCACACTCACCGTCGGCCCGGGTGACCAGGTCCGTGGCTCTCTGGGTGACGAGCGCCTCGATGACGTCGCTGTGCGCGACGCTCGGGCGGAGCTGACAGCAGGCAGGACCGGGCTCCGCCACTACGGAACGCAGGGGGAGGCGCGGAGGCAGGAGGTGGAGGTGTTCGTCCACGCCTTCGACGATCCTCCGCGGATGATCATCTTCGGGGCTGTTGACTTCACCGCATCGCTGACACAGGTGGCCACGCTGCTCGGGTACCGGGTGAGTGTCGTCGATCCCCGCGAGGTGTTCGCCACGGCGGAGCGCTTTCCGGCCGCCCACGAGGTCGTCAGCGAATGGCCCGACCGCTACCTGGCCCGAGTCGGGGCGGAGCTCGGGCCCCGGGATGCAGTGTGCGTCCTCACCCACGACCACCGATTCGACGTTCCGGCGATCACGGCGGCTCTGGAGACCGCGGTGGGGTACATCGGAGCCATGGGCTCGCGTCGTACGCACGACGAACGAATGGGACGTCTGCGCAGCGCCGAGATCGATGCCGAGGAACTCGAACGGCTGTGGTCGCCCATCGGTCTCGATCTCGGCGCCACGACCCCCGAAGAGACTGCGGTGTCGATCTGCGCCGAGATCGTGGCCGTCAACGCCGGCCGTAGCGCACCGTCACTACGCGATGCGACCGGACCGATCCATCCACGGGAGGGATAGCGCTCCGACGTCGTCCGATCCTCTCGTGGATCGTTCGCGTCCGCACCTGGGTTCGAGAGCAGCCATCTCGCGATGGTCGGCGCTACGATCGACGCGCCATGAACCAGCGTGCGAGGGCGAGCAGCCGCGTCCTGACGGTTCCGAATGTCATCACGTTGTTGCGTCTGCTGCTGGTTCCCGTGTTCCTCTGGCTCCTCCTGGGCCACAACGACGGAGTGGCCGCCGCGATACTCCTCGGTGTTCTCGGCGCGACGGACTGGGTGGACGGCTACATCGCCCGCCACTTCGACCAGGAGTCCGAGCTCGGGCGGATCATCGACCCCATCGCGGATCGGGTTCTCCTGTTTGCGGCGGTCATCGGGCTCCTGATCGACGGTAGTGCTCCTCGTTGGATCCTTCTCCTCGTCCTGGTTCGGGAGTTGTTCGTGACCATCGCGGTCCTTGCACTCGCCGCAGCGGGGGCTCGACGGATCGACGTCATCTGGGCGGGCAAGGCCGGTACCTTCGCTCTGATGTTCGGCCTTCCCATGTTCCTGCTCGCGGAATCGACGACCGTGCTCGCGGACCTGTGGCTGGTCGGGGCCTGGTGCTTTTCGATCGGCGGGCTCGCGCTCAGTCTCTGGTCGGCGGCCCTCTACGTCCCGGCCGCCCTCGAGGCGCTTCGTGAGGGCCGTGACGCACGAACCGGCGTAGGGTCGGAGTGATGAAGGCCGTGATCATGGCAGGTGGCGAAGGGACCCGACTCCGCCCGCTCACCAACACCCAACCCAAGCCGATGATGCCACTGGCGAACAGGCCGATGATGGAGCACATCGTGGGGTTGCTCACCGAACACGGCCTCGACGACATCGTGGTGACGGTCGCCTACCTGGCAAACCAGATCCGGACCTACTTCGGCGACGGCTCCGAGTACGGCGTGCGGATCCGTTATGCCACCGAAGAGACTCCTCTGGGAACCGCGGGGTCGGTCCGCAACGCGTCAGCCGAACTCGACGACACGTTCATGGTGATCTCGGGCGACGTGCTCACCGACATCGATCTCACCGAGGTTCTGAAGTCGCACCGCGATTCCGGAGCTGACGCCACGATTGCCCTGAAGCGCGTCGACAACCCTCTCGAGTTCGGCATCGTCATCACCCGCGAGGACGGATCCATCGAACGATTCCTCGAGAAGCCGGGCTGGGGACAGGTCTTCTCCGACACCATCAACACCGGTATCTACGTGCTGGAACCCCGGGTCTTCGACTTCATCCCCGAGGGCGAGGTCGTCGACTTCTCGGGTGACGTCTTCCCCGCCATGCTCGATCAGGGGCTCTCGATTCACGGCCACGTGGCCGACGGTTACTGGGAAGACGTCGGCACTCTCGAGGCCTACCTGAGCGCCCACGCCGACGTTCTGGACGGAACCGTCAAAGTCGACATCGCGGGATTCCGGATCAGTGAGAACGTCTGGATGGGGGAGGGGTCCGACATCGATCCCCGGGCACGCGTCGACGGCCCGGTCGTGATCGGCGACAACTGCATTGTCGAGGCCGACGCGCACCTGCGTGAATACACGGTCCTCGGAACCGATGTCGTCGTGAAGCATGACGCGTTCGTCGAACGCAGCGTGATCCACGACCACGGGTATCTGGCCTCCTCGGTGCGGATGCGCGGCTGCGTCGCCGGTCGGTCTGTCGACGTACGACAGGGTGTCCACGTGGAGGAAGGCGTCGTTCTCGGCGACGAGACGTTCGTCGGGGACGGAGCGGTGCTCAACCCCGGCGTGAAGATCTTTCCGTTCAAGTCCGTCGACGCCGGGGCTGTCGTCACGGCGTCGATCGTGTGGGAGAGCCACGGCGCGCGGACACTTTTCGGTGCGCGGGGCGTACGGGGGCTCGCGAACGTCGACATCACTCCCGAGGTGGCGGTACGCCTGGCCGGCGCGTACGGCACCGCGCTCAAGAAGGGGTCGGTGGTCACCGTCAGTCGGGATACGAGCAGAGCCGCTCGTTCCCTGAAGCGAGCGGTCATCGCCGGACTGAACATGGCCGGCATCCGCGTGGAAGATCTCGAGCTGGCGCCGGTACCGCTCACGCGTTTCCACGTACGGAGTGAACGGGCGCAGGGAGGGATCACGGTCCGGCTCGCACCCGGCGACCCGAACTCCGTGGAGATTCGCTTCTTCGACGCCGCCGGACGCGACATGCCCGACGCCGCGCAACGGAAGATCGAGCGGCTGCTGTCCCGCGAGGACTACCGCAGGGCATTCGCCGGCGACATCGGCGACATCGTGTTCCCGCCTCGGGCGTTCGAGTACTACACGGCGGCGCTCGAAGATTCCGTCGACGCCGCGGCGATTCGTTCCCGCGGCTTCAAGGTCGTGCTCGACTACTCCTTCGGTGCGTCGTCGATCGTCATGCCGAACGTGCTCGCGAAGATCGGGGCGGAAGTACTCGCTGTGAACCCGTACGCGAGCACGGCGCCGGCTCTGGCCACCGTCGCCGACGAGACCCGTGGACCGTTTCTCGAGGATCTCGTACGGACTTCGCGCAGCGATCTGGGTCTCGTGCTGGACCCTGATGGAGAGACGGCGCGAATCGTCGACGACACAGGACGGACGCTTTCGCCCACCCAGGCAACTCTCGCTGTGGTGTCGCTGGTCACCTCGACCGTGCCGGGAGCCAAGATCGCGCTTCCCGTGTCGACGACCGCTCATGCTCGCCGAATCGCCGAAGACAACGGCGCCGAGGTCGTCTGGACCAAGCTCGCCATGTCGGCGGTCGCCGAGATCGCCGACCGCAGCTCGATCGACCTGGCGGTCGCTCCGGACGGCGGGTTCATCTGGGCCGACTTCCTCCCCGCCTCCGACGCCACCGCAACCCTCGCGAAGTTGCTGGGCCTGTTGGTGGCCGGCGACCGGCGACTCTCCGAGATCGTCGCGACTCTGCCCGACGTTCACGTGGTTCGCGAGGAAGTTCCCACGCCGTGGGAACGAAAAGGTGCCGTCATGCGGGCGATGATCGAAAGGACCAAGGACCGCGAAGTTCTCCTGATCGACGGCGTCAAGGTCATGCACGACGAGTCCTGGGCGTTGGTGCTGCCGGATCCCGAAGAGCCTCTGACCCACGTCTGGGCGGAAGGCACCTCGGAGTCCGAGGCAGTCCAACTCGCGCAGGAGTATGCGCGTCGGATCCGTCAGACAATGCGCTGACGGCCCCTTCTGTCAGGACGCGGTTGCTAGCCTTCGCCGCAGTCGTGGAAGGGGACGTGGGTGCCGGTTCGAGCCACGATGGCCGTGACGCTGGCCTTGCTCGGGTTTCTCGTCGTCCTGGCGGCAACGATCGACCCACCTCGTCGCGAGGGTGCCGAGTCCCGGCGTGAACAGCTCATTGACCTGATCGAGACGCGTCGTGGCGAGATCGACTCTCTCGACGCTGACGTGGCCGAGCTGCGCGAGAAGGTGACGGATGTCCAGCAGGAGGCCGCCGAGGACACGGGCGAGGACGCCGAACTGGAGCGGATCCAGCAGGACGCCGGTCTCACTCCCCGTCACGGTCGGGCTCTGAAGATCACCCTCAATGACCCACCGTCCGAGCTGTCGGAGGACGGACGCGTCGCGCCGTTTCAAATCATCGATCGTGACCTCCAGCGCCTGACGAACGCTCTGTGGGCAGCAGGGGCGGAAGCCGTGTCCGTGGGAGGGGAGCGGCTGGTTGCCACGAGCGCGATCCGCAACGGTGGCGACACCATCACGGTGAACTTCCGACCCCTCGTCGCACCGTACGAGGTGATCGCGATCGGCGCGGACCTCACCACCTTCGAAGGCTCGAAGATCGCGAACGAGTTCGAACGATGGTCGGAACGTTACGGCGTCCAGTTCGGCGTCGAGGAGGTCGACGACCTCGAGGTTGCCGGGTACCAGGGCCGGGCACGCCTCAGATACGCCAGCCCGGTGGAGCCGGGTTCCGCCCCATGACAGACCTGCTGGAGGACGCGCGATGTACGCACTGATCGGACTGCTGCTCGGTGCCGTCCTGGCCCTCGTGTTCCAGCCCACGATTTCTCCCGAGCAGTCGCGGTTTCTCGCCGTGCTTGTGATCGCCGCGCTCGACTCGGCCTTCGGCGGTGTGCGCTCGATGCTCGAGCAGACCTTCTCGGACCGCGTGTTCGCTGTGTCGTTCCTGACCAACGCCGCGCTTGCCGTCGGTATCGTGTGGATCGGCGATCAACTCGGGGTCAACTTCGTCACCGCCGTCGCTGTGGTCTTCGGTATCAGGATCTTCCAGAATCTGGCCGCCATCCGGCGACATGTTCTGGGAGGTTGACGCCCATGGAGCGGGGAGGAACGGCCGGCAGACTGCTGGTGGCGATCGTGGCGGCCGCCATGGGCTTTCTCCTCATCAGTCAGCTCAACACGGCGGACGATCTCAGTGAGCAGCTCGAAGCCGAGAGCGAAACGGATCTGACCGTCATCTTCGCCCGCCTCAACGACGAGAGCGCGGCGCTCCAAGCAGAGCTCACGGACCTCCAGATCCAGTTGCAGGTTCTCGAGTCTTCTGCAGAACAGGATTCCCTGGCGCGGGCTGCCGCGGAGAGTGAGCTCTCACAGCTCGAGATCCTCGCCGGCACGGTGGGAGCCCGCGGCCCCGGTGTGAAACTGAGAATCGACGACCCGAACGGCGAGCTCGAATCGGGAGACATGCTCGACCTCGTTCAGGAGCTCCGTGACGCCGGTGCCGAGGCCATCGCCATCGACGACCAGCGTGTGGGGGCCGCCACGAGCTTCGGAGGAGAACCCAGCGCGGTGACCGTCGACGGAACCCGCCTTCCCCCGTCTTTCGAGGTGTTGGCCATCGGTGACCCGGCGACACTCGAGGGTGGTCTGGCGATTCGAGGTGGCGCCCTCGAGCTGCTCCAGGCCGAAGGCTCGATCGCCGTCGCCGTGACGGCACAGACCGAGCTCGAGGTACCGCCACTACGCTGAGAGTTCGACCATCGATTCCACAGTGAGAGGCGACCATGGAGTTTCCCGACGACCTGCACTACAGCTCCGAACACGAGTGGCTCCGTCTCGACGGCTCCACCGCCCGCGTGGGCATCACCGATTACGCGCAGGACGCGTTGGGTGACGTCGTCTTCGTCGACCTCCCGGATGTCGGACTCGAGGTCGTGGCCGGGGCGTCATGTTGCGAAGTGGAGTCGACCAAAGCGGTCTCAGAGATCTATGCCCCACTGACGGGGACCGTGACCGCTGTGAACTCGGCGCTCGAGGAGACACCGGAACAGGTGAACTCCGACCCCTACGGGGAAGGCTGGATCTTCGAGCTGGAGCTCCTGGAGCCCTCCGACGTCCGGTCCCTGCTGGATCCAGCGGCCTACCGCGCTCTGACCGACTGATGAGCAGCGAACGCCCTCAACCTCCTGTGGAGGTTGAGTGGCCGAGGATCGTTGCCGCGTACCGGACGCGTCGGTAGCCTGGGACCGTGATCTGTACACAGTGCGGCCACGAGAACCCGGGTGGATCGAACTTCTGTTCGTCCTGTGGCGCCCCGATCCCGCAGCACACCGGGGACACCACCGTCAACCTCCCGGCGCTCGACCCCGAAGGTGCCCCCGACGCCCCGGCCCTCGACGAGCTTCCCGCAGGTACGGGAATGCTGCTCGTGGCACGCGGCCCCAACGCCGGGAGCAAGTACCTCCTCGACACCGAATCCACGACCGCGGGCCGCCACCCCGACTCCAACATCTTTCTCGACGACATCACCGTGTCACGTCGTCACGCAACCTTCGTCCGAACCGACGACGGCTATGAGATCCAGGATGTCGGTTCGTTGAACGGCACCTACGTGAACCGCGATCGGGTGGAGCGTGCACCCCTCCACAGCGGAGACGAAGTCCAGATCGGCCGTTTCCAACTCGCGTTTCACATCGGCGAAGGCTGAACCGGTGGCCGATCACCTGTCGATCGGCGAGGTGCTGACGCTCCTGCGCGAGGAGTTCCCCGACATCACGATTTCGAAGATCCGATTCCTGGAGAGCCAGGGTCTGATCGACCCCGAAAGGACGCCGTCGGGCTACCGGAAGTTCTATGACGGCGACATCGAACGACTCCGGTGGGTGCTTCTCCAACAACGCGACAACTACCTGCCGCTGAAGGTCATCAAGGGTCGGTTGGAGACACTCGACACCGACATCGATGAGCCCGTCGAAACGACCGCGAAGAACGGATCCGGCAAGAAGAGGGCAAAGAAGCGGGCTCCCGCCTCGTCGAGCGCCGGGCGTGGATCACGCGCGGGCACCGACGACGCTCCGCCCGACGCGGCGACCCGCGCACCCGAGGAACTCCCGTTCCCCGACCTCGCACAGGAGAGTGCCGTGGATTCCGACTCTGCCGAGACCTTTGCCGCCGTCGGGACGGGGGCTTCGATGACACGGTCCGAGCTCGCCACGGCGTGCGGGCTCGAGGAGTCCGACGTCGTCGAGCTCGAGTCGTTCGGGCTGTTGCAGCCGATAGAGGGAGACCACGAGCCCGTTCTGTTCGATGAACTCTCCTTCGTGATCGCCCGCGCTGCCGCGGGGTTCGCTCGACACGGTGTCGAGCCTCGCCACCTGCGCATGTACCGATCGTTCGCGGATCGTGAGGCGACGCTCTTCGAGCAGATTCTGCTTCCCTATCTCCGCCAGCGGAATCCCGAAGCGCGCGCTCGCGCTCAGGAAGGTATGGCGGAACTCGCGGCCTTGGGACGAGATCTCCGTCTGGCACTGCTGCGCGAGGTGGCGGTGGCGCGCTGCCGGAGGCGTGAGCGGGCACGGGTGAGCGCGCAGACGCTGCTCAGCACCGAAGCCATTGCAGGCCACGTCCACCGGCTGGGAGCCGAGATCGAGAGAGATCATCCCGACGGCGTCGTGCTGGTGGCCGTGTTGAAGGGCGCTCTTCTTTTCGTCGCCGATCTCGTCCGCTCGATCACCGATGTGCCCGTCGAGATCGACTTTCTGGCTATCTCCCGCTACGAAGCTGATTCAGGGCGCGTTCGACTGCTCCAGGACGTCTCGATCGACCTCACGGGTCGAGATGTCGTCGTCGTGGAGGACATCGTCGACACCGGTCTCACGCTGTCGTACCTCATGAAGCATCTCCAGAGCCTCGGACCCCGGCGCGTGGACGTGTGCACACTGCTCGATCGAACCGGGCGCCGGATCGTTCCCCACGAGATTCGCTATCGCGGGATCGAGATCGACGACGTGTACGTGCTCGGCTACGGACTGCACCGCGCCGATCTCTTCCGGAATCTCCCGGCGGTCATGACAGTGGAACGCGAGGATCTCGTCGACCGGGTCGACGAGTACGTGCACCGTTGGTACGGCGCGGACTCGGTAGGTCCTCAATAGGCCAGTGGTAGGATCCCGCGCGTCAGGAGGTTTCCGTGATCCCGTTGTCGCTCGTAGGCGTACGCGTCGAGGTTCCCACGAACCAGCCGATTGTGCTCCTTCGCGAGGAGGAGGGCCCCCGCCATCTGCCGATCTTCATCGGCCCTCCGGAGGCGACAGCGATCGTCTACGCACTCCAGGGCATGGAGACACCACGTCCCATGACCCACGATCTCTTCACGTCAGTCCTCGGCGACCTCGGGGCCACCCTCGACAAGGTCATCATCACCGAACTCCAGGAGGGGACGTTCTTCGCCGAACTGGAACTCCGACGCGACGGTTCCTCGTTTCGGGTCTCCTCCCGACCGTCCGACGCCATTGCGCTGGCGGTCCGCCAAGCCGACGACGTACCCATCTACGCGGAGGACACGGTTCTCGACGAGGCGGGTGTGGAGTTCGAGAGCGAGGACGAAGACGATCAGGTCGAGGAGTTCCGGGAGTTTCTCGACCACGTGACCCCCGAGGACTTCGCCCAGTAGTGGACGTCCGGCAGCGCATCAGGCTGGGCTTGCTCGTTCTGGTCGCGATAGCCGCGGCCGGGACCGCGTGGTACTGGTTCATCGAGGGCTGGTCCTTCATGGACTCCCTCTACATGACGGTGGTCACCGTCTCGACCGTCGGATTCGCCGAGATCCGACCCCTCGACGCCACCGGTCAGGCCTTCACGATCGCTCTCATCGTGTTCGGCGTCGGTGCTGTCCTCTACACGCTCGCCGCGTTGTGGGCGGAGGTCCTCGAGAGTGAACTGCTCCAGGTGGGAAGGCGACGCATGCAACGACAGCTGGCGAGACTCGAAGGGCACACGGTCGTGTGCGGCTACGGCCGTGTCGGGCGCACGATCGCAGAGTTCCTGAAGTCCGAGGGACCGGTCGTCGTCGTCGACACCGTCGAACACCGCTGCGACCAGGCGGTTGCCGCGGGATACTTCGCCGTTCACGGCGACGCCACCGACGACGCCGTGCTCGAGGAGGCCGGCTTGGCGCGAGCAGCGATCCTCGTCGTGAGTCTCCAATCGGATGGTGACGCCATCTCCGTCGCGTTGTCGGCTCAGGCGCAGAACCCCGACCTCCATGTCGTGGCACGGGCCAACGCCTCGCACAACGAGGCGAAGTTGGTACAGGCGGGGGTCGATCACGTCGTGAATCCACTCGAGATCGGGGCGAAGAGGATCGCGGCGTTCGCCCGCCAACCGGCCGTCGCCGACTTCATCGACGTCGTCATGCACGGGGGGCCGCTCGAATACAGCCTCGAGGAGATGGTTCTGCCGACGAACTCGCCGATCGACGGGCTCGCCCTGTCAGAGGCGAGAATCCGCGACGGGAGCGGGGGCGCCCTGATCCTGGCGCTGCGCGATGCGCAGGGCACCTTTCACTCGAATCCGCCGCCCTCCACGTCGCTTCGGGCCGGGACGACCCTGATCGTGATCGGCACGGCTGCCCAGCACAGGGCGTTGGGGGAGTACCTGAGGACGGGCGACGTGCGGGCTGGAAACGTTGACGCCACAGGGGTCGCCGAGTAGCGTTGACGTAACTACACGCTTGTCACTCTGGCTCCGGTGGCCGCGTGCGGAGGGGGACTCCATGACACAGGCCGGCTCCATGACCCACGACGTCTCGGCCGACGGCTACCGCGGTCCGCAGGTCTGCGACATCGTCGGGATCACGTACCGCCAGCTCGACTACTGGGCGCGCACGGATCTGATTCGGCCCTCGCTGGCCGACGCCGCTGGAAGTGGCACCCAGCGCGTCTACTCGTATCGTGACCTCGTCGAGCTGAAGGTGGTCAAGAGCCTTCTCGATGCCGGTGTCTCTCTTCAGACCGCACGCAAGGCCATCGCCTATTTCCGGGAGCACGTCGACACCGATCTCGCCGCTGCCAGCCTCGTGATCGACGGGAAGCACTCTGTCATCGCTCGGACCGGCGTCGACCTCATGGATCTCGTCCGCCAGGGCCAGGGAGTCCTGAACATCGTTCCGCTCGGTTCGATGGTGGACGAACTCGACGCCCAGATCGTCGAACTCTCAGCAGCGGGGGACGGTGCACACGCCTCCGCGCCCGACGGAACTGCGACGGACTCCGCGCCGCCTGTGCCGCGCGCCGGCGGGGAGGATTGACGATCGTCGAGGGCGCTCTGCCTCACGAGCAGGTGCGGTTCGCCCACAACTCCGAGCGTCAGTTCGCGAAACTCCTCGACTTCTACTCGATCACCTGGGACTACGAACCGCGCACCTTCACGCTCGAACGCGACGAGGAGGGAAACCCTCTCCAGGCCTTCTCGCCCGACTTCTACCTGCCCGCGTACGACCTGTACATCGAGATCACGACCCTGAACCAGAAGCTGGTCACGCGCAAGAACCGCAAGATTCGTCGGCTACGGGAGCAGCAGCCCGACGTGCGGGTCAAGATCTTCTACCAGCGCGACTACCTGCACCTGCTCGTGAAGTACGGCCTCGAACCACCCTCACAACTCGAAGACCACCCGTCGTTGCGCCCACCGCCGGACGCCCGCGGTCTGGACCTCGGGCCGTCTGTGTCCGAGGCCGGCTCAGCCTGAGGCTCGTCACCGCGCGAGGCTTCGGAGCCCGACGATGAGGAGAGCGATCGCCGTGTGCGAGCCCGAGCCGAGCCACCACCACAGTCCACTCGAATCCGTCCACCGTTCACAGGGCGGCAAACTCGTCGACTTCGCTGGTTGGGCAATGCCCATCGATTACGGGAGCGTGCTCGAGGAGCACAACAGTTGTCGCGAGAACGCCGTCGTCTTCGACGTCTCGCATCTGGGAACTGTCCGGGTCAGCGGCGACAGCGCGTTCGATGCCCTTCAATGGTTGCTGACGAACGACCTCCGTCGCATAGAGGTTGGTCGTGCCCAGTACACGCATGCCCTCGACGCGACGGACGCCCACGTCGTGGACGACATCATCGTCTGGTGGACCGGCGATCACGAGTTCCTCGTGCTGCCGAACGCCGCCAACACCGGCCCTTTCCTGGCGGCGCTCGGGGAGGCTGCCGACCGTGTGGACGGTGATTGCGAGTTCGAAGACATCACCACCACGCGGGCGCTTCTGGCGGTTCAGGGCCCACTCTCGGTGGACGTCCTGCGGGCGTTGTTCCCCGGTGCCGAGATGCCGGGGCGCTTCGGTGTGGTCAGGATCACCTGGCAGGACGTCGAACTGATCGTGGCAGGCACCGGGTACACGGGGGAAGACGGCGTCGAGATCCATGTTCCGGCGGCCGCAGCAGGCGCTCTCTGGGAGGCGGTTGCCACCGCCGGCGCGCGTCCCGCGGGGTTGGGTGCCCGCGACACCCTGCGCCTCGAAATGGGATATCCGCTCCACGGCCACGAACTGGGCGCGGGGGTCACGCCACTCCAGGCCGGCCTCGGCTGGGTGGTGGGGTGGGACAAGGAGGACTTCCGCGGCCGCGAGCCGCTCCTGGCTGAACAGAAGACCGGTCCTGCCCGGTTGTTACGTGGTCTTCTTCTGTCGGGGCGACGCTTCCCACGGGAGGGCTACGACGTGCTCTCCGATGGTGCCGTGATCGGATCGGTGACGAGCGGGAACTTCTCCCCGACACGCGGCCGGGGAATCGCTCTGGCTTTCCTCCCTCCCGACGTCCAGGTCGGTTCGGAGGTCGCCGTCGACATCCGAGGGAGGTCCGCGAACGCCACCGTCGTGAACCCGCCGTTCGTGGAGCGCTGAGACCCCCGGCACCACGGAATCAGCCGACGAATCCACTGACGAATCGACCGGCCCCACGGACCGTTGGTGCCCACAGCGCCGTGTCCGCGATGATGAGTCCCGGTGCCGTCGCCCAGACCTGCGACCACCGGGCGGCAAACGGAGAGGGCGAACACCGAGTGGGCCACTACGTACCCCACACCGACGACGAACTGAGCGCGATGCTCGCGTTCTGTGGTCTCGAGTCGCTCGACGACCTGTACGCCCACATCCCCGACGCTGTGCGTCTCGTCGGCGGTCTCGACATGGTCGATGGTCTCGCCGAGACCGACGTCATGGCACGACTCCGTGCGATGGCGGGACGCAACAGCGCGGCGGCGGAGGACCTCGTGTCCTTCGCCGGCTTCGGCGCCTACGACCACGAACTGCCCACGGCCGTACCCGCCCTGATGATGCGATCCGAGTTCGTCACCTCCTACACCCCGTATCAGCCCGAGTTGTCGCAGGGCGTGCTGCAGGCCCTGTTCGAGTACCAGACGATGGTCGCCTCGTTGTTCGGGCTCGAGATCGCCAACGCGTCCCTGTACGACGGTGCGTCGGCGGCCGTGGAAGGACTCAACCTCGCGGCTGCGGCCACCAAGCGCACGACAGTCTGGGTGTCCGAAGGGATCCACCCGAACGTCCGGGAAGTCATCCGGACACTCACGGGACCCCGCCTCGACGTGCGCATCGCGCCCGTACTGAACGGCATCACCGCCTGGCCCGATGACCTCGAGGAACCCGCGGCGCTCTTGGTCGGCTACCCGAACGCCCTCGGATGTCTCGAAGACGTCCCGGCCGCCGCACAGGTGGCCCACGACGCCGGCGCACTGCTCGTCGCCTATGCCGACCCCGTCGCTGCCGGTGTTCTTCGTTCTGTCGGAAGCCAGGGTGCCGACGTCGCCGTGGGGGAGGGCCAACCTTTCGGAACACCACTCGGGCTCGGTGGCCCCTACCTCGGTCTGTTCGCGTGTCGCCAGGCATCGTGGGTCCGTCGCTGGCTACCAGGTCGACTGGTTGGAGAAACCGTCGACAACCAGGACCGTCGCTCCTACGTGCTCACACTCTCCACGAGAGAGCAACACATACGCCGGGAGACCGCGTCGTCCAACGTGTGCACCAACCAGACCCTCATCGCCGTCGCTGCGGCGATTCATCTCTCGTGGCTCGGCCCGGACGGTCTTCGTGAACTGGCGACGCGCTGCGTACGTGGTGCTCACTACGCACGCAAGCAGTTGTTTCGGATCCCCGGCGTCGAGCCCTCTGTCTCCTCCCGCACGCTCTACGAATTCCCGCTGCGTCTCGAACGACCTGTTCCCGACGTGCTCGACCGTCTCGCCGAGGAGGGTTATCTCGGCGGCGTCGACCTGACTCCCGACTATCCGGATCTGGGGAACACGATGCTCGTAGCGGTCACCGAAACACGGACTCGCGACCAGATCGACGGATTCTCCGCCGCGCTCGAGAAGGCACTCGCATGAGCGGTCGCACACCTCCGGAAACCTCGGCGCCGGAGATCCTGCGCGGCCCGAGCGGCGGACGGGCGACGTCGGCTCCCGTGGCCGGTGACGGAACAGAGCCGTCGATCTTCGAGTTGTCCGTGGCCGGTCGTCGGGCCTGGTCCTTCGGCGCCACCGACGTGCCTGAGGTCGATCTCACCAGTGCCGTGGGAGCCGAACACCTCGCAGATGCACCACCGATGCTGCCCGAGGTGTCCGAGCGCGATCTCGTGGCCCACATGACCCGCCTGTCGTCGCGTAACTACTCGGTCGACCACGGGGCCTATCCGCTGGGCTCCTGCACGATGAAGTACAACCCGAAACTCTGCGACACCGCCACGACGCTGCCCGGGTTCGCCGCCGCACACCCTGCGCAGCCCACCGACCAGATCCAGGGCTGGATGGAGTTGCTCGTCGGCCTCGAGGACTTCTTGTGTTCGGTCACCGGGATGCATGCGGCCACTCTGCAACCTGCCGCCGGTGCAGCGGGGGAACTGACCGGGCTGCTCCTCATGAGGGCCTGGCACTCCGCCCGTGGTCGTCAGCGCTCCAAGGTGCTGATACCGGACAGCGCGCACGGCACCAACCCGGCATCGGTGACGCTCGGCGGTTTCGACGTCGTCGAGGTTCCCTCCGACGCGCGGGGCCTGGTCGACCTCGACGCCCTGCGGGATCTCGTGGACGACGACGTCGCCGGTCTCATGCTCACGAACCCGAACACACTCGGACTGTTCGAGCGCGACATACGGGAGATCGCCGCCGTTCTCCACGACGCAGGCTCCCTCCTCTACTACGACGGCGCCAACCTCAACGCGATTCTCGGTGTCGTCCGTCCCGGTGACATGGGGTTCGACATCGTGCACTTGAACCTGCACAAGACGTTCGCCGTGCCCCACGGAGGCGGGGGTCCCGGTGCCGGCCCCGTGGCGGTCTCCGAACGGTTGGCGCCGTTTCTGCCCGGACCACGCCCCGAGTTCGACGCACAGAGCGGGCGCTTCGAATGGGCCACACCGGAGTGCTCCATCGGACGCGTCCACGGATGGCACGGAAACGCACTGGCACTCGCTCGATCGTATGCCTACATCCTCGCCAACGGAGGCGACGGGCTCCGTCGCGTCGCAGACGCAGCCGTGCTCAATGCGCGCTATCTCCAGGAGAGGTTGCGCGACGTCTTCGACTTTCCCTACGACGAGCCGTGCATGCACGAGTTCGTGGCGTCGGCCGCGTCGCTCAAGTCGGATTGCGACGTGCGCGCCATGGACGTGGCGAAGAGGTTCATCGACGAAGGCTTCCATCCACCGACGATGTACTTCCCTCTGATCGTCGACGAGGCACTCATGGTGGAGCCCACGGAGACCGAGAGCCCGCAGACCGTGGAGGCGATGGCGGTGGCGTTCCGCCGGATCGTCGAGGAGGCGAACGACGACGGGGGAGCGGCTGCGAGATCGGCTCCTCGATCGACGCCCGTCGGGCGCGTCGACGAAGTCGCCGCCGCCAAGAAGCTGCGGTTGCGCTGGACGCCTGACGACGACCCCGGCAATCCAACCCACAGCAAGGAGTAGGCGATGAACATCGGTGTTCTCGGTCGCGCGGGAACCCTCGACCAACAGATCCAGCACGCCCAGGTCGCGGAGGCCGACGGGTTCGCCAACTGGTCTCTTCCGCAAATCCTGGCTGAGGATGCGCTCACGACCCTGGCCGTAGCAGCCGGAAGTGTGCAGCGCCTCGAGTTGGGGACCGCGGTGGTACCCGTCTACGGCCGACACCCTGCGGCGCTCGCCATGCAGGCCACGACCGTCAACGCCGCGGCCAACGGCCGCCTCTTGTTGGGGATCGGCCTCTCACACCAGATGCTCATCGAAGGCGTGTTCGGCATCGACTTCGACAAGCCCGTCGGTTTCATGCGCGAGTACCTGGAGATCCTGCTCCCGCTCATGGCGGGGGAGGCCGTGTCGGTCGAGGGAGACCGCAACACCTTCCGGGGAGGCATACAACCCGTCGGCGATCCGCCTTCGGTCGTCGTGGCCGCCCTCGGCCCGCAGATGTTGAAGCTGGCGGGGCGTCTCACCGATGGAACCGTCACCTGGATGACCGGACCGCGCACGCTGGGGGACCACACCGTTCCGTCGATCACACAGGCCGCCACCGACGCCGGCAGGGGAACACCACGAATCATCGCGGGCCTTCCCGTGTGCGTGACCGGCGACGCCGACGGCGCGAGAGCCCGTGCCAACGAGTTGTTCGCCATCTACGGGACCCTGCCGTCCTACCAGGCGATGCTCGAACGCGAAGGCGCCGACACACCCGGCGACATCGCGATCGTCGGCGACGAGGATTCGGTGGCTGCCCAGATCACGGATCTGGGCGAGCGCGGCGTGACCGACTTCGGCGCCTCCGAGTTCGCCGCCGACGCCGAAGAACACCGCCGCACCCGGGAGACGCTGCGCTCACTTCTCTAGTCACGGACGCCAGCCGATAGGCCACGTTTCAGAGTCGTCCCACTGAGAGTCGTTCCAGACAGCGAAAAGGGGTGTCGACGTGGCAGACTGGCGACCCCCGACACACGAATTCCGGTCCGTCGGGCAGTCGCGTCCGTTCATCGACGGTTTCGATGACGGTGCCATCAACCAAGGAGAGCAATGAGTTTCGGTGAATTCGGTAGTGGTCAGGCCTTCCTGACCGTTCTCTACGTCTTTCTTTTCGTCATCTGGTTCTGGCTGATCATCTCGATCTTCACGGACCTGTTCAGCGACCACAAAGAGTCCGGCTGGGCGAAGTTCGGCTGGGTCCTCCTGGTGCTGATCGCTCCGTTCTTCGGTGCGTTCATCTACCTGATCGTGCGCGGTCAGGGAATGGGGGAGCGGGCCATGGCCCGCCAGAAGGAGGCTCAGTCGCAGTTCGACGACTACGTGCGCCAGACCGCCGGTGGCGGTGGCGGCGGGAGCGTGGCCGACGAGCTCTCCAAACTCGCCGATCTCAAGGCGAAGGGAACGATCAGCGACGAGGAGTACGACAAGGCCAAGGCCAAGCTGCTCTGAGCCCCTGAACGACCCGCCTGAGCGGACAAGAACGAACTGCAGCGTCCCGGTCGCCGTACGTCGGTGGCCGGGACGTCGTGCGTAGAGAGTGCGGAGAGTTGGGTGCGTAGAGAGAGGCACGCGGACAGCGGGGGCCTGGGACCATCCGAGCTCCTCCGCATCAGTTGACATAACGAGGATTATCGGCGGTCCGGGGTGGCGCCCGGCCGGGCGCCCTCGGGCATCATCCCTGCTCTCGATCGTCCGTCGCATCCAACCGACGGTGCATCATGAGTGAGCGGGCTGTGAAGCCGGCCCCTTCGAAGAAGTTCTTCGTCGCACGCTGGCCCGGGAGTGCCACGGCGTCGATACCCACGCAGCCGCGTGCGATGCAGGCCGCCTCGACGTCCGCGATCAGCGCCTCTCCCACCCCCACGCTCCGGGCGCCGGTGTCCACGTAGATCTCGCGTAGTCGACCGAGGTGTGAGCCGTCGCGAAGAAGCTCGAACTCGACCGCAGCGAACCCGACCACGGTGCCGTCGATCGTGCCCACGAACACGAGTGCATCATCGTCGGCGATGAGCGCCGCGGCGCTGTCGGCCGTCAACGCCTCGCGCGCCTCGCGTTGCTCCCAGAGCCACCCACCCCGTTCTCGGCGGAGTTCTGCGGCAGCTCGAGCTGCGAGTTCGGCAACGGCTTCTGCGTCGTCGGTTCTGGCCGGGCGGGACGCCTCCACGTCAGCTCGGAGGTCGGTCAGACGCTGAGCTGATCGATGCGACCCAGAACCGTCTTGCGGCCACGGTGGCTCGACTCGTATTCACGTACCGCACGCAGTTCGTGTTCACCGAGCCCAGTGAGCCGATCGACGACCTGCGACGCGGCCAACGCGTCATAGTCGGGAATCGGGAGATTCCCGACGGCGTCATCCTCCCTGTCGGGAACCGCGCTCAGCGAGCCATTCGACGATGCGTCGGGCACGTCCACCTGCGGCCCCTCCGGGTCGTGTGATGGCCCGTTGCCCGTCAAGTCGGAGAGAACGCTCGACGCGCGCTCGCGGGCGATGCGCAGTTGACGTTCGAGGAAACCCGGGGCTGTGGCGACAGCGACCTGGCCGAGACCCCGCGCCCGGGTCATCTCCTCCTCGAAACGCCCCTGACGGGACTCGAGCTCGGAACGGCCGCGTGACACACACATCGCCACGAACCCGGGGAGAAAGTCGCGTGCCAGTGAGGCCACCCCCACCGGCGCGTAGACACAGACGTCCACAGCGGACGGCTGCCTGGATGACCTGGATGACGACGACGTGACCACGGGGACTCCTTGGGCTGACAGCCGAGTCTACGGACGCTTCCGGTGGGTGAACAATCCGAAACCGAATGCCACCAGGACCACGAGGATCGAGAGCCACACCACCCAGTCGCCGAAGCGCAGATAGGGCGTCTCCCCCGTCATCGTCGTTGCCGTGCCGGCCAGAACGACCGTCTCGAAGATCGGAGTCGTGGCTTCGATGGTGCCGTCCGCAGAGATCACGGCGGTGACGCCCGACACCGAGGCATGGAGCACGGGTCGCCCGGTTTCGACGGCACGCATCTGGGAAAGAGCGATGTGCTGCTCGGTGTTGGCCGATCGCCGGTAGGAACGGTTGTTGGTCTGGACCACGACGATCTCCGCACCGGCCTCCACGGTGTCGCGGTAGGTGCTGCCGAAGGCGGACTCGAAACAGATCACGTTCCCGACCTGGTGTCCGGCGACCTCGAAGAGCCCGACCTCGTCGCCCGAGACGTTGTCGCGGGAAACCTGCTCCAGAGGCCCGATCCAGTCGAGGTAGGCGCGGCCGGGCACGTACTCGCCGAAGGGTACGAGGTGACGTTTGACGTAGGTGCCCTGGAGCGTCCCGTCGGGGTCGTAGAGGAAATTCGTGTTCTCGAGCTTGTCTCCTGACACATTGACCGAGGCGTTCGACAGGACGGCGGCGTCGTGAGAGCGCGCGAGCGCCCCGAGCTCGTCTTCGATGGCTCCGAGCTCGTTCCCCGGGGATCCGAGATCGTCTCCGGGATATCCCGGATCGCGCCTCGGGTCCCAGTCGAGGCCCGACTCAGGGATCACGATGAGGTCCACATCACCCTCGAAGGCCTCGGCCTCCGCCAGGTGGCGGCGGGGAAGGTACCGGGCATTGAACTCGGCGTCGGTGAGGTCACGGTTGATGTCGTTGGCCTGCACCAGCGCGTAGGACAGCTCCCCGGTGGGCTCCGGCTCGAAGCGCGCCACGTACAGACCGGTCGTGACGACCAGGATCGCCACCAGACCGCCTGCGGCCCCCAGGAGGCCTCGACGGTCCCCTCCCCCGGCGCCCGCGCCGCTGCGGCGTCGCTCGAGCGCCCACCACACGTCCAGCAGGAGCGCGTTCACGGCGACGACGACGAAGGAAATGGCCAGCACACCACCCCACGACGCGAGGATCCGGACGGTTCCGACGCCGTGGAAGGCGTAGCCGACCTCTCCCCAGGAGAAGCCGCCCAGGGGAAGTCGGCCCATCGCCGCCTCCGCAGTGACCCAGAGCGCCGCCGTCACCCAGGGCGAGCGAACGCCGAGGCGCTCCAACCAGGCCACACCCATCCCGATCAGCGCCCAGTACCCCGCCAACGCGGCCACGAACGGAACAACGGCGAAGGGGCCGAAGAAGAAGACCCACGAGAGCAGCAGCGAGAAGTAGACACATCCGGCCAGAAAGGCGTAGCCGGCGGCACGGCGCGGCCGAGTTCCCCTCCACGCCCACAGGAGCGGTACGAGCGCGACGAAGGCCGTCCAGCCGAGGTCGATCGGCGGCATCGACGCAAAAAGCAGCAGTCCGGTGGTCACCGATGCCGTGACAGGCGTCCACCACCCGCGTCGGGCGGGCCGCGCTGTCGGGGCACCGTCCGCCTCCGTAGCCGGAGCCGTCGGTACCCCCACGCTCACACGCAGTCGCGGCAGAGTTGTTGCTTCTCGTCCGCGAGTTGGTTCCGGGGGAGCACGAGGAAACACGACGAGCACAGAAACTCGTCAGATCCTCGCGGGGTGATACGCCGGTTCCCATCGCTCCCCGACGTTTCCCCGTCGAGGTCGTCGTCGGAGTCTTCGGGGGTGGCGGTGCGCTCTCTCAGGACGACGTCGAGAGGTTCTTCCACATCGTCGGGATGATGATCCTCGTCGAGGTCCATGGAATCATCGTCGCCGGGCTTCGTCGCCTTCTTCTTCGAGGCAGCCTCGGCAATGACGTCCCCCGTGCTGTCTGGATCATCGTCGACGTCGTCCGCCGTGGCGTCATCATCGAGATCAGCCACACCGTCGATCGCGGTGTCGTCGTCCACGTCGACGGCATCGAGGTCGTCTTCGTCCACGTCGAGGGCGTCGTCGTCGATTTCCTCGATTTCCTCGATGTCTTCGTCGACTTCGTTGCTCATGCTCGTACCCGCGGTCATCGGTGGGTCAGTCTCTTCCTCGATCTGGTTTCTCGTGTCGGACAGGTATGACGCCGGTTCCGAGTCTCCCCGTGTCGTATGGCTCCGTGCCATGCGATGCCACATCACCCGCGGCGCGGGGCATCGCGGGCGCGGAGTATAACCCCGGGTATGTGCAGGACCGGTGCATCGGTGGAGGTGCAGGACCGGTGCCGGTGGGCGAAGCCCGGGAGACCGTTGGGGCCACTGTTTGGCCCGACCCGCCGTGGCGGGTGGGTTATTCCAGCGTTCTCTACTAGGTCTCCCGGGCTCCCCCGTCCCCGGCGACGCCCACGACCGGAGGGGCGCAGGGACGTGTCGTAGTTGGCCTCATGAACCCACATCGTGTCAAGCGGGATTGGCCCGTTTGACAACCCGCTGACCTGCGATGTCGCGCGTTCCCGCAGGTCAGGGCCGCGCAGAAAAAATGCTCACGCGCCGGACCGACCCCGTCGGCGGTCTGCCGCCCGCTCCGCCTCGAGGCGTTCCAGATCATGCTGGGAGTAGTCCACGTGCGCCATGGCCTCGGCGATGAGGCGGTGACCCGCGCGGTGCTCGATCTGGCGGTGCATCTCCTGAGCGATCGCGCGGTAGGCCGGGTGCCCCTGCGGGGTCGACCGCAGTTCCAGCATGTGCATCGCCTCGCGGGCATTCATCTGCATCACGAAACGGACCTTGTACCCGAGCGCGACCGCGTAGGCCGCTTGCTCGGGGAACTCGTCGTGCAAAGCCGCGTAGAGATCAGCGGACCGCCCCATCGACTCCCGGAATGCGTCGGCCTGTCCGGCCTCGATGACCGCCTCGGGGACGTCATAGCCGTGAAAGGGAACAAGCGGCTGCCATTCGAGGGTCAGCATCCGATGGCGTTGGAGGTCACGGAATGCCCCGTAGTCGCACAACACGTCGAAGCGGTAGGCAACACGCTCGAAGGCCCGGCCGGGCCGGTGTCGGCGGTTCGCGCGTTCGCCCACGTAGGCATCCATCAGCGCCCTCTTGGATTCCGCATCCATCTGCCGAACCCGCTCGAAGACCTGGATCTCGGGGAGATCCGTGTGGGCGTAGCAGATGGCGGCCAGGACCTTGTCCTCACCCTCGGGATCCCAGTCGGTGAGGGTCACCGCCGGCGCCTCGGCTGGTTCCGTGTCACCGAGGAGGGCGGTCGCCGCGGCGGACGTCTGCTCGCGGGTGTCGGCGAGGTAGCGGCTCCATGCTCCTCCGCGCTCCTCACGATCCACGCGGCTCAGGAAGGAGGGGATCACCTTGCGCAACTCGGTCAACATCATGGCGGCGTACTCCCGCGCCTCGGGTAGAGCGTGCGCGCGCATGCGCAGGAGCAATGCTTCGTAGGCCTGGCCGGTGCCGTAGATCCCGACGTTCGACAACGTGGCGGCCGGAAGCAACCCCCGCAGCGCGTCGCAAGCCTTGGCGTTGATGGTCTGCTTGTAGACGAAGTCGCTGTCGGCCGGATCCTTGGGATGACGCTCCCGGGCCCATTCCACCATGATCGGGAGCATGTCGGAGTAGGTCGAGAAGATCGCGTCCATGTCGGCGACGTAGCGCGCTCCGAGAGCCGAGCCGAGAACGTCGGGATCGCGACGGTACCGGTAGCGACCTCCGAGGCGGATGTCGTACGGGATGTAACGCGTCGACTGTTCGAGGTAGGACATCAGCCGACCCCACTCGAGGATCTTGGTGAGCACGTTGCTCGCCTGTTCGCACGCGAGGTGCACGCCACCGAGTTGCGCCACGGAATCGTCGCCGTATTCGACGAAGACCCGTTCGTAGAGCTCCTCGGCGCGGGCCAGCCCGATCGTGGCATCCACGCTGAGATCGCCGGTGAGATCGAGGTCGCCGACGAACTCGTCGAGAAAGAGGCGACGCAGGCTCTTCGAGGACCGCGAGTAGCGGGCGAACAGCGCGCCCTTGACCACCTCGGGGAGGTTGACGAGGGCGAAGACGGGGCCTTCGAGATCCGTGAAATAGGGCCGCAGCACCGTGGCTTCGTCCTCGGTGAAGCGCTCGGCCACGTAGGTCATGGGAGAGCGAGCCTACCGGCGCCCCACGCCGTTCCAGCGGACCGCTCCGGAAAGCCCCTCAGGGATGCCGCCGATGCGCCGATAGGGACCTCGGGAACCGGCTGCGCCGCCGGAACGTCCGAGGAAGGAGACGCCACGTGCGACGGTGGATGGCGACGGCCCTGAGCACCTGTGTCCTGCTCGCATTCGCCCTTCCGGCGTCGGCCGAGACCTTCGAGTGGGACACCGTCGGCTCCCCGTCCGAATTCTCCCAACCCCGCTTTTTCACCGCCGGAGCAGCCAATCCGGCCGGGACCCAGGCCGTGATCTACGGCGGCAAGCCCGACGGCCCTCCCGACCCCGGCGTTCCGTACGCCGACACCTGGACCTACGAAGGCGGCGACTGGATCCCGCGCTGCGGCACCACGATTTCGGGCGCCGACTCGGCGTGCGGGCCCGGACCGAGCTTCTTCCACGGCGCCGGCACCGGCCCCGGCGGCGTCGTGATGTTCGGTGCCGGGACGACCACCGCTGCCCAGGGCACGACCTGGCTCTGGAACGGCGCCTCGTGGGAGGTGCTGTGCGACCAGACCGGTTGCCCACCCGGCAACGGTGATCCACAGCCCGCCGGGCGCTTCGCCATGGCGATGGCCGGAAACGGAGCGCATGTCCTGATGTACGGCGGTCTCGGCACGGGGCCTTCGGGGGCGAGTGACACGTGGCTCTTCGACGGAACCGGCTGGACCGAGATCTGCGCCGGCTGCGCCCCCGGCGCGCTGCACGCCAACGGGATGGCGTGGGACGGCACCCAGTTCGTGATGTTCGGTGGCGGCACTGGACCGGGCCAACCGATGCAGGCGAACACGTGGACGTTCACGCCCGGTGACTCCGACTGGCAGTTGGCCTGCGGGCCATCTGACTGCGGACCCGCGGCGCGGGGCTTCGCGGCCCTGGCGACGGTGGCCTCGTCCAACCCCGGAGTCCTGATGCTGGCGGGGAACGCCGACCCCGGTGGCGGTGGCGACAGTCTCGAGTCGGACTTCTGGTTCTGGGAGGCGTCGACGGACTCATGGTCGAGCGTCGACCCCGGACCCTGGGTGAGCACGGACGGAATCTGCGGCATTCCGGTCTTCGCCACCGGTGGCCTCGAGGGTGGAGCCGTGGCGGGAATCGGAATGGCCGGCTCCACGTTCGGTGTCGTGGGTGCGCCCGATCTCACCGACCCCGTCTCGACGCTCTGTCCCGCGGGTGAAGACCCCGGCGAGAACCCGGAAGATCCGGGTGGCGGCCCGGATCCCGGGGACCCGAGAGATCCCGGCGACCCGACGGATCCGGGTTCGGGTGACCCGGGCTCCCCGACCGGCCCGAACGATCCGGGCAACGGATCGGGAGCCCCCGGGACCGGATCCGCCACGCTTCCGGCCACGGGAGCGGCCGATCTGTGGATCACACTCGCCACAGCGCTGCTCGCGCTCGGCCTGGGCCTTCTCCTCGCGGTGGGGTCACGACGGCACCCGACGCCCTCCCTCTCACAGGAGCAGACGCAGCGCACCCGGTAGGACGACGACCTCGAGAGCCGATGCAGGCGCACGAGGCACCCCGTCGGCCTCGAACGGCCATATTCCCGACGCCAGAGTGATCTCGACGCGTCGGCCGGTGCCCTGGCGGATCCGCGGATGCGGGACATGCTCCGCCGTGGCCAGGCGCTCTCTCATGGCGCGTCGTTGTCCCCGAGGGAGGTCGTAGACCTGCACCTCCAGGCGTCCGTCGCCGGGATGACCTCGGGGAACCACGTCCACCCCCCCGCAGGAACTCCCCCGAAGCCACCACGACAGTCGTGGCCCTCCCCGCGAAGAACTGACGGCCGTCGACCGCGACCCGAACCGTGGAGGATCGTGAGCCCCAACGCAACCGGTCGGGCGGCGTGCCGAACACAACGGTCCCCACAGCGGGAAGCTCGACAGGCTCACGCGCACGATCGCCCCGTCGGATCACCTCCAGGCTCGGTGCCGCGTGTGGCGCCGCAACGCACCACATCATGTCGAGACACACGACGTGGCCGGGAGACACTGGGCTCGAAGATGTCGCGCTCGAAGACGTCGCGTCGCCCGAGGGTGTCGGGTGCCCGGAGCCGAGCGCGCGGAGGAGATCGGACGACGCGTCGGGAACAAAGGAGATCAGTCGACCCGACGCCGCGTGCGCGGCGAGAGCCAGTTCCGCGTCGATCCCTTCGACACTCAGAGGGACCTGTCCCTCAGAAGGATCCCGCCCGGCAGGCTCCTCCCACGGCTCGTGTCGCTCGACCGGCACCATGATTCAGCCCTGATGGGCGGACGCCGCGATCACGCCGCGGGTCGCCGCACGCCCGGCTTCGCGCGCGACCTCGGCGGTGGGTGTGTCCCCCATGGTCCCGGCCGCCGCCTCGACCTGTCGAAGCAGATCGAGGAGCTGGCGCACACAGCGAACGAAGTCGCCGCCGGTGACCTGATCGGCCAGGACGTCGGTGAGTGAGTCGCCGCGGACCCACTCGTGGATCTCGTGGGTGAAGCCGACGTCGACCGGGCGGGTCACCGGTAGTCCGGCGTCGGTCTCGGCGCCGGCGAGCGACTCCGAGATGCGGACCAGGCGTCGCACCCGGGCCCCCACCTCCGACGTCGGTGTGCCCGGGACAGCATCGTCGTCCGATCCGCGGCGCTCGTAGGTGCAGCACGACACCACGGCTGCGAGAGAGGGAGCATCCAGGCCCGCGAGCACCCCCGTCCGCCAGCATTTCCGCCGCGATCAGATCGAGTTCGCAGTGGAGGCCGGCCAGGACCTCACCGCGGGAGGTCAGGGACCAACCGTCGACGTATCCCCAGCTCTCGAGAAGCCCCAGAACCTTGTCGAACGAGCGCGACAGCGTGCCGCTGCGGCTTGCGACGCGCCGTTCGAGCCGTGCAACCTGACGCGCGAGCTTCTTGCCCGACGCACCCCTCTTCTCCGCCCGGGCCAGCTCCCGTCGTCGACGTCGCAACTGTCGCTCCAGCCCGACGACGGCGCGGTCCGTCTGGAACTGGGCGAAGCTCAGATTAAGCAGCTCGTGGGCCTCTTCGCGGGTGTGGCCCTGCACGAGGTTCGCCGCCATGTTGTAGGTGGGGCGGAACGAGGAGCGGAGCTCGTAGGTTCGTCGGCCGGCCAGTGCGGCGACCTGGTCGAACGTGACGTACGGCGTCCAGCACACGTACACCTGACCTGCCGCGTCGAGGCCGCGCCGACCGGCGCGGCCGCCGAGCTGTGTGTACTCACCGGGCGTCAACATCTCGTGCGTGGTGCCGGTGAACTTGGTCAGCTTCTCCAGCACCACGGACCGTGCGGGCATGTTGACACCCAGAGCAAGGGTCTCCGTGGCGAACACGACCTGGACGAGACCCGCGCCGAAGGCCTCCTCGACCGCCTCCTTCATGGGAGGCACCATTCCGGCGTGATGGGTCGCCACGCCGCTCTCCAGACCGTGGAGCCAGTGCCCGTAGCCGAGGGCCCTCAGGTCCTCGTCGCTGAGCGACTCGGTGTGCGACTCGGCGATCCGACGGATTCGGTCGACCGCTTCGCTGTCGGTGAAGCGCACGCCGGCGGCCAGGCATTCATCGAGTGCGCGGTCGCAACCCGCGCGACTGAAGATGAAGTAGATCGCGGGCAGCTCGTCGCGCTCCGCAAGTTCCTCGATGAGCTCGACGCGCCCGGGGTGACGGAGGCTGCTTCTCGGCCGTCCCTCCGACGTCCGCCCCCGCGTCGGGGGGCGTGTTCGGCCTCGATCGCGATCGCTTCGGGGTTGGCAACGAGTTCGCCCTTGCGACGGACAAAGGTGGGCAGCACGATGAGATCGTCCCGGCGGTCTCCGGCAACCCAGAAATGCTCGAGCGGCACCGGGCGCTGCTCCTCCACGACCGTGACGACATCGCCCCGCACGTCGCGCAACCAACCGGTGAACTCCTCGATGTTGGACACGGTCGCCGACAAACAGACGATCTCCACCGAGGTCGGGAGATGAACGATGACCTCCTCCCACACGGCGCCGCGAGCCCGGTCCTGCAGATAGTGGACCTCGTCGAGCACGACCGTGCCGAGGCCCTCGAGGGCATCCGAGTCGGCGTAGATCATGTTCCGCAGAACCTCGGTGGTCATGACCACGATCGGTGCCCGCGGGTTGATGCTCGTGTCCCCGGTCAGCAGGCCGACACTCTCCTGCCCCAGTTGCTCGCACAGGTCGCGGTGCTTCTGGTTCGACAGTGCTTTGATCGGAGTCGTGTAGAAGGCCCGCTCTCCTCTGTCGAAGGCGGCGAACACCGCGTATTCGGCGATGAGGGTCTTGCCGGCCCCTGTCGGGGCGCTCACGAGCACGGACGCGTCCTCGTCGAGCGCTCGCATCGCCTCCTCCTGGAAAGAGTCGAGCACGAGTGAACGTTCGGCGGCGAACGAACGGGCGTCCATCACCGGGCTGTTCAGGACGCCGGCGGACCCGTGGGCTCCGATGAGGGCGGTGCGGACGGCCCGCTGTCGGGCGGGACACTCGGCGTCGTACCGTCCCCCTCCGGTACCGGGAGGCTCGGAGGGGTGAGGTTCGGGTCACCGCCCGACGGGTCCCCCTGGAGCTCGGGAATCGAGGACGGGATGGGGGTGACATTCGGTCCGCTGTCGCCCGGCTGCAGAACGAGGATCAGGATCATCGTGACAACGACGACGGCGGCCGAGGCTCCGGCGGCGATGAGCTTGTCGCGTGTGGAGTAGCGGGACGTGGCGGCCTTGTGGCGCGGGCTCATCGGTGCATGATCCTTCCGATCAGGATGGCGACTTCGTAGAACACCCACATCGGGACGGCCATCAACAACAGCGAGTACGGATCCTGGCTGGGCGTGATCACAGCTGCAAATGCGACGACCCCGACGATCGTGTAGCGGCGCCACCGTGTGAGCTGCGCCACGCTGATCACACGGGCGACGAGCAGAAACACGATGAGAACGGGAAATTCGAAGGCGAGCCCGAAAGCGATGATCATCAGGGAGAGCAGCGACACGTAGCTTCCCGCAGCGATGAAGGGCTCCAGTTCGTCGCCGCCGATGTTGAGTAGGAAGTCGAGGGCGCGAGGGAAGGTGATCCATGCAACAACGGCACCGAGGAGGAAGAAGAGGAGTGACGCCAAGATGAAGGGGATGGCGTAGCGCTTCTCCTTCGGGTTCAGGGCGGGGGTCACGAAGCGCCAGACCTGCCAGAGCACGACGGGAGATGCGAGGATGAATCCTCCGTAGGTGGCGACCTTGAGTCGCGTCGTGAAGGCCTCACCGGTGCCCGTGAAGATCAGCGGCTGGTCGGTGAGCTCCCGGTAGGGCTCGACGAGAAAGCCCATCAGCCAGTTGAAGATGATGAACACGACAGCGGCGCCCACGACGACGGCGATCATGCAGATGATGATCCGGCGGCGGAGTTCCGTGAGGTGGTCGACGAAGTTCATCTCACCGACCGAGTTCTTCCGTCTCGACAGGAGTGCCAACGCGCTACCTACTCCGATTTCGGCTCGGTGGCATCAGAACCCTCGGCGTCCTGGGGACGACCGATGCCCCCGGTGTCGTCCATACCGTCGGTGCGGTCGTTATCGCGGGGAGCGTCGGAGTTCTTCTCGCCGTCGAGGGTCGACACCGGGCCGTCCCCCACCGGCTGGTCGAGCGCCTTCGGATCGTCGGTGACAGCCTCTCGCGGCGGAGGTGCCTCGTCGTCGGCGGCGTCGACGAGGAGATCGTCGAGTTCTCCCTTCAGGGTGTGTTGCAGACGGCGCAACTCCTTCATCCCGCGCCCGACCTGGCGGCTCAGTTCCGGCAGCTTCTTCGGACCGAAGGCCAGAAGGGCAACGAGGAAGACAACAGCGATCTCGGCGGGGCCGAGGTTCATCGGGTGCCCTTTCGCTCGAGTCGCCCGGCTGTCGAGCCTACCGTGCCCCCGTGGCTGTTCCCCGGTGGCGGGTAGCTCCTGTCCGCCGCGCGATGCGCTCCTGTTCGCCGCGCAGGCCCTCGAGTTCGGGGGTCAGGTCCTTCTCGAGCTCTGTCACGGCACGGACGGTGGGCTCCAGTTCGGAGGCGACACGAAGCAGCATCAAGATCGCCGTGAGCGTTCCCACACCGGCGATGACGAGCATCATGACGATCCACGCGGACATCTCCGCGGAGGCTAGCGCCGGGTCGAACCTTCGACCATGCGCGAGCAGTCGTCGAACCAGTCACTGCGTCCCAACAGGAGGTGGAAGTCGAGCAGGTCGTCGTGGTTCAGTGGCGGCCCGACGCGGGACTCGGCCAGTTCGGCCGGCAGCCTCCACACCTGCTTGCGGACGCCGGACGAAACGAGGAGATCGATGATACGGGTACTCGCCGCTTTGGCGACGGCCACCGCACAGTCGGGGCAACGGAAGCAGTAGGCGCCGCCCTCCTCGTCGTCGAGGCAGACACGCACGAGGAGATCGTCCGCTTCCAGCTGGACGTCCCCGCAGGTGGGACAGCTTGCTCGGATGGTGGTCACGTCGTGCTCCTCGATCACGTGTGCTTCCCATCGGCACCGATCCCACCCCCCTGAAGGGCTTGTTTTCGAGAAGCTGACGCAGCGTGGTCGCTGTCCTGTTTGTCCCGGTCTGGAAGGGGAGTTCCACGAGGCCGGTCGCCATCCGCGACGCTGGGGCGTGCCACCGATCACGTTCGCCCACCGGGGAGGCCGTGCCCACGAGGCCGAGAACACGCTCACGGCGTTTTCGCGGGCGCTGGCGACTGGTGCCACGGGGTTGGAGTCGGACGTCTGGCGTGCCGGCGACGGTGTTCCCGTGCTCGTCCACGATCGGTTCGTGCGACGAGGGCTGCGGCGGGTGCGGGTAGCCGATACACCCGCCAGCCGACTCGCAGACGCCGGAGTGCCCACGCTCGCGGATCTCTACGAGAGATGCGGGACCGAGTTCGAGCTCTCACTCGACCTGAAGCACCGCGAGGCCGCCGGTGCCGTGATCGAGGTGGCGCGCGGCGTCGGCGCTCAGCGGCGACTCTGGTTGTGCTCCCCCGACACCGCAACTCTTCGGGAACTACGCCCCGGCGCCCCGGAGGTTCGCCTGGTTCATTCGCAGCGGGCCCGCCGAATCGACGGTTCGATGGAACGTCACGCGGCCGACCTCGCCGATGCCGGGATCGACGCCATGAACATGCACCACACCGAGTGGACGACCGGTCTCGTGACCCTCTTTCACCGCTTCGGGCTTCGGGCGTTCGCCTGGGACGCCCAGGAGGTCCGCCAACTGAAGGGCGTCATCGCCATGGGCGTGGACGCCGTCTACAGCGATCACGTCGACCGGATGATCGATGCTCTCAGAGGAACGTGATGTCTCCGGCAGGCCAGATCTTCACGAACACGCGTCCCACGATGTCCGATTCCGGTATGGGTCCGAAGAAGGTGGAGTCCTTCGAGTTCTGGCGGTTGTCGCCCATCATCCAGTAGTGCCCCTCGGGAACCGTCTGCGCGGCGAAGTCGGTCGACACCACGTTGTCGGGTAGGTATGGCTCTTCGAGGAGGCGACCGTCGACGTAGATCCGTCCGTCACGGCCCTCGACCGTCTCGCCGGGTAACGCGACGACACGCTTCACGAGGTCTTCGATGCCGTTGGAGGATTCACCTTCAGGTGCCTTGAACACGACGACGTCGCCGCGGTTGACGTCGTGGAGGCGGTAGCTGAGCTTGTTGACCAGCACCCTGTCGTCCTTCTTGAGAGTCGGATACATCGACTCCGACGGGATGAAGAATGCCTGGAACAGGAACGTCTTGATCAACAGCGCGATGAGCAGTGCCGAGCCGAGCAGCAAGACCCACTCGATGATCTGACGCTTGCGGCGGGACCCGAACTCCGCTCGGGTGAATCGAGGATCGCGTCAGATGGGTCGTCAGCCAGGGCGACGGTTTCCGCGGCGGGATCGCCGTCGTCGGGAGGGGCACTCACCACGTCATCATCCCACGTGGAGTCGCCTCTTCAGGCTCGGTAGCGCTCGAGGATGCGCGAGGCCGCCGTCGCTGCGATGCCCTTCGCCTCCGGGGGCGACACGACGCGCGCGGCAGGGCCGACTCGCAGGAGCAAACGGGCCAGCCAGACGGACTCACTCACAGCGAGAGTGACATGGAGCGTTCCGTCGGCGCCCTCGGAGATCTCTTCCACCGGGTAGGTCTCGGCCACCCACGCCGCCGACGGATCGAGCGCCAGGGTGACCCGAAGGTCGCCCGGGTCGGGATCGAACACCTTTTCCACATCGGGATCGGCCTCTCCCGCCTCGAAGTGTTCGCCGGTGTCGCGCACCGCACGGACCCGGTCGACGCGGAACAGCCGTTCTTCGCCGGCACGGTGGCAGTGGGCGGCGATGTACCAGGCACCCAGAGCGTGGAAGACGCCGCTGGGGTCGACACGGCGGGTGGTGAGCTCGTCGCGTCCGAAGGAGTGGTAGTCGATTTCGAGGCGGCGGCCCTCGTCAGCCGCGCTGCGCACCTCTTCGAGGAACTCGGGCTCCCCCACGTCGATCTGCACGCCCTCTCCGACGTCGAGGGCGACCTCGAGCTTCCCGAGAGCGGTGCCGAGGGGACCGTCCAGGTCGGCACCGGGCACAGACAGCAGTGCCCGGCCGGCGGCGAGCAGCGCAAGGCCTTCTGCGGGAGACAGCTTCAGAGGGCGCTCGAAGTACTCCGCGAAGCTCACCGAGACATACCCGTCGATGATGCGGACGTCGATGAGCCGATCCGGCGTGTAGGGCGGGAGGCCGCAGAACGGCAGGAGCTCGAGATCGCGTTCGAGGTCGTGCAGATCCACGTCGAAGCGCGTCGCCAGCTCCTCAACCGACGTGTCGGGGTGAGCGGCGATGAATGGAAGCATCGCGAGAATTCGGCGGAGCCGCGGCGCGACCTTCGGGCGGGGGCTCATCGCCGTTCCGCTTCGGCCACGATCGCGCCCAGCCAGGCCACGAACTGGTCGCGCAGCGCCGCGGAGAGAGGACTTCGACACGGTCCAGATGGCCGGCGATGAACGAGCGGAATCCCTCTCTGTCGGACACCTCGAAGCGGAAGACCGCGGAACCGTCGTGGTGCCTCTCCACCAGATTCTCCCCGAAGCGGCGGGTCCAGTCCGCCGCCACCACGGGATCGGCGAGGACCCGGGATTCCACGGGTGTCTCGTCGCCGAAGGTCCAGGGCTCGTCACGGATCATCGTGCCAGGGTCCCCGTCGGGCACGTCGAAGGTGCCCGGGGGCCGATCTCGACCGGAGCTTCGACACGATCGACGCGGAAGGACCGCTGAGCGTCACGGTCGTGCGCACGCCCGAAGACGTACCAGTGACCCTGGCGAAACAGCAGTCCCCAGGGGTCGAGAACGCGACGCCGGCCGCGGTAGCCGAACGTCACGGCTGCACGGGTGCGGTAGGCCTCGAACAGATCGGGCAGGGTCGGTTGCACCTCCAGGGCGGCAAGGGTGGGCACGCCCTCGCCTTCCACGCCTCCGAGCTTCCAGAGCGCTTCTTCGCCCTCCCCGCCTTCCAGACGCACCGCGGTCACCGCCACGTGCAACGCCGCCCGTTCCTCCGCCGAGAGGTCGAGTTGGGGCAGGTGGTACTCCTCGGGACGTATCCGGTACCCCGTTTCGGGCCCGAACGCGTCCAGTGATTCCACCGAGAGTGGAATACCGAGGCCCCGTAGTGTGTCCTTGTCGCGCTCGAACTGGCGCCGGTAGGCCACGAGGTCGTCGGGGGTATCCGGGGACCGCCCGGACGATCTCATCGATGGTGAGGGGTCGCCGGGTGTCGAGCAGTATCGCCACGAGATTGGTGAGCCGTTCGAGACGGTCGATTCCAGTGGTCACCGTCGGGATCCGGACTCGCGGGGGTCCGCACCGGCGTCGCGCTCGGGAATCCGGTCGGCAGCGAGGCGCCCTGCAGCGGCGGCCGCCTCGAAAAGCACGGGATCGTCCGCTGCGGACCGTCCCATCGAGTAGATCTCGAGCCCGGCTTCGTCGAAGAGCGCGAGGACATCGGGCACGTCGACGTCGACGAGGTCGTGGCGGTCACCGATGCCGGATCCCTCGAGGGCCTCGCGGAGCCGGAGCTCTTCGCTCCCCCGACGAGCGGGATCGGCACCAGGGCCCGTTCTCGCGCGGCGAGGCGAAGTGTCGTGAGTGTGTGGTGCGACACGGTGACGTGCCGTGGGCGGGGGTCGGCGAACGACGCGCGCAGACAGGCGATCGCCACTCCCCCGAGTGCGGTGACGGCGTCGAGGGCTTGGCCGCTCTCCAGGCCCGAGAAGCCGAGCCGTGTGCCTGTGCCGACGATGCCCGGTCCCATCGCGACCACGGCGACATCAGCGCCGATGACATGCCGGGCGACCGCCAACGCCGAGAACACAGAGACCGCCTCGTAGTCGCCACCGAACGCGTGACCGCAGGTGATCGAGGCGTCGAGCAGACCAGCCGCTCGAAGGTCTGCGACGACATCGGACAAGGCCAGCGGCAGAGCCGCTCCATCGGTCATCACGTACGCCAGGCGTGCGTCGGGCCGGCGCTCCTTGACGCCCACGGCCACGGCCGGAACCTGGCTGTGAAGCGCCGCTGCCACCACGGGCATACCGTCGATCGACTCGACCTCGGCCAGGTGCTCCGCGTGCTCCTCAGTGCTTCCCACGTCGGCTTGGAGACTCGTGTACCGGGCCTTGATGATGTGGCCGGGCCCCGGCTCGCTCCACTCCGATCTCTCGGCGTTCCAGTGCACGACGTGCCATCCACCCGTTCCGAGCCCCAGTTCCACAGCGGTCGTGTTCACCACGACACGGTCGCCCGGAGCCACGTCGCCGGTGAGTTGGGTCAGGACGTACGCCCTCTCGGCACCGCCGCCGAGATCGACTTCGACACGCTGGAGGCCGGCGCGCTCGTGAAGGATGCTCAGAACCTCACCGGTACGAAACGACGGCACGATCCGCAGAGTATCGGGCACTGCCGCGCGCGGCGTGGCCATGAGCACCTCGGAGGGCGGGGCTCAGAGTGACGCGATGAGCCGTTCGACGCGGTCGTCGTGCGCCTTGAACGGGTCCTTGCACAGCACGGTCCGTTGAGCCTGGTCGTTGAGCTTCAGGTGGACCCAGTCGACGGTGTAGTCGCGCTTACGTTCCTTGGCGCGTTTGATGAATGCTCCACGCAACCGGGCGCGCGTCGTTGCCGGCGGTTCGGTCATCGCGGCGTTGATCGCTCGGTCGCTGACCATGCGTTCTACCCGCCCGCGACGCTCGAGTAGGTAGTAGAGCGAGCGGCTTCGTGTCACGTCGTGGTATGCGAGGTCGAGGAGAGCGACCCGCGGATGCGAGAGGGGGAGGTCGTCACGATCTCGGTAGGCCTCGAGCAGGTGGTACTTGATGACCCAGTCGACCTCGGTGCGCAACTTCAAGGGATCACCTTCGAGATGGGTCATGACGTGCTCCCACATCTCCAGCGCCCGCGCCTCGAGGGGCGCAAGCCCACGACGAGCGGCGAAGCGCTGTGCCCGCGAGAGGTACTCGGCCTGGATCTCCACCGCCGACAGCTCCCGGCCGTTGGCGAGGCGGACCTTGCGGCGACACGTCATGTCGTGACTGATCTCGCGGATCGCACGAATCGGGTTCTCCAGCGTGAGGTCGCGCCACGGACCCGGGTCTTCTTCGAGCATCCTCAGGATGATCGAGAGCGCCCCGACCTTGAGGAACGTCGAGTACTCGCTCATGTTCGAGTCGCCCACGATCACGTGGAGGCGTCGAAAACGTTCCGCATCCGCATGGGGTTCGTCGCGCGTGTTGATGATCGGTCGTGAACGCGTCGTGGCGCTCGAGACGCCTTCCCAGATGTGCTCCGCACGCTGCGACACGCAGTACATCGCGCCCCGTGCCGTCTGGAGGACCTTTCCGGCCCCCGCGTAGACCTGCCGTGTCACGAGGAACGGGATCAGGACGTCGGTGAAGCGCGCGAAGTCGCCCTCCCGGTCGACGAGGTAGTTCTCATGACATCCGTAGGAGTTGCCCGCCGAGTCCGTGTTGTTCTTGAAGAGGTAGACCTCGCCACGGATCCCTTCCTCGCGCAATCGCTGTTCGGCGCTGCTGACGAGGCCCTCGAGGATTCGCTCGCCCGCCTTGTCGTGGACGACGAGGTCGTCGATGGCGTCGCATTCCGGGGACGCGTACTCGGGATGACTCCCGACGTCGAGATACAGGCGTGCGCCGTTCTCGAGGAACACGTTGCTCGAGCGTCCCCAGGACACGACGCGGCGGAACAGGTACCGGGCGACCTCGTCGGGGCTCAACCGACGTTGCCCGCGCAGCGTGCACGTGACGCCGTACTCGTTCTCGAGACCGAAGATGCGACGTTCCACCGCAATCGAGTGTAGGACCGGCCGGGGACCCGGCCGTCTGATACCCGTTGCGGGTGGGCGTCAGCCCAGCAGGGCGCCCAGTTCCTCGTCGCGGATACGCCGGAAGGCCCGACCCGGAGCGGTTCGATCCAGAAACCCGACCTCGAGAGCGTCGATCTCGAGGTCGCCGTCGTCGCTACCGAGGATCTCCGCGCCGAGCTGCGCGGATTCCGCCAGGCTCAGCCCCTCGCTGAACCGCTCCCCCAACGCTGTGGCGATCTCCTCCGCACGTCCGCCGAGCACGGTGAAACCCTCCTCGTCCATGACGGTGCCGTCGTAGAGGAGATGGAACAGCTCGTCGTCGGCGGGATCGTCGGCGACCTGCGCGACAAGGATCTCGACCTCGTAGGGCTTCATCTCGTGGGTGAAGACCTGACCCAACGTCTGCGCATAGGCGTTGGCGAGAGATCGCGCGTTGACATCGCTACGCGAGTAGGAGAAGCCCTTCATGTCGGCGTGGCGCACGCCGGCGATCTTGAGCATCTGGAACTCGTTGTATTTCCCGACGCCGGCGAAGGCGATCCGGTCGTAGATCTCAGAGATCTTGTAGAGCGTGCGCGACGGGTTGTCGGCGACGATCGTGATTCCCTCGGAACCCTCGAGAGCCACGAGGCTGCGCCCTCGGGCGATTCCCTTGCGGGCGTAATCGGCGCGGTCCTTCATCACCTGCTCGGGCGACACGTAGAAGGGTGCGGTCACGTGGGTGCCCCTTCTTCGCGGCCGCCGATGAGCAAGGCGGCACGCTGCGCGACCGCGTCGTCGTCGAAAGCCCTGTAGCCATCCGCCGTGATGGTCGCCACGTTCGGAAAGATCTTTCGGACCAGATCGGGCCCACCGGTGGCGGCATCCTCGTCGGCGGCCGCGAACAGCGAGCGCAACGCCAGGTCGATCGCGGCCTCGGCGCTCAGATCCTCGGCCCAGGCGGCCTTCACCCAGTTCCGGGCATGGACGCCGCCGGAGCCCGTGGCGTGGTAGTCAGCCTCCTCGTACCGGCCGCCGGTGACGTCGAAACGGAACAGGCGACCATGAGCGTGGTCGAGGTCGTATCCGGCGAAGAGCGGCACGACGGCGAGACCCTGCATCGCTGCGGGGAGATTCGCCCGGACCAGCTGGGAGAGACGGTTCGCCTTTCCTTCGAGCGTGAGGGGTTCGCCCTCGACCTTCTCGTAGTGCTCGAGCTCGGTCTGGAACAGACGGACCATCTCCATGGCGGGCCCCGCCGCACCGGCGATCGACACGCCCGAGTGTGCGTCGGCGGGGAAGACCTTCTCGATCCGGCGGTTCGCGATGGAAAAGCCCTCGGTCGCCCGACGGTCGCCGGCCATGACGACGCCGTCGGCGCACCGGATGGCCACGACCGTGGTGGCATGAACGAATGATGCGCTCTGTTGGACGTCACCGCCGGGCGCGCCGGGAAGCTCGTGGGGAGCATCGCGGCGGAGCAGTTCGGTGAAAGAGGACCCCGGGTCGTCGCCGGCACCCGGCATGCACAGAGAGTCGCTGCGACGTCCGTCGACGGGCACGTTCATCGTGGCGGCTACTCGCCGCCCTTCTGGACGTAGGAACGCACGAAATCCTCGGCGTTCTCCTCCAGAACCTCGTCGATCTCGTCCAGAAGATCGTCGAGCTCCTCTTTGAGTTCCTCGCCCTGCTTGGCGGGCGCGACGTCGGAGGTCTCCTCTTCCCGCTCACGGGAAGCGGGACTCTGCTTGCGCTCACGCTCGGGCATCGTGTGACTCCTTCAAGACGCCAGCCGGTCTACCAGTTCGGCGGGCGTCACGCATGCATCCAGTATCGCACCTACGTGGGCCTTGCTTCCGCGCAATGGCTCCATCATAGGAATTCGTCGAAGCGGATCGGTGCCCACATCGAGGATGAGACTGTCCCAGTTCGCCGCGACGACCGACTCGGGCCAGCGGTCCAGGCACCGACCACGGAAGTACGCCCGTGTCGTCGGCGGAGGCGCCGTCATGGCCTCCACCACCTCGTCCTCGATGAGGAGACGCTCGACCTTCCCTGCACGCACGAGACGTTCATAGAGCGAGCGTTCCTCGCGGACGTCGTGGTACTGAAGATCGAGCAGCGCCAACTTCGAGTCGCTCCACGTGAGACCGTCCCGCGAAACGTAGGCCTCGAGCAGTTCCAACTTCGTCACCCAGTCGAGCACACCAGTGAGACTCATGGGGTCGCGTTCGAGCCCTTCGAGCACCTCCTCCCAGCGTGAGACGACCCGCCCGCCGACGGTCTCGCCTCCACACATCTCCAGGCCGGTCTCGTCTTCGTACTTCTTCGCCAAGCCCAGGAACTCCCACTGGATGTCGAGAGCACGCGCCGTGCCGCCACCGGCCATCTCGAGAACCCGCGTGCACCTCGGGTCGTGGGACACGGCATGCATCGCCTGGACCGGCTGGAGCACCGACAGGTCCTTGTCGATGAAGTCGTCTTCGGCCATCGCCAGCACGATCGATGTCGTGCCGAGCTTGAGGAACGTCGCCACTTCACAGAGGTTGGCGTCACCGACGATCACGTGCAGACGCCGAAACTGCTGCGGGTCGGCGTGTGGCTCGTCGCGCGTGTTCACGATCGGTCGCTTGAGCGTCGTTTCGAGACCGACCTCCTCCTCGAAGAAGTCGGCGCGCTGCGAGATCTGGAAGTCGACATCGTCGGCACCGTTCTCGGCACCGACCTTTCCGCTCCCGGTGAAGAGTTGGCGGGTCACGAACCACGGGATCATGTGGTGGACGAGAGTCGAGAACGGCAGCGCCCGATCCACGAGGTAGTTCTCGTGTGCCCCGTAGGAGTTGCCTTTACCATCACTGTTGTTCTTGTAGACGACGATCTCCTCGCCGGCGCCCACCAGGTGCCGCGAAGCCTTCATGGAGGCGCGCAGGATCCGCTCGCCCGCCTTGTCCCACAGGAGCGCCTCCATGGCGTCGAGGCATTCCGGCGAGGAGTACTCGGGGTGCGCGTGGTCCACGTAGTACCGAGCTCCGTTGGTGAGCACGGCGTTGACCAGGTGGGTCTCGATGTCAGGGGCCTGAGTACCTTCCCGACTGAAGCCACGGGCATCGCGTCCCGGCGTCTCGTCGTCGAAGTCCCAGCCCACCTTGCGGTGCTCGACGTACGCGTTGATCAGCAGCGAGGACGCGAGCACCGGATTCGGGTCTGAGGCACCGCGCAGCACCACGCCGTACTCGGTCTCGGTCCCACACACCTTCGGGACGGCCACGGTCGTCAGAGGTACTGGCCGGTTGTCACGCGTTCGATCTGACGGCCGCCCTGCGCGTCTTCGTCGCCCTCCGCGATCAGCGTGCGCACGTACACGATGCGCTCGCCCTTCTGGCCGCTGATCTTCGCCCAGTCGTCGGGGTTCGTGGTGTTCGGAAGATCCTCGTGCTCACGGAATTCCTGTTTGATCGACTCCACGAGGTCACTGCTGACGATCCCGTGCTCACCGCCCGCGATGGCGCGTTTGATGGCCAGTTTCTTGGAGCGCCGCACGACGTTCTCGATCATCGCGCCCGAGGAGAAGTCCTTGAAGTAGAGGACCTCCTTGTCGCCGCCCTGGTAGGTGACTTCGAGGAAGCGGTTCTCCTCCCCCTCGCTGTACATGACGTCGACGGCCGCGTCGATCATCCCCTCGATGGCGGTGTGACGATCTGCCACTCCTTCGATTTCGCTCTCGGCGATGGGGACGGCATCGGTGAGATAGCGGGCGAACACCGAACGCGCTCCGCTCATGTCGGGACGTTCGATCTTGATCTTCACGTCGAGACGCCCCGGACGCAGGATCGCAGGGTCGATCAGGTCCTCGCGGTTCGAGGCTCCGATGACGATGACGTTCTTCAGAGCTTCCACCCCGTCGATCTCGGACAGGAGCTGGGGGACGATGGTCGACTCGATGTCGGAGGAGATCCCGCTGCCGCGCGTGCGGAACAACGAATCCATCTCGTCGAAGAAGACGATGACAGGCACCCCTTCTTCGGACTTCTCCCGCGCCCTCTGGAAGATCAAACGGATCTGGCGCTCGGTCTCCCCGACGTACTTGTTGAGGAGCTCGGGGCCCTTGATGTTGAGAAAGTACGAGCGTGTGTTGGCCTCACCGGTCTTCTCCGACACGCGCTGCGCGAGCGAGTTCGCCACGGCCTTGGCGATCAGGGTCTTGCCACAGCCCGGCGGGCCGTAGAGCAGGATCCCCTTGGGAGGCTGCAGGTCGTGCTCGTGAAACAGGTCGGCGTGCAGGTACGGGAGCTCGACGGCGTCGCGGATCTGCTCGATCTGGTCGTCGAGACCACCGACGTCGGAATAAGTGACGTCGGGGACCTCTTCGAGGATGAGCTCCTCGACCTCGGGACGCGGCAGGCGCTCCAGAACCAGCGCCGAGCGCGGGTCGCACAGCAGGTGGTCGCCCGCGCGCAGAGGAGCGGCGAGCACGTCGGGAGCGAACTCCACGACCCGTTCTTCATCCGCCCGGCCCACCACGATGCCCCGCCGGCCGTCGTGGAGAAGCTCCTTCAGCGTGACCACCTCGCCCGAGCGTTCCAGGCCGCGTGCGAGAACCACGTTGAGCGATTCGTTGAGCACGACCTCCTGGCCCCGTTCGAGGTCGGCCACCTCGATCTCGGGATGCACGGCGACACGCATCTTGCGCCCCGACGTGAAGATGTCGGCGGTTCCGTCGTCGTTGCCGGCGAGGAATGTGCCGTAGGCGCTCGGAGGCATCGTGAGCTTGTCGACCTCGTCTCGGAGGGCCCCGATGTGTTCACGCGCCTCGCGCAGTGTCGCCGAGAGCTTCTCGTTGTGCGACAGCGCCTGGGCCAGTTGTCCCTTGGTCTCGAGAAGCCGCTCCTCGAGGGTCCGGACACGCTTGGGGGCGTCCTGGAGACGACGACGAAGGAGAACGACCTCCTCCTCCAGCGTCTTGACCTGCTGCTGCAGGTCGCCGACCTGCCGCTCGTACTCGGCCAGTCGTCGTTCGTGCTCGGTGGCCACGGGCGCACCTCCGGTGTGCTCGCGGCGACACTACCCCCGCCCCGGGCACGTTCCGCGCCATATCCCCCGCCGTGCCCCGTGCCGTCCCCTGTGCCATTTCCCGCGCCGTTCCCCGTGCCCGTGAACACTGGCATGGATTTACGCGGTCCATGTGTGTTAAATTCGTATACGGAAAGGGCCCTCCGACGGGGCCGCGAAGCGGGAGATCCCCCGTTTCGACAGAGGGCTCTCCCCCTGTGGAAGCCTGTCGATTCGCCGCTGCACACGGCACGGCCGAGAGAAACGAGGGTCACGACGATGAAGGTCTGGATCGATCAGGATCTGTGTACCGGCGATGGGTTGTGCGAGGAGATCGCCCCCGACGTCTTCACGCTGCTCGACGACGGTCTGGCCTACGTCAAGGAAGGCGACAAGGTCTTCAGTGATCCCGGCGGCGCCGAGGGTCTGGCGCAGGTGCCCGAGGGCATGGAAGAGGCGACCATCGAGTCGGCCGAGGAGTGCCCCGGCGAGTGCATCTTCATCGAGATCGCGTAACCCTTCACGGCACCCTTCACGGCGCGACGCACGCGCCGGTGTCGACCCGGAGGTTCCCGATGTTCTCGAGCGCGTCCTCCAGCTCGCCGGTCGTGAGGGCGTAGGCGACGTCCTCGTTGCCGGGATCGATGGCGAACGCCACGCCGATGACCGTGCCCGAGTTGTCGACGAGCGGCCCACCCGAATCGCCCGCCTGGAGTGACGCCGCCAGGACGTAGACCGACCTCTCGGTTTCGTCTGAGTGGTAGATGTCGGTTCCCAGTGCCCGGATCTCTTCGGCGACACGCGCCGGCGCGGCCCGCAGATCTCCCCCTGCGGGTGTCCGTACACGGCACCGCTGTCGCCGACGGATCCCTCGGCGGTGTCGAGTGGCTCGAGCCCGAGACCGGGAACACGTACGACCGCCACATCCCGCTGCGGGTCGAAGAGGACGACGTCACCGAACAACCGTCGTCCGTTCTCGGTCAGCACCTCGGTCTCCGGCTCCCCGGCGACCACATGCGCGTTCGTGACGACGAGATCGTCCTCGATCGCGAATCCGCTTCCTTCCTGAATCTGGCGACACGCCTGACCGAAGACCTTGACGGTCGACGCCGAGACGACCGCGTCGGGACCCGCGGCCAGACCGCTCTCCGGTACCTCACCGGCATCGGGCGGCCCGCCACCGTCGCTGAAGACGTCGGGAAACACGGACCGCCCCGAGAGCGCCGACAGCGCCTCCAGCGAATCCGGCGAGGAGGGTGCGTACTGGTCCAGCGCGTCGAGAACTGCACTGTTGCGGGCGGTGGCCGCCGTCGAACCCGGTGCCCCCCGCAGCGCCGGTGCGATGAGCCAGAGGAGCACCATGAGCCCCAGCGCTCCGGCAATCGCGCCGGCTGTCCGGTCGGCGGCGTGCAGGACACCCCGCGAGCTGCTCCTCGGGAAACGCCGCGCCACGAGGGCACCGATGGCCTGACCCGCTATGCCCACGCCGACGGCGAAGACGGTGCCCGCCAGGAGCCTCATCTCGGGCGTCGAGTCCGAGAACACGTCGAGCACATCACCGAGCAGGGCGACACCCACGACCACACCGAGGATGAGCCCTGCCCACGAGAGGGAGCGCGCGATGAACCCGACGCGCCAACCTCCGTAGACGGACGCGGCGAGGATCAGGAGGATGACGATGTCGAAGCCGTTCACGACTCCGACAGCGTGCCATCCCCCGGGCCGCGAGCGGCGCCTCCGAGAAGTCGGGCATGCGTGAGGAACCCCGTGTGCGCCACCATGCGGTGATCAGGCCGCACCGACGTGCCCTCCACGTGCCAGTGCCGCTGCAACACCTCCACGGTGTCGGCCATGCCGAACGCCGACTCCTCCAGGGCCTCGCGTAGACGGGTGACCTGGCCGATGGTGGGCAGATAGCTGAGGAGGATGCCCCCCGGGTGCAGGGACTGCTCGGCGTGACCGACGACACGCCACGGCTCGGGGAGGTCCAGGAGAACCCGGTCGAGGTCGTCGACGCCTATTCCCTCGTAGCAGTCACGCACCTCGACCTCGAGAGGGAGATCCGGCCCGAGAAAGCCTTCGACGTTGCGTTGCGCCCGTTCGGCGAAGTCCTGGCGGATCTCGTAGCCGGTGACCCGGCCGGTCGGTCCCACAGCGCGGACCAGCGCGGCGGTCAGCGCGCCCGACCCCAGGCCCGACTCGAAGACACGTGCCCCCGCCGAAGACGTCGGCCAGAACGAGAATCGGACCGATGTCCTTCGGGTAGATGACCTGGGCGCCACGGGGCATCTCGAGGATGTAGTCGGACAGTGTCGGGCGGACGACCGTGTAGCGCAGGCCCTTGGCCGTGGCGACACGAACGCCTTCTGGTTGTCCGATCACGTCGTCGTGGGCGAGGGTCCCCGCGGGGAGTGGAGCGTGTGGCCCGCTTCGAGGGTGATCAGGCGCCTACGCCGCTTGGTGTCGACGAGGAGGACCTTGTCCCCTACGGCGAACGGTCCGGGCACGCCTCAGCTCTTCGGCGAGCGTGTGACGATCTCGAGACTCTCCCCCGGCTCCAGCACGGCCCGGTAGACGGTGACCGGTTTGGGTCGCATGAGCCACCGCAACACGCGGACGCCGGACGCGAGCACGCCCAGGTACATCCACGGACGCGATCCCTGCGCGCCGCGTTGGAGACCGGCGGTCGCGAGCCAGGTGATTCCCCGGGCGGCGAGAGTCGGGCTCTTGCCTGCTCCGGACTTGGGGGCGCCGGGGTTAGATGCGCCGGATTTCGACGAGCGTTTGGCGTTTCTTGCCACGTCGCCTCCCGAGTACGAATGCGATGACGACCAGGGTGCCCACCGCCGCGACCGCCATCATGGCGAACGCCGACTGGGCGGACTCCACCGTCTCGTCGGTGCTGCCCTGGAGTTCTCCGAACTTGGCGCGGAGGTCGTCCTTGGTGATCGGCTTCGCGGGATCAGGTGCGGGAGTCATGACGGGTCCTTGCTGCGCGCCGAGTTCCTCTTGCTCTTGGATTCGGTCGCCTGCCAGGTGATCATCGCACCGACCAGCAGAACCACGACAACGATCGCGTACGGCACCCATGACCAGTTGCCGGTGAAGGTCGTTCCGGTCTCCCCCTGGAGGACGCGCAGGGAGGGCGACCGCGAGGAACACGACGCCGAGACCGAGGAGCAGCGATCCGACCACCCCGAGAGCGACATAGCGGCGGAGCGCCTTCAGCGGTTCGAGGGTCTCCTGGCGTAGGTAGGCCAGGATCAGCTCCCACAGCTCGCGGGCTACCTGGGCCGGTGGCTTTTCGCGCTCGGGGCGCAGGCGCAGGCCGGGCCGCTGGTCGTCAGGCATTGCTCTCCAAAGCTGGGCTCTCCGAAGCTGGTTTCGCCATCCTGGTCGATCCCCCTTGCGGCGGAATCGTCGAGTCTGGTTCCCCGAGAGCTTGTCACGCAAGGACCGGCGGCGCTCATGCCGGCGGGAGCGGTGCGGGGACCAGCGCCTCGGCGGGCGCCACGTCGGGGTACGCGGCGATCGCCGTGGCCACGTCACTCTGGAGTTGGTACGCCCCGGCCCGGTCGAAGCCGCCGTTGCCGAGGAAGGCGAAGGTCAGCGGGCGGCCCTGCTCGGTGTCGAGGATTCCGGTGAGGGCCGTGACGCCGTTGAGGTAGCCGGTTTTTGCGTGGAGCCGTCCTTCGAGGGGGGTGCCACGGAATCGCTCCGCCAGCGTGCCCGACTCCCCCGCCACGGCCAGACCCTCTCGGACCGCCCCGGTCTCGCTCGACCGGAGGGCGTCGATGAAGGCGTCGCACGCAACGTGGTTTTCCCGGTTCAACCCGGAACCATCCGATAGGGAGCGCCGCTCATCGATGCCGAGGTCGTCGAGGGCGGCGGCCGAGGCTTCCAGGCCGTGCGCGGTCGTGCCCTCCCCCGCATTGGCACCGAGCTCTCGCGTCAGGACCTCGGCGGTCTGGTTGTCGCTGGAGCGGATCATCGCGCCCACGAGGTCGCCCAGGGGCGCAGAGTCGACAGCCGCGAGGGACTCGGAGTCTCCGGGGGAGGCGTCGGTGCCGGTGGTCGCGTCCACCGAGACCCCACGGTCTTCGAGAAGCTGGGCCAGTTCGTCCGCCGCGTACGCCGCGGGGTCGGGAGCACCGACGTTGAGACTCCCCCACTCGACATAGCCGTCATTGACGGTGAGGGCCGACAGCGGACCGATCACACCCTGGTCGGGGTAGGTCGGATCCCATCCGTCGACCGTGCGCGCCGTGTCCTGGCGGGTGTCGTCGCCGTGGAGCGTGTCGACATGTCGGACACCGGCCGCCACCACCGCGTCGGCGAGCTCCTCCAGCGACGTGGTGGGGTCGTCGACCCGTGACGGATCCTCGGCGAGAAAGGCCCGGTAGTCGGCTGTCGACAGGACCGGGTCGCCGCCACCGACGAGCCACAGGTCGCCCACGGCGCCCGAACCGTCCGGTGGAGCGGTGGCGTTGACGGTGGTCGTGAAGGTGTGGTCGGCGCCGAGGGCGGCCAGAAGTCCGCTTCCGGTGAGGATCTTGGTGGCGGACGCGGGGATCAGCTCCTTGTCGTCGCCGATGGTGACACGACGGGTCCGTTCGTCATCCACGAGGACGCAGGCGTCGACATCGGCCACAGCGAGTCCGAGGCCGTACGCCAGGCGTCGGGCGCCGATGTCCTCGCGGATCAGCTCGGGAGTGCGGCGAGCCGACCACAACGGCGTCGCGAGCGTCGGGCCACCGATTGCCTCGGATGTCTCGTGCCGCGGCTGGAAGGCCCACACGCCGAGTGCCGCGGCCGTGGCCAGGAGCGCGATCACGAGAAGTCGCCGCGGCCAGTGCGACGAGGTCATGCGGTCGCCCGTGCGTAGCGGTGGAGATGCTCGAGCGCGCGCACGGCGCGCTCGGCCGAGTGATGCAGGTACGTTCCCGCTTCCTTCGCCGCCACGACCGCGGGATTGTCGGGTGCCGCGATGGCGAGCTCCGTCGCGACGAGAACCGGTTTGCCTGCGCGGCGCGACGCTTCGACGGCGGCGGTGACGAAACGGGCGTCCTGGCGTTCGTGGTAGTCGACGATGCGCTCCAGGCCCTCCCCCGGGAAGAATCGCCCCGCACGAAAGGCGCCTGCCTGGTTCGACTGGATGCCGACTCCGAGCAGGATCGCCGCGTCCACGTCGGGATCGTCGACGAGAAGGCTGAGCACCTCGGGAATCGTGTCACGCGTCTCACCGCCCGCGAGGTCGACCGGGTTCCCGCGGCTCCACCGCGGAGGCAGCCGTTCGTCGAGGGCCACCACCAGGCGCTCGGGAAGTGCCACGAGCTCCAGTGTGCTCCGGGTGAGCGCGTCGGCGGCCGCGACTCCCCAACCGCCGGCCGTGGTGAGGACCACCGTGTGGGGCCCGGTCGGAAGCGGTTGCGTCGCGAAGGTGGCCGCTGCGTCGTAGGCCTCCTCGAGCGAGCCGACGCGCGTGGCCAACGCCGCGCGGCAGATCCCGTCGAAGAGCGCGTCGTCACCCGCGAGCGAACCCGTGTGTGATACGGCCGCGGCACGCCCGCCCTCGGTCGATCCGCCCTTCAGGACGACGACCGGTTTCTCCGCGGCGGCATCGGTGAGGCCTCGAATGAGACGGCCCCCTTCGCCCACACCTTCGAGGTACAGGAAGCTCACGGCCGTGTCGTCGTCGGCCGTGAAGTAGCCGAGGTAGTCGGAGATCCCGATCACGGCGGCGTTACCGGCGGAGATGGCGCGCGAGATACCCACACCGCTGTGTCGTGCGAGGTTCGAGAATCCCGACACGAAGTTCCCGGACTGACTCGCGACTGCGATCCTTCCCGGCGGCGGGTCGGGAGCGACGATCTGTGCGCACAGCCCAACAGGCGTGGACACGAGACCCTGGCCGTTCGGGCCGGCGATCAGCATGCCCGTCTCACGCGCCACGGCTGCGAGTTCCCTTTCGAGCTCCACTCCGTCGGGACCCGCCTCGGAGTAGCCCCCTGACGCCACGAACGCGGCGCTCACTCCGCGCGCCGCGCACGCCCGCAGCAGTTCGGCGTTCGCTGCCGGAGGCGTGCAGGCGACGACGAGGTCGACACGACCTTCGGGGATCTCGGAAGGATCGCGCAACATGTCGATCCCGAGCACGGTTCCACCCTTGGCGTTGAGGCCAAACACCTCGCCCTCGTAACCGTGCGCCAGGATGTTGTGCAGCGCCACGAACCCGAACTTCCCGGGATGCGAGGATGCTCCGGCGACGAGGATCCCCCGTGGCTCGAACAGCGGCCGGAACCGTTCCCGCACCTCTGCGTGGGTCCGGGCGACCATCGGGCGACGCTCGGGTTCGGGTGCGGCGGGCCGATCCTTCTCGCCGAGCCGCGTCTCGTCGAGTTCCACCAGCGCGTCGAGAGCCAGAAGGCCGTCGGCGGTGACGGCGAGGGGGTTCACGTCGACCGAACGAACGTCGGGCCGGCCCATCAAGAGGTCCGAGAGCCCCACCAGCACCGCCGCGAGCTCGTCGCTGTCGACCGGCACTTCCCCCCGAAACGAGCCCAGGAGCGCGTCCTGATCGAGGTCGGCGATCAACCCGTGTGCGCCGCGCGTGTCGAGCGGTGTGGGCCGCAGAACCGCCTCGCCGGCGACTTCCGCGAGCACTCCCCCGACGCCGAGGAGGACAGCCGGGCCGAGATCGGGGTCGACGATCCCGCCAACGATGAGCTCGCGCGAGGCACGGGCCATCGGCGCGACGAGAACCTGCACGGGACCATCGTCGGGCGTTGCCGCACCCAGGAGTTCAACGGCAGCGACGGTGACAGCCTCGGCATCAGCGAGGCCCAGGCGGACGAGCCCCCGTTCGGTCTTGTGGGCCAGGCCCTCACCGCACAGCTTGGCCACGACGGGGTAGCCGAGATCGCCGGCCGCGTCGGCTGCAGCAGCTGGGGTGTCAACCAGGCGCTCCTCGGCAACGGGAACGCCGTACTCCGCGACCAGCCGTTTCGACTCGAACTCCGAGAGGGTCTGGGTCATCGAGCCGGCCAGCCTACGTGGGGGTCACACCCCTCCGGCAGCCGGCTCCCGGGCCTGCTCACGGAGACGGTCCCAGCCGATCTGCCAGATTGCCCGGAACTCCCGGTCGATCGTCTCGAGGAGTTCCTGGTCGTTCTCGAAGGCCGAGACGTCGATCTCCTCGAGACCCGTGATCCGGGTGCCGCCACCGGACTCTGAAAGGCGAACCTCCCCGCGGCCGGTGAAGATCCCGCGAAGGTCCCATGCGGCGCGCTCGTTCGGACGCGTGACCGTCATCCGGGCCTCGAGGTCGGGGCGCTCGCCCGGTAGCGGAACGGCGAACCATCCGTCTCCCAGGTCCCGGACGTCACCGAAGGTGCCGTACAGCCGCGGCCAGTCCTCCGGCGAACGCAGATAGCCGTACACCACGTCGACGGGCACCGGCACGGTCTCGTCGAAGTCGACACGCATCATCGTCGCGGTTTCTGTGGTCATGGTTGCTCCTACTGGTCGGCGGTCGATCGCGAATCGCTTGCTCGCAACGCGCACCACGCCGCTTCGGCGAAGGCCAGGACCGTGTCGACGGTGTCATCGCCGGGGCTCATGCGGCGCGAGAGCGTCGCGGCGGAGTGCATGTAGCTCGGTCCGAAGAGCACGGCGGCGAACACGGCGGGATCCAGGCGCCGGAGTTCTCCGGACGCCATGTGCGGCTGGGCCCACCGGGCGAGCTCGTCGACGAGCGCGTCGTTGGCGGGGCGCCAGCGCTCGGCCGAACCCGAGATCTCGGCCACGTTGCCGGAGGTCATGAGGAAACGGGCACCGTGGGCGTTGCGCGCCACCCACTCGTGGTGCGCGCCCACGAGGCCGCGGATGCCCGCCTCGGCCGATGTCACCGACTCCGTCACGTCGATCAGGGCCTGCTGGTAGCTCTCGAGCACCTCGGCGTACACGGCCGCGGCGACACCGGCCTTGCTCGTGAAGTGGTGGTAGAGAGATCCGACGCTCACCCCGGCGGCCTCGCAGAGCATGGCGACCGACGTGGCCTCGTAGCCGTGATCGGTGAAGACGCCGAGCGCCGCGCGTCACCCGCCCCCCTCTCCCCGTACGACGGCACCGGACGACCTGGGCGAGTCGTCACCGGTCTTGGCGTTCACCGGTTGCTGCTGGAATAGAACATAGTTCTAGAATATGGTTCTATCCTAGCGACTGCAAACGTCCCACAGCGTGCGGTGGGGACACGTTCGCTACGATTGGGGGATTCGCTCCCTTCGGCACCTCCTGTCCTCTGGTTTGGTCGTGGCGCTGGCCGCCACCGGCTGCAGCAGCGACGATGACAATGGCGGCGTCAACGAACCGGTGGTGATCGAGGGTGTCGAACGCCGCGGCGATCGCGGCCGGCGGCCAGAGTTCGTGCGCTGCTCGACGACGGCACGATCTCCTGTTGGGGCCGCAACGACGCAGGACAGCTCGGTAACGGCACGGAGGACGACAGTCCCCTTCCCGTCGAAGTAGAAAGCGTCTCGAACGCCACCGCCGTCGCTGTGGGCGGCTCACATGCGTGCGCAGTGGTCGAGGACGGAACCGTCCAGTGTTGGGGGAAGAACGAGGACGCGCAGCTCGGCGACGGCACAGAGGACAACAGTTCCCTACCTGTCGAGGCCGAGAGGATCTCGAACGCCACAGCGGTCACAGCCGGAACCGACCACTCGTGCGCACTGCTCGACGACGGCACGATCTCCTGTTGGGGCCGCAACGCCAGCGGGGCGCTCGGCGACGGCACAGCACGTGGAAGTACCGTGTTTGCTGAGGTGGAAGGCATCTCGAACGCTATAGCGGTGACAGCAGGGGCCGGCCACACGTGTGCGCTGTTGGACAGCGGCACAATCTCCTGTTGGGGTCGCGACGACGGCGGACAGGTCAGCACCGACTCCCCGCAACCGAAGACCGCACACCCGTCCAGATCGAAGCCGTATCCGAAGCTCGCGGTCGCCGGAGGCCTTGTGCACTCCTGTGCACTGCTCGACGACGGATCGGTCGTGTGTTGGGGCAACAACGGAAGCGGCCAGCTGGGCAATGGTGACCGCCTCGACAGCCCCAGGCCCGTAGCCGTTGAGGGGATCTCGAGCGCCACGGCGATCGCGTCCTCCAACGCGCATACATGTGCGCTGCTCGAAGACGACACCGTCATGTGTTGGGGCAGCAACACCGATGGTCAGCTCGGCACCGAGACCACGAATCCACACGCCCCCCTCGTCACCTACCTTGGACAGCCTCGTACCGGTCCAGGTCGAGGGGATCTCCCGCGCAACGGCGATCGCAGCCGGCCGGGAGCATTCGTGCGCACTGCTCGACGACGGATCCGTCGCCTGTTGGGGTGACAACACTTCCGGCTAGCTCGAGAGCGACACTGACGGCCGGCACAGTGCCGTCCCGGCTTTTCTACAAGCGGGTCGTTGGCGCGACCGAAGTTCCGGCAGGAAGTGGATATCCGTTCGCGCTCGCCGACGACGGCGCTGCGACCTGTCGGGGAAGGTGGTACCGCCCGTTCGGTTCAGTCTGAGCCTCTGGACAGAACAGACCACACAGGGGGCTGACGGGTGAGCGATCAGGATCTGGGGCAGAAGGGCGTCGACGTCATTCGTGGGCTGGCGATGGGCGCGGTGCAGAAGGCCAACTCCGGGCACCCCGGCACGCCGATGGCACTCGCTCCCCAGGCGCACGTGTTGTGGACCCGCGTCATGAACCACGGCGCGTCGGATCCCGACTGGGTCGTTCGGCATGACCGTCGCGAAGGGTTGTGATCAGCCGACCCGAGCGCCAACGGCCACTCGGCAGCCGCACTCGATGACCGAATCTCACGCTTCGTACATGTCTGAGGGGAGATCGGTAGGATCGAACCGTTCCTACTTGTTCCAGGCGTGCCGGGTTCCAGGCGGTTCCGTAAGCCGATAGGGGTCGAATGAACAAGCGGCGGCGAGGTCGGAGCCGGGCCACGAGGTACGCGCTGTGCGGTTTCGTCCTCGTGCTGCTGGTGGCCGGTGCCTGTACCAACAGCGGCAACGACACGAGCGGTGACGACGGACCCGTCGAGAGTGGGCCGACCACCACCGAAGGGGTCCCCGACACGACAGCCCTCGAGGCCGCCGAGGACGACTCGACCGGTGTTTCCGGGCCGGTCGAGGTCGCGGGCCTGTCCGGCGTTACATCGGTGACCGCCGGCACGAGCCACTCGTGCGCATTGCTCAGTGACGGGTCCGTTTCCTGTTGGGGCAGGAACGTTTCGGGCCAACTCGGCGACGGCACCAGGGTCGACAGCTCCGTACCCGTTCCCGTCTCAGGGCTTTCTGGCGCGTCGGCCCTTGCGAGCGGTGATGACTACTCGTGTGCGCTGCTCAGCGGTGGGACGGTCTCGTGCTGGGGCTACATGGGCCTGGATCAGGACGGCGACGTGCCGTTCGACGTCGAGGGCATCACAAACGCCACGGCAATCGCGGCGGAAGGCGGGTCGTCGTGTGCACTGCTCGCGGACGGGACGGTGTCCTGCTGGGGAACAGGGATCGGCCGCGGGGCGCCAACACAGATTGACGGCATCGCCGACGCCACGGCGATCTCGACCCAATGCGCGGTGCTCGTCGACGGGACCGTTTCCTGCTGGGGAGGATCCACTGGCGGCGAGAACGATCCCGAACCCTTCTCGGTGAAGGGCATCTCCGACGCCGCAACGATGTCGGGCGGTGACTGCGTGATCCTCGGCGACGGCACTGTCGTCTGCCTCGAGTCCATGCCGGAGTTCGACTCGCACTTCAAGCTGCAAAGCGACCTGCAAAGCGTGGTCGAGAGCCTTGACGGCGTCACGGCGATCTCGACTGCCTGGGACGACGGTCGGAACAAGACCTGCGGACTGCTCGCGGACGGGACTGTCTCCTGTTGGAAAGGCGAACTTCGGGAAGGCGAACCTCGGTCAGACACCCACTTCCCCAGGACCCATGTGTTCTCGGAACCTGTTGCGGTCGAGGACATCACCGACGCCACCGCCGTCGCGACGGGAATCGCACACGCCTGCGCACTGCGCGAAGCCGGCGTGGTTTCCTGCTGGGGAGCGGTCGAAGGGCTCGGCGACGGGTCTTGGGAGCCGGACCGGCCCGCCGGCCCGAAAAAGGTGCAGCAGATCACCGACGCCACCGCCGTCTCGGTCGGCGACGGGCACGCCTGCGCCCTCATGGCAGACGGTGCCGTTTCCTGCTGGGGAGACAACACCAGTGGCCAATTGGGCAACGGCACCGGCGAACCCTTCAGCCTTGTTCCTGTGCCGGTCGAAGGCATCACCGACGCCACAGCCATCGCTGCTGCAGCACGACGTACCTGCGCAATACGCGAAGCCGGCACTGTGTCCTGCTGGGGAGAAGCCGCTGGCGGAACCCCCGGCGAGAGCCCCACGCCTGTTTCCGTCAACGGCATTCCCGATGCCACAGCGATTTCGGACTTGTGTGCGGTCGTAGAAAGCGGGACGGTGGGGTGCTGGGCGGAGACCCCCTACCCGGTCACGGTCCGCGGCGTCGCCGACGCAACGACAATCTCCTCAACGGATTTCGGTCCCGCCTGCGCACTCCTCGCAGACGGCACCGTCTCGTGCTGGCACAGGAACGGCCCAGCGACTCCCGGGCGAGGCCCGGGTATCACTGACGCAACAGCGATTTCCACCGGCCTGGACCGTGTGTGCGCGATTCTCGACGGTGGAGCGGTGTCCTGCTGGGACGAGGAAGACAGCAGCGCAAGGTTCGACTGGAAAGCTCGACCCGCGTCAGGGATATCGAACGCGGTTTCGATCTCTGTGGGGCCGGCGTCCTGCGCGGCCGTCTCCGACGGGACCGTTTCCTGCTGGGGATGGAACGGCCGGGGCCAGCTCGGCGACGGCACGTTCGCACCCCGGTTGACGCCCGTGACGGTACACGGGCTGCACGAGGCTGTGACCGTCTCGACCGGCGGTGGCTACAGCTGCGCTCTGCTGGCCGACGGGGCCGTCTCGTGCTGGGGGCAGATGACGCCCCGACCTGGCTGATATCGGCCGCTCTCCCGTCGGTCGGGCCTAGTCTGAACGTTTCGGGTTGGAGCAGACCACGAGGGGGCCACCGGGTGAGCGAGCAGGATCTGGAGCAGAAGGGTGTCGACGTCATTCGCGGGCTGTCGATGGACGCGGTGCAGAAGGCGAATTCCGGGCACCCCGGCACTCCCATGGCCCTGGCACCGCTCGCCCACGTGCTGTGGACGCGCATCATGAACTACGACGCGTCGGATCCCGACTGGGTCGACCGCGACCGCTTCGTCCTGTCGTGTGGCCACGCCTCGATGCTGCTCTACTCGATGCTCCACCTCACCGGCTACGAGGTGAGCCTCCACGACCTCGAGCAGTTCCGTCAGTGGGGCTCGATCACTCCCGGCCACCCCGAGATACACGACACGCCCGGCGTCGAGGTCACGACCGGTCCCCTCGGCCAGGGCTTCGCCATGTCGGTCGGCATGGCCATGGCGGAGCGGCGGCTCCGTGCCCAGTTCGGCTCCACCGTGTGCGACCACCACATCTTCGTGATGGCTTCCGACGGCGACTTCATGGAAGGTGTGAGCCATGAGGCCGCGTCGCTCGCCGGCCACCTCGACCTCGGCAAGCTCGTCGTGGTCTACGACGACAACCACATCACCATCGACGGCCCCACAGAGCTCGCCTACACCGACAACGTTCCCGAGCGTTTCGCGGCCTACGGGTGGGACGTCGTGGAGATCGGCGAGGTGGCCAACGACCTCGGCGCCCTGGAAGCCGGCGTGCGGCGGGGCATGGAGAACGAGCACCACCCGAGCCTCGTGGTGTTGCGGAGCCACATCGGCTACCCCTCCCCCAACTTCACCGACACGGCGGCCGCCCATGGCAGTCCGCTCGGTGAGGACGAAGTGAAGCGCGTCAAGGAGATTCTCGGGCTGCCGCCTGATGAGCACTTCTACGTGCCCGACGACGTCGCCGAGATGTACCGCGCCGCAGGCTCACGGGGCGCGGCCGTGCGCGAGCAGCACACCGTGCAGGTGCGTGAGTGGCGGGAGAGCGACGCTGACCGCACCGCCCGCTACGACGCGTGCCTCGCGACAACGGGTCTCCCCGGATGGGAGAAGCAGTTGCCGGTCTGGAAGCCCGGCGACGGCCCGATCGCGACGCGCTCGTCCATGGCCGACACGTTGAGCGCCGTGGTCGACGTCGTCCCGCCGATGCTGTCGGGTGCGGCCGACCTCCTCGGCAACACGGGTACGAAGATCACGGGTGCCGAGGCGGTGACACGCGAGGAGTTCACCGGGCGCCTGGTGCACTACGGCATCCGCGAGTTCGGCATGGCGGCGGCCATGAACGGCATGGCCGCCTCAGGAGGGGTCCTCCCCTTCGGCGGTACGTTCTTCATCTTCAGCGACTACATGCGCGCTGCGGTGCGCCTCGCCGCACTCCAGGGCACCAAGGTCGGCTTCATCTGGTCGCACGACTCCGTGGGCCTGGGCGAGGACGGTCCGACACACCAGCCGATCGAACAGCTCGCATCGTTGCGGGCGATGCCGGGGCTGACGGTCATCCGCCCGGCCGATGCGAACGAGTCGGTGCAGGCGTTCCGTGTGCACGTCGAGGGAGACGGCCCCACGGGAATCGTCCTGACCCGCCAGAAGCTTCCCGTCCTCGAGGGCTCGGCGGAGCGGGCAGTCGAGGGAGTCTCCCTCGGCGCCTACACCCTCGTCGACGAAGACGCCGCCGCGCCCGAGCTGATCCTGCTCGGTACCGGTTCCGAGGTGTCGTTGTGCGTGGAGGCGCACGGTGCGCTGACGAAGCAGGGCCATGCCGTCCGGGTCGTGTCGATGCCGTCGTGGGAGCTGTTCGCCGCGGCGACACCCGAGTACCGCGACTCCGTGTTGCCACCGGGCACTCCCACCCTCGCCGTCGAGGCCGGCGCCACATTCGGTTGGGACCGATACGCCGACGATGTCATCGGGATCGACCGCTTCGGAGCCTCCGCTCCGGGTGCGACGGTGATGAAGGAGCTCGGGTTCACACCCGAGAACGTGGCGCAGCGCGCTGAGGACCTGCTCGGCGCCATCTAGACAACGGCCTACTCAGAGTCGGCGAGCTGCGCTGCGGCCTCCAGGTGGGCGACGCAGTCGTCGAGTGACGAATGGGTGTTCAGGCCACTCGTCGATGGCATCACGTAGACCGGACGGCCTCCGAGTCGCTCATCCTGGACACCCGCTGTGGCGTTCCGGTCGACGGCGGCCCGCCATCCCGCGAGCCCGACGAAGCACACGGCTCCCGGCACCAGCCAGGCAACGAGGCGCGTCACCCTGTCCAACCCTCGACGTACTCGCGTGTCGCGAGCTCCGCGGCCCGCGGCGTCGCGCGCTTCACGAGATCGGTCATGCCGACCCCGCGACCGAGAGCGGCCAGCGGGTCACGGTCCTCCACGACGAGCCGTGCGCCGATTGCCGCAGGCCAGAAACGATTCCCGGGGTGAGCGAAGCCCGTGCCGGCGTCGGCGGCGTATTCGCTCGGGTTCAGTCCGCAGATGAGAAGCCGCATGTCGGGGCCCACGGTGTCGGGCAGGCTACGTGAGCGCACGATCTCGTGACGCTTTCCCCGAGAAGCCTGGAACCCGCCACCCACCACGAGATCACGGAGACCAGGGAAGGGCCGTGGCTCCACCCGTTCGGGCACGGGGAGTACCACACGGTCACCCGGGGCCGTCCGGTGGTAGAGACCGACGAGTTGTCGGGGCCAGCCCGTGACAGGCCCGTCGATCGACACGTCCATCGCCTCTATCATCGCCCACGATGACCGACGGCCGCACCGCTCCGCCTGCCGCGATCGTCGTGATCGGCGCCACGGGCGACCTCGCCCACCGCAAGCTCTACCCTGCGCTCGCCGCCCTGGCCGCCGAAGGGCGGCTCTCCACGATCGCCGTCATCGGTTCCGCCCGCACCGTGATGAGCGACGACGACTTCACCGGCAGGGTCAGAGACGCCGTGGAGTCGGCCGCCGACGGGTACGGCTGGTCGGCACTCGAGAAGTGCGCCACGTTCCGCTACGTCGCCGGCGCCGTCGGCGACCCGCAGGTCATCGAAGACCTGACGACGGTCCTGGACGAATGCGCACGCGACGGCCTGACCGACGGCAACCACCTCTACTACCTCGCCACGATCCCACAGCTCTTCGAGCCGGCGCTCACGGCTCTCGGCGAGGCGGGACTGTTCGACGAGTCCGAAGGCTTCCGGCGGATCGTCATCGAGAAGCCGTTCGGTCGCGATCTCGAGAGCGCCCGGGAGCTCAACCGGATCGTGCTGTCCCACACAGCCGAACACCAGGTGTACCGGATCGACCACTACCTCGCGAAGGACACCGTCCAGAACATCCTCGCCCTACGTTTCGCCAACGCCATCTTCGAGCCACTCTGGAACAGACGCTACGTCGACGACGTCCAGATCACCGTCGCCGAGCCTCTCGGCGTCGGACACCGCGGCACGTTCTACGAACAGTCCGGCGCACTGCGCGACATCCTCCAGAACCACGTCCTCCAGGTTCTCGCCCTCACCGCCATGGAGCCTCCCGCCGCGTTCAGCGCCGGGTCGATCCGCGACGAGAAGGTCAAGCTGCTGCGTTCCATCCGTCCCCTCGACGTCCACGACCTCTCCGAACGCGTCGTGCGGGGCCAGTACGCCGCGGGGCACCTCGACGGTGAGGATGTTGCGGGCTACCGCGACGAGGAGGGCGTCGCAGCCGACTCCACGGTCGAGACGTACCTGGCGCTGCGCATCGAGATCGACAACTGGCGGTGGGCGGGCGTTCCCGTCTACCTCCGTACGGGCAAACGACTTCCGAAGCGCGTCACGGAGGTGGCGCTCCAGTTCAAGGAGGTCCCCCACCTGGCGCTGCCCGGCGAGGTCGAGTCGCTGGAGCCCAACAGCATGGTGCTGCGCATCCAACCCGACGAGGGCATCTGCTTGTTCTTCGGTGCCAAGGTTCCGGGCTCCAGCTTCGACGTCCGCACCGTCTCCATGGACTTCAACTACGGCGACACATTCGACGAACGCTCCCGCGACGCCTATGAGCGCCTGCTCCTCGACGTCCTGCTCGGCGATCCGACACTGTTCATCCGCGCCGACGAGATCGACCAGTCCTGGCAAGTCGTGCAACCCCTCATCGACGGCTTTCCACTCGGCGAGGTACCCATCCGCTTCTACGACGCCGGCACGTGGGGACCCGACTCGGCCGATGACCTGTTCGCTGAGCAGGATGCGCACTGGAGGACACCGTGACCACGACCGTCAGCTACGAAGTCGTCGACGATGTCGCGGCCGCGTTCGCCGCCCACGTCGCCGACACCTCACCGGCTTCGATCGCCTTCTCGGGAGGCGACACCGCGCGTGATGCCTACACCGCGCTCGCTGCCACGTCGGGGATCGACTGGAGTGGCATCGACGTCTACTGGGGTGACGAACGTTTCGTCCCGATCGACGATCCCGACTCGAACGAGGGAATGACACGCGGGGTCCTCCTCGACGGCGTGTCGCCCCGTGCGGTCCACTCCATGCGAGGTGACGCCGACACCCCCGGGGAGGCGGCCGCCGCCTACGACTCCCTCATTCGTGCCACGGGCGGGATCGAGTTCGTGCATCTCGGCCTCGGTCCCGACGGGCACACGTGTTCTCTGTTTCCGGGTAGTGCTGCGCTGTCGGTGACCGACCGGTGGGTGACCACGAACGCCGACGACGAGCATCCGCACCCACGTCTCACGTTCACCTATCCCGCCGTCGCCGCTTCCGCACAGGTCGTGTTCACCGCGGCGGGTGAGTCCAAACGCGCCGCGTTCGACGGCGTTCGGCGCCACGACCCGTCACTCCCCGCGTCGCGCATCCGGGCGGATCGGATCCTCTGGATCGTGGATCCGGCGGCTGCCGGATCCTGGGAGCAGGGTGCCGAGATCCTGCACGACTGACAGAGACGGCTCGAGACGATTCGAGACGTTTCTGCCGTCACGCCTCGGTGCGGACGTTGTCGGCATCAGGGGAGAGCGCTGCGGAGAGGACGCTCGCCAGCGGTTTCTCGGACGCGGTCTTGGGGATCTCGTCCACCTGTTGCAGGTAGGTGGGCACGAAGTTCGCCTCGAGCTCCGATCGGCAGGTGACGAAGACCTCGTCGAGGTCGAGGGACGCTCCCGGAGCCGCCACGACGGCCGCCACGATGTCGCTCTCGCCGGGCGCGCCCGACGCGGCCGGTACGCCGTACACGAACACGTCGCCCACCGCCGGGTGCTCGGCGATCGCCTTCTCCACGAACCCCGCGTTCACGAACTCGCCGTTGCGGCGGATCCCGCCACCCGCACGGAAGTCGAAGAACATCCACCCCTCGGCATCGCAGTGGCCCATGTCCCCGCTGCGGTTCCAGCCCGAACGGATCTTGCGCCGCGACGCCTCCGGGTCACCGTGGTAGTCGATCGTCGCCTCGCCCCCCTCGGGCCGGCTGCAGATCTCGCCGATCACACCGGGCGGGCACTCGATTCCCTCCTCGTCGAGGATCTTCATCTCGACGCCACCCATGGGCTTGCCGAACGAGCCGATCGGTCCCTCACCGATCGGCTTGTAGGCCACGCCGCCGCCGTCCATCGCGCCGTAGAACTCGAGGACGCGCACGTCGAAGCGATCCTCGAACGCCTTCCACAGACCGGCCGGCATCCCACCGCTGACCACCATCCGCACCGGGTTGTCGGCATCGTTCGGCCGGGGTGGTTCGCTGTAGATGGCGGTGGCGATACCTCCCAGGAGGGAGAACGTCGTGCAACCGTGGGCGCGGCACACGTCCCACAGCTTCGAGCGCGTGAAACGGCGGCTGAAGACGGCCCTCAGGCCCATGTGGAGTGCGGGGGCGAGCGTCACCGACTGGGCGTTGCCGTGGGTGAGTGACAGCCCCGTGTAGGGCCGGTCATCGGGCCCGTAGTCGAAGAGGTGTCCGAGCAGCGCCGCGCCGCAGAACCGGAGGTTCGACCCCACGATTCCCTTCGGGTCCCCGGTGGTGCCGGAGGTGAACATGATCTGGAGAGGCGCCTCGGGATCGGGCGCGCGCACGTCGAGCGTCGTGACCTCGTGCTCGAGGAGCTCTCCCAGCGGCCGCACCCACGGCGCTGTGGCGAGCTCGCCCGTGTCGTCGCCCGTGTCGAGGGCGAGTATCCAGCCCAGGTCGGGGAGCCGGCCTCGTACCCGGTCGATCTCCCCCAGGCAGTCGTCGGAGGTGACGAGTCCCTTGCAGCCGGCGGCAGTCAGCATGTACGCGAGCTTGTCTCCACGGGTGCGTGGGTCGATGGGCACGAACACCGTGCCGGTGATCGACGCCGCGATCATGGTTTCGACGAACTCAGGATGGTTGCGCATCATGATCGCGAAACGGTCGCCGGGCACCATGTCGAGCTCCACGAGCCCGGCGGCGATGCGCTGGGCGTGCTCGGCGAGATCCGCGTAGGTGCGTACCGCGTCAGGCGTCGCTCCCCCGTCGAGTGAGAGGTGCTCGAAGGTGAGCACGTCGAGCTCGGGCTGTTCCTCGGCACGCAGCGCGATGAGATCCGCGAGGATCATCTCGTGGCGTTCTCGGGCCGGGCTCATCGGTCGGCTCTCCCTATGCCTGGAGCACCGTGACGAGCATCGCGGCTGCGTCGTTGCCCTTCTTGCCGCCACCGTTCTGGGCGAGGGCGGTGCGGGCCCCGTCGACCTGGCGTGGACCGGCGCGGCCCTGGAGCTGCGAGGTGAGCTCGACGATCTGTGCCAGCCCGGTGGCGCCGACGGGGTGGCCCTTGCGCAACAACCCACCCGAGGTGTTGACGGGTAGCCGGCCACCGAGGCGGGTGTCGCCCGACTCGACCAGCTTGCCGCCCTCACCCTCCGGGCAGAGACCGAGCTGTTCGTAGCCGATGATCTCCGCAGGGGCCGAGGCGTCGTGCAGTTCGACGACGTCGAGGTCGTCGGGGCCCAACCCGGCCTCCTCGTAGGCGTCGGCCGCGCAGAGCTGCACGGTGTCGGGTTCGTCCTCTGTGTGGTTCCAGCCCGAGTGCATCACCATCGTCGTGACCTCGACGGGATGGGCGACATCGAGCTCAGCGGCCTTCCGTGGGCTCATCACGACCGCGGCCGCGGCACCGTCGCCGATCGGTGAACACATCGAGCGTGTCAGGGGCTCGACGATGAGCCGGTCGGCCAGCACCTCGTCGATGCTGAGTTCCTCGCGGAACTGGGCAAGGGGGTTGAGGCTGCCGTGGAAGGAGTTCTTGGCGGCGACCGCTGCGAACTGGCGTTTCGTGGTGCCGTAGCGCTCCATGTGGTGGCGGGCGGCCATGGCATAGATGTCCATGAACATCGAACGGTTCGTGCCGGCGCCGGCTCCACCGGCATCACCTCCACCGGCGCCGCTCTCCTCCGTGCCGTCCCCTCCTGTGTCACTGTCGTCAGCGCTGTCATTTCCGGCCGGGGCGGGACCGGAGAACAGCGCCATCATGTCGCCCAGTTCGTCCACGTCCATCGCTCCGGCGAAAGCGGCGAAGCTCCGCATCTTGTCGGGGTGGGTGAGCTTCTCCACACCGAGAGCCAGCACGATGTCGTGCATTCCCGCGGTGACCATCGCGCAGGCCTGGTGCAGCGCCGTCGAACCGCTGGCACACGCGTTCTCGACGTTGATGATCGGGATCTTGCCCACGCCGAGCGGAGAGAGGACCACCTGGCCCCGCACGGACTCCTGGCCGGTGACGAGCCCGGCGGCGCAGTTGCCCACATACGCGGCATCGAGGTCGTCGAGCGGAATGCCGGCGTCGGCCACCGCGGCGTTCACTGCCTCGGCGCTCAGGTCCTTCAGGCCCCGGTCGGGGTGCTTGGCGAATCGGGTCATGCCGACCCCGGTGATGACGGCGTCGAAGCGCATCAGAGCAGCCCCTGACCCTTCAGGTCGAGACCACGCCGAAGGTAGAGCAGCTCCTCCTCGCGCCACGGCAACGGCGCCGGGGTCTGGATCATCTGCTGTCGCTTCAGGTCGTCGACCACCTCGTCGGAGCGCGGGAAGGGCTCCCCGTAGGCATTGAGGTGGAACATCTCTCCGAACGGTGGGCGGGGCCGTTGCCCGCCGGCCTCGGGTTGTTCCGCCGGGTAGCCGACCGTCTGCGTGACGAGAACCCGGCACGTGTCGGGGAGGCCCAACTTCTCTCGCACACCCTCGGGGTCACCCGAACCCAGACAACAGGTTCCCAAGCCGAGGGAGAACGCCACGAGCGTGGCCTGGGCGATGCCCTGGCCGCAGTCCACCTCTCCGAGACCCGGCTGGCGCAGGATCTCGGAGGCCGCCTCCATCACGGGTATCAGCTGTGTCTCGGCTTCCTCACGTTTGTCGTCGCCGTAGCCGATCGCGCCGATGTCGACCAGCTCGCGCAGGCGGTCGCCGACCTCGGCGGTGGCGCCGGTCTCGATGTACCACACGATCACCACCGGAGCGAGGGGAACCTGATATCCGCCGACCGGCGACGGCAGGGCGTCGAGCACCTCCTGGGAGGCGTGATCGCGCTCGATCACCAGTGCACGCAGGCTCGCCACGTTGCCCCAGTGGGAGGCCAGACGTGCTGCTTCGAGCATGCACTGGATCTTCTCGTGTTCCACGGGACGGAATGGGAGCAGGAACCGGATGGAACGTCGCCGGCCGATCACTTCGAACAACTCCACAATTGCCTCCTACAGCTTTGAGGCCCCGACGAGGGAGAGCACCTCGTTGCAGCCGTCCTCGATGAGAGACGCTCGCGCGTCACGCAGGATCTTCTCGATCGGGTACTCGCGGGTCAGGCCGTTGGCGCCGAAGATCTGCAGTGACGCGGTCGCCACGTCGAACGCGGCCTGGGTGCAGAACACCTTCGTGGCGATCGAGTACTGCAGCACCGGCTCCGACGCCGCGTTGTGGGCGGCGACACGCCGAGCCAGCGCCCGCGCCGCCTCGGTCCGGGTGAACATCTCGAACAGCCGACCGCGCACGCTCTGGTGCTCGAAGATGGGCCTGCCCCCCTGCACACGTTCCTTCGAATAGTCGAGCGCCAGCTCGTACGCGGCACGGGCGACGCCGACGAAGAGTTGACCCATGGCCGCGTTGGCAAAGGCGAGCATGCCCTCGAGGGCGAGCGGGTAGATCTCGGGGTCGACCACGCGATGCGATGCCGGAACCCGCACGTCGTTGAAGAAGATCTCGCCCTGGTTGAGGGAGCGCTGGCCGAGCTTGTCGAGAGGCGGTGGACGTTCGACGCCGGGGAGGTCGAGTGGCACGACGAACACCGAGCCGGCGAGGGTGCCGCTCCTGTCGTCGAAGGCGCAGAACAGCACCGCCAGATCCGCGATCGAACCGTTGGACACCCAGGCCGCCTTCTGGCCGTTGATCACGAAGTCGGAGCCCTCGGGCCGGGCGATGCAGTTCGGACGCCTCGCCGGGTCGGAGAGGTAGTCCTCGGGAGGGCCCACGGTGTCGCTCCCGTGGTCGGGCTCCGTGAGCGCCCAGCAGCCGATCGTGGGTCGTTGCGGGGAGCAGAAGCGTTCGATCAGCTCGGAGTCGGCGGACATCTCCACGAACGGAGGGTGGAACTGGCTCAGGCCCAGCGAGATGGCGAGCCCGACGTCACCCCAGGCCAACTCCTCGTTGACGATGCAGCCGAGGCGGGCCTGCGTCACGGGGTCGAGCGAGGGATCCTGCGCGATGGCGTCGAGGCCCAGCTCGCGGTAGCGCCCGAAGGTGTCCCAGAGGGGGAGCCTTCCGCGATCACGTCGGCGGGGTCGACCATGCGGTCGAGCTCGCGCCCGGCCGGGCGCAGGACCTCCTCCGCGAACCGGTGCGCGGAGGATTGCACGGCGCGGCCCTCGTCGGTGAGGCCGACTTCGAGATCGCTGATCGCCATGTTCCTGTGCCCCCAGGTTCCAGTGGGAACATAGTTGCAGGTGCGCAGGGTGTGCGATCCTGCCCCACACCGTCGACACGGGCCGAGGTTGTGCTCGAACGAGACACTCGGCGCCTAGGCTGAGCCGATGCTCCGGCCCTCGCACGCGCCCCAGAGTCACGACCGGACGGCACGCAGTGCAACCGCGTACGCCGTGGTCGACGAACCGCCCGAGAGCGTGGCGTCCGAGGCGGTTCGCATCCGGGACCAGGCGTTCGGCGACCGGATCACCTACTCGCCCAAGGTGTTCATCCCCCTCACCATGCTGTGTCGCGACCGGTGCGGCTACTGCACCTTCGCCAAACCTCCGGCACGCCTCGATGCTGCCTTCCTCACGCTCGATGAAGTCCTCACGATCGCCCGCCACGGTGTCGCCACCGGTTGCCACGAGGCGTTGTTCACGCTGGGCGAGGTGCCCGAAGACCGGTACCCCGCCGCCGGCGACTGGCTCGCCGCACAGGGTTTCGACTCCACGGTCGACTACCTCGCGCACGTCGCCGGGGTCGTTCTCGAGGAGACCGGGCTACTCCCCCACGCGAACGCGGGCGCGCTCTCACCCGCCGATCTCGCGACGCTGCGCGCCGTGTCGCCGTCGCAGGGAATGATGATCGAGACGCTCGCCGACCGGTTGGGCGAGCCGGGCGGCCCGCATCACGGCGCGCCCGACAAGACAGCGCAGCGACGTCTGGCCACGCTGGAAGCCGCCGGCAAGCTGAGGATCCCGTTCACCACGGGAATCCTCGTCGGGATCGGCGAGACGCGAGAAGAACGCGTCGACGCGTTGCTCGCCATCGACGCGGCCCACGCACGGCACGGAAACGTCCAGGAGGTGATCGTCCAGAACTTCCTTCCCAAGCCGGGTACGTCGATGCACCGTGAGGCGCCGTGCGATCCCGAGGAGTTCCGATGGACCGTCGCGGCGGCGCGGCTCCTGCTCGACGCCTCGATCCACCTCCAGGCTCCGCCCAACTTGAGCGATGATCCTGCGGAGCTCATCCGGTCGGGGATCGACGACTGGGGCGGCGTGTCGCCGGTGACGCCCGATCACGTCAACCCCGAACGGCCCTGGCCGGCCCTCGAACGCCTTCACGCGGTCACCGAGTCGGCGGGAAAGGTGCTGGCGCCACGTCTCACGATCTACCCCGAGTACGTCGCAGACCCAACCCGGTGGCTCGACGAAGCGACACGTTTCGGCGTGCTCGTCCGATCCGACGCGGAAGGCCTCGCCCGCGATGACACGTGGTCGTCGGGAGGCACCGTCGCGCCGCCCGATCTGCTCGCCGGTACTCCCCGGGCGGGTGGTCCGGTGGGTGAGGTCCTCGACGACGTTGCCGCCGGTCGCGAGCTCGACCTGGAACAGATCACCGTCCTGTTCGGGGCGCGAGGCCCCGAGGTCGTCGCCGTCGCCGAAAGGGCCGATGAGCTGAGGCAACAGGTCGTCGGCGACGTCGTCACCTTCGTGCGCAACCGCAACATCAACTACACGAATGTCTGCACCTTCAAGTGCCGGTTCTGCGCCTTCTCGAAGGGCCCCCTGTCCCTCAACCTGCGCGGGAAGCCGTACCTGCTCGATCGGGAGGAGATCCAGAGGCGTGTTCTCGAAGCCGTCGACTGTGGCGCGACCGAGGTGTGCCTCCAGGGTGGCATCCATCCCGACTTCGACGGCGACTACTACCGCAACGTCGTCAGGGACGTGAAGACCGTCGCTCCCGACATCCACATCCACGGTTTCACAGCCCTGGAGGTGACCGAAGGGGCGAAGCGACTCGAGATGCCGCTGGGTGACTACCTCGTGTCGATGCGCGAGGCCGGTCTCGCCACGCTTCCCGGCACCGCCGCCGAGGTTCTCGACGACGAGGTGCGCGCCGTTCTCTGTCCCGACAAGATCTCGACCGACGAGTGGCTCGATGCACACCGCACGGCCCACGGCGTCGGGCTCCGTTCGAACGTCACGCTCATGTTCGGCCACCTCGAACGACCGGTGCACCTCGCCCGGCACCTCACCCGAACCCGTGCCCTCCAGAAGGAGACCGGTGGCTTCACGGAGTTCGTTCCCCTGCCCTTCGTCCACATGGCGTCGCCGATCTTCCTGCAGCACCGCGCGCGCCCCGGCCCCACGTTTCGCGAAACGCTGCTCGTCCACGCCGTCGCCCGCATCGCCTACCACGGCTGGATCGACAACATCCAGGTCTCCTGGGTCAAGACCGGCGCGTCGGGTGCGGCGCAGTTGCTGCGCGCCGGGGCCAATGACCTGGGGGGAACCCTGATGGACGAGAACATCTCGCGCGCCGCGGGCGCCGACCACGGCCAGGAGCTCGGCGAGGTGGAGTTCCGCTCGATCGTGGAGCCACTGGGCCGCACACTCGAACAACGCACCACGCTCTACGGACGGACCTCCACATCGGGCCACCGGCTCCGAGAACCCGACAGCGACGAGCAGTTCGCGCCGTCCGTACCCGTCGAGATCCGACCCACACCTGTGGAGGCACTCCGTTGAGCGAACCAACCCTGGACGTCGCCGGACTCGGCAACGCCCTCGTCGACGTCCTGAGCTTCGAGGATGACGACTTCGTCGTTCGCCACGAGCTGCTGCGCGGCGCGGCGATGATGGTCGACATGGAGCGCAGCGAGGCCGTCTACGCCGACATGGGGCCCACGATCGAGACCAGCGGCGGATCGGCGGCGAACACCATCGCAGGTCTTGCTTCGTTCGGTTCCCGGACGGGGTTCATCGGCCGCGTCCACGACGACGAGCTCGGTCGGGCCTTCCAGCACGATCTCCAGTCGCTCGGCGTGCGCTTCACCGCCCGCCCCACGACCGATGGCGCACCGACCGGACGGTGCCTCGTGATCGTGGCGCCCGACGCCGAGCGCACGTTGTGCACCTACCTCGGATGTGCGGCGGAGTTGGGCAACGACGACCTCGACCTGTCCCTCGTCAGTGACGCCGCCATCACCTACGTCGAGGGCTACCTGTGGGACCAGCCCCCGGCCATGGAGGCCATCCGACGGGCCTTGACCGCCGCCCGGGACGCCGACCGCATGGTGGCGATGACGCTGTCGGACCCGTTCTGCGTCGACCGCCACCGCGACGACTTCCGGGAACTGCTCGACGACCAGATCGACGTGCTGTTCGCCAACGAGGAGGAGATTCGCTCGCTCTTCGAGGTCGCGACCTTCGACGAGGCACTCCAGGCTGTGCGCGGCCGCTGCGACATCGCCGTGCTCACCCGCGGCGCCAGTGGTTCGGTCATCGTGACCAATGGTGACGTGCACGTCGTCGACGCCGTCCCCGTGGACGATCTCGTCGACACGACCGGAGCCGGAGATCTCTTCGCGGCCGGGTTCCTGCACGGCCTCGCACGCGGTGATTCGCTTCCCTTGTGCGGCGAGCTGGGATCCCTGGCTGCGGCTGAAGCGATCAGTCATCTCGGACCCCGACCGATGGTGTCGCTCGCGGATCTGTCCGCTACACGGCTTTCCTGAGGACCACTTCTTCCATGGACAAGCTCCCCCGCTATCGAACCGGCCTGGCCGCGATCGACCGGCAGATCGCCGACCTCGTCGACGCACTCGGCCCGACTGCGAACGCGGAACTGATCTTCGAGCTCATCGCCTCCTCGGTTCGCCTCGCCCGCGACAACGCGGGGCGCGGCGATCTCAAGATCGCGAGCGCCGCGCTCAAAGAGATGCGCTACGCCTTCCACGTCTTCGAGCCCTACCGCAGCGCACGCAAGGTCGCGATCTTCGGATCCGCCCGTACACAGCGCGAAGACCCTCTCTACGACCAGACCCGCGACTTCGCCCGACGCATGAGTGAGCTCGACTGGATGGCGATCACCGGCGCGGGCCCCGGGATCATGGAGGCCGGCATCGAGGGCGCGGGTCCCGACCAGTCGTTCGGTGTCGGTATTCGCCTCCCCTTCGAGGCCGAGAATACGCAGTTCCTCGCCGACGACCCCAAGCTCATCAACTTCCGCTTCTTCTTCACGCGCAAGCTCACGTTCGTCAAGGAGGCCGACGCCTTCTGCCTCCTGCCCGGTGGATTCGGGACGATGGACGAGGCGTTCGAGCTCCTGACGCTGATCCAGACCGGCAAGAGCACGTCGGCTCCGATCGTTCTCCTCGACGTGCCGCACGGGCACTACTGGGAGACCTGGCGCGACTTCGTGACCGACGAGCTCGAGAAGCAGTCGTACGTGGGGCCCGACGACCTGTCACTCGTGCGTATCACCGACAACTGCGACGAGGCCGTGGAAGAGATCAGCCACTTCTACAGCAACTACCACTCGCAGCGGTTCGTCGGCGCCAGGCTGATTCTCCGAATGGAGCGTGCACCCGGCGACGCGGATCTGGCGGCGCTGAGCAAGGACTTCGGGGACATCATCGAACGCGGTGAGATCGAACGGATCGAAGCGACCGACCAGGAGCGACGCGACGACGACCACGTCGGCCTCGACCGGATCGCCTTCCGGTTCGATCGGCACCACTGGGCCCGTCTGCGTCAGATGATCGACACACTCAACGCCTGAGAGCTCCGGTCAGCTGAAGGGGTCGGGTTCACCACCGAGAGCCTTCAGAGCCCGGGCCACGGCGCGCCGGGCCTGTTCGAGGCTCTTCTCCTGTTCCTTGGCGCCCTCGACGCCATCGGCCCTCTCGCGCAACCGGTCGTAGGCGAAATCGCGCAACTGCTCCTCGATCGAGCGCAGCTGCGCGATCAACTCATCCAGATCCGCCATTCCCGCCTCCTCGTTCCTCGCGGCTGAGTGCCGCGGCCATCAGCACCGACGGGTGCTCTACGTCGAGACCCGCCGTGCGGAGTTGCAGAATGCACCCCGGATTGGCGAAGGCCACCATCGCGTCCCCAGCGACGGCGTGGATCGCCGCTGCCTTACGCTCGAGGATGGCGGCCGACAGATCGGGCTGGAGCACGCTGTAGAGGCCCCCAGCCCCGCAGCACAGACCGTCGTCGGCTGTTTCGCACACGGTGTAGGCCCTCTCGAGAAGAGAGCGCCACGCTCCTTCGAGACCCTGTACGAAGCGAAGGTGGCACGGCTCCTGGAGCACGACGGTGCGTCCGGTGTGGGGTACCCGCAGATCGGCACCGGCGAGCCATTCCGACAGGTCACGGACACGCGAGGCGAAGCGCTGCGCGTCGGGCGTGCCGAGCAGGCGTCCGTACTCCTTCAGGGCTGCTCCACATCCCGCGCTGTCGACGACGATCGGGGCGTCCCCGGGCATGGATCGCATCACGCGCCGTGCAAGCCTCCGCGCCCCGTCCGGACGTCCGGCGTGGAGGTGCAGGGCGCCACAGCAGTCACTTCCGCGGCCGGGAGAGGCGACGCGTGCACCGGTCGCCTCGATGAGTCGTCGTGACGCCACCTGGGTTCGGCGGAACCAGAGGTCCATCACGCAACCGTCGAAGAGCCAGACGTCAGGCAGCGCACTCTTCCGTGCGTCGGGTTCCTCCCGGATCCCGCCGACATTCCTCGCGATCGAGACCGTCGGGATACGCGACCGGGACGGGAATCCGGGAACTCGCTGCAACCACGACAGCAGAACGCTCGCAAGTTCCAGGAGCCGATGATGACCGAGGAGCCACAGACCGACTCGATGGAGAATCCGCGTCGGCCACGGTCCTCGATCGACCCCGGAGGTCACGAGAGCCGCTCGCGTGTCCTCCATGAGCGCTCCGAAGGGCACCGAGGACGGGCACACCGATTCACACGCACGGCACTGGACACACGCCTCCATGTAGTCCACGAAGGCACCCTCGGGTGCGGCGACGAACGCCTCCACACCGCGCATCGCGTTGATCCGGCCCCGCGGCGATGCCGACTCCTCACCGGTGACCCGGAACGTCGGGCAGTGCGGGAGACACAAACCGCAGTTCACGCACGCCGCCAGAGCGTCCGCGTCGAGTCCGAGAGGTGTTCCCTGCCTCATGGCTCGCTCTCTCGTCACCGGGGACGTCACAGGGGCAGCCTTCCCGGGGAGAATTTTCTCGTCGGATCGAAGGCGTCGCGGATCCGCTGCATCACCGTCTGCGCGGGAAAGGCGACACCGAAGGGATCGATGTCGCCGCCGCCCTGTTCCCTGAGCATCCAGCCCCGGACTCCTCGGCGATGCGCGCGCCTGAACGAGGTCCTCAGGCGTCGACGCCGCGACATGGACGGTTCCGACACCGGTCTCCGCCAGGAAACGGACTCCGGCGGTACGCGCCAGCCCTTCGCGCACGCCACTCATGGATTCGGGCGGAACGGAGATCCTTCCACGGTGCGGTCCTTCGGGAAACGCGGGCGGGTGCTCGGTCTCCCCGAGACCACCCACGTCGAACTGTGACGCCACGTCGGCGCTCGAACCCTCGAGGAGAACGCTCGTGGTCGTACCGTCCGACAGGACGCACGACGGGGCGAACAGACGGCGCACCACGGCTTCGGGCTCCTCGTCCGTGGTCCCCCACACCGACGTCGGTGGGCACGGCACACACCGGAGAGTGACCTCCGTGATCACGCCAAGCGTCCCGAGTGAACCGACCAGCAGACGGCACAGGTCGTACCCGGTGACGTTCTTGACCGTCGGTCCACCGGCGCGCACCTCGGAGCCGTCCGCTCGGAAGAAGCGCGCGCCGAGGAGGGTGTCGCGCACCGGCCCGAATCGCAGCCGTCGGTGACCGGAGAGGCCGGTCGCCAGGACACCTCCGACGGTCGCCTTGTCGTCGCGGGGGTCGAGGGGGCAGAGCTGTCCCTGTTCCGCGAGCACAGCACGCAGTTCGGCGACCGTCGTGCCCGCTGACACGGTCGCCGTGAGATCCGCCGGGTCGTACGTGAGGACGCCGGCAGGCGCACGGATCTCGACACCCCCGCTCGGGATGCCTCCCACCTCCCATTGGGTGCGGCCACCTACCGGTACGACACGATCGGAACGCGCGATCTCCGCGCTGAGCGACCGGAGTTCGCCTCGGACCACCGGATCCGGTGTCGCCCCGGCCGTCACCGCCGTCACGCCCGCAGAGGCGCGCTGAGCTCGCCGCAGCGGCTCCCGGCCGGCAACACCTTGCCCGGGTTGGCCCTGCCGAGCGGGTCGAAGGCGTCGCGAACACGTGCCTGTGCGTCGAGGTCGTCCGGCGTGAACACGAGGTGCATGAGATCGCGCTTTTCGAGCCCGACGCCGTGCTCGCCGGACAGGACACCGCCCGCCTCGACACAGGTCGTGAGGATCGCGTCACCCGCCTCCCGGACCCTCTCCCACACTCCGGGCGTCCGTCGGTCGAAAGAGATGAGCGGGTGGAGGTTCCCATCTCCGGCGTGGAAGACGTTCAGCATGGTGAGGTCGTACTCCTCGGAGATCTCGTAGACGCGGTTGAGAACATCGACCAGTCGCGTGCGCGGGACGACCGCGTCGTGGAGGTAGTAGTCGGGAGCGATACGGGCCACCGCCCCGAACGCCGACTTGCGACCCTTCCACAGCAGAGCCCGCTCGGCATCGTCGGCGGCGATCCGCACCGTGCGCACGCCGTGGCTCCGCGCGACCTCCCCGACGATCTCGGCTTCCTCCGCCACGCCGGCGCTCAGACCGTCGACCTCGACCAGCAGGACCGCCGCCGCGTCCCGGGGATATCCGGTGCCGACGAAGTCCTCGACCGCTCGCGTGATCGCGGCGTCCATCATCTCCAGGGCCGCAGGAACGACACCGCGCGCGATCACGCCACTCACAGTCGCGGCCGCGTCCTCGACCGATCCGAAATCGAGGAGGATCGTGCGCAGATCCGGGGATCCGGAGTGAGGCGCACGGCGATCCGGGTCGCCACGCCCATCGTCCCCTCGCTACCGACGAAACATCCCCGCAGGTCGTAGCCGGGCGTGTCGGGAGCCAGGCCGCCGAGCGTCTCGACGCTCCCGTCGGGCAGCACCGCCTCCACCGCCAGGACGTGGGTACCCGTGACCCCGTAGGCCAGGCAGTGCGGGCCGCCCGCGTTCGTGGCGACATTGCCCCCGATCGTGCAGGCCTGCTGTGACGAGGGGTCGGGCGCGTAGTGGAGCCCGAGGTGCTGAACCGCACGGGAGAGATCCAGATTGAGCACACCCGGCTCGACCCACGCGACCCGTGCGTCGGCGTCGACCCCGAGAACGCGGTTCAGGCGGGTGGTGACGATGACCAACGGGTCGCCCATCGGCGTCGCTCCCCCGCCAGTCCGGTACCCGCACCCCGAGCCACAAACGACCGCTCGTGGCGGTGGGCGACCCGGACGGCGTCGACCAGCTGTTGGCCGGTGGTCGGGAAGCACACAGCCGCCGCTCTTCCCTCCGACACACCGGCATCGCGTGCGTAGAGACTCAGCTCCAGGGGTTCGCAGCGCGCACGCCCCGCGCCGAGCGCGCGCTCCAGATCGTCGACCAGCTCCACCGTCGAAGGATCAGCCACCACCGGGCCAGGATACGGCCCGCTCCCCGGTAGCATCGCCCGCCATGGCCAAGCAGGTGAAGCCCGAACGCGAATGGGTCGTCTTCTCCGACCCGATGGATTCCAACCATCGTTGGGAGGTCGACGTGACCTTTCTGGCGTCGTCCTGGGAGTGCATCTTCGGGTGCGGCTGCCAGGGGGTGCGGGACGAGCCCACACCTGAGATGGTGCAGGGCTGCTGCTCCTACGGCGCGCACTTCGAAGATGCCAAGGACCGCGACCGTGTCGTGCGTGCGGCGAAGCGTCTCACCGACGACGAGTGGCAGTTCAAGGACGCGGGCGAAAAGCGCGGGATCTTTGCCACCGTCGGTCCTACGTCGTGGCGGACGCGGAAGGTGGAAGATGCCTGTATCTTCCTCAACCGTCCCGAGTTCGCCGCAGGGCCGGGGTGTGCTCTCCACCTCCATTCCCTGAACAACCCGACGGTGCACTTCAGCAAGTTGAAGCCCGACGTCTGCTGGCAGCTGCCGCTGAGGATCGATCACCGCATCGAGGAAGACGACGACTCCGAGGTCTCGACGCTCACCGAGTTCGGACGTGACGGGTGGGGGGAGGGCGGAGACGACCTCGCATGGTGGTGTACCGAGGAACCCGAGGCGTTCTCCGGCACACGCCCCGTCTACCGGTCGATGGAGACCGAGCTCCGGGCGATGGTGGGCGATGCGCTCTATGACGCCATCGCCGCGTATCTCGACGCCCGCCTACAGAATGCTCGTTCCGCGCCGGCGGCCCATCCCTCGGTGGCCTCCGTGACGATCTCGGATCGGAGAACGACGCGGCGCTGACCCGTCAGGCAGGCAGATCAGCCCCAGGGAATCGTTCCGAGCGACATGCCGCCGTCGACGGTGAGCACCTCACCTGTCAGCCACGACGAGGCGTCGGACGCCAGGAAGAGAGCGGCGTGGGCGATGTCTTCGGGAAGGCCGAGCCGACGGAGAGGGTGGACTGCGGCGAGGCCCTCCTCGTCACTCTCGTAGAGAGCACGTGACATCCGCGTCTTGATCAACCCGGGGGCCAACGCGTTGACGCGCACACCGGGGCCCACCTCCAGCGCGATCTGACGCGTCATGTGGATCAGGGCGGCCTTGGAGACGTTGTACATCCCGATGAACGGGCTGGGCTGGAGACCGCCGACGGAGGCGACGTTCACGATGACGCCTCCGTGCGCCTGCATGTGTGCGCGCCAGGCCTCCTGCGTCAGGAGAAGCGGCGCCCGGACGTTGACATCGAGAATCTTGGCGACGACACCGGCATCCGCATCCATCAGCGGGCCGAAGTGAGGATTCGTTCCCGCATTGTTGACGAGGATGTCGAGACCACCGAACTGCTCCACGCATGTCTCCACGGCATGGACGCACACGTCGGGATCGCCGACGGACCCTTCGATCGTGGTGGCGCGTACACCGGTGGACTCGAGCGCGTCGCGGGTCTCCTCGAGCTCATCGGCCTTGCGGGCCACGACCGCGACGTCGGCGCCGGCTCCGGCGAGCACCTCGGCAATGGCGCGGCCGATTCCCCGGGTCGCGCCGGTGACCAGGGCCACCCGCCCGGTGAGAGTGGTGGGAAGCTCGGTGGAGGGAGTCACAGGTAGAGGCCGGTCTGACCTTCGTTGCGCTCCGAGGCGAGCGCGTGGACGTCTCGTTCGCGAAGAATCAGATACTCCTCGTCGCGGATCTCCACTTCGAAACCGCTGTCGGGAGCGAACAGGACCTGATCGCCCGGCTCGACGTTGCGCACCGTGGGTCCGACCGCCACGACTTCCGCCCAGTCGAGGCGCCGGCTGCGATCCGCCGTCGCCGGGATCAGGATTCCGGCACGGCTCTTACGGTCGCCGGACTCCGCCGTAGGGGCGACGAGAAGCCGATCGGCCGTCATGCGCACCGACTGCTTCACATCGTCGTCGGGAGACGGGGTCATCGCCATCGAGCGTACCGGAGTCCGGGCGCTATCAGGGCTTCGTGACGCCGAGCTTTCCTACGGTAGATTCGCTCCCACGACGACGCGGAGCACGTAACAGGTGATGGATCCAGCGTGACGGACACAGCCGACAGCATGCTGGGTGCCCCCGGCACGGCCTCGACCGCCCGGAGCCTGCGGAACTACTTCCTGCTCACGAAGCCGCGCGTGATCGAGTTGCTGCTCGTCACGACGCTTCCCGCCATGATCCTGGCCGAGGGCGGTCTTCCCTCCGTAGGCCTGATGACGGCAGTTCTCCTCGGTGGCGCCATGGCCGCCGGCGGCGCCAACACGATCAACTGCTACCTGGAGCGCGACCGCGACACGCTCATGCGGCGCACCCACGGCCGGCCGCTTCCCTCGGGCACCGTGGAGCCCACCCGTGCACTCGTCTTCGGGCTGGTCCTCGAGACTCTCGCCTTCGCGTGGCTCTGGGCGACGACGAACCTCCTGTCGGCCTCGTTGGCCGTCAGCGCCACGCTCTTCTACGTCTTCGTGTACACGATCTGGCTCAAACCACGAAGTCCGCAGAACATCGTCATCGGCGGCGCCGCCGGCGCGGTACCCGCTCTCGTGGGCTGGGCCGCCGTCACCGGGTCGTTGGCGACGCCGGCGTGGATTCTCTTCGCGGTGGTCTTCTTCTGGACGCCGCCGCACTTCTGGGCCCTGGCGCTCCGGTACAAGGAGGACTACGCCGCGGCCGGCATCCCGATGCTGCCCGTCGTGAAGGGCATCGACGTGGCGACCCGTGACATCCTGATCTACTCCGTCGTCGTGGTGGCCGTGAGCCTCACGCTCGGGCTGACCACGCCGGTGGGTCCGATCTACGTCGGCTCGGCCGTGCTTCTCGGGATCGCGTTCGTGATCCAGGCCGTCCGGCTCCGACGTGACCCGGCTCCGGCGTCGGCGATCCGCCTCTTCACGTTCTCGAACACCTATCTGGCACTCCTCTTCGCTGCGGTGGCACTCGACACGTTCGTGCGCTGAGCTCTCACTCCTCCCAGCGGAACCACCGCACGGCCATCACGGGTGCGGCCACGGCCCACATCAGGAGAACAACCGCGTCGGCGTAGGGGAACGCCACCGCCGGATCCAGCACACCGCGCACGGTCTCGGCAAGAGCGGCACTCGGGAGCACGTGGGCGATCATTTCGAGTGCGCCGGGGAGTCGGTCGAGCGGATACGCCATTCCCCCGAGAAAGAGCAGTACGAGGAACAGTCCGTTGGAGACCGCGAGATTGACCTCGGCGCGAAGTGTCCCGGCCAGTAGTAGCCCGATGCCGGCGAACGCGACGGTTCCGACCAGGAGAACCACGAGGGCGGGAATGATGCGGGGGGTGAGTTGCCACCCCAGTGCCCAACCGGTCAGGACCAGCAGTAGCGACTGGACGAACTCGATGACGAGAACCTGGAGCGTCTTCGCGCTCAGGAGTCCGGTGCGGGAGAGCGGCGTGACTCCCAGGCGCTTCAGGACGCCGTAGTGACGTTCGTATCCGGTGTTGATACCGAGGCTGACCATGGCGGTGGCCATGACCGCGAGTGAGAGAACGCCCGGAACGAGGAACTCGACAGGCTCGGACACGCTGCCCGAAAGCGAGTCGAGCGCGCGAAGAAGATCAGAATGCCGAGTGGTATCGCGATCGTGACGAGAAGGCTTTCGCCCCGGCGCATCGCCAGAGCAAGTTCCGTGCGCGTCTGCGCGATCACGGCTGTTCGAGTCATGACTTCTTCCCCTGCTCGCCCTGTGTGAGGCGCAGGAACACCTCTTCGAGCGACCGGCGTCCCGCCCGCAACTCGCCGAGCGTCACGCCTTCGTCACGCAGCCACGCCGTCAGGTCGGCGATGGTTTCTGGAGTTGCCTCGATCCAACAGATGTAGGAGCCGCCGGGACCGGAGGTCACCCCTTCACTCGGCAGCCCGAGCCGTCGGGCCAGAGAGACCGTGTCGAGACCGGGGCGTGCCGAGAAGCTGATCTCGTGCGCACGTGCCGACTCCGTGAGCTCTTCGGGGATCCCAGCGCCACCAGATCACCGTGGTCCACGATTGCGAGTCGATCACACAGCTGTTCGGCCTCGTCCATACCGTGGGTCGTGAGCACGACCGTTGCTCCCACCTCGCGCAAATCCCGAATCAGGTCCCATGTGGCGGCGCGGGCGTGCGGATCCATGCCGGCCGTCGGCTCGTCGAGAAACAGCAACTCCGGACGCCCTACCAACGCCAACGCCAGGGAGAGCCTCTGCGCCTCACCACCCGACAGGCGTCGTGCCGTCGTGGTGTTCCGCTCGCCGAGACCGACGAGTTCCAGCAGGCGCTTCGGATCGTCGGGATCGGGGTAGTAGGCAGCGAAGAGCTCGAGCATCTCGAGTGGCCGAAGCCCCGGGTACAGCCCACCCTCCTGCAACATCACACCGATCCGGCTGCGAAGCTCCGGACCGTCGAGCGTCGGGTCGACACCGAGCACACGCACGGTTCCGGCATCGGGTGCGCGGTACCCCTCCAGGATCTCGACGGTTGTCGTCTTGCCCGCGCCGTTCGGCCCGAGAAGACCGAAGACCTCGCCACGCCGCACGGTGAAGCTGAGGTCCCGCACCGCCGCGTGATTCCCATAGTTCTTCGACAGACCCGACACCGAGATAGCGACGGCTCGGTCGTCGTCGGCCGCGGGATCGCCCTGTGCGGAATCGCCCCGTGCGGAATCGCCTTCTGCGGAATCGCCTTCTGCGGACAGTGCCCCGCGTGCAAGTTCGGTACGGCTCACCGGTCACGCCAGGCCACGAACCCGGCCAGTTCCTTGAGACCGACGCGCGCGTCCTCGGTGATCGGAGCCGCGGCGAGGGCCTCGAGTGCCTCCGAGACCAGATCTTCGATCGCGGACTCGGCCATCGCCCGGGCACCGGAGTCCTCGATCACACCTTGGAGACGCTCGATGTCGGCCTGTGACAGGTCGTCGCCACCCAGACGGTCGAGAAGGGCCCGTTCAGTCGGCGAAGCGACGCGCGCCGCGAACGCCAGCATCGAGGTCGGCTTTCCTTCACGCAGATCGTCACCGACCGGCTTACCCGTGAGTGAAGGGTCTCCGAATACGCCGAGGATGTCGTCGCGCATCTGGAAAGCCTGGCCGAGCGGCAACCCGATGCGGCTGAGCGGTTCGCGCAGTTCGTCGAGTGCTCCGGCGAGTGCAGCCCCCAGGTGCAGCGGCCTCTCGACCGTGTACTTGCCTGACTTGAACACGGCGATTCGTAACGCTGCTTCGGGATCGCGGGTGCGCATCGCGGTTCCGGCCAGGTCCAGGTACTGCCCGACACACAACTCCAGGCGAAGTTCGTCGAAGACGGCCCGGGCCTGGGGCGACGCACCGTCGAGAAGCTGATCCGAGTAGACGAAGGCGAAGTCGCCGATGAGCACGGCGCCACCCTCGCCGTAGCGGCGCGCCTCGCCGGACCAACCCGACGTGGCGTGGCGATCGGAGAGGAGTCGGTGTGCGGTCGCTTGACCCCGTCGCAACGAGGAACCGTCCATGACGTCGTCGTGGATCAGAGCCATCATGTGGAGGAGTTCCACCGCTGCTCCCGCGTCGAGCGCGCGCGACGAGGTCGGGTCGCCCCCGCCGGCGACATGGCCCCAGTGGCAGAAGGCGGGCCGCAGCCGCTTTCCACCGGCTTCCACGAGCCGTAGCAGCTCGCGGAACGGTTCCTCCAGCACGGGGTCCACCGCCGCCCACCGCTGTAGCTCCGAGTCGAGCAACGCGATGATGCGTCGCTCGGCACGCTCGCCGATCTCGCGGAGCTGCGCCGGAACACGATCGGGCGCTGCCTCCATCCGTCCACTGTACGCAAGCCACTGCACGCAAGGCCCTTCGCGGGGTCGGATCCCCACGTTCCGGAGAGCACAGTCGGCCGGGATTCGTTGGGCGCACACCGAGGGCAACCACGCACACCGGTACTCTGCGGATCGTGGTCGAGTTCCTCTCCCCCGACTGGCTCGCGGCGCTCGAGAGTGCTTCGGATCGGCGTACCCGGGCGCGCGCCGCCGGCCCCGCGGAATCGGAACACGGGGAGGAGGCCGCTGAGGTCACGGTCGACCACGTGGTGCCCGACGCACCTCGCGGGCGGGTGCACTACCGCCTTCGAATCGACACCGAAGGCGTGCACGTGGAGTCCCGTCCGGTCGGCACGGCAGATCTGACCGTCGAGACCGACTTCGCGACTGCGGTACGCCTCCACCGCGGTGACTGGAACGCGCAGGACGCTGCGGCATCCGGTCACCTCAAGATGAGCGGACAGGTCGGAGTCCTGCGCGAGCGTCGGGAACTGCTCACCGGTCTCGGCGACGTCTTCCAGGAACTTCGTGCGTCGACGACCATTCCGGAGCGTTGACGGGCGACTCCCGGAACTACTCCACCTCGGGGCCTGAAGATTCGAGAGCCGGCGGCGGCGTCCCGTTGCTGGAGCCGTCACCTCCCGCCGGAACGCCCGATACGACGGTCCATGTACTCGAGACCCGCTGGACGCGTCGACGCCATCGTCGGAACAGCACCCATCGCGCCCCCGCCCTCGCCGGTGGCAGGAGCAGCAGCAATCCGATGGCGTCGGTGATGAATCCGGGTATCAGGAGAAGGGTCCCGGCGATGAGGACGAGAAGACCGTCCATGAGGTCGCGACCGGGGATGCGACCGGCGTCGAGCTGTGCGCGTACACGCCCCAGGACGGCCAACCCCTGGCGACGGGCCAGCCATGCGCCGAAGACCGAGATGGCCAACAGGAGAGCGATCGTCTCGGGCGCGCCGATCCAGCGCCCCACCTCGATCGCCATGTACAGCTCGGTGAGAGGCAGAACGACGAACAGGACGACGAGGACGAACATCACCATGTCATCAGGCTACCGGCACCCACGATTCACCTGTTGTCGCCGGATGGCCGCCGCCGGGCATCGGTAGCGGCGAGAGGGGGGTGTCGATCCCCCTGCTCAGACGGGGCCGGGCCCGGCTCCGTCGACCTCCACCTTCTGACCCGACAGGTAGCCGGCACCGTCCGATACGAGGTAGCGAACGACCTCCGCAACGTCGTCGGGCGTACACACGCGACCGAACGGGAAACCGTCGTCGAGTGTTCTGATGTCGTCGACCCCCATCGTCGCCTTGACGAGGCGTCGTCCCATCTCGGTGTCGACCAACCCGGGCGCGACCACGTTCACGTGAACTCCGTGGGACGATTCCTCCTTGGCGAGCGTGAAGGCGAAAGCCTCCGACGCAGCCTTGGCCATGTTGTACGGCACGGACCGAGCGGGCATGTAGCGCGTCGTCACGCTCGACACGACGACGATGTCGGCTCGCTGTCTGCTCCGCATCCCGGGCAACAGGAGCCTGCTCAGATTGAATGCACCCAAGGCGTGGACCCGCCACAGACGCTCGACCTCGTCGGGATCCGTGTCGGCCACGGCATTGCCACGGCTCGCGACACCCGCAGAATGGACCAGGATGTCGACCGTGTCGAAGTCGTCGCTCACTTCGTCGACGATCCGCTCGTCGTCGGTCTGAGTGCCGACGGACCCCGAGTACGCGCTCGACCGACGCCCCAGCGCCTTGATCGACGCCACTGTCTCGAGCGCAGCCTCCTCGTCGCGTCGGTAGTTCACGGCGACGTCCGCGCCGTCGGCCGCCAGCGCCAAGGCGATCGCCCGGCCGATACCTCGACCCCTCCCGTCACCAGCGCCGTGCGTCCCTCGAGCGTCATCCCTCTTCTCCCGTTCCTGGCCGGTTTTCCGTCACGTCCGTTGTTTCGATGCAGCCAACTCCTCGGCTCGTTCGGCGAGACCCGGAGCGTCGAGCGTGTCGGCGAGGGCAGCGAACCGGTCGGTCGGGCCGCGCCAACGCCACGATTCCACGGTGCCGACATCGATGTCCGTACGCAAGCGGGCGAGGGTCCGAAACGCCAGCGCGTCCTCCATCTGATCGTTCAGCGTCGCCGCGAGCCGTCGGGCACCTCGAACCGCCACATCCCATTCTTCGGCGACCCGCGGAATCGCCTCCAGATGCTCGTATTCGGCGAGTACCACGGATGCCGATTTCGCACCCCAGCCTGGGAGCCCCGGGAATCCGTCGGCGGAGTCACCGAGAAGAGCGAGGTAGTCGGGAATCGACTCTGGACCGACACCGAAGCGGTCGCGCACACCGGCGTCGTCGTCCAGACGACCCTTGCGACGGTCGAGTTGCACCACCCGGTCGCCCCGCACGCACTGCGCCAGATCCTTGTCGGGCGTACAGATCACGACCTGGTCGACCTCGAGGTCCGCGTCGGCCACCGCCGCCGCGGCCGCGAGGCCGTCGTCGGCTTCGAACTCGACCATCGGCCAGACCGTGACGCCGGCGGCAACGAGAGCCTCTTCGAGCGGCTCGAACTGGGAACGCAGCTCAGGCTCGATGCCCTCCCCCGTCTTGTAGCCGTCCCACAGATCGTTGCGAAATGACTCGACGATATGGTCGGTCGCCACTCCCACATGCGTGGCACCGTCTTCGAGCATCGATAGAACCGAACCGACGACACCACGCACCGCTGCGACCTCGTGTCCATCGGCCGTGACGTGTTCCGGGAGCGCGAAGTAGTGCCGAAAGAGCTCGTAGGTCCCGTCGACCAGATGCACGCGCACGCCCACGGGCAGGGACGCTACTGCCCGCCGACGGCTCCGCTCTACGGACCTTCGGCGAACGTCCAGTCCGGCTGCTTGCGCGCGTGGCGTCGGTCGAGGAGAACCTCGCCCGCCACCAGGTCATCGATCTTCGGGATCGGAACCGGCTCCCAGGGCCCGGCCGTGCCTTCGAGATAGGCGACAAACTGCCCGGGAAAGGCCCGCAGCAGGCTCCTGATCACGATCTGCTCCTCGCGGCCGAGAAAGCACCGGTTGGCGTCGGTGACGGTATCGAGGCGCGCGCCTATGAGCTCGACGTCGTGTTCGGTTCCCTTTCCGGTGAGGATCCGCTCGAGATACGCCGTCACCTCTCCCGTGCCGAACTTGCACGCGGGACACTGTCCACAGGATTCGATCCACAAGAACCGCGACACCGCATGAGCAACGGCGACCATGTCGGCCGTGTCGTCGTACACGATGAAGCCGAGTGCCCCCAGTCCGCTTCCCGCCTCACGCATCTCCTCGTACGCGACGGGTGTGCCGATCAGATCACCCGTCAGCACGGGGTTGGCGACGCCGGAGAGGACGGCCTGCACGCTGCGGTCGTCGGGAAGACCGCCACCCACTTCTTCCAACACCTCGACCAACGGTGTTCCGAGCTCCACCTCACCCACCCCGGGGCGCACGACGTCACCGACGACGGTGGCGAGCGCCACTCCCGGCGAACGCTCGGTCCCGAACGACCGGTACCACTCGACCCCTCGCGTGAGGATCAGCGGTACGTTCGCCAGGGTCTCGACGTTGTTCACGAGCGTCGGGTTCGACCCGACGTCGGGACCCTCCCCCCCGGGCACATCGGCGCGCGCGTCCACACCCGCCGACCATCCGAACTGCGGGCTGGTGGTGAACAGACCGTAGAGATAGGGCGGGAACAGCCGTGGGAGCGGATCCTCGCCCTCGACCACCTCGAGGAGGCCGGTCTCCTCACCGAAGAGGTACTCGTCGGGTCCCGCCACGAGGCTGATCGGCACCTCACCGAGCAGGTCGGCGTCGGAGAGTTCGCGCATCGCCCGGCTCAGCGTCTCGATCTGGAGCGTGAAGGACTCCTTGACCGCCAGGTAGGCCCCGGCCGCGTCCATCGCGAACGCCGCCACGGCGAGGCCTTCGACGACCTGGTAGGCGTTGCGGACCATGAGTTCCCGGTCCTTGAACGAGCCGGGCTCGCCTTCGGCCCCGTTGGCGACCACGTAGCGGTCCCCGACCTCGGCGCCACCGGCGCGAATCGAAGCCCACTTCCGCCCGGTCGGAAAACCCGCTCCGCCGCGGCCGCGTAGCCCGGACGCACTCACCTGCTCGACGGTGGCGTCCCGCCCGAGGGTCCGTGCGCGCTCGAGAGCCTCACCACCACCGCGGGCGCGGTACTCGGACAGCGATCTGACCGGCGTCTCGGGCAGCAGAAACGACGTACTCAAGGCTTCCTCCTCGATTCCCCCGCATGGATGTGTCCCCCTGCACGGGTGCGACGATCGCACGCTTGCAGAACTGCTCGAATCCAGTCTCGATGATGCGGTCGTGGGCCCACAACATGACGGGGCGGGCGACGGTGGCAAGCGAACGGAGCAGCGGTGCACGCAGCTCGAGGTCCCACGTGATCCGGATACCGGTGCCGTCGGGGTGCTCGTTCAGCTCGAGTGCGGCCGGTCCGGCGAGATCTCCGCTGATCCGGGCGTCGAGTCGTCGTGACGGCTCCACGTGGGCGACGGTGATGTCGACCTCGAGGGTGTACGGAAGCGGAGCCTTGATGACTCCGTGTGCCACGGCTCCCGCCTCGAGGCCGCCGTCAGTGTCGAGTTCTCGAAGCCACGGCCACCAGTCCGTGTACTCGTCGGTGCGGGTCAACGCATCCCAGCAGAGCTGCGGTGTCGCGTCGACCTCGAAGACGCCGTCGAACGGAAACCGGTGTTGCGCGACGCGCACCGCGTCCGCACTCATCCTCGTGTCGTTCCCGGCATGGAGCTCGACATCTGCCCCGTCACCCCCGCGCCACCCGGCCACGGAGCGCAAGGAACGCCAGAGTCATGCTGACCACGCCCACGCCCACGACGGCCAGCAACGCGCCGCCGATCGTGGTCCACGCCCACCCGTCACTCACCAGTGCCCGTTGGCCGGCCAGGAGATACGTGACCGGGTTGTACGTGGAAACGGTGGCCAGCCAGCCCTCGAGCGCCTCTTTGGGAACGAAGGCGGTGGTGAGGAAGGCAAACGGGAAGAAGAGAATGAAGCTCGAGTTCACGGCAGCCGGGTTCCCGGTCTTGAGGGCGATGGCGTAGGGGAAACCGGTGAAGGCGAGTCCCCAGAGCCCCGACAAGAGGACCACGCCCACCGCTCCGATGAACCCGGTCTCGAAGCGCACACCGAGCGCCAGGCCCAGAAGCAGCACCGGGATCGTGAGCGCCGTGACCAGGGCGATGTCGGCGACCATCAGGCCGAGTAGAAGGGAGAGCCGGTGGATCGGCGTGACCAGCAAGCGGTCGAGGTATCCGCTCTGAATGTCGGTCACCAACGCCGATGCCCGCGACACACCGGTGACGGCGAAGACGAACCCCACTGGCAGGTAGAAGGCCTTGAAGTCGAACCCGGGGAGCGTGTCGGTCACTCTGTCGAGGGAACCGACGTTCACGATGAAAAAGAAGATGGGAACGACCAGAGCGGGGATGAAGGCCTCGGGTTCCCGAGGTACCGCACGTACCGCCCGACCCGCAATCGAGGCCGTGTCGGCGATGAATCCCGCGGGGCGCGCACGGATCGGATGGTCCCCGTTCCGAGTCGCCACCGAATCGGTCGGTGCTTTCGTGGAAGGCAGCGTCATGTGGGCTCGTCCTCGTGGATATGCGCGCCCGTGAGCTCGAGGAAGACATCATCGAGAGTCGGCGTACGCAGGGTCAACCTTCGGACTGTGACACCGCATTCAGCCAGTGCCACCGCCACCGGCCCGATGACCGCCGATCCGTCGTCGGCGTGCACCAGAAGCTCCTCGCCGTGTTCGTCGACGGCGGAGACACCCGGGATGCCGCGGAGAGCCGAACAGGCCGTGGCGGCTTCTCCATCGATGTTGACCACGATCACGTCGGTCCCGATCTGCCGCTTCAGGGTGGCAGGAGGCCCCTCGGCGACAATGGATCCCCGGTCGATGATCCCCACCCTCTCGGCGAGGGCGTCGGCCTCCTCGAGGTACTGCGTCGTGAGGAAGATCGTCGTGCCGAGTTCGCGGTTGAGCGTGCGGACCTCCTCCCAGACCTTGGCCCGCGACACGGGATCGAGACCTGTGGTGGGCTCGTCCAGAAACAGGACGTCGGGGTTGTGGACGAGCGCGGCGGCCAGATCGAGCCTCCGCTTCATTCCGCCCGAGTAGGTCCCGATTCGCCGGTGAATCGCGTCACCGATGTCGATCAGGTCCGTGAGGTCGGCGATACGTCGGTCGATCTCCGATCCACGGAGGCCGTACAAGCGGGCTTGAAGGCGGAGGAGTTCGAGCCCGTCCTGGCGATCGTCGAGCGCCGCGTCCTGGAGCGCGACGCCGATGCGGAGCCGGACGGCGTTCGGTTCGCTCGCCACGTCATGGCCCGCGACCGTCGCCGAGCCGCGGCTCGGAAGCAGCAGCGTGCACAGCATCCGCACACAGGTGGACTTGCCGGCACCGTTGGGGCCGAGGAACCCGTAGATCTCCCCGCTCTCGACGACGAGATCCACGCCCTCGACCGCGACGGTCTCATCGAAGACGCGTCGGAGATCACGGGTGGTGATGGCGGGGGCCATCAGGCGTGAACCGCCGGTGGCACAGCTGCCGGAGACCCGACCTCGGCCGCCGCGGAGGCTGAAGTCTCCGGCGACGGACGCTCGGTACACCGGAGGCTGAGGAACACGACCGTGCTCCAGATGGAGACGGCGCCGGCGACATGGATCCCGACGAGCAGGGGAGGTAGCTCGTTGAAGTACTGGACGTAGCCCACGGTGGCCTGAGCGAGAAGCAACAGGAGCAGGGCCCGGGTCGCCGGCACGAGACGTTCCCCTCCCGGCTCCCGCGTCTCGAACCACGCCAGGATCAGCACGAGGATGACGAGAAGGATCACCGCGCCGGTATGGACACGCGTGACGTCGGGAAGTGCGACGTCGAATCGCTGGGCGTCCTCGTCTCCGCCGTGAGGACCGGAGGCCGTCACGACCGTCCCGGTGAAGACGACCACAGCGGCGGCGACGTAGACCGCTCGCACCACATGGAGGAGATGTGGCGACACGGCGCGACGGGGAGCGGTGTCGGGGCGCCCCGCCCGGTAGTGGAGAAGGACGGCGTTCCACACCAGCACCATCGAAAGCAGGAAGTGGCCCATCACGAAGGGAGGTCGGAGTTCGAAGATCACCGTGAGCCCGCCGAGCACGATCTGTGCGATCACCCCGGCCACGAGACCGGCCGACAGGTAGATGAGGTCGCGTCGTCGGGGTCGACGCAGGAGGCTTCCGAGGACGGCGGCGATGACCGCCACGGAGACGAGGCCGGTCACCATGCGGTTCACGAACTCCACCAAAGCGTGATATTCGACGGGAGCGACCAGACGTCCCGGCTCGCAGTTCGGCCAGTCGCTGCATCCGAGACCGGATCCCGTCAGGCGTACCGACGCTCCGCTGACGATGATGAAGGCCAACGCCAGGAGCACGAACAGCGTGATTCCCCGGTAGGTCCGAGGTGTGATCGACAGGGAGCGTATCCGGCTCTTCACAGAGGCCACCTCGGGAGAGTACGGGAGTTCGGGTTGCGGCTTCCGATGGCCCCGGGGAGACTCGGAGGGTGACGACCTTCACGCGGATGGACGAGAGCACCGCCGAACAGTGGGCCCTGATCGGTGCCGAAACGACCGAGAACCAACCCCGAGTCGCCGAAGGAATCCTGGCAATGCTGCGCTCGCTGGCCACCATCACCGATGGGTTCGCCGTGGACCAGTTGACTCACAGCGTCCAGACCGCAGCCCTCGCCGAGGACGACGGGGCGTCGGACGAGATCGTCGTGGCGTCCCTGTGCCACGACATCGGAAAGGCGATCTCCGTCCACAATCACCCCGAGATCGCCGCCGCAATCCTCGGGCCCTACGTCAGCGACGACGTCTCCTGGATGATCCGCGTACACCAGGACTTTCAGGGCCGCCACTACTACGCGTACTTCGGCGGCGATCCCGATGCCCGCGAGCAGTACCGGGACCATCCCGCCTTCGACCTGGCCGCCCAGTTCGCCGACCAATGGGACCAACGCGCGTTCGATCCCGACGGGCCGATCCCGCCGCTCGAACACTTCGAGGGCCGCGTCCGCGAGCAGTTCGCCGTGCCCTTTGCTCTCTAGCAGGTGTTCGGTGCCGGCTTGCCGGCCGTGTTGAGGGTGAGCAGCCCCTTCATCGTGTCGTCCTCGGCGGGATCACTCGTGAACAACGTCGACGCGTCGGTGGACTCGAAGCGGTCGTACACCGCCGTGAGGCATGGCGGCTCGGTTCACACTCGCGGTTCTCCGTCGAGTCGGCGGAGGCCCCGCCGATACCGCGCAGCGTTCTCCACGTAGTTCGCGGCATTCGCCAGGATGTCCGCGGCATCAACGGTGTCGGGGCGCAGACGCGCAGGTACTCCGAGGGCCATCGCTCCCGAAGGAACGACCATGTCGTTGGGAACGAGCGCCGCGGCACCCACGAGCGCGCCCGGTTCCACCCGGACGCGGTGGAGCACCACCGAACCCGAGCCGATGAGCGATCCGGACCCGATCGAGCAGCACTCGATGTGGACGAGGTGCCCGATCACACAGTCGTCACCGATGAACGTGGGCAGTGCGCGTGTGGCGTGGATCACCGAGCCGTCCTGAATCGACGTGCGCTCACCCACCTCGATGCGGCCGTAATCGCCACGCAGGACGGCCTGCGGCCAGACGCTCGACTTGGCTCCGATCCGCACGTCGCCGATGACCGTCGCGTCGGGATGCACGAAGGCGTCGGCGTGCACGTCGGGTTCGACGTCGCCGAGTGCGTAGAGCGTCACGACCCGATTCTGCCCCAGGAGCGCCGACGATCGTCGGACGCAGGTGCCGAGCTACGGTGGCGGGCCCGTGACGAACCGACTCCTCGACCTGGGCCTTCTCCCCCTCCGTGTGGCGCGGCGCCTGAGCGCGCAGACGGCGATGCGTGTCCTGCAGCGTCGCCAGCACCCCCTCGTCCTGATGCACGGGTTCATGGGCTTCTCGCGGGTGGGGCCCTTCGAGTATTTCGTGGGGGTCAAAGAGGCGCTCGAGCTCGAGGGCTTCCGGGTCCACACACCCACGGTCGACCCGCTCAACACCTTCGAGTACCGGGCCTATGAGTGGGTCTACGGGCGTCCTCCCGACACCGACGACATCGCCGACGCCGAACGCACCTTCTCGCCCCGCGACACTCTGTATCGGTTTCTCGACCACCGCTTCCATCCGCATCTGGCCCAGATCTATCTCGACACTCGACGGCCGATTCATCTGGTCGCTCACAGCCAGGCCGCGATCGACGCACGCTTCATCGCGTCGCCCGACGGCCTCGGTTCGTGGAGGCTCTTCGACAGTCCTCAGTTCGACGACGACCTGCGCGATCTCACCGTTGCAGACTGCATCGCGTCGGTGACGACCATCGGAGGCCCTCACAACGGTGTCCTCATCGCCGACGACACCGACCTCGTGAATCACTTCGTCGAATCCGTTCTTCTCCCGGGTATCGACCGCTTCATCTCGTTGTTCAGCCACGATGCGTCCGCCCTCTACCGTGCCGCGCGGGAGTTCGGACGCGCCTACATGCTCGAGGAGTTCAATCAGAGCTACGCCGACCATGACGACGTCGCGTACCACTCGATCGCAGGCGTGACGAACGAGTACCAGGTCACGATGTTTCTCAGGCCGTTCTACGAGCTCACGCGCTACAACGATCGCTTCGAACAGGACGACAACGACGGTTTCGTCCCCGTCATGAGCGCTAAATGGCCGGTGCAGCGTGTCGAGGACCTCCCTCCTACGACAACTCCGACGATGCACGGGTTCGCACTCGACCGGCCACACCCCCCGGCGACCTCCGGTCGCTGGAACTTCCTCGGGCTGGTGTACGCCGATCACGTCAACCAGATCGGTTTCCCGCTCAGCTATCCCCGCAACCACATCTTCCACCACGTTCACTGCTATACGGGTCTGGCCCGCTTCCTGAACGGGGAGATGGCCGACGGCGTGCGGCTCCAGCCCAACGGGATCTGGCACCACGGCTCGGAAACCACACAGGAGACGGTCAAGAATCCTTGACGAGGTGCCGAAACCTCGGGAATGCGAATCCGTGGAGCACTCGTTCTGGTCGCCGCCGCCGTCGTCATGGCCCTCAGCGCGTGCGTACCACCCGATCCCCTCCCGCCCGGCACGAACCCGAGCCCGACGATGCTCTGCCCCGTCACGGGTGCGATCAGCTTCAGCAACGACTGGCACGCTCCGCGGGGTTCGTCGTTTCACGAGGGGAACGACATCTTCGCCGGCTACGGCAGGAAGAACGTCGCCGCCGTCTCGGGAACCATCGACCAGCGCTACGGCTCCCGCCAGGGGAACGCGATCTGGCTGCACGGCGATGACGGCAAGCTCTACTTCTACGCGCACCTGGCGTCGTGGGTCGGGCCCGACAACCGCCGTGTCTCCCGGGGAGAGGTGATCGGATACACGGGGAACACCGGCGACGCGTCGGGTGGGGCGCATCACACTCACTTCGAGATTCGTCTGGACTGGAACACGCCCGTCAACCCGTACGTCGCTCTGACCAAGGCGTGCGGCTGATCCGGCCCACTGAACCGGCCGACTGATCGGGTTCCCGAACCGATGCGTGCACAGAGCGCGCTATCCGGACCTGAGGAACGTATCGACTCGACGGGGTCGGCGGTCGCGCTAGCGTCGCCGGGAATGGCTCTCCGCTCGACTTCGTGCTCATGTCTCCGCGACGCTCGACGTCTCTCGACCCGGCGTGAGTGAAACAGGTCCCGCGTCGGGGCCGGGTGCTGAGGCCAAGGAGGCGGTCGGCCGCCATGCCGCGGGATCGTGCGCGACGGCATGCGCGTGGGGCTGGGAACCGGCTCGACCGTCTACTACACGATCCTCGAACTGGCTGAGCGTTCTCCCGAGATCACCTGCATCGGAACGAGCGACAAGACCGAGGCTCTCGCCAGGGAGCGCGGCCTGACCGTCGTGACTCCCGGCGAGATCGGGTCTCTCGACGTGGCCATCGACGGCGCCGACGAGGTCGATCCCTCGATGAATCTGGTGAAGGGCGGTGGCGGGGCCCTCACGCGCGAGAAGATCGTCGCCGAACTCGCAGACGAGTTCATCGTCGTCGTCGACCGCTCCAAGCTGGTGGACAGGCTGGGCAGGTTCGGCCTGCCGTTCGAGGTGCTCGAATTCGGTGTGGAGCCGGTCCGCCGGCGTCTGCTGGCACTCGGGGCACAGGACGTCACAGTTCGCGAGGCGCCGAGCGACAACGGGAATCCGTTGCTCGATGCCGACTTCTTCCCCATCGACGACCCCGCAGCGCTCGGGCGCTCCTGCCACGAGATCCCCGGTGTCATCGAGCACGGCATCTTCAACTCCGCTGTCGTGGACCGCGTGTGCGTCGCCCACGACGACGGCGTTCAGGAGATGCACCCGCGCGGCCCGGGCTCGCACTGACTTCCCATTCCCGTTTCGTACCGCGAAAGGACTCTCGTCATGAGCATCAGGTCCTCGGCCGAGTGGGGTGCGCTGGAGTCCCATTTCGCTTCCGTGAAGGACACGCACCTACGCGACCTTTTCGCGGCCGACCCGGGGCGTGGCGACACGATGCACGCCGAGGCCGGCGACATCTATCTCGACTATTCGAAGAACCGGCTGACGTCCGAGACCCTGCAACTCCTACTCGCGCTGGCGGAACGCGCCGACCTGCGACAGCACATCGACGACATGTTCAGCGGCAAGAAGATCAACGTGACAGAGAGGCGCGCGGTGCTCCACACGGCACTCCGTGCGCCGCGCGACGCCGTCATCGAGGTCGACGGCCACAACGTCGTTCCCGACGTGCACGAGGTCCTCGACCGGATGGCCGCATTCTCGGAGCGGGTACGGACCGGCGATTGGACCGGCGCCACAGAGAAGCGGATCCGCAACGTCATCAACATCGGCATCGGAGGTTCCGACCTCGGGCCCGCCATGGCGTTCGAGGCCCTCAAGAACTTCTCCGACCGCGACATGACGTTCCAGTACGTGTCGAACATCGACGGGACGGCCTTCGTCGAGGCGACACGTGGCCTCGATCCGGCCGAGACGCTGTTCGTGATCTGCTCGAAGACCTTCACGACCTTGGAGACGATGACCAATGCCCACACCGCACGAAACTGGGTCGTGGACACGCTCGGGGACGCGGCGGTCGAACACCACTTCGTCGCTGCGTCCACGAACTCCGAAGAGGTGGCGAGGTTCGGCATCGACACCGACAACATGTTCCCCTTCTGGGACTGGGTCGGTGGCCGCTACTCCTACGATTCAGCGATCGGTCTGTCGCTCATGGTGGCCATCGGTCCGGAGCGGTTCGGCGAGATGCTCGCCGGCTTCCACGCCATGGACGAGCACTTCCGCACCGCACCGTTCGACCGGAACCTCCCCGTGCTCCTGGGCCTGATCGGCATCTGGTACAACAACTTCTTCGGCGCCGAGACCGTGTCGATCCTGCCGTACGACCAGTACCTGTGGCGTTTGACGTCGTACTTCCAGCAGCTCGACATGGAATCCGACGGTAAGTCGGTCGACCGCAGCGGCGATCCGGTCGACGTCCAGACCGGGCCCATCGTGTGGGGCCAGCCGGGAACCAACGGCCAGCACGCCTACTACCAGCTGATCCACCAGGGCACGAAGCTCATCCCGTGTGACTTCATCGGCTTCGCCAAACCGACTCACGACGTGGGCGACCACCACAACCTGCTGATGGCGAACTACTTCGCCCAGCCCGAGGCCCTCGCGTTCGGCAAGACCCGTGAAGAGGTCGAGGCGGAAGGTGTCCCCGACCACCAGGTCCCCCACCGCGTGTTCCGCGGCAACCACCCGACGAACTCGATACTCGTATCGGAGCTGACGCCCCACACGCTCGGCCAGCTCATCGCGCTCTACGAGCACAAGGTGTTCACCCAGGGATGGATCTGGGACATCAACTCCTTCGACCAGTGGGGCGTGGAGCTCGGGAAGGTCCTCGCCAACCGGATCATCCCTGTGCTCGACGCCGCCGAGGATCCCGATCTCGACCACGACAGCTCCACCAACGCCCTGATCCGCCGGTTCCGCCGTCTGCGTTGACCGAGCACCTCGCGGGTCTGCCCGATCTCGTGGATCAGCGCAGGGCTTCGGGGAGGGTTCGCGCGTGCACGACGGCCAGAGTGCTCGTCGCCCGCGTGAGACAGACGTAGAGAAGACGCAGCCCCGCGCGGCCGTCGCCGGCCATCGCCGAGGGCTCCACGAGTACGACGTGATCGAACTCGAGGCCCTTGGCCTCGGTCGGCGTCACCAGCGCCACGTCGGCATCGAGAGCATCGGGTGAGCCCCAACCGGCGACGAGATCGCCGAGCGCCGCACCGAGTGGTCTCTGGAGTTCAACGGGTGTGATCACAGCGACGGTGCCGCCCTCGGCGGTGCCCTGCCGTGCCTCCGACGCGACGGCGGATGCGAGGTCCTGATCGGACACGGAGACGAACCGTGGGTACACACCGGTGTGGCGGACCGCTTCGGGTGGCGTCATGTCGGGTGCTGTGACCTTCAACACCCGAACCGCCGGTTCCATGATCTCGGCAGGAGTTCGGTAGTTCACGGTGAGCGTGGCGGTGGAGGAAGCCCGGGCACCGACGGCCTCCAGAACCGCCTCCCACGAGTCGGCAGCACCGGGCCGCGACGCCTGTCCGAAATCACCGACGAGGGTGAGCGAGCGCGCCGGGGAGCGACGTCCGATCATGCGCCACTGCATGGGAGACAGATCCTGGGCTTCGTCGACGAGGATGTGGCCGTAGTCCGGAATCGGCTCATCCGGGGTTACGTGCTCCTCTGTCCCGTAGCGCCGGGCGATCTCCGACGCGCTGACCATTCCGCCGAGGCCCAGCTCCTCCACCACACGTCCGGCGGCCTCGAGGGACTCGACATCGTCGCGCGCCGCGCGCCGCCGCGGCCGGGCGTCGTCGGTCGGTCCGAGCAACCCGTCGGCCTCGTCGATCAGGGCCAGATCGCCCTCCGACCACGCCATCGACGCCACATCCGGGCCGCGGTCGCGCACGAGGAGCCTCTGTTCCTCGGCGTTCAGAACGCCGTTCGAGGCGGATCGCACGAGGGCCGCGAAACCTGTCATGTCGCGAATCAGTTCCGCGCCGCTCAACACAGGCCACGTCCGCTCGAGGATTTCGCGTGTCTCCTGTCGGCGACGGATCTGCCGGCGGAGTTCATCAACCCAGTCGGCCTCGGGTTCACGGTCGGTCGCGATCGCCGCGGCAGCGGCGCGATCTTCGCTGTTCAGCTGACGCCTGCGGGATTCCGCATCCGACGCCGCCGGAGCCTCGCCGGGGCCGCGCACTTCGTCGCCTTCGTCGTTTCGGCTTCGCCTTCGTGGCGGAAACGCTCGAGAATGATGCGTCGGTACTCCTGCTCGAGATGGTCGAGGATCCGCTGCACGACGTAGGGCCGAAGGGAGTTGTGTGTCCCCCGTCGGCGTCGTGCCCGATTCACGATCCGACGGGATGCAGCGGGAGTCATCCCGATCCTGTGGCCCCGAATCCGCATCTGGATGGGCCGTGGGAGCGGTCGCTGACGATCGCCCAGCGCGTTGGCCACCACAGTGGCCATCCGCGCATCACCCTTGAGCCGCGCCACGTCGGGTGAATCCGTCGCGCTCACATCGAGATACCCCTTGAGACGGGCGGCGGTGGTGAGGCGAGCCTCACCTTCCCCGAGAGAAGGCAGCACCTCTTCCACGTAGCGCAGGAAGACAGGGCTGGGACCCACGAACAGCACGCCGCGGCCGGCGAGACGCTCCCGATGGGTGTAGAGGAGGTACGCGGCGCGGTGGAGTGCCACGGCCGTCTTTCCGGTACCAGGCCCTCCGTTGACGATGAGAGTTCCCTCCAGGGGAGCCCGAATCGCCCGGTCCTGGTCGGCCTGGATCGTGGCCACGATGTCGCCCATCCGGCCTGTCCGGCGCCCCGAGATGGCCCGCAGCAGGGCGCCCTCACCCACGAGGGCGTGTCCCGCCGCCTCGCTTGCGGCGGCATCGAACACCTCGTCGTCGAGGCCGGTGAGCGTGCGTCCCCGCGTCTGGAAATGCCGCCTGCGCACGACACCCAGAGGATCGAGCGCTGTCGCCCGGTAGAAGGGCGCCGCGACCGGTGCCCGCCAGTCGACGACGAGTGGTTCACGAGCCTCGTCGTCGACGCCGACTCGTCCGACGTAGGCCCGGTCTCCCCCTTCGAGATCGAGACGACCGAACACGAGAGCCCGGTCGCCGATGTCGAGAGCCATGAGGCGTCGCCGCGTCATATCCACCGCTGCGTCACGCTCGAGCCGTGCCTGGTGTGTGCCGCCGCGGCGAACGTCGCTATAGCCCGCCTCGACCCGTCGGGCCGCTTCCCTCATGGCGTCGAGGCGCTCATATGCCGCCGTCACGTGCCGTTGCTCGGCGGCCATCTCCTCTGCCCACTCGGATCCCGGGCCGTTCCCATCGCCTCCGGACCCCACGTGGCTCTCGGACGCAGCACCGCCCTCGGAGGTGTCGAAGAGGCGGGATTGAGGTGTGGTCACGGATGGCGCTCCTGGGAGCCGTCTAGTCTACGCCTTCGTGAACTCAGCCGACCTCGTCGTCATGGAACGCATCAAGCGGCTCAAGTACCGCTACATGCGATGTCTCGACCAGAAACGGTGGGACGACCTCGCCACATGCTTCACCCACGACGCCGTCGCCTCGTACAGCGGTGGTCGCTACCACTTCGAGGGCCGGGACGCGATTCTCGAGTTCCTGGAGACGTCCATGGGAGCCGAGACGTTTCTGTCCAGTCATCGCGTTCACCATCCGGAGATCGATCTCACCGGGCCGGCGACCGCCCACGGCACGTGGGCGCTCGACGACGTCGTTGTCGAGACCGCATGGGACGTCACGATCCGCGGCGCCGCCTTCTACGAGGACGACTACGTCCTCGTAGATAACGTCTGGCTCATCTCCCACACCGGATACCGCCGCACCTACGAGGAAATACAGCCCCGCGGCGAGGTGCCCGGTCTTCAGCTCACGGCGAGCTGGTTCATCGATCAGGGGCGCTCATCACTCGGCGCCGATTGACCCTCAGGATCTGATTCCGGCCCGATCCGGCGGTGGTGCGGTGTCGGGCACCACCGTTTCGCCCACGTCGGCCACAGGGCCGGGCGCGCGGAACGCCCCTGTCGTGCGAAGAGTTCCTTCCTCGCCGGAGGCCGTGCTGCCGATCCTCCGGAACGCCACACGGAATGCGGCACCTCCCGCCGGGGAATCCTCGACCCAGACCGTGGCGCGACACGCCTGTGCGAGACCGCGCACGATCGTGAGGCCGCGGCCGCTGCCGAATCCGGGGTCGAAGATCCGTTGACGGTCCTCGGGCCGTACTCCCGGCCCCGAGTCACTCACGGTCAAGACCGCATGCACCACGTCACGTTCGATACTGAAACGCACCGGTGGCTCACCGTGGACCCGGGCATTCTCGAGGAGCGCGTCCATCATGCGCGTCAGCGCCTCTTCGCTACCGGTGATCCGACATGGCGCAACCTCCGCGAACTCGACGGGTCGACCCGATGCCGCCGCATCGCGGACGTAACGACTGACGAGGGAGGTCAGGTCGACCGCACGAAGAGGGACCCGGACGCCTCCGACACGGCGGCATTCGTCCACTACTGCGCTCGACATCTGTTCGAAGCGGACAGCTTGTTGATCGATCAACTCGAGCAGCTGGTTCCGGCTCTCTGCGTCGAGGTCTGGTCGGGCCGCACCCGCTGCCGCACTACGCATGACCGTCACGGGTGTTCGCAGCTCGTGTCCGGAGACGATCATGAGCTCCCGTCGGAGTCGGTCGGCTTCCAGCAGCGCTGCGATCTGCTCTGTCTCGAGGACCCGGAGCCGAGCGTGTGCCGTAGCCATGGCCGCGTGATCCGCGAAGACCGACATGGTGACGATCTCCGAATCCTCGAAGTGTGCACCCGGCGGGGCCTGGAGAGCCAGAACACCCAGAAGTTCGCCGCGATGGAGCAGCGGAGCCGCCATCGCTGAGGCTGCCTGGGTCCGATCGCTCAGCGGCTTCTCCGCGACGACGAACGACCCCAGCGCGGGCCGGCGGGATCGAAGGACGTGATCCACGATCGACGTCTCGGCTTCCCTGGAGACCGGGCGTTCCGCCAGACGACCGCGCGCCGCCACCATCTCGGTGTCGTTCCCGTCCGTCTCCAGGATCGCTCCGTCTTCACATCGGAAGAGAGTCAGCGCGGCGTCCAGGATCTCCTCGAGAACTTCCTGGGGCTCGGCGACGGAGTTCACGATTCCGGCTGCGCGCAACAGCGCCGCACTCCGTCCGACATCACGGAAGAGGGCAAGGCTGCGCTCCTCCTCGACGGCAAGCAGCCCGAGTAGACGGTGGAGGTGAGCAGCACGCCCGAGCCCGTATACCGCGACCAGCAGCGTGATCGCGAGGAGTACACCGACGACGGACGCGCGGCCGTGTCCGTCCGGCCACGTGGTCGTGTCGGGGGCGAGTGCCACGAGCATCAACACGACGACAGGCAGGACCACCAGGACGCCGAGCTCCCATGCCCGACGGCGGAGCGAGCCTCTGACGGTCGCGCGGTCGAAGCGGACGCCCGCGGCCTGAGCCTCTCTCTGAATGCCGGCGCGTGTCAGCCGGTCGGGGCGCAGCGGGTCTCCCCCTGGCGTCGAGGCGTGCGGCTCTCCATCTGTCCTTCCCGGTCCTGTTCAGTATCGGAAGGCGGCATCCGGTACCTGAGGACGCCGGCATCCCTGCCAGGCGCCTCTAGTCTTGAGCGGTGCCTTCGCCCGACGCGCCGCTGGATTCCTCCGCTTCCGCACTCCAGCCCCGACCTCGTGTCAGTAGGAGGACCGTGGCCCTGCGGGTGGTGCTCCTCACTGTCGCGGCGATCAGCCTCTATCTGCTGGCGCCCAGCCTGATCCAGATGTTCGGGTCCTGGCGGAAACTGGAGGAGATCAACCCCTGGTGGTTCCTCGTCATGTTCGGGTGCGAGGCCGGGAGTTTCGTCTGCATCTGGGCGCTGTTCCGAGTCGCTATCCGCGACGCAGGCTGGTTCGTCATCGCCACGTCCCAGCTGTCCTCCAACGCTGTGAGCCGGATCGTTCCGGGCGGCGTGGCTGCAGGTGGAACCGTGCAGTACAAGATGCTGGCCACAGCGGGCGCTGATCCCGCCGCGGCCGCCTCGGCACTGACAGCGGTCTCACTCATCAGCACCGCCACGGTGTTCGCCCTCCCCCTTCTGAGCCTTCCCGCGATCGTCGCGGGAACCCCGGTCGACAACGGTCTCGCGCAGGCCGCGTGGATCGGCGCGGGAGTGTTCCTCGTGATGTTCGCCGTGGGTGTCGTGCTCCTGCGGGCTGACCGTCCCCTCGTATTCCTCGGAACGCTCATCGAACGCGTCCTGGCCTTCATCCGACGCAGCGGCCCACCCGCCGGAGAGCTGGCAGAGCAGATCGTCGTGGAGCGCAACAAGATCAAGACTTCCCTCGGCAAGCGGTGGGTCCGCGCCGTGGCGGCTGCCGTCGGGAACTGGGGTCTCGACTACCTCGCCCTTCTCGCAGCACTCACGGCAGTCGGTGCACGCCCGAACCCCTCGCTCGTACTTCTCGCGTTCACGGCTGCCATGGTGCTCGCGATGATCCCCATCACCCCGGGTGGCCTCGGCTTCGTCGAAGCCGGGCTCACGGCCACCCTGACGCTCGCCGGTGTGGCGCCGGCCGAGGCTGCGGTCGCGACGCTCGCCTACCGCCTCACGTCGTACTGGCTGCCGCTGCCGGCCGGTGCCATCGGTTACTGGCTCTTCGCCCACCGGTTCCACATCCAGGGACGTGAACGTTCGATGATCGAGGCGGCGAACCCGTGAGGGCTGGGCGCGGGTAGCGCCACGGAGTTGTCACTGGGTCCGGATGGCGTGGTCCGCCTCGGCCTCCGGGTCCAGGAACCGTTCACCGTCGACCTCCACCACGACCTGTCGCAGCGTCCCGGTGAAGCGGAACGGCCCGACGTAGTCGTCGCACGGCGGGAACTCCGTGGCGTAGCCACAGGTCAGGCCGTCTCCGGTGATCGAATAGCGGTTCAGGGTCAAACCCGCCAGGTCGGCGGCCGCAAGCTCTACCCCGTCGAGCCGGAGCGTCGCCCGACCCGGAGAAGTCGGCGGTGCGCTCGAACCGGAAACCGAGCGTGTGGTTCCCGGGACTCAACTCCACCGGAGCCTCGATGCGGTGCTCGGTGTAGCCCGACACGTTGTGGACGTAGCAGAGACGACCGTCGAGGAGGTGGAACGACCACCCTCCCAGGACCGTGCCCTCCACCAGGAGAACACCCTCGGGCGGGACCGGTCCCGACGCGACCTCGATGTCCGCGGTGATCGAATGGGAGCGGTTCTTGACGTTGACCGCCACGGGTTCGGGGACCATGGCCGATCCGGGGTAGTACACATAGCGGCCTCGGTCCGGCAGACGCGGCCGGTCGATCACGAACTCCGAAAACGCCCTGTTGTCCAGCGGGAGCACCTGGTACTTCTCGGCTTCGCTCCACCACAGGTCGATGAGCTCGCGCAGCTTGTCGGGATGCGTCTCCGCCAGGTCGACACATTCCGACGGATCGCTCGTGACGTCGTAGAGCTCCCACGCATCGGTGTCCAGACCAGGCTCGTCGGCCTGAAGCGGGTGATAGACAACGGCCTTCCACCCGTCGTCGTACATCGCCCGGCAGCCCAGCATCTCGTAGTACTGCCGGTTTCGCGGCGGCGGTGCTTCCTGGTCGTCGAAGGTGGCCAGGAAGCTCGCGCCTTCGATCGGACGTTGCGCGACACCGTCGATCTCCTCGGGAGCGTCGATGCCCGCGGCCTCGAGGAGTGTCGGCGCCACGTCGATCGCGTGGACATACTGGTTTCGCACGCCGCCGCGCGCGGCGATACCTCGTGGCCAGTGCACGATCAAAGGGTCGGCGACACCCCCTTCGTGGACTTCGCGCTTCCAGCGCTTGAACGGAGTGTTGCCGGCGACCGTCCATCCCCACGGGTAGTTGTTGTGGATCGTCGGCCCGCCGATTTCCTCGAGACGCTCATCGGCCTCCTCGACGGTACGTGGCACGACATTCCAGGCGCGCGCGTCGTTCAGTGAACCCGTCGGTCCACCTTCCGAGCTCGCACCGTTGTCGGAGACGACGACGACGAGAGTGTTCTCGAGATCGCTCGTCCGTTCGAGATGGGCGAGGACACGGCCGATCTGGTGGTCGGTGTGTGACAGGAATCCGGCAAAGGCCTCCATGTACCGGGCGTAGACACGCCGAGCCCGCTCCGAGAGGTCGTCCCAGGCCGGCACCCAGTCGGGTCGGGGTGAAAGCTGCGTTCCGGCGGGGATGACCCCTGTCTCGAGTTGGCGCTCGAAGGTCTGTTCGCGCCACACGTCCCATCCGGCATCGAACGCACCCCGATACCGGTCGATCCACTCCGCGGGCGCCTGGTGCGGCGAGTGGCACGCCCCGGTGGCGAAATAGAGAAAGAAGGGCTTGTCCGCGTCGACAGCCCGCAGGTCGGTGACACACTCCATGGCGCGCTCGGCGAGATCTTCGGTGAGGTGGTAGCCCTCCTCGTAGGTGGCCGGCGGCGTGGTCTGGTGGTTGTCGTGCCACAACGCAGGGGCGAACTGGTGTGTTTCCCCGCCGAAGAAGCCGTACCAGCGCTCGAATCCCCTACCGAGTGGCCAGCGTTTGCGCGACGCGGCGAGATGGCACTCCTCCTCGGGGGTGAGGTGCCACTTGCCGACCGCCCAGGCCGCGTAGCCCTCGGGAACCAGCATCTCGGGAAGGAAGCCGTTGGCGGCGGGAATCGTGGCGTCGTAGCCGGGGAATCCTGTCGCCAGGTCGATGATGCGGCCCATGCCGTTGGAATGGTGGTTGCGGCCCGTGAGCAGGCACGCCCGGGTCGGTGAGCAGAGCGCCGTCGTGTGGAAGTTCGTGTACTGGAGGCCCTGCGCGGCCAGGCCGTCGAGAACCGGCGTCTCGATGTCAGACCCGTAGCAACCGAGTTGAGCGAACCCGACGTCGTCGAGCACGACGAGCATCACGTTCGGGGCGTCGTCGGCAGGGCGTTGTTCGGGCGGCCACCACGGAGTCGACTCCCAGTGGTAGCGCCCGATCTCGCCCTGGAAGGTGCCCGGTTCCACAGGTCCTCCGATGGTCCGGCCGATTGTCCGGCCGATTGTCCGGCCGATTGTCCGATCGATGGTCTGGACACCGCTCGGACCGCCGCCGGCGGCCGCCGTGCCGACCGGACTCTCTCCGCGTCGATGGGTCGCAGTCAAGTACCGGGGCAGGCGTTCCGGTCCGGAGGGACCCGGCCACTAGCATGGGTTGTCGGCACAACCCTTCCGGTTGGTCACAGCGAGGGAGCAGCCGATGGCGGGCCGCGGCAGACAGACATTCGAGAAGCGGCAGCGTGAGAAGTCGCGCCAGGAGCGGGCTGCGGCCAAGCGCGCCCGCCGCGAAGAGCGCAAAGAAGCCAAGGCCGAGGACGACGGCTCCGAGGACGACACCGACGACCTCCTAGAGCGCTTCCGGATCCTCAACGAACGCCACGAGGCCGGGGAAATCGACGAAGAGAGCTTCGAGGCCGAGAAGGAAGAGCTGTTCGAGGCCCTCGGGATGCAGTAGGGGTCGGGCTCAGCGAGAGCCCGGCATCGGTCCGTCCCGTACGGCCATGGTCACCGTCGACCGGGCACAGAGCCGTCCGGATTCGTTGCTGCACTCGACGTCCCAGACCCACGTCGACCGCCCCTGATGGATGGACCGCGCCACGGCGTGCAACGTTCCTCCCAGCCGAGCGGCGTGGAGGAAGTGCGTCACATTCGACTGGCCGACGCACCATCGCCCTTCGGGCATCACCGCCCGCCCCGTTGCGGTGCTGGCGAGTTCCTCGGCGACACAGGCGTAGATTCCGCCGTGCACCAGACCCAGCGGCTGGCACACCGCTTCGGTCACCTCGAGGACCGCTGTCGGCAGACCGTCGGTGCTCTCCGACAGCCGTAAGCCGACGGTCGCCGACCACATGCGGTCGAGAGGGACCACGAGATCCGTCTCATCGAAGTCTCGTGTCAAGTCACCGGGCTCGTTGCCCATCGGCGTTCCTCCAGGATCGGCGTCGCACGATCCTCGCGCGCGCCGGCAGCCCGCATCGGCTCCGACCGGTATAGGTTCAAAAAGGAATCCGCGACGGGCTACGTCCCGGACCGGCGACGTCACGACGGAAGGACACCCACCATGACGCTGGGCAAGGAACTCCGGACCGCTCGAGGCGATGGTCGGGACCTGGAAGGGCGACCAGGGTCTGGATGTCTCCCACTCACACGACGTCGGCAAGGTCATCGAAACGCCCTATCGCGAGGAGATGAGCTTCAGTGCCTTCGGTCCGGTCGACAACGGTCGTCAGCACCTCTACGGGCTCGACTACCGGACCGCTGCCTGGAAGGCCGGCAAGGAAGAGCCGTTCCACACCGAGGTCGGCTACTGGCTGTGGGACAGCGCGACCAACACCGTCATGCGCTGCTTCATGGTGCCGCGCGGCTCCACCATCCTGGCCGGTGGTGAGTGCGCTCCCGACGCCACGACGTTCACGATGCGCGCCGAAGCGGGGGCGCCGGATTTCGGGGTGCTGTCGAATCCCTATCTGGTCGAGAACGCCAACTGCGTGCGCTACGAGAACACCGTCACCGTCGAGAACGACACGTTCACCTACGAAGAAGTCACCGTGCTCGCCATGTCGGAGTACGACAACCTCCTCGACCACACAGACCGCAACGTGCTCCAGCGCTTTTCGGAGACGCGGGCCGACTGAGTCGGCTGCTGCGCTCAGTCTCCGAACATCTCGGCTGATCGCCGCTTCATCTCGTGGGAGTCCACGTCTTCAAACTCGACCCACCGCGAGATCTCCTGGACGTCAGCCGGCCTTCTCGAGACTCACCGGCGAGAGCGACGCGAATCCGTTGACGAAGGCCTCGACATCGTCCGCCGGGTCCTCGAGAGTGGACTCGCAGTTCGTTTCACCCAGATTGTGGGCCCCGGTGTCTGTGGCGGTGGGGACTTCGGCGAGGCCCCGCACCGTGCCCGTCTCGCACGTCGGGATGTTCAGGCTCTCGACCTCGGCGGCCAGTTCTCCGGCTGCGATGAGGTCGATGTGCTCGTCGAGCCAGTCGAGCACGAACGTGACGCCGGTCTCGAAGTCGGGGACGCCGGGTTCTTCCACGGACTGTTGGCTCGCCGCCAGCGCAGGAACGCCCTGACGGGCTGCCGTACGTGCGGCTCCGACCGTACCCGAGAGGTCCACGAGGGGACCGTTGTTCTGCCCGTCGTTGATACCCGAGATCACGAGATCCGCGTCGACGCCCAGATCGTTGAGCGCCACGTTCACAGAGTCGGCAGGGAAGCCCTCCACCGCGACAGCGGGATATCCGCTCGCCGTGGTGGTTTCGGAGCTGGCCACCTCGCCGTCGGTCGTCTTGTCGGACGTCCCGCTCTGGTTCTCGGCGGGTGCCACGACGGTGACTGTCACGCCGTCGACCCCTTGCAGAGCTTCCACGAGAGCGTCGATGCCCTCGGCGCCGACACCGTCGTCGTTGGTCACCAGAATCTCGACCGTGTCGGCCGACGCGACGGTTGTCAACGTCACCTCCTCCGTACCCGACGTTTCCGAGGAATCGTCACTACCCGACGAACACGCCGAACCGACGAGGGCCATCGACACCACGAGAGCCAGGAGTGGCAGGCGGCGGACAACGAGCCGAGCGATCATGGTGGCCCCTCGAGGTGGAGAGTGATTCGGTGGTTGCGAGAATATCCCTCGCCGGCCTGTCCCCCCCTACCTGTCCCCCCCCTACCTGTCCCCCCTACCTGTTTCCCTAGTGATATCGTTTCCGATAATCCTCTGATATCATGTCTCGTATGGACACGGCCACGCTGATCACCCGCTGTCGCCAGGAAGCCGGCCTGAGCCAACGGCGTCTTGCCCAGCTGGCCGGAACCTCCCCCGCCGCGATCAGCCTCTACGAGTCGGGTCAGCGGATCCCCCGAGTCGACACGCTCACGCGCATCGTGGCCGCCACCGGCGCCACACTCGAGTTGAGCACGACCTCCCGGCCCCCGGAGATCGACCTCGCCGAGAACGGCCGCGCTCTCGCAGCGGTCCTCGGGCTCGCCGACCACCTACCCCGACGTTCATCCGACGAGCTCACCGCTCCCGTCTTCGCCGAACTCGCTGCCTGATGAGCCTGACACTCACCGATCGCATCGTCCGACTCCACGAGGATCTCGACACGGCCGGGCTCCCCCACGCCTTCGGCGGCGCGCTCGCTCTCGCCTTCTGCACCGCCGAACCCCGCGCCACGAGAGACGTCGACGTGAACGTTTTCGTCGGCACCGAGAGACTCGACGACGTGCTCGGCGCGCTACCCGAGGGCGTCTCCGTCACGGAAACCAATCGGGCCGACCTCCTCCGTGACGCCCAGGCGCGCCTGTGGTGGGACGACACCCCCGTCGACCTGTTCCTGTCGAACCATCCGTATCACGACCATGCCGAGGCGAACCGTCGCTCGGTTCCGTTCGCCGGAGTCGCCGAGCTTCCCGTCCTCGCGTGCGCCGACCTCGCCGTGTTCAAGTCGTTCTTCGCCCGCCCCAAGGACGCCGTCGACCTCGCCACGATGGCAGCGGCCGGATCCGTCGACCTGACCGTCCTCGAGGAAACGGTCGCAGCGCTCCTCGGGGACGACACAGAACGTCGAATGTTCTTCGCTCGAGTTCGCGAGGACGTCCACCGGATCTAGTGTTCGTCCCTGGCTGCGAACTGTGCCACCGGGCCGGATGCCCGCAACAGGAGATCGTGCCGTGCTCCCTGTCATGCAGAAGGAGTTCCGTGAGGTAAGGCGAGACCGGAGAACGCTCGCCTTGATGATCTTCATGCCGGTGTTGCTTCTCGTGATCTTCGGCTACGCGGCGAACTTCGACGTCAGCGACATCCCCACCGCTGTGGTCGGTCCCGGCGCCAAGGCCGCTGGCGCTGAACTCCAGGAGCCGTTCCGCGCGGTCGACGTCGGGCTCTGATTGGAATCCCCACCCGAGGGCCTGCTCTGATCGTGCGGGCTGAGACGATCTCCCGACCCCGACCGCCCAGGTGACATGACCGACGCGAGCACGCTCGACCCGCCGCTCCTGGAAGGCGCGGTGGGACTCCCCGACGGACGCCGGCTCGGATTCGCCGAGTACGGCACGCCCCGCGGCCCGGCGATCTTCTGGTTCCCCGGCACTCCGGGTGCCCGCAGGCAGATCCCGCCGGCCACCCGTGCGCTCGCAGCCGATCTCGGAGTCCGCCTCATCGCACTGGAGCGTCCGGGCATCGGCGACTCGACATCCCACCTGTACGACTCGGTCCTCGACTACACCCGCGACATCGAAGTCGTCGCCGACCGCTTCGGAATCGGAAGATTCGGAGCCATCGGGCTCTCGGGCGGCGGCCCCTACGTCCTGGCGTGGCGGCGGCGTTTCCCGGTCGCTTCACCGCCGGCGCGGTCCTGGGTGGAGTCGCCCCGACCCGGGGCGACGAGGCGGTCGAGGGTGGCGCCATCGCCTTCGCCGGCAAACTCGCCCCCGTCGTGGAACGCATTCGGACTCCTCTCGGCTACGGGCTGTCCTCAATGGTGCGGCTACTCACCCCCTTCAGCTCCCCGGTCTTCGACCTCTACATGCGGGTCTCTCCCGAAGGCGACCGGGTGGTGTTCGCCCGCCCCGAGATGAAGGCGATGTTCATCGACGATCTCTCGGGGGCCAGTGAGCGCGGCGGTGTTCGGTCTCTCGTGTCCGACCTCGTGTTGTTCAACCGGCCGTGGGGCTTTCGGCTCCGCGACATCCAAGCGCCGATCCGCTTCTGGCACGGCGACGCGGACCACCTCGTTCCCCTCGCTCATGGCGAGCACCAGGCGGCGTTGGTTCCCGACAGCGCGCTCGCGGTGCGGCCCGGTGAGAGCCACATGGGCAGCCTCGACGCCGCCGACGAGATCCTCGGCGCCATCCTCTCCCTGTGGCCCGACGAGGATGTGAGCGAGCGACCGATCCCTTCAGCGGGTGACGCCGCGAGCTGACAGGTCACCTGCGCTGCTGGCCGTTCACAGGTCGATCTCGGCCAGGCCGATGCCTGACTCGCCGGCCACGGAGTACAGCAGATAGGTGTGGCCCTGGTCTTCGAAGATGGCCGGATCCCGGAGCTGGTTCACGCGGCCGTACGCGACGCTTCGCACCGATGGCTCGACGGGAGCGTCGGCGCCCTCCCACGGTCGTTCGGGACGCAGCACCTCGCTCGGCACAGAGGCACGCCAGGCGGTCCAGTCGTCGGCGAGCTCGACTGTGGAATGCAGGATCCGCTCGGGAGCGTCACCTACTCGGCTCCAGAACACATGCAGCGTCTCGCCGCGGCGGCACACGGCTGCGTGACGCATGTCGGGCTCGAACAGCGTCGGACCCGACTCGAAGCCGGTCAGCCCGTCCGCGGAGCGGAAGAACTGTCCCGGCATCGTGATGGCGTACACCCGACCGTCGTAGGGGAAGGCGCGGAGGTAGGGAGGGGCGAGCACCTCAGGACGGGCTCGGAACGAGATCCCGTCCCCGGAGACTGCGGCCCGACTGACCTGAAGCCCGAGACCCTCCAAGCCGTGGAAGTACATGACAAACCGTCGGTTGCCCGGATCGACGTGGACATCGGGCGAGGCGATGTGTGGTGTGGTCGCCTCGGTGACGAGGTCGTGCGAGAGCTGCCCGGGACCGAGGATCTCGTCGTAAAGGACGCGCACGGAGTCGAGTTCCTCGTCGGTCGCAGGCGGCGGCGTCGTGAGAAGACACGAGTCGACCAACTGCAGGCTGCCCGGCGGATACACCGTCCACGGGCCGACCAGATCGTCGGCATAGGCGAGTCGGATGTAGCTGCCCTTGTGGTCGGCAAAGTAGAGGTAGTAACGGCCGAGAGGTTCACGGACCCACTCGGGCACACGAATCAGCGAGGGCCCCTGGATGTTGTCCCCGATGCTCTGATGGGACGAGGGACCGATGATCGGCGCGTCGACGAGACGTTGCACGAGCACGGAACCGACTGTATCCACCCGCCGCCCGCGCACCTCACGACGTCGAACCGGGTGCAGCCGTGACCTACGAGCCAGCCATGCACCGGGGGCGAGGTCGTTGCGGCGCCATCATCCCGACCGAGGTGGCACGATCGTGACGGTGCCCTGTGCGGCACAGACGGCGCTGCCGTCGTTGGAGATGTCGATGCGGGCGACGCCGCTTCGTTTCGTGAGTGCCACGACTTCGGTCACCGCGACACACGTGCCCGACGTGACCGGCTTCATCAGATTGAGCTTGAACTCCGTCGTCGCCACCCACGCACCCTTCGGAATCATCGGGTAGAAAACCATTCCCAGGCAGTGGTCGACGAGCGCCGACAGGCACCCGCCGTGGAGAGAGCCGAACGGATTCTTGAGCTCGTCTCTCGCGTCCATCTCGACCACGAGTCGACCGGCGGTCAGCTCCGTGTGACGAAATCCGAGGAAGCTCGACAATCCGCCGTGCCCGTCGGCCTCGTCGCCGGCGATGTCCACCACCCGCCCGGCCCCCCCTCGTCGAACGTGTCGAAATCCATCAGCGCTCCCGTCCCTTGTGATCTGAAGAACGAGGAGCGTTCCATCGGTGGAGTGTCCACACATCGGGGACGCCCTTGAGCTCGACGCTCCGGGTCTGGTCGTACACGAACCCCGAACCCATCGTCGCCCGCCTGATCGATTCGGACACGAGGATCTCCCCGGCCTCGGCCTGACTCATGATCCTCGCGGCGACGTTGACGACGATTCCCGACACGTCGTCGCCCCGCTGGTCGACGTCGCCGACGTGAATCCCTGCGCGGATCTCCAATCCCTGTTCAGCGAGAGCGTCCCCGATCGATCGCGCGACCTGAAGAGCACAGGTTGCCGATGGAATGAGCGCGAGTACGCCGTCGCCCGTGTACTTCACGACGTGCCCACCCACGCGATCCACGCAACGTCGTGCGGCGGCATCGTGCGCATCGAGGAGGTCTCGCCATTTCCGGTCCCCTTCTCCCGTGGCGCGTTCGGTCGACGCCACGAGGTCCGTGAACAGAACGGCGGCAAGCGCGCGCTCCGGGGCCGGAAGGTTGACGCTCCCCGTGACGAACCTGGCGACTTCAGCCACCAGATCGTCCACGTCCCCGGAGATCGGGAACATGTCAGCGCCGGGCAACTGCACGAAATCGGACCCCGGGATCGCCGCTGCAACAGCGCGCGCGCTCTTCTCGGGGGCCATACAGTCACGCCGATGGATCACCAGGGTGGGAGTCTCGATGCCCTCGGGCGTCAGGGCCCCGGCATCGTCGAGCATGGCCTGCCACATGCGGCCCGCGTTCGCCGGGCTGGCGCCAGACCTGCCCGCCTTCGCCAGCCATTCTCGAAAGCTCACCTCGTTGATCCTGCTCGGGAATGCCGCCTTCTCCATGCCGGAGACGGCCTCGTCCTGCGACGCCCCACCGAATTGCCTGGCGAGCAGCTTGGCTGAGTGGAGCGGGTTCACCAGAACCACCCGACCGATCAGCTCGGGGTGGCGTGCGGCTACCGACCGGGCCACACCCATCGGATCCCACGACACCACCGTCGGCCGATCCGACCCGACAGCCTCGACAACCGCCACCAGATCCTCGGCCCACTGCTCCCGGGCGGAACGTTCCCAGTCCGTGAAGGGGTCCGACAGTCCCACACCGCGCTTGTCGAACACGATCAACCGACCGAGTGACGCCAGCCCTTCCATGAAACGCGCGGCGACGCGATCCTCGGCGAGCAGCTCCATCGGAAAGAACATGCCCGCGAACATCACGACATCGGCGGAGCCCTGCCTTCGAGGATGCGGTATGCGACGTGCACATCCCCGGCGCGAGCGTACGAAATCTCAACCATGCAGACGGGAGTCTCGCAGACCACGATGCCCCGAGGGTCCCGGGCCGGCTCCGGCACCCTGCCGAGCTACTCGCTTTCGGCGCTGTTCGGCGCTACTCGACGATGACGGTTCCGCTCATGTCGGGGTGCAGGGTGCAGAAGAACTCGTACTCGCCGGGTTCATCGAAGGTGACCTCGAAACTCTCCCCGGGAGCGAACACGCCCGAATCGAAGACGTCCAGCGGTGATGACGCGGATCCGGCGGTCACCGTGTGCGCCACGCTGTCACTGTTGGCCCAGGTCACAGCGTTGCCGGCCTCGACCTCCACGTCGCCGAACGAGAAGTTCTCGATCGACGCCAGAGCGGCCCCCGGAGCAGCATCGGAGATCGTTGCGGTCCGTTCTCCCTTGATGACCTCGGGATCGGAGATCGGCCACACCGTCGGGTTCCACATCGAGAAGACACCGAGCTGGTTGTCGTAACCCGGCGCGACCCAGGCGTGCATCATCCAGCCGAGCGTGCCGGCCCATCGTCCTCCGCGGGCCTCGCACTCCTCCTCGGTCACGATGGAGTCACGCCCGATGCCCCGGCAGAGGTTGTAGTGCACGTGCCAGTTGTCGATCTCGCCGGTGTACCCCTCGGGGTGATCGTCACCGACCTGGCCGGTCAGGACGATGTAGGCCGCTGCCACTATCTCCATCTCCCCGCCGTCCCACTGTCCGTTCTTGCACTGCCCGACGATCTCGGGTGTCGGCTCGACGCCGCCCGCTGCGGCGTAGATGAGGATCTCGGGCTCACCCGGATCGAACTCCCCGTCGGCGATGAGGCTGTACTTCGTGAAGTGCGATCCCATGTTCGGAGACTGCGTCCGGTCGGAGAAGTAGCCGTCTGCGCACGCGTCGTTCACGTCGGCATAACGCTCGATGACAGCGCGTGTCTGGTCGAGTTCGCCGACGAGGGTCGCGAGCTCATCGGCGTCGAGGCCGAGCTCCTCGGGGATCTCGTCATCCGACTCGTGGAGTTCCTTCAGGTCCTCGTAGGAGCACGGAAGCTCGACGTCCTGACAGCGGACCTGCCGACCGAGCGGACCTTCGACGAGGCTGGTCAGCACCTGGCCCTCGAACTCCCGGAACACGTACCGCGTGTACCCGGACGCGCCGCCCGCCGAGGTCGGCAGCACCGGCGGCTCGGCCGCATCGCTGTCGGCCAGCGGAACCGCCGCGGCTTCTGCGAGGTACTGGTCGAAGTCGGCCTCGGTCTCGACCGCCGGCGTCGAATCGGCGCCGGAATCCCCACCACCGGACGTACAGGCGGCGATCGTGACGGCGACGAGAGCAGTGAGAACAACGAGGCGACGCACGGGAAGTCCAGAATCAGAGGGTGGGGACTCCGACAAGCATCGCGCGTCGCACACACCGGCGTCCGGGCCGTCCCGGATACCCACAGGAACGCTCGTACTCGCCGGGTTCAGATCCGCGCTACGCCGCTCAGGGCCGGCTGTATCCGGCGGAGGGCGTGCGCGAGCCTGTCGTAGGTCGCACGGTGCTCGGCCTGCGGCGTGAAGGTCTCCTCCACGTGCACGACGTTGCGAAGCGCCGCCATCGATGGCAGGTCGCCGAGCGCAACCGCGACGGTGAGAGCGCATCCCACCGCGCCACTGTCCTGGGGTCGCCTCACCCGCTCGATGCGGGCGCCCAACACGTCGGCGATGATCTGGAGCCAGACATCGGAGCGCGCTCCTCCCCGGCGGCACGCAACACGTCGAGCGGAATCCCCGCGGCGCGAATCTCGTCCGCCGACCACCGCATGTTGATGGCGACGCCCTCGAGCACCGCCCTGGCCAGATCGCTCCGATCGTGGTCCAGACCGAGGCCGACGAAGGCGCCGCGAAGCGCGGTGTCGGTAACGGGCGCCCGCTCCCCGGTGAGCCACGGCGCGAACAGCACGCCCCGAGCGCCCGACGGTGAACGCTCGACGAGCCGAGAGAGGGCGTCGTAGCGATTCCCGTCGTCGTCGGGCTCCGCCGGGCCGAGGCCGACCGCGCCCAGAAACCAGTCGACGGTCGCACCCGCCGTCTGGGTCTCGGCGATGAGCAGCCACGACGTCGGATCGGCAGACGCAATCGACACGATGCCGCTGCGACCCAGATGTCGAGGTCGGGACAGGTGAACCCCGAGCCACCCCGACGTGCCCAGGTACACGTGGGCATCGCCCTCCCCCAACGCACCCGTGCCGACCTCGGCGGCGGCAGCGTCACCCATTCCCATGACCACGGGCACGCCGGGTCGCAGACCGAGGTCTTCGGCGGCGTCGCGACGCAGAGAGCCCGCAACGTCGACGCTGCGCCGAACGGATGGCATCTTGCGCAATGGCCAGCCTCCGAGCAGGGCGAGCGGACGCGACCATCCCCGCGTACGCCGGTTGATGATCCCGGTCCCTGACACCCCGGAGTGGTCGATCAGCAACTCGCCGGTCGCCCGCGCCACCAGGTAGCCGGTCGCGTCGAGAAAGGCCTCCGTGTGCGCGTAGACGTCGGGCTCATGGGAGCGGATCCAGGACACCTTGGCGATGACGTCCTTGCCCGACGGCACCGCGCCGGCGAAGCTTCGCACCATCGCGCGCCCGCCCATTCGCCGGGTGATCCGCATGGCCTCGGCATCCGCTCGACTGTCGAGCCACGAGATCGCCGGGCGCGTCGGGCGCCCCGTCGCGTCGACGGGCACCAGCGTCAGCATCTGGCCCGCGAACGCCAGCCCCTTCACGTGCTCGGGGTCGATGTCGGCCTGCGCGATCGCATCCTTCGCCACCTCACAGGATGCGGTCCAGTAGTCCTCGGGGTTCTGCTCGGCCCACCCTGAATGCGGATGACGCATCACGCACGGAGAGGATGCCGTCCCGAGTACGGAACCGTCGCGTGCCACGACAGCGGCCTTGACGCCGCCGGTTCCGAGGTCGATGCCGAGGTAGACCTGCTCGGTCGGCGTGGCCACTCGAGGGCCTTCTAGAGCGCGAGCTCTTCGACGGTGCCGTCGGGGCCGTGATGCGCTATGTGGATCGGCAGTGTCCCGCCGCCGCTGTGTTCGATGCCGAAATGTCCGATGACGTCGCCGGCCAGTGCCAGCATGGTCAACGGGTCGACGACCGCTTCGGGTGGATGCACTCCCGGCCGATCGATCGTCCCTCGTTCGATGAGGATCGCCCCGAGCGCCGCGGGGATGCCGGTTCCTTCACCGGCTCCCGCTCCCCCCGTCGACGACAGTGAGAAGACGTAGGTGTGCTCCTCGCCACCACGGGTGCCGGACACGACGATCTTCAGGCAACCACCCGGCTCACTCACGTCGGCTTCGGCCAGCAAACGCGACCGTTCAGCGAGGATCCGGGCCACCCAGTCGTCGACGGGCAGGTCGGCGACAGCGACGCCGGGGTTGGCCTCCAGGCCGCGGCGAACGGTCTCCATCGTGTGTTCGAAGTACGTCAGTGGGTAGACGACCCCGCGGTTCGTGGCGCGCCGAAGCCCGGGGAGGTGTTGCGGCAGCGTGATCGTCTCGGGGTGCGGATAGGGATACACGGGGTAACGCCCGACATCGCGGAAATCCGTCTCCTCGACGAAGGCCCCACCGCTGGGATCGAGCAATCGGACTTCGAGAAACTCACCGTCGATGAACAACGGCACGTCGTTCACCATGGCGTGGATCCGGTGCTTCACGACGGCGGGTCCTTCATCGGGCTCACCGCCGTGGATGTGCATGATGTCGACCGAGGTCGTCTCCTCGAGCAGCTCGTCTGCCGCGTACCGCACCAGCACATTCGCGAGGCCCGGTGAGTTCCCCATGCCGATCAGCGCCACCACCCCCGCCTCGCGGGCCGTACCGTCGAGCGCGAGTTGGCGTTGCGTGGCGTCGAGGTCGTCGCAGACGTCGACGAAGTTCACGCCCGCGCGGATACACGCCTCCAGCACGGGCGCACCGAACCTGTAGAAAGGACCGATGCAGCTCACGGCCACGTCCGCACCGATGAGCACAGCCGCCAGGCTGTCCGGCGAGGTCGCGTCGACGGCCACACCGCGGAGTCCCGAACGATCGATCTGATCGGCGAGTGCTTCGGCGTCTGTCTTTCGCACATCAGCGATGTCGATCTCATCGAACCATTCGCCACTGGCCAACGCCTGAGCGGCGATACGGCCGATCCCACCGCACCCCCCGAGTACGACTGCCTTGGTCACGGCCCGGTTCCTCCTCGACCCGATTCCTTCGATGTCGCCCGCAGGCGTCGGGGCCCGACCATACAGCCGGCTGACGGCGGGTCCGATGATCGCTACGACGACACGCGACCGCGCCATGATTACCCCCTGGACCAGGACGCCGGACCACGCAAACTCGCGACGAGGAGAACGACCGATGGCCGCCGAGCATCAGCGCGACCCTGCCGACGACGGAACCGCCACCTCCCGTCGGCCCTGGTACCGACGGCCCCGACGGCTGGTCGTGATCGGGGGCCTGGTGGCACTCGCCGGTGGAGCGGGCGTGTTCGCCGTTCTCTGGGCGAACCGGGGAGCCGAGGAGGTGTCCACGCAGGATGCGATCGAGCGCTACCGCGAGGAGGAGGGCGGAGGCGCCGAGACGGCCGGGTTCCTCCAACCGGCCACAGGCGTCTACACCTATGAGGGTTCCGGCACCGAACGCCTCTCGCTGCTCGGCACCAAACAGGAGTGGGGACCCACGATCCCCGCCACGGTGACGCGGGAAGCGGACGGCTGCTGGAGTTTCCGGATCGACTTCAGCACCAACCACTGGCAGGTGAAGAAGTACTGCCCCTCTGAGGACCTCCTCCTCGACCTCGGTGGGCCTCTCCACCAGAGCTTCGACCTCGTGGCCGCCCAGGTCGGCGACACGACCGACTTGACCTGCGATCCTCCGATCCAGGTCATCCGTGTGAACGCAGAGCCCGGCGAGTCGTGGGATGCGTCGTGTGAGGGTCGGAGTGACGGTCGGGGCACGGAGGTCACATCCACCGGCACCAACACGTTCGTCGGAATCGAGCAGCTCGAGATCGGTGGCGAGGAGGTCACCTCACTCCACTACCGGGAGCGCCGGGAGCTGTCGGGAGACCAGACCGGCACCGAGGACACCCACGAGTGGTTCTCCGTCACCGATGGACTACTGCTTCGCTCGACCCACGACACGCGTGTCTCGTCCCCGTCCCCGATCGGCGACATCGTCTACACCGAAAAGGGCGACTTCCGGTTGACATCCCGAACACCTCGTTCCTGACCGGCACGACTCGAACGGAAGGTTCACATGTCCGCCTGGATCTACCTCGGGGTGGCGATCGTCATCAACACGTTTTCGACGATCGACGCCTGAAGTCATGACCGGGGAGTCCGACGCAGGTCCTGCGTACTCGAGAGTGGAACCGATTCGGTACTTCGCCTACGGGTCCAACATGAACACGCGCCAAATGGCACAGCGGTGCCCCACGGCCCGTGTCGTTCAGCTGGCGATCCTCGAGCGGTATGCGCCACTCGTGAATGTGCGTGGTGTGCTGACGCTCCGATCGTCGGTCCCCGGCCGCACGCACGGCGTTCTCTGGCATCTCGAGGCTGCCGACCTGGTGATCCTCGACCGCCTGGAGGGTGTGGACGAGGGACGGTACGACCGCGTGGAACGACCCGTGCTGCTCGAGAGCGGTGTCACCACCGCGTTCGTCTACATCGATCCGCGCATGGAGGTCGGCCGGGTGCGACCGGGCTACCTGGAACGGGTGCTGCACGGGGCGCGTGAACACGGCCTCCCCCAGAATTACGTCGACCACCTACAGGAGATGCAAGACATCGCGCGAGACGAGTAGATCTGTCGGGCGGCCTCAGCGGGCGGAGACCTCGTAGAACCGGTGGCGGCCGGGGATCCCCTTGAGCCGCGCTCGGCGTCGAGCATGGAACCGCAGACCGTTCTCACCCTCGAGCCGCTCGTGAACCGCTTCGGACACCAGCACTTCGTCACCGTGGGCTTGTTCGGCCACTCGTGCAGCGAGGGTGACGTTGATGCCGTGGTAGTCGCCCCTTTCGCTGATCACCACGCCTGTGTGAATGCCCATCCGCAGCTCGAGCCTCACGCCGATCTCGTCGTCGGCCCCGAGCGCGGGCGCGATGGCGAGGGCGCCGTCGACGGCCTCCCGCGGCGTACGGAACGCGGCCATGAAACCGTCGCCCTGGGTCTTGACCACGCTTCCGCCGTTGTCCGCCACCACCGACTTGACGATCTCGTCATGGGCACGCAGCACCTGTACCCACGCGTCGTCACCGAGCTGTCGGTTCAGGGAGGTCGAACCGACGATGTCGGAGAACAGGAGCGTGACCGTCCCATCGGGTCCTGTCAGGGACTTGAGGCTGGCGAGGCTCTTTTCGATCATCCCGGCGAGCGACGTGAGCGGCTGCGCGACCAGAGGCACCAGACCGGCCAGTGCATCGGGGAGGATCCGAGCGCGGCGCTCGCGTTCGCGGCGTCGGCGTATCCGACGGATGCCGACGACCATCAACCAGGTGCAGGCGCCGAGGACGAGCACCCCCAGCACGAGCGTCAGCAACCAGCCCCGGTCCACGGGGCGGAAGCCTACGGCCGCGCGCCTCAGGACCGTCAGCTCAAAGGCGGGCGCCGGGGGCCCGATCTCTCAGCTCGTGTCGGCGACGGATTCAGCGGCCTGCGCGAGGTTCTCGAGCGTCTGCTCCATGCCTTTCCTGTTGTGCGCCGCACGATCCTTGACGCCGGTCGCCATCTGCGCGATGGGTCTGAACAAGCCGTTGCGCAGGTCTGTCCACGACTCGGTGACCCGACAACCCGTTGCGGTCGGCTCGAAGTCGTACGACCACTCGGCCACCTTGAACGGCCCTGCGCTCACCCGGAAGGAGAAGAGGCGACCCGGCTCGGCGGCGACGACCGTCGACACTGTCTTCCATGACCTCTTGCCGTAGCGGTTGGCGGCTTTGAACTTGGCGCCGCGCTCCGCGCTCTTCGATTCCCCCATCCAGGAGCCGCCCTCGTTCTCGGGCGACCACTCGCCCATTCGCGTCACGTCGGAGACCATCCCCCACACGAGCTCCGCGGGAGCGGCTATTTCCCTGCTGACAGCAACGGTGTCCGTCATGTGAGCACCTCCGGAGCAGAGGCAGCGTAGCGTCGCAACCGCTCGACGCTTCACATGTCCGCCAACGCCCATTCGAAGCTCAGACATATGATCGAGAGCAATCATGGCGAGAGCGACGAACCCAAGGGCGCTCGGGCCCGACGTCACGGCCGACCGGAGCGTGTCGACCGAGGAATCCGAGCTGATCGCTCGCGGCATTGCCTCCGCGGTCGCTCCCCAGGGGGGGCTCGAAGCCGCGCAGGTCTCCCTGCTCGGCGCCATCGCGGACGCGCTCTTGGACATCCACGTCGACTTCGCCGAGCTCGATCCGCTCGAGGCCGACGAGCTGGCAGAGGCGATCTCCGCGCACGGGCCCGAGTTCCGGACACGGGTCGTGCACCACATGGTGCTCGGTGAGCTGATCCTGCGACCGATCCCGCCGGAGGTGGCGCGTCGGGTCGCCACGTACGCCGATGCGCTCGAGGTCGACGACCAGTTCGTGCGCGTCGCCCGACGTTACGCTCAGGGCGCTTTCGGCCTGGCGTGGCTCGATCTTCATCGCAGCGGATTCGCCGAGCACTGGGAGATGGTTCGGACCGACCAGCTCAAGACCAACGTGAAGCTCGCGGATCAGCTCTCGGCCGGGGTGGAGGATCCAGAGCTTGCCGAACACTGGACGGCCTTCGAGCGCCTACCGTCGGGGACGCTCGGGCGGGAAGTGTGGGAGATGTACCGGGGCCGCGGCTTCGCCCTCCCCGGATCGGTCGGCGGTGCGTCGGCCTATCTCGCGCAGCACGACTTCGTCCACGTGCTCGCCGACTACGGAACCAACCTCGATGGCGAGCTCGAGGTCTTCGCGCTGATCGGAAGAGCCGATCCCGACCCGAAGGGTTTCGCATGGCTCGCCACGCTCGTCGGGCTCTTCGAAACCGGTTATGTCGCCGATGCGGGATTCTTCTCCGGCGACGTTCACGAGCGCCATCTCGAAAGCCCCGCGATGCACGTCCGGATTGCGGACGCGCTCCGTCGAGGGCGCGACCTCTGTGATCGGGTGGGCACGGACCTTCTCGAGATCGACTACCACGACTTCGTCGACAGCCAGATCGACGAAGTCCGGGCCGAACTCGGCTTCGACGAGAAATCGGCGAATGCGGCCGCTGCCGGATCCCCAGGGGCATTCGATCTCGCGGGGATGTCGCGGCTCCAGCGAGAGTTCGCCGCGTCGCTCGACACCTCGAGCTGACGCGATCGAAGAGAAAGGGCCTGAGAGCCGATGAGATTCACACAAGCCATCCGGATTCGATGCGGCGACGCCGACGCTCTCGTTCAACTGCTCGCAGAATGGGACGCCGGGCAGGCCTCGACCGAGGTCATGGGCTACATCGGCACGAGGTTGCTCGCTCACCGCGACGACCCTGGTCACTACATGATCCTGGCCGAGTTCGCTGAGGTCGACGGCGAGCTCTCCTCGGCCGAGGAAGCCGAGCGGAACAACCAGCGCGAGGAGACCGAGCGCTGGGCAGCCGAGCTCCGCGAGCTCGTCGAGGGCGAGCCCGACTGGATCCACTTCGACGAGCTCTACCGAACGGGGGATCACGGGCAACCTCCGGACCGGATAGCTCCCTCGGTGAGGTTCTGCGTCGGCGGCGCCGATGCGGATTCAGGTTCGGCTTCGATGTCGAGTCGGGGCAGGATCCTGTCGAGCCATTTGGGAAGCCACCAGTTGGGGTCACCGACCAGGGCCATGGTGGAGGGGACGAGGACCATGCGCACGATGGTGGCGTCCACCGCGACGGCAGTGGCGAGGCCGATGCCCATCATCTTGACGACGGGGTCGCTGCTGCCGACGAAACCGAGGAACACGCTGATCATGATGAGCGCCGCCGCGGTGATGACCTTCGCGGTTGCGCCGAGACCTTCAACGACACTGTCGATGTTGGAATGGCCCCGGTGGTACTCCTCACGAATGCGGGAGAGGATGAACACCTCGTAGTCCATGGAGAGCCCGAAAAGGATGGCGAACATCATCATCCGGGACGAACGAGGCGATGGGGACGGCTTCGTCGAGGCCGATCAGGCCGCGGCCCCAACCCCATTGGAACACTGCGACAACCACGCCGTAGGCGGCGCCGATCGACAACAGATTCAGGAGTGCGGCTTTGAGTGGGACGAGAATGGAGCGGAACACAATCATCAGCAACAGGAACGACAGGGCAACCACGGCACCGATGAACCACGAGAGCCGTCCTGCGATCTTGTCGGACTGGTCGATGAACCCGGCGGTCGGCCCACCGACAAGAGCGGTGGCGCCGGTGTCGGCGGTGTTCGCGGTGACCTCGGGAATGGTGGTGTCACGGAGCCGGTGCACCAGATCGCTGGTTGCCTGATCTTGGGGTTTGGTGGTGGGGATGGCGGTGATGAGCGCAGTGTCGCCCGCGGCGTTGAGCTCGGGTGGTGAGACGGCTTGGACACCGGGGTCGTCGCCGACCGCGGTGGCGATGGCCTCGAGCACGGTCGGGTCGGCCCCAGCGCCCAGATCGATGGTCAGCAGCAGCGGCCCGTTGAACCCATCGCCGAAGCCGGACGCCAGCAGGTCATAGGCCCGCCGGTGAGTGGTGGACGTGGGGTCGGTGCCGGCGTCGGCTTGGCCGAGTCGCATGTCGAGCACAGGGATCGACATGGTCAACAACACCAGCGTGGCTGCGGCCGCCGAGCGCCACGGATGGTAGGCGACCCAGTGCGCCCACCGGACCCAACCGCTGTGGCCCTCGCTCACCTCGAGGACGGTGCCCGATGCGGTTGCTTTGGCCGCTTCGGCCGCCGCGTGACGATGCGATTTCGCCAGGACCCTGGGGCCGGCGAAGCCAAGCAGCGCCGGCAGCAGGGTGATCGCCACCAACACGGCGATGGCGACCACGAGCGATGCCGAGTAGCCGAGGGCGGCGACGAAGGGAATACCGGCGAGCTGGAGACCGAGGATGGCCACCACAACGGTGCCGCCGGCAACCACGACGGCCTGGCCGGCCGTGGCGTTGGTCCGCCCGATCGATTCTTCGTTGCCCATCCCTGCTTCGAGCTGGTCACGATGCCGGCTCAGGATGAACAGTGCGTAATCGATCCCGACCCCGAGACCGATCATGGTCCCCAACCGGGGGGCTACAGATGGGATGTCGATCACCGAACCCATGAGTCCGACCAGCGACAGCCCGACCGCGAGCCCCAACACCGCAACACCCAACGGCAGGACCGCTGAGTAGACGCTGCGGAACGTGACGAACAAGATGATCAGGGCGGCGATGATGCCGATCATTTCGGCCGGACCCGTGGTGCGTTCCTTCAACACGGTGGGGAGTTCACCGCCGTACTCGACCTCCACGCCGGCCGCTTCAGCTGGGCCGGCAGTTTCGATCAACGCATCGACCGCCTCATGTCCGAGATCAGCGGTGGACCCGTCGAACTGGACCGACGCGAACGCGGTGGCACCATCCGATGACATCGACCTGGGACTGGCCAACGGTTCGGTCACCCCCACCACATGGTCAAGTGCTCGCACCTCGGCCACCGTCGCCGCGATCCCGCCTGCGGCGTCGGGGTCGGTGACCGAGCCATCGGCGGTGTGGAACACCACCATGGCCGTCGCTCCGGCTCGTTGAGGGAACTTGTCCTTCAACAGATCAATCGCCTGCTGGGACTCCACGCCCGGCACTTCGAAGTTGTCGACCGTGCCACCACCAGCGGACCGATCAACCATCACGAGCATCAGGGCAATCAGGATCCAGCCGACAACGAACCAACGCCGCCGGCGGGCGGCGGTGCGCCCAAGACGGTCGAGCCAGTTCGACATGATGGCGCGCCTCCTTCACAACGTCCCGGGTGAGATACCCGGCACCAGAATATCGCAGGCACTGCATTCTTGCACCAACCGTTGCAATGTGTCAAGATCTTGCACATGAACGAAGAGGTAGGCCTGCGGGAACGCAAGAAACGCGAACGGCGGCGCTGCATCGAAGACGCCGCCATCGATCTCTTTGAGGACCACGGCTTCGACCGAACGACCATCGACCAGATCGCCGCAGCAGCCGACATCGCACCACGGACGTTCTTCTCCTACTTCCCCACCAAAGAAGACGTCGTGCTCGCCGACTACTCGACTCGGCTCGAACGCATCATCGACGAGCTCCGTGAACGGTCCGAATCCGAGCCTCCGTGGGATGCGTTACAGGCCTCGTTCCTGGTGGTCGCTGCCGACTACGAGGCAGCTCGAGACGATTTGGTCCGCCGGTTCACGATCATGGCCGCCAACGGCACCGTTTACGCCCGGAGCCTGCAACTCCAAGCGGGATGGGAAGACGCACTCGCCGAGGTCCTTCGCCAACGAGCCAACCAGAAGACCGAAGACCTCGAATCCAGGCTGCTGGCATCCACCGCCTTGGCCTGCATGCGGTCCTCGCTGCGGCACTGGCTCCTCACCGGCCACAACGCCGCCCTGCCCGCGTTGATCCAAACCTGTTTCGGACAGCTCGCCGATGGTCTGACCCACAGCAGATAGCAGTAGCCCGAGTCGCTGACCGAGCGAGGTTGATCCCGAACGTCTCCATGACCTCGGCAATGTCTCCGTACTCGTCGAGGATGTCGGACACCTCGGTGTTTGCCGTGGTGTCCACTACCGGGCGGACTGGTCCGAGGTCGGCGATCGCGCGCTCGTAGGTGGCGATCGCCTTGTACTCATCGTCAAGCGCCTCGTGCCCGGCGTCGACCTCAGACTCGGCCGGCGCCCAAGACGCCCCCCAGCGACTCGCCGGTCTCAGTGGTCATGGTTCCCCTTCGGCTCTGCGGGGAGAGTTGTCCCGATGAACACGATGTCGGTCGCCGCGGTGATCCCCCGTTTGCTCCCGGACGGAGCGACGACGGTGGCGCCGGGTTGAACCTCGAAGGCCTGGCCGTCCACCGTCATGGTGCCGCTTCCTCGGAGGAAGTGGTAGAGGGCTTCGGGTGACGGGTGGATCGGGATCGCCTGATCAGCTCGGAGACCGACAAGGACCACCTTGAGGCGGGGCGTTTCGATGAGCGTGGTCGGTGACGGACCCTGGTCGCCGAACGTCACCGAGTCCTCCCAGTTCGCGTACATCATCGGGGTGTCGTAGTTCGTCATGGCTGGCTCCTTGATTCCGGTTCGATCCTCAACGGTGATGGGATCGCTACCGGCACTGATGCACGTGGAGCAAATAGGGCCCGCAATGATCCCGTCATTGGTTCACTCGTCGGCGACGATGAGCTCGTCGAGGGCGAGGCCGGTCCGGTCAGGCGAGCGGGCCGGTTCGTGATGAGGATGTCGGCACGACCGCAACCGGAGAATACGGCCGAGACCGCTGAAGGGAACAGCTTCTGGTTCCTCAGATGTCGCCCGCCACGCCGGCCGCTGCCATCGGCTTCGACGTCTGACCTACGATCGGTCATCGACACCGCGTTTCATCGACACCGCGTTTCGAGGAGGATCCCATGGCGTTTCTGATCACGCACTTCTTCGAGGGGGCACCGAAGAGCAGTACAAGGCAGCTATCGACGTCGCACACCCGTCCGGTGGCCTGCCCGAGGGCCAGATGTATCACGCTGCTGGCCCCACCGACGGCGGCTGGCTCGTCGTCGCCGTGTGGGACTCGAAGGAGTCCAACGACCGATTTCAACGCGAGGTCCTGCTCCCCTCCCTCGGCAAGGTGGAGGGCGCCTTCACGAGTCCGCCCGAAGAGCGAACCGCCGAGGTCGCGAACCTCGTCACAGGCTGACCTGCCGGGCATCCACACCGGCCCGATCTTCACGGACCATCACCACGAGCTCCTGGCGCGCTTCGTCGCGTTGCGCCGAACACTGTCTTGGGCTGAGGTCCACAGGATGGTCCCGTTACTCGCCTAGTGTTTTGCCTCTGAGCACGTTCGATCGCTCACCGCCGGCACAGACACCAGCGGCCGGTGCACGTACGACAACTGCAGCATTTCGACGCTGGGCCCAACAGACCAAAGGACACTCGAATATGAGCAACACCCAGCCAAAGACGAACCGGAACGCGACCCTGGCCTTCATCCTTGGCCTTGTCGGCTTCTTCAGTTTCGGCCTGATCTTGGGCATCCCGGCGATCATCGTCGGCAACAAGGCCAAGCGCGAGATCCGCGAGTCCAACGGGGCCATGAGCGGCGATCGCTTGGCCACCTGGGGCATCGTCCTCGGGTGGATCGCCGCAGTCGTCACCACGATCGCGCTCGTGATCGCCGCGATCGCCTTCCTCGGTTAGGTCGCGGACTGCCGGCGGCGTCGTGAAGGCGGCGCTCCTGGAGCTGCACCCCCACCCGGAGGCGGATCCCGGTCCCCCCAAGGTTCTGGGCCGCTCAGTGTCGGAGGGGGGATTCGAACCCCCACACCCTTGCGGGCACCAGCCCCTCAAGCTGACGCGTCTACCAATTCCGCCACTCCGACCTGGACCTCGGATTGTACCGGGCGCACCGTCCGCGGATCGTGGTCGGGAGCGGTGCTCTCGCCGGCTCATGTGCATGTGATCACGTCGCTACGATGACCTGCGCACGGAGACGCACGGTCTCCCGGGTGGGTGATTCGGAGGCAGCTATGTGGAGCTCGACCAGATTCCGGTGGTTGGCAGTACCGGTGGTCGTCGTGATGTCACTGGCGACAGCGTGCGGTGGCGACGACGTGAGCAGCGAAGACACGTCGACGACGATCGAGGTTCCCGACGAGACCGCCACGGTGCCGCCGACCGACGCGCAGCCCTCCACGACGCTCGTCGAGGACTACCCCTGTTCTCTGTTCGATCTCGATGAGCTCGGAACGATTCTGGGCAACGACCTCGACATGGGTGACGGCGTCACGAACAACGTCTCGGAGGACAACGTGGAGTACGTCGGTCAGGAGTGCAGCTGGTCGTCGAGTACGGGCGAGGGCAATGAGCTGCGCGTTCAGGTGAGCGAGGCAGACGACTTCCCGTCGGGATCCGTCGACTGCCCGCCGACGATCGGGGACTCGACACCCGTATCCGGCGTCGGCACCTCAGCCGAGTGGAACGTCAGCGCGGCAACCGAGCTCGAGGTCGGCACGTTGCGGGTCTGCGCACCCGATGCCTTCATCATCGTGGTCGTCGACGGACCCGTCGGCGAGGACCACCAGACGATGGCCGTCGAGATCGCCGATCTCACACTCACAGCGCTCGCGTGACGTCGACCGCTACGGCGTCGATGGTTCCGAGAGCGTCGACGGCGAGATTCTCGACCGTGTCGGCCACGAGGAACCGCGTCTCGAACTGGATCAGCGGTAGCACCGCGTGGGTGGCGAGGACAGCGCGCTCGGCGTCCCGGTACAGGGCCGCGCGCTCGGCGGGATCAGCCGTCATCTGAGCCTTCGCCAACAGCAGATCGACCTCGGGTTCGTCCACGCCGATGACGTTCTCTCCCGACGTCGAACGGAAGAGCGGAGCCAGGAAGCTTCCCGCCGTCGGGGCGTCTCCCACCCACCCGAGAAGGAACAGGTCGGCGTCACCGCTCGCCAGGAACGCCGCGTAGTCGCCACGCGGGTGCGGTCGGGCCGCGATCGGGACACCGATCTCGTCGAGCTGCGCCGCGATGCGCAGCACCAGGGCGTTGTTCACCGGGTTCTCGAAGTAGTCCAGTGCCAGCTCCGGCACGTCCCCATCGGGAAAGGCCTCGTCGACGAGCTTCTTCGCCGCCGCAGGGTCGTACGAACACACCCCCGTGCAGGCGTTGTCCGAGGCGCCGGGCACGCCCGCGGGAATGAGCCCGCCGAGGGCACGCACGCCGGCGTCGGCCGCGCTCGCCGCTACTCTCCCCCGGTCGACGGCACGCACGATGGCCTCCCGGAACGTGTCGTCGTCGAAGGAGAAGCCCCGGAGGTTGAGTGCGAGAAGGGTCTCGGCCACATAGGGAACGGTGCCGGGACCACGGGCGACGACGGGAGCGGAGTCGGGATCCCCGCCGATCGGCCCGCTCGCCAGATCGATATCGCCGGCCTCGAACGCCGCCGTGGTCGCCTTCGTGTCGTCGAAACGGGTCACCTCGACCGCGTCCAACGCGGCCGGCTGGGACACGTGGTCGTCGAATCGGACGAGTCGGAGCGGATCGGTTTCGTGTGGATCGGCGACCTCGAACGGGCCGCTGCCGATCGGCGTGACCGTCGGATCACCGTCGTTCGCGACCGACGCCGGCAGTACTCCGAAGCCCGGGTGGGCGAGTGTCTCGGGGAGTTCGGCGAAGGGAGCACTGAGCGCGATCACGACCGTCGCGTCGTTCGGAGTGGTCACTCCCGACAGTTCGCTCGTGTCCCCCGCACGAACGGCGCCGTAGCCCTCGACCGCCACGAGATTCACGGTGAGAGGAGATTCCACGCCCGGATCGGCGACCCTCTCGAGCGACGCCTTCACGTCGGCTGCTGTCACAGGCGTGCCGTCGTGGAACGTGGCGTCGTCGGCCAGGGTGAAGGTGTACTCGGTGAGGTCGTCGTTCGGGGTCCACTCCACGGCGAGTCCGGGCAACGGCTCCGACGTGGCCGGGTCGAGGTCGACGAGGGTGTCGTAGAGCAGATCGGCGAGCAGCGCCGCATCGGGTGCAACGGCGAGCGCCGGGTCCCGGCCCCCGCTGTCGAGAACTCCGACGCGTAGGACGGGAGACGTCTCGTCAGGAGGTTTGCCGCTGGCTCCTCCGCTACTTCCTCCGCACGACGCGACAGCTACACACAGCGCGGCGAGGCCGACAACGGGAAGACCGAGAACGGAGCGGAACGGGCGACGCATGCGCTCTCATCGGCGCGGAGCGACTCCGCTCCAGCGGGGACACGGGAAACTCGGAGGATTGTTGTCGACGCCCAGACGAGTCGGCCACTCAGCGTCAAGAACTGGAGCGACTTTCCTCGCTCCTCGTGACACTCAGGAAACGCGCAACCCGAGCAGGATCGTCGAGAAGGAGAAGATGACCGCCACCGCGACGGTGAGGCGGTCGAGGTTCCGCTCGACGACGGTCGAACCGGCCATCGCCCCACCCATCTGGCCGCCTCCGAACATGTCGGAGAGACCACCGCCGCGCCCGGCGTGCAGGAGGATGAACACGATCAGCAACAGACTGACGAGAACGTGGAAGACCATGATCACGGCGTTCAGCACGACGCACTCCTGTGCGGAATCGAGAGCAGGATGACGGAAGCCCCCATGGTACAGCCCGCCCGGAGGCCGTCGGGATGCAGGCTCAGCGGTCGTAGGTGACGATGCGGGCGAAGTCGTCGGGGTCGAGCGACGCCCCACCCACCAGCGCGCCGTCGATGTCGGACATGGCCATCAACTCGTGGATGTTGCCCGGCTTCACACTCCCCCCGTACTGCACGCGCATCTCATCGGCGGTGTCGCCGTAGAGTGCGCGGAGCTCGGAGCGGATCATGGCACACACCGAGTTGGCGTCGTCGGGTGTGGCGTTGCGCCCCGTGCCGATCGCCCAGATCGGCTCGTACGCGACCACGCACCGGCCGGCGTTCGTGCGGGGAACACCGTCGAACGCACCGCGGACCTGCGATCCGACGAAGTCGTGGGTCTCCCCCGCCTCGCGCTGTTCGAGTGTCTCACCCACGCACACGATCGGATTCATCTCGTGGCGGAGAACGGTCTTGGCCTTCTTGTTCACGTCCTCGTCGCTTTCGCCGAAGTGCTGCCGACGCTCGGAGTGCCCGACGATGACGTATCTCACGTTCAGCTTCTGGAGCATCTCCGCACTGATCTCGCCGGTGTACGCGCCCTTGGTCTCCCAGTAGACGTTCTGGGCACCGAGCTGGATCGGGATCTCGTCGGCCTCGAGGACGGTCTGGACCGAGCGGAGCGAGGTGAACGGAGGGCAGACCACGACCTCGGCGTTCTCGTAGTCCTTCTCGCTCAGCCGGTAGGACGTCTTCTGCACGACCTGGATCGCCTCGAGGTGCGTGAAGTGCATCTTCCAGTTCCCGGCGATGATGGGCTTGCGCTCAGCCATGACTTCCCTTCCCGTTGGTGTCTGCTCCGGGCGCCTTCCGACCCATGGACTCCCGCAAGGCACGGAGACCCGGCAGGTCCCCGTGCTCGAGGAGTTCGAGCGAAGCTCCGCCCCCAGTACTGACGTGATCCATCCGGTCGGCGAGTTCGAGCTGACGGATGGCCGCCGCGCTGTCGCCGCCACCGACGATCGTGAAGCCGTCCGTCTCGGCGAGTGCCTCGGCGACAGCGCGTGTTCCCGCCGCGAACGGCTCGACCTCGAAGACTCCCATCGGACCGTTCCACAGAACCGTGCCCGCGTCCGCGACAGCGTCGACGTAGACGATCGCTGTCGCGGGCCCGATGTCGAGCCCGATCCAGCCCTCAGGGATCGCTCCCGCCGGAACAACGCGTGTCTCGGCGGTCGCGTCGATCTCCCGGGCCACCACGACGTCAGTGGGAACCCGGATCTTGCCGGTAGCGAGGAGTTCCCGACAGTGGTCCACACGATCGGTCTCGAGCAACGAGGCACCGACCTCGTAGCCCTGGGCCGCCAGGAACGTGAAGGCCATCGCGCCGCCGATGAGCAGCGAATCGCACGTGGAGAGGAGAGCGTCGATGACGCCGAGCTTGTCGCTGACCTTGGACCCACCGAGGATCGCCAGGAACGGACGATCCGGATCCGTCAGAACTCCGCCGAGAACGTCGACCTCACGCTCCAGAAGACGGCCGGCGGCCGACGGGAGACGCTGCGGTGGCCCCACCACCGACGCGTGGGAACGGTGGGCGGCGCCGAAGGCGTCGTCGACGTACATCTGGCCGAGTGCGCTGAGCTTGTCGGCGAAGGCGGGATCGTTGGAGGTTTCGCCGGGGTCGAAGCGGAGATTCTCGATGAGAAGCACGTCACCGGCACCCATGTTCTCGGCCCGGCGAATCGAATCGGCGCCCGCGACGTCGGACGCGAGGGTCACGGGGCAGTCGAGCAGCTCGGCGAGCCTCTGCGCGACCGGCGCGAGAGAGAACTCGTCGGACGGCCTGCCGCCGGGCCGGCCCAGATGGGGAGCACAGCACGACCGCCGCGCCCCGCTCACGCAGGTATCGGATCGTGGGAAGCGCCGCGCTGATCCGCAGGTCGTCGGTGATGCGGCCCTCGTCGAGCGGAACGTTGAGATCCGCACGCACGAGAACGCGGGGGACGGTCCGCGGCCCCTGGGCTTCCACCGCGTTGTCGCCGGGAAGGCCCTCTCCGAGGGGAAGATCCTCGAGGCGCGGCAGCGCGGAGATGTCGACCGGCTCGCCCATGGTCGTGGCGAGCGCTCTACTCGCCGAGGAACTTGACGAGGTCCACGAGACGGTTGGCGTAGCCCCACTCGTTGTCGTACCAACCGAGGATCTTCACGAAGTTCCCGTTGGCCATCGTGTCGACGGCGGAGAACACACACGACGCAGGGTCGCCGACGATGTCGGCGGACACGAGTGGCTCCTCGGTGTGGCGCAACACGCCCCGGAAGCTCTCGTCGGCCGCGGCCTTGTCGAACGCGGCGTTGACCTCGTCGACGGACACCTCGCGACCCAGTGTGGCGGTGAGGTCCGTGATGGATCCGGTGGGTGTGGGCACGCGCATCGCGAGCCCGTCGAGCTTGCCGTCGAGCGCGGGAATGACCTTCCCGATCGCCCGGGCGGCACCCGTGCTCGAAGGGATGATCGACAGCGCCGCCGCACGCATCCGCCGGACGTCGGCACCGCCCTTGCGGCTGGCCTTCGCGATGTCCTGGAGGGACTGGTCGCTCGTGTACGCGGCACCGTGGTGATGTAGCCGCTGTCGATCGTGAAGGCGTCGTTCAGCACCTTCGCCATCGGGGCGAGGCAGTTGGTGGTGCACGAGGCGTTCGACACGACGTCGTGATTGGCCGGGTCGTAGGTGTCGTCGTTGACGCCCATGCAGATCATGGCGTCGGCGTCGCCGCTCGGTGCCGAGATGATGACCTTGCGGGCTCCGCCCTCGAGGTGACCGGCGGCCTTGTCGCGAGCGGTGAAGAGCCCGGTCGACTCGATGACGACGTCGACGTCGTGCTCGCCCCAGGGAATCTGCGCCGGGTCCTTCTCCTCGAGCTTCACGACCTCCTGGCCATCGACGGAGAACCCGTTGTCGGTGACAGCGACGTCGTTGCGCAACGTGCCGCTCACGGAGTCGTGCTTGAGGAGGAACGCCATAGTGTCGGCGTCGCCGAAGGGATCGTTGACCGCCACGAGCTCGACGTCGGGCTTCTTCAGTCCGACCTCCTCGGCGATTCCCTGCAAGGAACCGACGCCGCCGGTGCGATCCAGGATCGCCCGCTGGAACGAGCGCCCGATCCGTCCGAATCCGTTGACCCCGACCCGTACCGTCATCGCCGATTCCTTTCGATGTTCTGCTGTCGTTCGACCCTACCGCCTGCCCTCTCGGACCGGCGCAGCGGGTCAGCAGAGACGCCGCAGGGCCTCCGCCAGCCGTTCGGGGTCGTGGGCGCGGCCGTGCGGGCGAGCGACGGGAGCAGCGACGGGATCAGCGCCCAGAGCGCGCACGGCGTCGTCATCGGGCGCGAGTGTCCCGGCGGGGTCGTAGAGGAAGCGGTCGACGCGGGCACCGTGATCGAGAACCGCTCGGAGGTGGTCGGCCAGCCCGAGGCCCTCGGTCTCGGGGATCTGGGGCGAGAGATTCGCCACCTGCACGACCACGCCCTCGGCCCCTCGGACGGCGTCGGCGATCTTCGGCACCACGACCACGGGCAGCACGCTCGTGTAGAGCGATCCCGGTGCGAGAACGATCTGATCGGCCTCGTCGACCGCACGGACGGCGTCGGGGCACGCGGTGGGGTTCGCCGGAACCAGTTCGACCGAGCGAATCCGTCCCGGCGCGGTGCTGACGGCGACCTGGCCTTCCACGACCGCGCCGTTCGTCTCGACCGGGCCTGTGTCGATCTCGGCGCGTAGCCCGACGGGGTCGGTGGTGGCCGGTACGACGGTTCCGACGGCGTCGAGCAGTCGCCCTGCTTCGGCGAGTGCCGCTGTGAAGTCACCGTCCAGCACCTCGGTGAGGCCCAGAAGCACGAGGTTTCCGAGCGCGTGGTCCGCCAACTCCCCTGATGTGAAGCGGTGCTCGAACGCCTCGGCCCAGACCGCGTCGTCGTCGGCGAGCGCCCCGAGGGCGCGTCGCAGGTCGCCGGGGGCGGTATCGGGTACTCCCGTCTCAGCCGACCCGACGAACCGCCGTCGTCGGCGACGTTGACGACAGCGGTGACCGACCCCGCGTAGGTCCGGATGGCGCGCAGAGCAACGGCGAGGCCGTGGCCTCCTCCGATCGCGGCAACACGCGGGCCTGTGCTCTCAGTCACGGTCGACGTCGCGGTGGCGCACCTGGGGCACATAGCCCTCGGCCCGGAGTGCCTCGCCGAGTTGTTCGGCGATGGCGACGCTGCGGTGGCGACCGCCGGTGCAACCCACGGCGATCGACAGGTAGGCCTTGCCCTCCCGGATGAAGGCGGGCAGAAGCAGAACGAGAAGGCGTCGCAGCTCGTCGAGAAACTGGCCCGTCTCGGGCTGGTCGAGCACGTAGCGCCGGACCGGCTCGTCGAGGCCCGACTGGGGACGCAGCTCGGGAATCCAGTGTGGATTGGGCAGGAAACGACAGTCGAACACGAGATCGGCGTCGAGCGGGAGACCGTTCTTGTAACCGAACGAGACGACGCTCACCTGGAGCGCCACATCGGGAAGACGGTCGGCGAAGAGCTCGTGGAGGCGGTCACGCAGCTCGTGGACGTTGAGCCCACCCGTGTCGAGCACGATGTCGGCGTGCTCCTTCAGTTCATCGAGGAGCTCGCGCTCACGGGAGATCCCCTCGGTGATGCCCCCGGTGCCCGCCAGCGGATGAGGCCGCCGGGTCGCCTCGAATCGGCGGACGAGGACGTCGTCGGGGGCGTCGAGGAAGAGAATCGTGGTGCGCGCCCCGCTGGCACGGAGCTCTTCGAGCGACTCGAGCAGCTCGGCCATGAACTCTCCCGAGCGCACGTCGACGACGAGGGCGTAGCGCACCGGTCGGTCCTTCCCGCGGGCGAGGTCGGCCACCTTGCCGATCAGCGCCGGGGGAGGTTGTCGATGACGAAGAACTCGAGGTCCTCGAGCACGTTCGCCGCCTCGGAGCGGCCCGCACCGGACATGCCGGTGATGATCGTGACGTCGAGCGGCTTGTTCATGTCCGCCCCTCCGAGGGTGGGCGCAGCACCGATCCGGCGCGATTCCGCGTCCTCCGATTCTCGGCTGCGCTCATTCCTGCTCCGATGGAGGACGCGGGGTGTCGCCGGCGGCCAACGATGACACATCGCCGCCGTGCAGATGTGCGTACAACGCGCGACCGACCGAATCGGGCAGCCAGCCCAGCCCGAGCAGGTCGTCCTCGGTGGCCTCGCGGAGGCGCTTCACGGAGCCGAACTCCTTCAGAAGCCGTGTGCGTCGCTTTTCGCCGAGGCCCGGAACATCGTCGAGCACGGAGCGGGTCATGGTCCTGCCGCGCAGCTTGCGGTGGTACTCGATCGCGAACCGGTGCGCCTCGTCACGCACGGCCTGGAGCAGGTAGAGAGCCTCGGAGTCCCGCGGAATGCGAACCGGCTCACCGCGACCGGGCACGTACACCTCTTCGAAACGCTTCGCCAGAGACACCACGGCGAGATCTTCGAGACCCAGATCCTCGAGCACACGCACCGCCACGCCGAGCTGACCCTTGCCGCCGTCGACCACGATGAGGTTGGGGGGGTACGCGAACCGCTTGCCCCGCCGTGCCCCCTCGTCGCGGTCGCGCAGGTAGTTCTGGAACCGACGGGTGAGCACCTCCTCCATGGCCGCGAAGTCGTCCTGACCGTCGGTGGTGCGGACCTTGAAGCGCCGGTAGTCGGACCGCTTGGCGAGTCCGTCCTCCATCACGACCATGGATCCGACGATCTCGGTGCCCTGGAGGTTGGAGATGTCGTAGCACTCGATGCGCAGCGGAGCCTCCGGGAGATCCAGCTCACCCTGAAGGGCGGTGAGCGCTCGCGCTCGCGCGTTGTGGTCCGACGCGCGCTTGAGCTTGTGGCGGTTGAACGCCTCCTGGGCGTTGTGTGTCACCGTCTCCATGAAGAGCCGCTTGTCGCCGCGTTGTGGAACACGCACGGCGACCTTCGAGCCGCGAGCGTCGGCCAGAAAGCGCTCGTACAGCGGTGGGTCGTCGGGCAGTTGCGGCACCAGCACCTGCTTGGGGACCTCCTCGTCGGCGCCGTAGAGCTGCTCGATCACGCGTCCGACGAGCGCGGGCGTCGTGACGTGCTCGACCTTGTCGACCGTCATGCCCTTGCGGCCCACCATGCGCCCCCGGCGAACCTTGAACACCTGCACGCTCGCCTCGAGTTCGTCCTCCACGAGGCCGATCGCGTCGAAGTCCTCCCTCGCGACTCCCGACCATCTGCTGGCGCTCGATCACCTTGCGAACCGACAACAGTTGGTCACGGACACGGGCCGCGAGTTCGAACTCGAGCCCCGCAGCCGCCTCGTGCATCCGCTTGTCGAGCCGGTCGAGGACGGCGTCGGTGTCGCCGTCGAGGAAGCGCAGCAGCTCCGCCACGAGATCGTCGTACTCCTCGCGGGAAACAGCGTCCACACACGGCGCCGCACACTTCTCGATGTGTGCGTAGAGACACGGGCGGCCGAGGCGCTCGTGCCGCTCGAACTTGGCCTTCGTGCAGGTGCGGATGGGGAATGTCCGCAACAGCAGGTCGAGGGTCTCGCGGATGGCGTAGGCGTGGGCGAACGGGCCGTAGTAGCGCACTCCCTTGCGCTTCGAGCCCCGCAGAACCATCGCCCGCGGCCAGGTCTCGTCGAGCGTGACGGCGAGGTACGGATACGACTTGTCGTCCTTGAGGCGGATGTTGAACCGGGGCTGGAACCGCTTGATGAGCTCGTTCTCGAGGAACAACGCCTCGACCTCGTTGCGGACCTCGATCCACTCCACGCTCTCGGCCGCCTCGACCATCTGACGGGTCCGTTCGGGCAGCGCGCCCGGGGATCCGAAGTAGTTGGACAGGCGCGACCGCAGGCTCTTGGCCTTCCCGACGTAGATGACCCGGTCGTGTGAATCCTTGAACTGGTAGGAGCCGGGTGTGTCGGGGATCGTGCCGGTGGCGGGACGCGAGATCACACCCCCATTGTGGCTGGTGTTCGGGGTATCATGGTGGTGCCGGGCCCGGACATCCGGCACATATCAGGCTCCGAGGCCGACAACCCCGCGGCGAGGCGACCGGGCTGCCCCCGCCGGCCACATCGGAGCCGCATATTGCGGGAGGCACAACCCATGCTTCGTCTTCAGGCCCCTCTGCCGGACCTCTACACCCTCGCGTCACCCGACGAGCTCGACGGGCGGATCGCCGCGGCTCGTGATGTGCTCGGGGAACGGCTCCTGATCCTCGGCCACCACTACCAGCGCCCCGAGGTGTTCAAGTGGGCCGACGCCCGCGGTGACTCCTTCAAGCTGGCCCGCTTCGCAGCCGACAACACCCAGGCCACCGAGATCGTGTTCCTCGGTGTGCACTTCATGGCCGAGTCGGCCGACGTCCTCACGGGGCCCCACCAGCGGGTGGTGCTCCCCGATCTCAACGCCGGCTGTTCGATGGCCGACATGGCCGACCTCGACCAGGTCGAGGAGGCCTGGGAGGCGCTCGGGGCCGTCACCGACCTGGCGGGCATCGTGCCGATCACCTACATGAACTCGTCGGCGGCCATCAAAGCGTTCGTGGGCGAGCACGGCGGCGCGGTGTGCACGTCGTCGAACGCCCGAGCGGTGCTCGACTGGGCACTGGGCCGTGGCGAACAGGTGATCTTCCTCCCCGACCAGCACCTCGGTCGCAACACGGGGTTCGACATGGGTTACGGCGAGGCCGACATGGCCGTGTGGAACCCGCGCCTCGAGCTCGGCGGGCTCGACGAACGCGCCGCCAAGGAATCGACGCTGCTGCTGTGGAAGGGCCACTGCTCCGTACACCAGCGGTTCCTGCCCGAGCACGTCGCCGCGTTCCGTGAGGAACACCCCGACGGCGAGGTGGTCGTGCACCCCGAGTGCATGCACGAGGTCGTGGCACTCGCCGACCACGTCGGCTCCACCGAGCGGATCCTCGCCCACGTCGAGGCGGCGCCGGCGGGCTCGACGCTGGCGATCGGCACCGAGATCCACATGGTGCAGCGCCTGGCCGAGGAGAACCCCCGACAAGACGGTGGTGTCACTCGACCCGCTGATCTGCCCGTGCTCCACGATGTTCCGGATCGACGCCCCGCACCTCGCCTGGTGCCTCGAGGAGATCGTCGCCGGCAACCCCGTGAACACGGTGAGCGTCGACGACGACACCGCCGAATGGGCCCGCGTCGCGCTTCAAAGGATGCTGGACATCACCTGAGCTCGCCAGCCATGGGGACCGCGACAGCAGTTGGAACAGTCGGCGCTCCCTCGCGCTGACCTAGAGTCGCACGGGTGAGCCGCTCGCGCGACGCCGTTGCCACGTCGGGTCTCTACTCCCTCCTCGGCTCCGTGGGTGTCAAGGCCCTGCTGTTCGTACGCAGCATCGCTGTCGCTCGCCTTATTGAGCCCAACGAGTTCGGTCGATTTGTACTCGTGGCGACTGCTCTTGGATTTCTCGAAGCTGTGAGTCAACCCGGCCTGACAGCGGCAATCGTCCAAAAAGATCGGGTCAACCAAAGAGAACTCGAGACCGCATGGACGTTGATGGTCTTGCGCGGCATCGCCTTGACGGGACTCTTCATTCTCGTCGCACCCTGGATAGCTGACGCTCTGGGACAGTCCGACCTCACTGGCCTCCTCCGGGGCATGGGTCTTCTTTTTCTCGTTAAGGGCGCAGCGAGTCTTTCCATCCACGTTCGTGCGCGTTCCGTGGAGCTAGGTCCGCAGGTCCGGACCCAGCTGATCGGAGCGCTCGTCGCAACGGTGGTAGCCATCCTGGCCTCGGCGCTGCTTCGTACCGCGTGGGGGATGGTGATCGGCTTGCTGGCGGGAGCCGTTGTCGAGGCCGTCGGGACCTATCTCGTGCGCGGTTTTCGGCCACGGTTTCGATTCGCCCGAGGCGAGCTACACGGCTTCCTCCATTTCGGCCGTTGGTATTTCGCGACTGTCTTTCTGGAGTACCTCTCGACCGCGGGGGATGATCTCGTCATCGGCCGTCGGCTCGGCACTGCCCCACTCGGCTCCTACGGAATGGCGTATCGAATCGGCAACACACCGACGACCGAGGTGAGCCATGTCATCGGTCGCGTCGCATTTCCTGCCTTGTCGCGTGTCGACGACCACGAGCGGCGCATCGACGCCTACAGGCGATCTCTGGTAGTCGTGGTTGGTCTCGCCGCACCGATAGCAGCCCTTCTCGTCGTCCTCGCGCAACCGCTCGTCCTTTCGCTCCTCGGGACCGAGTGGAAGTCGGCTATTACTCCGCTGGCGATCATGGCAGTAGCCGGATTCCTTCGCGCGGTTTTTGCGACGGGTGGGCCGCTCTTCGCGGCGGTCGGCCGGCCTGATCTGGGAGCCTGGATGCTGGTGTGTCGTACAGCCCTGCTTTTCCTGGGCCTGGCTCTGCTCTTGGGGCGTTATGGAATCTCGGGGGCCGCATGGGCCTCCCTCATCTCGGTCGTGGGAATGGGGCCGTTCTGGCTTCACGGACTTCACCGGATCCGACATGCACCACGCACGATGGCCTTGACTGTCATCGGCCGCCTTCCTGGGGCCGTTGCGACGGGAATCCTGGCTCTTGCCGGCTCACTCGTTGTCGATTCGAATGCATGGTCTGTGGTGTTCGGGCTCGTCGCGGGATCAACTGCATATGTCGTGTGGGTTGCATTCGCCGATCGCGCTCTGCGTACGGGGATACGCGAGATCCTCACGCGCGCCGGAGGGGCGCCGTGATCGATCACGTCCAAGCGGAGGCGACTGACCTTTCCTCGCCTGGGACCTCGGGAACACCCAGGCTCGACGGCGTCACAATCGTGGCGTTCGTGCCGCGTCTGTGGCCTGTGTGGGGAGCGGGAACACAACGAACGACTGCGTTCGTGCAGGGCTTCATCCGTTGCGGTGCCCAGGTGGCAGCGGTAACGCTGGATTCGAAGAATCGCGCTCCGGGTACGCCACCCGTCGAGGATCTTCGCATCGTCACCAACTATCTGGGCCAGATTCCATGGCAGTTCGGCCACGTTGCGATGTGTCTCGGCCTGTCGGATCCTGCAGCGTTCGCGCTGGCACGTGCACGTCGACGGCTCTGCAAGGAGCGCTCGATGAACCTGGTGTTTGCCTCGGGCGCTCCCTTCAGCGCCTTGACCAATGCGGCTTTGTGTGCGCGGCGAAACAACGTCCCTCTGGTGTGTGACATTCGCGACGAGTGGAGCGCCAATCCGTTTCAGCGAACAGGTCCTTGGCATTCATTTCTCGAGCGGCGTCGCGAACGCTCCGCCCTGAGGGACGCCGCCGCTGTGAGCGCGCCGTATCCGGAGGTTTTGCGCAGCCTTGCCGGAAATACACAAGCAAAGGAGGTGGTTATTCCGCATGGCTGCGACAATGCGCTCGTGGGGGAATCACGTTTCGAATCCCGGTCCTTCTCTGGAGTCTGAAGAGGCGCTCGTCCTTCTCTTCGCCGGTGCCCGTTACGGGATGATCAATGAGGACCGATTTCTCAAGTCCATGGCGCGACTCAAAGGTATCCCGGGGATCCGGCTTCGACTCGTCGGATCGGACCGTCCGGTCCGCGTCCCGGTACCCGAAAACGTTCACGTCGAGACTATCGGTGCAGTCGACCATCGACAGCTCATGGAGGAGTACTCGGCAGCGCACGCACTTCTGCTTCTGGGTCCCGCTGAACGCGGTCGCGGCTGGGTGCCGTCGAAACTTGAGGAGTACAAGGCGACCGGGCGTCCAATCCTTTCCTTCAGCGCGCCGGGAGGGCACCTCGAGCACCTCATTGAAGACACGCCCGGCGCCTATGCTGCCTCCGAAACTGATCCCGCCTCTCTCGACCTAGCGCTACGAAACGTCCGGAACGACGCGATCCATCAGAAATCCTTTCGTGGTGAGCGGCCTGCGCGGTCGTGGACGGAGGTCGGAACGGAAGCCTCCGTACTCGTCGCCAACACCTTGACCAAGTGGTAGGTCCTCGGCGTCGGAAGCGCTCGCGCATGGTGCTGTCTCGTTCACTCGACCGAGCGGCAGCCGGCATGAGAAGGCTCCACCTCCGACGGGCGACGAATGCTTTGCGTCCCCTCGCCCGTCGTCTGGTCGGAAACAGCCTTCAAGTGGAAGTGTCGGGATTTCGCTTACAAGGGTCTTTCGACCATCGGGGCTACCTCTACGCGGCGCGCGACGGTTTACTTGACGACTACACGCTTGAGATCTTCCAGCACTCGGTGCGGCGAGGTGCAACCGTCGTCGACGTCGGCGCGAATCTAGGGTTGTTTACACTCGTCGCCGCGCGGGCAGCCGGGCCCACCGGTCAAGTAGTGGCGTTCGAACCCGAGGAGAACACGTGCACCTATCTTCTCAAGAACATCCACGCCAACGGTGTTGAGAAGGTCGCAACGGTTCGTCAGACTGCCTTGTCGGACTCTGCCGGCAAGCGATCGTTCGCGCGACACGGCGCCGATCCAAGCCAAAGTGGATTCGTTGCGCGAGCGCTCGAGGACAGCATCTCCGATGTCACGGTCGAACGTGGCGATGAGACGCTTCGCCACCTGAGCGGCATCGATGTTCTCAAGATCGACGTGGAAGGTGCTGAACCCGAAGTCTTACGCGGACTTGCTGAGACAATCGACAGGTCGCCGCGTGTCACCGTCGTTTGCGAGATCAATCCGAGCGCGCTCGATCGCTGTGGACATTCAACGTCCGAACTGCTCGAGACGCTGGTGGATCTCGCCTTCGACGTCAGCGTGATTGACGAACCGCAGCGGAGGCTCGTTCCCATCGCTGGCACGGACGGGTTCTTCGACCCCTACGCGAACCTGTTCTGCACGAAGAGGCGCTGACTCTGGTCGTACAACGTCAGGCCTTGGCGGCTAGACGGCCGATCTCGCGACGTGCGATGGTGGCGGAGCGCTCCCACGTTGCCTGCTCTTGGATCAGAGCGCGGTTGCGTCGCGCTGCGTCCTTACGGAGGTGTTCGTCGGAACACGCCCGGCCGAGTGCCTCGGCGAGAAGTCTTGAATTGTCGTGCGGCACGATGAGCCCGTTGAGTCCGTCTTGGATCCATTCATATGTCGCGGGAAGATCGGAAACAACGGGAAACGACCCGGCTGCCATTCCCTCGAGCAGAGTGGCTGCGGTCGCATCGCTACTGGGAACCGAGCAGAAGACCTCACACTCGCCGAAGAGGTCCCGAACATCCTTCCGGTCCAGACGGCCGTGAAATCGAACAGCGTCGTTGATGCCCAGGGCGTGCACTGCAGCAGTGAGCTCGCTGTGATCCATCCCGTAGGTCAGGATGTCGAGATCCCAATCGAGGCCGTTCCGGCGGGCCATCGAGAACGCTTCGACGATCGTGCCGATTCCGTAGAACGGATCGAGGGCACGTGGACTCAAGATCCGTTTTCCCGCAGCAGGTTCGCCGTCGAGCCAGGATGATTCAGGGCCGAACACGACACGCAACGTGCGCGCCGTGGGCACCGCCGCAACGACGGCTCGCTGCACGTCATCGGAGTCATAGGTCACCAGCGCCGCACGATCGAGAGCCCACCGAATGGCCTTCCTGTGCCAGCGAGACCGTCTAGGGAGCCAGAGAACGTCGCTCCCCCACGCTCCCAAGACAAGCGGTGCTGACGGCCGCGCCAAGGCGGTTGCGACCCCGTAGCTACTGACGAAGAGTGCATTGACAACGTCGGGGTGGAAGGCTCGTATTGCCCGGCGAAGACGCGGCACTGCAACCGCATAGCGACGAGCCGAAAGGGCGGCTTCACCCAGCGACGTGAAGCCAGCATCGAGATCGCTCCAAACACCGAAGCCGGCGACCATGACGTCGTCCCCAGCATCCGTGTACATCGTGACCCAGCGCCGCGTGTGAGGGCTCTGAGCGTCGCCTACGACGAAGACGCGCATGCACTACGCCATTTCGTCGAGCGCCAAGCTGCATAAGACCTTCGTCTTCGCGACGACCGCGTCGTTCGAAACTGCGAGATCGATACCTCCCATGACTGACGGATCAAGCGGCGGTACGACGACCTGTGAGATCAAGGGGTGCGACGGGCGCTGATCGAGTTCGCCGTCGCCCCACAAGACTTCGTGGAGCTTCTCGCCCGGGCGCAGTCCCGTGTACACGATCTCCACCTCTCGGCGTTTGATGGCGGCGAGCTGGTGGACGATCTCCTCGATCCTGACGGGCTCACCCATGTCGAGGACGAGCACTTCCCCGGGGTGTCCGATAGCGCCGGCCTGGACGACGAGTTGAACGGCTTCGGATACGGTCATGAAGTACCGCGTGACATCGGGGTCGGTGACGGTCACGGGTCCGCCGGCTTCGATCTGGGCCTGGAACCCCTCGAGTGCCGACCCGCGGCTGCCGAGCACGTTGCCGAACCGGACACTCACGAAACTGCGACCGGAACGCTCGGCGGCGGCGGCCGTCAGGCGTTCGGCTATCCGCTTGGTGTAACCCAGCACACTGACCGGGTCCGCGGCCTTGTCCGTGGAGATGTTGATGAAGCGCTCGACGCCCGTCTGCTCGGCCACCTCGAGCAGTGCCTGCGTTGCCAGGACGTTCGTCTGAACACCTTCAGCCGGATAGCGCTCGAGCAAGGACAGGTGCTTCAAGGCGGCGGCATGGAACACGACGTCGGGTCTTGTTGACGCGAAGATGTCGATGAGTGCATCGCGATCACGGATATCGGCCAGGATCAGGCTGTCGTCATCGAGCAGCGCCCGGCCCGTGATCGACAACTGCACTGCGTGAAGTGAGGACTCGTCCCGGTCGAGCATGAGCAGCTTCTCCGGAGCGAACCGGTAGATCTGCCGGCACAGCTCGGAACCGATCGATCCGCCCGCCCCGACCACCATGACCCGTGCACCCGTGATGTACTCCGCGATCGCCTCGACAGAGGTTTCGATCTCACGCCGACCGAGGATGTCACCGGGGGTGACATCACGGATGTCGCCAACCCCCAGGCCACCAAGTAGTTCACGCGTCGAGGGCAGGACCTTGACCTCGATGTTCGCCTCGCGAGCTAGCGCCGACAACTCGGATACGAGCGTCCGGTCAGCACTGGGGATCGCGATCACCAGCGCGTCGGCGCTTCGTTCCTTGGCGACCGCCACGATGTCGGCGCGAGTGCCGAGCACGGGAATGCCCATGATCTCCAGTCGCTGCCGATGGGGCGCGTCATCGAGCAGTGCCACCGGAATGTACGGGCTCTCGGGATCGCGGAGCATCGAGGTCACGAGGCGCGTCGCACCCTCGCCGCTGCCGAAGACCAGCACACGGGTCAGGTGCTCTCCCGTGGGTCGTTGGCGACGTTCGAGCACCAGACGGATCGCGTAGCGCGTCCCGGCCATCAGCACCAGAGCCAGGATTCCGCCGCCGACCACCGCCGTCAGCGGCACCATTCGGGGGTGTGAGGCGAGGAAGTCGACCACGAGCACGATGGCGGTCGCCAGGGCCGTCGTTCGGACAAGTGCCGCCACTTCGTCGAATGTCCCGTGATGCCAACGACCGGCGTACAGACCGAAGAGCAGAGCTGACGACGTGTGTGCCACGGTGACAACCAGCAGGATGAGGAACTGTCCGGTCGCACTGAGATCAGACGGATCGAAGTCGACACGCAGAAAGGATGCCGTCGTGATGGCCAGCATCCATGCACACACATCAACGACCAACCACCGCAACTGGTGGGGCGCGATCACTCGCCATCCGGCGAAACCGCGTCCTGTGTTGTGGGCCATGCACACCCTCAATTCGGATCTCTCATACTATTCGTCCTGTTCACCACCCTCTTGAGGACCTGCGATGACATCGGACCGGGTCACCGCACGCGGTCACGCGACACCGGTGACGGTGATCATCCCGCTGTTCAACGACCGGGAAGGCATAGCGCGTTGCTGCGCGAGCCTCGAGCACCAACGCGCTGATTTCTCGACGATTCGCGAGATCCTCGTCGTCGACGGCGGCTCGACCGATGGGTCGCGAGCAGCAGTCGCCGACTGCATGAACAGGGATCCCCGGATTCGCCTGATCGACAACGCGGATCGGTTCGTTTCTCAGGCGTTGAACCTGGCTGTGGGAGAGGCTTCTACTGACGTCTTCGTCCGCGTGGATTCACACACAACAGTTGCCGACGACTACGTCGATACCGCCGTCGAGACACTCGAGGCAACCGGCGCCGACGTCGTGGGTGGTCCCATGCGGCCGCGCGGGAAAGATGCTTTTGGGAAAGCCGTGGCCTGGGCCCTCCAGTCCCGCTGGGGAATCGGAGGATCCCGCTTCCATCGCGCCGACTATGAGGGCGAGGCCGACAGCGTCTACATGCTCGTCTTCACCCGCTCCACCATTGAAAGCTTCGGGGCCTTCGACGAACAGCAAGTTCGGAATCAGGACGACGAATACACCTACCGCGTCCGGGCCCGTGGCGGGCGCGTCTGGCTCACACCCAGACTTCGTTCTACGTACGAGCCTCGTTCCGACCCGGCGGGCCTCGCGAAGCAGTTCTTCGGCTACGGCCGCTACAAACCGAGGGTTCTCAAGAGGAACCCCAGTGGGATGAGGCTGCGTCACGTCGCCCCTCCGGCTGCGGCCCTGGCATGGTGCGTCCTGCCTCTGGGTCTCCGCGACCGACGTCTGGCGGCGCCCGCCGTCGCTCACCTACTCGGCATCTCCGGCGCGGCGGCCAGCGAAGGCCGCTCCGGTTGGAGTGACCGGGTAACGGCGCTCTGGATCATGCACGTCGCTTACGGAGCGGGATTCCTCGTCGGGCTGCCTGACCTGCTGGAGCGCACCAACACACCTGCATAGTGCGTTCGCAGGGGCCGAATCGCTTCGAGAAGCGCAGCGACCCTCGGGAACTCCTCGAGGCGTCGGGCCAACGGCGGGGCGAGCACGACCCGCTCGAGATGAGACTCGAAACCCGGAAACAGCCGGGCGATGTCGGTACTGGTGATGCGGCGGACATGTTCGTTGCGCGGGTTGGAGCGGAAGAAGTCGAACCACAGAATCAATCCGCCTGGCCGCAGGACTCGAATGATCTCCGACGCGATACGACCTGCAGGCGCATCGTCGAGCACAGAACTGAAGAGTGTTGAGCAGATGACCGTGTCGATCGAGCAAGTGGTGACGGGCAACTGTTGACCGTCACCTCGGGCCAGGAGCGCACCGGAACTCGTGACCGACGCCGTGTCGATCCGCTCCGCCAGAACGTCGATCCCGACCGCTGTATGCGCTCCCGTCTCTTGCGCCCAGCGGAGGACGTCGCCTGTTCCGCACCCCACTTCGAGCGTGGTGCCGAGTGTGTGGGATGCGCCCCGCAATCCTCTCGTCCATGCCCCGGAGCGGGCAGCCGCACGAGCTCTGACATCTGAGCGTGTGGGGTCGTAGAGGTCGCCCGGTTGCCGGGCCCGGTAGACACGCTTGATCCGCTTCCTCTCTTCCGAAACCGGGTCCACGATCGCTACGGTGCCCGCTCGTCGGTGCCGGAGAGCAACCCCTGAGCCTTCAAACGCTTCTCGATGGGGGTCGTCACTCCGGGAGCGACCGAGCGCAATGCCAGCGAGATCAGCACCTCGAGGTCAATCCGGGGAGACGCATGTTCCACGTACCACGCGTCCAACGCCAGCTTCGTCGGGAGAACCTCATTGCGATACGCGCCCACGGGATCAGCGGAGCTGAGGGCACGACGTTCGCTTTCCGCTATCGCTACCTGCGTGGGCCCTCCGATTCCGGGGCGAACCGCGAGGATGGCACGCCAGCGAGAGTCATCGAGATCGACGAGCTCGGGGACTTCGGGACGTGGGCCGACGAGAGACATGTCTCCCGTGACGACATCGACGAGCTGTGGGAGTTCGTCGAGATGGGTTGCCCGAAGCCAGCGGCCGACGCGTGTGATCCGATCGTCGTCAGTACCGGTGATTCGCGCCCCCGTCGCGACGCCTCCGGGCTCGTCCGCCGTCATGGAGCGAAGCTTGTGCATTCGAAAGGGGCGTCCGTCTTGACCCATGCGATCGAGACGAATGAGTGCCGGCCCCGGTGAACCGCGGCGAACGGCGGCGCTCAGAACTGCGATCAAGGGCGCGGCAACAACCGCGAGAAGAACGCCGATGAGGCGATCGAAGGATTGGCGCCACCGCAACCACGGACTCACGGAAGATCTTCCACCAGCACGTCCACCACCCGGTCGACATCGCCGTCGGTCAGACCTGGGTGGAGAGGAAGGCTCAAGACCCGGTCGGCCATCGATTCGGCGCCCGCGACTCCGGAGGGGCCGACGGCTGCGTGATCGTGGAACCACGAGAGGCGGTGAAGCGGAGGGAAGTGGACGCTGGAGCCGATACCCCGCTCGCTCAACTGCATCCTGACATGGGAACGATCAGTGCCCTCCGGCAGGAGAACCACGAGGAGGTGGTCCGCCGACCCGACGCAGGCGTCGGCGGGCACGACCTCCAGATCCTCGACGTCACCGAGCCTTTCCCGATAACGAACGGCCGCGTGACGTCGCCGGGCCTGGAGCGCCGAAAAACGCGCCAGCTGCGAACGACCGAGCGCGGCGAGGACATCCGGGAGGTTTCCCTTGATTCCCGGAACCGCGACATCCGGCGTGTCGAGCGAACCGGGTCGGTATCTGTCGACAGAGCCCTCGCCGAGTCCGTGCAGTCGGTAGCACCGCGCGAACGAGGCGACCTCCGGATCGGTTGTGGCGAGAGCACCCCCTTCGCCGCTCGTGAGGTTCTTGGTCGCGTAGAAGGAAAAGCAGGTGAAGCGCCCGGCTCCACCGACAGGCCCTCGGTCGTCGGTCGCTCCGAACGCGTGGGCAGCGTCTTCCACGAGGGGGACTCCGGCGGAGTCACAGAACTCGCGCACCTCCGCAGGAAGCGGCACTCCACCGAAGTGCACACCGACCACCGCGTCGAGGCCCTCTGCGAACGCGGCCTCGAGCGACTCCGACGAGAGGTTCAGCGTGGTGGGCTCCACGTCGAGGAGAACGACGTCGGCGCCTGCTCGCACCGCTGCCAGGGCACTCGCGGGGAAGGTCCAGGTCGGAACTCCGACCCGCGCTCCGGGCTCGAGTGCCAGTGAGGCGAGTGCGATCTCGAGCGCCGCCGTGCACGACGAGGTGCTGACGACCTCGGGGCCACCGAGGAACTCGCTCAGCTCTGCCTCGAACGCCTCCGCCTCGGTTCCCGTCGTCAGCCAACCACTCCGCAGCACCCGCGCCACCGCCTCGACATCGGACTCATCGTGGTCCGGACGTGCGAAATCGACCGGCTCGTGGAGGTGTTCAGAAGGAAGCTCCGTCACGTCGAGAGGATAACGACCGGTCGGGTGCAGGCGTGACACTCCCCGGCTACGTCGTCAACTCGTAGTGGACGATCCGGTAGTCCACGCCGGGCAGGAACTCCTCGACGTCGGTCGTCGTGGGCTCGTAGGGGCCGATCGCACCGATCGGTTCCTCGTCGGGATCCTCGGGCTCCAACAAAGCGAACTCCTCGACACCGAGGCGTTCGAGGGCGTTCTCGAGAACCGGCAGCTGGGATCGCAGCGGGAGGGCGAGATACCGACCATCCTCGTAGAACGCGGCGGTCTCTCGGAACTGGAAGGCCGACGTCGTCACGACGACGGGCTCGGGTCGCGCCGCCACGAGTTCCCCGAACTCGGCGAGCGTGTGGGAACGCTGGACAGTCCAGACGAAACCGAAGATCGTCACGGCGACGGCCGGCACGATCAGGAGCGTCGCACCGAGTGCGTCGAGCTTCGGCAGATCCAACGTCGCCAGAACCAGGAGAAGGAATCCCGAGAGCAGGAGGTAGCGACCACCCCACTGGGGAATGCCGCCGCCGACATACCCGAAGTAGACGACACCGGGCACCGCAACGAGCGCCGCGATACCGAGCGTCCTGCGGTCGGCGCTTCTCCACATGGCAACGAGGCCGAAGACCGCGAGGGGGGAGGCCGCGAACAGGCCCGGGAGGAAGCCCGGCCCGTTCCGGAACACGACGAGGAACAGGGCCCAGGAGGCCAGCACCATCGCAACGGGAAGCAGACGTTCTCGGCGCCTGGACAGCGCGATTCCGCCGATCAGCAGCGGGACGAGGATCAGCAGCCCGATCAGCGCGTCGCGTGCCGGTTCGGCGACCTGGTTCACACCCAGAAGCGTGCGGTACGCCTCGTCGACGCGCGCACCCAGGTGCACACCGGAGCTCTCCGCGGTGCCGACGGCGCGAGTGGACCGCAGCGGTCCGCCGAGCCACGCCCGTTCGAGCAGCTCGTTGGCCGCGAGGAGCAGCGCGACGCCGAGTGCAGCCGCGATCCCGAAGCCGACGGTACGGCGAAACCGAACGAAAAGAGACTCGCGGTACGGACCGTCGAAAACGAGAAGTCTGAGCAGGACCGCCGCCACGACGACCGCTCCGTAGAGCAGGGCTTCGGTTCGCATCGTCGCTGCCAGCCCGATGAGTGCTCCGGCACCGCACGCGGTCCTCCAGCCCGCCTTCCCGTGCAGAACATCGAGAAGCAGCACGACCGCCCAGGCGAGCAGGGCTACTCCCGTGGAATGCTCCCAGAACACGAGGGCGTAGATGGCGACGGGCGACGCCAGGCCCACCAGCCAGTAGGCGCTCCAGCCGTCGCGAGCGCCCAGACGGCGGGCGATCGCCCGTGCGGCGAAGGCGGCGGCGACGGAACCCGCCATCGCGAGAAGAACGACCGCACGGTATCCACCGAGCAGCCACAGAGGAACCGCCGCTGCGAGCATCGGGAGCGTCGTCACCGCTATCCACCTGTCACCCACACGATTTGACTGATAGAGCGGATGCAGCACGCCCTCCGGGTCGACGTCCTCGGCCCAGTAGCCGACGTCGAGATCACCTCCCCCGTTCTCCTCGGCGACCTTGAGTGTGGCGACCTTCGCTCCGACGTCGGAGCCGAGCGACCCCCCGGGGTTGGTTGCCAGAGACGCCGCGAGGTATACGAGGAAGAGCAGCAGGCCGGCCACCAGGGGGCGTCGGAGCTGGAGGAAGACCCGGTCGCGCGCCGCTGGTCGCGGGTCGCGTTGGAGCGTGTCGGATTCTTGCCCCACAGCGGTCAGTCCAGGCCGAGGACGGGGGCGAGGAACCGCCCCGTGTGGCTCTCGGACACCTTGGCCACGGCCTCGGGCGGGCCCTCGGCCACCACCGTGCCCCCACCGTCGCCACCCTCGGGTCCGAGATCCACGATCCAGTCGGCCGACTTGACCACATCGAGGTTGTGCTCGATCACGAGCACAGTGTTGCCTGCGTCGACCAACCGGGAGAGGACCCCCAGGAGCTTTCGGACGTCGTCGAAGTGCAGACCCGTGGTCGGCTCGTCGAGGAGGTAGATCGTTCGCCCGGTCGAGCGCTTGCCCAGCTCGGTCGACAGCTTCACGCGCTGGGCCTCTCCCCCCGAGAGTGTGGGCGCTGGCTGGCCGAGCCGTACGTAGCCGAGGCCCACGTCGACGAGGGTCTGGAGCCGTCGGGCGATCGTGGGCTGGTTCCCGAAGAGCTCGAGAGCGTCCTCGATCGACAGGTCGAGAACCTCGGCGATGTTCCTGTTCTTCCACGTGATGTCGAGGGTGTCGCGGTTGTACCGGGCTCCCTTGCACACCTCGCACGGCACGTAGACGTCGGGGAGGAAGTGCATCTCGATCTTGATCGTGCCGTCGCCCGAACATGCCTCGCAACGCCCACCCTTGACGTTGAAGGAGAAGCGGCCCGGTTGATACCCGCGGACCTTGGCCTCGTGGGTCTTGGCGAAGAGCTGTCGGATCTTGTCGAACACACCTGTGTAGGTGGCGGGGTTCGAGCGTGGCGTGCGGCCGATGGGCGACTGGTCGATGTTGATGACCTTGTCGAGGAACTCGTCGCCCTCGATCGCCTTGTGACGACCCGGTACCTCCTTCGAGTGGTAGATGCGCTTCATCAGCGCCCGGTACAGGATGTCGTTGACGAGTGTGGACTTCCCCGAACCGCTCACGCCGGTGACACACACGAAACACCCGAGAGGGAACTCCACGTCGAGACCGTCGAGGTTGTGCTCCCGTGCGCCGCGCACGGTGAGCCACTCCTCGCCCGGGGCCCGCCGTAGGTCCGGCACCGCGATCTCGCGTTCGCCCGACAGGTACTGACCGGTCACCGACGTCGGCGTCGCCATGACGTCGTCGACGGATCCGACGACCACGATCTCCCCGCCGTGTTCCCCGGCACCCGGCCCGATGTCGACCACGCGGTCAGCGACCCGGATGGTCTCCTCGTCGTGCTCGACGACGATCACGGTGTTTCCGAGCGAGCGGAGCCGGACGAGCGTGTCGATCAGACGTCGGTTGTCACGCTGGTGGAGCCCGATCGAGGGCTCGTCGAGAACGTAGAGCACCCCGACCAGCCCGCTGCCGACCTGGGAAGCGAGCCGGATTCGTTGCGCCTCACCACCCGCCAACGTGCCCGACGACCGGTTGAGCCCGAGATAGTCGAGACCGACGTCGAGCAGGAACCGCAGACGTTCGTTGACCTCCTTCAGCACGCGTTCGGCGATCATCGCCTCGCGTTCGGTGAGCTCGATCGCCGCGAAGAACTCGGCCGTACCCCGGATCGACATGTCGCCGATCTCGTGGATGCCGCGGCCGCCGATCGTGACGGCCAACGAGGCTGGGCGCAGCCGGGCACCCCCGCACTCGGGGCACGGCACCGAGCGCATGTATCCCTCGATCTGGTCACGGGTCCGCTCGGACTCGACCTCGTCGTGGCGACGCTCCAGCCAGCGGATCACGCCCTCGTACCGGCTCGAGTACTGCCGCACCCGCCCGTAACGGTTCTTGTAGCGGACCTTGATCTTCTTGTCGCCGGCGCCGTAGAGGATCGTCTTCTTCGCCTTCTTGGCCAGGCGCTTCCAAGGCTTCTCGGTGGAGAAACCCTCCTCGTCGGACAGCGAGGCCAGGACCCGGCTGAAGTACTCGCCGCGGAATCCCGCCCACGGTGCGATCGCGCCGTCGTCGAGGCTCAGATCCTCGTCGGGCACGACGAGTTCGGGGTCCACCTCGTAGCGCGTGCCGAGACCGTCGCAGTGCTCGCATGCACCGTACGGCGAGTTGAAGGAGAAGTTGCGCGGCGCGAGCTCCTCGAAGGAGATGCCGCAGTGATCACAGGCGAGGTGCTCGGAGAAGGTGAGCAGCTCGGGCTCCGAGTCGTCGTCCGACTCGAGTGGCACGACCTCGATCTCGGCGACGCCCTCCGCGAGGGTGAGAGCCGTCTCCAGCGAATCGGCGAGTCGCCGCTCGATCCCCTTCTTTCGCACGAGTCGGTCGACGACCACCTCGATCGTGTGCTGCTCGTAACGCTCGAGCTCGGGCGCCTCCCCCTTCACGGCGGAGAGGTCGATCACGTCACCGTCGACGCGGGCACGGGTGAAGCCCTGCTGAGCGAGCTCCACGAGCATCCCGTCGTAACGACCCTTGCGGCCGCGCACGACCGGGGCGAGCACCTGGAACCGGGTGCCGTCGTCGAGTTCGAGAATCCGGTCGACGATCTGCTGCGGCGTCTGGCGCGTGATCTCGCGCCCGCAATCCGGGCAGTGCGGCACGCCGATGCGCGCGTAGAGGAGCCGCAGGTAGTCGTAGATCTCAGTGATCGTGCCCACAGTGGAGCGGGGATTTCGTGAGGCGGCCTTCTGGTCGATCGAGATCGCCGGCGACAGCCCTTCGATGAAGTCGACGTCGGGCTTGTCCATCTGCCCGAGGAACTGGCGGGCGTAGGCCGACAGTGATTCGACGTAGCGCCGCTGCCCCTCCGCGTAGATCGTGTCGAACGCGAGGCTCGACTTCCCCGAACCCGACAACCCCGTGAACACGATCAGCTCGTCGCGCGGGAGTGTCAGCTCCACGTCCTTCAGGTTGTGCTCCCGCGCGCCGCGGATGACGAGCGAATCCGACATCGGCCCAGTGTACCCACAGGTCCGAGCGGATCGAACGGATGTTCGGGGTGAGCGAGGCGGGTATCCGGTCCGGTGTTCGAGCGCTGAGCAACCGGGTTCAGCTGACCTCGCGCAGCTCCCGCTTGAGGTCGGAGAGCTCGTCGCGCAGCCGCGCGGCCTCCTCGAACCGGAGATCGCGGGCCGCCTCGTGCATCTCGGCTTCCAGGCCCTGGATGAGCCGGCCGAGCTCGTCGTTGGGGAGTTCGGCGACGTCTTCGGCGATCTGGCGACGCCTGCCCCGGCGGTCTCTGCCTCTCGAGGACGCGTCGCCGTCGCGCGCCTGCACCATCTCCAGGATGTCGATGACCTTCTTGCGGATCGTCTGGGGTCGATTCCGTGCTCGGCGTTGAACTCGAGCTGTCGCTTCCGGCGCCTCATCGTCTCGCTGATCGCCCGCCGCATCGAGTCGGTGACCTGGTCCGCGTACATGACGACCTGACCGTCGACGTTGCGGGCGGCCCGCCCGATCATCTGGATGAGCGACGTGTCGGAGCGCAGGAAACCCTCCTTGTCGGCGTCGAGGATCGCCACCAGCGACACCTCCGGCAGATCCAGGCCCTCCCGCAGCAGGTTGATCCCCACCAGGACGTCGTACTCCCCCAACCGCAGGCTCCTCAGCAGGTCCACACGTTCGAGCGTGTCGACGTCACTGTGGAGGTAGCGCACCCGGATACCCAACTCCAGGAGGTAGTCGGTGAGGTCCTCCGACATCTTCTTGGTGAGTGTCGTGACCAGCACGCGCTGGTCGTTGCCGGCGCGTTCGCTGATCTCGGCCACGAGATCGTCGATCTGGCCCTTGGTCGGGCGCACCACGACCTCGGGATCGACCAGACCGGTCGGGCGCACGATCTGCTCCACGACCCGATCGGAGCGCTCGAGTTCGTAGGCGCTCGGTGTCGCCGACATGAACACGACCTGGTTGACGCGCTCCTCCCACTCCTCGAAGCGCAGTGGGCGGTTGTCGAGGGCCGACGGCAGGCGGAAGCCGTGCTCCACGAGCGTGTCCTTTCTCGACTTGTCGCCGGCGAACTGGCCGTGCAGCTGCGGAACGGCCACGTGCGACTCGTCGACGACCATCAGGAAGTCGTCGGGGAAGTAGTCGAGAAGCGTGTAGGGAGGCTCGCCGGCGCTGCGACCGTCGAGGTAGCGCGAGTAGTTCTCGATGCCCGAGCACATACCGACCTCGCGCAGCATCTCGACGTCGTAGGTGGTGCGCATCCGCAGGCGCTGCGCCTCGAGGAGTTTGCCCTTCTTCTCGAGCTCGCGCAGACGCGCGACCATCTCCAGCTCGATGCCCTCGATGGCGTCCCGCATCCGTTCGTCGGATGTGACGTAGTGGGAGGCCGGGAAGACCACCAGCCGGTCCAGTGTCTCGATGACCTCGCCCGTCAGCGGATCGAACGACACGATCCTCTCGACCTCGTCGCCGAAGAGCTCGATGCGAACCGCGTGCTCCTCGTAGGCGGGGAAGACCTCGAGCGTGTCGCCCCGGACGCGGAACTTGTTGCGGGTGAACTCGTAGTCGTTGCGCTCGTACTGGAGATCGACGAGCTTGGCGAGGATCCCCCGCTGGTCGTGCTCCTCGCCGACCGCCACCATCAGAAGCTGACGGGCGTACTCCTCGGGGGCGCCCAGCCCGTAGATCGCCGAGACGGACGCGACCACGATCACGTCCCGGCGGGTGAGCACCGCAGCGGTGGCCGAGTGGCGCAGGCGGTCGATCTCGTCGTTGATCGACGAGTCCTTCTCGATGAAGGTGTCGGTGGAGGGTAGGTACGCCTCGGGCTGGTAGTAGTCGTAGTAGGAGACGAAGTACTCCACCCGGTTCTTCGGGAAGAACTCCCGGAACTCCGCCGCGAGCTGTGCGGCCAGACTCTTGTTCGGAGCCAGAACGAGGGCGGGGCGCTGAAGGCGTTCGAGCATGCCGGCGACCGTGAACGATTTCCCCGAGCCGGTGATCCCCAGGAGGGTCTGGAAGCGCTCCCCCGCTTCCACTCCCGCCACCAGAGCGTCGATGGCGGCGGGCTGGTCGCCGTCGGGTGTGAAGTCGGCGACGAGCTCGAGGGGAGGCATCCCCGCCATCGTACCGACACCCGTCGACGACAACGCCGGCGGTCGCCACCGTCAGGTGGACTGCTCCTCCGACCGACGACGGAGAATCGCCGCCCAGGCTCGATCGACCTCGGCGTCCAGTTCGGCTGTTCCGCCCGAGTTGTCGATCAGGATGTCGGCGACCGCGCGACGCTCCTCATCGGTCGCCTGGGTCGCCATGCGCGCCTCGGCGTCGGATCGCGCGACACCTCGCGTTTCCAGGCGGTCGAGACGCTCGGCGAGAGGAGCCTCGACCACGAGGACGAGGTCGTAGCTCCGGTGGCCCTTCTCGACGAGGAGCGGAACATCCATCACGATCACGGCGTCGGGTGGGACTGCCGCCACCCGCTCCAGGAGAGCCTCACCGATCGCAGGATGGGTGATGGCCTCGAGATCCGCCCTGGCTGCATCGTCCTCGAAGACCCGGGCGGCGAGCGCGGGGCGGTCCAGGGCCCCGTCGGGACCGACGACACGGTCCCCGAAGCGTTCGACCACGGCGTCGAAGGCGGGCCGGCCGGGCTCGACGACCTCCCGGGCCAGTTGATCGGCGTCGATGACGACCGCGCCCCTCCGCGCGAGCAGGTCCGCGACCGTCGACTTCCCCGATCCCATGCCGCCCGTCAGCCCGACCGTGAACATCCGGGTGAGTCTAGGGAGGCCCCCGATGGTCCGGAGGGGCGCGAGCGCCGTGGGACAATGTCCACCGTGTCCCTCCGAGCTCCGAACACGGACCCGCCGGCGTCCACGGGCGCCGACGTACCGTCCGACACCGGGATCCTCACGTCCTGGAGCGACTCCGTGATCGACCCTCGGGATGTCGCGGGGCGCTCGATCGTTCGGCGTACCAGCACAGCCGCCGGTGACGCCTACCTCGCCGAGGTCGTCCGTGACCGCGGCCTCGGGCTCTTGGCGACCGCGATCAGGGTCGGAACGCTCGTGGTCGGAGCGGGGCTGCTCGCACTCGACGTGGCTCCACGGGACGTCGGTGCCGTCGTCGCGGCGACGCTCCTCGTCCTGATCGCCGTCTTCCGCGCGCTGCGGCCGATCCGCGTGGAGGGACGACCCCTCGGGATCGTGTCCGTCGGTGTCGAGCTCGCGGCAACGGTTCTGGCGATCGTCATCAGCGGTGGCTGGGACAGCGCCTTCGTCCTGACCCCCGCGGCCCCCATCATCGTGGCGGGCCTCGGCGCCGGCTACGTGGCCGCGTTCGCCGCTACCACCGTCGCCGTCGGCGGCATCATGGTCGGCGAGGTCATACAGGGGACGGTCGGCACCCACGCCCGGTCGGGCGCGCAACTCGCGCTGGTCTTCATCACGATCTCGGCAGCGTGCGGATTCGCGCGTCGTTTGGCACGCGACGTCGAACGCCGCCAGACCCGCCAGCGCTCGGAGCTCCGACGGCTGAGCGAGGTCAATGACCTGCTTCGTGTGCTCCAGGAGCTGAGCCGGTCGCTTCCGGCGACCCTCGATCTCACCGACGTCCTCGGATCGACCCGGACGCAGATCCGGCGGATCACCGAGTACACGTCTCTCGTCGTCATTCTCCGCCGGGAAGCGACCTCGGAATGGTCGGTGGAGATGGCCGACGGCACGCGCCTCGGGCGCTCGCTTCCCGACGCCGAACTCCCGGACCCCGCCGCCATCGCGCTCGCCGAGGATCGCGCCGTGCTGGAGAACGACCTCTTCGTCGCCGGCAAGACGGGGATCTCACCCTCGGCACGCAGCGCGCTCTACATCCCGCTCGCAGCCCGCGACACGGTCATCGGGCTTCTCGCTCTGGAGCACCGCCGCGCCCGCACCTACGGGGCGGACGAGGTCCGGATCCTGAGTGGTCTGGCGACACCGGTCGCGCTGGCGATCGACAACGCCGTCATGTTCGCGAGAATCAGGACGCTGGGCGCCGAAGAGGAGCGAGCGCGGATCGCGCGCGAACTCCACGACAACCTCGCGCAGTCGTTGGCCTATGTCGCGTTCGAGTTGGAGCGGCTGTCAGCCGACGATACGGACGGGCAACTGGAGCATCTCCGCGAGATCGTCCGGAAGTCAGATCACGGACCTGCGCAACGCCCTGTACGACCTACGCGTGGAAGTCGACGAGCGCCGCAGCCTGCGCGCGGCGCTGAACGACTACGCCACCCACTGGAGCGGCCGGACGGACGTCGACCTCGAGGTGGAGCTCCCCGACGAGGGGCTCCGGCTCCCACTGCCGATCGAGCGTGAGCTCTTGCGCATCGCCCAGGAAGCTCTCGCGAACGTGGCGCGGCACTCCGGGGCCGACCACTGTCGACTGCTCTGGCGCCACGACGACGGCCGGACCCACCTCGAGATCAGCGATGACGGGCGCGGATTTCGCGCGAGCGATTCCCGCGCCGGCCATTTCGGGCTGACCGGCATGGAGGAGCGGGCCGCGGCGATGAAGGCCGGTATCTCGATCTGGAGCGCCCCGGGCCGCGGCACCCGCATCTCGGTGGATCTGGACGTCCCGGCGTGACACGCGTCCTGCTGGCCGACGATCACACGCTCCTGCGCCACGCGCTGCGCGAGGCACTCGAGTCGGCCGACCTCGAGGTGGTCGCCGAGGCGGCCGACGGCGAGGAGGCGGTTCGCCTGGCCCACGAGACCACCCCGGACGTCGTGGTGATGGACGTGACCATGCCCGTGCTCGACGGCGTGGAAGCCACGCGGCGGATCACGACCGAGATGCCGGGAACACGTGTCGCCGTGCTCACCATGCACGGCGAGCAGCGACTGCTCGCCGAGGCCCTCAGGGCGGGAGCGGTGGCCTTCCTCGGCAAGGACTCGGCCATGAGCGAGGTCGTCGAAGCCGTCCGGGCGGTGGCGGCCGGCGACATCGTGCTCTCACCCGAGATCGGCGCGTCGATGCTCCGCGAGCTCAAGTCGCCCGAGACTCTCGGCACGTCCGGTGGATCCCCGCTCACCGCACGCGAGGAGGAAGTCCTCCAGCTCGTGGCCGACGGTCGCTCGACCACCGAGATCAGCGAGGAGCTGTTCATCAGCGCCAAGACCGTCAAGAACCACCTGGCGTCCGTCTACGCCAAGCTCGACGCCCGCGACCGGACCCAGGCGGTCCTGACGGCGGTGCGCCGGGGGATCATCTCCCTGCACGAGGACTAGTTATTTCGTCCTAGTCCTCACCTAGCCCAATATCGGCCACAATGAGTCGCCCGACCCATTCACACCACCACGCACAGTACCGATACTGAAGTCGACACCAGGGACCTCCCGGTGGACGGACACCCGGGAACCCCCGGTGGAAACAACCAGGAAAGGCATTTCCATGAACCTCTACGTCATGAAGGCGTGGCTCCAGGCCCGTTTCTCCAACACCGAGCGTGGTGCGTCGATGATCGAGTACGTGCTCCTCGCCGCGCTCATCGCGGTCGTGGTGATCGGTGTCGTCACGTTGGTCGGTCGTTCGACCAGCACGAAGTTCAGCAGCGTCGACAGCGGACTCCAGTAGCGACCCGACGGCGGACACGCTTCCGCCGACTCGGGTACACGAGAAGCCGGCGAGGCCGCCGGTCGGGCGTCGGGACAACTCCCGGCGTCACCGATCGGCGGCTTCGCCGCGTTCGTCGGGCTCGCGTTCGTCGGGTTCGCGTTCGTAGACCCTGGCCGTGTCGTCCTCGTAGGCGAGCGTCCACTGCGGTGACACCTCGAGCACCTGGTTCAGGGCACGCTCGGTCGGCCACACCACGACCTCGATGTCCCGACGGTCCAGAACATCGGACCAGCCCTCGCCGACGTCGCTCACCTCGTTGTAGTCGTCGAAGACCTCGCGGGGGTACATGTCGACCCGGTCGTCCATGTAGACGAGCTGATCCGGCCACGATCTCCAGATCAGGTAACCCGCCCACGAATCGGTCGTGAAGACGTTGCTCCCGAGGAGTCCTTCCTCGTCGAGGTGGTCCACCGCCTCCACCGGATAGAACTCCAGGTCGAAGTCGTCCTCCGCTGCCGCGTTCGTCGTGAGAACGACTGCGGCGACGGCCAGGACGCACGCGAAGGCCCAGGCCGGAACAGGGGCCAGGGGGCTTCGGAGCCGTCTCGGCACGGCCACGGCGCGTGCGGCGATCGGCAGTGTGACGATCGGGGCGACAGCGACGTTGCGTCGTGCCCAGAGGGCGAGGAGCACGAAGGGAAGGGTCACGAGTAGATCGCGGCGCGACACACGGTGTCGCCCCCGCGCCATCACGACGACCAGGACGGCGAGCCAGAGTCCGAAGACCATGCCCGCCGGCTCACGGAAATCCGGAGACGCCCACTCGGTGACCTGTCGGAACATGTCGCCTCGGTCCAGGACCCGGAGCGGGAAGAGAGCGAGCCTGTATCCGAGCGGAGTCACGAACACGACCACACTCGAGATCCCCGCGGCGATGAGCAGCCGTCGATCCTCGCCGTCCCACGGTCGGTGGCCGTCCCACCAGTTTCCGACGAAGTGGAGAAGCAGGTAGACGAAGCCCAGGGCGAAACTGCCGTGCGCGTTGACCCAGAGCCAGAAGAGCACCGGGAGGACCACCACGACGTGGCGTCGTACCCACGACTCGCGGACCTCCACGATCCAGACGAGCCCGACGAAGGCCACGAGACCGAACGCGAGCGGCCGGACGGTCCAGAGTTCTCTGATCGTGAGCACCGCGACGAGCGTGAGCCCGGCGGCTCGCCACGTCTCGCCCGCGAATCGGAGCGCCAGCCGGAAGAGCAGCACCATCAAGAGGGCGCCCGCCACCGCCCCCAGCAGCCGGATCCCCCACGGCCCCACCGTTCGGTCGAGTGCCGCGTACGCAACCTGGACGAGCCAGGACTGGTCCACCCAGGAGGTACCGCTCGCCGTGAACGAGTACGGATCGACGCGGGGAATCCCGCCGGAATCGAGAATCAGCTCACCCGTGCGGAGGTGCCACAGGAACGAGTTGTCGAACAGGCGTTGGAGGCCGAAGCCGAACCCTGCGAGGGCGAAGGTGGCCGTGATGAGCCCGTCGAGGCCCGGTGCCCGACGGGTCGGAGCCGCCGCTTCGAGGGACGCTTCGGCGGCGACCGGCTCCGGATCGGCGGAAGAATCCGGGGGTGGGCCCACGCTCGGCGCCTAGAGAGCGTCGAGCAGTCGGATCACCGCGGGTCCGAGGATGACCACGAACACGGCCGGGAAGATGCAGAAGACGAGGGGGAAGAGCATCTTCACCGGAGCCTTCTGAGCCTCCTCCTGGGCGCGGAACCGCCGCATCACGCGCATGTCGGCCGCCTGCGAACGCAGAACACGTGCCACCGAGACGCCGAATGTGTCGGCCTGGAGCATCGCCAGGATGAACGTGTGGAGTTCGGGAACGTGAGTCCGTTCGTCCATGGCACGAAGAGCGTCCGATCGGGAGGATCCGATGCGTGTCTCTCTCAGCACCCGTCGGAACTCGTCCGAGAGGTCTCCGGGGATCGCCTTCGTCGTGCGGTCGAGGGCCTGGTCGAAGCCGAGACCGGCCTCGACGCTGATCACCATGAGGTCGAGCAGGTCGGGAAGCCGAATGGCGAGCTGGTGCTTTCGCTCCTCGACCATCCGGTTCAGGATGGCGTCCGTCGCCATGAAGGACCCGAACCACAACAACCCGACCGCGATCAGACCAAGAAGTCCGCTGAGCCCGAGCAGCAGGAGCAACAGCGGTGCCCACACGACCACGGACGCCGCGCCGAGGACCTTGTAGATCAGCACTCGGTCGGTGGTCAGCGACGGCGGATTGCCGGCGTAGAGGAGCTTCTCCTCGATCTGTTCCACGTAGCCCTCGGGCGTGAAGCGGGCACCGAGGCGCGAGATGATCTCCCCGAGGGGACGCGCCACGCGGTCGGTGAAACCTTCGAGCATCTCGCGGTCGCGCGAGTCCTGGATCTGGTAGCCCTCGAGCTGTTTCAGTGACTCGCGGGCTTCGGCCCGTTCGGCGACCACCGATCCGACGTAGAGAACGATGAGCAGGATGGCGGCACCGAGCAGGCCGATGGCGAGGAGGAGCATCTCAGACCTCGATCGTGACGATCTTGCGCAGCCAGACGAACCCGAAGACCGCGGCGATACTCGCCGCGATCATGGCGGCGATACCCGCGGGTTCCTCGAACAACGCGTCGAGGTAGCCGGGCGAGATCACGACGAGTATGCCGGCGAAGGCGAACGGGAAGATCCCGAGCACGATGCCCGACATCCGACCCTCGGCCGTGAGGGTGCGGATCTCCGCGCGCAGGCGCTCACGCTGGCTCATCGTCTCGGCCACCGTGTCGAGAAGTTCGGCGAGGTTTCCGCCGGCCTCCCGTTGGATCCGAACGGCGAGCACCGTCCACCGGAGGTCGTCGCTCTCCATTCTCTCGGCGGAGTCCTCGAGCGCGTCCTCCAGGGTGCGGCCGAGTTGCACCTCGTTGAAGACGCGGCGAAGTTCCTCGCCCATCGGACCCGTTGCGTCGCCGGCGACCGCCTCGAGACCCTGTTGGAACGAGAAACCGGCACGCAGGGAGCCCGCCAGCAGCCCGAGCGTGTCGGGAAGTTCCGCCTCGAAGCGCTGGAGACGTTGCCGGCGGCGCGACTTGAGGACCGCGACGGGAACGACGGCGCCGACGATCATCGCGATGACGCCGACGATCCATTCGCTGCTGATGACGAAAGCCAGAAGAGCGAAGACGAGAACGGCCGTGACGTAGAAGAAGATCGCCTCCGCTGCGCGCAACGGGAGATCGGCCTGTTCCAACTCGTTCTCGACGCGATCGAGCAGGCCGGTCCGTTCGGCCATGCGGCCGGTAGCGTCGACGGCGGACTTCACCACGCCGGTCTCCGCCAGCTGGTATTCCTCGGTGTCGGGCGAGCGGCCCTCGAGGGCTGCCGACTGGTACTGGGCCAGTTGATCTTCCGCCAAGGACTCGCGCGTGAAGACGAGGACGAGACCGATCGCGAGCGACACGACGGCGACACCCAGCACAACGGCGATGACGATTTGCATGGCCGGTCCTAAGCTCCCATCGGAGAACCGCTCACCGGATCCCGACGACGCGTCGGCTGAAGGGCTGTTGCGAGAACAGCTCCGGTGAGAGCTCGATGCCCTGGTCGGCCAGCCGCTCACTGAAGTTGGGCCGGATGCCGTTGGTCTTGAGGGTTCCCGCGAAACGCCCGTTCTCGTCGACACCCTGTGAGTAGTCGTAGAGGTAGATGTCCTGGAGCACGACGACGTCGCCCTCCATCTGGAGCACTTCCGAGATGTGGGTGACTCGGCGGGTGCCGTCGCGCAGTCGGGACAGGTGGACGATCAGGTCGAGCGCGGAGGCCATCTGCTCGCGCACCGCTTTCATGGGAAGTTCCATCCCTGCCATCAGTGACATGGTCTCGATCCGGGACAGCGTGTCGCGGGGCGAGTTCGAGTGGACGGTCGTCAGGGATCCGTCGTGACCCGTGTTCATCGCCTGGAGCATGTCGAGCGCCTCGCCGCCACGGGCCTCACCGACGACGATGCGATCGGGACGCATCCGCAGTGCGTTGCGCACGAGGTCGCGGATCGTGACCTCTCCCCTGCCTTCGATGTTGGGGGGACGCGATTCCAGTGAACAGACGTGTTCCTGGTGGAGTTGGAGCTCCTTGGCGTCCTCGAGTGTGACGATCCGCTCCTCTTCGGGAATGAACGACGAGAGCACGTTGAGCAACGTGGTCTTTCCGGTGCCGGTTCCTCCGCTCACGATGACGTTGAGCCGGCCGCGCACGCACAGCTCGAGGAATTGGGCGGCCTGGGCCGAGAGGGTGCCGAACTTGATGAGGTCGTCGACCTGGTACGGGTCGGCTGCGAAGCGCCGGATCGTGAGGAACGGCCCTCCGATGGCGAGAGGCGACAGAACGACGTTCACGCGGGAGCCGTCGGGCAGGCGGGCGTCGACCATCGGTGTGGACTCGTCGACGCGGCGGCCGACCTGGGAGACGATCTTGTCGATGATCCGACGGAGGTGCGGCTCATCGATGAAACGGGCGTCGGTCCGCTTGATCTTCCCCCTCGGCCTCGACGTACACCTCGTCGTGGCCGTTGACCATGACCTCCGTGAGCGTCGGATCCCGAAGCAACGGCTCGAGCGGCCCGTAGCCCAGCACGTCGTCGGTGATGTCCGCGATGAACTGGGTCTTCTCGTCGGCCGACAGCGCGGCCTTCTCGAGCGTCAGGGCCGCGTGGACCTGCTCGTGGACCTTACGCTTCAGTTCGAGATCGGAGAGACGATCGTCGTTGAGAGCCGGCCCCAGTTCCTGGATCACGAACTGGTGGACCTTGAGGCGCATCTCCTCGATCTCCGAGGCGCGGTGCGTCACCGGGGTCTTCTGGAACTCCTGCCAACGGTTGTACTCAGCCATGATCTGCTCCATCGTGAATCCGCTCGGTCACCGGCGGGTCAGTCGCGGGCTGCTCAGTCACGATCCTTGCGCCTCATGCGACGACGCTTCTTCTTGTCGTTCTTCGGGTCGCCCTCACCCTCGCCGTTCGCGGCACCCTCGGGGCCGAGGACAGCCCGGGGTTCGGCTCCCTCGGCGTAGTAGTCGCCGATCTGGACGAGCGCCTGGGCCGCGCCCGACTTCGGACTGTCGAAGATCACCGGGATACCGCGGTTGACGGCCTGAGGTACCGCGATGTCGGACGGGACCGGGAACTTGACCTCGAGATCGAGGGCACGCTCGATCTCTTTGACGTCGAGTCGGACCTTGGCGTTGGCGCGGTTGAGCACGAGCTTGAGCTTCGGGCCCGCCAGCGACAGGAGATCGAGAGTCTGCATCCCGACCTTCAGGTTCTTGATGCTCGGGATGTCCATGCTGGCCACCAACAGGACCTCGTCGGCAGCCTCGATCGTGGCGAGTACGACATCGTCGAACTGTGGCGGGAGGTCGACGACGACGTAGTCGGACATCTGCTGGAGCAGTGTGAGGATTTGGATCATCTCAGCGGGGCGGATCTGGTCGGCCGCCGACGGCTCGATCGGAGCGGCCAGCACACGCAGCCCCGACGGCTCGTGGACGACCGAGAGGCTCTCCATCAGCCCTTCGTCGGCGGTGGTCACCGACGCTGCCGCGTCGATCACGGAGTGTTTCGGGGGGACGCGCAGCATGACCGCCACGTCACCGAACTGGAGATCGGCGTCGACGCAGAACACGTTGCCCGACGTCCGCCGTGCGAGGTCGGCGGCGAGGTTCACCGCGATCACGCTCTTGCCCACGCCGCCCTTGGTCGAGAAGGAGGCGATCAGCTTCCCGTGGGGCCGTGCCGCGTCCCCGGCAGGTGCACGCGCCGCTTCGGCCACCAGTACATCGCCGACTCGGGCGACCGCTTCGGCCAACTGGGCGTCGTCGGCAAGCGCCACGACGTCACGGACGCCGGAACGCAACGCCGACTGGAGCACGTCAGTGGTCAACTCGTCGACCGCGAGGACCACGCCTGTGTTCGGACGCGTGCGCGCCAGCCACTGTACGTGGTGCAGTGCTCCGGCATCGTCGAGCCCCGGTCCGAAGACGACCACGGTCGGTCGGTGGTCGGAGAGGGCCTCGGCCATGGCCTCGACCGCGTCGAACGTCGCGGACGGCGAAGCTCCCGAGAGCTGCACCGACAGACGCATCCGCGCCCCCGGATCAGGGTCGACGATCGCGACGTCGTAACGAGCGGGTCCGGGCTGCGTGTTCAGTGCGGTGTTCCCTTGGTTCTCCACGTTGACCTCATCGTCGCGTGGTCGGGTGGTCTGTAGCTCTCGTCGGCTCTTCGCCGGTCACCCGGCGAACAGATTCTCGTTGGTGATTTCCGGCGGCGCGGGCGCGACCTCGAAGTCGGTGGGGGCGAGGCTGAGGTAGATCTGCCCCCCGCCCAGGCTCGCCTGAGCGAGCTTCAGCGCCTGGGTGGCCGTGCCTTCGAGCGTGAAGACACCCGTGTTGGGGGCCGGGGCCGGCTCCGCATTGGGGTCACCGGTCAGCTCCTCCGGGAGACCTGTTGAACTGCCCAGTGCCAACACGTTCATGTTCTGGAGCATGAATTGGGTCCCGCCCTCCAGGAAGACCATGACGTTGACCCGGTCGCCGATCGCCACCAGGCCCGCGACGCCACGCTCGGCGCTCGCTGAAATACTGACGGCTTGGAGCTCGACACCCGCCTCGTCGGAGTCGGCCCGCAAGCGGTCCGACAGTGCCCCGCCGCCCGGCGTCACATCTTCGGGAGGTACGAAGTTCGTGGAGGTGATGATCTGACCTTCGTCGATGTCGACGACCGCGATCGTCTCGGGCGCCAACGAGGTGAGGTCGGTGAGAGCATCAGGGGGAGCTTCCTCGGCAAGAGCCTGACCCTCGCGCACCAGTCCGGTGTCGAGGGCCTCCTCAGCCGTCGTGCCTTCCGGGATCGGCTGATCCGCGATCACGACGTCGACGGTGTCGACTTTTTCGGCTGCCCGTTCATCGGCGCGGTTCAGGTACAAGAACGCGAGCACCGCTGCAACCACACCCAGCGCAATGCCCACCAGCAGCAACACTGTCCGCCTGTTTCCCACTCTTCACTCCAGTCTCATGCGCTGGGCGCGTCGGTCCGGTACCTCCCATGTATCGGTGTGCCGATGGGGAGCGTGAGGATTGTGCACGATTATCTCGGAGGCACATCCCGTCCGGGGCCGCCTAGTTTGCCCTGTCTGTCCGCTCGAGGGCAAGGGTTGCGCCGAAACGGCTCCGAGGAACGGGTTTCGCCGGCGGAATCGTGGCCGGCGAAATCGCACAGGAACCCTTCGACGCCGGGCCCGGCTGCCGATCGGGAGTCCGTGGGACCATCGGCGGGTGCGTCATGTGCGGCCCAAGGGGCACCTAGACGGAATGTCACGCTGCGTGTATCCTGCGCGGCACGTCCCGAACAGGATGATTTGCCGCCTATCGTGGTGAGCGGGCCGCCGCGAGCCAGATTCGAGCGGTGGGGAGACTTGGGTGCGACACAGGCTGCGTGACCGTTTCAGGCGCGACCACGCCACGACGGGTGGGCGGCGCTCCCAGCGCGGCCGCGAGCGAGGCGCCGTCGTCGTCGAGGCTGCGATCATCCTGCCGTTGGTGGTCCTGGTGGTCTTCGGCCTCGTGGAATTCGGCCTCGTCTTCAAGGACGAGCTCACGGTCTCCCACGCCACGGGCGCCACGGCACGCGCCGGCGCGGCGGTCCCCAAGCAGCCCGACTACCGCGACCAGATGATCGATGAGCTCGAAGACCGACTCACCGGCGTCAGCGTCTCCGCGAACGACAGGCTCGTCATCTACAAGGCGGATCCGAATTCGGATTCAGGACTCCCTGTGGGGGCGACCGACCAGAGCGAGATCTGGAGCGCGTGCGGCGGAGTTGCCGACGACTGCACGCGCTACGAGTACGACGGAAGCGCCTGGGTGCAGAACGGTCCGGCGGAATGGACCGCTGACGAGCAGAGCGCGTGTCGCGACGCAACGCTCGACCAGATGGGCGTCTACCTCGACGTCACTCACGACTACATCACGGGGTTCCTGGGCACGGGTTCACGCCGGGTCACCGACCGATCCGTCTATTCGCTCGAGCCTCTCCTTCCCGGCACCTGCGAGCCGACACCGTGACTGATCGAAGGAGGGGACAGTGACGAGACGCACCGCGAGACGTCGGACGAAACGCCCAGACGGTCGCCAGCGCGGCTACATCCTCGTGTGGTTCGCCGCCATGATGGTCGTTCTCCTGGCCTTCGCGGGCTTCGCGGTCGACCTGGGCTACTGGTATCTCGAGGGGCGCAACGCGCAGCGCACGGCTGACGCGGCAGCACTCTCGGGCGTGGTCTATCGCGAGGGCGACATCTCCAACAACGACGCCGCCCGCGACGCCGCCCTCGCCACCGCCACCGAGAACGGCTACACGAAGACCGACGACGACACCGACGTCACCGTCTACTTCGACGACGCCAACGGCAGCGTCCTCCCGCTCAGCCAACTCCGCGTCGAGGTCGAACGTAAGGCCCCCTCGTTCTTCACGCGCCTCCTCGGATTCAACGGTGTCGACATGAGCCGCGATGCCACCGCCGAATACGCGCCATCGCCGCCGCTCGGAAGTCCCAGCAACCTGCTCGGAAACGAACCCGTCATAGGCGGTGACTCGTCGTGGGTGGACCCAGCCGTCGACCTCGGACAGAGCTTCTGGCTCGACATCCACGGGCCACGGTCGAGCACCGTGGAGGGCGACCAGTACCAGACCGATCGGTGCAACAACCTCAGCATCCCGCAGGGAGAACAGCAGACCGATCCTCCCCCGTTCACACTCCCGAACCCCGCTTTCACGTGGATAGGACCGTTCACTCCCGAGGCCTGTGATCCCGCGACGGGGACCAACGAGTACTACGAGGACGGAGGCGGCAAAGACGGCTACAACTACATCGTCGAGGTGAGCGATGTCGACCCCGCGAACCCCGGCTCCATCGACCTCGAGCTCTTCGACCCCGCCTTCCTCGACCAGGGGGCCGACTGCCTCCGCTACACGATCGACGGCAGCGGTTCACTCGGCCTCGGCGAGGCCAATCCCAAGGTCATCTTTCCACTCGACGTTGTCCTAGAGCTCGGGCTTCTAAACACTCCCAAACCCCTGAGGTTCTCTTTGGCCACGTGGAACAAGCGTGCACTGTCGAAGGTGAGCGGCCCGATCGCCGGAGTCGCGCAGGCGATTCTGGACGACGGGATGCTCAATCCCGCTACTCCACCCGTCGATCCCAACATCCAGTTTCCTCCCTTCTTCGGAATCTATCCTGCCCCCATTTACAACGTCCTCAGGTGGAACCTCTACGCCACGCTCACCAACTACGGCGTCACCGAGTCCATGATGCAGGACGTCGTCGAGCGCTTCGCACCCGGGCCGTTCGAGCCGGGCTGCACAGGAGATGACGCCACCGGTGCGAACCTGGTCCTCTCGCCCGGCCTCGCCTTCCTCGGCTGCCTGTTCGGAGGGTGTGGCGGCGGCGGATGGATCGGCGGAACAGCGGCCACGGAACCGGCCGAGATCGCACCCATCCAGCCCGCCGATCCGGGCAACTCTCCGCCGATCGGCACACCCGAGTCACCGTCGGGTGACACGAGACCATCTGACCCGGCGATCCCGTTCGCGGGCGACACGGTGTTCGCAGCATCCGCTGTGAATTCCGCCGCTGTGCCCCTGCGTCCCGCCCGGACCGACTTCACGCAGTTCGACGGCCTTCCCGAGACTCGGTTCCTGGTCACCGAGGCGAACGGGACGCTCAGAGACCACACCGACAACAGAGATGTCTCCGTGTGCCCCGGTGAGAATGACGACGCTGCGACCTACGGTTGGTACTCACCGTTCGTCCCCACGGCCGCCGCCCTTGCCACATCCTGGGACCAAGGTGGCAGCGGCTACTTCTGGAACTACGTGTTCAACGGCCTGTACAGCAAAGTCGTACCGCCCCTCTTCGACATCTCGTTCGGCGAGGTCACCTACGGTCAGGACATCACCGCTGCCGCCACCTTCTGGCCGGGCGGTGTCCACGAGCTCGGCCACAACTTCCGCGACACCGCACGTAAGTGGGTGAAGCCCTGTGGCTCGGCGATCCCGATCGATCCCAGCTGGATCACGAGCGACGGCAAGGTCCAACTCGTCATCAACGCCGACACCGGAATTCGCGACGGCGGCACGACCACCCAGCTGTGCAACTCGGATACCACGACGTGCGGTCGCGGCGGCAACAGGTTCGCGATCCGAGCGCAGCACGACGGCTCCGGCGACGGCGTCAACGTCTACGCGGACGGCCGCCTTCAGATACTCGGTAACTTCCAGGGCTCCAACGGCGACTTCTGGCTCACAGAGCTTCCTGAAGACGACACGCGCGACCGGGTCCTTCGTCTCACGTTCCACGACCCCGGCGATATCTCGGTGTGTCAGGACGTCGTGCCACCAATCGGGAAGGTCGACCCGGACCCCGATCCAAATGACAACATTGCCGACGTGCTCTGCTCCCCTGCGGGCTACGCCCTCGGAGATGCCGACGTCCCGAACGATGTCGTGGGTACTCTGCGAATCCTCCAGCCGAACGGCGACATCTTCCCCGACTGCGAGATCGTGAAGGTGAGCGATCCCGACACGGTGCTGAACCCGGGCGACGACTGCGAGATCACCACGCTCGACTACAGCTTCAACGGCGATCTGCTCCAGATCCGCATCATGATCCCCAAGGACGGATTCCATTGCGACGGCGACCCCGAAGTGGATCCGACCGCGTGCTGGATAGTCGCCGAGTTCGACTACCCGGGATCAACCCCTGGGCAACTCGTACGACCCTCGGATGCGACAAGCTGGAGTGCGATCCTCGAGGGAGTGCCGGTCCGGCTGGTCGAGTAGCCCGGGCCGGAGTTCCGAACGAGCGCTACTCGGCTGAGGGCTCCGGGGCGGACGCGGGGGCCTCGGGCGTGTCGGCCGGCTCCGCTGCATGCTCGACCGGCGATTCCTCGGTGGCCGGCGCAACAGCTTCCGGATGCCTCGGTGACCGTTGCCGGCTCTCCGCCGGGAGGCTCGGCCGACACCTCACTCGGTTGATCCATCTGGTCGGGCGTCACCTCGTGGATGAGCTCCGCGTCGGATCCGCCCTCGGGCTTCTCCCCCTCGGGCTTCTCCCCCTCGGCGCCTTCCTCCACACCGGGGCCGACGTAGTTGCCGTGATCGTCGTAGGCGTGGTCGCCGTAGAGGTCTCGGTACTCGGCGGCCACCTCGCCGCCTTCGGCCGCCTGCTTGATCGACAGCGAGATCCGGCGACGGTCGAGGTCGATGTCGATGATCTTGACCCACAGTTCCTCGCCGGGGGTGACGACCTGTTCGGGAGCCTCCACGTGGTGGCCGGCCATCTCCGAGATGTGCACGAGACCTTCGATCCCCTCACCCACCTGCACGAACGAGCCGAAGGGCACGAGCTTGGTGACCCGGCCGTAGACGAGCTCTCCGACGGCATGCGCCCCGGCGAACTCCGACCACGGGTCGGCCTGGGTGGCCTTGAGCGACAGGGAGATCCGCTCGCGGTCGAGGTCGACGTCGAGGACCTGCACCTCGACCTCGTCACCCACGGTCACGACCGAGCTGGGGTGGTCGACGTGCTTCCACGAGAGCTCGGAGACGTGCACGAGGCCGTCCATGCCACCGAGGTCGACGAAGGCGCCGAAGTTGACCACCGAGGAGATCACACCCTTGCGGACCTCCCCGGGCTTGAGGTTCGTGAGGAACTCGTCGCGCTGTTCACGCTGCGTCTCCTCCAGGTAGGCCCGGCGGGACAGCACCACGTTGTTGCGGTTGCGGTCGAGCTCGATGATCTTGCAGTCGAGCTCCTTGCCCACGAAAGGTTGGAGGTCACGGACGCGCCGCAGGTCGACCAGTGAGGCGGGCAGGAATCCACGCAGGCCGATGTCGATGATGAGACCGCCCTTGACGACCTCGATGACGGGCCCGGTGACGATGCCGTCGGACTCCTTGAGCTCCTGGATGTTGCCCCACGCCCGCTCGTACTGAGCGCGTTTCTTCGACAGGATGAGCTGGCCCTCCTTGTCCTCCTTCTGGAGAACGAGAGCCTCGAGCTCGTCACCGATCGTGACGATCTCGGAAGGATCGACACCCTGGCGGATGGAGAGCTCCTTGGAGGGGATGATCCCCTCCGACTTGTAGCCGATGTCGAGCAGGACCTCGTCGCCGTCGATGCGTACCACGGTGCCGGTGACCAGATCGCCGTCGTCGAACTCCACGATCGTGGAGTTGATCGCCTCCTCGAAGGTCATCCCGCCGAGGTCGTCGTCGACGACGTCGGTGACCGGCTCCAGAAGAACGGCCGGTTCGGCGGGAGCGTCGGGTGCGGGAGGCGGCTCGGCGGCTCCGGGGCGGGAGCGGGAGACGGTGGAGGAGCCTTCGGGGCCGGGGCCGGGGCGGAGGTGGAGGTGGAGGAGTCGCTCCGGCGGGAGGCGCCGGTGGCGCTGCGGCCTCGGGAGTGCTCTCGGGAGCGGCCGGTGAATCGGCGGGCTTCGCGTCGGAGATCTGGTCGTCGGACACTGGGTCGTCGGGCAACGTCGGGCTCGTTCCTGATCGAGGCACGGCGCGCCATCGGTAGCGGCCGCGGCACTCCCATCCTGAGAGTGCGCGAGCCAGGCTAGTGGCGCACACCCATCCGAGGCGAGGCCACCATCAGGTGAGCAGTGTTTGATGCGTCAGTAGACCGCGCATGGCGCGGGCGGCATCAAGAACGGTGAGCGAGGAGCAGGAGTTCGGGATCGTCGAGGGTCGGTGGCTCGTTGCCGTAGCGGCCCGGTGTCACGCCGTACACGCCGTCGACCACGAGGCCCGCGCCCTCGGAGAGCAGCCGGAGTTCCCGGGCGGTGAACCCGGTGGTCCACAGTTCGGCGGGGCGCTCGAGGCCATCGACGTCCTTCAGGACAGTGGTCTCGTGGAGCACAGACTCGGACACGCCCAACGTCTCACCCTCCTCGAGATGGCGGATCATGAAGGCGAGGGAGAAGGCTGTGAGCGCCATGCGGCCACCCGGGGCGAGCGCCCTGGCGAGCCGCCCGAACACCGCTTCGTCGCCGGGGCCGCCGAGAAGCCCGAAGCCTCCCTGGCACAGGCAGAGCACCGCGTCAAAGGAACCGGGGCGGTCGAAATGGCGGAGGTCCTCGACCTCGAAGGTGGCCCTCAGCGATTCCTCCGCTGCCGCCTCGCGGGCGAGCTCCACGAACTCGGTGGAGATGTCGAGGCCGAGGACGTCGATCCCCCGCCGGGACATCTCGAGGGCGTGACGGCCCGGTCCGCATCCCGCGTCGAGTACGCGGTCCCCCGGCGTGAGGGCCAGCGCACCGATGAGAAAAGCCACCTCGGCCGTCGTTCCCTTGGTGAACGAGTAGCGCAGGTAGGCGGGGCCGAGGAACCGGGCGATGTCCTCGAACCAGTGCCCGTCGCTTCCCGCAGAGCTTTCCGCCGGGCTCAAGCCTTGGCCTCGGCCCAGTTCTGCCCGAAACCCGTATCCACCACCAGGGGGACGTCGAGCTCGTAGGCCGACGCCATCGCGTCGCGAACCAGATCCTCGACCTGCTCGCGCTCCTCCAACGGTGTCTCGAACACGAGCTCGTCGTGGACGGTGAGGATCATGCGGGCACCGAACTCGGCTTCGGCCAGGGCGGCGTCGACGTCGATCATGGCCAACTTGAAGATGTCGGCAGCCGATCCCTGCACCGGTGCGTTCTGCGCCATGCGCTCCCCCATCTGGCGGATGCGGAAGTTCCCCGATGAGAGCTCGGGGAGCTTGCGGCGCCGACCGAGCAGCGTCGTCGTGTAGCCGTTCGTGCGCGCCTCTTCGATCGTGCGCTCCATGAACTCCGCCACATTGGGGAATCCCTCGAAATAGTTGTCGAGGATCTCGGCGGCCTGATCGGTCGGGATGTCGAGACGCTGGGCAAGACCGTAGGCCTCCATCCCGTAGGCGAGGCCGTAGTTGACGACCTTGGCGAACCGTCGTTGGAACTCGTCGACGTCGCCCTCGTCCACGTCGAACACGGTGGCGGCGGTCGTGGTGTGGACGTCGGCGCCGCGGGCGAAGGCGTCGATCAGGCCGGGGTCCTGCGCCAGGTGTGCCAGGACCCGCAGCTCGATCTGCGAGTAGTCGGCCGTGAGCAATCCGCACCCGTCGTCGGCGATGAAGGCACGCCGCATTTCGCGCCCGTCCGCGGTGCGCACAGGCACGTTCTGGAGGTTCGGGTGCACACTCGAGAGCCGCCCGGTGGTGGTCGCCGTCTGGTCGAACGTGGCGTGGATCCGCCCGTCGTCGGCAATCAGGGGCGGCAGTGCGTCGGCGTAGGTGCTGCGCAGCTTCTCGACCTCCCGGTACCGCAGGAGGTCGGCCACGATCGGGTGCTCGTCGACGAGCTTGCCGAGCGAGTCGGCATCGGTGCTCGGTCCGGTCTTCGTCTTCTTCACCGGGGTGAGGCCGAGGTCCTCGAACAGGACCGTGCGTAACTGCGGCGTCGACTTGATGTTGAACGTGGATCCCGCGTGGGCGTGGATCGACGTCTCCAGCTCGGCGATCTGGTCGGCCAGGTCGGCCCGCAACGCGTTCAGGAACTCCTGATCGATGCGGACGCCGCACTCCTCCATGGCGGAGAGAACGGGGACGAGCGGACGCTCGACGTCGACGTACAGGTCGACCAGCCCGGCAGCGTCGAGGGCATCCTGGAGAACGGAGCCGAGTTGCAGTGCGGCCGCTGCACGGCGCGCCGTCGCCTCCAGCGCCGCGTCGGCATCGAGGTCGAGGGTCCCCTCCTCCGCGTCGGGCGAGCGAACCTCCACACCGAGATGGCGCAGCGCGAGCTCCTCCAGTTCGTAGGCCTCCGCGGCGGGGTCGAGGAGATAGGCCATGAGCTCGGTGTCCTGATCGAGCGACGCGAGCGGTGTGTCGAGGCCGTGACTCAGGGTCTTGGCGCCGTGCACCACGAGCCGGGGTTCGTCGGTGCCGAGCAGGTCGGCGAACGCGGCGGCGGCAGCGTTGTCGGGCGCGTCGCCTTCCAGAGCGTCGGCCCCGACGTACAGGACGCTGTCGCCGCCGGGCTCGGACGCCAGAGCGAAGCCGACGGGAGCCCCGCGTCCCTCCACTCCGGGCCAGTGGGCCTCGAGCGCGATCCTGCCGTCACTCTCCACCAGGTCACGAATGCGGGTGGCCGCCGTGGCGGAATCGCGGACGATCTCCGCGTCGAGCTCGAGCGTCGGCACGTCCTCGTCGATGTCGGCTCCCGCGAACTCGACGAGCCGGTTCCACAGCGAGCGGAACTCGAGCTGCTCGAACAGCTCCTTCACCGCGTCGAGATCCCAGGCCGCCGCCAACGTGGCGACGTCGTCCGAGAGCACATCGTCGGCGCCGAGATCGACACTGCGCCGTAGCTCCATCATCTCCCGATTCTTGAAGACGCGCTCCCGATACTCGCCCAGGTTCTCGCGCTGCTTCGGGGGTAGTTCGTCGAGGTGGTCGTAGATCCCTTCCAAGTCGTCGAAGTTCCCGATCAGCTTGGCGGCGGTCTTCTCCCCGATTCCCGGTACGCCGGGGAGGTTGTCGCTCGTGTCGCCACGCAGTGCGGCGTAATCGACGTAACGCTCGGGCGGCACCCCGGTGCGCTCCTTGATCCCGGCCTCGTCGTAGAGCACGTAGTCGGACACGCCGCGCCGGTTGTAGAGCACCCGCACGTGCGGGTCGGACACCAGTTGATAGCTGTCGCGATCGCCGGTGACGATGATCACGTCGTCGCCCGATGCCGAGCACTGCTCTGCCAGGGTGGCGATCACGTCGTCAGCCTCCACGCCCTCCACTTCGAGGACCGGGATGCACAAGGTGTCGAGTACCTCGCGCACCAGGGGGAGCTGATGGGCGAACAGGTCGGGTGCGGACTCCCGTTGCGCCTTGTAGTCCTCGTCCATCTCGTTGCGGAAGGTGGGTTTGGGCGTGTCGAACGCCGCCACGATCCGGTCGGGTTCCTCGTCGGCCAGGACCTTGATGAGCATCGACGTGAATCCGTAGACGGCGTTCGTGACCGTGCCCGACGCCGTCGCCAGATCGGTGGGAAGCGCGAAGAACGCGCGGTACGCGAGCGAGTGTCCGTCGAGCAGAAGAACTTTGCTCAACGGTTCAGGGGTTGAGGTCGCCGGCCACGACCTGCTCGGCGACGTCGTGGATCTTGGCGCGGCGGTTCATCGCCTCGGTCTGGAGGAAGCGCCAGGCGTCCTGCTCGCTCAGGCCGTTGCTGTCCATGAGCTTGCCCTTGGCACGGTCGATGATCTTGCGCGCGTCGAGCCGTTCCTGGAGATGGCCGACGTCCGCCTCGAGGGTCATCAGCTCGCGAAAGCGTCCGAGCGCTATCTCGATCGCGGGCATCAGATCGCTCTTCTGGAAAGGCTTCACGAGGTATGCCGCGGCACCCGCGTCGCGCGCCTGCTCTACGAGATCCCGCTGGGAGAAGGCCGTGAGAATGAGGACGGCGGCGAGCCGCTCCCCGGTGATGTGGCGCGCGGCCGTGAGCCCGTCCATCCCGGGCATCTTCACGTCGAGGATCACGAGATCGGGAGTGTGCTCACGCACGAGCTCGATCGCCTCGTCGCCTCGGGCGGTCTCGCCGACGACCTCGTAGCCCTCCTCCTCGAGGAGCTCCTTGAGATCGAGCCGGATGATCGCCTCGTCCTCGGCGATCACGACGCGTGTGGGCGCAGTGCCTGCCTCCACCGATCCCTCGGTCGCGTGGGTCTGCCCGGTGCGCCGGGCGCCGACGCCGTCATCGGGTCGTGGCCTCCTGATCCTTGTTCGTGTCGTTCACGTCGTCCGTACCTGCACGATCGGTGCGCGTGGCGGCTTCTGCCGTCATGCGGTCGAGGAGAGCATCCTGATCGCGCCGGAGCTCCTCGATCGAGCCGGAGAGCGCATCACGGTGTCGCCGGAGCGTGTCGGCGTGCCGACGTGCGTCGCGTGCCTCCACCTCGCCGAGCGGGGTCTCGGCCACCAGGGCGCGGAGGCGCGCGTCCTCGGCCTCCTCGTCGAGGAACAGCACCTGCTCGTCGGCGACGGCGAGCTCGGCCCGGAGGCGCTTGAGGCGTTCGGCGACGTCGACCAGACGCCTCTGAAGGATGGATTCCGACACGGCGTCATTGTACGGGCCCACCGGCCCTGCCATCTCACCTCTAGTCTGCTGCCAGGAGGCACCCACCCGGGTCATTCCGAGCACAGGGGGAACCCATGAGCGAACCCACCGGACTCGATCAGCCGGCCGGGGACTCGGCCGAGGAATGGACCGCCGACGACATTCCCGTCAGCACGCGCCGCCGGTTCGTCATCACCGGCGCCAACAGCGGCCTGGGCCTGGAGACAGCCCGCGAGCTCGTCCGGCACCGCGCCACCGTCGTCCTGGCCTGCCGAAACACCGACAAGGGAGAGGCGGCACGGGACATCCTCCTGAGCCTCGATCCCGACGCGGACGTCGAGGTACGCCGCCTGGATCTCGCCGACCTGTCGTCGGTGAGGCAGTTCGCCGAGTCGCTGATCGAGACCACCGACGGGATCGACGCCCTCATCAACAACGCGGGCGTGATGGCCATCCCCCGGCGCGAGACGGCCGACGGTTTCGAGATGCAGTTGGGCACGAACCATCTCGGTCACTTCGCCCTGACGGGCCTGCTGTTTCCGCTTCTCCGCCACCAAGCAGGTGCGCGCATCGTCACCGTGAGCAGCGGCGCCCACCGCTTCGGGAAGATCGACTTCGATGACCTCCACGGTGAACAGCGCTACCGACGCTGGAGGGCCTATGGCCAGTCGAAGCTCGCCAACCTGCTCTTCACCTTCGAGCTCGCCCGTCGCATCGACGCCGCCGGCCTCGACATGGTGGCGGCCGCCGCTCACCCGGGATACGCCGACACGAACCTCCAGTCCGCCGGCCCGCGGATGAGCGGCAACAGGTTCGTCGAACGGGCGACCTCGGTGTTCAACATGCTCTTCGCGCAGGACGCCGCCCGGGGTGCGCTCCCCACTCTCTACGCAGCGACGGCGTCCGGCGCGCGCAACGGCGGTTACTACGGGCCCGACGGCCTCGCCGAGCAGCGGGGGAAGCACCCCAAGGAGGTCGGTGCCTCGGCGCGCGCCCGTGATGTGACGGTGGCACAGAGGCTCTGGGACGTCAGCGAGGAACTGACGGGCGTGACCTACGACCTCTGACTCCGAGGAACCCTCGGCCAGGCTCGGCCCGCCTCGCCCAGAGGTGTCGAGGGTGGGGCGTCGAGCAGATACTCGTCCATGATCCGTGACCAGTTCGCTGTCGCCCCGAGACGCGCCAACAGCGCGCTCAGCCCGAGGTGGATCCGGTTGAGGAGTACCTGGTCGGGCGGCAGCGTGAGGTGGCGGACGACGTCTCCGTAGGGGCCGGTGACCACGAGCGTCGACTGCACGACACGTGCCACATACTCGCGGGTGAAGGTGAAGGGCCCCGGCCCGATCGCCGCTCGGTTGGCGAGCTCGGCCAGTTCCGAGACGCGCCGGCGGTCGACGGCGGCGTCGGGACGAAGCCAACCGAAGCGCACCATCACGTCGTGGAGCCGATCCTCGTCTCCGGTTCTCAGGGCGAGGATCTGTTCCCTGAGGCCGTCGGTGTCCCCCGGGGAGAACCGCTTGACGAGGCCGAAGTCGAGGAACCAGATCGGTGTAGGGGCTCTTCCGCCGAACGCGGCACCGGGAGAGTCCGCGAAGAAGTAGTTGCCCGGATGGGGGTCGCCGTTGAACAGGCGGAGGCGGAACACGGCGTCGCACCAGAACCTGAACAGCTGCTCACCGATGAGATCCCTCTCGGCCTGGGACCGGTCGAGAACGTCGTAGAGGGACTCACCCGACACCCACTCCGACGTCAGCACCCGGCTGCTCGAGAACTCGCGGACGACGCCGGGTATCCGGACCCACGGGTGGCCCGGAGAACGCTGCGACGAACTCCTCCTGGCTGTCGGCCTCCTTTCGATAGTCGAGCTCATCGCCGATCCGGGTACGCAGCTCGTCGACCAGCGGTTCGGGCTCGATCCCCGGCGCGATCGCCCGCGCCATGGTCGTCAGCAACAAGGCGTTGTCGAGGTCGGCACGGATCGCCACATCCACGCCCGGGTACTGCACCTTCACGGCCACGGGGGTTCCGTCGAAGAGACGCGCCCTGTGAACCTGGCCGATCGAGGCGGCGGCGACCGGCTCCTCGGAGAACTCGTAGAAGACCTCTTCGGGCGGTGCACCGAGTTCTTTCGTCACGACATCCGACACGAGTCCGGGTGCCATGGGCGGTGCCGCCTGTTGGAGACCCTTCAGACCCTCGGCGTAGGCGTCAGGGAGCCCGTCGGAGAGCAGGGACGCCATCTGCCCCAGTTTCATGGCGACGCCCTTCATGTCGCCGAGCAACTCGAACGCCTGCTCGGCGGTGTGGACGTGGAAGGCGTCGAGGCGCTCCTCCCCCGCACGCCTCTGAGGGCCGAGGCGTGCCCGGGCCAGGCTGCGCCGCGCGGTCAACCAGCCGAGGCGACGAGCGCGCCGGGCGCGGGCACGTGCGACGCCCCAGCCCGACCGGCGGATCTCACGGGCTGCGAGCGCCCCGGCGACGACCGCACCCGCCGCCAGACCCAGGCCGGCGCCGATGCCCAGGGCCCGGCAATGTCTCCGGAAACGCTCTCTCCGGAAACGCTCTCTCCGGAAGCGCTGCCGCCCGAGGCTCTGGCGGAGGGAGAGGAACCGGGCCATGGCCCGATCACGCTAGCCAGCGGAGACCCCGGGGAGACCTCAACCTCAGCCGTCCCGGGCCGATGAGACCGGGATCCCGCAGGATGCGGGCTCCACCGGGCATGGAATCACGCTTGGTGACCCTCTTGTCCTGATACGGGAACTTCACTACACTCTCAGTGGTCATGAACTCCTCTCTGTTACTACTTCGTGCTGTCGCCGCGCGGCGGACCGCCGCGACGCTTCTCGCGCTCGCGGTCGGCGCTGCTGTCGTCGTGCCGAGCGCCGCCGCTTTCGGGGCCGACCCCGAGCCCGAGGCCGAGGCCGAGGCCAAGCCTCCGGCTGACGAAGAGGCCCACCTCACGCCCGAACAGCAGGCCGAGCTCGAAAAGCTCCCTGATGTGGCCACAGCGCGACGCCTGGTCGAATCCACGGTGGAGGGCGCCCTGGACGCCGCCGCCGATTACGAAGAGCTCGCCGCCGAGGTCCGCGAGGCACAAAAGGAGATCCGGGAGCACGAGGCCGAGATCCCCCGTCTCAAAGAAGAGATCCGCGTTCTCGAGGAATCCGTTCGGAGTCGGGCGGTCCAGGCCTACACCGGCCGTGACAACCAGACCGCCAGCATCCTCGACGCGAACAGCCTCGTCGAGGCCGCCCGCCGGGGAACCCTCATCGACGCGGTCAACGAGCACGACCACGACGTCGCCCAGACCCTGTCGGACACCCGTGACCTCCTCGACGCCCGGCGTGCCCAGCTCGAGGAACAGCGCGCCGACCACGAGAAGCGGATGAAGGACCTCGTGAAGCTCCAATTGACCCTCGACGAGCGCATGGAGGAAGCCCAGGAGATGCTGCGGAAGTCCCAGGTCCTGGAGGTCTGGGAATCACTCCTGGAGAACCGTGAAGCCGACCTCGCCGACCCGGCCCCCGACGTCGGCGGCAAGGTCGTCGAACCGGACAACGAGTCGGTTCCCCAACCGGCCGGCTCCGGCGACGTCGATGCTCCCCCCTTCATCGCCGAGATGGAGCTGTGCCCGATCGACGCTCCCGTCTTCTTCACGAACGACTGGGGCAATGCCCGCTCGGGCGGACGGAAGCACAAGGGCACCGACGTCTTCGCCAAACGCCTCACCCCGAACGTCGCCGTCGCGGACGGCGTCGTCAGCGACGCCAGCGGTGGTCTCGGCGGCATCGCGGTCGACCTCGTCGGTGAGGACGGCACGCGCTACTACTACGCCCACCTCCAGAAGATCAATCCCGAGGCGTTGAAGAACGGCGGCAAGGTCGAGGTCGGCGACGTGATCGGCTGGACCGGCGACAGCGGCAACGCCAAGGGCGGCTCCACCCACACCCACTTCCAGCTGCACCCGAACGACGGCGCCCCGACGAACCCGTACTTCAGCCTCTTCGTCGCCTGCCGCGACAACTTCGAGCTCCCCGGCTGATCCATAGGAACCGAGCCACCTGTCCGTGGCACGATCACGTCCGCACGGGCATCCGGTGGGCGCACGGAACGGGGACTCGATGAAGCGCTGGTGGCCACTGGTCGCGTTGGCGACTGCCCAATTCGTCATGGTCCTCGACCAGTCGGTCATGAACGTCTCGATCAGCAACCTGGTCGACGACTTCGACACGACCGTCACGACGATCCAGGCGGTGATCACCCTCTACTGCCTGGTGATGGCCATGTTCATGCTCACCGGCGGCAAGATCGGCGACATCATCGGCCGACGCCGGGCCTTCGTGGTGGGCCTCGTCATCTACGGGTGCGGATCAGCCCTGACCGCCGTCGCGCCGTCGGTCGGTGTGCTGGCGCTCGGATGGTCGATTCTCGAGGGCCTCGGCGCGGCGCTGGTCCTCCCGGCGCTGGCTGCCCTCATCGCGGGCAACTTCGAGGGGCGCGAGCGCAAGGTCGCCTACGCCGTGATCGGTGGCGTGGCGGGCGCGGGGATCGCCGTCGGCCCCATCGTCGGTGGGTGGGCGACAACCACGTTGACCTGGCGGGTGGTGTTCGTGGGCGAGGTCTTCCTCGTGGTGTTCATCCTCGCCATGACCCGCCTCGTGAACGATTCGGCCCGCACCGGTCGCGCACCCCGTCTCGACGGCGTGGGAACCTTCCTGTCAGCGACCGGGCTCGGTGCGATCGTGCTGGGAACTCTGCAGTCGAGCACGTGGGGATGGGTCAAGCCGAAGGACTCGCCGGCCGAGCCGTTCGGATTCGCGCTGACGCTCTTCGTGATCGGCGCCGGTGCCGGTTTGCTCTGGGGATTCGTACGCTGGCAGCGACACAGGGAGGCGACGGGAACCGACCCACTGGTGCACTTCGATCTCCTGAAGATCCCGCCGCTGCGGTCGGGCCTGATCGGCCTCTTCACCCAGAACCTCATCCTGATGGGTGTCTTCTTCACCATTCCTCTCTACCTCCAACTCGTGCTCGGCTTCGACGCCCTCGAGACAGGCCTCCGGATGCTTCCCGTGTCGATCACGATGTTCCTCGCCTCGGCCGTCGGCTCTCGTCTCTCGAATCGCTTCCCCGTGCGCTCCCTGGTCAGAACCGGGCTGTGGACCACCGTCGCGGGCGCTCTCGCCCTGCTCACGACCGTCCAGCCGGATCTGGCCGACGTGGGCTTCGCCGTGTCGATGGCCGTGCTCGGTGTCGGGATGGGCCTCATCGTCTCCCAGCTCGGCAACGTGGTGCAGTCGTCGGTCGATGTTTCGGGTCGGGGTGAGGCCGGCGGCCTCCAGTACACCGGGCAACAGCTCGGTTCATCGCTCGGGATCGCGCTGATCGGTGCGATCGTGCTGGCCGGACTGACCGGAGCCTTCGTGTCGAATGTCGAATCCGACGATCGCATCAGTGAGGAAGTCTCGGCCCAGGTGAGTGTCGCCGTCGGCCCCGGCGTCGACTTCGTCGCCGCCGACCAGATCGTCGAAGCCGCCCAGGAGGCCGGCCTCGACGACACCACCAGCCGGGCGATCGCCGACAACTACGAGGAAGCGCAACTCCAGTCCCTCAAGGCCGGACTGCTCGCGGCGGCCTTCCTGGCTTTCGTGTCCCTCGCGTTCACGCGCGACCTCCCCCACGGAGAGACAGCGTCCGGCGCGCTTCGCGACGAGGAGGCCTCTGCCGACGGGAAGGACGACGAGAACGTCGACGCGTGACGGGGAGGGCTCCTCGGGCTACCGCGCCCCCGATCCTGACGGAATGCTCGTGCCCGGGGTGGGAATCGAACCCACATGTTCTTGCGAACAGCGGATTTTGAGTCCGCCGCGTCTGCCGTTCCGCCACCCGGGCCGGGTGCGATCGTACCGATACAATGCCCGGTCGTGGCCACGAAACGTCGCACGTCCCGCTTCGTCCTGCTTGCGCTGGCCGCCACGGCCGTGGTCTTCGCTTTCGAAGGGCGCCGCCGGGCCCTCGAGGCGAACGGTGACCCCGCTCAGGAGCGGCTCGGATGACCAACTTCCTCGTCGGCCTGGTGGTCGGGCTCTCCCTCGCGACGATGGTCGTGATCATCTGGGCTCCGTGGCGCACGGTGCGCGACGAACCGCCCCTCGATGAGAACGTGGAGAGTCGCATCATGCTCGGAGAGGATCCCGAAAGGATCGCCCGCGACCTCGAGGCCTCCCGGGCACGTCAGCGCACCGAGAAGGACTGGGACACCGAGCAGCTCGAGGCTCTGCGCGAGCTCGACGAGCCCGGATCCGCGCCGGAATCGGGCTAAGAGCCTCCTGCCTCGGGGCTCGCCGCTGCGTCTGCCGTCGAGTCGGACGGCGCGATCACGAACAGAATCCTCGCCGAACACGCGGTGCTCCCGTCCACCGTGGCGAGCCCGACACCGCGTCCTCCGCGAGCGCTGAGTCGTTCGAGCGTCACGTCGAGGACGAGCTCGTCACCGGGGCGCACGATTCTGCGAAACGCGCCTTCTCGACCCCTCCGAACAGGAGAAATGAACCGGCGTAGCGTTCGTCGGCCAGAACTCCGACTGCGCCCGCCTGAGCCAACGCCTCGAGCTGGAGCACACCCGGAAAGACCGGATTCCCCGGGAAGTGACCGGCAAGTGACTCCTCGTCGCCACGAACCCGGTACCGCGCGCGAACCGACACGCCCGGGACGACCTCGTCGACGGAGTCGACGAATCGAAACGGCGGGCGGTGCGGCAGCAGGGACACGACGTCATCGGCCATCCGGCCATGTAACCCGCGATGTCGCACTACGGTCGAACGCTGATGTCGGAAGGCGGAGGCGACGTGGGCACCGCAGTGATCTTTCCGGGTCAGGGCACCCAGGAGCCTGGAATGGCCGCACCGTGGGTCGACGATCCCGCCTGGGAGGTCGTCGAGCGCGCCGAACAGGCACTGGCAGAGCCTCTGGCTCCCCTCGTTCTGGCGGACGAAGCCTCTCTCACCCGAACGCGCGACGCGCAGTTGGCGGTGCTGGTGACGTCCCTCATCTGCTGGGAAGCCGTCCGCACCCGTTGTGCGGTCGATCCCACGGCATTTGCGGGACACAGTCTCGGACAGGTCACAGCACTGATCGCCTCGGGAGCGGTCGACTTCGAGAGTGGCGTGCAATTCGCCGCTCGACGGGCCGAGCTGACCCAGGAAGCCGCCGACCGGCATCCCGGTCGGATGATCGCCTGCATCGGTGCGGACATCGACCAGGCAGAGGAGGCCTGCGGCGCCGCGCCCGAAGCCTGCTGGATCGCGAACGACAACGCACCCGGCCAGATCGTGCTCGCCGGGACACCCGAGGGTATAGACGCGGCCACCGACGTCGCCCGCGATGTCGGCATACGTCGGGTGCTACCACTCGACGTGGGTGGCGCCTTTCACACTCCCCTCATGAACGATGCGAGTGAAGCACTCAGCGCCGAGTTGTCGGAGGTCTCCTTCGGAACCGGGAGCGCTCCGGTCGTCTCGAACGAAGACGCCGAGGTCTACAACGACGCCGACGGGTGGCGTGACCGGCTGGCACACCACGTCGTGCGGCCGGTGCGTTGGCGCGCTGTGATGGAGACGCTCGTCTCGCTCGGCGCTGATCCGTGGTGGGAGATCGGCCACGGATCCATGCTCGCCGGTCTGGCCAAGCGCGGGGCCAGCGGCGTGACGGTGAGGGGCGTCGCCACGCCCTCCGATCTCGACGACCTCAGGTCCGTTCGCTCCTGACGAACGCCGATACCCCGTGGTGGGCTCCGCTGAAATGACACTCGAGCGTGCCGGTGTGCAAACCTCGGACCGTGATCAGCTGGGGTCGGCCGTGACACGCGTGGCGCTCGTGACGGGCGGATCGCGGGGAATCGGGCGCGCCACGACGATCGCCCTGGCCGCGGTGGGGCACCGGGTGGCCGTGCTGTACGCCAGCGACGACGACGCCGCCACGGCCACCGTCGACACTGTGTCGGCGGAGGGAGGTTCTGCCACAGCCATCCGAGCGGACATCGCAGACACCGACGCTGTCAACGACGCGTTCGCGAGCATCGAAGAGAAGTGGGGACCGGTCGAGATCCTCGTGAACAGCGCCGGAATCACCCGCGACAGGCTTCTCGCCCGGATGACCGACGAACAGTGGGACGCCGTCATCTCCACGAACCTCACCGGAGCGTTCCACACGACACGACGGGCCATCCGCCCGATGATGAAGGCACGCTTCGGGCGCATCGTGAACGTCTCGTCGGTCGGTGGACACCTGGGCGGATCCGGCCAGGCCAACTACTCCGCGGCCAAGGCCGGCCTCCTCGGACTCTCGCGCTCGGTGGCGCGGGAACTCGCGAGCCGTGGCATCACTTGTAACGTGGTCGCACCCGGACCCATCGACACCGACATGACAGCCGACATGCCGGCCGAATGGCGCGCAGGCGCCGAATCGGCTGTGCCGGTCGGACGTTTCGGAACTGCCGAAGAAGTCGCCGCCGCGATCACGTATCTCTGTGGCGACGACGCCGGCTATGTGACCGGAGCACTGCTCCCGGTGGACGGTGGGCTCGGCATGGGTCACTGAACAGCGACCTCCTCGAACACCCAACCCCCAAACAACACAGAGAAGGCGAGAATCCATGGAACGCGATCAAGCACTCGGCGCCATCCGCAACGTGGCGGTGGAGGTCCTCAGCGTCGATCCCGACGACGTGGTCGACGCCGCCCGGTTCAAAGAAGACCTCGACGCCGACAGCCTCGACCTCGTGGAACTCGTGATGGGCCTCGAGGAGCAGTTCGACATCTCGGTTCCCGAAGAGGATCTCGAGGGCGTCGACACGATCGGACAGGCCGTCGATCTCGTCGTCAAGAAGGTCAACGCCCAGGCATGACCGCTGCCGTCGACCACCGGGGACGCGCCCGGGTCGTCGTCACCGGCCTCGGCGTGAAGACGCCCGCAGGCTGTGATCTCGACACGTTCTGGTCGACGGTTCTGGACGGCCACTCAACGGCCGCTCATCTCACGCTGCTCGACCCGGACCCGCTTCCGGTTCAGTTCGGCTGCGAGTCGACCGATTTCGACGTGTCGGGATACCTCGGGCCCAAACAGGCCCGACGCCTCGACCGCGTGACACACCTGGCGTGGGCGGCTGCATCGGACGCGTACGAGCACGCGGGGAACCCCGACGGTGATCCTGCGCGCGCCGCAATCGTCGTCGGCAGCGGAGTCGGCGGTCTGCAATCCGTCGAGGAGCAGATCGCCGTGTACGCCGACAAGGGCGCCTCGAGGGTGAGCCCGTTCCTGGTCCCGATGATGATGATCAATGCCTCCGCCGGCGAGATCGGAATGCAACTCGGATGGACCGGGCCGACGTTCGTGGTCGCCACCGCGTGTGCAGCGTCGACGAACGCCATCGGGGAGGCCGCCCGACTGATCCGTGACGGAACAGCGGACATGGTCATCGCTGCGGGCACTGAGAGTTGTATGACGCCGACCGCGATTTCCGCCTTTTCCCGCATGGGAGCTCTCAGCACGCGTCACGACGACCCGGCCTCCGCGTCGCGTCCGTTCGACGCTGGACGCGATGGGTTCGTCATGGGAGAGGGCGCCGCTGCACTGGTACTCGAACGCGCCGACCGAGCCGTTGAACGCGGCGCCGATGTCCTCGCCGAGGTGGCCGGCTACGGCCGCACCGCCGATGCCCACCACATCACGGCGCCGGCGCCCGGTGGCGCCGGTGCGGTGTCCTGCATGCGCGCCGCACTCGACGATGCGGGCCTGGAGCCCGGAGCCATCGCCCACATCAACGCCCACGGCACCTCGACCACCTTGAACGACGCCGCCGAGTCGGCGGCGATCATCACGGTGTTCGGCGACGCTGCTCCCCCCGTGACCTCGACGAAGGGTGTCTTCGGCCACATGATCGGCGCCGGTGGCGCCGCTGAGGCCGTGGCATCCATTCTCGCCATGCGAGCAGGAACCGTGCCGCCGACCGCCAACCTCGAGCAGGTCGGTGACGACATCGCCGTCGACATCGTGGCCGGTGAACCGCGGAACATCGGCCGCGGTGGCGTGCTGTCGAACTCATTCGGATTCGGCGGCCACAACGCCACAATCGTGTTCACGGATCCCACATGAGTGGGCTCGCGCGTCGCCAAAGCGGTTGGAGAAGCCCGTGCTCCTGAATGGTAAACGCTTCGTCGTCACCGGCGTCCTCAACGACTCTTCGATCGCGTTCGGCGCGGCGAAGCGCGCGCAGGAGGAGGGGGCGCAGATCGTGCTCACATCGTTCGGGCGGGCGATGCGACTCACCGAGCGGGCGGCACGTCGACTTCCCGAGCCTCCCGACGTTCTCGAGCTCGATGTCACCGAACCCACCCACCTCGAGGCTCTCACGAGCGAACTGGAAGGTCGGTGGGGAGGCGTGGACGGGGCGCTGCACGCCGTCGCCTTCGCACCTGAGACCTGCCTCGGAGGCGGCTTCCTCGACGCGCCGTGGGACGACGTCGCCCTCGCGCTCCAGATCTCGGCGCACTCACTCGCAGGCCTCGCCCGATCGCTGCGCCCCCTCATGCAGACGGCCGGTGGCTCCATCGTCGGCCTGGATTTCGACAACTCCACCGTCGCCTGGCCTGTCTACGACTGGATGGGGGTGGCGAAGGCGGCCTTCGAGTCGACGGCGCGGTACCTGGCGCGTGAGCTCGGTCCCGAGGACATCCGCGTGAACCTCGTCGCTGCGGGACCTCTGCGCACGATCGCCGCTCGCAGCATCCCGGGCTTCGAGCAGTTCGAGGAGGTGTGGTCCGAGCGCGCCCCGCTCGGCTGGGACGTGCGCGACCCCGACCCTGTGGCGCGCGCCGTGGTCGCCCTGTTCTCCGACCTCTTCCCCGCCACGACCGGCGAGGTGCTCCACGTCGATGGTGGCTTTCACGCTGTGGGCGCATGAAGGAAGGGGCGAATCGGGCGAGGCCGTAGCATGCCCCGGGTGCAGCGCCGAATGCTCCTCGGACTCCCCGCGTCGGTCGACGACGTCGCCGAGGCGGCCCGGACCAGTCTCCGCCTCGACGGCGACCCCGACGCTCTTCGTGGCTCGCTGCCGGTCCAGATCGTCGGCGACACGACGCTGAGCGCGAACGTCGCCGACTCGCCAGAAGGCGGTTCCAGGGTGACCCTCCGGGTCGACACCCCGATGCCGGTCGCCTATTTCCGCTGGCTGTTCGGACCGCTCACGAGGATCCTCATCGGGCGCGCCCTTCGCCATGCCGGCGAATGCCTGAAGGCGGAACTGGCCGGCGATCCCGCGCCACCTCCTCCCCGGCGCAGCCCGATCACCCCGCCGGTCGTATTCTCAAGGGAGCAGGCAGTCCTCCTGAGCGCCGTGGCGTTCGCCGCGCTGCTCGCCAGCTTCGGTGGAGGACTGTTCGGCCAGAACGCCGCTTTCATCCAGGACGCCTTCGACGTCAGCGACAGCGCGTTGACGGTGTCGCTCGCCGTCACCCGCGTCGGCGTGTTCGTGGCCATCGTCGCGGCCGCGATCGCGGACCGCCGCGGCCGGCGACGCATCCTGTTGTGGTCGCTCGCCGGCATCGGTGTCGCCAACGCCATCGGAGCCGCGTCTCCCAACCTCGAGATCTTCACGGCCTCGCAAGTCGTCGCCCGGGGGCTCGTGAATGCCGCTCTGGCAGTTGCGGTCATCGCCGTCGTCGAAGAGGCACCAGAGGGAGCGCGAGCGTTCTCCGTCGCGATGCTGAGTCTCGCGGGTGGTGCCGGTTTCGCCGTGGCGGTTCTCCTCCTCCCGCTCGGCGATCTCGGCCCCGAAGCGTGGCGGGTCGCGTTCGCCTTGAGTGCGCTCACGTTGCTGTTCATTCCGGGGTTGTCGCGGGTGATCACCGAGACGAGGCGCTACCGGAACCTGGATCTCCCCCGTTCGGAACGAGGTCAGGCGAGCGAGGTGACATCGGGGCGCTTCGGGCGGCGCATCGTGATCCTCGCCGCGTTCACCTTCCTCACGTCCATCCTCGCGGCGCCCTCCTCCCAACTCATGAACGTCTATCTCGAGGACGACCGGGGCTTCTCCGGCTCGGCGATCACGGTATTCCGCGCCATCACCCAGGGGCTCCCGGCACTCGTCGGCGTCCTCATCGGGGCGCGACTCGCCGAGACCCGCGGGCGCAAGCCTCTCCTGAGCGTCGGTCTGGCGGCCGCGACACTGCTCACGATCGCGTTCTACCTGTCGGACGGCGCCGCGCTGTGGGTCACCTCGGCGGTCGGCATCGTGATCGTGGGCACCTACGGACCGGCGCAGGGTGCGTTCTCGACTGAGCTCTTCCCCACGGAGGTGCGGGGAACGTCCTCGGCCATGCTTCTCGTCTGCGGAGTCAGCGGTTCGATCGTCGGTCTCGTCGCAGCCGGGTTGCTCTCGGATCCCCTCGGCGGGATCGGGCGTGCGGTCGCCGTGCTCGGCGTCGCCCCGCTCGTGGCGGCGATCGTGCTCGTGCCGTTTCTTCCCGAGGCAGCGCATCGGGGCCTCGACGACCTCAGCCCTTCGCGCCACCCGGGAAATCCGCCGGGGAATCCGCCGACGTCGTAGGACGGTGCGAATGGGCTGACGGGTCGGCACGGTGCTCGGCGGGGCCTCCGCCTCCTGAGAGATTCCGGGCGGCGTTCACGAACGAGATGTGGGTGAACGCCTGAGGGAAGTTGCCGATGAGGCGCTTCGCCTTCGGGTCGTACTCCTCCGAATACAACCCCACGTCGTTCTTCAGGCCACGGAGTCTCTCGAACAACGCCCTGGCGTCGTCCTGACGGCCTGCGAGCATCAGGTTGTCGGCCAGCCAGAAAGAGCACGGAAGGAAGGCGCCCTCACCGGGAGGGAGACCGTCGGTCGACTCCTGCGAGCGGTAGCGCAACACGAAACCGTCCTGGACCAGTTCACGCTCGATGGCATCGATCGTCCCGAGCATCCGCGGGTCGTCGGCGGGCAGAAAACCCACGAGCGGGATCATGAGAAGGCTCGCATCGAGTTCGGTGGTCTCGTAGTGCTGGGTGAAGCTGTTCTTGTCGGCATTGAAGCCCTTGTCGAGTACCTCGGCGCGCGCCGCGTCGCGACCCGCGCGCCACTTCTCGACCGGCCCCGAGAAGCCGTATCGCTCGGAGGCCTTCACCGCGCGGTCGAAGGCGACCCATGCCATGACCTTCGAGTGGGTGAAGTGACGCCGGGGGCCCCGCACCTCCCAGATCCCGTCGTCGGGATCCTCCCAACAGTCCTCCAGCCATTCGAGTATCCCGCGCTCGAGATCGTCCGCCCACCGGTCGGGCGGCAAACCGACGCGGCGGGCCTGATGCGTCGCGTCGATCACCTCGCCCAACACGTCGAGCTGGAACTGGTCGGAGGCGGCATTCCCGATCCGGACCGGTTTCGCTCCTTCGTAGCCCGGGAGCCAGTCGATTTCGGATTCGATCAGGCGCCTCTCACCGTCGACGGCGTACATGATCTGGAGGTCGTGGGGGTCGCCCGCGATCGCCCGCAACAACCAGTCGCGCCATTCGCTCGCCTCCGCGCGGTAGCCCGCGTACATCAGTGAGTAGAGCGTGAACGTGGCATCGCGCAGCCAACAGAACCGGTAGTCCCAGTTCCGCACCCCCGAGCTGTTCGGGGAGCGAGGTGGTCACCGCGGCGACGATCCCGCCCGTGGGCGAGTAGGTCATGGCCTTCAAGGTGATGAGGCTGCGCTGAACGTCGTCGGCCCAGTCGCCCTCATAGGAGGAGGCGGCACTCCACAACTCCCAGAGCTCCTGGGTGGAAGCCAGCACCGCGTCGGCTGCGAGGCCCACGGGAGGTGGAGGCTCATGCGAGGCCTGCCACACGAGACCGAAATCCGACGCCTCACCGGCCGGCAGTGTGAACTCCGCCACGGTGGCACGGTTCTCGCCGTGGGTCTCGATCCCCGACTGGAGGTAGAGAGCATGAGGCCCCGCCACGACGCTGAGCTGACCGTCGAGGTCCCGGACCCACGGCATGGTCTCGCCGTAGCCGAATCTCGCGATCAGCTCCATACGCATCGGGACGGACCCCGAGAGACCCTCCACTCGACGAACGATGTCGAGACGCCCGAGTTCGCGAAACGGCATGCAGTCGACGACACGCACCGCGCCGTCGTCGGTGTGGAAATCCGTCTCGAGCACGAGCGTGCCCGGGCGGTAGCGCCGTTCGACCTTGCGGACACCGCCCTTCGGAGCGAGAAGCCAGCGTCCGTGCTCCGGACCCCCGAGAAGAGCGGCGAAGCAGGCGTCGGAGTCGAAGCGTGGCGCGCAGAGCCAGTCGATCGAACCGTCCCGCCCCACCAGTGCGGCGGTCTTGGTGTCCCCGATGAGCGCGTAGTCCTCGATGGGCAACGGCATGACCGCCATTGTGCCCGCCGCGCATCCTCGTTTCGGTGACCGTCTAGCGTGGCGGCAGCCGGCTACAGCCCGGAGGACGACATGCCCGCACGACCCACTCTCGCGATACTCGGCGCATCCGGCGATCTGACAGCGCGCCTGCTGCTCCCCGCGCTGTTTCGCAACGAGAACCGCGAGGAGCTCGAGACGCTGCGCATCGTCGGCTACGCGCTCGAGGACTGGGACGCTGAGACCTTCCGTGCCCACGTCCGCCAGTCGCTCGACGAATTCGCCCCACCGGTGTCCCAGGACGCGTGGCGCCGCTTCTCCGAACGTCTCGACTACCGCAGCGGCGACATGACGGGTCCGAAGTTGGCGGTACTCGAGGAAGTCATCGACGGACCGGCCTCGTTCTACCTGGCACTGCCCCCCGGAGTGTTCGCCGAGGCGGCCCAGGGCCTGGGTGATGCGGGACTCCAGGACGAATCGAAGGGGCCGCGCCGCCTCGTGATCGAGAAGCCGTTCGGCACCGATCTCGCCTCCTCGCGCGCACTCGAGGCCGACGTGAGCCGCGACTGGCGAGAAGACCAGATCTTCCGTATCGACCACTTCCTCGGCAAGGAGACCACACAGAACATCCTCGTATTCCGTTTCGCGAACCGGTTCTTGGAGCCCGTTCTCAATTCGCAACACGTGCGCCAGGTGCAAATCACGGCGTCGGAAACGCTCGGGCTCGAGGGTCGCTACAAGTACTACGACAAGAGCGGCGCGATGCGCGACATGCTCCAGAACCACCTCATGCAACTGTTCACCATCACGGCGATGGAACCGCCGCCGCTGTGGGACGAGCGGGTGCTGCGCGACCACAAGGTGGAGGTCCTCAAGTCGGTCAAGCCCTTCGAGCCCGCACATCTCGAGCACCGTGCCGCACGCGGGCAGTACGCCGCCGGTCGAAGCGGCGGCGAAACCGTGCCGGGTTACCTCGAGGAGCCCGACATCCCCGCGGATTCGATCACCGAGACCTACGCGGCGATTCGTCTCGAGCTCGACACGTGGCGCTGGAAGGGTGTCCCCTTCTACATGCGCTCGGGAAAACGTCTCTCCGGCGACATCACCGAGATCGCCATCGAATTCAAGCGACCGCCGAGCCAGTTGTTCCGTGAGACCCGACTGGCCCAGTGCGAACCGAACTGGCTGGTGTTCCGCGTGAAGCCGGACGAGACGATCGAGCTCGTCGCGCACGCCAAGAAGCCGGGCCTCGGCATGGAATCCCACCCCGTCTCGCTACGGACCGACTATGCCGCCGACCGCAGTGCCGAGTACGCCGCCTACGACCAACTCCTTCTCGACGTGATCGAAGGGGACCACACGCCGTTCCTGCGCTACGACGAGGTCGAGGCCGCCTGGGAGGTGGTGCAGCCGCTTCTCGACGCCTGGGAGTCGGGCACCCCGGAGCCATACGAAGCGGGAAGCGACGGGCCCGCGAGCGCCGACCGGCTCCTCGAGCACGGCGACCGGTGGCGGCCCCTCATACCGTGACGGACCCCGACGTGACGGATCCCGACCGGGTGGTCCTCCCCGGGTTTCGGTGCACCGCAGAGACCTTTCACGGAACGACCCGCACCGTCTATCGGAAGGGCACCGGCCCGGCCGTGGTGATCCTCCACGAGATTCCCGGCATCACACCCGAGGTGGCCGCGTTCGGAGAAAGGGTCGCTGCCGAGGGCTTCACGGCCGTTCTCCCGTCCCTGTTCGGCGAACCGGGTCGCCCGCTCGGGATCACCTACGCGGCGAGGACGTACCTCTCCCTGTGCGTGTCACGGGAGTTCACGATGCTCGCCACGGGCCGTTCCAGCCCGGTGACGACGTGGATCCGGGCCCTGGTACGCGCCGCACACGATGAATGCGGAGGGCCGGGAGTCGGTGTCGTCGGAATGTGTGCCACCGGTGGCTTCGCTCTCGCTGTCGCCGTCGAGCCCTCTGTGCTGGCGCCCGTGATGAGCCAACCGGCGAGCCCGATACCGATCGGTCGGACACGGCGTCGCGGTCTCGACACCGACGATGCAGATCTCGCCCGGATTCGCGAGCGCGTGGCCGACGACGGGCTTTGCGTCATGGGGCTCCGGTTCACCGGCGATCCTCTCGTCCCGGCCGAACGTTTCGACCGGCTCCGCGAGGAGTTCGGCGACGGATTCATCGCCGTGGAGATCGACTCCTCTCGGGGAAACGCGCACGACATCAAGCGGATTGCGCACTCGGTGCTCACGAACGATCTGGTCGACGAACCGGGCCATCCCACACGAGACGCTCTCGACGAGGTTCTTCAGCTGTTCCGGAACCGTCTCCTCGATGACGGTGAGCCTGCCGGTTAGCCTGCCTCCATGGCCCTAGATGAAGTCCGTATCGCCCTCTTCCTCGACTATGAGAACCTCGCGCTCGGCGCGCGCGACCAACTCAACGGGGCGGCGTTCGACCTCGGACCCGTCGCCGACGCTCTCGCCGAACGTGGTCGGGTCGTCGTGCGCCGCGCCTACGGCGAGTGGAACTCGTTCGAGTCCGACAGCCGGATGCTCACCCGTCACCATGTCGAACTGATCGAAATCCCCCAACGTATGGGGATCACACGCAAGAACGCTGCCGACATCAAGATGGCCGTCGACGCCCTCGAGCTCTCCTTCGAGCGCGACTACATCTCGACCTTCGTCATCGGCACCGGCGACTCCGACTTCACACCACTCGTGCACAAGCTGCGCGAGCGCGACAAGCGGGTCATCGGTCTGGGAGTGGGCGGATCCACGTCCGCGCTACTTCCCCCGCGTGCGACGAGTTTCTCTTCTACGACCGGCTCGAAGGCGTGGAGCCCGAGCAACGCAGCAAAGCTGGACGCACCCGGCGTCGGTCGAAGGAGGAAGCCGGCGACGGCGAGGACGCCGACGCCCAGGCACGGCCGCGAGGCGACCGGCCCGAAGACGCCGAGCGGCTGGTGACGCGCACGCTGTCGGGCCTCCAGCGCAGCACCAGCGGGGCCGTGCAGGCGTCGATGCTCAAGCGGGCGATCCTGCGCAAGGACCCGACCTTCTCCGAGTCCGACTACGGCTTCCGCAGCTTCGGCGAGCTCCTGGCCAACCTCGAGGACCGCAAGGTCGTCGAGCTCTCGCCGGGCACCGCCGCGGGCGACCCCGAGGTCGGGTTTCCCGACAGTGCGGGAGGCGAGGAGGAAGAGGCCTTCGATCTCCTCCGCAAGGTCGTCGGCAGCGTCGAGAAACGCTCCGGCCCGCCCGCCCTCTCGGGCCTCAAGGACAGGATGCGCAACCGTGACGCCGACTTCTCCGAGAAGCGTTTCGGCTACAGCGGCTTCCTCCAGTTCGCCAAGGCCGCGCGTACCCGCGGTGTGATCGAGATGGACTGGGACGACGAAGCCGGCGACTACCTGGTTCGTCTCGCTGACTAGCCGCTCTTGGCGCCTGCGGCGCCAGCCCACCTAGTGCGTCCCTGAGGTTCGCATAGCGAACCTCAGGGACGCACTACATCTCTCGCCGCGTCTTGGGGCCGAAGAAGCCGCCTTCGGGACGGGCGTGGCAGTGGTAGTGGTCGGGGATGTTGCGCATGTTCCCGTCGAGGTAGTGCGCGCCGAGTTGCTCGTCAGCCACACGGTGGAGCGCCTCGGTCATGTGTTCGAGGGCCTCCGACGGCGGGTCGGTGCCGTGATCGCGCCACACGACCATCGGGACCCGGCAGATCTCGCACTCGGCGATCCAGCAGAGGTCGTCCTCGTGGTACCAGGGGGTGATGTGAGCCGCCTCGCAGAGGTCGCACTCGGGTCCGAAACGACCCGGGGGCGTGGAGGGAGAGCTCACGACAGACTCACGAGGCTGTCTCGTCGAGTGCCCTACGTACCTCACGGATGAAGTCGGCGGCCACGTCGACTCCCCCGCCGTCGAGAAGCCGGCGAATCAGGGCGCTGCCGATCACGACACCGTCGGCGTGGCGCACAGCTTCGGCGGCCTGCTCGGGCGTGGAGATCCCCACACCGAGAAGCACGGGAGTGTCGGTCAGACCGCGACATCTCTCCCCGACCGTCGAGGAAGGTTCCGAGAGCGACCCGCGCTCCCCGGTGACCCCGAGTAGCGAGACCGCATAGACGAAACCTTTCGAGCGTTCGCAGATCCGAGCGAGCCGCTCGTCGGTCGTGGTCGGCGCGGCGAGGAGGACGGTCTCGATTCCCGCTGCGTCGGCAGCCGAACCCCAGGGCCCGAACTCATCGAGGGGTAGGTCGGGCAGGATGGCGGCGTCGACACCCGCGTCGACGAGCGCGGAGGCGAAACGGTCGTACCCCGCGTGCATCACGAGGTTGGCGTATGTCATCACCGCCAGGGGCGCGCCGACAGCGAGGCCCTCGACGTCGCCGAGAATCGTCATCGGGGTCGCGCCGCGGGCCAAGGCCTGCTGCGACGCCGTCTGGATGGTCGGGCCATCCATCACCGGATCGGAGAACGGGATGCCGATCTCGACCGCATCCGCACCCGCCGCCACGACGGCTTCGAGCAGTTCGGTCCAGCCGTCGTACAGTCCGCCGGTGACGTAGGGCACGAGAAGCGGCCGACCGCCGGAGCGGGCGTCGCGTAGCGTCTCTTCGAGCCTCACGGGCCGTCGTTGCCTGTGCCCGACGCCGTGCCCGACCCCGCACCTGACCCCGTGTCAGCGAAGGCATCGGCCAGCTGCGCCGCATCCTTGTCGCCTCGCCCGGACAGCGTGATGAGGACCGTCGAACCCGAGGGAAGAGCGGCACCGGCCTCACGGGCGACCCAGGCGATCGCATGGGCCGACTCGAGAGCGGGAATGATGCCTTCACTCTCGGCCAGGAGACGAAAGGCCTCGAGAGCCTCGTGGTCGGTGACGCTGTCGTACTCGGCCCGCCCGGACTCGGCGAGCGCGACGTGTTCGGGGCCCACGCCCGGGTAGTCGAGGCCGGCACTGATCGAGTGGGCCTCACGAATCTGGCCATGCTCGTCCTGGAGGTACAGCGACCGCGCGCCGTGCAGGACGCCGGGGACACCGCGACTGATCGATGCACCGTGGCGGCCCGACTCGAGCCCCTCTCCCGCCGCTTCGACCCCGACCAGACGGGCCGCGGTGTCGCGGAAGCCCGCAAAGGTGCCCATCGCGTTCGAGCCGCCGCCCACGCACGCCACGACCGCGTCCGGATCGTCGCCACCGAGCACCTCACGACACTGGCTTCGCGCCTCCGACCCGATCACGCTCTGGAGTTCACGCACGATCCACGGAAAGGGATGGGGACCGACGACTGAGCCGATGCAGTAGTGGGTGGTCTCGACACTGGCCACCCAGTCGCGCAGAGCCTCATTGGTGGCGTCCTTGAGCGTGGCGCTCCCCGACTCCACCGTTCTGACCTCGGCACCGAGGAGCCCCATGCGCCAGACGTTGAGGGCCTGGCGCTGCGCGTCGACGGCACCCATGAAGACGACGCAGTCGAACCCGAACAGCGCGCACGCCGTGGCCGTGGCCACCCCGTGCTGGCCGGCACCAGTCTCCGCGATCACCCGGTTCTTGCCCATGCGGCGGGTCAGCAACGCCTGACCCAGAACGTTGTTGATCTTGTGCGACCCCGTGTGGGTGAGGTCTTCGCGCTTGAGCAAGACCCGCACACCCAGGCGCTCTGAGAGCCGGTGGCATTCAGTGACCGGCGTGGGACGACCCGCGTAGGTGTCGAGCAGGCCGCCGAACTCACGGCGGAAGTCGCCGGAGCTCCAGGCGTGGCGGAACTCGTCCTCGAGTTCCTCGAGCGCCGGAACCAGCGTCTCGGGAACGAAGCGGCCACCGAAGCCTCCGAAGCGACCGAGGTCGACCGGTTCGGGCCCGGGTTCGGGGAGCACCACCGGTCCACCGCGCCCGGACACCGCCGTCACAGGTAGTCCTCCCAATCGAAGGGCCTCTCCTTGCCCGGAGTCGGGGCGGGATCCTCCTCACGCAGGTCCCTGTCGGCCGAGTTCGCCTCCTCGATGAAGTGACGCAGCTTGCGCGGGTCCTTGCGCCCGGGGCCACTCTCGACGCCGGTCGACACGTCGACGCCCCAAGGACGCACGCGGCGAACGGCAGCCGCCACGTTGTCGGGGTTCAGACCGCCGGCCAGCAGGAGCCGCACGCCGCTGGGCGCGCCCTCGGCGACAGACCAGTCGAAGACGCGACCCGAGCCCGGATCGGGTGAATCCAGGAGGATCACGTCGGCGGGTCCGTTGCCCGCCGCGGCGATGGCGTCGTCACCGGCCGCGAACGCCTGGATCACCATGGGAACTCGTTGGCGCACGTAGCGAACTTCACTGAGAGGTTCGCGTCCGTGAAGTTGCGCGCCCTTCAGTCCTGCAGTGTTGACGATCTCGGCGACGCGCTCGGGCCGCTCATCGCGGAAGACCCCGACGGTCAGGATCTCGCTGGGCAGACGCCGAGCGATGTCGCGTGCAGTCTGCGTGCTCACCTGTCGGCGACTGGGAGCGAACACGAAACCGATGGCATCGGCCCCCAGCGCCACGGCGAGGAGCGCGTCGTCTTCGGTGGTGATTCCACAGATCTTGACGAACACGCGACTATCCCGTCTCCCCCGCCACCACTGCCGGTTCGACGGCGGCCATGTCGGCAACGAGGGCAGCCGGATCCGCGGCCCGCACGAGGGCCTCGCCGACGAGGGCTGCTCGAAAGCCCGCCGCCGCGACCGAGCGCGCATCCTCGACGCTGCGGATGGCGCTCTCGGCGACGGCCAGTGTGGTGTCGGGAATACGTGCGACAAGGCCGTGTGCGATGCCGAGATCCTCGTCGAACGTGGCGAGGCTGCGGCTGTTCACACCCACGAGATCACAACCGGTCGACAGCGCCCGATCGAGTTCCTCGGCGTCGTGAACTTCCACGAGTGCAGCGAGGCCGTGGGAGCGCGCCGCGCCGAGCAGGTCGGACAACTGGGCATCCGAGAGCGCGGCCACGATCAGGAGAATGGCGTCGGCCCCCGCGGCCCGAGCCTCGAGAACCTGGAGCTCGTCGATCACGAAGTCCTTGCGAAGCAGTGGAAGGGACGTGGTGCTGCGGGCCGCCGCCAGATCGTCGAGCGAACCGCCGAAGTACTCGGCGTCGGTCAGCACCGAAATCGCGGACGCACCGCCGGCCTCGAACGACGCTGCCATGGACGCGGGATCGAGATCGGGAGCAAGTGGTCCCTTGGAGGGCGACCGGCGCTTCATCTCCGCGATGACCGCGAGGCCCGGAGCGGCTCGGAGTGCGCTGTAGAAGTCGCCCGAGCGCCGCGAGGTGGCCGCGGCAGCGGCAGCCGTTATCTCACGGGAACGGCCACGCAGACCCGCCACTTCGTCGCGTTTGGTCGCGAGGATCTTCTCGAGGAACGACACAGCTGTTGAGTCTACGGGGCGTTGCCTGCTACTCCCGGCTTCATACCAGGGGTGGTCATACCTCGTCGGTGCCCGGCAGAACACCGATCCGGGCGTCGGCGAGATCGCCCGAGGCGAGGCGAATGCCGACGTCGGCCGGTGGCTCGATCCCACGGTGGACGTACCCGAGGGCCACGGTTCCCGCCCCCGCGTCGCCCACGCTCGTGACCGAACCGACGACATCGCCGTCGGACAGGATCTCCGCACCGACCGCAGGGGCCGGACCGTCGATGTGCAACAGCCGGAGAAACCGATTCACGCGGCCGCGGCTGTCGATCCGGCAGACGAGCTCCTGTCCCAGGAAGCACCCCTTGTCGAAAGAGACGGCGTCGATGTCCAGGCCGGCCTCCTGGGGGATCGTGCTCTCGTCGAGATCGTGACCCTGGCGGGGGACTCCGGCTGCGATCCGGTGAGCCTCGGCGACCTCGAGTCCCACTGGAGTGGCTCCCTGTTCGACGAACGCTGCCCACGCGCTGCTCAGCGCGTCGTGACTGCCCACGACGTCGACGCCTACGGGCCGGTCGACGCGCACGAGCCGTGTGGATTCCCACGGAAGATGTGCGTGGGCCACTTCGGGTGGTGGTTTGACCTCCAGCGAGATGAGGAGGTCGTCGGTCGCGGGACCGCGAACCTGCAGAAGACCCCAGCCTGCACTGCGGTCGATGATCTCGACATCGACGCGTATCCGGTAGCGCGACAGTGATGCAGTGAATGCCTCGGCGAAGCCCGGCTCGGTGTCGATCCAGGCCACGTCTCCCACGCGGAGAAGCCGGAAATCGACGTCGAGCTTCCCGCGCGGGGTCAGCAGCAGGCTGTGCACGCCCGTCCCGTCGGTGAGGTGGGACACGTCGGCCGAGATCAGGCTGTCGAGGAACGAGAAGGTGTCGGGCCCGGAGACCAGGACCGATCCCGCAACAGACTGGTCGACGATCCCGACGCCGTCGCGCAGCGCGGCGTACTCGGCCTGCGGGTCTCCGGAGTCGGAAGCGACTGGCCCGGTCATCGGCCCGCATCCCCGCCGACGATGGGCTCGAGATTGCGGGCGGCGGCTGCGGCGGTGAGCAACGCCCTGGCTTTGTTGTGGCACTCGAGGTCTTCGAATTCAGGATCGCTGTCGGCGACGATGCCGGCACCCGCCTGGACCGACGCGTGCCCGTCGCGCCAGAGCATCGTCCGGATGGCGATGGCGGTGTCGAGGTTGCCGGAGAAGTCGAGGTAGCCGACGACGCCCGCATGCGGCCCACGCTTGGTGGGCTCGAGTTCGTCGATGATCTCCATGGCACGAACTTTCGGGGCGCCGCTCACGGTCCCGGCGGGAAACGTCGCCCGCAGGACGTCGACCGGCCCCGTGGAGTCGGGGAGGTCACCCGAAACCTGACTGGTGAGATGCATCACGTGGGAGTAGCGCTCGAGGGTCATGAGCTCGTCGACCTGTTCGGTACCGAAGCGTGCGACCCGTCCGACGTCGTTGCGCGCGAGATCAACGAGCATGACGTGTTCGGCACGCTCTTTGGGATGCTCAGCGAGTTCGGCCGCCATTCTGCGGTCGGACACGTCATCGGTGCCGCGCCGACGCGTGCCGGCGATCGGTCGGCTGATGACCCGCCCGTCGAGGACCTGCACCATGGGTTCGGGTGAGGATCCCGCGATCGTCACGGCATCGTCGCGGAGGAAGTACATGTACGGCGACGGGTTGACCTGACGCAGCACGCGGTACGTGGCGAAGGGATCGACGGAACCGTCGATGTCGAAGCGTTGGGCGAGCACGACCTGGAAGATGTCGCCCTCCAGGATGTGTTCCCGGGCAACCTCGACCGCCCTGTGGTAGTCGCCGGTGCTCATGGTGGAGCGGAAGCTCGGCAGCTCTTCCAGGGGCTCCGGCGGTGGCGGCGCCGGCCGGACCGTCAGCGGTCGTGCCAGCGCCTCGACACGGTCGTCGAGTCGTTCCCCGGCAGCGTGGTAGCGGGCGGTGGCGGCGGCCGTGCTCTCGTGGGGTTCCACGAAGACGTTTTCGATCAGGAACAGGCGCTGACGGAAGTGGTCGAAGGCGGTGACGTGGCCCGTGAGCGACATCACCGCGTCGGGCAGCCCCTGGTCGTCGACGGGGACCGAGGGGAGCCGCTCGATCTCGCGCACGACGTCGTAGCCGAGGTACCCCACCACCCCACCGTGGAAGGGAGGCAACTCAGGAATCTGCGGTGCCCGGTAGCGGGCCAGGAGCGCCTCGAGCGCGCCCAGAATGCCCTGGTCGGTCGGCAGACGGGGGTCGGTTCCCACTGGGATCGACACGTCGGCTCCGTGGGACACGAGAGTCAGGGCGGGATCCCGCCCGAGGAACGAGAACCGCCCCCACTGACGCCCCTGCTCGACGGACTCGAGGAGGAAACCCGTACCGTCGCCGATGAGCTTGGCGTAGGCCGACACCGGCGTCTCGACGTCGGCCAGGATCTCGCGCCAGACCGGAACCACGGTGTGGTCGCGCGCCAGCGCGAGGAACCGGTCGAGGGCGGGGCGCAGCAGTGGCGTCACCTGGGGTCTGTCGAACCGGCCGGGCCGAACGAACGGAAGAAGCAGCTCCACTCACCCGTGTGACACGCGCCGTTGCCGGCCTGTTCGACCTCGAAGAGCAGCGTGTCGCCGTCGCAGTCGTAGGAAGCGGAGCGGATGAACTGCCGATCGCCCGACGTTTCGCCCTTGCACCAGTACTCCTGTCGGCTCCTGCTCCAGAACCACGTCCGCCCCGTGTCGAGGGAACGGCGGAGCGACTCCTCGTTCATCCAGGCCATCATCAGGACGCGCCCGGTGCCCGTCTCCTGGACGATCGCCGGAACCAGCCCGCTCTCGTTGAACGCCACCGCGGCAATCTGTTCCTCGGTGGCGGCGATGGCCGTCGTAACCGGCCCGGCGGTCGCGTCGACGTCTGGTGGCGTCTCGGCGGAAGAGGTCGACATCCGCGGCGATCGTAGCCGTCCGCTCTCCCTCTTCCGCCCGTATTGCGAGAGAACTACGAAAGGCGCGTGGTATCGGGGCGACGCCGCAGACCCAGGAAGGCTCTGGTGACGAGCAGGAGCCAGCCGGCGAGAATCATCGCTATTCCCATGGCGACGACTCCCGGCGTCTCGGAACCCGTTCGGGGGAGAGCCGTGCCCGCGACGGCCGTCGGCGCGCCCGAGTCGCCGCCCGTCGATACCGGGATGGCCTCCACCGTCTCACCGCCCACCTCGGGTGGCTCCTCGGCGCAGAGGATCTCCCAGGGGATGCTGTCCAACGTGCTCGCCAACTCCGGGTCGGCGGCGGCAGCAGCCTGGAGGGAGTCGTCGAGGCTCTCGTCGAAGTCGACCTGCGGGAAGTTCTCGGCGAAGTCGGGAACCGGGGAGTACTGCTTGGCGCTGTCCCACTCGCCGACCTTGCCCTCGATCAGCGCGTCGATCCCCAGGTGGGCGTTGCTGGGCACGGGCGTTCCGTTGCTGAGCCCGCCGAGCTGGGTGGGGATGGTCTGCGCCTCCGCGGCGAAGAGGTCGACCTGGAAGGGGCACACGAGAGTCAGGATGAGGTCGAGCAATTCGGGGTCGGAGGTGACCACCCCGATGATGGCGTCGAGGTCGAAGGCTCCACCGGTGTCGTCGGCGGCGGCGATGAGCGTGCCGAGTCCGTCACGCTCGAGAGTCGCCCGGATGGCGTCGGCGTCCGTGGTGGGCCGCGGCAGGTCGACTTCGAAGTTGTACGTACCGGCGTCCTGGACCCAGACGGTCTCGGTGATGTCGGTCTGACCCTGCGGTGAAGTACCCCATGCCTGCGCGGCATCCATCACCCACGACACGAGCGTGACAGGGATCGGCTGCGGAAGGCTGCACCCCTCGGGGATGACGATCTGCGCGCGGGCCACACCGGCCTCTTTGTCGATGGTCATGGAGGCGAACTTGTTGTCAGCCGGGATGTAGTTGAGGTCGAACTCGACCCCGACGCAGACCGCATCGGCCTTCAACTCGTCGCTCAGACGCTTGACCTCGGGCCAGTTGCCCGCCTGGGCCTGACGCTGGATCTCGGCGAGGCGCGCCTGCGCCTCGGGAACGTGTCCGTTGACGAACGCCTGCGCGTCGGCGCCGTGCTGCTGGGCCTGGCCGATGACTCCGGCGATGGTCTCCTGGGGCGTGGGATCGTTCGACGCTGCCCCCGCGGGCGCAGCGAGTCCGGCGGTGAGGAGGCTCACAGCGAGCGCGGCGACCGCCAGCCGACGTCGACCTGCGCCCGTTCGCCCGGTTCGTTTCCGCCGGCTCGAGTTCGCTCGCATCGCCAGTCCTCCCGCTCCGTCCCCCACTTCGCCGATCGCGACCGGTGGGGCCCCGGGTCGTCCCGCCCTCACGCGAAGAGCGGTTGCGACCAATACTACGGAGGGTGGCGGAGTCTGGCAATAGGCCCAATGGCCTATGAGCAGGATCTTCGGCGCGCACGAGGGTCAACCGCCCAAATCGCACGTTGCGTGTGGCATTTGCCACCAAGAGCGTTCACCCTCGGCCGCTACCGTGCGCTCATGTCCGCACCGCTCGCGTCCACTCGGCTCACCCTCACCACCGCCGATGGGGTCCGCCTCGAATCCGAAGTGGCCATGCCGTCGCTGACCACACCGTCGGGCACACCGCGAGCCGGGGCGGTGCTGTGCCACCCCCATCCACAGTTCGGGGGGAACATGCGATCCCTCGTGGTCGGCGAGTGGTTCACCGCGCTGCCCACCGCCGGAGTGGCCTGTGTGCGGTTCAACTTCCGCGGGGTCGAGGGAAGCGGCGGAACCTTCGACGACGGGGAAGGCGAGCGCCTCGACGCCGAGGCGGCGTTGGCCCATGTCGCCGGCCTCCTACCCCCGGAGGCGCCACTCGTCATCGCCGGATGGTCCTTCGGCGCCGACGTGGCGCTCGCCACGGTGGAGCCGCGCGTGAGCGGGTGGGTGGCCGTCGCTCCGCCGGGCCGCTACGGACCCCAGCCCGCGCCCGCTTCCTCCGATGCTCGGCCGAAGCTCGTGGTTTTCGGAGAACGCGACGACCTCGTCGACTCACGGGCGGGGACCGACGCTGTGGCGACCTGGGCGGCGACCCGCGTCGAGGTCGTCCCGGGAGCCGACCACTTCTTCGTCGGCAGCACGTCCCGAATCGTCGAGCTCACACTCCAGCTCGTCGAGAGCGCCACCTCTTCCGGGACGGCCGACTGAGGACCTGACGGAGCGGCTTCCTCAGCGCCATTTCTCACATTCCGCGTTCGTTTCTCTCAAGTTTCGCGCTATCCGCGGTCGATACTCGGGGTGCCACCTCCCCAGATCTTTCACCGGACACGAACCGGAGACCGCGTGACCACCATCACCCGACCCGTGACACGCACGGCGAGCGCCCCGGCTCCGCGGCCTCTCGGCGACATGGGAGTCCCCCGGACCCGACCTGCGGAGCCGCCTCGCCCACCTGTACCGCCGGGCGGGGTTCGGAGCATCGGGCGCGCAACTCGACGCCGCCGAGGCCCAGGGGTACGAAGCCACCGTCGAGGAGATGCTCACCGCTCCCGACCCGGCGGCGGGCGCCATCGCGCCCCCTTCGCTGACGCCGCCGAACCTCATGGGACTTCCGAGCGAAATCCTCCAACTCGAAGGCGTCGCGCTGGTTTCGTGGTGGATCGAGCGCATGACCGTCTCGCAGGTTCCCCTGCGCGAGAAGCTTCCGTTCTTCTGGCACGGCCTGTTGACCTCCTCACTGCAGAAGGTCGGCTGGCCGTCGCTGATGCTGAACCAGAACCAGCTGTTCCGGAACCTCGGCTGGGGCAACTTCGAGGACCTGCTCCAAGCCGTGACGATCGACCCGGCCATGCTGATCTGGCTCGACGGGCTCAACAGCCACAAGAGCTCTCCCAACGAGAACTACGGCCGTGAGGTGATGGAACTCTTCTCTCTCGGACGCGGCAACTACAGCGAGGATGACGTGAAGGCCGCCGCACGGTCGTTCACCGGCTATCGCATCGACACCAGCAACCCGATGGCGCCCACGATCGTCTTCGACCCGAATCGCTGGGACTCGGGGGCCAAGACCTTTCTCGGCCAGACCGGAAACTGGGACACCCAGGACGTCATCCGGATCATCACGGAGCACCCTGCGTGCCCGCCGTACGTCGCCTCGCGCGTGTGGAGCTTCTTCGCCTGGCCGATCGGTCCGGATCACCCGATCGCCGTCGAGCTCGGGGCGTCATTCGCCGCCGACCTCGACATCACCGGCCTCCTGCGCGAAACCTTCCTCCACCCGCAGTTCGATTCACCCGACGCCCGACAGGGCCTCGTCGAGTCACCCGTCGAGTGGCTCGTCCGGTCGCTGCGGATGCTCCAGCTTCCGGGCAACGCCATCACGGCCTCCTCGCTGATCAATCTCCAGCAGGTGCCGTTCATGCCGCCCCACGTCGCCGGATGGGCACCCAACGGTTACTGGATCAACACGGCGTCCGAGCTCGAGCGCCTCAAGCTGGCCCAGACAGCCGCCTTCCTCGGCAACACCTGGTCGGTCGTCTCGACCGGACCTGCCGACCGCCCGGCCGCCGCAGCAGCTCTCCTCGGTGTGGACGCATGGAGTCCCCGCACCGAGGCGGCCCTGGCGAACGCCTCGAACGATCCCATGTCCGTCGTCGCCCTGGCACTCGGCAGCCCCGAGTACCTCCTCGGATAGGGAGCGCCTCCCGATGGTGGTCTCACGGCGGAAGTTCCTCAGCGGCACGGCCTCGGCCGCGGCGCTCGGCGGTATCGCCGCCTGCAGGCCGCCCAAACCCGGACCGCCTCCGCCACCGCCTCCCCCACCGCCTCCCCCACGCCTGCCGGGGGCGGAGATCCTCGTGCTCGTCAGCCTTCCCGGCGGCAATGACGGACTGAACACGGTCGTACCCCACGGCAACTCCGCCTACCACGCCGCCCGGGGACCGCTGGCTCTCACCACCGCCGGAGGTGTCCACGACCTGGGATCGGGTCTCGGCCTGCACCCGAGCATGGAGGGCATGGCCGATCGGTGGGCCCGTGATGATCTCGCCATCATCCAGGGCGTCGGCTACCCGTCTCCGGACCTCAGCCACTTCCGTTCCCAGGACGTGTGGGGATCGGGGATCTCCGAAACGAACGAGCCGAGCGGTTGGATCGGACGGTGGATGGACCTCGCGGGCGACGATCCTCTCGAGGCGATCGTCGTGGGCAACTCGCTGCCGCTCCTCCTGCGCGGACGTCAACAGACCGGCATCGCCGTGCCCAACGGCGGAATCACGATCCCCGGCAATGACGTCTTCGCCAACGGATACGGATGGCTCGCACAGCCGGAGCCCAGCGAGGGCGTGTGGGCTGCGGCCATCACGCGCTCGAAAGAGCACCTGATCCGCGCCGAAGAGGAGATCAACGCCGCCCTCAAAGGGAACGCCGTCACGGGCGTGAACAACTCCACCAACCAGTTCGTGGCGGCCGATGAACCCGTTGCTCCCGCGGGTCTCCCCACCTCGCTCGATGGCGTCGGCGGACATCTCGCCAGCCAGCTCAGGGTCGTGAGCACACTCATCCGTGCCGGACTGCGGACCCAGGTGTACTCGGTGAGCATGGGGGGGTTCGACACCCACACCAACCAGCTACCGACGCACGCGAACCTTCTTCGACAGCTCGACCAGGCGCTCTACGGCTTCCAGGCGGAGATGGACGGCCACGCTCGCGGGAAGCACGTCGTGTCGCTGGTCCAGTCGGAGTTCGGTCGCCGGTTCACGGGGAACCGGGACGGTGGAACGGATCACGGCACGGCGGCGCCGGTCCTCGTGCTGGGAAAGCCGGTTCGGGGAGGCTTCTACGGTGAGCACCCGAGCCTCACGTCTCTCGACAACAACGGAAATCTTCAGGCCACGACCGACTTCCGCCGCATCTACGCCACGGTCCTCGAACGCTCGCTCGAAGTGGATTCCGCTCAGATCCTCAACGCCAGCTATCAGCCGATCGGCTTCCTCCCGGCCTGAGCCGGGCGGGAGCCTTCAGGAGCGGGTCGCCACGCCGTGGCGCTCGAGGAAATTCATCCGCTTGTGGACCGACGACCGCCACTCGTCGATGTCGGAGTCGAACGTGGCGCGGTTCCCGTCTTCATAGGCGTGCTCGAGATCGTCGAACGCCGCGTCTTCGGCGTCGAGCAACTCGCGGTAACGCCTCAGAAATCCCTCGTCGACTACAGCGCCGTCACTCATCCGTTCCCTCCGTGTCGTCGGTTCCCCGGCATGTTCGACGCTACCCGAATCCGCCGGTCCGTTCGACCGTAGGAGATGCCCGTCCGACAGGCCCCTCAGGCGGGTCGGACGGTCACCCCGCGCCCGGCCAGGTACTCCTTCGCTTCGCCGACCGTGTGCTCTCCGAAATGGAAGATCGACGCTGCCAGGAGGCCTTCCGCTCCCCCGACGGCGGCACCCTCGTAGAGGTGGTCCAGCGTTCCGACCCCGCCCGAGGCGATGACGGGAACCCCCACGGCGTCGACGACGGCAGCGGTGAGCTCGAGGTCGTAACCGTCGCGTGTGCCGTCGCGGTCCATCGATGTGAGGAGGATCTCGCCCGCTCCGAGGTCGACAACGCGCTCGGCCCACTCGAGCACGTCGAGATCCGTCGGCGTACGACCACCGTGGGTCACGACCTCCCATCCGCCGGGCCGACGGCGTGCGTCGATCGCCACGACGATGCACTGGGCGCCGAAGGCGTCGGCGCCGGAGCGCACCAGGTCGGGGTCGGCCACGGCTGCGGTGTTGAGAGAGACCTTGTCGGCACCGGCCCTCAGCAAGGCACGAATGTCGCCTTCCGACCTGATTCCTCCTCCGACCGTGAAGGGCATGAACACCTGTTCGGACGTGCGCGCGGCCACGTCGAGAATCGTGTCGCGCGCGTCGGAGGAGGCGGTGATGTCGAGGAACACGACCTCGTCGGCACCTTCGGCGTCGTACCGCTGGGCGAGTTCGACGGGGTCGCCTGCGTCGCGCAGGCCGACGAAGTTGACGCCCTTCACCACGCGGCCGGCCTCGACATCGAGGCACGGAATCACCCGGGTCGCGAGCATGCCGCCATCGCCTCCTCCGCGGTGAAACGCCCTTCGTAGAGCGCTCGTCCGACGATCACGCCGACGAGGTGCGGGTACCTCCTCGCCAACCCGGCGAGGACCTCCAGATCATCCAGGCTGCCAACGCCCCCGCTCGCCAGGACCGGAGTGTCCACGGTGCCGAGCAGCTCGGCAATGCCGGTGGCGTCAGGGCCTTCCATGGTTCCGTCGGCTTCGATACGGGTGACGACGAACGCGTCGACACTCCGCTCGGCAAACGATGCCAGCACATCGGCGAGACCACGGCCACTGCCCTCGGTCCAACCGCGCACCTGCACCTCACCGCCGAGCACATCGAGGCCCACGGCCACGGCCACTCCCACGGAGTCACCGATCTCGTCGACGAGCTCCGGACGTTCGACGGCCGCCGTGCCCACGACGACGCGCCGGACACCGGCATCGCAGAGCCGTTGGGCCGTCGACACCTCGCGCACGCCGCCACCGACCTGCACGGAACACGTCACGGCCGCGGCGATCGCGCGTATAGCGTCCTCGTTGCCGGGCGCGCCGGTGCGTGCCGCGTCGAGATCCACCACGTGGATCCACGACGCTCCGGCAGCTTCGAAACCTCGGGCCACCGCGACGGGATCCGTCCCGTAGACCGTCTCCTCGTCGAAGTCACCGCGCAGGAGCCGCACACAACGGCCGGCCCGCAGATCGATCGCCGGAAACAACTCGAACGCCATCAGATCGACTCCTGGCTGCGAGTCGCCGCAGCCACGAAGTTCGCAAGCACAGCCAGTCCGCATGTTCCACTCTTCTCCGGGTGGAACTGCGTCGCCCACACGGCGCCCTGTTCCACCGCAGCCACGATCGTGCCGCCGTGATCCGTGGTGGCGGAGACGACGTCGGGATCCGCAGGCACGGGAACGTACGAGTGCACGAAATAGCACCAGTGCGGGGGCGGAACGCCCGCGAAGAGCGCGGAGCCCGACCGGGCGTCCACCGTGTTCCAGCCCATGTGCGGAATCGTGACGGAGCCACCCAGCCGCTGCACCGTCCCGGCGATCACTCCGAGCCCCGTCACGCCCGGTGCCTCCTCACTGGCCTCGAAGAGCATCTGCATCCCCACGCAGATCCCGAGGAACGGGCGACTCGAGGCCACCGCTTCCCGCGCCACGACGTCGAGCCCGTGCGCGTGCAGTTCCTGCATACAACGCCCGAACGCGCCCACGCCGGGAAGGACCGCCGCCGCCGCGTCGCGAATCACGTCCACGTCGTTCGTGAGGACAGCATCGGCGCCGAGGTGCGCGAGTGCTTTCTCCGCCGACCGTAGGTTCCCGATGCCGTAGTCGAGCACCGCGATCCGCGGACGCGCGCTCAGAGCGTTCCCTTCGTGGAGGGGAGCAGTTCGCCGTCGATCCGCGTGGCGTCGCGCAGACACCGCGCTGCCGCCTTGAACGACGCCTCGATGACGTGGTGCCCGTTCCTGCCGGTGATGCTCCGCATGTGAAGCGTGACCGCCGCGGCGATCGCGAAGGCACGCCAGAACTCCTCGGCCAACTGCGGATCGAATGTGCCGATCCATTCGGAGACCGGGTCGACGTCGTAGTGGAGATACGGGCGGCCCGAGAGATCGAGCGAGACAGCGACGAGCGCTTCGTCGAGCGGTACCTCGATGGACGCAAAGCGCCGGACCCCGACCTTGTCGCCGAGAGCGCGACCGAAAACCGTGCCGACGACGATGCCGACGTCTTCGATCGTGTGGTGCGTGTCGATCTCGAGATCGCCCTCTGCGCGTACGACGAGATCGAATCCTGCGTGTCGGCCGAGTTGCTGGAGCATGTGGTCGAAGAACGGAATCCCGGTCGTGACGTCGGCCACACCCGATCCGTCGAGGTCGAGCGACACCTCGACCACCGTCTCCTTGGTTTCCCGCTTCCATGCGGCACTGCGCTCGGCCATGCTGCGTTCGGCCATGCTGCGTTCGGCCATCAGGCCGCCTCCTCGCCGATCGCCGCTTCGAGGGCGGTGATCAGAGCGTCGTTCTCGGTAGGTGTACCGATCGTGATCCGCAGTGTGCCCTCCAGACCGGGACGGCGTGTGAAGTCACGCACCAGCACGCCGCGGGCCAGCAGTCTCTCCCAGACGGCGTGAGCGTCCCCATCCGGGCGGACGAGGAGGAAATTCGCACCGCTCTCGTAGACTTCCAGCCCCTCGATGCTCCCCAGAGCGACAGACGTCCGATCGCGTTCCCTCCGCAAGACGGAGACCCGCGCCTCCATCTCCGCCACGTAGCGCAGGGCCACGAGCCCCGCTGTCTGCGTCGCTACCGACAGGTGATACGGGAGGACGACCTTGTCGAGTTCGGCCACGACACCCGCCGGAGCGACACAGAAGCCGAGCCGAAGCGCTGCCAGCGACCAGACCTTCGAGAATGTGCGCACGACGACCAGGGGCACGTCGTCTGCCACCGCGTCGATCATCGTACGGTCGGCGAACTCGCCGTAGGCCTCGTCGAGCACAACGAGGGAATCCGGCGCCGCGTCGGCCAGTGCGGCCAGGAGTTCCGGAGGATCGACCGTGCCCGTGGGATTGTTCGGGCTGCAGAGAAAGATCACGGCGGGACGTCGCTCGGCCACGAGGGCGGTGGCCGCGTCGGTGTCGACGGAGAAATCGGCGCGGCGATCTCCGGCCACCACGTTGGTACCGGTGACGCGGGCGATGTGGCCGTGGAGCGCGTAGGTCGGCTCGAACACGACGGCCTCACGCCCCGCACCCCCGTAGGTGAGAAGCAGGGTCTGGAGCACCTCGTTGGAGCCGTTGGCGCAGAAGACCTGCTGGGGCCGGACACGCAGCCTCTGCGCGATCGCCGAGCGGAGCTCCGCGGCCGAGCGGTCGGGATAGCGGTTCAGCGGCACCTTCGTCAGTTCCCGGCACCACTCGTCGACGAAGTCTGCGGGTGGAGGCAACGGACTCTCGTTGGTGTTGAGACGCACGCTGACGTCGATCTGCGGAGAGTGGTAGGCCGAGAGGTCGTCGAGGTCGCGGCGTGGTGTGGGAAGAGCCGGTTCCGTCATGAGGGTCTCTGCGTCGAGACGCGCCGAGCGACCGAGGTTCCATGCGCGTCGAGCCCCTCCGCGGCCGCGAGCGTCGAGACGTGTGGTTCCACGGCAGCGAGAGCGTCTTGTGTCATCTCCACCACGTGGATGTGCTTCTGGAAGTCGGCGACCCGGAGGGCGTCGGCGAAACGGGCGGTGCCCCCGGTCGGCAGAACGTGATTGACACCCGCGACGTAGTCGCCCACTGCGGCGGGGCTGAAGGCCCCGCAGAAGACCGCGCCCGCGTTCCGGACGCCATCGAGGAGGTCGCGGGGTTCTGCGACCATCAACTCGAGGTGTTCCGGTGCGATCGCGTTGGCCGCGGCCAGCGCCTCGGAGGGCCCATCGACGAGGATCGAACGCCCGCCCTCCCGCAGCACCGCAGCGATCAGCTCCGACCGAGCAGCCTCGCCGAGCTGGCGGGCCATCTCGGCGTCGACGATCTCGGCGACGGAGGGCTCCCAGGTCACCAGCGCCGCCACACCGCCCGGACCGTGCTCGGCCTGGGCGAGCAGATCGGCGGCGATGTAGTCGGCCGGCACCGTGCGATCGGCGATCACGACCAGTTCGGAGGGCCCGGCGAAAGCGTCGGTGCGCACGTGGCCCGACAGCTCACGTTTGGCGAGCGCCACGTACCGGTTTCCGGGGCCGACGATCACGTCGACGGCGGGAATGGTTGCGGTTCCGTACGCCATGGCAGCGATCGCCTGGGCCCCACCGACACAGAACACGTCGTCGGCGCCCGCCAGCTCCGCCGCCGCCAGCGTGGTTGGCGAAACCTTCCCGTCGGCGCCCGGCGGGACGCACAACACCACGGATCCGACGCCGGCGACGCGCGCCGGCAGCACCGTCATCAACACGGTGGACGGATAGTCGGCACGCCCACCGGGTACGTAGCAGCCGGCGCGCTCGAGAGGGATGACTCGGTCGCTGATGGTGATCCCGCCGATGGTCTCGACCGGGTCGGGTTCTCGTCGTTGGGCCTCGTGGTGTGCCACGATCCGGTCGCGGGCGAACTCCAGTGCCTCGCGCAACTCGGATGTCACCTCGCCAAGCGCCGACGCGCGCTCGTCGGCGCTCACCCGCAGCGACAGGGGGCGACAGCCGTCGAAGCGCTCCGTCAGCTCTGCGAGAGCGGTGTCGCCGCGGTCGGCGACGTCGGCGAGGATCTCGCGAACCGACGTGAGGACCGACTCCTCTTCGCTGTCGGACACCGAGGTCGGTTCGGGCGCGAGACGGGAACGCAGGTCGCCCCGAAAGCCGCGAAGGTCCAGTCGTTGAAGCACGAGCGTCTCATCGTACCGGGCCCCTTTGTGCGCTCGACGGTGTTTCGGGGTCACAATGCCGGCCGTGCCTGACACCGACGATTCCTCCACCGCTGCCGAGCTCTCGACCGTTCGTTCACAGGTCGACGAATTGACCGAGCGCATCACGGCCTGCGCGGACCGCTACGCCTCCACGCCCGGCTCGACCGTGGCCGCTGAGTGCTATGACGCCGAGCGTTCGCTGATCGCGGCGCGACGTGCAATCGAACGCGCGCGAGCGGTCCTGACGTAGAGCTCAGAAGCTCCCGGCGGACGGGCAGACCTCGGCCAGCACACAGTCATCGCAGCGGGGCTTACGGGCGTCGCACACCCGGCGACCGTGCAATATCAACCACAGGGAGAAGTTCCCACGGTCTTCGGGCGGAATCATGCCGTTGAGGTCGTACTCGATCTTCACGGCGTCGTCTTCGCGTGTGAGGCGTAACCGCTTCGAGAGGCGGGTGACGTGGGTGTCGACCGGGAGGCCGGGAAGACCGAACGCCATCGACCGGACCACGTTGCCCGTCTTGCGGCCCACGCCGGGGAGCTTCGTGAGGTCGTCGAGGTCACGCGGCACCTCACCGTCGAAACGGTCGATCAGCCCCTGCGCCATGCCGATGAGGTTCTTCGTCTTCGAGCGGAAGAAACCCGTCGAGTGGATCAACTCCTCGAGTTCCGCCGGATCGGCAGCGGCCAGGTCCTCGGGGTCCGGATAGCGCTCGAACACAGCGGGCGTCACCATGTTCACCCGTTCGTCAGTGCACTGCGCCGAGAGAATCGTGGCGACGAGGAGCTGGTACGGAGAGTCGTGCCCGAGGGCGCACTCGGCGTCGGGATACTCGGCACGGAGGAGCTCGAGCACCTCCGTGGCGCGTTGTCGGGCGCCACGGGGTCGAGCCATGGCTGCACCCTACGGGATGCCACAGGCCGGTCGCCGCGCAGGGGCCTCTACGCTCAGGGGATGATCGAGAACCACCGCGCCGCCGTTCTGGGTGACGCCGAGATCCACTCACTGGAAGCCCCTGTGCCTCATGGCCCAGGCCGCCGACGGGTTTCGCCCGCTGAGCGACGACCTCTGGCTGGAGCTCACCGGGCCGGCCACCGCGGGATCACGCGTGGTGATCGATCGCCGCGACGGTCACGTCGTCGGTTCCGCGCACCTTTCCCACCCACCCGGCCACTGGCAGCTGGAGCTCGTGGTCCATCCCCGCCACCGCCACACCGGCGTCGAACGCGAGCTCCTCGACCATGCCGTCTCGGAGGTTCGCTCCGACGGGGGCGGTGACATCATCCTGTGGAGCAACGATCCCGACGAGCCGATGCTCGAGCTCATCGACAAGGCCGGATTCTCACCACAGCGTGAGCTCCTGCGCATGGAATGCGCGCTTCCCCTCGACGAGAGCGCGACCTGGCCCGAGGGTGTCGCCGTTCGCACCTTTCGCAGCGGCGACGACGCCGCCGTGGTCGCTCTCAACAACCGAGCCTTTTCCGACCACCCCGAACAGGGCTCCTGGACGGTCCACACACTCCGCACCCGCATGGCACAGGACTGGTTCGATCCGGCCGGATTCGTGATCGCCGAGGCCGGCGCAGAGATCGTCGGTTTCTGTTGGACCAAGCTCCACGACGACGAGCGGGCCGGGGAGATCTACGTCATCGCGGTGGAACCGGCCAGGCAGGGAACGGGGCTCGGACGCGCACTGGTGGTAGCGGGACTCGAATCGATCGCGCAGCGCCACATCACACGCGGAATCCTCTACGTCGACGCCTCGAACCAGGCGGCGGTGGGGCTGTACGAGTCCCTCGGATTCTCGACAACGCGCATCAACCGCGCGTTCTCCCTGACCGTTACCGGGACCGAAGCGGCGTCATGACAGGCCCGACAGGCCCGACCGGCTCGACCGGCTCGACCGGCTCGACTGGCTCGACTGGCTCGACTGGCTTCACGCGCTACGGCATCACCCGCGACGCGCTGGGCGATCTCCTCGCCGAGTGGGGTGAGCCGCGGTTCCGCGCCGATCAGGTCTGGCGTGGCCTGCACTCGGGGCGGCCGCTCGAGGAGTGCACCGACCTCTCCAAGGCGCTGCGGGCACGGCTCACCGACACGCTCCCCGAAGCGCTTCGAGCGTTGACAACCGCGCAGGGCGACGACGGAATGACGCACAAGTGGCTCTGGGCGTGCGGTGACGACGGCGCCGAGGTCGAGACCGTCTTGATGCGCTACCCCGACCGGGCGACGGTGTGCGTCTCCTCCCAGGCGGGGTGTGCGATGGGCTGCACGTTCTGTGCCACCGGTCAGGCCGGATTCGTTCGCCATCTCGACGCGGGCGAGATCGTCGAGCAGGTGGCGCGCGCAGCGCAGGCCGTTCCCGAGCGGGTCGACCACGCCGTGTTCATGGGCATGGGCGAGCCGCTGGCCAACTACGACGCCACTCTCGCCGCCACGCGACGTCTTCACGAGGACTTCGGGATCTCCGCACGCCGGATCACCATCTCGACGGTCGGCCTCGTGCCGGGAATGCTCCGGCTTGCCGACGAACACCTGCCGGTGACGCTCGCCGTCTCGCTCCATGCTCCGACGGACGAAGAGCGTGAGCGTCTGGTGCCCCTGAACCGTCGGTACCCGATCGCCGAGATCCTCGGGGCCGCGGAGATCTACCAGCGCGCGACCGGCCGACGAGTGAGTTTCGAGTACGCCGTCATCGCCGGCGTCAACGACGATCCGGAACAGGCGGCCGTTCTGGCGCGCCTGCTGGGCGGGATCGGTCCGCCGGCGGTCCACGTGAACCTGATTCCCCTCAATCCCACGGGCGACTACCGGGGTACCGCCCCCAACCGGGGCCGGATGGAGACCTTCGCCCGTCGCCTTCGCGTCGCCGGGCTCCACGCCACGGTGCGACGCAATCGCGGAACGGACATCGACGCCGCCTGCGGGCAGCTCCGTTCCCGCCACTCCGTTCGCGCCACGTGACCCTCCGTTCCTGACGGTTTCGCCTCCCTGCAGGACCGATCCGGCGCCCGCGGCGCCACGGGGCGGCCCCAGCGGTCACAATGGTGCCTGTCACGCCGACCCACGCTCGGCACCGGAGGCCCCGTGAACGACCGCAAGTTCCTGAACCAGACGCAGCCGCAGACGCTCGTGATCGCCACGTTGCTCCTGTACCTGAACGCGTTCTTCGCCGGACTACTCGTCTTTCAATACAACTTCGCCCACGAGTGGACCGTGCTTGCAACCGCCGTCTTCATGGCGGCAGGAGCGTTCGGTATCGCCAATGAGAAGAAGTGGGGCTACGGACTCGCGGTGGCAGGTGCGATTCTCAACCTCGCGCTCGCGCTACTGCTCATCGATGCGAGCTTCCTCTCCCTCATCTTCGACGTGGCGCTGGTCCTCCTGCTGCTGCACCCCATGAGCCGCGACTACCAGCGCATCTGGTTCCGCTGAACCTCTCCGCTGTCTCGTGGACCTCGGACTTCGTGGACGCGCCGTGGCGGTGGCGGGGGGAACCCGCGGGGTCGGACGCGCCACAGCCGACCTTCTCGCCGAGGAAGGGTGCCGCGTCGCGGTTCTCGCCCGGAGTGAGACCGTCGTACGCGAAACCGAGGAGGCACTCGCCGCTACCGGGGCGTCCGACGCCGTCGGCCTGCCGTGCGACATGCTCGACACCGGCGAGGTCGAAGCCGCGTTCACCTATCTCGACGAACGCTGGGGTGAGCTCCACGCGCTCGTCAACGCCATCGGACCTCCGAGCACCGGTGACCTGACCGAGCTCTCCGACGACGACTGGATGGAGCAGTTCGACACGGGTGTCCTCACGATGGTCCGCGCGGTGCGCGCGGCACTGCCGCTCCTTCGCAAGGCATCGTTCGCCCGGGTCGTGAATGTCGCGGCGGCCTCGATCCGCCACCAGTCCCCCGCACTGATCGGGTTCTCCGCCGCCAAGGCCGCCATGGCCACCGCCGGCAAGAACCTGGCGCGCAGCCTCGCCCACGAGGGAATCCTCGTGAACACGGTGTGCCCCGGGCTGCTGATGACACCCGAGGTCGCCGACCACGTGGAGCAGGCAGACCCCGCGTTGCTCCCCGAGGGTCCGCTCGAGGCCGCCTACGCCATGCTCGAGACCGAGTTCGGAGCGGGTAACGACCTCGGTCGGATCGGGCTCCCCGAAGAGGTGGCGGCTCTCGTCGCGTTCCTGTGCTCCGAGCGCGCGAGCTTCGTCGTCGGAGCAACGCTGCCCGTCGACGGCGGCAGCGACTTCTGAGCCACGCCGGGCTCAGAAACCCACGTTCTTGGGTTGGTAGAGCAGGAGAACGAGAGCACCGGAGAAGACGAGCGCTCCAAACGCGAGCGTCGCGACCTTGACCCGCAGTGACTCGAACTTGGTGCCCACACCGGCGAAGAACAGCACGGACGCGAACAGCACGGTCGTGAGGATGTAGTTGTCCGCACGCTGATTCGCCTCGCGTGCCTCCTCGAAGAGCTCGGTCGCCTCAGCATCGAGCTCATCCGCGCGGACATCGTCAGCCAGGACGTACTCATCCATCTGGAAAGGCGTTGCCGGTGCTTCCTCGTTCTCGAGAGGATCGGTGGCGATCCATGCGACGACAGCCGGTTCGAACTCGTCGCGGAAGCGGTCGAACAGGAATCCGGCGAGTTCGTCGTTCTCCAAGGTGACGGCGGACGCGAAGTCGATGAACATCCCGACGTCGATGTTGAACAACGTATCGGCGTCGTTCGAGGCGCGGACCGACTCGGTTCGGGTGGCAGCGGCTTCGGAGAACCGCGTGGCCTGGACACCGCCCCAGCGCGTGGCCTGGTAGGCGCTCCAGGCCGATCCCAGCGTCGCGAGCGACAGGAGAATCGCGGAGAAGATCTCGATCCAGCGGTCGCGTCGGCTCATCTCGACGAGCGGAAGCACCCGCTCGATCAGGGGTCGGACTCCCCCACGACCTCGGCTGCATGATTTGCCGGGTCGTCGGCCGGGTCGTCGGCCGGGTCGTCGGCCGGGTCGTCGGCCGGGTCGTCGACCGGACCGTCGACCGGGCTCCCGGTGTTTCCATCCTCCGTCACGGGCGGACGGTAACAACTGCATCGTGAACCGCGGTGCATCCCGTCACGCACCCGGTCATCCCAGGCGGTCCCCCATCTCGTGCAGCTCCGCCTCGGTGACCGTCAGCACACGGCGCCCTCCCATGATGCCGCCGACGATCGCAGCGACGACCAGCCACGACGAGAGGCTCAGCTGCGCCACACCCGACAGGCCGTGGCCGAGGTTGCACCCACCCGCGATCTGACCGCCCAGACCGAGGAGCAGACCACCGACGAACAGGCGGAGCAGCCGACCTGCGTGAGCGCGAGACAGCGACCACGAGGACGCCAACAGCGCTGCCGCCGCCGCGCCGGGAATCAAGGCCACCACGAACGAGCCTTCCCACTCGTCGGGCTGACCTCGTATGAGACTGGAGACGAAGCCTTCGGTGTTGGGCCCGAAGTCGTGCCCTCCGACACCGGCGAGGATCCACGCGCCCACGAGCGCCAGACCGAGCACGGTGCCTCCGACCACCCAACCCAGCTGATCCCGTGCGCGCGGCGCCTCGGGCGAAACGGGCCAGAACGCGAGTGCGAGGATCACGACCACTGCCAGCGGAACCGCCACGCTCCAGTGCGGCACATCGAGGACGCCGGGAAGTGTGGCCCCCTCCCCCGCCGCGAGCACTCCCTTGTCACCGGGGAACTCGAACCATCCACCGATGGCGTCGCCGGCCATGAAGCCCACGAGGCCGACGAGACAGGTGACCGCACCGGAGCCCAGGTTGTAGAAGAGGCCCGAGGCGGTCGTCACCGCGAGCACCATGCCGAAGCCGAGGAGGAGCCCGCCGACGATGTTCGGGAGCGGACGGAACGGGAGCCCGCGGCTCAACTGAGGCCACATGTCGCTCGCGAACACGGCCGTCAGGCCCAGAACGCCGATCATGACGGCGAGGAGCCACGTGCGAAAGACGCGCGGGATGCGATCGGGCAGACCGGCGAAACTGCCGTGCAGAGCGAGCTTCGTTCGCTGGAGTGCATAGCCCATCGCGAGGCCCGCGCCTACGCCCGTCACGAGGAGCAACATGTCCGCCATTGTGGTGTGCGTGCGCGAGCCGGAGGGTGACTCGGGTCGCGAGTGCCTTAGCCTGCGACCATGAACCGTCTCGCCGATCAGACCAGTCCGTACCTCCGCCAGCACGCGGACAACCCCGTCGACTGGTACCCGTGGGGCGACGAGGCCTTCACGGTGGCAGCGGAGACCGACAGGCCCGTGATGCTCTCGGTCGGCTATTCGGCGTGTCACTGGTGCCATGTGATGGCGCACGAATCATTCGAAGACCCTGAAACTGCGGCCCTGATGAACGAGTTGTTCGTGAACGTCAAGGTCGACCGCGAGGAACGTCCCGACGTCGACGCCCTCTACATGAATGCGGTCCAGGCCATGACGGGCCAGGGCGGCTGGCCGATGACCGTTTTCCTCACGCCGGAGGGTCGCCCCTTCTTCGGAGGCACGTACTTTCCCCCGAGGAACGACCCGGCATGCCCTCGTTCCGACGTGTCCTCGAAGCCATCGACGAAGCCTGGCGCGAGCGGCGGGTCGATCTCGACGAACAGGCTTCCCGGCTCACCGCTGCGCTGGCGGAGGCGGCCAGCCCCGACCCCGCGGCGGCACTGCCCGGGCCGGAGGTGCTCGCTGTCGCTCGCGCCGAGTTGGGTCGCGGCTTCGAACCCCGGTACGGAGGCTTCGGAGGCGCCCCGAAGTTCCCGCCGTCCATGGCGCTGCGCTTCCTGCTCCGAGACCACGTCCGCACGGGCGACCAGGACTCGCTCGACATGGCCCGCACGACCCTCGACGCCATGGCGGCCGGCGGTCTGCGCGACCACGTCGGTGGAGGGTTTCACCGCTACTCGGTGGACGACACCTGGCTCGTTCCGCATTTCGAGAAGATGCTCTACGACCAGGCGCTCATCGTGCGCGCGTACACGCAGGGGTTCCAGGTGACGGGCGAACAAAGGTGGAAGATCGTCGTCGAGGAGCTCATCGAGTATGTCTTGCGGGATCTTCGCACCGACGGCGGCGGCTTCGCGTCCGCCGAGGATGCCGACTCGGAGGGGATTGAAGGCAAGTTCTACGTCTGGAGCGTCGAGGAGCTCCGTGACGTTCTCGGTGACGACGCGCAGGTGGTCATCGACTACTTCGGCGCCTCGCCCCAGGGGAACTTCGAAGGTGGGAACATTCTGCACGTCGCCGACCGCACTCGGCCCCGACCTACCGAGGTCGAACGGTCGCTCCCCCTCCTACGTGAGGTTCGATCGCGACGTGTGCGCCCGGGGCTCGACAACAAGGTCCTCCTCGCGTGGAACGCCCTGTTCGCACGCGCGCTCGCCGAGGCCGCCGCTGTCTTCGAGCGCGATGACTGGCTCGACGCAGCGCGAACCACTGTGGAGTTCCTGGAGTCGTCTCTGCGATCCGCCGACGGCCGCCTTCTGCGCTCCTGGCAGGGAGGCCAGGCACGCCATCATGCCTACGCGGAGGACTATGCCGCTCTGCTCGGAGCGCAGCTGACGCTGGCCGAACTCGACGACATGGCATGGGTCGAGCGGGCCCGGTCGACGGCCTCGCATCTGGTCGATCTGTTTCACGATCCCGACAGTGGCGGCTTCTTCACGAGTGGCGCCGACGCCGACGAGCTCCTGGTGCGCGGCAAGGATTTCTTCGACAACGCGACGCCCTCGGCCAACTCGATGGCCGCCGACGCCCTGCTTCGCCTCGCTGCCCTGACCGGCGAGAAGACCTGGGAAGCGCCCGCGCTCAGTGCCATCCGTGTCGTGGGCGACCACCTCGAGCGGATGCCGACGGGTTTCGGCGAGATGCTCGAAGCTCTCGAGCGCGCCGTGGTGGCACCGCTCGAGATCGTGGTGACCGGCGATCCGACGGATCGCTCCTTCGTCGAGTTGCGGCGCGGGATCGTCGGCCGACTGCTCCCTGCCGCCGTCATGGCGGTTGGTGGTCCCGGCGATGGTTCCGGCCCGCTGCATCAAGGCCGCGGCGGCGCGGGCCCACCTCGCGCATACGTCTGTGAGAACTTCGCGTGTCGGGAGCCCGTGGAGACAGCGCCCGATCTCCGGCGTCTGCTCGACGGGCTACTTTCGGCCCGGGATCAGCCCGGCTTCGAGCGCTTCGGCTGACGCCCAGCCGAACACGATGACGGCCTCGCCTTTGGCGGGGTTGGGCGTACCGAGCATCTCGGCGGCCTTCGACTTCGTGGACACCTTGAGGGTGCGTGTGTCGAAGACCGGTGCAGGCCTCTTACCAGGCTTCACCCGGAAGCTGCGGTCGTCGTAGGAACCGTTGGAACCGAAGCGCTTCGCCAGGCGGCGACCCCACGCCCGTTCTTCACCGGTGGGCGAGTAACCGGGGCGCGGGCAGATGTCGCTCAGGCTCCCGAGCAGCGAGTAGCCGCCGGGGTGCGCGATCTGACCGGCGACCAACACGTCTTCGTCGGGGGAACGAGATGGCCGCACGACGGTAGAGCTCGCCGACGAGCGCCTTGAGCGAGGGGCCGGCCTGCTTACCGCGTCGGGCGGCTCCCCCGCCCCACAGGACACAGGGTGTTCCGCCGATGCGCTCGAGCGAGCCGAAGAGGAATCCGTGCAGCTCGTCGTCGACCGACGTGAGGCAGATCAGTGGGAACGACTCGATTTGGCGGTCGAGTGCTTCGTCGTCGACCTTCGAACCGACGTCCGTGAGGATCTGCCCGAGCACGTCGAGCTCGGCGGGCTTCACATTGACGGAGTCTCGAGATTCCAGGTCCATCGGGCTCCTATTGTGGCCGATGGACGGCCCCTGACGAAAGTCGGAAGGTCCGGCCTCAGAGCTTCCGGGCGTCAGTGGGGTCCGAGTAGGCCTTGACCAGCTTGAGTTTTCCGCCATCAAGGCCTCGTCGCCACAGACGAGGACACGGTGGGTCTCCAGACGGATCTCATCGGGCATGGCTCCGTGACTCGGAGGCCGGACGCCCCTCGACCCCGTTGGGACTCAGCGACGCCGGCGACGCTGACTCGCCCGGCGCCGGCGGCTCACCCGGACGCCGCCCGCGAGCAGCGCGCAGTCCACACACAGGGTACGGGGACGGGAGCTCGATCCGACCTGGATGAGGCAGTCGTCGCAGAACGGACCACCGCAGCGTGAACAACGCGTCGAAGAGAAGCGGTGCCGGTGCCGGATGCACGGCAACCCGGGCACCGAAGGATCCGGTGGTGCGGGAAGTACGTCGTGACCGACCCCGACAGCCACTTCTTCGGAAACGTCGGCCGCGGTTTCGCTCGCGAGATCGGGGCCCCCGCCGGCGAGCGCCTCGGGCTCCGCAACCGCCACCACCTCCGGCTCGAACTCCACGTCGGGTTCGGGCTCGATCTCGAGCGCCGGTTCCGGCTCAGGCTCAGGTTCCGGCTCGATCTCGAGCGCCGGTTCCGGCTCAGGCTCAGGTTCCGGCTCGATCTCGAGCGCCGGTTCCGGCTCAGGTTCCGGCTCGATCTCGAGCGCCGGTTCCGGCTCAGGCTCAGGTTCCGGCTCGATCTCGAGCGCGGGTTCCGGCTCAGGCTCGGGTCCCGGCTCAGGTTCCGGCTCGATCTCGAGCGCGGGTTCCGCTCAGGCTGGGTCGGCTCAGGTTCCGGGTTCGGTTCAGGTTCGGGTTCGGGTTCGGGTTCGGGTTCGGGTTCGGGTTCGGGTTCGGGCTCGGAGTAGGTCCAGACGAGTCCCCCGCGCCGTCACGAGCGGCGAGCCAGTCGTCCGCGAAAGCAGCGAACTCCGGCGATGCGACGACCGCGATCTGGCGGAATTCACCTTCCCGCACCAGATACTCGAAGGTGGCAGGGAGGGCCGGCGCGGGGAGCAGATCCAGGGCACCGTCCAACACGACCGGAGCGGTCTCGGCGGCCGTCACACCCCGCGACGGAAGGAGCTCATCGAGTACATCCGCCACGTCGACGGGATCCATGGTGGTGACATCGCCGGGATCGAGATCCTCCTCGGCGTCGAGAGCGGCGAGCTGGCGGTCGAGATCGAGGACCTGTGCGGTGGCCGCCGACAGGCCCTCGGCCAGCACGGCGATCTCCGCCTCGACGTTCCGGATCTGCGACGCTACGGCATCGCGGTACTCGTCAGCAGCACGGTCCGCCTCGGCGAGCTCTTCCTCCATCCGCTCCGTCGCTGCCAGATCCTCTTCCAACCAGGTGCGTGCCGCGTCGAGTGCCTGCCCGTGATCGGCGATCTCCACACCGGCATGCGCGAGAGCCTCGGCGAGTGCGGCTCGGGAATCCACGAGTTCAGGATTGGCGATGACCCTGCGGCGCAGAGCCTCGTGGGGATCTCCGCTCGGCTCATCCCCCAGGAAATCCGTCACGGCGACGCGGAGTTCCTCCAGCTCGCGTTCGAGCTCGCTCCAGCGTTCGTCGTCGGCGAGTTGGACGGCGTCGCCGGCAGCGACGCGCTCGTGGGCGATCTGCGTCGCCGAGGCCTCTGCCTGCTCGAGCGTCGATGCCTCCGTGTTGAACGCGACCGACATCAGGTACTCCGTGTAGTCGCCGAACCCGGCCCGGGCGAGAGCCTCCGCTTCGGCCTCGCGTGCCTTCGCCAGGGCACGACGCGCTCCCCCGACCCGCCATCGCGCTCCCCGCGTGCTGTTCGGCGAGATCCACCTCATGGTGCAGCTCGTGCAACTTCTCGGCGTCCTCGGGGCCGATCTGGCCCACCTGTGCGCGCTCCTCCGCCGGACGGGAATGAGTGAGGACTTCAGCGGCCTCGCAGAAGGTCGTGACCGCGGAGACACCCTCACCGAGAAGGGCAATGCTCGTGGTGAGATCGAGCCACCGGTCGATGAGCTCCACCGTTCCGGGCTCCGGGACGACGGGTTCGGTCATCTCGATCCGCTCCACCTCGGCCACGGCTGCCTCGATCGGGGCACGCTCGGGAGTACCCGACTCGCATCGCGCCCGCAATGCTTCACGTTCGTCGTCGGCCGAGCTGTCGGCCGAACGGAGCTCCGCGAGCTCCTGTTCCCGTTCTCGGTGTCGCTCCTCGGCCTGCTGCCGGTTGCCGTCGGCGTCGGCCCGGGTCACGGCGATCTCGATGCGGCGCATGTCGCGCGCGTGCTGCGCCCGCCGGCCGTGCACCGTGCGGTGGGCTGCTCTCAGATCGTCGGGGCCGAGGCGTACGACGCCGACGTCAGCTGCCGCGACAGCGGCATCGAGTGACTCGCCGCCGATCTCACCGGGAGTGACGGCTGCGAGGGCCGCCAGCATCTCGCTGACGGTGTCGTAGCCGGCGAATCCGCCATCGGGGCGCGGAGAATCGGCCAGTATCGTCAGGTGCGGATCAAACCGGATGGTTTCCGGCGGATCCGTCGCCCATTGCAGATCCTGCAAGCGCATGGCGTCTCCAGCAGCTCAGTTCCGCCGCCCATGCCCTAGTCGGCTCCTCGGAACCGCGCATTACCACCTTCGGGGCAAAAAGGTTACCCATCAGCCGGCTCCGAGAACAGGGCGCACTCAGCGGAGAAACGTGAAGGCCAGCACCAGCAGCAGACCCCCGACAGCCGCCCAGAGGCGGCGCACGAGTGCTTCGAGATGTCGGATCCGGCCACAGGTCGGGCAGTACCGGTGGCGACCCACACGCTCGAACCCCTCCTCGCCGAAGGTCTCGATTCCACAGCGGGCGCACGGCAGCTTGACGGTGACCATCAGGTCATCGTGCGATGCGGCGTGCGAACCGTCAAGCCGATTGACCGCCCGCGTGGTGCCGGGCTGAAAGAATGGCCTGCGGGATCCGGAATCGAGCTGGAGACAGGCACTTGGGACTCAAGCGAGGTCGCAAACATCCGAGCCGTGCCGCGCAGGGAGGCGGCCGCAGGTGCCGTGAGGGCATGGGCTGACGGCGCCCGCACACAGCTGCTCTCGAAGCTCTCGTCACTCGACGGTGCCGAGAGGGCAAGAGCCGTCGGCGGCGCGGACGCACTCGAGGTCTTCGCTCACGAGGAGCCGCCCGCACGAGCGACCTTCGGACCCACGTCGGTTGATCCGGCCTGGCGCGACGCGTACCGGGAGGGATACCTCGAGGCTTTCGAGCTGGTCGAGGCCAAACGCTACGAATTCGTCGCGAGCTGACCTCGGTCTGAGGCCGGAGCCCTACCAGGCGTCGGACCCCACATCGGCGACGAAGGCGGGGACAGTTCCCACCCGCTGGGCAACTGACGCGTCCGTGGCCACCCGTGGTCCCCGCTGCTGCGGCTGCGGAGCTGCAGGCCTCCGCAGCCGGTCGAGGGCGGCGGTGTCGAAGGAGAGGTTCAGCGTCTCGCGGTCGCCGTCGGGGAGTGCCCTGTCGTCGTGTGCATCACGAACGTTCTCTGTAGATCGCTGCATCCTCACCACCTCCTGTGTTCTGCTCCGGCGTGTTGTGTGCCTTCCTGTTCCGACCCACCCTGTTGCCGCTTCGTTACATCGGGCCGTGACATACGGCCGCATTCGCACGACCGATGCTGTGGGGCGTGCCCTCCAGGATGACCTCGGTGACGCCCCCGGTCCAGCGATTATCAGACGATCCCGGGCTGCTCAGCAGGTGGCCGCGACTCCCGGACGCACCGTGCTGTCGACCAATGCCCCCTGCGCATAGACGTCGAGTCGCAACTCGGTCGGTGCGCAGTGGCGGGGTGCCGCGATCGAGCTGTCGATCGAGCCGTCACCCGAGAGCTTGCCGAACACGGCGAAGTCGAACGGCTGGACCCACGCTCCCCCTCGGCAGGACGTTCGTAGATGTACGCGGAGATCGGCGTGTCCGGAGGGAGGCCCCGGTACTCGGCCTTGACCGCCAGCTCGCCGTCCTTCCAGTCCAGCGTCGAAACGTCGAAGACGGCTCCGGCGGGCGCCGTGCCGGTCACGGATTCGAAGACGAGCTCGGCCTCGGCGAGTGCGATGTCGGTGATCGCAGTATCGACATCGGCCGCACGCTCGGGAACCGCGTGACGCACCTGTTCCAACTCGTTCACGAAGTCGGCGACCAGGATCCGGTTGGCCTGGGAGGCCTCCTGCGGATCCAGGATCTTCACTCCCGCGTCGACCGAAGCGACCGCCGCGTCCACATCGCCCAGCGCCAGTTGAGCGGCGGCCTCCAGGAAGTACACCTGGGCCGCCAGGGGGTTGAGGGGGATCGCCTCCTCGGCGGTAGCAACCGTCGTCTCGTAGTCGCCGGCGTAGAACGCGGTGAGCGACTCGAGATAGACACTGAGGAAGTCGCGACCCTGACTGAGCTCGACGCCGTCGGCCGCGTCGTCGACCGACCGCTTGAACATCTCGCTGGTGACGTCGGTAACGGCGCCTGTCGTCAGGTAGTCGGGGTTGGCCGCGAGGAATCCTGCCGCCGAACGGCCGCTGAACGCCTCTGGATAGTCGCTGTCACGCTTGATGGCCTTGTCGAACTCCGCGAGCGCGTCCGCGTATCGCGCCTCGGCGACCCCGACGTTGCCGGCCGCCGTCGCCTCGATCGCCGCGGGCGGGGTGTCGGGGATCTCCCGGTGCCAGATCCAGGCCGTCCACCCGAGGCAGTACACGGCGAGCAGGAGGCCCGGCAGCAGGACCGGCGGCCGGATCTTCCTACCCAACACCAGGGTGAATCCCACAAGGAACAACGCCACCCCCAGCGTCGTGATGACGGTTCCGTACTGAGAGGCACGGTTGTTCCATGTGACGCGCGTCTCGGCCTGCGCCGCCTGCTTCAGACTCAGTCGCTGTGTGTCGAGCAGAAGACGCGTGAGTTCGGGCTGCACGGCTCGGTCGTCGACGGCTGCCGTTGCGAGGTCGGTGGCGCGGGCGTCAGCCGAGAGGAGAGGAGACGCCGCCAGTGCGACCTGCTCGGCGTGGAGATCGACCTCCACTCCCACAGCGGCAGCCGCGGTGACGTTGGCCGCCATGGCCTCGACGCCCGTGCGCGTGGTTTCGCGCGCGTAGAACGACTCGTTGGTTGCCGCCCGTGTCTCGATGACTGTGACAAACCCGGTGGCGACGGCGAGAACCGCCAGCAGCGTCCCGACGCGGCGTCGGTAGCGGGCATCGGCCTCGTTGCTGGCCTCGGCCGCATCGGCCCGCTCGGTGGCCTTGTCAGCTCGCGCGGTGGCTCTGTCGGCCCGCGCGGTGGCTTCCGCGTGCGTCTCCGCGAGTTCGTCGGATTCTCGATCAGCCGGGTCTTCGGGCGGGACAGGCCGTTCGTCGTCAGCCATCGACCGAGCTCCTCACGACCACGGCTGTACGACGCCACCGAGAGCGGCGCCGACGAAGACGACCAGGCCGGCAGCGCTCGCGCCGATCCGCACCCGGCTGCTGACCGTGAGCTCCGCCGCCGTGAAGAGGGCCACCGCGCCCAGGAGGAGGAGTACCCACACGCTGAAGTCCCTCACCCGAACACGTATGGCGTTGGCCTCGTCGGCCCAGACGTCGGGGTCGAGCTCTCCGGGCGACAACAGATTCGTGGCCTGTTCGGAGGACAGCTCGTCGAGACGCTTCTCGAGGTCGAACGGCTTGGGCTCGGGGCCGGGATCCTCGAGGTTGGCATTGAGCACCTTGATTCCGAACACGCCCGCCGTGGCGGCGCGCAAGGACGCCGTTGCTCTCGTGGAAGCAGCCGCCATCGAGAGCTCCTGTGCCTCATCGTCATTTCCCGCGGCGAGAGCGTCGGCTGCCTCGGCGTCGAGTTCGGCGGCGGCCGCGTACTCGGCGAGATATCTGTTGTACTGGTTGGCCTGGCGCACCGCCTCGACGGCCACGTCGACGTCCTGCTGTTCGACCTTGATCGTCTCGCCCACCGACTGGCGGTCGTCGAAGGCCGCGGTGGAACCGATCTGCGCAGCCCGCCACGTGAAGAGCCCGGCGCACACCGTCGTCAGGCCGATCATCAGTGCGATCAACCGCTTCTGGTTCTCCTCCGACACGGCTGCCGATCTTACGACGCGTCCCACCGGGACCGGGGTGCGGCCTGAGCCCCCGCCTGAGCGCGTCGATCGAGCGTGGGGTCGTGGCAAGGAGTGGTGACGATCTGCCACGGGATCGCTGCTGTATATATCCTCGGAGTCCCTCGAGTCCCATCTCGGGGCTCCCCTCCCCGAAAGGTCCGCTCATGACCACGACCCGGTCCCTCTCACGAGTCGCAGCGGTGTTCGCACTCACCGGCGCGTTGTTTCTCGGCGCGTGCAGCAGTGATGACGGCGGTAGCACGACATCGACGACATCGGTCGAAGACGACGTGAAGAGCAGCGTGACGTCCGCGGAGGACGACGTGAAGAGCAGCGTGACGTCTGCGGAAGACGACCTGAAGTCGGACGTCAGCTCGGTGGAGTCCACGATCGAGGACAAGGTGGACCAGTGACCGACGAGACACTTCCCGGGCCCATCGATTTCGTCCTTGTCGAGTTTCCGCCGGACGCCTCGACCGACGCCACCGCGCAGGCTACGGCCGCGCTCGTCGAGCAGGGGACCATTCGCCTGTACGACATCGCCCTCCTCCGCAAGGAGGCCGACGGACGCACGCTTGTGCTCGATCTCGCCGGCGAGGGAGGCGGCTTCGCAACCTTCGCCGGAGCGCAGTCGGGCCTCTTCGACGACGAGGACGTGCGCGAGGCGGGTAACGCGATGGAGGCCGACACGACGGCGCTTCTTCTCGCCTACGAGAACACCTGGGCCGGCCCCTTCGTGAACGCCGCGCACGGAGCCGGCGGCCGCATGATCGCCAGTCAGCGGATCCCGGCCCAGGTGCTCCTGGATGCACTCGACGCGCTCGAGACGGCAGGCTGAAACTCTCGCACGAGCCCTCCCCGAAAGGAACGACACATGCCCGGACTACTACGAGGAATTGCGCGTACGGCCGTGGTCGCCGGTACCGCGACCGCCGTCAGCGGACGAGTACAGCGGCGACAGGCCGAGAAGTTCGCTGATCGCGACGCCAACATCTACGCGAACCGCGAGGAGTCCTACGAACAGCAGATGGGCTACCAGCAGGCCGCTCCGGCCGCGCCCACCGCGAGCGGGAAAACCGACACTCTCGCCCAGCTCAAGCAGCTCGGGGAGCTGAAGTCCCAGGGGGTCCTCACGGACGCGGAGTTCGAGGCGCAGAAGGCCAAGATCCTCGCGGGCTGACTCCCACCGATACTCGGGAACATGGCGGTCGATCGTGCGTAGACCGCTGAAGGGCCGACCCGGGGAACACCCCCGCGTCGACCGGATTCCGCAGGTCCCGGAGGGCTGGCGAGTCCTGGAGACGTGGGGCGCGCTCTCCTTCATCACCCACGCGCTCCTCGAACGACCCGATGGGAGCCGGGTCGAATGGAACTCCCGTCGACACCGCAAGCACCTCGGCCTGAGAGCTGCACGCGGGACGTACCTCGCCGATCTCGAGCTGCGACGAGGTGGCCACGCAAGCGCCTCGAGCTGGTGGATGGGCGCGCTCTTCATGATCGGCGCGTTCTGCTTCGCTCTCGGATCCTTCCCGCTCTACTTCGACAACGTCGACGCCGAGGTCACGGCCGTCACGTTCTTCGTGGGATCGATCTTCTTCACGAGCGCCGCGTCCCTCCAGTTCCACGAAGCCGTCGGTGCCCCGACCGGTGTGGAGCCCGGTGCACCTCCACCCCTCGGATATCGGTCGTTTCTCGGCCTCGAGCCTCATCGCATCGACTGGTGGTCATCGGCGGTGCAACTGGTCGGAACCGTGTTCTTCAACGTCAGCACCTTCTCTGCGACCCGCTCCGATCTCAGCCTGCAACAGGAGCGCCATCTCATCTGGGCGCCCGACGTGTGGGGTTCGGTCTGCTTTCTGATCGCCGGCTGGCTGGCCTATTCCGAGGTGTCTCCCCCGGCTCCTCGCGGCTCCCGAGCGGTCGGTGGGCTGGTGGATCAGCGCTCTGAACCTGCTGGGATCCGTGGCGTTCGGCGTGGCGGCAGTGGCATCGCGCTACCTGCACAGCACCGGCGAGATCGCAAACCTCTCGCTCACCAACGTGGGGACCTTCCTGGGGGCCCTCTGCTTCTTCACCGGCGCCGCACTGCTGCCCGTCGAGTCGGCCCGAGAGACCTCGCGTCCCGCGCCGTCCTGACCCTCGTGACTCAGGGCCTGTCGGGTCTCATTTCGCGGCGCGAGCGGTTCTTCCCTCGTCGCGCCGGCTCCGGAGCGCGAGCCCCCGACTCACCGCGACGGGATCCCAGTCCTGCGGGGTGTGCGGCAACACACCGGGATCGACGAGGACCGCGCCACTGGAGAGCTCGTGCATGAGGCTGCGGCCCGTCACGGCACCCGCGCACATCACGCCGCCGATCATGGTTCCGGCGATGCCGTGTCCGGTCGTCGTGCTGGCCCCGACGAGAAAGAGCCCTCGATCTCCGTCCGGTACCCGGGGCGCATCGGCCCGGTCTGGTCGGGCGAGAAGCGCAGGCCGTATGAGGTGCCGTCGGTGGAGAGCGTGTAGCGCTCCTGGGTCAGCGGCGTCGCCGTCTCGAGATGCACGATGTGGTCGCGGAAGGGCCCGAGGACCTGTTCGGCCTGTTCGATGAGCTGGGACGTGATCTGCTCCTTGCGCTCCCGGTAGGTGGCGTCGCGGCGGTACCGCCGGCCGTCCGCCGGGCCGGTGCCGACACCCCACGCCTCATGACCGCGAGGCCCGAGCGTCATGATCTGGAAGTTGGAGTATCCGGGTGGGCACAGCGCGGCGTGGTCGGGGTCCTTCACCGACGCCATCGACACGTATGAGAACGGCACCCTTCCGGGCTCGCCGGCCTCGAGCCGTGCGTATTCGGCCTCCACGTCATAGGTGGGAAACACGAAGTAGTTGGTGTTCGGAACCCGCTCGGTGAGATCGATGTCGACGATGACGTAGGCAACGACGAGCGGAAGCGACATCACCGCGGCTTCCGCTCTCTCGACCGTCTCGGGAGCCAGCGCGGACCGGTCGACGAGCGAGAGCATCGTCCGCTTGTAGTCGGCGTTCGAAACCACGACAGGAGCATGCAGGGTCTCACCCGACTCGGAGTCGAACGCCGGCGACCGTGCCGCCGTCGACCAGGATCTCGTCGACCTTGGCGAGCGTCCGTACTTCCCCCCCGAGCGACTCGACCACTTCCACGAGGCGCGCCGGAATCACCTGGCCGCCACCTTCGGGGTAGCACGCACCGTGCATGTAGTGATGGGCGATGATGGCGTGCATGACCGCCGTCGACTCCTGTGGTCCTGATCCGTACAGACCGCTCCAGTGGTCGAGAACCGCGATCGCCTCCTGCGACAGGCCGCAGTGGGCGAAGAGGTCCGCCAGGGGTCGCAGCCCCCATTCGAGGAGTGTCGGCGCGTCGGCCTCGCCGCCGACCATCAGCGCGTTCGCTTCGCCGGGCAGCGCTCTCAGCACGGCGAAGTAACGGTCGAGACCCTCCTCCTCATCAGGGAACTGGGCGACGACCCTGTCCCTGTAGGCGTCCCAACCCGCGGGCACCCGAATCGTGAAGTCGGGGAAGACGAGCGTGTCGAAACCGTCCGGATCCAGATCGCGGAAGGTGATCCGGTCGGCGAGCCCGAGGCCGCGCAGCACGGTGGGGATCGATCCGGTCGGCCCGGAATCGCCCAGGTAGTGGAGGCCCACGTCGAACTCGTAATCGTGACCGCCGAGGTGGCGGCGGAACACCTGACAGTTCCCACCGGCGAGATCGTGCTGCTCGAGGACGAGAACACGCCGTCCGAGTGCCGAGAGATACGCCGCGCACGTGAGGCCTCCCGGCCCCGACCCCACAACGATCGCGTCCCATGCGTTTTTTAGAGCCATGGCGCTCCCGAGGGTAACGCCCTTCCGCGACTCGCTCAGGTCCCGATGTCACTCGCGCGTGCATCAGCGACGAGTACCTCGGCGTCCGCCGGCAGCAGGTAGCCCGCGTCCACCGAACGCGCCGCTGCCGCTTCGACCTGCTGAACGTACGTGTCGTGATCCGGGTAGAGCTGATGCAGCCTGGCCTCATCGAAGGGGATGGTCTGGCCTGACAAGGGGATGTCGCCCTCGCCGCTGAGCATCGCGACGGGAACCTCGACGTGGGGAAGGCGGAGTCCTCCGAGCGCGTTGCCGTCGGAATCACGCGCGATGGCGCCGTCTCGCGTCTCGATCGGTGGCGCGGTGCCAGGCGGAGTGCCCTCACGTATCCAGGAGTCGAGCGCGTGAAGCGCCGCGTTGACCGCGACGTACTGAGGCGCTGTGTTGACCACGCCGAGGATCGGTGTGAGATCGATGAAGTCGTCGTACTGGCGGCGCCCCTGGGAGAGCAGCGCCTCGAGGTAGTGCGCGTCGGCGTGTGCGGTTCCTGCGAGCTCCCAGGTGTGGACGACGTCGGTGTCCGGCTGGCGGGCTCCCGGGAACGCGGCGTCTGCCTCGCCCAGGCTGAACAGGTCGGTTTCGGTGAGTACCTGGAACACCGGGGTGGTGGAGTCGGCGCGCACCTGGGCGGGGGTGGGGACACCACCCACCAGGCCGTCGCCGAGGGGCGCACCGGAACCGTTGCGACTGTGGATGAGGAAGCCGTCGTAGACGGCCGACTCGGGATGGATCGCGTTCACATACGTGAGCATCCGGTACGCGCTCTGAGACTCGCCATCAGCGATCAGGCGCTCGGGTTCCAAACCACCGAGCAAATCGACACCGTCCGGTGAGACGAGGGCCTCGCCGGCTTGCGAGAAGATGTCGTACGAGTAGCTGTCGCCCGGGTGGTCGAGGGAGCCGTACCGCTCGGGATCCCAGGCCTGGAGACCTACCACGGCGTCTCCCAACGGGCTACCGCCGGTGCTCGTGATACCCACGGCCTGGGCGGTCACGCCCACCCACGCGTATCCCTCACGCAGGATCTCCTCACTCGCGAAGCCGAAGTCGGGATCCAGGTCGATGTTCGAGGTCACGTTGAACCACTCCACCACCACGGTTCCGTTGAACCGGTCGGGGTCGGTGGGACGCCGCACGAGCAGGCGGGTCTTGTACGGAGCGCTCGAGTGCTCCACCACCGGCCAGACGCCATCAGCCGACCATGTGCCGGACGGCTCGTAGGACGTCGCGGTGCCTTCGAGGAAGAACTCCTCCTCGACATAACCGTCCGCGGCGAGGTCGACCGGGGCGCTCGTGGCCGGGAATCCGTGTGATCCCCCTGTCACCGGACCCGTTACCGTCGAATTCCCCGATTCCCCATCCGGTCCCCCGCAGCTCACCACGACGACCCCGATCAGCAGTGCGGCGACGGCACGCGCGGCAGACACAGCTTCGACCCTACCGGGCAGGCGTCGCCGTGATGCCCGTCGTTCACAACGGCCGAACTCAGAACCACCTCTGACATGCAGGTCTGACAGATCTGTTCAGCGACGCGGAGACCAAACCCGCGGACTGATCCATTCCCAGTTCACTACCCCGCAGACCCCCTGGGTCAGCAGACGGGCGCGACCCACGGATAGGGGTTCGTCGCACCGCCGCCGCCGGGGTGCACCTCGAAGTGGAGGTGGTTGAAGCCCGGGGTTCCGTTACCGGTGGCGCCGTTGTAGCCGATCACGTCACCCTGCTGAACGGCGCCACCCTTGCCGTAGCCCGACATGTGCATGTACAGGTAGACGTTGCCGTCGCTTCCGCTCAGAGTCGCGCCCATTCCGCCGCCACCCATGTCGCCGAAGGAGACATTTCCCGACACGACCGCCACGAGCGCGCCGCCGTAGGGCCCACCCATGTCGACACCTTGGTGGGAGCGACCGCCTGAGCGGGGATCACCCCATGAGTCGGAGAAGCCGGCGTGGCCGGGGAACGGGCAGATGATGTTGCCCGGGCCACCGGGCGAACCGCCCAGGTTTCCTACGGGACCCGAGGGCGCGGGAGCCGCGGGAGCAGGGGCAGCCTGCTGGGCTGCCGCGGCGGCAGCAGCGTCGCGACTGGCGCGGGCCGCGGCTTCCGCGGCACGGGCGGCCTCCGCCGCGGCGGCGCGTTCGGCTTCGATGCGCGCCTGCTCGCGCGCTTCAGCGAGCACTGATTCGGCGGCAGCAGCCTTCTCCTCGAGGTCCGCGATCTCGGATTCCATCTTCTCGAGCGCGGCAGCCTGGTCCTCCTTCTTGGCATCGAGCTCGGCGCGTTGGCGGTCGAGATCCTCTTCGAGTGCTCCGAGCTCCTCGACCTTCTGGTCGTCGTCGGCCTTGAGCTGCTCGAGCAGCTGCGTCTTGCGCGCGACATCGAGAACGTTGTCGCTCCCGAGAGCCTCGGCGAAGTCGACGTTGCCGCCGGTGTAGGCGTCGGCCGCTCGATCACGGGCCACGGCACGCAGCTCGTCGGCGTACGCCTCCGCGGCCTCGATGTCGCTCTCCAACGCCATGACCTCGTTCTCGAGCTCGTAATAGACCGCCTGCGCGTCGGCGACACGTTCGGCTCCTGCGTTCAACTCGGCGCGGGCCGCCTCGGCAGCGGCACTGGCCTCGTCGACCGAGACCTCAGCGCGCGGCGCGGCTCCCACCGGCAGGGCCAGCGCGAGCGCGAGTGCGACAACGAGAAGAATCGTCGTGAGACGAGAAGGGAACACGAGAGCTCCGTAGAGGGGGCTGGCGAGTTCCGAGAACCGTAGCAACAGCGGTTGCGATATGCAACTACATGACGTCATACTCTTACATGACGTCGTACTTCGATGATTGTCGAAGCGTCGATCACGCACGCGCAAGCGGGAGCCCTCTCGGATCGCCACGGGCTGTCCCGCCGGCTACCCCGAGCGAGGAGAATCACTGATGAGATCTAGAAGCAGAGCACGGACCGTGGGAATCGTGACGGTCACTGCTGCAGCCCTCCTCGTCCTCGGGGCCTGCAGCAGTGGCGACGACGACACAACCACGGATGGTGAACACATGGAAGAGGGCGGAGGTCACACGGAGAACAGCCCCGTGGCTCCGGGCGCACGAACGATCGAGGTCTCGTCGACCTCGTTCGAGTACGGCACACCGATGATCGAGGCCACGGTGGGCGAAGACATCGAGATCTCCCTCACCGCCGACGACGTGCTGCACGACTTCATCATCGACGAGCTCGACGCCCACGTCTCGGCCGAGCCCGGCGAGACGGCATCCGGCGGCTTCACGGCGTCCGAAGCCGGCGAGTACACCTTCTACTGCAGCGTGCCGGGACACCGTGACGCGGGCATGGAAGGTACCCTCGTCGTCACCGAGTCATAGCCAGAAGCGGGGGTCCACCTGCTTGATGCCGCCCCAAGCACGACAGCACTCACCGCGCGGTCCGTGCTCAGTTCATCGAATCGACGGTCGACGGTTCCCGAACACGGCACCCATGAGTTCGTCGGCCACGTCGTCGATACGGCCGTCCGCGTAAGCATCGGCGACGCATGTCCTCAGGTGCGCGTCGAGAATGGGCTCCGCGGCTCGGTCGAGTGCGGCCTGGACGGCCCCTAGCTGGTGGAGTACGTCGATGCAGTAGCGGTCGTCTTCGAGCATCCGGATCACGGCGTCGAGGTGCCCGCGGGCGCTCCGTAGGCGCTGAAGCGCCTCGGGCTTGCTCATCGCAACGCCTCCAGACGCTCGTGGTACTCGTCCGTGGACAGTTCACCACGCGCGTAGCGCTCCGCGAGGATCTCGCGTGGTCGATCGTTCCGCTCGCGCGTGCCGCGATCCTGTCCTCGCATCACGAGCCAGACCGCAAGGCCGATCACCGCTATCCAGAACGTCATCATCAGGAAGCCCCACAGCCACATCCATCCTCCACCCCACCCGTCCATGTGGCCCCAGCCGTCTCCGAGCATTTCTGCCAGCGTCGTCATGTGTTGCATTGTCCTCATCCCCTCACGAGGTCCTCGACGAACTGCTCGGGATCTGCGACGAATGCGTCATGACAGCCCTCCGAGCAGAAGAAGAACTCACGATCGTTGTGCTGAGCGTGGAGCGCCGTCGCCGGATCGACGGTCATCCCACACACAGGATCAGTGACCGCCGGCGTCGGCGCGTCCTCGTCTTCTGTTGCCGTCTCGACGGCGGGCTCCGCGATCATCGCCTCCGCATCGGGAAGCGGTACCGCGTGCCACCGCCGGAGGCGGTTGGCGTTGGCAACCACCGACAGCGAGCTCGCCGCCATCGCCGCCGCGGCGATGATCGGGCTCAGTCGGATCCCGAAGAACGGGTACAGCACGCCGGCGGCGATCGGGATCCCGACCGCGTTGTAGACGAACGCGAAGAACAGGTTCTGGCGGATGTTGTGCATCGTCGCCCGGCTCAGGGTGATCGCCGTGACCACGCCGGTCACCGCGCCCGAAATGAGCGTGACATCCGAGGATTCGATCGCGACGTCGGTCCCGGTACCGATCGCGAAGCCGACATCGGACTGGGCGAGTGCAGGAGCGTCGTTGATGCCGTCGCCGACCATCGCCACGGCCTTGTCCTCTCCCTGCAGCCGGCGGATCTCATGTGCCTTGTGGTCCGGGAGGACCTCGGCCAGTACCCGACCGATCCCGACCTCACGAGCGATCGCCGCGGCCGTACGGCGATTGTCTCCCGTCATCATCACGACCTCGACGCCCAGGCGCGTGAGTGCGGCGACGGCCGACACCGAATCGTCCTTGAGCGTGTCGGCCACAGCGACGACGCCGGCCGGCCGGCCGTCGAGCGCTGCGAGCATCGGAGTCTTGCCCTCTTCGGAGAGACGATCCGCGACCGACTGGAGTTCGGTCGGCTCCACGCCGGAGTCGTCCAGGAGTCGGCTGCTGCCGACGAGGACCTCGCGACCCTCCACGGTCGCTCGGATGCCTTTGCCCGTCACCGAGTCGAATCCCTCCGGTTCGGTCAACTCCAGTGAGCGCTCGCGTGCGCCCCGGACGATCGCCTCACCGAGCGGGTGCTCGGATGAGCGTTCCGCCGAGGCGACGAGACCGAGCAACTCGTCGGGGTCGAAGCTGCCGACGGGCACGACATCGGTGAGCGCGGGCTCTCCTCGGGTGAGCGTGCCGGTCTTGTCGAGCACGATCGTGTCGAGCTTCTGCGCCTTCTCCAGCGCTTCTGCGGAGCGGATCAGGATGCCGTGCTGGGCACCCTTCCCGGTGCCGACCATGACCGACAGGGGGGTCGCGAGCCCCAGCGCGCACGGGCAGGCGATGATGAGCACCGCCACCGCGCTGACGAGAGCGAAGGTGATCGCGGGCTCGGGCCCGACGACGAACCAGGTGGCAAAGGTCCCGAGCGCGATGAACATCACAGCCGGGACGAAGTAGCTCGAGACCAGATCGGCGAGCCGCTGGATCGGAGCCTTCGACGCCTGCGCTTCCTCGACGAGGCGAACGATCTGGGCGAGCATCGTGTCAGCGCCGACCTTGGTGGCCCGGAGACGGAAGGCGCCGGTCTGGTTGATGGTGGCTCCCACGACGGTGTCGCCCACGTCCTTGGTGACCGGAATGGACTCACCCGTGACCATCGACTCGTCGAGCGTGGAGCGACCCTGCACGATCTCCCCGTCGACCGGGACCTTCTCCCCCGGTCGTACGATCACTTCGTCGCCGACGACGACGTCCTCGACGGGAACCTCGCGTTCCTCGCCGTCGTGCACGACCCGGGCCGTCCGGGCCTGGAGGCCGATGAGCTCGCGGATCGCCTCGCCGGTCCCTGCCTTGGCGCGGACCTCGAGGAGCCGACCGAGGAGGATCAGAGTGATGATGACCCCGACGGCCTCGTAGTAGACGTCACGGACCTCCGACGGCAGCAGCCCGGGTGCCACAGTGACCAGCACGCTGTATCCGAACGCAGCGCTCGTACCGACCGTGATGAGGGTGTTCATGTCGGCCGTGCGGTGCCGCAACGTGAGCCAGCCGATCCGGTGGATCGGCCAGCCCGCGTAGAACATCACCGGGGCGATCAGGGCGAGCTGGACCCAGCGGTTCAGTAGTACCGACGGTACCCAGGTCACATGGAAGAGCTCGTGGGCCATCACCGCGAACGCGATCGGGGCGCTCAGAATCGCACCGACGAGCACTCGGCGAGAGAGGTCCGCAATCTCGGCCTGGCGAGCAGCGGCTTCTTCGTCTTCTTCGGTTTCGAGTTCGCCGCTGGTGTCGCTCGTTATGCCGTGCCAGCTCCCGTCGACCTCGACGCCCGCGCCGACGTCCACCGTCGGGATCTCGTCGTGCTCGTGAGCAAGCGCGTCGGTCTCGGGCGGCTCGACGCCGGCATCGGCCTGCGCATCGACGTCGTCGACGTCTGCTCCGACACCGTCGCTGGTTTCGACGACGAGAGTCCCGTGGACCATGTTCATGCCGCAAGCGAAGCCGAACTCCCCCGCCCGTTCGGGTGTGAACTCGACGGTGGCGGTCCCGAACGCCGGGAGCGCCTTGCTCACCCCGAAATCGGGGAACAGGACCCGCGAGGTGCAGTCGCCGCTCTCCTGGCGATCGAAGGTGAGGCGCAGCGGGACGCCCTCCCGAACAAGGATCCGATCCGGTGAGTAGCCACCCTTGACCGTGATCTCGACTTCTTGGACACCACCTCGGATCGCTGCTCGGCCCGCGTGTTTCGGTCCGAAGAAGAACCAGGCCAGAAACCCGGCCGTGGCGATCGTTCCGACGATCACGCCTACCTCGGCGATTCCCATGGTGATGCTCCCGTATTCCGTTCGCTACCGGGCCCACCCTACCCCCCGGGGGGAGCCAATTCCAGTCACTTCCGCCTGCCGTGATACTCACTTTCCCCACTTGACCCCCCGGGGGAGGGGGGCTACGGTGCTGCCTGAACAGGAGGCCCACGATGAGCCTGACGGCTGAACCGCAACACGCCCCATCGTCGGGGACCGAGCTACCCGACGAGCACTCGCCCGTACTGGAGGCACAAGGGATCATCAAGTCCTACCGGACGGGCTTGTGGCCACGGCGGCGCACGCTCAGAGTCCTTCGAGGCGCCGACGTCACGCTGCGACCCGGCGAGGTCGTCGGTCTCGTGGGCGAGAACGGCTCGGGCAAGAGCACACTCATGAACATCATCGTGGGTGCGCTCACCCGCGACGGGGGACGGTACGGATCCAGGGGCGGATGGGGTACTGCCCACAGACACCGGTCCTCTACGAACGGCTGACGTGCGACGAGCACTTCGAGCTGTTCGGACGCGCCTACGGACTCGACCGCACCGCCGCCACCGAAGCCCGAGACCCCATCTACGACGCGCTCGGCTTCGGCAACTGGTCGCGAGCCCGCGTCGAGGAGCTGTCGGGCGGGACGCGCGCCAAGCTCAACCTCGGGCTTGCCCTCCTTCCCGACCCCGAGCTGCTGCTCCTGGATGAGCCCTACGCCGGCTTCGATTGGGACACATACCTGCGCTTCTGGGAGCTGACCCGAGAGCGACGCGAGGCGGGGAGGAGCGTGCTCATCATCAGCCACTTCGTCACCGACGAAGAACGCTTCGATCGAATCGTGCACCTGCGCGACGGCCGGACGGTCGAGCGGTGACCGCACTGCTCACGCGCCGCTACCTGGTCGAATACGGCCGGCGACCGATGAACGTCGTGCTGCTCGCTGTCGTGCCGATCGTGTTCGTCACACTGTCCGCGGGGCGATCGTGGATTTCGCCGAGGTCTTCGGAGGCCTAGGCGACCGGGGTTCACTCGAGGCCGCCACCGCCGGATGGGCTGCCGCATTCATCGCCGGTGTCGCCGGCTTCTTCCACGTCACGGGGTCGCGTGCTGCCGATCGGCGGATCGCGGCCGCGGGTGCCGGTAGCGGTGCAGTGGTCACCGCGCGGATGCTCTCCGCGCTCGCCCTCGCCACCGTCGCCGTCGCCGGGTCGCTGCTGGCCCTTGCGCTCCGAGCTGGCATCTCGGACCTCGCGCTTGCTGTGGGAGCGACGGCGATGTTCGCGCTCATCTACCTGGCGATCGGTGTCACCGTCGGCGCAGTGGTCCACTCGGAGGTCAACGGATCACTCATCATCATCTTCGTATGGATGTTCGACGTATTCCTCGGCCCGACCATGGGTGGTTCCGACGTCGCGGTGCTCCGCCTGCTCCCGACACACTTCCCCACACTCGTCATGATCGACGCGCACACTGGCCACGCCGGACCACTCGGCGATCTGGGGGCCTCGCTGTTCTGGACGCTCGGCGCACTCGGACTCGCCTGGTGGGCTCTCGCCGCATCCACACGTCCGGCGCGCATTAGCACCCGCGCGAGATCAGAATCCTGGGCTCGCTTCTTCGCGGCACTCCGCTACGGCTTCCGCGAGTACCGACGCAACGTGGCGCTCTGGGTCCTCCTCGTCGGTCTCCCGATCTTCTTCATCACCGCAGCGATCGCCGTGACCCCACCCGATCCGACACCCGTGAGCCTCACCGAAGGCGGGACGAGAGCGATCGAGATCCTGTCGATGACGGAAGTCCACGGAGCGATCATGGTGCCGATCACAGTCGCGTTCCTCGCCGGCCTGGCGGGCATGTTCGTGGTGCTCGACTCGGCAGAGGGTGACCACCGCCTCGTGCTCGCCGGGTTCCGGACCCTCGAAGCGCTCGGTGCCCGCCTCGGCATCATCGCCTTCGCTGCGCTTCTTGCAACCGGCGTGTCGTTGCTGATCACCGCCCGCGACTTCACGCCCGACGTGTGGCTCACATTCGCCGCGGCAACCGCTCTCGTCGCGCTCACCTACGGGATGATCGGCGTCATCGTCGGCATCCTCTTCGGTCGCATCGGCGGCCTCTACGTCATGTTCCTGCTCCCGTTCGTCGACGTCGGCCTGGCCCAGAACACGATGTTCAGCGCCGCGCCGCCGGATTGGGCCCGGTTCATGCCCGGCTACGGTGCCGTCCAGGTCCTCATGGACGGAGCGTTCACACCCGGCTTCGACACGCGCTTTGCTCTCGGGCTCGCCATCGTGTGGCTCATGGCGATCACCGTCGTCGCTGCGGGCACCTTCCACCGCGTGGCTGCGCCACGACGGGCATGACGACCGAACCCGCGACCGTCAGAGACCATGAGGTGATGCACGATCGAACGTTCGCCTTCGTTGACCTTGCCGGGTTCACAGCCCTCACCGAGGCCCACGGGGACGACGAGGCCGCGGACCTCGTGGCGCGGTTCGTGGGCCTGACCCGGTCGGTCCTCAAGCCGGACGACCAACTCGTCAAGTCCATCGGCGACGCGGTGATGCTCGCCTTCCTCATGCCCGACTCTGCCCTCTCGGCATTGAAGCGCCTCATCGAGCGATGTCAGGAGGAGCCCGGATTCCCCTCGCCGCGCGCCGGCCTCCACCGCGGGACCGCGGCCCCGCTCGACGACGACTGGATCGGACACACCGTCAACGTTGCCTCCCGAGTCGCCGACCAGGCGCGGCGGTCAGGTGCTGGCGACCTCGTTTGTAGCGGGCGTGGCGCGGGAACTGGGCCTCCCCGCGACCGCTCTCGGCTCCTTCGAGTTCCGAAACGTGGTCGACCGGGTAGAGCTCTGGGAGATCGGACTTGCGGAATCCGCATGCTGCTGGTTCACCGACCCCGTGTGCCGCATGCGCGTGGAAAGGAACACGGCGGCGGGGCGGCTCCGGTACGCAGAGAAGGACTGGTGGTTCTGCTCGCTCGAATGCGCGAGCGCGTTCGCTCGGTATCCCAAACGCTACGCGGTCGAGCGATGAACCGTCCTTGCGCCCGTCGAGATCGCCTTCGGACATCAAGGAGCTGACTCATGCCGACGATGTCCCGTATCGAGCAGGCGTTCTGTCGGAGTGCTCCTTGGCGGGCATTCGCGAAGCGTTCAGTGCTGCCGTGGGCCCTCGCGGACGAGGCGCTCTCCGGCGACGTGCTCGAGATCGGATCCGGGAGCGGCGCGATGGCCGCTGCGGTGCTCGAGCGGTTTCCTGATGTCCGGCTGATTGCGACCGACGCCGACCCGGCCATGGTCGACGCCGCGACCTCTCGCCTCGCGAGGTACGGGGATCGAGTCGAGATCCGCCAGGTCGACTCCACAAGCCTTGAGTTCGACGACGATTGTTTCGATGCCGTCCTCTCGTTTCTCATGCTCCACCACGTGATGAGGTGGGAGCGGGCCCTCGTCGAAGCGATTCGGGTCCTCCGACCCGGCGGTGTCCTCGTCGGATACGACCTACTCGAAACGCCGCCGGCGCGGTTCATCCACGGCGTCGACGGCTCCGCCCATCGCCTCTTCAGACTCCCCGAGCTACGCGCCGCTGTCGCCGACCTTCCCGTGGAGGTGCCCGATCTCGCCTCCTGCTTCGGTGGCATCGTTACGCAGTTTCGCCTCCGCAAGGTGAAGTAGCCCTGGCGGTGGACGAGTCGAGCCGGTCGTCGTCCGACCTGGCGTCGCACGCCTGGCAATAGGCCGCTCACCGTGGCTCATACCGCGTCGCGACCGCCCTCGTTTGAGCTGTTCCACGCGACCATCACACCGATCAACAAGAAGGCATCGGCAAGGTTGAAGGTCGGTCCGGACGACCACGTGATCCAGTCCACGACTGCGGCCTCGGGGAAGCCCCCTCGCTCAATGAGTCGGTCCGCTACGTTTCCCAGTGCGCCCCCGATCGCCAGGCCCAAACCGACCGCACGCGAAGCACTCGCTGTCGGCAACGCGCGCACCGACGCGATCAGGAGCACCGTCGTGGCGACGAAAACGACCCAAACGGGGGCGGGAATCCCGAGGAGGATTCCCCGATTCGCGACGAGCCGAAAGGAGAAAGGGCCAAGGACGTCGACCGGTCCGTCAGCCAACCAACGCAACGCGAACGCCTTGCTGATCTGATCCACGAGCAATGCGGCAGCGGCGATTCCCAGGGCGATCGAGGCTGCACGCGATGAGCTCCGATCCGCCGCCGGAGACGTTGCGACGTCTTGATCTCTCATCGTGGCTCAGTCATTGTGAGTTGCCCGCACGGCCAGTGATTCTACGACAACATGTCGGCGATACGGCATCGGCTTCAGGCGACGATCGCGACTGGCCGGCGCGACGAGGTCGAGGCGCAATGACGCCGCCTGACCTACTACGTTTCGTCGTTGAATGGAGTATGTAGCACTCCCCGTGATCGCCATCGTGGCTGGAATGGTGTCGTTCAGCTCTCCTTGTGCGCTTCCCCTGGTACCGAGTTACCTGTCGTACGTTTCAGCGCTCCCCGTCTCGGAGCTCGGCCGAGCCGAGGCTCGGTCCACCACCTTGCGCGCCGCCCTGCTCTTCGTCTGCGGCTTCACGATCGTCTTCACACTGCTCGGTGTCTCGGTAGGGCTTCTGGGTTCGGCGCTCAACCGCAACCTCCCGCTCATCCTCAAGATCTCAGGAATCATCATCATCGTCATGGGCCTCGGAATGCTCGGGTTCGTGCGGATTCCGATTTTCACTCGGGAACGACGCCTCGACCTCGCTCGCGTCCCGAGCGGTCCCAAAGCGGCACTGCCACTCGGGATGGCCTTCGCGTTCGGCTGGACACCGTGCATAGGCCCGGTCCTCGCCACGATCCTCGCGACTGCGTCAGCGACGCAGACCGCGGCATGGGGTGGTTTGCTCCTGGCTTTGTTCTCGATCGGGCTCGGGCTTCCCTTCGTCCTGCTCGCGCTCGGGTACGACCATGCGCGTGGTTCCCTGGGATGGCTCCGACGCCACGGGCGAACGGTCGAGCGACTCGGCGGAGCGATGCTCGTGGTCGTTGGAGTCCTGTTCGTGACGGACGTGTGGAACTCCTTCTTCCTCCCACTACAGCGAAATTTCGCGAGGCTCGGTTGGCCTCCGATCTGACGGGGCCGGTGCCCACGGGGCGGACGGGCCAACCGGACCGCCCTTCTGTTGACGCGCGACCCCGCCGAACGCGGCGACCCGTGCTTTGGGGGAGCATCGCCGTCGTCGTGGTCATCGTCGTGCCGATGGCATTCGTCCTGGGCAGCAGACTCGGCGAAGACCCCACTCTGGTGGATTCACCTCTGCTCGGCCGACCTGCACCTACGTTCGACCTCGAGACGTTGGAAGGCGGGCGCATTCGCTCAGCGGACCTCGCGGGGGAACCTTTCGTCGTGAACTTCTGGGCTTCGTGGTGCATTCCGTGCCGGGAGGAGGCGCCTGCCCTTCGCGCGTTTGCGGAACGGTGGGCTGGATCGATCGAGGTCGTGGGTGTGGTGTGGAACGACTCCGTTGACGCGGCGCGGGAGTTCCGCGACGAGTTCGGTCTCACCTATCCGCAGGCTCTCGACCCGGGTGGACGAACAGCGCTGGACTACGGCGTTGCCGGAATCCCCGAGACGTTTGTCGTCGACGCCGACGGAATCGTGAGGGCCAAGCTCATCGGAGCCGTCGGCGCCACGACGCTCGACGACCTGCTTCCCGACGTGCGCGCCGGACGAGAGGTCCAGGGGCGCAGCGACGCCTATGAGACATCCCGCTGAACAAGTTCGTCAGGAGTAGCAGTGGCCACCGAGCGCGAGCAGGTGATGGGCGTCCGTGACCCAACCCGTCGCGACGGCGAAGGCGACGATGCCGAGAGCGGCCATGGGGGCGTAGGTGAGCATCCGAGCGCTACGAATCTCGAAGCTGCCATACCGGCTGAGGCTGCGGAGCCGGCCGGCGACGGACGCTACGACTTCAGGCTCGTCGGGTACGGCGCCGCAGAGAGCGATCGTATGGAGTGCAGCGCTGACCGGTAGAGGACCCTGCGATCTCTCTGCTGCCTTCTCGTCGGCCGAGCGTTCGACCTCGTCTCTCAGCACACGGGCGCTGCGCCGTGCTCCCGGAACGAACAAGAAGGCGTGCTCGACGACAACCGCGAGTTCGAGGAACCGATGATGCCGTAGCTGATGGTGTGCCATCTCGTGGCCGATCACCGCGTCGAGCTCGGCGGCGTCGAGGAGCTCGACGAGGCCGTCCGAGACAACGACCTGAGGCCGGGAACCTGGCACGCACAGAGCCATGACGCGGCTCGTCGGAACGGTGACGAGCTCATAGGAACCCCTGTCCTCATGCCGGCCGAGCCACGCATCGACGTGAAGACGCGCGCGCCTGCATGCGCTCTCGAGACCGTGTACAGAGCCGTCGCCGGGATCCCGACCGCGAGCACGGCGGCCAGCCATCCAAGGGCGGGACCGCCGGGAGTCACGTGGACGAGGATCTCCTCGCAGAGATGCGCGACCTGTGGGGTTCCCGCCGCACGGAGCACGGTCGGAAGAGCGAGCATCACCAACCCCGCCTCAACCACGATCACACCCGACGTGAGAGCCGACGCTGCGACACGCGTGCTCTCAGCCGCAGGAAGAACGCCAAGCCGAGCCTGCATCCATCTCGGCGAGGCGACGAGCGCTACGCCCACAACGAGCAGAGCGATACTCAAGAGCGCCTCCCGCCACTCTGCCCACGCCGAAGCAGGTTGCGGAGCCGCCGAGTCTCGGCCGCATTCATGGAATCGACGAAGTGCCCGAGGGCCAATGATGGATCGCCCGCCTGCTCCAGAAGGTCGTGCATACGCTGAGCGGCCAATTCTTCGCGAGTCGCGACGGGCCGATACAGGTACTTCTTGCCTTGTCGACGCCGCTCGAGCAGACCCTTCTTCCAGAGCCGTACGAGAATCGTCATGACCGTCGAGTAGGCGAGGCGACGGCGTGGCGCAGAAACAGCCTGTTGGACCTCTGCCGGGGCGAGCCAGTCCTCCTCGTCCCAGAGAACGTCCATCACCTCTGCCTCGAGTTCGCCGCGCTCTCGTCGCTTCACCGTCACATCACTTCCGGGGTATCCATCCTGCGATTGTGTCCTACGGAGCCCGAGAACGCTAGCTACTACAAGTTGTCACCTATATTCATGGATGAACCGACCCACGGAGGACGAGTGCGACCCGTCGAAGCCGGCCGACTCTCGGTGCTTCGCGGAAGCTGGGCGCGGGGTATCGCCGCAGCCCTCGCCGCCATGGTGCTGGCCTCGTCCTGCGGAGCAGGCGACGATACGAGCAGCGAACAACCGAGCGTCGATACCGACAACCTCGAGCGCGGTCAAGCACTGTACGAGACCTCGTGCGCCGCGTGTCACGGTACGGACCTTCGGGGAACAGACAAGGGACCGTCGTTCTTGGACGTCACCTATGCACCGAACCATCACTCCGACGAAGCGTTCCTCTCAGCTGTGGCGAACGGCGTGCAGCCCCACCACTGGAACTTCGGTCCCATGCCGCCCCAGGAAGGGCTCTCCGACGACGACGTCGTCGCTATCGTCGCCTACGTGCGCTCCGCACAGGAGCGCGAGGGAGTCACCTTTGATCCGAGCCACGGATAGTGGCAGTGGGTGACGCCCCACGACCTTCTTCCGCCAGCGACGGATCGGACGGGCACGCGCCCGAGGATGTTCCCGACAGCCTGAGTCTCGTCGGTGCAGTGTCGCTCGGCACCGGTGTCATGATCGGTGCGGGCATCTTCGCGATCACCGGCCAGGCGGCCGCGCTAGCGGGCGACCTGTTTCCCCTCGCCTTCCTGGCTGCCGCGCTCGTCGTGGCGTTCAGCGCCTATTCGTACGTGAAGCTGTCCAACGCGTTTCCCTCGTCGGGCGGGATCGCGATGTTCCTCAAGGAGGAGTACGGCCTCGGCGCCACGACAGGGGTCTTCTCGCTGTTCATGTATGTGTCGATGGTCATCAACGAGAGCCTTGTTGCCCGCACCTTCGGCGCCTACACGAACCAGATCCTAGATCTCACGCCGGCGTCTTCCTGGATACCGGCGCTCGGCGTTCTCCTTCTCGCTATCGCCTTCATCGTGAATCTCTTGGGGAACCGGGTCATACAGACAACCGAAGGTGCGATGGCGGTGATCAAGATCGTCGGTATCGCGCTCTTCGCCATCGTCGGGCTCTGGTTCAGCAACCTCGCCAACTTCACGAGCGGCACAGACGGCGCGGGATTCGAACTCTCGGCCGATGGCTTCCTCGCCGCGGTTGCGATCGGAATCCTCGCCTACAAGGGATTCACAACCATCACCAACAGCGGCGGCGAGATCATCGACCCCCACCGCAATACCGGGCGCGCGATCGTCATCTCGATCTCGATCTGTACCGTCCTGTACATCGCGCTTTCGGTCGCGGTCGCCGGTAATCTCGGCCTCGCCGAAATCATCGCGGCTCAGGACTACGCGCTCGCGGAGGCCGCACGGCCCGCCTTCGGTGACGCAGGGGTCTGGTTGACCGTCGCCCTGGCCATCGTCGCGACCGCCTCAGGAGTCATCGCCAGCGTCTTCGCTGCCTCCCGGATGTTGGCCATGCTCTCGCGCATGAAGGAAGTGCCACACCGTCACTTCGGCCTACCCGGAACCGTCCGCACCCACACGATGATCTACACCGTCGTCTTCGCCATGGCCCTGACGATCGCGTTCGACCTCCGACGCATCGCCGCGCTGGGAGCGATCTTCTATCTCATCATGGACATCGCCATCCACTGGGGAATCCTCCGCCACCTCAGATCTCGTATCGACGCGAGACCGGCCATCGTGGCCGCGGCGATCGCCTTGGATCTCGTCGTACTGGGCGCCCTCTTGTGGGTCAAAGCCTCCTCCGACGCCCTCATCCTCTACGTCACCGCCGCAGGCATCGCCGCCATCGTGATCGGCGAGCGACTCTTCATGCGATCCCACACCGATTCCGAAGGGAACATGACCATGTGAACCGTTCGGCCTTGCACGACAGGGGTCGCCGCACTCCAGCTTCATCTCGTCTTCTCGACCTCGAGGGTGCCCTCCGTCCATACCGACGGCTTCTCCAATGGTCACCGCAATCGGCGGCATCGGGTACCGAGTCGGCAAAGGTCAGACGCCTGCGTCCGCACCCGTGGCCTCGACTCCCCCTGGCTGCCGAATGGCGGAGGCGTCGGTACCTGCCTGGTCGCACCGATCTCGAGCAGAAGGGGACAACCCCCCAGTGGGACTTGTCCGATACAGGGGTACGGGCTCCCCAGGGGGTGTTGAGTTCTTTGTACGAAATGTCCCGGCCGGGCTCAAGAACCAGGCGAAAGCGCCGATGAGTCACCAGCCCAGAAGTGACCAGATGCTCAAGCAAGTGAGCGCCAGGATGCGAACTCCATCGAGCGGAGTGTCCGTGCCGCGCAGGTGCACCACCGCATGGATCGTCGCGCTTCTCGTCGGGCTCGCGGTGAGCGCGTCTCCCATTGCCGAGTCACCGGCCGCGGCGGCCGGCGTTGCGGGATCCCCGACCGCCAGCAACAACGTGACCAAGTGGGCGAACATCGCCAACGCGTACTCCGCGTCGGACGGCGCGGCCGCGGCGGCCTGGAACGGCGCGAGCTCGTGCTGGAACGGCTTCTTCTGGTACACGTGTGCGAGCACGTCGACGGTGAACTTCACGACGTTCGGCTTCGACTCGAGCGTGCCGGCAGGGCTCACGAACCTCTCGGCGACGCTCGAGCTCCGCACGGCGCTCACCTACCTCAACCTCTTTGCCTCCGGCGCCATCTCGATGCAGGCCCAGGTGTGGAACGGCAGCAGCTGGGTGAACACCGGCTCGAGCACGTACCGGAACTCGTACGGAGCCTTCAACACCTACTACACCGACAGCGTCACGGTCACCGGATTGACGAGCTCACAGCTCTCCGACTCGAACTTCCGCGTCGCCGTGAACGGCTCGTCGAACGGCGTCGGATTCGGCATGCTCATGGACTACGTACGGGTCACGGTCCAGGACGCGACGGCACCCACGGCCGGCGCCGTCGCCGACGGCGCGAGCACCGACGTGGACTGGCAGACATCGACCTCGAGCATCCAGGCGAACTGGTCGGGCTTCAGCGATTCGTGGCCGGGCATCGCCAGCTACGACTACGCGATCGGCACCACCGCCGGCGGCACCCAAGTGAAGAACTGGACGTCCGTCGGCACAGCCACCAGCGTGACGGCGAGCTCGCTCGCGCTGTCCGACGGGACCACATACTTCGTGTCGGTACGCGCCACCGACAGCGACGGGAACGTCAGCTCTGTTGCCACGTCCGACGGAGTCACCGTCGACACCACCGCACCAACCCCCGGGACCGTCAACGACGGCACCACCTCCGACATCACGTGGCAGAACTCGACGTCTACCATCCAGGCCAACTGGTCCGGGTTCTCCGACGCGACGAGCGGCATCGCCAGCTACGACTACGCGATCGGCACCACCGCCGGCGGCACCCAAGTGAAGAACTGGACGCCGGTCGGCACAGCCACCAGCGTGACGGCGAGCTCGCTCGCGCTGTCCGACGGGACCACCTACTTCGTGTCGGTACGCGCCACCGACACCGTCGGAAACACCAGCACCGTCGCAACGTCCAACGGAGTCACCGTCGAAACCACCGCACCCACCCCCGGCACCGTGAACGACGGCATGGGCGCCGACATCGACTGGCAGAGCTCGACGTCTACCATCCAGGCCAACTGGTCCGGGTTCTCCGACGCGACGAGCGGCATCGCGAGCTACGACTACGCGATCGGCACCACCAGCGGCGGCACCGACATCAGCAACTGGACCAGCAACGCCGGTGCGACCAACGTCACCAACAGCTCGCTCGGCCTCGCCGACGGGACCACATACTTCGTGTCGGTACGCGCCAACGACACCGCCGGGAACACCAGCACCGTCGCAACGTCCAACGGCGTGACCGTCGACACCACCGCACCCACCGCCGGCGCCGTCGCCGACGGCGCGAGCACCGACGTGGACTGGCAGACATCGACCTCGAGCATCCAGGCGAACTGGTCGGGCTTCAGCGATTCGTGGCCGGGCATCGCCAGCTACGACTACGCGATCGGCACCACCGCCGGCGGCACCCAAGTGAAGAACTGGACGTCCGTCGGCACAGCCACCAGCGTGACGGCGAGCTCGCTCGCGCTGTCCGACGGGACCACCTACTTCGTGTCGGTACGCGCCACCGACACCGCCGGGAACGTCAGCTCTGTTGCCACGTCCGACGGAGTCACCGTCGACACCACCGCACCAACCCCCGGGACGGTCAACGACGGCACCACCTCCGACATCACGTGGCAGAACTCGACGTCTACCATCCAGGCCAACTGGCCCGGGTTCTCCGACGCGACGAGCGGCATCGCCAGCTACGACTACGCGATCGGCACCCACCGCCGGTGGCACCCAAGTGAAGAACTGGACGCCGGTCGGCACAGCCACCAGCGTGACGGCGAGCTCGCTCGCGCTGTCCGACGGGACCACCTACTTCGTGTCGGTACGCGCCACCGACACCGTCGGAAACACCAGCACCGTCGCAACGTCCAACGGAGTCACCGTCGACGCCACCGCACCCACCCCCGGCACCGTGAACGACGGCATGGGCGCCGACATCGACTGGCAGACCGCGGCGGGATTCAACGCGAATTGGTCCGGGTTCTCCGACACTGACAGCGGCATCGCCGAATATGAATACGCGATCGGCACCGTCACCGGCGGCACCGACGTTCAACCGTGGACCTCCGTTGGAGTGGCCACCAGCGCCTCGACCACGTCGGCAACGTTTGTCGTCGGGACCGTGTATTACGTTTCCGTCCGCGCCGTCGACGGGGCAGGGAACGTCAGCGCGCCCTCGACAAGCGACGGCACGGAAGTGCGGCTCATTGTCACCGATGGAACGGTCTCGGGCGTGGACATTCAGTACCAGGCGTCTACGGAGACGTTCGCGGCAGACTGGACCGCGCTCGCCGCGGGGCTCGGACCCGACGTCGTCGGTTTCGAGTGGAGGATCGAAACTTCCGACTACACCCCCGTCACCAACTGGCAGACGGTCGGGCTCGCGACCTCCGCGAGTGCCGCCGGATTGTCCCTGACTCCCGGAGGAACCTACGTCGCACGAGTAGGTGCCGTGAACCAAGACACCTCGGTCAGCCCGATCGCGGTTTCCGATGGTGTAACGATCGACCCGTACGCACCCGGAGATCGGCCGCATCACAATCGAGCAACCATCACTCAATGCCGCCGATGTGATTCAGTCGCTTGCCGCACCTGCCGGCCCGGAGATCACCGCAACGTGGAGTGGTTTCGTCGACGACATCAGCGGCATTGCCGGATACTCGTGGGCGGTCGGGACGTCGGCCGGCGCGCATGACATCACGGACTGGACCGATGCCGGCACGCTGACCCATGCGAGTTTCCCTCCTCCGAGCACTCGCACATACTTCGTCTCGGTACGCGCAACCGACAGGGCCGGCAACTCGAGCGTCGCATCGAGTGACCCGATCTCGCCGGGCGCCGCATCGAGTGACCCGAACTCGCCGGGTGCCGCCAAAGATCCGAACGACGCCGGGCGGACCGACAGCGCATTGCCCTTCACCGGCGTCGACCCCCTCGGCGCCCTGGGCATCGCAGCACTCCTCATCTTCGCCGGCGCGGCGCTGAGGCGTACGAGCACACGGCGCCGAACTTCGAACTGACACAAACACCCCTCCCTCCGGCCTCGACTCGGGCCCGCGACGAGTCCTACTGGCGATCACGCATCGAGCCGACATTTGGCGACACCCGCCTCGACCAGATCGACCGCGAATCACTACGGGACCGGGTTTCTGGACTCAAGAATGCGGGGCTCGCGTCGACAACGATTCATGAAGCCCTTGACGGAGAAGGGCCCTTCTGACCTTCGGATTTCTGGTGGGCGATGGCGGTTTCGAACCGCCGACCTCTGCCGTGTGAAGGCAGCGCTCTCCCGCTGAGCTAATCGCCCGGTTCCCGCAGGTTAGCCAACGCCCGGTCGGCGCCGAACACCGCTCGTGCTCGATCGGCGCAGTCGGTGCCGGATCTCGAGCGTGAGACTCCCGGCGACGATGAGGCTGATCACGTTGACGACGAGCTGGATCGCGGCACCGACCATCTCGTGTCGGTTGCGCGCGGCGAGCGCCACGCCGATGTTCGCCGCGGCGGGAATGGTCGTCACGGAGACGAACACTCCGACGAGGCCGCGCGCATCGGGAAGCGTGATGGCGAGAGCCCCGCGATCCCGGCGAGCACAGCGACCACCACAGAAAGCGCGTCGGGTTCCGAGATAAACAGGATGAGCTGGCGGCTCGGGGAGTCGCCGGCGGAGATGATGTCGAAGGTAGAGAGCACCTCGGTCAGTGCGAAGGCGCTGAGTACGCCGGCGGCGTAGCAGACCGAAAGAGTCCGAAGACCGCGCCTCATCCGATGCCAGTCGCGGCGGACAACAGAGAGACAGGTATCCGCGATGGGGAAGTAGTCGGGGCTGAGGGCCATCGCACCGACGATGAGGAGGAGTTGGTCCTCCTTGATCCCGACCGCGGCGATCATGGCCGCGATCACGACGAGCAGGACGTTGATCAAGGAGAGGCGCCCGACCTCGCTCATGTCCTGGTCGACCTGAGCCCAGACGACCGCTTCGTGATCGGCCTCACTGTCGGCCGAGACGGGGAACAGCCGCTCCGACGGCTCCACCGACACGCGTAGGCCCTCGGCACTCTCCCGTTCCGGTAGGCGCTCGAGCAGGCTGTCGATGGAGGACCGGGGTACGTCGGCGAAGATCAGATCGGTTCCCTCGGGACGGCCGACACCGGACACGACGGTGACCTCGCTGGCCCGCGCGTCGTCGGTGAGCCGAGCCACGAGCTGCTCAGTGTCGTGCGAGAGACACGTGATCCGGAGCAGCGGCACGGAACAGGAGTACCACCGAACGGGCGACGGGAGGTCGATCCCCGACACGAGCGGGCGGGGTGCGCGACACTCAGGCCATGACCGACACGAATGAGAACGACCAGACCCCCGCCGGCGACTCGGAATCAATCGAGGCCGGGTGGCACACCGACCCGTTCAAGCGGGCCGAACACCGCTACCACGACGGCACGGCGTGGACGAACAAGATCGCCACGAAGGGCGAGGAGAGCGTCGACCCCTTCGGAACCGACGAGAAGGTGACCACCGGCCTCGGCGACATGCTCGTGTCGGGCGCTCACGCCGCGAAGTTCACCGGCACCGCCATCCACTGGGAGGGCACGGGCACTCTTCTCGACGAGCCTGTCCTGCTCGTGGAGCAGTCGGCGGGGATCCTCCAGAGCGGCTCCGACTACGAGATCAAGAGCAACGACGGCAAAGTTCTCGGCACCGTCAAGCAGCACGGCCAGAGTCAGGCCAAACAGCTGGTGCGGGCCTTCACCAAGTTCGACAAGTACATGACCCACAAGTTCGAACTGGTCGACGCCGAGGGAAACGTCGTGTTGCGTCTCACGCGTCCGGCGAAGATGCGCAAGTCGAAGGTGATCCTGGAGGACGGCGACGGCAACGAGATCGGCGCGATCAAACAAGAGAACACGATGGGCAAGGTTCGCTTCGCCCTCGAAGCCGGCGGAAAGAAGGTCGGGCGCCTCAAGGGCAAGAACTGGCGTGATCGCGAGTTCACGCTCTTCGACGCCGACGACAACGAGATCGGCAAGGTCACCAAGAGCTGGGAAGGCCTGAAGAAGGCCTTCATGGCGGGCGGCGACAGTTACGTCCTCGCGATGAACAAGCGCCTCGAAGACCCGCTACGGCTTCTCGTCATCGGTACCGGCGTCTGCATCGACACCGCCCTGCACATCGACGACTGACGGTCCGACCGGCCGCTATCCGGCGCCAACACTTCCCAGCCAGGGGTAGCCGTACGGCCAGGGCAGAGGAGGCCAGGGGCTGCCGTCGAGCGGGTAGACCATCTCCAGGGCGCCGATGTGGTCGAGTTCGGCCGGGGAGCATCCTCCCCCACCGAGGAATGCCGGATTCGCTTCGTGCAGGTGCGCGAAGCACTGAGCGATCCGGGCGTTGCTGCCGAACGGACCACGATCGAAGGGCTGTCCGGAAAACTGTCCGTGGAACGACATCGACCAGACCCAGAAATCGCCCACGGCCACCATCGTCCGGGTGCCCTTTTGCGACTCGAACGAGGGGATGTACGTGTTCACACAAATGGCCTGGAAGTTGTAGTACGGGTTGATTCGGTACCCGGTCGTGGCGCCACACAGCTGGGTGTCCCACCATCCCTGCGAGAAAGGTGGGGCGAACCCGTCGAACTCCACGATGTCGAGCCCACCCGCCGCGGCGAAGTCGCGAGCGCGCTCCATCAGCGTCGCGTTGTCGGCGTAGCCCGGACCCGGATCCGGAGGAGGGGGAGGCGGAGGCTTCGGCGGTATGCAGGCAGCGAGCAGCATCACCGCGCTCACGGCGAGAACGGCCCAGGTCCGGCGCTTCGTGATCGTCATTCGACGTGTCTCCTCTTCTGGCTATCGGACGCGGTAGAACCACTTCGGGTTGGTATTGGCGGGGAAGGCGAACGCCTCCATCTGGCCGATCTTGTCGCGCCAGCTCTGCGGGCAGCTCTGGCCACCCCAGTCGTTGTTGAAGGCGGGATTCGCGCCGTGGTACTGCGCAAAGCAGTCGGCGAACTTGTCGACATCGGTGATCGGCCCCTGACGCCATGTGGAGCCCACCTGCACGAGCCTGTGCGCGTAGACACGCCCGATGCCCTGCATGAGCTTTGACGCCCGATGCACGTCCCAGGTCGGGAGATCGAACGAATAGCAGACGGTGGACCGGCCGTCGCGCACGTCGTACGTGCCTTCGACGAAAGTCCCGTTGAGGTAGCAACGGCGACCCGGCGAGCCGCCCTCCGCGTCGAGCACAACCTCGATGTCGAGCCCGTCGGCGAACTGTCGTCCGGTGATCTCGAGGAAGGTGTTGCGTTGCCCGGTGCCCGGCTCTCCGGGACCGATGGGACCACAACCGGCCAATACGACGAGTGCGACCGTCGCCACCAATAGCCACCGAACGTGTCTCATCGGATCCCTCTACTCACTCTACGTGAGTAGGGTTCTACCGTACCGAAACGCCCGTGTCCATTCTTTCCGTCTGAAGCGCTACAGAACGCGATGTGGCCGCGGGGCGATCGGGTCGAGAATCTCCTCGAGGCCGGCGGCTGCACTCATCACGCGCAGGTCGGAGAGGCGAGGCCCGGCGATCTGGATCGCCACGGGGAGCCGGTCACCGTCGTCCTCCACGAGACCCACGGGAACCACAGCTGCAGGGGAACGCGTCAGGTTGAACGGCATCGTCATCGTGGCGGCCCAGCCCGGCCCGTAGGGCGATTCCTCCCCCACCTTCGGGGGAACGGTGAGCGTCGCCGGGCACGCCAGCAGGTCGAACCGGTCGAAGACGTCGGCCAGGGCGAGCAACACGGCGTGGGCGCCGGCTTCGCCGTCGAGGAGCATGTCCATGTCGACGAACTCGGCCATTCCGGCGAGCAGCAACGACGCCTCGTCGAACCTCTCGCTCCAGGCCATGTCGCGCTGGTTGAAGTGGTGGCGCGTGCCGGGAGCCGATCGGGCGCCCCACGCTCCGAGCGGATCCTCATCGAGCACCTTGCCGACCGCCTCGACGCGCGCTCCGGCATCCTGGAGTGCGCCGATGCCCACCTCGCAGGCGGCGATCACCCGGGGGTCGACGTCGGCGACGCCCAGCGTATGAGACCAGGCAACTCGCAAACCATCGACCGACCGGCGCTCGACAGCGTCGCTGAACGAGCCAGGCACCTCGACCGAGAGGATGTCCCTGTTCGACAGGCCCTTCACGACGTCGAGAGCGACGGCGATGTCTGCGAAGGAGCGAGCCATCGGCCCGCGGGTCGAAAACGGCCCCCACGCCGGCGCCCCGACATCGGCGTTCGGTACCACTCCGTGGGTCGCCTTGAACCCCGGGAGTCCGCACACCGCTGACGGGATCCGAATGGAGCCTCCACCATCAGAGCCGGTGGCCAGGGGCACGAGGCCGGCCGCCACCGCAGCGCCCGAGCCGCCGCTGGAACCGCCCGGGGTTCGCGTCGTCGCCCACGGGTTGCGACTCGGGCCGAAGACACGGTTGTCGGTTTCGGCGCGGACTCCGTGCGGCGGCGTGTTGGTCTTGCCGACCACCACTGCGCCGGCCGATTTCAGGCGGGCCACCTCCACGGAGTCGACCGCCGAGGGAGGGTCGTCGGCGTAGGCCGGGTCGCCGTGGGTCGTGACGAAACCCTGCGCGTCTTCGAGATCCTTGACCCCGACCGGAACGCCCGCCAGTGGCCCCGGGTCCTCGCCTGCCCGGACACGGGCATCGACGGCCGCCGCTTCTTCCCGGGCCCGGTCCGGATCGAGCGCCACGAAGGCATTGAGGGCCGGGTTGCCGAGAGCGATGCGCTCCAGTGCCTCCTCGAGCACGTCGAGAACCGTCCGGTCCCCCTGCCGCACGGAGGAAGCGATCTCGGTCACCCCCGCTGGTCCCACACCCGTTCCCATGCGCCCCTCCAGCCCCGTCGACGGTGCGACGCTAGTGGGCAACCGGGCATTCCGTCTCCCATCGGCAGCCCCGACGCGCGATCATGGGGGCCGTGACCAGTGTCGGCGCCCCCGGGGTGCCTCGCCAGTTCGAGGTAGGTGAACGTCGTGGCCCGAAAAGGAAGAGCACGACGCTTCCGCGAGGCGCGGGAGCTGAAAGAGGGTTTTGACGACGATCTCTTCCGGGAGAGCACCAAGTCGCTGGCCGACGTGGTCGAGGGTGGCGACGAGCCCGACGACGACGCCGACGATTGGGACGACGAAGAAGAAGAGGCGGTCCCCTGGGACCCCGACGTCAACCCCGAGGACTGATTGATTCCCCCTCAGACTGTGAGCGGGTCCGGCGCCTCGGTGTCGATCTGGAAACGTCGGATCGCTTCCACGACCACGTCGCGACTGATCTCGCCCTGCTGCGCGAGCTGGTAGAGGACCGCCACCACCACGTGAGCTGCGTCGACCTCGAAGTAGCGCCGCAACGCCTGACGCGTGTCGGAGAGTCCGTAGCCGTCGGTACCGAGCGGCAGGAACGGTTGCGGAAGGAAGCGCGCGATCTGGTCGGGCACCGACTTCATGAAATCGGTCACGGCGACGACCGGGCCGTCGGCGTCACCGAGCGTCTCGAACACGTACGACGTGCGGGGAGGCTCATCAGGATGCAGACGGTTCCATCTCTCCACACCCAGAGCTTCGTCGCGTAACGTCTTGTAGCTCGTCGCAGACCACACGTCGGCCGCCACGTCGAAGTCGGCAGCGAGGATCTCCTGGGCCTCGAGCGCCGCCAGCATCGCCGTGCCGCTCGCGAGCACTTGCGCGTGCCGTGACCCGTCGGACGCCGGTCGGTACCGGTACAGCCCGCGCAACACGCCATCACGTACTCCATCGGGCATCGGCGGCATCGTGTAGTTCTCGTTGTAGAGGGTGAGGTAGTAGAAGCAGTCCTCGAGGTCGTCGCCGAACATGCGGTCCATGCCCTCACTCACGATGACCGCCATTTCGTACGCGAACGCCGGGTCGTACGCGCGGCAGTTCGGCACCGTGGACGCCAGGACCTGGCTGTGTCCGTCGCAGTGCTGAAGACCTTCGCCCGTGAGCGTTGTTCGACCCGCGGTTGCACCCAGCAGGAACCCACGACCCCGTTGGTCGCCGAAACTCCAGATGAGGTCACCCACCCTCTGGAATCCGAACATCGAGTAGTAGATGAAGAACGGGATGATCGGCTCGCCCCACGTGGCGTAGCTCGTGGCCGCGGCCGTGAACGAGGCCATCGAGCCGGCCTCGGTGATGCCTTCCATCAGAACCCGGCCCTCGGGTGCCTCCCGGTACGACAGCAGCAGCCCGGAGTCGACAGGCTCATAGAGCTGGCCCTGCGGTGAGTAGATCTTCACGTCGGCGAACAGCGCGTCGAGCCCGAACGTCCGTGCCTCGTCGGGAACGATCGTCACCACCCGACGTCCGATCTCGGGATCCTTGTAGAGCGCCTTCACGAGCCGGGCGAACGCCGTCGTCGTCGACGCCTGGATCTTCTCGCCCGTACCCGACAGCAGTTCGTCGAAGACGTCGGGCTCGGGCAACACGACGGCTCGCGGCCGCACGACGCGCTCCGGGAGGAATCCGTCGAGTGCTCGACGACGTTCCTTCATGTACGCGATCTCCGGGGAGTCCTCCCCCGGGTGGTAGTAGGGAGGGAGGCTGTCGCCCTCGAGTTGCTCGTCAGGGATGTCGAGCTCCAGGCGGTCGCGGAACGCCTTGAGCTCGGCCTCGTTCATCGTCTTGAGCTGGTGTGTGGCGTTGCGTGCCTCGAAGTCCTCGCCGAGGGCCCAGCCCTTCACCGTCTTGGCGAGAATCACGGTGGGGGTTCCCTGGTGGTCCGATGCCACCTTGTAAGCGGAGTAGAGCTTGCGGTAGTCGTGCCCGCCTCGGGGGAGACGCCGAAGGTCATCGTCGCTCAGACCCTCGACCATCGCCCGCAGGCGCGGATCCGGACCGAAGAAGTTCTCCCGGATGTACGCGCCGGTCTCGACGACGTACTTCTGGAACTCACCGTCGAGCGTTTCGTTCATCTTCTTCACGAGAACACCGTCGACGTCGCGAGACAGCAGTTCGTCCCACGGGCTCCCCCACACGACCTTGAGCACGTTCCATCCGCAGCCGCGGAACACCGACTCGTACTCCTGGATCACCTTGCCGTTTCCACGTACGGGTCCGTCGAGGCGTTGCAGGTTGGCGTTGACGACGAAGACGAGATTGTCGAGGCCCTCACGCGCCGCGAGACCGAGCGCCGCGGTCGACTCCGGTTCGTCGAGCTCACCGTCGCCGACGAACGCCCACACCTTCGCATTGCTCGTGTCGGCGAGCTCGTGGTGAAGGAGATATCGGTTGAAACGCGCCTGGTACACCGCGTTGAGAGGGCTGAGGCCCATCGACACGGTGGGGAACTCCCAGAAATCCGGCATTCGCCGGGGATGTGGATAGCTGGGGAGACCCTGTCCCCCGACCTCGCGCCGGAAATGGTCGAGCTGCTCCTCACTCAGCCGTCCCTCGAGAAAGCGCGCGCGTAGATCCCGGGGGCGGCGTGACCCTGGAAAAAGATCTGGTCACCGTGGCCACCGTCGTTCTTGCCATGGAAGAAGTGGTTGAAGCCGACCTCGTAGAGCGAAGCGGCCGACGCGTAGGTCGACAGGTGACCGCCGAGTCCACTGAAGCGACGGTTGGCGCGCGCCACCATCACCGCTGCGTTCCAACGCACGAAGGTACGGATCCGGTGTTCCATCTTCTCGTCGCCCGGGAACCACGGCTCCGACTCGGCGGGGATCGTGTTGATGTAGTCGGTCGACACCATCGGCGGAACCTGCACGCCTTCATGGAGGGCACGCTCGAGCAGCCGCGAGATGAGGTAGCGGGCGCGGGACCGGCCCTTGATGTCGACGACCGCGTCGAGCGACTGGAGCCACTCCTTCGTCTCGTCGGGATCCGTGTCCGGTAGCTGGTGGACGGGCCCGTGATCGATCACACGTCTCCTTGTCGCCTCACGCTCACCGGCCGTTCGGTGAGGTCCAGATCTCCCGCGCGCCGCGCTCTCAGACTACGACCTCCTGCACACCGAAAGGTCACACGGCCGGTCGATCGTCGAGAAACGCGCCGATCAATTCGGACAGTTCGATCGGCCGGTCGCCCTGCACGGAGTGGCCCGCACCGTCGACCACGACGACGCGGACGTGCGGACAGCGGCGCCCGAACTCCTCGACGTCCTCCTCGCTCACGACCCCCGACAGCGACCCCCGCACGAGCATCGTGGGCACGCCCAGGCACTCGACATCGGTCCACTGGGATTCGAAGCCGCTGTGTTCGCCGATCTCTCCGGCCCACGTCCGGTCGTAGCGCCACACCCAGGAGCCGTCGTCGCTCCGGCGAGCGTTGTGGAGGATCCCGCGTCGCAGCGACGACTCACTCCGGGTCGGGTTGAAGGCCATCGTCCGTTCCAGGATCTCGTCGAAGTCGGCGAAGACCTCAGGACCGGCGATGAAGGCTGCGATCGGCTCCGCCTTCTCCCGATCGGTGCCGGGTGTCACATCCACCATCATCAGGCGTCGGACCAGCTCGGGGGCTCGGACACTCAGTGCGAGTGCCGTCAACCCACCGAGCGACATCCCGACGACGAGGCGAGCCTCGGGAGCGAGCGCCCGGACCGCCAACTCGAGATCGACAGCGCTCGTGGCGGCGAGTAGTCGTGGTCGTCACGCCAGTCGGAGCGACCGTGACCGGGAAGATCGAGAGCGACGAGTGGTCTGTCGAGCGCCAGCGCCACGGTGTCCCACGTGTGTGCGTTCTGGGCCCCGCCATGGACGAGGACTATCTCGGCAGGGGCGTCTCCCCAGACGATCGCACCGAGCCGTCGGTCCGGCTCGACCTCGAGGAACCGCCGCTCGACGACCGGCGTGGTCCATGTCAGCCCGGCTTCCGAAGCGTTGTCGGGGAGCAGCGCGAACTCGTCGGCGGGAGGCTCGGGCGACACCCGCTATCCGCCCCGGTGCCGCTCGACTCCGGCGCGGGTGGCGCCTCAGTCGGAGCGACGTCCGGCGTCGCGTCGGCGAGGCACTCTGCCGCCACGAAGTCGTTGAACCGGTTGAGCGCGTCGGTGATCTCCTGGTACGACCCGGCACTCTGGGGATCGAGCCCACTCCCCGTGAAGGCGGTGATGCCGTCGACAACGAGAGCCAGGTCCTCCCGGACCTCCTCGGGCGCCACCGCCTGGATCCGCTCGTAGTAGTCGAGCGTCCGCTGGATACCCTCGGGCGAGCTCGTGTCGAAGTCGGCCTCACCCTGCGCCGCACCGAGCACGAGCTCACAGAAGTCGGCTTCATCGGCCTTGGTGTCGTTGCCACCGCTGCTGCACGCCGCAGCGAGAGTGGCTGCCACCACGACCGACGTGCACACGTTCAGGCACCGACGCATCCGCGGATCGTACCGGCCCTGTCCGCCAACGAGGGAGACCTCGTGGGAGACTCGGCGGCGATGCCATCGCCTCCTGTTTCCGCGCGGCACACAGCGCAACTCACGACGCGCCAGCGCGGCGCGATGCGACTCGCGCGTATCGCCGGTTCGACATCGCGCCGCTTCCGTGCAGGCGGCGGCGGAGCACTACCGGGCCGTATTGCCGGGCGTCTCGCGCCCGATCTTCTCGAAGCTCTCGTGAGTCAGCTCGGCCACGGAGCCGTGTCGATCACTGGCACCAACGGGAAGACCACGACGTCTCATCTCATGGCGGCGCTCGCCTCGGCCGGCGGCATCGATCCGGTCACGAACCGAACGGGCTCGAACCTCGAGCGGGGCGTCCTCGGTGCACTGATGGACGCTGCCGACCGGCGCGGTCGGGTGGTCAACGCCGCCGAGCGCCTCGGCGTCTTCGAGATCGACGAGGCCGCGTTGGTTCCCCTCTATCCCCGCGTGCGCCCTCGCGTGTCGCTCTTCTTGAACCTCTTCCGCGATCAGCTCGACCGTTACGCCGAAGTCGATGCCGTGTCGCGACGGTGGCGAACGATGCTCGACGGCGCCGAATGGTCGCCGACGCGGATCCTCAATGCGGACGACCCCAGGTCGCACAACTCGCCGAACACGGCTCGGGCGACGTCGTCACGTTCGGTATCGACAGCCCTGAGGTGGCGCTCGACGCGGTCGAGCACGCCACCGACGCGAACTTCTGCACATGTGGAGGGCTCCTCTCCTATGAGCACGCCTACATGGGGCACGTGGGCGTGTGGCGGTGCGAGGAGTGTGGGCGAACGCGTGGAACACTTGATGTTCGCGCCACCGACGTCACCATCGGCGACGAGTCGACCACCTTCACACTGTTCGCCGGTGAAACGAGCTTCCCGGTCACCCTGCCCGTGACGGGCCTCTACACCGTCTACAACGCCCTCGCCGCCTACACCACCGCGGATGCCCTCGGGCTGGCCTTCGATGACCCGGGAGCAGAGTTGGCGGCCGTGGGGCCGGTGTTCGGCCGTCAGGAACGCATGATGGTCGACGGCCGCGAGATTCGGCTTCTGCTGGCAAAGAACCCGATCGGGCTGAACGAGGTCCTCCGGGCGCTACGCGCCGCCGACCAGCCTCCTCGGATCGTGATGTTCCTCAACGACGGCATCGCGGACGGTCGCGACATCTCCTGGGTGTACGACGCCGACCTCGAACAACTCGCAGGGAGAACCGAGCTCGTCATCGCATCGGGAACACGGGCCGACGAATTGGCGCTCCGACTGGATCTCGCGGGCATGACACCGGACGAGACGCTGAGCGACACTCAGCGAGCTGTCGACGCCGGCCTGGCCGCCACACCACCCGGTGGGCGACTCGACCTGGTGCTCACCTACACGGCCATGCTCGAGGTCCGCGAGGCTCTGGCCCGCCGGACCACGACGGCCCAGTACTGGGAGACGACGCCGTGAGCGGATCGACCGAGATCGACCTGAGCGCGTCTGCCGAGCCGACCGGACCGGGCTACGTACTTCGCATCGTCGTTCTGTACCCGGAACTCATGGACGTCTACGCGGACCGCGGGAATCTTCTCGCAGTGCGGGCGCGGTGCCGGACACTCGGCGTGGGAACCGACGTCACGATGCTCGACGTGGGTGACCCGATGCCCGACGATGCGGACCTCGTACTCATCGGAGGCGGTCAGGACCGCGAACAGCGGTACGTCGAACGTGATCTCCACGAACGCGGCTCGACGTTGCGTTCGTGGGTCGAGGCCGACGCCGCGATGCTGGCCGTATGTGGCGGTTTTCAACTCTTCGGCCACTCGTACCGCACGGCCGACGGAGACGAGCTGGCGGGCGTCGGCGTCTTCGATTGCACGACCGTGGCTCCTCCCCCGGGTTCCGTGCGCTTCATCGGCGACGTGTGGGGCGACGCGCACCAGGAAACCGTCGGCGACGTCGTCGGGTTCGAGAATCACAGCGGACGCACGACGCTCGCCCCTTCGGCCGTACCGTTCGCGCGCGTGCGCCACGGCTACGGCAACAACGGTGAGGACGGCACCGAGGGAGCCGCGTACCGCGAAGCGATCGGCACCTACCTCCACGGTCCCCTGCTGCCGAAGAACCCGGACCTGCGGGACCGTCTGATCCTGGCAGGGCTACGACACCGCTACGGACGCGACGTCACCCTCGACTTGCCCCCGGACCCGATGGCCGAGCGCGCCCACGCGAGTGCCGTCGCGGTCGCAAGGAAACGCGGGGCGAAGAAACGGGGCCGCAAGTCCCGCAGGCGCTGAGTGATGCAGTGTCCCGGTGGACCTCATGGGACGGCTGTCAGACCCATCGATCGAGTCGACCGGGGTACACGCCGCGGCGCAGGCTCCCGCAACCACCGCACGGCCCGAACCACATCGGCCCCATACGCAACTTGAGCATCCCCCGGTTTGGCGGACACCTGAATCCTTGCGGCCGCAAGGGACCTCGAGCCCTCATGGGGCCGAACCACCGGCGAGCGGTAGCGGAAGTTCGGCCTGGCGGAGTAACGCGGGAAGGGTTAGCGTCCCGACGCGATTTGCGACTCCGGAGGTACGCCATGAATGCATCCGACTCTCCTGTGGCCCGCCGACTGATGGTGTTGTCGTGTGCGACCCTGCTGGTTGCTGCCCTCCTGGCAGGGACCGCCGGTGCCGCTCAATTCAATGTCACGAACACGAACGACTCTGGCGCCGGCTCCTTGCGCCAGGCAATCGCCGACGCCACCGCCAACCCGGGCGACGACGACGTGGTGATCCAGCCCGGTCTCGGCACGATCACGCTGCAGAGTGAGATCCTGTGGTTTTCGAGCGGAAGCCTGGCGATCATCGGCAACGGCGCCACCATCAACGCGGGTGGCGCAGCTCGCGCCCTGGTCAGCGACGGGGGCGGAGATCTCTCGGTTGACGGCATCACCATCACGGGAGTCGGCGGCAGCATCGACGACAACGCCGCGCCGATCGTGACAGAGGGGAACGGCGTAAGTGTCAGCAACTGCACGATCACGGGCAACATTGTCAATTCGGGCGACGGCGATGCGGCAGGCGCTGTCCTTTCCGAAGGCGGACCGGTGGCGATTCAAGGCTGTGACATCACGGCCAACACCGCCACGACGACCAGCGGCGACGCCGCCGGGGGTGTCCTGTCCGAGGGTGGGGACGTGGTGGTTGGTGGTAGCTCGATCATCTGCAACAGCGCGTCGAGTGATTCTGATTCCGCCGGCGGACTCTTGAGCGAGGGTGGCGCGGTTTCCATCACCGACTCGACGATCCAGGGCAACACCGCCACCGGTGCAACGTCGGAGAACCAGGTCTTCTCCAATGGTCCCGACCCGGTCATCACAAACACCGTCATCAGCGACGACGACAGCATCTGTGCCACATCCCCCACCACTCCGACAACCCCGACGACGCCGAAATCGCCCCCGGGAACGTCTCCGACGGACGCGGCACCGGCTGCTCAGCCGGTCGCGACGACACCGTCCTTCACCGGCTGACGCGCGCTGCCCGAGGTGCTCTGCGACACTCGCACCACGATGCTGAAGCGCGCTCGGAGGTTTCTCGGTGGGCGATGGAGGACTTGAACCTCCGGCCTCTTCCGTGTCAAGGAAGCGCTCTCCCCCTGAGCTAATCGCCCGAGCGCATGATCGTACCGCGGGCTCCGAGCAATGCCGTCACCGTGTCCCGGGCCGGACGGGCTCTACTCCTCCGCAATCGCCTCGAGCACGTCGGCGCGCGCGGCGCGCCGCGCCGGAAGCGCGCCCGCTGCGACCCCCACGACCGCCCCCGCCACGAGAAGCACGCCCAGCGTGAGAGGTTGGAAGACGAAGTCGGTGATTCCGTCGTCGCTGAGTGTGGACACCACGGCCCACGCGATCACCACACCCGTCACGATGCCCGTGACCGCTCCCAACACAGCGATCAGCAACGACTCCCAGCGGATCATGGCGGCGACCTGACGTCGCGACATTCCCACCGTCCTCAGCAGTCCGATCTCGCGACGGCGTTCGTGAACGCTCAACAACAGGGTGTTCACGACGCCGAACACCGCCACCAGGACGGCAAGCGCCAAGAGCATGTAGAAGAGCACGAGGACCCGGTTGACCTGATCGTGCTGATCGGCCTTGAACTCGTCACGACTCAGGAGGTCGACGTTGGGGAAGTCGGCGAGCACCTCGTCGATGGCGCTGCGTGCCTCGTCCTCACTGACGCCCGGCGCTGTCGACACGTAAGCGAAGGCGTCGAGCTCCTCGCCGTAGCGGGCGTCGTAGAACGCGTCGCCCATGAGGATGTTCACCACGAAGTTGCCGGTGAACCCGTTGCGTCGGTAGACGCCGGCGACGTCGACCTCCTCGAAGCCCGTGGGGAATCCCAGGAGGACACGATCTCCCACCGAGAGACCGAAGTCCTCCGCTTCCTGTTCCTGAACCAGAACACCGCCGTCGGCGAGATTCTCGACGCTGCCTTCGAGAATGTCGAGGTCGACGACCTCGGGAAGCTGCTCCGGATCCACGGAGTAGAGCGCCTGAACGGTGTTGCCCAGACTTGCGAACCCGAGGCGGAACCCCGTCGCGACATCGACCTCGTCGACGGCGGCGAGCTCGTCGACGACCTGGGGACTGAACCCGGCGAAAGGCGGACCCGTCAGCACCCAATCGGCTTCGAGCCCGTCGTCGATCGCCGTGCTGACCGACGCGTTCGCCGAACCGGCGAGAAGGGACACGAACGTGACGAGGCACGTGCCGATGAGCAATGAGGCCGCGGTCGCTGCTGTTCGACGCGGCTCACGTTGCGCGTTCCGACGCGCCAGTCGGCCATCGACACCCGCGAATCGGCTGATCGGAGCGCCGAGAAACCGTGCCAGTCCGCCGACCATCGCCGGCGCCAGCACGAGGATCCCCGCCACCGATATAGCCGCGCCGAGTGGTGCGGCGGCCCGTGGATCCCCGAGCACCCCGAGACCTGCCGGGACTGCATCGACGACGCCTGCCAGCATCAGCACGAGTCCGAGCACGAGGGTCGTTGCACCGACGATGCCGCGCCGATGCAGACCGGGCTGCCCCTCCCGTGTCGTGAGGCCCTCGCGCATCGCCTCGACGGGCGCAATTCGTGCGGCACGCCGCGCCGGCCAGGCAGTGGCGATGAGCGTCACCCCCACACCCACCGCCATGGCCACGACCAGCGTGCGGGCCTGAAGAACCGTCTGTCCCCGAGGTACCTCGAGGCCCACCGTCTCGAGGACCACGGCGAGAAGTCGGGCGACGGCGAACCCGAGCGCGATCCCGATGGCCGATGCCAGCGCACCCACGATGAACGCCTCGAGCAGAACGGAGGTCCAGACCTGGCGACCCGTGGCACCGACAGCGCGCAGAAGGCCGAGCTCACGGGTTCGTTGGCCCACGAGCATCGCGAAGGTGTTGTGGATCACGAACGCGCCCACGATCAGCCCGACGCCGGCGAACACCAGAAGGAGAACCCCGACGAAGGACAGGCTCTGGCGGAGCGTCGCGGAGCTCTCCTCCCCCAGCTCCTCGCTCGTGACCGCCTCGAGATCAGGCGGGAGCACCCCGGCGACCGAACCTCGGAGCTCTTCGGGGTCCAGGCCCTCTGTCCCGTCGACCGAGATCAGGTCGAACTGGCCCTCGGCGCCGAAGACGCGCTGCGCCGTGAGAGGGTCGAACGCCGCCACCGTCGAGAACGCCCGCCCCGAGGATCCGGCGAAGTCCGCCAGACCGACGACCTCGAAGTCCTCGGCGGGCCCGAAGAAGAGAACTCCGACCGTGTCGCCGACGTCGATGTCGTGATCCCGCGCGGTCTTCGTATCCACCGCGATCTCGCCATCGGCGGTCGGACGCTCGCCGTCGGCGAGCTCGAGGACGGACAGATGCTCGTCCGCCCCCCACGACATCCCGAGGGGAATGGCTGCCTCGACGGCCCCGCCGTCGGGTGCGACGAGCTGGGCGGGCCCGACAAGGACGCCTTCGGCCGCCACGACGCCCGGGGCCTGACGAACGATATCGACGGTTTCCGCCGGCACTCGCGCGCGATCTCCTCCGACCCCGGAGTCGAGAGTTCCGGACGAGCGAACCACGACGTCACCCGTCGAGAACCTGGAGAGCTCGTCATCGAGCAGGGCACTCAGCGCGTCGGTCAGAACGAACGTTCCGGCGACGAACGCGACGCCCAGAACGATCGCCGTCCCCGTGAACGCGAGGCGCACCCAGCGTGTCCGAAGCCCCTCGAGGGTCACCCTCCACATACCAACCTCGGTGGGCCGGCGCGCCCGTCGCGGACGCCCGACGATTCGGCTCGGGACCTGACTGCCTCAGCGTAACGTCGGCATTCGGACTCTCCGCCGATGCCGATACCCTCGTACCGCTCACGACCATCGATCTGCGAGGTTCGACATGGGACTGTTCGACGGGCACCAGGCCATCATCACCGGTGGAGCCTCCGGAATCGGAGCGGCCACAGCGCGGGCTCTGGGCACAGCCGGGGCGGACGTCACCGTGATCGACACCGACGAATCGGGGGCCGAGGCCGTCGCATCCGACATTGGTGGCGCTGCGCGAGTTGCGGACGTGGCGGACGCGAGCGCCCTGACAGCCGCCATCGACGGAGCTGCTGCCGACATGGGGGGCCTGAGCATCCTGTTCAACAACGCAGGGTTCTCGAGCAACGTCACCCCCGTCCACGAGTGGGGTGTCGACGAGTGGCACCGGGTGGTCGCCGTGAACCTTTTCGGTGTGTTCCACGGCACCCGCGCCGCGGTGCCGCACATGCTCGACCGTGGTGACGGTCGGATCGTCAACATGGCGTCCATCAGTGGAACCCGGCCCTCGGGGGGCGAGTCCCCCTACTCGGCGTCGAAGGCCGGTGTCGCGGCCCTCACCGTGAACACCGCGCTCGACTACGGCCCCACCATCAGGGCGAACGCCGTCTCGCCCGGGATGATCGACACGCCTCTCACCGCTCCTCTGTTCGAAATGTTCTCCGACTGGGCCGACGCGGTGGTCGCCCGCACCCCGACGGGGCGCGTCGGAGAACCGTCGGACATCGCCGACGTCGTGGTGTTCCTGTGCAGCGACGCCGCTCGATTCGTCAACGGGCAGAACATCGTCATCGACGGCGGTCTCTCGCTGCACGGCTCCGGCGTCGACGGCATCTCCGAGCGCATGCAGGCACTCCTGAACCCCGCCGAGAGCTCCTGAGGCCCCCTCACCCCCTCAATCGCCCGGAACTCAGGGCCTGGGGCCACTCCACCGGATCAACCACAAAGAGTGCTCAAGTCTGAGGGGAAGACGGACGAGACACCACTCAGAGCGACACCGAGCGACGGAGTGGTGCGGAATGGCCCAGGTCCCCACAAAACGGAACCGTGTAGGCCGGAATCTCGTCCGCCTCCCCCTGATCCTCGCCACCGTGGCGTTCTTCAGCCTCACGGCCTGCTTTCCGGCGATCTCCCAGCCCCACCGGTACTCGAGCTCGCCGACCGAGCGGATCAAGGCCGAGATCCTCGACCAGCTCAACGCCGAGCGGCACGCACGTGGCCTGCCACTCCTGGTCTGGAACCCGAACCTGGCAGGGATGGCTCAGAACTGGAGCCAGCACATGGCCGACTCCGGCTCGTTCTCGCACAGGGACCTGAGCGGTGCCTTCAAGCTCTCGCCGTTCAACACGACACTCAGCGCCATGGGCGAGAACATCCTGCGGGGACCCGCGAGTCTGCGCTCGGGTGCCACCACGACCGCGTTCATGAAATCGAGCGGGCACCGTCACAACATCCTGGCGCCGGGCTTCGACTCGGTGGGGATCGGCGTGGTCTGCAAGGGCGGCAAGATCTACGTCACGCACAACTTCGGACGCGCGACCTGGAACCATGCCTCGACAGCGTCGAGCGCTCCGCAGGATCCGATCAAGTCGTCGAGCTCGTCCGGAACAAAATGCTGATCACGAATCCCAAGGGGTGAGGGTCTCGACACGCTCGGCCCGGTAGAGGCCGTCGGTGTCGACGACGATCAACTGCCACACGACCTCACCACCCTCGTCGTCGTCGTCGGGTACGACCTCGTAGATCGGCCGGTCGGAGCGACCCGGGGCGATGATGCCCCCGGAGCTCACGAGAACGTTTCCGTTCGGAAGCATGTCGGCGTCACCGACGAAGAACGAGTACGCGTATTCACCTCGGAGCATCGGCTTGAACTCCCAGACCTGGCGCGCCACGACATTGTCGGGATCGGAGTCGTCGATCTCGAAACGCACCGCGCGGCTGTAGGGATCGTCCTCGTGTCCCGGCCGGTCGTTGCCGTTGTCGAAGAACATGAACGTACCGTCCGGCAGGAGCTGCGGGGCGTGCTGGTGGTACATGAACTCGCCGGACTCCAGCTCCACGTCACCCTCGGGGCCGAAGGACCACAGGAGCTCGCCGGCGGGGCCGTTCTCGTCGTCCTCGTATCTGATGGCCAGGATGAGGTCGGATTCACGGTTGGACACGATCAGCGCGTTGCGGTCCTCGTCATAGATGACGGCGTTGGCGTGCATCCATTCGCGCAGACCTGCGAGGTCGTAGAGCGCGTCGGCCAGCCCGCCAATGGACACGGAGCACACCCATTTGTGCAGGTCGGATGCGGGATCAATCATGTCGGAGATGGCGAACTGCCGGACGATCTCTCCCGTTTCCCGCTCGACTTCGACCACGATGTCGTCGACCACGCGGTACACGCCGTCGACGTCGGTGCCGTCGTTGCAGGGCGGGTCTTCGTAGGGACCGAGGTCGAGGACCTTCGTGCTGAGCGAGATGATGTTGCCGTTGGGCAGCAGGCCCACTTCATGGTGGAGGCTGTCGGTGTCCACCTCGATTCCGTCCTCGGGCAACGGGTCCTTCTTGCCCGACTCGGCGTCCGCCACCGCGGTGCGCGCGTCGTACTCCTCGAGGACGTTGCCGAGAGGATCGACCACGCGGGCGCGGTCCAAGCCGATGCCCATGAGGTAATCGCCGTTCTCCAACTGGCGGACGTCGCCGACACCTCCCTCATAGCGGTAGTACCAGACGGGAATCCCCTCGGTGTCCACCGCGATCGCGAAGCCCGTGCCACCGGTGGTCTTTCCCTCGGGGGCCGGGCCGTTGGCGTCGAACAGGGTGAATCCGGGTTCCATGCGCTCCGGGTCGCTCGTCACGAGCTCCAGGGGAGGGAAGTCGGCGGGCAGAGCGCCCGTCGTGAACGACTCGGTCTTCGCGACGCTCGGATTCGATCCACCCTCGGCGACCGCCGTCACGCTCAGCTCGTAGGTCGTTTCCGGACGCATACCGACAACAGGAATCGTCACGTCGGTGCCCGGCTCGTCGGGCGATGCGATGGTGAACTGACGCTCGGGGCCGGTGACGATCACGATGGCAACAGCGGGAACGTCGGTCGTCACGTTGAGGACCGCCGAGATCGTGCTGTTGGGGTTCTCGGTGACGGTGACAGAGTCGATGACAGGAGGATCGTTCTGAGATTCCCAGTGAACGTCCGACGAGCATGCGCTCGCCACGACCGCAAGGGTGGCGAGTACGACAACAGCGCGGGTGCGCCACGGGCGGTGACCGCAGGCCTGGAGGCGAGTGTCTTCGGTTGTCACGACTGTTCTCGTTCTCGTGTGGTGAAACGGCGAAGCGTAGACCGGCTCACGGCGAGGTCGGGGATCGTCCACCGGCCTCGCGAGTCGGCCTCCGCATACCCTGAATCCACGGGGTTCTCGGAATCCCACCGACCGTGAAGGAGCGGAGACATGTCTGACGTCGTGATCGTCGAGGCGGTGCGAAGCCCGCTCGGTAAGCGCAACGGCGGACTGTCCACAATGCACTCCATCGATCTCCTGGGTGCGGTGCAGGCCGAGGTGCTGAGCCGGGCAGGCGTCGACCCCGCCGAGGTCGGGCAGGTCGTCGGCGGATGCGTGGGTCAGGTCGGGATGCAGACCATGAACGTCACCCGCAACGCGTGGCTCGCTGCAGGCCTCCCCCTCGAAACCGCCGCAACCACCGTGGATGCACAGTGCGGATCCTCGCAGCAGGCGACCAACCTCGCTTTCGCGCTCGTGAAATCCGGTGTCGTCGACATGGCAGTCGGCTGTGGCGTGGAAATCATGAGCAGGGTGCCGATGGGAGCGACGATTCCGAAGGATCCGCCGGTCGGCAAGCCGGTGAACAAGAACTACTGGAAACACCACGAGTTCACGTCACAGTTCGACGGTGCCGAGCGAATCGCCAGGAAGTGGGGCATCACGCGAGGCGACGTCGACGATTTCGCCAAGATGTCGCAGGACCGAGCGGCACACGCCTGGAGCGAAGGGCGCTTCGAGGCTCAGGTTCTCCCGATCGACGCTCCCGACATGGGAGATGACGGCAAACCCGCCGAGACGACGCATCGCATCGACACCGACGAAGGGATGCGCGAAACGACCCTCGAGGCTCTAGCCGGCCTGAAGCCGAACATGCCTGACGGCGTCCACACAGCGGGCAGCTCCTCGCAGATCAGCGACGGCGCGGCCGCTGCACTGCTGATGACACGTGACCGAGCGGAATCTCTCGGGGTCACTCCGAAGGCCACGGTTGTCGACACGTGTCTCGTGGGCTCGGACCCGGTGTTGATGCTCACCGGCCCGATCGCGGCGACACGCAAGCTCCTCGACGACAGCGGTCTGAGCATGGGCGACATCGACATCGTGGAGATCAACGAGGCGTTCGCCAGTGTCGTGCTCGCCTGGGAGCAGGAGCTGAAGCCCGACATGGACACCGTCAACCCCAACGGCGGCGCCATCGCTCTCGGTCATCCGCTCGGCGGCACAGGTGCGGTCCTGTTGACCAAGGCCGTCCACGAACTGGAGCGCGCGCAGGCCGAACACGCGATCGTGACGATGTGCTGCGGCGGTGGTCTCGGAACGGGGACGTTGCTGCGTCGAATCTGACGGGTCGCGACGCTGCGGATCAGACCCACTCCCGGATCTTCTCGATGACCCGGAGGCGGTCGCCACCCACGGCCTGCACGTTCAACCGCGCCACGCCGGCCTCACGGAACGCCTCGATGCGTTCCTTGACGGCACCCTCATCGCCGGCGAGGGTCGTCGCGGCGAGGAACTCGTCGGGTACGAGCGCCTCGGCCTCCTTCTTCTTCCCCGACAGGTAGAGATCCTGGATCTGCTCGGCTTCCGCCTCGTAGCCGTAACGGCAGAAGACGTCGTTGTAGAAGTTCTTCCCCTTGGCACCCATGCCACCGACGTACAGCGCTGTCATGAAGCGACCACCGTCGCGGACCATGGTTGCCGTGTCGGCGTCGCAGATAGCCACGGCTCCACCGGCCACGACCTCGAGCGGATCCAGGTCGCTCGAGCGCTTGGCACCGCCGGCACGGAGATCAGCCCCCCAGACGTCGTCCGCCTTCTCCGGATGGAAGAAGACCGGAAGCCAGCCGTCGGCGATCTCGGCGGTCAACGCCACATTCTTGTGGCCGAGACTGGCAAGGTAGACGGGGATCCGATCGCGGACCGGGTGGTTGACGAGCTTCAGTGCCTTGCCGAGGCCCGTGCCCTGGTCCTTCGGAAGCGGCAGTTGGTACACGTCGCCGTCGTAGGTGACACGTTCGCGAGTCCAGACCTGTCGACAGATGTCGATGACCTCCCGCGTGCGGGTCAACGGCTTGTCGTACGGCACGCCGTGCCACCCTTCGATGACCTGCGGACCCGATGCCCCCAGGCCGAGGATGAAACGGCCCTCCGACACGGCATCGAGCCCGGCGGCCGTCATGGCGGTGAGGGTGGGCGTGCGCGAGTAGATCGGGAAGATCCCCGATGCCAGCTCAGCGCGCGAGGTCTGGGCGGCGAGATAGCCGAGGATGCTCACGGCATCGAAGCTGTAGAGCTCGGCGACCCAGATCATGTCGATGCCCGCGGACTCGAGGTCGGCGGCGTCCTGTGCGGCCTTGCGCGGATCTCCCGTGTAGTTCAAAGCCATCGCGAGCTTCATGGGTATCGCTTCCCCTGTGGATCGGCGGGTGGAACTCGTGCGGGAGATGAAGACTGCCAGAAAGCCGGTCGGTACGCCTCTTCGAGGGACCCCTGTAGCCTCGAGAGATGGGCAGCGTCGTCGGGCAGATCCTGCCGCTCGCGGTCGGGGTCGCACTCAGCCCGTTCCCCATCATCGCCGTCATCCTGATGCTGTTCACGCCGCGCGCGCGTTCGAACGGCTCGGCGTTCGCCGTCGGGTGGGTCGCAGGTCTCACGGTCGCGGTCATCGTCGTCTTGGCGTTGTCGAGCGCGAGTGATACCGCGACATCCGACAGCGGTGGCCCGTCGACGACCGTGGGTTGGCTCAAGTCGGTGCTGGGAGTCCTGCTCCTGTTCCTGGCTCTGCGCCGATGGCGGAGGCGCCCTCCCGGAGGTGAGACCCCCGAGATGCCCCGATGGATGTCGGCGATCGATGGCTTCACGCCCGTGAAGTCTCTGGCACTCGGCGCCGCACTCTCCGGCCTGAACCCGAAGAACCTCGCGTTGACGGTCGCCGCGGCGGCCACGATCGCCGCCGGTGGTCTCTCCACCGGCCAGGAGGTCGCGGTGTCCGTGATCTTCATCGTTCTGGCATCGATCACGGTCGTGACTCCCGTGGTCGCGTTCCTGCTGATGGGCGAACGTGCCGAAGGTGCGCTCACGTCCGCCAAGGACTGGATGGCCGCGAACAACGACGCGGTCATGGCCGTTGTCCTCGTCGTATTCGGGATCAAGCTGATCGGCGACGGAATAGGAATCCTCACATGACGACTCCCGAGACGACAGGTACAACGACACGCGTATGGCGGTTGCGCGAAATCGGCGAGCCGATCGATCGTCTCCGGCTCGAAGAAGACGTCGCGCCGCAGCCCGGTCCGGGAGAGGTCGCTGTCGACGTCGACGCCGTCGGTCTGTCGTTCCCCGACGTGCTCATGTGCCGCGGGGAGTACCAGATGCCGACCCCCGACGTGTACACACCCGGCGGCGAAACAGCCGGGGGATCGCTGCGCTCGGAGAAGGGGTCGACGGCTTCGAGGTCGGACAGCGGGTCGTCTTCTTCGGTGGTGGGCTCGCGGAGCGAGTCGTGACGTCTGCCTCGAGCGCCTTCGTTCTTCCTGACGCGATCACCGCGACCACGGCGGCCGCGATCCCCATGAACTACGCGACCACCTGGTTCGCCCTCCACGACCGCGCGAAACTCGAGCCCGGCGAATGGCTCCTCGTGACCGGCGCCGCCGGAGGAACGGGCACGGCGGCGATACAACTCGGCTTGGCCACAGGAGCCAGGATCGTGGCTGTCGCCGGCGGCGAGACGAAGGCGGCTCTGGCCCGCGACCTCGGCGCCGACGTCGTGATCGACCATCACGTCGACGCCGACTGGGTCGACGCTGTTCGCGAGGCCACGGGTGGCGGGGTCGACGTGGCGTACGATCCCGTCGGCGGGGACACCTTTCACCAGGTGCGGCGCTGCATGGCCTGGGACGGCCGCCTGCTCGTCATCGGATTCGTGGCGGGGATTCCCGACGCACCCATGAACCACGTGCTACTGAAGAACTACAGCATCGTGGGTGTGCACTGGGGCGCGTCGATCATGCGTGATCCCGACTCGCTCGGGCGGCAGATGACCGAGATCCTGGCGCTGGCCGAGACGGGTGCGGTCGATCCGCCGCTCTATCCGCCGTACCCGTTCGACGACGCCGCACAGGCCCTCCAGGATCTCGCGGACCGCAAGACCTACGGCAAGGTCGTGGTCGAGGTGCCCGCCCAATGAGCCGGGCCCTCTACCTCCATGAGCTCGTCGACGTCGTCGGCCAGGGTCAGTACGAGTACATGGAACATGTCGCTCAGGAGCCCGTGCAACGCATGCAGGGGATGTTCACACTCCAGGGAACGTTCTTCGTGTGCGCGCCCGGCGGAGGCCGATGGCCGCAGGTCGTCAACATCTGGGACGTGGGCGACGACGGCTGGGAGGGCTGGGCCCGCAACGTCGATCGCCTGAACCTGAAACGGCGCCAGGCCTTCTACGGGGACTGGTGGGACACGGCCGCGCAGTGGCGACGCGGTGGATTCGACCGTCTGTGCGGGGGCGTTCCGGGAAGCCCGACGACCGCCGAGATCGCCTCTGCGGGAACCGGTGGAACGCTGTTCCTCCACGAACTCCTCACGGTGCGTCCGGGATCGGCCCTCGAATTCCTCGCAGCGGTCGTTGACGAGCGCGTCCCCTTCATGCGCGACCACGGCCACGAGCCCACCGGGCTCTACGAGGTACTCGGCAATCAGCACGAGGTCGTGATGGTCTGGGCCAGCGACATCGCGTCCCAGACACGGCTGCGACAGAACCGTGACACCACCCACGGGCTGTCGGACGAAGGCACACACGACGGGCGGATCGCCGCCTGGGAGCGACGGTCGGCCGAGTTCGTGACCGGGGGCGACACGCACCTCATGACACCGAAGCCCGGCACGGTCTACGGACCCGACGACTGGGAGGACGCCAGCCTCGAGGACTGGCTCGACTCCTGAGTGCTGCGCTGATGACGTCAACGTACCCCGAACTCGATTGCCTCGGGTGGAACGACCGGTGGAGCGCCCTGTTCGCGGAGGTGGACGCACGCGATGCGGCGCCGGGTCGCGTGATCCGCCACGACGGCAGCGCCGTTCTCGTGACGTTGCCGACCGGGACGCGGCACGTTCCGATTCACGGCGCCGTCGGCGACGTGACCGTGGGCGACTGGGTGGTCGTGATCGACAATGAGGGCGAAGGCGCGATCGGATCGGTTCTCACACGCACGTCGCTGCTGGAGCGGCGGGACCCCTCCACCGACCGTTCACAACTCCTGGCGGCCAATGTCGACCGCGTCGTCATGGTCTGCGGAACCGACCGGCCTCTGCGTGTCGGACGGATCCGGCGCGGTGTTGCCCTGGCGTGGGAGGCGGGCGCGGTCCCGGCCGTCGTCGTGACCAAGACCGACCTCACTGACGACGTCACCCCGCTACTGGAGGAGGTTCGCGTCGCCGACCCGGCACTGGACGTCTTCGCTGTCTCGGCGCGCACCGGAACCGGACTCGATGACCTGGCCGACCTGGCGGTCGGTGCCACGCTGGTCTTCATCGGCGAATCGGGGTCCGGGAAGTCGACCCTCGTCAACGCGCTGGTAGGAGACGACGTGGCAGCGACCGCACCGGTACGCAGCGGCGACGCCAAAGGACGCCACACCACCACCACGAGGCAACTGCACATCCTGACATCGGGCGGATGTGTCATCGATTCGCCCGGTATTCGTGAACTCGGTATCTGGGCAACGACCGATTCCGTCGATTCGGCGTTTCCCGAGATCGGCGAACTCGCACCGGACTGCCGATTCCGCGACTGCGCGCACGACAAGGAGCCCGGCTGCGCGGTGGTCGGCGCCGTCGAGGAAGGAGTGCTCGACCCGGAGCGACTCGAGGCGTGGCAGGCGCTGCGTCGCGAGGCCGCCGCCGCCGAACTCCGCGGCGACCCGCGCGCTCAGCGACAGGCGGGCAAACGCTTCGGCCGAATGGCCCGCGAGGCCCAGCGCCTCAAAGCCGAGCGCACAGAACCGGAGGACCCGTGAGCCCGGCCACGCATTTGACACCTGAGGGACGTCTCAGAGGTATCAAATGTCGGCGAGAAGGCTCACCGGCACATCGACCTCGGCCGCGCGTAGGCGTTCGCCGAGGCTCTTGGCCTGGGCGTCGAAACGCAGCGACGCGGCGACACCCTCGCCGAGCAGGCCCTTCACGACGAAGTTGAGCGACCGGATGTTCGGGAAGTCGTGGCGCTCCACCACGAGACCGTCGATCTCGGGGACCAGCTCCGCCAACCGCTCCGGTGTCAGGAACGCAGACAACCAGGCGAACACGTCATCGGAGCGCGCCCACACCCCGACGTTGGCGTCGCCTCCCTTGTCGCCCGACCGGGCCCCGATCAGACGACCGAGTCGCACGGACTCCGTCGGCCCGCCGGGAATGGACCCGGTGGCAGGTTCGGCGACCTCGATCGGAGGAATCGGCGCTCCTCCGTCGATGGGTGCGCCGGGATCGATCGTCGTCTCGCCCTCCACGACGACCGTGGCGGGGACGTGCTGCGCGCCGACGAGCGCCGGCCAGTAGACACCGAACGGGCGCGCGTCCGCGGGCGCCGCGGTTCCGAAGTAACCGGGATAGCTCGCCAGGGCCATCTCGACAGCACGGTTGGAGAAGGCCCGGCCGACCTTGTCGGGATCAGCGTCGATCACGGTCACGTACAACAGGCCGTGACCGTCGGCCTCCCCCTTCACGAGCTCGGCAGCGGCGTCGTCGAACGACTCGGCGCCACCGGGGATCGACTGCCACAGGGTCCGCTCCGCCAGCGCCGCCTTCGCCTCGATGTCGAGACCGGTGAGCACGAAGGTTGTCCCGTTGCGCCACCCACCGAGGTAGTTGATCGCGACCTTGGTCGTGGACGGCGCCGGCTCGCCGCGTACGCCCGAGATCCGCACACGGTCGGGACCCTGCTGGTCCAGGTGGATCGTGTCGAAGCGAGCGACCACGTCGGGGTTCGGATAGCGGGCGCCGGCGATCTCGTAGAGCAACTGCGCCGTGACCGTGCCGATACTGACGAGCCCGCCGGTGCCCTCGTGTTTGGTGATCACCGATGCGCCGTCTGCCTCGACCTCGGCTATCGGGAAGCCGCAGTGCTCGAGCCCGGGAACCTCCTCGAAGAAGGCGTAGTTGCCACCCGTCACCTGTGCGCCGCACTCGATGGCGTGGCCCGCTACGACCGCACCGGCGAGCGCATCCCAGTTGTCGCGCTCCCAGCCGTGCCACCACGCCGCCGGGCCGACGACAACGGCTGCGTCGGTCACTCGACCGGTGACGACCACATCGGCACCGGCCTGGAGAGCCGTCGTGATGCCCCAGCCCCCGAGGTAGGCGTTGGCGCTGATCGGCTCGGTGCCGAGATCGGCGAGCGGCTTCCCGCTCTCCATGTGGGCAAGCGGCTCTCCGGCTTCCCCGAGCTCGGCGATACGTCCGAGCAGGTCGTCGCCTTCCACGTGGGCCACCGTCACCTCCACGCCGATCTCGGCGGCCACCTCACGAACGGCGTCGGCACACCCGGCCGGATTCAGACCTCCGGCGTTGGCGACCACGCGGATTTCCTTTGCCACACAGGTACCGAGGACCTGGCGCATCTGTTCGATGAACGTGCGGGCGAAGCCTGCCTCGGGGTGCTTCGCCTTCTGGCGGGCCAGAATCAGCATGGTGAGCTCGGCCAGCCAGTCGCCGGTGAGCACGTCGATATCGCCGCCCTCGACCATCTCCTTCGCTGCCGACAGACGGTCACCGAAGAAGCCGCTGCAGTTGGCGATCCGGACCGCTCTCGTTCCGGCATCCGCGGGGCGTGGGTTCGTGGGCAACGGGTTGGTGGGCATCGCGTGACAATATCGACCCATGGAGTTCACAGACGAGCACAACATGTTCCGCACATCGGTCCGAAACTTCCTCGAACGCGAGATCGAGCCTCACGTCGATGCCTGGGAGGCGGCCGGAGAGATGCCGCTCCACGACGTCTTCACGAAACTGGCCGACGCGGGAATGCTCGGGCTCGAATACGACACCGAGTACGGCGGAGAGGGTGCCGACCACTTCTTCAATGCCATCTTCTGCGAGGAGATGGGCCGCATCCATTCCGCGTTGGCGATGGCCACGGCCGTCCAGACCAGCATGGCGACCCCGGCTCTCGCCCGCTTCGGCACCGAAGAGCTCAAGCGGAAGTACCTCGAGCCGGCGCTCACCGGTCGGGCCGTCACCTCGATCGCCGTCACCGAACCCGACGCCGGTTCCGACGTCGCCGCGATTCGCACGCGAGCAGAACGTGACGACGACATGTGGGTGATCAACGGCACGAAGCTCTACATCACCAATGGCGTCCAGGCCGATTGGCTCTGTCTGCTCGCCCGGACGTCGGACGAGGGAACGTCGGGGATGTCGCAGATCATCGTCCCGACCGACACCGAGGGATTCTCGGTGAGCCGCACTCTCGACAAGCTCGGCAACCGGGCGTCGGACACGACGGAACTGTCGTTCGTCGACGCACGTGTTCCGGTGGCGAACACGATCGGGGGAGATCGGGCGCGGGTTTCACCAGCAGATGGCGCAGTTCCAGAACGAACGGATGAGCGCGTGCTACAACGCGGTCGGCTCCATGTCACGTGCGCTCGAACGCACACGCGACTACCTGCGCGAGCGTCACGCCTTCGGAAAGCCGTTGATCGACCGGCAGTACATCCAGTTTCGGCTGGCGGAGCTCTCTGCCGAACTCGATCTGCTGCGCCACTACAACTACGCCTGCGTCGAGGCCTACATGCGGGGAGAGGACACCACGCGGTTTGCGACGATCGCGAAGCTGAAGGCCGGTCGGCTCGTGCGTGATGTCGCCGACACGTGCATCCAGTTCCACGGCGGTATCGGCTACATGGAGGAAACGTGGACGGCCCGCTACTTCCGGGACTCGCGTCTCATGTCGATCGGGGGAGGCGCCGACGAGGTCATGCTCTTCGTGCTGTCACGACTCGACGGCTTCACCCGCTGAGGCCCGCAGCTCGAGTCGACTCAGTCCCCCGGCTCGGCCCACGACGGCGGACGCTTGTCCATGAAGGCCGCGATTCCCTCCGCGGCCTCGGGAGAGGCGAACAACGACGCCGACAGTCTTTCGGCGTGGGCGTACGCCTCGGTGACCTCCATCGCCGGAAGGTCCCGTAACAGCGCACGCGTCGCGGCCACCGCGTTCGGTTCGGTCGCTCGAATGGCATCGAGCAGAGGGGCGGTCTTCTCTTCGATCTCGTCAGGCGGAACCGCGACCGTCACGAGACCCGCCCGTGCGGCGTCCACAGCGTCGAACTTCTCCCCCGTGAGCATGTAACGCGACACCGCCCGAGGTGTCATGGCCTCGAGGCACGGCAGAGCGATGACCGCTGGAGCAACCCCCAAGCGGACCTCGCTGAACGCGAAGGTAGCGTTGGTCGGTGCCACCACGATGTCGGCGGCCGCCACGAGCCCGAGCCCGCCGCCACGGGCATGGCCGTTCAGACGGGCCACGACCGCCTTGGGGTAGTTACGCAACGTCACGAGAACATCGGCGAAGGAGCCCGGACCGGTACCCGCGCCCGCAGCAGCCGACAGGTCGGCACCGGCGCAAAAGACCGTTCCTGTCGCGGTGAGCAGAACGCCGCGGACAGATCGGTCACCGGCCGCCGCCTTCAGGTGATCGTGCAGCTCCCCCATGAGCTGCACCGACAACGCATTGCGGTTGTCGGGTGAATCGAGCGTGATGACGCCGATGCGGTCGTCGACACCGTAGTGGACAAGTTCATCCATTCCCGGGCTCCTCGTGGAGATGGCCTTCGACCACCGCGCACCCTACGTCGCCGGCTCCAGGGTCGTCAGCGTGAACGAACCGGTGTCGCGGTAGGGGCGACGCCCGAGTGGTGATTCCGTGTCGACGTCGGTGTCGAAGGAGATGCGCAACGGCATCCAGGTCTCCGCGTCGATCGTCAGCTCCACCGTCTCCGTTCCGCCCTGGAAACCACTGAGCACGCTGTCGCGCTGAACGACGACGGCGTCTCGCTGCTCCCCTGCCACGTCGAGCGTCGTTTCCCCACCACCGGACACGGTCGCCTCGACGCTCGTGGTGCCCTCGAGGCTGTCGTTCTCTCCCGTGCACGATCCGGTGCCTTCGACGACCTCACCATCGCGCCCGAGGAGTCCGAACGGTGGGTCACACGTGAACGTCGTCACGATGTCGAACTTGATACCGGGGAACTCGCGTTGAATCGAGGTCACCTCTCCCTCTTCCACCAGCGCGTCGTCGGTGACACAGAAGTCCCAGCGGCGCCAGTGGTTGGTGTTGAGATCGACGCGCACCGTGAAGCAGCCCTCGGCGCCGTGGGTGACGGTCACGGGTGCCTCGGGCCCGAACTCCTCGTTCAGCGGGCCGAACCCGATGTCCTCCACTCCCTCGGCCGTGGCCGAGTACACACCCGCAGCCGGACGGTCGGTCGGACCCTGCTGGGCCTCCGCCGTCCCCGAGCGGAACTCCTCCAGCGCATCAGCCTGCGACTTCTCACCGGGTTCGCGATGACCGAAGACGATGTAGAGCCCGGCCGCAGCGATCAGGACGACGAGTGCCCCGATGCCGATGAGCAGAGCGCGGCGCAGCCGACGGGGTATCGGAGTCGGCGAGCTCTCGGTCGGCGCACCGTCAGTCGGCATCGCTGCGAACCTCCTCGAGGTCGAGGCGCGGGAGCACACGATCGAGCCAACGGGGGATCCACCAGTTCGCGTCGCCGACCAGCGCCATCGTCGACGGCACGAGCACCATGCGCACAATCGTGGCGTCGACGGCCACGGCGGTCGCCAGACCCAGACCCATCATCTTCACGATGGGATCTTCGCCGGCGATGAAGCCGAGGAACACGCAGATCATGATCAGGGCAGCGCCGGTGATGACCTTCGCGGTCGCACCCAGACCTGTGACCACGCTGTCGATGTTGGTCTTGCCGCTGTGGTACTCCTCGCGGATTCGGGACAGGATGAACACCTCGTAGTCCATGGACAGCCCGAAGACGATGGCGAACATCATCATCGGAACCACGGCGTTGATCGGCACCGATTCGTCGAGCCCGACGAGCGGGAGGCCCCATCCCCACTGGAACACAGCGACCACGACGCCGTAGGCGGCACCGATCGACAACAGGTTCAGCAGGGCTGCCTTGACGGGTACCAGAAGCGAACGGAACACCACGGTCAGGAGCAGAAGGGACACGACGACGACTGCGGCGATGAACCACGGAAGGCGGGCCGCGATCTTGTCGGAATGGTCGATGAACGCGGCCGTCGCCCCACCGACGAACGTCTCGACGTCCGTGCCGTCGGTGGCCGCCGGCAGTGTCGTGTTGCGGAGGCGGTGGACCAGCTCGCTCGTAGCCTCGTCCTGTGGCTCCGTGGTCGGGATGACGGTGACCACCGCTGTGTCGCCGGCGGCGTTGCTCTCGGCGGGCGAGACGAAACGGACGCCGAGGGTTTCGGCGAGTCCGGCGGTGATGGCCCCGACGGTGGCGTCGGGATCCGCTGCGTCACTCACGTCGACCACCACGAGCAGCGGAGCGTTGAATCCGTCGCCGAATCCCTCGGCGAGCAGGTCGTAGGCACGCCGGTGCGTCGCCGAGGTCGGGTCGGTGCCCGCGTCGGCCTGCCCGAGTCGCATGTGGAACATGGGGAAGGCCAACACCAGCAGCACCGCGGTCGCCCCAGGCTGGATCTCCACGGGTGATGGGACACCCAGCGCGCCCACCACACCCACCCGGTGGTCTTGGGGCTGCCGTCGGGATGGCGCTCCCGCGGGTTCGGCGCCAGGCGCGTCCCCGCGAACCCGAGGAGGGCCGGAAGAAGCGTGACCGCCACCGCGGCAGCCACGGCGACGATGACCGACGCCGAGTAGCCGAGCGCGGCCACGAACGGGATTCCGGCGACCTGGAGCCCGAGGATGGCGACCACGACCGTGCCGCCCGCGAACACGACCGCCTGACCCGCGGTGGCGTTGGTACGCCCTGCCGACTGCTCGACGGAAACCCCCGCGGCGAGGTTCTCGCGGTGGCGGCTCAGAACGAACAAGGCGTAGTCGATCCCGACTCCGAGTCCGATCATCGTCGCCAACTGCGGAGCAACCGACGGGATCTCGACCCCGGCGGCGAGCACACCGACGACGGACAGCCCGAACGCCATGCCCGCCAACGCGGTCGCGAGCGGCAGCACCATCGCGATCACGGACCGGAACATCGTGTACAGGATCACGAGCGCCGCCACGACGCCGATCGCCTCGGCGGGTCCGGTGGAGCGCTCCTTCAGGACGAGAGGCAGCTCGCCGCCGAACTCGACCTGTGCCCCGGTGCCTTCAGCCGGGGCCCCCGTGGCGATGAGCTCGTCGAGGACCTCCCGCCCGAGATCGGTGGCGGAGGCGTCGAACTGCACGGCCGCGAACGCGGTGGAACCGTCGCTCGAGACCGAGCCCGGACCGTTCAGCGGATCGGTCACGCTGAGCGTCGACGGCAGCGCTTCGATCTCGCGAACGGAATCGGCGATACCGGCGGCGACCTCGGGGTCGTTCACCATGCCGTCGTCGACGTGGAACACGACCATCGCGGTGGCGCCCGAGCGCTCGGGAAACCGCTCGCCCAACAGGTCGAGGGCGTGTTGGGATTCGATGCCCGGTACATCGAAGTTGTCGACCGACGGGGCGTCGACGGCGCGGTTGGTCATGACGGCGCCGAGGATCAGCAGGATCCACACGCCGACCACGAGCCTGCGGTGCCGCGACGAGAACACCCCCGTTCGGTACAAGAAGCGGGACATGACAGCACCTCCTGCCGGGAGGAGACGATGCCCTACCGGGAACGCGCCACAGTAGAACCGGGACAACCGCCCGACGGACCCGGGCCCGAGGTCTCGTCGCCACCTCCGCCCGGCGTCTCGGCGCCCGGGTCAGTGGGTCGACCCGACCTCCTGAGGACGCTCGCCGACGTGGACGGCGGACGGGCGCCCACCTAGGTTGGACGATTCGATCCGTACCTGTGGAACGGGAGACACCATGCCGGAGGTCTCGGAGACACTGCTACCCGGTGTCGGCGTTCGTCTGGAGTTCACGACCGTCGGCGGCGAACGGGTGGCGGTTCTCAACCACCGAACCGGTCGTCGCGAGATCGCGGTCTACGACCGTGACGATCCCGACGCCTGCACCACCGCCCTTCACCTGAACGCCGAGGACGCCCGGACCCTCGCCGAACTCCTCGGCGCCAGCCCTGTCAGCGAGGCAGTCGCCGAGGTGCAACAGCACATCGAGGGACTCGCGATCGACTGGGTCACGGTCCCCGAGGGCTCCAGCTTCGTCGGCTCCACGATTGCCGAGGGCGCGTTTCGTACCCGCACGGGCACGTCGATCGTGGCCGTCCTACGTGGCGACACGACGATTCCCGCGCCCGGGCCCGACCACCGTTTCGAACGCGATGACGTCGTGGTGGCGGTGGGTACGTCGGAAGGATTGGCGGAACTGCGCGATCTGCTCGTGTCGTGACCAGCCTCGGCGCCACAGGCTCGAGTGCCAGCGTGGTCTTCATCGAGATCGGCGCGGTCGCTCTCGTGCTCGCGCTCCTCGCTCGGCTCGCAGGCCGGTTGGGCGTCAGCACGATTCCCTTCTACCTGCTCGCCGGACTCGCGATCGGCAACGGTGGGCTGGTTCCGCTCGACGTCAGTGCCGACTTCATCTCCCTGGTGGCCGAGATCGGTGTCTTGTTGCTGCTGCTGACTCTCGGGCTCGCGTACACCACGACCGAGCTGCGGCACGGTCTGCGCACCGGCCTGCTGCCGGGCGTCACCGATGCAGTCGTCAACTTCACGCCGGGCTTCGTCGCCGGGCTGCTGCTCGGCTGGGACACGACCGCCGCGGTGCTGCTCGGTGGCGTGTGCTGGATCAGCTCGTCGGGGATCGTGGCCAAGGTCCTGAGTGAGCTCGACCGACTCGGCAACCGGGAAACTCCGATCGTTCTGAACCTCCTCGTGCTCGAAGACCTCGCCATGGCGGTGTTCCTGCCCGTCGCGGCGGCACTCGTGACCGGACGCGATCTGGCAGCGACAACGATCACCGTGGCTGTCGCACTGGGCGTGGTCGCGGTGATCCTCCTCGGCGCCATGCACCTCGGGGGGAGGCTCAGCCTCCTGCTTCAGTCAGGCTCCGACGAGGCCCTGCTCCTGGCGGTGTTCGGCCTGACCCTGCTCGTAGGTGGCATCGCACAGCGCCTCGAGGTGTCGGCGGCCATCGGTGCCTTTCTCGTCGGTCTCGCCCTGTCGGGCCCGGTCCAGGCTCGCGCCGCCGATCTGGTCGGACCGTTGCGCGACCTCTTCGCCGCGGTGTTCTTCCTGTTCTTCTCGTTCCAGATCGACCCGGCCGATCTGCTCAGCGCGCTCGCTCCCGCGGCTGCCCTCGCCGTCGTCGCCCTCGCCGGCAAGGTGTTCACAGGGTGGGTCGTAGCCGGCCGGGCCGGCGTCGGTCGTGCAGGGCGGTGGCGCGCCGGTACGGTCCTGATGGCTCGCGGCGAGTTCTCCATCGTCATTGCCAGCCTGGGTGTCACGCTCGCCGACGGCAACGACCTGCGGGCACTCGCGGCCGCGTTCGTGCTCATCACCGCCATCGTCGGGCCGCTCGCCGCCCGCTTCGTGACCGGGAGTCCGTTTAGATCTAGTGTCAGCTAGATATAATCTGATACGGCGACCGAGGCGAAGGAGACGAGATGGACACCCTCGACGTGCGACCCATCGAGGCCCGCGACCGACATACCCGGATCTTCGAGCACCTCGAACAGTTGACCACCGGCGACACTCTGCGGCTCCTCGTCGACCACGACCCGATCCCTCTGCGCTACCAGCTCGACGCGACCCGCCCGGACCAGTTCAGCTGGGAACCCGTCGAGAGTGGTCCCGACGTCTGGTCGATCGACATCACCAGTCGCGCGCGGGTGGTCGACGCCCGTCCTGTGATCGCGGCCGGCGACGAGCCCTTCGAGATGATCATGGCCGCCGCTGCGGAGCTGGCGGACGACCAGGTTCTCGTCGTCTACGCGCCGTTCAACCCCGAACCACTGGAGAAGGTCCTGGACGAGCGAGGTTTCGACCACCGCGCCGATGAGATCGACGACGGTGACTGGCGCGTGAGCTTCACGCGACGACGTTGAAGCAACGATGACCACTCTTCAGGAGCAGGCACGGGCGCTGGGCGACCCGACCCGCCACGAGATCTTCCGCCACGTCGCCGATGCGACGGAGTCACTCGACGTCGCCGAGCTCACCGACCGGATCGGCGTGCACCACAACGCCGTGCGCCAACACCTCACCAAGCTCGTCGAGGCCGAACTCGTCGTCCAGGACACGCTGCCGTCGAGGGGTCGTGGACGCCCGCGGCTGTGCTACTCGCTCCATCCCTCGGCCGCGAGCCGGTGGGGCGTGACGGGCCCCTACGAACGGCTTTCACTGCTGTTGAGCGAGGTGATCCGCACCGGCGACTCGCCCGTCGAGGTGGGTCGGCGGGCGGCACGGCGGCACCGCCTCGGAACCGCGGCGGCGCCGCACCCAGTCGACGCATTCGTCGCGCAGATGGCCCGGGAAGGTTTCGAACCGACGGTCGACGTACGAGGCGACACCGTCGAGGTCGTGCTCGGGTGTTGCCCCTTCGCCACGACCGCACTGGCCGATCCCGACACCGTGTGCGGGCTGCATCTCGGCATGGCGTACGGGGCCGCCGAGCAGAGCGGGGGCCTGGTCGTCGACGAGCTCCTCCCCGAGGACCCGCGCCACGCCGGATGCCGCTTGCGGTGCCACCTGGTCGAGGAGTCCGTCGCCTGACGTCGAATCAGCCTCGGGTGACCGCAGGGAACAGGACGTTGTTCTCCTTGTGTACGTGCAGGTGCGTGTCGGTTTCGAGGCCTGCGAGGCCCTCGTAGAGAGCCTGGTAGCTCGCGCAACCGTCAGCCGGGACCAAGAAGTTCCCCGTGGCTGCCCGCAGGTGTGCCAGGAGCGCTCCGGCGCTGTCGTGCTCGTCCTCGAGCTTGGCGATCAGGTCCGCGGTTCCCTCTGTGACCCCGTCGTCGACCGCGGTCTGCCGGATCGCCGGGAACAGCACCCGCTCCTCTTCGGCCAGGTGCGGTTCGAGCTCGGACTTCAGTCCACCGAAGGTGGCGGCCACATCGGCGAGCTCGGGGTGGCGTTCGCCGTGGACCGACTCGACCTTTGCCGCCAACGCGGCGAGCCGTGGCAGCTCGGTGTGCAGGAAAGCGTGGTGCGTGGCCTCGATGTGGTCGGCGAGCTCGACGGGCCCCATCGCCGTCCATTCCGCAGAAGGTTCGGAACCGAGGGTGGCCAACTCGTCGAGGAGCTCCGCCGAGTCGATCCCCGCCTCGTCACATGCCACGGCGAGGCTGCGGTCACCATGGCAGCAGTAGTCGAGACCGCGGCCTTCGAAGATCCGGGCCGAGCCCGGGGACTCGTCGACGATCTCCGCCAGCGTGCGGTCCTGGTCGACAACCATGGCGGGCTCCTCCGTGAGCGGGCTGTTCATCCAACCAATTAATCTAGTGCTTGCTAGAAGTGCCCGGCGAAACCGCGCCGGTCGAGCACCGAGATATGATAATCTGATGCTATGCCCGAGGTGAGCGCCACCTACGCCGCACGAAACTTCGCCGACCTCCTCGACGCGGTCGAACACCGGGGCACCGACTACCTCATCGTGCGCCGAGGCAAGGTCGTCGCGCACCTCGAGCCCGTCTCGAGTGGAAGGGGTGCCGACGTCAAAGCTGCTCTCCTCCGGCACCGCGGCGACCGGGCCTGGACTGAGGACCTCGACGGACTCCGCGACCTGCTCGTCGTCGAGGAACGTCGTTGAGCCTTCTTCTGCTCGACACAACATTCCTGATCGACGCCGAGCACGACGAGAGTTCGCTCGACGATGTGATCGGCGACGACGATGACGTCGCCGTTTCAGCGATATCGGTGGCTGAATTGACAGTCGGCGTCGAGCTATCCACCGGGAAGCGAAAGCGCGAGCGACAAGCCTTCGTCGACGACCTCATCGCGGTTGTCCCGGTCATCCCCTACGATGTCATCGTGGTCGGCTTCCACGCCGATCTCCTCTCAGCGGTTCGTCGGGCAGGTCGACCACGAGGAGCCCACGATCTGATCATCGCCGCTACTGCGTACGCAACCGGGCGGGAGGTCGTGTCGGCGGACCCGCGAGCATTCGAGGCTCTCCCCGGGATCACGCTCCGCCGGCGCCGCGGCTGACAGGCCCCTCGAGAGATCGGCCCTGGAGCGGACGACGGGATTCGAACCCGCGACCCTCACCTTGGCAAGGTGATGCTCTACCAACTGAGCCACGTCCGCGTGTGGGGCGCAGGATACCAAGTGGCCCCCGCCGCCGGTACAGTCCGGGCGGTCGTACACCGGAGGTCTCGGAGAGGTTGCGGATGACGGCGCTGATGGACTCCCTGGCCGACCTCGTCGGTACGTCGCACGTTCTGACCGGTGACGCCATCGGCGAGGACTACGCGCACGACGAGGCCCTCACCGCTTCCCCGCAGGCTCCCGCCGCAGTGGTCCGTCCGGCCACGACCGACGAGGTCGCCTCGGTCCTGCGGGCGGCGGACGAGGCCGGAACGCCCGTCACGGCCCGGGGCGCGGGCACCGGGCTTTGTGGGGCGTCGATCCCACGTCCCGACGCCATCATGATCTCGTTCGAACGCATGAACGAGATCCTCGAGATCGACACCGACAACCAGGTCGCTGTCGTCCAGCCTGGAGTGACCCTCGAACAGCTCGACGACGCACTCGCGCCACTCGGATACGTGTACCCGGTCTACCCGGGCGAGAACAGCGCCACCATCGGCGGGAACGTTGCGACGAACGCGGGCGGGATGCGCGCCGTGAAGTACGGCGTGACACGGCACCGGGTCTTGGGCCTCGAAGCGGTGCTTCCCACCGGCGAGGTGATGCGCACGGGCGGCAAGTTCGTGAAGGCCACCACCGGATACGACCTCACCCAACTCATCATCGGCTCCGAGGGAACCCTCGCTCTCGTCACCGAGGCGACACTGAAGATCGAACGACGCCCGGAACACTCCGCCACGGTGCTCGCGCCCTTCGCCACCCTCGCCGAGATCACAGGCGCAATCCCCGAGATCATCCGACGTGGGGTCGACCCGACCATCCTCGAGTACATCGACCTCCTGGGTATGGAGGCAACGACCGAGAGCGAAGACCTCGACCTGGGGATCCCCCAGGAGATCCGCGAGACCGCACTCGCCTACCTGGTCGTCCTCCTGGAAGGCAAGGACGCCGACCGGGTCGAAGAGGACGTCGAGACCCTCGGGGAGCTCCTCACCGAGCTGGGTGCGCTCGATCTCTACGTACTGCCGGAGCAGGCCGCCACGCGCCTCCTTGTCGCCCGGGAACGTGCGTTCTGGGTGTCGAAAGCTCGTGGAGCAGACGACATCATCGATGTCGTCGTCCCCCGCGCGTCGATTCCCGACTACCTCCAGACGGTGTCCGACCTCGCGCAGGAGAACGGTGCGTTCACCGCCGGCGCCGGCCACGCGGGTGACGGGAATGTCCACCTGGCCGTCTTCCAGCCCGACGCGGAGAAGCGCCGCGCGCTGATGCACGGGATCCTGGAGGCGGGCATGGCGCTGGGAGGCGCGATCTCGGCGGAACACGGTATCGGTAGCGAGAAGCAGGCCTACTTCCTCGAACTGGAGGACCCGGTGAAAATCGATCTCATGCGGCGGATCAAGACCGCCTTCGATCCGCGCGGGATTCTCAATCCCGGCACCCTGCTCGACTCATGAACGGTGCCCAGGCGCTGATCCGCACGTTGCTGGCGAGCGACGTCGACACGTGCTTCGCCAACCCCGGCACCTCCGAGATGCACTTCGTGGCGGCGCTCGACGAGGTGGACGGGATGCGCGGCGTGCTCGGATTGTTCGAGGGTGTCGTCACCGGAGCCGCCGACGGCTACGCGCGGATGGCGGAACGCCCGGCGGCCACTCTCCTGCACCTCGGCCCGGGGTTGGGCAACGGCATCGCCAACCTCCACAACGCCCGACGCGCACACACGCCGATGGTCAACATCGTCGGCGACCACGCCACCTACCACAAGCAGTACGACGCACCTCTCGAGTCCGACATCGAAGCACTGGCGTCCAATGTCTCGGGATGGATCCGGCGGACCGAACGGGCTGACGACGTCGGGACAGACGGCGCCGCGGCCGTCGCCGCTGCAACCGGCCCACCCGGTCAGGTGGCGACCCTGATCCTCCCCCGCCGACGTCTGCTGGCTCGACGGTGCCGAGCCTGCCGAACCGTCGAAGCCACCCGTTCCCGGCCGCGTGACGGACGACGCTGTCGGCGAGATCGCCGGCGTGCTCCGTTCCGACGCGCCCTGCGCGTTCCTGCTGGGAGGTGCGGCGCTTCGAGCGCCGGGACTGGTCGCCGCGGCGCGCTCCGCGGCGACCACGGAAACGAAGATGCTCGCCGAGACGTTCCCCGCGCGCCTCGAACGGGGGCGCCGGGCTGCCGGCGGTGGAGCGCCTCGCGTACCTGGCGGAGCTGGCCGCCCTGCAACTGGACGGTCTCGCGCACCTCGTTCTTGTCGACGCCACCTCTCCCGTCTCGTTTTTCGCCTATCCCGACAAGGCGAGCACGCTCGTGCCCGAGGGATGCACGGTGCACACCCTGGCGACGGGGGGCGACGACGTCGTGGGTGCTCTCGAGCACCTCGCCGACGCGCTCGGCGCGGCGCCTGATTCCGCGGTTCTCCAGCCCGCGTCACGACGGGAGCGCCCGACCGGCGCACTGACGGCGGAAACCGTCTGTGCAGCGCTCGGCGCGGTGCTCCCCGAACACGCCGTCATTTCCGACGAGGGCGCAACGGGCGGGATCTACGCGGCCGGAGCCACGGCGGGCGCGCCTCCCCACGACTGGCTCACCCTCACCGGAGGGGCCATCGGCCAGGGAATCCCGGTGGCGACCGGGGCAGCGGTGGCGAGCCCCGACCGCCCGGTTGTCTCGCTCCAGGCCGAGGGCAGCGCGATGTACACACTCCAGGGGCTCTGGACGCAGGCACGAGAAAGACTCGATGTCACGACGGTCCTCATCAACAACCGCTCGTACGCGATCTTGAATCTGGAACTCGAGCGGGTCGGCGCCGGCAGCCCCGGGCCGCGCGCGCAACGGCTCCTCGACCTGTCGGAGCCCGATCTGGACTTCGTGGCACTGGCAAGAGGCATGGGCGTTCCCGCGAACCGTGCCAAGGACGCCGAAGACCTCATGGCACAGCTCGAACGGGCGATCGACGAGCCGGGACCGCACCTGATCGAGGCCGTCGTACCTGCCGACTTCTGAGACCTACTGGCCCGCGAGGCGCTCCACGATCGGGGCGAAGCTGTCGATCTCGCCTTCACCCACGACGATGTAGGTGAAGCCGTACTCCTCGCGTCGTTGCAGACAGGTCTCGACGATCTCGTCTTCGGTGCCGACGAGGGCGAGACCCGACGCCAGCGCGTCCTCGGCACTGATACCGACTGGACCCGCGATCATCTCCGCGAAACCGACACGGTCGTCGGTGACGGCGGCGACGAAGTAGCGCACCTGGAGCTCGATGTCGTCGAAGCGGTCGCCTGCCGCCTCCTTGATCCAACCGATCTTGTCGGCGGTCTCCTTCGCCAACGCGGTCTTGGCGACCTCCGGAGTGGCGGCTCCCGCAGCCAGGTTCGGGTTGACGCCGACGATGTCGGCCTCTCGCGCCGCGAGCGACAGCACGCGCTTCCCCCGCCTCCGATGAGGAGAGGCGGGTGCGGCTTCTGGGCGGGTTCGGGTGTCGCGTCGTAGTCGGTGATCGTGTAATGCTCGCCGGCGAAGCTGAACGCCCCGGGAGCCCACGCCCCCTTGATGACGACGACCGCCTCCTCGAGGCGCTCGATCCGGACGCCCGGGCGGTCGTACTCCCACCCGATCTCCTCGTAGTCGGCGATCATCCACCCGGCGCCGATACCCAGCTCGAGACGACCGTCCGAGAGGAGGTCGATCGTGGCGGCCTCTTTGGCCACGACGGCGGGATGCTTGTAGTCGTTTCCGAGGACGAGGGTGCCGACGCGCAATGTCTGCGTGGCCGCTGCCGCCATTGCGATCGCGGGCATCGGCGCCAGCATCGTGTCGTCGAAGTGGTCGGGCATGAACAGCGTCGAAAAGCCGTTGCCCTCGATGCGCCGGGCCTTCTCCGCCCATTCGGCCCCCGAGGTCGCCTCGGACATCTGGACGCCGAACCGGAAGGGATGCATCGGGAGCAGGCTAGCGGCCTGTCGAACCGAGGCCACCCCGGCCCCGCGATGTGTCGTCGAGCGTGTCGACTTCCCGCCAGGCGACGTCCTCGACGCGTTGGATCACGAGCTGCGCGATGCGGTCGCCCGGCGCGACGGCGAACGCCTCGTCGGGGTCGGTGTTCACGAGGATCACCCGGATCTCGTCGCGGTACCCGGCGTCGATCAGGCCCGGGGTGTTCAGACAGGTGACGCCGTGGCGGGCGGCGAGTCCCGAGCGGGGCTGGACGAATCCCGCGTATCCCGGTGGGATCGCCACGGCGATGCCCGTCGGCACCACCGCGCGACCGCCGGCGGGAGCCAGGTGCGCGCCCTCACAGGCCACGAGGTCGTAGCCCGCGTCGCCGACGTGTTGCGCGTGCGGGAGAACCGCGTCGGGCCGGATCCTTCGAACCTCGATGTCCATGGGCCCGTCAGCCTAGAGGGCGAGATCGGCCGCCAACTCTGAACGCTGGGCCGGGCTCAGCTCGACGGACTCGCGGTACTCAGCGTGGGTGATCTCGAGGAACGCCGGGCCTTCGCGCAAGGCAGCAGCTTGAGTGGGCGTGAAGCGGAACTTCACGTAGTGCACCGCCGGTGTCGTCTCGTCCTCGCGGGTGAGGCGCTCCTCGTCTTCGGGGATGCTGTCGACGCTGTTGTCGACGCCGTTCTCGGCACCGTCGCCGGATCCGAAGCGGAAACGCACGTGGCGCTGGACCCCGACGAGCTTGGGCAGCCACTCCCGCAGCTGATCGTCGCTCGTGAGCTCGAGGAACAACGTGGCCGACAGCTCTCCCGGGTCGGGGATGAGCTCGTTGTAGACCTCGACCTCGTGAGCGATCTGCTCGTCGCGCAGCATGCGCTCGGCGCGGGCCATCTCCTGGATCTGGAACCGGACGGTGTCGGCGTTCTCGAACGTGAGGGTCACGATCGTTCCGAGGTGGATCCGGCGACGCTTCTTCAGCTCGATGACGTGTCGTCGGAACGCGTCGCGCTCACGCTCGTAGGCGCGCAGATCGACGATGTCGTGGACGGTGAGCTTCTGCACGGGAGCGTCCCCTTCAGTCGTCGTCGGGGATGCCGTAAGCGCGGGCGAGAAGCTGGATCGGATGCGTGGGACCACGCCCGGTCGCCTCGTCGATCGCGGTGTTGGCGAGGTGACAGTCACCCGCGACGACGGTGGCATCGGATTCCTCGACCCTGCGCATCAGCGGCGTGGCCACCTTGCGCGCCAGTTCGACGTTTTCGGCCCGCAGACCCCACGTCCCGTCGATCGCGGAGCACTTCTCCACGATCTCGACCTCGGCGCCCGTGAGCTCGAGCAACTGCTTGCTGCGCGGGCCCATCTGCTGAGCCCGGTAGTGACAGGCCGCGTGCCACACGATCGACTCCGGGACATCGCCGTCGAAGTCGGTGTCGAGCTCGTCGTTCCGGTGCAGACCCATGAGGTGCTCGCTGACGTCCTGCACCGAGTCGGCCACACGCCGGGCGGCGTCGGTCTGGAGGTACTCCGGGTACTCCTTCTTCAGGACGTACGCGCACGTGGGCTGCGGAACGATGATCGGCCGACCGGCGGTGGCGGCATCGTCGAGTACCTCCACGTTCCGTTTCGCGTGCTTCATGAACCGGTCGACGTCGCCGGCGTCGAGCCATGGCATCCCGCAGCACACCTGACCCTCCGGCAGGTCGCAACCGATCCCGTTGTGCTCGTACACGCCGACCATGTCTTTGCCGATCGCGGGCTCCTGGTATTCGACGATGCACGTGGGGAAGAGCGTGACCTCACCCTTGGGCGGATCGGGACGGCGGGGATGCCGACCGAACCACCGTGAGAACCGGACCTTGGCGAAGTTCGGCAGCACGCGGTCGGCGGCGATGCCGACGGTCTTCTCCATGGCCCGGCGAATCCACGGCGTGCGGTTGGCGGCGTTGACCGCCCCCGCCATCTTCGACGCCACCTTCCCCTGGAGGTCGGTGCGGGCCAGCACGTTCGCGGACCGGTCGACCTTGCCCTCGGCACGCTGGATCGACAACGACCGCATCATGAGGCGCGGGAAGTCGAGATCCCACTCGTGGGGCGGAACGTACGGGCACTTCAGGTAGCAGAGCTTGCACTGGTAGCACTCCCCGACGATGCGGTCGTGCTCGTCGCCGGTGAGGGCGTGCGGGTCATCGCCGTGCACCTCGTCGATCAGGTCGAAGAGCGTCTCGAACGACGGGCACAGGTTCCAGCAGAGCCGACAGCCGTGACATAGGTCGAAGACGCGGTCGCGCTCGACGCGCGCGTCGGCCGCGTCGAGATATACCCGATCGTGTGGGTCGTAGGTCGTGGTCATCGCCCCGTCTTCCCCGTCCTGTCGGTGTCGTCGTGTCGTCGGTGTCGGCGTCGTCGTCGGTGTCGCTGGTTTCGTCGGCGAAATGCCGGGAGCGTGTGGAGGGGCCGACGAGCGGCCCCTCCCCGCTCTCCGACCTAGCTCAGCCCTTCGAGGCCGCTCGTGAAGCGTCCCGCGTGGCTCTTCTCGGCGCGGGCGAGGGTCTCGAGCCACTCCCCGATCTCCTCGAAGCCCTCGTCGCGGGCCGTGCGGGCGAACCCGGGGTACATCTCGGTGTACTCGTAGGTCTCGCCCTCGATGGCGGACTTGAGGTTGTCCTCAGTGGTGCCGACCGCTACGCCGGTCACCGGATCGCCGACCTCGGCCAGGAAGTCGAAGTGGCCGAACGCGTGGCCGGTCTCACCTTCGGCGACCGAGCGGAACAGCGCCGCCACGTCGGGCTGGCCTTCCACGTCGGCCTTCTGGGCGAAGTACAGGTAGCGGCGGTTGGCCTGGCTCTCGCCGGCGAACGCCTCCTTGAGGTTGTCGTGGGTCTTGGTTCCATCCAGCTTCGGCATCGCTTCTCCTATCTTGTCGGTTTTCTGAGTCTCTCTTCGAGAACGGTCTTCCAGAACAGTCTTGAACGGTGGGTCGGCACTCAGTTGGTCGCCGATGCGCAAGCGTCGCACACTCCCCGGTAGTTGACCTCGACGCTGTCGACCGAGAAGCCGTGGCGATCGCGGGCCGAGACGCGCGGCGTGGTCTCGGGCATCGGGACGTCGCGGATCATCCCGCACCGGACGCACACGAGGTGGTGGTGGGCCTGCTCGATGTTGGGATCGACACGCTGCGTGCCTGTTCCGAGATCGATGAGCCGAACCTCACCCATGTCAGCCAGGTCGTGGACCGTCTGGTACACGGTCTTCAGCGACACCGTGGTCATCTCCGCCCGGACACGGTCGTGGAGCACCTCGACCGTGGGGTGTGAGTCGTCGCCCCAGAGGTGCCGGAAGATGCACTCACGTTGGGGGGTGACGCGCAGGCCCTCGGCGCGGAACCGGTCGGTGAGCAGCTCGGGTGTCTTCACGTCGCCCACCATATCACCAACGATTGTCGTTAGACAAGTCGAGTCAGACGACAGCTCCTGAGCATAGCCGCACAGGTCGGGCACGCGAGACTGACCGGCGTGTTCGTCACGAACCACGTGTACGCGGGTGCGATCATCGGAGCGCTGTGTGAGGACCGGGCGGGCTCCGCGTTCCTGGCGGGCTTCGCCTCGCACATCGCCATGGATGCGATGCCCCACTGGGGTGACGACACGATGACGCTCCACGACCCGCGCTTCGAGCGGATCGCCCGCCGGGACGGCGTGCTCGGCCTGGCGTCGCTCATCGGGGTTGCCGCGACCTCACGGGGGCGGCGGCGGGCCGTGCTGGCCGGCATGGCCGGTGCCACGATCCTCGACGCCGAAAAGCCCTGCCTGTTCTTCTTCGGGGTGAATCCGTTCCCGGCGTGGCTGGACCGTTTCCACCACTGGATCCAGCACGAGGCGCCCCACCGGATGCCACACGAGATCGCCGTGGGCGCCGCCCTCGCTGCTCTGACGGTGCCATTTCTCAGACGCCGAGTTCCCGCCGCAACGCGGCTTCGAACTCGGCGATCGCCTCGCCGGCGTGCTGTTCGCGCAGTGCGTTGAGCTTCGGATAGCCCTCGTCGCGCTCCGCGTCCCACTCGTCCGCGAACGTCCCGTTGGCGATGTTCTCCACGAGCTCGTGCATCGTGGTGGCGAGATCGATGCCGTCATAGGCCTCGCGTCGGGACAACTGGCCGTACTGACTCGTCGGCGAGTGGTGCCGGAGCTGACCGGCGTAGCCCTCCTCTCGGAGGAGCCGGTACGTGCGCTCCACCTCACCCGAGAGGAACAGTTCCACGAGGATCGCTTCGAGCGGGATACCCCGAGTGGACATCTCGGTGACGAACGTCTGGTTCACGTGGGTGAGTGCGGGAGCAAGCGCCTGCTCGACGGCGAGGTCGAGGACGGCCTCCTGGCGCGCGGTGAGTTCGATGGCGCTCTGCCGAAGCCCGCCGATCGCTTTGGCGACGGCGAGGGTACGGCCCCACGCGTTTCCGGAGAGATCGTGGTGCACGCCGACAGCGGAGATGAAGCCGGCTCCCTCCTGGTAGCAGCGACGGACCTCGGGTCCGAGCATGCGGGGAGCAACCATTCCGAGGTCACAATCCGGCTCGAAGCGACCGAACGCCGGCGTGTACCCACTGGCGACGACGACGAGCGCCTCACGGCGCGGAGCCAGGCCGAGATGAGGGATGACGTCGTCGGGAACGAGAACGCAGAGAACGTCGGCGTCGGAGGCGTCAGAGATCTCGTGGGCGGCGAAGCCTTCCTGCTCGGCCTGGTGGCGCGACTCGTCGGCGCGGACGTGGACCCGAACGTCGAGCCCTGAATCGCGCAGGTTGAGTGCCCACGACCGGCCCTGGTTTCCGTAGCCGATGACGGCGACCGCCGCTCCGTCGAGGACACGGAGATCTCCGTCCTCCTCGTGAAAGATCCTCGTCACTGTCACACCCCGCTGATTTGATGCGTCCATGGCGCGCGCTATTCGAACCTCAGGGACGCATCACATTTTCGAGGCCCAACATGGTCTCATCACGCGGCAGCAGGCGCTACAAGCTGGCTTGTCACGAGGAATGATCGCGCGGCTACTCGCCGCCGGCACGTGGCATCGAGCAGATACAGCGGTCTACCGACTCGCGGGAGTACGACCAACATGGGAACAACGCCTGATGGCTTCGTGTCTTGCCGGGCACGCCGTCGCGTCCCACCGCGCCGCTGCGGCACTCTGGTCGTTCGCAGGATCGTCCCGCGATGTCGTGGAAGTCACGGCGCTGCGTCACCATCGGAGCAAGAACCCCGAGGTCTGATGTCACGAGTCGCAGACGCTCTTCGCTCAGGACGTCACCGAAATCGACAACCTTCCTGTCACGGCCCCAACTCGTACGCTCATCGACCTGGCCGTCGTGCTCGACTCCGCGGACCTCGAGATCGCTCTCGACGATGCGTTGCGGCGGAGTCTGACATCCATCCCACGCCTGAGAACGATGCTCGATGCCCTCGGTCCGCAGCGGCTCGGCAGTACTCGAATGCTGAGTGTCCTGGACGCCAGGCCCACACCCGGCGCTCTTCCGCAGAGCTACTTGGAGACAAGATTCGTACAACTCGTCCGCAGCGCGGGCCTTCCGGAAGCCGATCGGCAGTTCAGGGTGGAGAGCGCCGGCCGCATCGCGTATCTCGACTTCGCCTACCCCGCGAAGCGTCTGGCAATCGAGCTCGACGGCTATGAAGGACACGGCGGTCGTTCGGCGTGGCAGGCAGGACTTGAGCGTACGAACCGGATAAGTCAGGTCGGGTGGCGCTCGCTGCACTTCTCATCGACGGATGTCGAGCAACGCCCCGAGGTCGTCATCGACCAGGTTCGGGCGGCTCTTCGGTAGTGCGTCCGTGAGGTTCGCTATGCGAACCTCACGGACGCACTACCGGGGAAGGGTCAGGTGTTGCGCATGAGTTTGTAGATGGGGGCGAACTGCTCCATCGTCTCTTCGGGAAGCGGGACGAGGTCGCCGATCTGGCGAGCTCCCCAGATGATCTCCGCCGTGCGTTCCACCAGTGACGCCACCTTCATCGCCGCCTCGGGTGTCGCTCCGACCGTGAGCAGACCGTGGTTCGCCATCAAGACCGCGCCGCGATCGCCGACCCATCGTGAAACCTCTTCGCCCAACTCGTCGCTTCCCGTGAGCCGGTAGTCCGCCACGGGGACGTCGCCACCGACGTAGATGTCGAACTCCTCGATCACACACGGAATCGGCTGATGCGTGACCGCGAACATCGTGGCGAATTTCGCATGCGAGTGGATGACAGCGCCGATGTCGTCGTGCTTCCTCAGGCACGCCAGGTGCAGAGCCTTTTCGGTAGTCGGAGCCCGCTCCCTTCCAGGATCTCACCCTCGGAATCACACACGACCAGGTCGTCGAGTGTCATGACCTCGTAGTCCAGAGATGACGCGGTGAGCACGACGTTGCCGTCGGGGAGGCGGGCGGAAAGGTTGCCCGAGGTCCCTTCGACCAGACCGCGTCGGAGAAGCTCCTTGGCGGTACTGAGCAGCGACTCCTTCACCGACTTCACATCCCGAGCCGCGTCCTGGGCCGCGTCCTGGGCCGCGTCCTGGGCCGCGTCCTGGGCCGCGTCCTGGGCCGCATCGTCTGCAATCACGCCCACACCTCGGGGTTCGCCAAGTGATCGGGTCGCTCGCCACGTAGGATCCGCTCGAAGCCATCGGCCACGACCATCGACTGTAGGACCTCGGTGTCATAGGTGGCACCCCCGATGTGAGGCGTGATCACGACGTTGCGCATCGAGAGCAGCTGATGGTCCTCGGGCAGGACTTCACCCTCGACGTGGTCGAGGCCCGCGCCACCGAGTTTTTCGGACTCCAGCGCCGATACGAGTGCATCGAGGTCGTGCAGACCGGCGCGGGCCGTGTTCAGGTAGATCGCACCGTCACGCATCCGACCGAACTCGTCCGCCCCGATCATCCCGGTCGTCTCGTCGGTGACCCGCGCATGCATCGACACGACGTCGGATTCCTCGAGGAGGTCGTCGAGAGAGTGGGTCGCGTCCTCGGCGTATGGATCGTGGCTGATCACGCGCATCCCCAGGCCTTCCATCCGCCAGGCTGTCGCGCGACCGACGGCGCCGAGACCCACGATCCCGAACGTGCGACCGGCGACCTGCCAGGCCCGGAAGCGCTGGTAGGGAATGAGACCGCCGGCGAACACGCGACCGGCTCGCACATCGGCGTCGGCGAGCACCACGGAGCGGCTCACGGCGAAGAGGAGAGCTGCCGTCATTTCGGCGACGGCGTCGGCGTTGCGTCCCGGTGTGTGTACGACCGGGATCCCGGCGGCCGTGGCGGCGGGGAGATCGACGTTGACGGGAGCACCCCGACACACGCCGATCGCCCGGAGCGGCTGGTCGAACACCGGTCCGTCGACCGCGTCGGCCTCGACGACGAGCAACTCGGCGCCCTCGGATTCGATGCGTGCGGCCAGGTCGTCGGCGGAGTAGATCCGTAGCGGCTTCTGGTCGATCCACGGATCGAGCACGACGTCGGCGATCGCGCGCAGGCGGTCGACCCCCGGCCCGCGCAGGGGCGCCGTCACGAGGGCGGTCGGCAATGTGGTCACGTCGTTTCCCCAGGGTGGACCGGCAACAACCTGACTACCATCTCAGGTTTCGCGCCACCGGGGGTGAACCGACCGACATGGCGATCCATTACGAGTCTGGCGACGACCACGTCGTGGTCATCACGATCGACCGGCCGGAGGCGAAGAACTCCGCGGACATGGAGCACTTCTTTCAGCTGCGGAGTGCCTGGGAGCGCTTCGGCGAGGACGATGATGCGTGGGTGGCGATCATCACCGGTGTCGGTGACGCCTTCTTCAGCGGCGCCGACCTCAAGCGCTACATCCCCGAGATCACGAAGCTCCAAGAGCAGATCGCCGAGGGCGACATCGAGGAGATCCATGGCTACCGCCTCGACGACGGCGTCAGGGCGGTCCTGCGTGGCGTCAAGCTCTACAAGCCGATCATCGCCGCCGTGAACGGCTACTGCACGGCCGGCGGCATGGAGATGCTCGGCGGGATCGACATCCGCATCGCCGTTCCGGATGCGAAGTTCGCCGTCATGGAACCCAAGCGCGGCCTCTTCGCCGGCGGCGGCACGACCGTGCGGCTTCCACGCCAGATCAGCTACCCGCACGCCATGGAGTTCCTGCTCTGCGCCGATCTCGTTCCGGCGGAGCGCGCACTCGAGATGGGTCTGCTCAACGAGGTCGTCGAACCGGATCAGCTCATGGACCGCGCCCACGAGTACGCCCGACGCATCACCGCCAACGCTCCCCTCGCGGTCCAGGCCACGAAGCGCAGCGTCCTCGAGGGCCTGGCGACCGACATGCGTAGCGCCTACAAGAACGAGAGCGCGATCGCCGCCGAGATCTTCCAGACGGAGGACGCGCGGGAGGGTCCGAAAGCCTTCACCGAAAAGCGCGATCCCGTCTGGAAAGCGCGCTGAGAGGAGCGATCGAAGGCCCGTGCCGACCGACCCCCGCGCTCCGTGCATCGTCGGAGTGGCGACACGCACGTGGCACCCGCCCGCATCCGGCGAGCCCGACGCGCCCGAACCGCTCGACATGTGGGAGCACGTGGCCCGGGAGGCGGCCAGGGATTCCGAAGGCGGGTCAGATGGCGCGCTGACCGCACGGCTCGACTCTGTCGACGTGGTCTACTCGCAGACCTGCCAGTACGACGACCCCGCGGGACGTCTCTCGCAGCGACTCGGCGCGTCCCCGCTCCGCCTGCACTACTCCGGTATCGGCGGGACGACGCCCCACCTCCTGCTCGCCGGCGCAGCAGAGCGGATCCTCGCCGGTGGAACTGATGTGGCGCTGGTCACCGGCGGTGAAGCGCTTGCGACCAAGCGCTCGTACAAGAAGAGCGGCGAGCGACCGGAGTACTCCTTCCCACCGGCCGAAAAGCCCGCGTTCCCTTGGGAAGCACCGTTCAACCCGGCCGAGGTCGCGCACGAGGTCTTCCAGGCATGGCTCACGTTCGCCGTGTTCGACAACGCCCGGCGGGCACATCTCGGCACGGACCTCGGCACGTACCGGGCGCAGATCGGCAGAATGCTCGCGCCCATGACCACCGTCGCCGCTTCCAACCCCGACGCGTGGTTCCGCACCGAGCGTTCGGCCGACGCGATCGTGTCGCCGACAGCCACCAACCGGATGGTCGGGTATCCGTACACCAAGTACATGGTCGCGGTCATGGACGTCGACATGGCCGCTGCGGTGATCCTCACGAGTCACGAAGCCGCCGACGACCTGGGGATCGACGCGGACCGACGCGTCTACCTCCGTGGGTGGTGTCACGCCACGGATCCGGTGCCTGTGGCCGAGCACGCCGAGATGTGGCGTTCTCCCGCCATGGTGGCGTCGAGCGCCGAGGCGATGCGGCCGGCTGACGTCGACATCGACGACGTCGCCCACGTCGACCTCTACAGCTGTTTCGCCAGCTCCCTGCATTTCGCCCGCGATGCGCTCGATATCTCCGCCGACGATCCGCGTCCGCTCACCGTCACCGGTGGACTGCCCTACCACGGTGGACCAGGCAGCAACTACGTGACCCACTCCATCGCGGCCATGGCACGCACGCTGCGTGACGATCCCGGTTCCTTCGGACTCGTGAGCGCCGTCGGTATGCACATGACCAAGCACGCCTACGCCTTGTACTCCACCGAGCCGGGCGCCGTGTCGGTGCCCGACGAGATCGGCGTCCAACGCGACCTCGACACGCAGCCCCGGCCCAAGATCGTGCACGAACACGCGGGGGCCGCGACCGTGGCGGCGTACTCCGTCGTTCACGGACGTGACGGCTCTCCCGAATGGGGACTCCTCGTCTGCGACATCGAGGGAGGCGATATCGCGGAGGAGGACGACACCCACACGCGCTGCTACGCGCGCCTCGAGGACCCCGATGAACTCGTCGCTGCCGAGGAGTCGGAGCTCGTCGGGTGCACGGTGACGCTCACGCCCGAACGGCGAGACGGCCCGGCCGGCCCTCAGATGGTCAATCGGGCAGTTCTCCGCGGGCCGGCACGCGGGCGACCAGGAGGATCGACAGGCCGAACGGCAGGTTGAACCGGCCCAGCAGCGCCGCCTCCGCACGCGCCAGAGCATCACCGAGGCGGTTCATCCAGGGAGCCGCCAGGCTCACCTCGTCCTGGGTGCGGCCACCCGCCAGGCGTCGCAGCGGTGTCCGGCGGATGAGCAGCGCCAGGGGGACGAGCCACGAGTGGAAGTACGTGGCGCGTTCGATCTCGAGCCCGGCCAGACGGGCGGTCCGCACGAGTTCGCGAATCGTGTAGCGACGACGATGGCCCAACGCCTCATCGTGATCACTCCAGGCCCACGCATACGCGGGGACCGTGAGAACGATCCTTCCCCCGGGTCGCACCACCCGCCCGTACTCCCCCAGGGCAGCAACCTCGTCGTCGAGGTGTTCCACGACGTCGAGTGACGTCAGGACGTCGACACGGTCATCGCCCAGCGGAATCCGTTCGGCCGACGCGCGCAGGAACTCCGGGCCGGCGATGCGATCGGCACGCGCGAGATCGAGGGCGTGTGCACTCGGATCGATCCCTACGGCGAGGCGGTAGTCGGGAGTACCCAGTTCGTTCACGGTCGCGCCCGTGCCACACCCGACGTCGACGAGGCGACCGCGCTCCACGCGGAGATCGTCGAGCGACCGGGCCACGAGACGACGCTTGGCGCGGAACCACCAGTGGTCACGTTCGACACCTGCCATCACGTCGAAGCGCTCGTGGTCCATCTCCCCCACGTCCGGCGACCACGTGCGCAGACTGCGGCGAAGGCGGAGGACGTCGACCACCGCCCTCGTCCCGTCACGCACAGTTCGAAACCGGCTGTTCTCGTCGTGCGCCCACGGAATCGGGATCTCGACGATGTCGAGCTCCGCTACACGCGCGCGTGAGAGCACCTCCACGTCGAAGGCGAAGCGTTCGATCCGCAGATCGCGAAACAGCATCACGGCGGCGTCGCGGGTGAACGCCTTCAGCCCGCATTGCGTGTCGTGGAAGTCGGTGAGATCCACCTGGTGGAGAAGAGTGTTGAACGCCTTCCCGGCCCAACGACGAAACAGGGACGGCTTGGCGCGGATGTCGCTGTCGGGGTGGACCCTGGACGTGACGACGAGGTCGGCCTCACCCGCTTCGATCAGCTCGAAACACCGCGTGATCGCCTCCACGGGCGCGGAGAGATCGGCGTCGGAGAAAGCCACCACCGGGCCCCGGGAGACGGCGACGCCTGCGGCGATCGCCCCACCCTTGCCGTGGTTCGTGCCGAGGCGGATCACCCGGGCACGGAGCCCGTGCACTCCGACCGCCTTCTCGGCCAGATCCGCTGTGCCGTCGTCGCTGCCGTCATCGACGAAGACGAGCTCGGTGTCGCCTCGGGCCAGCTCGGAGGCCGCGAGGGCGCCGACCGAGCGCTCGATCCGGGCCGACTCCTCATACATGGGGATGACGAGGGTGCGGGCGACGGGCCGGGCGTGGGAGGCGGGCGGTGACTCCACGCCGGCCGCGTTGCCGCCTGCCACGGCGTTGCCTCCCACGGCGTTGCCTGCCGCAGCATCACCTGCCACAGCTTCGGGGCCTTGCACGCCGGGCACGGTACCAGCAGCGCCCTGGAACCCCGCTCTCCGCGTCCCCGGATTCCGGGAGGTTCCGCTAGCCTGTTCGCTTCACGTGTACAGGAGGTCTCCGTGCCCAGCTTCGCCTATCTCGACGGTGGCAGCGCCAGCGTACTCCTGGGGGGGGTTCTCGCGATCTTCGCCGGAATCGCAGTCTTCGCCCGGATGATCTGGCACAAGATCCGTCATCCCTTCGGCGGCGGTGCTTCAGACGCCGACGCCGACGCCAACGATGAAGACGTCCATCTCACCGACGACTCCGAAGACACCGACTCGGTCCCGAGCGTCGATCAGGCCTGACGCGCGCCTCGACTTCGTCGGTTCCCGCACCCAGCGCACGAGTCCACCACGCCGTGACAACTCCCCGGGCTGAGCCCTCGTCGTTTCGCGATCCCGCGAACGCCGTCTTCTACGCCGATGGGCGAGTGCTTCGTGGCTTGAACGACAAGGCCACGGCCGACTGGGAAGCGGTCAACGCCACGAAGTTCTTCCCCAAGCTCCTCGCCGACGGGCGCGTCGTCGCGACCCGCGAAGCAGACGCGTCGGTCGTCGCGGGTCTGGGAAGCGACGCCGGTTGGGCGACGGTCCTGGAGCACGACCGGATCCCGTTCATCTCGTATCCCTACGAGTGGACGTTCTCGATGCTGCGCGACGCGGCGATTCTCCATCTCGAGATCCTCCTCGAGGCGCTCGAGGAGGATGTCACGATGAAGGACGGCTACGCCTACAACGTGCAGTGGCGCGGGACGAGTCCGACCTTCATCGACACGCCGTCGTTCGAGCCCGCCAAGACGATCGGGCCGTGGATCGGCTACCGGCAGTTCTGCCAGACGTTCCTGTATCCGATGATGCTCCAGGCGCACAAAGGCGTCTCGTTCCAGCCATTCCTCCGCGGTCAGGTCAACGGCCTCACACCCATCCAGATGGATGAGCTCATGAGCTTCCGCGACCGCTTCCGCAAGGGTGTCTTCAAGAACATCTATCTCCACGCCCTGCTGGAACGCCGCTACTCCGACAAGTCGACCCAGGACACACTCGACAAAGTCAAGAAGGACAAGAAGTCGACCTTCAACACCGAGGTCCAAAAGGCTGTCATCCGCAAGCTCCTGAAGCTGAGCACGAAGCTGAAGTGGAAGAAGGCGAACTCCACGTGGTCGGACTACCTGGAGATCTGCTCCTACTCCGACGCCGACGCGGAGGCAAAGAAGGCCTTCGTCGGCAAGGCCGCCGCATCGCGCCACCGCAGCCTGGGCTGGGACCTCGGCTGCAACGAAGGGACCTACACACGGATCGCCGCGCAGCACTGCGACCAGGTCATTGCCGTCGACGGTGACGACCTCGTGGTCGACCACCTCTACCGGTCGCTGCGCGAGGACGGAACCACCAACATCCTTCCCCTCGTGATGGACCTCACCGATCCGTCGCCCGGCATCGGGTGGCGTAACCGGGAGCGACGGCCCTTCACCGAGCGGAGCAAGCCGGATCTGGTGATGACTCTCGCTCTCCTCCACCACCTCGCGATCGCAGCGAACGTGCCGCTCGCCGAGGTTGTCGACTGGCTCCACTCGTTCGACGCCGAGATGATCGTCGAATTCGTGGACCGCCCCGACCCGATGGCCCAGCGGCTCCTCGCCAACAAGCCCCCGGAGATCCACGCGGACTACGACCTCGAGCACTTCGAGAAGATCTTCACTGCGGCATTCGACGTGCGCGAGCGCGAGGAGCTCCCGGGCGGGACGCGCGTGATGTACCACGCGACCCCCCGCGCTTGAGCACGACGCGCAGTTCCGCCACGCGTCGCTCCCCCGCTGAGCGTCGCGCCGTCTCGGAACTGCGGGCCTTTCTCGAGATCTTCGCCCTGTGCGGATTCGCCATCGCGCAACCCGTCCTCGACGTGTTCGGCAAGGCTCCGTCCGAGTTCGTGTTCCGGGGCGCCGGTGCCGCCGACATCGTTGTGTTCGGCCTGATCGTCACCTTCGTCCCCGCACTGATCCTGTGGGTGATCGAGGCGGTCGTCGGCCTCGTCAACCGGCGCGCCCGACGATGGGCCCACACGGCCTTTCTGGCCGTTCTGGCCGGGTTGTTCGTCCTCCTGCTCGTGAAGGAGGCGTCGGGCCTTCGCGGTCTGCTGCTCGCAGTGCTCGCTCTGGCAGCCGGAGCCGGGTTCGGCTACCTCTACCTGCGGGTGGAATCGACCCGCACGTGGCTCGCGTACGCCTCGATCGCACCGCTGCTGTTCCTCGGGCTGTTCCTGTTCTCGTCACCCGTCTCCAAGCTTCTCGGCGGCAACGAGGCGGAGGCGGCACAGCTCGACGGGATCGAGAATCCCGCTCCGGTGGTGCTCGTCATCCTCGATGAATTCCCCCTGGCGTCGCTGATCGACGCCGACGGCGAACTCGATTCCGAGCTGTACCCGAACTTCACCCGATTCACCGAGGAGGGCACCTGGTACCGGAACGCCACCGCCGTGACGCAGTACACCGGGCGCTCCATACCGGCCATCCTCACGGGCCGCTACCCGCAGGGACAGGACGACCCGCTCGCGAGCGACCACCCCGAGAACCTCTTCACCCTCCTCGGCGACAGCTACGACCTATCCGTGAGCGAGAGCACGACGCGGCTGTGCCCCACCAATCTCTGTGGGGAGTCGGGAACCGCGGGCCCCACCTCCTCGGGGGGCCTGGGCGGCCTGCTCGACGACGCTCGGGGGGTGTGGCGAACGCAGGTGGGCCTCGAGGACAGCGACGCCAATGCCACGTCGGGCTTCGTGGACGACACCGACGTCGAGTCGAACACGGCCGTGGCGGAGGCAGAGGAGGACCAGCAGGAGCTTCCGAACGCGCTCGGAGAGGCTGCCTTCCCGCAACCCGAGCGATTCGAGTTCCTTCTCGACTCGGTCACGAACCCCGGAGCACACCTCTCCTACCTCCACATCCTCCTGCCCCACGTCCCGTACCGCTATCTGCCCGACGGTCGGCTCTACCCCGGTCCGGAGAACCAGCCCGGCGACGTCGACAACGCCTGGATCGACGATCCGGCGCCCGTCGACCTCGCCCGCCAACGTGAGCTCCTCCAGATCCGCTACGTGGACTCCCTCCTGGGCGATCTCATCGACACCATGAAGGACGCGGGCACGTGGGACGACGCCCTCGTGATGATCACCGCGGACCACGGCAGCGCCTTCATACCGGGTGAGTCCCTGCGCGGAACCGGGCTGGAGGACATGCCCGACGCGCTCTATCCGCAGATCGCCTGGGTACCGCTCTTCGTCCACTACCCCGGGCAGAGTGGCGGGGACGGTTCCGGTTCGGCCGAAGAGATACCGCCCGCCGGTGAGATCTCCGACGCCAACGTCGAAGGTGTCGACCTCCTCCCGACCATCGCCGACGTGCTCGGCGCGGAGATTCCCTGGGGCGTCGACGGGTTCTCGATGCTCGACACCGACGCACGCCCGACCGACGAGAAGACTTTTTACGAAGCGAAGAGCGGCGGCGGTCACGTGGACGCGCGGGAACGCCTCACGTTCAACGGCGCCGACTACTTCCCCGACGTCCTCGCACAGGGCGTCGAGTCGATCCTGCCTGCCGTCGGCGACCCTCTGCGGTCCTACCGGATTGGTGAGGGTGTCGATCTCGTCGGCATGTCCGCCGACAACGTAGATGTCGTCGACCCGTCCGTGTCGGGTGGCGTCACGGGCACACTCGACCAGGACCTCCTCGAGCGTGACGTCGATCCCGACGCGGGCTCGATCCCCGTGTATCTGTCCGGACACGTCGAGGGTTTGAACGAACCCGCCACGGTGGCCGTCGGGCTCAACGGGAGAATCGGTGGTGTGGCGCGGACGTTCGAATGGGACGGCCACGATCACTTCTTCGGCGTCATGCTGCCACCCGAGTTCCTGGTCGCCGGACCGAACGACATCCAGCTGTTCCTCGTGCGCGACGGCGACCTGATTCTGATCAGCCCGGGCTCGTGAAGCAGACGCCCAAGCGGCGCGCCGTCGCCGAGGTGCGCGCGTTCCTCGAGCTCTTCGCCCTGTGCGGCTTCGCCATCGCTCAGCCGGTCCTCGACGTCTTCGGCAACGCTCCGTCCGAGTTCGTCTTCCGCGGCGCCGACACCGCCGACATCGTGGCGTTCGGGCTGATCGTCACCTTCCTTCCGGCCGCTGTGCTGTGGGCCGTGGAGGCTGCTGTCGGGCTCGTCAGCGCGGTCGCACGACGATGGGTGCATCTCGCGTTCCTGGCGGGTCTCGCGGCGCTGTTCCTGCTCCAGTTGGTCAAGGACGTCAGCCCCGTGAGGGGTTTGTTGCTCGGCATCCTGGCTCTCTCGGCTCTGGCCGGCTTCGCGTGGTTGTACCTCCGCGTGGCGGCGACCCGCACGTGGCTGGCGTTCGCTTCGATCGCGCCATTGCTGTTCCTCGGCCTCTTCCTCTTCTCTTCACCCGTGTCAGAGCTACTGGGTGGCAACGAGGCCGAAGCGGCTCAGCTCGGCAATGTCAAGAACCCAGCACCCGTGGTGCTGGTCGTGCTCGACGAGTTTCCCCTCACCGCGCTGATCGACGCCGATGGCAGCCTCGACGCCGAGCTGTACCCGAACTTCGCCCGATTCTCCGACGAAGGCACCTGGTACCGAAACGTCACCGCCGTCACGCAGTACACGGAGAAATCGGTTCCCGCGATCCTCACCGGGCGCTATCCGGAAGGCTCGGGTCTCCCGCTCGCCAGCGAGCACCCCGAAAACGTCTTCACCCTCCTCGGTGACAACTACGAGCTCTCCGTGAGCGAGACGACGACACGTTTGTGCCCGTCCAATCTGTGTGCGGCGGACTCGGGAAGCGCGGGCACGTCCGGGGGCCTCCGCGCGTTGTTGAGCGACGCCCGCAGCGTGTGGCGGACGCAGATCGGTCTCGAGGACAGCGACACCGACCCGACGACAGCCTTCGCCGACGACGTCGACACGGAAAACCGCGTTGCCGTCGCCGAAGCGGTAGCCGACGAGCAGGACTTGCCGAAGCTCGTGGACGAAGCCGTCGTCCCCCAACCCGAGAGGTTCGAATTCCTCCTCGACGGCGCTGCCGAGCCGGGTGCCCATCTCACCTACCTCCACATGCTCCTCCCCCATGTGCCGTATCAATACCTGCCCGACGGACGCGTCTATCCGGGCCCGGCAGTCCAGCCCGGCCGCGACGCCGATGAACTCAGCGGCACGTGGGTCGGTGACGCGGCACCCGTCGACCTGTCCCGCCAGCGGGAGCTCCTCCAGGTTCGATACGTCGACGCACTCATGGGTGAGCTCATGGACACCATGAAGGAGGCCGGCACCTGGGACGACGCCCTCGTCATCGTGACCTCCGACCACGGCAGCGCCTTCATCCCCGGCGAGTCGCCGCGCGGCAGCGCGCTGGAGGACATCCCCGAGGAGCTCTACCCCCAGATCGCCTGGGTTCCGCTCTTCGTCCACTACCCCGGGCAGAGTGGCGGGGACGGTTCCGGTTCGGTCGAAGAGATACCGCCCGCCGGTGAGATCTCCGACGCCAACGTCGAGGGGGTCGACATCGTGCCGACCATCGCCGACGTGCTCGGCACGGAGATCCCCTGGACCGTCGACGGGTTCTCGATGCTCGATCCCGACGCACGCCCCACCGATGAGAAGGTCTTCTACGAGGCCCGCTGGTTCGGGCAGATGGATGCGGGAACCCGTGTCGAGTTCGACGGCTCGGAGTTCTTCCCCGATGTCCTTGCCCAGGGAGTCGATTCGATCCTTCCCGCCGTCGGCGATCCGCTGCGTTCCTACCGGATCGCCTCCACCATCCCCGAAGGCGTCGGCTGCGGTGGCATCGCGTGTGGAGGCTTCATCGGGTTGACTGCTGACGATGTAACGGCGCCCGATACGTCGAGCTCGGACGGCATCACGTTCTCACTCGATCAGGACCAGCTCGACGGCGACGTGGATCCCGCCGCGAGCTCGGTGCCCGTCTACCTCAGTGGACACCTCGAGGGAGCGACCGAGACCGAGACGGTCGCTGTCGCGCTCAACGGCCGCATCGGCGCAGTGACGGACACCTTCCCTGGGACGGCCAGGACAGCTTCTTCGCCGTGATGCTCCCCCCGGAGTTCCTCGTGGCGGGTCACAACGACGTCGAGCTGTTCCTCATGAGCGAAGGTGACCTCGTACCTGTCAGTCCCCCCGGCGCCGGATGAGGCTGAGACCGTCGGCGATCGTGAGAATGACGGACTCCACGCGGTCGTCCGCTTGGATCATGTCGTTGAAGGCCCGTAGCGCGCGGGTGTCGTCATCGTCGTCGGGTGCCGGATCTTGCGCGACCAACCCGCTCCACAGGACGTTGTCGACGAGGATCACGCCACCGGGCTCCATCCGGGCGAGGATCTCCTCGTAGTAGTCGGCGTAGCCGGTCTTGTCGGCGTCGATGAACGCCAGATCGATCGGCTCGTCGGTCGGTAGAGCGCGCAACGTCTCGATGGCCGGGGCGATGCGCAGGTCGATCCGATCCGCCACTCCCGCCCTCTCCCAGGCACGGCGCGCGACCGACGTCCATTCCTCACTCACGTCGCACGCGACGATTCGACCCCCGTCGCCGACGCCACGCGCCAGTGCGAGCGTGGAGTAACCCGTGAAGGTCCCGACCTCCACGACGAGTCGGGCACCGAGCATCTGCGCCACCAGGGTCATGAACGCACCCTGTTCGGGTGCGATCTGCATTGTCGAGATGTCGCCGAGGGCGGCGGTCTCGGCGATCAGATCGCGTTGGATCTCATCGATCGGTGGCGCGTGTGCCAGCAGATACGTGTGGAGCTCGTCGGTGAGGAAGAAGGCCTTGGGAGTCACCAGAAGGGGTGTTAGTCCAGGATGCCGGTCGGGTAGTCGATGCCCTGGTTGGCGAGGCACTCGGCGTAGCGCTCCGCCATCGTCGGGGCATCCTCGACCATGAACGGTTGGTCGTCGTCGTCGAGCAGGACCATTCCGTTTTCGACCGTGAAGTAGATCAGCGCGGGCTCGGACTCGTCGGCGTCGACGACGAGGGTGTGGGTGGAACCGGCCGGCTCGTAGATGAACGAGCCCGGCTCGGCGATCCAGTCGTACTCCTTGTAGCGCCACCGACCCGACAGCGTGTACGCGTGGACCGGTCCGAAGTGCTTGTGGCGCGGCAACTCCACACCGGGAGCGAAGCGGCTCAGGATCGTGTAGGAGCTCCCGTCGGCGGCGATCCGCAACAACCTGATCTCGATCCCCTCCCAGAACAGGGCGAACGGGATGTCGGCCTCGCGGGCGACGCTCGTGGTCGTGTCGATCGTCGGTGCGGCCATGTCCTCCTCCGGAGTCGTCGAGTCGTGCAGCCGTCACGCTACCCGCGGCGGTCTCATCGGGTCAGGGGCGGTAGCCCTCGATCAAGGCTTTGGCGATCAGCTCTCGCTGCACTTCGTTCGCCCCTTCGCCGTATTCGAGGATCTTGCAGTCGCGGTAGTAGCGCTGCACAGGGCTATCGATCATGAACCCCTGAGCGCCGTGGAGGTGCATGGCCCGCTCGGCGATCCACGTCGCGGCTTCTGACGCCGTGAGTTTGGCGATCGACGCCTCGGTGTCGAAGTCGCGACCGTCGGCCATGGCGGCAGCGGCGCCGTAGACGAGAGCTCGCGCTGCGCTCAGCCGGGCAGCCATGTCGGCCAGGTTGAACCGAACGGCCTGCAGGGCGGCCAGGGGACCGCCGAACTGTTCGCGCCCCCATGACGTGGCTGACGGCGGCGTCGAGCGCGCCGCCGGCCAGGCCGACCGCGAGCGCCCCTCCGAACACGCGCCCCTTCGACAGGACGGTCAAGCACTCGCGAAAGCCGGTGTCCTCTTCTCCGACGAGCCGGTCGGCGGGAACGACGCAGCCGTCGAAGTGCAACTCCGCCAGCTCGGAGGGATGCATGCCGACCTTGGCCATCGGGCTGCGCTCCAGTCCTGCGCTGTCGCCGTCGACGGCCAGCACGGACAATCCCCGGAGGCGACCCGCTTCGAGCGAGGTGCGGGCCACGACCAGGATGACGTCGGCGAAGGTGCCGTTCGTGATGTACATCTTCGATCCGTCGAGGACGTAGTGGTCGCCGTCGCGGCGGGCCGCGAGGCGGGCGCGGGTGACGTCTGCCCCGGCGTCGGGTTCCGCGTAGGCCCAGGCGCCGGTCTGCTCCCCGCCAGCAGGGAGGGCACGAATCGGTCGCGCAGGTCGGGCGCGGCGATCTCCGCGAGTGCACCGGCGGCCAGTGCGATGTGTACGTAGATCCCCAACGCCACACCGGCGGAGGCCTTGGCGATCTCTTCGATCAACAGGCACCGCTCGATGGGTCCGCCACCCGAACCACCGTGGTCCTCGTCGAAGCCGACGCCGAGCCACCCGAGCTCCCCGAGCAGGGCGAACAGCTTGGTCGGGTAACGATCCTCGGCGTCCCAGGCGGTGGTGTGGGGGGCGATCTCGTCGGCGACGAAAGCGGTGACCTCGGCCCGGAAAGCTTCCTGGGTGTCGGTGAGCTCAATCACCACTGAACTCCGGGGAGCGCTTCTCCTGGAAGGCGACGACCCCTTCTCGATGATCGGCACTCTGGAGGCACTGGACCTGAGCGAAGATCTCGAACTCGAACTCGCCGTCCATGTCGGTGCCCAACGATCGGTGGATGGCCCGCTTGGTCCACAGGTGGGCGGCCGGCGGTCCCGCCGCGAGCCGGCGGGTCCACCGCGTGAGCTCATCGGTGAATGAGTCGGGTGTGACGACGCGGTGGACGAGGCCGATCTCCAGGGCCTCGTCGGCTTTGACCAGGCGGCCGGTGAACATCAACTCGGTGGCGGTGCCGAGCCCGACGAGGCGAGGCAGAAACCATCCCGTTGACATGTCGCAGCCGGCCAGGCCGATGCGCGTGAAGGGCGCACCGAGACGGATTCCGTCGGCGGCGATGCGGATGTCGCACGCCATGGCCAGCCCGAGGCCGCCGCCCACGGTGTCGCCGTGGAGCGCGGCGACGACGGGCTTGTCCATCTCGACGATGGCACGGATCGGATCGAGGTAGCGGCGTACGATCTGTTCCCACTCCGCAGCGTCACGGGGCCGCATCTCGCCCTGGTCGGCTCCGGCGCAAAAGCCCTGCCTGCTCCGGCCAGGACCACGACACGGGCCGGCGACGTCGCCGCCTCGGCGAGTGCGTCGACCAGGCGCTCGACGGTGTCGAGCGTCATGGTGTTGAGCGACTCGGGCCTGTTGAGCGTCACGGTGGCCACCCCTTCGGCCACCTCCACGAGCACGTCCTGGTCAGCCATCGGTGCCTCCTCTGCTGCCTTCTCTGCTGCCTCCGCTGTGACCGCCGGGGGATTCCGCAGGGTCGATGACGGTGCGCGCCGGCCCGCCAGGCTCGGCGAGGAGACCCGGAACGTCTTCCAGACCGACGCGGCGAGAAACCGATTGGGAGACGTCGAGCCGGCCCCGGTCGATGAGTTCGACGACCGTGGCGATGTCGGCCAGGGTCGAGCCGAACGAGCCGGCCACCGTGAGCTCCATTCCGATGAATCGGATGATCGGCGGGAGCTGCGGCCGGTCGTGGCCCACGCCGACGACGACGAGCCGTCCGCCCGACGCGAGGCATTCGAGGCCGTACTCGACGGTGTCGGCACGGCCGACGAACTCGAAGGCGACCTGCGCGCCGCCGACGAGTTTTCGCAGGGCCCGGCCGGGCTGGTCGTGGGTGGACGGGTCGAAGACGTCGTCGGCACCGACGGCGAGTGCCACGTCTCGGGCCTCGGCCGACGGATCAGCGGCGACGATTCGGGCGGCGCCCATCATGCGCGCCAGACCCACCGCGTGCAAGCCCAACCCACCCGCACCGATGACAACGACCGTCTCACCCGCCCGGAGCCGCCCGACGGTGGTGAGGGCGTGAAACGGTGTGGCGATGGCGTCGGTGGCGATCGCGCCGATCGCCGGGTCGACGCTGTCGGGCAGAGCAACGAGACAGCGCGCGGGAACCGCCACGTAGTCGGCGAACCCACCCGGACGGGCCATCCCGAACCCGACCGGTCGGGCACAGCGGTTCTGGTGGCCACCCAGACAGGCTGCGCACGCCCCACAGACGACCTGGCCGTAGCAGACGACCGGGTCGCCCTCGGTCCATCCGTCCACACCGTCACCCAGCGCCGCGATGCGACCGGCGGTTTCGTGGCCGGGGATCGTGCCGTCGGGCACTCCGAGCTCGCCCGCCACGAGATGCCGGTCGGTGCCGCACAGTCCGGCGGCGGCGACCTCCACGATCACCTCACCCGGTCCGGGGATCGGATCGGCCACCTCGGTGAGCTCGAGGTTTCCCGGTCCGCGATAGACCAGCGCTCTCACGTCCGCCTCCCGAAGGGAACCAACCGCGGCGAGGCGAGAATGGCGAGTGTCACCGCAGGCCCAGATGGTGGGCGATGATGTTGCGCTGGATCTGGCTGGTCCCCCCGCCCAGTTCGCAGCCCCGCGCCTCGAGGAAGCGGCGCATGAACGGCGACTCGGACTCGTAGCCGAAGGCGCCGGCGGTCTGGAGCGCCCGTTCCGAGGCACGCACGGCCACGTTGTTGGCGAACGTCTTGGCCATGGACACTTCGAGGGGGCAGGAACCCTCCACGTCGCGTTTGTGCGCCGCGGCGTAGACCAGCAGCCGCGCCGCGGCGATCTCGGTGTACGACTCCGCGAGCGGATGGGACACGGCCTGGAACCGTCCGATCGGTTCTCCGTACTGCTCACGCTCCCGGGCGTACTCGATCGCCAGGTCGATCGCGGCCTGCGCCACACCGACAGCCTGAGCGGCATTCGCCAACCGCTCGGGATCCATGAGCCGGGAGAGGTTCTTCCAGCCCTCGCCCTCGCCGCCCAGCATCGCGTCGTCGTGCACCTCGACGCCTTCGAGGTGCACGTCGTCGACCATCAGCCCCCGCATCGCCGGGAACCGGCGGCGCTCGAAACTCAGGCCCTCGGTTCCCGCTTCGACGAGGAACAGGCTGATGCCACGCCGGCGCGACTCGGCGTCGGTCGAGGTGCGCGCGGCGCAGATGATGACCTCGGCCCGCTCCGCTCCACTGATCGGGCCCTTCAGACCGTCGAGACGCCAACGCTCCCCGTCGAGCCTGCTCGCCCGGGTGGTCATGGCCGCGAAGTCCGAGCCGGCGCCCGGTTCGGACATGGCCAGCGCGAAGCGGGCGTCGCCGCTCACCACCGCCGGAAGGTACCGGTCGCGCTGATCCTTCGAACCGCAGATCTCCAGGGCGTGGGATCCGAAGATCGTTCCCGTGATGTACAGAGTGGCGAGTGAGATGGAGGTCTTGCCGACCTCTTCCACGAACACGCACAGATCCATGACGCTGCCGCCGCGACCGCCGTACTCGGTAGGGACGGGGATCCCGTTCCAGCCGCGCTTCGCACACTCCTGGTAGAAGTCGTCGGGATACTCCTCGTTGCGCTCCATGGCTGCGACCCGTTCGGGGGGCCAGGCCTGGTCGAGCCAGGATCGGACCTCCCCACGCAGCTCGATCTGTTCGGCGGTGAGGTACACATCCATCTCAGATCCCCTTGAATCTCGGAGGTCGGCGCGCCTGGAAAGCTTCCAGGCCTTCGCGGAAGTCTGCCGACGTGATGGCATCGGCCTGGATGTCGGCTTCGAGGTCGAGTTGCTCCTCGAGCGAGCGGCCCTCGATGCCCGCCAGGGCGCGTTTCGTGCCACGGACGGCGCCCGGAGCAAGACCGGCGAGGCGGTCGCCGAACGCGTTGACGGCCGCGTCGAAGCCGTCGGCGTCGACCACCTCGTTGACCAACCCGGCCTCGAGCGCTTCCCCGGCGTCGAACACGTGGCCGAGAGACAGGATCTCCATGGCCCGCGGAACACCCACGAGACGGCTCAGCCACCAGGTCGCTCCCGTATCGGCACCGCTGAGTCCGAGACGGGAGAACACGAATCCGAGCCGCGCGCCGTGGGCCATGATCCGGAAGTCAGTGGACAGGGCGACCGCGGCCCCACCGCCGTATGCGTCACCGTGCAGCGCGGCAACCGTCGGTACCGACAGACCGGCCAGGGCGAGAATCCCCGTGTTGGCGTTGCGGAGCTCGGCGACCGCGTGATCGCGGTCACCGTCGAGGAGCTCCCGGAGAGTCTCGAAATCGCCGCCGGTCGAGAACGCCTTGCCCTCACCGGCCACCACCAGCGCGCGGGCAGCCGGGTCGGCCGCCACGGCGTCGCAGGCTGCGACCATCTCGCGAAACGCCTGACTGTTCAAGGCGTTGCGCACCTCGGGTCGGCGGATGGTGAGCGTGTACACGCCTCGACTGTCGGACGCGAGGACCAGCAGGTCACCCATCGGTGCCGGTCCGCTGTTCCGTGTCCACTGTCGCGTGGTCCGTCATCGCCGGCTCAGACGCCGATCTTGAAGACCGACGCGGCGTTGTCGCGCAGGATCTTGCGGGTCGCCTCGGCCGAGAACCCACAGTCGTAGACGTCATCGACGGTGCGGTCGAAGGGCAGCAGTGGGTAGTCGGTGGCCCAGATGACCTTGTCCCGGCCGTAGCCGCCGGCGAACTCCCGCAGCTCCTCCGACCAGCGACGAGCGGGCCGCGCCGACGTCTCGACGTAGACATTCGGATGCTTCCACGCCAGGATCATCATCTCGTCGGCCCAGGGATCGCCGACATGGGTGCCCAGGATCTTCAGATCCGGGAAGGTGAGCGCCACCTCGTCGAGGTAGATCGGCCGCCCGCATTCGGACGGCAGCAGTGGGCCGGTGTGGCCGACCTGCAACGCAACGGGGATGTCGTATTCGCAGCACGCCACATAGAACGGCCAGTACATGCGGTGGGTCGGGGGCGGGGCGGTGGCACGTCCGTCGCCGTACTGATACGGCTCGAGACGAAACACACGCATGCCCAGATCCTCCACACAGCGGCGGTACTCGCGCATGGCCGGCATGGGGTCGCGGATGTCGACCGTGAAGCTGCCGATGAACCGCTCGGGTGCCTCGGCCACGAACGCAGCGGTCTCGTCGTTGTCGACCACCCACGTGTCGAGGAACTTGAACGACGATGCCACCCCCATCTCCACGCCGGCAGCGTCCATCTCACCGATGACCTGATCGAGGGTGAACCCGGCCCGGAAACGCTCCTCGACGCCGTACTTGCGGAAGATGTGCCAGAACGGTTCGGGCCAGCGATCCGCGGTGCCGGGCGGCACGATGGTCATCCAGGCGTCGATCGCTCCCACACGTTCACTCATCGCATGCTCCTGACGTGCTCCTCACGATTTCTTCACACTGTGACGAGCTGGCGCGAGATGATCTCGCGCATGATCTCCGACGTACCCGCACCGATGGAGAAGCCGGCCACGTCGCGGTAGTAGCGCGGGATCGGTGACTCCTCCATCTGCCCGAATCCACCATGCAGTTGCAGGACCTCCGCCGCCACGCGCTGGGCGTTCTCCGCCGCTGCGAGCTTCGCCATCGACACCGCCATCTCTCCCGACGGGTCGCCACGACTCAACAGGTCCGCGGCGTGGTAGGTGAGCTGGCGAGTCGACTCGAGGCGGGTGGCCATCTCGGCGAACCGGTGTCTCCAGGTCTGAAAACCCGCCAGAGTCTTGCCGAACACCTGGCGGTCCGAAGCCTGGTCGAGACCGAGCTCGATGAGGCGCTCCATGACTCCGACGGCGAACGCGGCGATCACCAACCGCTCGCCGGCGAAGTGCGACAGGATGTAGTGGATTCCCCGACCCTCGTCGCCGACGAGATTCGACGCGGGAATGCGACAGTCGTCGAAGAACAACTCCCCGGTGTCCGACGCCCGAGCGCCCAGCTTGTCGAGCTTTCGACCCACGGCGAACCCCGGCGTGTCGGTCGGGAAGACGACCAGCGAGATGCCGCCGGAGCCCTCGCCGCCGGTTCTGACCGCCAGCGTGATGAAGTCGGCGCGTGTGCCGTTGGAGATGAACGTCTTGTGGCCCGAGATCACATACTCGTCGTGGTCGCGGATCGCCTGCGTCGAGATGGCCGCGACGTCGGAGCCCGCGTTCGGTTCGGTCACGCCGATGGCACCGATCAGCTCGCCGCGGATCGCCGGCGCCAGCCACGCCTCTTTCAACTCGTCGGAGGCCTCGTCGGCCAACGCGGACAGAGCGAACTCCGCCTGTGCCATCAGCGCCACCGCAGTGCCGATGGAGTCGCCCTTGGCGAGCTCCTCGCAGAGCACGACCGTGGCGAAGTAGTCCTGGTCGCTGCCTCCCCATCGCGGGTCATAGCGCAGCCCCAGAAACCCGGCTGCGCCCGCCGTCGAGTACAGCTCGCGGGGAACCTCGCCGGAGCGCTCCCAGGCCGTGGCGTTCGGGCGGATCTCCCGCTCCACGAAACTGCGCACAGCGGAGCGGAACTCCTCGTGCTCCGACGAGAGGTGAACGGACGGCTGCCTCGGATAGTCCACGACTGACCAATCTAGCTGGCTGGTCAGTTGTTCGGCAACCGGTACACTGAGGCCATGGCCCCGACATCCACCGCCACACTCGACAGCGAACCCCGCCGGCGGCTGATCGCCGCGGCCGAGGCCCGATTCCGCCGATTCGGCTACCGCCGCACGACCGTGGAAGACATCACCGCAGAGGCCGAGACCGGCAAGGGAAGCCTCTACCTGCACTTCGACTCGAAACAGGACGTCTATCTGGCCGTCGTGTCGGAATCCCTGGAGCGGTTCGTCCGGCGCGCCTCCGAGGTCCTGGAAGGCCACGACAGTGTGCCACTCCGACTCGCCGCGCTCGTCGAGGCCACCGCGCATCACTACGGCGAGGACGAGCTGCTGCGCGCGTCGTTGTTGGGACACGGAGAGCTCGTCGAAGGGCGCGTTGCGGAGCTCGCGGCCGAGATCCAACGCGACCGAATCCGGTCGCTCCTGGCCATGGTGCTCCTGGAGGGCCAGGAGGCCGAAACCATCCGCGGCGACCTCGACGCCGAGACGACAGCCTCGGTGCTCTTCGAGATGGGCTGGGCCATCGTGCGCGCCGAGCTCGAGGGCCACAGCGATCTACCTCTGGAGCTGGCGCTGCGGACGCTCAACGACGTCGTCGGCCGCGGCGTACTCGCCTAGCGAGCGTTCCCCGCGTGTGGGCGGGCGGCGCAGACCCCCGGAGACACCGCCGGGCGGAAACGGAACAGTCCCCGATAGTGGTCGTGCCACCAGTCGAAGAAGTCACCCGGGTCGTGACCCTCGACCATCCACCGGTAGTGCTCGTCGAAGATCGGGCGGGCCGAGGCCACGTCTGTCGCGCTGAACGCCCGGCCGTCGTAGCCGGCGACCTCTGCAGCGCCGAAGGTCCACGATCCGGCGTTCACGTACTGACGGCCGTCGAGATCCACGACTCCGGGGAGGTGGGTGTGACCACACACAACCGTGCGATAGTCGCTGTCGGCGAGGAATGTTCGGACGGGCTCGAAGAACGAGTTCGGGTCACCCCACACCGCTCGTGACCAGTGGGCGATGAACTCCTCACCCCGCCCTCGGCGGCGGAGCTGACGGGCGAAACGGTGGCCGAGCCAGTGCATGACCCGGTTCTGCCAGGTGTCGTGGTCCTGGACCGGAACGCGGAAATGAAAGCGTGCGACGCGCTCGAAGAAGCTGTGCGCGGCCATGGCAACGAAGTAGGCCCACCTGTCGATGTGGACCGTGTCATCGAGAGCGTGGCCGTGCCACACCAGCGCGTCACCGATCTCGATCCGCTCGGCCATCTCGGCGCCGTGAAACAGCTGGCCGTAGTCGACTCGCCAGTCGTGATTGCCCCGGATGAACACGACCCGGGTCTGCGTGGTGAGCCAGTCGATCGTGCGCATGACCTCAGGGTGTGCGGTGGTGATGCGACGCAGACGTAGCCCCTGCGGTAGGTCGAAGGCATCACCCATGAACACGACTGACTCGCAATCGGTGGCGCATCGCCGGAGGAAATGAACCAGCCGAGTGTCATTGCCACAGAAGATGTCGCTTCGACCGCCGTCGCCCAGGTGCACGTCACCCACGAAGGCCGTCACCGTGTCGGCCGGCAACCTCAGCATGCTCACCTCTCGGGTTGCCCGGACATTCCTTTCGAGGTGACCAGACTACGAATCCAGTCAGTCTTGGGCAACTCACCCCCCGGCAATTCGGTCCCGGGCAATTCGGTCCCGGGCAATTCGGTCCCGGGCAGGTGCCGCCCTACGGCGCAGCGTCGACGAGTTGGGGCATCACCCAGTTCGCGGCGATGTTCGCTCCCTCTCCTTCGAAGTGGATACCGTCGGGTCGGAGCACCACGCCGTCATCCTCGAGACGGCACTCACCGTCGGGACACGTGAACCCGTCGAGGTCGACGAGTGTGGCTCCTGTCGCGTCGGCCACAGCGCGGATGGCATCGTTGAAACAACCGAAGCGCTCCTCGGTGTCGGCGGGAACGCCGTCGGCGACGGCCGTGGGCGAGGTGCCGAGCGCCACGACAACTCCCGAAGCCTGAATCGCGCGTACCTCCGTGGTCATCGCATCGACGTAGAAGTCGGTGAACCTCGTGTCGCACGCCGTGAAGGTCTCGCCGTCGACCTCCCAGGTCGCGAGGCCCGGCGCCCCCTGGAAGATGAACGCGACGTCGGGATCCGACTCGGCGAGATCGTCGGGCCACTCTCCCGCACACAGGCTCGGGCGATGGCTCAGCAGGACGCATCCGGGCACAGCCTTGTTCCACGTGAAGACCGAATAGTCGTCTTGCACGTCCTGCATACCGAGACCGAGGAGTGCGCCCACCGAATCACCCAGCACGAGAACCGTGGTGGTGTCGGGCGCGTTCGGATCCGGTGTCGTGGGTCCCGGCGGTGCAGTGGGCGGCGGTAGATCGCCGTCGATCGCCAGTGCGGGGTCGAAGGGTGAGGATCGCGCGCCGGCGGTCGACGCGACGAGCGCGAGGACGGCGACGGCGGCGGCCGCTGGGGCGAGGACCTTGAACGTCGGCTTCGAGAGCGCACCTCGGCGGATCGGCATCTCGAGGACGAAGTACGACGTGACGGCGAACGCCAGGCTGACCGCCACACGGCACACGAAGAGTGGCCACCCGGTGAAGCCCATGCGCGCCGGACTCATCGTGACGAACACGGGCCAGTGCCAGAGGTAGAGGCCATACGAGATGAGTCCGAGCCAGCGCAACGGAGGGAACGACAGCGCGAGCCCGAGTGGCCCCGGGCGCGGTTTGGCTCCCGCGGCGATCACCGCCACGGCCCCGACGCCGCACGCGAACAGGCCACCCAGATAGAGAACGTCACTCGTTCCGTCGAGGGCCACCCACGCCCAGACCAGGCCCGCCGCGCCCACAATGCCCACACCTTCCACCGCGTGCCGGGCACGTGGTGTGCGCGCCGGACCTGTGCTGCGCAGCCAGACAGCGAGAGCCGCTCCGAGGAGAACCGCCATCGCCCGCGTGTCGGTCCCGAGATAGACGCGCTCGGGATCACCTCCCGGCGTGTACAGAACCAACATCCACACTGCGGAGGCCACCGCGACACCGAGGGCAGTGAGAAAGACAGGTCGAAGCCGCCCCGAGCGCCAGCGGAGCAGACCCAGAACGACCAGGGGCCATATCAGGTAGAACTGCTCTTCGATAGCGAGGCTCCACGTGTGCTCCAGCGGCGAGGGAGCCACGAAGAGCTCCCAGTAGCTCGTCTCGGCGAAGATCGAATGCCAGTTGGCGACGTAGGCCACCGTGGCGATGCCGTCGGCCCGGATACGGGAGAGCTCGCCGGGATCGGCGAAGAGCCAGGCGTAGACCGCCACTCCGGCGAGCATCCCGAAGAGCGCCGGCAGCAGTCGGCGTGCGCGCCGTGCCCAGAAGGCGCCGAGCTTCACGGATCCCGTGGAACCCCACTCCTGGAGTAGCAACGAGGTGATGAGGAAGCCCGAAAGTACGAAGAAGAGGTCGACGCCGAGATAGCCGCCGGTCAGGTAGCCGCCGTGGAAGAACAGGACAGCGACCACGGCGGCGCCGCGAAGCCCGTCGAGTGCGGGCATGTGAGGAAGGGACCAACGGGAGACCACGGCGCACGGTGAGGCTACTGCCGGGGATTTCGGCCAACCGACGCGTCCGTGACGCACGCCTGGCGCGTCGCCTCGGGGCGGGTGTTTTGTGGTAATTTCAGCGAGCGCAGCACTGTCCGCGCGCCGTTGTTCGCGCGCACCCTGACGTCGGCCCGACGTCTTCGGTCACCGATTCCGGGTCGGTGCGGCGTTCGGAGACACCGTGGTGGACAGTCGACAAGAGCCACACAACCAGCGGACGCTCCGTCACGTACCGGCGCTCGATGGCCTGCGCGGCCTCGCGGTCGCCGGAGTTCTGCTCTTCCACGCCGGGCATCTCACCGGGGGCTATCTCGGCGTCGACCTCTTCTTCGTACTTTCGGGCTTCCTGATCACGTCACTTCTGCTGGCGGAATGGCGCCGCGAACGCTCCGTCAATCTCGGCCACTTCTGGGCCCGTCGGGCGCGACGCCTGCTCCCGGCCCTGTTCGGGATGCTCGCCGGCGTAGCGGTGTACGCCATGGTCTTCGCCCAACCCGAGGAACTCGATCGCCTGCGGGTCGACGCTCTCGCCACCATCGGGTACGTCGCCAACTGGAGTTCGATCGCCGGCGACCACGCCTACTGGGAGATCTTCGCCGCCCCCTCACCGCTGGAGCACGCCTGGAGCCTCGCGATCGAAGAGCAGTTCTACCTGATCTGGCCGCTGGTGTTCGTGGGGGTCTTCGCCTGGCGCCGCGGCTCGGCACGCACCCTCTTCTTCGTCAGTTCCGGCCTCGCCGTCGCTGCAGCGTTGTGGATGTGGACGCTCTACTCCCCCGGAGGCGACACCAACCGCGTCTACCTGGGCACCGACACCAGAGTGGCCGGAATCCTCATCGGAGCGGCACTCGCGTCCCTCGTGATGTGGCGTGGGCCCGTTCGCTCAGCGCTGTCACGCGTCTCCCTCGAGATCCTGGCCTGCGTTGCAGTGGTCGGGCTCGCCTTGGCCTGGTCGCGCGTGGGCGGCCAGACCGGAGGCCTCTACACCGGCGGCCTGTTCCTCTGCGGGCTCGCGGTGGCGCTGATCATCGCCGCGGCCTCGCATCCGACCAAGGGTCCGGTGTCGTACGCGTTGTCGCTGCCCGTCCTGCGGTGGCTCGGGCTCATCTCGTACGGCCTGTATCTGTGGCACTGGCCCGTGTACGTCGTGTTCAGCCCCGAACGCACGGGGATCGACGGGTGGGCGCTCACCGGGATCCGCGTCGCCGTGAGCCTGGCCTTCGCCGTGCTGTCGTACTTCGTCCTCGAGATGCCGATCCGAAGGGGTGCTCTCCCGGGCTGGCGCATCGCCACGGTCGCCCCCGCCGCCGCCGTCATCCTCCTCGTCGCCCTTTTCAGCTCGACCGTCGGCGGTGTCCGTCAGACCGAGCTGGCGTTCTCCGAGGTGCCCCCGGCGGATCTTCCGAGCGAGGCGGAGCTCACCCAGACCGATCCGAGCGTTCAGGTCGCGGGCGTGGCTGCCGACAACCCCAGCACGGCCCGCCAGCGACGTGTCCTGATCGTCGGCGACTCGGTGTCGGCGTTCCTCGGGCGCGAGATCGACGCTCTCCAATCAGAATGGTCGGTGAGTGCCCGCAATGGTGGACGCGGGGCCTGTGGCCTCAACGACGGTCAGCGTCGCATCCGCACCGCTCAGGGTGACTACGTCACGCAGGAACCCCAGCTCTGCTCGGAGGGTTGGGACGCCTACGTCGACGCTTTTCGTCCCGATGTGATCTTTCTGGTGCTCGGAGCCCCGAGTATCTCGGAGTGGGAGATCGACGGCACATGGCGCGCCGTGTGAGCCCGAGTTCGACACGTGGTACCACGACCGCCTCGTCGAGGAGGTCGACAAGCTCACGACCTACGGAGGGAAGGTCGTCATCACGACCGCTCCCGAGACGCTGGCCGGCTGGGGTCCCGCCGACAAGACCTCCTCGACGACCTGCGTCAACGCGGTCCACCGCGCCGTCGCCGGCGAGCATCCGCGGGCTTCGCTGGTCGACCTGCGTGCTCGGGTCTGTCCGGACGGTCAGTGCCACCGCACGGAGCAGGGCGTCACGCTGCGTCCGGATGGCCTCCACTTCGAGGACGAGGGCGCCCGGATCATCGCCCGCTGGCTCGTTCCCCAGGGCCTCGACGCTGCCCCACCGGACCCACCCTCCGCGACCGCGGCCGAGCTCTGAGCTGCGCTTTCGGAGCCGGTGAGATCCCGTGGCAGTGACTTCACGATGCCAGCACGCGAACATCTGACTGTGGCGACCACCACTACTCCCCCCTCGTCCCCGCGTCCCCCGCGTCGTCCCCGTTGTCGACTGCGTCGTCCACCGTGTCGGCGACGCCCTCCGCGACGGTTGCTCGACCGACGACAACCGGTTCTGCACCACCTGATACGCCGGTGACCGACGCGCCGGGTGGGCTGAAGAACCGGATCCGCTATATGCCCTCGCTCGACGGGATCCGGGGTCTGGGCATGCTCACGATCCTGATGTTCCATGCGGGCCACATTCGCGGTGGCTTCTTGGCCATCGAGGCCTTCTTCGGGCTCTCCGGTTTTCTCATCACATCGCTGCTGCTCTCCGAGCACGCCAAACACGGCTCGGTGGGCCTCGGAGCGTTCTGGGCCCGGCGCGTGCGGCGACTTCTGCCGGCCATCCTGGCGCTCCTGGGTGGAATCGTCCTCTACGCCGTCGTTTTCGCCGCCGCCGACGAACTCGAGACGGTCCGCCGCGACGCACTCGCGACCCTCGGGTACGTTGCCAACTGGAATGCCGTCGCCGGCGGTCGCGACTACTGGGAGCTCTTCCAGTCGCCGTCACCTCTCGAGCACACGTGGACGCTCGCTATCGAAGAGCAGTTCTATCTGATCTGGCCGATTCTCTTCGTAGGGGTGTTCGCCTGGAAGTACGGGAATCCGAAAGTGCTCTTCGGGATCTGCGTCTCGCTGGCCGTGGCATCCACGGCCTGGATGTGGTTTCTCTACTCACCGAGTGAGTCGACGCAGCGCCTCTACATGGGAACCGACACACGCGCTACCGCGTTCCTCGCCGGATGTGCGCTGGCATGTCTGTTGTTCTGGCGTGGTGAGACCACATCACGTCGCGGGAAACTGTTGCTGAACGGCGCCGCCATCGTCAGCGTGGTGGTGATGGCGTTCATGTGGCTGTTCCTCACGGGTGAGTCACCGCTCGCCTACCGCGGCGGCATGTTCCTGCACACGATCCCTCTCCTGATCGTCATCGCTGCGGCGGCTCACTCGCACTCGGGACCTGTTTCGCGGTTCCTGTCCTTCCGACCCTTCGTGTGGATCGGACTCATCTCGTACGGCGTCTACCTGTGGCACTGGCCTCTCTTCGTCGTTCTCGACGAGCAGCGCACCGGTCTCGACGGCTGGTCGCTCACCGCTGTTCGGCTCGCGGTGAGCCTTGCCGTCGGCGTCGGGTCCTATTGGCTCATCGAGATGCCGGTCCGCAAAGGGGCACTGCCCGGGTGGCGGATCAAAGCGCTCCTTCCGGCGGCAGGGCTCGGCGTGGCCGTCCTGCTCGTCATCTCCACAGCCGGCGCCAAGACCACGACGCAACTCGCCTTCCAGGGAGCCGAGGACGCTGCTGCCGCCGCCGAATCCGGACAAGCGCCACCCCCGCCACCCGACGTCGCCTCGCCCGACGACCCGCCGCGGGTGATGGTCGTCGGGGACAGTGTCGGCGTCTTCCTCGGCATCGCCATGAAGGACCGCGAGGAAGACCTCGGCGTCGTCTCCCACAACATCGCCGAGGGAGGGTGCATCTTCACCGAAGGGGCGGAACTGATGCGCTCGCCACAGGTCGGGGGCGTCGAGCTCATCGAGCCTGCCGAGCACTGCACCGACAACTGGACAGCGGCAACCCAGGAGTTTCGGCCAGACGTGGTGTTCGCGGCGTTCGGTGGTGGAGCCCGCAGCGATCCCGAAGTCGACGGCGAGTTCCTCGTGCCGTGCACACCCGAGTACGCGACCTGGTACAACGCCCAGTTCTCGGCCTCGATCGACGAGTTGACCGCGACGGGAGCGACCGTCGTCATCGCCACGACTCCCCCACTGGGAGGCCGGCGAATTCCAGGGACGCGGCGACGTGGAATCATGGCTCGACATCGTCAATTCCCGCATCGACTGCATCGACGCCCTCAACGCGGACGTAGCCCGCTCCAACCCGAGCGTCGAACTCGTGGATCTCCGCGAGTTCGCTTGCCCCGGCGAGGAGTGCCTCGAGGAGCTCGACGGCGTGAAGATGCGTGAGGACGGGGTCCACTTCCAAGGCGAGGCGGCCGCGATCGTGAACGGGTGGATCGTTCCGCAGTTGATCGACGCGATTCCCGCCGATCCTCCGGCGGCGGCAGAAACCCAGCTCTGACGTGACGGCGTGACTCGGCCATGACGACAGCTCCGCCCACTGCTCCCGCAACCGCCCGGCCGGCACGGGCTCTGACTGACGACACTGAACCGTCGCCCCGTGCGCACACGGCAATGCACGGGGCTCGGCACCGCCTTCGCTACATGCCGGGCCTCGACGGTCTGCGGGGCCTGGCGGTCCTCGGAGTTCTCCTCTTCCACGCGGGTTACCTGGGTGGAGGCTTTCTCGGTGTCGATCTGTTCTTTGCTCTCTCGGGCTTCCTCATCACCTCGCTGCTTCTCGGCGAGCACCGGAACAGCGGGTCGGTCGGCCTCGGAGGGTTCTGGGCACGACGCGTGCGACGCCTGCTCCCCGCGATCCTCTTCCTCCTGGCCGGCGTGGCGCTGTACGCGGTGCTGTTCGCCGAGGCGGAGGAGCTGAACCGCCTGCGCGCCGAGGCACTCGCCACCCTCGGGTACGTGGCGAACTGGAACACGATCTTCGACGGCCAGAGCTACTGGGAGCTCTTCCAGGGTCCCTCTCCCCTGGAGCACACCTGGTCGCTGGCGATCGAGGAGCAGTTCTATCTGATCTGGCCATTGGCGTTCGCCGGCCTCTTCGCGTGGAAGCGCGGCTCACCCAAGGTTCTGTTCGGCATCTGCGTCTCCTTTGCCTTGGCGGCGGCCGCATGGATGTGGTTCCTCTACACGCCCGGCGGACCGACCCAACGTGTGTACGTCGGAACCGACACCCGCGCCATCAGCCTTCTCGCCGGTGGTGCTCTCGCCAGCCTGATCGCCTGGCGAGGAGAAGTTCGCAGCTCTCTCGGGCGCTGGGGCCTCGAAGCGGCAGCGATCCTCAGCGTCGTCGGTCTCACCTGGGCCTGGATCGTCGCCGACGGTCAGGCCGACGATCTCTACCGTGGAGGGTTCCTGCTCCACGCGCTCGCTCTGGTCGTCCTCATCGCCGCCGTCGCCCATTCGACGCGCGGACCCGTCGCTCGCGCTCTGTCCTTCAAGCCCTTCGTGTGGATCGGCCTGATCTCGTACGGCCTGTACCTCTGGCACTGGCCCGTGTACGTCGTTCTCGACCAGCAGCGCACCGGCCTCGACGGTTGGGTTCTCACGGTCCTGCGGATCACGGTGAGCATCGCCATTGCCACCGTTTCCTACTTCCTCATCGAGATGCCGATCCGGCGCGGAGCGCTCTCAGGTTGGCGAATACAGACCGTGATGCCCGCAGCCGCTGTCGTCGTTGCCGCCCTCCTGGTTGTGACGACGGCCGGGGGGAAGACGCCGACGCAACTCGCCTTCGACAGCACGGCCGCCTCCGCAGCGGAGCAGGCGGGCGACTCTGCTCCGCCGCCGCCCGCGGCCACGGCAGCCGACGAGCCGCGCATCCTCGTCGTCGGCGACTCCGTAGCGTGGTTTCTGGGGTTCGCACTGGAGGATCGCTCCGACGATCTCGGGGTCGTGGGTTACAACCGCGCGCTTCCCGGATGTGTCTTCGCGTCGGGCGCTACGCGGATGCGTACACAGCAACTCGACAGGAGCCAGCTCGTCGAACCGGCGGAGGATTGCAGTGCCACGTGGGCCGACGACGTCGCGGCGTTCCAACCGGACGCGGTGCTCGTCGTGCTGGGCGGTGCCCCGCGTAGCGACGTCGAGGTCGACGGCGCCTGGCTCGACCCGTGCAGCGCGGAGTATGCCTCCTGGTACAGGTCGGCGTTTCCCCTGGCCGTGGCGACGCTGGGAGCGAACGGCGCCGTCGTCGCTGTCGCCATCGTGCCGGAATGGGGACAGGCCGGCTTCGAAGGCCGCGAGACCTTCACGTCGCACCGCGACATCGTGAACGAGCGGATTCGGTGCGTCAACGAGCTGAACGCAGACCTGACTCGAGCCGATCCCGATCTCGCGGGCGTCGACCTCTCGGCCTTCGTGTGCCCTCGGGGTGAGTGCCACGAGGAGATCAATGGTGTCTTACTGCGTGAGGACGGCGTCCACCTCGAAGGGCCCGCGGCTGTCCTCGCCAACGAGTGGTTCGTTCCGCAGCTCGTCGAGCTCATCCCCGCCGAACCCCCACCTCCCGCGGAGACGAATCTCTAGGCGGGAAGCCTCTAGTACGGGTAGGCCTCGCCCTGGTCGTGGCCGAGCCGGCGCGAGAGCCAGCCGATGCGCCGCCACAGCGCAAACTTGACCAGGAGATTCTTCGCCATCCAGGGGAACTGCGCGCACTGGCGCAGTGCGTTCCCGAAACGGGCCCATACACCGAGGTGCTCGCGCCGATACTCGGACATGGAACGCTCTCGGCCGACGTAGCGGAAGTCGGCACCGAGAAACAGCGTGCGGACAACGGCGAGGGTGACTCCCGCTGAGCTGAACGTGTCGTGGATGAGCATCGTGCCCCCGGGGCGTACCCGGCCTCCCCACGCCAGAATGTCCGCGGCCGCCTCGCCGGGCCGGTGCGAGCCGTCGACGTACAGGAGGTCGATGGGACCGTCGACGGCGGCGAGCGCTCTGCTCGAGAACTCCCGTACGTAGCGGACCCGATCAGTCACTCCCGCCCGCTGGAGGTTCTCGACGAAGACTTCGTGATCCCCCTGGCCCGCTTCGGCGGGACCGCTCCATTCCGAAGGCCCACGGTCGTTTCCGGCATGGGGATCGATGGCCACGACCTCCACGTCGTCCCTGGCCGCGTTGGCGAGCACGATGGCGCTACGACCCTGGAAGCTGCCGATCTCGACGATGCGACCACCCGGTGGGACGGCCACGGCGCGGTCCCACAGGCGGCGCGCCTGGCCATCGCTCATCCAGCCCTCGACATCGGCAACCGACGCCAGGGTCGTCGCAAAGCCCGTATCCGCCGCTTCGCCACCCACCCCGTCCGTGCCGCCCACTTCCCTCTCCTTGGTCATTCGGATCACGCAGTTCCACGTCAGCACCTCCCGGACACCGGGAACTCGTGTGACAGCTCTCGCCCAGGGCCAGTAGCGCGGCTCGACCGAGTCGATACGCAGGCCCGCCGTGTCGTCGAACGTGCGAAGAGTCGGGCCGATGTGCACGGCGAAGAGAGCCTCACCGTAGCGGTTCTTCCGAGGCGGCCCGTGCCGGCGCTCGTACAACGACGGGCCGAGACGCGGACCGAGGAACTGGTACGGCGTCATGTCGTGGCCGCCCCACGGCGAGTACCAGTTCGTCCACGACAGGTAACACCACCCTCCGGGTCGGAGTACCCGGGCGATCTCACGCGCGACCGCGGCCGTGTCAGGGGTGTGCTCCAGCATGTTCGAGCAGAACACGCCGTCCAGCGACTGGTCGGGAACCGGAAGGCGTGTGGCGTCACCCAGCAGAACACCCGCCGGAACGTCTCTCGGAGACCCGATCTCCTCCGGGTCGCCCTCGATCGCGACCACCGTCGCACCGGCCGCGCGTAGCGCGTCGGTGTAGTAGCCCGGACCGCAGCCCAGGTCGGCCACCCGCTGACCCCGGAGCGGCCCGTGGCGCCACGCGAGATCTTCCACCGCCTCCGCCGCCAGGTAGCGGTAGAAGGGTCCGGGATTCTCACGCTCGTCGCGAAACAGCGTCCACAGAGTGCGAACACGGGCCATCCCGCGTCGACGCTTCATCTGCTCGGATCCCGAGGTCTCGGGCGATGTGTTCATCGCACGGCTTGCTAGCCGCCTCGTACCGTCCGAGTCAACGCGGACGCATACGATGAAGTCTTTTCCGGCGTCGACGAGGAGGCCCCGGTGCCCACCGGCGAGAGCGCGGCCGCGATCGCCGAGGTGGCGGCCTCGGGCGGGATCGAACGGATTCACATGTTCGCCTGGCGCGACGTCGAGGACGTCGAGGCAGGTGGCTCGGAGCGCCACGCGGCCGAACTCGCCCGGCACTGGACCGACGCAGGCCTCGAGGTCACGATGCGCACCTCCTTCGCTCAGGGGCGGCCGCCCGAGGAGTGGCGGGACGGCTACCGCGTTCGCAGGCGCGCCGGCCGGTACCAGGTCTTCTGGCGGGCCATCGCCGGGGAGATCGCCGGGCGCAACGGCCCACGCGACGCGGTGGTCGAGATCTGGAACGGCGTGCCCTTCTTCGTGCCTCTGTGGACCTCCGGACCGCGCCTCACGTGGGTCCACCACGTCTACGGTGGGATCTGGCACCGCACGCTTCCCGAGCGACTCGCGCGTGTGGGCGAAGCCGTCGAACTCACGATCGCGCCACGGGTCTACCGGCGAAGTCCCGTCGTGACCGACAGCGAGTCCTCGCGTCAGGAGATCATCCGCCGGCTCGGACTCGACCCCGCGAACGTCTCGGCGGTGGCGCCCGGGGTCGACCCCCGCTTCTCACCCGGTGACGGCCTCAGTCCACATCCGTTGGTGGTCGCTGTCGGGCGCCTCATTCCCGCCAAACGCTTCGACAGTCTCATCCGGGCACTCGAACCTGTCGCGCGGCGGCGACCCGACCTCGAGCTCGCGATCGTCGGCGACGGATATGAACGCGACCACCTGCGGGAGATCGTGGCCGAACTCGATGCCTCCCGTTGGGTCCGTCTGACCGGACCCGCCACCGAGGATGAACTCGTCGACTGGTACCGCTCGGCATGGATTCTCACGAGCGCGTCCTCCGCCGAAGGATGGGGCATGACGATCACCGAAGCCGGCGCGTGCGGAACGCCGGCGGTCGTCACCGACATCGCCGGCCACCGTGATTCGGTGCGCGACGGTGTGACCGGCCTGCTCGCGTCGACGATCGGAGACCTGGCGGACTGCGTGGCACGTCTGGTCGATGATTCCGACCTCAGGGCCCGACTCGGTGCAGCAGCGGTGGAGCGCGCTCGGGAGCTGTCGTGGTCCGACACGGCGCTCCACAGCATGGAGATCCTCGCGGCCGACTCGCGGCGGCGCCGATGCTGAGCCGGTTGCGGTCACACACGAGCCTCGTGTCCCACGGTGTGCTGGCCGTGCTCACGTTCATCCCGCTTCTCCTCACCGCGACCGGCCGAGTCGTGGCCGACTCCAAACAGCTGCTGTACGTCGACCCGTCCCGGTGGTTGTCGCGCGCGCCGTACCTGTGGGACCAGCACCTCGGCATGGGGACCGTCACCCACCAGAACATCGGCTACCTGTTTCCGATGGGTCCGTACTTCTGGCTCATGGACCTCCTCGGTGTCCCGGTCTGGATGGCGCAGCGGCTCTGGCTGGCGGCGATCCTTTTCGCGGCGGGGGCCGGGGTTCTGTTTCTCGCCCGGACCCTTCGTTGGACGGGCTGGGCGCCTCTCGTCGCCGCTCTCGCGTACGCCTTCTCGCCCTACGTCGTGCAATACGCCACGACCCTGTCGGTCTTCCTCCTGCCGTTCGCCGGTCTTCCGTGGCTGATCGGGCTCACAGCCCGGGCGCTGCGCCGCGGCGGATGGCGCGACCCGGCGTTGTTCGCCCTCGTCGTTCTCACGGTCAGCGGCGTGAACGCCACGGCGCTCGCGTTCGTCGGGGTCGGACCGATCCTGTGGATCATCAACGAGACATGGGTGGCGCGCCGAGCGTCGACACGGCAGGCACTGGCGACGATCGGACGGATCGGCGTTCTCACGTTCAGCGTCTCGCTCTGGTGGATCGTCGCGCTGATGGTGCAGACACGACACGGGCTCCCCGTTCTCGACTTCAGTGAGACGCTCGAGACGGTCTCGGTGTCGTCGTCGGGGCCTGAGGTGCTTCGGGGTCTCGGCATGTGGTTCTTCTACGGGCGCGATCCCGTCGAAACGTATTTCGCGGGAGCGCTACGCCTGCTGACGAGCGTTCCCGCCCTGACCCTCAGCTTCCTCGTTCCCGGGATCGCCGTCGTGGCCGCGGTCGCGACGCGGTGGCGTCACCGGGCGTTCTTCCTCCTCCTCGTCGTCGTCGGCGTCGTGATCGCCGTCTCCACCCATCCATTCGACGATCCCTCCCCTCTGGGCCGCGCGATCCGCGACTCCGACTCGAGCCTGGCGCTGTCACTGCGGAGCTCGACGCGTGCCGTCCCGCTCGTGGCCCTGGGACTGGCCGTGCTCCTCGCCGCAGGTCTCGGAGCACTCGCCCGCCGCTACCGTGTCGTCGGCAATACTGCTCTGGCGCTCGTGGGTGTGCTCGCCGTCCTCAACCTGTCGCCGCTGTGGGACGGAACGATCATCTCCGACACGCGCGACCGCCCCGAGGAGATCCCCGCCTACTGGACCGAAGCAGGCTCCGCTCTCGACGGCCCCGTGAAGAGTGGACGGATTCTCGAGATCCCCGGCAGCGACTTCGGTTCCTACCGCTGGGGCGACACGATCGACATCATCAGCCCCGGCCTCACCGACCGACCGATCGTGGCGCGCGAGGTGACGAGCTACGGCACCCCGGGATCACTGAACCTGATGGCATCGTTCGACCTCCGCCTCCAACAGAACGTCCTCGACGCGCAGGCCGTGGCGCCCATCGCGCAGCTGATCTCGGCCAGTGATGTGCTCTTGCGTTCCGACCTCCAGTTCGAGAGGTATCGGACCCCCCGGCCCCGCGACCTCTGGAACCAACTCGTACCACCGCCACCCGGCCTCGGCGAGCCCGTCACCTTCGGGGGAGCCCACGCCCAACGTCCCCGTCGAACGGCTCCCGCTGCTCGACGAGACCGAGTTGGCCATCCCGTGGGACGCCCCGGACCCACCACCCCTCGCTGCCTTCCCGGTGGAGAACCCGCGGCCCATGGTGCGGCCGGCCCCGGTGTCGAGATCGATGCTCCTGGCCGGAGACGCCGACGGTCTCATCGACGCCGCGGCGGCCGGTCTCATCGGCGAGGAGCAGCTCGTGCTCTATACGGGCACTCTCGCGGACGACCCCGACGCCCTGGCCCGCACTCTCGACAACGGCGCCGAGCTCGTCGTCACCGACACCAACCGTCGACGCGGTCAGAGGTGGCTGACCCTGCGTGACGGGACCGGCTACACGGAGACGGAGGGCGAGAAACCGCTCGTCGACGACCCGAGCGACGCGCGACTGGAGGTCTTCCCCGACGCGGGCGACGACTCCCGCTCCGTCACGACGATCGACGGTCCGACGGCACGCGCGACGGCCTACGGCAACCCCGTGACCCTGACGCCGGACGCACGCCCGCAGCTCGCGGTCGACGGTGCTCCCGCGACAGCCTGGACCGTGGCGGCGTTCAGTGATCCTGTGGGCGAGCGAATCGAGGTCACGACGCCCGAGCCCGTGACGACCGACTCGATCACACTCCGTCAGGCGCCCGGTGGGAACCGGCGCATCACGCAGGTCGGTCTCCGCCTCGACGGCGGTGAGCAATTCACCGTCGACCTGGGTCCCGAGTCCGACGCCGGCCAGGAGGTGACGTTCCCGGAGCAGACCTTCGAGACCCTCGACATCGAGATCCTCGATGTGGATCCACACACCGAAACCTTCGCCGGGTTCTCCGGTGTCGGTTTCGCCGAGATAGCGATCCCGGGCGTGGAGCCCGCCACCGAGGCCGTACGGGTCCCGGTCGACCTCACCGACGCGGTCAGCGGCGACCTTTCGCCGGGCGCTGCCGAAAAGCTTCCACTCACGTATCTCTTCACGCGGCTGCGCTCCTCGGCCACGGACCGGATCCGCTCCGACGACGAGGTGCACCTCAGCCGCATCTTCGACGTTCCCGTCGAGCGGACCTTCACAGTGGAGGGCACCGTCCGTCTCCGGGCCGATGATCCGAGCGCCCCGGTCGAGGCCGTGCTGGGCCTCCCGGGAGCAGCGGGCGGAGGTGTCGACGTGACCGCCTCCGATGTTCTCGAAGGCAACGCGGCCGCCCGCCCGGCCGCCGCACTCGACGGCGACCGCACGACGGCGTGGAGTCCGGGGCTCGGAGAGCAGACGGGCCAATTCCTCGAGTTCACCGCCGCCGAACCGGTCACTCTGGACGGCCTCGACCTCGCGGTCGTCACCGACGGTCGGCACTCCGTTCCCACCGAGCTCACCGTCGAAGCAGGTGGCGACGCGCGCGTCGTATCCCTTCCCGACCTGGAGGACCTCCCCGCACGAGGCACCACAACCCTGGTGTCCCTCGGTTTCGACGAGCTCACCGGTGACACGGTACGTGTGACCGTCACGGGCGTCCGACCGGTCACGACCACCGACTACTTTTCCGGCGCGGCGGTGCCGCTGCCGGTGGGGATCGCGGAGTTGGGAATCGCGGGTGTGGATCTCGGTCCGCTGCCCGATTCGATTCCGCCCGTGTGCCGCGAAGGCCTGCTCGACATCGACGGAACACCGCTGGCCGTGCGCGTCTCGGGATCCACCGCCGACGCCCTCGCCGGGCGATCGCTCTCCTTCGAAGCCTGCGACGCTGCCGCTCCCGACAACGCGGCGGCGTCAATCGCGGTTCCGCTGTCGGCCGGAACGCACACCCTCACGTCGGGCTCGGGATCGGCAACCGGTCTCGACGTGGACCAGGTCGTGCTGTCCTCTCCGGGAGCCCCACTCCCCGACATGGAGCTCTCCACCGCCACGACACCGACCGTCGAACTCGACACCGTCGATCCCGTCAGTTTCGAGGCCACCGTGACCGGGGCCACCGACCCCTTCTGGCTCGTTCTCGGTCAGAGCCACAGCGAGGGCTGGGAGGCCACCGCCGGAGGAAAGGACCTGGGGTCACCGACCCTCGTCGACGGCTACGCCAACGGCTGGTACGTCGATCCCGCCGAGGTGGGCACGGACTTCACGGTCACCATGACCTGGACCCCGCAGCGGTGGGTCTGGATGGGACTGGCCCTGACCGCTCTCGGAGCACTGGCGTGCCTCGTCATCATCATCGTCGGACGTCGTCCGGGTTCGGGCGGCTCTGACGACAAAGAGGCCGATTCCACGCCGGCGCTGACCTCGCCCTTCCGGTCGGCGGGCCCCACCGTCCACCCGCTGACCGCGGCCGGTGCGGGCGTTGTCGCCGCCCTTCTCGCCACCGTGCTGTTCTCGCCCGTCATCGGCGTGGTGACCGGCGTGGCCGCGGGGGTTGCTCTCGCGACGACCCGGGGACGCGGATTGCTCACGGTAGGTGCAGTCGCCGCCTTCGGGGGTCAGCTCTGATCGTGGTCGTCCAACAGTGGCGCCACAGATATCCGGTCGACTTCGCGTGGGCCGCCCACTTCGACCTGTCCCACGGGCTCGCCCTCCTGGCCGTGGCTCTGCTGGGCGCCGACGCCCTGATCCAGGCGTTCCGGAGACGCAGACTGGCCGCGGAGAAGAACTCCTCTCAGGACTCCGTATCTCAGGAGCCGTCCCAGCGCTGAGGAAGCCGGTCGGGGTGGGCTGCGACCTCGTCGGCCACCACCTGCAACGTCCCGAGCGCACTCTGGGGCCATGTGAGGCGCGGGGCTCGTGCGAGCGCGCCCTCCGTGAGCCGTGCACGAAGCTCGTCGTCGGTGAGCACACGGACCATCGCATCGGCGAGTTCCTGAGTACCCGTGGCCAGGAGGCCCGTCGAGCCGTCGACGACGGCGTCGACATGACCGGGGATTCTGGTGGCAACCCCCGGCGTACCGCACGCGGCCCCCTCCGTGAGCGTGAGACCCCATCCCTCACGCACCGACGTCGAGGCAACGAGCCAGGCCGCGCGGTAGCGGTTAACCAGGTCGTCGTTGGACACGCGACCGAGAAACTCGATCCACTCCCCACCGCCGAGGCGCCGCGCCTGGGCTTCCAGGTCGGCGCGCAGCGGCCCTCGCCGGCAATCCACACGCGGAGGTTCGGGACATGTCGACGAACCTTCGCGACGCTGTCGAGAAGCACGTCGAAGCGCTTGGGCGGCATGAACCGACCTGCGGCCAGGATCGTCGGTGCCGCAGCCTTCTCTCCGCCCGGCGAGAAGCGGGCGTCAACGCCGTTGGGGACGACCGAGATTTGACTGCCCCTGAAACCGAGGTCGTCGATGAGCGCTCGACGGGTGGAGTCGGACACCGCCACGATTCGGGTGTTGCGGTAGAGGGGCGGTTCGACATAGCGCTCGATGCCGTGAGCGATGTGCGAAGCAGCGGGCGGAAGCAGCGAGTGCCACATGTCGAGGTGGAGGTGATGCAGTACGGCGATCCGTGGTGCTCGTGTCCACAGCGGGCCGAAGAACGGCAGTCCGTGGAAGATCTCCACCACGGCGTCGGGACGGCCGTCGAGGTTCAGCAGTCCGGCGAGCGCCGTGCGGGCGAAGACGGTGAACCGACCGCCACGGCGGATCACCCGGTAGCCGTCCCGGACGATCTCGTGCGGACGACCGGGCACTTCGGCGGTCCGGAGGGTCACGTCGAGGCCGGCCTCCGCCCAGAGCGCGGCGATCTGCGAGGCGTGCTCCTCACTCCCGCCCGCTGTGGGGTCGTCGCGGTCGCGCCACGCCACCATGTGGACATTTTGGAGACCCACTGCGGCGGCCGTGGCGGCCATCGCCTCGGGAGTCGCGTCAGCAGGTGCAACACGTGTCGTCATGGGCTGCGCAGGCTAACAGCGGGTGTGCCCGCCCCTGGTCCCGTCCAGGCCGTGTTCGACCGTCCGCTGGTGCGGGGCGCGGAATGGCAGACTGCACCCCTTGTGAGACCTGTTCCGAGCCGCGGGAGACCCTCGGGCTCCGGGGAGCGCCGACGTGCCTGAGACAGCCGCAAAGATCGGGGACGTCGCCGACGAGGCCGGCCTTCGCCGGATCCACATTCTGGCGTGGCGGGATCTCGACGACGTGGAGGCCGGTGGCTCGGAGGTCCACGCCGACCAGGTCGCCCGGCGGTGGGCCGCCGCCGGCATCGACGTCACCATGCGAACGTCCCACGCCCAGGGACAGCTCCCCACCGGCATGCGCCACGGATACCGCGTGGTCCGTCGCTCGGGGCGTCACCTCGTCTTCCCCGACGTCGCGCTCTCGGGCCTGCTGGGCGGAATCGGCCCCCGTGACGCTCTCCTCGAGGTGTGGAACGGCATGCCGTTCTTCACGCCGCTGTGGGCACGTGGGCCGCGCGTCACCTTCATCCACCACGTCCACGCACAGATGTGGCGTCAGGCCCTCACCCCCGGGCTCGCGCGCATCGGCGAGCTCGTGGAACTGGGCATCGCCCCCGTGCTGTACCACCGATCGCGGATTCTCACGCCGTCGGAGTCGTCGCGCCTCGAGATCGTCGAGCATCTCCGTATTCCCGCCGACCGGGTGTCGGCGGTACCCAACGGGGTGGACCCGCGTTTCGCGCCCGGAGGCGTTCGATCACCACACCCGCTCGTGATCGCGGTCGGTCGGCTCGTCCCCCACAAGAGGATCGATGCCCTCCTCGACGCGCTCGCCGTGGTGCGTGAAGATCATCCCGACCTCGAGGCGGTGATCATCGGCGACGGCTACGAGCGTGGTGCGTTGGAGTCGAGAGCCCACGAGCGGAACATGGAGTCGTGGGTACGCTTCACCGGTCACGTCGACGACGACGCTCTCCTCGACTGGTGTCGCCGTGCCTGGCTGCTGGTGAGTGCTTCGTCCGCGGAGGGCTGGGGGATGACGATCACCGAAGCCGCCGCGTGCGGGACACCGGCAGTCGTCACGCGGATCGCCGGTCACGTCGACGCCGTCGCGGAGGGTCGAAGCGGCCTTCTCGCCGACTCCCCCGCCGAACTCGCCGAACCGATTTCGCGCGTACTCGGCGACCACGAGCTCCGTCAGCAGCTCGGCGAAGGCGCGCAGAAATACGCCGCGCAGTTCACCTGGGATCGTACGGCGCTCGAGATCCTGCGCGCGTTGGCCGACGAGGCGCTGCTGCGGCGCCGATGACTGATCCGGCGCAATGAGGACGTCCGAGACCGGCGAGGCCTCCGGCGTCGTTGCGCGTGACCCCTCGCGTCGCTTCTCACTCCTCGCCCACGGAGGCCTGGCCGTCCTCGCCTACGTGCCGCTCCTGCTCACCGCTCCCGGACGCGTGGCGGCTGACACCCGCGCTCTCATCTACCTCGACCCGGGCGGCTTCGTGCCACAGGCGCTGTCGCTCTGGGACACGTCGACACATCTGGGAACGGTCACCCACCAGAACCTCGGTCTGGCGTTCCCGATGGGAGCCTGGTTCTGGCTCACCGACACCCTCGGAATCCCGGTGTGGATCGCGCAGCGCCTCTGGTTGGGCACCATTCTGTTCGCGGCGGGCGCCGGCGTGCTCTACCTCACGCGCACGCTTCGCTGGACCGGCGCGGGTCCGCTGGTCGCAGCTCTCGTGTACATGCTCAGCCCGTACGTGTTGCAGTATGCGCCCCGAACGTCGGTGCTGATTCTTCCGTGGGCGGGTCTCCCGTGGTTGGTCGCCTACACGGAAAGGGCGGTGCGCACCGGCGGGTGGCGCTACCCGGCGCTCTTCGCTCTGGTGGCTCTCATCGTGGGGGGCGTCAACGCCACGGCGCTGATCCTCGTGGGTATCGCCCCGGTGATGTGGCTGATCTTCGTGATCTGGGTGACGCGCGAAGTCACCTGGCGCCCCGCGGTCGGCGCGGCACTACGGATCGCCGCCTTGACGGTGGCCGTGTCGGTCTGGTGGGTCGTGGCGCTGATGGTGCAGAGCCGCTACGGACTCCCGGTGCTGCTGTACGGCGAGACCGTCGACCAGGTCGCCACGACCTCCACCGCCACCGAGGTGCTCCGCGGCCTCGGCTACTGGCTCTTCTACGGACGCGACGGTCTCCAACCCAACATCGCCGCCGCGGTGGCATATCTCCAGAACCCGGGACTGTTGACGGTGAGCTTCCTGCTTCCGGCCCTCGGTCTCGTCGCGGCCTTCGTGCTCCGGTGGCGGTACCGCGCCTACTTCGCAGCCCTCGTCGTCGTCGGGGTCGTGATCGGCGTCGGCACCTATCCGCCGGGCAACTCCGCGCCTCTGGGCGCCGCCTTCGCCGACTTCGCCGAGACCTCTTCGGCAGGTCTGGCGCTGCGATCCTCGTCGCGGGTCGTCCCCCTCCTCGTTCTGGGGTTCGCGGTCCTGGTCGGCGCCGCGACGACGGCCCTGCGCATCCGACGACCTCGCCTCGGGCTCGTCGTTGCCACGCTCATCGGAGTCCTCGCCGTGGCCAACCTCCCCGCTCTCGTCACCGGCGATTTCGTGGACCGCAACTTCGAGCGCGACGACGCTCTCCCGGAGTACTGGGAGGAAGTGGCGGAGGCCCTCGACGCCACCGACGACGGATCACGTGTCCTGGAGATCCCCGGCATCCAGTTCGCCAGCTACCGCTGGGGCACCACCTACGACGCTCCCGTCAGCGTCGGGCTGATCGACCGCGACATCGCCGCCCGCGAGCAGATCCCGTTCGGTTCCGCACCGTCGGCCGACCTCATGATCGCTCTCGACCGCCGACTCCAGGAAGGCGTGTTCGAACCGGAGGTACTCCCCGTTGCAGCGCGACTCCTCAGCGCAGGTGACGTGTTGCTGCGTTCCGACCTCGAATTCGAGCGCTTCTACGCACCCAGACCACGCCTCGTGTGGTCGCAGCTGCTCGGTTTCTCCACTCCGTCGGACGACGACCGAGCCGGAGGTCTCGACGAACCACAGGGGTTCGGCGAGCCGACCGAGAACGTGGCCGGGCCCGATTTTCCGCTCATCGACGAGCAGACCCTCGGACTACGCACCGAGACGGACCCACCACCCGTGGCGTTGTTCGATGTCGTCGGGGCACCGCCGGTGTTCCACACGAAATCCACCACCGAGCCGGTTCTCCTGGACGGCGACTCAGAGGGGCTGCTCGACGCTGCGACGGCAGGACTCATGACGGGCGAAGAGGTCGTTCTGTTCGGCGCCACGCTCGAGGACGACCCGGACCTCCTCGCCCTCTCGCTCGAGAACGACGGCTCGATCGTCGTCACGGACACCAACCGCCTCCGCGAGCGCCGCTGGCGCTCGACGCGAGGCAACACGGGGTTCACGGAAACCGAAGACGAAGAGCTTGCCCACGCCGGTGTCGGCGAGGGTGAGGCGGTCCTGGAGGTCTTTCCCGACGCGTCAAACGACAGCCGCACTGTCGCGATCCACGACGGTGCGTCGGCATCGGCCACCGGTTACGGGGGACCTCAGACCTTCGACCCGGCGACTCGACCTGTGGCAGCCATCGATGGGGACGTCACGACCGCATGGCAGGTCGGGCCGCTCTTCGACGGCGTGGGAGAGCGGCTCGTGATCACCACCGACGAGCCCGTCACGACCGACCACATCACGTTGCTGCAGACACAGAACAGCTTCGGGACGTACACGATCCGCGAGGTCGAGGTGCGCACCGATGGCGGCCAGACGTTCGTCGTGGAGCTCGGCCCGGAGTCACGCACCGGTCCCGGTCAGACGGTCACGTTCCCGGAAACCACCTTTTCTGAACTCGAGATCGAGATCACGGAGACCGGTGTCGACGACCCCGAGGAACCCGAGGCCCTGACCCCGGTGGGTTTCGCGGAGGTGGGGATCCCTGGTGTCACGTTCGACGAGCTCGTCCGCCTCCCCGTCAACCTCACGAACTCGATGGAGGGTTCGGAGGCCGAGAACACCGCTCTCTCGTACGTGATGACGCGCCTGCGCTCGAATCCGGCGGAGCCGTTGCGCCCCGACGAGGAGCTCGGAATGAGCCGCATCTTCGAGGTCCCCGCGAGCCGCGGGTTCTCGCTTGTCGGCACGGCACGGATTTCGGCCGCCATTCCCGACGAGCAGATCGATGATCTGCTCGGTCTTCCGATCGCGAGCGATCCGGTCGTGGCCGCGCGGTCATCGAGTCGGCTGCCCGGGTCCCTCGAATCCCGTGCCCGGTCCGCCGTCGACGGCGACCTCGACACACGCTGGACGCCCGGCTTCCTTCAGAACATCGGCGCCACGGTCACGGTGGATCTCGCCGAGCCGACAACCTTCGACTCCCTCGACCTGCAACTCGTCGCCGACGGGCGGCACTCGGTGCCGACCAGAATCGTCGTGTCGGCCGGTGGCGAAGAGCGCAGCGTCGACGTTCCGGCCGTCGAAGACCGGTCGGGTGACAACGCCGTCGTCGCGGCACCGGTCGAGTTCGCCCCCCTGACGGGAGATTCCCTCACCGTTCAGATCGACGAGGTCCGCCCAGAGATCACGACGGACTTCTTCAGCCAGGGCCCGATCGAGCTTCCCGTCAGCATTGCCGAACTCGGCCTCGGACTCGGCGAAGGCGTCGGCAGCGCCTCTTTGGACGACGAGTTCCTCGAGACGTGTCGCGACGACCTTCTGACGGTTGATGGGGAGGAAGTACCCATCCGGGTCACGGGCGCACGGACAACCGCCGAGGCGCGCGGCGCACTGTCGGTGGAGGCGTGCGACGGCGCGCTGTCACTCGACGGCGGGACCCACGAGCTTCGCACGACGTTCGGACGTGACAGCGGGTTCGACCTCGACCGTCTCGTCCTCGCCTCGGACGTCGGCGGCGGGGCTGTCCCCGTCACTGACGGCTCCCTTCCCGCCCCGACCGCGCCACCACCCGGTCCCGCCATCGAGCTGACGGATGAGGGTCGGGTCAGCTACGACGCCGACGTCGACGCTGCCGACTCGCCCTTCTGGTTGATTCTCGGGCAGAGCTTCAACGACGGATGGGAGGCGGACGCGCAGGGCCAGGGGGACCTCGGCGCTCCGACCCTCGTGGACGGCTACGCCAACGGCTGGGTGATGGATGCGGGTGGTCCCCGGAGCGTGGCCGTGGAATGGGTGCCGCAGAAGCTCGTGTACGCGGGCCTCGCCACCAGCTTCCTCGCGGCCTTGGCCTGCCTCCTGCTCGCGTGGCGCGGACGACGCAGCGATGACGAGAGCGACGACGAGAGCGACGGCGTGCCCGACCTGGTGCTCCCCCGCACGGGGTCACCGGCACTGACGTCCACCCTCTCGCGCGTCCTCGCGGTGGTCGGAGCAGGAGTGGTGGGTGCCCTGCTCGTGGGGCCCGCATGGGGCCTCCTGCTCGCCGGTGTCACCCTCGTCGCCACCACGACCCGTGCGGGACGGAGCGTTCTCGTGGTGGCGGCCGTGGTCCTCGTGGTCGCCGCCTTCACGTCCGTCGTCGTGGGCCAGATCGTCGATCCCCACGTTCCCGACTTCGCCTGGGCGAACCAGCAGGAGATCGGCCACCGACTGGCGCTCTCGGGTGTCCTGCTCCTCGGTGTCGACATCCTCCTCGACGTGCTGAGACACCGAGTGAGTTCCGAGAAGGCCGTTCAGTAGGATTCTGAGATGCCGGACGACTTTGTCGAGCAGACCCGCGCGCCCGACAACGCTGGTGGCGATGTGCCCGAGGAGGAGCCGCCGAACCCGGTCCTCTACCGAATCGCGCGTCGTCGTTTCGTGGCCGCCGTGATCGCCGGCGGCATCCTCGGCACCCTCGCCTTCGGTTGGATGGTCAGTCGCGGCACCTTCGACCTCACCGAGTGGCAGAAGGTCGGGTACTTCTACGACGCGCAGACCGAGAGCTGGCTGGACGGCCACTGGGACATCGAGCAGAAGGTCCTCGGCATCGAAGCCTTCACCGTCGACGACAAGTCGTACATGTACCAGGGTCCGCTCCCGGCCATCCTGCGGCTACCCGTCTTCGCGATCACCGACTCCCTCTACGGGCGTCTCACGGCGATCTCGATGCTGCTGGCCTTTGTGGTCGCCGTCACGTTCGCCGGACGGCTGCTCTGGCGGCTACGCAACATCATCCGCCCACGTGCCCCGGTCGGAAACGGGGAGATCGCCTTCACCGCGTTCTTCATGTTCGTGCTGGGTGGAGGCTCCAGTCTTCTCTACACGGCGAGTCGCGCCTGGGTGTACCACGAGGCGATCCTGTGGGGAGTCGCACTGTCGATCGCCGCGTTCGAGGCCATCCTCGCCTTCTTCCAGAAGCCGTCACCCGGAAAGCTGGCGTGGGCGGCGTTCTTCACGTCGGGAGCGATGCTCTGCGCGTCTCGATCGGGCTCGGTCCGGTGGCCGCACTCGGACTGCTCACCCTCGGGCTTGCCATCTCCTGGCTGCGAACGCACCTGCGCGGCGATTCGGACTTCGTGCGTCGATGGGGCGACCGGCTTGCGTGGCTCTCACCGCGGCAGATCGCCGGGAATCCCCGCTACCTCATCGGTGCCGCCGTTGTGTGCATCCTGCCGGTCGTTCTGTACGCGGCGGTGAACTACATCAAGTTCGACAGCTTCTTCAGCGTTCCCTTCGACGGCCAGAATTTCTCGCAGGTCGACCGCGGTCGCCAGGCGTTCCTCGCCGAGAACAACGGAACGCTCTTCGGCCTGAAGTTCATCCCCACCACAGCGTTCCAGTACATGCGACCCGACGCGCTCTCCTTCACGAGCACCTTCCCGTTCGTCGACTTCCCTCCGTTCCCCGGCAGAGTCTTCGGCGGCTACCGGCTCGACCTCTTCGACCGCACCTCCAGCATCCCGTCGTCACTACCCTTCTGGTTCGCCCTCACCGTCCCTGCGGTCATCGCACTCGTGCTCCCCGCGCGCACCCGGATCCTCAAGGCCCTGGCCCTCGTCAGAGTGCCGGTCATCGGTGCAGCGGCCGGAGCCCTCACGCTCCTGCCCTTCGGCTACATCTCGAATCGCTACATCGCCGATGCATTCCCGTTCCTGGTCATCTCCGGCGGCATCGGGATGTATCTGCTCTGGGCGCGCTTCGACCGGCGGTCGGTGCCCGTCACCTGGTGGGTGAAACCCGCGGTCGGTGGCCTCGTCGTGCTCGGCGTGTTCACGATCTGGGCCAATGCCTCACTTGCTCTTCTCTTCCAGCGTGCGTACTCACCCAACGTTCCCGAACACGTCATCGCCGACTGGATCGAGACCCAACACAACGTGAACAGCGCACTCGGCATCGACGACCTCGATCGTGTGGGGTTCGGCGATGAACTCCCGGTGTCCGGCCGCAGCGGCGACCTCTTCATCATCGGCGCGTGCGACGGTCTCTACCTGTCGGACGGACAGGAGACCAACGACGTCAAGTGGACCAACTGGAATGCCGTCGAACGCACCGCCGCCACGGGACATTTCCGCTACGAGGCGACCTTCGAGGAGCGACCCGAGGGCACACGCGAACCCGTCATGGTGTCGGGGACTCCCGAGGCTCCGAACGTCGTGTGGATGGAGCACCTCGGCGACGATCAGGTCGTGTTCGGATACGACGGCGAGCCGGCCGACTGGGAGTTCCTCCCCGTCGACATCGAGTACGGGAAGACCTACACACTGGATCTCGTCATGGACCCCCGTGTGGCCTCGCTCATCGTTCGACTCGACGACGAGCTCGTCTTCGAGACCTTCTACACCGGGCCACGGGAGATCGAGGTGGGTGAGAACACCGTGGAGGCGCCCGGTGTCGGCCCGTCGCTCGGCGCGGAACTGGTACCGCTCCCCACCGACACCCCGGTGTGCGACGAACTACTCGCCGACCTGGAGGATCAGAACTCGTCAGCGTCGGGGAGAACACCCAGCTCGTAGAGGTACTGGTACGCGAACAGGTTCGGCCACACCGACACACCGAACCGGTCGATCTTGCCCAGCGCGCCGCCACCGCGCGCCGACGCACCTCTGTGATCGTCGCCGCCCTGCTCGTTCACACCGGCCTCACCCGCACCGCGGTCGACGACCTCCAGAGGCAGCCCCACCGCCTCACGGCGGCGTACGTCGAAACCGGCACCGGACGCGATGCGCTCGAAGCTTCGACGGGTGAAGAACCGAACATGGCCGCGGTCGAGGATGCCCCGCCGGTCGTAGTCGAAACGCCCGAGCGCCACGCGCGCACGCGGATACCAGTGGGCGAAGTTGGGGATGCTCGTCACGAGTGAGCCGCCGAGGCGCAGCCGACCGCGGATCTCGACCATGAGGTCGCCCGGCTCGCGCACGTGCTCGAGAACGTCGGCAGCCAGCACGATGTCGTAGCCCGTGCCCACTTCATCGGGAATCCCGTGGTCGAGGTCGGCTTCGACGAACTGGTCGACACGCTCCCCCACGCCGTCGATCTTCTCGATGTCGACGCCGGTGACCGTATGACCGTGCTCACGCAGCAACGCCGCCAAGGATCCGTCCGAGCAGCCCAGGTCGAGGATCCTGCTGGCCGGTCGGCCGCGCAGCCACGCCATCAGCCGCACGTGCGACGTGTCGTCGGACTCCTTCAGTTCGTAGCCCTGGTCGGCGAACGCCATCTCCCCGGTTCCGAAACCCATCTTGTGGGCTCGGTAGCGCACGACGTCCTTGCTCACGTCGCGGGCGTACTTCATCCCGTCGACGTAGCAGATCTCATCGCCGTAGTACGTGGGGATCGGGACCTCGGCGATCCGCTTCGAGGCCTCCCTGAGCTGGATGATGATCTGGGTGTCGAAGTTGAAACCGTCGTCGTTGCGGTCGAAGGGAATGTCCTTCAGGGCTGCGACGCTGTAGGCGCGGTAGCCCGAGTGCCACTCACTCAGGTCGAGGCCGACCACCTTGTTCTCGAACGTCGTGAGAATCCGGTTGCCGACGTACTTGTACATCGGCATGCCCCCACGACGCGCTTCGCCCTCGTCGAGCATCCGTGAGCCGAACACCGCGTCGGCCTCGTCGCGCTCGAGCGGTTCCACGATCTGGGGGAGGAACTCCGGTGCGTACTGACCGTCGCCGTGGAGCAGTACGACGATGTCGAGGTCGTGGTCGATGGCCCAGCGGTAGCCCGCCTTCTGGTTCCCGCCGTACCCGAGGTTCCGCGGGTGACGGACCACCGTGAGGGGCAGATCCTCCTGATGCTGCTGGTAGCCGAGACCCACGAGGTAGGTGGAGTCCTGGCTGGCGTCGTCGCCGATGAGAACCTTGGTGATCCGCGGTCGGAAGTCTTCGGGAATTCGGTCGAGGACGTGCGCGAGCGTCGAGGCGGCGTTGTACGTCACGACGAGAATGCCGATGCGCTTCATGGCGCGATTCTACGCGGTTGCTTCGTCGAGGCCATCGTCGTCACGGTGGTCGGCCAACCTGCGGGCGGGATCGACCGAGCGGGGAATGATCGGAGCGTCTCGGCCGGTCGTGGACTTCTCCTCCGACGCGGTCTGTTCGTGGTACTCGGCCTCGACGTTCACCGACCAGATGTCGTGCCCGGCGTTGTCCACGATGTTCTCCACGGTGAGCATCGCCGTGTACATGGAGTGGTCCTGGTTGTTGTACTTGTGCATGCCGTTGCGACCGACGGGATGAACGTCGGGGACGTTGTCGGCGATCCACTTCTTCAGCACCTCGACGTTGTCGCTGTAGGTCTCGTCGTAGGTGGGGTACGCCTTGGGCTGTCGGACGACGTAGCCCGACTCCACACGCGACGGGTCGACCAGGCCGAGCTTCTGCAACTCGCGCTTGCCCAGCTCTATGAGCTCTCCGTCGGGAGCGTTCCAGAGCTCGTCACCCTCGAACACGAAGTACTCGAGCCCGAGACACGTGCGGCCCTCCTTGACGAGGTAGGGCGACCACGATCCGAAGTTCTGGATCCGACCGAGCTCGACGTCGGGATCGTGCACGTAGATCCAATTGTCGGGGAACCCGACCTCTTCGGGGACGACCAGCGCAACGGTGAGGAAGTCGCGGTAGGTGATGTCATTCGCCGCGTGGAGCGCCGCATCGCCGGCGGCCGGTTCCATCGCACGCAGCAGGCCGCTGAACGGCATCGACGAGATGACGTCGGTGGCGGGATACCGGGTCGCGGCACCGTCGTCGGATACCGCCTCCACCGCTACGACCTTGCCGTTCTCGTGGACGACCTTGGTGGCCCGCGTGTTCATCACGACCTTGGTGCCCTGGGCCTCGACGAGGTCGCGGCAGCGCTCCCACATCATCCCCGGGCCGTACTTCGGGTACTGGAACTCTTCGATCAGGCTCGTGACCTGCTTGCCCTTGCCCTGGCGTCGCTTCCACCAGTCGGGCTTCAGCGCCTCCCACACGGCCCGGAACAGCGAGAGGTTCTTGATGCGCTGTGCCGCCCAGTCGGCCTGGATCTCGTTGGCGTCGATCCCCCACACCTTCTCGGTGTACGTCTTGAAGAAGTGGTGGTACAGACGCCATCCGGAAGCGCGACGCCGTCCACCCCTCGAACGTGGTCTTGTCCTTCGGTGGCTTGATGCGCACCCAGACATAGCTCAGGACGCAACGCACCGCTTCGATGATCCCGAGGCCGCGCAGCGCATTGACCGGCTTGATCGGGTAGTCGAAGTACTTGCCGTTGTAGAAGATACGGCTCATACGCGGACGCTGGAGAAAGTCTTCGTCGGGGAGGATCTCGTGCCACAGGTCCTCGACGGGCTGGACCTTGGTGAAGAACCGGTGGCCACCGATGTCGAAACGCCATCCGTCGCGCTCCACGGTGCGGGAGATGCCGCCCACCGTGTCGTCGGCTTCCAGCACGGTCGCGGTCACGCCCTTCTTCGCCAACTCGTAGGCCGCCGTGAGCCCGGCGGGGCCGGCTCCGATGATGACGACCTGGGGATCGGAGTCGCGCGTCGAGGGTGCGGTGGATTCGGCCTGAGAGGTCATGGGGATACGAGTTCTCCGGAAGTGGGTCCGAGGTGCGTCCGACGCGGAGGGCGGCCCGACCCACGTGGGCTCCTGGCGTCGAACAGTGTACCGAGAGGTCACTCGAGGGCACCGGATCGTGCCCCGCGCTCAGCAGTCTCCTAGGGCGTGTAGATGCCGCTGAAGGTGAACATTGCGTAGGCGACGAGGGCCCCGGCAGACACGGTCATGGCCACACGCTCGGCCCGTTGGTCGGCCGTGACCATGGCGACGACGATGATGAACGGAAATGCCGCCATGGCGTAGCGCTCGAGCGAATCGAGGTTGCTGGCGGAGAGCGACAGGAGCAGGATTCCGGCCGAGAAGAGGCCGTAGGAGACCGGCAGCCGCATGAACATCACGACGAGGAGCGCGAGGAGGAACACCCCCCACGGGAAATGGAGCGCCCGTAGGAGGTCCTCCCGCGCGATGAGGTCTCCGGCGTAGTCGAGCAGACTCGACACCGGGTGCGCGCGGAACCCTGGCGGGTCGGATCGCTCTGGAGGGTGAGGGGGAGGAAGAGATCGCCGTAGACGATCTGTACCCACACCAGATAGATCCCGATCCCGACACCGGAGGAGATCACGGCCAGCAATCCGAGAAGGCGCTCCCGCGAGGCCGATCTCTTCCAGCACCGCCAGAGCTCTGCGGCCGCCGCGACGGCCAGGAACACCGCGAAGGGCCGCGTGAGCCCGGCCACCACCCCCAGGGCGATGGCGGGACCCCAACGTCTCGAACGAATGGCGAGGAAGAACCCGACCGCGAGTGCCAGGAAGAGCGCTTCGGCGTAGCCCATCACGAGCACGAAGGCTGTCGGCCAGATCGCCGACAGCCACACGGCGCGGGTGGCGAGAGCCTCGTCCCCGGTTTCGCGCATGACGAGGCGTCGCAGTAGCACCATGAACACGATCGCCGACACGTTGGCGATCAGTAGGAGTGCGAGATCGACATTCCCCACGACCAGCGCCAGCGCTCGGCCGAGCAGCGGGAACAGCGGCCAGAACCGCAACCCCACCTCCCCCACGCCGCCGTAGCCGTCTTCCGCGATTCCCTGATACCAGTCGGCGTCCCACGCCAGAAGCCCATCGCGCAGCTGGGTCGGGTCCGCGCCCCTATGGAGCTCGTCGACCACGATCTCCGCGACGACGAGCGCAGCGACCGTGAGGACACGCCCGACGATCCACGGCAGTGCGACGAGGCGCAGCTCCACGGCCCATCGCTCGACGACCTCCGAGATCCCACGTCCGGGTCGTGCGGACGCCGAGGAGGTGTGGGCATCCGGCGTCACGGTGGTCCAAAGCGCGTCAGGTTCTGGAACTCGAAGAAGTTGTCGTCGCCGACGACGACGGTTTCAGCGTCAGGGCGCTCACCCTGCAATGTGGTGACCACAGCCTCGCAACTCGTTTCCAACGTTCTGTACCCCGGGGCCCACACGAGCCAGATCGTGGTGTCCGGTCCGGCCGCGTCGAGAAGGACCTGCGCGTAGGCAGCGGGGTCGGCGGCGGCGTTCCGCTCCTCGTAGTCGGTCCAGTCGACGAACTCGGGAGACGCTCCGTCGGGCCACGCAAGACCCCGCACGTCGACCGAGAGCAGGCGGTCCACGTCGGGACCGACCTGGTCGGGACAGAATCCGACCACGTCTCCCGGCTGTGCAGCTTCGTTGATGACGCTGGTCACCTCACCTGCCTGTGTGCGGTGGGTGACACCCTGCTCGATACCCCCGGCGAAACCGAGGAGGAGAACGACGGCGAGTGCGGCGCTGCGGAGGGTCCGCGACGCGAGGGTGAGGAAGCCCGCCGCGGCCACCAGGAGATACAGGGGCAGGACGACCGAGGCGTAGCGGGACTCGAACGCTCCGGCCGTGACCCACGCGATACCGCCGCCCACGAGAAGGGTGCCGATCCCGATCGCAGCCTCGTTGCGGGCGAGCGGTCGCGTCTGGAGATCCAGCCCGATGTACCGCCGATCGAGTGCGACGCCGAACAGCCCGAGTGCGGCGAACGCGACGAGCAGCGGGCCCATCAACCATCCGGCCGGCACGAAACCACCGCCGAAGTCGATGAGCGCGTGTCCGAGGGCCGTCGTCAATGAAACCGGTGTCGCCCACGGTGTTCCCGTGTGGGCGAGCTGGTCGAGGAACACGGGAACCCACGGGAGGAAGGTGGCGCAACCGATCGCGACGGCGACGAGAACGCGCCGCGCCGCGCGCGGGTCGGGATCGCGCACGGATCGAAACACGAGATAGACGCCGACTACGACGACGAGGTACAGCGACCAGTACGCGTCATAGAGAAGTAACCCGGTGAGAAGGACGACGACCGCCAGGCGAGCGACCGACGGCCGTTCAAAGGCACGCCGCATCGCGAGAGTTCCGAGAAGGACGAGGAGTATCTGCAACGAGTAGGGACGCGCTTCGTTGCTGTATCGGATGGCGAATGGCGACAGGGCGAGGAGCAGCAACGCGATCCAGGCGAGGACCCGACCACCCATTCGTCGGGCCGTGAACCACATGGCGGGGAGCGCCGCCAGGCTGAAGACTCCCGAGAGCGACCGCACGGCGGCGTTCCCGTCACCGAAGATGTCGATCCAGAAGTGGAGCAGGACGTAGAACAACGGCGGCGACCCATCCCGCCGCAGGGTGTCGACGAGATCGCCGAGGGGAACGGAGGCGATGTTGACGGTCAGCGCCTCGTCGAGCCAGAGCTCCGACTGGGCGAAGAACCGCAGGACGACGCCTGCGACGAGGGCGAGACCGATCCCGATGGGAACAATCCGCCACAGCCAGGTCGGACCGTCGGAACGCGCGGGTGGCTCGTGGTCGTTGCCTCGCTCGCGGGCCAACGGAGCGCGCGTGACCTCGCCGGGGGACGTCTGCACCGGGTCATGCTAACGCCGCGCCGGTCGCGAACAGCGACCTCGGGCGGCGGCTCCCTGCGCGTCTATCCCCCGCTGTCGGGGCTCGTGTCGCCGAAGTCCCACCACTGGACCTCGACCATCATGGGCAGGAGGTAGCCCACGTAGAAGCTGGTGATTGCCAAGACCTCGAAATCGTCGACCGACTTGTCGACGATGTCGACACGCTCGTCCCGTTCCGCGAATTCGCGCGCTCGACCCAGCATGCCGTCGAGTTCGGCCTCGGCGCCCACCGACATGCCGAAATGGTCCATCCGCGGCGCCCGCATCGGCTCGTCGTCAGCGATCAGGAACACGAACTGCTCGTAGGTGTACGCCGAGAGGATCAGGCGCTCACGATTCCGGGTCATCGTCGACAACTCCTCGAAGCCGAACACCGAGCCGTAGAAGTCGACGATGAGGCCGCGGTGCTCTTCGTCGAGCATGTCCGCGGGGAGGCTCATGGCCACGTGGTTGAAGCGCGGGTGCCGGGTCGGGGTCGTCGAGCTCATCACTCCACCTCTCTGTTCTCACCGGAGGGCACGATCAGCACCTTGCCCGGGATCTCACCGGTCTTCAGGCGCTTCATGGCGGACAGCATCTCCTCGAGCGGGACATCGGTCGACTCCACGAGATCCTCCAACGGCAGTGAACCCTGGGCCAAGAGGTCGAGTGCCGCCCTGAAGTCCCGCTGTCCCGACGCGCAGGGAACCGGTCACGACGAGTTCGTTCAGCAGGATCCGGTTCGGGTCGAAGCTCGGAAACTCCAAACCGGCGCCGATGATCACCAGCGTGCCGGTCACCGCGAGTTGTCCGAGACACGCCTCGACGGCGGTCGCACTGCCGGAACACTCGAGTGCCACGTCGAACGGTTCCTCGACGATCTCGTTGGGTGAGCCCGGTGTGACGAGTTCCGACGGATCCCACGCCGTGGCGCCCAACCGCCGCGCGAGATCCTGACGCCGCGGAGCGGGCTCGCTGACGACGATCTCTCGAACGCCTCTCGCTCGGAGAACAGCGACGGCGAGCGCGCCGATCGGTCCTGATCCCGAGACGAGAACCCGGCTCCCGGCATCGATCTCGGCGCGACCCAGAGCGTGCAACGCCACGGCGAGCGGTTCCGCGAGTGCCGCGTGGCGAAGGTCGAGTCCTGCGGGCGGGTGCAGGAGATCACGGCCACGAGCAACGACGTACTCGGCGAAGGCCCCCTGGAACTCCGACTCACCCAGCGGCGCGCGATCCTCGCACAGCGACGTTCGTGTCTCGAGGCAGTGGACGCACGTCCCCACACGGCGCCGGCGGCCCGCCGACCGCGAGATCCCCCGGCGCCCAATCGGATACGTCGGCGCCGACCGCTACGACCCTTCCCGTGTACTCGTGGCCTCCCACCGAATCGGGGATACCCCACCCGTCGAGGACGGCATGGAGATCGGTACCGCACACGCCGCAGTGGTGGACGGCGACAAGCACGTCGTCAGGACCGGGCTCGGGTACCGGGATCTCGTGGATGTCGAGAAGGCCACGGCGCCGGTAGACGGCGGCACGCATCGTGTTTGGCAGACCTGTCGTCGGGAGCATTCCTGCAGAGCGATCGCGATTCGTCATCGCGTCCTCATCAGGCGCGAGGCAGCCCGAGTACGCGCTCCGCGATGATGTTGCGCTGAATCTCGCTCGTGCCGCCCGGGATCGTCCCCCGAAGGAACTCAGGTACTGGACTCCCCACGAGCCCGGTCGCAACAACGTGAACCCGGGGATGTCGTCATCGACGGCCGCCGCCCCCATCGCCTCGGTCCCTTCGAGGCAGACGCGCTGGACCGCTTCACCCCCGAACAGCTTCAGTAGTGAGTGCTCCGGCGAGCTCTTTCCGGCCAGGAACTTCGAGAATCCCCGGTAGCCGAGGGCGAGCATGGCGGTGGCATCGATGTAGGCATCCGCAACACGGTCGGCGAACCGGGGATCGTCGGCGATCATGCCTCCGTGCGCGGCCGGACGTTCGCCCACGCTCCGCAGAGCGTCGGCTGCATGCTGGAGGTCGTAGGCGTAGCCGATCCACAGCATCGCCCGTTCATGGGCGAGCGAGCCGCCGGCGATCGGCCACCCCTTGTCGAGCTCGCCGAGCAGGTTCGCGCGCGGGACACGGACGTCGGTGAAAAAGACCTCGTTGAAGTCGGTGCGTTCGGGATCGGTGAGCTCGGCGAACGGGCGCACCTCGATCCCCGCACTCGTCATGTCGACGATGAGGACGCTGATGCCCCGGTGCTTCGGAGCGTCGGGATTGGTACGGACGAACAGAAGACACCAGTCGGAGTGGTGTGCCCCCGACGTCCAGACCTTCTGGCCGTTGACGACGAACTCATCGCCGTCGAGCACGGCCGATGTCTGGAGACTGGCCAGATCGCTTCCGGCGTTGGGCTCGCTCATGCCGATGCACCAGGCGATCTCCGCACGCAGGGTGGGCAACACGAACGCCTCACGCTGGTCGTCGGTCCCGAAATCGTTGATCGACGGCGACACGATGCCGAGGCCCTGCGGGTTGGTGCTGCGGTGGAGCCCGGCCCGTGAGATCTCCTCGAAGTAGATCATCTGCTGGACCGGGGTGGCGTTGCGCCCGCCCATCTCGGGCGGCCAACCGGGGACGAGCCATCCGGCGTCGAAGAGGCTCCGCTGCCACTCACGGGCCCACGGGCGCAGATCCGCCGACGACCGGGGAGGATCCGACTCGCGGACCGCGGCGTCAGGGGTGTTGTCCGCGAGCCAGGCGAGGAGCTCGGCGCGGAATGCCTCGTCCGCGTCGCTGTAGTGGAGGTCCACGGGGCTCAGACCCTACTCCCGAACCTGACAGGCGCGTCGGAGAACGCAGGGGAGGCTGCGGGCGGTCAGGGCGTGACGGGTCCGAGGTCGGACCGCCAGAGGGAGAACAGTGCCGGGAGGTCGGCGTCGTCCCCGGCGGCCTCGACTCTCGCCAGGACACCCACCGCATCGGTGGTCCACACGACCGCCGCTCTCTCGGCGGTCATCTCGCAGCGATAGCGGCCGGCGGGAGGATCGCCGGCCGACCGGCTCCATGCCCGCTCCTCCACCTCGCCCTCGGCGCACCGCGCGGGGCCCGCCAGGTCGGTCGGGCCCCGCAAACCCGGCGGCGCGTCAGCCGTGAAGGCTGCCGACATGGTGTCGGCGTCGTCGAAGAGCGTGTACTCGAGTTGTCGTCCGTCGTCCTCGCACTCGACGGAAGCCGCGACACCCGAGGTGGCTGTGACCGCTGCGTCCACCGGGCGGCACGCATCTCGAAGTGTGACCGGCACGAACTCCGAGAGTGTCGCCGCAGCATCCTGACCCGGGGCCCCTGTGGTGGTCGTCACCCGGACCCCCGTCGGGGGCGCTACGTCATCGTGTGGGGCAGGTGCGGCCGTTCCGCCCGAGGACCGCGTCACGAGCACCAAGAGCAAACCGACGACCCCGAGAACCGCGACGGCCACCAGAACGAGTCTTCGCGACCCGCTCATGGCGAACCCGCGCATCGGCCGGGGCAGATCGTCCCAGAACCCTGTGCGATCGAGCTCGCCACCCGGAAGGGGGGCGACCGCGACCCGCGCCGCCTCCACCAGCGATGCACAGCTCGTGGCGCGTCGCCCTGTGACCGGATCGTGACCCTGCGAGAGCGCGCGGCGGTCATCGGGGCCGAGCGTGCGCACCAGGCCTCGCACCAGGAGCGAACCGAAACTCACGTAGTCACCGGCGATGGAAGGACGGTCGGCTGCGATCGAAGGGCGGTCGCCGGCGATGGAAGAGCGGTCGGACCCGCCCCCGGAACGGGCGTCGGGTTCGGTGTCGAAGGGTTCGGGGGGGAGGATCTCCACATCGACGCCCCGGTCCCCGACCGTGATCATGATGCGGTCGGCGGCGACCGTCCCATGGGCTCTTCCTCGCCGGTGTAGGGCATCGAGGGTGGCGGCCACCGGCGTGAGCACGGCGCACGCCACATCCACCGGCAGGTCGGCCCCGCGCCTCAGCAGCGAATCCAGAGACCGTGTCACACATTCTGTCACATTCTGAGACTATGTCATGTGTACCCGCCTCACAAGAGCCATCTCTCCCGGGATCAGCCGGCGTTGAGGAGCAGGCAGCCGGCGAGAGGTCCGCCACCTGCGGCCGCCACTCCCACGGTCGGGCCACCCGCGACCTGTCGCTCTCCCGCGTCGCCGCGCAGCTGGGTGACCGCCTCGTGCAGGAACCCGTAGCCGTGGAGACGGCCGCCCGAGAGCTGGCCGCCCTGTGTGTTGAGGGGGAGGTCGCCGTCCAGGGCGATCCGTCCCCCTCCCTCGATGAAGGGACCGCTCTCCCCCGCCCGCAGAATCCGAGTGCCTCGAGCCAGGTCATCGTGATGAAGCTGAACCCGTCGTAGAGCTCGGCCACGTGGACGTCGGCCGGCGTCAGGTCGGTCCGCGTCCAGAGCTGCTCACCGGCGTCGCGGCTCGCCATAGTCGTGAGGTCGTCGAACTGGTCCCACGACGGTCGTCCGCGCATCGCGGAGCCCACTGCTTCCACGACGACCGGTCGATGCGGCATGTCGGCGGCCGTCTCCGCACGGGAGACGATCATGGCGGTGGCACCGTCGGCGGGGGCGTCGCAGTCGAACAGGCAGAACGGCGTCGTGATCATCCGTGCGGCGAGGTAGTCGTCCATGGTCATCGGATCGCGGTACACGGCGTTCGGATTCAGCTGCGCGTTCTTCCGGGCGTTCAGCGCGATCTGTGCCATCTGCTCGCGGGTCGTCCCGAACTCGTGAAAGTGGCGTTGCGCATTCATGGCGAGCCAGATGGCCGCCGACGGTGCAGCGAAAGGAAGGGTCCACTGCATGTACGCAGGAGCACGAAAGCCATCGCCGCTGTCCTCCCCACCACCGTTCCCACCGCTGCTCTCATCCGAACCGGCGCCGGGCATGACGCCGGCCCGCCCCTTGTCGCCCTGGGCGGTGGCCTCCCAAACGGAGCGAAAACACAGCACGTGGTCGGCCAGTCCCGCGGCGACGGCCAGGCAGGCGTCGATCACCGATCCGAGTTGGCCGGGGAGCTCGATACCGCCCGTGAACCACCCGAGCTCGAGACGCAGAGCGTCCTGCACCTCGACGACGCCGGCACCCGAGAATCCGGGAGGTGTCCCGCCTCCACCCGGATAGGTGGCGATGCCGTCGATGTCGGCGCGTGAGAGCCCCGCGTCATCGATGGCGAGGAGGCACGCGTCGAGGGTGAGGTCGAGAGGGTCGCGGCCGATCCGTCGGCCCACCTGCGACTGGCCCAACCCGGTGATCGCCGTGCGTTGTTCGATCCGCATATCGCTCGCGATCGTCACGACGCATCCCTCGCGGCATCGACCGATTCACCGGCGGCGACAAAGGGCTCGAAGAGGGGGATCCACACGTCGTCGTAGTGCTCGAAGACCACCTGCACGGCCATACCGATCTCCACGTCGCCGGGAGGGCATCCGACGATGTTCGTCGTGAGCCTCAGGTCAGCCTGCTCGGCGATCTCGACGATCGCCACGACGTAGGGAAGTTCGGGGCCGGGCATCCACGGCTGGTGATTGATCGTGAACGTGTGAACCGTTGCCCGTCCCGACACCGGCTCGGGGGCCAGTTCGCGTCCTTCGCAGCTCGGGCAGAAGGGCACCGGAGGATGAACGAAGTATCCGCACGACTGACACCGCAGGAAGACGAGCTCCCCCCGCTCGCCGCCGGTCCAGAAGGCCCGGTTGAGATCGTCTATGCGAGGGAGGATCCGGAACGGCTTGTCGGTCTCCTCGACCTCGGGAACATCTGTGTCACTCACGCGTCAGGCACAGGCTCGTCACTCGACCTCGGCGTCGAGCGCGGCGTCGAAGCCGCGACGGGCCGCCGGGATCGCTTCGGTCGCAGGGAGCAATCCGAGACTCGGAATCGACAGCATGATCGTGCCCATCACGTCCTCCCACGTGGCGCCGACCTCGTGCGCGAGCTGAGCATGACGTTCCACCGCCGCCGACGCGCGGGCCGACACCGAGTACGCCAGGCGAACGAGTTCGTGGGCGCGCCTGTCGGGCGCGGGAAGCGAGTCGATACGGGCGAGGTAGGCGTTCTGAGCTTCGTGAAGTGCCGGGAAGGCGTCACGCAACGGATCATGGAAGGGAAGGCTCCTGGTCGCGTCGTCGGACACGTCGTCGACCGCTTCGTCTGCAGAATCATCTGCCATGTCGTCCCGCTCGCTGTCCGTCATGGCGCTGCCGGCTGGAACACGGGGATCGCGACCTCATCGGCGATCTCCTCGAAGGCGACCTGTAGCGCCATGCCGATCTCGAGGTTCTCACGTTTGCAGCCCGTGATGTTGCTGATCATCCGCGGACCCTCGGCGAGGTCGACCACGGCGGCGACGTACGGCACGCGCTCGGGAAACGGTGGAAGGTCGTTCTGGTGCACGACCGAGAACGAATAGAGGGTCGCCGAACCCGACGCCTCCACCCATTCGATGTCGGTACTCCAGCACTTCGCGCAGAACGGCCGGGGGTAGAACTGGTGACGACCGCAGGCCGTGCATCTCTGGATGAGAAGCCTGTGCTCACGGGCCGCGTCCCAGTACGGCTGTGTCTCGAAGTCGGGATTCGGGAGATCGAAGCGTGGCGCCGGCACGTGGGCTCTGGTGGATGCTCGCAGCTCAGTGACGGGTCAACGGCTCGGGAGGGCGGCGACCGCCTCGCCCGAGACCTTGACCTCGCCCTCCTGATTGACGAGCTCGGAGGTGATGTCGATGAGGTGCTCTCCGTTCTCCTCCCGCTTGGCGGCGACCGTGCTGCGTGCCGTGAGCACTTCTCCGGGCCAGGTCTGCTTCGTGAATCGCACCTTGAAGCTCTTCAGGTTTCCCACGCCCACGAAGTCGGTGAGCGACCGGCCGACGAGGCCGGCCGAGAACATCCCGTGACCGAACACGCTCGGAAAACCCGCCGCCTGAGCGTCGGGCTCTACGGTGTGCATCGGGTTGAAGTCGCCCGATGCACCCGCGTACTTGACCAGGTCGAGGCGCGTCAGCTCATGGGACAGCTCGGGAGCGGTGTCTCCCGCGTCGACGTCCTCGAAGTAGAGCCTCTGTTCGGCCATCTCGACTGATCCTCCCCCGGTGCCCCCGACGCCGCCCGCGTCGTGACGCCTCTGCTACCTGTTCGCTGACGCTCGTGTCAATTCTCCGGTCCCACAGCGGAGTTCCGGGTATTCGGGGTCGGCGCAGGTACCGACAAAGCGTCGGCGGCCCCACGGCGCCACTTCCTAGGCCGAGAGCTCCTCGGCCTGCCCCTCGTCGAGCGTGACCTCGCCGGTGTGCGCGTTCGCTGCCGGTACGTCCTTCGCATCCTTCACGAGCCCCACCGGGATTCGCACGGGCGCCTTCTTGATCTCCGGCTTGCTCATCCGCGCCCTGCGGCGTTTCCACGAGTAGCGCAGGAGCCCGGTCCGCCACACCACGAAACCCGAGTGACCGGGGATCGTGGAGAAGTCGAGATGACGGAGGTGGTCGAGACCGCGCTTCATCATGAACAGCGAGCGCAGGATCCTGCCGAGCACGGGGTGCATCCTCTGCGGTTCACCGCTCGCTCTGGCCGGCTTGAGAAGGAGGTCGAAGAGCCGGCGAGGGGGACGCCAGAGCGTGAGGAGGTACAGGAGGAGGTTGGCCCACCGTGGAGGGATGTTGACGTAGTTCGAGGAGATCTCCTCGATGTCGACGCCCTCCTCCTTCATCATCTCTTCGAGCTGGGTGTTGGGGATGACCTTCAGCGAGAAGACGTTCAGCGTGAAAGGCCGCCGGAAGTTGTAGACGAGCTCGAGCGTGTCGACGACGTCTTGGCGTGTCTCGATCGGGTTGTCGGTGATGATGTCGTAGGCCGGCGGGATGTGGTCCTTCGGCGCGAACGAACCGGTGACCTCGGCCGCGGCCAGCACCTTCTCGGGCGGGCTCGGTCGCTTGTAGAAATCGAGAATCCTCTGGGAGCCACTCTGGACGCCCATGCGGATTCGGTTCATGCCCGCCCAGGTGAGCACCTCGATCTTGTCGCGGCGCACGTAGTTCGGAATCACACCGTAGACGGCGAACGGGATTCCGACTTCGTCGTGCCAGCGCTCGGCGAAATCGACGAGGTCGTCGTAGGCGATCGCCATGAAGCTGTCGTCGTGGAAGCACACGGTGCTGATGTAGGGAAAGGCCTCGCGGACGGCCTTGATCTCCTCGACCGCGTACCGGGGGCTGGGGTGGCGGAGCCGGCGGTAGTTGTTGTCGTTCGCGATGAACTTGGTGTTCCCGCAGTAGGTGCACTTGAAGGGGCAGCCGATCGACCACACGGTGTTGTAGCTCAGGCCGTTGGCGGTGAGGCGGTCGTTCAGGGTCATGGGCTTGAACCCGTGGCCCGGCGAGTACATGTACTCCGTGCCGGCGTGTTTCGGGAACGGCAGCCCCTCCATCTCCTCGGAGCTCTGGAGGGGCAGGAAGTCGTTGCGGATGATGTCGTCACCCGAGCGGAACCAGAAGTTGCCGGTGTCGGTGTAGTCGCGGTCGTTCTTCCAGGCATCGAAGAAAGCCTCGAAGGCGAACTCGCCTTCACCGGTGCAGATCGCGTCGACGTCCGCCCGGATCGCGTCCTCGGGGTGGATGATCGGATGGATCCCTCCCCAGACGATCGTGGTGTCGGAGCTGATCTCCCGTACGCGGCTCATCACGGCCTTCGTGAGGTCCGCGTAGCCCGTCATGCTGGAGAACCCGACGAGATCGCTCGTGGCGAGCTCCTGGGCGATCTCGTCCACGTACTCGGGGGTGAGCACACCGCCGCCGCCCTGATCGCCCTTGAGGGCCGCCAAGAGCGAGCGGTAGTTGTCGGTCGAGACGAAGTAGGTGCGGGTCTCGGGGTCGAGCCGCTCGGCGTACGCGGCCATCTTGCGAAAGCCGCAGGCCATGATGCCGTCTTCAAGACTGACGAGAGAAACCTTCATACGCCCCCGGACCCAGGAAGCTCGCCTGGGCGCTCGGTCAATTCCGCCATTGATCGCCGCCGACCCTGATCGCCGGGCGGCCGCGGGGCCATGGTAGTCGTCAGTCCTTCGGGAGGCCGAGCACACGTTCGCCGATGATGTTGCGCTGCACCTCGCTTGTGCCGCCCGCGATCGTGAGCTGCCGGTTGAACAGGAACTGGCGACCCCAGATCTCGCCATCACCGTCCATCACGGCACCGTCGGCACCGAGCAGGTCGAGGCCGACCTCCTGGACGAGTTGATCGTGCTGGACGCCCAGGAGTTTGCGCACGGCCGCTTCGGAACCGCTGGGGTCGGCGCCCCGCAGGGCCGACAGGGTGAGACGGAAGCCCAGGCACGCGAGCGCGTGACTCTCCGCGACGAGGCGACCTGCCCGTTCGAGCTCGTGCGAATCGTCGCCCATCCCTCGGGACTCGATCAGCTTGAGTATCCCCCGGACTCCCCGACCGACGGTTCGACCGCTCCCCATGAAGACGCGTTCGTTGGCCAGTGCCGTTCGAGCCGCGCGCCATCCGTCGTTTTCCGCTCCGACGAGGCAATCGACCGGCACCATGACGTCGTCGAAGAAGACCTCGTTGAACATGGGGTGGCCGGTCAGCTCCCGAATCGGACGGATGTCGATACCCGGAAGCGACATGTCGATCATGAGGCACGAGATACCTTCGTGCTTCGGGGCGTCGGGGTCGGTGCGAACGAGAGCGATACCCCACTGGGCACGCTGAGCGAGGGACGTCCACACCTTCTGGCCGTTCACGCGGTAGCAGCCGCCGTCGCGAACGGCCCGCGTCGTGAGCCCGGCGAGATCGGAGCCCGCTTCGGGTTCGCTGAAGAGCTGACACCACTCGATCTCGCCGCGCAGCGTCGGCATGATCCAGCGCTCCTGCTGCTCGGCGGTTCCGTGGACGATGATCGTCGGCAGGGCCCACGAGGCGATCGTGAGTGTCGGGCGCAGGACCTTGGCCTTGCGGAACTCCTCGTCGATCACGAGCTGTTCCACCGGATCCGCGTCGCGCCCCCAGGGCTTGGGCCAGCTCGGGGTGAGGTATCCCGCCTCGGCCATCTCGGGCCGCGCCTCGTCGGGTTCCTTGCCTTCGATCGTCGCGAGGAACCCGGTGACCTCCCGACGGTACGTGTCGGCCTCGGGTGGAAGATCGACGTCGAGGCGACGACGGGACCCCACGGTCGCAAGGCGGGCTGCGCGGATGCGCCACTCGCCGGTGGATCCGAGAAGCCCCCGCAGGGCTGTGGCCCGCCGGAGGTACATGTGCGCCTCGTGCTCCCACGTGAATCCGATCCCACCGAGCACCTGGATGCAGTCCTTGGCGTTCTCGACGGCCGCGTCGAAGGCGAGTCCGGCCGCCACCGCGGCCGTGAACCCTCTGGATTCATCATTCGTCGCGCGCGCAGCATCCCAGGTCGCCGCTCGGGCGAGCTCCACCCGGGCGAGCATGTCGGCGCAGCGATGTTTGACACCCTGGAACTGGCCGATGGGTCGGTCGAACTGATGACGTTCGCGTGCGTACGCAGCGGCAGTGTCGACACACCATTGCGCCACACCAACCGCTTCCGCCCCGAAGAGAACAGCCGCGAGGTCACGCACCGTCTGCGTGTCGAGAGCCGACAACCGTCGATCGTCGGGGACGACAGCCCTCTTCACGTCGACCGTCGCCACACGTCGCGTCAGGTCGAGGCTCGGCAACTCCGCGGCGTCGATTTCAGCGGCGTCGAGCACGCACCACACCGTCTCGTCGTTCGCCGCGACGGGGGCGATCAGAAGATCGGCCACGTGGGCCGACACAACCGGGCGGGTGCTGCCGCTCACGAGGAGACCGTCGGGCGTCTCCTCGCCCGTCAGACCCGCGGCGAACGACACCGCGGCGACGGTCTGGCCAGAAGCGATGCCCGACAGGTTCGTCTTGGCCGCGTCGCGATTCCCGCTGACCTCGAGAAGAGATGCCGCGAGCACACACGGCAGGAACGGTCCGGGGGCGCACGCGCGACCGAGCTCCTCGGCCACCACCGTGAGCTCCGGAATGCCGTAGCCGACACCGCCGTGCTCCTCGTCGACGGCGAGACCCATCCAGTGCAGGTCGGCGAGAGCACGCCAAAACCCGGGAAGTTCCTCGGATTCGGCGTCGAGCAGCTCGCGGGGCACCGCGGACGGACACTCGCCCTCGATCCAACGACGAGCCGCGCCATGGAGCTCGCCGTGATCCTCCGTGACGCCGATCGGCATGTTCAGGCGATCTTCTCGCCGTCTTCGAGAACGACGATCGCCTGGGTCGGACACCCCTGAGCTGCCAGGACGATCTTCTCCTTCGGTGCGGCGTCGATCTCCACCACGACCGAGATCCCATCGTCGTCCAGGTCGAACACCCCCGGGGCCCAGAACACGCAGTTCCCCGACCCCATGCAGGTCTCACGGTCGATCTTGATCTCGAGTGCCACCGCAGCTCCTCGGTCGGGCCGTTCGTGTCCGGCGTGTGCAGGGAAATGTCGATCAATCGTGGCACAGGGGGCGCTCGACGGCCCAACGCCGCAGCCGTATCGTGCCGGGATGCCGAAACCCGCCGCACGGACCGCGACGGCGTCTCCTCCCACCGTCGATGCCGATGCGCACGTCAACGAGAATCCGTTTGCGTGGGTGGACGTCGAGAAGCACCACCCCGGCTGGTTGGGCGTCACCCGGTCGGGTGGCCACGACGTTCTCGAAATCGAGGGCCGTCCCTATCCCCAACAGGTCGGACGCGGCAGCGGTGTCCCGGTCGATGCCGCGGTCAACCCGGCGGCCGCTGCGGGAGCCGGTGACGTCTCCACCCGAATCGCCGACATGGACGCCGAAGGCATCGACATCCAGGTGCTGTACGGCGGTCTGATCATCGGCGCCACGGGTCTCACCGATCCCGGTCTCGCCGCTGATGTCTGCACCTTCTACAACACGTGGTTGCTCGATGAGATCTGCGCCCACGATCCTGCACGTCTCAAGGCCGTGGCAGCTGTTCCTCTTCAGGATCCGGCACGCGCGATCGTCGAGCTCGAACGAGCTGTCGGAGCAGGAGCGGTCGGTGTCACGATTCCCCCCGCCCTCGGCGATCTCAATCTCGACGACGACTCCCTTCTGCCCTTCTTCGAGGCCGCCACGGGTCTCGACACGGCTGTTGCCGTTCATGGAGCCCCGGGAATGCACATCCCTCTTCCGGCGGCCGGGCGCTTCGACAACTACGCACAGGTGCACACCCTCTCTTTCCCGTGCGATCAGATGGTTGCGTTCACCGCACTTGCGATGGGAGGGGTGTTCGACCACCTACCGGACCTACGCGTGGCGTTCCTCGAATCCGGAATCGGGTGGGTTCCGTTCTTCGTCGGTCGGATGGATGAACACCACCGCAAGCAACGCGACCTGCTCCCGGACATGGCGTGCAGCGCGTCCGAGCTCATCGAGCGCGGGCAGTGCTACTTCTCCTTCGAGTGCGAGGAAGCACTTCTCGAGCCCTACGTCGAACACCTGGGCTCTGCCAGCCTGGTCTTCGCCTCGGACTATCCCCACTGGGACGGCGAGTTCCCCGGCGCGGTCGATGAGGCTCGGGAACGCACGGCCCCCTTCGGTGACGCCGTGACCGCCGCGGCCATGGGAGGCAACGCTCTGCGCCTCTACGGGCTGTCGTGAGAGGGGGGTGACCTGGGGTGGGTAACGCGTTCCGCCGAGATCCGCGCTCAGGCGGGAAGCAGATCGGCGGCCTCGTCGGCGGCGAGCGGCGCTGACACGACGAAACCCTGAGCCGCGTCGCATCCCAGCTCTCGGAGGGCAGCGCGCTGCGCGTCGGTCTCAACGCACTCGGCCACGATCCGAATACCGAGGGCGTGGGCGAACGCGACGGTCGCTCCGATCAGCGCCGATCCGCGACCGTCCTCGACGCCGGCGACGAGGTCACGATCGAGCTTCAACGCCGCGACCGGGAGGCTCTGAATGTCGCGCAGCGACGAGTAGCCGGAGCCGAAGTCGTCGACGTGCAACTGGATCCCGGTCGCCGCCAGCTGAGCCATACGGTCGACAGACTGCTCGATTCCCATGAGCGTCGCTTCAGTCACGTCGAAGCGCAGGTTCCGAGCAGGTACACCGCTGTCGGACAGCGCCTGCGCTACATCGTCGAGAAACGCGGGATTCACCAGCTCACGCGACGAGACGTTGATCGTGAGAGTGACGTTGTCGCCCACCATGTCGTCATCCCTCCAGCGCTGGAGCTGCGCACAGGCGTCGCGGAGCACGAACCGACCCAGCTCCCCGATGAGGCCCACCTGCTCCGCGAGATGCAGGAACTCCGAGGGTGGGATCAACCCCCGTGCGGGATGCTCCCAACGCACGAGCGCCTCGAATCCCTCGATCCGTTCGGTGCGCAGATCGACGACCGGCTGGTAGTGGACACGAAGCTCGCCGCGCTCGAGCGCTCCTCGCAGATCGTGTTCGAGTCGCTCGCGCCACACGCTCTGGCGGTGCATCGCCTCGTCGAAGACAGTCACCCGGCCGCCGCCGCGAGCCTTGCCGTGGTACATCGCCCGGTCGGCATCGGCGAGCAGTTCGTCGGCATGCGTGTCGCGGTCGCGACCGAACGCCACGCCGATGCTGGCGCCGATGTCGAACTGGTTGCCGTACACAACGACGGGTTCGGCGAGCGCCGACAGAATCCGGGCTCCGACCTGTCGGGCGTCGGCTGCGTCCTCGCACCGCTGGAGGAGCATCCCGAACTCGTCACCGCCGAGACGGCCCACGGTGTCCCCGGGGCGCACGCAGTCGGTGAGCCGGCCCGCGACAGCTCGTAGGGCCTCGTCACCGGCCCGGTGCCCGAACAGGTCGTTCACCTCTTTGAACCGATCGAGATCGATGAAGAGGACGGCGCACCCCGGGTGCGGGGGGCGTTGAGCCTCGTCGAGCGCGTGTCGCAGTCGGTCGATGAACAGTTCACGACCCGCGACCGCCGTGAGCCGGTCGTGCATGGCCTCGTCGGCGAGTCGCTGCTGCGCGCGCACGCGTGCCGAAACGTCGTGGAGCGAGACCAGCAGCGCCGGCCGCTCCTCCCACGCCGTCTCGACGGCCTGCATCTCGGCCACGCCGCGCGTACCGTCCCGGTGGTCGATTTCGATCTCGACGGGTGCTCCGGCGCTGACGGAGTGCGCGAACGTGCGGCCTACGAGCTCGTCGACAGAACTGCCGAGCAGTGCAGCCGCCGCGGGGTTGGCGTGGACGACAGTGTGCGAGTCGTCCAGCACCAGCATCCCGTAGGCGTTGCGCGCGACAACGGCAGCGAAGTCGGTGGCCCTGTTGTCACGGCCGAAGTCGATCGTGACATCGCGTGCCGAACGCACGACCGCGGCGCCCGCGTCCCGTGCGCTCGTGAGCACATCCCACGCAGTGTCACGAACTCCACCCCGAGAGTGGTCACGCGGATGATTCGACGAGGTGTCGCTCATGCCCGGAGCATACGTCGGGCTGGTCTCGCTGACAGTGTCAAAGCGAGCGTGGAGAGTGAGAATACCTAACCCGTCACAACGACACGAATGACATGAAACGTTCGTAACGCCGCGCCATGGCTTCGGTCCACCGCAGGTCGGGATCCACCCGCCGTCCGGTGCGCGCCCAGCGCGATGCATCGGTGGCCGCCGCTTCCAGGCCGGCAGCGACCCGGGCGAAGAACGCGGCGCCCAGAGCACCACCTTCGGGGACCGCCACCGCGTCCACGGGAAGAGTCGTGGCGTCGGCGAGCGCCTGCATCCAGCCGTCGACGCGCGTTCCCCCGCCCGAGGCGACGATCCGATTCGGGCGCACCCCCGCCGCCTCGATGAGTCGACGGGTTGCGAATCCGGTGGCCTCGAACGCCGCGCGCAGAACGGTGCCGGGGCCATGCGTCAGATCGAGATCCACGAGCTCCCCACGCAGGTCGGGTTTGTGCAGCGGCGCACGTTCCCCCCGCAGATACGGCGCCCACACGGGCACGGCCGACGGGTCCACGGACACGCCCTCCGACGCGTTCTCCGGCGAGCCGCCGCGAACTCCGAGCAGGCGCTGCACCCAGTCGAGGAACAGGCCTCCCGCGTTGCTCGGCCCGCCGACGAGCCAGAGCCCCGGCGACGAGTGCGGAACGCACAGGTAGCCGGGAACCTCACGTTCGGACTCGACCACCACCCAGACGATCAATGTGGTTCCGCAGATCACCAGTACATCCCCCACCGAGTCCGCGCCGGCGACGAACTGCTCTGCGAGAGCGTCGATCGTGCCGGGCTCGAGCACCGCGTCGCCCACGTGCCCCGCTGGCTGACCGCTGGGAGCGATCGTCGGAAGCTGATCGGGGCGCGCTCCCGCCTCGGCGACGAGTTCCTCATCCCAGCCCACGAAATCGAACAGGGGGTAGGCCGTCACCGCCGTCGTCGTGTCCAGGATCGGCGTACCGCTGAGTGCGTAGTTCGCGACCGACTGCGCCGGCCAGTAGCCGCGGGCGTGGGGCGCCTGGGCCGCGGTCCAGGCGAGGAACTCGCGGAACTCGCCGCTCTCGTCAGTCGAGGATGCCGAGTTCGCGCGTCCGCGCGCATCGCCGTAGAGGAGACCGGGCGTGATCGGTGTGCCGCTGTCGTCGACCGCTACGAGCGACGGGATCATCGCAGCCACCGACACGCCGACAGGATCGACGCCGCCGAGCTGCGCGAGAGCCGCCACGGGGCCACGTGCCCAGGCTTCCTCGGCGACGTGCTCGAAAAGATCCGGCCTCGGAATCCGGAGCTCGTGCGGGACACGCGCGCGTGCCACGATCTTTCCGTCGGCGTCGGCGGCAACAGCCTTCACCGACGTCGTGCCGATGTCGATCCCGACCGTGATCTCGCCGCTGGTCTGCTCAGTCACGGGTCGAGTCCTCAGCCACGGCCCGGCTCATCCGTACCGAAAGCGGCCACCGCGCGGTCGTGGAGAAGACCGTTCGTCGTGAGAATGCTGCAATCGCCGTGGAGCCTCTCTCCGGAAATGTCGGTGGCGTGCCCTCCGGCCTCTTCGACGATCACCCTCAGGGGCGCCCAGTCCCAGTGGTGGACCCGAGGCTCGACAGCGATGTCGCAGGCTCCCTGCGCGACGAGCATGTGTGACCAGAAGTCGCCGAAGCCTCGCGACCGGTGCACCGACCGGGCGAGAGCCAGGAACCTCTCGCCGAGCCCGAACCGCTCCATCTCGGGCACGCTGTCGTAGGACAGCGCCGCACGATCGATCTCGTCGATGTCGGACACCCGAATGGGAACACCGTCGCGCGACGCTCCTCCGCGGAGGGTTTCTCCACCGCGGAATGCGCCGCCACCGCGCGCCGCCCACCAGCGCATCCCCAGCGCCGGTGCGGAGACGACACCGACGACTCCGGTTCCATCGACCTCGAGTGCGAGAAGCGTGGCCCACACCGGTGCTCCACGGATGAAATTGAGAGTCCCGTCGATGGGATCCACGACCCAGCGTCGGCCGTCGGGACCGCTATCGGGGGACCCGTCCGTCCCATCGCCGAACTCCTCTCCACGGATCCGGTCGTCGGGGCGCTCGGTGGCGAGGCGGTCCCGCACCATGGTTTCCACCGACCGGTCGGCCTCGGTCACCGGCGAGAGATCCGCCTTGGTCTCGACCTCGAGATCGGCGACCCGCTCGAAGTGCCGCAGCGAACGCGTGTCGGCCTCGTCGGCGACGTCCAGGGCGAACGCCAGATCGTCGGCGACGGTAGCGGCGTCGGCCATCGGCTGGGTTCCCATCCTCTTCGACCGGACGGTCGCGTGTCGACCGAGAGGCAGCGAGACTACCGGACATCTGGGGTAGCGAGCCCGCCAACCGGTACGCTGCACGGCCCATGGGACTTCTCGATGGCAAGGTCGCGATCGTCACGGGAGCCGGACGCGGCATCGGGCGAGGTGAGGCACTTCTCCTGGCGTCGCACGGCGCGAGCGTCGTCGTCAACGACGTCGGTGGCGAGTGGGACGGCACGGGTACCGATGACCGACCCGCCGCTCAGGTCGTCGACGAGATCGCCGCGGCGGGCGGAACCGCGATCGCCAACGGCGACGACGTGGCCGACTGGGGCGGCGCGCATCGACTCGTCGACGCGGCCGTCGAGGCGTTCGGCGATCTGAACATCCTCGTGAACAACGCCGGAATCCTGCGCGACGGGATGAGCTTCAATCTCGACGAGGAAGCCTGGGACTCCGTGATCCGGGTTCACCTCAAGGGCCACTTCGCCCCGACGCACCACGCCGCGCGCTTCTGGCGGGAACGGTCGAAGGCCGGTCACGACGCCCCCCGACGCATCATCAACACCGCCAGCGAGTCGGGTCTCTTCGGAAACGCCGGTCAGGCCAACTACTCGGCAGCGAAGGCCGGGATCGCGTCACTCACGATCGTGCTGGCCCGGGAGCTCGCCAAGTACGGCGTGACCGTGAACTGCATCGCCCCCCGCGCCCGCACGCGCATGACCGCCGGAACCTTCGAGGGCTTCGGGGAGGCCGCCGAAGGCGCGTTCGATGAGTGGTCGCCCGACAACGTCGCCCCGACCATCGGGTTTCTCGCCTCCGACGCCGCGAGCGACATCACCGGCCAGGTCTTCGTCGTGTGGGCCGACCGCGTCCACCTCATGAATGGCTGGTCGCTCGACAACACCGTTGAGCGCGGCGGGCAACGATGGACCATCGACGAGCTCATCGATGCCAAGGACGAGCTCTTCGCCGACCACGACCCGGGCGCACCGCCCATGGGCTTCGGCCAGTAGAACCGACTCAGGGCGGCTTCACCTCGAGCTTTCCGTCGCTTCTGAGCCGCGCACGCCAGTGGTGTTCGTGGAGTTTGCTGTGGTGTGCCCGACACACCAGCGCAAGGTTGTCGAGCGATGTGGTGCCGCCGTTGGCCCAATGCACGATGTGATGGGCGTCGGTCCATTCGGGGGGCCGGTCGCATCCGGGCCAGGCGCAGCCACGGTCGCGCACCACGAGTGCGCGTCGGATGGCCGGTGGGATCGTGGGGGTTCTTCGTCCGACGTCCAGAGCCTGGCGGGCGCCGTGGGTGATGATGCGACTCACACCTGCGTCACAGGCGAGGCGTCGGGCGGCTTCGCCGCTGAGAAGCTCGCCGTTGTCGAATTCCGCCGCGGGTGCGCCGCTGCGGGCTTCGAGCGTCTCGAGTGACACAACAACCGACAGATGCGGCTTCTCGCCTCCCGAGGTGGGGAGCCGTCCGCTGTCGAGGCTCCGGCGGGCCACTTCGACCAGGGCGTCGGCCCGACGACGCGACGCAGTCGGGCGCGGATTGCCGGGACAAGGAGGTCGCATCAGCGCGTCGAGGGCGGTCTTGACCACGGCCCCACCCTCGAGATCCAACTCCCCATCGAGAACGAAGCGGCCGTCGAGGGTCTGGGACATGTGCAGCTTGCGGCGACACACCTTCTCGGTCTCATCGGCGACGACGACCTGAGGCTCGACCGCGTGACGCCAATGGGTCACGACACGACACAACCGCCCCGGATCCAGAGCCCGCGCCGCATCCACGAAGACCTTCTCGGCCTCGGCCACCAGCCGGGCGACCTCTTCGGCGTCGAGCTGGTCGTTCTTGTCGAGACTCTCGGCGACGTCGGTGCCGTTGGCGATGACCCGGACGTGATCCGAGGAGATCTCCCCTGCGGCGAAGGCTTCGGCCGTGCGGGGAAGGAGACGCAGCCGGCGGGCGGTCTTGAGCTTTGCGGACGCTGCCGACGGTGACAGTCGACCGTGGTAACGCAACCAGACCTGACAGGTCGCCGAACCGTCGAGTTCCCACTCGCCCGACGCATCGAACGCGGCGATCTTTTCCGACAGCTGAGCCTCGAGGCGGTGCACGGCGCGGAACAGATCCAGGATCTCCCGACCCAGCGGTCCCACATCGGGTTCCGCATCGCCACCAGAATCGGAGTCGTCTTCTGGTTCCTCCACTGCAGGTTCCTCCACTGCAGGTTCCTCCACTGCCACCACACCCACCTCCTCCCGAGATCCGTTCACCCGCGCGAGAACAAGCGCACAGGTGAGAGCCACCGGGGAAGAGATCGAGCGGGAGAAGAACCCCTCCGCATCGACAGAACCAGCGTAGAACCCGGGTGTGACAGCTTCAGCCTTCAGCTTCAGCTACCCACCCCGGGGCGAGCGCAGGTCAGGAGGGTGGAAGACCGATCGACCCACAGCCCAGTTCGCCCGGCGGCGGCAGGCCATCGGGCCCGCAAGCGTGGAGGCCGGGTGAGCCCAAGAGCTCCTGCGCATACGGAACCAGCCTGTCGGGAGGAGGCGGCTCGATCTCCGGAACGTTCCCGTACATACTGAACTCACAATCCTGCAGGACCTCCTCACCGAAGTCCTCCCAACGCATGAGTAGTCTCTGAAGGCGCCCCTCGACCACGATCGCCTCGACACGCGCCTCCCCCAAGGATGACGGCCGAGCCGGCAGCGTCAAACGGTACGTTTCCCCGTCCTGCTCGACGTCGACATCACCCACCTCAGACGACGGACCTCGCAGAGTGTCGAGCACGTCATCGGCAAGCGGATAGCCATCCGGAATCGGAACGATCGTGAAGAAACCCGGCTTGGCGGGCAGTTCCTGGTATGTCGTCGCGCCGATTCCCACCGTGTCGAGGTAGACCCCGGGTGTCGACCCGACCGGTTCCAGTCCATGTGTCCACCTGGCGGGCGCGATCAGGGGCCACATAGTCGAAATGTTCCGCAGCAGACGGGAGTTCGTCGACGTTCCCAGGATCCCCATTCCCGTCGGGATCGTGCGGAAGCGAGATGAGCCGGAAGCTGGAGGAGTCGAGCGTCGCCTGAACAGCGGCTCGGAGTTCGTCAGCAGGTGGGTCGCCGCTCTCGTCGCCACCCGAACACGCTGCTGTGGCCGACAGTAGCGCAAGCGAGAGAGCGAATACCTTCGCAGCACTCACATCTCCAGGGTACGCCCGCGACCAAGACCTCAGGCCCAGGCGATCTCGGTCAGGAACTCATCGATCAGGTCGACCGTGGTCGTCGGGTTGTCGCCCGCCGCGTGGTGGCCGGCTCCGGCGATCCGGGAGAGCCGCGCGTTCGGGATCAGATCCGTGATCTCCCGGGCGCCCTCGTCCGAGAGCAGGTCGCTCTCCTTGCCGCGGAGCACGAGTACCGGACATGTGAGGCGTGCCGCATCGTCAGCCATGCCACGCACGAGCTCATCGGCGCGCCGGATGTCGAACGTCCTCCCCTCGGCTTGACGCTGACGGATGCGGCGCCCGAAATTGTGCTTCCACTCCCACCGGCCGTCGGGTCGCTTCCGCAGGTTCCGCCGAAGGCTCTCGACGCGGACGTCCTTGCGTCGAGGCAGGTACTCCGCGACGGCCGCGGCCGCTTCGTCGAGATCGGTGAACGACTCGTGCGCCGTCATGAACTCGATGATTCGGCGCACGCCGTCCTTCTCCATCTTGTGGCCGATGTCGACGAGGACGATCGCTTCGACCACGTCGGGCTCCATCACGCCCAGGGTGAGCGACGTGATGCCGCCGAGCGATGCGCCGACGAAGACCGCCCGCTCGAGACCGAACTCGACCATGAGCGGTCGGATTGCCGCGACCAGCGCACGCCGATCGAGAAACTGTTCCTCTCCCCGGATACGGAGGGCGTCGGAGTCGCCATGGCCGGGCAGATCGGGAGCTACGACGTGGAAGCGATCGGCGAGAGCGGCGCCGAGCTGCTCCCACATGTAGGCGGTCTGACCGCCGCCGTGCAGGCAGACCACGGGTGGCGACGACGACCCGCCCCATTCGAGATAGTGGACCTGGCGGTCGTCGACGACCGTGAAGCCGCTGCGCCCGCCGCGAGGCACGTCGTGACGGGGTACGAGCTCATCGGCGACATCCACGACGGCTTGCTCGGTTACGTCATCGGCGGCTTCCTCGGGAACTTCTTCGGGGGCACCATCCGCGATCTCCGCCATCGCACCATTCTGGCCCGAGGTCACGCCCGGAGTCAGATGCGCGCGAACATCGGACTTCGACGGGAGCGACCATGAGCCAGACCGACACCACGGCAAGGGATGAAGGAGCGATACGCCGTCTCCTCGCGGAGTACTGCCACGCCTACGACGACGGGCGGGCCGACGACTTCGCCGCGCTGTTCACGCAGGACGCACAGTTCACCGTCATGGGCGTGACGCACTCGGGTCGAGAGGCGATCCGGGAGAACATCGGCGGCTGGAAATCGGGCACGCCGCCTGGCCAGCACATCACCTACAACACGGTTCTCGACATCACCGGAGACTCCGCCACCGGGGCCACCGACTTCTCCTACCTCCAGACATCCGACGAAGGCCCGCGCGTGATCCAGGCGGGGCGGTACACGGACGAGTTCGTCCATGAGCCCGACGGCTGGCGGTTTCGGTCCCGGACGATCCGCTTTCTCGGCGACGACGCCTGACAGAGATTCCCGGAACAGCCATGCCCCACGCCCGATGATGTACCGCCGTGCCTGAGAGTCGCCCCGGAGCAACCGCCGTCATCTGCATCACGCTTCTCGTTCTCGGCACCGCGTGCTCGGACAACACCGACGCAGAGTCCGCATCCTCTTCGCAGGCGATCGCCGAGGCCACGACCACGACGACGGCCGCAGCGGAGACCACGGTTGCCAGCACGACCACGACGACGGCCCCCCGTCCGCCGCTCGCCGAGCGGGCCTTCCCTCCGCTCGACGGCCTCCAGTACGCGGCACTGCCACCCGACGAGATCACGCTCTTTGCCGGTGCCGTCGACGCCAACGCCGACTCCGAGGTGGTCACGGGCGTGGACGCCCGCGCCGTCGGGAACCCCGGCGAACCTCTCGGCGTCCTGGTCGCCTATGACCTGGGCCCGGCGTTCGCAGACCCCCGAGCCTGGCTGGCGTTCGCGTCCGGCGTGGCTCAGGCCGCCGGTGGCGACGTGTCCCCGATCGAGGTCGACGGAACCGCCGCAACACTCGTGGTCGACGTCGAAGCCGACACCGTCGGAATCCTCTGGCGTGCGGACGAGGGCCTGGCGCTTCTGGCCCTCGGCTCCGACGGGTCGGACGCCTTTTCCGTCGCCTCCAGTCGGGTCGCCGCAGGCTGAGGCGGGCAGTGCCTCAAGCCGGGGGCACGAGCCCCACCAGCGTCGCGAACCGCTCGAGACCCTCGACCGCTTCGCGCGAGCTCGACCACGGCGACACGATCAGGCGTGTCACGCCGATCGCCTCCCACGCCTCGACGTCGTCCGTCCCGGAGACGGCACCACCCAGACAGATCTGGAAACCGTCCGGAGATCTGCCGTTCTCCTCGAGGAGCGCGGCAAGGCGGGTGATCACGAGTTCCGCGGAAGCCTGATCGTGCTCCATGCCGATCCATCCGTCCCCCGCCCGTGCGGCTCTGCGCAGTGCCGCGTCACTCTCACCTCCCACGAGAACGGGAGGCCTGGGTTGTTGAATCGGCTTCGGCTCGAACATCACCGGTGCGAAATCGAAGAACTCGCCGTGATGTTCGACGACCTCCTCGCTCCACAACCGAGAGCAGATCTCGATCGACTCGTCGAGGCGTCGGCCGCGGGTGGAGAAGTCGAGCTGGGCCGCCGCCCATTCCTGGGCGAGCCATCCGGCCCCGATGCCGAATTCGACACGACCGTCAGAGAGAACGTCGAGCGTCTGCACCGCGCGGGCGGCCACGAACGGATGGCGTAGACCCAGGTTGTAGACGTGTGTTCCCAGGCGAACGCTGCTCGTACGCGCGGCGATGTGGCTGAGGTAGGCGAACACATCAAAGACCTGGGTCGTCGGAGGAACAGGAGGGTGGTCGTCCCCCGGTGTCGGGGAGCTCGACATCGTGGTGGGAAGAACGAGGTGTTCGGGCATCCACACGGACTCGTAGCCGAGGTGCTCGGCGGTATCCACGACATCCGTCCACGCTCGGGGACTGCATCGACCCAGCGCTACGCCGAACTTCATGACGGACTGAAGGTTCCGTCGTCCCGCCGGCGCCATCCCCCGGCAGCCAGGTTCCCGCCGTCGACGTGAACCGTCGTGCCCGTGACGAAGCTCGAGAGATCACCCGCGAGGAACGCGACGACGCCGGCAACGTCGTCGACATGACCGGCGCGCAACAGAGCGGCACCGTCGGGCATGTCCATACCGACACCCGGCGTGGCGATCACATCGGGTGCGACGCAGTTCACCCGGATGCCCTGCGGACCGAACTCGAGAGCCAGGGACTTCGTGAGATTTGCCACGGCCGCCTTCATCGCCGCGTACACGGTGTAGCCCGGCCCGGCGCGGTGCGCCTCGATGGACGTGATGTTCACGATCGAGCCGTCTCGCCCCTCCATGAGAGGCACGGTCGCCCGGACGAGGTTCGTGACGCTCGTGAAGTTCTCGGCCACCAGTGCTGCCTCGCCCTTCGCGCTCACGTCGAGGAAGTCGGCGGCGAATCCTCCACCCGCGTTGTTCACCAGGATGTCGACGCCCCCGAAGTGTTCGCCTGTGGCATCGAGAAACGCGCTCACGGCCTGTTCGTCTCGAACGTCGGCCTCCGCCCTGACGGCGTCCCGGCCGAGCGCTTCGGCCGTCGCCGCCGTATACGCCAGGTTCTTCGTGTCGCGGTCGCACAGGGCGAGGTCGGCGCCGAACGCCGCCAACGTCGTAGCGACAGCCCGGCCGATTCCGATCGCGGCACCCGTCACGACGGCAACCCGGCCGTCGAGGCGCAGATCGTCGGGAGTAACCACCTAGTCGAGAAATCCGGGCTGTTCGGCGACGATCATGTCCCACAGGGGCTGGAAAGAGAAGTGGCCCGCGACGTGGGAGCCGACCTGCGTGGCAGTGAGCGCAGCCTGGTCGGGATCGATGAGCACGGGATCGCCGGCCGCCTCGGCCAGCAGTTGCGCCTGGCAGGACCGTTCCATGGTGATGAACCACCATGCCGCCTCGTCGACCGAGAGCCCGGTGGTGAGAAGACCGTGGTTGCGCAGGATCGCGGCCTTGTGGTCCCCGAGCGCTTCCGCGATCCGCTTGCCTTCCTGCGCCTCGACGACGACACCGGTGTAGTCGTCGAAGAGCCCGTGGTCGTCGTAGAACGCGCAGGCATCCTGCGTGAGGGGATCGAGCAGACGACCCAATGATGACCAGGCCTTGCCGTGGAGCGAATGTGCATGCGCCGCGGCCTGGACGTCGGGGCGCGCCTCGTGGACATGGCCGTGGATGACGAAGGCCGCCCTGTTGAGAAGCCCCTCGCCCTCGACGATGTCACCCCGCGAGTCGACGCAGATCAGGTCGGACACACGGATCTGTTTGAAGTTCCGACCGAGCGGGTTCACCCAGAAGCGGTCGGCATGCTCCGGATCCCGAGCCGTGATGTGGCCGGCGACACCTTCGTCGAAACCGAACTTCCCGAACAGCCGAAAGGCGCCGGCGAGACGCTCCTTGCGGTGCCGGCGCTCCTCGTCGACGGTGTCGAACTGCGGCAGATACGAAGTCGTGTCCAGGGGGCATCCGAACCTCCCGCGGCGCGCTGCGCCGGTTCGTGGAGGATCCAGCGTATCGAAGCGCTACACCGGGTACCCGATGGCCTTGGTCTCGAGGTACTCCTCGAACCCTTCGACGCCGTGTTCGCGCCCGATACCGCTGCTGCGGTAGCCGCCGAAGGGCGTGTCAGGACCGAACCACTGCCCGCCGTTGACCGAGACGGTCCCCGTACGGATCCGACGCGCAATCCCCATCGCCCGGTCGAGGTCGGCGCCGGTCACGGCTCCCGAGAGCCCGTAACGGGAGTTGTTGGCGATGCGCACCGCATCGTCGTCATCGTCGTAGGGGATCACGGCCAGAACCGGACCGAAGATCTCCTCCTGGGCGATCGTGGCGTCGGGATCCACATCGACGAACACCGTCGGCTCGACGAAGTAGCCGCGTTCGAGGTGATCGGGGACACCGCCACCGACGAGGAGTCGCGCTCCTTCACGCCGACCCGTGTCGATCAGGCCGAGAACTCGGTCACGCTGACGCGAATTGATCAGCGGACCCATCATGTGGGCCGGATCGGTCGGGTCGCCATAGGCGAACGTCTCGAAGGACTCCCGGAGTAGGTCGACGCCCTCGTCGTAACGCGAACGTGGCAACAGCATCCGCGTCGTGATGGCACAGCCCTGACCGGCGTGCGTACACATCATCGCCCCGTTACCGACGACCGTCGGGAAGTCGGCATCATCGAGAACGATGTTCGCCGACTTGCCGCCCAACTCGAGGAAGACGCGCTTCAGCGTGCGCGACCCGACTTCCATGATGTGCTTCCCGACCGCGGTCGAGCCCGTGAAACTCACCATGTCGACACGGGGATCGGAGATCAGCACCTCACCGATTGCCGCGGGGTCCTCGCCCGTCACGATGTTCACCACACCCGCTGGAATGTCGGTCTGCTCCGCGATGATCCGGCCGAGGAAGGTGGCGTTCGACGGAGTATCGGGAGCAGGCTTCAGCACGACCGTGTTGCCGGCAGCCAGCGCGGGTGTGAGTTTCGAGAGATTCAGCATGAACGGGAAGTTCCACGGTGTGACGAGACCGGCCACGCCGAGCGGCTCCTTGACCACGACGCGGTTGCTGCGCATCCCGAAGAACTCGTGCTCGCCGAGCTCGCGCTCCCACTCGTATCGGTCGAGCAGGTCGATGTCCCATTGCATGTCGTCGATGCAGCTGTCCTGCTGGACGGCGTAGGTGAGGAGCACCGGGGTGCCCGCCTCTGCGACGATGAGCGGACGGAGCGTTTCCTTCTCGCGGTCGAGCTCGTCCTTCAACTGCTGCAGACAACGCCGCCGCAGCGCGACATCGGTCGACCAGCCGCTCTCGTCGAAGGCCCGCCGTGCGGCACCGATCGCCCGGTTCATGTCGTCGACGGTTCCGTCGGCACAGGTCCCCGCCACCTCCTCGGTGGCCGGGTTCACGACGTCGAAGCGCACACCGCCGGAGGCCTCGACGAGCTCGCCGTCGATCAGCATCCTCGGTTCAACAGCGTTCGATTCCACAGCGTCGCCGTCCGTCCCGATCTCTCGACTCGTCCTCGCCTCAGCCGTTGTGACAGGTCTCAGCCTCGCGCGTGTTGCCCTCGGCGGGGATCGGCGTGGCCTTCAGGATCCGTGCGAGGTGGACCAGGTTGTGCGCCATCCACCTCGTCGTGCGTTGCGTGTACTCGTGTTCGTGGCCGTGCGCCTCGATGTACGACGGACCGGGGCCCGCGTCGCCGACCCAGTACGTGTCGGCGTTGGGAGGCACCGCACACCCGAGGTGCGTCATGTTGAACAGTGTGGTCTCGGCCGCAGCGTGGGCACCGTCCTCGTTCCCGGTCACCACGACACCGGCCACCTTGTTGTACAGGGGATACTGGCCGACCTCATTGGTCTCGTTGTACGTGCCGTCGAGACGTTCGACCACGAGCTGGGCGACCGCGCTGCGGACACCGAACCAGATGGGCGTGCAGACGACGATGATGTCGGCTGCCTTGATCTTCTCGAGGATGAGCGGCCACTCGTCACCTTCGCCCTCGAAGGACGACACACCGAACGGGATGTTGTAGTCGACGACGCGAACGATGTCGCTCGTTACGTTCATCTGGTCGAACCATTCGATGACGTGTCGCGCCAGAGCCTCGGTGTTCGAGACCTCGGGGGACTTCTTCAGGGTGCAGTTCAGGAACACCGCATTGAGCTTCGGCTCGGCCATGGGTCCTCCCGGGACACGACGATCCGTGGCTGCCACTCTACGGACGAGAACACCCTCGAGCGAACGCATCATCGCAGCTATCGAGCCCACCGCGCTGGTCAGCCCACGGCCGTGACGCTCTGGTGGAGAAGTCGGGCCGTCGTCTCGATCAGCGCCTCGCGGGTGACGCCCCGCGGCTCGAGATCCCGGTGGAACGCCGCCATACGTTCGACCATGGCGACGAGCGCCGCAGCTGCTGCGTACGGCTCCACTGAAGCGTCGATCCGCCCGTCCTGCTGTGCCGATTCCACCTGTGCCGCCACAGCGAGCGTGATGGGCTCCAGAGCCCGGTTGCGTACATCCCGGAACCGGCGGTCACCTTCCTGGGCGGCGAGGTTGCGCGTCCGCAGGATGGCGCGGTGCTCGTCCCAGAAGTCGAGAAAGATCTCGACGGTTCGTCGCGCCCGGTCGAGGCCGTCGGTTTCCGACCACGGGTCCTCGAGGAGTGCCTCCACCGGCGCCAGATGCTCCCCTACTTCTTCGGCGAGTGCGAGCACCGCATCCTCCACAGTGCGGAAGTACTGGTAGAAGGTCGCGGGCGAGGTCTTGACGGCACGGGCGATGTCGACGACCCGCAGATCGCGGACACCCCGACGCTTCAGCAGACCCTCGGTCGCGTCGAGCAGGCGTCGACGCGTCCGCTCGCCACGCGCGCCCAGGGTGCGGCCGTCGGCGGCAACCACCCGGGAAAGAGATTCCCTCACCCGGGGGAGAGTACCGGCGTTTCTGCACGGCAACGCCGGGTTCGCCATCCACGATCCGACACACTTGTATCCCCTTGTCACGCATCTTGTCGCACTCTAAGATGCATGACGTGCACTCCTGCTCGCCGATCACGGAGACGTCGAGCTCCCGGCGACCCGGCACCGACCGGCTGCGTAGCGCAGCTGCGCTCGTCGGCATCGTGGTGGTGGCCGCGGCGGGGCTCGCCTGGTTCTGGAACCTCGGCACCGCGTCGCCGCTCTCCGGGGCGTCGCTGTCTCCGTCATCGCCGTCGCCGGAGAACGTTCTGCTCCAAGCCCTGCGCCTCGTCGGCGTCGGAGTCACGGCATGGCTGCTGATCAGCACACTCCTCGCCCTCGCCGCCGCCACCCTCGACGTGCTCCGGCAACGATTCGAAGGCGTAACCCACGGAGGAATCCGTGGACGGGCCGGGGTACGGGCACATCGGGGTGGCCTGAGCACCCTCTGTCGACGCTGTGCGCTGCCTGGTGTGCGCAGGCTGGTCGAACGTGCCGTGACCGTGACGATTCTCACGTCGGTGGTGGCCTCGGTGCCCGTGATCCCGGTGTCGGCGGCGGATCCTGGCGACATCCCACCTTCCGGCCTCGAGGAGCCGGTCGTGCGCGCGCCCACGATGGTCGACGAGCCCCCGAACCCCGAGGTCCACACCCCCGAGACCCATACCCCCGAGGTCCATACCCCCGAGGTCCATACCCCGAGGTCCATGTCATCGTCGCCGGTGACAACCTCTGGAAGGTGGCGGCCGACCATCTGGCGGCGGAGCATGCGGCAACGGGTGGCGCCGGCGCATGGCCGGGTGAGGCCGACATCGGCTCGTACTGGGCCCGGCTGATCGACGTGAACCGATCGGCGCTGCGCTCGGGTGATCCCGACCTCGTGTTCCCCGGTGAGCGCATCGCGCTCCCACCCACGCGGCGGTAGGGTGACGACGACGTCAGTCAGGAGGTCGCCGTGAAGCTGGACGACATGATCCTCGTGAGCGTCGACGACCACGTCGTCGAGCCACCCGGAATGTTCGATGCTCATCTCCCGGAGAAGTACAAGGATCTCGCGCCGCACGTCGTCCGCAAGGACGACGGCACCGACGTGTGGCAGTTCCTCGAGATCGAGGTTCCCAACATCGGGCTCAACGCTGTCGCGGGTCGGCCCCGGGAGGAGTACGGCATCGATCCCACGAGCTTCGAGGAGATCCGTTCGGGTTGCTACGACATCCATGACCGAGTGCGCGACATGAACGCCAACGGGCTCCTCGGTTCGATGTGCTTTCCGTCACTTCCGGGATTCGCCGGCCGTCTCTTCGGCGCTCTCGACGACAAGGAGGCCGCGCTCGCGATGGCCCGGGCCTACAACGACTGGCACATCGACGAATGGTGCGGTTCCGCACCCGGTCGGTTCATTCCCTTGGCGATTCCGACGATCTGGGATCCCGAGCTCATCGCCGACGAGGTGCACCGCGTCGCCGCCAAGGGCTGCCACGCCATGACGTTCCCGGAGAACCCGGTGCCCTTGAACCTGCCGTCACTGCATTCCGATCACTGGGATCCGGTCTGGAAGGCCTGCTCGGACGAAGGCACCGTCGTGTGCATGCACATCGGCTCGAGTTCCAAGCTCGTGATGACGTCGCCCGACGCGCCGATCGACGTGATGATCGTCCTCCAACCGATGAACATCGTTCAGGCGGCCGCGGATCTGGTCCACTCTCCCGTGTGGCGGAAGTTTCCCGACGTGACCGTCGCACTGAGCGAAGGCGGCACCGGATGGGTCCCCTACTTTCTCGAGCGCCTCGACCACACCTACCGCGTTCACAAAGCGTGGACGGGAGCCGATTTCGGGGATCAGATGCCGAGTGAGTTCTTCATGGAGCGCGTGATCCTCTGTTCGATCAGCGACAACGTCGGCGCTACCCACGCCCGCGAACTGGGAACCGACCGCCTCACCATCGAGGTCGACTACCCCCACTCCGACTCCACGTGGCCCAACACCCCGGAACGTCTGATGGGCGAGTTCGCCGGCACGGATCTCACCGACGCCGAAATCAACCAGATCACCCACGAGAACGCCATACGGTTCTTCGGGTACGAACCCTTCGCCGTCCGATCTCGGGACGACTGCACGGTGGGAGCACTGCGTGCCCAGGCCACCGACGTCGATACGACGGCGCGGCCTGCACAGCGCTCGGCGTCGAAACCCGAACGTGTGGGGCGCATCACGATCACCGATCTCAGCCCCACGGCCTGATCCGGGACGGCCCCGCATGTCCGACGATCAGGGGCCGCGCGATCCGAAGCCGTTTCTCGTGCACTGGGCCGTGGCCGCCGCCGTCATCTTCCTGGCAAGCGTGATGCTCTTGTGGTTCATCCTCGGCGTACCCCTCGCGGTGGTCACCATCGGCTCCGGGCTGCTGGGTCTCGCGGTGGCGCCGTACTCCCGTGGTGCCGAAGAACGTGCCCTGGCCCGGCAGCGGACCGAAGCCGAAGAACGCGGTCCCTCCAACCCCCCGCTCGGGTGATGGTGCGCCCCGGCTGAGCTCGAGCGTCAGGTGAGGTCGAGCGGCGGGAGGAAGTCGGCGTCGTCACGGTACTCCTCGCCGCGCTCGCGCACGGTCGCGACGTAGCTGAGCGAGTGGTTGTACCCGAGAAAGGCGCGGTTCAGCTGTGAATCGTCAGTGAGCGAGCCTCCTGCGACAGCGCACAGGTAGCGCGCCGCTGAGTACGCGGCGTCGTAGAGGTTCTGGGGGTCCTCGTCGTCGTCGGCGTTCCCGTCGCTCCCCAGCGTTCCCAGGTGGACGGAATGAACTGCATCGGTCCCACGGCACGGTCGTGCACGACGTCGAAGTCGAGTTCTCCTCCGTCGCTGTCGCCGATGGCGGCCACTCCCTTGCCGTTGAGAGGGACGCCCAGAATCGGAGGCGACACATTGCCGTCCTCATCAGGCTCGGAGTCCTTGAACCGGCCGTGGTCCGACTCCGTGCGTCCGATCCCCGCGAGGTGCCACCAGGTGACCCCACACTCCGGATCGGTGAACGCCGCGAGACGCTCCGCGCGGAGATACGCGTCGAGTGCCACCAACGGGATGTCGAGACCGGCCACGGTGGCCCGGGGCAGCGTCTCGGTCACCTCGTCGCGCGCTGCGACGATCGCCGCCACGGCCTCCTGCACCGAAGCGTCGAGATCGGCCCGCCGGTTTCGCACCCCTGCAAGCTCGTCACCGACCGTGGCCGCGCCGTCGGAGGCCGCCGCACGCAGGTCGTCGGCAACATGGGCGGCGGTGTTCAGGGTCTCACCCACACTCCCGGCCAGGCGACCGCGGCGTGCCACCTCCACGGGGCCCGACGCGTCGAGAATGGCGTAGCCCTGGGTGCTCGAAGGATCCTGGGTGTAGGCGGCTGCGGCGAGTCGGCGCTTGCGCCCCTCCGCCACCGCCAATTCGTCGGCGGCACGGCGCTCGGTGGCGGTGAGCTTGTCGAGCGCCTCCTGAAGACGACGCTCGCTTTCCTGAAGGTCGGCGGATTCGACCAGGAGGACGTCGAGGGCTTCATCCGCTTCCCGGAGCGTGGCAATCGCCGCGGAAGCCGGGCCGGAGGAGATCGGCGCGTCGGCCAGGCGGGCGTCGAGCCCGGGTACGAGAGCAGCCACGTCGGCGGGAATCGTCGCCGCGGCCGTCCCGGAGTCCGTGGCCGGGTCGCTCGAATCGCTCTCCGTGGCCCCGTTGGCGACGTGCAGGGGCGACACCGCCACCACCGAAAGGACGACCGCGGCAACGAGTGCTCGCGCGCCGGTCCGCCGTGCCACGACTGTGTTGCCGCGGTTCAGATCGGGTGGGGACATCGAGGGACCTCAGAGGGTCGAACCGGAGGCGCCGACCTCGGGATGGGGCATTCCAGTATGACCGGTTCGCGGACTATTAGCCAGAGAGAGTCGTCTCACGCAACCCCGATGGGGTCTCCGACCAACTCGAAGGACTCCACGAGGCGATCGAATCCCGGTGCGCTCTTGTAGGGAGAGACCACCATGGCCATGTAGAGACGGGTGCCCACGGGCACCATCCGGACCTTCGTCGCGATCCCCTCGACTGCCACGACCACGTCCACGGCCCTCCGGCCGTCATGGTCGGTCGTGTCCACCGACACGGTGTCGCCCTCGGCCACGAACTGCGCACCGTCGCCCTCGGTGAGAAAGGCCTCCAGCTCACCCTCCGAGCCGGGCGGTCCCTCCACGTAGCCAACACCCACGACGTACTCGGCGTCGACCTGGCTCATCTCGAGATGGACCGAATAGGTGCCGCCTTCGATCGACATCGACTCGTCGACCACCTCGGGCGAGGCAGGGAGTTCGGCTCGGAATCGCCCCACGGCATTCTCGATCGGGACCGACACATCTCCGTCCACGTAGGCCTGGGCGGCGGGTTCGAGATCGATGTGCTCGGCGGTGATCTGTCGGTATCCGAACCATCCCGCCGCCACGAGAACTACGGCGCACAACGCGTACACGGCTGCGGCGAGACCCCGGGGACGTGACGAGGTGGAGGATGACGCGCCCGCGGAGCCGGTCCCCGAGAACGGGTCGACCCCGTCGTCGGAGAGCGAACCGGGAATCATCCCGGGAGCGGGTCCGGGATCGACACGGGTCGCGTCCGGCCCGCCCGCGAAGTAGTCCCCGAAACCGCCGGATGCACCGACGTCGGTCTGAGCTGTGGTCGCGCCGGGCGCGCGGGCCGCGAGCTTCCCCGAGGGAGCGACCGACTTCTCGCGATCGCCCTTTTCGGGAAGGTCAGCTCCACACTTCTTGCAAGCCGTCCACGCAGTCGGCACGTAATAGCTGCAGCCCGGACACTGTCGCATGCTCTTTCATCGACCGGATCCCGCGATCGTTGAGCTTTCTCATGCCTCAGCGTTCGAGCTCGACACCCGCCTTTTCGCGGTCCCAGGTCGCTTCGGTGACCCCTTCGTCACGCAATGCGTACTTCAGGACCCTGCCCACCGGGTTCCGAGGCAGTTCGGAGCGGAACTCCACGTAGCGTGGTACCGCGAAATAGGGCAGGCGCTGCGCGCTCCACCGGCAGAGTGCCTCTTCGTCGAGGTCGGCGTCTTCCTCCAGAACGGCCGTCACCTTGACGTCGTCCTCGCCGAGATCGCTCGCAACGGCGTGGACCGCCACGTCACGGAGTGACTCGTGTCCGAGAAACGTCTTTTCCAACTCGAAACTCGAGATGTTCTCGCCGCGCCGGCGGAGATAGTCCTTCTTGCGGTCCACGAAGAACAGGTTGGTCTCGTCGTCGATGCGGCACAGGTCACCGGTGTGGAACCAGAGATTCGAGGTGACCGATGTCCAGGCCTCGGGGCGACGCCAATAGCCGGCGAACATCGAATGAGGGAGCCGAGGTCGGGCGACGAGTTCCCCCACCTCGCCGGGCGCGACGTCGTTGTCACCGTCATCGACGATCCTGACGTCGAAGTCGTCGGTGTTGACCTTCCCGGCGGCTCCCGGTGCGTTGGTCTCGCCCGCCGGAAGCACGGCCAGAAGGGAGGCCTCCGTGAGGCCGAAGCCTGCGGAGAACGTGTCCGTGCCGATCTCCTCCCGCCAGTACCTGTCGGTCTCCGGGGCCAGCGGTGCCGCGGCCACGAGACGAACCGAGTGCCCGACAGCGTCGTCGGGCCCGGTCGCCGTCTGGACCATGAGAGCCACCGGTCCGAGCAGTGAGAGGATCGTCGCGTTGGTGCGACGCACCTCCTCCCAGAACCCCGATACCGAAAACCGACGGGCGATCGCCGCCGAACCCCCGACGATCAGTGTTCCGACCACACAGATCGCGATGGCGTTGAAGTGGAACAGCGGGAGCGGCGTCCACACGACGTCGTCGCTGCGTCGCTTCCAGGCACGGGCGACCTGGTCGCCGAGGCCCACGACGTAGTTGTGCGGCAACATGCAGCCCTTCGACGGACCGGTCGTTCCGGCCGTGTAGACGAGACAGGCCAGATCCGAGGGCCGAACGTCGACACCCCCGAGGTGGATCGTCGGAAGCCGCACCCAGAGCGGCGACCCAGTCGTGAACAGCGATCCCGCCGAGGTCAGCCGCGGCGTCAGGGATCCCGTCAGGAGCGCTGTCAGAAGCTCCGTTGCCCGACGGGTCAGCCACAACGAAGGCGGCGGAGAGGTCGGGGAGGTCTCCGGACCCCAGGTCGGCCAGCCGGTCGGCCCGCTCTGACGCGACCACCATCACGGCCGCGCCCGAGTCGGTGAGCTGGTGGCGCAGGTATTCGCCCTTGTAGGCAGTGTTGACCGGAACAGCGATCGCTCCGAGCTTCAGCGTGGCGAAGAACGTGACGACCTGTTCGGGCACGTTGTCGAGCAGGCTCGCCACCCGGTCTCCCGCGCCCACACCGAGATCAGCCAGTGCGTGGGAGCATCGGTTGCTCAGCCGGTCGATGTCACTCGCCGAGAACACCTCGCCTGCGAAGTCGAGGTACGGACCGTCGGGATCGTTCTCGAGACGCGCCCGCAGTGCGTCGAGCACGGTGGTCGGCTCGTGCGGCATTCGACGATGCTAGAGCAGAGCGACCGACGACAGGTTTGCGAAAGCGATCTACGCGAGAGGGAACGACGAGAGACACGCTGCCACTGCGTCGGCGTGCTCATCGGCGGATCCGAAGACGGTATCGAGCACCCACGCTCTCTTCAGGTAGAGGTGGACGTCGACCTCCCAGGTGAAACCCATCCCGCCGTGGACCTGCAAGGCGGTGCGGGCGTTGGCGATCGCCGCCTCGCCCGCCAGGTGCTTGGACCCCGCGACGGCGCGCCTCACGTCGCCCAGCTCCGGATCATCGACATGAAGCGCCGCGGCGTGCACCGATGCGCGGGCCATCTCCACACGCACGGCCGCGTCGGCAAGTAGGTGCTTGATCGACTGGAACGACCCGATGGGACGGTCGAACTGCTCTCGTTCCAGCGCGTAGACGACGCCGGAGGCAGCCATCGCCCTGGCCATTCCGACGAGGTAGGCCGCGCACAGGACAGCGCCGTCACGACGAGCCCGCGCAGGCGCGAGGGCGAGTGGGTCACCCTCGGGGAGCGCTTCGACGAGAGAAACCGGGGTGAGTGGGTCGAGAGGTCGCGCAAGCGGCTCTGCGGTGACATCGCCGGGTTCGAGACGCGCGACCCGTTCGCTGCCGACCCGCGCGAGCGCGTCGATTCCGCCGAGGTGCTCGATGACCACCCGATCTCCCACCTGCGCCGACACTCCTCCCACGACGGTTGAGCCGTCGGCCGCGCCGCCAACGACACCCGCACACACCTCACTCCACACGAGAGGACCGGGGACGAGCGCGGCACCGAGTTCCTCGAAGACGACGGCGGCGTCGACGAGCCCGAGATCGAGTCCTCCGTCGGCTTCCGGGAGGCGAAGCGCGAAGACGCCGGCCTCACCGAGTTCGCGCCAGCGTTCACGGTCGACGGCACCCGGAAGGTTTTCGCACGCGCGGACGCGTTCGATGCCGAATCGTCCGGCGAGGAGTTCTGCGATGCCGTCGCGGAGTGCCTCCTGGTCGGCGCTCAACTCGAAGTCCACGTCGGGGCCCTTCGTCGAGTGTGTGTCACTTGCGTGGAAGGCCGAGCACGCGCTCGGCGATGATGTTGCGCTGAATCTGTGATGTTCCCGCTGCGATCGTGAGAGCCAGCGTGCGGAGCCGCTCCTCGAGCAGCTCGTCGGCCCCGCTGAGGAGGTCGTCGCTGAACGCGAGAGCCGCACGGTCGAGCACCCGCAGCGACAGCTCTCCGAGACGCTGTCGCGCCTCGCTGTAGGCGAGCTTGATCATCATCGACCCCGGACCGGGCGACCCGGTCCGCTCGGCCTGTGAGACATTGCGCTTGGTCAGTGCCCACAGAGCGTCGAGTTCCGCGACGATGTGTCCGAGTTCGCGACGCACGGTGGCGTCGTCCCACGCGGAGCCCTCCATGCGTGGCGCACGCCGTGCGAGCACCGCGAGTTCGTTCGCGAGCCGACGGGCGTCGACGAGTTCGCTGACGAAGGCCGTCCCGCGCTCGAAGGAGAAGGTGACCTGCGTGATCCGCCAGCCATCGTTCTCGTCACCGACGCGGTTCGCCACGGGAACCCGGACGTCGCCGAGGAAGACCTCGGCGAACTCCGAGGAACCGGCGACCGTGTCGATCGGGCGGATCTCGATGCCGGGAGAGTCCATGGGGAGGATGAGCCAGGTGATCCCCGCCTGCTTCTTCGCTTCGGGGTCGGTACGCACGAGCAGTTCACAGAAGTCGGCGACCTGGGCGAAGCTGCACCAGATCTTCTGTCCGTTCACGACGTACTCGTCGCCGTCGCGGACGGCCTTCGTACGCAACGATGCGAGGTCTGATCCCGCTGTCGGCTCGGAGAACCCCTGGCACCAGACCTCGTCACCACGCAGGATCGACGGCAGATACCGTTCCTGTTGCTCCTCGGAGGCCTCGGCGATCAGCGTGGGCCCGGCGTGGAGCGTCCCCACGAAGTTCACACCCACGTACGGAGCACGGGCGCGGGTGGTTTCCTCGAGGAAGATCAACTGCTCCGACGGCGACGCCGCCCGGCCGCCCACACGTTCGGGCCAGTTGAGCCCCGCGTAGCCGGCGTCGTGGAGCCGACGTTGCCAGTCGGTGTCGTAGCGGCGGCGCTCTGCCCAGTCGTCCCTAGCCGGCGGCGCGGGAAGGTCCTGAAGTGTCGATTCGAGCCATGAGCGCAGCTCGGCGCGAAACGCCTCGTCAGCGTCGGTGTACCGCAGGTCCATCGGCGCCGCACACTACTTGTTCCCATTTCCTCGCCTCGGGTGGCGCGGGATATCCGCGCCGCTGACCCTCTGCTCGGGTCAAGGGTCGCAGGTGGTTCCGTCATCGGGAACGGTCAGGGTGATCAGGTAGTCGTCGACGAGATCGTCGATGCATTCGTGACCGTCGCCGTAAGCCAGATGGCCCCGTGCGTCGAGGCGCAGCAGCACCCCTGAGTCCAGCTGGTCGGCGAGCGACTCAGCCCACTGGGGAGGCGTGGCCGGATCACCTCTCGTGCCGATCACCAGGATGGGCGGTGCTCCGGTGGCCCGGACGGGCCCGTCACGTCCGACCGGGTCGGCGGGCCAGTAGACACACGCGTAGCCGAGGTTCACACCGGACTCGCCGAACCGGGGTGCCGCCTCACCGACGGTCTCGGCCAGGGCGTCGTGCTCCTCGGCCGAGAGCCGATCCGAACCGTCGACGCACCCGATGCCGAGGAACGAGGCCTGCGCGCCGTCGAAGTTCCCGGCCGGATCCCGTCCCACGTAGAGGTCGAAGAGCGCGAGCAGCGGATCGGCGTCTCCGTCCTCGGCCGCGGCCAGCGCGTCGGCGAGCACCGTGAACCCCTGTCGACCGTCGTAGAGCGACGTCACGACCGCAATATCGGCCTCACCGGGTCCCAGTACACGCCCGTCGGACCCCTCGATCCCCTCGTCGTCGATACGCTGCATCAACGCGTCGTACGCGGCCTCCGGATCGCCGTCGGAATGGAACCGGCAGGAACGCTCGGATGCGCAGGTGTCGAGGAACTCCTCGAACTGGGTCTCGAAGCCGAGCGACTGCTCGATGGCACTCTCTTCGTCGCTCAACGTGGGGTCGACAGCTCCGTCGAGTACGAAGGCGCGCACGTTCTCGGGATACAGCTCGGCGTAGAGAGCACCGAGATAGGTTCCGTACGAAAAGCCGAGGTACGTGAGCTTCTCCTCGCCGAGCGCCTCTCGGATCAGATCCATGTCGCGAGCGGTGTTTTCCGTACTGATGTGCGCCAAGAGCTCGCCGCTTTGCTCTTCGCACGATTCGGCATAGTCGCGCGCTGCGGTACGCAGCTCTTCGAGCTCTTCGGTGTCGTCTGGCGTCGTATCGACGGCGAAGAACGAATCGAGGTCGTCGTCGCACTCGACGGCAGCGCTCTGCCCCACGCCGCGGGGGTCGAATCCCACGACGTCGAAGCGGTCGAGGATGTCGCTTCCGAAGATTGCCGGTGCCTGTTCCGCCAGCTCGACGCCCGACGCGCCCGGCCCTCCCGGGTTCACGACGAGGGACCCGATGCGGCGACCGGGATCACCCGCCTGAAGGCGTATCAGCCCCAGCGAGATCATTTCCCCGTCGGGATCCAGATGATCGAGTGGCACGGAGAGCTCACCGCACTCGAAGCCTCCGCCACAGTCCTCCCACTCGATGGACCCTGAGTCCGGTGTGGTTTCCGGCGAAGAACTCGACGTCACACCCTCGCGAGGGAGGTCGGAGGCGTCGGGAAGATCGGAACCGCTCCCGCACGCAGCCAGAAGAATCCGCCCGCGATCAGGGAGCCCAGGAGACGGCGCATCCCAGAAGCGTAGGTGCAGCCGACGACCACCTACAGTCAGGACAGGAAGACAACGAGGAGCTCCCGGGAGGCACGATGACGAACCAGGAACCGAGCTGGGGTACGCCGCCACCGCCCGGCAGCCCGCACCAACCGGCTCCGCCACCGCCTGCGGGCTATCCCGTGCAGACGCCGAGGGTCAACGGGCTCGCCATCGCGGGCATGGTGCTCGGCATCGTCTGGCTCTACTGGATCGGATCCGTCCTCGCCCTGGTGTTCGGCTTCATCGCCAAGCGCCAGATCGACGAATCCGGCGGTTGGCAGACCGGGCGGGGAATGGCGATCGCCGCCATCGTGCTCGGGTTCGTCGGCGTGGGATTCTTCGTTCTGTGGATCGTGGTGCTCATCGCCGTCGTCTCGACGGACGACCCGTACTCACTCGGTTCTCTGCTGAGCCCGATCTGAGCGATCAGGGGCCCTCCGGGCGGATGAGAGCGTCGGTCCCGCCGTCGACGAAGAGGGTTGCCCCGTGGACGTAGCGCGCACCGTCGGAGAGAAGCCAGGCGATGACATCGGCGACCTCGGGGGGTGTGCCGCGCCGACCGAGGGGAATGGGCACGTCCTCGGCAGCCGGTCCGTAGAGGGGATCCTCGAGAGTCTGGTCCAGCAACGGCGATGCGAAGATGCCCGGCGCCACAGCATTGAGGCGAACGCCTCGCGCGCCGAACGTTTCGGCACGAGCCCGAATCGCCCGGGCGACGGCGAGCTTGGATGTGGCGTACACGGTGTGGCCGATGAGCTCGGCTGCCCGGGCCCGCGCGGCGGTCTCGTCGTCGGCGAGGCAGAGCGCCACGAGACCGTCGTCCACTGTCGGGTCGAGACTGATGCTGTTGGACGAGACCGCGACGACCGCGCTCTGTTCGCCTGCGGCCAGGTCGTCGGCCAGGGCGTCGAGGAGATGCACGATTCCGAAGTAGTTCACAGCGGCCAGGACGCCCAGATCGGGCGTCGTCGGTCCGAGGCCGGCGGCGCAGACCAACCGGTCGATGGGCCCGGCAGCGGCCTCTCGGACCATCCGGACGGCGTCCTGTCGACTGTCACTGTCGGACAGATCGGCCACGACGTCGGCGTCCTTCACGTCCACCCCGATGACCCGGTGGTCGGGCTCCAGCACCTCGCGCACGGCGCGGCCCAGTCCCCCTGCTGATCCGGTGACGACAGCAACTCCCATCTATCTCCTCCCCATCTACTTCACCGCCGTGGGTGCCACGGGGGCACCCGCAGCGCCGGTGACCGGCAACGGCGACGCGCTCAGCAGGACGTCGTACTGACCGTCGGCCGCGCAGTCCTGCGCGAGTGCCTCCAGATACCAGAGCTGTCCCTGGACCAGCCCCACGTCCCGTAGGTCGATCATGTGGACGGGAAGCAGCACTTCGGGATCCTCGCAGGGCCACACCTCGAACACAAATGTGTCGGTCGCCACGGCGGCGACGTCGTGGCGGGCGAACCACTCGACGGCCCGGACGGAGATCCCCGCCGTGTCGGTGCGGTACCGGTCGTCGGGATCGTGGCGTGAGAGGCGCGGCGCATGGCCCGGACCGTCGGATCCCACGGACGATTCGGTGTCATCGCGCAGCATCTGTGGCTGACCGGTCCGCACGAGCAGGATGTCGCCGGCCTCGATCTCCACACCCGAGAGCGTGAGTGCGTCGTCGAGGTCGGTGTCGGTGATCGGGTATCCGCCGGGCAGACGATCGACGCCGTGGACCCGCGCCACGTCGAGCAGGATTCCCCGGGAGACCACCGACCCGAGATGCTCGGCGCCCAGACGAGTCGCACCGGCGTCGGTCACGACGTCCATGGGTGTGTCGTTGTAGAGGCGGGCGTCGTAGCCCACGTGGCATAGCGCGTCCCAGTGTGTGGACGCCTGGGTCCCGAGCCGCAACACCTCGTCGGTGGTCGTGAAGTCGCCCGGGTCACCCGTCACCGACACCCCGGCGGCCAGCACGTCGAGTTCGGGATTGACCCGCCCGGGCACACCGCCGGTCTGCGGGCCACCGGCGTGGAACTGCATCGCGAGCGAGAACACCCTTCCGGTCCGGACGGCGCCCACCCCGCGGAGCACCGCAGCGGGTGTGATGAGGTTCAGGGTTCCGCGCTGGTCATCGGCACCCCACCGGCCCGCGTTCGAAACCCGCTCGGCCAGGCGCGGAGCTCCTCGGACAGCGGCACCGTGGTACCTATCCGCCGGCGGCAGCGTAGGTCGCGCGCAGCTCGTGCTTGAGGACCTTGCCCGTCGGGTTTCGGGGCAGCGTGTCGACAACCTCGATCTGCTCCGGGACCTTCTGCACCATCAGCCCGGCGCCGGTGAGAAAGTCGAACAACTCCTTCAACGTCGGCACCTCGGCGCCTTCCGCCACGACGAGAACGGCGCATGCCCGTTCGCCGGACAACGGGTCGGGAAGGCCGATCACGGCGGCGTCCGCGATGGCCGGGTGCTCGAAGAGCAGGTCTTCGACCTCCTTGGCGGAGATGTTCTCGCCCTTTCGGATGATGATGTCCTTCACGCGGCCCGTGATCGTGATGTAACCCTCGTCGTCCTGGTTGCCCAGGTCGCCGGTGCGAAAGTATCCCTGTTCGTCGAAGGCGTCGGCGTCGAGCGAGGAGTCGAGGTAGCCCCGGAACAGCTGGGGCCCACGGGCCCGGATCTCCCCTTCCAGACCGGCCGAGGCCTCGGCGCCCTCGAGCGTGACGAGGCGGACGTCGACACCGGGGGTGGGTCGGCCCTCGGTGGTGGCGAGTTTCTCGTCGGAGTCGCGGACCGACCCCATGGCCAGGATCGGGCACTCCGTGAGCCCGTAACCCGAGACGACCCCCACGCCGCCGAGTTCGGCTTTGACCTCGCCGTGGAGCTGCGGCGGCTTGGCAGCGCCGCCGCCCGGGAACGCACGCACGTTCGGGAACAACGGCGTGTCGGGTGCCTCTCGCTGCGCCGCCAGATAGGCCATGTGGAACGGTGTGCCGGCACCGGCGATCGTGACGCCCTCGCGCTGGAGCACGGGGATGGTCGTGGCGGGATTGAACGCCTCGATCACGATCTGTGGGAAGCCCACCATGAGCCCGGCGTCGAGCCATCCGATGCCACCGATGTGGGTGAACGGGAACACGAGGGCGTTGCGGTCATCGGGTGTGAGCTCGAGCGCCTTCACCATGGCGTAGGCCGAGTGCATGACGCTGCGATCGGTGTGCCGGGCACCCTTGGGATCGGCGGTCGTGCCCGAGGTGTAGAACACCCAACGTACGGGATCGTCGTCCCGGGAATCCCGGCCGACCGGCGGCCCCGGCAGCGCGCCCGGGTCGCCGTCGGGCAGGGTTCGGTCGGCGACGAGCACCTCGAGGTCGTCGACGTCGGCGGCGACGCCACGGCACATGCCTTCGAAGTCGAATCCCGCCCACTCTGACGGGCAGACGAGGAGGCGCGCGCCCGTCTGGCGCGTGATGAAGCCGACCTCCCGCTCCCGGTAGATCGGCAGCATCGGGTTCTGGACAGCCCCGAGGCGCGAGAGGCCCGCGACCAGCACGGCAGACTCGATCCACGTCGGAAGGATCCAGGAGACCGCCGTGCCTTCTGCCACACCGTGCGCCTGCAGCCCCGCAGCGGCGCGCTCGGCCGCGTCGCGGTATTCGACGAACGTGACCGTGCGTTCGGCCTCGTCCACGGCGAAGACGCCATCGGGGGTGAGATCCGCGCGGCGTTCGATCAGTTCCCAGAGAGTACGGGCGTCGTCGATCATCGGATTCTCCTCGGACTCACGGTGCGCAGGCACGCCGGGGGTGACCGTTGTGCCGGCGGCGATTCCTGTCAAGCGGTGATGCCGCCGTCGATCGACACGATCGAGCCGGACATGTAACGCGCGTCGTCGGAAGCCACGTAGGCGATGAGTGTGGCGACCTCCTCGGGTGTGGCGTTGCCGAAGGGACTCATCACGCGGGCGAACTCCTGCACGAACTGGTCGAGGTCGACACCCGCCGGAGGTTGGAATCCCGAATCCTCGGACATGACCATCGGTGTGTCCATCCCACCGGGGGCGACGCAGTTCACGCGGACTCCCCGGTCCTGGTACTCGATCGCCAGTGCACGCGTGAGGTTGACCACACCACCCTTCGACGCGCAGTAGGCAGCCGAGTACTTCTGGCCCATGAGACCCGCGTTCGAGGCGATGTTGATGATGGTGCCTCCCCCCTCGAGGAGATGAGGCAACGCGGCCTGGGCCACGAGGAATGTCCCCGTGAGGTTGACGCCCAGGATCCGCGACCAGTCGTCGAATGTCACATCGACCGTGTGCTCGAACCGACCGATCCCCGCAACATTGACGACGATCGTCGGGCGACCGAGAGTCGACACCGCGGTGGTGATGGCCGCCGCCACCGACGCGGGATCGCTGACATCGACGACCACGGCCTGACCTGTGCCACCCGCTTCGGTGATCTCGCGTTGGGTCTTCTCCGCTGCGTCGGAGACGACGTCGAGGCACGCGACCTTCCCGCCCTCTGACGCCAGGAGCAGCGCGGTGGCCCGCCCCAGTCCCGACCCCGCGCCGGTCACGATCGCCACATCCCGCTCGAAACGTCTCACAAGCCCTCTCGATCCGGTTCGTCCGCCGTGCCCGCCTGTCCGAGCGGCCGAATCTAACGCAGTGCCCCGATCCCGCTCCAAGGGCACGGCGAACGTGCCGGTGGGACGTGCTGGTAGAACATCGGCACCGACGGGGAGCGCCGATGCCCGACACGACCAACGAGACGACCAACGAGACGACCAACGAGACGACCAACGAGACGACCGACGAGACGACCAAGCCGATCCGACTGGGCGGCATGTTGTTCACGCTCGTGGAGCCCCACAAAGGACACGAGGTCGCCTACAACCGCTGGTACGAGCGCGACCACTTCTATGCGGGGTGCATGATCGGTGCCGACTGCTTCGCCGGCGGGCGCTTCGTGGCGACCAAGGCCTGCAAGGACCGCCGCTACCCCGCGACCAGTTCCTTCACCGACGATCCGTCGGCGGGGTCGTACCTGGCGCTCTACTGGATCCTGCGCGGTCGTTTCGGCTCATGGATCCAGTGGGGAACCGACCAGGTCCACCGCCTCCACGCCGACAACCGCATGTTCGAGCACCGGGAGCACGTGCACACGCTGATGTACCGGTTCCACGGTGCGCGCACACCCGTAACCGATGGCATGCCGGTGGAGTTGGCACTCGACCGCTGCTTTCCGGGAATCGTCGCTGTCGTGGGCGAGATCGCCGAGGGCCACGCTCTCGTCGAGGTCGACGAGTGGTTCGGCGAGCGACCTGCTCCGGCCGAGCTGGTCGCGACGTTCACACCCATCCCGCTTCCCGACGATGTGCCGGAGGACGTCAAGGGCGACGTCGGGCACGACCGCTTCATCCAGCTGGCGTTCATCGCCGGCGACCCGCTCGCAGCCTTCGACGAGCACTTCATGACCCTCGGCGACGACCTGGCGGCGAGAGGACTCGGCGAGATCGTGTTCGCGTCGCCGTTCCTGCGGACGATTCCCGGCACCGACACCTACGCCGACGAACTTCGATAGCGCCCACAGCGGTAGCACCCGGTGAGGGAGCTCAGGACAGGCGCGGCAGCACCTCGGCGGCGGTCAGCTCGAGCGATCTCCATCCGAGCTCGGGAGGGATTCCGGCACTCAGTGGGTTGAGCACGAACGCTCCCGCCGGTCCCGCCTCCTTCGCCAGAGCGACAGCCTCGTCGGGGGTCACGACCGAATACGCCCCGGTTGCCCGAACGTCGTCGACCGTCTCGGCGCCCGACACGTGCACGGCGGACGCCTGCTCCTCGACCTGGAACGAGTCGTACATCTGGGCCTCGTGCAGCAGGTACGGCCCGATCTCCTCCCACGTCCGATCCACGTCGTCGGTGACGAACACGAACGTGGACCCGTGCGGCTGGATCACGAAGCCGCCCTCCTGGTTGTGCGCTGCCGCCTCCTCCGCATACCACTCGTCGAAGCGTTCGTCGACATCCGCGGCGAAGAACGGAAGGCCCATCCGGGCGGCGCGCCGGACTGCGAGCTCGCTAGACCCACCGACCATGACGAGGGGATGCGGTTGGGTGAACGGCTTGGGTGTGACGCGGATCGTGCGGCCGTCCCACTCGAACGGCTCACCCGTCCACGCCTTCAGCATCACCTGGAGCTTCTCCTCCAGGATCCTGCCACGCCGGCTCTTGTCGACGCCCGCCATGGCGAACTCCTCGGGGCGGTATCCGATCCCCGCCACGATGGAGACGCGGCCACCCGATGCGAGATCCAGCACGGCGAGCTGCTCGGCCAGGCGGACGGGGTCGTGCAGTGTCACGAGTGTGGCGGCCGCGGTGATGTTGAGGCGCTCGGTGCGACCGGCGACGACGCCGGCCATCGTGAGGGGGGCCGGCAGCCATCCGTTGTCCACGCCGTGGTGCTCGGAGAACACGATGAATCCGAGATCATGCTGTTCGGCCCAGTCGCACATCTCCAGGCACGCGACGTAGTAGTCGCGTGCGGGAACGGGCGCGAAGTCGGGGACCATCAGGTCGAACCGCATGGTGATCGTCAAGTATTCATCCATTCTCTCGATTCGATGCGTGCATGGAGCGCGCTCTTTGGACCTGAGGAACGCATCATGCTCTTGGCCTCAGGGACGCACTAGGTCCGGGGCGACCTCCGAGCCAAACGCGGCGAGTTGGTCGCAGTACTCCTCGATCGACCGGGCGTGCAGCTTCACCTGGAGGTGGCTCACGCCCCACGTTCCGTACTCGTTGTAGGACTCGACGATCTCGTCGGGCGAACCGACAAGAGCGCCTCGCGGAACATCCCAGTCGGGTTCGCCGACGAAACAGCCGACCATAGCGCCGATCTCGATCTCCGCGCCGGGGCGGACCTCGTCGCGGTGACCCAGCAGGTAGTCGATCTGTCCGGGCATCTCGCCGCGGGGCGTTCCCTGCGGGATCCACCCGTCGCCTCGGACGGCGGCACGACGCAGAGCCGGCTGGGAGGAACCACCGACCCAGATCGGGACGTGGTCCTGAGCGGGCCGGGGAGAGAGACCGACGTCGTGCACGTGCCACGTCGGACCGTCGAAGTCGGGGTACTCATCGGAGAATGCAACGCGCAACAGATCGATGGCTTCGTCGAGGGTTCGGCCCCTGGCCTCGAAGTCGACACCGAGGACCTCGAACTCCCCGGGCACGTGGCCGGCTCCGACGCCGAGCAGCACACGACCCCCGACATCTCGTCGAGCGTGCAGAACGCCTTGGCCGTCTCCAGCGGGTGCCGGTAGGGGCCCACGAGCACGTTCGTCATCAGGCGCGTCCGCCGGGTGACGGCCGCGAGATACGACAGCGTGGCGATCGGGTGGTACCAGGTCGTCGACATCGTCTCGGCCGCGGCACGCGGGATTGCCGTGTGGTCACACACCGCCACGTAGAACGCACCGGCCTCGTCGGCGGCGCGCGCGGCCTGCACGAGCACGTCGGATCCCGCACCGCGCTCCCAGGGCGACGCGATCATCCGGGACTGCGCGACGGCCGGGAGCTGGACACCCCACACGAGGTGTCCGGCGGGAACGATGCCCATCAGAATGTGCCCATCAAGACGAGTGTCGCACGGTCAGCCGAGCTGCTCTTCGCGCTGGAGCGTGGTCGAATGCACGGGATTCTTGTCGAAGTTCGGGATCACGTGCGCCCCGAACGTCTCGGCCGACTCCTGGACGATCTCGAGCGGGACGTTGTTGTTCAAGAGCCCGAAGATGATCTGGTCGGCTCCTGCATCGACATACTGCTGGACACCCACGGCGCACTCGTCGGGCGTGCCGGCGACCAGCACGCCCAGCTCCACGGCCTTGCGGATCTCATCGGGTGTCGGCTCGGGAAGGATCTCCGGCCACGTGGGGACACCCTCGGGTTTCACCACCGAGTCGAGCCACTTGAACACCAGGCTCTGGTAGTAGCCCGAGCCGGCGTTGGCCGCCACCTCGCGGGCACGGTCACCGTCCTCGAAGCAGAAGAGCCGGCTCACCGCCGCCACGTTGTTGTTGACGTAGCCACCGATGGGGTTGTCGCAATCCGCCACGGCCTCCTTGTAGGTCTCGATGAGGGGCCTGAGCTTGGAGGGCGAGCCCATGGCGAAACAGAGCGCTCCGACACCCATCTTCCCGGCCTTCTCGAAGGTGGCGGGGCTACCGCACGCCATCCAGATCGGAGGGTGCGGCAGCGTGTAGGGCTTGGGCAGGACCATGCGCTCGGGCATGGAGAAGCACTCGCCGTCGTAGGAGTAGCGGCCGGGCTTCATCATCTCGAGCACCTGGGGCAGCACCTCGTCGGCCATGGCCTTGGTGGTGTCGGAATCGGGGATCCCGAAACCCTGGTACTCGGTACTGGACGACCCTCGACCGACGCCCCACTCGAAGCGCCCCTCGCTCACGTGGTCGAGCATGGCGACCCGCTCGGCGGTGCGGGCCGGTGGGTTGACGGGCGGGGTGAGGTTCCAGATCCCCGAGCCCAGGTGGATTCGCTCGGTACGCCCCGCGAGGTAGCTCAGGATGACCTCACTCGCCGAGACGTGCGAGTACTCCTCGAGGAAGTGGTGCTCGGTGAACCACGAGTACTTGAAGCCGACCTTGTCGCCGGTGACGCCGATCTCCACCTCGTCCATGAGGCGCGTGTGCTCCAACTTGGCCTGCGCCTCGTCGTTCTCCTGGGTCAGGATGTGACCCGAATGGAAGATCCCGAACTCCATGGTGTTCCTCGCTGTCTCGTGTTGCAGGTGGAGGACGCCGGACAGCGCCCCTGATCTCGTGTATACCCGGACGGGGCTCTAGCCGGGCCAGACGACGGACTGGAGCTCGCTGTAGGCGTGGAGGCCGAACGAGCCGCCGTCGCGACCCACACCGCTCAGCTTCGTACCGCCGAAGGGCGTCTCGTGGTTGCGCTGCACGGTGTTGATGCCGACGTTACCGGCACGCAACTTCCGCGACATCGCGAGACCCTTGGCCGAGTCGCCGGTGAAGACGTAGTCGTAGAGCCCGAAGTCGGAGTCGTTGGCGATGGCGATCGCTTCGTCATCGTCGTCGTACGGGATGACCACGATGACGGGGCCGAAGATCTCCTCGCGTACGACACGCATGTCGTTGCGGCACTCGGCGAGAAGCGTCGGCCGCATGTAGAAGCCCCGTTCCATGTCGGGCCGTCCGCCACCCGCCACGACCTCCGCTCCCTCGTCGCGTCCGATACCGACGTAGCCCTCGACGCGGTCGCGGTGCGCGCCGCTGATGAGGGGCCCGACCACCGTCCCCTTCTCGAGAGGGTCGCCGACCGGCAGCATGCCGGCCATCTTCGTGAGCCCGCCCACGAGCTCCTCGTAGCGCGACCGGTGCACGATCGCCCGCGTCGGTGCCGTGCAGATCTGCCCGGAGTGGAACGACCACACGGAGCCGATCTGGCCGATGGCATTCTCGAGATCGGCGTCCTCACGGACGATCCCGGCACCCTTGCCGCCGAGCTCGAGCAGGAGCCGCTTCATGGTGGCCCCCGCGGCCTCGGCGATGCGGATGCCGACGCCGGTGCTTCCGGTGAAGCTGATCATGTCGACGTCGGGTGAGTCGACGAGCGCTTCCCCCGTCTCGGGGCCCGACCCGGTGACGACGTTCACGACACCCGGCGGGAAACCGACCTCCTCGAGGATGGCGACGAGCTCGATGACGGCCAGCGGATCCTGCGGTGCGGGCTTCACGACGACGGTGTTGCCCATCGCGAGCGCCGGGCCGATCTTGCCGGCCATGTTGACAATCGGGAAGTTGTACGGCGTGATGCACGCCACGACTCCGACGGGCGCGCGACGCGCCATCGCTCCCATGATCCCACCCGGCGCGAGTGCGGTGGCGGGTACCTCCTGGGGCGGCAGTGGGATGACGGACGGCTCGAGTGCCCCGCGGGCGTACCGCTCGAAGCGACTGGCGGCGACCGGCACCTGCATCTGCTTGCCGACCGTGGCGGTGCAGCCGGTTTCCGCGATCACGAGCGGGATCAGGTCGTCGGCGCGCTCGTGGATCCGACGGGCCACGGCTCGCATGAGCTCGGCACGTTCCTTCGGCGAGGTCTGCGACCAGCTCTCGAAGGCGTCCTTCGCCGCGGCGGCCGCGGCGCGGGCGTCATCGGCCGAACCCTCCGGTGCCTGTGCCACGACCTCTTCGGTCGCCGGATTGACGATGTCGTAGGTGCCGGCGGAGCCGGGAACCCAGGTCTCACCGATCAGCAGTCGGTATTCGTCGCGGACGGTCGGTGTGGCTGTGGCCATGTGCGCGCGGTGCTCCCCGGTTCGCTGGTGGATTATCTCGCCGCTGCGCGGTCTACGCGGCCGACTCGAAAATATAACGTGTTCTAATTCTGGCGTCGACCCGCCTGTCGACCTGTCCTGAGGGTCCCACCCCGGTGACGGGCTCATCCCGGACGTGAGACATGCGTGAAATCACGGAGCGTGATGCATTTCACTCATATCGCGCAATCCGCGGTCGAATGAGACACGCGAGACCCCGGTGCGGGAGGACCGCGACAAGGGGGACCGACATGGGATTTGCTCAGCCGGCGAGTGCCGCGAGATACGAGACCACAGGACCCCCGACACGGGCGGCCGCCCTCGTGGTGTCGCTCCTGGCGATGCTGATGGTGGGCTGCGGGATCGGCCATCCGATGCCCCAGCACGACAACGCCCCACCCCACGTGGACGAGAATCGTGTCCTCCTCTTCGGCGACTCGCTCCTGGTCTCGGCCGCACCGGAGATCACGCGGCGACTGGCCGACAAGGGGATGAGCGCGACCGTCGAGAACGGCGCGAAGAACGGGGCCAGTCCCGTGCACGCCACGTGGATCTCCACGAACCGCACACCCCAGGAACAACTCCAGTTCCTGATCGACTCCTTCGACCCCGACATCGTGGTCGGGAACTTCACCGGGAACGGCTTTGCCGACTGGAACGCGTGGGACGCGGCCGTCACCACCATGACGACCACCGTTCGCGACTCGGGAGCCGTCATGTACTGGACGATCCCGCCATATATCGGTGGTCGCTACCTCGACGACGACCAGTGGGCCAAGGCGGTCTCATACTTCGAGACACTGCCCGCGCGCGATCCGCTCGCAGCGGGCCACATGATCGACTGGCGCACAGCGCTGCGGCCGAAGAACGATCAGGTCTGGGTCGGCTCCATCGGACCCATCGGGAGCCGGTACGCGACCTCCCTCACCGGCGAGGAAGGCGGGACGGTGCGGGCCCGCGACGAAGTGCATACGACCGACACCGGCGACCGGCGTCTCGCCTCGTGGACCACCTGGGCGATCAGAGGCGAGTGGGATATCGCCTGACTACTCGTCGAGGTCGAGGTGGAGCATGCGGATCGCGTTGCCGCGCACGATCTTGTAGATCGTCTCCTCGTCGAGGTCCTTCATGATGCGCTGGGCGATCGCGAGGGTGTCGGGCCAGGTGGAGTCCGAGTGCGGGTAGTCCGTCTCGAACGTGACCGTGTCGACGCCGATCGCCTCGAGGTTGTTGAGCCCGTGAGCGTCGTTGAAGAAGCAGCCGTACACGTGCTCCCGGTAGTACTGGCTCGGCGGCTTCAACACGTTGTCGCGCACGCCGGCCCATCCCCTGTTCTCCTCCCAGACGGCGTCGGCCCTCTCGAGGATGTAGGGGATCCAGCCGATCTGGCCCTCGGAATAGGCGACCACGAGACCGGGGTGCTTCTCGAAGACACCCGACATCAGGTAGTCGGTGAGTGACATCGCCGCGTTCATGTAGGTGAGGGTGGAGCCCACACCGGGAGGAGCGTCGGCCGACGTGGACGGCATCTTGGACGACGACCCGATGTGCATGCACACGACCGTGTCGGTCTCGGCGCACGCGGCGAAGAACGGATCCCAGTAGCCGTCGGGGTCATGCACCGACGGGAGGCCGAGGAAGGGCGGGATCTCGGTGAACGCCACGGCGTGTCCCCCACGCTCGGCGTTGCGCCGCACCTCGGCGGCGGCGAGCTCGGCGTCCCAGAGCTGGATGATCGGGAGCGGGATGAGGCGCCCGCCGGATCCCGCGCACCATTCGTCGAACATCCAGTCGTTGTAGGCCTTGACACAGAGATCGGAGAGCTCCTTGTCGTTCGCCTCCATGAACGTCTGACCGCAAAAACGCGGGAACGTCGGGAACGACAGCGACGCCTCGGTGTGGTTCACGTCCATGTCGGCCAGACGGGCCACGGGGTCGTAGCAGCCATCGCGCATCTCTTCGTAGGTGATCGCGGTGATCTTCACCTCGTCGCGATCGAAACCGACCGCCGCGGAGAGCCGTGTCTGAGGCCAGACGAGGTCTTCGTAGTGCCACCAGTCGCACATCGGGCCGTCGGGCCCGGGCTCGTAGGTGAACTTGCCGCCCTTGAAAACCATCTCGCCCAGGGGCTCGGTCACCACGCGAGGGCCGACATCGCGGTACTTGGCCGGAAGGCGATCCTGCCAGACGTTCGCCGGCTCGACCACGTGATCGTCGACCGAGATGATCTTCGGGAAGTCGCTCATGGGCGGTCAGCCTAGACGTGGCGATCCGTCAGATCGATTCTTGCCTCGACTACTCGCCGTCGCGCAGGTGGTGCGGCACCCACCGGAGCCGCTGCTCGACGGGGGCCAGCATCTCGGCCATGCCGGGTTCCCTCGCGGCCTCCTCCACGCGGCGCCCGTACAGGCGTGACAGCGGCACGGCGCTCAGCCCGTGGGCGAACACGCTGATCAGGACGGTCCACGTGACGGCGGTGAAGATCTCCTCGTGTCCGGGAATGTCAGCGGTCTCCAGCACGAGGAGACCGAAGACGATCGACGCCAGCCCCCGCGGCCCGAACCATCCCACGAACAGAACTGTGTCCCGGCGCAGACCGGCGCCGGCGAGTGCAACCGCCACGGGCACCATTCGGATCAGCGTGAGGCTGAGGACCGCGTAGACAACGACCTCCCAGGTGAGCTCGTCGAACGCGGGACCGACGAAGGTTCCGCCGAAGATCATGAACGTGAGCAGAGCGAGGAGCTGGCCCTCCTCCTCGGTGAAGTCGAAGATGCCGGAACACGCCTCGCGGGTGACGTTCCCCACGACCATCCCCGCCACGAACGCGGCGATGAAGCCGTTGCCATCGATCTCCTCGGCGACGAAGAAGGCCCCGACTGCCAGGGACAGGACGGCGAGCTGGCGGAACGTTCCGTCCATCCATCCCGACGCCGTGGCGCGCTGCACGAGCCACCCGCCGACGAGCCCCACGCCAACACCGACGAGCACACCGAATCCGATCTGCTTCGCCGCGAACGACGCCCAGTATTCCGCCGACCGGACGCTCTGCGTCGCGGAGGCTCCCGCGATGAACAGCGTGATGAAGGGGACAGCGATGCCGTCGTTCAGACCGCTCTCCACGTTGAGGGTCTGTCGGATCCGGGCAGGCACTCGGGGGCTCGCCACCACGATCTGGCCGAGCGCCGCGTCGGTCGGTGTGAGTACCGCTGCGAGCAGGAGCGCACTCCACAGGGCCACGTCGAACAGGCCGTACGCGACCGCCGCTCCGACCGCGATCGTGAGGGGCATTCCGATGAGGAGCAGACGCACCGGAAGAGCGCTCTCGCGCTCCAGAGATCGCAGGTGAATGCGGGCAGCGTCGGTGAACAGCACCAGGACCAGGGTCAGTTCGGCGAGTGTCCGGACGATCTCGCCGGAGGCTCAGCGGCACGACGTCGAGTACGTCGGGCCCCACCAGGAATCCGAAGGTGACGAACACGATCGGGCCGGTGATCCACGTGCGGGAGAGGCGGGCCGACACCGCCGCATAGACGACGATGAAGCCCGCCACGACCGCGATTCCGACCGATTCCTCCACGGCGGGGACCGTACCGCTCAGTCAGTGGGTCAGGGGAGGTTGCGACCGCAGGAGTACGGGACCGCGACCTCGAACGTACCGTCGCCGGCAACCTCGACGAGGGCGCCGCACGGGACGGGGACGTCTCGGTTGCGGGGCCAGGTGGCGGGACCGGCGGTGCCTTCGGCACGCCACTCGAAGTCGTCGTCGGCGGTCTGGAGGAAGCGTTCCACCGTGAGGTCCGAGCCCGTGGCGTCGAGCGCCACAAGAAAGGCGTCGGCCGACCAGTAGCCCGCGGCGACCTCACCCGACAGGGGCGTCTCGGGCATGCCCTCTGTCTCCTCGTACTCGCGCACGTCGTCGATGAGGCGCTGCACGATCGGGTTCTCGTCGGCGGATTCGAAGGGCGCGAAGTCGGTGAGCACGGTGACGCCGTCGAGGCCGGCCTCTGAAGCCGCCGCCGCGAACGCAGGGGTGTATCCGGTCCGGAACGTCTGGGCGCCTTCGTAGCCGGCGTCACGCAACCCGGTGGCTGCTTCGAGCGTTCCCTCAGACCCGGACAGGTACACGACGAGGTCGGGATCGGCGTCGACCACGAAATCGAGGCCCGCCGACTCGGAATCGCCCACCGACTCGTCGAACGTGACGACGGTGAATCCTGCAGCTTCGAACGAGGCGGCCACCTGGTCGTAGAAAGGGTCGCCGTCGGGGGTGGCTTCGGGAACGACGAAGGCTGTACCGGCAGTACCAGCCGCTAGCGACACGAGCGTCCCCCAGATGTTGCTGGGCTGCGCCTGGCAACCGTTCACCGCGAATGCCTCGCCCACGCCGCAGAAGCTGAGGTCGTCGTGCGGGGCGCCGAACACGGGAACCGAGCCATCACGGGCATCCCCGGCCGGGAGCAGCGCGAACGACGTCGGTTCGCCGGTGTCCTCCTGCCCCTTCTCGAACAGGATCCGGCGGCCGTTGACTCCTCCGTCGGCGTTGGCTCGCTCGAACCGGGCTGCGGCACCGATGATGCCGTCAGGAGTCGCAGAACCGGGCGCGACGACAGTGACCGAATCGTCCGTCACGCCCGTGGTCGTGCGTGTGTCCGGTTCCGCGGGACTGTCGTCGCCGCCGGTGCAGCCGACCGCGAGGAGTACCGGAGGTGACGGCAGCCACAGAGAGTCGTCGAAACACGGTGCGGACCCTACGCGTCTCCCACGCCGAGATACGCAGCGGCGAGGCGCTCGGCGTCGGCCTGCTCCCGAGGTCCGACCCACGTGACCCGGCCGAGCTCCATGAATCCCACGACGTCGGCGACCTCGAGCGCCTCGCGAGCCTTCTCCTCGACGAGCAGCACCGCGCACCCGCGGTCGCGCAGCTCGCCGACGGCCGTCATGATCTCCTCGGTCGCCAAGGGGGCGAGGCCGAGCGTGGGTTCGTCGGCCACGAGGACGTCGGGCGGACGGACCAGCGCCGGAGCCAGGGCGAGCATCTGCTGTTCGCCACCCGACAGGAGCCCCGCGACCTGTGTGCGACGGTCCGCGAGCAGCGGGAACCGCTCGTAGGCGCTGTCGCGCTCAGAGCGCTCCCGGAGTCGCACGGTGAGGTTCTCGTCGACGGTGAGATCCGGAAAGATCCCGCGGGCTTCGGGAGCCAGGTAGAACCCCTCGCGTGCCCGTCGGAACGTGGGGACATCGGTGACGTCGAGTCCGCCACGCTGCACACGACCACCGCGGCTCGGGACGAGGCCGGCGCCGACAGCGCAGAGCGTCGACTTGCCGGCGCCGTTCGCCCCCAGGAGCGCCAGCACGCTTCCGGCGTGGACCTCCAGGTCCACGCCGTGGAGAACCTCGGCGTCGCCGTAGCCGGCACGGACCTGTCGGAAAGCAAGGGCGGGGAAGCGCGAGCGCCCGCGTCCTCGGACGGCCCTGCGGCGTCCGACGGTCCGGTGGCCGGCTGTGTCGTCAGCGGTGTCGTCAGCGGTGTCGTCAGCGGTGTCGTCAGCGGTGTCGTCGCCTCCGCCGTGGCCGGTGCCGTGCCCGGCGTCGTGGCCACCCGGGGCCGACGCCCGGCCGAGCGTCCGCCGACGAGTGCCAGGAGACCGTCGGGGTTGCGCGCGAGCGCGATTGCCCCGAACCCGAAGAGGATGGCGGGGAGCGCCGCCGAGTCGAGTGCGGTTCCGGACGTCGGCGGGTATCCATGACCACGGAGCTCCCGACCACGTGGCGACCCCATGGAGAAAGGGGAGCGTCGTGGCGAAGACCAGGCCCGCGATCGCGGCCCCGCCCACTCGCCGCACCCCGAACGTGACCGTGACCGTCAACCAGACGAGACCGAGGAGCGCAGGCGCGCGCACGTTGGTCATCGGGCTGTTCACGACGGCGAAGAACGCTCCACCGAGACCGGCGATCGCCGCGGACACCACGAACGGCAGCAGCCGCGCGCGCACCGGTGAGATTCCTGCGGTGCGTGCCGCGACCTCCGACGACCTCACGGCGAGAATCGCCCTTCCCGTCGACGAGTTCTCGAGGTTGCGGATCAGCAGAGCTCCGAGGAGCACGAGGGCCAGGAGCACCATCGCCATCGTGCGCGGCTGCCCGAGATCGAAGGGGCCGAGCTGGGGGGCGGGGACCGACCAACCCTGGGAGCTGTTACGGACCGCGTCGAGCTGGAACACGAGCTGGTCGCCGATGAAGGCCAGCGCGAGCGTGGCGAGAGCGAGTGCCAGCCCCCGAAGCGGAGCGACGGCAGGGCCACGAAGAGGCCCACCAGAGACGCGACCACTGCGGCGACGAGCGCGGCCACGAGGAAGTTGAAGCGCCCGTTGTTCATGAGCAACGGCGTGGAGGACGGCCACTGGTGGTTGACGAGCCAGCCAGCGGTGAAACCACCTGCCGTCACGAAGGTCGCCTGCGCCAGACTGACCGAACCGCCGAGACCCGTGACGACCACAAAAGAGAGGAAGATGAGCGAGAGAACCAGGCCCTGCGCGACGAGCCCGGCCCAGAAGTCGTCGGCGATCCACTGGACGTAGACGATCAGACCGACCGTCGCCAGCACCCAGGGGAGCCGACGGCGCCACGCGGGTAGACCGTCGCGGTGGTCCGGCGGTGGGCGGTCCTCGGCTACGACCGCGCCGGCGCGACCCACACCTCGACCGATGAACACGAAGAGGGCGAGCAGCAGGAGGATGAACGGCACGGCCGTCCGGAATCCCGTGACGTCCTTGAGCACCGGCGGCGCGTAGCCCTGGACCAGATTCTGGATGACCCCCACGGCGAGTCCGCCCACGAAAGCCAGGGGCAGAGACCGCAGACCGGCGAACACGACAGCAGCGAACGAGGCGAACGTCAGCAGGAGGAAGGTCAGCGACGTGATCTCGAAGATCGGCGCCAGCACGACACCGGCCAGCCCGGCCAGCGTCGTGCTGAGCATCCACGAGATGGACGACGTGCGCGCGACGTCGACACCGCGAAGCTCCGCCAGATCCCGACGGTCGACCATCGCTCGCGTTTCGAGCCCCAGGCGGGTGTGGCGCAGAACGAACCACAGAGACGCCGCGCTGAGAGCGGCCGCGGCGAGCGCTATGAGTTGGTTGCTGTCGATCGTCACACCCTCGAACAGGGTCCACGTCTCCGTCGGGACGGGCCCGAGCCCGGGAGGACGGATCACGAGCGCCGTACTCGGAAGCGTCCACCCCAGGATCTCGTTCAGCTTCTCGACCGACCACAGGCACAGCGCCGGGAGGGCGATGACGAGACCGACGGTTCCGACGATGCGGGCGAACTCCGGCGCGGTGGCCAGTCGGCGGAAGAGCACGCGGTCCAGTACCCAGCCGAGGAGCGGCGCGAACACCACGATCGCGAGCAGTGCCGCCGGCAGCGTGGGCATCCCGAGACCGCCGTCGACGGAGGGTTGGTGCAGCTGGAAGAAGAAGAACGCCGTGGCGAACGCGATCGCGCCGTGGGCGAAGTCGAAGATGCCCGAGGTCCGGTACGTGAGGACCAGGCCGGAGGCGAGGATGGCGTAGATCGCGCCCGAGACGACGCCGCTGACGACGAGGCTCCAGAACTCACTCACGGGTGCACCGGATCATCGGATGCGTCGCCGGCACAATCGTTCGGCGATGGCGTCACTCCACGTCGATGACCTCGCCGCACGTGAGGTCCACGTTGGGCACGTAGGCTCCGCTGCTGACGAGCGGCAGTGCAGCACAGGGCACCGGCTGATCGTGGTTCGTGGGCCAGCTCGACGGCCCGATCACTCCCTCCGCCTCCCAGCCGAAGTCGTCGTTGGCCGTCTGGAGGAAGGTCTCCACGGTGAGGTCTTCGCCCGTCGCCTCGAGGATGGACAAGAACATGTCGACGGCCCAGTAGCCCGCGGCCAGACCGAGGCCCAGCGACTCGCCGGGGCTCACCGCCTCCACGTCGTCGAGCATCTGCTGGAGCGCCTCGGGCTTCGGCTCCACCTCGTAGGGCTGGATCTGCACGAGCGTCGCCGTGGCGTCCAGGTCGGAGGCCGCCTGTTCGCTGCCCAGGAGCAGCGGGCTGTAGAGCGGCGTGATGATCAGACCCTCGAAGCCGGCGGCCTTGAGCGCGCCTGCCAAACCGGCGGCGTCGAGATTGCTCAACTGCACGAGGATGACGTCGGGTTCACCGCCGTCGTCACTCGTCATGAGGTCGTTCACGAAGGGCGTGAAGTCCGACGTGGTGGCCGGTGGCGCGGGGATCGTCGCCTCCGCGAACGGCACCGTGAACCCGACATCCTCGAGCGACGCCGTGAGAAGCCGCAGGCCGCCCTTGCCCGAGTCGGAGTCGTCGCCGATGATCGACACGGTCTTGTCGGAGTCGCCGTCGAAGTTCTCCTTCAGAACCGTTCCGAGTGCGTTGCTCCCCTTCTGGAGGTTCGGATCGGTCACACATCCCGTGAAACCGAAGCCGATCTCGTTGCCACAGAACGCGGGGTCGATACCCCATCCGAAGAACGGAACATTCTCGTCGAGGAGGAAGTCGACGGAGCCCGAGGCGGCGGCCGTGACCATCGGGGTTATCGCGAAGACCTCCTCCCTGGGTGACGAGGCGCCGGGCTTCATCGAGGTTCGCGCCGGCGTCGTTGTTGTCGTGGGTGACGCTGACAAGCTCGATCATCCGCCCGTTCACACCGCCCTCGTCGTTGGCCCGCTTGACCCGCGCCTCCGCGCCGACATCCGCGCCCGAGAAGTTCACGTTGAAGAAGATCCCGCCGATCTTCACGGTGTCGTCGGTCACGCCGCGTGTCGTGCGTGTCGACGGTTCCTCCGTGTCGGTGCTGTCGCTCGAACTGTCGTCGGTCGTGCTCTCACAACCTGCAGCGATGAGTGCCACCACCGCTATCGCCGCCAGCCCCGTGCGCCATCTCATCACGACATACCCCCGGTTGCCTCGACTGCCGTCTTCGTCGGGAATCTAGCCGCTATTCGGCGCCGAGGTAGGCGCGACGCACCGCATCGTGTGACCGGATCTCCGCCGGGGTCCCGGCAGCGAGCACGGCACCGCGGTCCAGGACGACGATTCGGTCGCAACGACGCATGACGAAGCCCACGTCGTGCTCCACGAGCAGCACGGCGGTTCCCTGATCTCTCAGGGTCCCGACGAGATCACCGAGCCGCTCGGTCTCCCGCTCCTCGAGCCCGGACGTCGGCTCATCGAGCAGGAGCAGACAGGGCGGTTCGACGATCGCGCGTGCCAGTTCGACCAGACGCGCCTGACCGATCGGAAGCTCGCCCGCCTTCGCGTTGCGGACATCGTCGAGACCACACTCCGTCAGAACTTCGTCGACCCGTTCGCGGCGGTTGCGCTCGTGGCGACGCCGAGCCGGGAGGCGCACGAGATCGGCAGCCAGACCGCCACCCCCGCCGCGCCACTCCAACGCGGCGAGCACGTTGTCCTCGACGCTCAGCCACCCGTAGACCTGGGCGCGCTGATAGGTGCGGTGCAGGCCCACCCTCGAACGCTTCACGGACGACGTGGTGGTGATGTCCCGGTCCCCGAGCGCCACGGCGCCGCGATCCGGCCGACGGACACCTGAAATGACGTCGAACAGCGTCGTCTTGCCGGCTCCGTTGGGTCCGATGAGACCGCACAGCTCACCGGCCTCCACATGGAGATGCACCCCGTCGAGCGCGACGACACCACCGAAGTTCACGCTCACGTCGCGCAGGGCGAGGGTCGGTGCCGCCGTCATCCTGCCTCCCAAATCCCCACGACCTCGTCGGTCGTGGTGAGCGTGGCCAGGAGGCTGAGTGTGTTGTCGAGCATGGCATCCGCATACTCGCGCGGAACGCCGGCGACCGCGTCGCGGGGCACGACGACCTGGAATCCACGATTGACACCGTCGAGCACGAGGTTGGTCAGTCCGATGTTGACCGACACGCCGACACCGACGATCGTCGTGACGCCCAGGTTGCGCAGGATCGGATCGAGCTGCGTACCCGTCATCGGGCCGACGCCGTGGCAACGGGCCAGCACGAGATCCCTGTCGTCGACACCGATCTCCGCAGGGGGCTGCACGGCGTCGCTTCCCGGCGTGAGAGCGACAGGTGCCTTGGCGATCCCGGCGAACAGCCGGGCGTTGTGGTTGGCGCCCCGACCGTCGACCCGGGTCTCGGCGGTGCAGTGGATGACGGGTACACCCACATTCCGCGCGACGGCGGCGAGCCGCGCACAGTTCTCGACAACTCCCACCGCCGTGGCCTCTTCCGCGAGGGCGGGCAACACAGAGGGCTCGCCCACCACGCCCCGCTGCACCTCCTGGAGCACGAGCGCACTGTGCGTTGGTTCGACGAGCTCTGCGAGGTCAACGGGCACGCTCTGCTCCGGGCACTGGTCACTCCTCGACGAAGGTCGCGGGTCCGCCGTCGAGTAGCTGCTGCTTGAGCACCTTGCCCGTGGCGTTGCGAGGCAGAGGATCGGTGCGGAACTCCACCGTCGCCGGGACCTTGTAGTAGGCGAGCGACTCCCCCACCCAGGTCTGGAGAGTCTCGGCATCGAGTGCCGCGCCCTCAGAGACCACGACAACAGCGTGCACGGCCTGGCCCAGGTCTTCGTCGGGTACGCCGACAACCGCAGCCTCCGCCACCGACGGGTGCTCCTCCAAACGCTGTTCTATCTCCACGGGGTACACGTTCTCACCTCCGCGCAGGATGAGGTCGCGCTTGCGGCTGGCGAGGTAGAGGCGACCGTCGACCATGCGGCCGATGTCGCCCGTGCGCAGCCACCGGCCGGGACCGATGGCCTCGGCCGTCTCCTCCGGACGTTGCCAGTAGCCGATCATCACCGAGGGACCGCGGAGGTGGATCTCGCCGTCGACGCCGTCGGGAACGACGTCACCGGTCACAGGGTCACGGATCTCGATCTGCACCGTCGGCATGGGGCGCCCGACCGATTCGGGGTGAGCGGTGAGCTCTTCGCCGGTGTTCAGTGTGGCGAGCGCCGAGCACTCCGTGAGCCCGTACCCGACACCCATCGTGGAGCGGAGGCCCGGGATCAGTTCCTTGGTGCGTGCCTGGAGCGCGGGTGGGAACGCCGACCCACCTCCACCGCCTCCGCGCAGCGTCGACAGGTCGTAGCGCGGAGCCTCCGGATGCTCCACGACCCGGCGCAGCATCGTGGGCGTGAACGCCCACCCGGTCACACGCTCACTTTCGATCAGCCTCATCACAGTCTCGGGATCGAACCGCCCCACCGTCCACACCGACTTGATGCCACCGGCCAGGAAGACGATCGCCGCGTTGTGCAGGCCCGACACGTGGAACAGGGGGCTGGTGACGAGCTGACAGTTGGGGGGTGAGTCGGGCCCGGGCGGATTCAGTGCGAGTATGCGCAACCCGTGGAAGAAGTTCATGCCGAGGAGTGCGATCACGTTGCGGTGGGTGTTGACCGCTCCCTTGGGTCGTCCGGTCGTGCCGCTCGTGTAGAGGATGAGTGCGGGATCGTCCTCGTCGATCGCCGTGTCGGGAAGCCCGGCGGCCGGGTCGTAGCCCGACAGCTCGGTGAAATCGTCTTCGATGACGACGGTCGGAACGCCGGGGTCGTCGCCCCCGAGCCGATCGAGTCGCTTGCGATCCGCCACGAGAACCGTGGGGTCGGCGTCCTCCAGGCCGTAGCGGATCTCGGGGCCGGTCCACCAGCCGTTGAGCCCGACGGCAACAGCACCGAGGCTCACTGTGGCCCAGAACGTGATGATCCACTCGGGCGAGTTGGCTCCGAGGATCGCGACACGGTCTCCCGGCCCGATGCCGAAGCGCTGCGCCAGTGCCGCAGCCGTCGAGGCCACGAGCTGGTGATGCTCGGCGAAGGTGAAGCGCCGCGTCGCGCTCCCGTCGCTGAACACGAGGTACTCCGCATCACCGAAGCCCGCCGATGCCTCGACCAACTCGCGCAGCGAGCCGGCGCGGGTCGCGAACACGTCCATCTTCTCGCCGAGAACGTCCTCGGTCCGCGTCTCGAACGGTGCTCCCGGCGCCTGGAGGTCGGCCTCGATCCGGGCGAGTTCTTCGGGAACGTCCAAGGTCAGGCGGTCGGAGGACGACCGTCGCGCTCGAGCGCCTCGATGATCCGATCCGTCTGGGCGCGCTGCTCGTAGACGAGGCGCACCAGCCAGTAGCGGAAGAAACGCCCGGTGGCGTAGCGGAGGTAGATCGCGGCACCCACGGCGGTGATTCCGATTCCCAGCAACCCTCCACTGATCAAGTAGGAGATCTGCTCGTTCAGCACGGCCGTGCCCGACGCACCCCAGTATCCGAGGGCGATGGCTCCGAGGCCGACCGCGATTCCGATGATCCCGATCACCAGCATGCGCGACTCGACGGCCGCGGAGCCGCCGGTCACGCGCAACTCACCGATCTCGCGTTCGAACTCCTCGGTCCGCGAGTTCGCGGGCGGTGGAGTGTCCGAGTCGGGCTGGTCGGCCCCTGTGTTCTGCGTCTGCGTCACCGTCGTCAACCTACCTTCCTGTCACACCTCGGCGCCGAGGTAGGCGCGAGAGAGATCGTCTTCCAGATCCTGTGGCCTGCCGACCTTGACCATCCGACCGGAGAGCATCAGGCCCACCGCGTCGGCCACACCCATCACCGTCTGGGCGAACTGCTCGACGATGAGGATCGACACGCCCAGCGCGGCGATCTTGGCAACCTGCTCGTAGAGCTCCTCGACGATCTGCGGAGCGAGACCCATCGACAGCTCGTCGAGGAGAAGAACAGCTGGATCGGTCGTCAGCGCACGCGCCATGGCGAGCATCTGTTGTTCGCCACCGCTCATCGTTCCCGCCAGCTGCCTGCGACGCTCACCGAGACGCGGGAATCGTTCATAGGTCGTCGCCTCGACGTCGCGCATCGAGGCTCCGGCGTAGGTCGCCATGCGGAGGTTGTCGCGCACCGTGAGGTTGGGGAACACGCCGCGGCCTTCGGGAATCGTGCACACTCCGACGCGTGCGAGCGCGGAGGGGGACACCCAGTTCATCAGTCGTCCTGCGATGAGGAGCGATCCCGCCGATGGCGGAAGCTGGCCGCTCGCGACCTTCAACGTCGTCGACTTGCCCGCTCCATTGGGGCCCAGCAGCACCACGACCCGACCGGCGGGCACCACGAGGTCGATGCCGTGAAGAACCTGGATCTTTCCGTACGCGGCCTTCACCGCGCGGAGTTCGAGCGCGGGTCGTGGGACCTCCCCGAAGACGGATTCCCAGTCGCTGCGCACGGCGCCGACGATGCTCTCCTCAGCCTCGCTGTGCTCAGTCACCGCGACCTGCTCCGAGATACGCGGCTTGGACCTGTTCGTTGCCTCGGATTTCCTCGGAAGTACCGCAAGCGATGATCCGTCCGAACTCGAGGACGTAGACCCTCTGACACGTGCTCATCACGAGCCCGACATCGTGCTCCACGAGAAGCACGGCCAGGCCCTCGGACGAGATCTCCGTCAGGAGATTCCCCATCTCGGAAGTCTCCGAGGGATCGAGACCTGACGAAGGCTCGTCGAGCAGCAGCACCTTGGGCTCGGTGGCGAGCGCACGCGCGAGCTCGACGAGGCGTGCGATGCCCGTTGGGAGGGAATCGACGTATTCATCGGCGATGTCGGCGATACCGACGCGCTCGAGGATCGGTTCCACGGTGGCATCCGCTTCACCCGTCACATCGCTGAACCGGTTGTGTAGTTCGGCGGCGACACGGACGTTGTCGCGAACGCTGAGAGAACCGAAGACCTCGAGCCGCTGGAACGTCCGCGCGAGCCCTCGGCGCGCACGCACGTGCGGGGCCGACCGCGAGAGGTTCTTCCCGTCCAACGTAACGGAGCCGCGTCGCATCGACTGGAGGCCGCAGATCGCGTTGAACAGGGTCGTCTTGCCGGCACCGTTGGGCCCGATCAGTCCCGTGACCGATCTCGCATCGACGTCGAGATTCACCTCGTCGAGCGCCAGGAGGCCACCGAAGCTGACGGTGACACCCTCCACCTCGAGGGCTGCCCCCGGAGCCTCGTCGAGGGCTGCCCCCGGAGCCTCGTCAACGGCTTCCAACGGACACCTCCTCGATCGCCAGCTCCCGGTCGAGCGCCTCGATCTGAACGGGCGTCAGGTCCGCGCCGAGCGGGAGTGTCGCGTCCAGATCGGTGAGAGGATCGTGCTCGCCGTCGCCGTCGGCCTTGGTGCGACGCCCCAGGAACTGATCGCGCAGCCGTGCGGCGATCTCGGCCACAGCACCGTCGGGATTACGCGCCAGGGAGATCCCGACGACGGCGGGGGCGATGGCGGGCAGCCAGTCGAGCTCCGGGATCTCCTGGGAGATGATCGTGACGATGGCGAAGAAGAGCCCACCGAGCAGCGCACCGCTCGCCGTGGAGACCCCTCCGATCACCGCCAGCAACAGGACGACGAGGCTCGCGACCATCGTGAACTCGACTGCTGTCACCGTTCCCTGGAATCCCCAGTAGACGGCACCACCGAGACCGGCGATGGCGGCCGACATCGTGAAGACCAGGAGCTTCGTGCGGTTGGTGCTCATGCCGAGGGTCGCGCACGCCGCCGGACTGTCGCGCATGGCGATCAGCCGGCGCCCGAACGCGGCGCGGCGCATGGCGAGGATACCGATGGCCAAGAGCGCGTAGACCACGGCCATGAACACGAAGTACGTACCCTGGCTGTCCATGTTCAGTCCCGGCAGGTCGAGGCGCGGGACGAGGTTCGAGTCGGGTCCGAGGATGCTCTCCAGCCGGAAGATGAGCACCTCCATGAAAACGGCGAATGCCAGGGTCATGAGTGCGAGGTAGAGACCGTCGAGACGGAGGGCAGGGAGCGAAACGATCGCCCCCACCGCCGCCGTGATCGCCACGGCCATGAGGAGCCCCAACCACGGGCTCGTGTCCCCGAACTCGACCATGGCCCACGCCCCGACACCTGCGAAGGCGAGTTGGCCCAGAGACACCTGCCCCGCGTACCCGGTGAGCGGAAGCAGCGAGAGGACGACGAGCGCGAGACCGAGACCCTTCCCGAGCTCGAAGAGGTTGTCTGTCGAGGCGAACTGCACGACGAGCAAGGCAGCCGCGACGAGCAGGACACCTCCGAGCAATGACGAGCGCAGCGATGCCACCTTGACCTTCGACGCGGAGATGAGTCGTGATCCCCGCAGTCGTGCCTGCGGAAGTAGCAACAGGACGACGAACAGCATGATCGCTGGAATGGCGCTCGGCAGTGCTTGCAGATAACGGGGCAGTCGATCGTCCGCGAACGCAAACGGGAGATAGCCGACGGTGTAGTTGACGAGGAGCCCCAGGATCATCGCCCCGAGAAACGTCATGGGGAGGCTCCTGAGCCGGCCCACCACGGCCGCGGCGTAAGCGTCGACGACGAGGAGGGTGATGACGATGATGTCGAGCGAGGAGAAGGCCGACGCCAGAAGAATCCCGGCGAGAGCAGCCAGTGAGGCGCCGAGCGCCCAGGCCGCCGCTCCCGCCCACGCCGGACGCGCCCCGTTGAGCGCCACGAGGTCACGATCATCAACCGTGGCTCGCATCGTGGTGCCGATTCGGGTGTTGTAGAGGAGGATGCGCAGCCCGACGGCGACCGCCACCGCGATGAAGAAGGTGATCGCGCGGTGCCAGGTGACGGGGACACCGAACAGATCGGAGCCCCCTCCCTGGAAGAACCCGATACCGAAGAGCTCGAATCCCCCATCCTTGAAGAAGGGCGACACGACACGCCTCTGTGGTTCCCAGATCTCTCCGGCGATGCCGATGAGGCCCACCAGGAGGCCCACCGTCACCACCAACGTCGTGGCCAGCGAAGCGCCGTACAGGCCCCGGATCAGAAGACGTTCGATGAGGAGGCCGAACAGCGGCGCGATCACGACGACGATCAGCACGACCACCAGCAGAGCGGGCCAGCCGCTCTCCACCGTGAGCTGCCAGTAGAGAAAGGCGGCCATCATCCCGATGGCACCGTGGGCGAAGTTGAAGACGCCGGTGGTGGCGTAGGTCACGACGAGGCCGCTCGCCGACACGAAGAAGATGCCGCCGGCCGTCAGGCCGAAAACCGTGAACTCGACGAAGTCGTGGACGTTCACGCCTCTACAACCGCCACGTCTCGGTGTCGATTTCGCTGCTCATTCGGTGCTCATCTCCGGTGCTCATCTCCGGTGCTCACAGACCCAGGTCGTCGTCGCTGTCCGCTCACTTCAGTTCTTGTTCGACACGGGGGAGACGGTTGCCTTCGATGCACTCGAAACCCTCCTCGGGGAACTCCCGCACGAACTCGCCGTCTTGCACCTGGACGTACATGAAGCAGTCCGTCCCGATGTTCTCACCCGGATTCGTGGGGACGTGCATGCCCAGACCGTCCCACTCGGTGATCGAGTGCAGTTCGTCCATCAGTCCCTCTCGGGTGAGATCACTCCCCAACGCCTTCGCCGCCGTCGCGAACAACAACCCGGCGGACCACGACTGCACGCTGAGCGCGTCGGGTGAAGCGCCCGGGGTCGTCTTCTCGATCCAGTCGAGGTAGGTCTGCAGCATCTCGCTGGTGCCGGCCTCCTCGAAGGGAACGGTCGTCACGTAGACGTGGACCCCCTCCGCCGTCGATCCGGCAGCCTCGAGGAAGGCGTCGGTGTAGACCTGCTGGCCGGCGTCGATCCACTCGGGCGCGTAGCCCTGGGTTTCGGCCTCGAGCAGGAAGTTGGCGAGGTCGACGTCTTCGGCCTGCACGTACACGTACTCGGCACCCTTGTCCTTCATGGACTTGACGCGGGGTTGCCAGTCGGTGGTGCTCTCCCCGATCCCGATGTCGTCGTCGATGACCCAGTCGAACCCGATCTGTTCGTAGATGTCCACCTGTAGGTCGGCCTGCTGGCGTGCCGCACTCGGAGCGGCGAACATCGCGGCGTTCTCCGCAGCGTTCGGTGCCTCGTCGATGACGTAGAGTCCCGGACCCTTGACCCACGAGTCCGGCGGGTTGGGGAGCGGCTGGACCATGAGCGTCGTGTCTCCTGACGCCGCGGGAGAACCCGTGATACCCGGTACGCTCGGGATCCCACACTCGAGCTGTGCCGGGAGGCCCGCGTCGTCGAAGAGCGAGCCGTTGCCCACCATCGCGAACGCGTTCTTGCACGCCTTCTCGACCGCTTGGAGGTGCTCGGTGAGCTTTGAGTCCAACGTGTCGAGCACGAGCTCGCGACCGTTCACGCCACCCAGCGAATTGCAGTACGCCACGAAGGCCTCCATCGCCTCCTGGTTCTGCTGGAAGAGCCCCGGCACACCCGGGACCTCGATGTCGGCGATGTTCGCGATCGTGATCGAGTCGTCGGTCACGCCGATGTCGGTGGCACCCGAGGCATCGCCCTCGCCACACGGCGACTCGATCGTGCTCTCCGACGGCTCACCGGCCTGGTCGGTGGAATCAGGGACACCACCTTGCGCCACCACGGCCTGGTCGTCGGTTCGTGAGCCGCACGCCGCTGCCAGCAGGCCGACCACGACCACGAGCGCGCCGACCCGAGTCCTCATCTGATTCCCCCCAAACTGGATGAAACGCACGCGAGACAGGGCAGCATGACAGAGTCGCGCCACATGTTCAATGCAGCGGGTTCGATGCGCCGTTCAAGGCGCCGGGTGTCCCGCCGCTCTCAGTTCTTGTTCGACACGGGGAGACGGTTGCCTTCGATGCACTCGAAACCCTCCTCGGGGAACTCCCGCACGAACTCACCGTCTTGCACCTGGACGTACATGAAGCAGTTCGTCCCGATGTTCTCACCCGGATTGGCCGGCACATGCATGCCGAGACCGTCCCACTCGGTGATCGAGTGCAGTTCGTCCATCAGTCCCTCTCGGGTGAGATCGCTCCCCAACGCCTTGGCTGCCGTCGCGAACAACAACCCGGCGGACCACGACTGCACGCCGAGCGCGTCGGGTGAAGCACCCGGGACCGTCTTCTCGAGCCAGTCGAGGTAGGTCTGCATCATCTCGCTGGTGCCGGCCTCCTCGAAGGGAACGGTCGTCACGTAGACGTGGACTCCCTCCGCCGTGGTCCCCGCCGCCTCGAGGAAGGCGTCGGTGTAGACCTGCTGGCCGGCGTCAACCCACTCGGGGTCGTATCCCTGGGTTTCGGCCTCGAGCAGGAAGTTGGCGAGGTCGACGTCTTCGGCCTGCACGTAGACGTACTCGGCACCCTTGTCCTTCATGGACTTGACGCGGGGTTGCCAGTCGGTGGTGCTCTCCCCGATCCCGATGTCGTCGTCGATGACCCAGTCGAACCCGATCTGTTCGTAGATGTCCACCTGCCTGTCGGCCTGCTGGCGTGCCGCACTCGGAGCGGCGAACATCGCGGCGTTCTCCGCAGCGTTCGGTGCCTCGTCGATGACGTGCAGTCCCGGACCTTTCGGCCACGAGTCCGGAGGGTTGGGGATCGGCTGGACCGTGAGCGTCTTCTCTCCTCCCGCCGCGGGAGAACCCGTGATACCCGGTACGTTCGGGATCCCACACTCGAGCTGTGCCGGGATACCCGCGTCGTCGAAGACCGCGCCGTTGCCCACCATCGCGAACGCGTTCTTGCACGCCTTCTCGACCGCCTGGAGGTGCTCGGTGAGCTTCGAGTCCAACTTGTCGAGCACGAGCTCGCGACCGTTCACGCCACCCAGCGAATTGCAGTACGCCACGAAGGACTCCATCGCCTCCTGGTTCTGCTGGAAGAGCCCCGGCACACCCGGGACCTCGAGGTCGGCGACGTTGGCGATCGTGATCGAGTCGTCGGTCACGCCGATGTCGGTGGCACCCGAGGCATCGCCCTCGCCACACGGCGACTCGATCGTGCTCTCCGACGGCTCACCGGCCTGGTCGGTGGAATCAGGGACACCACCTTGCGCCACCACGGCCTGGTCGTCGGTTCGTGAGCCGCACGCCGCTGCCAACAGGCCGACCACGACCACGAGCACGCCGACCCGAGTCCTCATCAGATTCCCCCAAACTGGATGAAACGCACGCGAGACAGGGCAGCATGGCAGAGTCACGCACGATGTTCAACGGGCCGCTCACGACGCCCTTGAATGCACCGGGTACCCGCCGCTCTCAGTTCTTGTTCGACACGGGGAGGCGGTTGCCTTCGATGCACTCGAAGCCTTCGCCGGGGAACTCCCGCACGAACTCACCGTCTTGCACCTGGACGTACATGAAGCAGTCCGTCCCGATGTTCTCGCCCGGATTCGTGGGGACGTGCATGCCCAGACCATCCCACTCGGTGATCGAGTGCAGTTCGTCCATCAGTCCCTCTCCGGGTGAGATCGCTCCCCAACGCCTTCGCCGCCGTCGCGAACAACAACCCGGCGGACCACGACTGCACGGCGAGCGCGTCCGGTGTGGCGCCGGGGATTGTCTTTTCCAACCAGTCGAGGTAGGTCTGCATCATCTCGCTGGTGCCGGCCTCTTCGAAGGGAACGATCGTCACGTAGACGTGAACTCCCTCCGCCGTGGTCCCCGCTGCCTCGAGGAAGGCGTCGTTGTAGACCTGCTGGCCGGCGTCGATCCACTCGGGCGCGTAGCTCTGGGTTTCGGCCTCGAGCAGGAAGTTGGCGAGGTCGACGTCTTCGGCCTGGATGAACACGTACTCGGCACCCTTGTCCTTCATCGACTTGACGCGGGATTGCCAATCGGTGGTGCTCTCCCCGATCCCCATGTCGTCGTCGATGATCCAGTCGAACCCGATCTGTTCGTAGATGTCCACCTGTAGGTCCGCCTGCTGGCGTGCCACACTCGGAGCGGCGAACATCGCGGCATTCTCCGCAGCGTTCGGTGCCTCGTCGACGACGTAGAGTCCCGGACCTTTGACCCATGAGGCCGGCGGGTTGGGAATCGGCTGGACCGTGAGAGTCGTCTCTCCTGACGCCGCGGGAGAACCCGTGATACCCGGCACGCTGGGGATCCCGCACTCGAGCTGTGCCGGGAGGCCCGCGTCGTCGAAGACCGCGCCGTTGCCCACCATGGCGAAAGCACTCGTGCACGCCTTCTCGACCGCTTGGAGGTGCTCGGTCATCTTCGAGTCGAGCTTGTCGAGCACGAGCTCGCGACCGTTCACGCCACCCATCGAATTGCAGTACGCCACGAAGGCCTCCATCGCCTCCTGGTTCTGCTGGAAGAGCCCGGGCACACCCGGTACGGCGACGTCGGCGACGTTGGCGATCGTGATCGAGTCGTCGGTCACGCCGATGTCGGTGGCACCCGAGGCGTCGCCCTCGCCACACGGCGACTCGATCGTGCTCTCCGACGGCTCACCAGCCTGATCGGTGGAATCAGGAACACCACCCTGCGCCACCACGGCCTGGTCGTCGGTTCGTGAGCCGCACGCCGCTGCCAGCAGGCCGACCACGACCACGAGCGCGCCCAGCCGAGTCCTCATCTGATTCCCCCAAACCTGCATGAACCGCACGCGAGCCAGCGCAGCATGCCAGAGTCGCGCCCGATGATCGATGCACCCCGCGGAGCCCACCGGACCGACAGGCCCAGGATCGTGGGTCCTCGAACGCTACGGTCCGGACCGTGAGCGGCGTCCGGCGGTCCGCGGGCAGTTCGTTCGTCGTCGTGGGCCTCCTGTTGGCGACGATCGCCTGGAGCGCTCTCGTCCTGCGCCTCACGGTGCTCGATGCGTCGCGTCTGGCCGACTCGGCCGAGGAGGTCCTGCGAGCGAACGAGGTCCGCAAGGCGCTCGGCGGCAGGCTCGAGGAGCAGCTCGCGCCGGTCGTTCCGCTAGAAGCGGGAACACCCGAATTCGCGGCCGTGACCGACGCCACGCTCGACGACCCCCGTTTCATCAGCGCCTTTTCGGCCTCGCTGGTGGCGCTGCACGATCGTGTGTTCCAGGGATCCGAGTCGTCGCTGATCCTCGACCCCGGCGCGGTCGGCGCCGCCTCCTCCGACAGCTTGGCCGCCGTCGACCCGTCGCTGGCCGCCCAGGTCCCGGCCGACCTGCGACCCGACGTCCCGCTCACCACGATCGACGACCTGCCGAACCTCTCGTGGCTGAGCAATCTCGTGACGGCCGTGGCGATCCTCGGAGGGATCGGGGCGGTGGTGCTGCTCACCCTCGGCGTGACCACGACACCGCACCGACGTGTTCCCCTCCGACGGATCGGCCGTTTCGCGCTGGTGCTCGCGGCCGTCCAGCTGCTCGTGGCACTCCTGGTCCCCTCTCTCCTGTTGCTCGTGTTCGACGGTGGCTGGCCCGAGGTGGGCATCCGCGCGTGGCGGGCGTTCGCGTGGGGTCTCGTGATCCCCGCCGCGGCTCTGGGTTTCGTCGGCGCCGCGTCTCTGGTGATCGCCCGGTCGCAGGCCCGATCACCCGCCCACCCCGCAGCCGCGCACGGTGCGCCGTCGGCACCCGAACCGCGGGCCTCGGGGAAGGACCGCGTCCGGAACTGGGTCTGGCCCGACGACTGAGAGAACGACAACAAGACGACAACGAAAGGCGCGTGATGAAACTGCTCCGCACACCCGACGAACGCTTCGAGGACCTCCCCGGCTTCGGTTTCGAGCCTCACTACGTGGAGGTCGACAGTGGCGACGGCGGGTCGCTGCGCATGCACCACCTCGACGAGGGCGATCCGGCGGCACCGGTGGTGCTGCTGCTCCACGGTGAGCCGTCGTGGTCGTACCTCTACCGGACGATGATCCCCGTCCTCGTCGAGGCCGGTCTCCGTCCCGTGGCCATCGACCTCGTCGGGTTCGGGCGCTCGACAAGCCCGCTGCCCGCACCGACTACACGTACCGACGGCATCTCGACTGGACGGGTGCCGTGGTCGAACGGCTCGGCCTGCGCGACATCACGCTCGTCTGCCAGGACTGGGGCGGCCTGATCGGGCTTCGCCTCGTGGCCGCCGATCCCGACCGCTTCTCGCGCGTGGTGGTCGCCAACACCTATCTGCCCACGGGCGACGATCCACCCGGCGAGGCGTTTCGCGTATGGCGCGACTTCTCCCAGGAGGTCGACGAGTTCCCTGTCGGCGGCATCGTGAACATGGGCTGCACGACCGAGCTCGCCCCCGATGTGATGGCCGCGTACGACGCCCCCTTCCCGGACGAGACGTTCAAGGAGGGTGCGCGCCAGTTCCCGATGCTCGTTCCGGCCACACCCGACGATCCGGAGAATGGGCCGAACCGCGCGGCCTGGGAGGTCCTGAAGAATTTCGACAAGCCGTTCCTGACGGCCTTCGGTGACAGCGACCCGATCACCGCCGGGGCCGACACGGTGTTCCAGACGAAGATCCCCGGTGCGGCGGGCCAGGCGCACACCACGATCGAGGGAGGCGGGCACTTCCTCCAGGAGGACCGTGGTGTGGAACTGGCCGGGGTCGTGGCGGACTTCGTGGCGGCGGCTACTCCGCCGTCGTGAAATCGACCCCGACGTTGCCGTTCACGTCCTGAACCGTCACGACCGCGGTCGTGCCGTCACCTTCTTCGGGAGCGACGAGACATTCGATGGTCGAGCCCGGATCGGCGACGAGGATCTCCTTGTCCGAACAGCCGACCGTGACCACGGTCCCCTGCTTGCGGTATTCGCCGACGATGAACGCCTCGGCGTCCTCCACCTTGATGGCCGCCTGTGCCTTCGCGAAGCGAACGCTGCCCTGATCGTCCTCCTGAGTGACCGTCACGGCGAAGTCCTGGCCGTCGATCTGGGTGGTGCACGTGAACGTGGCACCCTCCTCGACCTTCACGTCATCGGGACAGGTGACGCGCTCCACCGACACGCCCACGTACTCGGCCTGCAGGCTCTCGGTGATCTCGTCCTCCGCCCGTCCGAGGTCGAGGGTCTCACCCCCGGCGTTGGCGATGAGCAGAATCAGGAGCAACAAGACCGCAGCGACGGCGAGCAACGCCAGGTGGACCCACGCCAGGATCTTGGCCGCCGTGACCATGCCCGCTCCGCCGAGCATGCCGCCTGAGGTGGCGATCCGTTGCTCGGCTCCCGCCGCGAGGAACAGTGCAACGACCGAACCGATCAGCGGGAGAAGGAGAAACGACGCGATCGCCAGGACCAGCGCGGCGATGGCGCCGCCGTCTGTGCGCTCCGGCTCACCGCTGTCCCAGCCGCCACCGACCATTTCGGCCTCGACCGGCTCGTCGGGAGCGACCGTGCCCGACACGGACGTCGTGTCGTCTTCGAGGGGATTCCAGGGAGACTCCGGTGAACCCGGGTCCTGACCTGCGTCGACGTCGTCGCTCATCCCCCACTCCCTGTTCGCACCCGACAACGGCGCCGGAGGCGAAAGTCAATCACAGCGCGGGCCGTGAGCGGGATACGGCGCCGCTCCCCGAACCCGGCACCGCCGCAGGAGCCGCGTAGGGCCGGACCCAGCCCTCCCCGGTCACGTGCTGGCGGAGGACCCGCGCGGGATTCCCGGCCGCCACGCAGTGGTCGGGCAGGTCGCTCGTGACCACCGAGCCCGCCCCCACGACCGCGTGCCGTCCGATCGTGACGCCCGGTAGCACGACAGTCCCGTGGCCCAGCCAAGCCCCGTCCTCGATCCGAACACTCTCGTGGCGGCCGATCTGGCGACCGGGCGGCACGTCGAGGTCCTCGTAACCGTGGTTGTGGTCGGTGATGTAGACGTAGTGGCCGGTCCACACGTCGTCGCCGATGGCGACGCCCCAGTTCGCCACGATTCCCGTCCCTCGCCCGAACACGCAACGGTCACCGATCGTGATGAGGGGACGACGCTCCGGCACGTGCTCGGGACTCATGCCGGCCGACAACGTGGCGTGCTCCGCAAAGAGTGTCTCGGCACCGAGGCGGATCCACCGCTCGCCCATGAGACCCGTTGCGGGGAAACAGATTCGGGTGCCCTCGCCGAAAGTGTCGAAGCGTCCGGCCCGTGCGCTGCCCGAGTCGATGGCGCCGTAGCGGGCGGCCGCATCCCATGCCCGGTGCACGACGTCCACCGCGACGCGGTGCAGCAGTCCGGCCATGGCGCTGGATCGTAGTACCCACCGGAGGCTTGGCCGTCACAGCCCCTCGCTAACGTGACGGCCGTGCCGAGCAGGTCCTCACCCCATTCCACACCACCGTCGCCGCGCGACTCCCAACGCAGCCGCGTCTACCGCGCGGAATCGTCCGTCTCGGACACGAAACTGGGCTCGCTCGACGAATGCTTCGAGGAGATGCGCAGTGCCGTGAGCACCGAGTGGTGGAGGCGCCGTTTCGGTTGGCTCACGGCCGAGAGGATTCCGCCTCTGCGTCCGGGCAACGGTGCCCGCCGGGCCTTCTTCCGCCCGGAACCGGCGCTCAGCATCACGTTGCCCAGGCGATACCGCACACGCGGTGTCGTCCTCCATGAACTCGTGCATTGGGGGCTCGACGACTCCGACGGGATCGCCGATCACGGTCCGACTTTCACGCGCGTTCTTCTCGACGCCACATCCGCGCTCATCGGGAAGCCACGTGCGAACGCCCTGGTGCGCGCGTACCACGAACACGGGGTGAAGATCGGCGCGCCTCCCCTTGTCGACGAACGGGGGTGGGTGCGCTACGGCTGGGATGAACGCCTCGAACGGCGACGCCGCCAGCCGGTCATGATCGTCACTCCCGGCCTCGTCCACACCACGGCTGTGTTCCTCGGATGGGGTCGCGGGCACCTCACGATCCGGATCGAGCTCGAGCGTGGTGTCCGCACGTCGGTGCCGATCAGCGGCCTCCTCGACGTGCTCGTCCCGGAGCCCGACGGCGATTCCATCAACGACGAACTCGTCGCGAGCGACGAGTTCGACGACGAGTGGTGAGCGCGGGGAACCCCGACCCTCCCGCGCTGCTCCCCGGCGATCCCGAAGTATCCTGTCGACCGGTCACCATGGGGGAGCCGGCGTGGACGCAGTGAAGGACTTTGCCTTCAAGGTCGTCACGGGTCTGCACAAGGCGATCTTCCGCGTGAGCAAGGGGCGCGTCGGCGGCCGGGGGTTCGGCATGCCGGTGCTCGAGCTCGTCACGACCGGGCGAAAGAGCGGCGCCCGTCGAACGACCATGCTGTCGACGCCGATCCACGGCGACGAACGTGTCGTCATCGTCGCGTCCAAGGGAGGAGACGACCGCCATCCGGCGTGGTTCCTCAACCTGCGCGACAACCCCTCCGTCGAGGTGACCATGGAGGGGCGCACCCGCCCGATGACGGCGCGCGTCGCCACCAGGGACGAGAAGTCGGAGCTGTGGCCGACGATCGTCGAGTCCTCCAAGGGATACGCGGCGTACCAGGAGCGAACCGACCGCGACATCCCCGTCGTCATCCTCGAGCCGAGGAAGTCGGAAGGCGGCTAGGCGGATCGCTGAGACCCGCGGGACTCCGCCTTCTCGAGGCTTGCTTCGAGAGCCTTGGCGAGGTCGACGACCTCGGCTGGGGTTTCGGGCTCCGCCGTGGCGATGATCTCCTCGCCGGCAGCCTTCTTCTCGATGAGCGACAGCAACTCTTCGCGGTAGGAGTCCTCGAACTTCTCGGGGTCCCACTTCTCGGTGAGCGTCTCGATGAGCTGGGTGGCCATGGCCCGCTCCTTGTCGGTCACCTCGAGATCATCGGCGTCGCTCGGCATCTCGCGGGCAGGACCTCATCCGCGTAACGCATCGTCTCGACCACGAGCATCCCGTCGAGCGAACGGATGGCAACGAGGCTCTCCTTCGTGCGCATCACGATGCGACCGATCGCCACCTTGTTCGACTCCGCCATCGCCTCCACCAGGAGCAGATACGGCTTCATCGCCTGGGGATCGGGCTGGAGGTAATAGGGGCTGTCGAACAACAGAGGGTCGATCTCGTCGAGGTCGACGAACTCCTCGATCTCGATGCTGCGCGACGACTTCGGCGCCATCGCCTTGAGCTCGTCGGGCTCGATCACGACGTACTGGCCCGGAGACATCTCGTAGCCCTTGACGATGCGACTCTGGTCGACGACCTCACCGGTCGCCTCGGCCATCCGCTTGTAACGGACACGTGAACCCGACTCGGAATCGAGTTGGTTGAACTTCACGTCCTTTGACTGGGTCGCGGGCGTGAGTTTCACAGGGACGGTCACGAGCCCGAAACTGATCGAGCCCGACCAGATCGTGGTGGCCATCGCGCTCCTCGCTTGCCGGCGACTCTGTCGTTGCTACGGTCAGGCTAGTGGCGGACTCGGTTCGGGTGAATCACGGCGGCCGCGACCTCACGGTCAGCAACCTCGACAAGCTGATGTACCGCGCAGCCGGGTTCACGAAGGCCGATGTGATCTCGTACTACGCGTCGATCGCTCCGGTGATGCTGCCCCACCTGGCCGGTCGGGCGATAACCATGGTGCGGTTCCCCGACGGTGTCGACGGTGAATCCTTCTTCGAGAAGCGGTGCCCGGGCCATCGACCCGGCTGGATGCCCACGGTGCACGTGGGCCGCAGCACCGACAGCCGCAGCTACAGCGCGTGCGTGTTCGAGGAGCCGGCCGCGCTCGTGTGGGCGGCGAACCTGGCCGCTCTCGAGTTGCACCCCCCGCTAGCGCGCGCCGACACCCCCGACATGCCGACGCAGGTCGTGTTCGATCTCGATCCCGGCAAGCCGGCCGACATCGTCGACTGCGTGTCGGTGGCCCATGACCTGCGTGCCGTTCTCGACGCCGCGGGTCTCGTGGGCTTCGTCAAGACCTCGGGTAGCAAGGGCTTGCACATCGCGGTTCCTCTCAACCCTCCTGCGGAAACCGGGGTCGACCACGACACAACCCGTGAGTTCGCTCTTGCTGTCGGCCAGGTCCTGGCGCAACGACGCTCCGACGTGGTCGTCGACATGGACCGCGCACAGCGGCGCGGCAAGGTGTTCGTCGACTGGAGCCAGAACGCGCGCCACAAGACCACCGTGTGCGTGTATTCGCTTCGTGGCCGCGACCGCCCGACAGTCTCCACGCCGTTGCTGTGGGAGGAACTCGACGAGCTCAAGGAGAGTGGAGGCGCCGACGCCTTCGCGTTCGAACCCACTGCCGTGCTGGCCCGTGTCGAGGAAGTGGGCGACGTCCACGCCCCCATCCAGGTGCTGGAGCAGACGCTGCCGGGTCGAAGGTGAGGACAAGCGGCGCAGGAATCCTGCGCCGCCCGAGCCCGGGGCCCCGGCGGCCTGGCGCCGAGAGCGGAAGAGTCAGCTCAGGCGCTCGACGATCATCGCCATCCCCTGGCCGCCGCCGACACACATGGTCTCGAGGCCCACGGTCCCGCCGGAGTCGTCGAGGCCGTTCAGAAGCGTCGCCATGATGCGGGCGCCCGTCATCCCGAAGGGGTGTCCGAGGGCGATCGCACCGCCGTTGACGTTGAGCTTGTCCTCGTCGATGCCGAGCTGGTCGGCTGACGGAAGCACCTGGGCGGCGAACGCCTCGTTGATCTCGACGCGGTCGACGTCGTCAATTGTCATTCCCGCCCGGTCGAGCGCCTGACGACTCGCACCGATCGGCCCCAACCCCATGATCTCGGGGTTGAGGGCGCTCACGCCGCTCGAAACCACGCGCGCAATCGGCACGATACCGAGGTCTTTCGCCTTGGTGTCGGACATCACGATCACGGCCGCAGCGCCGTCGTTCAGAGGGCAGGCATTGCCGGCGGTGATCTTCCCGTCGGGTCGGAACACGGGCTTCAGTTCCGCCAGCTTCTCGGCAGTGGTGTCGGGGCGGGGGCCGTCGTCGGTGCTCACGGTCGTTCCGTCGGGCAGGGTGACGGGTGTGATCTCGCGCTCGAAGAAGCCGTTGTTCTGCGCTTCGACCGCCCGCTGCTGGGACCGGGCGGCGAACGCGTCCATCCGCTCGCGCGAGACGTTCTCGAGCTCGGCGACGTTTTCGGCGGTCTGGCCCATCGCGATGTAGGCGTCGGGAAGCCCCTCGGGCGGTGACCATGGCGGCTGACCACCCTCGGACCGTTGCAGCGAGCGGAGCTGTGCGTCGGCGAAGACGGGGTTCTGGGTGTCGGGAAGGCTGTCGGAATTCCCCGAACCGAACCGGCTCACACACTCGACACCGGCCGCCACGAAGGCGTCGCCCTCGCCGGCCTTGATCGCGTGCGCGGCCATGCGAATCGTCTGGAGCGACGAGGAGCAGTAGCGGGTGATCGTGGTACCGGGCACGTCCGGCATGTCGGCGAGGATCGCCACGATGCGCCCCATGTTGAAGCCCTGTTCGCCGCCCGGCAGACCACAGCCCAACATGAGATCGTCGACCTCGTTGCGGTCCAGTTCGGGGACCTGGTCGAGTGCAGCGCCGATGATCGTGGCGGCGAGGTCGTCGCCGCGCAGGTCGACGAGCGATCCCTTGAAGGCACGCCCGATCGGGCTCCGGGTGGCGGCGACGATCACGGGTTCGGGCATGGGGGCTCCTCGGACCACGGGGATCCCGGTGGGATCCGTTGCTGTGGAATCTAGGACACCGCCAGGCCGCCTTTCGAAGGGCCTTCTGGGCACTCAGAGCGCGAAATCCTTCAAGACGCTGCGGAGAGTGCCGATTCCACGTGTATGGAAGCCGCAGACTCCCTCCCCTCGGATCCAGCCGCTGCCTACCGCTACACCGAAGGCCTCCCCTCCGCGCGAGTGGGGGCCGTCCTGGCCGCCTACCGGCGCGCCGTCTGCCTGTCGCGCCGCGCTGTGGCCACCGAATCGGGTGTCGAGTCGCGCCGACTGAAGGCCTTCGAGACCGGCCGCTCGCGCATTCCTGACGCCGATCTCACACGGTTGGCAGCGGTGTACGAGGTCGAGGTGGAAGAGCTCCTTCCGCCGCGCCGCTCCGTCGAGATCGACATGGAAGCCGCCACCCTCCAACTCGGCGACGCCGTGCACGCGGTGAGCGACCCGGAGGCGGACAGATCCGGCGTCGGCGAGTCCGACGTGCTCCGCAAGTACCTCGAGCTCCTCTACGAACTGCGCAACGCTCCCCGATCGCGGCCACTCCCGCTTCGCGACGACGACCTGTCGGCGCTGGCGGACGCTCTCGGACGCGAGCCCGCGGTCATCGAGCGCCGCCTCATGGATCTCATGGACGTCTCACTCGAGGACGCCGTCTCGATGCGCCGGCTCATCCTCCGGCGCCGGGTGGCGATGCCCGCGGCGGGCCTGATGCTGGGCGCGGGGATCATCAGCGGTCTTCAGGCGACGAGTGCCGCCGATGCGAACGGCGCCGGCGGACCCGAACAGGGTGTGGAGATCGGCGACGCGATCGTGATCGAACGCGGCGACGACCAACCGACGGTCCGCGGCGGGGAAGACGACGACACGACGCACGATGACGACGTCGAGATCGGCGACGCGATCGTGATCGAACGCGGCGACGACGAACCCACAATCCGCGAGTAACGCGAGTACCTAGTCCAGAACGATCTCGGCGATGTCGCGCAGGGTCGGTATGTTGCCGAACACGAGGAACGTTGTGACAACCGTCTCGCGCCAGCGGGCCACTTCGTCTCGGATCTTGTCCTTGGAGCCGACCAGCGCCACGTCCTCGACCAGCGCCGTGGGGACGGCTGCAGCCGCCTCGTCCTTGCGTCCGGCGAGGTAGAGCTCCTGGATCTTCTTGGCCTCGGCCTCGTAACCCATCCGGGAGAACACCTCGGTGTGGAAGTTCTGATCCTTTGCCCCCATCCCACCGATGTACAACGCCAGCATCGGACGGTACGCGTCGGCCGCGACCTCGGTGTCGTCATGGATGATGATCGGGACGGTGCACGCCACCTCGAAGTCGTCGGGCGTGTGACGGGCACCCTCCCGTGCGAAACCCTCGTCGAGCGCGGAGCGGTAGAACGCGTTGTCGCGTGGCGAAAAGAAGAGCGCCAGCCACCCGTCGGCGATCTCGGCCGTCAAAGCGACGTTCTTGGGTCCCTCGGCGGCCAGGTAGATGGGAAGGTCGTCGCGCAACGGGTGCACGATCGAGCGCAGCGGCTTGCCGAGGCCCGTGCCGCCGGGAAAGGGCATCGAGTAGTGCTCGCCGGAAAACGACACCCGCTCGTCGCGGGCGAGGATTCGCCGGATGATCTCGACATACTCGCGGGTGCGCGCCAGCGGCTTGGAATATGACTCGCCGTACCAGCCCTCCACGACCTGCGGGCCCGACGCCCCGAGACCGAGGATGAACCGCCCCTCAGTGAGGTGGTCCATCGTGATCGCCGCCATCGCCGTGGCCGCGGGAGTCCGCGCCGAGAGCTGGACGATCGCCGTCCCGAGCTGCATCCGCGTGGTGGACCGTCCCCACCACGCCAGGGGTGTGAGCGCGTCGGAGCCCCACGCTTCGGCTGTCCACACGGAGTCGTAGCCGAGGCGCTCGGCCTCGGCGATCTGCTCCTCGACACCCTGCGGCGGGCCTGCGCCCCAGTACCCGATTTGCAGTCCCAGCTTCACGGTGGCTCCTCCATCGAGCGGACGGCACCCTCGAACATGCGACGGCTGCGCGTGTCGAACCATGATGCCAAAGGTTCGAGACCAAAGCTCCGATGGGGATTGGCACATCCGGTCGGCCGCCACGGCTTACGCTTCGCAGCGGCAATCGCTCCCAGGAGGGCTCATGGCTCGGTTTCTCGAACGGCTGGGGCGCGGGGCCGCCCGGCGCCACTGGATCGTGCTCGGCGTGTGGATCCTCGCTCTCGTCGGGATCTTCCTCGGGGCCAAGAGTGCCGACGGCGCGTACAGCGACAACTTCAACATCCCGGGCGCCGACTCCCAGCACGCCATCGACCTCCTCGAATCCGACTTCCCGGACCAGACCGGGGTGACCGCACAGATCGTCGTCGAGGCCGACGACGGCACGCTGTCGGATGCCGCCAACAAGAAGTCGATCGACGAGGCGCTGAAGAACGTGTCGGAGCTCGACGGCGTGGAGTCCGAGCCCTCGCTCACGTCAGCACCTGACGGGGAGTTCAAGGACAAGATCGGGTTCGCCCAGGTCCAGTACTCGAAGGAGATCCAGGACCTTCCCAAGGACGCTTTCAAGGAGCTCGAGCTCGCCACCGCACCCATCACGGCCAACGAGGACCTGACCGTCTCGTTGGGCGGCGAGTTGGTGGACTTCGACAACCCTCCGGCAGCGGGGAACGCTGACGAGATCGGGCTCGCCTTCGCCGTGATCATCCTGTTGTTCGCGCTCGGATCCGTCATCGCCATGGGGCTGCCGATCGGCACGGCGCTGCTCGGACTCGGTGCGGGCATTGGGACGCTGTCGCTGCTGTCGGCCTTCGTGAACATCGGCACGGTCGCGCCCACGCTCGGGACCATGATCGGGCTCGGTGTCGGGATCGACTACTCGCTGTTCATCCTCATGCGCCACCGACGGAATCTCGAGGACGGCATGGCGATGCACGACTCGATCGGGATGGCGGTCGCGACGGCGGGCCAGGCCGTGCTCTTCGCCGGAACGACCGTGATCATCGCCCTGTGCGGCCTGTTCCTGGCGGGGATCCCGTATGTCGGCATTCTCGGTTTCTCCGCGGCCGTGGTGGTGGCCGTCATGATGATCGCCGCCCTCACACTGCTGCCTGCACTGATGGGGCTCGCGGGCAGCGGCGTGATGCGCTGGCACATCCCCGGAATCGGGCCCCGCCCGAAGATCGCCCCTTCGACCGACACCGAGGAAGACGACATTCACCGACCGAGTCGCTACGCCGGCTTCGTCGTACGCCGGCCGTGGTTTCTTCTCGTTCCGATTCTGCTGGTCCTGCTGGTGCTCGCGCTACCGACACGCAACATGCGGCTGGGCGCGACCGACGACGGGAGCGCGCCCGAATCGAGCATCCAGCGCCACGCATACGACACCTTGGCGAAGGGTTTCGGGCCGGGGTTCAACGGACCGCTGCTCATCGCCGTCGAGCTACCCGGCTCCGATGGCAAGAAGGACGCGGAGGCGATCCAGAAGGCCGTGTTGGCGAACAAGGGAGTCGAGGACTTCCCCGCTCCGGTGCAATACAGCAACGCCAAGGACCCCGACTCCTCGAAGGCCGCGGTCGTTCTGGCCTTTCCGACGACCTCTCCCGACTCCGTGGCCACCGAGGATCTGATCAAGAAGCTCCGGGCTACGACGATCCCCGAGGCCGTCGAGGGCACCGGAGCGCAAGCCTTCGTGGGTGGCGAAACCGCCGAGTTCATCGACCTCGGGGGGCGGATCCAGAGCCGCCTCCCCTTGTTCATCGGCGCGGTGATGGGACTGTCGCTGCTTCTCATGCTCGTGGTGTTCCGCACGGTGCTCGGAGCCGTCGCCGCCAGTCTTCTCAATCTGGTGTCGGTGGTCGCCGCCTACGGCATCATCACCGCGGTGTTCCAGGAGAACGTGGGATCGAGCATCATCGGTGTCGACCAGAGCGTGCCGATCGTCTCGTTCGTTCCGCTGATGCTTTTCGCGATCCTGTTCGGTCTCTCGATGGACTATCAGGTGTTCTTCCTGAGCGGGGTGCGCGAGGAGTTCACACGGAGCAACGACGCCAAGGCGGCCGTCGTCTTCGGGCTCGGAGGGTCGAGCCGCGTGATCGTGAGTGCGGCGCTCATCATGTTCACCGTCTTCGGATCGTTTGTTCTGAACGAGGTCGTGACCGTGAAGATGTTCGGTTTGGGGCTCGCCGTCGCGGTTCTGTTCGACGCCCTGATCGTGCTTGCCGTGATGCCGGCGCTGATGACGGTGTTCGGGCGCGCGGGTTGGTGGATCCCCCGGTGGCTCGACCGGATCCTCCCCGCATGGAGATCGACGCCGGATCGGCTACGTCTCGAAGGAGTCGGGCAGAGTCAGCGCCCGCCTGAGGCGGCCCAGGTAGACGCTCCGGCTGATCTCCACCGCGCCGAGCGAGGTCAGATGGTCGGTGCACCACTGCACGTCGAGCAGCACCGCGCCCCGCGCCCTCAGATGGTCGACGAGAGCGACCAACGCCACTTTCGACGCGTCGGTCGCCGTGTGGAACATCGACTCGCCGGCGAAGAAGCCCCCGATGGCGACGCCGTAGAGGCCGCCGACGAGCGCTCCCCGCCTGTCCCACGTCTCGACACTGTGCACCCACCCGAGACGATGGAGCTCCGAGTACGCGTCGATGAACGAGTCGTCGATCCACCCGCCCTCCCGTGCCGTCGGGTCCGCACATCCTCGGATGACCTGATCGAACGCGCGGTCCACCGAGGTCGTGAACCGCCGTGTCGAGCGACGCAGTGACCGGGACACGCGCAACCCGTCCAGGGGGATGACGCCGCGCGGGTCGGGAGACCACCACCCGAGTGGCCCACCCGTTCCGAGGCGCATCGGGAAGATCCCGTGCCGGTAGGCGTCGAGAAGGGTGCCGGGCTCGAGGTCGGCTCCCACTCCGACGACGCCCCGGTCGTCGGCGTCGGCGGGATCGGGAAGCTCCCACGGGCTCGGTGGCGGTTCGACCGGCACCGTGCGAGTCAGCTCGGGAGCAGCAGGTCCCGGAAAGGCGTGTCGCGGTCGGGCCCCGGCTCCTTGGGGAGTCCGAGGACACGCTCACCGATGATGTTCCGCTGGATCTCGTCGCTGCCGCCGTAGATCGACACCGCCGGGCTGTAGAGCGCGCCCCCTGGATCGCACCGCCACCCGGAGTATCCCGCCCCAGCAGCATGCCCTCGTTCCCGATGATCGCCAGGCCCACCTCGCTGGTCAGCCGTGTGACCTGGCTCATCATGAGCTTCGCCATGTTGCCCGCCCCCGACACCTCACGCCCGGCGCGACGCCCGGCCTTCGCGCGCTCCGACGACATGCGCCCGACCTCGTTCAGAATGTGAAGCCGTGCGAGCTCCTGGCGCAGGACAGGATCGTCGTTGTTGCCGAGCTGTCGAGCCATCTCGACGAGGGGGCCGGCCCCGCGACCGGCTGCAGCGTTGGCGCCGCGCGGGCGATTCTGCACCAGGTCTCCGGCGCGGATTTCGAGCATTCCGCCCTTGTGACCGGCCATCGCTCCGCCACCGCCACCGCTCCCGCCGGATCCGAGACCCGCCCTCTCGGCGGCGAGCGTCGTGTTGGTGACCCGCCAACCCTCTCCGAGACCCCCGATCCGATCCGCGTCGAGTACACGCGCCTCATCCAGGAACACCTCGTTGAACATGGCGTGCCCGGTCATCTCCCGAAGAGGACGAACGTCGACGCCGGGTTGGTCCATGGGTAGTGCGAAATATGTGATGCCCTGGTGCTTCGGCAGATCCGGATCGGTGCGGGCGATCAGCATCCCCAGATCGGCCTGGTGCCCGAACGACGTCCAGACCTTCTGCCCGGTGACGACCCACTCGTCGCCGTCACGCTCCGCCCGGCACTGGAGGCTCGCCAGATCGGAACCAGCTCCGGGTTCGCTGAAGAGCTGGCACCACGCCTCGGTCCCGTCGATGATCGGACGGAGATAGCGGCGACGCTGCTCGTCGGTGCCGTGAGCGAGGATCGTCGGACCGGCCAGGAGAAAACCGAGCCCCGCGGGCGGACCGAGCGCCCCTGCGTCGGTCAGTTCGTCGCGCACTACCGCCGCCATGTTCTGGGGCAGAGCCCGACCCCACCACTCCTCCGGCCAGGTCGGCACCGCCCACCGGCCCTCGGCGAGGCGTTTCCACCACTGGGCAACGCTCAGATCCGGGTCCCACGCCTCGTCGACGAACGCGCGCAGTTCCGCGCGGACGTCGTCGGCGGTCGGCGTCATTCGGCGTTCCCCGCCGAGTCGGCCTCGGCTGAGTCGGGCTTCGCCGGGTCGTCCTTTTCGGAGAGCAAATCGATGGCGATGTGACGGATCTGCATCTCGTCGGTCCCCGCGTAGATCTGGAGCACCTTGGCGTCGCGGGCGAGTTGTTCGACCTCGTACTCCGCCATGTAGCCGTTGCCCCCGAACAGCTGCACCGCCTCGAGTGCGACTTCGGTGGCCGACTGCGCAGCGTAGAGCTTCATCGCCGAAGCCTCGGCGAGGCTCATGGCGCGCCCGGCCCGGCGCATTTCGAGCGTCCGGTAGACGAGGTTCGTGATGTTGAGGCGTGCCACCTCCATCTTCGCAAGCTTCAACTGGATCAGTTGGTAGTCGCCGATCCTCTTGCCGAACTGCACGCGCTCACGCGCGTACTCCACCGAGACCTCGAGGCAGCGTTCGACGACCCCGAGGGCCATGGCGGCGACGCCGGTGCGCTCGATGACGAAGTTCTCCTTGGCGCTGTCGCGCCCGGATCCCTGCGACCCCTCCCGTCCTCCTAGTAGACGGTCGGCACCGACGCGGACGTCGGTGAGGAAGAGTTCACCGGTCGGCGACGAGTGCAGACCCATCTTGCGCAGCGGTGCGGTCTGCTCGAAGCCCGGGAGGCCGCGGTCGAGCACGAAGTTCAGGATCCGCCGGTCCTCGGGGGCGTTTCCCTCGTCGAGCTTGCAGATGAACACCGTGGTATCGGCGTACGGACCGTTCGTGATGAACGTCTTGGAGCCGTTCAGGATGTACTCGTCGCCGTCGCGCCGCGCCGTGGACAGCATTCCGCCGAAGGCGTCGGAACCCGAGCCGGGCTCGGTGATCGCCCAGGCGCCGATCTTGTCGAGGGTGAGAAGGTCGAGACCCCAGCGCTCCTTCTGCTCGATGGTGCCCTTCGACATGATCGTGCCCGCCGCGAGACCTGTGCTCACACCGAGTGCCGTCACCAGACCTGGTGAGCAGCGCGAGAGCTCCACCACGGGGATCAGCGCCAGCGCCGGATCCTTGCCGCCCGAGCGCGGCGTGTGCTCGGGAGGCTCCTCACCGCGGGCGAGGGCCTCGTCGCGCTCGCGTTGTGCGTCGATACGCTTCTTGAACTGGTCGCGCGCCATCGCGTCCAACCCGAAGGTCCGGAAGAACTCGCGCAGGAGGTCGTACGGCGGGGTGTCGCCGAACTCGATCTCGTCGCGGCGGGGGCGGATCTCCGTGTCGACGAACGTGCGCACGGCGTCGCGCACCATCCGGTGCTCCTCGGACCATTCGAACATCAGGTGTTCCTCCCACGCGGTCTCGTCACGCCCGATCGTAGGGCGTGGCGCATCACGCACTCCTCACGATGCATCTCTCACCAGACATCTCTCACCACACCGATGTCCCGCCGTCCACGGGAAAGGCGTGGCCGACCACGTAGGTCGCCGCATCGGAGCAGAGCCACACGGTGGCGCCCGCGATCTCCTCGGGGGTGCCGAGCCGACCCATCGGCACCGCCATCGTGAGCATCTGCTCCACCTGTTCGTCGCCGGCCATGTACGCCTCGAGCATCGGGGTACGAACGCTCCCCGGACACACGGCGTTGATCCGCACACCCGAAGCCACGTACTCCAACGCCGCGGCCTTGGTGAGGCCCACGACACCGTGCTTGCTCGCCACGTAGGCGGGAAGTCCGGGGAAGCCGAGGAGACCCGCCCCCGAGGCCATGTTGACGATCGCGCCACCCCCCGCGTCGACCATCACCGGGATCTCGTGGCGCAGACACGAGAACACGCCTGTCAGGTTGAGGCCGAGAACCCGATCCCACTCCTCCGGGGAATAATCGGCGACGTTGCCACCTACGCCGGTCGTACCGGCGTTGTTGACAGCGGCGTCGAGCCTTCCGAATCCATCGACGCAGGCGGTGACCGCGGCGGCGACCGCGTCGTCGTCGGTCACGTCGGTCGCCACGAACCGCGACGCCGAGCCCGTATTCGCCACGAGCCGCGCGGTCTCCTCGCCACCTTCCTCGTCGACGTCGGCGATGACCACCGCGGATGCGCCGATACGACCGAACTCGACAGCGCACGCCCGCCCGAGGCCCGACGAGGCACCCGTGACGAGAACCACCCGCTGATCCCACTCCGATGACACAACCCCTCCTCAGTGGAAGTACTCGCCCCCGTTGACGTCGAGTGCCTGTCCGGTGATCACCCGCGACATGTCGGAGGCGAAGAACACGATGGCGTTCGCGACGTCGTCCTGGGGCGGGATGAACCCGAGTGGGATCCGCGATTCCACCTCGGCCACGATCTCCGATTCCGGCACACCGCGACTCTCGGCCTGCCAGCCCACGTAGATCTGTACCGACGGTCCCCAGATCCAGCCGGGCACCACGGTGTTCACGCGGATCCCGTCAGGGGCGAGTTCGCGGGCCAGGACCTGGGTGGCGGTGTGCAACGCTCCCTTGGACGTGGCGTAGCCACCCTCCTCTCCCCGGATCTTGCGAGCGCTCATCGAACCGACGTTCACGATCGAGGCGCTGTCTCGCTTCTTCAGGTGCGGGATTGCCGCCTGGGTGACGTGCAACGCGCCGAACAGGTTCACCTCGAGAATGTCTCTCCAGATCTTCAGGTCGACCTGTTCGAACGGGCCGTAGAGGTCGGGATGGAAGGCCGAGTTCACGACGCAGTCGAGACCACCGAACTCGGCGACCGTCGATTCCACGAGTCGTCGACACGCGTCGGGGTCGGTGACGTCGGTCGGCACCGCGAGCGAGCGACCGCCGAGGTCGTCGATCTCGGCCGCGACGCCGGCGAGACGCTCTTCGCTTCGGGCCGCAAGCCCCACCGCGGCACCCTCACGCGCGAACGCCACGGCGGTGGCCTGGCCGAGGCCCGGGCCCACCCCGGTCACGATCGCCACCTTGTCCTGCAACAGCACCGCTTCTCCTCCCGGCACATGTCGACACGGTCCGACACGGTTTGGCACATCCACCGCACACCCGCGACCGGCGGTGCACGGAGGGTGCGTGGAGTGACACAGTGACAGCCGTCGCGTCACCCGGGCAAGGAGCACCACTTCTGATGATCAAGCTGATCGCACTCGTGAAGCGCAATCCCGAGCTCAGCCGGGAGGAGTTCCACCGCCACTGGCGGGAGCATCACGGTCCCCTCATCCGCAACTCGGAGGCGGCGAACCGCTATGTCGTGCGCTACGAGCAGAACCACCGCCTGGCCGACGACTACGACCGCGACGGCACGGGCATCGGAGACCGGGGATTCGACGGTGCCTCGTTCGACGGGGGTGGCGGTGCAGTGGTTCCGCTCGGTCGACGACTTCTGGGCGATGGTCGCCGACCCCGAATACCAGGCGGAAGTAGGCCCCGATGAGCAGTACATGCTCGACTTCGCAGCGACGCTCTTCCTGCTCACCGACGAGGACGAGACCTTCATCCGACCTGTACGGCCGTAGGGGGTGAGTCCCCCGTCGTCAGCAGGCGGTGACGGCGCCGGCAGGGTTGATCAGTCCGTGGCCGAAGTAGTCGTCGAACCCGGCGGTTCCGAGATCGGTGGCCGTGGAGGTGAGCGCCGCTGCCACATCGTTCGCCGTTGCCGCGGGCACGCCGACTTGACGACCGCCGCGGCCGCCGCGGCGTAGGGCGTCGCCATCGACGTTCCGCTCATCGTGACATAGGAGTTGTTGGAGTACCCGCCGGTCGAGAGGATTCCACTGCCGGGCGCAGCCACGTCGACGTGCGGACCGAAGTTCGAGAAGGTCGACCGGGCGTTACTCGACGTGGTCGACGCCACCGTGAGGGACTCCGCGTATCCACCGGGGTACGACGGCGTGCTCGAGTTCTCGTTACCCGACGCCGCCACAACGACGACCCCGGCGGAGACCGCATTCTGAACGGCCGCGCGCATCGACGACGAGTAACTGCCTCCACCGAGCGAAAGGTTGATCACGTTCGCTCCGTGATCGGTCGCCCAGATGATCCCGGCGGTCACGTCGGAAGTCCATCCCGAACCGTTGGCATCGAGGACGCGCACCGGCATGATGTGGGAACCCGGCGATCCTCCGGCGACACCCTTCCCGTTGTTGGTGGACGCCGACGCGATGCCCGCCACGTGTGTCCCGTGACCGTGGGGGTCCGGAACATCCCGTCCCACCGCCCGGAGTCACGAAGTCGGCCCCTGCCTCCATCTTCGAGGCGAGATCCTCATGGGTGGCCCGCACGCCCGTGTCGACGACGGCGATCGTCGTTCCGGCACCGTTGGCCGTGTTCCACGCGCTTTCGAAGCTGACGTTGTTGAACGCCCACTGCTGGGGACGCTTCGGATCGGTCGCCGTCGCCTCGACCGCCACCGGCTGGTCGGCCTCCACCGCGACGACGTCGGTCGCCGGGTCAGCCTCCAGATCATCGGCGAACTCGGAGGCGTCGCCCAGATCCTCCGCGCCGTAGGTCACGACGTCGAGATCGCCGTTGGCGTCCTCGGTGACAGCGATCACAGGGACCTCGGCGGCATCCTGGTCGGCACCGCCCGCGTGCGTGAGCACGTCGGTCTCGGGTGCACCCGACGTGCAGACGGCCGGCGGAGGAGGCGGGGGTGGTGGCGGCGGCAGACACGCCGCACCGACGAGAGTGATCCCGGCCGCGGCGCTGACGAGGAGCCCCCGTCGTTTCCGGCGAACTCGTCGTTGCCCGTCTGCCATCGTGACCCCGCGTGTTCGACCGGTCTTCTGACCTATCGACACCCTCCGTGGCCTTCTGGAGAGAAATCTCACGAAGGGTGGCCACGAGCTCCGGATAACTGACGAGCCGTCAGACCGGGTACCTTCGACCGGCCGGTGGGGGCCACCGGACCGGTGCCAGTATCGGGACGGACCGGTACCAGAACCGGGAGAGACACGAGGAGGCACTCCGTGGGTATGCCCGCCGACACCGGCGTGATCGACCTGATGATGGGGCTCCCTGCGGGGATCCCGCCCGTTGGTACGACTTCCTGCGCACCCAGTTGCTCGACCGGGAGAGCCGCGAGGACTTCGAGTTCCCCGCCGAGTACATGTTCCACGACGTGCCGAAGCTCGAACAGCACGACGACCCGGCGTCCTTCCTGCTCCAGCAGATGGACCACCACGGCATCGCCCGGGCGATGATCGGCGTCAACTTCAAGAACGAACAGGGTGTCAGGGCCCTGCGCGATCACCCCGACCGCTTCTTCGGAAGCTTCGAGGTCGACCCCAACCGCGGCATGGAGGGGGTTCGCGAACTCGAGGCTGCCGTACGCGAACTCGGTGTCAAGGCCGCAACCGCCTTCCCCGCGGGGCTCACGCCGCAGGTACCGATCAACGACCGCAAGTTCTATCCGCTCTACGCCAAGTGCGTGGAGCTCGACATCCCGATCTGTGTGTGCACGGGCATTCCGGGTCCGCGGGTGCCGTTCGCCCCCCAGGAGACAGGCCTCATCGACGAGGTCTGCTGGTTCTTCCCGGAGCTGAAGTTCGTGATGCGCCACGGTGCCGAGCCGTGGGCGGACCTGGCCGTGAAGCTGATGCTGAAGTGGCCCAATCTCTACTACTCGACCTCGGCCTTCGCTCCGAAGTACTACCCGACTGACATCGTCGACTACGCCAACACCCGGGGGCCGACAAGATCATGTACGCCGGCTACTTCCCGATGGGCCTCAGCCTCGATCGCATCTTCTCCGAGCTTCCCGACGTTCCGTTGCGCGACCACGTGTGGACACCCTTCCTGCGCGACAACGCCGTCCGTGTCTTCAAGCTCGACGACGACCAGAACCGAGGATGAGCGGCGCCGGTATGCCCATGCCGTCCGACATCGGGATCGTCGATCTCATGATGGGAATGCCCTCGCCGCGTGAGGAGCTCGCGCGCAAGTACGACTTCCTCAAGGCCAACTTCAAGGACACGGAGAGCCGCGAGGAGTTCGAGTTCCCCGCCGAGTACATGTTCAAGGACGTCCCCAGGTACGACGACGTCGACGATCCCGTCGAATTCCTCCTGGCCGAGATGGACCGTTTCGGCATCGAACGTTCCGTCATCAACGTGGCCGAGAAGGAGGACGCCCAGCGCGCGCTCCGCGAGCATCCCGACCGGTTCCTCGGCAGCGTCTACGTGAGCCCTACGAACGGGATGGAGAGTGTCCGTCACCTGGAGCGTGGCGTCCACGAGCAGGGGGCCACGTCGGCCCAGACCTTCCCGGCCGGCCTCACACCTCCGGTACCGATCGACGACAAGCGCTTCTATCCCGTCTACGCCAAGCTCGTGGAGCTCGACATTCCCCTCTTCATGACGGTGGGTGTACCGGGCCCACGGATTCCGTTCTCGCCACAGGACGCCGCGCGACTCGACGAGGTCTGCTGGTTCTTCCCCGAGCTGAAGATCATCATGCGCCACGGCGCGGAACCGTGGACGGAGCTCGCCGTGAAGCTGATGCTGAAGTGGCCGAACCTCTACTACTCCACCTCGGCCTTTGCCCCGAAGCACTACCCGGCCGACATCATCGACTACGCCAACACCCGCGGCGCCGACAAGATCATGTACGCCGGCTACTACCCGGCCGGGCTGTCGCTCGATCGGATCTTCGCGGAGCTTCCGAACGTGGGTTTCCGCGACCACGTCTGGCCGAAGTTCCTGCGCGAAAACGCCCTGCGCGTCTTCGGTCTCGACGACTGATCAGGCGTCGGAGGTCCTCCGCGGGTCATCCGCCGGAAGCCAGGACTGCTCGATCTCCTCGAGTGTCTTGCCCTTGGTCTCGGGGACCTTCGCCCGGATGTACCAGAGCGAGAGGATGCTGAGGCTCCCGAAGAGCCAGAACGTGCCCCAGGTGTGGAGCTCATCGATCAGCACCAGGAACGTGAGGCCGACGATGAAGTTCGCGCCCCAGTTGACCATCGTGGCCACCGAGATCGCTCGGCCGCGCACCTTCGTCGGGAAGATCTCGGACACGATGACCCACACGATCGGCCCGAGGGAGAAGGCGAAGCTGGCGATGTAGGTACAGACGAAGAACACGGCGACCATGCCGAGCGCTCCGCCATCCTGGCCCTTGTCGAGGAAGACGAACGTCCCCCGAGAGCAAAGAGGCTGACGATCATCCCGGTGAGACCCGCGGTGAGTAGAGGGATACGACCCCAGCGGTCGAGGAACCGGATGGCGATGAACGTGGCGAGCACGTTGACCGTGGACACCACGACCGTCGCCCAGATCGCGCTCTGCGCGGACCCGAATCGGGCGTCCTCGAAAATGTCGGGGGCGTAGTAGATGACCGTGTTGATGCCGGTGATCTGCTGGATCAGCGCCAGCATCATCCCGACGATCAAGGCGGCCTTCACGCCCGGCGACAGGAGGTCGGCCCAGGAACCTCCTCGTTCCTCGGCGACCGCCTCCTTCATCTCCGCGACCTGCTCGTGGGCGGCATCCGCAACGACACCCACCTTGCGGAGAACCACCTCCGCCTGCTCGTTCTCACCCCGACCGGTGAGCCAGCGCGGCGACGCCGGCATCCGGGACATACCGACGAACTGAATCGCTCCCGGAATCGCGGCAAGGCCGAAGGCCCAGCGCCACCCGCCGGGATGGGACAGGGCCTCGTCGACGAGGTCGGCGATCAGGATCCCGATCGTGATGGCGAGCTGGTAGGTGGCGACGAGGCCACCGCGTCGGTCGGCCGGCGACATCTCGGCGATGTACATGGGAGCGACCGTCGAGGTGATACCGATCCCGAGGCCGAGCACGAAACGACTGCCGACGAGTGTCTCCACGTTGGGACTCAGCGCGGCGGTGAGGGCACCGACTACGTAGATGGCTCCCGCGAAGATGAGCAGGCGCCGTCGCCCGTACTTGTCGGCGGTGAACCCCGACAAACCTGCGCCGAAGAAGGCGCCGGCCAGGACCGAGGACGTGACGACGCCCTTCCCGAAGGCGGAGAGGCCGAACTCGTCCCCGATGAAGTCGATGGCGCCCGAGATGACGCCCGTGTCGTACCCGAAGAGGAATCCACCGAGAGCGGCAAAGCCCGTGACCAGAGGAAGAAGGGAACGCCCGGTCGGTGCACCTGACGACGGTGGTGCCGCGGAGGTCACGCGCACGACCCGTTCATCGGATCGAGCGTACCGACCGGTTTCAGCCGGTCCGGGGACCTCGCCCGCACCCCGCGCGTCTCAGGGAGCCCGGCTGGGTTCCTCGCTGAAAGCGAGAGCCGCGACAAAAGCCTCCGCCGGGAGCCCGATGCGGCGTTCCACCGCGAGGGTCTCGGTGTTCGTTCGTGCGACGATGCTGCTTCCGTCAGAACGCTGGAGCAGCGCGTAGATGGACCCGTCGCCGGCGACCGCGGTTGCCGGGGTGTCGGCCAGGACATCCCCCGCGTCGGTGAGACGGACCAATGCTCCGACGGTGAGCGACGGACCCACCTGCACGAGGTCCGGACCGTCACGGTCCAGCAGCCACGCGTCCTCTCCGGCGGCGAGGAGCGAGTCGATCGGGCTTCCGAGGTCTGCGTCCGCCAGCGGGAGACGACCTGACTCGGTCAGGTCGTCTCCCCGACACGCGCACGAGAGTGTCCGCCACGAGGAGCCACACCGCGTCGTCGCCGGCGGCCACGGTGTCCACGCCCCGCGACTCCCGGTCGGCGAGAGCCGACACCGCGAGAATCTCGCCCGACATCGGATCGAGTGAGGCGAGGCCCACCGCGATCGATCCGCCCTCGGTCTCCACGTCGAAGACAGCGAACAAGCCCGCGTCCGACGACACGATCCGTGTGGCGGTCACCGTGGTGCCGTCCGCCGCCCCCACGAAACTCGCCGGAAGTATCGCGGATGCGGTCACGTCTCCCGACTGTGCGTCGACGCGTGCGACCGTGTCCGGTCCGGTCACGACCCACGCGGCGTCGCCGACCGCAGCGACCAACGGGGACGTGTCGACGTCGACATCTCCGGCGAGATCGACCTCGGCGGTCACCGTCACCTGGTTCTGAGCGGTCTCCAGAACCCGGAACTCCCGCGTCGTCGAGGACCACGAGTACACGGCGCCGCGCGCCCCGACGACGGCGCCGAACACCTCCACCGGTACCCCGGCCACGGTCGCGAGGGTCGGATCGCCGCGCAACGTCGACGATCCGAACATCCAGAGTGCGACCGGTTCGTCAGGAAGATCGGGATCGAGAGCCGGAGCCGTCGTGGATGTCGCACCGGACGTACCGTCGCCATCCCCCCGGATCCACTGGAACCCGAAGCCGATGAGGGTCCCCACCAGGACAGCGAGCACGAGAATGACGACGAACGTGGTTGCCGAGATCGGAGCGCGCCGTTGGCTCATCGCGACCTGGTCGATCGGGTCGATCGGGTCGATCGGGTCGATCTGACGGGAGCGGCCGTCGCATCGCCCGCCGCACGCCAGCAGTACCAGGCCGTCACCGATCGGAAGGGACGGTACGCGTCTCCCAGCGGCTCGAGGTCCGCCGCACTCGGAGTCTCCTCGCCGTTCCGCCATGCCCGCCCGAAACCCTTGCGGACACCGAAATCGCCGGTCGGCCACACATCGAGGCGCCCGAGTTCGAACATCAGGAACATCTGCGCGGTCCACGGGCCGATCCCCCGCACCACCGTCAGCTCCTCGACGACCTCGTCGTCGTCGAGGCGACCGATCCGTTCGAGGCGGACTGCCCCGTTCTCCACTCGTCGCGCCAGATCGATGATCGACGCGGCCTTGGATCCCGAGAGACCGACGCTGCGGAGGTCGGCGTCGTCGAGGGCGAGTACCGCCTCCGGAACGACGTCGCCTCCGAGGAGATCGACGAAGCGTCCGTGGATCGCCCGGGCGGCGGCGCCGGCAACCTGCTGACCGCAGATCGAGCGCGTGAGTGCGGCGAAGCGACCGCGGGCAGGACGGGGCGCCGGCAGTGAGCACGGCCCGTGCCGCTCCACGAGGTCCGCCACGACCCGGTCTCGGTCGCACAGTTCCGTCACGGCGTGGGCGAGGTCTCGGCGCACGGTAGAGCAGGCTACGAGGGCCGGACACACCACCCCGATCGGGCGGAGTCACCGGATCGGACCGGATCGACACCCGCCGCGCCGCCGGGTCAGAATGCGAAAGGGAACGCGTTCTCATCCGACCCACCGGAGCGGCGATGCACATCGGCCTGACCGACGAGCAGCAGGAGTTGCGCGACGAGCTGCGCGCCTATTTCGACGACCTGATGACCGACCAGATCCGCGCGGAGATGACCGGCGGGGAGCTCGGCGGGCCGAACGCTCTCGAAGCGTGCAAGAAGATGGGCACCGACGGTTGGCTCGGGGTCGGGTGGCCCGAGGAGTTCGGCGGCCAGGGCCGGTCCCCGCTCGAGCAGTTCATCTTCTACGACGAAGCACAGCGGGCCAGTGCCCCCGTGCCCATGCTGTCGATCAACTCCGTGGCTCCGACGATCATGCAGTTCGGTACGCAGGAGCAGAAGGACTTCTACCTCCCGAAGATCCTGCGGGGAGAGATCCAGTTCGCCATCGGCTACACCGAGCCGGGAGCGGGAACCGACCTGGCCTCCCTCACCACGCGGGCCGAACACGACGGCGACGAGTGGCTCATCAACGGCCAGAAGATCTTCACCAGCATCGCTGAGCACGCGGACTACGTGTGGTTGGCGTGCCGAACCGATGCGGAGGCCGAAAAGCACCGCGGCATCTCGATCATCATCGTTCCGACCGACGCCGAGGGCTTCAAGCTCACGCCCATCAACATCATGGGATCAGCGCGCACGAATGCCACCTACTACGACGACGTGCGTGTGCCCGTGTCGAACCTCGTCGGCGAGGAGAACCGCGGCTGGGATCTCATCGTCAATCAGCTCAACCACGAACGTGTCGCGCTAGGTCCGACAGGGTGGGTCGCGAAACGGTTGGAGGAGACCACGGAGTGGGCCCGCGACACGCTGCTCCCCGATGGCCGGCGCGTCATCGACCAGGAATGGGTGCAGCGGAACCTGGCGACGGTTCGCGCCAAGCTCGAGTTCCTCAAACTTCTGAACTGGAAGGTGGCGTGGGCCGCGACGGAGGGCTCCGTCGACGTAGCCGACGCCTCGGGCACCAAGGTCTTCGCCACGGAGTTCTTCACCGAGGCGTACCGGTTGCTCATGGAGATCGTCGGCCCGGCGTCGGCGCTCTCACCCGACTCACCCGGCGCCGCGCTCCACGGCAGGCTCGAGGGCGCGTACCAGGGAACGCTCATCCTCACCTTCGGCGGGGGCACCAACGAGGTGCAGCGCGACCTGATCGCCATCTTCGGCCTGGGCATGCCCCGGGCGATCCGCTGACCGGTCGACGCCGACCACTCCCGAAAGGCCACAGCGATGGACTTCTCGCTCACCGACGACCAGCAGGAGCTCCAGGGTCTCGCGCGTCGCATTCTCGACGACCGCGTGACCCACGACCACCTGAAGGAGGTGGAGGCCGGGGATGGGCTCGACACGTCCACCTGGGACGAACTGGCCAAGGCGGGCTTCGTCGGCATCGCCTGTAGCTCCGATGTCGGCGGTGGCGGGCTGGGCTTCCTGGAGGTCGCGGTCGTACTCGAGGAGATCGGGCGCCACGTGGCTCCGGTTCCCTACCTGTCGAGCGTCGTGACCGGGATGCTGGCCGTCGACCGTTTCGGGAACGACGACCAGCGTCGAGAGGTCCTTCCCGACGCGATCGCGGGAACGGCGCTACTCAGCGGAGCTCTCAGCGAGGAGGCCAACCCCGACCGGGGCAGACCCGCGACGACGGCGACACCACCGGCACGTGGCCACGGCGCCTGGACGCTGACGGGCGCCAAGCACTTCGTGCCCTGGGCGTCGTCCGCGCGACTTCTTCTCGTTCCGGCAACCACCGATGACGGAACGGCCGTGTTCCTCGTCGAGTGCGGTGCCACGGGCCTCAGTCGGAACGACCATCGCACCACCGACCGCCAACAGGTCTCGACGGTCACGCTCGACCACACGCCGGGAATGCCGCTGGGTTCGGCCGAAGAACGTTCCGCGGTTCTTCCGTGGATGCTCGACCTGGCGTCAGCGGCTCTCTGCGTCGTGCAGGCAGGCGTGTGCGAACGGGCGCTGCGGATGACCGCCGACTACACGATCGGGCGCGAGCAGTTCGATCATCCGATCGCGTCGTTCCAGGCCGTGTCGCAGCGCGCCGGCGACGCCTACATCGACACCTTGGCGGTCCAACTCACCGCGTGGCAGGCGGCATGGCGACTGGCCGAGGGCCTCCCAGCCACCGACGAGATCCGCATCGCCAAGTTCTGGGCGGCTGACGGAGCGTCGCGCGTGCTGCACGCCGCCTCGCATCTTCACGGCGGGATCGGTGTCGACGTCGACTACCCCCTCCACCGGTACTTCAACTGGGCGCGCTGGATCGAACTGTCCCTCGGCTCCGGCAGCGAACAGCTCGTGGCGCTCGGCGCCTCGATGGCGGCCGAAGCCTGAGCACACCAGGGCAGACGCGAGCCGAGGACCAGTGGCGCAGGTATCCTGCGCCGCCCGAGGCGAGCAAGGGGAACTAGCCGGCGAGGGCCAGAGCTGTCTCCTTCGCCCACGGGTAGTCGGGCTTGCCGTTGGGCAGGCGCGAGACCTCATCCACGAAGAACACCGCGCGCGGGACCTTGTACCCGGCGATGAGGGTTCGGCAGTGCGCGGCCAACTCGTCGATAGTGGGTCGGGTGTCTCCCCGGGACTGAACGACGGCCGTCACGCGCTCCCCCCACCGTTCGTCGGGTACACCGACGACGAGAACGTCGAACACGTCAGGATGCGACTTGAGCGCGGCCTCGACCTCCTCGGGGAACACCTTCTCGCCGCCGGTGTTGATCGAGACCGAGCCCCGACCCAGCAGTGTGATCCGTCCGTCGTCCTCGATCGTGGCGTAGTCGCCCGGGATCGAGTAGCGGACTCCGTCGACGACAGGAAAGGTCGCCGCCGTCCTCTCGGGATCCTTGTAGTAGCCGATCGGGACGTTCCCGGAGCGAGCGAGCATCCCCACGGTTCCGGAGCCGGCGACGACCGGCTTCATCTCGTCGTCGAGGACGGTGGAGCCGGGGCCGGGATCGACGGTGGTGACACCGGCGGGCTCCCTCTTCCCACGTTCCATGATCTTCATCCCGTTCATACCGCCCTCGGTGGAGCCGATGGCGTCGAGGATCATGGCGTGGGGGAGCAATTCCATGAGCTGCTCCTTGATCGACGGTGAGAACACGGCCGCGGTGCTGTTGAGTGTGAGAACCGACGACAGGTCCAGCTCATCGTGCAGGGTCTCCAGGGTCTCGGCCAGTGGCCGCGCCATGGCGTCGCCGGTGATGCTCACGGTGTTGGCGCCTTCAGCGGCCACGAGACGCCACACCGCCTCGGGGTCGAACCTGGCGATCAGCAGCACCGCGTATCCGTTGTGGAACGCGTTGAAACAGCCGAACTGGCCGGCACCGTGCATCATCGGCGGCACCGGGAACATGAGCACCGTCGACTCCTCGCCGGCCGCCGCCGCCTTCTCCGAGAGCTCCTCGGGTGAGCTGACAGGCTCTCGGGTGAACGGGTCGTGACCGCCCCCGAGCGCGAAGAACACGTCTTCGTGGCGCCACATCACGCCCTTGGGCATCCCCGTGGTCCCGCCCGTGTACAGGAGGTAGATGTCGTCGGGTGAGCGTTCGGGAAATCCCCTCTCGGGGGAGCTCGCGGCCAGCGCCGCTTCGTATTCCACCGGGTCGAGCGCCGAGTCGTCGGCGTCGGTACCGTCCTCGATCCGGATGAAGTGGCGCAGCGATTCCACCTCGTCGGCCACTGCGGCGATCCGGTCGGCGAAACCTCGCTGATACACGAGAGCGACGAGATCCGCGTTCTCGAAGAGATACCGGAGCTCGGCCTCGACGTAACGGAAGTTGATGTTCACCGGGATGGCACGGATCTTGTAGCAGGCGTACATCGCCTCCACCCACTCGTTGTTGTTCAGCGAGTAGATCCCTACGTGGTCACCCGATCCGACACCGACGGACTCGAGATGATGCGCCAGACGGTTGATCCGCTCGCCGAGCTCGCGGTAGGTGAAACGTCGATCCTCGAAAATCAACGCCCGCCGGTCGGGAAACGCGCCGACCGACAACTCGAACAGGTCCGCCAGGTTGTACGTCGCCACGTGGTGGTGTCTCCTGAGATGATCGGTGTCGGGGTTGCAACCCTGGTCTAGTTCGTCGGTGCCCCTCGTCGGCACCACCGCCGTCGAGCACGAGAGCGTCGACTGCCAGATCGAGGTCCTCGTGGACCCGTTCACCGGGGTCGACGCCCCCCACCCAACCGACCAGAGCCGACAGCCACACCTGCATGACGATCCGCGCCGTGACGAGGTCCTGGTCGGTGGGCGGATCGGGACAGATCGCCGCCGTGATGATGCCGGTCATGGTGACGGTGATCTGGCGAACCGCGTCCGCTTCGCTGGGAGGCGACGACGCGAGCGCCCGGACCATCGCCGTCGTGACCTCGCGACGCTTCAACAACGTGCGGTTGGCTCGACGGAGCACGTCCTTGACCCGTTCGGACGCCGAGTCGCCCTCTGGCGGACGTTGCTCGAGGCGCCGGGCGAGGCCGTTGATCTGCTCGATGTTCGCCTCGAGCAGGAGGCGCTCCTTGCTGGAGAAGTACCGGTAGACGGTACCCAGGGCCACGTCGGCCTCCTGGGCGACGTCGCGCATCTGCACCGCGTCGAACCCTCCCGACACGGCCAGCGCGAGGGTGGCGTCGAGCACACGGCGGCGGCGGGCCGCCTGATTCCGGGCGAGTGCGGTGGTCACGACTGGAATTGAAACACGTTTCCATTTCGGTCGCCACACCCGACCGCCGCACGCGGGGCCCTCCGCGGCTACAACGGGCCCATGACCGCGCTCCTGGAACTGTCCGAACGGCTGTGGAACGGGGAAGGAAACACCTCGGACACCGACCCCCTGTTGACCTTCCTCAGCGAGGAGGTCGCCGACGGCGTCTTCTTCCTCGCCAGTTTCGGGAACGTCACGGCTGTCGACGCGGGCGGCGAGTTGACCCTCGTCGACACCGGGATCGACGTTCTGGCCGCCCGGAACCACGAGACCATCCGCGCGTGGACGAATACGCCTGTCCACACCGCGATCTACACGCACGGCCACATCGACCACGTGGGAGGAGTGGGCCCTTTCGATGAGGAGAACGCGCAACGCGGGCGATCGGTGAAGGTGCTCGCGCACGAGGCCGTACCACGCCGCTTCGCCCGCTACGCCGGTACAGCCGGCTACAACACCTCGATCAACCTCCGGCAGTTCGGCGCCGACACCGGGTTCATCTTCCCCGAGCACTTCCGTGTACCCGACGAGACCTACGTCGACCACCTCGACATGACGGTCGGCGACGAGTCGTTCGAGCTTCGACACGGGCGTGGCGAGACGGACGACGCCACCTGGGTCTTCATCCCCCAACGCGGGGTCCTGTGCACGGGAGACTTCTTCATCTGGGCCAGCCCGAACGCCGGCAATCCCCAGAAGGTCCAGCGCTACGCGGCCGACTGGGCCGTCGCGCTACGCGAGATGGCAGCTCGCGACGCCGAGATCCTCCTCCCCGGCCACGGCGTACCGATCGTGGGTACCGACCGCGTACGTCGAGCGCTCGAGGAAACCGCCGAACTCCTCGATTTCCTGGAACAGCAGACTCGGGAGATGATGAACGACGGCGCGCGGCTCGACGACATCATCCACTCGATCGATCCGCCCGCTCATCTGCTCGAGCGGCCCTATCTCCGGCCGGTGTACGACGAACCGGAGTTCGTGATCCGCAACGTCTGGCGTCTGCTCGGGGGCTGGTGGGACGGCAACCCTGCAACGCTGCATCCTGCGCCCGAGAACGCACTGGCTCGCGTGGTGGCCGACCTGGCCGGTGGGGTCACGGCGCTCGCCGACCGCGCGCTCGCGCAGGCGGACGCCGGCGATCTGCGTGTGGCGGGTCACCTCGTCGAGATGGCCGTTCAGGCTGCTCCCGACGATGTCGGCGTCCACCGAGCCCGCGCGGAGATCCTGCGACGGCGCCGAGAGCACGCGACGTCGCTGATGGCCAAAGGCGTGTATGGCGCAGCAGCCCTCGAGTCGGAGCAGCGTCTACGTTGACGAACCACCACCACGCGAGGAGATCACCATGGAGTTGTCCGGTGCACGAATCCTGCTGACAGGTGCGTCCTCGGGGATCGGAGCCTCGCTCGCCCGACAGCTCGCAGAGGCGGGTGCCACGATGGGTCTGGTGGCCCGTCGCCGCGACCGCCTCGAAGAGGTTCTGGCCGATTGCCGACGGCATACTCCGGAGTCGCAGCTGTGGTCGGTGGACCTGTCGGATCTCGCCGCGGCCGAGGTAGTCGTACACGAGGCGTGGGACGCCTTCGGTGCGCTCGACTGCCTCGTGAACAATGCTGCGATGCCGAAGCGCCGGCCGGTCGCCGACACATCGGCCGACGAGGTCGAGGAGGTCATGAACCTCAACTTCTCGTCGCCGATGCGGATGGGTCAGGCCGCGCTGGGTCGCATGCTCGAGCGGGGCTCGGGCATGATCGTCAACGTCTCGAGCATGGGCGGCCGGATTCCGATCGCCCACGAAGCCGCCTACTGCGCGGCGAAGTTCGCCCTGGCGGGTTGGAGTGAGACGTCGGCGCTCGACCTGGCCGACACGCCCGTCGAGATCAAGCTGATTCTTCCGGGTCCCATCGCGACCGAGATCTGGGACGTGCCCGGCAACGACCCGACGGTCTACGACGGTGAGCTCGTACCGCCCGAGGAGTGCGCCGCCGGGATACTGGCGGCGATGACCGATGACGGCTTCGAGTACTACGTGCCACCCGAAATTCCCGGTGGCATCGACGCCAAGGACCTCGCCGTGACGAAGACGAAGGACTGCGACGGCTTCATCGACTTCATCGCGGAGGTCGCCGCCTCAGCCACCGAGGGCTGAGGTATTCCGATGCGCGCGCTCGTCTTCGGGGTCGATCCCGAGCCTGCCGATCCCACGCTCGCCGCATCCGACAACCACCTCGTCCGCAATCTCGCTCTCACTCCGATGGCACTCACGGACGTGCCGGAACCCGCGCCTCTCGCCGATGACTGGGTGGTACTGCGTCCCCGCATGACGGGGATCTGTGGATCGGATGCCAAGCAGGTCTTCATGGAGACCGACGGCGACGCCTCGGACTTCTCCCTCACCGCCTTCCTGTCGTTCCCGCAGGTGCTCGGCCACGAGGTGGTCGGCGACGTGACCGCTGTCGGCAGCGCCGTCACAACCGTGGGCGTGGGCGACCGCGCCGCTTTGAACTGCTGGCTGTCATGCGTTCCCCGTGGTATCCACCCGGTCTGCCCGGCGTGCGCTGCGGGTGACCTGTCGCTGTGCTGGAACTTCACCCGCGGCCGCCTCGCGCCGGGAATCCACTCGGGCACCTCCAGCGACGGCACCGGCGGCTTCGCGGACGCTCTTCCGGCCCACGAGTCGATGCTGATCCCCGTTCCCGACGACGTGACCGATGAAGCGGCAGTCCTGGCCGACCCGTTCGCGGTCTCGCTGCACGCTGTCACCCGTCATCCACCCCAACCGGGTGGGCGTGCACTCGTATGGGGGGCGGGCGCGCTCGGCACGACGACGATCGCGATCCTTCGGAGCCTCCACCCCGACGTCGAGGTCATCACCGTGGCGCTGCATCCTGCACAACAGGACCTCGCGCGGTCCTTCGGTGCCCGCGTCGTCGATGCGTCACGCGAACCACGAGCCATCGTGGAGGAACTGGCGACGATGACCGACGCCACGCTCCACGAACCCTGGAAGGGCCTCCCGCTCGCGCATCCCGGCACCATCGACATCACCTACGACACGATCGGCAAACCCTCCACCATCGAGACCGCACTACGCATGATGGCCTCACGTGGTTCGATCGTCGTGAGCGGCGTCAGCGCCGCAGGGCGCTTCGAGTGGTCGCCCTGGTACTTCAAGGAGATCAATATCGTCGGATCCAACGCTTTCGGCGTCGAGGAGATCGACGGGGTGCGTCGGCATGCCATTTCGCACTACTTCGATCTCGTCGGAACGGGCCGGATCGACATCACGCCGATGCTCACCCACACTTTTCACCTCGAAGACTGGCGCGCCGCGTTTCGCACTCTCGCCGACCAGCACGACACCGGCGCCGTCAAGGTCGCCTTCGACTTCCGCCATGATTCCGATTCCAGACTCCCCCATCGATCCCGCAATCATGAGGACATCGATGAGTGACCGCCTGTACTTCCGCCAGTTGTTGTCGGGCCGCGATTTCGCCGCCGACGACCCGATCGCCTCGCAGATGGTGAACTTCAGTTACCTGATCGGCGACCGCGAAACGGGGGACGCCGTCGTGGTCGATCCCGCCTACGCGGTGAACGAGCTGGTCGACACGCTCGACGCCGACGACATGCGCCTGACAGGGGTGCTCGTCACCCACTACCACGCCGACCACATCGGTGGTGACCTGATGGGATACGGCATCGAAGGCGTCCACGAACTGCTGAACAGCAACCGCCTCGACGGCCCGGTCCACATCCAACGCGACGAGGAGGAATGGGTCCGCCGCGTCGTGGACCTCGGCACGGCCGACCTGGCGGTCCACGACTCCGGCGACACCGTGATGGTGGGCGAGATCCCCGTCGAGCTCATCCACACGCCGGGACACACTCCGGGAAGCCAGTGCTTCTACGTCGACGACCGACTCGTGGCCGGCGACACGCTGTTCCTCGACGGATGCGGGCGCACGGACCTCCCCGGAAGCGATCCCGAGGCCATGTACGAGAGCATCCACACGAAGCTCGCGCGCATCCCCGACCACGCCACCCTGTTCCCCGGACACCTCTACTCGCCGGAGCCGTCCGCGTCACTCGGCGACACCCGAGCGCACAATTACGTGTTCCGCTTCTCGACCCCCGAGCAGTGGCGCACGATGTTCGGCTCCTGAGGTCTCATCGGGCACACGAACAACCAGGAACGCACCGGCGGTAGTGTTCCGCCGTGCGCGACTCTGGCAGCGACACCGGTAGCGACCCGTTCGTGGAGACCGAGGACCAGCAGGCGTTACGCGGCCTCGCTCGCCAGGTGGCGGCCCGGGACCTCGCCCCGAACGCCCGACACTGGGACGAAACCGAGGAGTTCCCCGAGGCTTCGTGGGGCGCCCTGCGCGCGGCCGACCTGTTCGGCATCACGATCGGCGAGGCGTACGGCGGCATGGGTCTCGGCGACGTCGAATCCGCGATCGTCCTGGAGGAACTGGCCCGCGTCGACGTGTCCTCCGCGATCCTGGCGCAGCTCATCTTCAACGGTCCGCCCCGGGCGATCGAGCATCTCGGCAGTGAGGGCCTCCGGTCGCGGTGGCTTCCGATGGCGGCGAGCGGCGAGGCGCTGTTCTGTATCGGGATCAGCGAGACCGAGGCGGGCTCCGCGGTCAATCACATGCGCAGCAGGCTCGTCGCCGACGGTGACGGCTTTCGGCTCGAGGGATACAAGAACTACGTCACGGGAGGCCACAAGGCTGCGGCGTGTCTCGTGTGGTGCCGGTTCCCTGAGAGCGTGGGGACACGCGGCATCGGCGCCGTCGTGGTGGACCTCACGCGCGACGGGGTGTCGGTGGCGGGAACCCACGACAAGATGGGCCTGCGGGGCACCTCCGAAGCGGAACTCGCATTCGACGGTGTGCGCGTCGACGCCTCTGACGTTCTGCTCACCGGCGATCCGTCGAACAGCGAAGCCTTCAAGACACTCATCGCCCACATCAACCACGAGCGCTGCGGGAACGCGGCCATGTGCCTCGGCGCGGCCGCAGGCTCTCTGGAGTACGCCACGCGCTACATGAACGAGCGCACCGTGGGTGACGGCACACTCGCCGGGTTCCAGGGCCTCCAGTGGAAGATCGCCGACATGACCACGCGCCTCGAAGGCGCGCGGCTGCTTCTGGGGCGGGCGGTCCGGCTGGCCGGGGTCGGCGGCACGCCACCGGCGCTCGAGACGGCGATCGCCAAGACGGCGGCGAACGAAGCCGCGCGGTTCGTCTGCGACGAGGCGATCCAACTCCTCGGGGGCTACGGCTACTCACGCGAGTACCCGGTCGAGCGGGCCTACCGTGACATCCGCGGGTTGCTCATCGGCGCCGGCACCGTCGAGATCCAGAAGAACTTCATCGGCACCCAGGTCCTCCGGGGCGCCACCACCACCAGCCCCGGTTGGATGGCGAACCCCTGACCGTCGCCCGGTGACACCTCCCACGCTGCGCCCGACCCACACACATCCCGACGCCGACCGCTACACGGCACCGGGAGGAGCATGGGACGTTCCGACCCTCGACACCATGATGAGCGCGGTGTCGCGACAGGGAGACACGATCGTGGATCCGAGCGCCGGGGTGCGCTTCGACGCCGAGGAGGTCGACGACCGAGTCACTGCGCTCGCGATCGGTTTGCGTTCGGCGGGCGTGGCCAAGGGCGACGCCGTGGCGTGGCAACTCCCCAATGGTTGGGCATCGGTCCTGCTCTTTCGGGCCTGCTGGCGGATCGGCGCCGTGGCGGCACCCCTCCACGCCCGTGCCGGAGCATCCGAGACCGAGCGAATGCTCCACTCGCTGTCACCGAGCGCTGTGCTCGCGGCGGAGGGCCTCCCGCTCGCATCGAACGACCGGTGCATCGGCGTGCGCGACGGTTCCGGCGGGTTCGAGGAACTCCTCGAAGCCCACCCTCCGCCGTCGAACGGGAACGCACGCGGAGAAGCCACCGAGCCGGCGCTCCCCGAGGACCCCGCCGTGGTGTTGTTCACCTCTGGGTCGGGCGGTGCCCCCAAGGCGGCTCTCCACACCCACCGTGGGCTCGCCTACAAGGCACGGTGCATGGCCCGCGTCCACGGCCTGACACCCCACGACTGCGTGCTCATGCCCGCTCCCCTCGCCCACGTGTCGGGACTGCTCAACGGGGTTCTCATTCCGGGTGTCGTCCCGATGCGGTCTGTGCTGATGGACGCCTGGAACCCGGAACGCGCACTCGAGCTCATCGAGCGGGAACACGTGACGTTCATGATCGGGCCTCCGACCTTCTTCGTCACGCTGATGGACACGCCCGGGTTCTCGCCGCGCCGGGTCCGGAGCCTGCGGCTCGTCTCTTCCGGAGGCGCTGGGATCACACCGGCATTCGTCGAACGGGCGCGAGACGCGCTCGGCGCACGAGTCAAGCGCACGTACGGCTCCACGGAGGCACCCACCGTCACGACCAGCGACACTGCCGACGACGTCGAGACCGCCACTACGACCGACGGTCACTCGACGGGTGAGGCAGAACTCCGCGTCGTGGACCCCGACTCCGGCGCCGACCGCGGTGTCGGCGAGGCGGGCGAGTTGTGGCTGCGCGGTCCCGAGCTGTTCGCCGGCTACCTCGATCCCGAGGAGACGAACTCCGCGGTGTGCGACGGCTGGTTCCGCACCGGCGACCTCGCGACCCTCGACCGCAGGGGCCGCCTCCGGATCGTGGGACGCATCAAGGACGTGATCATCCGGGCCGGGGAGAACGTCTCCGTGTCGGTGGTGGAGAACCTCCTCGAGGCTCATCCCGCCGTACGCCAGGCCGTCGTGGTCGGAACACCCGACGAGCGACTCGGTGAGATGGTCGTCGCGTGCGTCGTCGCCGAGGAAACCTTCGACCTCGAAACCTGTCGCGAGTGGTTCGTGGAACAGGGAGCCGCGCGCTTCACGACCCCCGAGCGGATCGTGCACCTCGAAACTCTCCCCACTCTTGCGGCCGGGAAACCGGATCGGGCGGCTCTCGTCGCGCTCGTCGCGCAGGCCTGAGCTGCACGGGGATCCGTCAGAGGACCGGCTCGCCCGCCACGACTCGGGACCGGAGCATCGTGGCCAGGCGTTGGCGGTGGTGGTCGGCGTCGCCGAAGGAGACCTGATCGAGGTGCGACCGCTTCAGAAACAGGTGCAGGTCGTGCTCCCAGGTGAACCCGATGCCTCCGTGCACCTGGAGTCCCGAGTCCATCACGCGCTTCGCTGCGTCGGAACACCAGATCTTGGCGGTCGACGCCGCCACCGACGCCTCCGGATCGTCGGCTCCGAGGCACCACGCGGCCCAGTAGGCGGTAGAGCGCATTCCCTCGACGTCGACGAGCATGTCGGCGCAGCGATGCTTGACCGCCTGGAAGCTGCCGATCGGCCGACCGAACTGCACGCGCTCCTTGGCGTAGTCCACCGACATGTCGAGAACCGCCGAAGCCGCTCCCAGCATCTCCACCGACGTGAGCGCCGCACCCAGGTCGAGGACCGCCTCGGCCGCTCGCTCGTCACCGAGACGTACCGCCGGAGTCCCGTCGAACTCCAGCCAGCCGACCTGTCGGGTCCGGTCCATCGCCGGCTCGGCCGTGGGACGTCCCGCGGCGTCGAGGTCAACGACGAAGAGCGCACGGGCGCCCGTATCGGAAGACCCGGCATGCGAAGATTCCGCATTCGAAGATCCCGCGTCCGGGGAGACGGCCACGACGACCACGACGTCGGCCGACGGCGCGCCGACCGTGGGGGTGGAACGTCCGGTCAGGAGCGGGATCTCGTCAGAAGTCGCCATCAGGCCCGCGGGCTCGGGGTTCCAGGCGACGGCACCGAGCAGATCACCCGTGACCAGGGACGAAATCCAGGAGTCGAGATCAGCGACGCCCGCGGCCCGCGCCGACCGGAGTGCCTCGATCGCGAGCAGTGTCGGCAGCAGAGGGACCGGAGCCAGATGACGGCCGGCCTCTTCGAGCACAACCGCCGCCTCCACGACCCCGAGGTCCAGACCACCTTCGTCCTCGGGAACGAGCAGCCCGGTCCACCCCTGCTCGACCATGGCGGCGAAGAGATCGCGGTCCAGGACGCCGGCATCGGCGGCCCGACGGACCGCCTGTATGTCGGCCCGGCCGTCGAGCAGGTCCGCGGCCCCCTCACGCAGGGCGATCTGGTCGTCGTTCAGCTCGAAATCCATGGCGGCCTAGAGGTTGGTGCCTGGCACACACCCTCGCAAGCGCAGGCTGAGGCATCAGCAGCGATCAACGGGTTCGCAGTCTCGCCTACGATCGCTCGCCTACGATCGCTCGCCTACGATCGGCGCCGATGGACCTGAGCTCCACCCCCGATGAAGCCCGGCTCCGCGCCGAGGTGCGGGAGTGGCTCCGCGACAACCTGCCCTGGGAGTACGGATCGGGTCTTCCTCCCCGGTTCGCAATTCTCGATGAGGAGGTGGCCTTCGGCCGGCGGTGGCAGGCGTCGCTGGCGGAGGGTCGATGGGTGGGAGTGGCGTGGCCCGAGGCCTTCGGCGGTCGGGGGCCGGGGCGGTGGAGCACTTCATCGTCACCGAGGAGCTCGCCCGCGCCCGGGCGCCCGAGCTCGTGGGGAGGATCGGCATCAACCTGGTCGGACCGACGCTCCTGGCGAACGGGACCGACACCCAGAAGAACCGGTGGCTCCCCCACATCCTTTCGGCACGCGAGATCTGGTGTCAGCTCTTCAGCGAGCCGGGTGCCGGGAGCGACCTCGCTTCCGTGTCCACGCGGGCGGTACCGGTCGACGGCGGTTGGCGCCTCGAAGGTCAGAAGGTCTGGACGAGCTACGCGCAGTTCGCGACCTGGGGCGTCTGCCTCGCCCGCACCGACCCCGACGCGCCCAAACACCGTGGCATCTCCTATCTCGTCGTCGACATGCGGGATCCCGGCGTCGTCGTACGACCGCTTCGGCAGATCACCGACGAAGCCGAGTTCAACGAGGTCTTTCTCGACGGCGTCTTCGTTCCGTACGACCGGCTGATCGGCACCGAGAACGACGGCTGGAGAGTCGCCAATTCCACCCTGTCGCACGAACGTGGCGTGAACCCGCGCCAACTCGTCGTCCACATGCAGCTGCTCGAGGAACTGCTGCGGCTCGCGCTCGGCCGTGGAGCCTTCGACGACCACCGGCTCAGGGCGCGCCTGGCACAGGCTTTCGTGGAGGTCCGCCTGTTCCGCCTGCACAACTGGCGCACTCTGTCCAAGATCGCCCGAGGCCTCCCCCCCGGACCAGAGGGAAGCCAACTGAAGCTGTACTGGAGCGAGATGTCGAAACGCCTCCACGACACGGTGCTGACCGTCCTCGGCCCGGCTGCTCCCCTGTGGCTCGACGCGGCCCACAACCCCGGTGGCGGAGCCTGGCAACGCTCCTGGCTGTACTACAAGGCGTCATCGATCTGGGCGGGCACGAACGAGATCCAACGCAACGTCATCGGCGAGCGGGTCCTCGGTCTGCCGCGCGAGCCACGTCCGAAGCAGACACCGCCGACCGCCAGGGAGATCGCGTCATGAGCTCACCGGTGCGCTACGACGTCGACGGAGCGGTCGCCACGATCATGCTGGAACCGACCCGACGCCGCGAACGCACAGAACTCCGCTCTGCTCGACGAACTCGACGCAGCGTTCGACCGAGCCGACGCCGACGACTCCGTGCGGGTCGTGATCCTCACGGGCGCCGGCAAGCACTTCTCGGCCGGCCACGACCTCAAGGAGATCCTGGGTGGTACCGACGAGTGGGCGGCCATGCGCGACACACCGGAGGGCAAGCTCCGCCACGAACAGGTCATGTACTACGACCGCTGCGTACGGATCCACGACTTCCGCAAACCCACGATCGCTGCGGTGGCCGGTGCGTGCAGCGCGGCGGGGCTGATGCTGGCTGCGATGTGCGACCTCATCGTGGCGGCCGACGACGCACGCTTCTCGAACCCGGTTCTGCGAATGAGCGGCGCGGGTGTCGAGCTCCTGGTCGAGCCGTGGGAGCTGGGGGCACGCCAGGCGAAGGAGTTCCTGCTGTGTGCCCAGACGCTCGACGCCCACGAAGCGAGGCGTCTCGGTCTGGTCAACCGCGTCGTTGCCCGCGCCGATCTGGCCTCGGCCGCGCGCGATGGCCGACGAGGTGGCACTCGTGCCGCCGGTCACCGCCCAGGCCGTCAAGGCCACCATCAATCACGCCACCGAACTCCAGGGCAAGCGACAGTCGTGGAAGTACCACTTCATGGTCCACCAGTTCGTGAGCAACACCGATGCGGCGCTCGACGCGGCGAGAGCGCGCGGCGACGGGTCTGACCTGGAACACGTCCGCGACGAACAACGCCGCGGATCGCCTCCACAGGACGCCGACTGAGTGGCTGCCACCGACAGCGGACCCCTGGCAGGACTCCGCGTCCTCGACCTCGGGACGCGCATCGCGGCTCCCTTCTGCGCGGGTCTGCTCGGCGAGCAGGGCGCGGAGGTCATCAAGATCGAACAGCCCGGCACCGGCGACTTCATGCGCGAGATCGGCCCCTTCGAGGACGGCTATTCCCTCTTCTGGGCCGTCGAGGGTCGCGGTCGACGCAGCGTGGCGGTGGACCTCCGAGAGGAGCGCGGCCAGGAGATCGTCCGGGATCTCGCCGAGACCGCCGACGTTCTCGTCGAGAACTTCCGCCCGGGAACCCTCGAGAGGTGGAACCTCAGCCCTGACCGGCTGCCGGGCCACCTCGTCACCGTACGGATCTCCGTGTTCGGCCAGGACGGACCGTCGGCTACACGTCCGGGCCTGGACCGCCTCGGGATCGGCTACGGCGGCCTCCTGCACCTCACCGGCGATCCCGACCGTCCGCCCGTCCGGCCCGGAGTGACGATCTCGGACTATCTCACCGGGGTGTTCGCCGCTCAGGCCGCCACCGCCGCTCTCTACGCGCGTGACTCCTCCGGAGAGAGCGGTCCTTCCGGGTCCGGTACGGGCGCCGTGATCGACGCCGCGCTGTACGGCTCCGGTCCTGCGGGTTCTCGAATGGACACTCGCCGCGTACGACCGGTTGGGAACGGTCCGGAACCGCCAGGGCAACCGGCTCGACAACTCCGCCCCGCTCGACAACTACCCGACCGCCGACGGGCGCTACGTGTGCATCGTCGCCGGATCCGACACCAATTTCGCGCGACTCTGCCGGGCCATGGGTCGTTCCGATCTCGCCGCTGACGATTCTTTCGCAACGCTCGCGCGCCGGGCGCACAACGGCGACGAGATCAACGGCCTCGTCGCGGAGTGGACGCGTACACTCACCGCGCACGAGATCGAACAGCGGTGCATCGCGGAAGATGTACCTGTGGCGACCGCCTACACGGCAGCCGACATCTTCGCCGACCCGCACATGGTCGCCCGTGGCGATCTGGTGGACGTCGACGACCCCGTTCTGGGGGAGGTTCGGCAGCAGGCGCCGTTTCCCCGGTTCGTCGGTGGAAACGTGTCGACTCCCGACGGAGCACCGCTTCTCGGCGCCGATACGCGAGCTGTTCTCGGCGAGCTCCCGGGTCTCGACGACACGACGCTCGCCGAACTCGAGCGCGACGGTGTGATCGCCACCGCTCCGCCACACAAGGCCGGATCATGAGAGTGTCCGACACGTTTCCGGTACGCGACGGCCTGTTCGCCATCGTGGAGGGTGGCACGCCGCTCCTCATCACCGGCCGGTGCAACGACTGCGCACGGCTGCACTTCCCGCAGCAGTCCACATGTCCCTACTGCGCCGCCACGACCGTCACCCAGGAGCTGCTCGACGGCGAGGCCTCCCTGTGGACCTGGACCTCGGTACTGCGCGAGCCACCCGGATACCGGGGGCCGGTGCCCTTCGGGTTCGGCGTCGTCGAACTCGAGGCGGGCATCCGGATCGTGACACGCCTGACAGAGTCCGACCCACGACAGCTCACGGCAGGCATGCCGATGCGCCTCGTCGTCGACGATCTCCACACCGACGACGAGGGTCGTGTCGTGCAGACCTACGCCTTCGCCCCCGTCACCGACATGGGCGTTCCGCCGGACACCGACCCACCGGGCGCGGACGGGGAAGCAGGATGAGCGGCGGAGCGGGCTCGTACGAAGTGGCCGTCGCCGGGACCGGTCTCCACGCCTTCGGACGCTTCGAAGGAACCTCCGTGACCGATCTCGGCGCCGCTGCGGTGCGCGCTGCGCTTCTCGACGCCGAACTCGCGCACTCCGGCTTCGACGCCGCGTTCTGCGCGTCGGTCTACTCGGGAGTCGCCGCGGCCCACAAGGTGCTGGGCTCGCTCGGGATGACCGGCATGCCGATCTACACGGTGGAGGCGGGATGCGCCAGCGGCGGCGCCGCCCTGTCCCTCGCGGTGGAGTCGATCCGCTCCGGACGCCATGACACGGTTCTCGTCTTCGGGATGGAGAAGATGTCGGCGGGCATCATCCGCTCGTCCTTCTTCGAGCCGTGGCGGGAAGAAGCCGGCCTTGCCGCCACTCCGGCCTACTTCGCGCTTCGAGCACGACGGCTGATGGAGACCTCGAACGTGACCCGCGAACATCTCGCCGAGGTGTCGGTGAAGAACCACGACAACGGCGTTCGAAACCCCGACGCGATGTACCGCGAGGCCGTCACCCGCGAGCAGGTTCTCGCATCCACGATGGTCTGCGACCCCTTGACGCTCTTCATGCTGTGCTCCCCCAACGAAGGAGCCGCGGCACTCGTGCTCCGGAGGGCCTCGGGAGCCGGCGGTGAGATCCGTCTGACTGCGGCCGAGGTCCGCTCGCACCTTCCCGGAAGCGTGCTCGGCGAGGCGACGCCCCTCGCCGGCCTGGTCGACGACAGCATCCCCGCTCCCACGACCCTCGCGGCCGACGCCGCCTACGAGGCGGCCGGTGTGGGGCCGGGAGATCTCGATGTCGTCGAGTGCCAGGACACCGACTCAGCCCGCGAACTCCTGTCCTACGAGGAGTTGCGATTGTGCCCACCGGGTGAGGCCGCCGCGTGGATCGACGCGAGGCACACGCACCTCGGTGGGCCGCTTCCGGTGAACCCGAGCGGAGGCCTGCTCTCCAAGGGTGAGCCGCTCGGCGCGTCCGCGCTCGGCCAGGTCGTCGAGCTCACGCTGCAGCTGCGCGGTGCCGCGGGACCACGGCAGGTCGACGGCGCCCGCGTCGCGCTCGGCCACACCGTGGGCCGCGGCGCCAACGCCGGCGTCACGATCCTCACCCGCTAGGAGTTGAGGTCGTTGTACTCCTGGATGATGGAGTCGGCTTCGGAGTTCGCGCCGGCGATGGCGTCCTCGGGTGACACGCCCTCGCCGAGCATCCTCTCGAACGAGGCGATGATGCCGTCACGCACCTCGCGGTACGGGCCGATCACCGGGCCCGCCGTGGCCACGTTGCTCTCCCCACCGAGAAGCTGGTCGTAGGCGACCTTGAACTCCGGCTCGGCCGCCCAGAGCTCCTGGATCTCGGGCAGGTCGGCCGACGACTCGCGGATCGGGATGTATCCCGTACCGACGGCCCACGTGGCCTGCTGCTCCGGCTCGTTGAGCCATGTCTGGAACTGCCAGGCGGCGTCCTGCTCGGCAGGCGAACCCTCGTTGATGATGTAGTTGGCTCCTCCGGCGACCACCGCGTTCAGCTCCTCACCCTCGAGATTCGCCCGGGGGCCGACCCCCAGCGTCACGTTCGGGAAGTCTCCCGAGGCGAGAACGTCCCGGATGGTCCCCAGGCTGGCGCTCGTGTCCATCGTCATCGCCGCTTCGGCAGTGCCGATCGAAATGAGATTGTCGAAGTTGCCGCCTTCGGGACTGCCGGTGTTCGACGCGAGGCCGTCGTCGACCATGTCCTGCATCCACTGGTACACCTCGAGGCCCGCGTCGTTGTCGAAGGTGGCTTCCGTGGCGCGCTCGGCGCGACCGTTCTCGTTGTTCACGAACTCCTCCCCCACCGACGCCGTCATCTGCTCGAGCCACCACGGGTCGAGCTTGAGGGCGAAGCCCGCCTTCGCCGCGTCGGCTTCGACAATGGCCTGGGAGGCCTCACGAATGTCGGCGAGGGTGCGCGGAGCCACTTCCGGGTCGAGTCTCGCGGCCTCGAAGGCCTGCTTGTTGTAGTACAGCAGCAGGTTCGACACGTTCCACGGCATCGGGTAGAGCACGTCGTTCACGGTGTAGAAGTCGAGGGTCTTCTGGATGTAGTCGGACGTGTCGTAGTCGGCCGCGTCGACACACGCCTGTGCCGGCACCACGGTTCCGCTGTCGATCATCGTCTGGGTCGCGGTGTCCTCGAGCTGGATGAGGTCGGGCAGATCGCCGCCGCCGCGCACGGCCGTCGTGTACTTCCTGAGGTTCTCCGCGTAGGTGCCCTGGTAGACCGCTGTGACCTTGACGGCGCTCTGCGACGCGTTGTAGTCGGCGACGAGCGCCTCGAGGGTCTCGAGGTTGGCATCGGTCATCGTGTGCCAGAACTCGATCTCGGTCGTCCCACCGGCGTCGTCGACGGCACCGACCGGGCAGTCACCCGCGTCGGAGCCACCTCCACCGCCCTCACCGCTCGAGTCGCTCCCACTCGAACACGCAGCCAGGGCCATGACGGCCACGATCAGCAGGGCGAAGCGTCGCATCCACACCTTCGGCATCGGATCTCCTCGGTTGCGGGCCTCAGCCCTTCACGGCGCCCGAGGTGAGACCTCGGACGAGCTGCTTCTGGAACACGATCAAGAGCACAAAAATCGGAATGGCGGCAATCACCGTACCTGCAAAGAGAACGTCGAGGCCCGCCGCGCCCTCACCCTTGAGCGTTCGCAGGCCGATCTGCACGGTGCGCATGTCCGCATCATCGGTGATGAGCAGCGGCCAGAGGTACTGGTTCCAGGCCAGGAGGAACGAGAACACCGCGAGCGCAGCAACCGACGGGCGCACCAGCGGCACGGCAACCCGCGCCATGAAGCGGAAGTGCCCGTAGCCGTCCAGAGCGGCGGCATCGCGCAGGTCGCGGGGCACGCCCAGGAACGCCTGGCGCATGAGGAAGGTCCCGAAGCCGATGGCCAGGAACGGTGCGGCGAGGCCCTGGTAGGTGTCCTGCCATCCGAGGGTCTGGATCGTCTGGAAGTTCGCGACCAGGGTCACCTCGATCGGGAGCATCAATGTCGCCAGGAAGAGCATGAACAGCGTGTTCTTGAACGGGAACCGCAGGACGGCGAACGCGTAGCCGGCGAGAATCGACGTTCCCACCTGCCCGACCATGATCAGCGTCGTCACGATGGCGCTGTTGACGAGGTAGCGGGCCATCCGACCGTTGGTGAACGCCTCGGCGTAGTTCCCCCACTGGGGATCGGTCGGGAAGAGTTTGGGCGGCTTTCCGAGAATCTGGCCGAGGGGGAGCAGCGAGTTGACCACCGTGATGTAGATCGGGAACAGCACGATGAACGCCGCCACCACGAGGGCTACGTAGAGAAGGACCGTGCGGAGAAGGCTGCCCGAGCGACGATGCTGCGTGTCAGCCACCAACGCCCCCTTCGTAGTGGACGCGCCGTTCGAGGAACCTCAGTTGGACCAGCGTCAGGGTGAAGATGATGAGGAACAGCACGACGGCCTGTGCGGCGGCGCGCCCGGGTACCTGGCGCGACGTCTGCACGAGGTTGTAGACGATCACATCGGTCTTGCCGTTCGGTCCACCCTGGGTCAGCAGGTCGATCTGACCGAACGACTGGAACGCGTTGATCGTCAGCACCACGAGCGAGAAGAGCAGCGTCGGCGACAACAACGGCAGCGTCACCTTGCGGAACCGCATCCACGGGCCCGCACCGTCGACCGTGGCCGCTTCGAGCATGTCTTCGGGCACGCCCTGGAGACCCGCCGACATCACGATGAACGTCACACCGAGGCTGAGCCAGACGGTCGTGGCCGAGACGGCGACGAGCGCCCACGTCGGATCCGTCAGCAGATCGATGTTCGTCCCGAGGTAGTAGTTGATCAGGCCGATCTGCGGGTTCAGCAGCGTGATCCACATCACCGATGCCACGGCCACTGACGTGGCGACCGTCGACGAGAAGACCGTTCGGAAGAAACCGATGCCGCGCACCCTCTGGTGCGCCAGAAGAGCGAGGCCGAGACCGAGGATCATCCCCGGGATCACGGTGTAGAGGGCGAACAGCCCGGTGACCTTCAGGCTGTTGTGGAAGACCGGCGAACTGGAGAACGTCCCAGTACTGGTCGAGACCGACGAACGTCTCGTTGGTGCCGAACTTGTTGGACTTGAACATCCCGTCGCGTACCGTCCGCACGAACGGGTAGTAGGAGAAGAACCCGAACACGACGATCGACGGGAGCAGCAGCACGAGCGCGTAGAAGCGCTCGCGCCCGGCCCGGGACAACCGGATCACCCCGACCCGGGACAGCCGGTTCACGTCGGCGCCGCCCCCGAGGGAACGTCGGTGTCGACGCGCTCACCGGTCTCCGCTTCGAACACGTGCAACGAGTCGGCTTCCGTGGAGAGCCGGACGATGTCGCCCTCCGCCGGTGGCTGCTCATCGATGGATTGGCGCACGATGACGAACGGCGGGCCCGCGACGTCGCAGATCACGTGTCGCTCATGGCCCAACGACTCCACGACTACCACCGTGGCCTCGATGAAGCCGTCCGCGGACATCGTGACGTGCTCAGGACGAACCCCCACGATGAGCTCGGCAAGATCGCGCTCACGCACAACGCCGGCGATCCCTGAGGGCAAGGGAATGGTCCCGCCCCGAAGCCGAACCCCGACGTCCGCGCCCTCCTGCACGACTTCTCCCGCCATTGTGTTCATGGGCGGATTCCCGATGAAGCGCGCCACGAACAGATTGGCCGGACGCTCGTAAACCTCCTGGGGAGGCGCCACCTGCTGGAGCACGCCCTGGTCGAGGATGGCGATGCGGCTTCCCATCGTCATCGCCTCCACCTGGTCGTGGGTGACGTAGATGACAGTCGCCTCGAGGCGCCGATGGAGATCCACGAGCTCAGCGCGCGTCTGCACGCGTAGTTTGGCGTCGAGGTTCGATAGCGGCTCGTCCATGAGAAACACGGCGGGTCGCCGCACGATGGCCCGTGCGAGGGCAACCCGTTGGCGCTGGCCACCCGAGAGCTGCGCGGGCCGGCGATCCAGGAGATCGGACAGTCCGAGGGTTTCGGCGGCCTCGGTCACCAGTCGGGCACGTTCGTCCGGCGCGACCTTTCGCGCCTTCAGAGGGAACTCGATGTTGGCGGCGACCGTCATGTGCGGGTAGAGGGCGTAGGTCTGGAAGACCATCGCGATGTCGCGGTCACGGGCCTCGACGTCGTTGACGACCCTGTCGCCGATCCAGATCGTGCCTTCGTCGATCTCTTCGAGGCCGGCGATCATGCGGAGCGCCGTGGACTTCCCGCAACCCGAGGGTCCGAGGAGTACGAGGAACTCACGGTCGGCGACGTCGAGCGTGAGATCGTCGACCGCCGCCAGGCCGTCGAAGCGCTTGGTGACACCGCTCAGAACGACCTGGCCCACTCAGCACTCCCTGCCCTGGCCCGATATCCGAGCCGCAGGATAGGAGGTCCGCGCGCCGCGCGCCGCCTTAGCCGGACGGTGGCGGGTTGAGCGGCGAGTATCCGGCGAAGTCGGGGTTGACCTGGGTGTCGTCGTCGACGCCGGTGAGGTGCATGAGCGCACCCAGCACATCGTCGGCGAGATCCCATCCGGCGGAGTTGGTCTCCTCGTAGTGGTCCTCGGGGTGGATGCCCAGCTGGTTTCCGATGCCCTGGCCGTAGCGACAGCCCTCTTCGATCGCCGCGGCGGCCGTCTCGCTGAAGTTGCCGGCGAGGTAGCCGGGATCGGCAGCCGCCGCGTGGCACTCGACAGCCGGAATCGCTTCCGCCAGCGGTAGTTCACCGGCAGCGGCCAGCTCCGCACACGTCCCCGGCGCTCCTCCGAGTAGCTCGATGTCGGCCGTGCACGTCAGCCGGTAGTCGCTGATCGGCACGATGTAGCCGAGCTGGTCGTTTCCGAGCCCGATCATCCAGGTGTACTCGTCGTCGAAGAGGTTGCGCACGTAACCGGGAATCGTGAACTCGTCACCCACGGCGTGGGCCTCGGGCTCGACGTAGAAGCGTTCGGGATCGTCGCGGAAGTCGGCGGGCAGACCCATCGTGAGCGTCGACTGGATTTCACCGGGGATGAACACCATGTCGATAGGACCGATGGTCAGCTCGCCGACCTCGGTCGTCACGAACTCACCCTTGCGCACGTCGAGCTCGATCTCGGGATCGGTCTCCGTGGCCGTTCCCACGTCGGTGCAGGTCTCCTCGGTGGGCTCACCGGGCTCGCAGTCGTACAACACGATCGGCTCGTGACCGAGACCCGCACGGCCCGTGCCCTCGTCGACCACACCCAGGACCCGGAAGCCGATGTTGGAGACGCGGGTGAAGAACTCTTCGCGCTCGAAACTCATCGTGGCGTCGGCGAGCGACACACCCGATTCGTCGAGCAGGTCGAGTGCTGCAAGGCCCAGCTGTTCACCGATGACGGCCGTTCGTCGGAAGTTCTTGTCGACGGACGTTGCGGTGTCACCCGGGAATGCGGCCCCCTCCGGGACGGTGTAACCGTTACCGATGGGGTGTTGCGCATCGACCTCCCACACCGGGGCGCCGAGTGGCGTGAGCAGGGCGCCGATGGCGCCGTTGACGAAGAGTGCCTCGCCGCCGACGGCGTCCTCGATGACGCGGGACATGTGTCCGGGGTAGTCAGCTGTGAAGTAGGCGTTCTCGGCCGAACAGCCCGGTTGCTCACCGAGGGCGACGCAGTCGGCGTCGGGGGCGGTGACCTCCCCAGTTCAGGGTCGCCTCGGGGTGGTTGCTCCAGTTGACGAGTGTGGCGATGATCTCGTCGTCCTCGCCCGTGGCCTGGAGGACGTTGAGGATGGGGTCGATGACCTGCGGGTCGCGGGTGGAGGTGACACCGAAGTAGTGCTCACCGCTCGCCGTCTCGAGAGTCGCGGGTTCGACTGATTCGACGGCCTCGACCACGGCATCGGCCCATCGGTCGAGCGCCGAGTCGTACCAGTCGTGGTTCACCTGGAACGCGGTGTCGGGGCCGTGGTGGTTGTGGCTCGACGCGACCTGAACCTGCACGTCGTCAGCGACGTCGGCGGGGAGGCGCTCCGCGACGCGGTCGCGAAGCGCCTGGACGTCGGGCCGGAACACCATGTAGAGGTCGTTCGTCGCGATCACCTGCGTCTGTCCGGAGTCGGGGTCTCGGATGGCGATCGCCTTGGCACGAACATCGTCGCGCACCCAGTGCGCCTCGCTCGCGCCGTTGCCCACGGCGACCTGGCCGACGTCCCACTCCTTCACGAAACTTCCGAGTGACGTCGCGCCGTCGGGTCCGGGTAGATCGTCGAGATAGGCCTGTTCGCCGTCGACGAGCGGCAGCACCGACGTGCTGGCCGCACCGACCTCGACGCGTGCGACCTGTTCGCCCGCGACCTCGGCGTCGCCTTGGGAGCTGTCGGAACCTCCGGAGCTGCACGCGGCGGCGAGCACCGCGACCGCCGCGATCACGACACCCGTGGCCCGCAGCCGTGTCCGCAGCCGTGTCCGCAGCCGTGTCCGCAGCCGTGTCTGCAGCCGTATCTGCAACGTCCGGCCCCCGTGTCCGCTCGCCGGCGAGCCGACCGTCCGTCGACTCGGATGATCACGCACCTCGAGCGTTGAGCGTAGCCGATCTTCCGAAAAGCGACAAACCCTCTCGTATCCGGAGTATCGTTCCTGCGCTAGGTGGGGCTGTTCCCACTACGAGTGAGGCTCAGTCGGGGCGGAGGAACCATCCCTGCGGGTCCCAGGCCCGAAGGGCGCGGACCTCCCCCGCGGTCGGGGGAGACAGCTCTGACACGTCGTCGGCGACAGCGAGATCCCACCCGCAGGCGGCCTGCGCACGTGCGATCCTCTCGTCGAGGGAACCGTCGCCCTCCGGGACGGCGGTGAGGACCAACTCCGTTCCCGGTTCGAGATCAGGCTTCTCGAGGATGCCGAGATCGGTGACCAGGGCACGGACCACCCGGCCGGGAGACGTGACGTACCCGCACTCGGGTGGGGTCCGCTTCGGGTTCAGCGTCGCCACGACCACCGCCTCGGTGCAGGTGCTCGCCGTGTCGTTGCCACCACCCGATCCCACGAGAAACGGGCCGTCGGGCACGAGGGTCGAGTTGATGTCGGCGAACCGGTCGACCTGCGCGCCACCGAGACAGGCGACGGTCGTCGTGCCGGCACCGCCGACCAACGTGCCGAGGACCATGTCGGCGTCGCCGAGCATCGAGGACGTCGGAAAGTTGCGGTGGTTGAGCACGAACGGGTCGGCGGGGGTGGGCTCGTAACCCCAGAGACCGATCTCCGCCGTGAGTTGCACCTCACGACCCGCGCGTCGTGCGGTGTCGCACGCCAACCACGCGGCCAGGTTCGCGACACCGGCACCTGCCAGGACGGCGTCGGCGTCGAGGGCCTCCACACGCCCGACCAGGTAACGAGCACCGAAGGCAGCAGCGGTCTCCCAGGCATTCACCGGTGCCGCGGTATCGACAGGATGGGCGTCTCGGTCCTGGCGCCACGACTCGCGATCGGCGCGCTCGAGAAGCACTTCGATCCTGTCCCGGCCGAGCTTCCTGACGTAGCCGCGGTGTCCGTCGACGTCGAGCACCCACTCCCTGATCCAGTCGTCGAAGTCGTCCCGACGCGAACGGTTCCGCACGTCGACCCAGAAGTCGTAGTCCTCGCCGTACCCGCTGACCGGGAGACCGGCCGCGAACAGCCCGCCGGGATGGGCCCCCAGAGGAGCCTCGACGACCGCCAGGGTCCGGTGCGCCGGAATGCACACCAGGTGTGCCCACGGCTTCAGATTCTCGACGATCCGTTCGACCGTCACGATCGCTCCCCGCCGGGCGGCGAGGGCACCCCAGACGCCTTCGAGCAGCGGTGGGTGGATCGCTACATTGCCCGCTCGATCGGCCACCGGAGCGTGGAGCACCGCGACGTCGGGTTGCAACGGAGCGAGGAGTCCCACCTCGCCGAACTCCGTGTCGACCTGCGAGTAGGCGGCGTTGTCCGCCATCGACGACCCGTGCAGCGAACGTGTCGTGACCGCCGGGAGTCCGCGGGCCGCCGCCTCGAGTCGCTGAGCGAAGGTGAGGAACGACCAGTGCTCGACCGCGACGCGTCCGTCCCGGTACGCGGAGGCGAAGATCGGGTTGGGTGTGAAGTTCGGAAACGTATCGCCCGAATACCCGGTGACCACCCGCCTCACCATGTCGCCGCGGAAGAAGAGCGTCCCGAGGCTCGACAGGCTCAACATGACGAGTTCGAAGCGGGGATCCCTCCCCCAGAACTGGCGCACGATCTCGAACGCCCCTGCGCTCCAGCGCGTGTGCCCCACCACGAGGTGCAGGGAGTCGCCGGCATGTACGTGCGCGGCCACCGCCTCCGACAGCGTGACCGAGTCGACCTCGGAGCTCACGGGGCGGGGCTCACGGGGCGCCACTCACGGGGTGGTGACCACCTCAGGCGTCGGCCAGCAGGAGATCGGCAAGACGTTCCCGCTGCCAACCCTGGTAGCCACAGAGGAGGTCGTTCACCTTGGCGCGCTTGTAGTACCAGTGGGCGTCGCAGTCCCACGTGAAACCCACGCCACCGTGGATCTGGATGTCCTGACCGGACACGAACACTGCCGCCTCGCCCACGAACCCCTTGCACATGGCCGTGGCGTGCTCACGCATCTCGTCGCCGACGTCGGAGGCCCACGCCGCGTAGTGCGTGCCGACGCGTGCGAGCTCCACGGCCTGGAGCATGTCGACGGCCTTGTGTTTGATGGCCTGGAAGCTGGCGATCGGTCGGCCGAACTGGACACGTTGTTTGGCGTACTCGACACCGAGATGCCAGGCGGCCTCTGCTGCGCCCACCGACTCCGCACACAACATCACGGCGCAGTCGTCGACGATCCGTCGCCACAGAGCCGTGTGGTCACCCGGTGGACCAACTGGTTCCACCGGTCGTTCGTGGAGATCGAGACACGCGGCCTTTCGTGTCGGGTCCATCGTAGGGACCGGCTCACCGGCGGGTGACTCCAGGAGGAACGTCCCGAGTCCCTCTTCGGTACGCGCGGCGACCAGCGCCCAATCGGCCGTGTGGCCGTCGAGAACGAGCGGCTTGACGCCCGACACCACCCACTGGGCACCCTTGCGCCGTGCCCGCGTGCGAACACGCGCCACCGGGTCCCCGTGACCGGATTCCTCGAGCGCGATCGTGCCGCGGACGGTTCCCGCAGCGAGCTGGGGGAGCAATTCGTCGACGGCGAGGCGACGCGCTGCCAGCGTGGCCGCCACCGACGACGAGTAGAACGGCCCGGGATAGGAAACGCGACCCATCTCCTCGAGCACGACCACCATGTCGACGAGGCCCAGGCCCAGGCCGCCATGGCGCGCGGAAACGAGCATGCCCGGCCAACCGAGGGATGCGACCTTCTCCCACTGCCCGAGCGTCACACCGGAGAGCTCGTCGGCCATCGCCGAGCGATAGGAGGCCGGCGCCTCCGCGGCGAGAAAGCTGCGCACAGCGTCCCGGAGCTGGTCCTGATCGTCGGAGAACGTGAAGTCCATGCGCCTTTCCTCTGCCGCGTTCCTTGTCGCGAGACCTGACACGGACGTTAGTCATCGCGCCCGCCCGGGGCTATCGTGCGCGCCGTGGACTTCGCAAACACGCCCGAGGACGAGGCCTTCAGAGAGGAGCTGCGGGCGTGGCTCGACGTGAACCTGCCGGCGTTCCTCACCGAGTTCTCCGGCGACGACGACCCCGGCGGTGGTCAGGCGGCGGGATCGGCACGGAGTCAGCAACGACGCCAGGCCTGGCAGCGACTCCTGCACGAAGGCCGGTGGGCGGCCATCAATTGGCCGGTCTCATGGGGCGGTCGCGAGGCGACACCCACTCAGAACGTCATCTACGCAGAGGAGATGGCCCGCGCCCGCACTCCGGGGATCTACAACGCGAACGGTCTGTGGCAGATCGGCCCGATGATCATCGAGTGGGGAACCGAGGAGCAGCAGCAACAGTGGCTACCAGGCATCCTCTCCGCCGAGGAGCACTGGTGCCAGGGGTTCTCCGAACCCGAAGCCGGCAGCGACCTCGCCAACCTGCGCACGACCGCCGTCGCCGACGGCGACGAGTACGTGGTGAACGGTCAGAAGATCTGGACGTCCACGGCACATCTGGCGAAGTGGGGCCTCTTTCTCCTGCGCACCGATCCGACGGCGATAGAGCGCGGCGCCAAACACGAAGGCATCACGGCGTTCATCATCGACATGGACACACCCGGGATATCCGCCCGCCCGATCCGTGATCTCGTGGACGAGGAGATGTTCTGCGAGGTCTTCTTCACCGACGCGCGCATCCCGGCATCGTCGAGACTCGGCGGCGAGGGGGAGGGATGGCAGGTGGCCATGGGCACCCTGGGCAGGAGCGGGTGGGCACCGCGGGCCTCGCCATCACTCTCGGCAACGACCTGCGCTCGATCATCAACGCGGCGCGTGCCACGAATCCCGGGGCGCTCGACGACCCGGGTATCCGCGAGCGCATCGCGCGCACCTGGACCCAGATCGAGCTCACCAAGCTCCTGAACTACCGGGCGCTCACCAAGATCCTCAAGAAGCAGAAGAACTGGCCCGAGGTCCCACTGGCCAAGCTCCAGTGGTCACACCTCGCGCAGGATCTGGCCGAGTTGGCCATCGACATGCTCGGCCCGAATGGCCTGATCCTGCGCGGCGGTGAGGGCGCCATCGACGGTGGGAGCTGGGCGCGGCTCTACTCGTTCCAGCGCTACACGACGATCGGTGCCGGCGCCACCGAGGTGCAGAAGAACATCATTGCCGACAAGGCGATCAAGCTCCCACGCAAGTAGCGGCGAGTGCCACGTCCCCGATGGAGAATGGCAGATGACGACGACGGGCAATGAGCCGCCGGCTGCAGCACCCGATGCCGCAGCGGTCCAGCAGCTGCTCGGACGTCAGCGGTACCTGACACGAGGCACGCCGTCCCGGGATGGACGGGTGGTCGAACGGAGCGACCCCTCGGTTTGGGAGGAGTTCTACCGGGAGCGTTGGCGTCACGACGTGGAGGTCCGGTCGACGCACGGGGTGAACTGCACCGGTTCCTGTTCGTGGAAGGTCTACGTACGCGACGGGATCATCAGTTGGGAGACGCAGGCAACCGACTACCCCGAGACATCCCCGGACATGCCGGACCACGAGCCACGCGGTTGCCCCCGCGGCGCGTCCTTCTCGTGGTACGTCTACAACCCGTCACGGGTGAAGCACCCGTACATCAGGGTGCGCTGCTCGAAGCATGGAGGACTGCGAGGGCGACGCATTCGGATCCGGTCGATGCGTGGGCGTCCATCGTCTCTGACCCGGAGACGCGCGCCGGATACACCTCCGAACGCGGCAAGGCGGGTTTCGCCCGCGCCGGTTGGGAGGAAGCGCTGGAGTTGGTGGCGGCTGCGCAGGTCCACACGATCAAGGAGCACGGTCCGGACCGGGTCGCCCAGTTCACGCCGCTACCGGCGATGTCGCCGGTGTCCTATTCATCGGGCTCCCGCTATCTCGCCCTGACCGGGGCCGCTCAGCTCTCGTTCTACGACTGGTATGCGGATCTGCCGCCGTCGTCGCCACAGGTGTTCGGTGACCAGACCGACGTTCCCGAGGCCGCCGACTGGTGGAACGCCTCGTACCTGTTGGTGTGGGGTTCCAACGTCCCGGTGACCCGCACTCCCGACTCGCACTTCATGGTCGAGTCCCGGTACCGCGGCCAGAAGGTCGTGGTCGTCGCCCCCGACTACGCCGAGCACACCAAGTTCGCGGATGACTGGCTCCCCGCTGCGCCCGGAACCGACGGTGCGTTGGCCATGGCGATGGGCCACGTGATTCTGAAGGAGTACCACGCAGACCGGCAGGTCCCCTACTTCACCGAGTACACGAAACAGAACTCCGACTGGCCGTTCCTCGTGACTCTGCGGGAACACGAGTCGGGAGGGCTCGTGGCCGACAAGTTGCTCCGGTCGTCCGATCTCGGCGACGACACCGAGGGTGCTGAGTGGAAGACCGTGTTGCTCGACTCCGCCACCGGCGATCCTGTGGTGCCGGACGGTTCGATGGGGTTCCGTTGGACCGATTCGGGCAAGGGTCACTGGAATCTCGACCTGGGCGGCCTGGACCCCGTGCTGACGCTGTTGGACCGACCACACGAGGCGGTCGAGGTGGAGGTCCCGCGGTTCGACACCACACCCGCGTCGACCATGACCCGCGGCGTCCCCGCGATCAGGATCGGCGACCATCTGGTCACCACCGTCTTCGATCTGCTCCTCGCCCAGTACGGCGTCGGTCGTGACGGCCTACCGGGGACGTGGCCGAGCGGCTACGGCGACGCCGACACGCCCTACACACCGGCATGGCAGGAGTCGATCACCTCGGTGAGGGCCGAGGTCGTGGAGCGGGTCGCCCGGGAGTTTGCACAGAACGCCGAGGCGACCGACGGCCGGTCGATGGTGATCCTCGGCGCGGGCATCAACCACTGGTTCAACTCCGACACCATCTACCGAGCGATCATCACCATGCTCACGGCCTGTGGAACCGTGGGTCGCAATGGTGGCGGGTGGTCGCACTACGTCGGCCAGGAGAAGATCCGTACCTTCACCGGCTGGGTGACCGTCGCCCATGCGTTGGACTGGGGCGGTCCCCCACGCCAGACCAACGGGACCGCGTGGTTCTATCTCGCCTCCGATCAGTGGCGCTACGAGGTGATCGGGCCCGACCAGCTGGCATCACCGTTGGGCTCATCGCGTTTCGAGGGCATGACACCGGTCGACTGTTTGGCACAGTCGGTGAGAACGGGTTGGCAGGTCACGTACCCGACGTTCGCCCGCAATCCACTCGACATCGCCGACGAGGCCGAGGCCGCGGGCAAGTCGGTCGACGAGCATGTGGTCGACGAGTTGAAGTCGGGAGACCTCAGCTTCTCGGTGGACGATCCGGACGACCCGCGCAACCACCCGCGGATGATGTTCGTGTGGCGCTCCAACCTGCTGGGCAGCTCCGGTAAGGGTCACGAGTACTTCCTGCGGCATCTCCTCGGCGCCGACGACAACGCCTCGGCGAAGGAGGCACCGCCCGAACAGCGACCGCGTGATGTCGTATGGCGCGACGAGGCGCCGGAGGCGAAGCTCGATCTGCTCGTCAACCTCGACTTCCGGATGACCTCCACGGGGCACTACTCCGACGTCGTCCTACCGGCCGCGACGTGGTACGAGAAGTTCGACCTGTCCATGACCGACATGCATCCGTTCGTCCATTCGTTCAATGCGGCGATCGATCCTCCGTGGGAAGCCCGCGACGATTGGGATTCCTTCGTCTCATTGGCCGAGGTGTTCGCGCCGATGGCCGCACGTCATCTCGGCGTACGTCGCGACGTGGTTGCGACCTCGCACGGTCACGACACCCCGCGCGAGACGGCGCAGCCGGGTGGACATGCGCTCGACTGGCGCGCCGGTGACTGCGAGCCGGTCCCCGGCGAGACGATGCCGGGCCTGGTGGTCGTGGAGCGCGACTTCGGCGCGGTGGCCGAGAAGTTGACCAGCCTCGGGTCGCGGATCGATGAGAAGGGAATCGGCGCGAAGGGCGCCCGTTGGTCGCCGGGCGACATGATCGAGTGGCTGGCCGAGGCCAACGGAACCGTGCTCGGAGGAGTCGGAGACGGCCGACCGTCGATGGAACGTGCCAGTCAGGTCGCCGAGGTCATGCTGGCGCTGTCGGGCGCTTCGAACGGCGCAATGTCGGCGGCCGGGTTCCGGTCGCTGGAGAAACGGGTCGGGCTCCCGTTGGCGGATCTCGTCGCGGGTGAGGAATCCACGCACATCCGCTGGACCGACGCCCAGAAGCATCCCCACAAGACCCTCACCAGCCCCGAGTGGTCCGGTGACGAGAGCGGCGAGCGGCAGTACTCGGCGTTCACGATCAACGTGGAGCGCCGCAAGCCGTGGCACACGCTCACCGGCCGAATCTCGTCCTTCCTCGACCACGACTGGATGGCCGAGTACGGCGAGCAGCTTCCGATCTACCGTCCGCCCCTGAACATGCCCGAGCACTACCCCGAGGTCGACGACCTCGGTCCCGGAGCGGTGGTCCTGCGCTACCTGACGCCGCACTCCAAGTGGTCGATCCACTCCGAATACCAGGACGACATCCTGATGTTGACCCTGCATCGAGGAGGCCCCGGAATGTGGTTGTCGGTCGAGGACGCCGAGACGATCGGTGTGGTCGACAACGACTGGATCGAGGCGTGGAACCGCAACGGGGTCCTGGCCTGTCGGGCCATCGTGACGCCTCGGATGCCGCAGGGAACGTGCTACGTGTACCACGCCAAGGACCGTCACGTGCAGAACCCGAAGACCCAGAAGACCGGCAGGTCGGGCGGCACCGACAACTCACTGACACGCATCCTGCTGAAACCGACCCACATGATCGGCGGGTACGCGCAACAGGCGTTCGGGTTCAACTACTACGGATGCACAGGTGTCCAACGCGATGAAGTGACGATCGTCCGCAAGCGGACCGTGGCGGTGACGTACTGATGAGAGTTCGTGCGCAGTTCATGATGGTGATGGCGCTCGACAAGTGCATCGGCTGCCACACGTGCTCCACCACCTGCAAACAGGCGTGGACGAACCGGACCGGCACCGACTACGTCTGGTTCAACAACGTCGAGACCAAGCCGGGAATCGGATACCCCAAGCACTACGAGGATCAGAACCGCTGGAACGGCGGATGGACCCTCAACCGGCGCGGCAGGCTGAAGCTGAAGTCCGGTGGGCGGATCAAGAAGCTGATGCGGATCTTCGCGAACCCGGACCTTCCCACGATCGATGACTACTACGAACCATGGTCCTACGACTACGCGTCGCTGACCAACGCTCCCAAGTCGGACCGGGCACCGGTGGCGACGGCCCACAGCCGGCTCACGGGCGAGGAGATTGACCTCCAGTGGGGCCCCAACTGGGAGGACGACCTCGGCGGCGCTCACGAGCGCTACCTCGAGGACCCGAACATGCGCGGCCTCGAAGAACAGATCACGCTCGACTACGAGAACGTGTTCCTGATGTACCTGCCGCGCATCTGCGAGCACTGCATGAACCCGTCATGTGTCGCGTCGTGTCCGTCGGGCGCGATGTACAAGCGCGAAGAGGACGGCATCGTCCTCGTCGATCAGAACAAGTGCCGCGGGTGGCGCTTCTGCGTGTCGGGATGTCCGTACAAGAAGGTGTACTTCAACCACGTCACGTCGAAGGCCGAGAAGTGCACGTTCTGCTACGCGCGCGTCGAAGACGGGGAGCCGACGGTCTGCTCGGAGACCTGCGTCGGCCGGATCCGCTACATCGGTATCGTGCTCTACGACCTCGACGCGGTCACCGAGGTCGCGGCCACCACCGACGAGCAGGATCTGATCGAGGCCCACCGCGACCTCTTCCTCGACCCACACGATCCTGAGGTGATCGCGGCCGCGGAGGTATCGAGTGTGCCCCACGACTGGATCGAGGCGGCCGGGCGCTCACCCGTCTATGCCCTGGCCAAGGACCTCGGCGTGGCGTTCCCGTTGCATCCCGAATACCGGACACTGCCAATGGTCTGGTACGTCCCACCACTGTCCCCGGTCGTCGACGCCATGAGCGTGGGCGGATACGACGCCGAACGGCCCGAGGACGTCTTCGCTGCCATCGAGCACATGCGCATCCCGGTCGACTACCTGGCGAATCTCCTGACGGCCGGCGACGCGAAGCCGGTGGAGACCGCACTCCGGAGGCTCACGGCCATGCGAGCCTTCAAACGGGAGGAACAGCTCACCGGCGCAGGCAACGAGAGCCTCGCCGCCGACGTCGGCCTGCGCCCGGACCAGCTCGAGCACCTGTTCCGCCTTCTCGCGCTCGCCCCCTACGACGAACGGTATGTCATCCCCACCAGCCACCGCGAGGAGACGGGAGCCCGCCAGTCCGAGCACTGCAGCATCGACTTCCCCGGCGGACCGGACCTCGCGGCCACCTTCGGACTGGAGGAGTCGAACATGGTCATGCCCGAGGCCGACACCTCTCGCGACGAAGACGGCCGCGTCCGGCTGAACGTCCGCGAAGCGCCACCGCGATGATCGGGATGAAGGGTCGACGGTCGCATCAGCCGACCGTCGACGCGACGACCCGCTCGCTCGTCTTTCAGGTGTCCGCCGTCCTGCTCGGCTACCCCGACGACCCCGCGGCGATCGCACTCGTGGATACCGCCGTTCCGAACCAGATCGACACCGGTCCACTTCATCGGATCCGGGGATTTCTCGACTGGTGGCTCGAACAGGAACCGATGCAGCGCGAGACCTGCTACGTCGACACCTTCGAGCACCGACGCCGCTGCTCGCTCGACCTGACCTACTTTGCCGACGGCGATACGCGGCGTCGCGGTGAGAGCCTGCTCGAGATCGCCGACGAGTACAGGCGGCTGGGCGTCACCGGTCCGGTCGACGAGCTTCCCGACTACCTCCCCGCCCTCCTGGAGCTCGCGGCGACGGTGTCGGGCGGTGATGAGGTACTCATCACCCATCAGGGATCGATCGAGTTTCTCCGCCGGTCACTGACCGCACTCGGGAGTCCGTTCGCCGAGGTGCTCGCTGCGGTGACTGATGTACTTCCCCCGATCACCGCAGGACGCGACCGGGCAATCAACCGCCTGATGCAAGAGGGCCCGCCGACCGAAGAGGTCGGTCTCGACGTTGCGGTGGCCGATCCGGTCCGCCGTGGAGGCGGCGGATGAACAACGTCTCCATGCCCGACATACTTCTCTTCCTCGTGTTGCCGTACCTCGCGATGGCAACATTCGTGATCGGGCACATCTGGCGCTACCGCTACGACAAGTTCGGGTGGGTGAGCCGGTCGTCGGAGATCTACGAGAAGCGTTGGCTCGAGCTCGGTGCTCCGCTGTTCCACTACGGCGCACTGATGGTGATCGCGGGTCACATGCTGGGGATCATCATTCCCGAATCGTTCACCGAAGCACTCGGGATCAGCGAAGCCCAGTACACCCTGGTCGCTCAGGTCGGCGGTGTCACCGGGCTCGTGATCTGCCTGAGCGGAATGGTCATCCTGTTGCTCCGCCGGGTCCTCAACGGCCGAGTCAAGCGGGCAACGACACGCATCGACGTCGCCGCCATGTCGATGCTCTGGCTCATGGTCATTCTCGGCACGCTGACCACCGTCGGCTACAACGTTCTCGGTCCGGGCTACAACTATCGGCCCTCGGTCGCGGTCTGGTGGCGCAGCATCATGTTGTTCCAACCCGACGTCAGTGCACTCAACGGTGTCCCCGAGATCTACCGGATCCACATCACCGTTGCCTGGCTTTTCCTGGCCATGTATCCGTTCACCCGATTCGTCCACTCGTGGAGCGCCCCCGCCACCTACCTCACCCGCCCCTACGTCGTGTACCGACACCGCGAGCCGTCGCCACCTCACACCCCCGGCGTCGGCAAACGCTGGAGGACGATCGGTCGCGACTGAGACCCCCGGTCACGACCCATCCCTAACCGAGGCGCTCGATCACGGTGGCGTTGGCCTGGCCGCCGCCCTCGCACATGGTCTGGAATCCGTAGCGCCCACCCGTGGCTTCCAGATGGTTGAGCAGGGTCCCCATGATGCGCACCCCACTCGCACCGAGCGGATGCCCGAGCGCGATGGCGCCGCCCCGCGGGTTGTACCGCTCCGGGTCGGGCGTGAACTCACGGGCCCACATCAGAGCGATCGCCGCGAACGCCTCGTTGCACTCCATGGCGTCGAAGTCGTCGATCGACATACCGCTGCGCTCGAGTAGCTTGCGCGTCGCCGGATTGGGGGCGGACAACACCAGAACAGGGTCGTCGGCAGCGACGGCGAAGTGTGCGAAGCGAGCCCGCACCGGCAGGCCCAGGCGTTCGGCGGTTCGGCGCTCGGCGATGAGCATCGCGGCCGCACCGTCACTGGTCTGCGAGGAGTTCCCGGCGGTGATGTCGGGTGCTTCGTCGGGATCCCAGGACATCGCTGCGGGTAGCGCCGCGAGCTGCTCGATCGTCGTCTCGCGGCGGATGCCCTCGTCGGCGGTGAACATCTCGCCTGTTTCCTCTCCCGACTCCCCCTTGACGGGGACAGGTGTGATCTCACGGTCGAAGAAGCCGCTGTCGGTGTTCTGTGCGGCCCGCTGGTGACTCCGGAGCGCGAACTCGTCCATCTCCTCGCGGGTGACCCCCACTTGTCGGCGAGCACCTGCGCAACCCAGAACTGGATGCCGAGCTTGTTGTCGCACGCCTCCATGAAATCGGCGCTGAACGGTCCGGTGCCGCCCTTGGCGTTCGACGCCATCGGCGCACGGGTCATGGATTCGACACCGCACGCGATCGCCAGGTCGTAGGCACCGGCAATCACACCCTGGGCGACGAAGTGCGCGGCCTGCTGTGATGACCCACATTGGCGGTCGACACTGGTGGCCGGGACGTGCCACGGCAGACCGGCTGCAACCCAGGCGTTGCGCGTGACGTTGCAGCCCTGCTCACCCGACTGGGTGACACATCCGCCGACGACGTCGTCGATCCTCCCCGGATCCACGTCAGTGCGCTCCACCAGGGCGCGGAGGGTGTGACCCAGGAGGTCGGTCGGGTGCCAGTGCGCGAGTGCGCCCTTGCGTCGGCCGATCGGCGTCCGCGTCGTGTCGACAATGACGGCTTCACGCGCTTCCATACATCCTCCGGTCCCGCTAACCTGACATCGTAGTCAGCAAGCGCGGCATTCCCCTTCTGGCGTAAGGGCGCGACGCCACCGCCGGATTCACCGTCAGGTGTGCATGACCCCCGATTCCGCCAGGCCATTGCGCCCGTCCGAACCGTTGCGCATTGCGGCGCTCGTCAAGCAGATCCCCGCGTTCGAGACGATGGAGCTCGATTCTGACGGGCGCCTACGCCGCGACGGTGTCGAACTGGAGATGAACCCGTACTGCCGACGCGCGGTGTCGAAGGCGTGTGAACTGGCGGAGACGACCGGCGGTGAGGTCGTGGTCGTGACGCTCGGGCCTCCCAGCGCCGAGGACACGTTGCGTGAGGCGATCGCGTGGGGCCAGGCGCTCGGGACGACGATCCGTGGCGTGCTCGTGACCGATCCCGCCTTCGCCGGCTCCGACACACTCGCCACGGCACGCGCCATCTCACGCGCGCTCGAGAGCGAGGGGCGATTCGACCTGATCCTGGCGGGCCGCAACTCCGTCGATGCCGACACCGGTCAGGTGGGTCCCGAGGTCGCGGAGCTGATGGGCCTTCCTTTCCTGACGGGCGTGAAGAGCGTCGAGCTCGACGGCAGGGGGCTCGACGCGCACTGCGAGCACGATGACGGAATCGTTCGCGCTCGGGTGCAGCTCCCCGCCGTCTGCTCGGTCGCCGAGCGACTCTGCGATCCCTGCAAGGTCGATCCTGCGGGGCGAGCGGCGGTCGATGCGGTGCACATCTCCACCGTCAGCGCTGACGACCTCGGGCCCGGCCCGTGGGGCGCCGCCGCGAGCCCCACACGGGTCGGTGACGTCCGCCTACTGGAGGTGGCCCGCGAGGGTCGTCGCCTCGAGGGGCCGGTCCACGATCAGGTGGAGGACGCCGTCGCAGCCCTCGAGGCTCGCGGCGCATTCGACACCACGACGAGACCCCCGACCACTGTCGTACCTGCGACCGGCGGCGACGGTCCCGTCACGGCCGTACTCGGCGAACCCGACCGGCATCGCGAGACGGCCGAGTTGCTCGGTGCGGCCGCGCGCCTGGCGGCAGATACCGGCGGCTCCACCGCTCTTCTCGACGTCACGCCGGAGGGCCTGCTCGACGTCAGCACCGCAGGTGCCGAACCGGCGGCAGGCCGCCCGATGTTCGGGAACCAGGGCGCCGACCGCGTCGTGGAGTTGGTCGGCTCCACCGCCGAAGACGACGTGGCTGACGTCGCCGCGCACTGGACGGCGACCACGGCACCGTGGGCGCTGCTGGCACCGAGTACGGCGTGGGGTCGCGAGGTCGCGAGCCGGATCGCCGCCCGGGTGGGCGGCGGCCTCACCGGCGACGCCGTGGAACTCGACGTGATCGACGGTCGACTCCGCGCGTGGAAGCCGGCGTTCGGCGGGCAACTCGTCGCTGCCATCACGGCCACCTCCGAGATTCAGCTCGTGACAGTGCGCGCCGGCGTCCTCCCCCTTCCCGCTGCGCGCACAGTGACGCCCGAGGTCGAACGGATCGCGATTCCACACCGCGGTCGTGTCGACGTGCTCGCACGCACCCGCGACGACGACATCGAGACGCTCGCTCTGGCCGAGGTCGTGATCGGCGTCGGCCAGGCCGTCGAACCCGACGAGTACCCGCTGCTCGACCCGCTGCTCGACGCCCTCGGCGCAGAACTCGGCGCTACGCGGAAGGTGACCGACCGGGGGTGGCTCCCCCGTGCCCGTCAGATCGGCATCACGGGTCGCGCCATCGCGCCACGTCTCTACATAGGGATCGGGCTCTCGGGGAAGTTCAACCACTCCGTCGGAATCCGGGCGGCGGGCACCGTCGTCGGCGTCAACCCCGATCCCGACGCCCCGATACACGAGCACTGCGACCTGTCGCTCACCGCCGACTGGCGGGAGGCCGTGCCTCTGCTCGCGGCCACCGTCGACAGCCGATCTTCGGCAACCTGACTCCGCTCCTACTGGTCGCCGGCCACCATCGGAGGGTCCGGACGCCAGAACACGAGCATGAGAAGTGTGGCCGCACCCACGCCGCCCAGGAGAGCGACCAGGAATCCGGCCCACGCGTCGATGTGCACGTCGATCGCCTCGTCGAGCGACCACTCTCCGGCTCCCGTGGCACCCAGTGCCGCCGCGGCGACCATCAGGAAGAGCACGTACTCGTAGCCCTCACCCGGGCGGAAGATGAAGAAGCCGTTCTTCAGGTGGTTGGTGATGAGCGCCACGAAGAGCACGCCGATCACGCCCGCGGCGGCGAGAGGAGTCAACAGACCTGCCAGGAGCATCGCGCCGACCCCCAGCTCGGTGAGGCTCGCCAACCAGGCGTGCAGGATCCCCGGACGCATGCCGAGGCTGTCGAACCACCCCGCCGTTCCCGTGATCTTCCCCCCGCCGAAGATGTGGTTCCAGCCGTGGGCGACCATGATCAGCCCGAGGCCGCAGCGCAGCACGAGCAGACCCCAGTTCAGACCGTCGACGTCGAAGGTGTCCATGGCGTGCTCCCCCGGATGGTCGGTGTGCCACCCTTGCCTGCCACTGGCACCGGGGGCAATTCAGCGACACCTCGAGCGATCGTGTCGGGCCGACACCTCATCCGGCCGCGTCGAAGTAGCGCAGTTCCGGCAGCATCCCGGCACTCGACAGAGCGCGCAGACCCCGCGCCTCGGCGGCGTCGAACACGACCGCCTCACCCGGTTCCCGGTTCACGACGAACCGCACGAGGCAGTCGTCGCACGCCGAGGTCCCCTGCATGACGCACGTGTCGCAATCGATCTTCGTGACGTGTTCTTGCCTGTGTTCCATGAGAAGAGTGTCGCTGCCGGGTATGACAGCAACCCCGGATTCCCGACGACACCGGGTAGATTCTCAACCTTGGCGAGGACGTACCGATCTACGGGAGCGTGATGACACGGATCCAGGAAGTCCACCTCCAGGGCCTCGACCCCGAGCGCCTTGCCCCGATCATCGGACCGGAACGCGCCGAACGGTTCCGGGAGATCGCGAGCCTGGCGCGTGAGAAGCTCGCCGGCCGGAGGATCCTGAACGTGAACTCCACCGCCACCGGCGGCGGAGTCGCCGAGATGCTCCAGACGCTGCTGGCGTATGTGCGCGGCGTGGGCATCGATGCTCCGTGGGCCGTCATCCACGGCACACCCGAGTTCTTCGCCGTCACCAAGCGGATCCACAACGGACTGCACCGCTCGCCGGGAGACGGCGGGGAGCTCGGTGCCGCCGAACACGAGGTCTACGACGAGGTCACCGCCGAGAACGCAGCGCAGCTCCGCGAACTCGTTCGACCCGGCGACATCGTGCTGCTCCACGACCCCCAAACGGCCGGACTGGTCGTGCCCATGCAACAGGTGGGCGCGTTCGTGGTCTGGCGCTGCCACGTGGGTAGCGACGATCACAACGATTGTGTGGAGCGGTCGTGGGAGTTCCTCCACCCCTATCTCGAAAGCGCCGACCGCTTCGTCTTCACCCGTGAGCACTTCGCTCCCGAGTGGGCGAACGACGGGCGCCTCGCCATCATCCCGCCGTCGATCGACCCCTTCTCCCCCAAGAACCAGGACATGACGCCTGAGGTGGCACACGCGATCCTCCGCGATACCGGGCTCCTCAGCGGCGTCGACAACGGAAGCGTCAGCACGTTCACGCGACGCGACGGGTCTCCGGGCCGCGTCGATCGCCACGCCGACATCCTCCAGACGGGCCCGCCACCCGACGTCGACGAGCGCCTGGTCGTGCAGGTGTCCCGCTGGGACCGGCTGAAGGACATGCTCGGCGTCATGGAGGGATTCGAACGCCACGTCGTCGGCAACAGCGGCGCCCATCTGATTCTGGCAGGACCGAACGTGAGCGGCGTGACCGACGATCCGGAGGGCGCCGAGGTACTCGACGAATGCGTCGAAGCGTGGCGGGAGTTCCCCCATGCGGCACGCACCCGGATCCACCTGGCCTGTCTCCCGATGGCCGACGTCGACGAGAACGCCGCCATCGTGAACGCGCTCCAGCGACACGCCGACATCGTGGTTCAGAAGAGCCTCGCCGAGGGCTTCGGCCTCACGGTCTCCGAGGCCCTGTGGAAGGCACGACCGTTCGTGGGCACCCGCGTCGGCGGCATTCCCGACCAGGTGACAGACGGCGAGGACGGCCTGCTCATCGACGACGGCACCGACCTTGCTGCGTTCGGTCGTGCCGTCATGCTCCTCCTGACGGACCGGGAGTACGCGGCGCGTCTGGGCCGAAACGCCCACGAGCGGGCGCGGCGCGACTTCCTCGGCGATCGGCACCTCGCCCAGTACGCAGCGCTCTTCGACGACCTGGACACCCGCTGAGCAAAGGCCCGCCCAAGGCCTGGGTGGAGGCCGTTCAGCCGAGACGTTCCATCGTCACGTCCGCCTCCGAGCCGCCTCCTCGCAGGCATCCACGATGTCGCGCGGGTCGTCGCTGTGCACGGTGGCGGTGGCGTGGCGCTCGAAGGGATTCAACGCCGGTGTTCCCGCCACGACGAGCGGAAGCCCCTCCCGAAGTGAGCACGTGATTCCGATCTCGGTCACAGCGGGCTTGGAGCGGGGCAGGGCTCGCATGTCGAGCACCACATCGACCGAACCTCCAGCGAGGGGGCAGGATCCACCCTCGGTGAGCCCTGCACATGGGAACGCGGCTGCGTCGGGCTCGTGGCAACTGAGCACGCGATGGCCGGCGGCGGCGAGCTCGGCACTCACCAGATCTGCGACACCGGGATCCGCCTCCACGACCAGGACGCCCAGCGGATCCGGATGCGTCACGATCACGCCTCCAGGGCGGCCGCCGATGTTTCATCCGCGTCGGCCGACCGCCGGCGCGTACACGTCAGGTACACGAACAGTGAGAGACCTGCCACGACCAGGCCCGACTGATACGTACTGTGGAGTCCCACCGCACCGACAAACAGGAGAACGAGGGCCCAGGCGTCGAACCGACGGCCGAGGCGGTAGGCCGTGACGATCGCGATGACGACGCCGGCGACAGCGATGCCGTACAGCGGCGACGGAAAGTAACCGGCGAGACCGAAGTTCCACAGCGTGAGGATCTTGACCGTGGCACCGTTGCCGATCATCGCACCTGCCACCAGCACCCCTGCGGCGGCTCCGAACCACACGGCGCGCCGCGACGGGCGGACTCCGATGATCAGGGGTGCGCTCGCTGCGGCGGCGAGAGCGAGGCCCTCACCCAGGTAGAGAAGACGCGCCCCGTCGACGGTGGGACCTCCCTCGGCGGCGACCTGCTGCGCGAGGGAGTGTGCGGCGACTGCCAGAAATGCTGCCCCGAAGAGGAGCAGCGGAACGGACGAGATTCCGCGGCCTGACGCCGCGGTCCACACCAGGACCGCCACGCAGGTTCCCACGAGCACGGTCGTGGTCACCGTGTCGATCAGTTCGAGACGTGCCGCCGCGGCCGTCACACCGAAGACGGCGGTGGCGGCCGCCGCTGTGCGGGCCTGCGGGTCGACGCGGCGAGCGAGCTCGACAACGAGAACCGACAGGGCGGCGATGAGAAGAACGGCCGCGAGATGAAAGGTGAATCGGCCGAGAACAGCGGCCACGCGGTAGGTGCCGGCGAGGAACTCCAACGCGGGGATGTGGATGGCCGTGCGGGTGAACAGGCGCAGAATCATGAGTTCCGCCACGACCGCAGGAACGGTCAATCCGAAGACGAGCGGGACGACATCCCGGTGTGTGAGCGCCGCCGACCGACGAGCGGGAGTGAGCCGCTCCGCCACAACGCTCACGACGATCTCCGCATGCCCCCACGGGCGATCGCGATCACCACCGCGGCCAACATGACCGCCACGAGCGGAATGATCCACCCGGATCCGGCCCCGGGCACGGTGTCGTTGCTCAGGGCGAGAGTGGCGAAGGCAGAGACCGATTTCAGACCGTTTCGCTCCTCGTTGGCACCGTCCCACACGGCGAATGCCATGTCGGTCGCTTCACCCATCCTGAAGCTGGGCTCGCCACCGGCGGTCGACGACAGCTCCCGGCGGAGCACCACGGTCCACCCCTGGTCGTCGTGCTCGCCATGGCCGGCAACAGCCTGATCCTCGGCAGGTCCGATCGTCCCGAATCCTTCGGCCAGGAGGTTCTGCACGGCTCCGGCGTCCTCGGCGTCGAAGGGATTCCCCACCACACGCGCGGGGTAGTCCTCGTTCGCGGTCTCGGGAACGTCGACGACCGTGTTGGGGCGGATCTCGTCCATCGTGTCGGGAGGTCCGGCATCGGAGTCGGCCCGCCACTGCCAGATGTTCACACCGGAGCTGGCCTGGCCCATGCAGACCGCCGGCACCGTCGCGGCGGCAACCGAGGGGAACTGCACCGCCACGGCATCCGAGAACGCCTCCGGCGCTCCGGTCCCGACATCGCTGGTGGAGTCGGGCCAGGTGACACGCAGGTACAGCGACTCGTCGTCGTGCAGCGCCTGGACCGTGACGGCCGTCACGGATCCACCTCCGAACGGGTAGCTCGTCTGTTGTGCCGTGAGCGGAAGCTCCGTCTCGGGCACTCGGTCCCACGCTCCGTCGCCGGGATCCAGGCCGAGATCGGCTTCGGTTCTCAGAGCCGAGATCCCGGTGGTCTGCGACGTGGCGGGATTGGCGTCGAGAATCTGGAGAGTCGCTGCCGCGACGACCGCGGCCGCCAATACGAGCACCATCCCGACGCGCCGCGTCAGGAGGTTCCGTGTACCGGCCACGCTCGAGACATCCACGTCAGAATGAGAGGTCATCGTGTCTCCCCCAGTTCGACCCATGTACCCTCCGGGGATTCTCCGGGGGTCGCGGTCACCTCGACGCCGCACATCTCCGACGCTCCACACGAGTCGTCCTCGGGTGGCGGTTGGGGTTGCGGTTCCTCGAGATCCTCTACCGGGGTGACGCCCGCAGCGCTCAGATCGGCGAGCAGCCAGGCTTCGAGGGCGCGGGCGATGGCGACGTACGGACCGTCGTGGGCGGCCACCGCCACGCGACGGGCGAACCCGGGCGCCCAACACCCGAGATGCTCGGAGAGGAATCTGTCCTGGGTGCGACGGCACTCCTCGACAGCGTCGGCGTCGAGGTGTTCGAGGGCGTACGCCTCTTTCTCGGTCATGAAGGCCATGAACTCGAGCTCGGTGCCGATGTGGTCGGGGCGCTCGCGCTCCCGGCCGCCGACCTGCAGCCCATGGGCACGGTAGAAACCGGCGACGTCGGCCATCACGCTCGTCTGACGGAAGACATCAGTACCGGAAAACGCGCTCTCGTACGGCGGGCAGTCCATGGGCTCGATGTGCGTGAAGAGGTTCCCGTGATGAATGCGCAGTTCGTCGAGCGGAAGACGACGGGCCTCGAGGGCGTCGCGTAGCAGCCGGTCCAGCTCGTCGTCGCCGGTCTCGAGGCCCGCCAGAACAGGTGCGAGGCTCTCCTCGATCTCGGAAACACTGTCCTTGGTCGGGAAGGCGAGGCCGACCGCGAGGAACCCGTAGACGGCGCTGCGGCCGATCGCGGTGGCGACCTCGGGTGAGGCGTCCGCTGTCCGGGTGGCCGTGGTCATCGTCGTCCTCCTCTCACCTAGATGGAGTTGATCTTGCCGGGACGTTCGCTCACCGGCTCCTGGACGTTGACGCGCACGATCTCGGCGCCTGTGCTGTCGTAGCCGATCACCGTGTCGTCGAAGAGGTCGACGGCTTCTCCGTTGACGTTGATCTCGTCGAACTTCGGGCCGCGCTCTATGTCGTAGGAGAAGACGATCCTGCGGCTCGCCCGGAAGAGCTGGAGAATCGCGAGCAGGCGCCGGCTCGGCTTCGTGTACCGGTCGATCGCCTGCTGCGCGCCGGGCCCGAACATCTGCTCGAGGTACGGACGCGGCACCCAGCGTGGCGGGATGTAGTACACGTTGGGCTGCGTGCCGAACTGTGGGTAGAGCGGGAGCGCCACCTTCTCCTCGTGCACCATGTAGTAGAGCGGGTTTTTCGGGTCATCGGCCCACGATCCGTCCTCGTTCGTCTTCACGAGGCCCTGGAGGCGGATCTTGCCGACACAGGCGGCCATGCAGCGGGTCTCGGTCGGAACGCCACCCGTGAGCGGATCGGTCCCCTCGATCCGCGGGTAGCAGGCGATGCACTTCTCGGTGGTCCGCGTCGTCGGGCGGTACATCGTCTTCTTGTAGGGGCACGCCTCGACGCACTTGCGGTAGCCGCGGCACCTCTCCTGATCCACGAGCACGATGCCGTCTTCGGGACGCTTGTAGATGGCGTTGCGCGGGCACGCTGCCAGGCATCCCGGGTAGGTGCAGTGGTTGCAGATGCGCTGGAGATAGAAGAACCAGCCCTCGTGTTCCGGGAGGGTGACGCCCTGCTTCGGGAACGTCGTGGCGTGGTCCTCGAAGGCGTTGGGTGCCTTCCACTCCTCCTCGGTGGGGATGTAACCCGTCACGGTGGCCTCGCCCGCCACGGTGCCGTCTGCACCTCGCTTGGCGTCGGCCGACTCGAAGATCGTCGTGCCGTCGAAGCGACCGTAGGGAGCCTTCGGCGTACCGTCGCCCCCGCCCGCGTTCCAGGTCTGGCCACCGGGGTTCGCGGCCTCGAGGAGCTCGAGGGTCTTGACGTCCCAGTTCTGCGGGTAGCCGCCATAGGGTTTGGTCTCGACGTTGTTCCACCACATCAGCTCCTGGCCCGGTGCGAAGGTCCACGTCGACTTGCAGGCCATCGAACAGGTCTGGCATCCGATACAGCGGTTGATGTTGAACACCGCGGCGAACTGCCGTTCGGTCTGGCCGGCCTCGTGGACGTATTCCATGTCCCGACCCAGCTGCCAGTTGTGGACCTGCGGCATCAGGACTCCCCTCCGACGACGTCCTCCGCCCAGACGGGTTCACTGAGCTCACGCTCGACGGGCTCGGGCCCGAAGACCGCGACGATCTGTTCCTCGACGAAGTCCGCCCCGCGGCGTGCTGCCACGTCGTGGGTACCCTGGAACTCCTCGGCACCGAAGAGCTGGCGGATCCGCGTGGCGGGCCATCCCATGAGGGCGTAGTCCTCGATCATGCAGCGCACGACCGCGGCGTCGGCGTCGACCCCCGGTGCCACCGGGAAGCGCACGCCGACGAGCTCGTAGGGGTCGTCGGACTCGAGCGACTTGTCGCTGCCCGCGTCGACGGGCATCGAACGGTCGACACGGCCCAAGAACTCGACGGGGGCGGTGTGCATCCTCAACGCCCCTTCACGGTGTTGTAGCCACCGGCGATGTAGGCCTTCATCGCCTCGTTCTCGTTACCGGGCGTCCGACCGTCGCGGCCCCGCGCCCACGCGCCCTTACCCCCGAGGCCACCGTCCTCGGCCTTCGTGATCCGCACGATGGTCTCCTTGGGAACGGTGTTGATGGCGTGGTTGTCGACGTCGAAGCCGAAGACGAAGCCCATCGCGGCGGCTTTCTTGTGGAACAGCGAGTCGGTCTGGTGCATCGGAGGTGCCCATCCGCGCGTGATGCTCTGCTGTGACCCGTGGCGGAAGCTGGCCTGGTAGCCGGTTCCCGCGGCGAGGGCCCGGCCGTCGTCGCGTTCGCGTGCGGCGCGGACCGTGCGTGGCGTCGCCATGTAGAAGGCGTGTTTGAGCATCGTGACGCCACGGGGGTACCCACCGTTGTAGCTGGCGCGCACCATCATGCGCGCCGCGTCGTAGAAGTCGTCGTCGGGGCTCGCTCCGATGTACGGGCGGTCCTCGGGGTTGGCGTCGACCCAGATGTAGTCGCCATTGGCGATCCCGAGATCCTTCGCGTCCTCGGGGTTGATGTGGAGCATCGTGTCCCCCACGCCCGGCATGCGGGATTCGACACGGTAAGGATCGGAGAAGTTCGTGTTCCACAGCCAGTGCCAGTCGGTGACCGCCCACGACGAGTGCACGGAGTGGCGCGACTTCGGCGTGAGGCACAGGAAGGTGTAGCCGTCGGCCGCGAGGGGATTCGTGGTCTCCTTCACCTCGCTCCAGGGCATCATGATGTTACGGACCTGGCGAGCGTCGGGACTGTTGTCGTCCGGTCCGAAGCCGTAGCTCTTCGGGCGCAGGAACGGGCTTGTCGAGACGATCACGTTCGGGAGATAAAGCGTCGCCTCCACGGCTTCGCGGTGCACGATCAGGTTCTCCCCGAAATCGATGGCCTCGGGGATGTCGACGTACCCGTGCATGCGTCCGGTGTCGGTGTAGAAGGGCAGGTCGTCCTGAACCTGCTCGAGGAACGGGATCCTCGGGTAGCTGCGGTACTGGAAGAGCGCGCCACCGGGTTCGCCGTACTTCCCATCGAGGATGTCGGCGCTCGTGTACCCCTCTGTCGTGAACGAGGCGTCGAGTACCCGGTCGAGGTAGACCTCCGGCTGGTCGGCGAAGGCGTAGTTGTCCGAGAAGCGCTCGTCCCCCGTCTCGGTGGTGAGCGCACCGGCCACGCCCGCGAACACCGCCAGGTCGTCGCGCGTGTCGTGGAGTGGGTCGATTCCCCCTTCCAGAGCTGGAGGAACGGGTTGGAGCAGGATCCGGCCAATTCGGTGGTCTGCATCTCCATCCAGGAGTTCACCGGGACGATCACGTCGGCGAACTCGGCGGATCCGGTCCACTCGATCTGCTGGTCGACGATCATGTCGACCTTGGGGTTCACGTTCTTGACGAGCTCGTAGACCCACTTGGCCTGGTTGATCAGGTTGGCGTTGTTGTACCAGATGAGTTTCGTGGGTCGAGGGAGATGGGTCGAGCCGGTGAAGACCTTCCGCCCCTCCTCGGGAGTGTCCACGATCAGCGGCTTGTCGCCGTAGCCCCAGTAGCTCGTGTCCTCGCCGTGGATGGTGTGGCGGATGGGCGACGCGCCCGGCTCGCCTTCCTTCGCGCCCGGTGCAGGGCGGTACCCCGCGGCCGGGTCCATCAGCGGATGGAACGGGTCCTCGTTGACGTAGCCGCCCACGCCGGGTCCGTGCCAGGGCGCGCCGTGGAAGATCCCACCCTTGTAGTTGCCGGCCCAGGTGCTGACACCGCCGCCCGGCACACCGATGCTGCCGACCAGCATGGCCACGAGGTACGTCGCCCGGTTGTGGAGTGTGGCGTGGAAGTAGTGGTTGATGCCCTCGCCGACGTGGAAGGCGACGGGTTTGATCGTGGCGATGTCGTCGATGAGGCGCTCGACGAGGTCCTTGGGGGCGTCGGTGATCTCCACGACCGTGTCGAGGTCGTAGTCGGCGAGGTGCTCCTTGTACATCGAGAAGGCGGTCGCGGCCTCGACCGTCGAGCCATCGGCCAGCGTGATCTCTCCACGCCAGTCGAGGATGGGCGCTACGCCGGCGTCGGCGAGTTTCGCGCCGACGTCGTCGCGGGTGATCGCCTTGGGACCGTCCGACCGGGAGTCGTACACGACACGGTCACCGATCTGTTCGTACTGTTCCTCGGTGAGGCCGTGCACTGTGAAGCTCGGCGAGTCGGGCTCCAGGCCGTTCGTGTAGCCCTCGAACACCTCGTCCGCCCGCACACGCTGCAGCGTGTCGAGGCGGACGAGCAACGGCATGTCGGTGAAGCGCTGAAGGAAGGGCCGGTCGATGGCGTCGCGGTCGATGAGCGCCTTCGCGATCCCGAGCATCAGCGCGGTGTCCGAGAGCCCGGCGCGCACCGGGATCCAGTAGTCGGACTTCGAACTGGGGGCCCCGTACTCGGGAATGATCGAGACGATCTTTCCGCCGCGTTCCATGATCTCGTGGAACCAGTGGGAGTCGGGCATCTTGTTCTCGACGAGGTTCTTCCCGACCATGACGACGAGGCGGCTGTGGCGCATGTCGTTCATGTCGACCTCGGTCGTCTGGAGACCGTGGACGAACGGGAAACCGGGCGCCTGGTCGCCACGCCACGTGTACTCCGACCAGTCGCTGGCGCCTTTCGCTTCGTCCTCGTCGACCCCTCGGACATGTGCGTCGAGCAGCGACAGCGTATTGGCGAAGCGGAACAGGCCGAACTTGCCGGCGACGCCGTGGACGGGCAGGGACGACCCGAACTTCATGGTGCGGACGCCCGACTCCTCCCAGTGCTCGAGCATCTCGGGCTCGTAGCCGTCCTTGTCGAGCAGGCGCTTCTTGCCTTCCTCGCCGCTGTAGGTCTCCGCGATGGCCACGAGGCCGCGGGCGACGTAGTCCTCGGACTCCTCCCAGGTGACGCGGACGAACTCATCGTCACCCCGGGCGTCGAAGCGGTACTGCGTACGGAGGTCCGGGTCGTCGGACAGGGACGGGAAACCGTCGTCGGCCCATTCCTTCCATCCCTTGCGCAGCATCGGGTACTTGGCGCGGTACGGCCCGTACACGCGGCGGTGCAGCGTGTAGCCCTTGGGGCAGCCCCGTGGGTTCCACGCCACCGTGGAGCGGTTGCCCTGCGGGTCGCCGTAGTTCCCGCCGTCGTAGTTCTGCTCGATCCGGGTGACCACGCCGTTGCGGCGGAACGCCCGCAACCGGCACATGTGGGTGTCGTTGGGCGCGCAGATGAACGTGAAGGAGTCGTCGTAGGCGTACAGGTCCCGGTACACCTGCTCCCAGTCGCGGTTCGGGTACTCGAGCAGTGGGTTGTCGACGCCCTGGGCGGCGCTCAGGAACGACAGGCGCTCGAAGCGCCCCGCGGCGCTGCCCACGAGAACGGCACCGCCCGTGAGCTTCAGGAAGGAGCGCCGGGAGACTCCCGAGGATGACTCCTCGTGCGGGTCCGTCTCCATGCCACCTCCCAGTCGACCGGTACTCGCTCCATCGTGACGGCGAGGGAGGCTGACGGGACAGTGACCAAGGTCCCGACACTCCCGCCGAGGGTCACCTCTCACAGCGCGGGAAACGATGTTTCGTATCTGTGATGACGATGACCTCGGCCGGGCCCCCAGGCCCTAGCCTCACGGATCCCGGAACGGAAGCGTGAGGGAGGTCATCGGTGGGCGCAGTGGGCAGAGGCGCGGTGGGCAGGGACGCGGTGGGCGGAATCGTGGGGATCGTGGGTGCGAGTCGCGCGGGCAAGACGACGTTGGCGGCCTCGCTCGTCGAGAGGCTCGGTTCCCGTGGTCTTCGCGTCGGCTATCTCAAGCACGCCCACAAGGGCTTCGATGTCGATCGACCCGAGAGCGACTCGGGCCGCCTGCGTGCCGCGGGCGCCGACCCGGTGGCGGTGGTGGGACCCGAAGAGTTGTTCGTACTCGAGAGGTGCGCGCCCGACGCCACGGGCCCGACCCCGGACCGGGCGCTGACCCGCCTCGCCGGCTGCGATCTCGTGTTGGTGGAGGGCTTCCACGAGGCGCCCTGGTCGAAGATCCGGGTCACCGCCGCCGACGACGAGCCCCGTGAGGCCGCCGGACCGATTCTCGCCGACCTGCGGACCGACGAACAGGGTCGGTGCGACCCGGACGATCTCGACGGCCTCGTCGAGTCGCTGGCGGACGAGGCGCGAGGCGACCCGGAGACCCCGGCCACGCTCACCGTCGACGGAGTGGTCGTCCCCCTGGTCGGCTTCGCCGGAAAGATCGTGGTGGGCACGGTCCTGGGCATGGTCGGAACCTTGAAGGGCGTGGACGAGCCACGAACGGTGGAGTTGACGATCCGGTCGTCGGGGGACCTTCGACCCTAGCGACCGACGCCTGGCGGTGACGACGATGGGGTGTATGCCCGCCGCAGGAGTACGTCCGTGACGACGCGCACGTTTCGTCGTCAGAAGTCACCGGTCCAGAACCACGACTGGGGTTCAGAATCGGGCCGGCCCCGCGTCCTCCTGGTGATCGATGACGTCACGGAACTCGACGCGGTGGCCGAGATCCTCGCGGACGCGGGTTACGACGTTGCCACCTGCGAGGGGCCCGACAAGAGCGCGCGGAAGAAGTGTGACCTGTTGGCCTCCGGTACGTGCGCGCTCGTCGAGCGCACCGACGTCGTGTACTACGGGCTGCGGATGACCGACGCGGACCATCGCGAGGTGGTGGCCTCCCTCGCGCAGCGCTTCCCCGACACCCCGGTGATCCTCGAGGCGCCCGCACCGACGCTGGAGCGCTTTGCCGATCTCGTGCGAGGACACCACCTGGTGCGCTTTCCCGCAACCCGCGATGCAGTTCTCGAAGCCGTCGGGTCGGTTCTCGATGCTCCGGCGGGGATCTAGAGCAAGACCGACGATCGTCAGACCTGTCAGCCCTCGGGGCGCTTGTCGAGCCGCGCGGCGTAGACCGCGGCCTGCGTGCGCCGCTCGAACCCCATCTTCGACAGCAGGTTCGAGACGTAGTTCTTCACCGTCTTCTCCGCCAGGTGCATCTGCTCTCCGATCTGGCGGTTGGTGAGGCCGTCGGCGATCAGAGCCAGAACGGTGCGCTCCTGATCCGTGAGCCGTGCCAGTCGCTGGTCCTCCTCGGGCGGCTGACGCAACCGCTCCAACACCCGGGCCGTCACGGCGGGGTCGAGCAACGACTGCCCCGCGGCGACACGGCGAATGGCGTCGACGAGATCCGAACCCCTCACCTGCTTGAGCACGTAGCCCGCGGCACCCGCCATGATCGCCTGGAACAGCGCCTCGTCATCGGAGAACGACGTGAGGATGAGGCACTGAATCTCGGGATGGGACGAACGCACCTCCCGGCACACGTCGACGCCGTTGCCATCGGGAAGGCGCACGTCGAGCACAGCGACGTCGGGACGGGTCGGCGGAATACGCGAGAGCGCCTCGGCCGCGGTGGAGGCCTCCCCCACGACATCCAGGTGTCCGTCCGCCTCCAGCATCTCGCGCAGACCCCGGCGGACGACCTCGTGGTCGTCGAGCAGGAAGACCCGAATCGGTGTGGTTCCCTCGCCCGTGGGTGACATCAGGCGGCGTGGCCCATCGCCTGGACCGCCCCGGCAAGCGAGTCCTCCCAGTAGTCGAAGATGTAGTGGCTCTCGTAACGTCGCTGACAGGCGAGATGAATGCGTTCGGATGCCGGAAGCCGGGTCACGAAACCCAGCCTAATCAGGACGTCGCCCACCACCCGAGCAGATCGATCCGCGCCCGTGGGTGGGCACCCCTGATCCGTAGACTCGGGGTGTCATGCACCCTCCCCGCGTCACCGGTGATCCACGCCTCGACGAGCTGCTCGCCGCCGTCCTGAGCGTGGCGGGCGACCTCGAGCTGCCGACGGTGCTTCGTCGGATCGCCGAGTCGGCCCGCAGCCTGGTGGGGGCCCGGTACTGCGCTCTCGGTGTGCTCGACGACGACGGATCGCTCTCGGAGTTCGTCCCGATCGGACTCGACGACGACGAGATCAAGGCCATCGGAGCCCCGCCCGAGGGTCGGGGGATCCTCGGGCTGCTCGTACGCGATCCCCAGCCCATCCGCCTCGCCAGGCTCCAGGACCATCCCGACTCCGTCGGCTTCCCACCGAACCATCCACCGATGCGCTCGTTCCTGGGCGTCCCGATCCTGGTACGCGGGCAGGCGTTCGGAAACCTGTATCTCTGCGAGAAGGAAGGCGGTGACGAGTTCACCGAACGCGATGAGATCCTCGCTGTCACCCTCGCAGCAGCGGCCTCGATCGCCATCGAGAACGCGCGGCTGCACACGCGCGACCGCAGCGTCGCCGTGCTCACCGAACGTGAACGCATCGCGCGCGACCTCCACGACAGGGTGATCCAACACCTGTTCGCCATCGGTATGGCGCTCGAGTCCACAGCGCGTGTCGTCGAGGATCCCGACCTTCGAGAGCGGATCGACGCCTCCGTGGATCAGCTCGACAACACGGTTCGGGAGATCCGCACGACGATCTTCGGCCTCGAGACCGAGGCGTTGCCCGGTCGACAGCTCCGCACCGAGATGCTCCAGGTGGTCGACGAAATGAGGCCGGGGTTGCGGGCGCGTCCGCAGATACGGTTCGACGGCCCGGTCGACGTCGTCACACCTGACCGCGTCGCCGACGAGCTCGTCGCCACTCTCCGGGAGGCACTGGCGAACGTGGCCCGACACGCGGATGCGAGGGCCGTCGAGATCGTCCTGCACGCGGGCGACGACGTCCGCCTCCTCGTCCTCGACGACGGTCGGGGCCCCGGCGCGTCGGATCCGATGGACGGTCAGGGCCGCGGACTTCGCAATCTGGCCCAGCGGGCCGAATCCCTGGGAGGTTCACTCACACTGAACGAGCGGGACGCGGGCGGAACGGAACTCGTGTGGAGTGTTCCGGTCGGCTCGCGGCAGGTCGGGTGACGACTCAGCGAATGCCGTGGGTTTCGCGCGCGTCGGTACGCCCGCCGGGAAGGGGGCCGAGGCCGAGTCGGCGTCCCGACATCCGCTCCGATTCGATCCGCACGAAGTGGTCACGGTCCCCGCCGGCCCACGCCTGGAGCGGAAGGCGTTTGGCGGCATCGAGCTGGGGGCCCTCCCGGAGTTCCGCCGCGTGGCCGACGACGAGAACGCTCCATCCCGAGTGGTCGACAGAGTCGGCTTCGTCCACCTCGAAGGCCACGACGGTGCCGAGGACGGCGGCACTGAGTTTGGTTCCGGGCGCGCTACGGAATACGACGGCGTCATCGAGGAGCGCGTAGTTCACCGGTAGCACTGCCGGAACCGCCCCGATCGTGACCGCGACGCGACCCAGAGACGCGGTCGCCAAGAGGCCGAGGCATTCCTCGCGTGTCAAACCCTCCATACGTTGGTCCGTCACCGACACCGTCCTCCTCGATCTTCCGGGCGCGAGCGTGTTTGGGTCATGCCGTCACCGCGTGCTCGCGGGTCGCGGCGAGCAACTCGTCGAAAGCGTCGCGGGTGTGGCGCGCCAGCGCCCACGGGTCCTCGACCACGTCGGGACACACGAGGAAGCCGAAGTGCAGCGATTCCGCCGATGAGAGAACGGTCAGATTCAGACCACCGCCGTCGAGCAGTGGCCCCATCGGGTAGGTACCGACGAGACGTGCTCCTCCGGCATAGAGCGGCATCGAAGGCCCGCGCACATTCGACACGATCAGGTTGAACACGGGTGGGTGGTGCTCAGCCAGACGCAGTCTCGTGTAGCTACGGACCCCGGCCGCCACGAGACCCGGGGGCACCGACTCGGCCAGACGCATGACGACGTCGTCGCCCAGCGCGCTCTGGAGGCTCTTGGCACTACGCGTGGTCATGGCGACCTCGTGAACGGCGGCGACCGGATCGCTCACGTGGGTGGGCAGTGCTGCGCCCATCACGGCGACGTGGTTCCCGACCTCCTCGGATTGACCTTCATCGGGTGCCACCGCGACCGGGACCTGTGCGACCAGCGGACGATCCGGCAACTCGTCGCGTTCGAGCAGGTAGCGACGAAGCCCCCGGCACACGCTGCCAGAACTACGTCGTTGACCGTGACGTCGAGGGCGCGCTTCACCGCCTTGACGTCGTCGAGAGGGATGTCGGCGAACGCGAGACCGCGCCGCGCGGTTATGGCGTGATTGAAAGAGGTCCGCGGCGCCTGGAAGGGCAGGGTGGCGTCGGACCACTCCTCGGAATAGCGGTACCGCACCAGGGGAACGACGCTGTGAGCAAGGCGCCACGCCGTCCGGGCCACCCGCACCGGCGTGCCGATCAGCTTCCAGAGTGCCGAGCCCACGAGCTCGACATCGCTCGGAGCGCGCTCGTCGATCGAACGGGCCGGTGCGCCGGGTCGTTCGAACGGGGGCGTCGGGCTCGATGTCGAAGAGAGTTTCGTACAGCCGCGCGCCTCCGACACCGTCGACGAGTGCGTGGTGGACCTTCGCCAGCAACGCGACCCGGCCGTCGGCCAGCCCTTCGATGAACCAGAGCTCCCACAGCGGTCTGCTCCGGTCGAGCTTGCTCGCGAACAGGTCCCCGGCAAGCCGTCCCAACTCCGTGGGCCCGCCCGGAGAGGGAACACCGACAGCGCGCACGTGGGCGTCCACGTCGAGGGTCGCGTCGGTCACCCACACCGGCGTGTCGAGACCGAAGGGAACCGGCGCGAGCCGCCGACGGAACGGCCCGAGCGAGGAAAGGCGCGCGCTGAGAAGCTTCCGGAAGGTGTCCACGCCGAAATCGTCGGGGGCCTCCGCGGGATCCAGGAGGATCAACGCCCCCGCGTGCATGTGCCAGGCGGATGTCTCACCGGAGATGAACGCGGCGTCCATGGCGCTCAGTCGATCCGTCACCGGTCCACTCTCTCCCCGATTCACCGCGTCCATTCACCGTGTCGCCGACGCCCGACGCACGAGTTCACGTCGCCACAGTGCCGGATCCGCCGGCCTCGGCGACAGGGCCGGGTGGCCCTGTCCGGAGGGAGCGAACGACCCGGAAGACCCTGTTGCGACAGGCGGCTGGCCGACACGGGCACGCGCCATTCGGGACCTTCGTCCCGACACGTTGCATCCTCAGGCCCTCGGCCGGGAACGACAAGAGGAGGAGTATTTCGAATTGCTGCTAGAAATACTGCTCGAAGGGACGGTGCAACGTATGGGAGGCGCAACGTATGGGACTCGCCCGAGCGATCGGTAGTCACCACACGATCTGGATCGACGGCCCCAGCCTCGAGAAGCCCGTGCCCGTTCGCTACGCGTCGGACGACGATCGGATCTACTGCTTCGGCGACGACGGCCTCGCCGAGGTGCCCGACGGCGAACGGGTGTCCGCGGCCGTTCACGAGATCTCGGGCAAGGGCGGTCACCGGTTGGCACAGATCTCGGGCACGCTGCGCGAGATCGACGGCAGCGAGGTGGCCGACGACGCTCTCCTCGAGCTGCTCGCCCACGTACCCCTCGGCCGTGACCTCGACGAGGTGGGACGCGCCCTCGAGCACCACCGCACCCGTCGCCTGGTAGCCGTCGTTCCATGACCGGCCCCGTGAGCGTCCCGGTCACCATCTCCGGCGACGGTCCCGGCGAAGGCCCCCCTACACCACCCGCCGACGTGCCGCTGACGTTCCTCGTCGCCGCAGGTGTCGGTCTGGTCCTCGGGGGCGTCGCGGTCGCTCTGGCCGCGGACCGTGCTGTGCAGTGGCCCGGCCACCCGGGCGTCGTGTCTGCCACCCACACCGTCATGCTCGGGTTCCTCACGATCGGTGTCCTCGGAGCGCTGCACCAGTTCGGGCCTGTCGTGGCGGGGCGCCGCCTGCGCTCTGTCGCCGTCGCACGCATGACGGCGCTCCTCCTGATTCCCGGCGTCTGGGTGCTGGCGAGCGGCTTCGCCCACAGTCCGTCGTGGATGGTGCGAGCCGGGGGAACCATGACGTTCGTCGGCGTCCTGCTCGCCGCGTGGAACCTCTCAGGGCCCCTCGCCACCCGTGGAGCGGACATCACGGTGTGGGGGCTGCGATGCTCGGTTGCACTCCTCGTGGCCACGGCGGCGTTCGGAATCGTCTACGCGTTCGACCGGACCCACGGATGGTTCCCACTTCTCCAGAACCGGGTCATGGCCCATGCACATCTGGGTCTGCTCGGTTGGTTGGGTCTCACCTACGTGGCCGTCGCCGAGAAGCTCTGGCCGATGTTCCTCCTCGCGCACCGACCGTCGGCGCGCAGCGGAACGGTCGCCGTCGCGTGCCTTGCGGCCGGAGCCCCTCTGTTGACCGTGGGCCTTCTCTTCTCCCGCCCTCTGGCGCTGATCGGCGGAACCATCGTCGGTATCGGGCTCGCTGCGCACCTCACGTCGCTCGGCGGAGTGCTCCGTCACCGACAACGGCGCCTCGGCCTCCTCCACGCCTTCGTCATCACCGGGGCACTGGCCCTGCTGACCGCCGCCGTTCTTGCGTTGGTCGGCGGTCTGGCCCCCCTCGACGCGGTGGACCGCCCGCGGGTGGTCGCCGCGGAAATCGCGTCGCTGTCGGCGTGGTTGGGCCTCGCCGTGATCGGCCACGCTCACAAGATCGTGCCCTTCATCCGCTGGACGACGTTGTTCGAGCGGGGCAAGGCACAGCGTCCGGACGGGACGCCACTTCTCTTCGAAGATCTCTACTCCGGCCCGGCGGCTGTCGGAACCTTCGTACTGTGCTCGACCGGCTTCGCGGCCGTGATCGTGGGCCTGCTCGTCTCGTCGTCGACGATCATCGTCCTAGGCGGACTCGCTGTGTCGGTCGGTGGCGCGATCGCCGTGGTGAACCTCGCCACGGGGGTCCGGCTCGCGACACGTGGCGCGTCGGAGGCCGTTCCCGTGTCGAATCCACTCTCTCGAGCCGGGAGTATGACATGAACCCTGTCGAGGTGAACCCCGTCGATGTGAACCCCGTCGAAGTGGCCCGCCACGCGCTGCGCGGCGTCCTCGATCCTGAACTGGGTGTCGACATCGTGGCACTCGGCCTTGTGTACGACGTGCGCGTTGACGGCGACACCCTCGTCGTCGACATGACGCTCACCACGCCGGGCTGCCCCGTCTCGCAGAGCCTGCCCGGGCAGGCCCGAGCGGCCGTGGCCGCCGTGCTGGGCGACATGCCGGTGGACGTCCGGATCGTGTGGGATCCGCCGTGGACGCCCGACTACGTCGAGCCCGAGGCGCGACGCCAACTCGGCCTCCGCTGAAGTGAGCGCTCCGGGGGGCGACACCGAGGACGGAACCAGCCGTGCCGCCAGTTCCACGACTGCCGGCGACCGGCGCGTCCGCGACGTGCAACGCCAGGCTCGACCCACGCTGCTGCTGGCTACGGGCTTTGCACTCGTCGCCGCGCTCTTCGCGGCTCTCCCCCACGACACCGGTGCCTGGCTCCCGCTGCACCTGTTCCTCGTCGGTTCCCTCCTGCTCGCGATCTCGGGCGCTTCGCAGCTGTTCGCCGTCACCTGGTCGGCGGGCGACGCTCCGGGTGGGCGCGCGGTGATGACCCAGCGTGTACTTCTGTCCGCTGGCGCGGCCGGTGTGGCAGCGGGTCGGGAGCTCGCCTGGCCCGACGCCCTCACCGGGGTCGCAGCCACGGCTGTGGTCGCGGCCCTCGCCCTTCTCGGCGTCATCCTGGTTCGTATTGTGGCGTCGGGTCGGAACCGTCGGTTCGACGCTCCCGTCGGCAGCTACGTCATTGCACTCGTCGCAGGGATTGTCGGCTGCGTGATGGGTGCCGCGTTGGCGGCGGGACCGCGAAGCACCGGCTTTCGCGCCGCGCACGAGACGGTCAACCTGCTCGGGCTCATCGGGATCGTGATCGCGGCGACGCTCCCGTTCTTCGTCGCCACCGAGGCACGTACGAAGATGTCGCCGCGCGCGGACCAGAGAGCGCAACGGCTGCTCGGGGCACTCCTCGGAGTCGCGGTGTTCGTGGCCGGGGCCGGACTCGCCGCCGATGCTCGAGTCGTGGCGGCACTCGGTCTCGGCGCGTACGCGCTCGGGCTCGTGGCGATCGTCGGCCTGCTCCCCCACCTTCGACGGAAGCAGTTCCGGTGGGCGGGTCCGCGCCTGGTCGGGCTCCTTGCCGGCGTCGGATGGTGGATGGGTGCTGTGGTCGTGGGAGCGGTCCACGCGCTCCGCGGACACGAGACCTTCAGCGACGCTGTTCTGCTCGCCCTCGTGGTGGGTGGGTACGTTCAGATCCTGTTGAGCTCGCTCGCCTACCTCGGGCCCGTCCTGCGCGGCGGCGGACACCTCGCGCTGAGCTCGGGGTTCCGTCTCACGCGCTCCTGGATCACGCTCGTGGCCGTCAACACGGCCGCTGTCCTGCTCGTCGCGGGGTTCCGGACGGCGGGGACCGTCGCGTTGTGCGTCGCGGCGACCGACACGGCCGTGCGTGCCGTGATGTTGCGAGTCAACGGCTCCGTCATTCCGCGAGACCCGACGGGGGCAACGCCATGACGACATCGCACGACATCGAGATCGATGGCGACCGCGACGACGGCGGCGACAGCGATGACGGTGGCGATGTGGCACGCCACGCCCGCGCTCTGGCCGACCCCACACGTCGACGGATCTTCCGGATGATCGCGGACTCCGACGCACCTGTCGACGTCCCGACGCTCACGGCTCAGGTCGGCGTACACCACACGGCGGTGCGTTCCCACCTCACTGTCCTGCACGAGGCGGGGCTCGTCACCGAACAGACCGAGCAGCGTCACCGCCCGGGTCGACCACGCCTGCAGTATCGCCTGGCACCCGACCTCGGAGGCGCGTGGGAAACGCCGGATGCCTACCGGCGCCTGGCGGCACTGCTCCGCGCGCCGTCCGCACCGGTTCCACAGCGGTGGAAGCGGGGCGCTGCGCCGCCGGCGTCGACCGGAGCCGACTCCCTGACGACCCCTCGATGCACTTCTGGAGGCTGTCACCTCCCAGGGATTCGACCCTGTCATCGAGAGCCACTCGGTGGTGACCGCCTCCCTGACGTTGCGGCGGTGCCCCTTCGTCGACGTCGCGTCGCTCGACCCGGCGACCGTCTGCGGCCTCCACCTCGGCCTGGCCGAGGGGATGGCCGAGCAGATCGGTGGCCTCACTGTCGACCATCTGACGCACACCGATCCGAGGTCGGCGGGGTGCCATCTGCAAGTCTCATTCGAGGACGACAACAAGAGGAGCGAACAATGAGGTTCTCCACACGGCGCGGCCGGCACACGGTGGGGCAGGCGGGAGGGGTCAGCGCCACAGTGCTGGCGATAGCCGCGCTCGCCCTGGGTGTGGCAGCGCTCGCCACCGCGGCATACACCGACAACGGCGGGTCCGGGGGCGGTAGCACAGAGGACGTCGTGGTGGAGACACCGTCCCAGGGGGGCACCGCTGCACCCGCCGAGTCCGTGGCGTCGGGGGTCAACGACATCCGTCAGTCGCCCTCCGAGATCCCGACGGCCATCGGGAACCGTCCGCCCGAGAACGTGACCGTCGATCTCACGACCCAGGAATTGGAGGGTCAGCTCGCCGACGGGTCCGTCTACACCTACTGGACCTTCGACGGCAAGGTTCCCGGGCCGATGGTCCGGGTCCGTGAGGGCGACAGCGTCACGCTCACGCTGGCCAACGACGAGAGCAGTGCGAACGTGCACTCCATCGACCTGCATGCGGTGAACGGCCCGGGCGGTGGAGCCGTGGGCACGCAGACCAATCCGGGTGAGAGCAAGTCGTTCACCTTCGAAGCGCTCAACCCAGGTGTCTACGTGTACCACTGCGCCACGCCGAGCGTCCCCACACACATCGCCAACGGGATGTACGGGCTCATCGTCGTCGAGCCCGAGGGTGGTCTGCCTCCGGTGGACAAGGAGTTCTACATCATGCAGGGCGAGATCTACACGGAGCAGCCCCGCGGCACCGAAGGACACCTCGACTTCAACTTCGACCAGATGGTCAACGAGGACCCGAACTTCGTCGTGTTCAACGGCTCCTTCCAGGGCCTCGCCGGTCCGGATGCGCTTCAGGCAGAGGTCGGTGACCGCGTGCGGATCTTCGCCGGAAACGGCGGGCCCAACCTGATCTCCTCTTTCCACGTGATCGGGGAGATCTTCGACACGGCCCATCTCCAGGCGGCTTCTGAACCGTCGACCAACGTGCAGACGACGCTGCTGCCTGCCGGTGGGGCATCCTGGGTGGAGTTCACCGTCGACAACCCGGGGACGTACCTGCTGGTCGACCACGCACTGACGCGCGCCGTCGACAAGGGTGCCCTGGCCGAGTTGGTCGTGACGGGACCGGAGAACAAGAAGATCTTCGACGCTCCCGACGCAGAAGAGGAATAGCCGACGAGCGGGGTGGTCGAGAACGGTTGCTAGGGTCGCCGCGATGACGGCACCCGCCACGCCGGCCCCCCGGACAGTCCCCACGCCAGGCGCTGACGCCCCGGCGCCACTGGACCGGCGGGGTCTGGTCGTCGGTGTGAGCGCGGTCGCGGTCACGATCGTCGCCGTGTTCGTCGGAAGCGAGGGTCTTCGCTGGTTCGACGCCGCACTCGCCGGCTACCTCGCAGGGACCCTCTTCGCCATCTTCGGAGTGGCCTACCGCTACACCGTCTGGCTGCGCCGACCGCCCACCGCCCGCCTGAACCGTCGCGGATGGGAGGCGTTCCTGCGCCCCGGGCGCCGAGGGCGAAACGTCGCTCACCTACCCGGCCTTCTGGTACGAAACGTCCTGCTCCAGACCTTCATCCTGCGGCGCTCGATCTCACGGTGGCTCGCCCACCAACTCATCTTCTGGGGATGCGTCCTCGCCGTCCTGGTCACGTTCCCCCTCACGTTCGGTTGGCTGCACTTCCAATCAGTCGGACAGGACGCCCAGCAGTACCAGGCGTTCGTGGCGGGCATCGGGACCTTCGAGTTCGCCAGCCGCTCCGTGCTCGGCTGGACCATCTTCCATCTCCTCGACATCGCCGCGATCCTCGTGCTGGCGGGTGTCGCGATCTTCCTAGGGCGGCGCCTGCGTGACCCCGGCGCCATCGCGATCGAACGCTCCAACGACTTCCTCGCGCTCGCCGGCCTCTTCGCGGTGTCGGTGACCGGGCTCATGCTCACGGTCTCGAGCCTCTGGATGGAGGGAAGCTTCTACGTCTTCCTCACGAACCTGCACGCCCTCACGGTGATCCTCGGCCTCTTGTACATCCCGTTCGGCAAGCTCTTCCACATCTTCCAACGCCCGGCGAACATCGGCATCGAGTACTACAAGACCGAGGGTGCGCGAGGCGGCGCCCTGGACTGCCGGAGCTGCGGCAAGCCGTTCGCCTCGGCGCTCCAGATCGGAGACCTCGAGGCGATTCTTCCCCGTCTCGGATTCGACTACTCGCTCGCCGATGGTGACAACTATCAGCGGACCTGCCCGCGCTGTCGTCGGCGACTTCTCACACAGGCCCAGAGTGCCCGCGTCAGGGGGTTCGGCTGATGGCTCGCCCACCGGTCACCGAGGAGGAGCTGGTCGATCGTTACGGCCCGCACCTGAACGAGACCCCGCCCGGAGGGTGGGATGCCGGGTTGGAGATCGACCGCGAGGTCAAGACCCACTGCTGCTTCTGTGGTCAGCAGTGCGGCGTCATCCTCAAGGTGCACGACGACGAGGTCGTGGGCTTCGAGCCCTGGTACGACTTCCCCTTCAACGAGGGGAAGCTGTGCCCCAAGGGCGTCAAGCGCTACCTCCAGGGAGCGCATCCCGACCGGCTCACCGAGCCGATGGAGCGCAGCGCCGACGGATTCACGCACGTGGGCTGGGACAAGGCCCTCGACCGTGTCGCCACCGAGATCCGTCGCATCCAGGACGCCTACGGACCGGATTCGTTCGCCCTCTACGGCGGCGCCTCCCTCACCACGGAGAAGGCCTACCTGCTCGGCAAGTTCGCACGGCTCGGTATCAAGACCGCCAACATCGACTACAACGGCCGGCTCTGCATGGTCTCCGCCGGAGCGGCCTACAAGGGCGCCTTCGGCGTCGACCGCGCTCCCAACCCCTGGTCCGACATTCCGCTCGCCGACTCGGTGTTCGTCATCGGCGCCAACGTGGCGGAGTGCGCACCCATCACCACGAGCTACATCTGGCGAGCCCGCGACAACGGAGCCAAGCTCATCGTGGCCGATCCCCGGGTCACCCCGATCGCGCGTACCGCCGACCTCTTCCTCGGATTACGACCCGGCACCGACTCGGCGCTCATGGGAACGATTCTCCACATCCTCATCGAGCGCGACATGGTCGATTCCGAGTTCGTTGCTGCGCACACCGAGGGTTTCGAGGAAGCAGCCGCCGCGGTCGAGTCGTACACGCCCGCGTGGGGTGCCGACATCACCGGTGTCCCCGCGGCGCGCATCGAAGAGGCCGCCGAGATCTGGGGCCGATCCGACACGGGCATGCTGCTGCACGCCCGCGGGATCGAGCACCAGTCGAAGGGCGTCGAGAACGTCCGGTCCTGCATCAACGTCGCGCTCGCCACCGGGAAGATCGGCAGGCCCGGCGCGGGCGTGTGCATGATCACAGGGCAGGGAAACGGACAGGGCGGTCGGGAACACGGCCAGAAGTGCGACCAACTGCCCGGCGCGCGTGACCTGCGCAACCCCGAACACCGCTCCGCCGTATCCGAAGTGTGGGGATGCGACCCCGACGACCTACCCGGCCCGGGTGTCAGCGCCCAGGAGATCATGGACAAGATCCATGAGGGCGAGATCAAGGGGCTGCTGTCGATCTGTTTCAACCCTGTCGTGTCGCTGCCCGACTCGAACCACACCGTCGAGGCCCTCGACAACCTCGAGTTCTACGGCGTGGTCGACTTCTTTCTTTCAGAGAGTGCGCACCATGCCGACATCGTGCTGCCGGGTTCGCTCCACGAAGAGGACGAAGGGACCGTCACCTCGGCCGAGGGGCGCGTCATCAAGATCAACGAGGCGGTACCGCCGCCGGGCAACGCTCGACGCGACTGGGAGATCGTCTGCGACCTCGCTCGGCGTCTGGGGACAGGCCGGTACTTCGATTTCGAGTCGTCGCGCGACATCTTCGAGGAGCTCCGTCGTGCATCGGCGGGCGGCACCGCCGATTACGCCGGGATCACCTGGGAACGTCTGGAAGCCGAGAACGGCATCTTCTGGCCGTGTCCGACCGAGGATCATCCCGGCACACCGCGCTTTTTCGAAGATGGTGTGTTCAAGACGGAATCAGGGCGCGCGAAGTTCGCCGCCATCACGTTCCGACCACCCGGCGAAGAGATCGACGACGAATACCCGATCTGGCTGACCACGGGTCGTGTCATCAGTCAGTATCTTTCCGGCACACAGACGCGGCGGATAGGGCCACTCACCGAGCAGTATCCCGAACCTCTGTGTGAGATCCACCCGAGCCTCGCCGAGGAGCACGGCATCGCCCACGGCGACATCGTGCGCGTGCGTTCCCGACGGGGAGAGATCGAACTGCCCGCCAAGATCGTCACCACGATCCGCCCTGACACCGTGTTCATCCCGTTCCACTGGCCCGGCGCCAAAGCGGTCAACCAGCTCACGCACCGGATCCTCGACCCGGTCAGCAAGATCCCCGAGTACAAGGTCTCGGTTGTCAACATCGAGCGTGTCGCCGCCGCCCCGGCCGAGCCCGTCGACATTCGCGACGTTGCCGTGTCTTTCGGTGAGACCCGATGATCGGACCGAGCGCTCTCGGCGACGGCATGTTCGTCGTCGATCCGAGCCGCTGCATCGGCTGCGAGGCCTGCGTGCAGGCGTGCGGCGAATGCGGCACACACCGCGGCCGGTCACTGATCCACCTCGACCAGGTCGACCGATCGACAACCGTCCAGACCGTCCCCATGGTGTGCATGCACTGCGAGGACCCGACGTGCGCGCAGGTGTGTCCCGCAGACGCGATCAAACAGAACGAAGACGGCGTGGTGCAGTCTGCGCTCAAGCCGCGCTGCGTCGCCTGTTCGAACTGTGTGCTGGCGTGCCCGTTCGGTGTACCGAAGTACGAGGCGGATTTCGACCTCATGATGAAGTGCGACATGTGCTACGACCGGACCTCGCAGGGCGTCGCACCGATGTGCGCGTCGGTGTGCCCCTCGCAGGCCCTCTGGTTCGGCACTCCGGAGGAGTTCGCCGACACCCGACGAGGCACGCTCACGAACGAGTTCCAGTTCGGAAACGAGACCGTTCGTACCAGAGTCCACACGGTCGTCGACGAGCCCGGTCCGTTGCAGGTCACCGCGGGCCCGACCGAGTCCCCGTGGCAGGATGACCCGTTCGGACTCGCGACTGTGGAAGCGTGACGCGGTGAGCGACGACCGGAAACAGACCTGGCGCAGCGACTTCCCCGTGACGTCACGGGGCGAAGACGACGTCACGCGACGCGAGTTCGTGCGGTATCTCGTTCTCGCCTCCGGGGCCTTCGCCGCCGGATCGGTCGGCGTGGCCGCGTGGACTTCCGTACGCCACATCGACCGTGGCGAGCCCATGCCCATCGTGGCGGCCGACAAGGTCGTCGTCGGGGAGGCACATCTGTTCACGTTTCCCACCGACGACGACCCCGCCATCCTCTTGCGACTCCCGGACGACGAGTTGCGGGCATACAGCCAGAAGTGCACCCACCTGGGCTGTGTCGTCTACTACGCGCCCGACGACGACGAGCTCGTGTGCCCCTGCCACGAGGGCTTCTTCGACGCCTCGACGGGTGACGTCACCGCGGGGCCTCCCGAACGGCCCCTTCCCCGTATCTCGGTGGAGGTCCGCGACGGCACGGTGTGGGCACTCGAGGTGGAGGAATCGTGACCGAGCCCACGCGCCGGCCACCGCAGCGCATCGCCGGCGCCATCGGGGTCTTCGTCATCGTCCTCGTGGCGCTGCAGATCTTCCTCCTGTCGGTAGGGCTCGAGGCACTACTCGACGGCAACGCGGCGACCGCCTGGGTCGCAGCGGCATCGTCGGTCGTCCTCTTCGCCGGAGCCCTGGCCTTCTACCGCTACGTCCGCCTGTGACGATCGGAACCTGGACCGCATGACACCCACGACCGACCCCGACGAGCCACCCCAGCGCCCCGGCCCCATCGGCGGCGACATGGCCGCGATCATCCACGGGCTGTCACGACGCTGGCGGATACCCGCCCTCACGGCGCGTCACTCCAACACCGCGGTGATGGGCCTGTTCGCATTCGTCAACGGCGTCATTTCCATCGGCCTCATGGCGGCCGCAGCGCTCGTCACCGGCGCCCCCTTCATCTTCCCCTCCCTGGGGCCGACGGCGTTCTTGTTGTTCTACACGCCGATGGTGCCGGCAGCGTCGCCTCGCAACACGATCTTCGGACACCTGATCGGTTGCGCCGCGGGTTACCTGGCGCTCGTCATGTTCGGCCTCACCGACCAGGGGCCCGCGCTCGTCGAGGGCGTCACGGCGGCGCGCGTCGGAGCGGCGGCCGTGTCGCTCGGTCTGACCAGCGGCATCATGGTGTGGTTGCGCGTGCCCCACCCGCCCGCCGGCGCCACGACGCTCATCGTTTCGCTGGGGATCCTGTCGGAGCCGTGGCAGCTCGCTGTCCTGATGCTGGCCGTCGTGCTCTTGACGATCCAGGGATTCGTGATCAACCGGATGGCCGGGATCGACTATCCGGTGTGGGCGCCGAAGACCTGACGTGTGCCCGCAGCCGCGGGCGGACGATCAGCCCCGTAGCGCAGCGAGGAAGGTCTCCGAGCGCACGACGCGGGCGCCCTCCGCCTCGGCGTGCTCGCGGACCCACGCGTCCGACGACACGACCAGTACCGGAACACGCTTGGGGAGTGCGGCCACCTCTTCGACCACGACGTCGTCGGCCTCCTGACCTGCGGCGGAAAACCGAACTCTCACGCCGGGCCTACCGCCCCGCTGCGTCGTGACGTCGTCACCGTCGAAGACAACGGTGCACTCCACCTTGGCCCGCGCCTGCAGTTCGGAGAGAAGCCCGACGAGCCGATCCCGTTGTTCGGCCGCGGTGGCGTCGGGCCACACCCGCTTCGACACGTTGTAGCCGTCCACGATCAGAGCAAGCCCCTCGGTTCGGACCATGGCGCGCACCGCGTCGCGCGAATCCGCCGTCAGGCCCGGGGGGACAGGGACCTCCCGCCGATGGGCGGGAGCCTGCGGACCCGGTGATTCGGAGTCCGCCGTAGCGTCCTGCGCGGCCGGTCGCGGCGGGAGAGCGCCGTGGCTCCGGGCCGCCTTCACCACCCCGCCCAGGCCCTCGGCCAGACGGCGGGCCAGATCGGCAGCGTCGCCCAGGAGGCGGAGTTCTGCGGGTGTGAGTCCGCGGGGCCCCGACGGCGTGTTCTCGACCGTGCGGCGTAGTTCGACCACGTCGTCCTCTGCGGCCGCCAGGCGACGGCGAAGCTCGGCAACCTCGTCGGTCAGTTCGCGCACCCGGGTCTGTTCCCGCTCGAGCTGCCGGTGCGCGCCGGCCAACGCTTCGTCGTCGCTCTCGCGTTGGCATTCGAGACCCTCGATGTCACCGTGAAGGTCGGCAACCTCCCGTTCCAGCGCTTGCTCGCGTTCCCGGCGCGAGCCGCGTTCCTCGCGCAGGTCGGAGTCGAGTTCCTTGTTCGCTGTCTCGAGGTCGGCCCGCACCGACTCTGATCGCTCGAGACCCAACTCCAGCTCGTCGATGCGCGTCTGGAGAGCGTCGGATTCCGCCCGGTCCACATCTTCCAGACGTCTCTGCTCGGCCGCTCCGATCACGATGCCCAACGCGAGCCGCCACTCCTCGGGCTGCGCCGCGACGAGCGCCGACGCGAGCAACGGCAGATCGCCGCGGTCGGAGAGCGAGTCCACCACCTCGGTCGTGCCCACCGGGTCCCACACGTCGATGAGCGCCTCGACCTCCGGGCGCTCGAGAAACCGCTGCGACACGGCTTCCCGAAAGGATGCGTGGGTCGCAAGGGCCGCGCGCAGCTGCTTGCGCGCCGAGGCACGGTGGAGCCCGCGGCGGTCGAACTCCAGAAGTGGGCGCAGAGACGACGGAACATCTTCGGCCTCGAGATCACGCAGCACCTCGCCCGCAGCGTCGAGCAGGGGAACGAGGAGCGACTCGGGAACCATCCCGAACCACGGACCCGAGACCTCCCTCATGACGCGTCGATCTCCTCGATGGAGGCTCCCGACGCTCCACACCACCGGCAGGTGACGGACTCGACGATGTGGTCGAGCGTCTCTTCGTCTTCGACCGTCAACTCGCCACCGACACTGAAGTGATGGAAGGAACGCGTGCGACGTGTGGCCACGACGTCGAAACGGGTGAGGTTGCCGCAGGAATCGCAGCGGTAGCGGACGGTCATGACTCCGCAGCCTCCCGGCGGCGTGAGCGTCGCGCCCACAGCAGGTCCAGAAGCTGGACGACCCCCGCCACGACGAGCGCCCACAGCGGGAGCAGCAACGCCAGGCGGCCGTACGCGGTGACGCGGGCCTCCAGGAACATGTCGGTGAGCTGCGATCCCGTGAGCATCCCGAAGACGTTGGCGGTTCCGAACACCACGACGGCCGCGATGGGGATCGCCAGCAGCCAGGCCACGACCCGGAACCATGCGGGCGAACGCTCCACCTCGACCTCTGCCGGAGCGCGGCCCCCGGAGCGTGGCGCGTCAGGGCCGCGGCCGTGGTTCGGAAGAAGCGTCGTGGAATCGGCGCTCGACGACGAGCGCGGGGAATCGGCCGACGACGCCTGACGCTGCTGACGAGGGACCTTCAGGATCCGGCCACACTCCCAGCATTCGAAGGTCGGGGCCTCGGGGAGTTCGGCGACGGGGTGTTTGTGCCCGCATACGGGGCATTGCAGGGCGCGTGACATCAGGCGGCGTCGCTCGATTGCTGCTCGCCGCTCGTGCGGATGAAGGACTCGAGCGCGTCCGCCGCCGATCCGTCGTCCACGGAGTGTCGGGCACGGTCGAGACCCTCGGCGAGACCATCGGCCACGCCCGCAACGACGATCGCCGCCGCGGCATTGAGGAGTGCCAGGTCCCGCACCGGGCCCCGTTCGCCGCCGAGAAAACGACGCACGATATCGGCGTTGTCGGCGGCGTCGCCGCCGGCGAGCGCGCCGAGGTCGACGGTCGGGAGCCCGAGGTCGGTGGGGTCGACGTCGAAACTCCGCACATCCCCGTTCCTCAGCTCCAGCACGGTCGAGCTCGTGGTCGTCGTGAGTTCGTCGAGGCCGTCATGGCCGTAGAAGACGAGGGCGTGGGTGGTCCCGAGTTCCGCCAGTGCTCCGACCATCCGGTGCGCCATCGCGGGATCGGAGACGCCCAGCGCCTGGCGCCGCACGCGCGGGATTGGCCAGCGGACCCAGGAAGTTGAAGGTGGTGGGAACGCCGATCGCGCGTCGCGCGGCAGCGGCGAACCGCATTGCCGGGTGGAACCGCTGCGCGAAGCAGAAGCCGATACCTGCCTCCTCGACACACGCCGCCACACCGTCGGGCCCGAGATCGATCACCACGCCCAGTTCCTCGAGGACGTCGGCGGAACCGCATCTCGATGACGCGGCACGGTTGCCGTGTTTGACGATCCGAACTCCTGCACCCGTCGCGGCGAGCGCGGCCATGGTCGACACGTTGAACGTCCCCGACCGGTCCCCACCCGTCCCGCAGGTGTCGACCGTGTCGCCGCCCACCTCGAGAGGCTCCGCGAAGCGCCGCATCGTGCGAACCAGACCGGCCAACTCCCCTGACGTCTCGCCCTTCGCCCGCAGTGCCACCGCGAACGCGGCGATCTGGGCGTCGTCGGCTCGACCCTCCAGGATCTCGGTCATCACGGCCTCGACCGACGCGTCCGAAAGGTCGTGGCCGGCCACGAGCGCGCCGAGGACGTCGGGCCAGAGCGATGTCATTCCCACCAGGTCAGTCCCACCAGCAGTCGTGGTCGAGCACGCCGCGGGAGATCAGGCCGAGCTGCACCTGGGTCGTCCCCTCGACGATCGTGAGCTGTCGGGCATCACGATAGAAGAGCTCCATGGGATGGTCCTTCATGTACCCGGCCGCACCCAGGAGCTGGAGGCATTCACCCGAGGCCCGGACCGCGAGCTCCGTGGCGTAGTACTTGGCCATCGAGAGGAACGGGACCCATTCCTTCGTGTAGCGCCCCTTGTCGGCGAGCCAGGCGGCGCGGTACGTGAGCAGGCGGGCCGCTTCGATCTCGGTCGCCATCTCGGCCAGCTTCCACTGGATTCCCTGGAAGTCGGCGATGGTCCGCCCGAAGGCCGGTCGCTGCTTGATGTATTCGGTGGCGTACATGAGAGCGCCTTCGGCGAGGCCGATCCCGCGTGCCGCCACGACGGGCCGCATGGCATTGAGACCCAGCATCGCCGCCCGAAAGCCCCCGATCTCCCCGAGCACGTTCTCAGGAGGGACTCGTACCTCGTCGAGGAGCAGTTCCCCGGTGTCGACACCTTTCACGCCCATCTTGCGGTCGAGGGATCCGACCGACACACCCGGCCAGCCGCGCTCGACGATGAAGACCGAGATCGAATCGTGCTCGCGCGACGCGGGGTCGCCGGTCTTCGCAAAGACGCAGTACCAGTCGGCCTGGTCGACGCCGGACATCCAGCACTTCGTGCCGCTGAGCAGCCAGTCGTCGCCGTCACGCACCGCCCGCGTGCGCATTCCCATCACGTCGGAGCCCGCCTGCGGTTCGGAGAGCCCGAAAGCGGCCCGAACTTCGCCGGCGGCCGACGGGCGGACATAACGCTGCTTCTGGTCGTCGTTGCCCGCTATCAGTATCGGCCCCGTCGGGAGGCGGGTCAGCAACAGCATCAGAGCCGCGGCGTTGGAGTACTGGCGACCTCTTCGATGGCGATCGTGAGACCGAGGATTCCGGCGCCCGAGCCTCCGTACTCCTCGGGCACACACAGTCCCGTCAGCCCCGCGTCGACGAACGCCGCGAAGAGATCGTCGGGGTACTGCTCGGTTTCGTCGATCTCGCGGGCTCTCGGAGCGACCTTGTCCCGGGCGAGCCGACGGACGGAGGACTGGAGCGCAGCGAGCTCGGGTGAGAGCTCGAAATCCACGACGGGAGCCTAGCGGTGCGGGCCCTCGGTCCCTGAGCCCGTTCCGGCGCTGTCGTTCGAGCGCTGTCGTTCAAGCGCTGTCGTTCAGGCGCTGCGACGGCGACGGCGGATCTCCCGGCGTCGTTCACGTTCGGTGTAGCCCCCCCAGACGCCGAACTTCTCGCGCGCACTGAGGGCGTGCTCGAGACAGGCTTCCCGCACCGGGCACAACGTGCAGATCTGCTTGGCGTCGTGACCGTCCTCCTCGGGGGCCGGATGGAACACCTCGGGATCCACGCCCTTGCACCGGGCGAGCTGCTGCCAGGGGAAGGTGGTGGTGGTGCGCTCGATCGTCTGCACGGCTGCCTCCTCCGGTGGCGGATGTCCTCGTTCCGCTCGGAGTTCTCTGTCGGACGGTCCGATCTCCCAGTTGAGGCAAACCGCGCGGAAACTGGTCGAACCTGGCCACTTCGCGTCGTTTCGTGCCCGGGTTCGGAGGGCCACGCCGTAGGATCGGCGCTGTGTCCACACCCCTCCGGGACCGCCGGAAACGCTGGGAAGACCTGTCGTCCTCGAGGTTCGACCTCCTGGTGGTCGGCGGGGGCATCACGGGCGCCGGGGTCGCTCTCGATGCCGCGTCCCGGGGCCTGCGCACCGCTCTCGTGGAACGGGGAGACTTCGCCGCGGGCACGTCGTCGAAGTCGTCCAAGCTGGTGCACGGTGGGGTCCGCTATCTCCGCCAAGCCCAGTTCGGTCTCGTCCATGAAGCTCTGGGGGAACGCAAGCGTCTCCTCCGGAACGCGCCGCACCTCGTGCGCCCTCTGCCCTTTCTCTTCCCGACGATGGCAGCGCACCGGCGCCACCGCGGCCGTGCCCGCTTGTTGGGCCTCGCCGCCCGCATCGGACTCGGCGTGTACGACCTCATGGGTGGGCGCGCTCTGCATCGAACCCGCAAGGTGTCGCTCGACGAGGCCGTGACCATGATGCCGTCGCTCGACATCGAACGGGTGACATCGGCGTTCTGCTACTACGACGCGCACACCGACGACGCGCGATTGACCCTTGCCGTCGCCCGTACAGCCGCGGAGGAATACGGGGCGACGCTGATGAACTACGCGGAGGTCACGAACTTCCTGCGCGACCAGGAGCGTGCGTCGGGGATCGAGATCCGGGACCGTCACGGCGATCTCGGAGCGTGCACCGTCAGAGCCGACATGATCGTGAACGCCACGGGCGTGTGGGCCGACGAGGTCCGTTCCCTCGTCGACGGGGAGAACCCCGAGAGCATCCGGCCCGCCAAGGGAGTCCACCTGAGCGTGCCGGCCACCCGGCTGCCGATCGACACCGCCGCTGTGCTGGGTGTCGCAGGCGACGACCGCATCATCTTCGTGATCCGCTGGGGGACGCACACCTACATCGGGACGACCGACACGGACTACGACGGATCCCTCGATGATCCGGCCTGCACGCCCGAGGATGTGCGTTACCTCCTCGAGGCTGTGAACGCCGTGGTGACCGAGCCTCTCTCGGCTGCCGACGTCACCGGAACCTGGGCCGGCCTGCGGCCACTGGTGCGGACAGGAAAGGGCGCCACGACCGATCAGTTGTCGCGCAAGCACGCGGTCATCGTGGGTAGGTCCGGCGTCGTGACGGTGACGGGCGGCAAGATGACCACGTACAGGCGGATGGCCGCCGACGCCGTCGACGCCGCGCTCACGGTGACATCCCGTGGAGGACGCCGAGGAGTGAGAAGGATGCGATCGCGCACCGCCGCGCTGTCGTTGATCGGTGCGCCGGCACCACCCGCCACCGGGTTCCCGAGAGACACCGTGGCGTCCGGGCCATCCGATATCCTCACGGACACCTACGGCACGGAAGCGGACGACGTCGCCACTCTGATGGCCGACGACCCGGCTCTCGCAGAGTCGCTCGTCCCCGGACTCCCCTACCTGCGCGCCCAGGCGGTCCACGCTGTGCGCCACGAGTACGCCCTCACGCTCGAGGACGTCCTGTCCCGCCGCACACGTGCCCTGCTGCTCGACGCGGAGGCGACCGCCGCCGCCGCGCCCGATGTCGCCGCACTGATCGCACCGGAACTGGGTTGGGACGGCGGGGAAACCCGTCGACAGGTGGAGTCGTTCGTTGCGCTCGCGGCCGCCGAGCAGGAGGCGCCGCTGCACCTGGCCGGCGCGGTGCCCACCGGCCCGCCCGGCCCCGCCGGAAACGCAGCACCCGTCGCAACAAGCACCCGGGAGGCGTGAGGATGCCCCGTCGATGGCCCCTCGATCTCAAACCCGGAGCTCACACGGAACGTCTCGCCACCACGGCAGTCGGTGTTCCCGATCCGGCCCGGAAGGAGATCGCTGAGATCGTCGGCGCCGAACGCGTGTCGTCCGACGACGACGTCCTCGTCGACTCGGCCCGCGACTGGTGGCCGCTGAGTGGTGTCTGGGCCGCGCAAGGTCGGGTCGTGCACCGACCCGCCGCCGTCGTCACTCCGACGACGACCGAAGAGGTCGCCGGTGTCCTGAGCGTCGCCTCCCACCACGGCATTCCGGTGACCCCCGCCGCCGGGCGGTCCGGCGTCGGAGGCGGCGCGGTGCCGGTGTGCGGAGGAATCGTGCTCGACTGCACGGGGCTCGACAGGACGGGGCTCGACACAGCGATCGACGTCGACGAGACATCGATGCTCGTGACCACCGGGCCGGGGGTCTTCGGTGACGTCTTCGAGGCGGCACTGAGGGAGAAGGGCTACACGTTGGGCCACTGGCCCCAGTCGATCGACATCTCGACCGTGGGCGGATGGTTGGCCTGCCGGGGCGCCGGCCAGTTCTCGACGCGCTACGGCAAGATCGAGGACATGGTCGCCGGCCTCGAGGTGGTTCTCGCGTCGGGGCGAACTCTCCGTACCGGTGGAGCACCGCGTGCGGCGGTCGGCCCCGACCTGAACCAGGTGTTCGTGGGCAGCGAGGGAGCATTCGGCGTCATCACCGAAGCGACGCTGCGCATTCATCCGGCACCGAAGACCGAGCAGCGAGAAGCCTGGACGCTCCCGAGCTTCGAGGACGGCCTCGATGCCTGCCGTCGGATCCTGCGCCGCGGAGCAACCCCGGCGGTCCTGCGCCTCTACGACTCCCACGAGTCGCGACAGACCTACGACGTCGACGGGTGTGTTCTTCTCGCACTCGACGAGGGTGACGCAGCCATCGTGTCGGCGTCGATGGCGATCGCCGCAGAGGAGTGCGACCGCACCGATGGGGCCGCCGGCGCCGATCCGGCACTCGTGGAGCAGTGGCTCGGTCACCGCAACGACGTGTCCGCGCTCGGTGCTGCAATCGAAGCAGGTGTCGTCGTCGACACGGTGGAGGTGTCGGGGAACTGGTCGGATCTCCCCCGCATCTATTCGGACGTGCTGGCCGCCGTGGGAGGTGTCGAAGGCACCGTCGTGGTCTCGGCACACTGCTCGCACTCGTACACCGACGGCGGTTGCCTCTACTTCACGTTCGCCGGCATGGTGGGCGACGATCCCGACGACAAGGACCACTACTACGTCGCGGCGTTCAACGGTGCCGTGGAAGCGGCCCGCGGCGCCGGTGCGGCGATCAGCCACCACCACGGCGTGGGGATCAACCGCGCACCGTTCGTGCGTGACGCGCTCGGGCCTGACGCGTTCGATGTCCTCGTCGGCCTGAAGAACACTCTGGACCCCGCGGGGATCCTGAACCCCGGTGCCCTGGGGCTACCGTCGCCCTTCCTCCCCGACGGATGGACCTGGTCGTGACGGATTCCCCGATCAACGCGACCGCTGTCGGGCGCGGCGCGCTGATGGGTCTCGTCGCCCTCCTGCCCGTCGTGTTGGCCACGGCATTGGCCGAGTCGAACATCGACGACTTCGACACGAGCGGGTGGGCGGCCGTGGCGTTCGTCGCCCTCCTTGCCGTGTACGCCTACGCGGGGTACGTGGCCGGCACGGTCTCCACCGACGCACCGCTCACGAACGGGAGCCTGGCGGGCATCGGGACCTTCGTACTCTGGCTCCCTTTGCGGTTCCTGATCTGGCTCGTGCGGGGCGACCAGGGTCTCGTGAACGGCGACAACCCCGTGTTCAACCCGGGTGCGATCCTGCTGTTCTTCGTCGTGGCCGGCGTGGCCGGAATGCTCGGAGCAATCCTCGGCGCCCGCCGCACCCCCGACCGTGCGGGAGAGACCGATTCGACGAGTTCAGCCCAACAGGCCCCTCAGGACACTCAGGACGTTGCGACCGACGACTGACAACGGGGCGCGGTGGTTGCCGTCGTCCATGCCGATCCGCAGCGCTACGAACCGAGGGAGTCGCGGATCTCGGTGAGCAGGTCGATCTCCGAGGGACCCTCTTCCTCCTCCTCGGTCGTGCGAAGCGTGTTGTACGCCTTGACGACCAGGAAGACGGCGAACGCGAGGATCAGGAAGTTCACCAACGCTGTCAGAAACGCGCCGTACCGGATCTCGCTACCGTTCAGCGTGAAGGAAAGCGAACTGAAGTCGGGTTCGCCGACGAAGGCCGAGATGGTCTGCATGAGGACGTCATCGGTGAACGACGCCACGACAGCTCCGAAGGCCGCACCGATGACGACGGCCACCGCGAGGTCGACGACGCTCCCTCGGTCGATGAACTCCTTGAACTCCTTGAGCATCCGTCTCTCCTTCGAGGTCGAGACCCCGCTGCGGGGCCTGGGGTTGACGGGCCGGGACGCTACCCGCGACACAGCGCGGGATTCTCCGGACCCGCGACCTCGGCGCTGTGCGACAATGGTGGCGGTGAGTCGGCCGGGTGGTCGCGTCCCGGGTTTCGGCCCGGGCCGAGGAACGTCCGGACTCCACAGGGCAGGGTGCTGGACAACTCCCAGTCGGGGCGACCCGCAGGACAGTGCCACAGAGAACAAACCGCCGATGGCCGGGGCAACCCGGAACAGGTAAGGGTGAAACGGTGCGGTAAGAGCGCACCAGCACCCGGGGTGACCCGGGTGGCTCGGTAAACCCCACCCGGAGCAAGACCAGACAGGGGGCACGGGTTGCCCGCCCCCGGAGCCTCGGCTCCGGAACCCCCGGGTAGGTCGCTGGAGCCGTCGGGTAACCGCCGGCCGAGATGGATGGCCGCCCCGGGCCTCACGGCCCGGACAGAATCCGGCGTACAGGCCGACTCACCGCGCCCCCTCGGGAAGGGCGCCCACGCCCGAAAAGGCCTGCTCGCCGTCCGAAGGGTTACGTGCCTTTCGAGGGCTGCGACTCGTCCCTCTGGCCTTGGACCACGACCGGGCACGGAGCATGGCGAACGACGTAGTCGGACACCGATCCCAGCACTGCACGTCTGAAACCACTCCGGCCATGCGAGCCCATCACGACGGCCGCCGAACCCTCGCTCTCGGCGAAGCTGCAGATGGCCCGGCCCGGGTCTCCTGTCAACACCTCGGTGCGGGCCCCGTCGAGGCCCAGGGCGGCCGCACCGTCCGTGACCAGGGCGCGTGCCTCCTCGAAGCGCTTGGCCTCAGATCTCTCGAACTTCTCGGGCGACATGGCCCCACCTGCCATCCCCGTGCCCGTGACCAGCGAGGGATCAGGCTCACCGATCACCGTCACGACAACGACCGGAATGTCGGGAGCCAGCACGGCGATGCCGTCTGCGACAGCGCGTCGGGAACGTTCCGGAATCGTCGAGACACACAACAGCGTTGTTTCCCATGGCACCTCCCAGTGAGCGACTCGTGCCGAAGGTAGCCGCATCCGGGCTACTCAGGCGGCGGCGCCTGCGATCTCGTCAAGCGCCTGAGGCAGGCTCACCGCTCCCGTTTCCCGTTCTTCGACCATCGACGGCGAGTCCACGAGAATCCGAGAGGGTCAGATTGACTCGCAGGGCTCGATGAGCTTTCGTCGTGTCAGCGTCGCATCCGCGTCACACCCGCGAAGGAGCTCCAACGTGACTGTTCCACCCACGGTTCAGTGGAACTCCGATACCTGCACGGTCGACCTCATCGACCAGCGTCTGCTACCGGCGACGTGCCACGTCGTGACGATCGACACGCTTCACGGCCTCTGCGAAGCCATCCAGACGCTCGCCGTTCGAGGAGCACCCGCTCTCGAGATCGCCGGTGCCGCCGGCATGGCCCTCGCTGCGTACAACGACGCCGAACCGAACGACGCCTACGAAATGATCGTCTCGACGCGGCCCACGGCAGTCAACCTGGAAGTCGGGGCAAGGCGAGCACTCGAGGTCTGGCAGCGGGAGGGGCGAGCCGCGGTCTCTGATGTGGCGCTGAGTGTCTTCGACGAAGACGCGTCACGAAACCGCGCTATCGCCACCCGGGGCGCAGCCATCCTCCGCACCATCGCCGAGGAACTCGGCGGCAGCCTGAACGTGATCACGCACTGCAATGCAGGCCGTCTGGCCTGCGGCGATGTGGGCACAGCCCTGGGAATCATCGAGGAGGCCTGGCGCGGAGGCGTCGTCGACGAGGTCTTCGTCAACGAGACCAGGCCACTCATGCAAGGCGCCCGCCTCACGGCATGGGAGCTGGAACAGGAAGAGATCCCGCACGCGATCATCCCCGACTCGGCCGCGGCGTTCATCCTCGAGAGCGAAGGAGCAGGCGCCGCCGTGGTCGGAGCAGACCGCATTGCAGCCAACGGCGACGTGGCCAACAAGATCGGCACCTTCAACCTCGCCATCGTCGCCAGGTACTTCGAGATCCCGTTCATCGTCGCCGCACCCGAGTCCACCATCGACATGCGGACACCCGAGGGTGCCGACATCCCCATCGAGATGAGAGACGAGAGGGAACTGCTGGACAGCGAAGGGTGGCCCGAGGGACAGGGCCACGCTCTCAACCCGGCCTTCGACATCACACCTTCTGAGCTGGTCACGCACACCGTGACGGAGACCCGGACCATCAGCCAGGGACACCCGCCGGGCAGGAAGGGCTAGGGTCCGCGACTGCTGCGCTGACGCGTCGAAGGGTGGATTCCACATGCCCGAGTACTCCGACACCATCCTCGGCTCCGCCCCTCGTGACCCCGACCAGCAGTTCTGGGACCCCGAGATGCAGACGATGGACCGCGAGCTCTTGCGCGAGCTTCAGGCCGAGCGGCTGCGAACGATGGTCGGGCGGATCATCGACCGACCCGTCCCCCTGTTCAAGCGCAAGCTCGACGAGGCCGGCATCGGCAACGCCGCTGACATCGAAGACGTCGACGACCTCGACGCCATCCCCCTGACCGTCAAGCAGGAGCTGCGCGACTCAGAGGCCGAGCACCCACCGTTCGGTGACTACCGATTCGACGTCACCAACGTGGTCCGCTTGGGAACATCGACGGGTACGACGGGCACGCCGACAGTTTCGTTGTTCACCCGCCACGACATCTGGCTCGAGTACGAGTCGGCCGCCCGCAACTACTGGCGCAACGGATGGCGCCCGGGCATGACGGTGACCCACGCCCACCCGGCCTATCTCTACGGAGGCGGCGCCATGCTCTCGGGATGCCTCGAGTACTTCGGGATGTGCAACATCTGGGTCGCGCCGCCCGACACCGATGAGATCGCCGAGCAGGGCATCAGGATGTGGGAGCGGCTGAAGCCCGACGTCTCGTTCGTCGCCTTCTCGCTGGGTCGGTTCCAGGAGGTGGCGGCCAAGATGGGCCTCGACCTACAGACCGACGTGGGTCTGCCCGGCTACGACCTCCGGGGGATGGGCGACAAGGGCATGCCCCTCATGACGGCCGGGCTCGAGTGCTACGCGAACTCGAGCGGGCCTTGCGGCGTTGATCCCGGAGGTCATCTGCACGAGGACTGGGCGATCATCCAGGCGATCAATCCCCGTACCGGTAGAGAAGTACCCGACGGCGAGTGGGGCGACCTCGTCGTCACCACCCTCGATCGCGACAACGGGATGCTGCGCTACGACCTCGAGGAGGCCGTCGCCATCGTGCACGAGCCCTGTTCGTGTGGGGAGACCACCTACCGAGCGTTCTGGGGCGGCCGATTCAAGGACTTCATCGCCTGCCAGGACAAGCACTTCCAGGTCAACGAGGTCGAGCGAGCGCTGCGGCGCGTCGAGGAGGTGAAGACACCGAGCCTCGAGTACGTGGTGGTCAGGCCCGCCCACCATGACGCTCCACTTCTCGTGCGAGTCGAGCTCGCCGAGGGAGATCGGGAGACGGTGGCGGCGCGCTGCGTTGCCGCCATCAGGGACGCGCTCGGCGTCGAGGCGACGGTCGAGATCCTCGAGCGCGACAGCCTGGAACGATCGGGGGTACAAGGCCACACGGCTCGTCGACGAGTAGGAGATCACGCGATGGATCTCATCCATTCCTTGACGCTCGGCGACCTGCTGGCCGAACACCGACGCAGCTATCCGCAGCGAACGGCGCTCGTGTGCGGCGAGACGCGCGCCACGTTTCCCGAGATGGACGATCGGGTGAACCAACTGGCCAACGCTCTCCGAGCCCAGGGCGTCGACCAGGGCGATCGCGTGCTGTGGCTGGGCCAGAACTGCCACCGACTTCTCGAGGGCCTGCTGGCGACAGCCAAGCTGGGTGGGGCCTTCTGCCCCGCCAACTGGCGCCAGAGCGCAGCCGAGATGGCCTTCATCCTCGAGGACCTCGACCCCGCGGTCGTGATCTGGCAGGAAGCCGAGATCGGCGAGACCGTCGGGGCAGCGCGCGCATTGCACGAGTCGGGAGCACTCTGGATTCAGCACGACGCCGTGGGAGAGGGCAGCTACGAGGCGCTGGTCGCCGATGGCTCCCGTGACGATCCGGGCGTGAGCGTGGACCCGGCGAGCTCGGTGCTCGTCATGTACACCGCCGCGTTCACCGGTACTCCCAACGGCGCCCAGCTCAGCCACACCGCGCTGTTGGTCCAAGACCTGGTTATGGGCATGATGCAGGAGATCGGGAGCGACTACGTCTACCTGAACAGCGGCCCGCTCTTCCACGTCGCCACGTTCATGACCACGATGGCCACCTTCCACTTCGGCGGAACCAACGTCTTCACGCCCCGGGTCGACGCCGAGGAGATCTGCCGACTCATCGAGTCGGAACGCTGTACCGGTGCGTTCGTCGTCGGGCCGACCATCTCCGAGATCCTCCGAGATCAACAAGGATCACTCCTACGACCTCACGTCGCTGCGGACGTTCGCGGGCGGACGCCGCTGGAACGAGATGATCACCGTCGACACGAGCCCGTGGGCCACGAAGCCCGCCGGGTTCGGCCAGACCGAGGTCATGGGGATGCTGACCCTCAACGCCTGGGGTGGTGAACAGGTCGGCACGTCGGGAAGGCCGATGCCGATGGCCCAGGTGCGCATCGTCGACCCCGACGGCAACGAGGTCGAGCCGGGCGAGACGGGCGAGATCACAGCTCGGGGCCCGACCGTGATGAACGGCTACCTCAACCGCGACCAGCTGAACACCGCGCGGCGGCGGGGCGGCTGGCACCACACCAACGACCTCGGCCGGCGGGAACACGACGGATCCATCAGCTTCATCGGGCCGAAGACACGCATCATCAAATCGGCGGCCGAGAACATCTACCCGGCCGAGGTCGAGTCCTGCATCGGGTCCCACCCCGCGGTGCAGGAGAGCGCGGTCATCGGCGTGCCCGACGACACGTGGGGCCAGAGCGTCCTGGCCATCGTGGTGCTCCGGGACGGCGAGGAGGCCACGGCCGAGGAGATCATCGAGCACTGCCGGGTCGGCATCGCCTCCTACAAGAAGCCCCGCACCGTCGAGTTCGTCGACTCGCTCCCCCGCAAGGGATTCCCGATCGACTACGAGGCACTCGACGTGCGTTTCGGAGGTGGCGGGTATCCGGGAACGTAGGGCCGGAGGGGTGTCGGTTTCGTGGCCGGCATCAGGCCCTCTTGACATTATGGGCCTCAGGGAGTAGTTCTTCCCAAAGAGTATGACGTTCGTGTCAGGTCTCCAGAAGGGGTGCCGACGATGACCACGACCATCCGCGAACCGAAGACGCCCTCCCCCGAGAAGTACGCCGAGCAGGTCGGGCAGCGGCCGTACGCCCAGCAGGTGCGCAAGGGCGACTTCGACCTGACCTGGTGCCGGGCCGAGCCCGGCGAAGGCGTCTGGGGCCAGTGGGGGATCAAGGCCGAGCCCTCCAGGCGGGGAATGACGCTCATGGACATCGAAGAGGCTTCGGGGCTCTCCCCCGGGCCGCAGGGTCCGGCCAGCGTCGCACCGCGCGGCGCCGGCAGCGAGCCGGGGCTCGGGCCCCGCGAGTGGGACCTTAACGAGAAGCACGAGCTGTGGGCCGACAACCTCGTCGCCCTCTACGAGGAGGCGACCAGTCGGCAGTGGCGCGCCACCGAGGACATCGACTGGCAGCTGATCGAGTCGCTCCCACCCGACCTCGAACGAGCCGCATGCCAGTTCAACACCTTCCTCACCATGGGCGAGTACCTGGTCAACGACGTGCTCGCACCGTGGCTCCCGGCGTTCAACACCTACTACCACGAGATCAAGCTGTTCCTCGCCACCCAGCTCATGGATGAAGCGCGCCACACCGAGGTGTTCCGCAAGCGGATCTTCGCCAACGGCGGCGGGCTGGGGATGACGCTCAACCTCGGAAACGCCCTCGCGGCGATCGGGGCGACCGAGATGGGCAAGGGGGCGAGAACAAGCTGTTCTCGACCTGGGACCACGTCTCGTACGCCATCCATGTCGTCTTCGAGGGGGCGATCCTGTCGATGTTCCGTTTCGGCGAGTACCTCGGCAAGACCGACCTCGACAAGCAGATCTTCCGGATGGTGATGCAAGACGAAGCCCGCCACGTCGCCTACGGCACGATGCACCTCCAGTTCCTGCTCGACAACGCTCCCGACCCCGACGCCCAGCGCCGGCAGCTGCACGAACTGGCCACAGCATCGGAGATGTTCTTCCTCGACCTGTTCTTCATGCACCCGGCGACCGTGGAGTCGTCCTCCATCCTCGCCGGCGACGGATTCGACGGCATCGAGAAGGGCCTCGAGATCTACAAGATGGCGTACCGCAAGATGCGCGAGGAATACCTGCTGCGTACCGAACTGGCCGGCCTGGATCGTCGGGAGAAGTGCATGTTCCCGCCCGATCTGCCCTTCTGAGCTTCTGAGAGCGCCGGCACGAACCGACGACCGATTCGACGCCGGACAGTACGGACCGCACGAACAGGAGGCACGATGACAACCACCACGACCGAGACTCTCGACTTCCCGTCGGTGCAGTGGTTCCGGGCCTTGGCCGATGCGGTCGCCGCCGACTCGCAGCGCTACCGGCACCTCGGCACGACCGACTGCACCGTGGCTCTCCAGGTCGGCAACGCCGGGTTTCGCCTCACGTTCGAAGCCTTCGGCTGCAGCGACGTGGCCGACTGGGACGGCCGCGAGCCCGTCGACTGCGTCGTCAGTGCGGACGCCGACGACTGGCGCGAGCTCATCGAGCACATCCAGGCCCACGGCCGGGCCGACATCGACCACACCCTCAACAGCTTGGTCCTCGCCGGCGACCGCTTCCGGCTCACCGGTGACGAGCAACTGGGGATCGACAACTTCTACCGTTACAACGCCACGCTCCAGGCCTTCATCGAGGAAGCCGCCGGGGTACCGACCCGGTTCACCTGATCGGGGCGCGCTCTCGAGCGCGCGCTCTCAATCGAGGGTGAGGACGTAGTTTCCGGCGTCGTCGACTCGGGCGGAGCTGTCCGGTGGCAGAACGACGACGGTGAACGGTTCCTGTACGAGGGCCGGGCCGGCGATCTCGGCACCGACGGCCAGTCGGGGGCCGTCGTATACCGGCGTGTCGACCATCTCATCGCCGAAGTACGCCGGTCGTGAGCCGAGTCGAGCTGATTCGGCGTCGCGCTCGGTGCCCAGCGCGGCGAAGCGCTCGGGCTTCGGCGTGAGACCCCGGGCAACGACGCGCACGCCCCGCACCAGCGGCTCTTGATCACGGAAGCAGAAGCCTCGCTCGGCCTCGTGCTCCGCATGGAAGCGCTCCGCGAGCCCGTCCAGGTCCGAATCGCGGAAACCCTCGCCCCCACCGGCCGGGATGCTCATGTCGAAGCTCTGGCCCGAGTAGCACATCTGGACGAAGACGCTGATGTCGAGCTCGTCGTCGGAAAGCCCCGTGGGCTCGAGTTCCTTCCTGGCTTCGCCGACCAGATCGGAGTGCAGGCTCCGCAAGCGCTCGAGGTCGATCCGGGAGAGCGGCGCGACGTAGGACTGGACGAGATCCACGAGATAGTCGGCAACGAGCACGCCGAGAGCCGAGAACGCGGGGGCGACCTTGGGCACGAGGACCCGGTGGATACCGAGCTCGTTGGCGATGGCCCAGCCGTGGACCGCCCCGTTGCCACCGTGGGCGATGAGCGACATCTCACGCGGATCAGCGCCGTGCGACGCGAGGATCCGACGCGTCTCGTTGGCCATGTTGGCGTTGACGATCCGCTCGATGCCCCATGCGGCCTCGACCACGTCGACTCCGAGCGGCTCGGCGACGTCGCGACGGATCGCCTCACGCGCGGCGTCGACGTCGAGCGTCATTCGCCCGGCTGCGAAACCTTCGGTGGGGAGATAGCCGAGCACCGCGTCGGCGTCGGAGACCGTGGGCGCGTTCCACCACGCCCGTAGCAGACCGGACCGGGCTGGGAGCCCGCGCTCTCGGGCCCGACGAGCAGTGTCCCCTGGCTGACCCGGGCAATCGATCCCCCACCCGCACCGACGCTCTCGACATCGACCATCGGAAGCCCGATGTAGTAGCGGTAGCGCCAGTTCCAGTCGGTCTTGATCTCGGGCTTGTCGTCGCGTACCAGGCAGACATCGAAGCTCGTGCCGCCCATGTCCATGGTCACGAAGTCGCTCACCCCCGCGCGCGAGGCCGCGAGCGCCGAGCCCATCACCCCGCCGGTCGGCCCGGAGGCGAGCAGCGTGACCGCGCGTCGGGAGACGTAGTCGGGGGGCATCACCCCTCCGGTCGATTGCATGATGAGCAACGGCCCGCCGAAACCCGTCGCCCGCAGCTTCTCCTGCAGATGCGTGACGTACGAAGCGATCCTCGGCGCGACGTACGCGTTGACGAGCGTGGTCGACGTGCGCTCGAACTCGGGACCGCGGGGCATCACCTCGTGTGAGAGCGAGATGTTCTCGACGTCGGGGAACTCCTCGCGGATGATCTCGGCCGCGCGGCGTTCGTGCGCCGGGTTCACGAAGCTGAACAGGAACACGACCGCGATCGAACGTGCGCCCAGCGTGCGCAGGCGTTGCACACCTCTGCGCACTGCATCCTCATCGAGCGGCTGGACGACCTCGCCCTCGAAGTCCAGACGCTCGGGAATGGCGATCCGGGCTCGCCGCCGGGCGATCGGCGACGGGGGCGGGAACGCCGGGTCCCAGATCTGCTCTTTGAAGCCCCGCCGCAGCTCGATCTCGTCGCGATGGCCCTTTGTGGTGAGCAGGCCCGTCGGCGAGCCGTTCATCTCGATCATCGTGTTGTCCGCAGTCGTGGTGCCGTGCACGACGATGTCGAGGCCTGCGCAGAACTCCGAGAGCGACACGCCGAAGCGATCGGCGAGCTGACCGAGGCCGGTCATCACCCCGGTCGACTGGTCGTCGGGAGTGGTGGGCGTCTTGTCGAGCACCACCTCGCCGTCGGACGTCACATAGATGAGGTCGGTGAAGGTGCCCCCGACGTCGATACCGACCCGAGTACCCATCAGAGTCCCTCCCCCACCGAAGCGGCGCGTTGGCGCTCCCGCAGCTCCTCGGTCGCCTTCTCGTCGATCGCGAGCGTCAGTTCCTCGAGCGATCCGGTGAGCACCACCCCGTAGTCGCGCTCGGCACCCTCGACGCTCACGTACTCGTCGAGCACGTCGTCGAGCACGGCCTGCGGATCACGGTCGAGCGGATCGCCCCAGCCGCCACCACCGCCGTAGTCGTAACACGTACGCTGCCCGGCCTCCATCGGGACCCAGTCGGCCGTGTGGGCAACGACGAACGGGTCGTCGGAGCCGTCGCGGATCGTGAGCTTGTTCGGTGCACCCGGTTTCCCGCCGGCAATACCGGGGATCGGGTACTTCATGCCCACGACATACGTGTAGACCTTGCAGGGAACGCGGGTCTCCTTGACGTAGTGCGCTCCGCAGAGGCCGCGCCACTGCCCGGGGCCGCCCGAGTCGGTGCGGTAGTCGCGCTCCCACTGGATCGAAGGGAAGATGCTCTCGTTGATCTCCGACGTCGCCTTCCACAGGTTGCCGAAGCTGGCGTTCTGCATTCCCCAGCCGTCGACACCCTTGGCCGCGCCGCAATAGCCGGCGTGCACCTCGGCCGAGTGGTCGGTGAACGATTCACCGGTTCTCGGATCCTTGCCGACCATGATCGTGGGTATCCCCGTCTTGTACACCTGCGGTACCGCCCGCTCCGGTGCCACCTGCGCCAGCGCGAGCGCGACGGCTTCGCCGACCTCAGTGCCGGGATGGTGGGTGCCGGCGCTCACGGGCTTGCCGAACGCCGGGTTGAGCACACATCCCTCGGGCACGACCAGCTCGATCGCCTCGAAGAACCCCTCGTTCTTGGGGATCTCGGGACTGGTGATGGCCGCGATCTGGGACGCCGTGTAGCAGCGTGTGTTCCCGTAGCTCGACCACGCCTGGAGATCGTCACGGCTGTCGGTTCCGGTGAAGTCGATCTTCAGGCGATCGCCGTCGACGGTGGCGGCCACGTGAATGTGGATGTCGGGGTTGGCCCACGGGTCGTGATCGACGAAGACATCGGCCTCGTACGTTCCGTCGGGCCAACGTGCGACCTCTTCGCGAAAGCGACGCTTGGTCGAATCGATGAAGGAGTCCACAGCGGCCTCGACCGTGTCGGCGCCGAAGCGCTCGAGGATCTCACCCAAGCGCGCTGCGCCGAGATCCGCCGCGCCCATCTGGGCCCGCAGGTCACCCAGGTAACCGGCTGAGCGGTTGTTCGCCGCCAACATGTCGAGCACATCGCGACGCTCCGAGCCCCGATCCGAGACCTTCATGACCGGGACCCGCAGCCCCTCGCCCCACACGTCCTTCACCGTGACGTTGTAGCCGCCCGGAACCGAGCCACCGGTGTCGCCGTGGTGACACTGGATGCTGGCCATGAGCACCCGCCGCCCCTCCGCGAAGACCGGAGCGAAGACGTTGTAGTCGGGAAGGTGGCCGCCACCGTGGTAGGGATCGTTGGCCAAGAAGACGTCGCCGGGATGGATGTCGTCGCCGTAGTACTCGACAGCGAAGCGCACCGGGAGCGACGACGACAGCATGAGCTGGGGAACCCCGACCGAGACCGCGGCGTAGCGGCCGTTGCGGTCGAGGATCGAGGCGTTGCGCTCGTTGCTCTGGTTCAGGATCGGCGTGGTGGCCGTGCGTGACACGTAGACGGCCATCTCGAAGCTGATCGTCTCCATCGCGCCGCGGATCACCTCGGCGGTGACCGGGTCGACGCTCGCGCCACCGCTCAGCTGTGGTCGGGGCCGACCCAGCGCTTCGAGATCAGCTCTCACGATGAAGCTCCCTTCGTCGTCACTGCACCATCCGTCGAAGGAGTATGTCGAAGGAGTACCGGTTCCGAACCGTCACCCATCGCTACGGACGGTAGCGGACCCCCTCGGGAAAGTCAGCCGGGTCGAGGTCGAGGCCGTAGATCCGCTCCGCGTTGGTCTGGAGCATCTTCTGCTGCTCGTCGGCAGGCACCCCGGCGAGAGAGGTCTCGATGGCCTTGCGCGAGTGTGGATAGGTCGAGGTCGGATGGGGGAAATCGGCCTCCCACATGATGTTGTCGACTCCGATGCTGTGCCGGAGCGTGATCCCGGTCGCTTCGAACCAGAAGTTCACGTAGATCTGACGATGGAAGTACTCACTCGGCCGAACCGACATACCCTCGTCCCACAGGTGCTGAGACTCGTACTGGTGGTCGGCGGTCTCGAGCATGTAGGGCACGAAGCCCAGGCCGCTCTCGACCGAGATGAAGTTGAGCTTCGGGAACCGGTCGAGCACACCCGAGAAGATCAGGTTGCCGATCGCGGACAGGTTGGATGTGATGGCACCCACCGACACCATCGCCAGGCGCCGGAAGTTGTCGTAGCCGTTCCAGATGTCGAGGTTGACCCCACCGGAGCCGATGTGCAGCGCGCACGGCATGCCCAACTCCTGGAGCGTCGCCCACAGCGGGTCCCAGTACCCCTCGTTGAAGTGAGGGAAGCCGAAGTTCTGCGGTGCCGCCGTCCACACGATGGCCTTGTGGCCCAGGCCGTGTGCGCGGCGGACCTCCTCGACGGCGAGGTCGACGTCCCACATCGGTGCCAGACACTGAGAGACGTAACGCGGGCTCACGCCGGTCCACTCCTCGGCCAGGAAGTCGTTGTAGGCGCGGATGCAGGCGAGGCGTAGCTCGGGCGATCCCTCGGTGGACACGTAGGGACCGCCACCGAACCCGGAGTTCTGGGGAAAGAGCACCTCGACGGCGACACCGTCCTCGTCCATCGTCTCGAGGCGCGCCTTGGCGTCGTGTACCGCCGGTGGAGCTTCGTCGTAGGTCTTGATCGCGCCCCGATCGGGCAGCATCGCCGCCGCCCCGGTCCCGACGATCCGCACCTTCTTCCCGGCGAAGACCCAGGTGTCCTCACCATCGCGGTTCTCCAGGTGCATGCAGTCCTCACGGAACTGCTTCGGCACCCGTGAGGTGAAGGTGTCGGGCTTCTCCCACGCGTGGTCGTCGGTCGAGATCGGCAGGATCTCCATGTCGGGCCTCCTCTGGCTTCTCTGGCTTCTCTGGCTTCTCCCGCGCCCGTGGCTTCTCTCGCGCTCGGTGTCGAGCATCTACCTGACGCCCGTGTCAGGTTCGATAGTAGAGGTGACACCCTTCGGTGTCAAAGCCCAACTCGACGGGGCAGGCCGGGGACCGCGCTCCCTCATTTCCTCGGTCTTCGGTGCCCGATCGTCGGTGTTGGTTCAGGAACTGACCCCGTATCGGTGTGTCGATACCGTGGGGCGACCACCGCCAAGCGAGCGTGGAGACCGAATGAACACACCCTCCTTCACCGGACTACGGATCGAGTCCGCGCCGCACGATCCGGTCGCCGCCCTGGTGCTCGACCGGCCCGACAGCCTCAACGCGCTATCCCGGGCTCTGCTGACCGACCTGGTGAGCGTTTGTCGGTGGATCGACGACCAACCTCACATCAAGGTGGTCGTCGTGCGCGGCGAGGGTCGTGCCTTCTCGGCCGGCTTCGATCTCGATGACTTCGCCAACCCTTCGGCCGAGATGTCGGTGCGCGACACTGCGGATCTCGGCCGGCTGGCGGCAGAGGCCCTCACCGACGTCCGGCCGCTCACCATCGCCTCCATCCACGGCCACTGCGTGGGTGGAGGGCTGGTGCTCGCGGCGTCGTGCGATCTGCGGGTGGCGGCCGCCGACGCCACGTTCTCGATCCCGGAGGTCGACCTCGGCATCCCTCTCGCGTGGGGTGGTATCCCGCGTCTCGTCCGGGAGCTCGGCCCGGCCGTCACCAAGGAGCTGGTCCTGACCTGTCGACCCTTCGATGCCGCCGAGGCCCATGCTGTGCACTTCGTGAACACCGTGGTGGCAGCGAACGACCTGGAACGCACCGTCACCGAGCTGGCGGCGCACCTGGCCGCCAAACCGGGGTTCGCTCTTCGGACCACCAAGCAACAGGTGAACGCCGTCACCGAGGAGATGGTCGGCACCGGGCGCAGCGCCGGCGACGCCGACACCCTGGCCGCCGCCGTGGCCGACCCCGAGTCGATCGCGGCAACCCGTCGCTACCTCGCCAGTCGCCGCCGGCGGTGATCCTGACCGGTCAGAATCCTGCGGAGCGCGCCCCAGGTTCCCCTATCCAGGCTTGGTGCTGTCGGCGGCCAGCTCCTCGAAGTAGCTGCGCAGGGTCGTCGCGCCCCGGGCTGGGCCGACACCGTCGACCTCGCCGGCGACGACGATGAACTCCGCGAGGTCGCCGAACTGCTTCGACAGGAGGCGAATGACGCGCACCATCCCGCCGGCGAGCCACAACGGGACGGCGGTGATCTTGGCCGGCTTGCCCACCACGTCGAACGCGAGTTCCGCCGCCTCCCGCTGCGTCAGCACGTCGGGACCCCCCGCCTCCACGTCGAACTCGTTGCCTTCGGCCACGTCGACGCAGACCTGGGCGAGGTCACGGCCGTGGATCGGACTCACGCGGTTGTCTCCCGACCCCACGAGGAACACCCGACCCCACCTCGCCATTTTCAACAGTGCCCCCATGTCGGAGAAGTAGCCGCACGGGCGCACGATGCCGTACTCGAGTCCAGATGTGGCGAGCTCGGCGACCACCTTCTCGTGGGCCTTCGTGATCGCCAGGTTCGAGATCTCCGGTCCGTCGGCTCCCTGCATCGAGACGTAGACGAACTTCCGCACGCCGGTGGCAACGCAGAGCTCGATGAGGGTGTGGTTGCACTGGTAGTCGACCTGCTCGAAGGTCAGCCGATCGCGTTGGCGGGAGATACCCACTGACGAGAAGACGATGTCTATCCCGTCCATGAGCCCGTCGAGGGTCTCGGGTCGGGTGAGCTCGCCGACGAACACCTCGTCGACCTCGTCGGGCCCGATGCCAGGGGCGGTGAAGGGGCCGGGCTGAGCGAGGCGATCCTCGCTGCGGGTGAGCGCCCTGACCCAGTACCCACGTTCCTTGAACGCCTGCGTGACGAACTTGCCCAGATAACCAGTGGACCCCGCCACCAGAACCCTCGTCGTGGCGACGCTCATTCGAGGACTCTAGGCGGGAAGGACCTGTCCGTCGGAGCGGGGAAGCTCACGTGTGCGTTGATGTCTGCTGTGAGATCTACATCGTTCATGGCCGCTACGGGCTCGGTCAGGCCGCCGGCAGGTCGCTCCAGTCGATGGCGACTCGGTCAGCGACGTCAGGGTGGTCGCGAAGCCACGTGCGGGGCACCGGAATCGGTCATCGTTCAGGTGAACCGGGCGGCCAGCGCGACGTACGCGGCTTCCTCGGGGCTCACCAGCGCGACCGTGACTCCTCGGCGAAGCCCTGGAGGGCCTCGACCTGGTGGATGGTGCCGGCGTCGTCGGTGACGTGGCCCTTCCAAGTGCCGAACACCTGGTGGACCTCCGAGAACAGCACGACGGCGTTGGTCCTGCTGTGGCGGTCGTGGCGGGCGGCGAGGGTGAGATCGAGGCTGCCGTCGGGGTGGTGGACCCGCCAAGGCTCGAGGGGGCGGTCCCCGTCGTAGTCCCAGGTGAGCTCCTGGCCGATCTTGGTGACACGGCCGTCGATGATCACGCCGTTCTCGGTGAAGCCGGTGCCCTCGGTCCACATGGCTCCGAACTGCACGCCCACCACCGCCCCGGTGGTGCTGCGGCCGGCGCCGCCACCCCAGTTCCACCGGGTGGAGTACGGCCAGCGGCCTCGACCGACGTCGAGAACGCCCCAGGCCTCGCTGCCGCCTTCGTCGACCCCGATCCCTCGGCGCTCGCCGCCCACGGTCAGCGAACCCGAAGCGGGCCGGGCCTGGTGCTTGGACGTGTACTGGAACCGACGATCGGACCAGGGGATGACGACGTTGACCGACTCGTGACCGGCAGGGAGCTCCACCCGCAGGCTGAGCCGACCGGGGCGGCCGTCCTTCTCGCTCCACGTGGCCTCGATGCTGGTGCCCTCGGGGTCGTCGACGATCTCGACGCTCGCGCCCTTGCCCCGATAGGTCAGCGGTGTGGCGCCGGGTCGGTCGGGTAGGGCGACGCCTCGCGCCAGCGGCAGCTCGATCGGCCTGCCACCCGTCTCCCCGGTAGCGAGGTCGCACCACCAGACGGTGGCCATGCCGAGGTAGTCGACGTCCGCGTAGGTGACGGCCGCGGTGAGGTCGCCGGCCAGGACGGCCCAGTAGTCCCAACGCTTCGTGCGCCCCCACGAGCCGCGCAGGTTCGCGGTGTGCAGCGGGGTGCGGGACCAGCCTCGGGCCTCTGGCGCGAGACGGCGTCCGTCGGGGGTGCAGAGGTCGACCGGCTCGGTGATCTCGCGTTCGTGGGTCGGTTCCACCCGTGGTCCTCCGGGGTCGGGTCCATCGGGGCGTGGAAGCCGACCCGCGGACATGGCCCGGTCACGGTACCGGTCCTTGCGCGGGCGTACAGGCGGCGGTTGTACCTCAGAGGTGAGCGGTGAGTCGGCCGATCACAGCTCGGCCTGGTCCAGTGCGGCGAGCACCTTCTCGGCGGCAGCACCGATGGCGTCGAGCTCGTCCGCGTCGATCTGGTCGATCACGAGGCGGCGGACGATCGCGACGTGGCGCGGCGCGGCCTCTTCGATCGCGCGGCGGCCGTCGTCGGTGAGAACGACGAACGCGCCGCGTCGGTCGGAGTCGCAGGCCTCTTTGGTGACGAGCCCCCGGTTCGCCATGCGGTTGACGTGGTGGGACAACCGGCTTCGCTCCCATCCGATCTCGTGCGCGAGCTCGAAGATCCGGAGCCGTCCGTCGGGCTGGTCGGTGAGCTTCACGAGGACGACGTAGTCCGACAGAGACAGGCCGGAGTCGACCGCGAGCTGACGGTTGAGTTCAGCGTCGAGGCGCATCTGCATGAACTGCAGGGACCGCCACGCTTTCGCTTGCCGTTCGTCGAGCCACTCGGTGTCTGCCATGGAGAGATTCTACTTGCAAGAGCGTGACGTGTCATCTAGTATGAGTGATACGTCACCTACCTCTGAGGAGAACTCATGTCCACCACCGCACTTGCCAGCACCCTGACAGGGTCGTACGCGATCGATCCGACGCACAGTCGCATCGGCTTCGTCGCCCGCCACGCGATGGTCACCAAGGTCCGGGGCTCGTTCAACGAGTTCGAGGGCTCCGGCCACTTCGACGCCGAGAACCCCACCGACTCGCACCTGCAGTTGACCATCCAGGCCGACAGCATCGACACCCGCAACGCCGATCGTGACGCGCACCTGCGCAGCAACGACTTCTTCGACATGGAGACATACCCGCAGATCTCGTTCGTCTCCACGGGCGTCGAGGCCATCGACGACGGCTACCGAGTGACCGGTGACCTCACCATCAAGGGAGTCACCAAGGCGGTCACCGTCGACTTCGAGTACACCGGCACCGCGGTCGACCCGTATGACAACACCCGGATCGGGTTCGAGGGCAGCACCACCGTCAACCGCAAGGACTGGGGCGTCAACTGGAACGCCGCCCTCGAGGCCGGCGGGGTGCTCGTCAGCGAGAAGGTCACCCTGGAGTTCGACGTCTCCGCCATCCGCACGAGCGACGCCACCTGAACGGCCGGCGGAGACTCGACATGACCAGCTACGTGGTTGTCGGCGGGCGTACCCGCCGGATTCGGTCTCACCTCACGGATTGTTCAACAGTGTCCTAGTCGCCCTGGCCGTGGATCCTCCCTGCAGCGAGATCACTGGCCCAGGTGCCCCGCTCGTCGAACCGCTTCGTCCGGCTGCGAATCGACGTGTCGACGTCGGTTGCCTCGGCTCGCAACGCCCCCACCGTGCAGCGTTCCTTGGGTCGATGTGCGAACGGGTCGTAGCGGAAATGACGCATCGCGTTCTGGTGGGTGATCTTGTTGACGTCGTCGTCGGAGACCCCGTCGAGCGACTTCGACAGTCGCTCGGGCGATGTCGGCCACGTGCAGTCGGAATGCGGGTAGTCGCACTCCCAGGTGATCGTGTCGAGGCCGACGTCGTCACGCATCTTGATCCCGATCGGGTCGTCGATGAAGCAGGTGATGATCCGCTCCTTGAAGACCTGACTGGGAAGCCGGTCGCCGAAGTCCTGGCCGGTCCACGCGTGATGGTGCTCGTACGTGTAGTCGATCCGGTCGAGGAGGTACGGGATCCAGCCGATGCCGCCCTCCACCAACGCGAACTTGAATGTGGAGAACTTCCGGAACACCGGTGACCAGATCAGGTCGGCGGCCGCCTTCACGATGTTCATCGGCTGGAGCGAGATGAGCACGTCCATCGGAGCGTCCTCGGCGGTGATGGCGAAGTCCGACGACGAGCCGATGTGCATGTTGACGACCATCCCCTCGTCCTCACAGGCGGCCCAGAACGGGTCCCAGTGATCCGAGTGGAAGCTCGGATAGCCGAGCTTGGCCGGGTTCTCCGAGAAGCTCACCGAGTAACAACCCTTGCCGGCGAGGCGGTGGACCTCGTCGGCCATGAGCTCGGGATCCCAGATCGGGACCAGCCCGAGCGGGATGAACCGACCCGGATAGGCGCCGCACCAGTCCTCGATGTGCCAGTCGTTGTAGGCGCGCAACAATGTGAGCCCGAGGTCGTGGTCCTTGGTGTTGGCGAAGAGCTGGCCGCAGAACTGCGCGAACGACGGATAGCACAGCGACCCCAGCGTGCCGTTCGCATTCATGTCTCGCACCCGCTCGTGGATGTCGTAGCAGCCCGGCCGGATCTCGGCGAGCGCCGTGGGCTCGAGCCCGTACTCCTCGCGAGGGCGTCCGACGACCGCGTTCAGGCCCACGTTGGGGAGCTCGGTCCCCTGGTAGGACCAGACGTCGGTGTCGTCGTCCTTGTGGACCAGCTTCGGTGCCAGATCCTCGTACTTCTTCGGGAGACGGCCATCGAAGAGATTCGGTGGCTCGACCACGTGGTCATCGACGCTGACCATGATCATGTCTTCGACGTTCACGACAAACTCCCCTCTCGCGGTCTCGACGGACGCTCGGGGATGAGAGTGGTGGCCGATCCGCGACCTCTTGGCTCGACGAGCGCGAGCATAGAGGAACCTGACACGCATGTCAGCTGGTTTCTCCCGGGGCGCTCCGCCCACCCGACCACGCCAGGTACCGACGGCTCCTCGACCCGCTACCGATTGACCGAGCCGGTCGGCTCGCACCCACCGGGGCTCGCTCTCGTGGAGCGCCAGAGGAACGCGACGAGCAGGAGTACCGGCGCGACCCCGGATATCAGAAGGACCTGCACGCTCGATCCAGTGGCCAATTGGTAGCTGGCCGCCATCAAGGACCCTCGGCTCGCCACGATCGCCGTCAACGCGAGATCTCCGGACATCGCCAAGGTCGGAAGACCCCACATCAGGTACCACGGAAGTGTGTAGCTCGCGAACATCCCGAATACGGAGAGCGACGCCCCGGCGGAGAGCTCAGGAGCAGCATCGCGTCGACGCCTCCACGCAATGAGGACGACGACCATGGCGATAGCGATCGTCGCCACTGCCGTGATCGTCGTCGCGGGGAGGAAGCCGAGTTCGATGACGGGACGCCAGATCGAAGCCCGAGAGATCCGCCCGGCCGTGGCCGCCGAGGCATTCCCCAACGATCCCGGACAAATCAAACCACCGGCAAGCACGGCCGCAATCGGACCCGTAGCCATGATGGCTGCGGAGCGCCATCGTCGCCGGGCAAGCAGCATCGCCACGAGAGGAACGACCAGGAACACGGCAGGGCAGACAGCTTGATCAGTGCGGCGATTCCGCCCAGCGCCGCAGCCCGCCCCACGCGTCCGACGCCGAAAGCCACGACCGCTGCGAGGAGCAGCGCCGCGACAACCGCGTCGTTGTGGCCACCGTTGACGACGCTCACCCATATGAAGGGCTGGAGTGCCACCAGTACGAGCGTCGCGTGCCGACCGGCCCGTCGGAGCGTGGTGAGGCACCAGATGACCGAACCCGCCGCGAGCAGTTGGAAGCCCAACCTCATCACGAGCAGTGAGCCGCCCGCGACGCCGGTCACCGCGCTGCTGTACAGCGTGAACAGCGGCCCATATCCCGATGGGGTGTCTCGCCACCCGACAAGCGGATACACGATGTCGTTCGGGAACGAGGCGGGCACCGCCGAGTAGGGGTCAACGCCGTAGTGGGACACCATCCGGCCGTAGAACACGTAGGACCACAGGTCGTGCGAGCCGATCGGTGCACGAAGCACCGCCAGGACCGCGAGACCGATGACCGCCGGCCACAGAGCTCGCGGAGTGCGACCTGCAGTCCGTGCCGCCCGACAGGCTGCCAACGACGCCGCCAATCCGACAAGAGTGAACACGGCCGCCAACGACCCGTCGAGACCGAAAGCAAGCGTGGCCGCGGTGGGCGCGGCGGCCACCAGAACGAGCGAGTTCGGGGCGTCGGGACGCATCATCCCATCGTCCCGACGCGACAGCCCCGTACGAACCAGGTGTCGGTGAGACCGGAGTTCAGAACATCGGTCACGTCACCTCCCCGTGACGGTGTCTCAGAACGGTTCAGCGAATCGCGCGACACCATCTCGACGCTATTCGCAACCGCTCGTCGTCGAGTGACCGAAGCGGTGCGCCCGGCCTGCTCGTCGAGATCATCTTGGCGGTGGACTGACTCTTGCCAGGGAGTCCGGAGAGGACGATCATCGGGGAGCTTCGAACGCGGGAGGTTTGAGATGTTCGTGCAGGTGATCGAGGACGGGTATCGGACGCGGACGCGCTGCGCCGACAGATGGACCGCTGGAATGCGGAGCTTCGACCAGGGGCGAACGGTCACCTCGGTTCCACGGGTGGTGTGGCTGACGACGGGCGAGCGGTGCTCATCGCACGGTTCGAGTCGGCCGAGGCGGCGAAGGCGAACAGTGAGCGGCCCGAGCAGGGTGAATGGTGGGCCGAAACCGAGAAGTGCTTCGACGGCGGCGTTGATTTCGTGGACTCCGAAGAGGTCGACATCTGGCTCGGTGGCGGCTCCGACGACGCGGGCTTCGTCCAGATCATGAAGGGATCGAGCAACCGCGCCCGAGCGCGCGAGATGGACGAGGTGATGACGGGGAAGATGGCCGACTTCCGCCCCGACGTGCTCGGCGGGTATCGGGTGTGGACGGGCCCGGAGACCTATGTCGAGGTCGCCTACTTCAGTAGCCTCGAGGAAGCGCGTGCCGGCGAGAAGAAGGAGCCGCCCCCGAGATGGTGGCTGCGATGGGCAGCGTCGAGGAGGCATCGGCCGACGTCGAGTACCTGGATCTCACTGATCCCTGGTTGGCCTGATCGCGGCTGTTCCGATCTGTCTGTCCCACCGAGGCCGTAGCCTCGCACCACCGTGAGGACCGACCGATTCCCCCGCACCGGCGTCCCCCGCATCGGTGTCCCCCGCATCGCTGCTCTGATCCTCGCGGCCGGCGTTGTGGTCGTCATCGCGCTCGTCGCCGGCGGATGTGAAGACGACTCCTCGTCCGGGCGAGATGCTCCCGCCGGAGAATCCGCGTCGGGGCTCCCCGAAGGAGACGACGCCAGAATCGAGAGGGTCGTCGACGGCGACACCGTGGTTCTCACCGACGACACCCGGGTGCGTCTGATCGGGGTGGACACGCCCGAGACGGTCCACCCCTCGAAGCCGGTCGAGTGTTTCGGACGCGAGGCGAGCGCCTTCATGGGCGACCTGCTGCCGACCGGGACCGACGTCCGCCTCGTCTACGACGTGGAACGTACCGACCGCTACGACCGCACCCTCGCCTACGTCTACCGCCTCGACGACGGGCTCTTCGTCAACGCGGAACTCCTGGCGCAGGGGTACGCGCAGATCGCGACCTACCCGCCCAACGTGGCCCACGTCGACGAGTACCGCGAGCTCCAGGCCCAGGCACGCGACGAACAGCGCGGCCTCTGGAACGCGTGTGACCCCGACCTGCCACCGCCGGGTTGACCAATCGGCCGACGGCGGGTCAGTCGGTGTTGGTGTCAGCCGGAGTCGGGTGTCAGCGTTGCCAGGAGCCCGAAGTGGTCCGAGAGGTTCATCATGACCTCTTCACCCTCCACCACGACCGAGACGTTCTCGTCGTAGATACGTTCGACGTCGACCGTGCCGTCGAAGTCGCGCACGAGAACGTGGTCGATGAGGAATCCGTCGCTCCCCTCGTCGTCGACCAGGGTGTTGTCGTTGCAGAACGTGCATGCCGCCGAGGAGTCGTCGACGTAGGGGTTGTCGTACGGCCCTCCTGCGACGAGCGCGTCGTAGTTCTCGACGGCCTCGGCCGAGTAGCCGTTGCCGCCGGGGCCGGTGTTGAAGTCGCCCATGAGCAGGACCGGGTTCTCGTCGTCGACCTTCTCGTCGATGAACGCCTGCATCGTTTCGATCTGATCCGCTTGTTCCTGTTGCCACGCCTCGGGTCCGCCGCCACCCGGGAACGGGATGTCGGAGAAGATCGCCGACAGGTGTGTGGCGAACACGTGGACCGTACCGATCTGTTCGGTATCCAGCTCGGCGTAGATGACCGCCCGACGGTTGAGTGAGCTCTCGAGGTAGAGGGTGTCCTGATCGACGATCTCCTGGTTGGTGAGCACACCGATCCCGAAGGTGCCGCCGTAGGCGAACCCCTCGGCAGGCTGCGGATCGAGGAAGATCCGATTGGGGTAGTGCGCAGCCGTGGCCTCCTCCACGAGGCCCACGTGTTCGGGCTCCCAGACCTCCTGGACCACCAGCAGCTCGGTGTCGAGTTTCCCGAGCTCCTCGGCGACGACCGGTGCCCGCTCATTGGCGAAGTCCACAAAATTGACGGCGAGGCCCGCGTTGTAGGTGGCGGCACGGAAGGACGCCCCGTCGGATGAATCCTGTGCGGACGTCGTGCTGTTGTCGGACGTCGAGCTGTCATCGCTGCTGCACGAGGCCGCAGCGAACGCCAGCGACACAACGAGAACTCCGAACAGACGCCACGTGCGTCGCGATCCCATGAGTTACCCCCCGTGGTTTCCCGGCCTTCTGTCTAGTCCGTCGCGCGGATCCGTGTAGCGCGTGGCGTTCGGTTCCATGCAAGCCGGTTCCATGCAGGCGACGCGGCGGGAGTTCCACACCGACGACACGCGCTCGGCGCTACGGGAGGCAGCTGGCCCGGACGCGACGTGGTCACGGGCCGGACCGCCTGTGCGGACCGACCCGTGACCTGGCGTCGCCGGGCGGGCTGGGACTCAGTCGCTCAGTAGCCGTACCAGGCGAGGCACTCCTCGAGCGCGGGCGGGACGGTCGGATCGAAACCGCCCTCGAAGGCGACGTCTTCGCCCGACTCCACCTGCACGGTTGTCCCTGCGTCGTCGATGATCACGATCCCCGGGTACTCACCCCAGGAGTCGATCATCGCCTGGCACTGCTCGGTCGCCCGGGTCAGGAGATCGATCGACTCCGTGAAGGTGAGCGACAGGCTCTGGGCGACCGGAGCGGTCCCGTCGATGTTGATCGTCACGTCCGCCGTGTAGACACCGGCTTCGATGACCTCGGGAGGCTCGTCGGTGTACGCAGCAAGGAAATAGGGATCGGCGTAGACGCCCATCGACCATTCCTCACCTGGCGCGACCGACACGCGAAGCGGGAACCCGATGGTTCCCGACACCAGTGTTCCGTACTCGCCGTGGATGGCGAAGTCGATGCTCGACACCGTCGCCTCGGCCCGGCGGTCACCGGTGTTGTGAGCCACGAGCTCGGCGTAGAACGAGCCGTCGGCACCGACCTCGTCGGGCGTCAGGCGGATCGAGAAGTCGATCGCCTCGGCGCCGAGAGGCGGTTCCTCGTCGTCGGCCGTCGGCGTCGGCAGATCCGACTCGGGATTCTCGCCGCCGGGAGCAGGCACACCGGGAGCGGCGGGGTCGGGTGCGACGTCAGGTACCGGATCACCCTCGACATCTCCGGGCAGCGTTTCTGTGACCACGGCGCCGCCGGTGTCGGCCTCCCCCAGTGGATCCCGAAAGAGCTCGGTGGGGAAGTCGTCGACAGCCGACGCCTCGCTCGTGACGGCGTCGACCCGTGGGACGGTCCCGGCTGCGGCCACCGCGGTCACGCCGACCACGGCCGCAGCGATTCCCGCGACGATGAACTGGAGGCGGTTGCGGCGCACGAAGCGCCTGGTCGTCCGCAGGGCGCCTCCCTCGATTGCGTCGGGCAATGAACACCCGTCTACCCATTCCTGCATGGCTGGTCCTCCGTGTCGGTTTTGTCCGTCACCGCTACAGACGAACTCGACCTCCGATCGGTTGACCGGATCGGGAGGATCTTTTCAAATACCGCGTTCCGCGCGAGCTCAGGAGCAAGCGGTGAGCAGTTCTCCGCCCAGGGACGACAGGTCCGCCTCACCCAGCGCCTCGGGGCTACCCAGCGTCGCGATGTCGATCTCCTCCACAGCGCCGTCGGCGACACAGCGCGCCACCTCCGGGTCACTCCCCGAGCTCAGGGCGCCGACGAAGATCCCCGACCGCGCGGCCAGCGCGTTCAGCGCCGCGGACGCCTCGCCGGCAGGTGCGGCCGGTACCTCCCCGCACCGCACACGTTCAGCTCGACGCCCGCGCCGCCGCTCGTGACCGTGGCGGAACCCTCGGGCATCGTGGCCGCCCATGCCTCGAGGCCCGCGTGGATCGTCGACGTGCCGGCGTCGTCCTCTCCCACGAAGACCGCATCGACGCACACCTCGTCATCGGTCCGGTAGGCGACGAAGTCGTCGCCCCGCCAGGCCAACGTTGCGTCCACCGCCGCCTCCACCCCCACGCGGTCGCCGAGCATCACCGCCAGCACCAGGGCGCCGAACTCGCCGTCGTCGATGACGTCGGCACCGTCGGGGGCTTCGGGTGCCGTGACCGGCATGGCCTCGATGTCGCCGACCACGAAGTACGGGTCGAGCAGGTCGATGTCGGTGGTGGGCGGGTCGCGAAAGGCTGCGTCGACCGCCGCGGCACCGTCGCTGAACCGCAACGCCTCACGCATGAGAAGACCGAACGTGTAGGGCGCGGTCTGCGACAGGAGAACGGCTTCGGGGATCTTGTCGAGCCCGGCACCCGCCTCGACGCCGAGTTCCGTTTCCTCGGTGGAGTACCGCTCCCGCTCATCGGCCGGGAGGTCACCGACGTACGCCAGCTCGGTCGCCACGGCGTCGCCCTCGACCAACCCACGGTAGGCGGGGCCGCTGTCTTCGTCGTCGAGACCTGCCTCCAGGTCGAAGTGCTGGTCCTGGAGAGCGTGTGTCAGCTCGTGGACGACCGTTCCACTGACGTATGGCGTGAGTTCCTCGCCCTTGACGAGCAGTCGTTTGGTCGCAGGGTCGTAGAAACCCGCGGTTCCCTCACCCACGAGCTGATCAGCGGCCTCCTCCGGGTCGTACCCGGCGCCGACCAGCCCGAGCACGCGCAGCACATCTGCTCCGTCCTGTGACTCGGCCAGATCTTCAGGCGAACGGTCGCTCGTCTCGCGGAATGCCGCGAGGTACTCGGCATCGTCTTCGATGAACTCCACGTCGACGGGTGACGTGAACGGAAGGCCGCGCGCTCCCTCGACGAAGTCCGCGAGTCGTTCGACGCGCGGATCCCAGGACTGCGGTGCAGAGTCTTGGCCGGCCTCGAGCGCCAGCATGAGAGCCACACCTGCTGCCGTTCCCACCACGACGATCAGTGCAGCCAGAAGCCACCGAAGCCAGGTCCGGCGTGGAGCGGAAGCCGGCGGTTCGCTCGCGGCCGGAATCATCCCGAGGCCTTTCCCGCCGCAGACAGTTCGGACAGATGGCCGGTCTCGTTGAAGCTGAACAGGAGTGGGCCGCGAGCGACGCGCGTGAAGGAGGCGAGATCGAGGTGTGCGCGAAAGGCCACCGAGTCGCTCATACCGAGCGCCCATGCGAAGGCGGACTTGATCGGTGAGACGTGGGAGACGGCGACGACCTGCGCGTCGCTCGCGATGTGTTCCTCAGCGAAGGTGACGACCCGGGCTCGCACGGTAGCGAGGCTTTCGCCGCCCGGTGGGGCAAAATGGGGATCGTCGCGCCACCGAAGCCAGTCCTCTGTGCTGATCTCGTCGTGCGCGCGCCCGTCCCACTCGCCGTAGTCGAGTTCGACGAGGCGCTCGTCGATCCGTACCTCGACACCGACCGCGTCGGCGATCACGTCTGCGGTCGTGATCGCACGCCGGAGTGGGCTGGAGTACACCTCTGTCGGAGCCGTGTTTCCGAGAGCAACGTTCCCGAGAGCACGTGCCATCGCTGCCGCCTGGGCCGCGCCGTGCTCGGTCAACGGCGCATCGTGGCGGCCGAGTAGACGACCGTCACGGTTGGCGGCGGTCTGGCCGTGGCGGGAGAAGATGATCACGTCGTCCGCTCACGCTCGTAGAGGCGGCCGGAGCGACAGAACGCCCGGCGCCGTGCCGGATCGGAGAATCCGAAACGCTGCCAGATCCAGGCCCACCCGAGCAGCCCCAGAACCTCCTCGACGGCGAGCACCGGCAGAGGTGGAAGAAGCGGCATCTTTGGAATGTCGGCACCCAGCACAGGCCAGGCGAAAACGTCCGCGTGGGTCCACGCTCCCGACAGAACGAGTCCGCACAACATGCCGAACGGCAGGAAGAGAAGCCGGCGCCGCAGCCGGCGGTGACCGATCGTGGCCAGCATCACCACCGTCAGGAGGACGGCCGCGGCGAACAGGGAATGGCCCACGGCAAGGCGGCCGAACCAGACGTCGATAGCCAGCGGAATCATCGCCCCCAGAGCCACCATGCGGTGGTCGACCACGGGATCGTGGAGCACGGTCCACGTGATGACGATGGCACCGGCGGTGAGCCAGAGGATCACGACGCGGGGGTCGGGGGTACGTGCCCTGACGTCACGACGGAACCAGGATGCACCCGCAGTTGTCACAGAACGGCGCGACATCGTCGGTCTGCTTGCGCAGCCGCACGACTTCTGTAGCGGGAAGCGACAGGTGGCAACCCTGGCAGGTGTCGCCCACGAGGCGCGCCGCGCCGATCCCGCCGGCGCGCTTACGGGCCTGCTCGTAGTCGTCGAGCAGACCGTCGGCGAGTTCCGACGCGAGTGCGGCCCGCGCCTTCTCTTCTGCGGCCATCTCCTCGTCACAGATGGCTTCGGCCTCACCGAGCGCTGCCGCCAACGCCTCGGCTCGCTTCACGACATCGGCACGCTTCTCGTCGATCTCGGCGAGTTCACTCTCCGTTCCCTCGCGTTGCTCCATCAGTCCGAGCTGGCGGTCTTCGACGCCTCGCTGGTGGCGACGCAGTTGTTCCACGTCGGCCTGAAGCGCCTGGAGTTCGCGAGGCGAGGCGATCTCACCCGAATAGAGCTTGGCTTCGTCGTTCTTGGCCCGCACCTCGAGCGGCGCGGATTCCTCGGCGAACGCCCGCTCCTGGGCGGTCAATTCATCGCGACGGTTGATCAGTGTGGCGCACTGCCCGTCGAGCCTGGCGATCTCGTCCCGCAACGAGGCAAGCTCCTCGCGCTCGGGAAGTGTGGCGCGTCGATGGCGCACCTGGTCGGTGGTGGTGTCGTGCGACTGGATGTCGAGCAGCGTGTCGAGCATGCCCATGGGACGGCGAGCCTACCGGGCGCGTCGGCGCCGCGACCCACGCGTCACGGCGGTGGCTTCGTGGTCGGCGGCGCGGTCGTCGGAGGCGCGGTCGTCGGAGGCGCGGTCGTCGGCGGCGCGGTCGTCGGCGGCGCTGTGGACGCCGGCGGATTCGTGGTCGCCGGAGCCTCGGTGGAAGGAGGCGCCTCGGGCGGCGGGATGTTCGACTGCGGTGGCGCGGGCTTCCCGCGTCCGTTCTCGGAGATGAACGCCGACGCCGGCCACAACGATCTGTCCGGTGCCGGGAAGGAGCACCCTTCGGCCCCGGCGAGCGCTTGGCTCATGAACGAACCGAAGATCTCGGCGGGGTATGTGCCGCCGAACACTGTGCGACCGCCCACGTTGGTCATCTCGTTGACCGTCGAGTTCGGGTCGCCCATCCAGACTGCGGAGACGAGGTCATCACACGAGTAGCCCACGAACCACGCGTCGACGTTACGGTCGGTAGAGCCGGTCTTCCCCGCTACGGGGCGCCCGGGGATTGCCGCGGCGGTGCCCGTCCCGCGCTGCACGACGCCCTGGATCACGTCGGTGATCGTGTAGGCGATCTGCGGGTCGATGACCTGCTCGCCGGCGAACGACTCCTCGAAGACCAGCTCACCGGTGGCGTCCTCGACGCGGGTGACGAACACCGGGTCGTGACGAACCCCACCGTCGGCGAAGGTCGAGTACGCGGTGGCCATGTCGAGGGGTGACACAGCGCTCGTACCGAGGCTCAACGACAGGTTCGCCCCGAGCTCGGAGGTGATACCGAGCCGGTTGCCCATCTCGACGGTCTTCTCGGGCCCCAGCGCCTTGTTGAGGCGGGTGTATGCACAGTTGATCGAGTTCTCGGTCTGCGATCGGAGCGTCGCGGTCCCCGAGGTCGTCCCTCCCGGCGTGTAGGGCTTGTCCTCCCCGATGTCGAACGAGCACGACGAGCCATCGATCGTGTCCTCCACCGAATAACCGTTCTCGAGTGACGCGGCGAGGGTGATGGGCTTCATCGATGAGCCGGGTTGGCGGGTCCCCTGCACGGCGAGGTTGAACTGCGTCTCGGAGAAGTCCCGGCCGCCCACCATCGACTTCACTTCGCCCGTCTTGGGGTCCATCGTGACGATGGCGGCGGTGAACGTCGGCTGGTCAGGGACGATGGCGTCGACCGTCTGCTTCGCGAGTTGCGACAGGCGCGGGTCCTGGGTGGTGTGGATCTGGAGACCGCCCGTGAGCAGTGCCTGCTCGCGCTCCTCGGGCGTATCGCCGAGGCGTTCGTCCTGGAGAAGCCGGCGTTGGACCTCCTCGACGAAGTAGCTGTTGGGTCGGAGCTCGGCCGGCGGACGCAGGGTGGGCATGGCCACGAAGTTGCAGAAGGCCTGCGTCTGTATGTCGATATAGCCCTCGGCGGTCATCGCCTCGAGGACGGCGGTCCGTCGTTCGATCGCGCGCTCGGGGAAGTCGAACGGGTTGTTGCCGGACGGTGACTGGATCAGACCCGCGAGCAGCGCCGCGTTACAGACGTCGAGATCCGCGAGCGGCTTGCCGGCGATGCGTTCTGATGCGGAACGAATGCCGTACGAGTTCTCACCGAAATACACGGTGTTGAGATACTCGGTGAGGATCTCCTCCTTGTCGAGCTCGAGATTGAGCTGATACGCGAGGACGACCTCGCGCAACTTCCTGCTCACCGACTGCTCGGGCGTGAGGACGCGCTGCTTGACGAGCTGCTGGGTGATCGTCGAGGCGCCCTGCTCGACTCCGCCGGATCCGAAGTTCTTCAGCGCGGCGCGCCCCATCGCCTGGAGGTCGATACCGGGGTTCTCCCAGAACGTCTGGTCCTCGATTGCCACGACCGCGTCGATGGCGACCTGTGGGACCTCGTCGATCTCGACGGTCTCGCGGTTCTCGAGTCCCAACTGGCCGATCTCGTTGCCGTCCGCGTCGTAGACGATGGAGCGCTGGGCGACCGGCGTCAGTTCGGTGGCGATGGCCGGCTGCGACTCGGCGGCCTCGGACCACCTGAGGATTCCGGGCACGGCGAGCGCGGCGGCAACGCCGACGGCGATGCCGCCCACGGCGACGATGACGAGGAAGCGGATGATGCGGGTCACGGGTTGTTGAAGAATCCCACAGGTAGGCGACGGACTCCCGTACGCGGCGGATCACCGTGTTGGATCACCGTGTTGGATCACAGGACGGGATCAGAGGCAAACGAGGCGTACTCCGGGAACAACGCCGACAAGCGGCCGTCGGTTCCCGGAAGAGCCCAGATTACCGGGATTCGGGGGCGAAGGCACCCCGGGGGTTCAGGCGCACCACAGCTCCGCCTGAACCCCGCCGTGGTCGGATGCCCACACCACACCGCCCTGAGGTTCCGGGGCCGGCTGTCCGGCGAACGGTCCCGTCACATCTTCGCCGAACTCCGGCGTACACGACTCCGAACCCCGCACGAGCACGAAGTCGATGCGCTCGTCGTAGTGCTGGGTCGGGTCGTCGAGACCGTCGAGGACCTCACCCGTCCCGACACAGCAGGTACACCCTTCCCCCGTGGACGGATCGCACTCGGGATTCCCCGATCGGCTCCACGCGTCCTCGAAGCCCGCATCGAGGAAGGTGGTGATCCGCTCGTGGTCGATCGGCTGGTTGAGATCGCCCATGACGAACGTCAACTCGGCCGCCGCGGGCAACCCGTCGAGGAACCCGAGGACCTCTCGCGACTGGCATGTGCCGGTTTCGAGACCGGTCTCGCACAGAGGCTGGGGACAGTTGTCGGCGTCACACGGTGGGTTGTTCTCGCTGCTCGCCAGATGAGTGGTCACGACGTCGATGAGCCCGAGGTCGGATTCGACCCGGGCCCACTGTGCGCCCCACGGGAAGTTCGCCAGGTCGACGTACGCCTCGTCGACGACGGGGAGTGTCGTGAGAATCATCTCCTGGTCGATGGTGTTGTTCGTTTCACCCTCGGGGTTGAAGACCAGCTCGTAGTCACCCCCGCAGGTGCCGGGCAGCAGTTCGGGGACGAGCTCGGTCTGGCGCGGACCGATCTCCTGGAGACCGACGATCTCGGGACACTCGGCCGCTTCGATTTCCGCCATCAGCAGTGCGAGACGGGCGGGCGCCGCGCAGAAGTCGGTATCGGCGGGACAGAGCACGGGATCGATGCCGTGGAGAACGTTCAGCGTGGCCACGTGAACGGCGTCCTCCGGTACCGCGTCGGGGGCCATCGTGCTGTCGCTGGTCTCGGCGTCCGAGTCGGAGCCCTCCGACGTGCACGCCGCGACGGCGAACGTGATCGCAGCGACCGCCGCCACTAGTTTGCGAACTACGCGTCCCACCCGCGACTCCCCCGTCGCACGACCGTCATCAAGGAGACACCGTGGCACCCCGGCAGCGCAAGACCCAACAGATCGTGGCGATCGTCATCGTGACGGCGATGGTGCTGGCGCTGGTGGCGTCGGCGATCAGCCTGGCGTTCTCCTGATCGCGGTTTCCGGCGGGTCAGATGGGATCGTGGCCGGCCTGACCGCTCGTCGAGACGTTCGACGTCCAGCGGGTGCCGTCCCAGTAGCGGTATTCGTAGCGGCCCATCGGATCCGGATGCCACGCGGGCGGTGACGCCGCCTGTGCCGCCGGCTGAGGGGTCGGTTGCGGGGCCGGTTGCGAGGCCGGTTGCGAGGTCGGCTGCGAGGTCGGCTGCGAGGTCGGCTGGGGATCGGCCTGTGGGGCGGCCCATCCCGCCTCCGACGGGTCGTTCTCCTGCGTGGGCGCCGACGTCGTCGGCTGGGCCTGGGCGGGCGGGGTGGCAACGGGCGGAGTCGCAACGGGCGGAGTCGCCCAGGTTCCGGGGGTGGCGCCTGCCAGGTCTGCGGCGTTCGCTTGACCCTGCTCTTCACGATCTCGACGATGCCCCCGCAACGAACCCTGCCGACGCCAACCACCCGAGCATCATTCCCACGCCTGGTTCGTAGATGTCGACCTCGCCGAACGGCGTGTCGTTCAGACTCGCCACGCGTGCCGCGCTCAGGAAGAAGATGAATACACCACCCACGATCGCGACGATGCCGATCGAGAGGCGCGCGCCGCGCGAGGGCGGATTCGACGTGCTCGCTGCGAGGTAGACGATCACGGCCGAGGCGGCAGCGATCCCGACGCCGATGAGAACTGCGGCGATCGTGAGACCGGCGTCGGTCTGCTCCCACGCGTTGGCGTCTCCCTCCAATTCGAACAGGCCACTTCTCACCTGGATCCAGGGCAGGAAGGAGACGCCGAGCAGGAGCAGGCCGGAGATCGCCGAAATCATCGCTCCGACGGTGCTCCCCGTCGGGCGGGCAGGCTGGCCGGGGTTTGCCGTATCCCACGTGTCAGTCATGTGCGTGATCCTATTCCGCGAAACCGGCGTCCGCGTCCTCTCGTCCGATCAGCCTCGCGTTCACCTGACCCCGATCAGATGCGGTCCTGGCCCGTCTGACCACCGGTCGATACGTCCGGCGTCCACTGCGTTCCGTCCCAGTAGCGGTACTCGTAGCGGCCCATCGGATCGGGGTGCCAGGCGGCGGGCTGCGCCACGATTGTGGCGGCGGGCTGCGGAGCGGGTTGCAGTTCGGCGGGAGGTACCTACCAGGTCTGGGGGGCCTTCTTCGCGCGACTCTTCACGGTCTCCCTCACGATTCCGGCAGTACCGCTGATCAGCTCCACGATCGCGCCGAAAATGAAACCCCAGGCCGCGAGCCGAGCAAACCACGCGGCGCCTTCTTCCCGATAGGAGAAGGGGAAGTCGGGCAGTCCCTGCAGTGCGTCGTCGCGAGCCACGATCAAGGCGATGACGAGCAGGCCCGCCGTGATGGTCATGAACGACATCGCGACGAGCAGTTCGGCCCGAGGGGCACGCGCAGACCGCATGGCGTTGGTCAGCAGGGCGACCCAGGCCACCGCGACCGCTACGCCCATCACGACTGCCACACTCGTGTGGACGCTGAAGGGACCCGTCCACGCGCTGTAGTAGTTGCGCTCGGGGGGCCTCCTTCCCACCACGGGAAAAACGAGGCTACGAACAGGCCGGCCGAAGACATCACGGTGAACACGGCGCCGGCGACACCGATGAACGGACGCGCCCGTCGCTTCGCCCGGAGACGCCTGGCGTCGCGGATCTCGAGACCACCCCCCACCACGAGGCCCAGCGCTGCGAGCCAACCGATGTACATGCCGACGCCGGGCGCGAGGTACGAGTCGTAGCCGGAGTCCAGCACGACCCCAAGCCGCATGAAGCTCAGGACGAAGACGAACGCTCCGCCCACGATCAGAACGACTCCGGCCCACCCGTGCGCCCACGGTTCGGGCTCCGGCATCTCGGACACGAACAGGCCGCGGACCAGTGCGGTGGCGCAGACCGCCGCCACGAACCCAGCCATGACTGCGCCGATTGTGTAGCCGGCACCGCCGACGGTATCGAACGAGGTCGAAGAGTCCGTCCAGGCGTTGACGCTGCCGCCGTCCGAGTAGCCGTAGTGAAGCCACGGCAGGAAGGAGACGGCCAGAAGCACGGTGCCCGAGATGGCGCCCGTGAGCGCGGCCGCGCGGGTGGGGCCCGAGCGAACCGATTGCTCCGGTTGCCCGAGAACCGCCCTCTCGCCACGTACGGCCATGAGGCTCCCTTTCGCGCGGCATCACTCTACGCTCGACTCACAAGCGGTCCCGGTCGCCCCGAATCGTCCGCACCGACACGAATCGGGGTGTTTTGCCCGTTCGCAGCGGACGCCGCTACGATTTCGCGCCCATGACACGCTTTCGCTCTCCCTTCCGCCTGTCCGCCCTTCTCCTCCTCGCCCTCGCTCTCCCGGTGTTCGCCGGGTGCAGCTCGGGAGACTCGGGGAGCGACAACGCCGACGGCAACGAGGACACCGACGTCGAGACGATCGACCTCGGTGACGCCGGGACCGCGGCATATTCGGTCACCGGAGGTACTGAACAGGTCACCGTCACCGAGGCCGATCCGAACACCGAGCTCCAGCTCGCCAACACCTCCGACGAGGTGGTCGACACGGGCACCACCGACGACGCCGGCCAACTCATCTTCCGCCGCGTCGAACCGGGCGACGGTTACGTGGTGGTCGCCGACGACGGCGAGAACCTCACGGCGAGCGAACCCACCGACGTGGGTGGCCTCGACGACGCGCCCGACGAAGCGTTCTACGCCGACCAGCAGATCAACATCGGCGATGACGGCACGGGCGGATACGGCTACCTCGAAACGCGCGACGGCACTCTTCTCTCTTACACGGCCACGCTTCCCGGTCCCGCCGAGGACGGTCCGTACCCGACGGTCGTCGAGTATTCCGGGTACGACCCCGCCAACCCCGACTCGCCACAGCCGAGCACACAGATATCGCAGCTCCTCGGCTACGCGACCGTGGGCGTCAACATGCGCGGCACCGGCTGTTCCGGCGGCTCCTTCCTGTTCCAGGAGGCCGCGCAGGTCACCGACGGCTACGACGCCGTCGAAGTCGTCGCCGCCCAGCCGTGGGTCCTCGACAACGAGGTCGGTCTCGTCGGTCTCTCCTACCCGGGGCTCACTCAGCTCTGGACCGCGCAGACCAACCCGCCGTCGCTGAACGCCATCGCGCCCCTGTCGGTCATCGACGACACCTACCGCTCGACGCTGTTCCCCGGCGGAATCTTCAACACCGGATTCGCCAAGGACTGGGCAGAAGAGCGCCAGGAGCAGGGTGAGCCCGGTGGCCAGGAGTGGGCCGCCACGCGCATCGAGGAGGGCGACACCGTCTGCGACGAGAACCAGGCGCTGCGTAGCCAGAACCCCGATCTGCTCGAGATGGTGTCGGAAAACCAGTTCTACAACGACGAGACTCTCGGCGACGCGTACGCCCCCATCACGTTCGTCGACGAGATCGACGTGCCTGTGTTCATCGCCGGAGCGTGGCAGGACGAGCAGACCGGTGGTCACTGGCCGGCGATGCTGCCGAACTTCACCGGAACCGACCAGCTCCACGCCACGTTCGTGAACGGCACGCACCCCGACCCGCTCGGGCCCGCCTCGTTCTCCCGCTGGGTCGAGTTCCTCTCGTTCTACGTCAAGAAGGAGATCCCGTCGATCGATCCCTCCTCCAGGCGGCCGGCCCCGCGGTCCTGGGCGACGAAATCTGGGGTACCGGCGACTTCGAGATCCCCGACGTCCGCTTCACCGAGTACGACAGCTACGAGGAGGCGCTCGCGGCGTACGAGGCCGAAGAGCCGGTGCGCGTCGTGTTCGAGAGCGGCGCAGGCGGCGACACGCCCGGCGCCCCGGTCCCGACGTTCGATGCCGTCTTCGACGACTGGCCGATTCCCGAGACCGAGGCCACGCCGTACTACCTCGGCCCCGACGGCACGCTGACGGACTCCGAGTCCGACGCCGACGAGGGAACCGCCGACGTGTACACGAACGATCCGTCGGGCAAGGACGACACCACGCTCGAGGCCGGCGAGCAGGAGGACGCGTGGGTCACCGGAGCCGCCCTACGTCTGGGAGCCACCGGCAGAGGGCAACGGCGTGAGCTACGTGAGCGACGAGTTCACGGAGCCCACGGCGATGGTCGGTCACGCCAGCGCCGACATCTGGATCTCGTCGGAGGCCGACGACGTCGACCTGGAGGTCCAGCTCTCGGAGGTCCGACCCGACGGCAAGGAGGTCTACGTGACGTCGGGCTGGCTGCGCGCCAGCCACCGCGCTCTCGACGAAGAGGCTTCTACCGAACTCCGGCCGGTGCACACCCACAAGGAGTCCGATGCCGAGCCGGTTCCGAGCGACGAGTTCACCGAGGCGCGTGTCGAGCTGTTCCCGTTCGCACACGTGTTCCGTGAGGGCTCGCAGGTGCGCATCACCATCGACGCTCCCGGCGGGAGCCGTCCGCTCTGGCGGTTCGACACCGTCGACACCACCGAGGACGTCGAGATCGGTCGCTCGGAGGCCACGCCGTCGAGGGTCGTGCTCCCGGTCATCCCTGATCTCGGCACCGAGGCTCCCGCAGAGCTCCCCGCGTGTGGTGCACTACGTGGACAGCCGTGCCGCGACTACGTGCCCTACACGAACAAGGAGGCGTCCTGACGATGGGTTTCATGGACAAGGTGAAAGAGACAGCGTCCCAGGTCACCGAGAAGAGCAAGGACCTCACCGAAAAGGGCAAGGACAAGGTCGAGGACTCCAAGGCCCGTAAGCGGATCAAGGAACTCGAGCGGGAGATCGGCGGAATCGTCTACGTCCAGCGCAGCGGGGTCGCCGGGGCTGCGGGCACCGACGACGATGGCAACGACGCGATCGACGCGCTCGTCGCCGAGATCACCGAGCTGCGCAACAGCATCGACGACGACAGCGAAGGCGATGGCGAAGACGAGGCTGCCGACGACGACTCGTAGTCGCCGCTCCGTGCGCGCCGTCCAGCGACGGCTCAGTCCTTTCGACGGCCCGTGAACTTGGCGCTCCAGACCTTGCCATCGACCTCACTGATGTCGGCGTCCAGCGTCGAGGGGTCGAGGCCGAGGTTGGCGAAGTCGCCGGCGAGCATGCCCTTGATCTGATCGGCCGAATAGACCAGCCGATCGGTCACCTCGACGCCGTCGAGACCGGCGCTGCACAACCCGGCCACGTAGTCGGATTCGGAGATCGCGCCCGCGACGCAGGCCACGTAGGCCTGGGTGTGTTCACGGATCCACGCGGGCAGGTCCTCCACGACGATGTCGGAGATCGCGAACGCCCCGCCGGGCCGGAGCACCCGGTGGATCTCGGCGAAGACGCGGTCCTTCTCGGGCGAGAGGTTGATCACGCAGTTCGAGATCACCCAGTCGACCGACGCGTCATCCACGGGAAGGTCCTCGATCAGACCCTTGCGGGCGTCGACATTCGAGAAGCCGGCCTTGGCCGCGTTCTCTCGCGCGGCGTCGATCATGGCATCGGTCATGTCGATGCCGATCACGTGGCCCTCCGGCCCGACTCTGTCGGCAGCGATGAGCAGGTCGAAGCCAGCGCCGGCGCCGAGGTCGAGCACGGTGTCGCCTTTCTGGACTCCGGCGAACGCGAGCGGGTTCCCACAGCCGAATGACGATGCCGCAGCGTCTTCGTGCACGGCCGCCTCCTCGCCGTAACCGGCGAGGGCGGCCGTCTGGCTCACCGGCGCGTCGTTCGCGCCGCCGCAGCAGCCGGTAGCTGTCTGCTCGCGCGATCGCTCGAGGGCGCCGGTGTACGCCTCGGCCACGGTTGTGTGGACATCCTTGTCGCTCATGTTGTTCCTCCGGCGTTGACTTCCTCGAGCAGGGCCCGCGTGCGTTCGGCTTCATCCTCGGCGAGAGTGAACTCGACGGCGGCGAAGTCGGTCGATCCTGCGTCGGCGAAGCGCGCCAGGTGGGCGCGCACTTCGTCGTCGGTGCCCACCACCGACACGTCGGAGACGCGGGTCACTCCCTCGAAGTCCATCACCGAGCGATACGACGGTAGGTCGTTGTAGTCGGCGAGGAACGCGTCGATCAGGTCTCGCACCTCGTCGGCCCGGTCGGTGACGCACACCGGCACGCTGGCCACGATGCGGGGCGCCGGCCGGCCGGCGGCCTCGGCTGCCTTCTCCATGGCCGGGCGGATCCGTTCGGCGATCGTGCGCGGCCCGCTGAGCCACAAGATGGTGCCGTCACTGCGGGCGCCGGCCATGTCCAGCATGCGCGGCCCCATGGCGGCCAGCATCACCTGGGGTGCGTCGACCCCGCCCGGCCCTCCCAGGCTCTCGGCGGCGGCCGACCAATACTCACCGGTGACGTCGACCGCACGGTCGTGCAACGCGGGAAGCAGCACGTCGAGGTACTCCGCCATGTTGGTGGCCGGCTTCTCGAACGGGATGCTGTAGGTCTGCTCCACCGTGGGCTTGTGGGCCAGACCGATGCCCAGCACCAGCCGCCCGTTCGTAAGCTCCTGCGTGGTGAGGGCCTGGGCGGCCAGCATCAGCGGGTGACGGCTCCACGTCGGGATGACCGCGGTGCCCAGCTCGATCGTTTCGGTGGCCTGGCCGATCACCCCCAACAGGGTGAGGGAGTCGGGCACGAGCGACTGATTGAGCCAGTACGAGCCGAACCCGTCGGCCTCGGCCTGGACCGCGTGCGCCACGACTCCGGCCGCTGGTGTCCCCACGGCGATCTGACTGGCTCCGTTGATTCCGATGCGCATGCGCCCAGCATGGCTCGTCGCCGCACCGATTGCATGCGGGGCGCCAGGACGGCGGTCGACTTGACGGCGTCGTGCTGTGAGTCAAGGCTCGGGATGTGACCGAGACTCCTGTCCCGCCGCCACCTGACACCGACCGGGACCGGCATCTGCCCGTCGGTCGGGTCGTGGCTGTCGTCATGGGGGCGGTGCTCGCTCTGGTCGCTGCTCTCTTCTTCCTGAGCGGCGCCGCCCTCGCAGCGATCTACGCGACGCAGCGCGACGCAGACGGCTTCTTCACCACGCCCACCGAGCGGTTCGACACCTCCACCTTCGCCATCACCTCGCCGAAGATCGACCTCGGCGCCAAGCCGGGCAGTGACGACCGGGTTCCCGACCTGGGTGGCCTCGCCACCATCCGCATCGAGAGCCGTCCCGCCACCGAGGGTTCGGTGTTCGTGGGCATCGGCGAAGAAGAGGACGTGGAGAGCTACCTCGACGGTGTCGCGCACGCGGAGATCTCCGACGTGGATGTCGCGCCGTTCTCGGTCTCCTACGACTTCGAGCGCGGAGACGACAAGGCGCCGGGGCGTCCGTCGGACCAGAACTTCTGGGCAGCCTCGTCGGAAGGGTCCGACACGAAGGAACTGGAATGGGAACTGGAGTCGGGCAACTGGTCCGTCGTGATGATGAACGCGGACGCCTCCGCGGGCGTCAGCGTCGACGCGTCGGTGGGCGCCAAGGCCGACTGGGTACTGCCGCTCGGCCTCGGCCTGCTCATCGGCGGCACGGTCCTCGGTCTCATCGCCATCGGCCTGATCGCGTTCGGCGCCGTCGGCCTCTCCCGCCACGGCACCTGGGAGCCTGCGCCCGTGATGGCCGGCGTGGCGCCGGTTCGCCTCGAGGGCCGGTCGGGCGAGCCGCTGAGCCGATGGTTGTGGTTGGTGAAATGGCTGCTCGTCATCCCCCACGTCGTGGTGCTCATATTCCTCTGGATCGCCCTGTCGATCACGACCGTGATCGTCTGGTTCGCCATCTTGTTCACGGGCCGCTACCCACGTGGTCTGTTCGACTTCAACCTGGGTGTGCTGCGCTGGAGCTGGCGCGTGGGCTACTACTCCTTCGGCGCGCTCGCCACCGACAAGTACCCGCCGTTCACCCTCGGAGCTGCACCCGACTACCCCGCCACCTACGACGTCGAGTACCCCGCTCAGCTCTCGCGCGGTCTGATCTTCGTGAAGTCGTGGCTGCTGGCGATCCCCCACTGGGTCGTCCTGGGTGTCATCGGCGGCGGCCTGTTCTGGGGCGCGTCCGATCGGAACATCCCGTTCGGTGGACTGCTCGGCATCCTGGTGATCTTCGCCGCGTTGGCACTGCTCTTCGCCGGGCGGTACCCGCGCGGCCTGTTCGACTTCGTCATGGGTCTGAACCGCTGGGTGTTCCGGGTTCTGCCCTACGTCCTTCTGATGCGCGACGAGTACCCGCCCTTCCGCCTCGACCAGGGTGAATCCGAACCGCCCCCCACGCCCACTCTCAATCCGCGATCAGAACGTTCGGATTGAGAATCCCCGCGGGGTCGAACGCGTGCCGGATGGATCGGAACAGCGCTCTCTCCTCGGGTGAACGGTTCAAGGCCAGCAGGTCGCGCTTGGCGGTACCGATTCCGTGCTCGGCGCTGATGCTGCCGCCCATGGAGGCCGCGAGCTCCAGCACGGCACGATCGACACGCCGATCGTCGGGATCCGGGCCCACGACGTTGACGTGGAGGTTGCCGTCACCGACGTGGCCGAAGAGGAAGCAGCGGCTGGGCGGCTCGAACGACCCCACCAGCGCCCGCACCTCCCGTTCGAACAGTGCGAGTCGGCCCGGGGGCAGGGTCACGTCGAGCTTGTGGGCGATGCCCTGCCCGGCGATCGCCTCCGTGTGACGATCGCGCAGGGCCCACAGGGTCTTGCGCCCGGCCGGGTCGACCGCCACCGCGGAGTCGGTGACCGCGTCCCCGAGATCGTTCAGCGCCGCCGTGAGCTGGTCGGTCGGATCGCGCGCCCCCGCCGCTTCGGCCAGCAGGAGAACGGGTGGCAGCGGATCGAAGGGCACCACAACGCCGAAGCTGTCGGACACCAGCGTGGCGCCGTCAGCGAAGAAACCCTCCAACGCCTCGAGGGCAGACACGTCATGGCGGAGCCGTCGCGCCACTGCCAGGGCCGTCTCGAGATCCGCGCATCCCAACAGGGCGACCACGCGGTACGGATGATCGGGGATCAGACGCAACGCCACCTCTGTCACGACCGCCAGGGTGCCTTCGCTGCCGGTGAGCAGGCCGGGGAGGTCGTATCCCGTGTTGTCCTTGACGAGCCCCCGCATGGTGCGCACGATCGAGCCGTCGGTCAGGACAGCCTCGACCCCGGCCACCTGGGCGCATCGGTCCATACCGCAGCACGTGCATCCCGCCCGCGTTCGTGGCGACGAGACCGCCGATCGTGGCGGAGTCGCGCGCGGAGAGATCGACGGCGACGTCGAGGCCGATGCGCCGCACGTGCTCCCGAACACGGCCGAGGGTGGCGCCGGCACCCACGTGGACGAGCGACGCGAGCTCGTCCACGTCGTCGATGTGATCGAGTCCCCGCAGGGACAACACGATCTCGCCCGAGAGGGGAACCGATCCCCGACCAGCCCTGTGTTTCCGCCCTGGGGAACGACGGCGACCCGGTGGTCGCGACACCATCGCAGCGCGGTGGCGACGTCGTCGCGGTCGCGCGGTCGTACGACCGCCGGAGTCGTGCCGCGGTACCGCCCGGTCCAGTCGGTGACGTAGGACGCGATCACATCGGGATCGGTCAGCACGCGCTCGGCTCCGAGTACGTCGACCAGCCCCTGCACGAGTTCGTCGTTCGTCATGGTCGGCATTCTGACGGGCCGACCGACACCGCGGTGAACCCACGCCGGCGTTCTCTGCGGATCGGGCCGGTGGGCGCTACAGGGCTCGAACCTGTGACCTCCGCCTTGTAAGGGCGGCGCTCTCCCCGCTGAGCTAAGCGCCCGGGACCGCGACGCTACCCCCCACGACGATGCGCCCCCGGCGTCGGGATCAGACCCCGGGGGGCGCATCATCGGGTTCTCGACCGCCGGCGGACCGGGGTTCGTCGTGGAAGCCGTCGGGGGGATCGGCTCCCTGCGTTACCCCGGCCCGCCCTCCGGCGGTGTGATCAGGCGAACACGCTCAGGCCGAGCGGGCCGCCGCGATCGGGTCGGCGGGCTCGGCCGGGGCGACCTTGGGTGGTCGGCCCCTGCGCCGCTTCCTCGCCAGGATCTTTCCGTTGGCGAAGAGCTCGCCGCCCCACACGCCCCACGGCTCCCGACGCTCGGTCGCGGCGTCGAGGCACTGCCCCTTCACCGGGCACTCCTGGCAGAACGCCTTGGCGGCCGCGATGTCCTGGAGCTCCTCGGAGAAGAAGAGCGGCGTGGCGCTGCCCGTGCCGTCGCGGCACAGGGCGCGTGCCTGCCAGGTCTCGCGGACCTGCTCTGACTCGGTGGTGAGGATCTCGATGGCTGCCATTTCCGTGCTCCGTGCTCGGTGGGTGGGTGATCCTGCTGGTCGGGTGTGACAACAAAAAAGCCGCCGGGGTTGCCCCGGCGGCTTGGAGGTTTCTCCTGTGCGGTGTGTCCGCTAGGTGGAGTCCTGGAGCCGCCGGAGCCCATCGGGCTTGTGGGCGTGGGTGAAGAACAGCGAAATGGCCCACGTGGCCGGTGCCGGTACGTCGGAGGCAGCAAGCCCCTGGGCGCGCGCGACACCGGCCGGGTGATACATCCGGTTTCCGTCGTGTCGTGCGCTCATCTCGGATTCCTTCTGGCGACTCGAACGAACGATACAAACACTATCGGCACCCGGCGTCAAACCATTTAACGCCGACTGGTCGGTACAGCCGGAGGGTGATTCGTCGGATTTCCGACTATTTCTGCGGAGGGTGGAACCCTCCGCAGGTCTGAGGCGTCCGTATTCTGTGACGTCAACGATGGCGACCGACTCTCCCGATGCGCGAGCCACCACCCAATGGGGTGTCGACATCGAGACCCGCTACGAGGAGGAGATGCCGGGGGCCATCCGGCTCGCCTACCTCATCACGGGCCAGCGGGCCTTGGCCGAGGACCTGGCTCAGGACGCCTTCCTTCGCGTCGCATCACGCATCCGTCGGCTGCGCGATCCCGGCGCGTTCCGGAGCTACCTGCGGCGAGCCGTCGTGAACGCGTCGAACTCGCACTTCCGCCACGAGCGCGTCGTGCGGCGCCACGTCGAGAGCGAGGGTGCCGAGCCCACGACGCACACTGAGACACCCGACGTCGAGACGCGTGACGCCCTGACCGACGCACTCGGAAGCCTTCCTCCTCGACAGAGGACGGCGATCGTCTGCCGCTACTACCTCGACCTCTCCGAACGGGAGACCGCCGCGGCCCTCGGCGTGCGCACCGGCACGGTCAAGTCGTCGGTCTCACGCGGCCTCACCGCGATGCGATCACATCTCGAAGAACAGGAGGCAACCGATGCGTGACCTCGATCAGGAACTTCGCGAGTCGCTCCGCAACCGGGCCGAGGACGTCGACGCCACGATGACCGCGCCCGCCGATCTCCGGACACGAGTCCGGCAGCGGCGACACCGCAAGATCGCCGCGCTCACGTCGACCGCCGCCGTCATCGCTCTCGTCGCGGGCTTCGCCGGGCTCCAGATCACCGGTGGCGACGATGCTCAGAAGGTCACGGCAGCCGCGCCATCGTTGCCGGAGGAGATCGTGGCCCAGCGAGCGGACGGGTCGATCGTGGTCGTCGAGACGGCAACGGGAACCGAGATTCGTGAACTCGTCCCGCCGGGTCAGGTCGACATCGCATACCGCGACAACTACATCGTGTCCCCCGACGGGCAGTCCGTGTACTACGTCGAATCACCCTCTGGAGCCGACGTCGAGATCTTCATGAACGTCGACGTCTCCGACACACAACTCGCCGAGCTCCAGGCGCTGCTCGAAGCCGACGCGGATGTCGTATCCGTCGAGTTCATCGACAGGGATGCCGCCTTGGCGGAGTTCGAACAGACCTTCGCTGACGACCCTTCGCTCGTGGAGAACATCAGGCCCGAAGATCTGCCGCCATCTTTCCGCATCGATGCCGCATCGCCCCACGCCAAGGACGCCATCACCGATCGGTACTCCGAAACCGCGGGTGTGGACCAAGCGGTGAGTGCGCCCGGAGGCTTCGCGCCGGGTTCTCAGATGGTGGCGAGTCCGATCTTCCGGGTGGGGATCGAAGGCACCGAGCCGGAGATGGTCGGTGTCGGAACCAACCCCACAATCAGTCCCGATGGCGCGATCCTGGCGGTGGGGAGTGTGTCGGGCGACCCCGGCGATCTCGGCGTCACCGACAGAATCACGCTCTACGACGTCGAGACCGGCGAGGCACGCACGGCGCACTCCGAGGATCTCGAAGCCGCGGAAATGGTGTGGCCCGTCGGGTGGGTCGACGACTCGACGCTCGTCGTCGGCGGTCTGGAAGTACCCACGTTCCAGCCAGGAGCCGACACGAGTCCTCTGGAAAAGAACCGGTATCTCCTCGACGTCGCGGATCCCGACCTGCGTCTCCGGCCGGATGGCGCGCTCGACATCGGCAGCTCGAGCTTCGTCACCAACCACGGCTCTGTCATCACGAGCGTTCCCGCGCCGGGGGTTCTGGTGGCACGAGGTTCCTGTCGAGCAGTCTGCTCGGCTCAGGTCCGGAGCGCGAGATCGGGAGTGTCGGATTCGCGGCGACAGCGCTCGATGTCGACTCGGCCGAGGTCAACATCCTCTTTGCAGGAACTCGTGAGAAGAGCAGCGACGAAGTCGGGGAACCGATCGACGGCAGCGTCGCCGACGCGTTCGTCGGGTACCTCGACGAGGACCACGAGGTGCACGAACTCGGCAACGATTACGTGTGGGCCCGGTGGGTTCCGGGTGAGGACGACGAGCCGGAGCCCACGCCCGAAACGACGGTGTCGGACGAGCAGATCCCCGATGAGCAGATCCCCGATGAGCAGGGGGACGATCGCCAGGTTGCCGCACAAGCGGCGGCGCTGCGCCATCTGCTCGCGCCGGACCCGTCAGTGAACACCGTCGGTGGGTCCTACGCCTGGGGGCGCGTGTATGTCATCGACCATCCCGAATCCGAGGCAGCCGACCCCACCGGCGCACTCTTCGGTGAGGCAGGTTCCCCGTTCACCGACGAGGAGCGTCACATCATCGAAGAGGCCGTCGCCGACGTGACCGATGTGAGGTGGATCTCGAGCGACGAGGAGCTCGATCCCAACGGAGCGATCCCTGAAGACAGCGCCGTCGTGACCCTGGGGCCGCTCGTGCGGACCGGCGAACCGAACAGCGAATCGGGCGAGGTCGGCGTCGGGATGCGCTGTGGAAGCACCTGCGGACTCTGGCTGACCTACACGCTCGCCGAGACCGCCGACGGATGGAGAGTCACGGGGAACCTCCCCCAGGTGACCGTCTCCTGACACCGGTCGAGCCGGCTCGTGGAAGGTGACCTCGGCGATCTCGGCCGGGCCGTAGGAACACGGAAGCGCCGGGTCCTGGCATCGGACCTGGCAGTCTGCGGGTCCCTCGACGAACGCCCGCAGCCTACCGAGAGCCGTGAACCACCAGTCTGCGGTCGGGGCCGCATCCGGGCAGAATGGCCGCCGTGACCCCCGAACCCTCCACCGTCGACCTGTCGCGCGTCGTCGAGCTGCTCGAGATCCAGCGCGGGAAAGATCTCCACGAGGGGGCGCAGGTCTACGTCTCGAGGGCGGGCTCGCTTCTCCTCGACGAGGCCGTCGGCGAGTCGCGCGCCGGACGTCGTATCGAACGTGACGACGTCATGCTTCTCTACTCCGCCGGCAAGCCCCTGACGACGGTCGCCGTGCTGCAACTCTGGGAACGGGGACGACTCGGACTCGATGACCGTGTGGGTGACTACATCGCGGACTGGGGTGGCGGCAAGGAGTCGGTGACGATCCGTCACGTCCTGACGCACACGGGCGGCTTCCCGCGGGCCGCGACCGACCTCTACGACACCGATGTGGGCTTCGACGAGACGCTCGCCGCGATTGCGGCGCATCCGGCGGAGTGGGAGCCGGGCACGAAGGCCGGTTACCACTTGTTCGCCGGTTGGAGCGTCCTCGGTGCCATCGTCGAGGCCGTCGACGGCCGACGGATCGACCGCTACGTCACCGACGAGGTCTTCACCCCGCTCGGCATGGACGACTGCTTCATCGGCGTACCACCCGACGAACAGGCCCGACTCGGCGACCGTCTCGTGCCGGTTCAGTGGAAGGGGCATGTGATGCTCCGCCCCGACGGCGACGAGCTCGCCTTCGTGCCCTACCGCGTCGACGAATCACACAACGAGCACTGGCACATCGCCAAGATCGAACCGGGGGGTAACGCGCGGGGGTCGGCGCGTGCACTGGGTCGCTTCTACGAGTCACTCCTGGGGTTGGGTCCACAGGTCCTCGAGCCCCGGACCGTCGAGGTGATGGCGAGCGCCCACCGCCGCAACATGCGTGACAGCACGTTTCTGGCGGTCGCGCCGTGGGGCCTCGGCGTACAGCTCTCCGAGATGATCGGAGGCGGCGCCGGGCGGCGCGCGTTCGGCCACGGCGGAATGGTGTCGACGGAGGCGTTCTGTGATCCCGACCTCGATCTCGTGGTCGTCGTGGTGACCAACGGCCTCCCGGGTTTTCTCGAACACGACCAGCGGGTGTCCGCGATCGTGGATGCGATCTACTCGGCCCTCGGTGACGACGCGCAGCATGTACGCCGTCCGGCTCGAACTCTCGCCGAGGAGTGGGGATTCGCCAAGGGAACGGTCCGTCCCGACGACGCGTGAGCACTCCTACTCGGTGCTGCTGATCCCAGCCGTGATCTCGAGAAGCTGCACGTGGACACCGGGTGGCGCCGCCACGATGTCGCCGGAGAACAGCCAGGCGTCGGGATCGCCCGACCAGTCGGTGACGACACCTCCCGCCTCGCGGACGAGCACCGCCGCTGCGGCCACGTCCCAGGTACCGAGCGCGAGCTCGAAGTAGCCGTCGAACGAACCGGCGGCCGTGTAAGCGAGATCCATGCTCGCGGCTCCCGCACGACGGAGATCCTCGAAGTCGTGCAGCGCCGTATCGAACACCGGGAGGTAGCGGTCCAGGAGGTCGTTGCGGCGGAACGGGAATCCGGTCGCGACGATCGCGCTCGTCGGGGCACGCGTCGACACCGCGAGCGGATCACCGTTGCGGAACGCCCCGCCGCCCTGTCGGGCGCGGTACGTGTCGCCGAGCATCGGCGCGTGGATCACACCGACGACCGGGCGGCCGCCCGCGACGAGAGCCACCGACACCCCCACCATCGGGAACCGATGCAGGAAGTTGGCCGTTCCGTCGAGCGGATCGACGTACCAGCCGACCGGGCCGCGTTCACCGCCGCCTTCTTCGCCGAAAAAGGGAATGTCCGGGAAAGTGGCATCGAGCGACGCGCGCACGGCCTCTTCGCTGCCGGTGTCGACGTCGCTGACCCAGTCCCCGGGAGACTTCTCGCGCACACCTTCGGCGTTTCCGAAGCCCTCGAGCACGATCGCGCCGCCCGCGTGTGCGGCCGTCTGCGCGGCATCGGTCAATGCGTCGAGGTCCTCGGGACCGAACGGATCGGGAGGGAACGGAGAGGTCGGCATCAGGCGCGGGCCTTCTCCGCGATGGCATCGAAGAGGGGTTGCGTGGCAGCTGCGGCGATGTGGCGCCGCGCGTTCGTGTCGTCGGTCACGAGCGGCTCACCGGCGAGATCCTCGATGACGGCACCTGCCTCGGTGCACGCCAGCATTCCCCCGAGATAGTCCCAGGGGGCGTGGGTCGGACCCGAGTCGATGAAGGCGTCGATGTTCCCGGCGGCCACGTCGCACAAGGCAAGTGCGCCGGAGCCGAGGGATCGGAACTGCTTCCAGCCGGTCGGGTACGCGGGCATGCCGTTCCAGGCGATGAGGGCATCCGCTGTGTCGGCGACCGACGACGACTCGATCGGCGCGTCGTCGCGCCGAGCGCCGCGACCGCGCACGGCCGTGGTCGCCGTGCCCGTGACCTGGTTCACGACGAGAGCGGCGAGCGCTCCCACCGCGTCCAACGCGCAGATCGAGGTCCCCCAGTACGGGATGTTTCGAGAGGCGTTGGTGGACCCGTCGACGGGATCGAGGACGACCGTCACCGGAGCGTCGAGGTCGCCGGTCACACCCGACTCCTCGCTCACGACACGGACCCGTTCGCCGTGCAGCACGTCGAGTGCCGCCGCGTCGGCCACCAGGTCGAGTGCATACTGACCCGGGCGATCGGTGCGGTCCCGGCGTGCCGCGGCATCCGAGGAATCCAGAGCGGAACGGATACGCCGACCGATCACGTCGAAACAGGCGAGGAGATCGTCGGGGGTCATGACATCAGCCACGACGGGAGTCTGGCAGACTCCGGTCGAAGCCCTGCCGGATGGGCATGTGGCGGTTAGCCACCGGTAACCTCGCCGCACCCGATCCGTACACGACACGAAGAGGTTCACGCACATGGGCTCGCTCGACGGACGAATCATCGTCATCACCGGCGCAGGCCGCGGCATCGGCCGCGAGCACGCACTTCTGTTCGCCTCCGAGGGCGCCAAGCTCGTCATCAACGACCTCGGCGGCAACATCGACGGCACGGGTGAAGACCGCGCCCCGGCGCAGGTCGTCGTCGACGAGATCACAGAGATGGGCGGCGAGGCCGTCGCCAACACCGACAACGTCGCCGACTGGGAAGGCGGCCAGAACCTCATCAACCAGGCCATCGACCATTACGGCGACCTCCACGCCGTTGTCAACAACGCCGGGATCCTGCGTGACCGCGTGCTCGTCAACATGACCGAGGCCGAGTGGGACGCCATCATGACCGTCCACCTCAAGGGCCACTTCGTTCCCTCCCGTTTCGCCGCCGCGTACTGGCGCGAGCAGAGCAAGGCCGGCAAAGAGGTGAAGGCGAACATCGTCAACACCTCCTCGGGCGCCGGGCTCCTCAACAACTTCGGGCAGACGAACTACGCGGCGGCCAAGGCCGGCATCGCCACCTTCACGATGGTGGCGGCCATGGAGCTCGCCAACTACGGCGTGAGGGTGAACTGCATCGCCCCACTCGCGCGCACACGGCTCACCCTCCAGACGCCGGGAATGGACACCGTGGTGGCCGCGCCCGAAGACGCCTCCAAGTTCGACATCTGGGACCCGGCCAACATCTCGCCCGTCGTCGGCTACCTCTGCACCGAGAACCTGCCGTTCACCGGCGGCGTGTTCCATGCGGGTGGCAGCGAGATGGGCCTCTTCCAGGGCTGGACGATGAAGGACGTGGCCTCCGCTCCCGACGGTCGCTGGACGATCGCCGGTCTCGAAGAGGCGGCACCGAAGATCGTCGACCTGAACAAGGACCTCGTGTCGTCGGGCACCACGCTCGCCGAGTTCACGCCCGAGTTCCTCGTGCGCCACGGCGTCGACCTGGGCAGTTTGAGCTAGTCGCTCGGTTCAGCTCCCACGACCGACACGAAGCTCACGCACTCGCCCGGGGCGCCGCCCAGGTTGTGGGTCAGTCCCAGCTTCTTGTCGTTGGTGATCTGACGTTCGGCCGGCGCCTCGTGGCGGAGCTGGAGCCAGCACTCGAAGAGCATGCGCAGGCCCGACGCGCCGATCGGGTGCCCGAAGCTCTTCAGGCCACCGTCGGGGTTGACCGCCAGTTCGCCGTCGAGGTCGAAGGTGCCGGCGAGCACCTCCTTCCAGGCGGTGCCACGCTCGGCGAAGCCGAGGTCCTCCATGAGGACCAGCTCGGTCGGCGTGAAGCAGTCGTGCACCTCCGCCAGAGCCAGTTCGGCGCGCGGATCCTCGATGCCCGCCTGTGCGTACGCGTCCTGTGAGGAGCGCACGACCTCCTCGAAGCTCGTGTAGTCGTACTCCGGGTCGATCGGCCCGTTCGCCGGGCCTGCCACGAAGGACAGCGCCTTCACGTAGATCGGCTTGTCGGTGTACTCGTGGGCGTCCTCGGCCCGCACGATCATCGCCGCGGCGGATCCGTCGCTCACGCCGGAGCAGTCGAAGATCCCGAGTTGACCTGCGATGAGCGGAGAGTTGCAGATCACCTCCTTGGAGACCTCCCGCTTGAACTGCGCGCGGGGGTTGAGCGCACCGTTCTTGTGGTTCTTCCACGCGATGCGCGTGAGAACGTCCTTCATCTCCTGCTCGTCCACCCCGTACTTCTCCCGATAGGCCGGAGCGAGCAGGCTGAACATCGCCGGGGCGGTCAACTCGACCGCCGTGCCGTCACCGGGTGGCGGTGACATCGTGAGGCCCGAGAACCCCGAGTCCTTCAGCTTCTCGACGCCGACGGCCATGACGGTGTCGTAGGCGCCCGACGCCACGGCGTAGCAGGCGTTGCGGAACGCCTCCGAGCCGGTGGCGCACATGTTCTCGAGCCGGCTCACCGGCTTGTAGTCGAGGTGCAGCGGCCTGGAGAGCGTGAGACCACTGACGCCCGAACCCATCGTGCCCAGCCAGAACGCGTCGACGTCGTCCACGGCGACACCCGCCGAAGCCAGGGCCTCGGTGGTGGAGTCGATCACGAGATCGTCGACACTCTTGTCCCAGTGCTCGCCGAAGGGCGTGCAGCCCATCCCGACGATGGCGACGCGGTCGCGAATTCCGTGTGATCCCATGATCAACCTTCCCGCTTCGGTCGAGCTTTCCAGAAGTAGTTTCGAACACCGTTGACGGTCGAGATGAGCCGGAACGTCATCTCCACGCGGTCTCCGATCGCCACGCTGTCGGCGTCGACGTCGGTGAGCTCCCCCTGGTAGCGACCACCGCCCTCGAAGTCGAGCACAGCGGCGACAACAGGAGGGTTGAGCGACGGTGCCAACCGGTCGAGGGTGAAGGTGGCGACCGTGGCTTCGAGATCAGCCAGGGGCTCGTCCTCCATGTGGTCGATGGCCCTGCATCTCACGCAGACACGTGACGGCGGCAGGTTGCGGGTGCCGCACTCGGTGCAGCGGCTCCCGACGAACCCGAACTTCCACTGCTCTCGACGCAGCGCGGGGGACCGGCCGGGGACACCGGATCGGGGCGACGAGGGCCCTCACGCACGAGCGACTCGCGCCAGGTGAGGAACCGCTGGTAGTCGAGATCGTCCCGGCCACTCGCTATCCACTGGGCGACGCTCGGCGATGCCCGGTGCTGCGCGAGCGCGTCGGTGGCACGGAACACGAGGACGTCGGCGCCGTCAGCGAGGACCACGAGCGCGATCAGGGCTCCGGGCTCAGCGGCGTCGAGAACCGACGAGAGGAGGAGACCGGGGTGGGCGGTCCCCGTGTTGCCGACGGTGGCCGACAGGTCGTCGACGACGGCCTCGGGTCGCGCTCCGCTCTTCGCGAGTGCGGCCCTGACGCCGCGGGCCTGCGGCCCCGTGACGATGAGATGGTCGAGACCGTCGGGGGTGGTATCGGCCGCCTTGAGTGCGTCGGTCAGGGCCTGCTCGGCCAGGGGCGCATAGGCGTGACCACCGAAGCGCTCTTCCCACACGGTCGAGCTCCGGGCTCCGGGGACCCGCCACCGGTCCATGAACTCCGCCGTCACCGACGCGGAGGCGACGAGCTCGGCGAGAACCGGGGCCTCATCGGAGCCTGGGCCACACACGATCGCAGCGGCGGCGTCGCCACCGTCACGCTCGTCGTTTCCCCCGGCCAGGCCGGTGCGGAGGTCGGAGAGGACCGCGAGGGTCGGCTGCTTCGCGTCGAGCGCGGCCCGGAGCGCGCCCACGCCGGAGCGAACGGAGCCGACCATGTCGTACGCGGCTGTGTCGTCGGGAAGTGCCAGCGCCACGTGGATGGCCGTGGCGTTGGTCTTGTCGAGGTAGGCGGGATCGGCCGTGGCGAAGTAGACCGCCCCGGGAGCGACACCGTCGGCGAGGCCGCGCATCGCGACACGACCCGCCTCGACGGCCATCGTGGTCGTGTCCTCGTCCGAGGAGGCGACCGCGCGGGATCCCTTTCCGGAAGGCGTTCCCAGCGCCGCCGCGATCGCCGACCGCTGGAGCCGGTAGTAGGGGACGTAGGTCCCGTAGCTCAGGACTCCCGACATGGAATGACACTCCCGTGGCTGATCGGCGCGGGACGCATGTCCCGCTCATCCTCCGAGTGTAAACGACGGTTCACACGGCTGCAGAGCGCAGCTTCTTGGCGGCCTTCTTCAACTCGCGCAGAGCTTCGGGAACCCCGTCGGCGATGCGGTCCGGGTCGGGAACCGACTCACGGCACGACATGAAGCCGAAGTCGATCTTGTCGATGTAGCTGAGCACCGTGGCGTTGAGTCCGCTGCCGTAGAGCAGTGGCCCCATCGGCCACAGCGACTCCAGCTTCATGCCTGCAACGTAGAGGGGGAACGGTGGTCCGGGGACGTTGGAGATGATGAGGTTGTACACCGGCGGGACCTGGGCCTCGAGACCGGACGCCGTGTAGGTACGGGCGGCGAGTGACAGGAGCCCGGGCGGTGTGGTGTCGGTGAGGTTCATGATCTTGCGGGCCGCCATGGCCCGTTGCATTTCCTTGGAGGCCTGCGTCCCCGTGTGGATGGCGCGGAGGCGTTCTGCGGGATCGTCGATCTCCGTCGCGAGCGACGTGAACATCGCTGCCACTTGCGTGCCCACTGATTCCTTCGATCCCTCCGTGTGAAGCGACACGGGAACCTGCGCGACGAGTGGAGTGTCGGGAAGCTCGCCGCGCTCGTCGAGGTAGTTGCGAAGGGCCCCGGCACACAGTGCAAGGACGACGTCATTCAACTTCACGTCGAAGGCGTCTTTGACCTTCTTGACTTCGGTGAGCGACACCGAGCTGTAGGCGAAACGGCGGTGTGGACTGATGACGCGGTTCAACGATGTGCGCGGGGCCTGGAAAGGAATCGCAGGCGAATCGTCTCGACGCATGAAGCTGGCGAGAGTGCTCCCCTGCATGGCGACCTGCGGCACGAACTTGAGCAGTCGCCACGGCGTGACCGCCGTACGACCGAGGCCCCGGAAGAACAGCTCCGCGCCCGACGGAATCCGCTCGGGAGTGCGGTGAGGCACGGGCGGGCGATCGTCGGGGTTCGGCTCGGGCTCCAGGTCGAACAGCTTGTCGAAGAGCCCCACACCTGTCATGCCGTCGATGATCGCGTGGTGGACCTTCGCCAGCATCGCGACCCGGCCATCTTCCAGGCCCTCGATGACCCAGAACTCCCAGAGCGCGTGATCGCGGTCGAGCTTGTAGCTCACGAGATCGCCGACGAGGTTGCCGAGTTGTTCGGGGCCTCCCGGAGGGGGAACGGCGATCCGACGGATGTGGTAGTCGAGATCGAAGTCGGGATCCTCGATGAAGACGGGGTTGTCGAGACCGAACGGAACCTCGTGCAGCTTCCAGGAGAACTGCGGTGCGAGCGGAAGCCGTTCGGCGAACGCGTCGCGCAGTCGATCGAAGCTGTAGCCACCCGGGGTGTCGGACGGATCGAGGAGCATCACGGCCGAGACGTGCATGTGCCACGCGTTCGTCTCGCCGTAGAGAAAGGCCGTGTCGAGGCCGCTGGCTCGGTGCATCGGGGATCCTTCGATGATGGGGGCACATCCTCCCACTTCGCGCCCCCCTGTGCCCACGACATGCGCCGTGAACGCTCGCTAACAGGCGCTGGCTAACATCGCACGGGGGAGGTTGTCGTGAAGGCGGACCTGCTGATCGCCGGGGGAACGGTCATCGACGGCACCGGTACGCCCCCGCGGGCTGCCGACGTCGCGGTGACGGGTGACCGCATCGCCGTCGTGGATCCCCTGCCCGCCGGCGTGGAGGCGGCGACCGTGCTGGATGCCACCGACAGGGTCGTGACACCCGGGTTCATCGACGTGCACCTGCACACCGACACCGCCGCATTGGCACCCGACACGGAGACGAACAGCGGCCTGCCCTCGCTGCGACAGGGTGTGACGAGCGAGATCTGCGGCAACTGCGGGTTCTCACCCTTCCCGGTCAGCGACACGGTGGCTGACACGCTCGGCGACGTTCTGACCGCTGCCATGGGTGAGGGCGCCCGCTTCTTCGCCGACGTCCCCGCCTACCGCGCAGCACTCGAAGAGCGGCCACTCGGACCGAACTACGCCCCACTCGCAGGCCATGGCGCCCTGCGGATGACCGCCGTCGGTTTCGACGACAGGGTCGCCACGACCGACGAGATCGCCGAGATGTGTGACGCCCTCGACGCCGCACTCGCCGAAGGTTGCTTCGGGATGTCGACGGGGTTGATCTACCCGCCGTCGATGTTCGCCCCCACCGAGGAGATCGTGGCTCTCGCTCACGTCCTGGCGCGACACGGTCGCCTGTACACGACACACATGCGCGACGAGGCCAACCGCGTCGATGAAGCCATCGACGAGGCACTGGAGATCGGACGCGAGTCGGGCGTCCCCGTGCAGATCTCGCACCACAAGGTCGTCGGCCGACCCAACTGGGGGCACAGCACCGCCACGCTCGAACGCATCGATTCCGCCCGAGCCGGTGGGCTCGATGTGGCGCTCGATGTGTACCCGTACACGGCGTCGAGCACCGGCCTGCTCGCGTTGTTTCCCCGGTGGCTGCTCGACGGCGGCCTCGCCTCGGTCAGTCGCCTCACAGAGAACGAGACCCGGGACGCCGTTCGCGCCGAGTCCCGAACGGCAGGGCCGGGCGCGAGGAGCGCTCTCGTCGACGCTCCCGACACGGTCGTGATCTCCGCCGCCGCTCACCATCCGGATCTGGAGGGCCACTCCCTCACCGAGATCGCCGGCGACAACGGCGACCCGCTCGACACCGCGTGCGACCTGCTCGTGGAGGACCCGGGCGTTCAGGTCATCGTGCACCAGATGAACGAGGAGGATGTGACCAGGATCCTGGCGCACCCCCTGGCGGTGGTCGGCTCCGACGGCGGGCTCGGAGGCGGCAAGCCCCACCCGCGTCGGGCGGGAGCCTTCACCCGGGTACTGGGCCGCTACGTCCGTGACCGAGAAGCACTCGATCTCGTGGAGGCCGTGCGCAAGATGACGGGGGCGCCGGCGGAACGGTTCGGCCTGGCGGATCGAGGTGTGATCGCCACCGGCCGACGTGCAGATCTCGTGGTCTTCGATCCCGACACAGTGAGAGATGGCGCGACCTACGACGACCCGCTCGCTCCCCGAGCGGAGTGTCCCACGTCGTCGTCAACGGCGGCGTCGTGATCCGCGACGGCGCCGACACGGGCACGCGAGTCGGGCGCGTCCTCGAACCCGGCTGATCCACATCACTCGACGCTGGCGTAAACGCCCGTTAACGTCAGCATCGTGTCGTCGGTCGATTTCCTCGCTCCCGAGCACCTGGTCGATCCATATCCGACCTATGCGCGCCTGCGGGAACAGGGCCCGGTCGTGGCGATGGGCGACGACCGTTTCCTCGTGACCGATCACGAAACCGTCACGCAGGTGCTGCGCGACCACGAGACCTTCTCGTCGCAGGCGACGGGCGACGACAGCGACTTCTTCCGACCCGACCGTGGGTCGGCCGGACTAGCGTTCGGCTCGCCGGAGCCGTTCCGACTGCTGATCCGCTCGGATCCGCCGGATCACACGCGCCTGCGCCAACTCGTGCGTGGTCCCTTCACACCTCGGGCGATCGCGGCGATGGAACCGGGGATCAGAAGGATCGCCGAGACCTGCGTGGATGAGTTGATCGCCACGTCTGCGCGAGGTGACGCCGACTTCGTGCGTGATGTCGCCTTCCCCCTTCCCGTCATCGTCATCGCGGAGCTGCTCGGCATTCCGCCCGAGCGACGACACGACTTCAAGCGTTGGTCCGACAACCTGGCGTTGTCGGTCGCATCGACCTCCGAGCTCGATCTCGGCATCGCCGCCGAGATGTTCGAGTTCTTCGACCGCCTGGTCGCCGATCGACGGGTCAGCCCGGCTGACGATCTGGTGAGCCGGTTGCTCGTCGACGCCGGTGACGAGCTCACAACTGTCGAGGTCGTGGTCTTCTGCGAACTGCTGCTCATCGCCGGCAACGAGACCACGACGAACCTCCTCGGCAACGGTGTCCAGGCATTCTTCGACGACCCCGCCGCTGTGGCGCGGGTTCGTGACGACGCCGAGCTTCTCCCCGCGGCCATCGAGGAGGTGCTTCGTTTCGACTCGCCCGTCCAGGGGACGCTCCGGCGGGCACTGCGAGCGACGCGCCTTCGGGAACACACCGTCCCCGAGAACGCCCGGTTGCTGGTGCTGCTCGCCGCGGCGAACCGCGATCCGACCGTGTTCCCCGAGCCGGATCGTTTCGATCCCGCTCGCAACCCCACGGAGCACGTCGCCTTCGGCGCGGGCATCCACTTCTGCCTCGGCGCGGGGCTCTCGCGACTCGAAGCCCGGGTTCTGGGAGAGGTGCGCGCGGCCGGATCCGAGCGCTGCGGCCCACCGGCGAGCCGACACGCGGGGGCTCGGCACTGGTGCGAGGATTCTCCTCGATGCCGGTCACCGCGGAGCCCGTGTGACAGAAGCCGCCGCAACCGGAAAGACGGGTCGGCTGGGCCGACCGCGCGACAGCGCCCTGTGGCCCTACGGCCTCCTGCCCGCGTTCGTCCTCGTACTCGTCAACTTCATGGACGGTGCCGAAACGAGTGTGCTGCCCGGCACGCTCTCACTGCTCCAGGACGACTTCGGATTCTCCGACACAGTCGGTGGAGTACTGGCGACGGCCGCCGCGTTCGCAGGGCTGATCGTGGTTCTGCCCGCGGGCTACGTCGCCGACCACTACCGACGGACCCGTACTCTCGCCGTCGTTGTGACGGTGTGGTCGGCGCTGTCCGTACTCTCCGCGGCGGCCGTGGTGTTCTGGATGTTCTTCGCCGCCCGCTTCGCGATGGGCGCGGCCAACAGCATGGACAATCCGCCGGCGTCGTCGCTCCTGGCGGACTTCTATCCACCGATCTCGAGGGGCCGGATCTTCGCCGTCCAGCGCCTTGCCTGGTCGATCGGGGTCGGCGTCGGCATCGCGGTCGGCGGGGTCGTCGGGGAGGTACTGGGATGGCGTGCCGCCTACCTCGTCTTCGCCGTCCCCGGCCTCGTCGTGGCGCTCCTCGTCGCCATGCTCGTCGAACCGCCCCGTGGGCGACTCGACCACGTTCGGACCGTCCCCGACAAGAGCGAACGACCGCTCGACCGCCAGGCCGAACTGCTCGCCGAGATGGAACTGGGCGAACAACCCGAGCACCGTCGCTCCGCACGCGAGTACCTCCGTCAGGTTCGGGACCTCGGCCGCATCCCGACTGCTCGTCGGCTCTATCTGGGTCTCGGCGTCACGTTCATCGGTTTCAACGGTGTCGCCTTCTGGCTCCCTTCGTACCTCGAGAGAAGGCACGACCTGGGTGAGGGTGCCTCCCGGCGCGATCACGGGAGGTCTGGTGGTCGTCGTCGCGCTGACCGGGGCCTTGATCGGTGGCTACTTCGGCGACCGTGCATCCTCCGGTGGCACCGGTGGCCGGGCGGTCATCGTCGGTACGTCGCTCGCGGCCGGCGCAGCCATTGCGGCGTTGGCCTTCGCGGTTTCGGCGCTCGCAGCGCAACTGGCCGTGTTCGCTCTCGGAGCCTTCGTCATCTCGATGGCGATCCCGAACTTCGCTGCGGCGATCGCCGAGGTGATTCCCGCTCGCCAACGAGGAACGGGCTTCTCTCTCTACTACTTCGTGGTCATCCTGGGAGGAGCTCTCGGACCTCTGCTCATCGGCGCCGTGTCCGACATCACCGGTTCCTTGACGGTCGCAATGGCCGCGGCGATGCTGCCGGCTGTTCCCGGTGGTCTGTACGTTCTGGGCGCCCGCCGGTCGATCGAACAGGACGCGGCGGCAGCACTCAGCCCGTCGAGGGTCCGTCCGGGGAGGGCGGGCATCGATGACCGTCACGCCGATCTTCGCGGCACCGACGGCGAGCAGCGTCAGCGCGGCGGCCCAGAGCACCAGGACGGCGCCCGGCTCATAGGACCACACCAGGGACCAGTTCGCCTCCGGCAGGCGAGGCAACGCCAGGATCGCGACCGGAATCGCCAGGTTCGCGATCAGAGCCCAGACCGTGGCCCGCACAGCCCGACCACGACCGGCGTCCCGGTTGCGTACGCGCCACTGCCTGACACCCGTGGCCGCCCGCAGGGCGAGCGCGGCGGCGCCCACGAGAACGAGATCGAGAACGAGCAGGTTCCACGCCGGCCGACCTCCGACCGTCGGATGCAGGTCCTCGCCCGTCACGATGTCGAAGACGCCGTCCGCTATCTCGGGTCCCGGCTGCGCCACGGCCGACTGTCGGTTGACGAGAGCGACCACACCCCAGCCGGTGTCGCCCTCTCCGCCCGGTCGAATTCGCATACCCGAGGAGAACCCCGGCGCCACGCCGTCATGGCCCAGCGTGACGGTCCCGTCCTCCTCGTCCAGCGACCGGTTCCAGCCGAAGCCGTAGAAGTCGGTCGGGTCGTCGTCGTCGGGGTCGGTCGGGACGACATCCTCGTGCAAGGAGGACACGACCGACTCCGAGGCGACACGGTTGTCGTCGAACTCTCCGCCGTTGAGCTGCGCCACGAGGTAGTTCGCCATGTCATGGGCGGACGAGGAGATCCCGCCCATCGGCACCGCGCCCTCTATCACGGTCGTTCCCGTCGGGAACGGCAGACCCCACCAGTCTCTGTAGCCATCGGCGAGCCCCGAGGCGTGGGCGTCCTCATCGCCCGCCGATGTGCTCACCATGCCGAGGGGTCCGAAGACCTCGGACTCCATGTACTCCTCGTAGGACCGGCCGGTGACAGCCTCGATGATCGCCCCGGCAATCTGGAAGTTGACGTTCGAGTACTCGTAGCTCGTTCCCGGCGGGTCGTGGAGCGCATGGTCCGCGGCCGCCCGCACGTCGTCTTCGATGGTGTGCTGCCGGCTGCGTTCGATGAGGTTCCAGCCCTGAGGTGTCGTGAACCCGCTCGTCTGGTTCAGGAGATGGCGCACCGTGATGGCGTCCGCCTCCTCCTGGTTGCGGGTCTCGAACCACGGCAGGTACTCGCGAACGGGCCTGTCGAGATCGACGTCGCCCGCCTCGGCGACTTGGAGGACGGCCAGTGCCGTGAAGCCCTTGGAAAGTGACGCCATCACGAACGGCGTGTCCGGAGCAATCGGTCGACGATCGGGACCTGCAACCCCGTAGCCGCGCACGAGAGCCGGCTCGTCGCCGTGGACGACGGCCACGGCCGCCCCCGGCAGACGCAGGGCGTCGAGCTGGGCTCGTATGTAGTCGTCGAGCGCATCGACCTGCTCGGAGCTCAAGCCTGCCGCCTGCGCGTCCGCGTCGGGGGTTCCTGTCACGGAGATCCCGGGTCCGGGCAGCAGCACACCGACCACGAGTGCGACGGCCAGCCCGCCGCTCCACAGCGCGCGGCGCACGGGCTCCACCGCGTCCCCGGCCAGGTAGCCGAGCGCGGCACCGACCAGCGCGAACCCGCCGAGAAGCACGAACCGTGCCCAGCGCCCGTCGGGTGCGCTGGCCGCACCCACGGCGGCGAGAGCAACCGCCAACCAACCACCGAAGGCGGCGCCCCGTGGGCAGCCCCACCATGCGACCGCGACCACGAGAGCAACACCGGGCACGACGAGCCACCATCGGAAGCCGACCGACCCGGCGAGCACGCCGGCCGAACCCGCGAGCAGGAGCACCGCCCACCATCGGAGGCGACGACGAGGCACGTTCCGATTATGTATCTCGGACGTACCCGTCGCTCTTGCGATCCCACGTCCGGGGGTTCAAGGCTTCGCCACGCAGCTTGACCTTCTGGATCCGCTGCGTCTGCGTCTTCGGCAGTTCGTCGACGAACTCGACATAGCGCGGGAACATGAACTTCGCCATCCCCGGCTCGAGGAACTCCAGCAGCTCCGCCTCTGAGAAGTCCTGGCCCTCGTGGCGGACGACGAGGATCTTCACCTCGTCCTCGCCGGGGCCGAACTCGGAGGGGGCCGCCACCGCGGCGACTTCGAGAACCCCGGGGTGCTCGCGCACGTGGCCCTCCACTTCGAGCGAGGAGATGTTCTCCCCGCCCTTGCGCATGGCGTCCTTGAGACGGTCGACGAAGTAGAGACAGCCGTCCTCGTCGGCTCGGAAGCCGTCGCCGGTGTGGAACCACCCGTTGCGCCACGCTTCGGCGGTCTTGTCGGGCATACCCCAGTAGCCGACGTTGAGCTCCCACGGCTCGTGGCTGCGGATGATGAGCTCGCCGACGTCGCCGACCGGCACCTCCTCGTCGTGATCGTCGACGATCCGCACGTCGTAGCGGTCCCGCACCCTGCCGCAGCTGCGCCAATCGACACGGTCGTCGGGTGCGCCGTAGATGGGGGCCCCGATCTCCGTCATCCCGTATCCCGTGAAGACCCGGAGACCGAAACGGCGCTCGAAGTCGTCGACCTCGGGGAACAGCGGCCCCGTCTGGATGACCGTCAGAGGATTGTCGGCGTCGTCGTCGGATTCGGGCATGGAGAGGAGGAACTGCGCCATGACGCCGATGAGGCCCGTGGTCGTGCAATCGAAGCGTCGGATGTCGTTCCAGAACTCCGTGAGACTGAAGACCTCGCGCAGGACGCCGCGGGCGCCCGCCAGCGACGTCATGTACACGAGCGACTTGCCGCCGACATGGAACATCGGGAGGCACGCGTAGAACCCGTCGCCTTTCCCCAGCACGTTCGGGGGCGTGGCGGCGGGGAACTGGTGGAGTTCCGCCCAGGGCACGAGTACACCCTTGGACGGCCCGGTGGTCCCGCTCGTGTAGATGATGCAGGCGATGTCCCAGTAGGACGGTCCGTCGAGATCCGTGGCTGGTTGCGCGTCGGTGAAGAACTCGTCTCCTCCCACGATCGTCGGGCCCAGGTCGGGTGCGTCTCCGGACAGGTCGGGGACGATGATCCGGTCGAGGCGCTCGAGCGTGGTGGCGGACACAGTGGCCACCTGTTCGAGATAGCGCTGCGCGCAGACGAAGACGGTCGCGCGCGAGTTCTCGATGAGGTAGTCGAGCATCTGGCCCGAGTAGGCGGTGTTGAGGGGCACCTCGATCGCCCGCAGCCACGCCACGCCCAGCCAGGCGTAGGACGACTCGAAAGCGTTCGGGAACATGGTGAGGACGGTGTCGCCCGCGTCGACGCCTTGGTGTCGCAGTGCGTCGGCCCACAGCAGGTTGCTCGTGTGGAAGTCGCCGTAGGTGACCTCGCGCCCATCGACGTCCTGGAGCGCCACGTTGGCGGGGTCCTCGGCGGCGCGCGCGGCAATCGTGTGGGGAAGGATCTTCTCCTTCTCCAGCATGGTCAGCCTCCGGGGCTGTCGGCGCCGGCCCGTTGGGGATCGGCGAGATCGGCGGGCAACTCGGCGTGCTTGCTGCCCGTCCATGCAGGATCGCGCTTTTCGAGGTACGACATCACGCCCTCGACAGCGTCGGGTTGCTCCCCCACCCACCACGTCAGCTTCGTCTCGCGTTGCATCGCGGCCAGCCTGTCGGTCTGGGTCAACCCCTCCGAGACAAGCCTCTTCGTGACCGCCGTCGAGATCGGGGCGCAGTTGACCGCGATGTCGCGCGCGAACTCCTGAGCTGCCGGGAGCACCTCGTCGCGGGGCAGCGCCTTCGAGACGAGACCGATCTCGGCCGCCTCGGAACCCAGAATCGTCTTCGCTCCGAGGAGGAGCTCCATCGCGCGCGAGACACCGACGAGCCGGGGCAGAAGCCACGTGGAGTTGGCCTCGGGGATGATGCCGCGCCGCGAGAAGACGAACGCCAGCTTCGCGTCGTCTGCCGCGAACCGGACGTCGAACAGCAGCGAGAGCGTGAGGCCGGCTCCGACCGCCGCGCCGTTCAGGGCGCCGATCACCGGCGTCGTCATTGTCCAGAACGCCGACTTCTCGGCGATCGAATCGGAGTCGACACCGAGCTCCTCGTCGTGCTCCGCGTGCGCGTCGGCCCCGAAGGAGCCGCCGCCGGCGGAGAGATCCACCCCCGCGCAGAATCCCTTGCCCGCGCCGGTGACGACGATCGCCCGCACCGCGTCATCGGCTTCGAATCCCCACATGGCGTCGAAGAACTCGCGCTGCATCGTCAGATCGAAGGCGTTGCGGGCGTCGGGTCGATTGAGCGTGAGTGTGGCGACTCCGACGTCGTCGACATCGACGATGATCGTTTCGTGGCTCATGGGTCGTGTCGTCTCCGGACTTGGTGAGCTGGTGGACGGACAGGCGCGGTGAGGTGGGTCACCGGCCGGTGAAAAAAGGCCTCGCGACCCTCGGTGAACGCAGCCACGGCCTCGGCATGGTCTTCGGTCTCGAACAGGTTGACGAGCGTTCGTGAGATGAACTCCCCGAGTGCGGCGAGGTCCGCATAGGTCATGTGGGTGCCCTTGGCCAACCCCGCCTTCATGTACCGCAAGGCCGCGGGCGGCTTCGTGGCGATCCTCGCCGCCAGCTCCTGCGCTTCACCGAGGAGATCCGCCGCGTCGACGACACGCGACACAAGGCCGATCTTCTCCGCTTCGGCAGCGTCGATCAGGTCGCCGGTGAACAGGAGCTCGGCGGCCTTGGAAGGCCCGACGAGCTGTGGCAGGCGGCGCATGCTCGCGAAGTCGGCGATGAGATTGAAATTGACGTAGAAAGCACCGAACTTCGCGTACGTGTTGGCGAGACGGACGTCGGCGACGAGCGTCAGGTCCATCCCCACGCCGACGGCGATGCCGTTGACGGCTGCGATCAGCGGCTTCTCGAATTCGAGCAGACGGGTGGTCTCCGGCGTGGTGCGCGGGATGGCCCGCTTCAGCGGCGCGAGTCCCTTCTCCAGGTTGTCGCCCTCCCAGGCCTCGTTGACATCGTCACCTGCGCAGAACGCCTTTCCCGCCCCCGTGATCACGAGACAGCCGACCGCAGGATCCGCCTCGGCTTCGGTGAGTGCGGCCTCGATCTGCGCTCCCATCTCGAGGGTCAGCGCGTTCATGGCGTCGGGTCGGTTGAGCGTCAGAGTCCCGACGCCGTCGGAAACGTCGTAGATTGCTAGTTCAGCCATGTGCGATGTTAACTCAGGTTAACTACCGTCTGCAGCAGAACCGAACCGAGGAGGACACCGCCATGTGGCCCGGCCCCCATGCCGAATCCACGCCGGACAAGGCCGCTGTGATCGTGGCCGACACGGGAGAGACGCTCACCTACAAGGAACTCGACGACGGGTCGAACCGGCTCGCCCAACTCCTCCACGACGTGGGCCTGCGGTGGGGCGACCACATCGCCTTCGTGCACGGCAACGACACACGCTTCCACGAGCTCTGCTGGGCAGCGCAGAGAAGTGGTCTCTACTACACAGCGATCAACTGGCACTTCAACGCCGACGAGGTGGCGTACATCGTCGAGAACTGCGACGCCACCGTCCTGATCGTCTCTGACGAGTTCCGCGAGATGGCGGCCGAGCTGACTCCGATGCTGGATGACGAGGTCGCGACCCGCCTCCTCATCGGAGGCGCGCTCGACGGGTGGGAGAACTACGAGGACGCCGTGTCCCGCTATCCGGCGAAGCCGATCGACCACGAGCTCGAAGGCCACGCCATGCTCTACTCATCGGGGACGACGGGGCGCCCCAAGGGGGTCAAGTACAAGCTCACCCGCGAACCGGTCGGCAACGCGCCCGTGATGGTCGAGGCCTTCCGCCATCTCTACGGGTTCGACGACACGTCCGTGTACCTGCACCCCGCACCCCTCTACCACTCGGCTCCGCTCCAGTTCACGATGCTCGCTCTCCGCCTGGGCGGAACCGTCATCATCACGCGCGGCTTTGATCCCGAAGGTGCACTCCAGGCGATCGAGGAGTACGGCGTCACGCACTCCCAGTGGGTGCCGACGATGTTCGTGCGGATGCTGAAGCTCCCCGAGGACGTGCGGAATCGCTACGACGTGTCGTCGCTCCAGGTCGCGATCCACGCGGCCGCACCCTGTCCGGTGGAGATCAAGCGGGCGATGATCGAATGGTGGGGACCCGTGCTCCACGAGTACTACGCCGCGACCGAGGGGATCGGTGCGACGTTCATCAACTCCGAGGAGTGGCTCGAACACCCGGGATCGGTCGGAACCTCGATGCTCGGACCGGTCCACATCCTCGACGAGGACGGGAACGAGGTGCCGACGGGTGATATCGGTGTCGTGTGGTTCGAGGGCAGCGGGAGCCCGCTGTCCTTCGAGTACCACAAGGACGAGGAACAGACGAAGGAGTCGCACGACACGCACGGGTGGGCCACCACCTTCGACATGGGATACGTCGACGAGGACGGTTACCTCTACCTCACCGACCGCAAGACCTTCATGATCATCTCGGGCGGCGTCAACATCTACCCCCAGGAGGCCGAGAACCTCCTCGTCGAGCACCCGAAGGTGATGGACGCCGCGGTGTTCGGGGTGCCGAACGACGAGATGGGCGAAGAGGTGAAGGCGGTCGTCCAACCGCTGGACATGACCGACGCCGGCGAGGAGTTCGAGCGTGAGCTCATCGCCTACTGCCGGGAGAACCTCGCGCACTACAAGTGCCCTCGCTCGGTCGACTTCGAGGCGGAACTCCCCCGCCACGACACCGGCAAGCTCTACAAGCGACTGCTACGGGACAGATACTGGGGCGACAACGAATCGAGGATCATGTCATGAGCTCCCGAGAGGACCTGGAGGCCGTCGCCGACGATCTCGAGGCAGAGGAACAGATCCTCGACGATCTCGTGGCCGATCTCGACGACGACGGCTGGGACGCGATGACCGTCGCCGAGGGCTGGACGGTACGCCACACGATCGGCCACCTCGCGTCGTCGGAGGAATTGGCCGCGGTCGCAGCGACTGATGAGGAGGAGTTCCGGGCTGTGCTGGCCGACGTCATCGAGAATCTCGAGGAGTTCGAGTCGGGGCTTCCCCCGGAGATCGCAGCGTTGTCGAATGCCGAACTCCTCGAGCGCTGGCGGAGCACCCGGGATACGACGATCGACGCGGTCCGGGCCAAGGACCCCGATGACCGCATCGCGTGGGTCGGTCCCTCGATGAAGGGCCGTGCGTTCCTCACCGCGCGGCTGATGGAGACGTGGTCGCACGGCCGGGACATCTTCGACGCCCTCGGACAGCCTCCTCCTCCGGCCTCCGAGCGGCTGCGACACATCGCTCACCTCGGAGCCGTCACAAGGGCCTTCGCCTACGCAAACCGCGGCAGGGAGGCACCCGGGGCCGAGGTCCGCATCGAACTCGACGCACCGTCGGGCGGCGACCTCTGGACCTGGGGACCGGCCGACGCCACCGACCGCGTGACCGGCCCTGCCGAGGACTTCTGCCTGGTCGTCTCCCAACGCCGCAACGTGGCCGACACCGCGCTGGTGGTCGAGGGTGACGCCGCCTCCGACTGGATGACGATCGTCCAGTGCTTCGCCGGTCCGGCCACCGACCCGCCGGCCCCGGGAACTCGCCTGCCCTGAGATCCGGTGCGGTCGGTGCGCCCGCGATTCAGGGCAGTCCGGTGCCCGGAACGTCCACCTCCACGGCCGCGATCTGAGCGTCGTGACGCTCGGTCACGACCGCCGACTGCGCCGACTCGGCGAGCATGAGGTAGAGCGTGCGGCGATCGGATCCGCCGAGCATGCATGCGAAACACCCGCGACCCGGCTCGATCCGCTCGGTGACGCGGCCTCCTTCGAACACGCGGATGCAGGCCGCACCGAGCGCGTCGGCGAACCAGACGGCCCCTTCGGCATCGAGGCAGATCCCGTCGGGATAGGTACCGGGAACCTCGGCCCAGACGCGCCGGTTGGAGAGCGTCCCGTCGGCGGCGAGGTCGAACGCCGTGATCTTCGAGGCGACGGTCTCGGCCACGATCAACGTGGTGCCGTCGGGGGTGATCACGCTTCCGTTGGGGAATGCCATCTCGTCGGCGGCGACACCCACCTCCCCGTCGATCGACACGCGCGCCAGTGACGCCATGACCGGTTCCACGGGCTCGGCCTCGAGGTCGAACCCGAAGTGGCCCACGAAGGCGTTGCCGTGCGCGTCGACGACCATGTCGTTGCAGTGCCACGTGGCGAGGTCGGAGAGATCGGCCACCTCGATGAGCGAGCGGTCGGGAGCCAGGCGGAGCAGTCGGCGGTCGGTCATCGAGACGATCAGCAAGCGATCGTCGGGGAGCCATCCGAGTCCCGAAGGCTGGCCGGGTACCTCGCACACCATCTCGAGATTCGAGCCGTCGGCGTCGCAACACAGGACATGGTGCGTGTAGAAGTCCGAGAACCACAGCCGCCCGTCGTGCCACCGCGGCCCTTCGGCGAACGTCAGGCCGTCGACGACGATCCGGAGCCGGGGATCCGTCACTGAGGCTCCGTCATCCGGTCGAATCCTGCCCATGGTCCGCGGGGATACCCGAAAGGTAGGCGCGTTCGATGGCGTCGAAGTCTTTCACGAGGTCGGCGGCCTCGCCACCGACAGCGAGGCGACCATGGTGGAGAACATACGCGCGGTCGGCGAATTCGAGGGCTTCGCGTGCGTGCTGCTCGACGAGCAGCACGCCGATACCCCGGTCGGCCGCCTCCCGCACAGCGCGCAGCAGGCGACGGACCACCTTCGGGGCGAGGCCCAACGAGAGCTCGTCGGCGAGGAGTAGTCGCGGCTCGGCGGCGAGTGCGCGCGCGAGCGTCAGGATCTGCTGCTCACCACCGGAACAGAGACCGGCACGTCGGCGCAGGAGCGGCTCGAGCTCCGGAAACATCTCGAGCGCGGTCTGCCTGTCGCCCCGACCCAGGCGCAGGTTGGCGCCCACGCTCAGGCTCATGAAGACCGAGCGGTCCTCGGGCACGAATCCGAGACCCTGGCGGACCCTCCGGTGCAGAGGGGCGTTCGTCGCTTCACCCCTCCACGTCACCTCCCCGGACAGGGGCGCGAGCTCACCGGCGAGCGTGAGCATCGTGGTCGACTTCCCCGCCCCGTTCGGCCCGAGGAGAGCCACGACCTCGCCCGGTCGGACCTCGAGATCGAGATCGCGCACAGCGGCCAGATCGTCGTAGCCCGCCGACAAGGCCGTCGCACGCACGAGAGGCTCCCCGACGACCGAACGCGGAACCGCCGGTTCGACGCGCACGCCCGCTCCACCCACGGCCCGATGCTCGTCGTCGACGCCGAGGTAGGCGGCGATGACCGCGTCCTCGTCGAGGACCTCGGCGGGAGTCCCCTCGGCGATCTTGCGACCGAAGTCGAGCACAGACACGCGGTCGCAGATGTCCATGACCAGTGAGACGTCGTGTTCGATCAGGAGTACCGCCATCCCCCAGTCGTCGGCCAGTCTCCGCACGAGTCGACCGAGCTCCGCCGACTCGTGCTCGTCGAGTCCGGCCGCCGGCTCGTCGAGAAGAAGAACCGACGGCATCGTCGCCACCGTCCGTGCGATCGCGACCTGGCGCCGAACACCGAACGGGAGCTCGTCGGGATTCTCTTCCAGGACGGCCTCGAGACCGAACTCCCGCACGGCGGCCACAGCTCCGGCACCCAGGGGCTCGTGGCCGGGGGCGACGAGATCGGTGAGATAGGCGCGGAAGTCGCGCGCATCAGAGGCTGTGCGGAGATTCTCGCGCACCGTCATGGACTCGAAGAGCTCGAGGTTCTGGAAGGACCGCCCGATTCCGCCGGCCGCCCGCCGCCGGGCCGACCACCGGTCGACGTAGGTGTCGTCGAGGAGAATTCGTCCGTTGGAGCACGCCACGAAGCCCGTCATGGCGTCGATGAGTGTCGTCTTCCCGGCGCCGTTGGGCCCGATGAGTCCGTGGATCTCCCCCGGCCGAACCTCGAGGCTCACGTCGTCGAGCGCCACGACGCCCCCGAAGCGGACCGTCACCCCCTCCGCCCGAAGTGCCGCCGCGGGGATCCGGGGCCGCTCGACGTCGGGGAGCGTCTCGACGGGGCGTGACCGTCGACGGCGGACGGCCCACAACCGCACGCGCGCGATCGGCAACTTCGAGAGCCGGATGCTGGCGATCCCGTTCGGGATGAGGACCAGGACGACGATGAGCGCAACGCCGAGCACGATCTGGACGGTGCGCTCGTTGTCGAAGGAACCGCCCAGGAACTTCACCACGAAGTTCCCCGGTGCCACCGCCGCCCCGATGACCGCGCCGATGATGAACCCGATACCGCCGATCACCGCGTAGATCACGACGAAGATCGACTGGAAGACCGAGAACGTGGGAAAGAACGTGACGTTGGGACGTCGAAAGCCGATGAGCACGCCACCGACCGCAGCGAGGGCCGCCGAAAGGCCGAACGCATAGAGCTTGGCCCGAAAGACGCTGATTCCCAAGGCCGTCGCCGCCCGTTCGTTGGACCGCACCGCCACGAGGCGGCGACCGGCGCGTCCTCGCCGGAGGTTGGCGACGAGCAGTGCGCATCCGACGAAGAACGCGAGGGTCAACAGCGCGTACCGCTCCGGATGGTCGAATGTGTTGAAGTCGACACCGAAGAGTCGAACGGAACCGATCGTCGTGCCCGTGACGCCACCGGTTCGATCGAGGTTCCGGAACACGAGGCTCTCGATGACGAGCGCGAGGCCCAGGGTGGCAACGGCCAGATTCACACCGCGCGTGCGGAGAGCGGGGAGACCCACCAGGATCCCGATGGGGACGGCACCGAGCACGCCGATGAGGATCGCCAGCTCGAAGGGGACGTCCCAGTTGGCGATGGCGCGCGCTCCCATCCAGGCCCCCATGCCGGCGAGAGCGAACTGCGCGAGGGAGAGCTGTCCCGTGTATCCCGTCACGACGACCAACGAAAGGATGATGATCCCGAGGGCGAGCGTGGTGGTGACTGCCTCGACGAGTGTGGTCGAGAGAAAGAACGCGATGATCGCTGCGGCGACCGCCACGACAGGAAGCAGGATCTCGGGGCGGATCCTTCCCGTGCCGATCTCCGGGGGTTTCTCCACACCTTCGCCGCGGAGTGGAAGGGCGCGTCCGCGCACGACGAGCACGATGACGATCACGAGGAACGGGATGGAGCGGGACCATCCGTCGAGTGTGACGTCGAAACGGATCTGCGTGTAGGCGACCTCGGATTCGAGGATTCCGATCAGGAGCCCGCCGGCCAGCGTCAGCCCGAACGAGCGGAAGCTCCCGACCAGCGCGGCCGCCAATGCGGGAACGACGAGCAGTGTCAGGCTCGCGACGTCGAGGCCGGAAAGGTTGACGATGAGAATCGCAGCCAGCGCCGCCAGGACACCACCGAGCGCCCAGTTGGCGGTCGCGACCACGTCGGGTGAGATCCCCTGCGCGGAGGTCGCCCGGCGGTTCTCGGCCACCGCCTGGGTCGCCAGACCGAACGTCGTCCAGCGGTAGACCGCCGTGAGAACGATCGTCAACGCCACGCCGATGCCGAGGATGATGAGGCGGTCACGACCGATCGACACGTCGCTCCAGAGAGTCACGCCGTCGGCGGGAACCAACTTCGTCACGATCTTCGGAAGATCGCCCCACCGTGACTGGCCGAAGCCGAACAGGACGGTCAGGAGGCCCAGGGTCGCGATGAGCCGCGACAACGCGGGTGCCCTGCGGAGGGGCCGCATGATCAGAACGTGGGTGAGCGCACCGATCAGCGCTCCGAGCGCCAGCGCCTCCGCCCAGGCGATCCAGGTCGCGGTTCCTGAATCGCGCGCGTTGTAGAACACGAAGGCACACACCATGCCGACGGCGCCCTGCGCGAAGTTGACGACACCCGAGCCGCGGTAGGTGAGCACGATCCCGAGAGCGGCGAGACCGTACACGGCGCCGGCACCGAGGCCGAGGATGGCGAACCGCAGAAACTCCGTCACACCGAATCGCAGACGTTAGCCTTGGTTCACATGGCGGACAAGCAGCAGACGCGACGCGAACTGATCCTCGATGCGGCCATCCGTCTCTTCCGGAGAAGCGGATACGAGGCGACGGGAATCGACGACATCGGCGCGGCTGCCGGTATCACCGGGCCCGGCGTCTACCGCCACTTCTCCAGCAAACAGGAGATCCTCGACGAGTGCGTCACCTACGGCGCCTCGGAGGTCCTCCAGCACGCCGACGAGATTCTCAGTGGCGACCTCGCGCCGCGCCAGGCACTCGATGCACTCGTGAGCCGCCTCGTCGACGATGTGCTGAGCAGACCCGACATGGTCACGGTCCTTCTCCGCGAGCGGCGTCATCTCTCCCCGGCGGCGAAGGGGGCCTGGACGCGTGCCGTCAACGACTACCAGTCCGAGTGGCGATCCGTTCTGGGGGCGCTGCGACCCGATCTGGACGACGACGCCGTGGCCGCGGTGATCTGGATGGCGCTCGGGATGGCGCTGGCGGCCGCGCAGTACGACACCGGATACCCCCGCGACGAACTCGCCGCCGTGCTGCACGACATGCTCGTCGGCTCGCTGCTCGGGCCGAGCGACCGGTGACTGACTGTCGACCAACGTCGCTGACAGGATTCCCGGCGAACGATCGCTGACAGGATTCCCGGCGACTACTCGGACCCGGAGCCGTCGCCCGACGAGCCGCCACCCAGCTCGACGGGGTCGCCACTGGCCGTGCACTCGTCGCCGTTGGTGACGTCGATGAGCGTGTCGAACAGGGGGAGGTCTCACCCTCCGCGTCGAAGATGACGGGCACGGCGCACGGATTGAACACCCGCGGGATCGGGATTCCGACGTCCACGGCCTCTTTCCACTGGAGCGGCGGGTAGAGCCCGAACTCCAGGTCGGTGGTCGCGTTGAGCGCATCCCAGAGAGCCGGGCCGGTGATCTCCGGGAGGTCCTCGGCCAAGAGCGTCATGACGACCACGCCTGAGTAGGCCATGAGCCGACCCCGGTCGTCTCCTCGAAACCGGCGTTGTGCACTGCATCGATGAACTGCTGGCACGCGTCGCTGTCGAACGCACAGGTCGAGGACTGCGACGTCACGATCCCGGCAAGATCATCCCCGAGCGAATCGCGGAACGCGCTCGCATCCGTGGAGAAGGTCCCGAGGGGGATATCGGGCTCACTCTGGCGGGCCGTCACCACGAAGTTGGTGGCGTCCTGACCCGACAGGAAGACAGCGATGCCGTCGGCGCCGCCGTCGAGCGAGGCCTGCACGTAGGTCGCCATGTCGGGGAGCGAGCTCGGGCACGGGGACGTCGTTGCCGTACGTGGCGCCGAATGCCTCGAGGGAGGGTGTCACGAACGCGGGAATGGCCGCTCCGGCGGCCAGATCGGGACGCGGTGTGCTCACCTTGGTGGCACCCTGCTCGGCCACGCCGATGGCCACGCTCGGCGCCGTGGTCACGATCCCCCGACCACCGGGAAGGCAGCGGGCGAGGTGAAGCCCGCGGCTCCCGCCAGGGTGTGGGCGATCGACGGGATCTTGTTCTCCTCCATGAGCGGCAGGAACTGGTCGGCGTGCACCGACAGGACACCCGTCAGCGCGACGACTCCCTCGTCGACCATCATCCGCCCACACTCGGCCGCTGTGTTCGGGTCATTGGCGGTGTCGCAGGTCAGGACCTCGACGGGGCGACCCCCGATCCCGCCCGCCTCGTTGACCATCAGTGCGGCACCGATCGCACCCTCGGGGTATTCGGGATTGGCGAGCGCACCCCCGGTCTCCTCGACGATCACACCGACCTTGATCGGCTCACCGGTGAGGCCCGCCGTGAGGTCGATCTCGTCGGGGGACGGCTGGTCGTCGCCCCCGCCCGTGTCGTCGCTGCTCGAGCTGTCGCTGTCGCAGGCGACCGCCACCAGCACCAACGCGGCGAGAATCGCCACCACCCGGATCCAACCGAACCGTCGCATCTGATGTCTCCCTGAGAGCGCCCATTCCACTGCTGTCTGCGGGGACGCTAACGCTCGTTCACACCCGAGTCAATCACCCGGGTGGCGACGCCGACGCCATCGTGGACCACGCCACCCATGAGTTAATGTTCGTTCACATGAACTTCGAGGACACGCCGGTCGAGGCCGCCTTCCGTGTCGAGGCCCGCGAATGGCTGGAGGCACACGCAGCCCTGCGCTCGGCGAACAGCTCACACGGGGTTCTCTCGGTGCTGGGCCGCGAAAGCGACACGGCCGCCGACATCGAGATCGCCCGGCAATGGCAACAGAAGGCCGCCGCCGACGGATGGGCCGGAATCAGCTGGCCGACCGAATACGGCGGCCGCGGTGCCACGCTGATGGAACAGATCATCTGGAGCCAGGAGTGCGCCGCCTTCGTGGTTCCCGACGCCGTGTTCCGCATCGGCATCTCGCTCGGCGGCCCCACCGTGATCGCCCACGGCACCGAGGAACAAAGACGCCGGTTCCTTCCACCGCTGCTCGCCGGCGAGGAGATCTGGTGCCAGCTGTTCTCGGAACCCGGAGCCGGATCCGACTTGGCGTCGTTGCGCACCACTGCTGCGGCCGACGGTGACGAGTGGATCGTCAACGGCCAGAAGGTGTGGTCGTCGGGGGCCCACTACTCGAAGTGGGGCTTCCTTCTCGCCCGGACCAACCCCGAGGCTCCGAAGCACCAGGGCATCACCTGGTTCCTGCTCGACATGGAGGCGGCCGGGATCGAGGTCCGACCGCTGCGGCAGATGACGGGCCTCTCGCATTTCAACGAGGTGTTCTTCGAGGACGTCTGTATTCCCGACACGAACAGGATCGGGGATCTCCACGATGGGTGGCGCGTCGCCCAGACGACACTGCTGCACGAGCGGTCCATGATGGGCGAGTTCGGTGTCGGTGGAGTGGTCGACGCTCTCGTCGCCCTTGCACGACAGCACGCTCCCGACGGCACGGTCGATCCCCGAGTGCGCCAGGAACTGGCCGACCTCTACATCCGCGCCGAGACGATGCGCTTCATCGGCTACCGGCTCATCACGGCCATCTCGCAGGGCGGTCTTCCCGGAGCCGAAGCGTCTGTGGCGAAACTGGCGATGGCCCGGTTGTTGAACGACGCCGGGGATCTCGGTACGCGGATCGCCGGTCCCGCCTCGGTGGTCAAGGACCCTGACGAGTTCGCCAACGAATGGTGGGAGACACTGCTCGCGGCCCCCGCGCTGCGCATAGCGGGCGGCTCCGACGAGGTGCAGCACAACATCATCGGCGAGCGCGTCCTCGGCCTCCCCAAGGAGCCCGGGCCCTCCCGCGACACTCCGTTCAAAGACCTGCCGATCTCCTAACCTCTTCAGCCGACCACAATTCACCGGAGGAAATCGTGCCCATCAACGTCGACAACGTCGGAGCAACCACCGAGCCCACCCGCGGGACCTGGACGTCCAAGGACTCGATTCTCTACGCACTCGGGGTAGGCGCGGGGATCATCGACCCCGTGGGCTTCGAGTTGGAATTCACCACCGAGAACTCGCACGACGTCCCGCAGCGGGCGCTGCCGACGATGCCCGTGGTTCTCGGCACGGGCGGCCTCGCCTCGGCGACCGGGCTGATCGGCGACTTCGACTTCGCGGGACTCCTCCACGGCGGGCAGTCCGTCACGCTGCACCGCGAGCTTCCGGTGGAAGGTGAGGTCGAAGTGGTGACCAAGCTGGCGGAGATCTGGGACAAGGGCAAGGCGGCAATCGTGGTCCTCGAAGGCGAGGCGAAGCTCGTTTCCGACGGCGACCCCCTCTTCACGACGCGCTCCACGCTCGTCCTGCGCGGCGAGGGCGACTTCGGGGGCGAACGCGGTCCGTCGGGAGCCAGCAATCCCCCACCCGACCGGGCGCCTGACCACGAGGTGGCCTACGACGTCCGTCCCGACCAAACGCTCCTCTACCGCCTCAGCGGAGACCGCAACCCGCTGCACTCCGACCCGTGGTTCGCAGCGCAGGCCGGCTTCGATCGTCCGATCCTGCACGGCCTGTGCACCTTCGGTCATGCGGGTCGAGCGCTGCTGCACACACTGTGCGATTCCGATCCCGCGCAGTTCGGCCACATCGAGGGTCGCTTCAGCTCGCCGGTGATGCCCGGAGAGACGCTGACGACCCGCATGTGGGTCGACGGTGACAGCGCCGGCAAGGCCGCTGTCTTCGACGTGACCGGGAGCGACGGTCGCGTCGTCTTCGACGACGGCGCCTTCCGGAAGGCGTCGTGACCCCACCCCCGCCCTCGGAAACCGACGGGCGCGTGGTCGTCGACGACCACGGCGGGGGTGTCCGTCTCGTCACGATGAACCGGCCCGACCGTCTCAACGCGTTCGATACCTCGCAGTACGAGGCGGCCATCGACGCGCTGGTGAACGCGCGCGACGACGACTCGGTCAGTGTCGCCGTGATCACAGGGGCGGGGCGTGCCTTCTCGTCGGGAGCCGACACCCAGGTTCTGGCGGGCGACATCGACGATCCGACCAGGATCCTCGACGCGTTCGTCACCTACGTGGAGACGCTGTCGGCGTTTCCGAAGCCCTTGCTGGCTGCGGTCAACGGCGCCGGCATCGGCATCGGGATGACGATGCTGCTGCACTGCGACATCGTCGTGATGGCCGACGACGCCCGCTTGCGCGCTCCGTTCGTGTCGCTCGGTGTTTCCCCGAGGGAGCGAGCAGCGCGCTACTCCCTCTCATCGTCGGGCCGCAGCAGGCAGCGCGGATCCTGATGACGGGTGACTGGATCGACGCAGCCGAGGCCGTGGAACTGGGGCTCGCGCTGAAACAGGTTCCCCGGGACCGAGTCGTCGACGACACACTGGGGCTCGCGTCCACCATCGCCGCCGGCGATGAGGCATCGCTCCGGGCCACGAAGCGGTTGCTCGTCGACGCCCGCGCGGGCCTTCTGGGCGACACGATCCGACACGAGGTCGCGGTTCTCTCCGACCTCGTGACCCGGAAACTGGCGGCAGCCGGCGCCTGAGGCATGGACGCGGTCTCGGTAGACACAGTACGTGAACCGTCGTTAACCTGTTGCGGTGCCTGAAACAGTTCGCTCCACCTCCGAGCGCCTCGTCGCCGACGACATCCTCGTGTCGACGGCTGACGGTCCGCGGCTTGTCGGCAGCCGCTGCGCGGAATGCGGCACGACCACGTTCCCCCGCACGAATGGCTGTCCGCGCTGCTCGAGCGAACGGATGCAGGACGAGCAGCTCCCCGACCGGGGCACGCTCTGGACCTTCACGACCCAGAGCTTCCCGGTGAAGGAGCCGTACATCGGCCCGACCGACGACGACTTCGTCCCCTACACCGTCGGTTACGTGCAACTCGACGATGTCGTCACGGTCGAAGCGCGCCTCACCGAGCCCGACCCCGAGAAGTTGCGGATCGGAATGGACATGGAACTCGTCGTCATCCCGTTCGCGACCGACGACGACGGCACCGAGGTGCGGACCTTCGCGTTCCGTCCGCTCGCCGACACGCCCGGAGAGCCCTCGTCATGAAGGACATGTCGCCGTGAAGGTCGCCATCGTCGGGATCGGGATCCACCCCTTCGGACGTCACGAGGGCGTCTCCGGTGCCGACATGGGTGCTCTCGCCACCCGCCGCGCCCTGCGTGACGCCGGCGTGGAGTGGTCCGACCTGGAGTTCGCGTTCGGCGGAAGCCTGGGACAACAGCTCGGCCACGCGGGCTCGGGTTCGCCCGACACGCTCGTGAACCAGATGGGTCTCACGGGGCTCTCCTTCATCAACGTCATGAACGGCTGCGCCACGGCGGGCAGCGCCGTGGCGATGGCGGCGAACTCCATCGAGAGCGGCGCGTTCGACCTGGGCCTCGCCGTCGGTTTCGACAAACATCCCCGCGGTCACTTCAACGCGGAGGCCGGAGCCGTCGGACTCGATTCCTGGTACGGCGAAGTCGGGATGATGGTCACGACCCAGTTCTTCGCCCAGAAGATCAACCGCTACATGCACGAGTTCGGGATCACACAGCCGACCCTGGCGAAGGTGGCAGCCAAGGCGTTCCGTAACGGGGCACGCAACCCGAACGCCTGGCGCACGAAGCCCTGGAGCGAGGAGGAGATCCTCGACTCGCGGCTCCTCAACTGGCCGCTCACGCAGTACATGTTCTGTTCGCCCGACGAGGGTGCGGCCGCGCTGATCGTGTGTCGTGCCGACAAGGCTAGGGAGTACACCGAGCGTCCCGTCTACCTGCGATCGTCGACCGTCACGACCCGCGAGTTCGGGTCGTTCGAGGTGTTCAGTCCGTGGCTTCCGGTGGACCGCTCCCCTGCCCCGACGGTGGCGGCCGCGACGCTGGCATTCGAACAGGCCGGAGTGGAACCCGCCGATGTCGACGTGGCCCAACTCCAGGACAGCGAGTCGGGTGCGGAGATCATGCACATGTCGGAGTGCGGGTTCTGCGCCGACGGCGACCAGGAGCAGCTGATCGCCGACGGTGAGACGGAGATCACGGGCCGGCTGCCGGTGAACACCGACGGTGGACTCATCGCCAACGGCGAACCCATCGGGGCGTCGGGCATGCGCCAGTTCCACGAGATCGTCCTTCAACTCCGCGGCGACGCCGGCGACCGCCAGGTTCCCGGAGATCCCTCGGTCGGCTTCACCCAGGTCTACGGCGCCCCGGGCATCGGCGCCTGCGCGGTGCTCACGACCTGAGTGGAACTACCGGCCCGTGAAGTCGGGCCGTCTCTTCTCGACGAATGCAGCGATACCTTCGACGCCATCGGCACGGTGACCGGCAGCGGCCAGTTCCTCGCTCTCGGACTCCATCTGCGTCTCGAGCGATGCACTCCATGAGTCGCGCAACAGTCGCTTCGACGCTCCGAAACTCTTCGTCGGTCCGGCGCTCAGGCGGCGGGCGAGGTTCTCGGCGGCCGTCGACAACTCGTCGTCGGGTACCACGGTGTTCACGAGACCCCAGTCGAGCGCCTCGGCAGCCGACAGAACCCGGTTTGTGAGCGTCAGCTCGAGAGCACGCCGGGCTCCTACGAGGCGGGGAAGGAAGTAGGTGGACGCACCGTCGGGGGAGAGACCGATCCCCGTGTACGCCATCACGAATTTCGCCGACTCCCCTGCGAGCACGAGATCGGCCGCCATGGCCAGACCCAGCCCGGCACCGGCGGCGCTCCCCTGCACGGCCGCCACGACCGGGGCGTCGAGGCGGACGAGACGCGACACCCCGGAATGGAGATGGGTGGTGATCTCGCGAAGTTTCGGACCGAGATCGGTTTCGGCGGCAAACGACTTCACGTCGCCCCCACCGCAGAACATCTTCCCCTCGCCCGTGAGCAGAACCGCGCGGACGCGATCGTCGTCGGCAAGTTGCCGTGCGGCGTCTGAGAAGTCCTTCGCCAGGGCCAGGTCGGCGGAGTTGGCGTCGTCGGGTCGACTGAGCGTCAACCGCGCGAGACCGTCGTCCTCCACGTCGAGGGTCAGATTCGGGTATTTCTCAACCATGGTCACATCCTCATCCAGGAGTCAGCTCCGCGGGATCTCCGACCAGGGGAGGTCGCGGTCGACCGACGGTTCCTTGGGGAGGCCCAGCACACGCTCGCCGATGATGTTCTTGGAGATCTCCGACGTACCGCCACCGATCGTGGCCCCCTGCGATTCGAGGAAGGTCTTCTGGATGCACGCATCCTCCAGGTTCCCGAGGATGGACTCCGAGACCGTATCGGGGCGCGTCATCTCGTAGTCGTCGATCAGCATTCCCTCGGCCCCGAGGAGATCCAGACAGAGCCGGTACGTGCGTTGCTGTTGCGGCGACACGGAGATCTTCCCGAGCGAGCTCTCCGGACCGGGCGTACCGACCTTGCGGTTCTGCTCGGGCGTTGCATCAGAAGACGAACCACGTAGTCATCCACCCAGACTCTCATGAGCTTGTCGCGCAGGACCGCATCGTCGAGTCCCCGCTGCCGCCAGAGATCGACGGCGTAGGCACCGAGATCGGGAGCCCGGGACGGATCGGCCAACTTGCCGAGCATCGTGCGCTCGTTCATGAGCGTGGTGATCGCGACATTCCATCCCGCGCCGACGTCTCCGATGCGGTTGGTATCGGGAACCCGCACGTCGGTGAAGTAGATCTCGTTGAACTCAGCAGCGCCCGTGAGCTGGCGCAGCGGCCGTACATCGACGCCCGGCGAGTGCATGTCGATCCAGAAGTAGCTCAGCCCCTTGTGTTTGGGAGCGTCGGGGTCGGTACGCACCAGCAGGAGACCCTTGGCCGCCACGTGGGCCTGGGTCGTCCAGACCTTCTGCCCGTTCACGATCCATTCGTCGCCGTCCCGCACGGCACGTGTCGACAATCCGGCGACATCGGAGCCGGCACCCGGCTCGGAGAACATCTGACACCAGATGTCGTCACACGTGTAGATCCGACGCAGGTGCTCCTCCTGTTGCGCCTCGGTGCCGCACGCCACGAGCGTCGGGCCGGCCATGCCGACGCCCATCATGTTGAAGCGGATGTTGGACTCCACTCCGGCCTCGTGGAAGCGGCCGTCGACGTACTCCTGGTATTCCGCGTCGAGCCCGAGACCGCCCCTGCCCTCGGGGAAATGCACCCACGCGAGCCCGGCGTCGAACATCTCACCCCAGATGACGCGGCTCTCGGTGGACGCTGTGTCGTGGCGGCCGAGGATCTCGTCGATGAGCGCGTCGAGGCGCGCCACCTCGGGCCTCGCCGCCTGCGCCGCGGGCACCTCCGTTGTCGTCATGGCCCCAGCCTCTCACGACCGATGTGAACGATGGCTAACCTACCGGGCGGAGTTCTCTCCCGCCATCAGAACCCGTCGCCAGGAGGATCGAGATGAAGCTCGCCGTCAGCCTTCCGTACGCAGAAGGTGCCATGTCGACAGCGGAGCTCTTCGAGTTCGTCACACGCGCCGACCAGCTCGGCTACCACTCCGTCTGGGCGGCCGAGGCGTGGACATTCGACGCGTTCCAGATGCTCACGGCCCTGATCCCCCACACCGAACAGATCGGTCTCGCCACGGGGATCGCCAACGTCTACTCGCGGACTCCGGCACTTCTCGGTCAGTCGATCGCCACGCTCGACACCCTCTCCGACGGTCGCGCGATCCTCGGCCTGGGTACCTCGGGACCTCAGGTGGTGGAGGGTTGGCACGGCGTTCCGTTCGACCGTCCGATGCAGCGACAGCGGGAGACGATCGAGATCGTCCGCACGATCCTGCGCCGCGAGCGGCTCAACTACGAAGGCGAGATCTACAAGCTCGACATGGGCCTCAAGCTGATCAATCATCCGCGTCGCGCCGACGTCCCGATCGTTCTCGCCTCCCTCGGACCCAAGAACGTGGAGCTCACCGCCGAGTTGGCGGATGGGTGGCTACCCGTTCTCTTCTCTCCCGAGAAGGCCGACAGCGTGTGGAGCGAGCCTCTCGCGGCCGGGCGGGCCAAGCGCGGCGACGATCTCGGCGATCTCGAGGTGATCCCCAGCGTCGCATCCGCTGTCACCGACGACCCCGCAATGCTCAAGGGTTTCGCCAAGATGGGCATGGCCCTGTATCTCGGAGGCATGGGCTCGCGCGAGAAGAACTTCTACAACCAGCTCTTCCGGCGCTACGGCTACGTCGACGAGGCGAAGACGGTGCAGGACCTCTATCTCGACCGGCAGCGCGAAGAAGCCGTGGCGGCAATCACCGACGAGATGGTCGACGAGGTGTCCGCCATCGGCGACGCCGGATACGTGAAGGAGCGCTTCGCCGCCTACGGCGAAGCCGGCGCCTCGGTGATCAACGTGTCACTGATCGCATTCGACCAGGCCTCACGACTCTCCCAACTCGAAGAGCTGGCGGAGTTGGTTTGACTCCTCAGCCGAGAAAGTCGCGGACGAGGACGTCCCACATGTCGATGATGAGTCGGAGGGACTCGAGATCGATCCGCTCGTCGTCGCCGTGTGCCATGGTGGCCATCTTCTCCAGCTCCATCTCACGGGAATAGATCCCGAAGCCGTAGCAGGTTGCGCCGAGAGCACGGAAGTGGCGGGAGTCGGTACCGCCGGGCATCAGCATCGGCAGGAGCGACGAGCCTCCGTAGAAGTGGTTCGCCACGCGACCCAGCGAGTCCCACAATGGCGTATCCGCAGGTGACTCGCTGGCCGGGATCGCGACGCCGGGGTCGAATTCGACCTGGTCGGCGAGATCGCCCAACGCCTCGTTGATCATCCCCCGCACCGACGCCGGGTCGTCACCGGGCAGCGTACGGATGTCGAGCTCGATGTCGACGGAGTCGGGGATGACGTTGCGCTTCGTGCCCCCTGACATCACGGTCGGCGTCAGTGTCGTGTGGTTGCACGAGTAGGCCACCTTGCCGATGGCGGCGGGGAGCGCAGCGCACGTGGCGGCGAGTGTCTCCTCGTCGGTGAGCGGGCCGGTGAGCTCGGGCGGGTAGCCGAAGCCCTCCACGAAGCTCCGCCAGTGGTCGGACACGCGCGTGGGCGGCTGGTAGGCGTCGAGCCTGCCCAGCACCTCCGCGGCCTTCACGAGGGCGTTGTCGGTTCCGTACGGCATCGAACCGTGGCCCGGCGTTCCCGTGACCCGGAGCCGCGAAGCCATGGTGCCCTTCTCGGCAACGAGGACGGGCATGGAAATCGACCCGTCGGCGGCCTCGATCGGGAATCCACCCGACTCGGTGATCACGTAGTCGGTGCGGACCGCGTCGGTTTCCCGCTCGACGAGATACTTGGCGCCGTAGAGGCCCGAGGCCTCCTCATCGGCCACGGCGACGTAGCGCAGCGTGCCCCGCAAAGGGTCGCCGCTCGCAGCGATTCGTTTGATCGCCACGGCCATCGACGCCGTGAGGTTGAACATGTCGATGGCACCCCGGCCCCACAACTCGCCATCGACGATCTCGCCGCCGAACGGGTCACGGCTCCAGCGGTCTTCGTTGACCGGGACCACGTCGGTGTGGCCGAGCAACGTGAGCGTCGGAGCGTTGGGATCGGTGCCCTCGATCGTGGCCACCAGGCTCTCCCGACCGTGGATCGCCGTGTAGCGCTCGATATCGAGGCCGACCCCTTCGAGGTAGCCAGTGAGGAGGTCGACGTTGCGCGTCTCCTCACCCGAGTCGGGCGTGCCGTCGTTCACGCACCGGTTCCGGATCATCGCCTGAATCAGCTCGGCGACTTCCCCTACGTCGCTGTCGAGCGCAGCGTCCATCATCTCGACCCACCTATTGCGACCGCCTGCTCGCGGGCGATACCGGCCACTTCACCGACGGGTGCGATCCGCCAGAAGTCGCTCACGACGTCGTTCCACCGCTCGAGGAGGTCTGCGGCCCGGGCCGACCCTGTGGACTCGGCGTGCTGTTCGATCAGGAAGCGCATCTCGCCGTCGTCGTCCGGTCGCGCGGCGTCGACGAGTTGGCGGTTGACCCGAAGAGCCAGATCGCCGTCGGGGTCGTAGACGTAGGTCTGACCACCGGTCATCCCCGCACCCAGGTTGTCGCCGATCGGACCGAGGATGACGACCGTTCCACCCGTCATGTACTCGCACGCGTGGTCGCCCGTTCCCTCGACGACGGCCATCGCGCCGCTGTTGCGCACGCAGAAACGCTCACCGACCGCCCCGGCGATGAAGACCTGTCCGCCGGTGGCGCCGTACAACACGGTGTTCCCCGCCAGAACGGGGTCTCCGGCGTCGTTGTCGGGTGCGCGCACCACGATTCGCCCACCGCCGAGGCCCTTGCCGAGGTAGTCGTTGGCCTCGCCCGTGAGATCGAGCGTGACGCCGTCGGCGAGGAAGGCGCCGAAACTCTGGCCGGCCGAGCCCGTGAAGCGTGCCGTGACATGGCCCGGTGGGAGATGGCTCCCCCATTCGAGGCCGATGGCACCGCCGAGAGACGCACTCCACCGTGCGATCCGCGTTGCAGATCGGGTAGTCGAAGGTCGCCTCACGGCCTTCGAAGAGGACCCCGAATGCGTCGTCGAGGAGCCGCGCGTCGAGCTCAGATCGGGGCCGTTGTATGTCGACACCACGGACGAAACGCCGTGGTGCGTCGGGCGACGGCGGTTCGCGCAGCAACGGCGCCAGGTCGAGCGCGCCGGCGTGGGGATCACCTGTGACCCGTTGGCGAAGGAGGTCGACGCGACCGATCGCCTCGTCGAGACTGCGCAGCCCGATCTCGGCCAGGCGCCGACGGACCTCTTCGGCGATGAACACCATGTAGGTCGCGACACCTTCAGGCGTACCGACGAACTTGGCCCGCAGGTTCGGCCGCTGGGTCGCGATTCCGGTGGGGCACGTGTCGCGGTGGCAGGCGCGCACCATGATGCACCCCTCGGCGAGCATGGCCGCGGTACCGAACGAGTACTCGTCGGCACCGAGCAGCGCAGCGATCACGATGTCGCGGCCGGTCCGGAAGCCTCCATCGACACGGACACGGACGCGGTCGCGCAACTCGTCCTCCATCAACGTGGCGTGGGCCTCGGCCAGGCCGAGCTCCCACGGCATCCCGGCGTTCTTGATCGAAGAGAGCGGCGAGGCACCGGTGCCACCGTTGTGCCCGGAGATCTGCACCGTCTCGGCCAGAGCGCGCACGACCCCCGAGGCGATCGTTCCCACGCCGTTCTCGGCGACGAGCTTCACCGACACCTCGGCGCGCGGGTTGACCTGCTTCAGGTCGAAGATGAGCTGTGCCAGGTCCTCGATCGAGTAGATGTCGTGGTGCGGCGGAGGTGAGATCAGCCCGACGCCCGGCTGAGTGTGGCGAAGGCGTGCGATCTCTCCGCTCACCTTGTGGCCTGGCAACTGGCCGCCCTCGCCGGGCTTGGATCCCTGCGCCACCTTGATGTTGAGCTCGTCGGCGTAGGCGCAGTACTGGGGCGTCACCCCGAATCGACCGGACGCGATCTGCTTGATCCGGGAGTTGCGATCTCGAGCGGTACCCCTCGTACGGAAACGCGCGGGGTCCTCTCCACCCTCGCCACAGTTGCTCTTTCCCCCGATCAGATTCATGGCCATCGCCAGCGTCTCGTGTGCCTCTGCCGAGAGCGCGCCGTGTGACATCGCTCCCGTCGAGAACCGCTGCGTGATCTTCTCGACCGACTCCACCTCATCGAGCGGAAGTGGCTCGTCGACGACCACGAACTCGAGGAGATCGCGGATCTCTGTGACCGGACGGTCGTTGACCTGCGATGCGAACGCGTCATAGAGGTCGGTGCGACCCTCGTCGACCGCACGTTGCAGCAGATGCGCGGCGGCCACGTCGGCGGGATCGGCCGGAGGGACGGGCTCGCCGTCGTCGCCGAGGTAGATCACCTTTCCCTGCTCGTCGGCCGAAGCGAGCGGAACGCCCCCCAGCTTCCCGTCGCTGTCCTTGTTCCGCTTGCCCTTTGCACCATCGGCCGGAACGAGCGCGATCGACCGGTGCAGTGCGTCGACCACGTCGGGGTTGTTGGCGTGGTACTCCCCGCCCTTGCGGTGCCGGAAGAACCCCGGACTGGTCAACGAGACCTTCTCCGTGTCGAACGCCTCCTCGTGACGGGTGAGAACGTCGGCAGCCAGACGGTCGAAACCCACGCCGCCGACCACGGAGGCGACGCCACGCATGCACCGCTGCACGACCTCGTCCGACAATCCCAGGGCGTCGAAGATCTGTGCGGAGCGGTAGCCGTCGATCGTGGAGATCCCCATCTTCGAGAAGATCTTCAGGACACCGTCCTCGAGCGCGGCCTGGTACCGCTTCTGTGCTTCAGCCGCAGGGTGCTCACCGAGTTGACCGTCATCGGCCAGCGCGGCGACGGTCTGGAGGGCTGTTCGCGGGCACACGGCGTCGGCACCGAACCCGAGGAGACATGCCACGGAATGCGTCGCGTGTACGTCGCCGGTGTCGATCACGAGCGATGCCGAGTCGCGCCGGCCCGCGTCGATCAGTGCGTAGTGCATGGCTCCGGTGGCGAGCAACGACGGGAGGGGAGCCCGCTCGGCATCGACGTCGGCGTCGGAGCACACGATGACGGACGCCCCGGCCTCGACGGCAGCGACGGTCGCGGCCGAGATCCCCTCGAGAGCAGCTTCCATGCCGCCCGGACCGGCGTCGACCTCGAACGTCGAATCGATCCGGACGCTCGGAAAGGAAGCGTCCGTGCGCAACAGTGCCTCGAGCGCCGACGGGTAGAGGAAGAAGGAGGGAAGCTCCAGGAGTCGCGCAGCTTCCGGTCGCTCGGTCAGGATCGGCTGTCTCGGGCCGAGGCAGGTTCGCAACGACATCACGAGGCGCTCACGTAGGTGGTCGATGGCGGGGTTCGAGACCTGGGCGAACCGCTGCTTCAGGAAATTCGTCACCGGGCGCGGGTGGGAGGCCACCGCGGCGAACGGGACGTCATCACCCATCGAGAACGTGGGCTCCTTGGCGTCGATTGCCATCGGCTTGAGGACCATCGCCACTTCTTCACGGGTGATTCCGTAGGCGACCTGCTGACGCTGGAATTCGTCCTCGGGGGGACCACCTGGACGGGGACGCCGAGGCTGAAGGGCTGGAGGCCGTCGTCGACCCACTCCTCGTATGGCGCACGCCCAGCCAACCACGTCTTGATCTGCGCGTCGTACTGCACGCCGCCGGCATCGGGATCGACACAGATCGCCTCGCCGGGACCGAGTCGCCCGCGACGCACGGAACCGTGACCCTCCGTCGGAACGGCACCGACCTCGGAGGCACACACGACGAAGCCGTCGTCGCAGACCTGGTATCGCATCGGGCGCAGGCCGTTGCGATCGAGTGAGGCTCCGACGCGTCGGCCGTCGGTGTAGATGAGGGCGGCCGGGCCGTCCCAGGGGTCGCTGAGACACGCGTGGTAACGGAAGAAGTCGCGCACGCCCGGCGCGAGATCGCGCTGCCCTTCCCACGCTTCGGGAGCGAGCATCGCCACGACATGTCGCGGGTCGCGCCCTGCGCGCGTCAGCAGCTCGATGGCGGCGTCGATCTTTCCGGAATCCGAGTCGTGGGGATGGAGCAGTGGCCGGAAGAGACTCTCCTCACCCAGTCCGACTTCTTCGGTTCCGAGGTGATCGCGCGCCAGCATGCGGTGGTGATTTCCGTCGATCGTGTTGATCTCACCGTTGTGGCAGATCATTCGGAACGGCTGCGCACGTTCCCAGGCCGGAGACGTGTTGGTCGAGAACCGGCTGTGAAACACCGCCAGCGGCGCGATGTAGTCGTCTGCGGCGAGGTCGGGGTAGAAACCCGCAAGACGTTCACTGGTGACGAGAGCCTTGTAGTTCACCGTCCGGAAGGACCAGCTCACGAAGTAGTGACGCAGTCCCTCCTTCGCGCAGTGCATCTCCGCGCGGCGGCGGGCCCGGTACGCCCGGCGTTCGGCTTCCTCGATGTCGACGCCATCGGGGCGCTGGATCACGGCATGGACGATGGCCGGCAGCTCGCTGTGAGCCTGACGGCCGATCTGGGAGTCGTCGATCGGGACATTGCGGAATCCGATGAGTTTCAGGCCCTCGCCGGCACACGCGGAAGCGATGGCCTGGAGGGCCCCGGAACGCGCGGACTCGCGTTCGCGGTCGAGAAAGGCCGTCACCACTCCGACCCGGGTGGCATCCACGGAGGCTCCGAGCTCGTCGCGTGCGATCCGCGAGAAGAACTCACCGGGAATGGGCGTGAGGATGCCCGCTCCGTCACCCGAGATGCCGTCGGCCGCAATCGCGCCCCGATGCTTCACACACGCCAGACCCGTGAGGGCCGCCTGGACGATCGAACGCGCCGAGGATCCGGACGCGTCGGCGACGAAGCCGATGCCGCAGGAGTCGATCTCGGCACGACGTCGGGCGGGTGTCAGTCCGTCGGTGTTCGCGGGATTCGCTCGCACTGCGTTCTCCTGGAGACGGGGTGGCGAAGCGAGCGTCCCGGAATCCGGGCCGTCGCCGAGCCGTGTGCATGAGGTGGCCGGGGCCCACGATCCGTGGACCGGCGTGTTGCATCGGTCGGGCGACGCCGGTGTCGCGGCTCGCATTGTAGCGTCGGCTCCGATGCGGCTCGGGATCCTTGGTGGCGGACAACTGGGACTGATGCTCGCGGAGGCCGCCTCCCTGGTGGGTGTGTCGTGCACACTTCTCGATCCGTCCGGTGACGCACCCGCCGGCCGGGCCGGCGAGCTCCTGGAGGGCGCCTACGACGATCCGGGCATGCTGGCCACTCTCGCTCGAACGTGCGATGTCGCCACGTACGAGTTCGAGAACGTTCCGGTGACAGCCGCCCGACGTCTCGCCGAACTCATCCCCACATATCCTCCACCTGTCGCGCTCGAGGTCGCTCCAGGACCGCCTGTCGGAGAAGTCGATGTTCGAACGGCTCGGCATCGCGACCCCCGGGTTCGCCCCGGTCGACGGGATCGACGATCTGAGAGGCGCCGTCGAGGCTCTCGGCCTGCCGGTCGTCCTCAAGACACGCCGTGGTGGCTACGACGGGAAAGGCCAGGCGGTGCTGCACACCGACGCCGATCTCGGAGCCGCCTGGGAGTCGTTGGGCGGAGTCCCGCTGCTCGCCGAGGAGCACGTGGCGTTCGAACGGGAGCTGTCGATCCTCGCTGTCGCGGGTGCCGACGGCACGGCCATCTACCCGATCGTGGAGAACACACACGCCGAGGGGATTCTCCGGCGTAGCGTCGCACCGGCACCCGACCTCTCGGAGGTCGCCGCAGCCCGGGCCGAGCGAGCGGTCCGGGGAATCCTGAAGGAGCTCGACTACCGCGGCGTGATCGCGCTCGAACTGTTCCAGGTGGGAAACGACGTTCTCGCGAACGAGATGGCCCCCCGGGTCCACAATTCGGGCCACTGGACCATCGAAGGAGCGACCACCAGCCAGTTCGAGAACCACGTGCGCGCCGTCGTCGGCCTCCCCCTCGGGTCCACCGACATGAGCGGAACAGCCGGGATGGTCAACTGCGTGGGCTCGATGCCCGCTCCTCGGCCATCCACGCCGTTGCGGACGCGCACCTCCACGACTACGGCAAGGCCCCGCGGCCGGATCGCAAGCTCGGTCACGTCACGGTCACCGCCGCCGACCGACCGACGCTCGACGCCCGCCTGCACCGACTCGACGAGGCGATCGAACCAACCTAGGGGCGACCAGGACCTCGCACCGATCTGTTCGAACCCGAGACCACGACGGACACGGCGGGCACGGAGGGCACGGCGGACGCTGCCGAGTTGCCCTCGGAATCTGAACGTGTTTACTTGATTCGATACGGCGGGTCGGACCGCCGCGGATCACCACTCGTTCACTGACACATCGTTCGCTGGCACATCGTTCGCTGACACGTACGGGGTCAACCCCCACCACGCCGGGAGGATCACATGGAGTTCGGGTTCTTCGCTCAGGGTGCCGTGCCGGAGCCGCTCGCGGCCGTCAATCCCGACCTCGAACACGACCGGCTGATCGAGAGCGTCGAGCTCGCGGTCCGCATGGAGGAGTTCGGCTTCAAGTACGCGTGGGCGAGCGAACACCACTTCCTCACCGAGTACTCACACATGGCGAGCCCCGAGGTGTTCTGCTCCTTCGTCGCTGCGCGCACTCAACGGATACACGTCGGATCGGCGATCATCAACATCACACCGCCGGTCAACCACCCCGCTCGTGTCGCCGAGGTCGTGGCGACTCTCGACCACCTCAGCAACGGACGCTTCGAGTTCGGCACCGGGCGCGGCTCCTCCACGACCGAGATGGGTGGCTTCGGCGTGGACGACTGGGACAGCACCCGCGACATGTGGCTGGAGACGATCGCCGAGATCCCGCGCATGTGGCGCGAGAGCCCCTACAGCCACGACGGCACCTTCTTCTCGATGCCCGAGCGTGACATCGTCCCGAAACTCCACGGCAGCCACCCGCCCATGTGGGTCGCCGCCGGAAATCCGGAGACCTTCGAGGTCGCGGCACGCCACGGCCTGGGTGTGCTCTGCTTCGCCTTCGGTCCCCGAAGAAGTCGAAGATCCCCGAGGCGGTTCGCGTCTACAAGGAGGCGATCAAGCACGCCGAACCTCCGGGCGACTATGTCAACGACAACATCCTCTGCGTCACGAACATGATCTGCACCGAAGACCGCAACGACGCCTTCGAGCTCGCGTCGAAGGTCGGGATGTCGTACTACCACTCGCTCGTCATGAAGTGGCTCGACACGTTCCCCCGACCGAAGGGTGTTCCCGAGTGGCCCGAGCTCATTCCCGAGCCGTCACCCGAAGACGTCGAGAGGCTGGGTGCCACGGGGGCTGTCGTGGTGGGAGATCCCGAGGACTGCGCGAAGGGCGTCGAGGTGTACGAGGAGATCGGGGTGGACCAGGTGGTCTTCAGCCCGCTGACGACCCAGATCTCCTACGAGGACGCGCTGAGCTCCTTCGAACTGTTCGGCAAGGAGGTCCTGCCCCGCTTCGACACCGACCCGGTTCACCGTACGACACGGATGCGCGAAGCGGCGCGGCGTTGACGGACAGAACGACAGTGCTCGACTATCTGATCAGGAACGCGAGCGTCATCGACGGCACCGGGGAACCGGCACGACAAGCCGACGTCGGGATCCGCGACGGTCGGATCGCCTCGGTGGGTGAGGTCGACGACGAAGCAGCAGAGGTCATCGACGCCACCGGCCTCGTTCTCTGTCCCGGGTTCGTCGACCCACATACGCACTACGACGCGCAGCTGCTCTGGGACCCCTTTGCCAGTCCGTCGAACATCCATGGGGTGACCACGACCATCTCCGGCAACTGCGGATTCACCTTGGCGCCCCTCAAGGCCGACGACGTCCAGTGGACGCTCGAGATGCTGGCCGAGGTCGAAGGCATGCCCCTCGCGGCGCTCACCGAGGGCGTCGGGGGTGGCTGGACCAGCTTCGCCGAGTACCTCGATCAGCTGGACGGAAAGCTGGGCATCAACGCGGCGTTTCTCGTGGGCCACTGCGCTCTGCGACGCTTCGTGATGGGCGCCGAGGGCACCGAGAACGAGGCCTCGCCCGAACAGCTCGACGCGATGAAGACCGAGCTGCGCGCTGCCCTCGAAGCGGGTGGCCTCGGGTTCTCCTCCTCACAGTCGTTCACCCACGACGACGGCGACGGTCGGCCGGTCCCCTCCCGGGTCGCCACAACCGACGAGGTGCTCGCTCTGGCCCAGGTCGTCTCCGAGTACGAGGGCACGACACTCGAATACATCACCGACGGTTGTCTCAAGGGCTTCACCGACGAGGAGATCGAGCGGCTGACAGCGATGTCTCTGGCGGCGAACCGACCGCTCAACTGGAACGTCCTCACCGTCGACTCGAACGACCCCGGCCAGGTCGAACGCCAGCTCGAAGCCTCCACCTACGCCGCCGAACACGGCGCTCGCGTGGTCGCGCTGACGATGCCGATCCTCGTGCCGATGAACATGAGCTTCCTGACCCGCTGCGCCCTGACCCTCATCCCCTACTGGGACGAGATCCTGACGTTGCCGGTAGCCGAGCGCATGGAGAAGCTCCGCGACCCCGAGATCCGCCGGCGTATGGACGAGGCGATCCACTCCGAGGCCGCGGGTGTGTTCCAGCGCTTCAACCGCTACGCCGACTACGAGATCGGCGACACGTTCTCGGAGGAGAACCGCCCGCTCGAAGGCCGCAAGGTCGGCGACATCGCCGCCGAGTGGGGCAAGAAACCGTTCGACACGCTGCTCGACATCGTGCTCGCCGACGAGCTCAAGACGGTCATCTGGCCCAAGCCCCTCGAAGGCGACGACGCGAGCTGGAAGATGCGCATGGAGCTCATCGACTCCGAGCGGGCGATGGTCGGCGGCTCCGACGGCGGCGCCCACCTCGACCGGATGCTCGGCTCCATCTATCCCACGGTCTTTCTCGCCGACATGATCCGCCGCCGCAAGTTGCTCTCGATCGAGCGGACGGTCCAGCTCATGACCGACGTCCCCGCGCGTCTGTTCGGCCTGCGCGAGCGAGGCCGCGTCGTTCCGGGCTGGCACGCCGACCTCGTGCTCTTCGACCCGGAGGAGATCGGTGCGAGCAAGGTCCGCCTGGCGACCGACCTTCCCGCCGACAGTGCACGGCTCTTCTCGCAGGCCAAGGGCATCCACCGGGTCTGGGTGAACGGGCGAGTCACGGTCGTCGACAACGAAAGCACCGGGGAGCTCGCGGGCACGCTGCTGCGCTCCGGGCGGGACACCGAAACCGTCAGCGTGCCCGCCGGCGCCGTAGCAGCTACTTGACGGCGCCCGACTCTCGGAGGCCTGCGACGTCGTCGTCGGAGAAGCCCCAGTCGGCCAGAGCGTGGTCGGTGTTCTCCCCCGGCCAGACAGGGGCCGCGGGCGTTTCAGGACTCGTCCGGTCGAAGCGGGGCGCGGGTGACGGCTGCAGGAATCCGTCGATCTCGGTGAAGGTGCCACGTGCCTTCATGTGCGGGTGCTGTGCTGCCTCCGTCATCGTGAGGAGGGGAGCGAAACACACGTCGGTCCCCTCCATGATCTCGCACCACTCGTCGCGCGACTTCGAGAGGAACACCTCGGTGAGACGCTCCCGGAGCCGAGGCCAGATCTCGGGATCGTTCTGCGCCTCGAATCCCTCCCCTGCCAGCCCGGTCAACTCGAGGAGCTGCGTAGAACTGCGGCTCGAGCGACCCGACGCTCACGTACTCCCCGTCAGCCGTTTCGTACGTGTCGTAGTACGGCAGACCGGTGTCGAGCATGTTGGTACCGCGCTCGTCACTCCACATCCCGATCCCCTGGAGCCCGTAGATCAAGGTCATGAGCGCGGCGGTCCCGTCGACCATCGCCGCATCGACCACCTGACCCTTGCCGGATCGGCCCGCCTCGAGGATCCCGCACACGATGCCGAATGCCAGGAGCATCCCGCCACCCCCGAAGTCACCGACGAGGTTCAGCGGAGGAACGGGCTTTTCCCCCGGCCGCCCAATGTGGGCGAGTGCGCCACCCAGCGATATGTAGTTGATGTCGTGTCCTGCCGCCGTCGCCAGCGGGCCGTCCTGTCCCCACCCGGTCATACGGCCGTAGACCAGCTTCTGGTTCCGGGCGGCACATTCCTTCGGCCCGACCCCGAGGCGCTCGGCGACACCGGGCCGGAAGCCCTCGATCAGCGCGTCGGCGCGTTCCACGAGGCGCAGCACCGTCTCGACACCGGCGGGATTCTTCAGGTCGACGGCGACCGAGCGCCGGCCACGGAACAACAACTCGGGGTTGCTGCGGGAGAAGTCGTCGGGGACGGCCTGGACCCGATCGACCCTGAGGACTTCGGCCCCCATGTCGGCGAGCATCATGGCGGCAAACGGCCCCGGGCCGATCCCTGTGATCTCCACGACCTTGATTCCCTCGAGTGGTCCCACCCTGATCTCCGTTCTCGCGTCTCCGACCGTTCCGACAGTGCCCTTGTGACACCGGAACGTACGCGTCAGGCGCCGCCTCCGTCCGACCGAGGCCGCCGAGACGAGCGTGTCGGAAGGGCCGGGAACATCAAACCGGTCGAAGAGGTTGGACCCAGGAGCGACCACGTCCCCACCAGCGACAGGAGCACCCGTGAGCGTCATTCCCGACAGTCACGCCGACATTCTCGACAGCAAGGGGTTCGCCCACCTCGCGTCGATCGGGCCCGACGGCGAGCCCCAGTCCCACCCCGTCTGGTTCGACACCGCCGACGGCCGGATCCGGATCAGCACCACGAAGGCCCGTCAGAAGTACCGCAACCTCCAGAACGAACCTCGGGTCTCGCTCTCGATCCTCGACCCCGAGAACCCCTATCGCTACCTCGAGGTCCGCGGTCGGGTGGCCGCTGTCGAGGACGACCCTGACGATGCGTTCATCAACTCCCTGGCCAAGAAGTACATGGACCAGGACGAGTACCCCTTGAGCCAGCCCGGAGACGAGCGCGTGATCTTCGTCATCGAACCCGTGCACGCGACCACCATGGGATGACCGCGTGTTCACTTTCGCTCGTCTCGGTGTCCGCGCCTCGCGTGGCCGGCGTTTCGGAGGCCGGATAGGTTGTCTCCCGCTCGGCGCCGCGGGGTGCGGGCGGGGTGAGGGGGCTCTCGATGATCATGCGACGGTGGATCGCCGTGTTTCTGGCCACGGCACTGGCGACGGCGGCGGCCGTCTCCGCTGGGGTGGCCGGGGCCGGTGAATCCGACACCGACAGCACCGGGTCGGACAGCACGGGATCGGAACAGAGCCCCGACGGCGGCGAGGGCCACTACCAGCAGTTCGACGACGCTCGCGGTTTCCTCAACATCCTGCCGCCCGGCCAGGACGCCAACCTCGACGCCGAGGAGTTCGCCCAGGCCCGCGCCGCCGACGAGGCCGGCGACGAGAACGGCTTCCCGCCCTACTTCGCCGATCAGCGAATCATGTACAACGACCTGGTCTTCAACGCTCCGGGTCTCACCGACGACCAGCTCCTCGACTACTTCAAGGACGCCTCGTTCGGCGTCGCACCCGACGACATCGGACGTACCTACCAGCCCGGTGAGCGAAGCGATGTCCACGGTCATCCGCGACGAGAGCTTCAACGTCCCACACATCTTCGGCGACACCCGCGAAGGCACGATGTTCGCGCAGGGCTACGCCACCGCCGAGGACCGCATGCTCTACATGGACGTGCTGCGCAATGCGGGCCGCGGCCGCCTGAGTGCCTTCGTCGGATTCTCCGACGCCTTGATCGGCCAGGACCTCGACGCCATCGAGAACGCGCCGTACACCGAGGCCGACCTCCAGGCGCAGGTCGACGAGCTCCTTCAAGGAGACGCCGACGACAAGGCCGTCTACGACGACATCGTCGCCTACGCCCAAGGGGTCAACGCCTTCATCGCCGGCGCGGAGGAAGACGAGACGCTGCTGCCCGCCGAGTACGGGCTGCTCGGAAAGACGCCGGAGCCCTGGGCGCCCACCGACGCCGTTGCGATCGGCGCGCTCATCGGAGGGATCTTCGGCAAGGGTGGTGGGCGCGAAGTCCAGAACTACTGCGGGCTCGAGACCATGTCCGAGACGCTCGGCGCCGACGAGGCCCGTGCTGTCTATGACGACTTGAAGTTCGCCAACGATCCCGCGGCTCCGGTCTCGTCCACCCAGTCGGCCCCCTACAACGACGACCTCGGCTCGACGAACGAAGCCGCGGTGCCCGACCTCGACTGCGACAGCCTCGTCCCGGTGGGTGGTGGTGATCCCGAGTCGGCCCAGCCTGTTCCGGCAGCCGAGGGCGCGGGCGTCGACGCAGCGGGCGAGGCGTCGCTCTCCCCCGCCGTTCCCGACTCCATCATCTCGTTCCTCGGGCGTCTGAGCGACGCAGCCGAACAACCGTCCTCGGCGAGCAACGCCATCCTCGTCAACGGGGAGCACACCGACGACGGCCGCCCGATCGCCGTGTTCGGGCCACAGATCGGCTATTCGGTACCCGAGTTGATCGTCGAGAAGGACGTCCACGGTCCGGGAATCGACGCCCGCGGCATGGGCTTCTTGGGCATCGACATGTGGGTCCTCATCGGCCGTGGCCAGGACTACGCCTGGTCGGCGACCTCATCGGGTGCCGACAACATCGACCAGTTCGTGCTCACACTGTGCGACCCGGGGGGTGGGGAAGCGACGCTCGAGTCGATGGGCTACGAACACGACGGGGAGTGCAAGGAGATCGAGACCTACGACCACGTCGTGGAAACCACCGACGGTCTCATCGTCGGGGATCCCGTGACGCTCACGTGGAAGATCCAGCGCGCCCCCGACTACGGGCCGATCAACCAGCGCGGCACCCTGAAGGACGGCACCCCGATCGCCGTCGCCAACGACCGCTCCACCTACTTCCAGGAGCTGGCCTCCTCGATCGGCTTCCGCAACGTCAACGACCCCGGCTACATGGAGGAGGGCTACGAGGCCTTCCGGCGTGCCATGGGTGAGGGCATCACGTTCAGCTTCAACTGGTTCTACGTCGGCGCGGAAAACGCCGGCTACCAGCACAGCTGCAAGTGCCCGAACCGGGCCGAAGGCGTCGATCCCTCACTCCCCACCACCGGCACGGGCGAGTTCGACTGGAACGGCTTCCTCGACGCCGAGGACCAACCCCACGACGCCGATCCGGGCCGCGGCTACGTGACCTCCTGGAACAACAAGCAGGCTCCGGAGTTCACCTCGGCCGACGACCAGTGGTCGTTCGGTCCCATCTACAGGGTCGATCTCCTCAACTCGAGGATCCAGGAGGGCATCGACGGCGGCGAGAAATTCGACCGGGCCGCCGTCGCGGACCTGATGGAGGACGCGGCCACCGTCGACCTGCGCGCACAGGAGATCCTGCCCGTCCTGCTCGAGATCATGGGCCTCACGCCTCCCGAGGGCCGTGACGATCGCCTCGCCGCCATGCGCGAGGAACTCGAGCTGTGGCTCGAGTTCGACGGTCACCGCAGGGCTCGCGAGAAGGGCGACCCCGACTACGAGACACCCGTGGGCCCGGCGATCATGGACGCCTGGTGGGAGCCGCTCACCTACACGATCTTCAACAAGGAGAACAGCGGCGACGCCTTCCAGTCGCTCGATCTCTCCATCCACAACAGCCCCGGGAACCACCAGGGCTCGTCGTTCTCGCAGGGGTCCTATTCCCACTTGTACAACGACCTGACCAAGGTGGCGGGTGAACCGACCGCGGGGGCCTGGGAGCGCAGCTACTGCGGCAACGGAGATCTCGAAGCGTGTCGGAAAGCGCTGTGGGACTCCCTCGAAGAGACGATCCCGCGCCTGGAGTTCGAGTTCCAGGACAGCGCGGACCCGACCGACGTGTCGTCGTGGCGTCGCGTGGTCGCCGACGACCAGATCGAGTACTCGGCGCTGATCGTCGGCGTGCCACCCATGAACTGGGTCAACCGACCGACGTTCCAGCAGGTGGTGCAACTCGAGACCGACGGCCGCGCGGAACTGCGTACCACGGAGTCCAGCGGTTCCGAGAGCGACGGGAGCAGCAGCAACGTCGGAGTGTTCGTGCTCATCATCATCGGTGCGCTGATCGTGATCAGCCTCGTCGTGATGATCAGGCGGGCACGACGCCGAAGCGGCACCTGAGGGGCGAGCATCCCGACCGTGCGTCTCGCCACGTGGAACGTCAACTCGTTGAAGGCGCGGCTGCCGCGCGTCGAGGAGTGGCTGGGCTACGCACATCCCGACGTGCTGTGCCTTCAGGAAACCAAGATGGCCGACGACGCGTTTCCCCAGTTGACCTTCGAGGCACTCGGCTATGAGGGGGCCCACTACGGCGAGGGCCGGTGGAACGGCGTGGCGATCCTTTCGCGCGTGGGCCTCACGGACGTGCGCACCGGTTTCGGGGACCTCGACGATCCCTACGAGGGCGATGCGCGGGTCCTCGCTGCACGCTGCGGACCGTTGGAGGCGGTGTCGGTGTACGTGCCGAACGGCCGCGAGGTCGGCACCGAGTTCTACGACCGCAAACTCGCCTGGCTCGAGCGGCTCCGCGAGTGGCTCGATGCCGAGTTCTCGGCCGACTCCCCGCTCGTCGTCGCGGGCGACTTCAACGTTGCACCCGACGACCGCGACGTGTGGGACCCTGCCGCCTTCGACGGCGCTACACACGTCACCGAGGCCGAGCGCGCCGCGTTGTCGGCTCTGGAGAGGTGGGGACTCGACGACACCTTCCGCCGCCTCTACGACGACGACGGTCTCTACTCCTACTGGGACTACCGCCGTGGCGACTTCCACCAGCACCGCGGGATGCGCATCGACCTCGTGTACGCGACAAGGCCCGCCGCCGAGGCCGCCCGGTTCGCCACGATCGACCGCAACGCCCGCAAGGGAAAGCAGCCCTCCGATCACGCGCCCGTGATCGTCGACTTCGACCTCTAGGCCTCTTTACTTCTAGCCGAGTGCCGAGACCCTGCGGTACCGGATGTTCGGGGGCTCCACCGTCCAGTCGTAACGGGGCGGAACACTCTCGGGATGTGTCAGGCGCCGTACCGTCGGGAATCCCAGGATCGGGGCATCGGTCCGGTAACAGACGGATTCCATCTCGTCGAGCGTGGGACAGTCACGTCGTACGCCTGCGGCGTGAGCGATCCGGGTGACGGCGTCGCCCATCCCTCCCGCCAGGAGGCCGTCCACGAGAACCGGGAGTGTCTGCGGGCAGTCGAGCGGCCAGGAGTGACGCGCTCCCCGCACGACCACGAGCTCTGCATCGAGGCGTCGCGCGGCGTCGCGGCCGCAGGCCAGCGGAACGATCAGATCGCGCTCCCCGTGCAGGACGGTGACGTGGGTGCCGTTGGAGCGCAACCGGTCGAGTGTGGGCACCGAGGGAGGCGAGCGAAGCACCGACACCACGGCCGACACCGTCCAGCGGGGGCGGCGGATCTTGCGCCCGACCATCGAGGTGGCGAGACGGCGAAGCTTGCGCGCCTGGTCGCGGTCGCGGTGCAGCGGGGCGGTGTCGGCGCAGTCGAGTACGAACGCCGCAGAGTAAGGCAGGAGTGCCGGAGGGAACCGTAGGAATGAGTCGCGGCGTCGGTCCCACGACGCCCCGACGATGGCGTCGATGAGGACGACCGACGACACGAGACCGGGGCGCAGAACAGCCAGCTCGGCGGCGACACGTCCCCCGGTGGAGTGGCCGGCCACCACAGCGTGACGGACACCGAGGTGGTCGAGGGTGTCGGCCACCACCGACGCCCACTCGCGAACGCCGGTACGGCCCGGCAGCGGCGGCGACTCGCCGTGACCCGGAAGGTCGATCCCGATGACACGCACACCGAGGTCAGTGAGCCGTGATGCGGACTGGGCGTAGAGGCGGGTCTCGGCGCCGAAGCCGTGCAGGAGAACCAGTGGGATGCCGCGACCGCCCCACGTCACGCCGACCCGCAGGCCGTCGCGCGGCTGGAAGACGTCGTGGCTCAAGCGGTCCATCCGGTGCATTGTCGACGCTGCGGACCACGAAGTGGTGGACCTCCGCACTCTCCGCGCGATCACATATCGGACATTTAGTACTGACGAAACGGCGAGGGGGTGGCGGACACCCACGCGACCACGGAATCTCAGGTCGTCGCGCGCACTGCCGATCAGAGACCGACCACTGCAAGGAACGCCCATGGTCGCCCTCATCTCACCTCTTCGTCTTCGTCTTCCTCTCGTGCTCACAGCCGTGCTCGCGCTCGCGATCCCCGTCGTGTGGGCGACACCCGCCTTCGCGACCGACTTCTCCGTACCGAGCACCAACAAGGCCGACGAGGCACCCGGAGCCGGAAGCTGTCCGGGTGACGTGTGCACGTCGCTGCGGGCAGCCGTCGAGGCCGCGAACGCCAATGCCGGGCCTGATGTCATCGACTTGGCGATGGCCGACATCGGCGCGCCCTTCACTCTCGACGGCGCCAACGGACCGCTCGTGGTCACCGAGGATCTCGCCATCAACGGCATCGACACCGACCCGACGAACGGTGTCGTCAATGGTCAGGGCCAGACGCGCGTGTTCGAGATCCGGAGCGGCACGGTCGGATTCACCAATCTGGCGGTCGTCGCGGGACAGCTCGTTGCCACCGGTGGCCCCGAGGACGGTGCCGGGATCCTCAATCAGGGCGATCTCAGGCTCACGAACGTCGTCGTGGGAGGGAACGTCCTCGACACCGATGCCGGTACGAACGGTGTCCGCGGCGCAGGGATCGCGAATCTCGGCACGCTCACGCTGAACCAGTCGAACATCACCAACAACACAATGCGAGGCGGCGGAGACGAACTCGGAGCCGGTGTGTACAACGGCGACGGCGCCACCATGACCGCGACCGCGAGCCGTCTCGAAGAGAACAACTCCGACGAGCGCGGCGGCGGTTTCGACAACGACGGCGGAACTGTGACTCTGATCGACACCGACATCGAGAACAACGTGGCCTCGACCGAGGGTGGCGGATTCCGCAACAACGGCGGAATCGCCTCGATGACCGGCGGGTCCATCACCGGCAACATCGCCGGGCATGGTGGCGGGCTCATGAACGACTCGGGCGGTACCGTCACCCTCAGCGATGTGGAGATCAGCGGGAATTCGGCGAACGCGAGCGGCGATCCGTTCGACGCGTCCGGAGGCGGCGTCCTGAACACAGGCGGCGGAACACTCGCCGCGACGGGCAGCGACATCAGCAGCAACAGCGCTGGTCTGGGCGGCGGAGTCGCCAACCTGGGCGGTTCGGCGACCCTTACCAGCGTGGCGCTCGACGGCAACACCGCCGCCGCCGCCGGTGGCGTGGTCAATGGCGCCGGTACGGTCGAGGTCATCGACAGCGAGGTGACGGCCAACATCAGCGATGGCGACGCCGGCGGACTCGTCGTCGCCGCAGTCGCCGGCGCGGCCAAACTCGTCGTCGAGAGAACCATGGTCTCGGGGAACAGTGCTGCCGGCCTCGGCGGTGGACTCGCTGCGATCGATGGAGGCGCGGCCACGATCCTCGCCGCGACCATCGTCGACAACACCCCCACCGACTGCGCCACCGACAACGGCACCATCACCGACGGCGGCGACAGCAAAGACAGCGACGGAACCTGCGTCGAGACGAATGAAGGTGGAGGCGGTGGAGGCGGTGGAGGCGAGAACGGCGGGACCGGAGACACCACCGCCAACGGCGGCGTGGGTCCCGCCGATACCTCCGACCCCGCGACCCTCCCAGCGACCGGAACAAGTATGCCACTGAAAGTGACGGGTTTAGCACTCATCGTAGTTGGCGGCCTGCTGCTCGCACTCGGTCGTCGGCACGGTGCACTGACCTGACGCCGTACGCAGCCGGTTCGGCCGACGACCGGTCCGGCCCACTACCTTGACCCCACTCGCGCAGGCCGGCCCGTGGGAGCGGTGGTGAGACAACTCGGGGAGTTCCTGGTACGCCGGCGCGTGATCGTCATCGTGGCCAGCGTGGTGCTGTTCCTCGTCGCCGGCGTCTACGGCGCCGACGTGGCAGACCAGCTGTCCTCGGGTGGCTTCGACAACGAGAACTTCGAGTCGTCACGCGCGTGATGAGCTCTCGGAGAACTTTCCCGCCGGTGTTCCGAATCTGGTGCTCGTGGTATCCACGCCCGAGGGAAGCGTCGACGATCCCGACGTGGCGGACGTGGGGCGGAGGCTCTCCCAAGACCTCCGCGACCACGCCGGAGTCACGTCGAGCTTGTCGTACTGGGACTTCAACGCCCCGCCGCTCCGGGGGACCGACGGCGACACCGCACTCATTCTCGCCACGATCGCAGGGAGTGACGACGTCGTCGACAACTGGGTGGCCGAGTTCGGCGACGATTTCATCGGCGAGCACGAGACCGCTAACGGCACGACGCTCATCGTCGGCGGCAGCGGCTTCGGCCCGATCTTCCACGAGATCGGCGAGACGATCGAGGAAGACCTCATACGTGCGGAGCTGATCGCACTCCCGCTCACGCTCATCCTCCTGCTGTTCGTCTTTCGGAGCCTCGTGGCGGCGCTGCTCCCACTCCTCGTCGGCGGACTCGCGATCGTCGGTGCGTTCGTGGTGCTGAAGATCGTGTCGTCGATCACGGAAGTGTCGATCTTCTCACTCAACATGACCACGGCGATGAGCCTCGGGCTGGCAATCGACTACAGCCTGTTCATCGTGTCGCGCTTCCGGGAGGAGCTCGCGCTCGGGAAGACGACCGAGGAGGCGGTCGTCCGGACCGTCGAAACCGCCGGCCGCACGATTCTCTTCTCGGCAGTCACGGTGGCCGTGGCTCTCTCGGCACTCCTGGTCTTTCCGCTCCCGTTTCTGCGTTCCTTCGGGTGGGCGGGTCTGGCAGTGGCCATGGTCGCCGCTGTCGGCGCGATCGTCTTTCTACCGGCGCTTCTGGCGATTCTCGGCCCCCGGGTCAACAAGCTGGCCATTTGGCGCCGGGAGCCCAAGCCGGTCGACCAGGGCTTCTGGCACCGGATCGCACAGTTCGTCATGCGCCGCCCCGTGCCCGTCGCCGTGATCGTGACCTCCTTCCTTCTCCTGCTCGGTGCACCCTTCCTGCATCTCGAACTGGGACTGCCCGACGACCGTGTCCTGCCCGAGGGTGCGGAGAGCCGGGAAGCCACCGACACGATCCGGGACGCATTCGACTCCAGCGAATCCTCCACGGTCCAGGTCGTGGCCGTCGACGCGGGTGATCCCGCGGCGATGGCCTCCGACGTCGAGGCGTACGCCGTGGAGTTGTCGTCGGTTCCCGGCGTCGCACGCGTCGACGGTGTCACCGGGATCTACTCCGGTGGTGCCGCTGAGCTCTCCCTCGTCGGCGACGACGGCAGCCTCACCGACGGCGGCGACGCCACAGCCCGCTTCGCAGGTGATTCGGGCACCTGGTTTTCTGTCGTTCCCGACGTCGAACCGATCTCCGGGGAGGGCGAGCAACTCGTGCGCGACATCCGCGACGTCGACGCTCCCTTCGAGGTCGTCGTCGGCGGTCAATCGGCCGAGTTGGTGGACTCGAAGAACGGGATCTTCGATCGGCTCCCGATCGCCCTCGCGCTCATCGCCATCGTCATGTTCGTGCTGCTGTTCCTCGCGTTCAACAGCGTCGTCATCCCACTCAAGGCGCTTCTGCTGAACATCCTCAGCCTGACCGCGACCTTCGGTGCCATGGTGTGGATCTTCCAGGACGGGAATCTGTCGGGTTTCCTCAACTTCACCGCCACCGGCACACTCACCGCCACGGTGCCCATCCTGATGTTCTGCGTGGCGTTCGGTCTCTCGATGGATTACGAGGTCTTCCTGCTCTCGCGCATCAAGGAGGAGTACGACCACAGCGGCGACAACACGTCGTCGGTGGCACTGGGGCTCGAGAAGTCGGGCCGGATCGTGTCGGCCGCCGCGATCCTGATCTCGATCGTTTTCCTGGCTTTCGTCACGAACAGGGTCTCGTTCATGGTCCTGTTCGGACTCGGCCTCGCCCTGGCGGTTCTGATGGACGCGTTCGTCGTGCGCGGCACGCTGGTACCGGCGTTCATGCGACTCGCCGGCGACTGGAACTGGTGGGCACCGAAGTGGATGAAACGCATCCACGCGCGCGTAGGGATCAGCGAAGCCGAGCCCGAAGAACTACCTACCACCTCCAGCTCGCCTGCCCGTCGGCGCTACCAGAACACGACGAGCAGACCTGAGGGAGACAAGCGGCGCAGGTATCCTCGCCGAGCGAGCGGCGGGAAGCCGCCAAGAGCGGAGACTACGCCCGAGCCTCGAGGGCCTCGATGAGCTTCGGGACCACCTTGTGCACGTCGCCCACGATGCCGAGGTCGGACACCGAGAAGATCGGCGCCTCGGCGTCCTTGTTGACGGCGATGATGTTGTCGGCACCCTTCATCCCGACGAGGTGCTGCGTCGCGCCCGAGATCCCGAGCGCGATGTAGACCTTCGGCTTGACCGTCTTGCCGGTCTGGCCGACCTGGTGGGAGTAGGGCACCCACCCGGCATCGACGATCGCGCGTGACGCGCCCGGGGCACCCTTCAAGAGCTTCGCCAGCGTCTCGACGAGTGCGTAGTGCTCGGCTTCGCCGAGCCCACGTCCTCCCGACACGACCACTTCGGCTTCCTCGAGCTTGGGGCCTTCGGCTTCTTCGACGTGACGGTCGAGTACCTTGGCCTCGCCGGCACGCCCGGCGTCGACACCGTCGACAGCAACCACCGCGGCGGCGGCACCGCCCGATGGCTCGGCGACGAACGACTTCGGTCGGAACGCCGCGAGGTAGGGCGCTTCTCCTTCAAAAGCTGTTTCGACGATCTGCGTTCCTCCGAAGATCGCCGTGGTGGCACGGACCTGATCGCCGTCGATGCGGATGTCGGCACTGTTGGTGAGCACCGTGCGGTCGATGCGCGCCGAGAGACCGGCGATGGCGTCGCGGCCGTCGTAGCTCTGGTCGAACATGACGAGATCGGGGCTGTGCTCTCCGATCAGCTTCTCGAGCGCCGCGGCGCCCACGGCGCCGCTCAACGAATCGCCGGGGTCGACGGCGTAGACCGTGGTGGCGCCGTGCTCTCCGAGAACTCCCGCCACTGCGTCCGCGCTGGAGCCGACGTAGACGGCCTCGACCGTGTCACCGATCTCCCGGGCCTTCGTGAGCAGTTCCAGCGCGGCAGAGGCGACCTCGTCGCCGTCGGCCTCCGCCAAGACCCAAACCTTGCCGATACTCATCTTTCGCTACCTCCGCTCACTGCATCCGCCGGTGGGGTGATCCGTTGCTCGGGGGCCATCAGATGACCTTGAGCTCGTCGAGGAAGCTCACGATGTTCTCGTGCGCGTCGCCCTCGTCCTCGATCTTCTCGCCGGCCTCACGTTCGGGCGCAGCTTCCACCGCTGTGATCGCCTGGTGGGCACCGCTCCAACCGACCTGACCGTCGAGACCGAGATCGGCGACGGTGACCTCGTCGACCGGCTTGTTCTTGGCCGCCATGATCCCCTTGAAGGAGGGGTAGCGGGGCTCGACCACGCCGGCGGTCACGCTGGCGACGGCCGGCAGCGGCGCCTCCACCGTGTCGTAACCCGCCTCGGTCTGGCGCTGGATCGTGACCTTGCCGTCGCCCACCTCGATGTGCTTGGCGAACGTGAGCGCCGGCCAGTCGAGGAGTTGACCGATCTGGGTGGGAATGGTCCCCGTGTAGCCGTCGGTCGACTCGGTGGAGGTGAGCACGAGATCGGCGTCGCCGACACGCTCGACCGCCTTGGCCAGCACCTTTGCCGTGCCGAGGGCATCGGTGCCCGCCAGCGCCTCGTCGGAGATGAGCACGGCCTTGGCGGCCCCCATCGCGAGAGCGGTGCGCAGCCCCGAGACCTCGTTGTTGGGGGCCATCGACACCAGCGTGACCTCGCCCTCACCCGCCGTGTCGACGAGCTGCAGGGCCATCTCCACCCCGAAGCTGTCGGACTCGTCGAGGATGAGCTTGCCCTCGCGCGTCAGTGTGTTGTCGGAGTCGAGTGCTCCGGGTGCGGCCGGGTCGGGGATCTGCTTCACGCAGACGACGACGTTCATGGCGCTCCGATCAGGTTTCGCTGCTGCAATGGTGGGGAACGCCCTGATTCTGGCAACTCGGGAGCCGCCACGTCGAAGCGGACAGCCCGGGGCCGCCGTGCGCTATCCCAGGTCCCGGGTGCGGAAGGTGACCGCCGACACCGCCACGACGATGGCGAGATAGAGCAGCAGCGTCACCCCGGCGCCCAGGGTCGTCCTCGTGAACTGCTCGATCAGTTCGGTGGGGTCCAGAAGGGCCGCCACGTTGGACAGGACGAACCAGTTGCTCCACTCGGGCTTCAGGCCCCGCACCACGATCTCGACGCCCACGAGATAGGCAAAAAAACTCCGATGGCGCCCCCGGTGTTGCGGGCGAACAGGGCAACGGCACCCCCGGCGATCGCGAAGCCCGCGACGAGGGCACCCGTCTGACCCACCATGGCGAGAAGGTGGGCGAACCATTCCGAGTCGGCACCCTCCGTCGTTCCGAACACCAGGAGCGACGGCAACAGCACCAGGGTCTGCACGAGCAAGAACACGAGGTAGAGGGCGAAGGCGACCACACCGGCGGCCAGGAGTTTGGCGAGGGCCACTCGAATCCGACGCGGTTCCCACGTCAGCAGTGTCTCGATCGAACGCGACGAGTAGTCGGCCCCCACAAGAGACGCTCCGAGGACGACCGCCACCATGAGGAAGATGATCGCCGTCGCCAGAAAGAACCCGTTCGTGACACCCGCCTCGCGGGCGTCGTCGTCGGGCCACAGTTCGGTCAGGTGCGGTCGGTTGTCGTTGACGAGAACGAACTCCGGGTCGTCGACGCGCAGCTCTTCGGCCGAGGGCACCTGCGCCACGCACTCGGCCCGGTACTCCGGCTGGTAATCACAACTGTCCACGAGAGCCGCCCGGGCCTGCTCGGCGGGATCGCGGTCTTCCGCGCCCACGAACGCCACGACGCCGACGACCAGGAGCCCGCACAAGCCGACCAGCATCAGTACCCGTACGAGGCGACGCGAGAGCCCACGGTCCACCTCCGTCACGAACAGCCGCATCATCCGCTCGTGTCCCCCTCGGTGAGCCGGAGAAAGACCGTTTCCAGGTCGACCTGGCGCGGTGAGAGCTCGTGGGGATACAGACCCGCCTCCGCCAGCGCCCTACTCACCCGGGCGCCGTCGGTTCCCGAGAGGTCGACGACCAGGTGCTCCTGTTCCGGTGTTGCCGGGATCCCCGCACGCTCGAGCACCTCCCGCGCACGTTCGGGTTCGTCGACGCGGACGACGAGCTGCGCGGCCCCGCCACTGGCCAGAACCTCGTCGACGGTTCCCTGCGCGATGCACTGGCCGTGATTGAGGATCGCCACCCGGTCACACATCTGCTGCACCTCACCGAGGAGGTGACTCGACACGAAGACGGTTCGCCCCTCTTCACCGAGTGACCGGATGAGCTCACGGATCTCGACGATCCCGGCGGGATCCAGTCCGTTGGCGGGCTCGTCGAGCAGCAGGACGTCGGGATCCTGGAGGAGTGCAGCCGCGAGGCCCAGACGCTGCTTCATCCCGAGCGAGTAGGCGCGGAACGGATCGCGACCACGATCTCCCAGCCCCACGCGCTCCAGAACCGCGTCGACACGCTCGTCGCTGATACCACGAAGCGACGCGAGGAAGCCGAGGTTCCGTCGCCCCGAGCAGTTGGGGTAGAACGCCGGTGTCTCGACGATGGCGCCCACACGCGAGATCACCGACCCGAGGTGACGCTGCGAATCCGCCCCGAGGACACGACTGCGGCCGGCGCTCGGCCGCACGAGACCGAGAAGGCAGCGAATCGTGGTGGTCTTGCCCGACCCGTTGGGGCCGAGGAAGCCGAAGACGCCACCTTCGGGCACGCTGAGATCGAGCCCGGCCACGGCCACGGTCTTGCGCCCCGTCAGGCTGCGGTACTCCTTGCGGAGTTGCTCCACCTCGATGACGCGCACGAGCCGAGACACTAGGCCACGCGTCTGGTGCCTCCACAGCCGACCAGTAGCTTCGCGAAGGTGACGCAACCGAGGCGCTGCGACCTCCTCGTGGTCGGTGCGGGGCCGGCCGGAACCGCTGCCGCCATCAGCGCGCAGGACCGCGGGTTGCACGTCGAGGTGGTCGACCGTGCCACCTTCCCGCGGGACAAGACGTGCGGCGACGGTCTCACAACTGCGGCGTTACGACACCTCGAGAGGCTCGGCGTGCCCCGCAGCTCGCTGGCAGGAATCGTGCCGGTCCACGAGACGGTCCTCGTGTCGCCGAGCGGCCGCCGGGTCACCCTCTCCTTCCCCGACAACGGGCTGTACGCGGGGGTCATCGCCCGCGAGGAGCTCGACGCCGTGCTCGTGGAGTTCGCCCGCTCCCGGGGTGTCGTCGTCCACGAGGGCGCTCCCGTGGTGAACGTGACGAACGAAGCGGCGCGCGTCACGGTCTCATGCGCAGACGGTTCCCACTTCGAGGCCTCCTGGGTGGTGGCCGCCGACGGGAACTACTCGACGGTGCGCCGGATCCTCGAGCCCACGGGCGAGCGCCGTCTGGGAACGTCACACGCCTTCCGGCAGTACTTCCATGGCGTCGACGACCCGCGGCTGTGGGTCGTGTTCGAGCCCGATCTGCTTCCCGGGTACGCGTGGGTGTTCCCCTTGCCCGGAGGCCGTGCCAACGTCGGGTTCGGTGTGAGGCGCACATCGGCCACCAGCGGGAAACAGCTCAACGCCTTGTGGCGCGACCTGATGAGACGTCCGTCGATACGAGAGATCCTCGGTGCCGGTGAACCCGAGGGCGCACCGCGTGCGTGGCCGATTCCCGGTGATCTCGACGCCGCGGCGCTGAGCGACGGTCGGATTCTCTACGTGGGTGACGCCGCGGGCACCGTGGATCCCCTGACGGGTGAGGGCATCGCACAGGCGATCGAGACCGGCATCCTCGCGGCCCACAGCGTGGCCGACAGCGTGGCCGACGCCGCAGCCGTTGATGGGTCCCCGACGGATGTCGCCGAACGCTATGAACGGGCTGTGGGAGCGGCGCTTCGCTCCGACGCCCGCATGGCCACGGCGGTGCAGCGCGTCCTCTCCTCTCCGCTGCTCGCCCGGGCCGCACTGCGAGCGGTCGACTCGACCGAGTGGACCCGACGCAACTTCGCGCGGTGGATGTTCGAGGACTATCCCCGGGCGCTCCTCGTCACACCACGTCGGTGGCACCGGGGTGCGCTGTCGGGCGCAGGCGCCTACAGAACCTGAGAGCGGCGCTCACGGCTTGGTCGCGATGAGGTAGTCGAGATCGGAAGCCAGGCGGTAGCCGTGGTCGGTGTGGAGGGGCTCGATCGCGTTCGAGCGCGGTCGCCACGAAGACATCGAGACCCGAGTGACGAATCGCGTGATGGGCGACACCGGGCGCGGCCATGGCGCGCGCCGCGATGTCGCGGTCGGGCCACTCGCTGACGCAGCGTACGGATCCGCGCTCGGTTGGCTGAAGCCCGGTCGCCGCGAGCATGGATTCGGCCACTCCCGGCTCCGCGATCTTGCCGAGGTCGATCACCTCGTCACCCTCGTCCGAGGTGGAACACGCCGCCACGGCGAGAAAATAGGCCGCGTGGTCCATTCGAGACGGGTCACCCCAGAACGTCAGGGCCGCAATCCCGCCGGGTGCCAGAACCCGCTCGATCTCCACGAGGGCGCCGTCATTGCCGAACCAGATGGAATTGAAGCTGGTGACCACGTCGAACGACGCTTCCGGAAACGGCAGGTCGAAGAGGTCGGCGGCGCGGAAGTCGGCGTCGGGAACGCGGTCGCGCGCGATGGCCAGCAGTTCCTCCGAGGCGTCGATCCCTCGAACGTTCGCCCCAAGGCGCCGAGCGAACGTCGCCGCCAGACCGGAACCGCAACCGACGTCGAGCAGCCGCGTTCCCTCCACGACAGCTGCCCGGGCGAGGACCGTGTCGAAGGAGGGGATGGCATACGGCTCGAAGAGGTAGGCCCAATCGCGGGCCCGCTCGCCCCAGGCCTGTCCGGCTGCTCGCCAGTCGGCGGTCGTTTCTGCACCGGATTCGGTCGTCTTCTCGATCATGTCCACGGGCCCTCCTAGTTAGTACGATCGATCGTTCTATCTTAGTATGACCGATCGTGCTATCTTGTCAAGCGTGGTGTCCAGACCCGTGGTTTCCGAACGCCGAACCCGGTCCGACGGTGAACGCACCCGCCGCCAGATCCTCGACACCGCGGTCCGGCTGGCCACCATCGAGGGGCTCGACGGCCTGAGCATCGGCCACCTGGCTTCCGCCACCGGCGTGAGCAAGAGCGGACTCTATGCCCACTTCGGTTCCAAGGAGGAGCTCCAGCTCGCCACGGTCGACACGGCGCGCCGGTTGTTCGTCGACGTGGTCGTCGCACCTGCACTCGCCGAGGAAGGCGAGAAGCGCCTCCGTGCCCTGTGCGACTCCTTTCTCGATTACGTCGAGAACCGAACTCTGCCCGGTGGCTGCTTCTTCGCCGCAGCGGCGGCCGAGCTCGGCGGACGGTCGGGGCCGGTCCGAGCTCGCGTGGCGCACTACCAGCAGCAGTGGATCGACCTTCTCACGGCCGCCGCCGACGACGCCGTCGAACAGGGCGAGCTTCCCGCTGAGACCGACACCGCACTCCTCGTCTTCGAGCTCAATGCGCTCGTCGTGGCCGCCAACACCGGGTTCATCCTTCACGACGATCCCAGGGGATCGGCGCGAGCAAGGCGTCGAGCGCGGCCTCGTCGTCGAACCGCGCCGTCACCGGCAGAACGGCCACGCGCGCGCGCCATTCGGGCGAGAGCCGGGCGGCGTCCTTCTCGGTGGTGATCAGCATGGCCTCGTGTTCTTCGGCCAGGCGCGCGAGCATCGCCAGGTCTTCCTCGGAATAGACGTGGTGATCGCCGAACGGGACCGCTTCCGCAACCTTTGCGCCCATTGCGTCCAGCGTGTCGAAGAACTTGTCCGGCCGCGCCAGGCCGGCGAAGGCGACGAGGGTGCGGTCCGGCGCGATGCCGGACGGTTCGAGCCGCGCATGCAGGATCGGCTTGTGGAAATGGCGCAGCCAATTCCGATCGGGCAGGTCGTCGGCGGTGCGCTTGCCGTGCAGCATCACGATGGCGTCGGCGCGCGCCAGGCCGTTGGCCAGCCGCTCGCGCAGCGGGCCGGCCGGAAACACCTGGCCGTTGCCGACGCCGAACGCCGGATCGATGGCGACGATGGAAAGGTCCTTCGCCAGCGACGGGTTCTGGAAAGCCGTCGTCCATGACGATCCGCGTGCGCGCCGGCCTGGGCCGCGGCCATGGCGCTGGCGAAGCGGTCGCGCGCGATCCAGGCGGGACCGTCGCGCGCATGCAGCAGCGGTTCGTCGCCGACCTCGCGCGCGTCCATGTCCGGCGTCACCCGCAGCGGGCCTTCGACGCGCCCGCCATAGCCGCGCGACAGCGTGTGCGCGCCGGAGCCGAGCCTGGCGCGGATCGCCCGCGCGACCGGCGTCTTGCCGGCGCCGCCGACGGTGAGATTGCCGATGCAGATCACCGGCGCGGGCGCATGGCGCGGCGTCGTCGTGCGCAGACGATGCGCCGTCGCGAACGCGTACGCCCACGACAGCGGCGTCAGCAGCGCGCGCAACACAAGCGCCGCATCGCGCCCGCCGACATCGGCTTTCCAGAATTCAGGCGGACGCATGGGCCGTATTCGCCTGCGCCGGTCGCTTCGGCGTCAACTCAGGCAGCCGTCGCGCCGTCATGTCGAGCGCGCCCGCGCCTTGCGCCGTCGCAGCCCGCGCCGCTTCGACCTGACGCGCGCGCGCGGCGTCGTCGCGCCAGAGCGTCAGCACGGCCTTGGCGATGCTGTCGGCGTCGTGCGTCGCCTGCGCGCCGCCGGCGGCCTGGATCGCGCCGAACACGTCCTGGAAGCTCTCGACGTGCGGGCCGGTGAGGATGGCGGAGTTCAGCTTGGCGGGCTCGATCGGGTTGTGGCCCTTCAAGTGCGGCAGCAGGCTGCCGGCCACAAGCGAAACCGGCGCGAGCGCGTAGAACAGCCCGAGTTCGCCCAGCGTATCGGCCACGTAGACGCTTGCGCCGTTCACCGGCTCGAAGCGCGCCCGGCGCGGCGCGGCGTCGGCGAGCAGGGCGATGGCTTCGCCGCGCTCGGGATGGCGCGGCGCGATGACGAGCAGCGCCCGCGGCTCGGCCGCGCGCAGCTTCGCGTGCGCGGCCAGCACGATCTCGTCCTCGCCCGCGTGCGTGGAGGCGGCGAGCCATACCGGGCGGGCGCCGATCTGCTCCCGCAAAGGCCGCGCGCGCGCCGGCGTCCACGCGCGGCGCCGGCGCCGCGAGCTTCAGGTTGCCGAGCATGGGAACGTCGCCGCCGCGCACCTCGCAGAGCGCGTCCGCCGTGCGCGCGTCTGCGGCGGCGACAAACGCGAACGGCTTGAGCAGCCGCGCGCCCGCCTTGCCCCAGCGCCGCCAGCGCGCCAGCGACTTCGGGCTCATGCGCGCGTTCACCAGCGCCAGGGGAATCCGCCGCGCTTCGGCGGCGAGAATGAGATTCGGCCACAGCTCGCTCTCGACGAATACGCCGAGGTCGGGCCGCCAATGATCGAGAAAGCGCCGCACGGGTCCGGCGCTGTCGAGCGGCGCGTAAACGTGCGTCACGCGCGGCGGCGCGCGCCGCGCCACCAGGTCCGCGGAGGTGCGCGTCCCGGTGCTGATCACGAAAGAAAGCGCGTTGTCGCGCGCCGCCATCGCTTCGATCAGCGACAACGCCACGCCGCTTTCGCCGACGCTGGCGGCGTGGAGCCAGATCAGCCGGCCGGCCGGCCGCGCCTGCGCGTAGCGTCCGAACCGTTCGGGAAGGCGCGCGCTGTCCTCCTTGCCCTTGCGGGCGCGGTCGTTGAGCCACAGGCCCGCGAACGGCGCGAGCAGCCGCACCGCAGCGGAATAGCCGGCGAGGGCGGGCGAGAAGCTCACTTGGCCAGCGACTCTTCAGCCGCGAGCGCCGCGGCCGGCGGTTCGGCCGGCAGGATCGGCGCGACGCCGGCGATGCGGTCCGCCTCGGCGGCGATCCGGTTCATTTCGTTTTCCAGCCGCAGCCGCGCCGCCTCGATCTGCTCGTCGCTCGCGTCCATCGGCGGCGGCGGGATCGGGTCGCCCCACACCAGCGCGCCGCGCCCGAACGGCAGCGGCAAGATGAACCGGTCCCAGCTCTTGTGGAACACGATCCGGTTGGAGGTCGCCCAGGTCACCGCCAGCAGCGGCGCGCCGGCCAGCTTGGCCAGCTGGATCGGGCCGCGCTTGACCCGCATGCGCGGCCCGCGCGGGCCGTCCGGGGTCATGCAGATCACGCCGCCGCCGTCGATATGCCGCGCCATCGCCCGCATCGCCTCGACCCCGCCCTTGCGCTTTTCGCCCTTGGCGGCGGAGCCGCGGATCACCCTCGGCTCCCACGGTGCGGGAGGTGTGGGCGACGATGCCGCCCTCGCGCGACTGCGAGATCAGCATCTTGGCCTTTGGAACGCCGCGCTTGAACGACCACATCTTGTGCACCAGCGCGAACCGCCCGTGCCAGATGCAGCCGATCAGTTTGCCTCCGTCCGGGCGCCAGAAGGGCTCGACCGCCTCGCGGTTGACCCGGGTCCAGCGCGTGGTGGCGCCCACCAGCAGCATGTAGCCGCCGATGGCGCGTCCGATCAGGTACTGGACCACGGAATTGCCGAGAAGTTTCTTGGCCATGAGCTCGCTGGTGCGGCGGCTTTCGGGTTGCCCGCGAGCGCCCTTATAGGGGCGGGCCGGCCCCGCGCCAGCAGACGATGACAGGCAGATGACCGCAACTCAGGAGAAACAGTCCCGGTTCGACCTCGCCACGCCCCAGGGGCGGCGGCGGGCGCGGGCTGACCTGATCTGGGCGGACCATGGGTTCCTGCGCCTCCCGGTTCTCGAACTTCCATTGGATCGAGGAGGGAGTGATGGCGCGGGCCAACCAGCCTTCGCCGGAGGCCGTGGCCCGTTACGCCGAGATGGGCGTCAAGACCATTCTCAACCTCAGGGGGCCGTCGAGCACCGGCTATTACGCGCTCGAGCGCGAGGCCTGCGCGGAACACGGGATCGCCATGATCGACGCGCGCATGCACTCGCGCGAGCCGCCCAGCGTGGAGCAGGTCCGCCGCGCCAAGGATTTGTTCGAGACCATCCAATATCCGGCGCTGATGCACTGCAAAATCCGGCGCGGACCGCGCCGGGGTGATGGCGGTGCTCTACGCCCATTTCCAGATGGGTCTGCCGATCGAACAGGCGGTCGAGCAGCTCTCGCTCAGGTACCTGCACGTCAAACAAGGCAAGACCGGCGTGATCGACTATTTCTTCGACACCTATGTCGAGGCGGCGCGCGAGAGCGGCAAGCCGTTCATGCAATGGGTCGAGCAGGATTACGACAAGCCCAAGGTGCGCGCCGATTTCAAGGCCGAGTGGTGGGCCAACATCCTCGTCGACAAGATCCTGCGCCGCGAGTGAAAGCAGGGCGAACCCGCGCGCCCTGCCTGGGCTTCGTTCACATCGACGCGATGTCGACCGTCGGCATGCGGCCGCCGCGGGCGATGTAGCGCTCGGTGACGTGCGCGTGGTTGATGCGGACGACGCCCTTTTGCGTGAACAGGACGGCGCACTCGCGGCTCAACCGGCGCTGCGCCAGGGAGGCGCGGTCGGTGTCGTCTCCGCAGGTCCGGGCGCCGGCGCGGTCGAGCCGGTTGAGGAAAGCGTCCGCGCCGGAGTCGGAGTTGAGGTTCAGGTCCCCGTAGGGAACGCGAACGCTGTAACGTTCGCTCCAGGCTTGGGCGGAGGCGGGCGCGCTCATGGCGAAGCTGATGAGCGCGCCGATGACCAATACTGCGACTGGTTTCATGGCGGTCACTCCCCTGGTCGCAACATGCGACACTAGGAATGTAGCGCGTCATCCGGCGCGCGTCGGTGACCGCGGGCACCTACTCGACCAATCAACCGGCGGCGTCGGCGAACTGCAATCGGCTCAGGCGCGCATAGAGGCCGCCCCTGGCGACGAGTTCGTCATGCTTGCCGGCTTCGACGATACGGCCGTTTTCGAGCGCAAGAATGCGGTCCGCGTCGCGCACCGTCGCAAGCCTGTGCGCGATCACGAGCACGGTGCGGCCTTTCGACAATCGCTTCAGCGCATCCTGCACGCGCGCTTCGCTGGCGGCGTCGAGCGCGCTGGTGGCCTCGTCGAGCAGCAGGATCGGCGCGTCGCGCAGGAAGGCGCGGGCGAGCGCGACGCGCTGGCGCTCGCCGCCCGAGAGCTTGTTGCCGCGTTCCCCGGCGAGGGTGTCGTAACCGTCCGGCAGCGCGGCGATGAACTCGTGCGCGGCCGCGGCGCGGGCGGCTTGCTCGATCTCGGCGCGCGTAGCGCCGGCGCGGCCGAGCGCGATATTGGCGGCGATGGTGTCGTTGAACAGCGCCGCCTCCTGCGCCACCAGCGATATGGAACCGCGCAGGCTCGCCAGCGTGACGTCGCGCACGTCCTGGCCGTCGACGCGCACCGCGCCGCCGGTGACGTCGTAAAGCCGCGGCAGGAGGTTGAAGATGGTGGTCTTGCCGGCGCCGGAGGGCCGACCAGCGCGACGGTTTCGCCGGCCTCCACCGTGAAGCTCACCCGTTCGAGGCGCCGGCGCGCCGGCGTAGGCGAAAGTGACGTTGTCGAACTCGACGCGCCCGCGCTCGACGCGCAGCGGCCTGACGTTCGGGCGATCGACGATCGTCGCCGGCTCGTCGAGCAGGCTGAAGATGCGTCCGAGCGAAGCGAGCGCTTCGTTCAGGACGGTGTTGAAACCGCTGACCGCGCGCGCCGCCGGCGTGGCGATGCCGATCGCGCCGATGATGGCGACGAGGTCGCCCAGCGTCATCGCGCCCGCGGCGATGCAGGCCGGCGATGTACAGCACCGCCGCCAGCGCCGCGCCCCCAGCACTTCCAGGAGGGGTTCGCTGCGCGCGCGGTTGCGGGCGAGCTTCATCGCCAGCCGGCGCCTGCTCCTCGAACGCGGCGTCCGCGCCGCTCGATCTCGCGCTGCTCCAGCCCGTAGGTTTTCACCACGCGCGCGGCGCCGAAGCTCTCGGTCAGCTGCGCCGTCAGCGTGCCGATCTGCACCTGGGCGGTGGCGGTGGTGCGGCGCGCGCGCTTGGCGATGGCCTGCAGCGGCTTGCCGGCGATGGCGAACACCGCAAGCACCAGCAGCGTCAGCGGCCAGTCGAAATAGAACATCGAAGCGACGGCGCCGGCGAGCATCAGCGTATCGCGGATCGCCACCTGCCCGCCGCGGACGAGGCCTTCGCCGATCACGGTGATGTCGTTGGTGAAGCGCGAGACGTAGCGGCCGCCTTCCTCGCGCGTGATGCGCTCGAAATCGGCGTTGGTGAGTTTGGCGAACATGGCGCTCTGCAGATCGCGCAGCACTTTGAGCGCGAGTGCCTGGGAGATCAGCGCCTGGCCGTAGATGGCGAGAGCGCGCGTCGAGGTGGCGGCGATCACCGCGAGCGGCGCCAGCGCGATCGCCTGGAGGTCGCCGGCCTGGATCGAGTCGATCGTGAACTTCAGGATCGCCGCGTACGAAACGGCCGCCAGCGCCACCACCGCAAGCACAGGCGCAAGCACGACGATATCGCCGGCGTAGCGCGAGACGTAATCGCGCCAAGTCGCGCCAGCAGCGCGCCGGGCTTCATGCGCGTATCAAAGCTCGTGCTCGGGATCCTCGCCGGGATCGAGCAGGCGGTGGGCGTGGATGATGAAATAGCGCATGCGCGCGTTGTCGACGGTGCGCTGGGCCGCGCCTTTCCAGGCGTCGTAAGCGGCCCTGTAGTTCGGATAGGCGCCGACGAAATCGATCCGGCTCAGGTCCTCGAATACGGGGCGGTCAAGCGACGCCAGTTCGCCGCCGATGACGAGGTGGAGGAGTTGGCGATCGGTCATGATGGGTCGGCCTCAGGCCTGGGTTCGCAAATCGGGTAAAGTCGAGGTGCGCTCGATTAGCAAAGGGTGGAGCGGCGCGCCAGACGCCACCACGCCGGGCGCGCGCGGCACGTCCTGGTTCAGCAGCAGCGGTTCGCCCCACAGGTTCGTGGCGACGCCGCCGGCGGCCTCCACCAGCGCAATCCCTGCGGCGATGTCCCAATCGTTCTTCCAGCCGAACAAGATCGTGGCGTCGCCTGGCCGGCGGCGACCAGGGCGAGGCGGTAGGCCAGCGATTGGCGCTCGATCACGTCGAGCTTCGGCCACGGCTGGACCAGCGCCGCTCGGTGAAGCGGCTGCGCTGGCCGATGACGCGCGCGCCTTCGAGCTTGCCGGCGAGGCTGGCGCGCATCGGCCGCCCGTTCAGCGTCGCGCCTTCGCCGACGGCGCCGGCGAACAATTCGTCCGTCATCGGATTGTAGACGACGCCGACGAAGGCGCGCTGGCCCTCGACGATGCCGATGCTGATGGTCCATTGCGGCGTCTTGCCGACCAGCGCGGCGGTGCCGTCGATCGGATCGAGCATGAAGGTGCGGGCCTTGCCGACGCGCCGGTCGAGGTCGTCGGGCGTTTCTTCCGAGAGCCAGCCATAATCGGGCCGCGCCGTCAGCAGCCGCTCGGCCAGCAGCGCGTCGACGGCGTAGTCGATGTTGGTGACGGGGCCGAGCGGGCCTTTCGAGAACACTTCGAGCGGCTCGCGCAGCAGATCGCGCGGGCGAGCGCCCGGCCTCGCGGGCGGCCCCGACGATGAGCGCGAGGTCAGACGCCGCCGATTGCAAGATCGTCCACGATCAGGCTGGCGATTTCGAGCGAGCCGCGCGTGTCGACGTCCGCGCCGCAGCGCAGCCGCGCGAAGATGTCGAGCAGATTGCCGGCGACGGTGACTTCGCTGACCGGATGGGCGACGGCGCCGTTCTCGAACCAGTAGCCGGCGACGCCGACCGACCAGTCGCCGGTATTCATGTTCAGCGACGGCGAGAACATGTCGGTGACGAAGAGCCCTTGCCGGCGGTCTTCATCAGGCTCGGCAAATCCTCCGCGCCCGGCTTCACGAACAGGTTCGACGCGCCGATGCCGGGCGGGCCGCCATGGCCGCTGGTGGCGTGGCCGTTGGGCTCGAGCCCGAGCTGGCGCGCGGCCGAGGCGTTGAGCAGCCACATCGTCAGCACGCCGTCCTCAATCAGCGCCGCCGGCGCGACTGCGCCGCCTTCGCCGTCGAACCAGCGGCTGGCCGCGCCGCGCTTCACGAACGGATCCTCGCGGATGCGGAAGCCTTCGGCGAACACGCGCTGGCCGAGCTTGTCCTTCAGGAACGAAACCCCGCGCGCGCGACCGAGGCGCCGGAGATGGCGGAGAAGAAGGGCGAGATGATGCGCCCGGCGAGTCGGTTCTCGAAGATCACCGGCGCCTTGGTGCTGGCGACCTTGCGCGCGCCGAGCCGGCGCGCGGTGCGCTCGCCGGCGATGCGGCCGATGTCTTCGGGGCTCGGCAGGTCGGCCAGAAGCGCTTGGTGCGCCACTCATAGTCGCGCTCCATCTCGCCGTCCTTCTCGGCGACGGGCTGCGTGCCGAGGCTGTAAGAGGTTGCGCTCTCCGCGCCCTCGAAGCCGGTCGACGCGGCGTATACGAACGTGGAGCGCTCGAACGACGCGCCCGCCCCGCCGGAATTTGGCGACGCCCGGAATGGCGAGCGAGGCCGCTTCGCAGCTTTCCATACAATAAAGGACATAAAGATAGAAGAGGTCCGAAAGAAAAAAGATATCAAGAGAGGAAGACCGAAAAATAATGAAGAACTGCAGGTAATGAGCAATGCAAAAGCAAGTTTTTCTGAGAATGATGACAAGGTCAAAAGGGCACTGCTTGGAAAAGGAAAATTCATCCTGGCTACCAATGAACTTGAAAAATTAAGCGATGAAGAAGTGCTGAAACAATACAAGGATCAACAATCTGTTGAGAGGGGTTTCAGGTTTTTGAAAGACCCGTTGTTCTTTACACATAGCATATTCCTTAAGAATGAAAGTAGAATAGTGGCGCTGGTAATGATCATGGGACTTGCTCTTCTTATATACAGCATAGCACAGAAGAAGCTAAGGGAGGCTCTTCTCCGTGAGAACCAGATGATACCAGATCAAAATACTTGCTCTCTTCAGGACAGTATATGAGA
>JAOSJL010000002.1 GCA_027494115.1 Acidimicrobiia bacterium
CTTCCCGGCGCGGTGAGCGGGGTTTCGCTGAACATCCTGTGGGGCGCGGACGACGCGAACCCGACGAGCGGCGGCGGTCTCGGCGACCGTTCGGTGGCGTTCACGAACGCGAACGTGGCGGTGTCCGGGGCCTACAACGGGGCGAGCCTGACCTCGCTCGGGCAGGCGGTGTCGTATGCGGTGCTCGGGACGGGCGAGCTGGTGGGCTACACCGGGGCGCTGCCGGGCTCGACGGCGGACGCCAACGTGGTGTTCTTCGTCTCGCTCTCCGACGCCAACAACGGCGAGTATTCCTTCACGCTGGTCAAGCCGCTCGACCATGCCGACGACGGCGGCGAGAACACGCTGTCGCTGACCTTCAACTACACGGCGACCGACTCGGACGGCGACACCGCCTCGAACACCTTCACGGTCGACGTGGTGGACGACGTGGCGCTGATCGGCACGCCCCAGAACGGGACCGTGGAGGAGGAGCAGTTGGTCGTCGAGGGCGACGGCCTCGAGGACGGCACGCCCAATCCACAGGATGCGGACTTCGGGATTTCGTTCAACCAGACCACGCAGCGGGCGACCGGGACGCTGGCGGTGGCGTGGGGCTCGGACGATGCCAACGACAACGACGGGCAGCCTGGCGACCGCTCGATCGCGTTTGTCGGGACGATGGAGGCGGACCTTGCGGCGCTGAACCTGACGTCGCGCGGCGATGCGCTGAGTTACACGCGGATCGCGGTGACGGGCGGCGAGGTTCTGCTGGCCTATACGGGTGCGGTGCCGGTGGCAGTTCCGGCGAATGCCGGCCAGGCCCTGGCCGCGGAGGTGGTGTTTGCGGTGGCGCTGTCGGACGCCGGCAATGGCTCCTACACGTTCACGCTCTACAGCACGCTCGACCACCCGGGCCCGGTGCAGGGCGAGGACACGCTGACGCTGAACTTCGGGTTCGTGGCGACGGATTCGGACGGCGACACGACGGCGCCCGGGACGTTCAGCGTGGGGGTGATCGACGACCAGCTGCTGGCGATCGGGACGATTGCGGCCCGCTATGTCGAGGAGGAGGAGCTTCCGGGCGGCAATGAGGACGACGTTCCGGGCGGCCTGACGCCGGATGCGGACGGCAACTATCCGTTTGTTGGCCATCTGAACCTCACGACCGCGCAGGCGGGCGGCCCACTGCTGATCCTGTGGGGCGGGGACGATTCCAACACGGCGGTGGACGGCGGGTTCGACGGCACGCAGGCGCCCGGCGACCGCTCGGTGGTGTTCGACGTGGCCTCGCCGGCGGGCGGGACGCGGGTTCTCACGGCCGCCGAGATCGACGGCTTCGTGACGATGTCGGGCGGCCTGTTCGCGAGTGCGCTGACCTCGGAGGGGCGCGCGCTCGTCTACGAGCTCTCGGCCGACAACACGGTGCTGACCGCCAAGGCGGGCAGCGACGTGATCTTCACGGTGACGCTGTCGGACCAGGGCACCGGGTCGTTCCAGTTCGTGCTCTCCGGCGTTCTCGACCATCCGGTCGCGGCCACGGGGGCCTCGAACGAGGACGTGATGGGGTTCACGTTCCGCTTTGCGGCGCGTGACGGCGACGGCGACGTCGCCACCAACGAC
>JAOSJL010000003.1 GCA_027494115.1 Acidimicrobiia bacterium
GGCGTGCGATGAAGGTACCACCTCCGACGTAGGCCCACCAAGGCGGCCGGCGGGTCGGGACGGCGCCGGCTGTGTGAGATGCCCCCGGTACACACCCCGCGCAGAGCCGATGCGGGCTCGGGTAGGTTCGATGCGTGGCAACCGGAGAGGCTCGGGAAGTCACCACGGTCGTGGCCCGGGCGCCCGTCCGCATCTGCGACGCGGGCGGGTGGACCGACACCTGGTTCGCGCGGACCGGCCTCGTCTGCAACCTTGCGGTGGGCCCGGGCGTCGAGGTGCGGGTGCGCCACGAACCACGCTCCGGCTCGGCGACGGTCGTGCTCGACGTAGCCGCCTTCGGCGAGCGGTACGCGTTCGCTCCCGGCGAAGGCCCCGGCCGGCACCCGCTGCTCGAGGCTGCGATAGCCCGTCTGCGGCCAGCCCTACGCGGGGCCGAGACCGAGATCACGATCACCGCGGCACCACCACCGGGGTGTGGCACCGGCACCTCGGCGTCGGTCGTCGTGGCACTCCTCGGCGCCCTGAGCACGGCCGCCGGGCAGCACACCGCCGCTCACGAGGTCGCCGCGACGGCTCACGGCGTCGAGGCCGACGACCTGGGGCTGCAGTCGGGGGTGCAGGACCAGCACGCCGCGGCGCACGGAGGCGCGTGCACGATCACCGTCGAGGAGTACCCGACGGCGTCGGTCGAACGGCTGCCACTCACGCCGGAGACCGTCGCGGCGCTCGGGCGACGCGTCGTGACCGTGTACCTCGGGCGGCCGCACAGGTCGTCGGCGATACACGAGCACGTCATCGAATCCCTCCGGCGCGACCCGCGCAGCGCAGAGCAACGGCTCGCCCCACTGCGCGATGCCGCTGCCGCCGCGGCCCGAGCGCTCGTACGCGGCGACCTCGACGACTGGGCACACGCCCTCGCGGCGAACACCGAGATGCAGGCGGGCCTGCACCCCGACCTGGTCTGTGACGACGCTCGACGCCTCATCGAAGTCGTGCGCCGACACGGCGCGGCCGGCTGGAAGGTGAACGGAGCGGGGGTGACGGCGGCACGCTGAGCATCGTCGCACCGGATGATGCCAGCGCACTCGCGGCCATGCTCAGCGCGATTGCCGAGCACAACGAATGGCGCATCCTCGCCCTCACCCCCGACCTAGACGGCCTGCACGTGTGGACCGTGCCACCCGGCTAGCTCCAAAGGCAGGGGCGTCGATAGACCACACGTCGTGTGGTCTATCGACGCCCCTCCCGGGTTGGGGGCGACGTCAGGCGACCTCGGGGGCGGGGGCGGACTCGGCGTGGTGCGCCGACCACGACCGGTACAGCGTCGAGTAGCGGCCGCCGGTCTCGAGGAGCTCGGCGTGGGTACCGACCTCCGCCAGGCGCCCTTCATCGATGACGGCGATGCGGTCCGCACGGGCCGCCGTCGAGAGCCGGTGCGCGACCACGACGACGGTCCGCCCCTCCATCAGGCGCTCCAGCGCCATCTCGACAGTGTGCTCCGTGCCCGGATCGAGGTTCGATGTCGCCTCGTCGAGCACCAGGATCGCCGGGTCCGCGAGCGCGGCGCGCGCGAGCGACACGAGCTGGCGCTCCCCCGCCGAGAGGCGCGACCCCCGCTCGCGCACCTCGGTCTCGAGGCCCTCGGGGAACAACCGGAAGCGGTCGCCGATCCCCAGGTCGTCGAGAGCGGCATCGACCTCGTCGTCGGACGCCTCGGGGCGACCGACGCGCACGTTGTCGCGGATGGTGCCCGCGAAGAGGAAGCCTTCCTGCGGTACCACGACGAGGCGCTCGCGCAGCGACTGCAGCGTCGCGTCGCGCAGGTCGACGTCGCCGACGCGCACGCTCCCCTCCCGCGGGTCGTAGAACCGGGCCAGGAGCTTCGCCAGCGTCGACTTGCCCGCACCCGTCGGCCCGACGAGCGCGACGCGCTCCCCCGGCTCGATCCGCAGCGAGACGTCGGTGAGCACCGGCTCGGAGACGTAGGCGAAGGTCACTCCCTCGACGACTATCGGTCCGCTCTCGGGGAGGTCGACGGCACCGGGCCGCTCGGGTATCGACATCGGGGTGTCGAGGAGGCCGAAGAGCTTGTTCAACGCCGCGCCGGCCGACTGGATCGTGTTGTACAGCTGGCTGAGCTGCTGCACCGGCTCGAAGAGGTTGTTGAGGTACAAGACGAACGCCGCAACCGTCCCGACGGTCACGAGATCGCGATCGACCATTGCGCCGCCGACGCCGATGATCACCGCGGTGCCTGCCACGCCGGCGAACTCCACGACCGGGAAGTAGCGGGCCGAGATGCGCACGGTCTGGAGGTTCGCGTCGTACTGCGCCTCGTTCGTCTTCGAGAACCGCCTCGTGAACGAGCCCTCCCTCGCGAACGCCTGCACTACCCGCACTCCCTCGAGCCCCTCCTGCAGAGTGGAGAGGTTCGTCGCAATCCTGTCGCGGACCTCCAGGTATGCGACGTTCGACACCCGCCGGAACCAACGGCTCGCGAAGTACACGGGCGGCACGATCACGAGGACGAAGAGCGCCAGCTGCCACGACATCAGCGTCACCACGAAGACCGCGCCCACGAAGAGCAGGATGTTCTGCACGAAGACGATGAGGCCCTGCGCTATCAGCTCCTGAAGCGCGTCGATGTCCGACGTCATCCGGGCGATGAGCCGGCCTGTCTTCTCACGCTCGAAGAAGTCGAGGCCGAGCGAGACGAGGTGCCGGAACACCCTGTTGCGCAGCTCTTGGAGGAACGACTCGCCGATGCGTGCAATCAGGAGGATCACAGTCCGTGCAAGGACGACCCCGAGGAACGCGACCACCAAGTACATCGCGACAGCGGTGTTCAGCGCGCCCGGGTCGTCGCGGCGCAGCCCGTGGTCGATGCCGTACCGGACGAGCGCCGGGCCTGAGAGCAGCGCACCGACCTGAACTATCAGGAGCAACCCCGCCACTACGATCCTGCCTCGCCACGGGCGGAGCATCCTCAAGAGCCTGCGTATCACCCTCTGCGCCTCGTCGCGGCTGAGCGTCTCCTCCACCACGTTCTCGCCCCAGCCACGCCCTCCGCCCCTCACGGCGCCGCCCCCGAATCGTCGATGGAGCCGAGCGCGCCCGCACGCAGCCCGGCTGCGGCACCCTCGTCGTCGAGGCTCCCGGCGACCGCGTCGGCCTCCGCTCTGGCCAGCACCGTGCGGTAGCGCGCGTCGGTCGCGAGCAGCTCGTCGTGTCTGCCCTCGGCCACGACCCGGCCTACATCGAGGAGGACGACCCGGTCGGCCAGCGCGATCGTCGCCGGCCGGTGGGCGATGATCAGTGTCGTCCTCCCCGACATGACCTCCGCGAGCGCCTCACGGATCTCGTGCTCCTTGCTCGGGTCGACCGATGAAGTCGCGTCGTCGAGGATCAGCACGCGCGGATCGGCGATGACCGCCCGCGCGATCGCGATCCGTTGACGCTGGCCGCCGGAGAGCGAGTAGCCGTGCTCGCCGACGACGGTCTCGTAGCCCTCGGGGAGGTCCGCGACGAACTCGTCGGCTCCCGCAAGTCGAGCGCGCGCCGGACCGCCTCCATGGGGGCCTCGGGATCGGCGAACGCGATGTTGCTGCGCACCGTGTCGGAGAAGAGGAACGTGTCCTCGAAGACGATGCCGACCGCACCCCGTACGTCGGCGAGGCGCGTCTCGCGCACGTCGGCACCGTCGATCAGCACGCGCCCGCTGTCTACGTCGTAGAAGCGCGGGACGAGCCGGGCGACGGTCGTCTTTCCCGAGGCGGTCGCCCCGACGAGCGCGACGGCCTCACCCGCTCGGATGACGAGGTCGAGGCCGTCGAGGACGGGCCGGCCCGATCCGTAGGCGAAGCGCACCCCTTCGAAGCGGACCTCGCCGGGGCCGGGTGCAAGAGGAGCGGCACCAGGGGTGTCGACGATCTCGGGCTCGGTGGCGAGGATCTCGTGGATGCGGCCGGCCGACGCCGAAGCCCGCGAGATCTGGCCGAGCAGCATGCCGAGCATCCGCAGCGGCCAGATGAGCATCAGGACGTAGAAGTTCGCTGCGATGACGGTACCGATCGTGAGGTTGCCCTCGAGCACTTGGTGACCGCCGTACCAGAGGATCCCCACGAGGCCCAGCGTCGGCAGGAGGTCGATGAGGGGCAGGAACCCCGCGCGCAGACGGGCCTGGTCGATGGAGCGGTCGTAGACGCTCTCCGCCTCGACCGCGAGCCGGTCCACCTGGAGCCGCTCGGCCCCGAACCCCTTTACCACCCGCACGCCCGTCACGCTCTCCTCGACCACTCCGGCGAGGTCGCCCAGCTCCTCCTGGAGCGCCAGACCGACCGGGTACATCCGCCGCGTGAAGCGCGTCGCGGCGATGTTGAGGAACGGGAGGGTGCCGAGCGCAAAGAGCGCGAGCAACGGGCTGCGCGCTATGAGTATCGAGGCGACACCGACCATGGTGAGGATGCTCGCAATCGTGAGCGGTATGAGGATCACGACCATGTGGATCTGCTGTATGTCGGTGTTCGCTCGCGCCATGAGCTGGCCGGTCTGCGCCGTGTCGTGGAACGCGAAGTGGAGCCGCTGCAGGTGCGCCACCAGGCGCATGCGGAGGTCGGTCTCGGTGCGCAGCGCCAGGCGGAACGCCACGTACCTACGCAGGCCGGTGCAGACCGCCTGCACCGACCCGACAGCGAGGATCGCGACGGTCCACCCGACGAGCGCGCCGCTGTCGTACCTCTCTATCCCACGGTCGATCGCTTCGCCGGTCAGGGTAGGGACCGAGATGCGGGCGATCGTCCACATCATGCCCACCGCCACGCCGAGGACCACCCACCACGCGTAGGGCCGCACGGTCTCACGCATGAGACGCCATCCTGCGCGTCGCGCCACTCGCTCTGGGTTCACGGCCGCTCCCCGGGAACCGGGAAGCACCACGTGCGAACCCGCCCCGCCGGCGAGGCTACCAAACCTCGAATTGCACGGATCTGCAGAATGCCGGTGCTGCGACGCCCCCACCGCGTCGAGCGGAGCCCGCCGCTCGACCGTGGCGCGCGCTCACGCGTCGGGAGTCGCGAAGAGCTCGTCGATCATCTCCGCCAGCGCGCCTCGGGCATCTGGGGAGTCGGGGTCGCCTGCGAACACCGCGACGCGGGCGCCCGCTGCGTGCAGATCCGCGGCGAGCACACCCAGAGCGGCCTGGTCTACGCCGCAGGCGACGACCGCGGCGCCATCTTCGGCGACCGCCCGGGCCAGCGCCGCGCCGCGAAGCGTGTCGGCCCCCGCGACCAGGAGCACGCGCCCCGAGAGCGAGGGACCCCTACGCGTGTTCATGCCTGACGATGCTACGCGTAAGACGCGCGCGGGGAGCCTCTGCGCGCGACGTGCGGGACTCCCACAGTGGCCCTCGACGGAATCCGCGCCCCGATTCCCCTGTCGCCTACGAGTCGAGCGACTCCGCCAACCGGTGCTGGGCCTCCGCCTCGACGATTGCGTCGAGGATCTCCTCGCCCACCAACTCCTCACGGTCGAGAAGCTGGTCGCGCAGCGCGATGACCATGTGGCGATTTGAGTCGAGCATCGTGCGCACATCGGCCTTCGACTGCTCGAGAATCCGCTCCACCGACCGCCGGGAGTCGTCGTCGGAGAGGACCTTGCCGACGATCCCGCTCGTGACGGGGCCGGCCTCGATCGCCTCGAACGAGACCAGGGAGCCGGCCATGCCGAACGAGCCGACCATCTGCGCGGCGATCCGCGCCGCATGTGCGAGGTCACTGCTCGGGCCCGTTCCCGCCTCGCCGAAGAAGAGCTCCTCGGCCGTCATGCCCCCGAACGCGATCTTGATCACACCGAGCAGCTCCGAGCGCGAACGAGTGAATCGCTCCTCCGTGTCGGAGTGCGCCAGCAGCCCGAGGGCGTCGCGCCGCTTGATGATGGAGAGGACCTCGAGCTTGCGGTTCTGCCCCACGAGGTGAGCTATCACCGCGTGGCCCGCCTCGTGCGTCGCGATCGTCTCCTTCTCGCCCTCGGTGTACTCGACAGGCTGCTTCAGGCCGATCTCCTCGGTGAGCTTCGCCTGTTGCACGTCGTGCCAGTCCATCGCGTCGCGCCCTCGCGCAGCGCCCAGACGAGCCCCTCGTCGAAGAGGTGCTCGATCATCACCGGCGAGTACCCGAAGGTCATCGCGGCGAGCGCGTCGCGCCGTTCCTCCTTGTCGAGCTCGGGAACGTGCGCCTTGCGGCCGAGGTAGTAGTCGATGATGTCGCGGCGTCCGGAACGACCCGGTAGGTCGAAGTGGATCGAGCGGTCGAATCGACCCGGACGCAGCAGCGCGGGGTCGAGATCAGATGCCCTGTTCGTCGCCCCGATGACGAGGATGTTCGAGGTCGCGGGAGGGCGCTTCCTCACCTGTCGTGACGCCGGCAGCCAACGGTTCACCTTGTCGATGAGCGCGCCGCGTATCCGGCTCCCGCCAGTTGGGTGATCGAAGGACTGGAGCTGGATCAGCAGCTCGTTGACGACACCACTGATCCCCTCGGCGGCAGCGCGATCGACCGTACGATCGAGGCCGACGGGCAACGGCGCAGATCGCATCCCGCTGCGTGCGCCGGCGATGGCATCGATCTCCTCGATGAAGCCGATTGCACCTCCCTCTTCACGCGCGGCCTTACGGAGCGACTTGAAGAAGGATCGGATCTTGCGATTCGTCTGCCCGTAGTACATCGACTGGAATGCCGAGGCCGAGACGAAGAGGAACGGCACCCCGGCCTCACGGGCCATCGCCTTCGCCATGTAGGTCTTGCCGGTACCGGGTGGTCCTTCGAAGAGGATCGCCTTGCGCGGGTTGCCGCCCATGCGGTCGCGGAAAGTCTTGTAGGCGAGGAAGAGATTGAGGGTCTTGACGACCTCGTCGCGCACGATGCCGAGACCGACGACGTCGTCGAATCCGACGGTCAGCTCGCTCGCCTGGTACCTGACGTGCGGGGAGCGGCCCGCCGCGAGAAGCGGGATGAGCAGCGCGCCGCCGAGCAGGATGACGAGCAGGAACGCAGGGACCAGCTCCGCGTTGCTCTCCGAGATCTGCGGGAGGCCCGGTCGCACGGGGTTGCCCGACGCGATCCGCAGCCAGAGCCAGACAGTGAACGGCCCCAGGAAGACGAGGGCCCGCCAGAGGCGGCGGCGGCGGGTCCGCTCGCGCTGCCTGACGACGTCGACCGTGGCGCCGCGCAGCACGCCGCCTTGCCCGAGTTCCCCGAGATCCACCCGGTTCCTCCTCAGAGAGTGAGCAGCAGGTCACTTAGCGTAGCAGGATCGACGGCGCGCGCAACCCCAAAGCCGCGCCCTGTTTGGACCAGATCGGTCGCCATGGCTCCGCTGACGTCCAAACGGGGGTGGGTGGGGAGGGCGGCGGTAGGGTGCGCCGATGGACTCGCCGGGAGCGCAGCGCCGGCCCTCGACTCCCGCAGCGTGCGCTTCGAGCAGAGCGTCGTGGCCGTGGCGATCCTCGGCGGATTCGTCTTCCGGGTCCCCGTCGTGCTGCCGGCCCTGACCGTGATCCTCGTGACCTCGGTCATCGCCGGACCGAGGCTGAACCTCTTCGTGCGGATCTACGACGCCGTCATCGCCCTGCGCATGGGTACGAGCGAGCACTTCGACGACCCCGATGAGGCGCGGCTATCCGACCTCGTCGGAGTCGGGGTACTCGGCCTCGCGACCGTCGCGATCTTCGTCGGGCTGGGAGGTCTGGCCTGGATCCTCGCGCTCGTCCAGGCGATCGCATCCGCCCTGCGCGCCACTGCCGGCATCCATGTGGGCGCCACCGTCCACGAGCGCTTACGGCGCCGCGGCTGACCCCAGCATCACCCTGGGCGCATCCGACCGGAACCTACGATCGAGACGGCGACCACCGCGCCGAGCACGGCGATCCATGCCAGCGCCGGACCCGCCTCGGCGCCCTCCACGGGTCCCGTCGCCAGGACGCCCACCGCCAAGAGCACTACGTTCCGCACGATCGCGCGGGGCCCGGTGGGCGCCGTCGAGACCCCGAAGCACGGGCACGGCGCCCCCGCCCCACCGTTGCGACGACCACGAGCGTGAACGCCGCCACCAGCACCACCGACGCCCAGGCCGGCCACCACGAACTCGGAAACGAGACCAGCGCGACAGCGAGTGCCGCCTCGACCGCCGGCAGCAGGACGGCGAGTGGACGAGTGAGCGCGCGGGCGACTCCGAGAGCGCGCATCTGGTCCGGTACCGAACGACGGTCTCGGACCTTCGTGATCGCGGCCCACGCGAGCGCGGCGGCGAGAACGGCGCGGGCCGCGAGTGCGATCGCCGATGCCATCGGTCAGGGTGCTGGAAGCGGATCGCCCTGCTGCGTCACAGACGAGCCGGAGGTGGCGCCGCCCGCGATACGGAGACCATCGACTCGACGGGGACCAACACATCGGACCCCGGCGCGTACGCCGACATCGATCCGTCCGGCGCAGTTCGCAGGTCTACCTCGCAGACCCGGGAGCGCGCAGCCGGCGGCGCCAAGTCGAGCACCAGCCCCTCGGCCGCAGCGACCACCTCGGGGCCGCCGACGCCGGCCGAACGATCCGCCGTGGCGGTGAGTATCCGATCGATGTCGTCGTCGCCGCGTGCAGGGTCGTGGTGGAACAGGGCGAGGCAGCGCGCCCCGGCCGCCCGCGCCACGTGCACCGCGTAGTCGACGGTGCAGTGGCCCCAGTGCTGACGACGGTCGTACTCGGAGCGCGTGTGCTGCGCATCGTGTATGAGCAGGTCGACCCCGTCGCAGAGGTCGAGCATCTCGGGCGGGACGAAGTCTTCGGCATCGCCCGGCGCGCAGCCCGGCCCGTGGTCGGGGACGTAGGCGATGGAGACGCCGTTCCACTCCACTCGGAACCCGAGCGTCGGTCCGGGGTGCCGCACCCACCTCGCCTTCACATTGGCGGAGCCGATCGCGAACTCGTCCTCGCCCATGTCGTGGAAGCTCACCGCGCCGCCGAGATCCATGGGGCGGACCGGGAAGTAGGGCGGGCGCATCAGCCCGGCGAACGCCTCCGCCAACGTGCCGTCGACCTGGCGAGGACCGAATACCTCGAGCACGGTGCCGGCGTCGTGAAGCGGCGCGAAGAACGGCAGCCCCTGAACGTGGTCCCAGTGCAGGTGGGTGAGGAGCGCCGAGCCCCGCCACGCGCGCTCCCCGGCGCCGATGCCGTACGGCCGCAGGCCTGTGCCGAGATCGAAGAGGATCGGAGGGGCACCATCGACCTCGAGCGACACGCACGACGTGTTGCCCCCATAGCGGGCGTACTGCGGGCCTTCGCAGGGCGTGGATCCCCGGACCCCGTGGAATGTGACTCGCACGCCGGCAGGCATGCCGAGGCAGGATACCCCCGGATCGCTCCGGGCGACAGTGCCGGTTGTCCCGCCCGGCGGCGATCACCTGCGGCGTGGCCTTCGAAACCGACGCTGCGACGCCCAGGGCTCCCCGTGCGTGCCGCCCGGCGCGCTCGGATCCGGACGGTGCGTGCCAGTATCACCGGCGGCACGAGAGGAACGACATGGCGGACGAGTCGGACAGCAAGGGCGGAACAGGCGAGCCGGTCATCCGCGTGGAGGCCCTGTCGAAGGTCTACACGGGACGATTCGGGACGGTCAAGGCAGTCGACCACCTCGACCTAGAGGTCCGGCGCGGCGAGATCTTCGGCCTCCTCGGCCCGAACGGCGCCGGAAAGACGACCACCGTCGGAATGCTCACCTCGATGGTGATCCCGACCGGTGGGCGGGCATGGATCGGCGGTGTCGACGTGGTCGCCGAGCCGGCGCGCGCCAAGCAGGTGCTCGGCGTCGTGCCCCAGGAAACACCCTCGACCGCTCGCTCGACGTCTTCGAGACCCTCTACTTCCACGGCCGCTACTTCGGCATGGGCGCACGCGAGTCGCGCCGCGTGACCGCCGAGCTTCTCGATCAGTTCCGGCTCACCGACCGCGCCAGAGCCGAGGTCGAGCAGCTCTCCGGCGGCATGGCACAGCGGCTGATGGTCGCCCGGGCGATCATGCACCGCCCGCAGATCCTCTTCCTCGACGAGCCGACCGCCGGCCTCGACCCCCAGAGCCGTCTCGCGCTGTGGGAGATCGTCGGCGAGCTGCACGCGCAGGGCCAGACGATCCTCCTCACGACCCACTACATGGAGGAGGCCGACCAGCTCTGCGATCGTGTCGCCATCATGGACCACGGGGTGATCCTCGCCCTCGACACACCCGCGGGTCTGAAGCACTCGATCGGCGCCGACACCGAGGTCTGCCTGACAGCCGAGGGCGACGGTGAGGCCCTGGCCGCGAGCATGCGCTCTCTGGACCACGTCACCGATGCTCGCGTGGTCGACGGCGTCGTCCACGTCTGGATGCGGGGACGGCCACTGCTCCCCGCTCTGATCGCCGACGCCGACGCCGCCGGGTTCACCGTCACCGACCTGCACGTGACCGAGCCGACACTCGAGACGGTGTTCATCAACCTGACCGGGAAGGAGCTGCGCGAATGACCACGACCACAGCCGCCGAACCCACGGTCGCATCGCTCGCGGAGTTCCGATCGACGAGCCGCGCAGCGTTCGAGTCGTTCGGCGCCATGCTCCTGCGGGACATGCGTGTTCTGCGCAAGCAGATCGTCCCGTTCCTGATGCGCACGATCATGCAGCCACTGCTGATGGTCTTCGTCTTCGCCTACGTCTTCCCCAAGATCGGCCAGGGCATCGGCGGGTCCCCCGAGAGCGAAGCGCTCTTCTCGACGTTGCTCGCCCCCGGACTGATCGCCATCAGCTGCATCTTCCAGGGGATCCAGGCCGTCACGCTCCCGGTGGTCATGGAGTTCGGTTTCTCACGCGAGATCGAGGACAGGGTCCTCGCACCGATGCCGGTCTGGGCCATCGGGATCGAGAAGATCGTCTCGGGTGCGATCCAGTCGGCGATCTCGGCTGTGCTGGTACTCCCCTTCGTGCTCTGGATCCCCAGCACCCCTGTGCACCTCGACATCGACTGGCCCGTCGTCGTGACCTTTACGCCCCTGATCTGCCTTCTCTCCGGTGCAATAGGACTCTTCATCGGGACGCGCGCCGAGCCGAGGCAGGTCCCGCTCGTCTTCAGCATCATCGTTCTGCCGATGACGATGCTCGGCGCCGCCTACTACCCGTGGGCGAGGCTCTCGTCGATCGCCTGGCTGAAGTGGGCGGTGCTCGCGAACCCGCTCGTGTTCATGAGCGAGGGGATGCGTGCGGGCATGACGGCGATACCCCACATGGGGCTGTGGGCCGTCTACGGCGCCGTGCTCGGATTCGGCACGGTCTTCGCGTGGCTCGGCATACGGGGCTTCCGCATGCGCGTCCTCGCATAGGGCGCCTACGAGGGCACAGAGCCCCTACGCACCGGGGCTCTCGTAGGGACGCTGCCGCGGCTTGGCCGCCTCCCGCTTGGGCACCATCACCTTGCGACGGAAGTAGCAGACCTCCTCGCCGCGCTGGTTGAACCCGAAGGTCTCGACCGTCACGACACCACGGTCCGGCTTGCTCGACGACTCCTTCTTGCCGAGCACCCGCGTCTCCGCGTAGATGGTGTCGCCGTGGAACGTCGGGCGCTTGTGCTGGAGCGTCTCCACCTCGAGGTTGGCGATCGCGAGACCGCTCACGTCGGGCACGCTCATGCCCAGAACCAGCGAGTACACGAGGTTCCCGACGACGACGTTCTTTCCGAACTGCGTCTGCGTCTCCGCGAACCACGCGTCGGTGTGAAGCGGGTGGTGGTTCATCGTGATCATACAGAACAGGTGGTCGTCGTACTCGGTGATCGTCTTGCCCGGCCAGTGCTTGTAGACGTCGCCGTCCTCGAAGTCCTCGAAGTACCTGCCGAAGGGGCGCTCGTGATCGGTCATTCTCGACCCTCCAGGTTGGGTGGGTTCCCGGGCTTGTCGGGGACGCCCGATTCTTGTCCGCGGCGGGCGCCTCTGGCATACCGGGCGCAGGCCGGGTCAGCGCGCCTCGGTCTCCTCGGCGCGCTTCAGCAGGCCCCTGGCTATGACGAGCCTCTGGATCTCGTTGGTCCCCTCGCCGATGATCATCAGGGGAGCGTCGCGGTAGTAGCGCTCCACCGGTAGGTCGGTCGTGTATCCGACGCCCCCGTGGATCCGCAGCGCCTCGGTCGCGATCTCGAACGCCGTCTCCGACGCGAAGAGCTTCGCCATGCCGGCCTCGACGTCGACGCGCTCCCCCGCCTGCCGGCGCTCCGCTGCGCTACGGGTGAGCAGACGGGCGGCTTCGAGCTTCGTCGCCATGTCGGCGATCTTCATCTGGATCGCCTGGTGCTCGGCGATCGGCCGGCCGAAGGTGTGCCGGTCCCGGGCGTAGCGGAGCGCAGCATCGAACGCTGCCCTCGCGACACCGACCGCCCGAGCCGCGATGTTGATGCGCCCCACTTCGAGGGCCGAGAGGAGGTAGCCCAGACCACGCCCCGCGTCGCCCAGAAGAGCATCGGCGCCCACGCGGTGGCCGTCGTAGTGCATGTCGACCGTCTCGACTCCCTTGTACCCCAGCTTGTCGATCGCACGCCCGACGGTGATTCCGCCAAGCGCGGCCCCGGCTCCTTCTCGACCATCAGGCAGGAGATGCCCTCGGATGTCCGTGCCGCGAGCGCGACCAGGCCGGCGCGCTCGCCGTTCGTCACCCACGCCTTCGTCCCGGAGACGACGAGCTCGTCGCCGTCGCGCTCGGCGCGACATGAGATGTTGCGCGTGTCGCTCCCCGCGTCGGGCTCCGACAGCGAGAGCGCACCACGCAGCTCGCCGGAGGCAAGGCGCGGCAGCCAGCGGCGCTTCTGCTCCTCGGTGCCGTGCGCCACGAGCAGGCTCACGACGATCGTGTGGGTGTTGACCACGCCCGAGAGCGACATCCAGCCGTAGGCGAGCTCCTCGACGATCGACGCGTAGGTGACGAGATCGAGACCGAGCCCGTCGTACTCGACGGGAACCGCGACCCCGAAGAGGCCGAGCGCCTTCATCTGCTCGACCATCACCTCGGGGTACTCGTCGGCACGCTCCAGGCCGGAGGCGACGGGCATGACGTCGCGGGCGACGAAGCGCCGGACCGTCTCCACGATCTGACGGCTCACCTCGGGATCGATCGACTCTCCAGCAACCATGCCCCGCAGCCTAGGGGCGTCGATAGACCACAATATGTGTGGTCTATCGACGCTCGTCCCCGCGGGGGAGGGGTGGGGGTGGGTAGCGTTGGGGTCTTGGTCGATCACCGCACTGTCATGGGGTTCCGGCGCGACGAGGCGCTCGAGGGACGGCGACTCGGGCGCGCCACAGCGCTGCGGGTCCTCGAGTTCATCTCCCCGTACCGGTCGCGGATCGTCGTCTTCCTCAGCGTGGTCGTCGCCGGGGCGGTGACCACCGCCGTCCCACCGCTCCTGCTCAGGGCCCTCCTCGACACAGCGGTACCCCGGAACGACCGGGGAATGGTCTCGTGGCTGGCCCTGGGAGCGGTCGCGCTCGCACTCCTCAACGCCGCGTTCGCACTCGTGCAGCGCTGGCTCTCGGTTCGCGTGGGCGAGGGCGTCATCTACGACCTCAGGGTCGCCCTCTTCGACCACGTGCAGAGAATGCCGATCGCCTTCTTCACGCGCACCCAGACCGGCGCGCTCCAGTCCCGGTTGAACCACGATGTCGTCGGCGCCCAGCGTGCCGTCACGAACACGCTCGAGACCGTCGTCGCGAACGTCATCTCGGTCACGGTCACGCTCGCGATCATGCTCGGTCTCGAGTGGAGGCTGACGCTCCTCACGCTGGCGGTGCTCCCGGCGTTCCTCTGGCCGGCAAGGAGGGTCGGCCCTCCGCTGCAGCGGGCCACACGCGAGTCGATGAGCGTCAACGCCGAGATGAACACGACCATCGCCGAGCGGTTCAACGTGGCCGGTGCACTGCTCGTGAAGGTCTTCGGTCGGCGCGCCGACGAGAGCGACGGCTTCTCCCACTCTGCTGCGCGTGTGCGCGACATCGGTGTGCGCACGGCGATGCTCGGCCGGATCCTGTACGTGGTCCTCGGGCTCGTCGGCGCCGTCGGGACGGCCGTCGTCTACTGGATCGGCGGCAACCTCGCGATCTCCGGGACGCTGACCATCGGCACGATCGGGGCCTTCGTCATCTACGTCGGCCAGATCTACCAGCCGCTGGTGCAGCTGACGAACGCCAGGGTGGAGGTGCTGACCGCTCTCGTCTCCTTCGAGCGCGTCTTCGAGGTGCTCGACCTCGCGCCGGCCATCACCGACAGCCCGGACGCCACGGTGCTCTCGCAGCCCGCCGGCCGGATCGCGTTCGATCACGTCTGGTTCCGCCATCCGCCGGCGAAGACCGTCTCCATACCGTCCCTCGAGACGCCACTCGGGCCCGACGGCGCCGTCTCCGCGTCGAAGTCCGGTGAGTGGGTCCTTCGCGACATCTGCTTCACCGTGGATCCGGGCGAGACCGTCGCTCTGGTGGGCCCCTCCGGCGCAGGCAAGACGACCATCGCGATGCTCGTCGCCCGGGTCCACGACGTCTCGGAGGGCAGCGTCTCCGTCGACTCCCGCGACGTACGCGACGTCACGCTCGACTCCCTGCAGGGCGCGATCGGGTTCGTCCCGCAGGACCCGCACCTCTTCCACGCCACGATCGGCGAGAACCTCCGCTACGCGCGTCCGTCGGCCACCGACTCCGAGGTCGAGGCGGCACTGCGCGCGGCGCGCGTGTGGGACCTGGTCGCATCTCTCCCCGAGGGTCTCTCGACTGTCGTCGGCGAGCGCGGCTACCGCATGTCGGGTGGGGAGAAGCAGCGGCTCGCCATAGCACGGCTGCTGCTGAAGGACCCGGCGGTCGTGGTGCTCGACGAGGCGACCTCGCACCTCGACTCCGAGTCGGAGTTCGCGATCCAAGCCGCCCTTACTGAGGTGCTCGCCGGGCGCACCGCGATCGTCATCGCGCACCGGCTCTCGACGATCGTCGACGCCGACCGGATCCTCGTCGTGCAGGACGGTCAGATCGTCGCCGAGGGCCGCCACGAGGATCTGCTCGCGGCGGGCGGCCTGTACGAGGCCCTCTACCGGACCCAGCTTCGAGGCGGCGGCTCACCCGCCGTCGAGGAGGCCGTCTGACCGCGCCGGTGGGCGCCTCCTCGGACCCGGAGGCCCCCGGCCCGTGCCGCTACCATCGCACCGACCATCCGTGGTCCTCCTGATGGCCGACTCCTTCATCCCTCACGCGTCCCGGCGCGAGCGCGATCGGCTTCGCCGTGTGCTCAGGCGTCGCAAGGCGAAGCTGACCGCCATCGCGGCGGTCTCGGTTGTCGTTGTCGCGCTCGTGGCTCTCGTCAGCACCGACACCCTCCGCCTCGGTGGAGGCGGAGGACGGCTGGGGGCAGACGCCTCCGCCGCGGCTCCGCTGGTCGACGATCCTCGGCGACCGGCGGAGGCCGCCGCCCTCTCGGAGCTGGACCCGCCCCGCCGCATCGACCACGACTCACCGCTGCGGCTATGGGTCGGCGGCGACTCCCTCGCCGGCTGGCTCGGGCCGTCGCTCGGGGCGCTTGCGCGCGAGACCGGAGTCGTGGCGACCCAGATCGACTACAAGGTCTCGAGCGGCATCGCGAGCGACGGCGTGCGCAACTGGCCGGAGCGTGCAGCCAGCGAGATCGAGGAGCACGACCCCGAGGCGATCGTCTTCATGATCGGGACCAACGACGCATCGATCGTGAACCACCGCACCAACGAGGACGGCGTCTACGAGTGGGAGCCCGAGTACCGCTCCGAGGTCGCCGAGATGATGGACCTCTTCGTCGGCGGCGACGCCCACCGCACCGTGTTCTGGGTCGGTGCTCCGACGACCCGGACCGAGTGGCGCGACGACGGGGTCGTCGAGCTCAACAGGGTGATGCAGGAGGAGGCCGAGAGCCGCGACGATGTCGTGTTCGTCGACGCCTACTCGCTCTTCGCCGGCGAAGACGGGCAGTACGTCGATTCACTGATCGGGGAAGACGGCGAGTACGTGCGCGTCCGCAACGGTGACGGCGTGCACTTCACGACCGCCGGGGGCGACCGCCTGGCGGCGGCCGTCTTCGCACTCCTCGACGCCCGCTGGGAGATCCTCGATCAGGCAGACCCCGACAACCCGATCGAGCCCGACTACTCGGCCGGCAGCGGCGGCTACGTGAGCGGCGGCGCCAACGTCACCTACGGGGGGCGTGAACGACTCCACGGTTCCCGAGGATCCGACCACGAGCGCGCCCCCTACCACCGGCCCCTCCACGCCCAGTACCACAGAGGCCGCATCCACGACCACGGCGTCGCCGAGCACCTCGTCCCCCTCGTCGACGACCAGACCTCCGTCGACGACCGCACCCCCGGTCACCACGACTGCGGCGACGACCGCGACTACATCCGGCTCCGCGACGACCGCGGCGACTCCCACCACGTCACCTACGGCGACCACCTCCGGCGCCGGCCCCTGAGACTCGCCGCCCGCGACGGCGCGGCGGTCGTGACGGCTCCGCTGTGAGGACCCCGATTACCCGTCGGTAGGCTTCGCAGATGACCGACACCTTCCTCGCAGCCTCCGCGGCCGTCGATATTGCCGCCGGCGTCGTAGACCGGGCAGCATCACGCCTCGCCGAGGCCTGCGCCGACGGTGGCAGGATCTCGGTGTCGAAGCTCGACGAGCACCAGGTCGTCGCCTACGACCTCGCCCACGCGGCCGCGGCCGTCGAGGGCAGCCGGGCGATGCTCGCATACGCAGAGCACGGTGCACTCGAATCGATGTAGCGCGCGCCTACATCGCCGACGCCATCTGGGACATCTCGTCTCGGATCATCGGCCGCGCCGCCGAGTGGGGCGTCGGTGCCGACGCCCTCGACGCCGCGACTCCGTTCGTGGAGGAGCACAGGTCGACAGCGTTCCTCTCGGAGCTCGCCGACGCGGTGCGACCCACGGCAGCGGACCGAACCACCTCTCCGACGACTTCGAGCTCGTCGCGGAGACGTTCCGCCGGTTCGCCGAGGACAAGATCCGCCCGGTCGCCGAGCACGTGCACCGAACGAACGGCGACGTGCCCGAGGAGATCATCTCCGGCCTCGCCGAGCTAGGGGGCTTCGGCCTCTCGGTCCCGGAGGAGTACGAGGGGTTCGCGCAGGGCGGCGAGCACGACTACATGGGCATGGTCGTCGCGACCGAGGAGCTGTCGCGGGGCTCGCTCGGCATCGGCGGATCACTCGTCACCCGCCCGGAGATCCTCACGCGCGCTCTGGTGGGCGGCGGCACCGAGGAGCAGAAGAGCACCTGGCTGCCGCGGGTCGCGTCCGGCGAGGTGATGGTCGGCATCATGGCGACAGAGCCCGACTACGGCTCCGACGTGGCCGGCGTGAAGGTGACGGCGACGCGCACCGACGACGGGTGGCTGATCAACGGTGTCAAGACCTGGGCGACGTTCGCCGGGCGGGCGAACGTGCTGATGGTCCTGGCCCGCACCGACCCCGATCGGACCAAGGGGCACCGCGGGCTCTCGGTGCTCATCGTCGAGAAGGAGCCGGTCGGAGGTCACTCCTTCGCCTTCACCCAGGAGTCGGGCGGGCGGATGGAGGGCCGGGCGATCGACACGATCGGCTACCGCGGCATGCACTCCTTCGAGGTTGCGTTCGAGGACTGGCTCGTACCGGCGGAGAACCTCATCGGACTCGACGAGGGACTGGGCAGGGGCTTCTACCTACAGATGGCCGGCTTCGAGAACGGGCGACTGCAGACCGCGGCGCGCGCGGTCGGGCTGATGCAGGCCGCGTTCGAGGCAGGTCTCGACTACGCGCAGAACCGCGTCGTCTTCGGCAGCCCCGTCTTCGACTACCAGCTCAGCAAGGTCAAGCTCGCCCGGATGGCGGCTCTTATCCAGGGTGGCCGGCAGTTCTCGTACGCGGTAGCGCGCCTGATGGGCAACGGCCACGGCTCGCTCGAGGCATCGATGGTCAAGGCGCAGGTCTGTCGCGCCGCCGAGTGGGTGACCCGTGAGAGCCTCCAGCTCCACGGCGGCATGGGGTACGCGGAGGAGTTCCCGGTGTCGCGCTACTACGTCGACGCGCGCGTGCTCTCGATCTTCGAGGGCGCCGACGAGACGCTCTGCCTCCGCGTCATCGCGCGCCGCCTCGCCGAGCAGGCACTCGAACGCTCCGGCGCCTGAGAGCGCGCCCTGGCCGCGCGACCGACGACCTGCGAGACTGCACCAATGGTGCAGGAACCCGGGGAGGACCGCGCACCACTGGCGTCCGCGCCACCCGTGACGCTCCCCGTGACGCACCACATCGACGCCACCGAGGCGAGGGCGCGGCGAGGGCGCGTCGCCGTCTTCGCGGCACCCATGGCGCTCCTCACCGTGATGGGCTGGGTGGGAGACGCCCTGGCGCCGACGCTCCTGGCGTCGGCGCCGCTCGTCCTCATCGCGCTGAACCCGCGCATGCGCAACCTCGCGCTGGTCTCGCCCTCCGTGTCGGTGGTCCCGTTCTTCACCGTCGCGATGCTCCGTCAGGTGGCAGGAGACCCGCTCTTCTTCTGGTTCGGCCGGCGCTACGGCGACGCCGCTGTGCGGTGGATGGAGCGCCGGATGGGCCCGGCAGCGAAGCCCGTCCTGCTCCTCGAGCGCCTCTTCGCCCGCGCAGCGCATCCCGTCACGGCGATCGCACCGAACAACCTCGTCTGCATCCTGGGCGGGGCGACCGGAATGGGCTGGCTCGCCTTCCTGGCACTCAACCTGGGTGGCACGGCTGTCCGAATAGCAGCGATCCGCGCCGTGGGCGACGCGCTCTCCGAACCGATCTTCGACATCACCGACTGGATAAGCGACCACCGAACCGGGCTGACCCTGCTCTCGGTGTCGTTGGTGGGACTCCTCGTCTGGAGGAGCTTTCGCACCGGCCGTGGCGAGCTGGCGACGCCGGACCTCCTCGAGGAAGAGCTCGAATGCGCTGCAGACGAGTGAGCTCGAGGGGGCCGCGCGGCTCGTCGCGAGAGGCCGCGGGCGCGGCAGGCGCCGGCTCCGACTGCGACGCTGCGCGCTACTCGGAGCTGCGGCTCATCCCCGCCCGCTCGCCGCGGGTGAGGAACTTCGTCGCCATCTTCCGGCTCGCCTCGTCGATCATCTCGTCACCGAACATGACCGCTCCCTTGCGGTCGTCGTCGGTCGCCTGACGATACGCCTCCAGGATGTCCCACGCCTTGTCGAACTGCTCCTGGGTGGGCGTGTAGACCTCGTTGATCACCTTCACCTGATCGGGGTGGAGTGACCACTTGCCGTCGTAGCCGAGGATGCGCGTGCGCATCGCGTAGTCGCGTAGGGCGTCGAGCTCACGGATCTTGAGGTAGGGGCCGTCGATCACCTGCAGACCGTTGGCGCGCCCGGCCATGAGGATCCGTGCGAAGACGTAGTGGAAGTGGTCGCCCGGGTACTCGGGGACCTGCACACCACCGGTGAGCACAGGCATCTCGGTCGACGCCGCGAAGTCGGCCGGGCCGAAGATGATCGTCTCCAGCCGATCGGACGCGGCGCATATCTCGTCGACGTTGATGAGGCCGCGCGCGGTCTCTATCTGCGCCTCGATCCCCACGCGACTCTTGCGCCCCGTCGTCTCCTCGATCTGCGTCAGGAGCATGTCGAGGGCCTGCACCTCGGCGGCCGACTGGACCTTGGGGAGCATCAGCTCGTCGAGGCGCTCGGAGCAGCCCTCGACCACGTGGATCACGTCGCGGTAGGTCCACTGCGTGTCCCATGCATTGACCCGCACGCAGAGCACGGTCTCGCCCCAGTCCTGCCCGTTGATCGCCGCCACCACCTTCTCGCGGGCGGCCTCCTTCTCGAGGGGCGCAACGGAGTCCTCGAGGTCGAGGAAGACCATGTCGGCGCCGAGGCCGGGGGCCTTGCCCAGCATCTTCTCGCTGGAACCGGGCACCGACAGGCAGGAACGGCGGGGGAGGTTTCTCGAGCGCTCGGACATGCCCACGAGGCTACCGGCGGCCCCCGGCCCGGCCCAACCCACGCACCTACACGCCCACGCTCCCACCCAGCCGCACGCACGCCCGGCATCGACATGCCTTCCGGAGTCGCGAACGTAGACTCGACCGCACGTCACGGTGCGCGCGCAGAGGTGCACCGGCACCCGAAGAGAGATCGAGGAGACACGGTGAGTCGAGCGGACACCAACCGGAGAGCTGCCGGGGCGCGTGCGCGTCTCGCAGCCGCCACCGCCCTCGCGGGCCTTCTCGTGCTCGCCGGGTGCGGGGGCGATGACGACAGCAGCGACTCCGACTCGGCCACAACAACCTCCGCTGCGACAGCCACCTCCGCCGATGCCGCCACATCGACGACCGAGGCGCAGGCCGACCCCACCGACTCCACCGACGCACCCGCCACCACCGCGCCTGATGCCGAGGCGATCGCGTTCGGCGAGCCGGCGGCCGACGGCTCGGTGCCCGTGACCCTCGACCCGGGGGCGTGGTCGGGCCTCTACTCCGGCTTCAGCGAGAACGCCGGCGATCCGTTCCACCAGATCCACAGCGAGGGGGAGGGCTCCCTCTACTTCAACGTCGAGCTCTACACCGTCTACGGCAGCGGCTGGACCGGGGAGACCGGCACGTTCGCCACCGACTGCGAGGCCAACGGGATCTGCGTCTACCTCGACGTCGACGGAACCGGCCCGGCCGCGGCTGTGCTAGCCGACGCCTCCGGAGAGATCGAGATCCGTCAGATCGAGGGCGGCTACGACATGACTCTCACCGGCCTCACGTTCGCCGGCTCGCCCACGCACACGATCGCGAGCGTCGATCTCACGGCCTGACGGGCCCACGGCCTGACGGACCCACGGCCTGACGGGCTCCCGTCGCCCCGATCGGGCGGGATTCAGTAGACGCCGCCGAGCTTCCGGTGGTCCCAGGAGACGACCCGGTCGGGCTCCACGATTACGACGACGCGCTTAGCCGCCTGCTGCGCGATCCCGGCGCGCACGGCGTCGTCGGAGGTGGAGCCCCAGTGCTTCTCGAAGACGAGCAGACCGTATCGCAGCACCAGGTCAGGGTCGTCGACGATCTCCGCGCGGCCGATGATCGAGACCCCGCGCAGCTCTTCGTAGACGTCTCCCGACTCCGCCATCACAGTGATGTGCGGGTTCCTCCGGAGGTTGACGACCTTCTGCGACTTGCCGTAGGTCCAGAACGCGACCCTGCCGTCGAGGAGAGCGAACCACATCGCCACCAGGTGGATCGTGCCGTCGGAGTTCGTGGACGCGACCTGGAGAGTGCGCGCCTCGGCCATGAACGCATCGGCCTCCTCGGCGGTCATGCGGATCTGGTCTCGCCGGCTCATCTCTCCCCTTCCCGCCCCACTGGTCGTCCTTCGGAGCCTAACGCCGCTCCCCGGGTCCGGAGCCCGGGCACCGGCCCCGGCCTTGGTAGCGTTCCGGTCCGTGGCAGACGACCCGAACCCCTCACTCGATCTCACCACCATCCGCGGCATCACCAGGTCGCTCGACGACTGGACCACTACCTTCAATCTCGCGGTCGTGGTGCTCCCCGGCCGGCCCGAGGCGTCGACGTTCCTCCCGGTGATCGAGCGGATCTACGCGACGCTCGAGGACTCCGACGTCCGCACGACCATCTGCATTGCCGCCGACGCAGCGATCGCCCACAGGATCCTCGGCGACGCGGTCGATCGCTGGATGGTCTTCTGCGACCCCGACGCCGGCCTGGCCGCCGCCCTCGGCCTGGGGCGGATGCCCGCATTCGTGCACCTGCGCCAGGACACGACCGTCGTCGACGCTGCGGAGGGCTTCGACCCCGTGGAGTGGCAGCGCGTCGCCGACGGAATCGCCAGGGCCTCGCACTGGACCAGCCCGGTGGTGGCCGGACCTGGCTGCCCACGGGCCACGCCGGGCTGGGCGCTGACTGCGTGAGGCGGCTCCCGGGGGCTACCCGCGGCTTCGATCGTGCCCATGTGTGATCGCCGTCTACCATTGTTGCCGGTGTTGCGAATGTGGAGATTCCCGGGGCAGAACCTGCGCGGGCGAGGACGGCGTCGCGCCCGCCCGTTGAGCCTCGCCCTCGCGCTGGTCCTGACGGCCGGCGTCGTCGTCCCCGTGATTGCCGTGCCGGCCTCGGCCCAGACCATCGACGACAAGCGCGCAGAGGCATCCCGACTCCAGGACGCCATCGACGCCAACGGCGAGCGCATCTCGATCCTCACCGAGGACTACAACGAGGCCCGCCTGAAGATCGACGAGGCCACCGCCGGAATCGTCGACGCGGAGGCCCGCCTCGACGACGCGGCGGCCGAGTCCCGCCGGCTGCAGGGCCTCCTCCAGGGCCGCGCCGCCGAGCTGTACAAGAACGCGGGATCGTCGTCGCCGATCCCCGAGCTCGATGCGCGCAGTGTCGCCGAGGTGGGGGAGCCGCACCAGGTACTCGTCCGCCGCCGCCGACCGAGACGAGTCGATCATCGACGACCTCTCGATCGCGCGCGAGCTCCTCGACGCCCGCATGGACGACCTGGCGGAGCTGAAGGCAGCCGCCGAGGCCGAGAGCAGCCGCCTCGAGGAGAGCCGGAGCGAGGTCGAGGCCGCCCGCGTCGAGCAGGAGCGACTCCTCTCCCAGGTCAAGGGAGAGATCGCAGAGCTGGTCCGCCAGGAGGAGATCCGCAGACAGGAAGAGGCCGAGCGCCTGGCGCGCGAGGAGCTCGCACGGCGACAGGCTGCGGAGGAGGCCGCCCGGCGAGCGGCTGCCGAGGCAGCGGCCGCGTCGGACTCCGATTCGGGGAGTGGCAGTAGCGGCACGTACACGCCGCCGCCCGACGTCCCCGCACCCAACCCGAACGCGCAGACAGCTGTAGACACCGCGAAGGCGCAGCTGGGCAAGCCGTACTCCTGGGGCGCGTCCGGACCGTCGGCGTTCGACTGCTCGGGGCTGACGATGTACGCGTGGGCAGCCGCCGGCGTCGGGCTGCCCCACTCGTCGCGGGCCCAGTACTCCGTGCTCCCCCACGTGCCGATGGACGCCCTCGCCCCCGGCGACCTCGTCTTCTACGGGAACCCGATACACCACGTCGGCATCTACGTCGGGGGCGGTCAGTACATCAACGCTCCCCAGACCGGCGACGTCGTGAAGGTCTCGAGCATCTACCGATCCGACTTCGCAGGAGCCGGGCGTCCCGGCTGATCGCGGGCGCGACCGGACGATCGCGTCCGACCCGTAGCATCCGGCGATGAACACGGAACCTCTGCGCCTCACGCGCTTCTCCCACGGCGCCGGCTGCGCGTGCAAGCTCTCCTCCGACGACCTGCGGACAGTCCTCGGCCTCGTCGACGGACTCGCGGCGAACGCCGCAGGCGCCGATCTGCTCGTGGGCTTCGACACCGCCGACGACGCTGCCGTCTACAGGCTCCGCGACGATCTCGCGATCGTCTTCACCACCGACTTCTTCACCCCGATCGTCGACGACCCGTACGACTGGGGTCGCATAGCGGCGGCCAACGCGCTCTCGGACGTGTACGCGATGGGTGGCACTCCGCTCCTGGCCCTGAACCTGGTCGCGTGGCCGCGCGACGCGCTCCCTTTCGACCTGCTCGCGCGCGTCCTCGACGGGGGTATCTCGGTCGCGCGCTCCGCCGGGTGCGTCGTGGCCGGCGGTCACTCCATCGACGACTCGGAGCCGAAGTACGGGATGGCGGTGATCGGCACGGTGCACCCCGACCGCCTGCTGACGAACGCCGGTGCTCAGTCCGGTGACGCCCTGGTGCTCACCAAGCCGATCGGCGTCGGCGCGATTGCAACCGCGCTGAAGCGCGACGCGGCCACTCCCGCGCAGGTCGAAGATGCGGTGGCGACGATGTCGGTGCTCAACGATTCGGCGCGCGACTGCGCGCTGGAGGCCGGCGCGCACGCTGCGACCGACGTCACCGGGTTCGGTCTACTGGGCCATCTCCGGGAGATGGCCGCGGCGTCGGGGCTGCATGCCGAGATCGATCCCCGTTCAGTCCCGGTCCTCGACGGCGTCCGCGACCTCATCGCGGCGGGCGCCGTCTCGGGTGGGACCCGCCGCAACCTGGAGTCGGTCTCGGCCAGCGTCGACTTCGGGGGCCTCCCCGAGGAGGAACGCCTCCTCCTCGCAGACGCGCAGACCTCCGGTGGGCTCCTGCTGGCCGTCCCCGAGGGCGCGGCCGCAGATCTGGTCGAGGCTCTCGCCCTCTCGGGCGGTCCGGTCGCCGCCGAGATCGGACGCTTCACCGACGGGGGTGGCAGGCACGATCTCGTTCCGCTGAGCAGGACGGACCCCCGGTCGCGCATACGCGCCCGGCGGCGACCGTTCGCGATAGCGTGCGACAGGTCAACACGCAGCGCCCGCCCAGGGCGGAGGTCCAAGGGGGCCACATGAAGAAGATCTTGTCCGTACTAGCGATCGCCGCCACCTCGATCGCCGTCGGGGCCACGGCTGCAGGCGCCGGATCGTCGCTGAACCTCGGCGACATCACCGTCGATCCGTCGTCGGGGCCCGCAGGTACCGTCGTGACCGTCTCCGGCGACGACTGCGCCTTCCCTCAGCAGATCGAGCAGCCGAGGGGCGAGCCGTCTCCGTTCCAGGTCGACCTCTGGTTCGAGGCCGGCGAGCAGAGCGCCCAGGCACCCGCGCAGCAGGGATCCTGGAGCCACGAGTTCACCGTCCCCGAGGGCACAGCACCGGGCGTCTACCTGATCACAGCCGCCTGCTACAACGGCGAGGGTGAGATCCGCCGGTTGCTCGGCACCTACAACGACGGGGGAGTTCACCGTTCCGGAGCCGCCGACGACCACGACCGTGGCCCCGACGACGACCGCCGCGCCGACCACGACAGTGGCTCCGACCAGCGCGGCCCCGACCACCACCGTGGCTCCCGCGACCACCCAGGCGGCTGCTGCCGAGGCCGAGCTCCCGCGGACCGGTGGCGACCCCACTGCGTTGCTCGCCATCGGTGCAGCGTCGCTCGGCGGAGGTCTGACGGCGTTCGCCGCACGCCGCCGCACACGCACCCGCCGGTAGAACACACCCGGCTCAGCGCTGATCGCGGCCCCGGTCACGCCGGGGCCGCGTCGCGCAGGGTGCCGAGTAGTGGCAGGATCGCGGTGTGCGTATCGAGGTCGGACCGGTCCCCTCCGGACAGCGCGAGGGCTTGGGTGGAGTTCGGGCGCGAGACGGTGCGCCTGCTGCGGGCAGAACCCGGTGACGTGCCGCTGCGTGCGCTCGACCGCTTCGTCCACTACCTCGACGAGTGGGGAGCGCTCGCGGAGCGGGACGAGACTTTCCGCTGGAGCGGCGACCTCACGGTGGAGATGCTCCAGTACCTGGCCAACTCGCTGTACCGGACCGCCGTGCGGGTACAGGCAGACGCCGACGCCGGCAGCGGGAGGACGCGGCCTCCGGCCGCCGACAAGTTCCATGTCGTGCTCGTGCGCGCGATGCTCGACGCGCTGGAGCGCGAAGGTGCCGGGCCCGCGCAGTTCGCCGAGCAGCTGCGCGCCGAGTGGGGTCCGGTAGCCGGTCCCGACTGATCTCTACGCGCGCTCGCAGCGCGCCAGACACGCTCAGGGGATGACCAGCATGCCGAGCTCGGCTTCGAGCTGCTGACGCGGCTTCGCACCGAGCGACGAGCGTTCGAGGCGCCCGTCGCGGAACAGTCCGATCATCGGGATGCTCTTCACGTCGTACTGCTGCGCGATCGTGGGCTCGTCGTCGATGTTCACCTTCACGACCTTGTATGACCCCTGGCGCATCGCAGCGATCTGCTCGACGACGGGCGAGACCTGCCGGCACGGCTGGCACCACGGCGCCCAGAAGTCGACGATGACCGGCAGGTCGGCACGCAGCACCTCCGCATCCCACTTCCCGGTCGTCACCGAGGCGACGAGCTCCACGGGGTCGTCGGGGATCGGCTCGTCGGGCACCTCGCCCTCGACGACGCGCAGCATCCACTCGCGTGCGTCGTGAAGGCTCTCGAGCGCGACCTGGTGCTCCATCGGGTACTCGCGGTAGACGATAGGGACGCCGACCGTCCGCAGCGCCCTCGCGAGGTCGCGGCTGCGCTGCACGGGCACCAGCTGGTCGCCGGTGCCGTGCTGCACGAGGACCGGTACTGCCGCGAGCGCCCGCTGTCCGAGGCCAAGGGCGTTCGGTCCGGGCAGGAAGGGGCTCATCGCGAGCACGCCGCGCGGCCGCCGGGCCGGCTCGGAACCCAGGGCGAGCGCAAGCGCCAACCCGGCCCCCTGGGAGAAGCCTCCGACGACGGCCTCGGTGCGCTCGAGGCCCTGCTCGTCGCAGGCCTCGTCGAGGAGGGCGTCGAGCGCAGCCAGGGCTTCTGCGAAGCCCTCTGCGGCGGGGCCGCTCCCCTCGCCGGCCGTGTCTGCCGCGGTGCTCATGTCGTACCACGAGAACCCTGGGACGCCCGGCGCCGAGTGCGGCCCGCGCGGCAGGACCACCGCGTAGCGCCCCTCGGGATCCAGGTAGGAGACGAGCCCCGCCAGGTCGCCCTCGTCGGCCCCGTACCCGTGGGCGAGCAGGAGCAGGCGCTGCGACGCCGGGTTCCGCAGTACCTGGGTGACCAGGCTCATCAGCACCTCCGCTCTGGGTCGCGCAGGCGGTCAGTCTAGCGACGACCCACATAAGTAGACCGTGCGGTCAAGAGCGCGCGACGATGCCGGATCATCCGCAGCGCGGCACTAGCGCGGGTTCTGCAATCGGAGGAAGCACATGCGGCTCGGAATCAACCTCGGCTACCAGGACTGGGCGAACGGGCTCCCGCAGGCGATCGCCACCGCCCAGCACGCCGAGCGCCTCGGCTTCGACTCCGCATGGACCGCGGAGGCGTACGGGACCGACGCGGTGACGCCCCTCACCTGGCTGATGGCGCACACGGAACGGATCAAGCTGGGACCGGCGATCATGCAGATGCCGGCACGCACCCCCGCTATGACCGCGATGACCGCGGCGACTCTCGACGGCATGAGCGCAGGTCGCTTCGTACTCGGCCTCGGACTCTCCGGCCCGCAGGTCGTCGAGGGATGGCACGGGCAGCCCTACGGCAAGCCGCTCGGCAAGACGCGCGAGTACGTAGACATCGTGCGTACGATCCTGCGTCGCGAGGGGCCGCTCGAGCACCACGGCGACCACTACGACATCCCCTACCGCGGCGCCGACGCCACCGGACTCGGCAAGGCGCTCAAGATGATCGTCCATCCGCGCCGCGCCGACATCCCGATCTACCTGGCCGCCATCGGCCCGAAGAACGTCGAGCTGACCGCCGAGATCGGCGACGGGCTCCTGCCGATCTTCTTCTCGCCGTATCGCTTCGACGAGGCATACGGCTCTGCTCTTCGAGCCGGCTTCGAGAAGGCCGGGGGCGGCAAGAGCCTCGAGAGCTTCGACGTGGCTCCGACGGTCGCCGTAGTCGTAGGCGACGACGCCGAGCAGCTCGCGAACTTCATCCGCCCGATGATCGCCCTCTACGTGGGCGGCATGGGCGCACGCGGCCGCAACTTCTACAACGACCTCGCCTGCCGCTACGGGTTCGAGGCCGAGGCGAAGAAGATCCAGGACCTCTACCTCGAGGGCAAGAAGCAGGAGGCCGCTGCCGCCGTTCCGTTCGAGCTCATCGACGAGGTCTCCCTTCTCGGCCCCCGCGAGCGCATCGCGGACCGGATCGACGCCTGGAAGGAGTCGGGTGTCGGGACGCTCATCGTCGGCGGCGGCGGTCAGGCCGAGGCGCTCGAGATCCTCGCCGAGCTCGTCCTGTAAGGCTCGCGGCAGCCGTCGCACCGCAACTCCGGGTCAGAGCCGGCCGGCGAGCTCGACGAACGCCGTCGCACGGATGTCGCGCGAGGAGGCGCCGGCGCGGATCTCGTACTCGCCGGGCTCGACACGCCACGCGTGAACGGTGTCGTCCCAGTGTGCGAACGCACGCTCGTCGAGATCCAGCACGACTCGTGTTGACTCCCCTGGAGCGAGATCCACCCGGGCGAAGGCCTTCAGCTCCTGCGGCGGCCGGGGAACACTCGCTTCCCTCGGGTGCACGTAGCACTGCACCACCTCGGCGCCTGCGCGCTCGCCCGTGTTCGTTACGTCGACGGTCGCTCGTAGCGGTTCCTCCCGCCCCGGCGGCGGAGCATCGACCGCGAGGTCCGAGTACTCGAAGGTGGTGTAGGAGAGGCCGTGCCCGAAGCAGAACGCCGGGTCCACGCCGGCCGCGTCGTGCCCCCGGTAGCCGACGAAGATGCCCTCCCCGTAGCTGACGACACCTCCTGCTCCCGGGTAGTGGGCAAACGCGGACGTGTCCTCGATGTGCCGGGGCAACGTCGTCGGGAGGCGCCCCGACGGCGACACCACGCCCAGAAGCACGTCGGCTAGGGCGTCGCCACCCTCCTGGCCGGGGAACCACTGCCACAGGACAGCGCGCGCCCGTCCTCTCCAGGGCAGGGCGAGCGGGGCGCTCGCATTCACGACCACCACCGCGTCCGGACGTGCCGCGACCACCGCGTCGACGAGCGCGTCCTGGTCGCCCGGCAGGCCCATGTGCGGGCGGTCCCGGCCCTCTGTCTCCCAGTCGGGGCCTGTTCCGACGACGACGACGGCCGCGTCGGCCGCGGCCGCCGCAGCGGCGGCCCTCTCGATCGCGTCGGTCGGAGTGGGGGAAGCACCCGACCGTCAGCCCGCCCATCGGGATTGCATCGGAGGAGTACTCGACGACGACGTCGACGACCTCCCCCGACGTCAATGCGACGGTCCCTGTGGCCTCCACGCTCCCGCGCCCGAAGAAGGATGCTCCCCGACGACGGGCGTCCCAGTTGTCGACCACGGAATCGCCGTTGACGAAGAGACGACTCCTTCCGACGCTGGTGAGGGAGAAGTGCCACGCACCCGTCTCGCCGGCGACGACGCTCCCGGTCAACCGCACGGTGTAGGAGGCGAGGTCGATCGCGTCGGTCCAGTTCGGCAACCACACGAAGTTGGCGCGTTGGCTCTCCTCCAGGATCTCCGCAGGCCCGTCGAAGGCCGTCCCACTCCGGTACTCGCACCGCAGGGGGCGGCTAGGTGCGCGTCGCCGAGAACCGGCAGCGGCGCAGGGGCCGAGGGGGCACCGCGCTCGTACACGACGTCGACTGCGCCGCCGACGCCGGAGCGCAGCGACGCCAGCGGCGTGCTCACGCGATGGGGCGTCACCATCGACGATCCGCCACCCATCACGGCCGGATACGCGGCGTGGGCACCGATGATGGCGATGCTGCCGAGCGACGGTGCGTCGAACGGCAGCACGCCGCCATCGTTGCGGAGCAGGACCACCGACTCCGTCGCCGCCCGACGCGCGACAGCGCTCCGCTCGGGGCGCTCGGTGCAGTCCTCCTCGCCGACTCCGGGTCGGTCCAACGCGCCCGTGCGCTCCGCGGCGCGCAGCATCCTCCTTGCCATGCCGTCGACGACCTCCTCGGCGACATCGCCCGCAGACACAGCCTGCACGAGGTGAGTGCCGAACCAGCGCACGGGGCCTGGCATCTCGAGGTCGAGACCTGCGTTGGCCGCCGTGTCCGTGGAGTGCGTACCCCACCAGTCGGAGATCACGAACCCGTCGAACCCCCACTCCTCCTTCAGGATCCCGGTCAGCAGGTCGCGGTGCTCAGCGCAGTACGTGCCGCCGACCCGGTTGTACGCCGACATGACCGCCCACGCACCGGCCTCGCGCACTGCGGCCTCGAACGGCGGTAGGTAGATCTCGCGCAGCGTCCGCTCGTCGACCTCCGCTGAGATCGTCATCCGGTCGTGCTCCTGGTCGTTCGCGACGAAGTGCTTCACCGAGCACCCCACTCCGCGCGACTGGACTCCTTCGACGAACGCAACCGACATCCGCGCACTGAGGTACGGATCCTCGGAGTAGCACTCGAAGTTGCGCCCGGCGAGTGGATGACGGTGGATGTTGACGGTCGGGGCGAGCACTACGTGCACCCCCTTGCCGCGCGCCTCGTCACCCATTGCCTCGCCGACGAGCCGGACGAGGCCGGTGTCCCAGGTTGCCCCGAGCGCGGTACCGCACGGGAACGATGTCGAGCTCGTGCCGCTGAACCGTTCGCCGCGCACTCCGCTCGGGCCGTCGGAGACCTTGAGCGCTCCGACGCCCAGACGCTCGACCCCACCGCTGTGCCAGAGATCGGCACCCGAGCAGATCGCGACCTTCTCCTCGAGGGTCAGCCGCCCGAGCAGACTCTCGATTCGTTCGGTCACGTCTCCTCCGTCCGGGCCGGTCCGCCCCGGCTAGGCGCGAGGGCCGAGGAGGCCGCCGATGCCGACGGCGTCGCGGAGCCGGCCCGCGCTCGCACCGAGATACCGGGCGTCGCCGAAGGTGTAGACGCCGCCGTCGCCCGACAGGATCGCGTAGCCGTCGCCCGTCGTGGTCGCCAGGATGTCGACGACGGGAGCGTTCGGGTGATGAGTCTGCGCGGAGCCGTGGAAGCGCGCTTTGCCGAAGGTGAAGATCCCGCCGTCGCTCGCAACCAACCAGTAGCCCTTCCCCGACGGTGTGGCAGCCATCCCGACCACCGGCCGATCCAACCTCATCCCACCCGTCGAACCGAAGAAGCGCGCGTCGCCGAAGCTGAAGATCCCACCGTCGCTCGCAACCAACCAGTAGCCCTTCCCCGACGGTGTGGCAGCCATCCCGACCACCGGCCGATCCAACCTCATCCCACCCGTCGAACCGAAGAAGCGCGCGTCGCCGAAACTGAAGATCCCACCGTCGCTCGCAACCAACCAGTAGCCCTTCCCCGACGGTGTGGCAGCCATCCCGACCACCGGCCGATCCAACCTCATCCCACCCGTCGAACCGAAGAAGCGTGCGGCACCGAACGCGAAGATCCCACCGTCGGAGCCGAGGAGCCAGTAGCCCCTGCCGCCCGGGTGCGCGGCCATGCCGACGATCGATCCGCGCACGCCGAGCCTCACGAGATCGCCTCTGTCGGCGAGGTCGCCGAAGGGGATCACCCCTCCGGCGCTCGACACGATCCAGTAGCCGTTACGGCCTCGCTTCATCCCGGCCGCGACCGTGTCGCGCAGGCCGGGGAGCATCCCGAGTATCGGGTCGCCCGGGCAGGTCGTCGCCCTCACGTCGCGATGGCCGATGATGTTCGGCAGGTACTCGACGACACCGTCGGATCGCAAGTAGCTCGACGATCCACGCGGGTCGATGCCCCACCGCGCGCACTTCCAGGCAATCAGCGTCTCCAGCGCGTCGATCGCCGGCTGCGGCGGTAAGGTCGTGGTCCAGGTGCCGAGCATCGCGATGCCGATGGTCCTGGAGTTGTGCAGGTAGGCGTGACCGCCCCGCACCTGCCTGGAGCGGCGCTCACCCGTGTGCGTGACGCCTCCCGGGTAGTCGCGGGCCCACCGCCCCTCGTAGATCCGGCCCTGCTCGTCGATGAGCCAGTTGTACGCGACGTCGATGTACTCGCCCGACACGTGGTAGTTGTAGACACTCCGAACAGTCGCCGCCGGGTCGGTCGGGTGGTTCGGCGTGACGGTGTGGTGGACGACGATCTTCTCGACCACGGGGTCGTAGATCTGACCGGCCTCTCGGATCGACTCGTCGGCGCCCCACTGCGCCCGCGTGACGATCGGGGGCGCCGGCCAGTCGGGGACCGGTTCGATCCTGGTCTCTCTCGACGCGCGCCCGCGGGCGAGTGCGCCGAGCGGGCTCAGCCGTGAAGAGACCGCTGCGGCGACCCCGGCCGCCCCGCCGAGGCGGAGCGCGGCGCGTCGAGACAGGCGGGCACCGGTCCGGACGTCGGTCTCGCCCGGCCCCGCGCCAGACCCTCGACACGCCGAGCAGTCGCCGTCAGAGCCATTCACGTCCGGTCAAGGCTACCGGCCGTCCGACGCTCCGGAAGGGACGCCCTGCAGGTTCTACGTTCGGTCCTGTGCCACGTCACCATCGGCAGCTTCACGAACTGCCGTGGTGAGGACGCCATCGAGAGTCATGGCCCCGACCTGACGGGCGATGCTCTCGGCCGAGCTCTCCGGCCGGTGCGACACCTGGACGACCGTGAGCGTCGTTATCGCGGTAGCGATGTCGATGGACTTCAGATCGGTCCTGATACGCCCCGCGCTCTTCGCCTCCCTGATCGGCCCCACGAGGGGAACGGGAAGCGGCGTCAGGCGGCGGGGGTCACGGGCGTGGATCTCTCGACCGATGTCGCCCATCTGCCCGAACCCGTCGAGTACCGCCGCGGGGAGCGCCGGATGGTCGCGCAGCAGGGCCGCCAGGCGCACCACGTGATTGCGGATCCGTGCGACCGGCTCCGCCGCATCGGTCTCGAGGGCCCTGGAGAGCTCCCGGTACTCCACCTCGTAGCAGGCCCTCGCCACCCCCGCCTTGCTCCAGAAGTGCTCGTAGACCGTCGTCTCGGATACGTCGGCGCCGGCGGCGATTGCCGCGATCGATGCATCTGCGTACCCGCGCAGGTCGAACTCCCTCCAAGCAGCGGCGATTATCGCCGAACGCGACCGCTGGACTCGACGCCGGCCCGCAGCTCGCTGCGCGGAGTGGGCGACGCCCGCGTGCTCGGACCCGCTGCCGGCGACGACCGCGGGCGCGCGATCGTCCCGCCCCGGGGCCACCCGCGTGAGCGACGGCGCCAGCAGGAGGATCGCGTCGCGTCCGAGGTTGTCGGGCACCGATTCCGGGTCGACGGAGCGCCGGAAGGAGATCCCCGCCGCCATGGCCGTCAGGATCACCGCGAGGTCCCGCAGTTCGAAGGGTGGGGCCGGCTCACGCCCCCAGGAATCGAGGATCTGCCCGATGGCGTCGACGAGGGTGTCGGTGTAGCGGTCGAAGTACTCCCGCACCAGCGCCGTGACGCCGCCCCCCGTCTCCTCCCCTCGCGCTCGGCGACGATGCGCTCCTCGATCGCGAGGGCGAACGCGATGTGCCTGCTGAGGAGGAACTCGGGGTCGGCGGAGATGTGAAAGGCGCTACTCGCGAGCATCGTCGCCGCCTCCACGCCAAGCGGCTCGCTCCCCGGCCCCAGTCGCGAGGTGCTGTCGTTGATCACCCCGGCGACGCCACGCGAGATCGGCAGGAGGTACTCCACGAGATCCTCGACGAACGGGTCGCCGTCGGCCCCCAGTGCCGGTACCACGTCTGGCGCGACACGCCGGCCCGGCGCGACACAGCCACGGGGCCGAGTGAGTGCTCCAGCCCCTCGCGAAGGGAGCCCGGGAGGAGCTCGCGGGCCGCCTGAAGCAGCCGCTCGCGCGTTCTCGCCGACTTGCCGGCCGGATCCGTCGCCCTCGTGCCCACCTGATCGCCCCCGTTGAGAACGCTCTACCTGAACATGGAAACGGTACACGGTGTTACTTGACGGAGTTCAGAAAACCCGTGATAGTCGTGCTTGCGGGTTGTCGGTCGGCCTCAGATCCACAGGCACCACGGATCTCGCGCCGGTTGGGGACGGGGGACCGGTGGGGGCCCCTACCGGCGTGCCGACCGGCCCCGCACCTCTCGCGCACGCCCCCTCACACTCGACCCGCCGGCCCGTCGCCTCCGATGCTCTCGCGGTAGAGGCCACCGAAGGCGAGGTCCTCGATGCGCCGGCAGGCGGCCTCGGGCTCCATCGGGTTCATGAGCACGTTGAGCATCAACAGCCCCACGAGATGGCCGGCGATCGTCCACGGATCGACGCCGGCCCCCAGCTCGCCCTCCGCCTGGGCGTCGGAGATGACCGGGACCATGACGTCGGGCAGCGGCACCAGCACGCGCGGGTCGGTCGGACTGGTCGGAGGTCCCTCGACCGTCACCTCCATCACCGCGTCGAAGAGGGCCTTGGTCCCCGCGCGATCCGCAACCAGCAGCGCATAGACGCGGCCGAGATGATTGTGCAGACGCGTGAGGGGGGCCGCACCGTCGGCGCGAAGTGCCGCGACAGCCTCGGCGTGCCCCCCCGCGAACGACGCCGCTGCCAGGCCCGCTTTGGAGCCGTAGTGCTCGTAGACGGTCGACTCGCTGAGGCCGGCGGCGGACGCGATCCCGCCGATCGTCGCCCCGCCGTAGCCCCGAATCGCGAACTCGGTCCGGGCCGCCGCGACGATCGCCGAACGTGTCCTCTCCACGCGCCTGCGACCGCTCCTGCGCTGCGACGACTCGGTCGCGCCTGGTGCCGCTCCCACCGCGCTCGCGGCTCCGGCATCAACCCTGTCGGTCGCCTGGTCGCCGTCAAGAAAGAACGATGCGGGTGGGCCGAGCGATGGCCCGGGGAGCGGCCGTGTGAACGCCGGGACGAGGGCGAGCACCACGTCGGCGAAGAGCGAGGGGGGACCAGGTCGGGATCCACGAGCCACCGCATCGCCATCCCCTCGGTCAGCCCTGTGAGGACCGCCGCGAACTGGCGCACCGAGGTACCCGGCGCCATCTCGCGCCCCAGCCGCCGAGGAGCTCCTCGTACACGGCGACGAGATCATCGGTGATCTGCGCGTAGTAGCGACCCACGGCGTCGCGCAAGGCTCGTGGCGGCTCTCCCGGCGCACCAACCTCGGCCGCTACCAGCGCGTCGGTGAGGAGCGCCCAGGAGACCACCTCGCGGTGCAGGCTCCGCAGCTCGAGGGTCGCCTCGTACTCGGCCATCGCGGCACCGCGGATCAGCTCGGTGGCGGTGAGCGGGTCGGTGCCGGAGGCGGCCAGGAGGTCCGGCAGGATCGTGCTCTCGTAAGTGCGCTCCGGGGAGAGGGAGTACTCGACCAGGTCGCCCAGGAAGGACTCTCTGTCGGGGGGCCAGTGGCGGTAGAAGGTCTGGCGCGACAGTCCGGCCCTCCGGGCGAGCATGGCGGGGCCCAGCGCGGCGACCACTCCCTCTCCGAGGGCGCCGGGCAGCGCCTCGAAGGCAGCCTGAAGGAAGGCCTCCCGCGTCCGCCGGCGCTTCTCCGCGTACTCGCTCACTCGGGCCTCCCGCGTGCAAGTGACTAAAATGGTACATCGCGTTACTTGACCAAACGGTAACTTGCGCTGAAAATGGCCTCGGGAGCCTCGGGCGAGGTGGGGAACCGAGGTCGCTCCGAACCGGGTGTCGGTGGAGCGGTGGCTCTGAGTGGGGCCTCCGCCGGCGCCGGATCGGACCCCCTGTGCTACGAACACCGCCTATGCCGACCGGTGCGCACCCCGTCGCCATCGACGTCACTCCCCTGGTCGGGGTCCGCACCGGGATCGGGGTGACCGTGGCAGAGATCATCGCCGCGCTCGGTGCCCTCGATGCGGCGCCGCCACTGGTCCCCTACGCGCTGAGCATCAGGGCCCGGTCCCACCGCTCCTCCCTGCCGGCCGCCACCCGCTTCGTTCCGCTCCCGGCGCGACTGCTCCTCGCCTCGTGGACCCGGGCCGACCACCCGCGCATCGACCGCTTCCTCGGCGCAGCCGAACTCGTCCACGCCACCAACTACCTGGCGCCGCCGAGCCGTCATCCGACACTCGTCAGTGTCTACGACTGCTCCTTCGTCCGCTACCCCGACCTCTGCACACCGGAGGTGCGTGCCTTCGAGCCTGCACTCCGGCGCGCCGTCTCACGCGGTGCGACGATCCACACCACCTCGGCCTTCGTCGCATCCGAGATCGAGGATATCTTCGGGCCCGGCCTCGACGCCGCCGGCCGCATCGAGGTCGTGCCCCTCGGAGTCCCCGCTCTCGGACCGAGCTCGGCGGAGATCCCCGACGAGGTGGCCGGCACGATCGGCGAGGGTCCCTACGTGCTGGCCATCGGCACCCTCGAACCGCGCAAGAACCTCCCCCTCCTCGTGCGGGCATTCGGGTCGACGGCCGGCTCGCACCCGGGTCTCCGGCTCGTGCTCGCAGGGCCCGACGGGCCAGCGCGGCCCGACGTCGACTCCGCCGTCATGGCACTACCGCCGGCGCTGCGCTCTCGCGTAGCGATCACCGGACCCGTCGGGGATGCGGCACGGCGGGCCCTCCTCGACAACGCCACGGTGCTCGCGTACCCGTCGGTGTACGAGGGGTTCGGATTCCCGGTCCTCGAGGCGATGGCGTGCGACGTGCCGGTCGTCGCGGCGCGATCGGGGGCCGTCCCGGAGGTGGCGGGCGACGGCGCGCTCCTCGTGGACCCCGCCGACGAGGCTGCGCTCGCCGCGGCTCTCGACTCGCTTCTCTCGTCGGAAGACCTCAGGCGCTCGTACGTCGACCGTGGGAGGGAGCGGGTCCATCTCTTCGAGTGGTCAGCCACCGCGGCCGGCCTGGCGGCGGTCTACGAGCGGATGTCGGGATGAGGGTCGCGGTCCATGCGGGCCAGCTCCTGCAGCCGGTGCCCGGTGGGATCGGCCGGTACGTCCGCCGGCTCCTGACGATGCTCCCGTCGGAGGGCGTCGAACCGGTCGCGTTCGCCGCCGGCGCGTCCCGCCGACGGACCCGCGGTAATCGAGTGGGTCGACCTCGGCGTGCCAAGGGGAGGTCTCAGATACGAGGCCTGGCACCGGCTCCGCCGGCCGCGGCTGCGCATCCCCGGCGCGGTCGACGTGGTGCACGCCCCGAGCCTCGCCGTGCCCCCCGCCCCGGGCCTCCCGCTCGTCGTCACCGTCCACGACATCGCGTTTCTCCGCCTCCCGGAGCGCACGACGCGCCGAGGCCGCTCGTTCCACCTGCGCGCCCTCGACATCGCGCGCCGCGAGGCGCACGTACTCATCGCCCCCACGGCGTTCACGCGCTCGGAGCTGATCACCGAGGGCTTCGATCCCGACGCGGTCGTGACGATCCACCACGGCGTCGACACGCCGAGCACAGTCTCCGGCCCCGAGATAGACGCTCTGCTCGCCTCGGCCGGGATCGAGCATCCGTTCCTCCTCGCGGTCGGCACCATCGAGCCGCGCAAGGGGCTACCGGTTCTCGCAGCCGCATTCGCGGCGCTGCGCGCCGAGTACCCGTCGCTCGCGCTCGCTGTGGCCGGCCCCTCGGGCTGGGGCAGCGTCGGCGGGCTCGATGCGCCGGGCATCCGCGTGCTCGGGTTCGTGGAACCCGACCTACTCGACGCGCTGTACCGTCGCGCTGCGGCGACGGTCATGCCGTCCGCGTACGAGGGCTTCGGGCTCCCAGCACTCGAGGCAATGGCGCGCGGCTGCCCCGTGGTCGCGACGGCCGGCTCGGCGCTCGGCGAGGTCGTGGACGGAGCCGGGTCACTCGTTCCGCCCGACGACCCTGCCGGGCTGGCGGAGGCGATCCGCGTTCTGCTGCGCGACCCCGACCGTGCAGCGGATCTCGGGCGTCGCGGCAGAGACCGATCCGCCGCGTTCACCTGGGACCGATCGGTCAACGCCCACGTCGATGCCTACGAGCTCGCCATCCGGCGCCACGGACAGGGTGCCGGGGCCGGCCACTCGTAGACTCGGCGGGTGCGTGTCCTCCTCGACGTGTCGGCGGTACCGCCGCGCCCGGTCGGAGCCGGCGTATACACGGTCGCCCTAGCTCGCAGCCTCGGGGCACGCGGCGACCTCGACCTACACCTGCTCGCGAGGGCCGACGACGCCACCCGGTGGAGGAACGAGGCGCCGAGTGCATCGGTGCACGCCGAGGCGCCGTCGTCGCGGCCTGCCCGGTTGGTGTGGGAGCAGGCGGCCGCACCCAGCCTCGCGGTGAGGCTCGGCATCGACGTGTGGCACGGCCCCCACTACACGATGCCGCTGCGCCTGACCGTCCCGGCCGTGGTCACCGTCCACGATCTGACCTTCTTCGACCATCCCGAGTGGCACGAGCGGAGCAAGGTCGCGTTCTTCAGACGGATGATCCGCTCCGCTGCGCGCCGGGCGAGTCTCGTCGTCTGCGTGAGCGGGTTCACCGAGTCGCGCCTCGCTCACATCGCGACACCGGCCGGCGAGACCGTCGTCGTTCACCACGGCGTGGACCACTCGCGCTTCGCGCCGGACGACGGGTCGCCGTCGCTCTCACGCGGAGACCTCGAGATCCTGGCGCCACACGGGATAGTCCCGCCCTACGTGGCATTCGCGAGCACCCTCGAGCCACGCAAGGACGCTCCCACTCTCGTGCATGCCTTCGCGGAGGTAGCCCGCTCCCGACCCGACCTGCGGCTCGTCCTCGCCGGCGGCGACGGCTGGGGTGCGAGAGCGGTGCGCGAGGCGATCGTCGCCAGCGGCGTGGCCACCCGCGTGATCCGGCCGGGATACCTCCCCAACGAGGCCATCCCGGCGTTCTTCCGCCGGGCAGACGTGGTCGCGTATCCGTCGCTCGAGGAGGGCTTCGGCCTGCCCGCCCTGGAGGCGCTCGCCTGCGGTGCCCCACTGGTCTCGACCACGGGATCCGCCGTCGAGGAGGTGGTGGGCGACGCCGCGCTCCTCGTCGCCCCCGGCGACTCGAGTGCGCTCGCCGCAGCGCTCACCCGCGTCCTCGGCGACGCGTCGGAGGCCACGCGTCTGCGCCGCGCCGGACCGCCCCGGGCGGCGCCGTTCACATGGTCCGAGTCGATCGATCGGCACGTCGCCGCCTACCGCTCGGTCGCCCGCGCTGGGGTGGCGCACTGATGCGCGCTCGTCACCGGAGCGCGCGGATTCGCGGGCACACACCTAGTCGCCCACCTGCGGGACTGTGGCGACGACGTCATCGAGATAGACCGCACTGGCGAGTCGGCGGTCGACATCAGCGATCGAACCGCCATCGCGCAGTCCATAGCCGGCAGCCGGCCCGACGCCGTCTACCACCTGGCCGCGCTGACCCATGTCGGCGAATCCTGGCGCGACCCGCTCGCCGTGATCCGCGTCAACGTCGAGGGGACTCTGAACGTCCTCGATGCGTGCAGTGATGCCGGTGTCGGACGCGTGCTCGTCGTGGGCAGCGCCGAGGAGTACGGGCGCGTCCGCGAAGACGACCTGCCCCTCGCAGAGGATGCTCCACTGCGCCCGTCTACGCCGTACGGCGCCAGCAAGGTCGCCGCGGGTACCTCGCGCTGCAGGCGTTCCTCGGTACCGGAGTCGCCACGGTGCGCGCCCGCCCCTTCAACCACACAGGAGCAGGGCAGCCCGAGACCTTCCTGATCCCCGCCCTTGCGCGTCGCATCGCCGAGGCAGAAGTGGCGGGAGCCGACGAGATCGCAGTGGGCTCTCTCGATCCGGTCCGCGAGATGCTCGACGTGCGCGACGTGGTGCGCGCCTACAGGCTTCTCGTCACGCGTGGTGAGCCGGGCGAGGTCTACAACATCTGCACCGGCGTGGGGAGGAGCATCGGCGAGCTGGCCGAACGCCTGGTCGCAATGTCGGAGCGCCCACTCCGCCTCGCCGTCGACCCCGACCTGGTGCGCCCGGTCGAGGTGCCGCGCCTGGTCGGAGACATGTCGCGGATCACCTCGGCCACCGGATGGGTGCCCGAGCACGACATCGACGCGACGCTCGCGACCGTTCTCGCCGCTGCGCGCGCCTCGCTCGCCGTCTAGGGCGCCGATCCGCCAGGAGAATTCACGGGGACTGCCGGGCGAGCCACCCGAGGAGCAGTGCGATCGCACGGGGATCGTGCCGGAGGCGGTGCGCTCCGTGCTCGACGATCCGCAGCTCGCACCCGTCCCCGGCCGCCTCGGCGAGGGTATGGGCGTTCTCCACGGGAACGACGTCGTCGTCGGAGCCGTGGACGATCATCCACGGGCGCGGAGCGATCCGAGCGGCGGCGTCCAATGGATCGAGCGTGGCGATGGCGCGCGTCCACGCCACCGGGTCGGACGGGTACCCGGGGGTACGGAGCACTCCGGTTCGGCGCGCATACTCGAGGAACCAGGCCGGGTCACGCACCCATTCGCGCAGCGATGCGGGAGCCGCAAACGACGCGACTCCCCGCACTCTCTCGTCGTTGCCGGCCGAGACGACCGCGAGAGTGCCCCCGAGCCTGAACCCGGCGATGCAGACCCCCGTCACGTCGGGGCGTGCACCGACCGCGTCGATGGCCGCGCGCACGTCTGCCAGCCATCCCTCGATCGAGAAGTCGCCCTCCGACGCGCCGGTGCCCCGGAAGGTGAACGTCATCGCCGCCCACCCTGTCTCCCTCGGGATCCGGTCCACCAGGAGCGCGTATGTCGCCCCGACCATCGCGGCGCCCCCGGTGCCGCGCGGGAAGCCCGGGACCAGCACCAGCGCCGGTACCCGCCCCACGCGCTCCGGCCGCCTCCAGTGGGCGGCGAGTCGGAGCCCGTCGGAGTGGAACTCCTCCATGCTCAGCTCTCCACGCGCCGGTACCGGGGTGCCGGACATGCGGTTAGGCCCCGACGCCCAGGAGGCGCGCGCGTTGCCCAACAGCACCTTCTCGGTGATCTCGTCGGAGCAGCCGAGAGTCGCCCAGGCCGAGAGCCACTGGTCGTGGCTCAGGAAGGGGTAGTCGGTGCCGAAGAGCACACGGTCCTGCAGCCTCCCCTGGATCTCTCGGACCAGCTCGGGCGCGAATCGGCGGGGGACCATCCCGAGAGGTCGATCCACACGTTCGGCTTGTGGAGCGCAACGGCGATCTGCTCGTCCTGCCACGGCCACGCGGGATGGGCCATCACCACCTGGAGATCGGGGAAGTCGGCTGCTACGGCGTCGAGGTGGATCGGTCGTGACGCCTCCAGCTTCATGCGTCCGCCGCCCGGCATGCCCGCTCCCAGCCCAGTGGTACCGGTGTGCACGGTCACGGGGATGCCGAGCGCCTGCGCCGCCTCGTAGATCGGGTAGGCGATCTCGTCGCACGGCCGGAAGCCCTGAGCCGTCGGGTGCAGCTTCAGGCCGCGCAGGCCGAGGAAGCGCACCGCGCGCTCGAGCTCCGCGACCGCAGCGTCGCCCTTGTGCGGGTCTACCGACGCGAAGCCGCAGAACACGTCGGGGTGCTCGCGCACGCACGCCGCCACGAAGTCGTTGGTCACCGGCGGGAGCCCGGTGGCTGTCTCCGCGTCCCACGCGAGGAGGACGCCGAAGACGTCGGCCGAACGGAAGACGGCCGCCATCTCACCGACGTCGTGGCGCGGAGCGAGACGCGGAAGTACGCCTCGCACGCCGGCCCGAGCTCGCCGAGCGCGTCCTCGACCCACTCGGGGGTCGAGGGATGAACGTGTACGTCGATCGCTCTCGGCACTCGGCCCTTCAGTCGCCGGCCGAGGTGGCCGCGGCGCGCTCGGCCCCGATGATCGAGCGGTGGGGCCGGTATCCGCGGTTACGCGCCTCGGCGAGGGTGTCCGGGCCGAATGCCGCGAACTGCTCCGACTCCATCAGGTCTTCCACCTCGGCAGCGACATCCGGATCGTCGGACAGGTCGAGGTCGTAGACGACCTGCGTCCGCTTGTCGCCGAGATACCTGAAGTGCTCGAAGCGAGTGGGGCGACTCACGGCTCTGCCTCCGGATCGGGCGCCACGGCCCTGTCGGGCGGACGCTGTCGTGCCGTCACAGGCTACCCCCGGGCCCGGCCACCGGGACCACCCGACAGGACACTGATCGGCCGGTAGCCACGCGCGCGGGCGGCCGAACCTGTAGCGTCGGCCGCCGAGGCAAGACTCTGGAGGAGACACATGAGAGATCTGACATCGAGACGACGCTGGCTGAGATCGTTCGCCGTGGTGGCGGTAGGCGCCTGGTCGTCGCCGCCTGCGGCGGCGACGACGACGACAGCAGCAGCGACACCACCGCCGGAGGTGCGACGACCACCGCCGAAGGCGACACGGCCACGACGACGGGCGGGGCGGTCGAGGGCGACGGCACGCTGAAGATCGGGTACCTGCTACCGCAGACCGGGGCCCTCGACTTCCTAGGCCCACCGATGATCGAGGCCGTGAAGATGGCCGGCGACGAGATCAACGAGGCGGGTGGCGTCAACGGCGCCGACGTCGTCCTCGTCGCCCAGGACAGCGGCACCGATGCCGACATAGCCAGCGCGTCTGCCGACAAGCTCCTCGCCGAGGGCGTCGACGTGATCGTCGGCGCCGCGGCGTCAGGCGTCTCGCTGGCCGTGATCGACAAGATCACGGGTACGCCGGTGGTGCAGTGCTCGCCGTCGAACACCGGCCTTCAGTTCACCACCTACGACGACGGCGGCTACTACTTCCGCACCGCTCCACCCGACAACCTGCAGGCGCAGGTTCTCTCCGACCTCATGGTCGACGACGGGGCCGAGACGGCGGCGGTGATCGCTCGCAGCGACGAGTACGGCGAGGGCTTCGCCAACGCCCTCGTCGAGGAGCTCGATGCCGCCGGCGTCACGGTGGGCGACCCGATCCTCTACGACCCCGAGGCTGGGGCCTACCAGGCCGAGGTCCAGCAGCTAGTCGACTCCGGCGCCGACTCGATCGCGATGATCGCGTTCGACGAGGGCGGTCTCGTGCTGCAGGCGGCCATCGCCGCGTCCATCGGCCCGGCCGATGTCCAGTGGTACGGCACCGACGGCATTCAGAGCGGGAGCTTCTACGAGAAGGTCGACCCCGACGACCCGACCGTCGTCGAGGGCATCCGTGGCACGGCGCCTTCCGCCGCACCCGCCGACGGCGACCCGACGTTCCGCGACCGCTTCGAGGCGTTCGCGCCCGGCACCGACACCATCTTCTCGGGGCACGCATACGACTGCGTCGTCGTGGCCGCGCTCGCCGCCCAGGAGGCCGGCTCCGATGCACCCGAGGCGATCCAGCAGCACATGAACAGCGTCACCAAGGACGGTGAGAAGTGCACGCTGTACGCCGACTGCCTCGCCCTCCTGGAGGCGGGAGAGGACATCGACTACGACGGTGCCGCCGGTCCGCTCGACTTCGTCGACGCCGGCGAGCCCGGCGCCGGCGCCTACGACACGTGGGAGTTCGACGCCGATGGCGCTGTCTCGATCATCGACGAGAGCGTCCCGGTCGGCTGACGCCGATCAGCAGTCCTGCGCGGAGCGGGGGCCCCTCGGGGCCCCCGCAGCGCGTCCGGGACGGTCACAGCCTCCGGGCCGCGAGTGTCCCCAGGTAGAGCTCGGTCACCTTCGGGTCGCCGAGGAGCTCGTCGCCGGTGCCCGTGTAAGCGTCCCGTCCCTGGTCGAGAACGTACGCACGGTGCGAGATCTCCAGGCAGCGCGTCGCGTTCTGCTCGACCATCACGACGGAGACCCCGGCCGCGTTGATCTGCTGGATCCGCTCGAAGACCTGCTCCTGGAAGATCGGCGAGAGCCCCGCTGAGGGCTCGTCGAGGAAGAGGACCGTCGGGTCCATCATCAGTGCCCGCGCCATCGCGACCATCTGCCGCTCGCCGCCCGAGAGCGACCCGGCACGCTGCCTTCTGCGCTCGGCCAGCAGCGGGAAGAGCCCGGTCACCACGTCGAACCGCTCGGTCCACGCATGGGGTCTCAGGTAGAGCCCCATTCGGAGGTTCTCCTCGATGCTGAGGCTCGGGAAGACGTTCTCCCTCTGCGGCACGTACCCGACGCCGCGCTCGACCAGTGCGTTGGCCGCCAGGTTCGTCACGTCGTCTCCACTGAGCCTCACCACGCCGGAGCGGACGGCTACGAGCCCGAACATCGCCTTGAGGAGCGTCGACTTGCCGGCGCCGTTCGGCCCGATCACGCCCACGATCTCCCCGACGGCGAGCGAGAGGCTGCACCCGGTGAGGATGTCGACCCCGGGCAGGTAGCCGGCGACGACCGACTCGGCCTCTACCAGCTTCTGAGGCGCAATCGCGCTCACCGGGCACCGCCACGAGCGTGGCGCTGACCCAGGTATGCCTCGATCACCGCTTCGTCGGCGGCCACGACCGCCGGCGGCCCTCGGAGATGACGCGTCCCTCCCCCATGCAGACGACCCAGTCGCTGATACCCATCACGACGTCCATGTCGTGTTCGACGAAGAGCACCGTCAGCCCCTCGTCGCGCAGCTCCCTGACGTGATGCAGCAGCGACTCGACCAGCGCAGGGTTCACGCCGGCCATCGGCTCGTCGAGGAGGACCATCTTCGGCTCGGCCATGAGGACGCGCGCCATCTCCAGGAGCTTGCGCTGGCCACCCGAGAGCGTGGCCGCGTAGTCGTCGCGGAGGTCGGCGAGGCCGAACTTCTCGAGGAGCGAGCCCGCCCGCTCCTCCACGTCGCGCTCCTGGTGCCTCCATGCACTGCGCAGCGGGGCATAGACGATCCGCTCACCGCGCTGGTGCGGAGCCGCGAGCATCATGTTGTCGAGGACGCTCATCTTGGCGAGCGCCTTCGTCAGCTGGAAGGTACGGATCATTCCGGCGCGGGCTATCCGGTGCGGCGGGAGCCCCGTTACGGGTCGACCGTCGAACGTCGAGGAACCGCCGTCGGGGCGGTCGAAGCCTGTGAGCAGGTTGAAGAGCGTCGTCTTGCCCGCTCCGTTCGGGCCGATCAGCGCCGTGATCACTCCACGCTGGACCTCGAGGTGCCCCACGTCGACGGCTGCCAGGCCCCCGAAGGAGCGGTGCATGCCGTTGACCACCAGGATCGCGTCGGGCTTCCGTGAGCCGGTGACCGCCTCGGCCGCGAACACGGCGTCAGCGGGCATCGAGGAGCACCTCCTCGCGCTTGCCGAGCAGACCCTGCGGACGGAAGATCATGAGCAGCATCAGCGCCAGGCCGACGAGCATCATTCGGAACGGGCCGACGTCGGTCTCCGAGAGGAGGCCCCGGGGATCCACCCCGCGGAGATCGCACCGCGCAGGAACCCGTCGGTGAACTCGAAGAGGAACCAGTAGACGACGGCGCCGAGGACCGGGCCGAGCCGCGAGGCGGTCCCACCCAGTATGAGTACCGCGTAGGCGAGGAACGTACCGGCCGGCAGGTAGGTGTCGGGGTGAACCGACTGCCTCTCGATGGCGATGATCATCCCCGCGAAAGCTGCGATGACACCGCCGGTCACCAGGCTCTGGAGCTTGTACGCGAAGACGTTCTTACCGAGCGAGCGGGCGGCGTCCTCGTCTTCGCGGATGGAACGCAGCACGCGCCCCCACGGGCTTCGCACCAGTAGCACCAGGAGGATCGTCGCGAGCGCGACCAGCGACCATGCGACGACCGCGACCCAGAGCTGCCTCTCGGTGAACGCGAGGCGCCCCCAGCCGTATTCGCCTTCGGGAAAGGGGTTCGCGCCGAAGAATGTCGTCGCGAACTGTGTGATCCCGAAGACCCCTCCGGTGAGTGAGTCCTTGTCGCCGGAGCGGATCACCGTGCGCAGCACCTCGCCCCCGGCGATGGTGACGATCGCGAGGTAGTCGACGCGCAGTCGTAGAGTCGGCAGCCCGAAGAGGAGGCCCAGGAGGATCGCTGCGATGACGCCGACCAGGATCCCCAGCCAGAACGGACCGCCCTGGTCGACGGTGACGGCGGTTCCGTACGCACCGACCATGAGGAACGCGACGTGCCCGAAGTTGAGGAGCCCCGTGTAGCCGTAGTGGAGGTTGAGCCCGATTGCTGTGAGAGCGTAGGCCGCACCGAGCGGACCCACCGAAGCCCTCACCGCGTCGGCCACGACGATGACGATGTCCATCTCAGCCGACCCTCTCTCTGCGTCCGAGGATTCCCTGCGGCCTCACCAGGATCGCGCCGATGAGCACCGCGAGGGCCACACCGATCCGGTACTTCGGCGAGAGCCAGTAGGTGCTCACCTGCGACGCGAGCCCTATCAGCACTCCTCCCACCATCGCCCCGTAGGCCGTTCCGAGGCCGCCGAGGATCACCGACGCGAACATGAGCAGCAGGAGCCCGAACCCCATGTCGGTCTCGACCGTCTCGCTCACCCCTTGCAGCACCCCGCCGAGTGCGGCGAGGGCGGCACCACCCACCCACACGGCGAGGATCACCCTGTCGACGTCGATGCCGGAGGCGGCCGCCAGGTCGCGGCTGTCGGCCACGGCGCGCATGCCTCTGCCGAGCCGCGTCCTCTGGAGCATCAGCCCTACTCCGAGGAGTGCGCAGGCGCCCACCGCCATCACGACAAGGTCCTTCGGACGGAGGGAGACGGGGCCGAGATCGACGGCTGTCTGGATTGTGAACTCGTCGAACGGTCGGGGACGGCCGCCGAAGAGGATCAGGTAGGCGTTGCGCAGGAAGAGCCCCAGCCCGATCGTCACGACGATGAGTGAGACGTTGCCCGACTTCCTCCTGCGGAGTGGCCGGAAGAGGATGGTCTCGTGCGCCCACCCGAACCCGGCGCCCGCTACGACGGCCAGGATCCCGGCGGCGACGAGCGGGATCTCGGGCACCACGCCCGATGCGCTCAAGAAGTAGGCGACGAGGGCGCCGAAGGTGACCAACTCGCCGTGGGCGAAGTTGGTCAGCCCGGTCACCCCGAAGATGAGGGAGAGCCCCACCGACGCCACAGCTAGCACGAGGCCGAGGCGGAGCCCGTCGGCCACGAGGTTCGCGAACCGCTCGGTGCGTGAGAGCCCCGAGCCCCTCCCTCGCCGAGGGCGAAGAGCACGGTCTTGGTCAGGCCCTCACGGACGCGCACGCCGTCGAGGGTCTGACGATCCGGGTCGCGCAGCGAGACACCTTCCGGGAGGGTCGAGACGTCGAGCGTCACCTGATACGTCCCCGCCTCCGGAACGCCGACTCGCCACACGCCGTCGTCGCCCGACTCGCCCCGGCCGATCTCGGTACCGTCCTGGGCTACCACGACGGTCACGCCCGCCACCGGCTCCCGGTCGGAGCCGACGAGGGTGCCGCCCACGCCCGCTCCGCCGGCCTGGGCCCCGGCCGGCGGGAGACCGAGGCCCAGCCCCACCAGCCAGAGCGCCACCAACGCCAGGAGCGCGGCCGGCGCGAGGAGCCGTGCGAGTCGCGCCCGCGAGGTCGTAGCCACCCGTTCCGTTGTCTCAGACGCGATGGGCGGAGTCTATGAGGGGCGCACTCCCGCGAAGCACCCGCCGGCCCTCCGCTCAGCGCCCGAAGAGCGCCACGAGGATTGGAGCGATCACCACCGCCGGGAGGAACGACGCCACCCGCACCTCCTTGATCTCGAGGAGGCGGAGGCCGATCCCGATCAGGAGGGAGTCCCCCTACCGCGCTCATCTCGTCGATCATGCGGTCGGTCAGGAAGTCGCCGAGCAGGGCGGCCGAGGCTGTGAGGCCCCCTGCACGGCCGCAATCGTCACGATGCTGGCACCCACACCCCACCCGAGCGTCGCCGCGAATGCAAGCGAGGCGAAGCCGTCGAGGAGGCTCTTCGTCGCGAGCAGGTCGATATCGCCACGGAGCCCGTCCTGGAGCGACCCCAGGATGGTCATCGGACCGACGCAGAACACGAGCGACGCCACCAGGAACCCCTCCACGAACCGCGTCCGGGCCGGCCCGCCGGCCTCGGTGCCGGCCCGATCCCGCCCACGCACACCGGCTGCGGTGGATCCCTCCCCGGGAAGACCCGCCGGCGGCTCGGCGTCTTCCATGGCGGGTGCCTCCGGGAGGTCGGGGTCGAACCGCCCCCCGACCCGTCGCTCTATCGCTGCCCCGGCCCCCGCGAGACGGTCCTCGATGCGCAGCGCCTCTCCCAGGAGACCTCCCAGGAGCAGCGCGGCGAGCATCAACAGAGCGTTGTCGGTCGAGGAGGCTTCTCGCACCCCGAGGAAGAGCGTCACGAGGCCGAGGCCCTGCATCACCGTCGAACGGAAACGGAGTGGGAGCCGGCCACCGATGAGACAGCCCGCCGAAGTGCCGGCGACGACGGCGACGATGTTGATCACGGTACCCGCGCCCCTGAACACGGCGCGGAAGCATGGCAGGCGGCGACCTCCCGGCGCACACACATTGTGGTGACACGCCCCGGGTGGCGGCGCCGGCCGGAGGAGTCGGCGCCGAGTGGTGGCCGGAGACGGATGCGGGGAGGCGCATGGCGCCTCCCCCGCATCTTCAGGCTGCATCTTCAAGCTGCATGTTCAAGTTGCATGTTCAAGTTGCATGTTCAGGCTGTTCGGTACTCGCCGGCCGTTGTTGCGTGGGCGGGACCACCTCCCACTCGGGCGACGACGGTGCTGCGGTTGGTCTACCGCAAGGACGGTCCAGCCAACAGCCTAGCGGCCGCGCACCTCCAGAGTCCCGCGATCATCATGCATCCGTGGACCACCTCCTCTCGCTGGTACCGAGATCTTGGCACACGCGGCGGCGCGAAGCGATCACGTATCGCGTGGCGACCGGTCTCCTGCGCCGCGCCCCCTTCGGGTGATCGCCCGGCCGGCCGCGGGACCCACCGCACCGATCTCCTGCAGGTACGCGAGCAGCACCTCGACAACGGGCAGGACCTGCTCGGGGAGGTAGGAGTCGCCGGTTGCGGTGGCCCTCTCCATCACGTGCTCGACGGCCTCGGTCACGCCGATCACGACGCCGTCCGCCGGCCTCACCGACGAGCCGTTGACCGCTACGCCGCGCAGTGCGAAGAACTCCGTCTGGAACGACAGGATCCGGTACACGTCGTCGGGCGTGAGCGTGGCCGCCACCTCGTCGGGAACGTGCTCCACCACCCACTCGAACGCCTCGTCGATGTTGAACACAGGCGGCGTCGGCTCCGCCTCGAGGCTTCGCGCCTCACGCAGCACGACCAGGAACGCCACCGCAAGGATGACGAGACCGACGAGGAGCGAAGCGACGAGTACCACGGCACCAAACAGTACTCACGGCCCGGCGCCGACCCCGCCGCGGTGCCCACGCCACGTCGGGGGAGACGGCCCTAGGGTCGTACGGCCATGTCGAGGGCGGCGCGGTCGCCGTACAGGCCCGGCTGGGAGCCGCGGAACTTCGCGTCGCCGAACGAGAAGACCCCACCGTCGCTCCCGAGCATCCAGTAGCCCCTGCCGGTCGCGGTGGTGCGGATCTGGACGGCGCTCGGGGTGCTGCACAGACCGGTCCCCGGAAGGCTCCCCCTGAACCGGGCGCCGCCGAACGAGAAGACGCCACCATCGGCGGCGAGGAGCCAGTAGCCGTCGCCCTGCGGGCGTACGGCCATCGAGATGACCGGCGCCGCGAGGCGGAGGTTCCCGGTGGAGCCGTAGAACCTCGCGTCACCGAACGAGAAGATCCCGCCGTCGGCCGCGAGGAGCCAGTAGCCCCTGCCCGTCGGGGTCGCCGCCATCGAGACCACGGGCGCAGCGAGGCGGAGGTTCCCGGTAGATCCGTAGAACCTCGCGTCACCGAACGAGAAGATCCCGCCGTCGGCCGCGAGGAGCCAGTAGCCCCTGCCCGTCGGCGACGGGACGAGGGTCCGTATCGGTGAGTTCAGGGGACGACCGGCCATGGACCCGTACGAACGGGCCGCGCCGAACGCGTAGACGGCGGCGTTGTCGCCGAGCATCCAGTACCCGTCTCCGCGCGGCGTCGAGGAGAGGCTGATCGCCCGCTGGGCCACCCCGATGCCCGGGAGGCTCCCGTAGAACTTCACGTCACCGAAGGAGAAGACGCCGCCGTCGCCGCCCAGGAACCAGTAGCCGCGCGCCGACTTCGCCGACGGCGCATAGGGCGGGTTGGTCGGGCGGTTGCAGTAGCCGGGGGCAGTGGCGTGACACGCCCTCGGCTCGCCGGGGCGCCCGTATGCCGGGCGTTCTTCCGCCACATCGGCCAGGACGGCGTGCGCCCGGGAGCACGGACCGCATGGACCTCGAGGCGCGACGTCTTCAGCGGTGTGTTGATGGCCGCGGTCACCAGACGCCACCCGCGTGAGCCGAACTTGCCCAGGGCGGCACTCGTCTCGTAGCTCCACATCACCCCTACGCGCTGCTTCTCCCTGCCCGTAGGACCGTCGATCAGGAACGTGGCGCCGTCGTTTCCGATCACGACGTCTTCGGCCCCGTCGCCTGTGAGGTCGGCGATGATCGGCGACGGGTTGATGGTCGTCCCCGTGCTCGGGCGCGTGACCCACATGCGCTGTCCGTTGCCGCGGAACGCGTACACATTGCCGTCGGTGCTGCCTATCGCCACCTCGCGTGCCTTGCCGTCACCGTCGAGGTCGCCGATCGCCGGTGCGCTCGTCGTGGTGCCCCCGGTGTCCTGGGGCCAGCCGGGCACGTCGGAACCGTTGTCTGCATGGAACGCCCACACCTTCCGGCTGTCTGGATGATGGAAGAAGTCACCCGCTCCCGTGACGAGCTCGAGGCGCCCGTCGCCGTCGATGTCGCCCAGCGCGGCGCTGGAGTAGAACGTGTCGTGGATGGCGCGCTGCCAGACCTGTACGACGCCACCGTTCTGCCAGTCGAGTCGCCGGAAGATCCCACCCTGCCAATCGACGGGCCCTCCCGCGGTGCTGTCGCAGCCGATGAACACCTCGGCCCGGCCGTCGCGGTCGACGTCGTACACGACGGGCGACGCCCAGATGGTGTCGTCCTGGAAGTACGGGAAGCCGGGAAGCTCGTTGCAGTTGCGGTCGAGCGCGTGGATCCTGTGGTTGAAGGAGCCGAAGACGAAGTCGGAGTAGCCGTCGCCGTCGACGTCGCCGACGGCCGGCGTCGAGTAGACGGAGTCGTAGCCGAACTCGGGAACCATGCGGGCCCGGCACTTCACCGAGCCGTCGCTCCTGAAGACCACGATCCCACCCGGCTTGTTGTTCGCCCGCGGCCAGTTGCTGCCTGCGCCGACGATCACCTCGGGCTTTCCGTCGCGGTCGAGGTCGGCCACTGTCGGCGAGCTGTCGATCGCCGTCGCGTGACGACCTGTCCCCGGGTCCACCACCACGGGCTGCGGCCAGCCGGCGATGCTGTTTCCGTCGGCGTTCAAGACCTGCACCCACCCGTCCTGGCTCCCGAAGAGGATCTCGGGGACACCGTCACCGCTGATGTCGGCGATCGTCGGCGACGAGGTCCGGTTCCAGTCGGCGTAGTTGCGGGCCCAGACCGGCCCCTTCAGGTAGTCGCCACCGCCACCGCCACCGCCACCCGTCGCCACCGCGGCCCCCTGCACGGGGAGGCAGAGACCCGCCGCGACGAGGAGCACCACTGCGACGCGATGGAGCTTCAGGACGGACTCGCCGATCATGGGTTCTTCATCGGCAGGAACCGCCCTCTTCCCTGAACCTTTTCGACGGGACCATCCTCGCCGGCTCGCCCATCATCCAACCGGTGAGGGTCCGAATGCGCCCGGAATCGACTCCGGCACCACGCGCTCACTCAGAAGATAGACCGCGAAGTCGCCCGTCTCGACCCGCTCGTACCCATACCCCTCGCCTCGGAGGGCCTTCGCGAGGGCCTCGTCGCGCGGCGAGGCGAGGAACACGACGTAGGTGCTCGGCTCCGCCGCCCTCACCTTCTGGTCGAACCCGGCCTCCCGGACCGCATCGACCGGCGTGGCGACGATCCGCTCCTCCGTGTCGAACATGAGCGGGTACGCGATCCAGTAGTCGGCGAAGACCCGGTCGACGCCGGCCGCCTCGAGCGTCGCCTCCAGATCTCCCAAGGGAGGCGGGGCGAGGTCCACGAACATCGGGTTCTTCTCGGCGAAGCTCACGAGAGCAGCAACGGACACTGCCGCGAGAAGACAGGCGAGCGCGACCGCGACGATCTGTCGCGAGATCGTGACCAGGGGGACAGCTACGAGCAGGGTGACCACCGGCGCGAGCATCAACCCGTAGCGCGGCTCCAGAACGTAGTGAGACGCCCCCGGTATCGCGAAGAGGAACGGGAATGCGACCAGCACGACGAGCAGCGGCTCGATCGCCCGTCTCTCGACGCGGTCGCCGGCCAGGCGCCCCAGCAGGAAACCCAGACCGGCCAGAGCGCCCGCGAGCATCACGACTCCTACGGGACCGAGCAGCCAGCCGCCCGTGAAGGCGTGCCTGGCACCCAGCAGTGTGGGGAGGAGATTCGTGAAGAACCGGCCCAGCCTCTCGGGGTACGAGGTCGTCACCCACGGGGTCGGCTCCTCGAGCGAGGAGAGGCCGTTCTGCAGGTTCCAGCGGATCCACGGCAGCGCACCCACCAGGGCAGCGGGGATCGCCGGCCAGGCGGTCCTCCAGAGTCCCGGATGGCGGACCGCGAGCCAGCCCAGCACCGGCAGGATCAAGTACATCGACTGCGGACTCGTCCACCAGGCCAGGCCCGCGAGAAAGCCGAGCGCTACGACGTCGGCGGTCCGCGCACCGGGGGTGCCGTCGCGGATCCTGAGGGCTGCCAGCACCGTCCCCAGGGCAAGCACCAGCGCGGCCCAGTAGAAGCCCCGCTCCTTCGTCGACCACCACAGGAATGCCGGCGGGAAGAGCGTGAACAGGAGCCCCGCAAGCGCGGCGGCGGGCTCGCCGACAGTGCGCCGCCCGACACGCCAGACTAGGACTGCAGCGACGCCCGACAGCAGGGCCGGGACGAGCTTCAGGGCGAAGGTCGAGGTTCCGAGGATTGCGAAGCCGAGTGCGACGAGCGCCGGTTCGAGCGTACCGCCGTAGTCCTGGCCCCAGAAGAAGACGGGGCGCTCGCCGTCGAGGATCGAGCGGGCCATGAGCCCGACCACCGACTCGTCGGAGTCGGCCCTACCGATCGGGGATCCGAGGATCCACACCCGCAACGCAACCGCCGCCACGACGACGGCGCCCACCAGCCACACCGGTATCGACTCCCGGTACGCGCCCGAGCGAGCGGCGGCGGCACCCGCATCCGTCACCGCGGTGCCGGACCGACCGTGCGACGCGCACGCTCCGCGACCCGCACCAGGAACGAGGTGTAGCGGTCGAGCACCACGGGCCAGCGGTAGCGCGCCTCCACATACGCGCTTCCCGCAGAGCCCATCGCGGCGCGCAGGTCGCCGTCGGCGACGAGTCGCTCGACGGCGCGATCGAAGGCGCCGAACCCCTCGAACCAGAGGCCTCCTCCCGACGTCGCGCAGTGGCGCCGGGTCGTCGCGCAGGCTCCGTTGACGAGCACCGGTGTCCCGACGCTCCACGCCTCCAGAACGACGAGCGAGAGCGACTCGTAGGCGGAGGGTGAGACGAGCGCGAGCGCGCCGCGCAGCAGACCCCACTTGGTCGCCTCATCGACCGGGCCCGCGACGACCACGTCGGGGGTGGGCGGGTGGGCCGTCGACGACCGGCCCGGCGAAGACCAGGGCCAGCGGCCCCGGGTTGCGCTCCTTCCACGCTGCGAAGAAGCGTGCAAGCATCGACGTGCCCTTCATCTCGGTGACCTTGCCGAGGCAGAGGAGGTAGGGACGGTCGCCGAGGCCTAGCGACTCGCGCGCGGCGGCGCCATCGCCGTCGCGGCTCTCCACTCCGATGCCGAGCACGGTCTGGGGAGCCGCGGCGATCGCGGGGAAGAGCCGCTCGGCCAGGACACGCTCCTCGTCGGTCCAGAAGACGCGGCCGCCGGCGCCCTCGAAGACGCCGCGGAAGACCGAGAGCCTGATCGGCGGCTCGTCGTGGGTCGCAGGGTGCAGAACCGACCTGGCTCCGAGGCGCGCCACGCCTTCGACGGTGGGCCAGTAGAGGTACGGATGGAACGTGACCAGGTCGCAGTCGGAGGCCTCCGCTGCATCCACCAGGTCCGGGGCGACGGGGCCCTGCATCTCCACCCACTCCCGCGCCTCGGCATCGCCGAGCGCCTCGGGCGCCGGGAAGACCGCACGCGAGAGCCGGTCGAAGGCGCCGACGTCCTTCGGGCGTGAGCCGAACCGGTGCACCGTGACCCCGTTGACCACCTCCTCGCCAGGCAGGTACTCGTCGGCCCAGGTGACCGTGTCGCGAGCGCAGGTGGTGAAGACCTCGACCGACCATCCCGGCACGTCGCGCAGGCGCTCGGCGAGGAGCCGCCCGGCGGTCTCGGCGCCACCGTGTATCTCGGGGCCATACCGCGGCAGCACGAAGCCGACCTTCACGATCTGCTCCGCTCCTGGCCCTTCGGGCCGGGCCGCTCGGGCCACGCTCGGCCGCGGCGGGTCGGCATGATCCGATTGTCGGCGGCCTCGCTCACGCGCACTCCTCGATCAGGGGGCTGAGCGCGTCCCAGAGACGCTCGCGGGAACGCTCCAACGAGAAGTCCTCCAACCGCACCCGCCCGTCGGCCACCATCGCCTCACGCAACACAGCATCACCCAGCACACGCCCCACCGCCGCCGCGACCACACCCGGCGACTTCACATCCAACACCAACCCCGCACCACCCAACGTCTCGGGAACCGCCGCCGCACCGAACGCGACCACCGGAACCCCGTGCGCCATCGCCTCCAACAACGGCACACAGAACCCCTCGTGCTCCGACACACACACGAAGACATCCGCACCCCCGGTAGTACGACCCCAGCTCCCCACCGACACCGAACCCGCGAACTCGACCGCACCCTCCAACCCCAGCTCCGACACGAACCTCCGCAACGCCACCTCGTACACCGCAGACGACGCAGCCCCCACCAGCACCAGCCGCGCATCAGGGTCGTACACGCGCCTGTACACCGCCAACGCCTTCACCAGATCATGCTGCGCCTTGTTCGGCGCCAACCGCCCCACGAACAACCAACACGCCCCCGACACACCCGACAACCTCTCCAGAACCCCCACATCGAACTCCCCCACCAACCCACCCAGGTCCAACAACACCGGCACCACAGCCGTACGCCCGAACCCCACACCCCGCAGCTCACCCTCGTTGAACGCCGAATCCGCGATACCCAACACCGCCCGACCCGCCAGAGCAGCAAGCTGCTCCGCCCCCCACTCGAGGTTCTCGGCGACGACGGGGTCCCACCCCGCGAAGAGCTCGGGTGGAGTGATGTTGTGGTAGTCGACGACGAGCCGCTCCCGGCGGCCGATCACGAAGTCGGCCACCTCCGAGCCGATCGCGCAGTGGTACACGAGAAGATCGCGCTGGTGGGCACGGAAGCTGGTCCCGTAGGCGCTGTAGTGGTGCGCGTCGCCCTGCATCGAGGGCACCGACTCGTATGTGAAGACCTCGGACCTCAGACCGCGCTCGCGCATCAGCTTCTGCACCTCGCGCGCGTGAGCCCCGATCGCCCCGGGCTCCCAGGTCGGGAGGAACTGGTGGACGCCGATCATGCGCGGTTCTCGATCAATGGGCTGAGCGCGTCCCAGAGACGCTCGCGGGAACGCTCCAACGAGAAGTCCTCCAACCGCACCCGCCCGTCGGCCACCATCGCCTCACGCAACACAGCATCACCCAGCACACGCCCCACCGCCGCCGCGACCACACCCGGCGACTTCACATCCAACACCAACCCCGCACCACCCAACGTCTCGGGAACCGCCGCCGCACCGAACGCGACCACCGGAACCCCGTGCACCATCGCCTCCAACAACGGCACACAGAACCCCTCGTGCTCCGACACGCACACGAAGACATCCGCACCCCGGTAGTACGACCCCAGCTCCCCGCCGACACCGAACCCGCGAACTCGACCGCACCCTCCAACCCCAGCTCCGACACGAACCTCCGCAACGCCACCTCGTACACCGCAGACGACGCAGCCCCCACCAGCACCAGCCGCGCATCAGGGTCGTACACGCGCCTGTACACCGCCAACGCCTTCACCAGATCATGCTGCGCCTTGTTCGGCGCCAACCGCCCCACAAACAACCAACACGCCCCCGACACACCCGACAACCTCTCCAGAACCCCCACATCGAACTCCCCACCAGCCCACCCAGGTCCAACAACACCGGCACCACAGCCGTACGCCCGAACCCCACACCCCGCAGCTCACCCTCGTTGAACGCCGAATCCGCGATACCCAACACCGCCCGACCCGCCAGAGCAGCAAGCTGGCGGCGACCGGCCGCCAAGAGCACCGACACCTCCGGCTGCCACGCCTCGAAGTACTCGGGCGGCGTCACGTTGTGATAGTCGACGATCAGCGGCTCGGGCCGGTGCAGCACCACGTCGCCGAGCGCGCCCCCGATCGAGGCGTGGTAAAGCAGCCACGTGGGTTCGCCGTCGCGTGCTCCGGTGAGCTCGGAGTAGTGCCGTGCCCGACCCTTCAGCTCGGGGTCGACCTCGCCCACATAGATCTCCGAGGTGATCCCGGCGGCCACCAGGGCCTCTTGGACGCGCAGCGTGTGCCCGCCGATCGCGTCCCGAGGCGCGAGGCGTGGCAGGAGCTGGTGGACCGCCGTCACGCGGTCGCGACGCGAGGGAGCCTGGCCGTGACCGCGAAGGTCTCGGGGCCGAGCAGCAGCTCCCCGATCCGGCGGAAGTTGGCGTCGGAAGCGGCATCCGGGACGGCGTCGAAGGCCGGCGCCGCCCCCAGCCGGCTCTCCGCACTCTCGAAGCCGTGCGTGGTGAGCAGCCACTCCCACGTCTCGGGGTGCAGCGGATGGCCGGGCGCCAGGTCGGCCGCGATGGGGGTGCGCGATCGCGCCCAGTGTCCCGGGTGGACTCCGAGCACCAGCACCGGCGCTCCCGCAGTCAGGGCGCCTGCGGCGAGCCGCGCGATCTCGTCGAGATCTCCGAGAGGGAGACGGTCAACACACCCGCTCAGCACGAGCCCCCCGAGCGACCCCTGCGGCAGCGCTCTCAGATGCGCGAGCGCCTCCACCGCGCGGACCTCGACCCTCAGCTCGTCGGCACGGGCCGCCGCGTCGTCGCGCGGATCGACCGCGTAGATGTCGACCCCGATCTCAGCCAGACGCGCAGCGAGCCGGCCGTCGCCGCACTCCGCGTGCAGGACCCGCCCCGAAGCGCCGCCGAGAAGGCTCTCCGCGAGCGGCACCCACTGCGAGGTGTCGAGATCGGCTTCTAGGGGCGCGGCCAACTGGCGCACCCGCGGGTCGAGGGCCGGAGATCGCGCCTCCAGGGCACTGACGCGGCTTCCGAGCAGCCGTACGGAGCGCACCAGCGTCACCCCGAACGCGCTCACCTGGCGCACGACGTGCTCCACGTAGAACGCGAGGAGCTTCCGCAGGATCCGGCGTAGGAAGGAGACCCCGGGGAAGCGCGAGTCGGTCGGGCCGACGGGATCGACGAACGCTGCCCGTTCGGCGCGCTCGAGGGTCGGTTCGAATCCCGTGCCTACGGCGCCGGGTGGCGCAACCGACTCGAAGACGCGGTCGAGGTCGCGTTCTAGGTCGGCCGGTAGGTCGCCGGAGCGCCGGCGTTCGCGGACCTCGCGCTCGATCTCCGCCATGAGCGTCGCTGCATCGGGTCGCGCATCGGGCCGCGCCGAGGCGGGGGACGTGCTCGAATCGCGCACGCGGGTGAACATAGTCGAGCAGGTCGCCCAGCGGAGTCAGGACGGAGCCGGCCCCTTCTCCCGGCCGGTATAGTCCGGGCGACATGAGCGAGGCCGCCGACACTCGGACGATGCCGACGCGCCGCGGCCGAGCGTGGCCCGAGCGGCCCGGCCCGAAGGGCCAGGAGCGGGGATCATGAGCGAGGCCGCCGACACTCGGACGATGCCGACGCGCCGCGGCCGAGCGTGGCCCGAGCGGCCCGGCCCGAAGGGCCAGGAGCGGGGATCATGAGCGAGGCCGCCGACACTCGGACGATGCCGACGCGCCGCGGCCGAGCGTGGCCCGAGCGGCCCGGCCCGAAGGGCCAGGAGCGGGGAACATGAGCGAGGCCGCCGACACTCGGACGATGCCGACGCGCCGCGGCCGAGCGTGGCCCGAGCGGCCCGGCCCGAAGGGCCAGGAGCGGGGAACATGAGCGAGGCCGCCGACACTCGGACGATGCCGACGCGCCGCGGCCGAGCGTGGCCCGAGCGGCCCGGCCCGAAGGGCCAGGAGCGGGGGAACATGAGCGAGGCCGCCGACACTCGGACGATGCCGACGCGCCGCGGCCGAGCGTGGCCCGAGCGGCCCGGCCCGAAGGGCCAGGAGCGGGGATCATGAGCGAGGCTGCCGACACGCCGGCCGGCGGCGGATCGTTCGTCCGCCGGGCGGCGCGAACCGTCGCCCGCCCCGTCACCGACCCGATGACCCGTCGCTTCGACGACATGGAGCGCCGGATCGACGAGCTGACGCGGGCCGTATGCGAGGTCCGCGATCGCGTCGAGGCCGACCTGGCATCGATCGTCGAGCTCTCCCTCGAGCTCCAGCGCACCGCCGACACCCTGGCCGAGGCGGCGCGGCCCGACGATCCGACCGGGTGACCGAGTCAGGCGTCGGGCACCGCCTCGTCCTCGATGTCCAGGCCCTTCAGAGCCCCCACCACGCCGAGCGCGGGATCGGGCGCTACGTGGCCGAGCACGCAGCCTCTCTCCTCGCCGCGGGCGCGCCCGTGTCGGCTCTGGTCCTCGACCCCCTGCTGCCGGTACCGATGGCCGACGTAGCCGGGCTCGCCGACTCGGGGCTCTTCGCGTGGAACACGCCGGAGGTCGTGCGCGCCGCCTCGCACGACGGCCCGGTCGCCTACCACGTGATGTCGCCGTTCGAGGACGCCCGGCCCGTCGACGGCGTCGTGACACCTCACGGCGTGCTCGGAGCCGACGCACTGGTCGTGACCCTCTACGACGCGATCCCGTTCGTGATGGCGGCCGAGTACCAGCGCGGGTGGTGGTCTCGGCAATTCCTGCGCCGCCGGGCCAGGCTCGTCGCCACCGCCGACCTCGTCCTCGCGATCTCCGAGAGCACCGCTCGCGACGCCGTGGAGGTTCTGGGCGTCGAGTGCTCGCGCGTAAGGGTGATCGGCGGTGCCGCGGCGTCGTTCTTCCGCGCAGAGGAGCCCGGCGACGGCACCGACGAGATCCTCGCAGCGTCGATACCGGCGCTGCACCGCCCGTTCGTGATGAGCGTCTCCGGCGACGATCCCCGCAAGGACCCTGAGACGCTCATCGACGCGTTCGCCCTGATGCCTCGCGACCTGCGCCGCGAGCACCAGCTCGTGATCGCGTGCACGCTCACACCCGAGGCGGCGGGCAAGTGGCGGCGGCACGCCCACGACCGCGGTCTGGGTGAGGACGACGTCGTCCTCACCGGCTACGTCTCCGATGCCGCACTGCGCGCGCTCTACCGGAGAACCTCCCTCTTCGCGTTCACGTCGAGGTACGAGGGGTTCGGCCTACCGGTGCTCGAAGCGGCGCGGTGCGGCGCTCCGGTGATCACTGCGTCATCGTCGTCTCTACCCGAGATCCTCGACTGCCCCGAATCGACATTCCCGCCCGGAGCCCCCGACGAGTGCGCTGCTCTCATGGAGGCAGCTCTCCAAGGCGACGCCCTGCGCGCAGTGCTGCGTGAGGCCGGAGAACGGGCGGCGGCGCGTCACACATGGGCGGCAGTAGCCGACCGGACCATCAGCGCGCTGTCGTCGCTCGACCCGGGCACCTCGCCCGCCGCCGCAGCCCTGCAGCGTCGCCGCCGCGGCAGGATCGAACTCCGACGCGTCGCTCTGGTGGGGCCGTTCCCGCCCGCCCGCTCCGGTGTCGCCGACTACAACAGCCGCGTCGCTGCCGCTCTGGCGGCCGGCACGGACCTGACCGCCTTCTCCGAGGAGCCTCCTACGCGCGCAACGCCGGCCGAGGGTTTCCGCCGCCTCCCCGCAGGCGCTCTCGGTAGGACGTTCAGCCCGGCGGCGTTCGACCACCTCCTCTACGTGCTCGGCAACAGCCACCATCACCGGCGCACGTTCGCGCTCGCGTTACGGTACCCGGGAGTCGTGTGGCTCCACGACGCATCGCTCGCTGGGCTGTACCTCACCGCTGCGGGCCTCTACCTCCCCGGCATCGACCCCGAGACGATCGACTTCGACGGCGCACGCGTCGAGATGCGCTCCGCCGTCGAGCGCAACGCCGGGCCCGACGCGGCCGACCTCGGCGAGGATTGGTGGCGACCGGAAGCGTACGTGCGCGCCGGCCTGACGATGACCGAGGAGGTGCTGCGCGGGGCCCGAGCCGTAATAGTCAGCACGGAGTCCGCGCGCGACCTCGTCGCACCGTGCGTCCCCGACGGCGTCCCCCTGACAGTGATTCCGCTCTCCTCACCACCGTCCGAGCGGGAGGTGAGCATCGACGACGGCGGCCCACCATGGATCGTGAGCGTGGGCGTCGTCTCCTCCGCCAAACGTGTCGACGATCTCCTGCGCGCGGTCGCCGTGGCAGCCGGCGGAGCCCCCCTGCGGCTGGCGCTCGTCGGCGACGTCGACCCCGACTACGCGTCGTCGCTGTTGCGGCTTGCAGACGACCTGGGCCTCGGCGACTCGGTCGTCGTCACGGGTTTCGTCGCCGACTCCGAGTACCGGCGCTGGATGCGCGCGCATCGCTAGTCGTCCAGCTGCGCCGGCAGTCCCACGGTGAGGGCTCAGCGGCGATCGCCGACGCCCTCGCCGCCGGCCGGCCCGTCCTCACGAGCATCGCCTCCGCGGCGGAGCTTCCCGCGGGGGTCGTCGAGCAGGTCCCGCACGACATCGGCGCCGGCGCGCTCGGCGACCGGATCAAGTCGCTCCTCGGCGACCCGGACCACCTCGACCACCTCGGCGAGGCAGCACTGCGCCACGCCGGGGCGCGGACGTTCGCCGACGTAGCCGCCGAAGTGCTCGAAGTGCTCGAAGTGCTGCGCGCGGCCGGTCACCCCGCGTTCCCCGCTCCCATCGCCGCCCTAAGGTGAGCACCCGATGACGACGATCGGCCTCTGGGGCGGCTTCGACCTCGAGTCGCTCGGCGCACAGCTCGCGCTCCGAGTCGTGCGCGCCGAGCTCGAGCGACGCCTCCCCACCGCCGCCGTGCGCGCCTTCGCCCCCTACGGGGCAACGCGCCCGATCCCGTTCGACGGTGGGGAGCCGGTGGAGCCACTCGACCCACCGAGCCCCGAGCACATCAGGGCCCTCGCCGACGCGCTCGACCTCGTGGTCGTGGTGGGCGACCTCGCCGATCTCGATCCCGTCGCCCTAGCCTCGGCGTACGGGGTGCCCGAGGCGACCGCCTCGGCGCTCGCGCACCTCCTGGTGACCGGGCTGCCCGAGGTGCCGCTGGCGTGGAGTTCCGTCTCGGTCCCTGCGCACCTCGCGGAGGACGCGCCGCGGTGCGCGCGCGTTAGCGTCGTCGACACGCCGTCGATCGGCGTGCTCCCAGGGGTGGATCGTGTGCCGGAGCCCGCGGTGCTCGCAACGCGTGTGTTCCCGCGGCGCGTTGTGGACAAGCGGCTCTCCTTCCTGCGTGCGATGGGGTGGTGGCCCGCGCAAGGGTCCCCGACGGTGGTGCAGGGCGGAGCCGTCGATGCCGACCGCGCGGGAGAGGTCGCCGAGGCCCTCGGCCGCGCTTCCGTCGTCGTCGTCGAAGCGGACTCCGGCGACTCTGCGTTTGCCGACGCACTGACGGCGCTCCTGCCGGCAGCGCTGCGCGTCCCGGCACTCGCGGGTGTCGAGGACAGGGTCGCCGCCGTCGCCTCATCCCGTGCAGTGGTCGCCGCCTCCCCGACACTGCGAGCTCTCGCCGTCGCCTACGGCCGCCCCGTCGCGGGCCTCGACACCGCCGCGTCACCGGAAGCCCCGCAACCGGCCGGCGCTCCGGCGGAGATCCTCGATGCCGAGTACGACTCTCTCGCTGCCCTCGTCGCCGGCGCGGACGTTACGCCTCTCGTCGCTGCCGAGGTGGCGGCCGTCCGGGCAGCCCTCGATGCTCGCGGTCGCAGACTCGCGATCGAGAGATCTGCGATGGCCGACTACGTCGCGTCCATCCAGTCGGACTACGAGGGCCGCCTCGCGCGCTGCGCCGACGAGGCCGGCGCCGTCGCGCGCGAGAACGCCCTGCTCCGCAGTCGCTGGTCGATACGACTGCGATCGGCAGCAGGGCGCGCCGCCCGCCGGATGGTTCGTCGACCGTGACCCATTCAAGTCGATCCGACACGTTCGTGATTCCCGGTTGTGCCACGCCGCTGATATCGGTGTGCATGGTCACCTACGGAGCACGCGATTGGGTCGAACGCACGCTCCGGGCGCTCGTCGACCACACTCACGTCGCCTACGAGCTGATCGTCGTAGACAACGGCTCGACCGACGGCACCGTGGAGATGCTGCAGTCACGTCTGCACGGCGCGACGATCGTCGTCGCCGGCCGCAACCTCGGGTTCGCTGCAGGAAACGACCTCGCAGTAGCACACGCGCGAGGACGTTACGTGTGCCTCCTGAACCCGGACGCGCTCGTGCCGCCGGGCTGGGCGGCCGATCTCCTCTCGCCGTTCGAATCCGATCCGTCGATCGGAGCGACGGTCCCGGTGTTCGTCTGGCCCGACGGCGTCCTCCAGGAGGCAGGTTCGATCGTCGAGGCCGATGGCCGCGTCGTCGCCTACGGCGCCCGAGAGGACGCAGACGACCCCGAGCACCGGTTCCCGCGAGAGGTCCCGTACGCGTCCGCCGCGTGCCTCGTGATTCCCAGGTCGGTCTACCTCCGCCTCGGCGGGCTCGATCCGGCCTTCGGTACCGGCTACTACGAGGACGTCGACCTCGCGTTCGAGCTGGCGGCCGTCGGGCTCCACGTCCGCCTCCAGCCGTCGGTGCGGGTGGTCCACGCCCAGGGGGCGACCGCCCCCAGCCACGAGGTCGCCGTTGCGCGGCGCGACGCCAACCAGGCGCTCTTCGTGGAGCGTTGGGGGTGGCGTCTCGCCGGACGGCCCACGGTCTTCGGCGCGCACCTGCCGCATCGTCGCTACGCCGCGCGACTTCGGTGCGCCCGATCGTGTCCTCCTCGTCTACCCGAGACTCCCCGAACCCGGCACGGGCGCGGCATGGGAGGCCGGCGAATCCCTACGCGACGGCCGGGTGACGCTCCTCGTGCTCGAGGGCGGCGGGCGCGAGAGTGCGGCGGCCGGCGCATGGCTGGCGCGCGGCGTAGAGGTCGCGTCGCCCGACGACCCTGCGCGGTGGCTGGCCGAGCGGCGCTTCCACTTCGCTGCGATCATGGCCGACCCCGCCGTGACAGCGGGCCTCGACGATGCCCTGGCCGACACCCAACCGCAGGCAGCGAGGTCGCCGTTGCCCGACGGAGAGCACCTCGGGGACCCGGAGCGCTCGGAGGCTCTCCTGCTCGACCTCGGCCTCGTCCCTTCGGGTCGGGGCAATCGGGGTGTTCGTGGCGGCCGGCGCGCCCACCTCGAGGGCAGCAGACGCGATGCCGCCCACGCCTAGCCCTCGCTGACGACCCTGCCGGCTCCGTCGTCGCTACCGACCCCGCCTCCGACGCCAGGGCGCACCTCGACAGCGAGAGGCACGTCGACGGTGCCGTCTGCGACGCCGGGGTTCATCACCTCGAAGCGCTCCTGCTGCTCGTGCCACGCGAAGACGGTCCCGCCGTCGGTGCTGGTGATACCCAGTGTTATCGGGTACTCGCCGTCGAGGAACGGCACCCTCGGCACCGTCAGGATGATCTCGCCACGTCCGCTCAGAGGCGGGATGACGACGCCCATCGCGTGAGTCGTGATCCCGAAGAGCTTGCGTCCGGCGTTGTCGTGGATCGCGAACGAGATCGAGAGGTCGTCGACATCGCCGTCGGCCTCGTACCCGATGCGCACTGCTAGCGGCTCACCCGGGAGCACGTACTGGCGCTCCCCGATCCCGGGTGCTCGATCCTCACTCCTGCCATGCGTACCGGCGGGGCGGGTACGGGGGCCGCGTGACCCCCGCCATCGGGTACGGCTGCGGCCCCACCCGGCAGTAGGTGCTCCCGCAGAACGCGCACCGCCTCGCCCGCGCCGCCCGAGAACAGGAGGTTGCCGTGATCCAGCACCGCGGCCTCGTTGCAGATCTGGCGCACCAGATCAGCAGCGTGCGAGACGACGATGATCGTGCGCCCTTCCCGTTGAAGCTGACGGACCCGGTTGAGGCACTTGCGCTGGAACGCCTCGTCCCCAACGGCGAGGACCTCGTCGACGAGAAGGATGTCGGGATCCACATTGACCGCGACGGCGAAGCCGAGCCTCACGTACATGCCGGACGAGTAGTGACGGACCTGCTGGTCGATGAACCGCTCGAGCTCGGCGAATCCGACCATGTCGTCGAATCGCCTGTCGATCTCCCTGCGCGAGAGGCCGAGGATCGAGGCGTTCAGATAGACGTTCTCGCGTCCTGTCAGCTCCGGGTGGAATCCGGCGCCGAGCTCCAGCAGAGCGGCGATCCGCCCCTCGGTGAAGATCTCGCCCTCTGTCGGCTGCAGGAGGCCCGCTATGCACTTGAGGAGCGTCGACTTGCCCGATCCGTTGTGCCCGATGAGGCCGAGAGTGCTGCCGTGCTCGACGCGGAGATTGATGTCGCGCAGCGCCCAGAAGTCGGTGTGCGTGCCACGGCCCAGGTGGATGAACCTCTCCTTCAGCGACTGGTACTTGTCGCTCGACAGTCGGAAGCGCTTTGAGACGCCGGTGATCTCGATCGCCGCCATCAGAGCTCCTCGCCGAAGTTCCCCTCGAGGCGCCCGAAGACCGTGAGCGCGACGAGGAGCAGAACGAGCGCGAGCGCTGCCACGGCACCGAGATAGGCCGCGTACCCGCCTATGGACCAGCCAGGCAGGATCTGCTCGACCCCGCCGAAGCGATCACCCACGGCGGCCACGTCGACCTTCGCATAGAAGGCACGTTGGAATACGAGGGTGATCGCAGTGACCGGGTTCATCATGTAGATGGCGACCTGCCACTTCTCCTCGCGGCCACCCATGAGCATGAACGGGTACACGATCGGCGTGAACCAGAACCACGCGAGCAGCGCGAGGTCGAGGAAGTGCTGGGTATCACGCAAGTAGACGTTTACGGCAGCGAGGACGAGCGCCATCGCCGCCGTGAGGGTCACGATCACGACGAGCGCCGGGATCACCAGGGAAGGTAGGCGAATGCGACGTCGTACCTGATGATCGCGAGGAACGCGAGGAGCACGCTCATCTGCAGGAAGAAGTTGACCAGTGCCGAGCCGATGGATGCGAACACGAGTATCTCGCGCGGGAACCAGACCTTCTTGACTAGTCCGGCGTTCACGACGACGGCGGATGTCCCAGCGGAGATGCCGCTCGAGAAGAAGTTCCAGACGAGGAGCCCCGAGAGCAGGTACACGGGGAAGGACGGAATCCCCGCGCGGAGGATCACCTGGAAGGCGACTGAGAACACCACGAGGTACAGCAGCGGGTTCACGAGCGACCACAGGAACCCGAGCGAGCTGTTCTTGTACTTGACCTTGAGCTCTTTGCGGACCAAGCCGACCAGGAGCTCACGGTACGCCCAGATGTCGGTGAGCCTGGTGCGGAGGCCTCGGCGGGCGCGCACGACTCTGGTGGGGGATTCGTGGATCGTCTCATATGAGGAGCGGCGGGCGCCCGGGCCGGTGGATCGACCGAGAAGGGGCGTCCTCGGCCCGGATCCTAGTGGCCGGCTGCTCCGGGAACTCCGATGCGTCCGAGTCGATTACGACGCCGCCGCCGCGACGATGGGCTGATCCAGCACCATCCCTCCCGTGCTGCCGTGATAGCCGGCGTCGCCGAACGCGAACACCCCGCCGTCGCGCGCCGTGAGCCAGTAGCCGCCGCCGGTCGGCGTAGGCGTGAAGTCGACGATGGGACGGTCGAGGGTCATGCCGCCCGTCGAGCCGTGATATCGGGCGCTGCCGAACGCGAAGACGCCACCGTCGGCCGCGCAGAGCCAGTAGCCGCGACCGTCGGAGGTCGGCGCCATGTCGACGACCGGCTGGTCGAGGACGATGCCACCGGTGGACCCGAAGAACTGTGCGTCGCCGAACGAGAAGATCCCACCATCTGCAGCGGCGAGCCAGTAGCCCTGTCCGCCCGCGGTCGAGGCAAGCGTGACGATCGGCATCCGGAGGGCGATCCGGGCGGCGGAGCCATGGAACTCGGCGTCGCCGAACGCGAAGATCCCGCCATCGGATGCGGCAAGCCAGTAGCCGCCACCGCCGGGCGACGGAGACATGTCGACGATCGGGGCCACCAGGGACACGCCACCGGTGCTGCCGTGGAACCGCGCGTCGCCGAACGAGAAGATCCCGCCGTCGGATGCCGCCAGCCAGTAGCCGCGTCTCGTGGGGGTCGGAGCCATCGCTACCACCGGATCGACGAGGGGCACGCCACCGGTGCTGCCGTGGAAGTCCGCGTCGCCGAAGGAGAAGATCCCGCCGTCGGATGCCGCCAGCCAGTAGCCACCTCCCGCGTCGCCCAACCCGAACTGCGCCAGCCACGGCTCGTATGTGGCCACGCGGGCGTAGACGCCGGGCAGGACGCTGCACCCGTATCCCCAGGAGACGACGCCGACCAGGATCGGCGCGCCTCCCGGCCCGGTCGTCGTCAGCGGGCCCCCACTGTCGCCCTGGCAGGTGTCGGGCGCCGTGGCACCCACCGGCGACGCGGTACCGGCGCAGAGCATCGTCTGCGGGTCGAAGACACCTCCGAAGACGCCATTGCAGGTGGAATCGGAGCGCAGCGGCAGAGAGGCTCGCCAGAGATCATGGGGATACGAGAGGCAGGAACCGCCCGCGTTCACGTTGTTGCAGCCGAACCCGACCACCTTCGCGCGATCTCCCGGCTCCCAGGACCCCTCGTTGTCGTGCCCTGCCAGCGTCACGCCCGCCGTAGGGATCGACCGGGAGAGCTTCACGACCGCTATGTCGTTCCGGCTCGCGAGCGGATCCCAGGCCGGGTGCACGGTGATCGACGACGACCGTACGAGGGTTCCGCTACCGTCGAGGAGGTCGGTGCCGTAGAGGACGTCGACCTCGCGGAGGTCGTCGACGCAGTGCGCCGCGGTCACCACGACCTTGGGGGCCACGACGGTTCCGCCGCAGAACTGCCGCTGGAAGAAGTCGCTCCCCGAGGTGAAGAGGAGCGCGACGTACCAGGGGAAGTCGCCGGCCACCGCAGGCAACCCGTTCGTGACCCGCGGTTCGATGTCGCGTCTCGTGCTGCTCTGCTCCGCGGCCGATCCTGCGACAGGGCTCAGGGAGATGCCGGCAACCGCGATGGCAGCGCAGGCAGCCGCGTAGGTGCGCAGTCGAAGGCCACCGAACGGACGACCTCTCCCTGCGTAGCGTTGCATCGCCCGCTCACCTCGCCTGTGCGGCTACCCGGGCCGGGGCTCCGGCCTGTTCGAGCATCGACGCTATCAGCGACTCGACGGCAGGTGACCCGAGACGTGCTCGGCACATGCGCGCCTCGCTCGGTCGCGCCCCGGCGATGGACCTGAGCCCAGTCCGGTGCCGTCCCCCCCGTCATCTCCGGACCCTCGACCCCGAGGGGTTCATCTAGTATCCGATCGACGGGAGGGCTGCGCGTGGCCGACGATCGGGAACCGGAGACCTCTGCGCCGAAGCGGCTGGCCCGGTATGTGGGGCGCCCCGTGACGGGCTACCTCGACCGGCGCTTCGAGGACCTGCACCACCACGTCGACCACCGCGCCGATGCTCTCGGCCAGCGGATCGACATGCTCCAGGCAGAGGTGGAGAGGCTGGGAAACAGCGCCCGGTTCGAGACGCTCGCGGCGACCGTCGCCGGCCTCGAGGACCTCACCGAGACCATCAGGCGCTTCGCCGACCGCTTCGCCGACCGCACCGGCGAGGTCGCCGACGCCTTCTCCGAGCTGCTGTCGAGAGCCGAGAACCTCGATCGCGGACCCGGCTCCGAAGCCGGCGGCGCCGACCGGTGAGTCGCCTGCTCTGGGCGCACCTTCCTGCGCCCTGCGGCGACGCGGTGGCCATGGCGATCACGGCGCGATTCGATGCCCTCGGCGACGCGGTGCTGAGAGGCGCCTACGAGCCCTCGCCGCCTGCACGACTCGTCTTCGATCTCGTCACTCCCGGTTCGGTCCTCCTCGATCTCGGCGCCCACCTCGGCGTCGTAGCCCTGGTAGCGGCGCGACTCGGCGCCCACGTCGTCGCGGTGGAAGCCGCACCGGGCAACGCGGAGTGCCTCCGCGCGAGCAGGAGCGCGAACGGATTCTCGAACCTGCGGGTGGTCGAGGCGGCGGTGAGCAACCGACCCGGAGTGCTCCTGTTCCGCGAGGACGGTGCATACGGACAGGTGACCGACGCGCCCGGCACCGGTGTCGTCGAGGTACGCGCCTCGCCGGTCCCCGATCTCCTCGGCGAGCTCGGGCTCGATCGTGTCGACATCATCAAGCTGGACGTCGAAGGGCACGAGCCGGAGGCGATCGACGGAATGAGCCCGTTGCTCGCACCCCCGACGCACCCCCGTCGTCTTCGAGAGCAATCTGCACACGCTCCACCGAGCGGGAGCCACTCCCGCGGATCTGCTGAGGCGGTTCGAGGAGCACGGCTACCGCACGTTCCTGGTGGGCGACCGCGAGCTGATCGCGGCCGACTCGTCGTCGTTCCAGGTCGAGACGGTCAGCGACTACCTCGCTACGAAGGGCACTACGCCGTCCGGATGGAGGGTCAGAGGGCCTCTCTCTACGGACGAGATCGTCGAACGCGCGACGATCGAGGCGCGCCATCCCCTGCGACACTCGCGTGCGGCGATCGCGCGCGCCCTCGCCGGCGCCGATCCCTCCCTCAGGTGCCGGGCCGACGTCGCGGCGATCATCGAGGAGCTGGCGCTCGACCCCGACCGCGAGGTCTCCGGCGCTGCCGCCGACACGTCTCGCGCAGATCCCACAGGGGCCCCGGAAGGCGGACCAGGGCTGTCGCCACCGCTGAGCGCCCTCGTCGAGGCACTCGGCTCGATCGCCCGGCAGGCAGCGGCTCTGAGGGACGTCGTCGCCCGCAGCGCTAGATGACCGTCACCCGCCGCTAGCATCGCGTGGCGGAATCGAGGCCCCGGAGTCGATTCTCGAGGAGCGCCGCCATGCGCGAGACCCAGGAAGCGGCACGACGCTGGTTCAGCGTCAGCGCGCCGCCCGGTCCGGAGCCGGTACTCCTGCAGCACCTTCGCTCCTACGGGTTCCGATGGCTTCAAGCGGCCGACGCTCTGGTCCTCCTCGGCGTGATGATCGCCATCAACCTCGTGCGCTTCGGATCGCAGTGGCCCACCTACCCCATGACGCACTACGCGGTCGGCTTCGCCGTCGCCTGCACCATCCACCTCGTCGTCTACTACTTCGGTGGCCTCTACGAGCCCGAGAACCGTCTCGGCCACCGTCCCTGGCTGCCTCGCGTCGTATGGGCAACGCTGATCGCTGTGCTGCTCGACTCGCTCGCGGCACTCACCACCGGGCGATACCTGATGCCCCGCATCAACCTCGTGTTCCTCATGCTGGCCGCCTCGGTGCTCCTGACTGCCAACCGCCACCTGTCGCGCGTGATCCGCCTGTCGCGTGCCGGCCCGCCCAGAGTGTTTCTCGTAGGTATCCCCGACGACGTGAACCTCGCACGCGCACACCTGCACGAGAGCGACCGCGCCGCGGTCATAGTCGGTGAGGTCACCGACATGACGCATCTGCTCGACCACGTCTACGAGGCGGGCGCCACCGATGTGCTGCTGCTCTCCAGCGACACGCTCTCGGAGCTGTACCCGGAGCCGCTCACCGAGTTCGAACGCCGAGGGATCGGGATGCTCCAGAGGATCGGGGCCCAGGAGACCCTGCTGGGACTGCGCGAGGTCCGCGAGGTCGCCGGCATGCCGTTCGTGCCGCTGCGCGCCCACACGCTCCTGCCGTCGCGCGCACGCTTGAAGCGCTGGATCGAGGTGCTGGTGCTTGTGCTCGTCTCACCTGTTGCGGTGCCCGTCTACCTGCTCGCCGCGCTCTATGTGAGGATCGTCGCCGGTCGCCCGATCCTCTTCCGGCAGGACCGCGTAGGCGCCAACGGGCAGACGTTCAAGATGATCAAGTTCCGCACCATGTACCCGAACGCCGAGGAAGGGATCGGGCCGGTGCTCGCGCGCAAGAGTGATCCGCGCGTCATACCGGCCTGCCAGTGGCTTCGCGACACGCGGCTCGACGAGCTACCCCAGCTCTGGAACGTGCTCAGAGGCGAGATGTCGATAGTCGGGCCGCGGCCGGAGCGTCCCGAGCTGACCGAGCGCCACGTCGAGCTGATACCCGGCTACGCCCGCCGGCACGAGATACCTCCGGGGATAACCGGGCTCGCGCAGATTCACGGCCGGTACCACACCGACCCGACCTTCAAGCTCGGCCACGACCTCCAGTACCTGGTCAACTGGTCACCGATCCTGGATCTCGAGATCGCGCTCCGTACCCTGTGGGTCGTCTTCACACGTCGCGTGTGACGATGAGCGCAGAGGAGCCCGCGCAGACGGGCGCCGGCCGCTGGCCCGACATCTCGGTGGTGATGCCCGTTCGCAACGACGCCCCGAACGTGCGTGCCGCTGTCTCCTCGATCCTGGAACAGGACTACCCGGGCCGGTTCGACATCTTCGTCGCCGTCGGTCCCTCGACCGACGGCACCGAGGAGGTCGTCGCCGGCATCGCACGGGACGACCCGCGGATCCACCTGGTGGCGAACCCGGCCGGACTCACCGCGGCGGGCCTGAACGCCGCCATAGCGTGCTCCACAGGTGAGATCGTCGCGCGCGTCGACGGCCACGCCGGGCTCTGCGACGGCTACCTGCGCCGCTCCGTGGAGACTCTCGGGCAGACGGGCGCCGTGAACGTCGGCGGCGTGCAGCAGGCCGAGGGTGTCACGCCGTTCGAGAGAGCCGTCGCCGCCGCCATGACATCGCGCTTCGGCGTCGGCGACTCGCGGTTTCACTATGGGGGCGCGCCGGGTCCCGCCGACACCGTCTACCTCGGGGTCTTCCGCCGCGACGCCCTCGCTCGTGTCGGGGGCTTCGACGAGACACTCGTTCGGAACCAGGACTACGAGCTGAACTGGCGGCTGCGCGAGGCCGGGGGCATCGTCTGGTTCGACCCGTCGCTGCGCGTCCGCTACCGACCGCGGGCGAGGCTCTCGGCTCTCGCCCGCCAGTACTTCGAGTACGGCCAGTGGAAGCGCGAGATGCTGCGTAGACATCCCCGGTCGCTCCGATGGCGGCAGCTCGCTCCCCCCGCGGCGCTGTCTGCGAACACGGTCTGCCTACTGGTGGGCACGGCGATCTCCCGCAGGTTCCTGCTCGTACCATCGGCCTACCTGATCGTCACCCTCGTCGCGGCCACCGTCGCGTCTCGCGGCGACCCGCGGATCGCCGGCCGGCTCCCCCTCGTATTCGCGACGATGCATCACGCGTGGGGGGCGGGTTTCCTGATCGGTCCTCGGGGATCGTCTGCTCAAGCTGCCTTGAAGAAGGTGACCATGTCTGTGAAGCCGTAGAGCGATACCGAGGAGAAGCAGACCGTCGCTTCCTCCACCGGTCCGAGCACCTCATCACTCCACCGCGAGATCTCCGACCCCGCGGCATCGGCCCCGCCACTGTCGGCGAAGTAGGCAAGACTCACGTGGGGCCGCCACGCCTGGACACGAAGCCCAAGCCGCGCCTCGATCTCCGACGCGTACGCGTCGCGCTCCTCGCGGATCTCGCGGAGCGCAGCCTCGTCGTCCCGCGACGCCGTTTCGAGGCGCACAGCCAGGACGGACCCCCAGCGCACGAGCTCGGCGGCGACGAATGCAACTCGGAGGCCGCCGACGGCATCGACCAGCTCTCTCCCCGCGAGGAAGTCCAACGATGCCGGCAGCTCGGTCAGAGAGAGCGGGAGGTCTCTCAACAGCCCCTGCACGGCCCCCGCACTCCGGGATCGGAGACCGGACGCCTGGATCTGGTTGACCCCGTCGCACACGGTCACGTGGTACGTGGCGGGCGGCAGCCGGCAGAGGCCGAATCTGGCACGTAGGCGTTCGGCGTCGAGCATGTCTGACGCGTCACCGAGGGCCTCGAGCAGCGGCGCATCACCCGGCCCCGGTACGGACAGACCGCGAGTGCCTCCGCTCGCTCCGAGGAGCGGGCCCGGATTGTCGAACAGGAGAGAGACTCCGGCGTAGCGACGCCAGGTCGGCCCGAGGTCCGCGATCTTCGGGTTCGTGACCCGTCGCTCGGGGAGGTTCACCGGAAGACCGCCTACGGCTCTCGTAGCTCGAACTCGCTCTTCACCGGAAAGTAACGGTCGAAGAACTCCTCCACGAGTCGCTGCTCGATCTCCGCCCGCTCCGGGTCGGTAACGGTGTCGTTGAGGCAGCACACGTCGAAATCACGCCTCTGTGTGAGCGCGTAGAGCACGCGATCGAGACCGGGGGCGCCGAGGTCCACGTAGCTAGACGTGATCGTGCCGCGCACGGCGCGGCCGGTCAGGTACGCGTAGTAGTGGTAGAAGGACGACGCGACCGCAAGGTCCGTCGGACTGCGGAGCTGGGCAGCGGCGGTCCGCTCGAACTGCTCGGAGAACTCCTCCTCCATCTCGAGGAGCACCGACCGGCGCTGCGCGTAGGGAGCGTGCCGGAACTTCTGGCTGACCACACAGCCGAACCGCCCGTGCACCAGGTCGCGCCCGTTCTTGGCCGCGGCGTCTACGGGCTCCACGTCCTTCGAGGCAGGGCCCAACCCCATCAGCGCCGTCGACGGAAAGAAGAGCGACAGCCCGTTCGACAGGAAGAACGTCTCCGGAACGATCCGACGACCGAAGAACATGTCGTCGTTCAGGTACACGTAGTGCTCCGCGAGGCCTTCGATGTGGTGGAGGCGCGCTTCGATCGCGTGGGAGTTGAACGTCGGCAACCTCCCGCTGTCCCCGAAGATCTCCTTGTGGTCGACCACCGTCACCCGCGGGTTGGCCAGGTCGAGCCACGCAGGGATCTGGTCGTCGGTGACGATCCACACATGGTTCACGAAGTCCGCGAACGCGGCGACAGACCGCAGTGAGTACTTGAGCTCGTCGCGGCTCTTGAATCGTGCTTCGTTGTGAGCGTTCACGTTGAGCGCCGGCAGGTCGAGCTCGCGCAGCACGCCGTTCTTCCGGTCGCGCCACGCCGGGTCGCTCCCGTCGACCCACGTGTACACGAGGTCGACAGGGAACTCGACCTCGTCGAAGAACCGCGCGTGTACACGTTCCTTCACGGATGGGAGCGATCGCCCGGCCACAGTCACCCGTTCCTTCAGGGGATCGTCGATCGCGACCGAGCTCACCTTCTTGTTCCACCGCGTGGCGATGAGGTGGGGCCGGCCGCCGTCGAGCCGCTCCTCGGCCCAGAACTCGATCTCGCAGCCATGGAGGTCGCCGAGTACCGTCCGGCCCCCAGGATCGGCGTAGTTCCGGTAGACGCGCCACACCTCCGCCTGACGGAGGCCGCGACGCGCTCGGAACCCCGTCCGCACCGTGCTGACGCGACGGCCCGCGAGGCGCCTGTCGTCGAGGTACACGTACACCCCGGGATCTCCGAGCGCGGCCAGCGCCTCCGTTGCGCGACGACGGTCGGCTTCGGCCACGCAGAGCCGGTAGCGGTTCACAGACGCGATCGGAACGGGGAAGTAGCGGACTCCGGCCGCCTCCAGCAGGCCGGCGGTGAGGTCGAGGTTCGCCCGCATCACCTCGGCGACCACGAGTCGCTCGTCGGGATTGGCCAGCCACCAGTGTCGCCGGTGCCACACGGGGAAGAGCCGCGAGCCCTCGGGTACGCGTGCCTGCAGCCGGATCCGCACGGGGCCGCTCAGCAGCGCCAGCGACCGGCCGCTCCACACCTGCAGACGGAGTCGTAGCCCTAGGGCGGCCTCGATCCGGCCCGACTCGCGGAGAGATCTCACGATGCGCTCGCGACGGCGGACCATCATCGCCTTGACGGGCTTCGGCGCCAACCTCATCGGATCTCTCGCCCCCTCCCGTGTCGCAGGGAGGCGGGAGGCCACCCCGTCCGCGCCGGCTCGTCCGACGGTATCGTACCCACGGCCATCGGCCGAGCACTCCTCCTAGGCACTGCCGCCGGCCCCACGACCCCTAGACGGACTGCGATCGACCGACGCGAGATGGACAACAAGACTGTCGTCTTCCATGTGGGCGCCCACAAGACTGGGACCTCGCTGCTGCAGAAGTACATGCGCGACAACCGGCGACGCCTGCAGATGCGCGGCATCTACTACCTGGCGAGAAGCGACATGAACGACCTCGTCGGCTGGGGCCGCCCTCTCGTCGAGCACCCCGAGAAGCTCGCAGATCGCGTCTCCGACGTCCTCGGACACCTCGTCTACCAGACACTAGTCACCTCGCACGAGAACACGCTCGGCCGCCCCGTCGCACGAGGCGGCGAGCACCTCTACCCCGGCTGCGCGCCGATGATCGAGGCTCTCGGCGGCGTCTTGGCTCCGTACCGGGCCAAGGTATTCCTGTACGTGCGGCCCCAGGTGGAGTTCATCGAGTCGTACTACCTGCAGCTGATCCACCAGGGGAACACCTTCACGTTCGACGAGTGGCTGGACACCCTCGACATGGATCGAGTGTCCTGGGTTCCACTCACCGAGAAGCTCATGGAGACCTTCGGAAGGGACCGGGTCGAGATCGTCGATTTCGGGGAGATACGCCTCGGTCAGAACGAGTTCATCCAACGCTTCTTCCGCCGCATCGACCCCGGCTTCGACTTCGAGGTCGACTACAAGCCGCGGCGCAACCCGAGCGTCGGCGACAAGGGCCTGACCCTCGCGCTCGCCGCGAACCCGCACCTCAACACGGGCGATGAGAAGAAGGCGATGCGCGTCTTCCTGCAGAAGAACTTCTCGAACGTCGCGTATCCGAGGCCGGTGCTCTTCACCGAGGCGCAACGCCAGGCCGTGCGAGACCGCTACGACGACGAGTACCGGCGCATCACGGGTACGGCCTGATGCCCGGCGTCGCTCGCATCCGCACGCTTGTGCTGCACGTGGGGCTGCACCACACCGGAGGTGACTTCCTCACCGAGTCCCTCCGAGTGCTTCGTCCTCAGCTGCACCGCCATGGAGTAGCCCTGCTGACCGACGACGACCTGGCCGGCCTGTCCCACAGGGACGGGTGGGCGACGCGCCCCGACTCAGCCGCCGAGATCGCCACCGACTTCGAGGGCGAGCTGCGCGTCGTCGCCGGCGCCGCGCTCGACGCGGCGAGGCGCTCGGCCACGACTCCACGGACCCTGCTGATCACCAGCGCGGAGCTGTCCGGCAGGCGGCCACCGGGACTCGGCGATCGCGACACCTTCCGGCCATTTGCCGAGCCCGCGATACGGCAGGTGGTCGACGCGCTCGATCCCGGCCGGGTCCAGATCGTTCTGCACACCCGGCGCCAGGACCGCCTCATGGAGTGCTGCTACGTGTCGGAGGTCCAGCGAGGTCGACACCACAGCTTCCCGCACCAGTTCCCGAACCGATACGAGCCGGTCTTCTCCTATGTAGCGCTCGTGGAACGCCTCATGGCCCTACCTCGGGTGAGAGGAGTTCGCGTGCGGCCGTACGAGACGATCGGCGCGGGCACCGTGAGCTTCGTCGACGGCTTCCTCGGGGCCGTAGGTCTGAGCGGCAGGCTGGACCTGTCGGACCTCGCCACCGAGCATCACGAGAGCTCGCTGTACTCGCGTAACGCACTGCGCCTCGCGCTTGCGATGAACCCGCATCTAGACACCGAGCGCGAGCGCTCCCTGGTCCGGTCCTTTCTGCTCGAGGAGTTCCCATCGCCGCCGTACACAGAGGCGCGCTTCATCTCGAAGAAGTCGCGCGCGCGCATCATCGACGCATACCGCGACGACAACGAACACCTCTTCTCGACCCACATGCCCGATCTGCCCCGCGACAGCTACGCGAGCCTCGAGGCGACTCGACGACTCGGAAGTGCAGCACCGGCCGTCCCCGTCTCCGCACAGCCCTTCATGCAACGAGCGCGCCGGGCGGCCGCTCGCCGCCTTCAGCGCGTCAGGCGGCACCCGGACCGGCGCGAGTGATCTCGAACGGACCGGTGCGAGGGAAGTACTCGCCGAGGAAGGACGCGACCGCCCTCTGAACCCGCCGCTCCTTCCCGGGCGGCAGGTCAGTCTCGTTCAGGCAGAACGAGTCGCAGGCGCGCAGCGACAGCAGTCTCTCCATCTTGATCGGCGCCCACCGGTCGGCGACGTTCACGTATTCCGACTCGAGGGTGCCGACCACCGCCCGGCCGGTTGCGAGTGCGTAGTGGTGTGCGAGGCACGAGGCGACGCTCAGGTCTTCAACCGCGCGAAACCGACTCCTCGCAGTGCGCTCGAACTGCTCGGCGAAGTCGCGCTCGAGGTCCTCCAACACACTCTTGCGCTGCGCATACGGGGCGTGGAGCATCTTCGCGGCCGGCTGCACCCCGAAGCGCGCCGAGATCAGGTCACGGACGTTCTTCGCCGCCGCATCGACCGGGGCATCCCGCTCGGTCGGCGGGCCTTCCGGTATCGGGGCCCCTTCGTCGGGGAAGCAACGCGGCGTCCCATCGGGCAGGAAGAACAGCGACGGCGCGACAGGTCGGCCAAGGAAGAAGTCGTCGTTAAGGTAGAGGTAGTGCTCCGCCAGCCCGGGGACCCGGTGCAGGGCGCTCTCGATCGCATGCGAGTTGAACGTCGGGAGGCATCCGGTGTCGAGTATCTCGTCGTGACGGACTACCCGGATGCGCTCGTCGGCCGTCAGCCACGCCGGCACCTGACCACAGGTCACCAGGTGGACACGGCGCACCCACGGAGCATGAAGCGCCAGCGACCTCAGGGAGTACCGGATCTCGTCGCGGTTGCGGAAGCGTGACGCGTTTGCCGCCAGCGCGTGGACCGACTCATCCTGGATGGACCCGCGCGCCTCCTCGTAGGCGCGTTGCCACCGGGGGTCGGAGCCATCGACCCACGTGTACACGACGTCGATCGCGGGCCAGCGCGTGGCCGCGTCTGATCGTCGAGATGCCACGTCGCTGCCGGCGTCGAACCTGACGCTGCACGCCTGGTCCTCCCCGACCACGTATCGCGCGGAGAGCCAGTACCACCGGTAGACGCTCCATGCCGCAGCGCCTGCCAGGTGGGCTGCGTCGGTCGCGTCTGAAGACGCGAGCAGGACCGGTTCGGCACCGGACGCCACGTACAGCGGATCGGCGGCACGCGCCGCCGCGGTCCTGAGCGCCGCCAGCGCGGCAGGGCGGTCGCGCGGATCGACGACGAGGGCGTCGCCCGAGTCGCCCACGGCCACGCCTGCCGCACCGAGGGCTTCGGCCACCATCCGTCGGTGCTCGGCCGGCAGCGACGCCATCGACTCGTGTTCGAAGGCCTCCGCGACCCTCCATCCTCCGGCGGCACGAATCAGCCTCCGCTCCGACCCGGCCTCGAGCAGCGGCCGGAGCTTGCGAGCCGCGCGCGCGCGACCGGGAGAGCGCAGCACCGGCCCGGCCCACCGACCCACCGCGGCGGCGGCGACCCGGGCGCGTCCGCGCGTGTACTCCCCCACGTAGGGGGGGAGCCGGCGCTCCGACAACGTGCGGGAGACCGCACGGCGCAGCGCTGCGAGGGGGTGACGCCCGGCACGGCTGGTCATCGCCACTTCCCGACGGCTCGACGACGGCCGGGCCATGATACGCGGCGGATTCCGCCTACCATCGGGCGACCGAGCACCGCCTACGAGGAGAGCGCCACGTGATCGGGATCGTGCTGGCGGCCGGCGCCGGCACGCGGCTGCTGCCGCTCACCGAGAGCCTGCCGAAGACTCTCCTCGCCGTCGACGGCGAGCGGACGATCCTCGACGTCGCAGTGTCGAACCTCGCAGTCGCCGGTGTGGCCGAGATCGTGATCGTCACGGGGTTCGCCGCAGCCGAGATCGAGAGTCGCGTCGGTGTTCTCGCCGAACGTCACGGCGTAGCGGTCACGACTCTCCACAACGAGCGCTGGGACCTGAACAACTCCTACTCGCTCTGGCTAGCTGGGTCTTACCTGGAACGTGGGGCGGTGGTCGTGAACGGCGACACCCTCCACCCCGTCTCGGTGGTGCAGCGCCTCCTCGAGCGCGCGGCCACAGGGCCCTCCTTCGACATCGCGCTCGCCGTCGACGATCGCAAGGTTCTCGGGGCCGAGGCCATGAAGGTCGTAGTCGGCTCCGACGGCACGGTGACCCGGATCTCCAAGGAGATCGATCCTCGCGCCGCCGCAGGTGAGTACATCGGCGTGGCGTGCGTGCAGGCGGCTTCCGCTCTCGATCTCGTCGATGCTCTCGCTGCCACCTGGACCCGCGACCCTTCGCTCTACTACGAAGACGGCTTCCAGGCTCTCGCCGACGCGGGCGGCCGGATCGAGCCCGTCTCGATCGGTGCAGTCGAGTGGGTCGAGGTGGACGACCCCGCCGATCTCGCCCGGGCAAGGAGCATCGGATGCCTCTGCTAGCACGCACCGTCGCCGCCCCCTGCTCGTCGAGATCCGGCGCGGGGCGATCGGCGACCTCGCCGAGTCGCTCGCCTCGGCACGCATATCGCCGTCGGGGAACGTCGCCGTCGTCGTCGGAACCGGGGTCGGTCCCGAGGTCCTGCCGGCCGTCGAGAAGGCCCTGCCCTCGTCGTCCTCCACGACCGTCGCCGCTGCGACCGTCGCCGAGGCACGTCACCTCGAGGCGCTCCTGCGCGCCGCATCGGTCGATGCAGTGGTCGCAGTCGGGGGCGGCGGGACGCTCGACGTCGCCAAGTGGTCCGCGACCATGGTGGGGCTCCCGTTCGTCGCGGTCGCGACGAACCTCGCCCACGACGGGATCGCTTCGCCGGTCTCGGTGCTCGAGTCCGAGGGTAGGAAGCGCTCCTACGGCGCGCACCTGCCCATAGGTGTCGTGGTCGATCTCGACCTCGTCGCCTCCGGGCCGGTGGAGCACGTCCGCTCGGGCATCGGCGACGCCGTCTCCAACCTCTCGGCCGTGGCCGACTGGCTCCTCGCCGCTTCCGAGCGCGACGAGCGGGTCGACGGCCTGGCCGTCTCCCTGGCACGCACGGCTGCGGCGGCGGTCATCGGCAGCAGCGGAGAGACGGCTTCCGAGGAGTTCCTGACCACGCTGGCAGACGCCCTCGTCATCAGCGGCACGGCGATGTCGGTTGCCGGCACCAGCCACCCGTGCAGCGGGGCCTGCCACGAGATCTCCCACGCGATCGATGCGCTCTTCCCCGGCACAGCCCTCCACGGCGAGCAGGTTGCAGTCGGGGCGATGTTCTCCTCGTTCCTGAGGGGGAGCCCCGACCTCGACCACATCGGCGACTGCCTGCAACGCCACGGGGTCGCCCGCCTGCCGAGCGACCTCGGCCTCACGAACGCACAGCTCGCAGAGGCGGCGCTCGCAGCGCCGGGCACCCGTCCCGACCGTTACACGATCCTGGAGCACCTCGCTCTCGACCCCGACGAGATGCGGAGGCGGGTGGATGCGTTCGTCGAAGCCGTCGATCGCTGAGCTGAGGCCCATCGTCCATCCCCCCGGCCTGCTCGCGCGTCGCAGCGCGGAGCACTGGGCCGGCCGCTGGTACATGCGGCGCCTCTCGGTCTACGCGACCTGGATCCTCGTCCGCACGGGTCTGAGCGCCAATGCCGTCACGGGCCTGATGATCGTTGTCGGGCTCGTCGGTGCCGCTGCCATCTCGACCGGCGGCATCGCCGGCGCCGCGGCGGGCGTGGTGCTGATCCAGGTGTACCTGCTGCTCGACTGCTCCGACGGCGAGGTCGCCCGATGGCGCGAGACGCAGAGCATGACCGGCGTCTACCTCGACAGGCTCGGCCACTACCTCGTCGAGGCCTCGATCCTCGTCGCGCTCGGTGCCCGTGCCGGCTCGTGGGACGCGCCATGGCTCGCGGCCGGGCTCGCCGCAGGGATGTTGGTGATGCTCGAGAAGGCCGAGACAGACCTCGTCGACGTCGCGCGGCACCGCGCCGGGCGCTCGCCTGCCCTCGACGAGTCGGCGGTGATGCGTTCGCCGGCACTGGCCCGCGGCCGGCGTCTGGCGGGCTACCTGCCGCTCCACCGCGTGACCCACGCCGTCGAGGCGTCGCTGCTGATCCTGGTGGCCGCCGTCGTGAGCGAGGCGACCGACTCGATCCGGCCGACCCGCGCGCTGATGGTCGCGATGCTCGCCGTCACCGCGCTCACGGCCGTCCTGCACCTGGTCAGCGTCCTCTCCTCCAGCCGGTTGCGGGACGCGTGAAGGCGGCCTGGGTCCTGCTGACGACGGGTGGGCGACCCGCCGAGCTGCAGGCGGCCGTCGCGTCGATCGCCGACCAGACGCCGAAGCGCGAGTCCCCGGAGATCCTGGTGGTCGGCAACGGCGCCGTGGTCGATCCGCCGCCCCCGGCCACCGTACTCACCCTCCCCGAGAACGTCGGCGTCGCCGCGGGCCGCAACGCGGGTGTGTCGGCCACGAGCGGCGACGTCGTCTTCTTCCTGGACGACGACGCTGCGTGCGCCTCGACGACGCTCACCGCGGCGACGCTCCGGGCGTTCGCCGACGACGACCGGCTCGGCATCGTCTCGTTCCGCGTCTCCGATCCGTCGGGCGACACGCAGCGGCGCCACGTTCCTCGACTCAGGGTCGGGGATCCCGCCACGTCGTCGCAGGTCACCACCTTCCTCGGTGGTGCGTGCGCTATCCGCCGAGCGCTCCTGAGAGAGGTCGGGGATATCCGGACGCGTTCTTCTACGCGATGGAGGAGACAGACCTGGCGTGGCGCGCGCTCGACGCAGGCTGGCGCATCGAGTACCGGGGCGACCTCCTCGTGCACCATCCGGCCACCACACCGACCCGGCACGGCGGCGCGCTCAGGCACACGGCGCGCAACCGTGCGTGGCTCGCACGCAGGCGACTCCCACTGCCCCTGGTGCCCGTCTACCTCGGCGTCTGGTGCGCGCTCACCCTCGCCCGGGCCAGATCTGTCTCGGCGGCCCGGGAGACGCTCTCGGGATTCCTCTCGGGGCTACGAGAGCCTGCTGGTGAGCGGCGACCCATCAGGTGGCGGACTGTCTGGCTGATGACCCGGCTCGGACGGCCACCGATCGTCTGAGCCGCGCGACGACCTCGACCGCTCCCTCGGCTGTCTAGACGCCCTGTTCGCGTGCCGCCCGGCGCTGCTCGCGCCTCGCACGCTTCGCCCTCCTGCGCGCGGCTTCCCGATCCTCGACCGCTCCCACGCCGCCGGCAGACGCGTCTCCCGACGCGCCCGCCGCGTCGCCGTCGTCACTCACGTCCGCTGCGCCCGCCTCGTCGTTCTCGTCGTCGGAGGCGTCCTCCGCCTTCGTGTACGCCTCCACGATCTCCTCGGGCGTGCCGTCCATCACAAGTCGCCCTTGCTCCAGCCAGACGGCCCTGGTGCACGATCGGATGATCTCGTCGAGGCCGTGGCTGACGAGCAGCACCGTCCCGGCGCCGGCCCTGATCTCCTCGACCCTGCGCGCGCTCCGTCTTCTGAACTTGCGGTCGCCCACGGCGAGCGCCTCGTCGATGAGGAGGATCTCCGGGGTCACAGCCGTGGCAATTGCGAAGTGCAGGCGGGCGCGCATCCCCGACGAGTACGCCTTCATCGGGAGATCGATGAAGCGCCGCAGCCCGGCAAAGCGGACGATGTCGTCGAAGCGCTCCTCGATCTCCTTGTTGGAGAGGCCGAGCACGAGGCCTCCGATGTAGATGTTCTGCCGACCCGACAGCTTCGGCTTCAACGCCGCGCCGACGCCCAGGAACGCGGGCTGGGAACGGGCGTAGACCGCCCCGTCGGAGATGGGAAGCAGCCCCGAGATCGCCCGGAGCAGAGTCGACTTGCCCGCCCCGTTGGAGCCGACGACACCCACGGCCTCACCGGCATGGATGTCGAGCGTGACCCCGCGCACGGCGTGGATCGAGCGATAGCGACGCGGCTTGATGCCCTCTTCGAGGATGTCGTCGAGCCTCAGGTGCCGCTGCTCGTACACGCGGTAGGTGACGTGAACGTCTTCCAGGCGGATCGACACCGGTCCCGCGTCGGCAGATGCTCCGGACGCGGCGACCGGCGACTCAGATCCTTCCATAGGACTTCTCCCCGGCCTTGAAGAAGAAGAACCCGGCGACGAAGAGCACCATCGCCCAGAAGAATGCCGTGAACCACAGGATCGTGGGTGCGGGTTGACCGAAGACCGCGTGACGAGCCAGCGAGGTGACGGCGTAGACGGGATTGAAGTTGAAGACTTGGCGCAAGCGCGGACTGTCGATCTTGTTCTCGACCTCGTACAGGATCCCAGACATGTAGAAGACGACCCGAAGCGCGAAGGGCAGCACGTTCTCGAAGTCACGGAATATCGTCGTGAGACGTGCGGTGATGAACGCGATACCGAAGTTGAATACGACCTGGATGACCATCACGATGAGCAGAAGCGCCCAGAACGGGCTCGGACGCACGCCGGTCGCGAGCGCGACCATGAACATCACGACCACGGCGGGCAGGTACGCGAGACCCTCGCTCAGGACCGTGGAGACCGGGAGGATGACTCGAGGGAAGCCGATCGAACGGATCAGGCTCTCATTCGAGACGATCGACCTGGCGCCCTTGATCGCCGATCGCTGCGTGAAGTGGTAGGTGAAGACCCCGACGGCCAGGAAGGTGAGGAAGTTGTCGAGGCCGCGGTCGGTCTTGAGGATGATGGCGAAGACGAAGAAGTAGACGCCCACCTGCATCAGAGGGTTGAGGACGTGCCAGGCGCTGCCCAGCACGGTGTCGAGGTTCTGCGATCGGAACTCGGAGACCGGCACCGAGAGCACGTACTCCCGCCGGTCCCAGACGGATCTCAGATAATCGACCAGGGGCTGGTTGGTGCCTAGGCGGACCAGACCTTGTTCGCGCGGATCGCCGTCACCGGCTGTGATCGCTGCTATGACTCCTCCATCTGCCATCGGGGAGCACCATGTCTCGTGAGCACCGGGGTGTGCGGCCCGGCCCGGCCGGCGCCGACCTCGACCTGCAAGCGTCCGACCGGATCACGCACCGGGCGGAGCCGGGCCAGCGTACCCGCAGTCCTGTCGTCGGGGCTCACGGTTCGGCCCTCGCTCCGTCGGATTCCACCACGGGCATGCAACCGGCGGTAGCGTCACCAATCCGAGATGTCGGCGGTGAGATCCGCTCCCGAGTGTAGGAGGACTCCATATGGCGTTCTTCATCCTGTCCCTGATTTCACTCGCTGCAGCGGTATGGGTGATGCAGCGCACGCGGCACCGCCGCGCCGCGGAGGGCAGGCGTTCCAGGGCGACGAGGATCTTCATCGGCGTGCCCGTGGGTCTCGCCGTGCTGTTCATGGCCCTCTCGGCGGTGCGCGTGGTACCGGCGGGACACGTCGGCGTTCCCGTCGTCTTCGGGCGAGTCGGCAAGCGCGTCGGACCGGGCATCCATCTCGTCAACCCGGTCACCGACATGAGGAACATGTCGGTGCGGACTGAGCAGTACACGATGGCGAGCACCGGTCTCGCCGCGGGTGCTGTCGCCGACGACTCGGTCGACGTTCTCGGACGCGACGGCGCGGCCGGACGTGTGAACGCGACGCTCCTCTACAAGCTCGACCGCACATCGGCATCGACTCTCTACAGCGAGATCGGCAGCGACTACATGGACAAGGTGATCCGCCCCTCGGCGCGATCCTGTGTGCGCAGCGCCTTCGCGCACTTCGACATGGTCGAGGCCGCCACGACGTCGTGGGCGAGCGTCGACGACGACATCACCGAGTGCCTGAAGGGCAAACTCGAGCCGAGCGGTATCGTCGTACAGGACTTCCAGCTCCGTGAGCTCGACCTCGACGACCAGGTTCAGAGGGCGATCGACGCCAAGGTCGCAGCTCAGCAGGCCGCCGAACGCCAGCAGTTCGAGCTTGCAAAAGCCGAACAGCAGGCCAACATCAGGCGCGTCGAGGCCCACGCCACCGCCGACTCCCAACAGATCCTCGCGTGCGGCGGTGAGGTGAAGGAGGAGATCCGCGACGGACGTGCGGTCAACGTCGTGGTGCCCAAGCCGATCGACAGGTGCTCGCAGGCTCAGCTGACGCCTCAGTACCTGCAGTTCACCTACATCCAGGCGCTGAAGGAGCTGGTCAACTCGCCGAACAACTCGACGATCATCCTCCCGTTCGACGAGAACCTCACGCCGCTGCTCAACGTCGAGGGATCGAGCACCCCGATAGCGACCGCTCCGTCGACTGCTCCCCCGTCGACCACTGCCCCGACAACCACTGCCCCGTAGCGCCGTCGGAGGTCGTCATCACCCGAGCCGGAACCGCCTCTCCGGCTCCGCATGAGGGGAGACCTCCAACTCCGCACGTAGTTGGGCTCCAAATCCGCAACAGAACCCCTCCGGCTCCGCAAGTTATGGCTAGGATGGGTGGCTGTGGACCAGCTGCTCACCGCCATCGTGCCCCGACGGGTCGAGGCCGTCGCGCTCGACCGGCTCCGCGAGGAGCCGGTCGTGCTCCTGCAGGGTCCCAGGTCCGTGGGCAAGTCCACCTTGCTCCGACGACTGGCCAACGAGACCGGGGCTCGGCTGTTGGACCTCGACGACGTTGCCACCCGGGACGCGGTGGCATCGGATCCGGCGACCTTTGTCGCCGGGCCGGAGCCCGTGTTCATCGACGAGTACCAGCGCGTGCCGCTCGTTCTCGACGCCGTCAAGGCGGAGCTCAACCGGGACGGGCGCCCTGGTCGGTTCGTCCTCACGGGGTCGGCTCGTCACGAGTCACTGCCGGCAGCCGCGCAGGCGCTCACCGGTCGGCTGCATCGGCTCCCGGTGTACCCGCTGTCGCAGGGCGAGATCGTCGGTGTCGAGGAACATCTGCTCGATCGGCTCTTCGCCGGCGACGTCGGGGAGCTGACCGGTCGAACCGCGAGCACCGCACGCGAGGAGTACCTCGGACGGGTCGTCGCAGGCGGCTTCCCGATCCCGCTGACGCGCGATACCGCAGCCGGACGTTCCCGATGGTTCGACGACTACGTTCGGCTCACGGTGGAACGCGATGTGCGGGAGCTCGCGCGGGTCGAGCAAGCGGCCGTCCTTCCCAAGCTCCTGGAGCGACTGGCCGGCCAGACCGGACAGGTCCTCAACCTCGCGCGAGCGTCACAGGTCCTGCACGTCAGCGAGCGAACGGCGGACAACTACCTGCGCTTGCTCGAAGCCGTGTTCCTGGTGCACAGGTTGCCGGCGTGGGGAACGACGCTCAGGTCGCGAGCGGCATCGCGTCCGAAGATCCATGTGGTGGACTCGGGCGTGGCGGCGCGGCTGCTTCCGTCTCACCCCGGACAAGCTGGCGCGTCGGGACCCAACGGCGCTGACCGAGCTCGGCCACCTCCTCGAGACGTTCGTGGTGGGCGAGTTGATGAAGCAGGCGTCGTGGCTCGATGGGGTCGCCGGGGTGGGTCACTGGCGGACCCGCGACGGAGACGAGGTGGACCTCGTCGTGGAGCGGAACGACGGCGGCGTAGTCGCGTTCGAGGTGAAGGCATCGCAACGTGTCGACGCCCGCGAGGTCGCCCCACTGCGCAAGCTCCGCGATGCCGTAGGCTCCGCGTTCATCGCGGGGGTCGTGCTCCATCTTGGCGCGCAGTCGTACAGCTCCGAGGAACGTCTCCATGTGCTCTCGGTCGACCAGCTGTGGCGTCGTTGATCGGTTGCTCGCAGGCGACTCGGCGCCCGTAGCGCAGCCCTGTTCACGAAGACGAAGAAGATCGCCGTGCGTGCGGAGCAGCACATGATGGCGAGCACCGGTCGCGCCGAGGAGGCTGGTCAACTCCCCGAACAGCTCGACGATCATCCTCCCGTTCGACGAGAACCTCACGCCGCTGCTCAACGTCGGGGATCGAGCACCCCGATAGCGACCGCTCCATCGACTGCTCCCCCGACGACCGCTGCTCCGTAGCGCCGTCGAGGGTCGTCAGCGCGGGAGCCGGTAGTACACGCACTGCTCGTCGGCGCCGGCGCTCTCGAAGCCCGACTCCGCGAGGACCCTGCCGACGGCTCCCGGAGCGAGGACGGGCCTGATGCAGGCCGCGTCGACGTCGAGCACCCCGAGGGCATCCGCAAGCGCCGGCATCTCCTCCGGTGCGACTCCGTCGGCCGCCCCACGGGAGAGTAGAAGGCGCTCCGTGGCGTAGAAGCTCTTCTTCCGGCGGTCGTACACGTAGCGGTCGCGCGGGTTGACGGCCCGGACGTCGATGTCGATGATCGCCAGCGCGCCGCCGACGGGTTCCGGGGCCATCACCACGTCGCCCGGCCGCGAGAGAGAACGCAGGCGCTCGGCCGCTGCCAGGTCGCCCTCGGCGACATCCCACGACGGCCGGCCCACGGAGACCCCGTTCTCGGCCGACCACACGGGAGTCCCCTTCACGAGGAGCAACGCAAGGGCCGCCGCCGGCAGGGCTCCGAGCAGCGCGGATCGGGCCGCGCCGCGCGGCAGCAGCGCCGGAGAGGTAAGGGCCAGCCCGACAGCGGCCGGCACCGGGAGCACCCAGACCATGCGCCACAGGATGCTGCCCGCACCGGTGAGGTCATCGAGGAGACGGAGCGATCCGGGGCTGCAGAACGCCGCCAGGACCACCCCCGGGGCGAGCGCGAGTGCCAGCCGCGCGGAGCGATCACGCGTCGCCAGCCACGCCAGAAGGACGGCAGACGACGCGATCGCGAGCGCCGGGCCCCGACCGAGCGATGCATACCAGGGATCGGCGGGATCCAGCCCACCCGATCCACCCAGCGGCGCCGGGGCCCCGACCTGGGCCACGAACGCGCCCGCGCGACCGGCTGCGAGTCGGAGCTCCCCATCGCACCCCCGACGGAGCCCCCCCGGTGGCGGCGACCAGCCCCGCACCGAGCGGGTACACGAGCGCGGCTCCGGCGGTCAGGATCCTCCCCGGTGCCTCCACCCCACACCTGCCACGCCCGCAACCGCCGCCAGGATCGTCACCGGGGGCCCGACGAGGACCGCCGTCGTCGTCAGCCCGACGCCGGCGACACTGCCGGCGACGAGGCCGGCGAGGGCGCGGCGGTCGCCGTCGCGCGCCCAGCGCAGCCCCCAGTGCCACAGGAGCGGCACGACCACGAAGAGGAAGACGACCTTGCCCTGCCATGCACGCGCGAACGACATGTTGCCGAACGAGGTGTGCACCGCTCCGTCGAGGGCTAGGAAGCCCGCGCCGGCGAGACACGCGAACGCGGGGGCCGGAGCGCGGAGGGTGCGGAGCAGCCGCCAGAGCGCGAGCACGCCGAGAGCCGAGACCATCGGAGCGAGCCAGAGGTACGCGACCGTCGGTGACCGCACCGGTAGGAGCCGCGCCACGGCACCCACGAGGGGCTCGATCGACGTAGGGGGCCTCTCGGGCCGGTCCGCGTGGAACACCTCGTCCGAGAAGAGCGTGTCGGCCTCGGGGAACGGCCCTCCCCTCTCCTCGACCCAGTTGGAGCGATTGAGCAGGAAGACGTCGTCGGCGTCGGGCCTCACCGTGACGGCCGAGAGCGTTGCGAAGACGACCGCGGCGCCCACGACGGCGACCGCACCGGCGGCCACGACTGGACGCGACCGCACCCCCGGGCGCGACGAGCCGCGCAGCAGCATGACCACGCCGCCGGACGAGACGACGATGCCTGCAGCCCAGAACCCGTACCATCCCGGCTCGTCGAGCACGCGGGCCCCGGCCGCGACGCCGGCGATCAGTCCGACGACGGCCAGCGCAGCCGCAGCGACTCCCGACGTCGTCACTTCCCCACGGGAGACGTCCTCCGGGGCGCCGATGCGCGCGAGCCGCCGAGCGGCGACGCCCGACGCCGCGCACGACACGGCCCAGACCACGAGCGTCACGTCTACCGACCACCCGAGCAGCACGGCCGCGTGGTAGCAGAGGGTCCATGCGGCAATCGCAGCGACGAACGCCGTGAGGAGGCCGTCGGCGACAGAGGCGATCAGGTCTCCCCGCATCGGCCTGCCGCGCCGGCCGGCGTCGGCTCCGCCCGACGCGCTCACCCGGCCGGCCGGCGGCGCTGCATCGACCTGATGGCACGCGCCACCCGGAGGGCGGCGCGCTCTACGCGCCCGACTCCGGCACCGCCGAGGTCATCGCTCACCCCCGCCATCCTCGCCCTGAGGGCGACGGCCTCCGCGTCGCGCTCGGCGAGCGCACGTTCGGCCGACCCCAGCTCGCGCTCCAGGCGATCGACCGTGGCGGCCACGGAGGGAACCGGACCCTCGGGTCCGGCCTGCGGCAGTGTTCGCACCTCCGCCCGTGCCGACAGGAGCTCAGCTACCAATGGCGTCTCGGGGGGGAGCGGAGGCGGCGCGAACGAGTCGTGCTCGCCCGCCATCGAGTCGAGGCAGTCGAAGAGTGCCCGCTGGGCAGGTGAGACGCGGCCGTCGGCGTCGAGTTCAGCGCGAGCTCGATGCGTGTGGCGCAGACCGGGGCGCATGAACTCCCTTGCCGCATCCGGGTCGTACGGCAGTGAGTCGTCGAGCTCACCGCGCGCGACGAGGAAGCGTCGGATCTCCAGCACGGCCTCGGCAGCATCGTCAAGGACGTCGTCGTAGCGCACCACGAGCGCCGGCATGCCGCGCGCGTCGCGATGCATCGCACGCAGGTACCTCTCCCACAGGGCGAGGCCGTACGGGATCGAAATCTGTGCGCGGCGATTGAGTGAGTGCGCGACGTCGAGGGGGTTCCGCAGAACGACCATCGCGACGTCGCTGGAGCCCGTGAGCGGGCGCCAGAACGGGAGCAGCAGGCACACGCGCGGGTCCTTCCACACCCAGGTCGTGCCCGGGTGCGCAGCGCGGAACACCTCGGCGGCCCGGCTCCGGAGATCGTCGAGCGACTGGTCCGACTCCCACCCGTCCGGCAGGTCGGGCGGGGCGTCCCACCAGCCCCCTAGGCGGGCGAGGAGGTCGTCGTTCACCTCCATCAGCGACGCCACCTCCCAGAACCCCGACGGGTTGTCGGGCTGCGGCGGTAGCTGAGGCTCGCCCACCGGGACGCCGAGGAGGTCGATCAGCCGCGTGACGGAGGATGTTCCCGATCGGTGCATGCCGAGGACGAAGACCCCCATAGGCCGGTCAGCCTACCGGTGGGTCGCGCGCGCTCCTCTCGACCCCTGAAGGAACCCCGGGACTGCTGATCAATCACCGACCGCGAGGCTCTATCGGCGGATCTCCCCAGCGATGCACCTGAGTTGCGCACGCACGGGCCGGTGGTCGCTGAGGCCGGTCGCGGGGAGCACCTCGCCCGAGATCACTTCGACGTGCTCATCCACGAGCACGTGGTCGATCTGGCTGTGCGGCCGGTGCGCCGGGTACGTGGGCCCCAGCACCGCGCCGCCTTCCCGGGAGAAGGCGGCCGACCACGGGCCCCCACAGGTTGAAGTCGCCTGCGACGATCTCAGGGCGGCCGTCGCCCTGCAGGCGCCGGCGCAGCGAGCCGAGCTGGATCAACGGGCCCGCGTACCAGAGCTTCGACGAGACGTGGACCGCGATCACGTCGACGGCCACCCCCTCGACGTCGAGCGTGACGGCGATCGCAGCCCGCCTTCTCACCGGGTCGTGGAAGACGCGCGCGAGCGGGATGTCGCGCCGCGCCGACACCGGGTGCCTCGACAGCACCGCGAGCGACCACCACCCGTCGCCAGGGTCTTCGACCTCGGGCTTCGGGAGGAGCCGGAGCGTCGCGAATCGTCGCTCCTCGACGTTCCAGCCCTCGCCCGCCAGGACGTCGAGGACACACTCGCCGTCGTGCGGGCGCCACGCCTCGGCAATCACGACGACGTCGGCACCGAACGAGCGCACAGCGGCTGCCACGTCGAACGACTCGGAGCGCGACCCACCGAAGCGGCCGACGCCCCAGTGGGCGTTGAACGAGGCGACGACGATCTCAGGCATGCAAGAGGGCCGACCGGTTGCACCGGGCGACCCTCTCAGCGTACCCGTGGCGCTCTGCGCGCGGTCAGATCCCTATGCGCTGAGCCAGGAGCTCGCGGTGGTACGTGGCATCACCGAGGAGGATCTCCGACGTCTTCGCCCTCTTGAAGTAGAGGTGCGCGTCGTGCTCCCAGGTGAAGCCGATGCCGCCATGGATCTGGATGTTCTCCGCTGCGCAGTGGAAGTAAGCGTCGGAGCAGTACGCCTTCGCGAGGCTCGCGACCACGGGGAGCTCGTCGCTCTCCTCCGCCGCGGCCCATGCGGAGTAGTACGCGGCCGACTTCGACGACTCGACCTCGAGCAGCATGTCGGCGCACTTGTGCTTGATCGCCTGGAAAGAGCCGATCGGCCGGCCGAACTGCACGCGCACCTTCGCGTACTCCACCGACATGTCGAGCACGAGCTGCGCACCACCGACCATCTCGTTCGCGAGGCCCACCGCGGCCTGGTCAAGCGTCTTGCTCAGGGCGTTCCAGCCCTTCCCGGGCTCGCCGAGCTGCTCTGCCTTCACGTCGGCGAACTCGAGCTTGGCCTGCTTGCGGGTCATGTCCATCGTCGAGAGCGCCGTGCGGGTCAGCCCGGCGGCGTCGCCGGCCACGGTGAAGAACGAGATGCCCTCCTCGCCGCTGGTACCGGCGAGGCGGGCGACGACGACGATCTGGTCGGCGGTGTGCCCGTCGATCACGAACATCTTGGTACCGCTGAGCGTGTAGCCGTCGCCCGAGGCGGTCGCCTCCATCGTGATCCCCGAGGCGTCCCACTTGCCGTTCGGTTCCGTGAACGCGAGTGCCGCGATGCTCTCACCCGCCGCGATGGCAGGCAGCAGTGCCTGCTTCTGCGCGTCGGTCCCTGCGTTGAGGATGGCGTTGGCCGCGAGCACGACCGTCGAGTAGTAGGGGGCGCAGAGGAGCACACGGCCCATCTCCTCCAGGACGATGCCCAGCTCCACGAACGAGAAGCCCTGGCCGCCGTACTCCTCCGGGATGTGGAGGCCCTGCAGACCCAGCTCCTGGCCCATCTGCTTCCAGACGGCCTCGTCATAGCCCTCCGTGGTCTCCATGAGGCGACGAACCTCGGGAGAGGGCGACTTGGCCTCGAGGAACTGCCGGACTGTGCGCCGCAGCTCTTCCTGCTCCTCCGAGAAGGCGAAGTTCACGATTCTGCTCCTTTAACGAGGTTCACGCGGGAGACCGAGCACCCGCTCACCGATGATGTTGCGCTGGATCTCGCTCGAACCCGCGTAGATCGTCTCAGCCCTGCTCGCCAGGAAGTTGAGCCGCACCTCGTCGAGCTCGTACTCGCCGGTACCGGGCTCTCCACCTACGAGCATCGCCTCGGCGCCGAGGACCTCCATGGCCGTCTCGCCGAGGTCGCGGTGCCAGTTGCTCCAGTAGAGCTTGCCGATGCTCGCCTCGGGCCCCAGGACACCTGTGTGCACGAGGCTCGTGAGCATCCGCAGGCCGTTGTACTTCATGATCTGCAGGCCCACCCAGTGGCGCGCCAGCGCGTCGCGAAGGACCGGATCCTCGGTAGCGCCGCGCTTGTGAGCGGTCTCGAGGATGCTCGCGAGCTCGCGCTCGAACATCCGCTGCTGCGACAGGAAGGCGGTGCCGCGCTCGAAGCCGAGCGTGGCCATGGCCACCTTCCATCCTTCGCCCACGGGTCCCAGCACGTTCGCCTTCGCCGTTCGGGCGTCGTCGAAGAAGACCTCGTTGAACTCGGCGCCACCTGTCATCTGCTTCAGCGGTCGAACTTCGACGCCCGGCTGGTCCATGGGGACGAGGAGGTACGACAGCCCCTTGTGCGCCCGCGACTCGGGGTCGGTGCGCGTGACGACGAAGCACCAGTCGGAATGGTGGGCGAGGGTCGTCCACACCTTCTGCCCGTTGACGACCCACTCGTCGCCGTCGAGGACTCCGCGCGTCTGCACGTTCGCGAGGTCGGAGCCGGCGTTCGGCTCCGAGAAGCCCTGGCACCAGAGCTCCTCGACCGATTGGATCGGGGGAGGAACCGACGCTTCTGCTCGTCGGTTCCGTACTGGATGAGCGTGGGTGCGAAGAGCCCCTCGCCGAAGAACGAGATCCGAGCGGGCGCGTTGGCCTTCGCGTACTCGTCGTGGAAGACGACCTGCTGGGCGAACGAAGCCCCGCGGCCCCCGTACTCGACGGGCCACGAGAGCCCGACCCAGCGATCGGCGCCGAGGATCTTCTCCCACTCGAGACGGATGTCCCACCCGGTCTCGTCGGCGGGACCGCCCTGGCCGCCGATCTCCGCGAACTCGCCGACCAGGTGGTCGGCCAGCCAGTCGCGCACCTCCTCGCGGAAGGCCGCCTCTTCGGGGGAGTCGGTGAAGTCCATGACTGGCGCGACGGTACTGGACCGACCGGTCAAGTTTCCAGGTGGGGCGACCACACCTGACAGCGAGAGCCGCCTACGGTCCTCGGGGGCGCACGACATGCGCGTTGCTCTCCGCGAGGACCCGTGTGGCACACCCCTGGATCCCGAGTTAGGTTTCGCTCCATGGTCGACGGCGATGCTCTCCTGAGCCCTTCCACCACCGAGGCCGTGCTGCAGCGCCTCGGCCTCGACGATCGTCCCGAGGTGTCCCTCGACGGGCTGGATCGCGTCTACCTCGCCTGGTGCCGCAACGTCCCCTTCGACAACCTGCGAAAGCGGATCCACCTGGTGGCGACCGAATCCGGGCCTCTCCCCGGCGGCGAGCCCGAAGACTTCTTCGCGTCGTATCTCGCGCACGGTACCGGCGGCACCTGCTGGCCGACGGCCGCGGCCCTGCACGCGCTCCTCGCGTCGCTCGGCTTCGACGCCCGACGTGGATCGGCCGCCATGCACGACGCCGTCGCGGGTCCCGTCCACACGCACGGGACCACGATCGTGCGGATCGAAGGAGCCGACCACTGGGTGGACGCCTCGATGCTCTCGAACCACCCGCTGCCGCTGCGGCACGGGGAGCCGACCCACCTCGACGACGCGATTCGCCCGATGAGGGCCGAACCCGTCGCTGACAAGTGGCGCGTGTGGTGGACGAATCCCGCCTTCGACATGGAGATGGGCTGCCTGCTCCTCGACGACGACACCTCGCTCGACCACTACCTGACCCGCTACGAGGTCTCGCGCACTGCGAGTCCGTTCAACACCGGCGCGTACGCAACACGCAACTTCGACGGGCGCACGGTCACCGTTGCGATGGGCAGCCGCTTCGAGCGCACGGCCGAAGGAGCCGCCCAGAGCGACCCGCCCGGCGGGCTTGCGGCCTGCCTCGTCGAGGAGCTCGGCTACTCGGAGGAGATCGTGGCCTCGCTCCCGCCCGACGACCCGCCCCCCACCGCGTAGAGGCCCCTTCGCCGCACTGCGCCGGACGCGCCACCCCGGACGCCGGTACGATCGGCGCAATGGCAGCCACCGCGCACTACGAGTCCGAGGGCGTACGGATCGAGAAGGTCGTGGTCGATCCGCACGACAACAACGTCTACATCATCAAGTGCACGCACACCGGCGAGTGCGTCCTGATCGACGCTGCGAACGAGCCCGACCGCCTCGTGGGCCTGCGCGCGAGGCCGGGGTGGGCCGGGTGCTGACCACACACGGTCACTACGACCACGTGCAGGCCGTCGAGGCGTTTCGGGCCGCGGGGATCCCCGTGGGCGTCGGTGCCGGCGACGTCGCGATGATGCCCGCCCACGACTTCATCATCGAAGACGGCGAGATCATCTCGGTCGGCGACCTCCGACTGCGCGCGGTTCACACACCCGGGCACACTCCGGGCGGGATGTCATTCATGCTCGAGGGCCACCCCGTTCTCTTCTCGGGCGACACCCTCTTCCCCGGCGGACCCGGCGCCACCGCCCTCCCCGGCGGCGACTTCGACACCGTCATCGCCTCGATCCGCGACCGGCTCTTCGCACTCCCCGACGAGACGCACGTCTTCCCGGGGCACGGCCTCGACACGACGATCGGCGCCGAGCGCCCTCACCTACAGGAGTGGATCGACCGCGGTTGGTGAGGCGCTCGCGGACATGACTCTGCGCTCGACGCGCCGGCTGTCGCCCCCGTAGCTCCCGCCGGCGTGGAGGACGACGAAATATCCGGAGCCCCGGACGGGTTCCGACCGACTGCGCGGCCCGACGGTCGCCGAGGTCAGCACCGGGGGGTGTGGAGATGATGGTTGCCGCGGCGACACTCGTGGACCTGGCCGACCGCGAGTCGGTGGTCGACCGATACCGCCGCGTGCGTGCGCTCACGGAGGCGCTGGCCGAGCCACTGCACGCCGAGGACCAGGTCGTGCAGTCGATGCCCGACGTCAGCCCCACGAAGTGGCACCGGGCACACACGAGCTGGTTCTTCGAGACTTTCGTGCTCTCCCGGGCGCTGCCGGAGTACCGGTCTTTCCACCCCCGGCTTCGCCTACCTCTTCAACTCCTACTACGAGGGCGCCGGCCCGCGACATGCGAGATCCCAGCGAGGCCTCATCTCCAGACCCACCGTCGCCGAGGTGACCGAGTACAGGGCCCACGTCGACGCCGCGATGTCATCGTTGATCACCGGCGTCCGCGACGACGTGTGGCGGGACCTCTCGCCCCTGGTCGACCTGGGGCTGCACCACGAGCAGCAGCACCAGGAGCTTCTCCTGATGGACATCAAGCACGTCCTCGCCTCCAATCCTCTCGAGCCCGCCTACCGCGACGTCTCGTCTTCGCCGGGTGAGCCGTCTCCCTCGGCATGGATCGAGCAGACCGGTGGCCTCGTCGAGGTGGGGCACGACACGTCGGACCTGGCCGCGGGCTTCGCCTTCGACAACGAGGGGCCGCGCCACAGCGTGTACCTGGAGCCCTACCGCATCGCCGACCGGCTGGTAACCGCCGGCGAGTGGTGCGCGTTCATGGACGACGGCGGCTACGAGAGGCCGGAGCTCTGGCTCTCCGACGGGTGGTTCGCGGCACAGCAGAACGGCTGGCGGGCGCCGCTGTACTGGCGGCAGGACGACGGCGACTGGACCGCCTTCACGCTCTCCGGCCGGCGCCGCGTAGAGCACTCGGCACCGGTGGTGCACGTGAGCCACTACGAGGCCGACGCCTACGCGCGGTGGGCGGGCGCACGTCTCCCGACCGAGCACGAGTGGGAGCACGCCGTCGAGACCCTCCCCGCAGAAGGGCGCTTCCTTCCGGACTCCCCCGCAGGGATCCCCGATGCGCGCCTGCATCCGTCGGCCGCCCCTGTCCTTGCGGGTGGGGTCACGCTCCGCCAGGCCTTCGGTGACGCCTGGGAGTGGTCGTCGAGCGCCTACCTGCCGTATCCGCGCTTCCGGCCGGCACCGGGGACGGTAGGCGAGTACAACGGCAAGTTCATGAGCGGCCAGATGGTCCTGCGCGGCGGAGCGTGCGTCACGCCGGCGCGTCACGTCCGCTCGACCTACAGGAACTTCTTCCCGCCGGCGTCGCGCTGGCTCTTCGGCGGCGTGCGCCTCGCCGAGTCGGAGTAGGTTCCGCCTGTGGGAACCGGGTCTGCTTCGCTGACGATCGACGTCCATCTACAGCAGTCGGACCTCACCGACGGCCTGCGCGCGGACGCTCGCAGGGGCCTCACCGCGACTCCGAAAGATCTCCCCCGAAGTGGTTCTACGACGATCGCGGCTGCGAGCTCTTCGACGCCATCACCCGGCTCCCCGAGTACTACCCCACGCGCCGTGAACGCTCCATCCTCGCCGCGGCCTCGCCGGAGATCGCTGCGCTGACCGGGGCCGACACGCTCGTCGAGCTGGGGGCGGGTACGTCGGAGAAGACCCGCGTCCTGCTCGACTCCCTCGCCGGTGCAGGCACGCTCCACCGCTTCATTCCGTTCGACGTGAGCGACTCGACGCTCAGACGAACCGCTCGCGCCGTGCAGGACGAGTACCCGGGCACCGATGTTCACGCGGTCGTCGGCGACTTCGAGCGGCATCTCGCCTTCATCCCTCGGGGAGGAACCCGCCTCGTCGCCTTCCTGGGCGGCACGATCGGGAATCTCACGCCCGAGCCCCGCGCGCGCTTCCTCTCGGAGGTCGCGGCCGGCCTCGCGGACGGTGACGCCTTCCTGCTCGGGACCGACCTCGTGAAGGACGTGGCGCGCCTCGAGGCGGCATACGACGACTCGCTCGGCGTCACCCGCGACTTCAATCGCAACGTGCTGCATGTGCTCAACCGGGAGCTCGGGGCCGACTTCGCACCCGAGCGCTTCGCGCACGTCGCGCTCTTCGACCCGCGCAACGAGTGGATCGAGATGCGGCTCCGCTCAGCGGGCCATCAGTGCGTGACTCTCCCGGAGCTCGACCTACGCGTCGATTTCGCCGACGGCGAGGAGATGCGCACCGAGATCAGCGCCAAGTTCCGCCGCGAGGGCGTGGAAGACGAGCTGGCCGCCGCCGGCCTCCGCCTCTCCCACTGGTGGACCGACCCCGACGGCGACTTCGCCCTCTCCCTCTCCGCCCCCGCCTGAGCTCGGGTCGCCACCCGGCCGCGCTGCGGTCCGCACCTCGACCATGTCGCGTCTACCCACCGAATCGGTGGCCAGACGCGACATGAACGGGATTCCGCGGGCAGGTCGGGTACATCACCGCGGCCGCTCCAGGACCCTCTGAGTGCCTACTCAACCGAGGAGGGTCATCTGCTCCGTTGGGCCGAGAGCGGATTCGGGCGCGTCGCGGAACGCTCGGAGGTGCCGCAGCGGCGCCTCCGGGTCGTCCGGCTCGAACGCGACCGCAATGCGGTCCTTCGCCTTGCCGGCCCGTTCGTTCAGGAGTGCGAGATTCCCAGGCGCCATGTCGACGGGCAGACCCGGTACGAGCAGGGGAACCCCCTTCTTCAGACAGAGCCGGCCCTGGGCCCACGAGCCACCCGTCACGTCACAGGCCACGACCACGACCGCGTCCGAGAGCGCCGCGATGGTCTCGTTCCTCTGCATGGCCTGCCGCGGCATCCACGGAGTACCGGGCGGGAACTCGCTTATCACCGTCACCGAATCATCCGGGTCGAACCACGAGCTCCCCAGCCCCTCGGCGAGGACGACAACAGCAGTGCCACCCGCGTCGATCGCCGCGCGATGAGCCGCCGAATCGACCCCGGCCGCGCCTCCGGTGACAACCGTGACGCCTTCTCTCGCCGCCGCCATCGCGATCTCCGCAGCGAGTTCGATCGCCGCCGCGGAGGATGCCCGAGAGCCCGAGATCCCGAGCGAGGGGCTCGACATCAGCGACGGATCTCCCCGCACCCACAGGATCACAGGGAGCGCAGCACCCGATCGCAGACGCTCGTGGGGGTAGCCCTCGTCATCGGGGGTGATGATGGCTACTCCGTCAAGGTGCGTCGCCATCTCCGGGGGCGCGGCCAGAGAGCCGGATGCGGCCGCGGCGACGTCCGGCTTCAGATCGAGCCCAATCAGGCTCTCGGACGGAGCTCCGAGCAGATCGGCTGCGCCGCGTCTCTGTTCGTCCAACTTGACGGCAACCGCCCGAAGGCCCGCGCGTCCCAGCCCAGTAGTGGCTACAAGAGCTGCCCATGCCCGCCAACCATCGTCGCTCACATCACCATCCCCTTTGCGACCCTGGTAGCAGCGAAACCGATCACCCGTGATGCTCCGGCCGCCCTGAGCACACGAGCCGCCTCTCCGAGCGTCGCACCCGACTGGACCAGGTCATCGATCACGACAACGACCGTACCGGGAACCGCCCGGCTGCACACGAAGGCCCCGGTGACCACCGCGTTCCTGTCCTGATGCGCCGCGAACTTCACCTTCTGCCTCTGAGCGACTCGGACCAAGAGCCCCGGCTCGCGTCTCATCTCCGTCGCGTCGGCGACACGAGCCGCCAGGTAGGTGGGCAGCGCGGAATCGCCGCCGTCTACTGCGGGGACGCCGATCACAACCTGGCCCCTGCGGACGGCTGAGCGCGTCAAGTCGACGAGCGACTGCACTCCCGAGATCATCTCGTCTGCGAGGCGATCTCTCGCCTCGGGTTCGCGGTGGTACTTCGCCCGGTAGACGAGATCGCCGATCCGCGACCGCGCCCCGAGCGCAGGATCCCAGTGCAGGTCGAGCGCCCAGCACTCGTCGAGACCCGGCACCAGGACCTTCAGGACTCCGTCCATCCCCACCTCCGTACAGATCGGAGGTTACGCCGAGAAGCGGTCGACGCGGCACCTCGATCGGCACCTCGACCATGTCGCGTCTACCCACCGAATCGGTGGTCAGACGCGACATGAACGGGAATTCGCGGGTCGGGGCGGTTGCTCAGGTCGTCGGCACCCGGGGTGCACGCACGATGGTGAGGTCGTCGGGCAGGTCGACGACGTCGAGGCGGTCCCGCTCCACCTCGATCGAGAGGTGCCCGCCCATTATCGGAATCCTCTCCAGACGCAGCAGCCCGATCCAGTCGGGGACCGTCGGTGCCAGGTGCAGCTTGCCGGTCCTGATCTCCGGATCGAAGCGCAGCAGCGCTCGCAGGAACAGAAGCGGTGACGCGGCGGCCCACGCCTGCGGAGAACACGACGTCGGGTAGGCGACCGGAAAGCCGAAACGCTCCCTAGGCAGCCCTGAGAAGAGCTCAGGGAGCAGGTTGCCGAACGACACCGACGCGTCGACGAGAGCGCGCATGATGCGGTGCGACTCCTCCTCGAAGCCGTACCGCATCAGCCCGGCGGCGATGATCGCGTTGTCGTGAGGCCAGACGCTGCCGCAGTGGTACGAGATCGGGTTGTACCCGACCATCTCCTCCGACAGCGTGCGCACGCCCCAGCCGCTGAACATCGCGTCCGACATCAGGTGCAGCGCGACGAAGGGAGCCTTCTCCTCGTCGACGATGCCCGTCCAGAGACAGTGGCCCATGTTCGACGCCACGACGTCGAGCGGCACCTTGTCGCGATCGAGGCCCATGGCGAAGTAGCCGCCGCCCGGCCGGTCGACCCAGAAGTCCCGGTTGAACGACTTCTTGAGCTCGCGCGCCCGCTCACGCAGCCGCGCCGCGAGATCGTCGTCGCCGGCCTCCGTCGCGCAGTGAGATCTCGCAATGAGCGCGGCGTACACGTATCCCTGGGCCTCGCAGAGAGCGATCGGCGCCTCCCCGAGGCGGCCGTCCCGGAAGCGCGCTGCATCCCAGGAGTCCTTCCAGCCCTGATTCTGCAGACCCCGGTCGGTTGCGCGCTGGTACTCGACGTAGCCGTCGCCATCACGGTCGCCGAAATCCGTTATCCACTGCAACGCTCGGTCGGCGGCGGGCAGGAGCGCGTCGACGTCCTCCCGCCTGCTGCCCCATCGAGAGAGCTCGCCCAGGAGCATCACGAACAGCGGAGTTGCGTCGACCGTTCCGTAGTAGACACGACCACCGCCGAGGGAGAGCGACGCAGTCTCGCCGAACCGCATCTCGTGGAGGATGCGGCCCGGCTCCTCCTCCGTGCGCGGATCGACGTCGGTCCCCTGGAAGCGGGCGAGAGTCTGGAGGGTTCCGAGTGCGAGATCGGGGTCGACCATCATCGTCATCCACGAGGTGATCAGTGAGTCGCGCCCGAACAGCGTCATGAACCACGGTGCCCCGGCCGCGACCACTGCGCGCTCGGGGTGCTCAGGATCGAAGATCCGAAGCGCCGCGAGGTCCTCGCTCGAGCGCTCGAGCAACGCCCGGAACTGAGCATGACCCGAGGTCACCGACGGCTGGCGCCGGCGCCACTCCTCGAGTCGCTCCACCGGCGCCGACCGATCGACCGGATGTCCGCACTTGTAGCGGGGCACGATCACCTCGTCGTCGATGACCGTCGTCACCTGAACGCACGTGGACCACTCTCCCTGCGCGGGGACTATCACTTCGTACGTGATCACGTTCTCCGCGACAAGTGCGTCGGCTCCGAGATCGACGCGCGTCTCGCGCCGGAACGGTCCCCGTCGATAGGTGAACCTGACTACGCCACCCTCGACGTGAACGCCCGAGACGCCGACTTTCTCGACCCTCCCCTCCTTGACCTCGAAGAGGTCGGCGAAGTCGCAGTCGAGGTCGAGCTCGATCGAGCAGTACGCATCCTCCGCGGAGTAGTTGTGGATCACCAGGTCTTCGCGCATCCCACGGCCGACGTAGCGGTACCGGAACACCATGAGGTGCGAATCGGCTCGACCGGGCAGCGGTCGCCCACGTAGCACGAAGACACCGCTGAACGGATCGATCGTGCTCGCGGACAACGGCTCCGGCAGAGCGCCGTTCACCCGCAGCGTCATCCCCGAGAGGAACCGTGTGTCCCTGAAGAAGAGTCCCTCGGGGAGCTCCGGGCGCATGTCACCCGAAGGATCCGAGATGCAGAAGGCCGACCCCTCGATGAGTGTTACGACACCTTTCGAGCCGAGGCTCGCGCTGGCGCTCGTCGTCCACGGATCCGGCATCGCCCCGACGCTATCCGCTCCGCGAGACGGGTCTGTCGCTCTCGCACTCCCGTCGCACCGGACGACTCCCACCTCGAGCGCTGCGCGGATACCCACTCCCGACAGAGGGCGCAGCCGCGCATCGAAGCACCACGGGATGGCCCGGTAGCCTGAGTCACCGTGCGCATAGGAATGGTGGCCCCGGTCTGGTACCCGGTACCGCCGATCGGATACGGGGGCATCGAGCTCGTCGTCGCCCTGCTCGCCGACGGGTTGGTGGATGCCGGCCACGACGTCACGCTCTTCGCCAGCGGCGGCTCATCGACGAAGGCGGCCCTCGTCTCGCCGTTCGTCGAGCCCCCCGACCCGCGTCTCCTGGGCAACCCCTGGTACGACGCTGCACACGCCTTCGCGTCCTACACACACGCCGCCGAGTTCGACGTCATCCACGACCACGCGGGTGTCGTGGGACCCGTGCTGGGAGCAATGCTCGACGGGCGCCCCCCGGTAGTGCACACCCTCCACGGGCCCTGGACCGAGGACTCGCGAACGCTGTACGGGATGCTGGCGGAGCGAATCCATCTCGTGTCTATCAGCGAGGCCCAGATGCGCGACAACCCCGAGGTCCGCTACGCCGCGACGGTGCACAACGGGATCGACCTCGACGCCTACCCATTGCGCGAAGAGAAGGACGACTACCTCGTCTACATCGGTAGAGCCAATCCCGACAAGGGACCCGCGGTGGCGATCGCGATCGCGCGCCGGGCCGGCCTACCGATGAAGATGATCCTCAAGCGACACGAGCCCGCAGAGCGCGCGTACTTCGAGGAGGCGATCGTCCCGGTCCTGGGCGACGACGTCGAGCTCTTCGAGTCGGTCACCCACGAGGTCAAGGTCGATCTCCTGGGCCGGGCGAAGGCCATGGTCTTCCCGATCCGCTGGCCGGAGCCGTTCGGGCTGGTCATGGCCGAGGCCATGGCCTGTGGCACCCCCGTGGTCACCACGCCCTGGGGAGCAGCGCCGGAGGTGGTCGCCGACGGAGTCACCGGGTACCTGCGCGACGACTTCGCCGATCTCGTCTCTGCGGTGGAGTGGGCGGCCGAGCTCTCACCGCTCGACTGCCGTGCCCGGGTCGAGGAGCACTTCTCGGCCGCGGCGATGGTCCGCGGCTACGAGGCCCTCTTCGACAAGGTCGTCGGCTGACACACCCCAGCGTACCGGGGCTACCCCGGAGACCGGATTTACACTACCTGCATAGTGATATTAGGATGTCCTCCGTGGACGACGCCACCCTGACCGCACCCGAGCCGCCCGCACTCGAGATCGACGACCTGCACGCAGCCGTCGACGGCCGCGAGATCCTGCGCGGTGTCTCGCTCGAGGTCGGCCGCGGCGAGGTGCATGCCCTGATGGGCCCCAACGGCTCGGGCAAGTCGACCCTCGCCGGCGCCCTCATGGGCAGCCCCGCCTACGAGGTCACCGGCGGCAGGATCCTCCTCGCCGGTGAGGACGTGACTCCCCTGACCACCGACGAGCGGGCAGCGCGGGGCCTCTTCCTGGGCTTTCAGCACCCCGAGGAGATCCCCGGGGTCAGTGTCTTCAACTTCCTCCGCCAGGCGATCGCGACCCGCAAGGGGATCGACGACTTCTCTGTCCTCGAAGTGCGAATGAAGGTCCTCGAGTGGTCGAAGCGGCTCGGCATGGACAGCCGATTCGCCGATCGCTACCTGAACGAGGGGTTCTCCGGCGGCGAGAAGAAGCGCAACGAGGTGCTGCAGATGGCCCTCCTCGAGCCCGACGTCGCGATCCTCGACGAGACGGACAGCGGACTCGACATCGACGCCCTCCGCACGGTCAGTCACGGCATCGGCGAGGTCCGCAAGGACCGCCCGGAGCTCGGAATCCTCCTGATAACCCACTACCGGCGGATCCTCGAGTACCTCACCCCCGACGCGGTGCACATCCTGCTCGACGGCCGAATCGTGAGATCGGGTGGCCCCGAGCTGGCGCACGTGATCGAGGACGAGGGATTCGAGGCCTTCCGGGGCGCCGAGGTCGCCTGACTTGGGTGCGCTCGACATCGATCTGCTGAAGGGCGACTTCCCAATCCTGTCGCGCCGCGTGCACGACAAGCGACTGGTCTTCCTCGACTCGGCGGCGTCGTCGCAGAAGCCGGCTGCCGTGATCGACTCCATGGACAGGTTCCAGCGCGAGCGATACGCGAACGTCCACCGCGGCGTCTACACGATCGCCGAGGAGGCCACGTGCGCCTTCGAGGACGCGCGTCGCCGGGTTGCGCGGTTCGTGAACGCGCGCTCCCCACGCGAGCTCGTATTCACGCGCAACGCCACCGAGGCCGTCAACGTCGTGGCGCGCGCCTGGGGCGGTGCGAACCTCGGCGAGGGCGACGTCGTCGTGCTGACCCACATGGAGCACCACGCGAACATCGTTCCGTGGCAGATGCTCGCAGCAGCGGCGGGTATCGAGATCCGGTGGATCCCCCTGACTGCCGACCGTCGGCTCGACCTGACCGACCTCGACCGTCTCCTCGACGGCGCATCGCTCCTGGCCGTGACCGCGATGTCGAACGTTCTCGGTACGGTCAACCCCGTCCGCCCTCTCGCCGACGCCGCCCACGCGGCGGGCGCACGCGTTCTCGTCGACGCGTGTCAGCACGTACCGCACTTCGCCACCGACGTGCAGGCATGGGACGCCGACTTCATGGCGTTCTCCGCCCACAAGATGCTCGGACCCAGCGGCATCGGCGCGCTGTGGGGACGCGAGGAGCTTCTCGAGGCGATGCCCCCTTCCTGGGCGGGGGCGAGATGATCCTCGACGTCCGACTCGACGGCTTCACCCCCAACGAGCTTCCGTGGAAGTTCGAGGCGGGGACACCGGCGATCACCGAGGCCGTCGGCTTCGGCGCCGCCGTCGACTACCTGGAGGCCCTCGGAATGGACGCCGTACGCTCGCACGAGGAGCGGCTGGCGGGCTACACCCTCACCGCCCTGCGCGACCGCTTCGGCGACTCGCTCACCATCTACGGACCCGACGGGGTCGCGGATCGGGGTGCGGTGATCTCGTTCCTCTTCGACGGCATCCACGCGCACGACATCAGCCAGGTGCTCGACGACGAGGGCGTGTGCGTGCGTGCCGGGCACCACTGCGCCAAGCCGCTCATGCGCATCCTCGGGGTGCCCGCCACGAGCCGGGCCTCCTTCTACGTGTACAACGACGAAGCCGACGCCGACGCGCTGATCGAAGCACTGGCGCGCGCCGAGCGCTTCTTCGCCCTCTAGGATCGGGACGATGCCGGGCCTCGAAGACCTCTACCGGGAGATCATCCTCGACCACTACCGCGCTCCGCGGAACCGTGGCGAGCTCCCTGTGCCGCCGGCGCACATGGCCGAGGGGTTCAACCCTCTCTGCGGCGACGAGGTCACCGTCTACGTCGAGGAGGGAGGCAACGCCGTCACCGACCTCAAGATCACCGGCCAGGGCTGCTCGATCAGCCAGGCGTCCTCGTCGATGATGAGCTCGGCGGTCAAGGGCAAGACCATCGCCGAAGCGCGCGCCCTCATCCGCGCCTTCAAGGCGCTGATGTCGATACACGAATCGAAGCTCGAGGGCGAGTCCGACGGCTCCGACCTCGCCGCCGACCTCGAGGGCGTCCACCTGGGCGACCTCGAGGCGCTCCAGGAGTCGTCAAGTTCCCGGTCCGCATCAAGTGCGCGACGCTCGCGTGGAACACGCTCGCACAGGTCCTCGACGAGATCGAAGACTGACCGGGCCGACCGTTCTTGCGTCACTTCCTCGCGTCCAGCGCAGAAAGTGACGCAAGAACGGGGGAGGGGGGTCGGGCCGACCGGCCCGGCGCGCTCAGTGCGCGTTGCGGCTGCCTCAACCGGGGCGGAACGACGGCAGCCCGTCACCGTCGTGCGATACGACGCCCGCACCGGCGGCCTCGGACAGGCGGTTCCAGCCGTCGCGGTCCCAGCCGGCGACGGCGTCGGCGATCACGCCGCCGGCATCGACGAGGAAGAGGGTCGGCACGGTGCTCAACCCGTACGCATCCGATATCGGATACGGCTCGCTCTCGGAGATCGTCGGGACCCGCATGCCGGTCATCTCGGAATACGCGGTGATGTCACCCACGGGATCCTGCCCGATGGCGATCACGCGGGCACCGGAGTCGGCCATCTCCTGGACCTTCGGAGCCGACATGTGACAGACGGGACACGTCGTCTTGAAGAAGGCGAGCACCACAGGACCCGCCGTCCAGGGATCGGTCTCGGCCGCGCCCGACCCGGCACCGGGGAGGTGGAGAGAGGGGGCCGCGGAGCCGGTCGAGAGCATCACCGCCAGGTTACGCCGCGGCGGGTCCCGCCCTGCGGCGGGCCCGGGGAGGGGCGACCGAGATGGTCCCCTCGGATACGGCATCATCACGGTACGGTGCGATCGGGTACCGTGATGGGCTCGCAGGGAATGACAGCCACGGAGAGGCTCCCCGGAGAGCAAGGATCCGGGGGACACCCAGACCATGGACAGCGGAGGAGGACCAATGGACCAGGTCGAGATCGTCGGCGTGATCGACGAGGCACTGGAGCGGTTCTCGGCGCGACGTCGTCCCCGCAACCGAGATCTGCGACTGGCTCCTCGACATCCGCTCCGCAATCCTGGCCGCACCCGACGAGGCGCTCGCACGCCTCCTCGAGGAGGAGTCCACTCCCGCCGCCGGCTGATCGACGCGTGCGTTCGGCGCGAGCCCTCTGCCCGAAGAGTCTCCGCTAGCCTTACCCGCAGTCCCCTCGTTCGATCAGAGGCCCCTTGCGCAAGCTGCTCCGTCCCGGCATCTGGATCGTGATCGCCACCGTGGCCGCCGTCTTCTCGGGCGCCTTGGTCGGCTTCGCCTACGTCTTCGGTCTCGGTGACGACGCCGGCAGCGACGTCTTCTCCGCGGTCCCGGTCACCGCCCGGGAGCCCACTACCACCACCACGCGCCCGCGGTCACGCCCGACCACCACCACCCTCCCCCCGATCGAGCAGCCGCCCTTCGTGGAGATGCCGGCGCTTCCGGCGGGCGGGCTCTCGCAGGGCGACTCCGGCGACGACGTCCTCGTCTACGAGTACCGGATGAAGACGCTGCGCTTCGACCCGGGCGAGGTCGACGGGGTCTTCGACTCGGAGACGCGCTACGCGGTCGAGGCGGTGCAGAAACTCTTCGGCGTGGATCGCACGGGCCGCATAGACGAGGGCGTGCGCTTTGGCCTCTCGACCTTCCAGTGGCCCAAGGCGATGGTCAAGAAGGGCGAGCCCGACCGGGCCGAGGTCGACTTGGACCGCCAGGTGATGGTCGTGTACCGCGACCGCGAGGTGCAGCTGATAACACCGGTGTCCTCGGGCAGCGGCAAGCGGTTCTGCGGCGGCGACCAGGGGTGCCAGTACGCGACGACCCCACCTGGGCGCTACACCTTCACGTGGCACTACAACGGCTGGCGCACCAGCAAGCTGGGGCGCCTCTACAACCCCTACTACTTCAACGGCGGGATCGCCGTGCACGGTTACTCGTCGGTCCCCGTGTACAACGCATCACACGGCTGCGTGCGCATCCCGATGCACATCGCCGAGTACTTCCCCGACCTCGTCTTCAAGGACATGCCGATCTACGTTGTCGGAACGGCCGCCGGACCGTACGGCGCGGCGCCCGGCAACCCGACGACGCCCGGACCGCCCACGGCGACCACTACGCCCGCAACGACACCGCCCACGGCCACGGCCACGACTGGGCCGGCGACCGCGCCGACCACCACCCGTCCGGTGACCAGCACATCGACGCCGGGCACCAGCGCGACCACCGCAACGACCTCCCCGGCGACGACGGCCGCGCCGACCACGACTGCTGCGCCGACCACCACCGTCCCACCCACGACTGCCGCGCCGCCGAGCACCACCGCACCATCGGGCCCGTAGGGCCGCCTCGACATCGGCGTACGCCTGGGCGATCGGGAGCTGCACGCGCGGAATGAAGACCTTGGAGCCGTTGACCAGGTAGCGGTCGTCCCTACGTTCGGCGGATGTCCGGATGCGCGTCGTCTCGGGGCCGGCCCGCGGCGCGCAGTCAGGCGAGGGGGTCTGCGAACGGGTCGTCGGTGCCGGCCGAAGCAACCGACGGCCGGTCGGCCTCCTGCTCGGTCGCGAAGCCCTCGTACCCCGTCTCCTCCAGCCGGTCGGCGATCTCCGGCCCGCCGCTCGCCACCACGCGCCCACCCAGGAACACGTGCACCCGATCGGGGTGCAGCTCGGTGAGCAGTCGTGCGTAGTGCGTGATGGCGAGCACGCCCAGGCCCCGCTCGGCAGTCATCGCCTCCACACGACGCGAGACGTCGCGCAGCGCGTCCACGTCGAGACCGGAGTCGATCTCGTCGAGGATCGCGAACTTGGGATCGAGGACAGCGAGCTGCAGGGTCTCGAGCCGCTTCTTCTCCCCACCCGAGAACTCGACGTTCACGCCACGCTCCAGGAACTCGTCGCGCACGTCGAGCCTCCGGGCCTCGGCGGCGATCCGATCGCCGAGCGACCCGTTGGGATCATCGCCGCGCGCTCGCCTCGCCGCTGCCACGAGGTCCTCGAGTCGCACTCCCGGCACCTCGATCGGGTACTGCATCGAGAGGAAGAGGCCCTTGACGGCACGCTGCCATGTCGGCCGGCCGAGGATCTCCTCGCCGTCGATCGTGACCGAGCCACCCGTCACCTCGTAGTCGGGGTGCCCCATCAGTGCGTGCGAAAGCGTCGACTTCCCCGAGCCGTTCGGCCCCATCAGCGCGTGAACCTCGCCGGAGGCGACTTCGAGGTCGACGCCGCGCAGGATCTCATGACCGGCAACCGACACACGCAGGTCGCTCACCTTCAACGTGCTCACGTGCCGTCACCCGCCTCGGGTCCGCCGGCCGTTCCGAGCACCAGTTCGACGTCGTCGC
>JAOSJL010000004.1 GCA_027494115.1 Acidimicrobiia bacterium
GCGGGCGGCCCACGTTTCGATCACACCGCCGATCGTTCGTGTTCCCAGCCCAGTGGGCGTTGCTGACCGCTCGACGATCCAGTCCGCCAGGCGTGGTCGACCCAGGCCGTGATGGCGCTTGCCGGGCGCGCAGGTCGATGCGTCAGACGTGTAGCCGACGCCCGGCGTTCGAGACGTCGACGTTGGTCAGCAGTGGTTCCTGCTCGTCGCCGTGCCTTGCCCATAGGCAAAGGACACCTTCGGGCGGGTCGAAAGGCGCTGCCGTGTACGCCAGCAGCGATAGAGAAGGTCCGACGTGACTCCGGCGAGGTCATGGTGACCTTGTACTTCGCATCTCCGACGAAGACGATTGCCCGCCTGTCGCGAAACACAAGATCCGGTCGCATGGCGACACGACCGTCGTCGTCCAGGCGTGTCCGCCACTGCCCGTACGTCGAGTCGCCCCCTGAGTGCGTGTGCCAATCGCGCTCTCGAGAAACGCCTCGAAGACCCTGTTCATGTCGATGGTACCGACGCACGCTCGTCGCCGGCCAGTGCCGCATCGAACGGCGTTCCAAGACCAGCGCTGCGAGACGAACGGCGGGTTCGTAGTGGATGTTCAGTCGCGAGAAACCGTGTTGGAGCACCCGGTCGGCAGGCGGCGGTCGGTCGCCGACTTCACCGAAGTGGGGCAGCAACTGGGTCAGTGCGCCGCGAGCATCTTCGCCGATTCCCGGTAGCGCAACGAGACGATGTGCGGCCGCTTGACCATCCTGTTGTGTGGCGTGTCGAGTGAGTACTCGTCGTGGCGACAATGGAGTGGAGTGAGGAGCGGCGAGCGTTGTTGACGGGCCATGTCGATTCGGCGCGCAGAGCGGTCAGCGGCTCCTCGACGGGCTGATAGTCGCTGCGCATTCCCCGGAGAAGGGTGAGCTCCACTACGCGGGCGTAGAGCGCGGCGAAGGCAGTCGTGAAGTCGTCGTTCTCCCCGAAACCAGGAAGCTGGTCGTGCATGTGAAGGGGCACGAGGGAGGGTGCGAGCAGGAGAAAGACGTTCTCGAGTGGGATCTTCGGTGAGATCCGAATCTCCGTGCCCGTCGTGACGACGACACCCACGTGGGATCCGGCTCTGATCTGATAGCGCCCGGGTTCTCCACACGGTGTCAAGTCAATCGGTCGTGGATCGACCGCGAGGAGTTCGCGCACGTCTCTTGTCGACAGCGTGATCTCGCGAGATTCGTATTCGACGAGTTCGATCCGCTGACGCGTCGACTCCGTGTCCGATGAGGGCCTCACCGTCAGGGGCCGACCCGTCAGGTGTGTCGACGTCGGTACCGAGGGCATCTGGTTCGGTCTGGTCTGGCCGACGATGGACGCGTGGCGATGTCGCACTGACTCCCAGCGGTACTTCTCCAGCCCTTCCTCGTGGCCGAACATCTGATCCTCGATCAGCGGCTCGATCGTGTGCTCCCAAACCTGCTGAATCCCCTCTTCGGTGCGCGACGTCTGGATGAAGTGGCTCGCCCCGAGTTGGTGATCACGGCTTCCGAGGTCTTCACGAAGCTCGACGTTCACGGCGCTCACGAGTGCAGCGATCCACTGCTCATCGTCGGCGCAGACCGACGCCAGGACCTCGGAGATCGGTTCTCTGTCCGGGTAGAACGGGACGAAGTGGAAGCGTCGCCGCATGGCAGCGTCGACGAAGGCGACAGAGCGGTCCACCGTGTTCATTGTCGCGATGAACAGCAGATTCTCGGGAAGGCTGAACGGCTCGTCCGGACGGTAGAGCGTTCGGATCTCGCGGTCCCGATACTCGAGCAGGAAGAGCAGCTCGCCGAGAACCTTCGGCAGGTTGGCCCGATTGAACTCGTCGATCACGACGACGTACGTCTCGTCCGGGTTCGAGCGGGCCTTCTCCGCAACTCCGTGCCAGGGGGCCGGGGCGGAGCTCGTAGTGGAGCCGCCCCTCGTCATCGGTCCGAGGCCGGATTCCTTCGAAGAAGTCCTCGTAGGACGTCGAGGGGTGGAACTGGACCAGGATCGCCCGTTCCGACGATCCCCCTGCCAGGAAGGCGGCGAGCTCCTGGGCCACGAAGGTCTTCCCGGTTCCCGGTGGTCCGTAGAAAACAATCTGCCGCTTGTCGTGCAGCAGGTCCACGATCTGCTCCAGGTAGTCGACCGGAAGGTGGCACTTCTCGGCGACGAGGCCCAGATCGCTTGGCTTCGGACCCGGACCCGGCCCTGGTCCCGGACCCGGCCCTGGTCCCGGACCCGGTCCTGGCTTCTCACCGGCACGCCACTCGAAGAACGCGTCCCGGTCCTCCCGGGACCAGCTCTGGAGGATCGTCGCTTCCTTGTCCGACTTGGTGATGGCCCACACGACCGCCTGAGCGTCGAGTCGATCGCGTAGCTCGAGACCCCGATGAGATGACTCGCTCATGAGAGCGTCACAGAAGCGGAGCGCCTCCTCGTACCGTTCCCCCTCGGTCCTGGCGTACATCGACGTGCCGACGAGTTCGTAGATCTTCTTGAAAGGGTCGGGCCTGTACACAGGGAGGTTTTCCGGATCCGTCCCCATGAGCAGATAGCTCGCAAGCGCGACCTTCTGACCGGGGCTCGAGATGCTGCTGGGGCACCGATCAGAGAAGGCCTGGACCCGCCGTCCCGGGCCCTCCTCGGAATCCCAGAGCGCGACGAGGGCGGTACGCGCGTCGTCAGGATCCGCTTCGATCCACTTCTTGAAGGAGTCGTTGACCTGCCAGGGCGTCAGATTGTTCTTGCTGTTCGTCACACCCTTGATCACGCGCTCCTGCCACCCGTCGTTCGGAGCGGACAGCGTTGGGCGCGTCTGCGAGCAGGCCGACGGCCTCCAGCTTGTACGTACGCTCCTCTTCGTCGAACGCCGGGCTCTCGGTGAATTTCCGGGCCCAGCCGACGAGTTCCGGCCACGGATCTTCCTGATCCTGCCAGAGCGGGCGAAGACGGATGTCGTAGAAGTCGAAGCCTTTGCCGTATCGAGGCGTGAGAGCGTCACGGATCTCCTGGATTTGGCGTGCTGGATCGTCGGTCTTCCCCTGTCGTGTGATCACGAAAGCGATCAATGATCCTTCCGATGTGGTCGTCTGACACGATCGCCTCGAAATCCTGCGGGAAGAAGAGATGCAACAGGGCGTGTCGTTGAGAAGCGGGCCCTGCCCGGTGATCGAGTACGCCATGTCGCGAAAGGCCCATGGGTCGCCCATCACCTCGGAGCGTTCGGCGCTACCCAGTCCCTTGAACTTGATGCCGAGCTCGATGAGGAAGCCGAGTTGTGCCCACCTACCGGTGTTGAAGTAGGTCCCGGGGTTGACCAGACCGTGACCCAACGCTGGTACCAGCTCGTCCGGGAGCTCGACCGGCGTTCTCATGAAGCCCAGGACCGTCGCGATGAGCTTCTGCTTTGTTTCCTTTGTGGTCGTCACCGTCACGAGGAGGTGGAGGTACATCAGTTCCGCCATCAGCTGGATCGCCTCGTCCGAGCTGTTACCGATCTGCTCGTGGAGCTTCTCGTCGAAGTGCTTGGCCGACGTTGCGGGGTTCTCCGACGAAGTCGCGAGTCAGCTCTTCGAACGACTCACGGGTCCACACCGTCTCGCCAGGCGTGAAGGCAGAACCGTCCTCGAGCCAGCACTTCTCACGGATGAGATCGGCCGCTTCGTAGACCGACGGATCACCGACTCGCTTCGCACCCATGACCACGGCAGCCCTCTATTGGTGCTTTCGTTGATTGTCTAGCCGGTTGGGCGCCCGCGTAGGACGGTCGTGCACGTTGCTAAAGACGCATCGCTGCTCTCGAGTAGAGCGAGCACGGGCGTGAGCGCGTACGCGACGATCGGCACGCTGCTGGGCTCGTCCCCTCGCGAAATGTGACACACAGCTGGTTGCGTGACCTGCCGATGTCACCGATGGCATGCTTGCGCGTATCGACCGTCACTGCGCCGGCGTCTTTCAACGCCTGGCGAGCGTCGAGGCCGTCGCCGTGTCCAGCTCTTCGAGGGTCGTCTTGTGGAACGTGTCCTGGCACTCTCCTCCCTGGAGCGGGAACGCGGAGTTGCATCCACAGACGGTCGCGCGTGGATCGCTTCACTCCGATACGCAGCCCTCGTTCGAGCCGCCGGTGGCGCGGGTCCTCCGGATCGGGCGAGCAGAGTTCTGACGTCACGCTCACCGCTCACGAAGGTGATGTCGGCCACGCGCAGATCGAGCCCGTCGGCCGAAACGTCGAAGGTCCGCGCCTGCGCCTCGACGACCTTCGATGCTCCGATCGGCTGTGCACTCGACGATCTCGATCCCCGATTCTTCAACGGTCAGTGGTCCGACCTTCACCTTCTCCTCCGATCCAGTGGTCGAGCGTCTCCACCCTCCATCGGCAGCACACCTCGGCCCTGAAGACCGCGACCCGCCTCGGGAGCTTTCTCTACTCGACCCGTGGGACACGCGAAAACCCGTCGGCAACCCCCGACGAGCGGTCGGCACGACCACGAACTCGACGACCCCCGAAGGCAAACGGACGGGCAGGAAACCAGGGTCCCACGGGTCCGCTACCGTCACGCGACGATGCTCGCACCGAACGAAGGGAAGGTGCCCGATGACCCTCGCAAGACCTGGTCACCGGCTTCCTCGAGGATCTCGACCGCCTGTCGTGGAAGCTTCCCGAGAAGGCTCCGAAGTCCATCCAACCGTCAGGCGTCTTTCTCGGGCCGGGATCCAACGGGCTCGAGGTCGCCGTGGCGACGTCGGACGGGCCGCCGAAGGCCGAGCACGTCCGCAAGCTGTGGGCCGCGCGGTGGAACCGGCGACCGTCGCCCCTGCTCCTGGTCGTCGCCCACCGTCGAGGTGATCGGGCGGAGGCGTCCATCTGCGGACCGGCCGGAGACAACCCACCCCCTGCTGGCGGGTATCGAGCTCTCACAGGCCGAGCGCCTGTGCGCGGCCGCTCTCCAAGAGCCGAATCAGCACGCGGCGATCCGCTTCCTCGTGGCGATGTTGCCGGAGATCGAGGCGGATCTTCCCGGTATGCGCAACGCCGGGATGCTCGCATGCACGAGCTGCGAACCGGCGTGCCCCTCCGCAACGACTGGAAGGATGCCTGCACCGCCTCCCGTCCCCTTCTCCGGGCGCCAGGGTCGCGAGCTCGTGGAGGGTCTCGGCTTCGCCGTCGACACGTTGGTGTGAACACCACCGTTCTCACAGTGGGTGGAGCGAAGCGTGCCGTCGCGGTCTTCCTCGACGACCAGGAGACCTTCGAGGACTCGGGCGAGCGATTCGACGGCGCCACGCCCGTCGCGCACGCCCTCGCCGTTGCTGACCAACAGGCGCTGCCCTGGGTCGTTCTCACCCGCGGCCGCCAGATCCGCGTGTACTCGTCACGTCCGGACGTCGGCGTCGGCCGCAAGGGTCGTGCGGACACCTACGTCGAGCTCAACCTCGCGCTCCTGCCCGAAGACTCTGCGGGCTATCTCACCCTCCTGTTCGGAACCGGCGCGCTGCGCGACGGCGGATCGTTCGAGCAGCTCCTCGAGACCTCGGCCGACTTCGCCGCGGATCTCGGAGAACGACTACGGGACCGTGTCTACTTCGACGCCGTTCCGGATCTGGCGACGGCAGTCGCCCTACGCCTCGGCGACCCCCTCGAGCTCGACGACGAGGCACTCGACCACGCCTACGAACAGACGCTCGTCATCCTCTTCCGCCTGTTGTTCGTGGCCTACGCCGAGGACAAGGACCTCCTCCCCTACCGAACCAACAGCCTCTACGCCGACCACTCCCTCAAACACGTGGCGCGCCGCCTCACCGAGCTTCACGGTTCCGAAGGAGGGTCGCTTTCGACGCATCGGCCACCAGCCTGTGGGACGACGTTCGGTCCCTGTGGGAGGCGGTCGACGCGGGCAACACGACGTGGGGCGTCCCCGCCTACGACGGGGGCCTGTTCAGCGACGACCCCGACCATCACGACGTGGGATCCGCAATCGCCCGACTCGACCTGACCGACGCCGAGTTCGGCCCCGCGCTCACCGCCCTGCTGGTCGATGAAGGAGACGACGGGGTCGTCGGCCCCGTCGACTTCCGGAGCCTCTCGGTTCGTGAGTTCGGCACGATCTACGAGGGACTGCTGGAATCGCAACTGTCGGTCGCGCCGACCGATCTCACGCTCGACAAGAAGAGGAACCTGGCTCCTGTCACGAAGAAGTCCGATCCGGTCGAGGTGGCTGCGAACACCGTCTACTTCCACAACCGTTCCGGTGCCCGGAAGTCGACCGGTAGCTACTTCACAAAGCCCTTCGCCGTCGAACACCTCCTCGATCACTCCCTCGAGCCGGCGCTCGACGACCACCTCCAGCAGGTGAAGAGCGACCCGAGGCGGATGACGAGGCAGCGGCCGCGCGGCGCTTCTTCGACTTCCGGTGCGCCGACATCGCGATGGGCTCCGGGCCACTTCCTCGTGGCAGCCGTCGACCGGATCGAGGCACGCCTGTCGACGTTCCTGGCCGTGCATCCGATCCCACCGGTCGTTGCGGAGCTGGAACGGTTGCGCTCCCAGGCACTCACCAACCTGGGCGACCTGGCATCGGGTTACGAGCTCGATCAGACGATGCTCCTCCGACGCCTTGTTGCCCGTCGGTGCATCTACGGTGTCGACCTCAACCGCATCGCCGTCGAACTCGCGCGACTCGCCGTGTGGATCCACACGTTCGTGCCCGGGCTGCCCCTGTCCTTCCTCGACCACAACCTCCGGTGGGGCAACAGCCTGACCGGCATCGGCACTCTCGACGAAGCGCTCGGAATCCTCGATCCCGACACGATCCACGAGACCGTGTCGATCTTCCGCGAGGAGATCGAGGCCCAACTCGACGGGGCAGGTGACGCGCTGAAGCGTCTGGCGATCTCGCCGATGCGACGGTCGAGGATGTGGAAGCTGCCGGCGAAGCCCACGAGGAAGCCGAGGCCGCCGTTGAGCCGACGCGGCAGCTGTTCGACATCCTCGTGTCGGCGCGCCTCGGTGAGGCCGACCTCCCCACGAGCATCGACGCCGACTCGATCGCACGTCACCGTGGTCTTCTCCAGGCAGAGGGGACCGCGAGGGAGCTTCAGGCTCTCCACTTCCCAGTGGCCTTCCCAGAGGTCTTTCTCAGGGACAGTGCAGGGTTCGACTGCCTGCTCGGGAATCCTCCGTGGGAGGAGGTCATGGTCGACGAGCACTCCTTCTGGTCGATCCGCGAACCAGGAATTCGGTCGCTTCCAGCGGGACGGCTGAAGGCGGAGATTCTGCGGCTCTCGACCACCAGGTCGGACTGGAGAGACGAGTACGAGCGCGAAGTGGAGAGGAAGGATCGACTCCGTGCAGCCTTGTCCTGTGGACAATTCCCGCAGATGAACCAAGGCAACGCAGACGTCTACAAGGCTTTCACCTGGCGGTTCTGGGATCTCGGCCGGTGGGGAGGCGCCGTCGGGGTCGTCCTGCCCCGCTCCGCGCTGTCGGGCAAGGGGAGCGAGGAGTGGCGCCGGACGGTCCTCGGCCAGGGATCGTTCGAGGACGTCACGGTCACGACCAACCGAGGAGGATGGGTCTTCGACGATGCCGAACACCGATACACGATCGCTCTGGTCTCGCTGAGGAGTGGACCGGAGTACGCCGGGGCGATCCACCTGCGCGGGCCGTACAACTCACTGGCTGCGTTCCGTGTGGGAACGGAGTCCAAACCGGCCGAGATCGCCGTCGACGAGTTCCTCACCTGGTCCGACGGCGCGTCGTTCCCGCTGCTGCCGTCGGAGGAGTCGGTCGACGTCTTCGCGAAGCTGCGGGCGCATCCGTCGCTGGGCTCCGCCGAGCAACCGTGGCGTGCCCGGCCGATCCAAGGTGACCTGAACGCAACGACGGGCAAGAAGCACCTCGTCCTCGACGCAGAAGGCACCGACGGCCTCTGGCCCGTATACAAGGGTGCGTCGTTCAACCTCTGGGAGCCCGACACGGGCACCTACTACGCGTGGGCCGATCCCGGATACATCACCGAGGTTCTCCAGGAGAAGCGCATCCGCGGTCGGCGCAGCGCGATCGGCGTTCAGTGAGATGCCCGCTGAATGGATACGTGACCCTCCACCCTGCCGTGCCTGTCACCGCGCATCGCGTTCCGCGACGTCGCTCGAGCGACCGACACGCGCACCGTGATCGCGGCCCTCGTCCCTGGCAACGTCGTCATCACGAACAAGGGGCCGTACCTCCTTTGGCCGCGAGGTGACGAACGGGATCAGGCCTACCTCCTCGGTGTCCTCAGCTCCGTTCCGCTCGACTGGTATGCCAGGAGAGTCGTCGAAGTGAGCCTGAATTTCCCACCTCTTCAACTCCTTTCCGATTCCTGCGCCCGACCGCGACGACCCACGACGACGCCGCGTAGAAGAGATCGCGGGAACGCTCGCTGCGGTCGACGACCGCTATGCCGACTGGGCCGAGAGGGTCGGCGTGGCGGTCAGAGATGTCGCCGAGACCGCCAAGTCCGACTTCATTGCCGAGCTCGACGCCGTCGTCGCTCACCTCTACGGCCTCGACGAGCGCGACGTCCGCCACATCTTCGAGACGTTCCACGAGGGATGGGATCCTCAGCAGCGACTCGACGCGGTACTGGCACACTTCCGTGATCACGCGGTGTCGACGTCATGACGGAGGAACCGGTCGTCCACGGACCCAGACCCACGCTCGCTCTGAACACGGACGAGGGGAGTGTCGCCGACGCCGTGGCAGGCCACATCGACCACCTCCTGTCGACGTGGAAGGTCGCACCGGAGATCGGGATCGCGACGGCCTACTTCAACGTCGGGGGTTTCGGGCTCCTCGCCCCCAACTCGAGAAGGCGTCGAAGGTTCGGCTGCTGCTCGGAGCCGAACCGTCGGTGCCCGAGCGGCGCGTCCGACACCTGGGCGACTCGCCGGATCCGAGGAGAGCCGCCCGGGCCGAGCTCGTGCGCGCTCTCACCGGCCACGTGCGAACGCTCGAGGAGGATCGAGACCTGCTCGGCTTCACCGTCGATGCCGACGGATCCGCCCGCCGGCTCGTCGACTGGCTTCGCTCGGGTCGTGTGGAGGTGCGGCGTCTCGAGGACGAGTTCCTCCACGGCAAGGCGTTCATCGTCACGACAGACGACGAGGGAGTCATCGCCGGATCATCGAACTTCACCTACGCCGGCCTCGCCACCAACATCGAGCTCAACCTCGGTCACTACGACCCGAGGGTGGTCAGCGAGGTCACCGGGTGGTTCGACGATCTGTGGGAACGGGCAAGCAAATTCGACCTGGAGGCCCTCTACGCGGAGCGCTACGAGCCGCACTCGCCGTATCTCGTCTACCTGCGAATGCTCTGGGAACGCTACGGCGAGGAGCTTGCAGAGGAGGCGACTGCCCGCACGGCCGGCGTCATCCACCTCACCTCGTTCCAGGAGGACGGGTTGTGGCGCGCCCAGAGGATCCTCGACGAACATCACGGTGTCCTGATCGCCGACGAGGTGGGGCTCGGCAAGACGTTCCTAGCGGGTGAACTGATCAGAGAGGCCGTGCAGGAGCGGCGCCAGCGCGTGCTCGTCATCGCCCCGGCGACGTTGCGCGACGGGCCATGGCGCCACTTCCTTGCCAAGTACCAACTCGGTGTCGACCTCCTCTCGTACGACCAGATCGCCGACGACCGACAGCTGAACGATGAGGGCTCGGGTTCCGCACTGGGATTCGACGTTTCGGAGTACGCCATGGTCGTCATCGACGAGGCGCACAACCTGCGCAACCCCGCCACACAGCGCGCCCAGGCGGTCCGCAGGTTGCTGGGCGGGACTCCTCCCAAGGATCTCGTTCTGTTGACGGCCACCCCGGTCAACAACACGCTGTGGGACCTCCACGTACTGCTCGGCTACTTCCTGCGCAACGACGGAGCATTCGCCGCGGTCGGTATCCGCTCATTGCGAGACCACTTCGCGGCCGCAACGGCCATCGATCCCGACGATCTGTCCCCCGAGCATCTCTTCGACGTTCTGGACGCCGTGGCGGTTCGCCGGACGCGGTCGTTCATCAAGCACTACTACCCTCACGACACCATTCGGGTCGACGGGCACAAGTTCCCGATCACCTTCCCCCACACCTCGCGTGCTGAAGGTCGGCTACGAGCTCGACCACGTCTTCCCCGACTTCTTCGACCGATTCGCCCACGCCCTCGACGGGACCAGCGGGCAGGCGCCTGATCGTGATCCCCGGGTGTTGTCGATGGCCCGCTACGCACCATCGGTCTACCGGACGGACGGCCGGGTCGAGTCCTACGAGGCACAGTTGGCGGGCCTGGTTCGCTCCGGGCTGCTCAAGCGTTTCGAGTCGTCGTCCTTCGCCTTCACCTCGACGTGCCGGCGAATGGTGGCGAGCCACGAAGCGTTTCTCGACCTCTTGGAAACGGGGGAAGGTGGCGACGGGCGCCGTGCTCACGGAATGGACGAGAACGGACAGCGACGACGTCGATGACCTGGGGAGGTTCCTCGACCAGAACCCCGAGTTGGATTCCGCCGACGACTACGACGTCGACGCCCTCGCCGACGACGTTCGAGCGGATCGAGATCTGCTCGTCGCATTCGCCGAGGAAGCGGAAGCGGTTCCCCGGACCGACGATCCCAAGCTCGAGGCACTCGTCGACGAGCTCGCTACGATCGCCCGGCAAGCTGCTGAGGAAGGCGTCGGCGAGGGAGGACATCCGCGACAGGCGCAAGGTCCTCGTGTTCACGTACTTCGCCGACACCGTCGACTGGATCGTCGAGCACCTCGACGAGGTCGTGGCGCACGACGAGCGGCTCGCACCGTATCGAGGCCGGATCGCGGCAACCTCGGGAACGCATGGCCGAAAGGAGGAGGTCCTCTTCGGGTTCGCTCCTGTCACGACCGAGGCCCCACCCGGGTCGGACGAGGATCTCTTCGATCTCGTCGTCTCCACGGACGTGCTCGCCGAGGGCGTGAACCTCCAGCAGGCCCGCCACATCGTCAACTTCGACCTTCCGTGGAATCCGATGCGCCTCGTGCAGCGCCACGGGAGGATCGACCGGATCGGATCGGATCATTCCGAGGTGTTCCTTCGCTGTGTGTTCCCTGACCGTCGGCTCGACGATCTACTGGGCCTCGAAGAACGGCTCCATCGGAAACTGACACAGGCGGCCCGCACGATCGGGGTTGCCGAGGTGCTGCCCGGCAGTGCCAGCGAGGACCAGGTCTTCGGTGAGACCCATGAGCAGATCGAGCGACTTCGTGAGGGCGACGCCACGATCTTTGAGGAGGGGGGAACCGGCCGGAGCACACTGAGCGGCGAGGAGTACCGCCAGGGAGCTGCGCGAGGCGTTGCAGGACCACGCCTTCAGCGAGCGAATCAAGGCACTCCCCTGGGGATCCGGGAGCGGCATGGCCGTCGAGGGGTCGGTCGTGGGTTCGTCTTCTGCGTGCAGATCGGTGACCACGACGGAGTCCGGTTCGTCCACGTGAATCTCTCGGATCCCGACGCACCTGTCGTGGAGACGGACACGCTGGCATGTCTGGCTACGGCACGGCCTCCGAAACGGGGGGTACCGGCCGCATTCTCGATGACGAGACGTACGAATCGGCGTTTGGCGCATGGACCGACGCGCGGCGCGAGCTCGCGGCCCGTTGGAACGTTGCCAGCGACCCGGCCAATCTGCAGCCTGCCGTTCCGAGAGCCATGCACATGGCGGCGGGGGTGGTACGGGAACATGGAGCGACAGTCCTGACGCAACAGGAGTCGGAGCAACTGATCGATTCGCTGATGGCCCCTATCCCGAGCGGGTCCTGAAGCTCGTTCGTCAGGCGGTCGCGTCGTCTGAGGATCCGATCGACCAGGTCGAGGCGATCGTGGAGGTGGCGCGGGAGCAGGCGATGCAGCCTGCCCCTCCGCCGGAACCGCTCCCCGAAGTCACCGAAGACGACCTCCACGTCATCTGCTGGCTCGCGGTCGTCGGAGAGGCGTGAGTAGCAGAATGGACGACGTACTCGGTGGCCCACGTCGGCTGTGTGTCGAGCACCCCGCGACCCGAAAGCACGCGGGACCCGGGTAGCGACGGTCGTCTGTTGGCAAGAGCGGGCGAAGGCTTAGGTGGTTACCAGACGTGCGACAGGTTCGAGACCGGGGTCGATGGCCAGAGCTTCTTGATGACGTGAGGCTGCTTGCGCCCTGACAACTCAAGAGCGGGCCTAGCGAGGACGCGACGGACCGAATGGTTTGGTTCTGCTTCGAGACAGTCCACCAAGGCCGTGGTCTTGGTCTTCTTCGCTCGAGCGAGACACGCGGCCGCCCATGCGCGAGTAGCGGGGTAGGGATTGTCTCTGTGGTCCAGCGCACGTTCGAGACGTTGTGCAGTTCCGGAAGAAGTCCCTAGTTTGGCGAGCGGCCGAGCCGCGTGGATCCGGACTCCGTAGTCGGTCGGTGACTCAGGAGCGGATACAACAAGATCCGCAAGCCAGTCTGCGTCAAGGCGTTTGCGGTTGCGACGACTCTCCGTCAGCGTGCTGAGGTAATCCCCGCAGTCCTTCGGGGTTTCGCGAAACACGGCGGGCGTGCCTTCGAGGGTCCCTATTCCCAGAGGGCTTCGGCGTCGACCCAGGGCTTTGAGAGCGAACCGGGCACGCCTCACGTCGACCGGTGTCTGAGTCGCCGCGTCGACCAGCAGTTTCTCCGCCGTGCTCGGATCGATCGAGTCGTCGTTATCGCCCGTGACATAGGACAAGGCGGCGTCTCTGATGTGGTCGAGGGCCTCGCCCGTCGGGAGGAATCGCGACTTCTTCGGATGAAGTTCCAACGGCCGAATCGCTTCGGCGAACAGCGACTTCACAGGTTTCCAACCTGCACTCCGTCGCAGGAACACCCAGACGTCGTCCACCCAGCGGATGAACTCCAACCCCAAAGCCGCGAGCGCTTCGTCGCCGGGGATCAGAGGCAGGAGCCCAAGATACGCGGAACTCTCGGGTCCGACTGGGAGGCCTGCTCCACCGTCCCGATCATGGATTCGGCGCAGAAGGCTCGATAGCGCGACAGTCGCTCCCTCAGGTGCACCAGCGCGATCTTGACGAAAGGGCCGAGCCAGGCTAACCGTCGGAAATCACCATCGCCCTTTGGCCACGGCATCTCGTCAGCTTCTGACACGAGATGCCCCGACGCGGCCGCTCCTGGCGATTCGTCGGTGCACTACATCAGGGGCAGTGTGGAGATCCGCCCATGCCAGCGGGTCCGGAAGGTCTCGGTGGCTCGCGGACCAACGCCCCGCGGCAGCAGCGGCAGCTATCTCTCCGCGAGTGGGCCGCCGCCCGCCAGGAAGGTCGTTGAAGATCCGCTCAACCGCAACTTTCCCCCGATGCGTCGAAAATTCTGAGTCCAATTCCTGACCATGGGGCGTGGGGGTTTCAGGAACGATCCCGTGGCGTCCACCGACGTCTGAAGCTGTCGAGTGATTGGTCAAGCTAGCTACGGCCCGGGAAGCTCGTCAACAAGGACAATTGGCAAGGAACTCCAGAGCCATGGCAGACACGCTGTTTCTGCGATGATCCGGCGTCGAGGCGTGGGAGCTCGCGCAGCTTCCGACCCGTTTTGAGCAGAGGTTCGGCTCGAACGACCTCGGTCTGGAGTTGACCGGTTCGGTGGATATCCTCCCAAGAAAACGTGACACCCACCAAGGTCATATCCCGCCAAACCCGCCGACCAGGAAGGAAATTACGCTGGCATTGTCGAGCTATCCCACGCTCAGAGGAACGGCCGAACCTTGGTGAAGCTTGCGAAAATGGTCGGCTGCCGCTTGCGCCATCGAACAGTTGCCGCTGCAGATGCCCTCGCTGCACTTGACCGGATCCGCGCGACCGTCCGTGAGGTGAGCACCTACTCGTCGATTCTCCGCCCAGTTCGCCAGCTGACTCCAACTAATATTGCCCACACGTTCACGATTCACGATCCGCGAGACTCCCTTCACGACGGGTTGTCAGAGACTCCGACATCAATGACGCCTAGTTCCATCGTAGAACCCGGTGTCAAGTCGACGATGTCCCTGCCTAGTGCCGTGACCGGCAACGTTTCGGGGTCGCGTCCACCATCTGAGGTGGCGTCGCGGGTCCAGCGTCCGATGTGGGCACGGTCGGTGTTGTAGTAGCGCAGGTAGCGGCGGAGTTCTTCGCGCAGTCCGGTAATTTTGGGGAGCAGAGCTCGCCGTGGTGGACAAGCAGAAGGGTGCGCCGCCTCATCTATCGAGACGCGGATCCTCCCCGCGCCTACAACCTTCCTGGGCACCACAGCTAGGCCATCTCGATACGGTGCGGCCATTTCTAGCTCGCCGTCCGGTTGAGGAAGGTTTCGATTGACTTCATCGTGAATGTGCGGCCACGAATCAGGTCCGACAAGCCTTTCTCGACCTCAGCGAGATCCGCCTCAGCGACGATGCTGCACGAACTCGGACTCCTGGTTTGTTCGAGAACCCTCAAGAGCGACGCGCTGCGCGGGCAAGCCCTCACTTGTGACAGATGTGGCTGGCGAGCTGGTGATTCTGGAAGGATCGTCCAGACCTGGGCAGCTCACACCCGGTTCCGCCGATCGGCGACCTCGACGGCGCGATGAATCGCGAAGCTCCATCGAGTGCCGACCGTGGCCCGTGCAGGAAACCCAGGGGACGTCCTTCTCCGAGGAGAGCTGCCGGATCCGGCGGCCGAGGTTGGTCCGAACGAGCGTCATGAGAACGACCACGTCGTGGGTGTCCATCTGCAATGCGACCCGGCTCGACAACCTCGACCAGTTCGACGACCACCCGGAGAAGTTCCATGTGACCGTCACCCGTCCACCGAAGTCCTCAGCGAGGGACGTCTCCAAAGACTGCTCGTACCGTTCCTGCGTCTCGTTGCCTCCGACGAAGATCACCCGGACGGCGCTACCGTCGACCTCCGATCGCTGAGCCTCGTCGGTCAGGTGTTCGGCGAGACCAGCAACCTGGTCCTGTGGGGCCTTCAGGTCATGCTTTCGAGCTGCTCGAGAAGCTCTCCGGCGTCGAAACCTGGAAGGTCGTCGACGACTGCCCGATGAAACATCTGGACGACGATCCCTCTGGCACCCTCGATGTCGCCTGTACGTCTCAGGGCTTCGACTCTCTCGGCGTCGGCGTCGGGTGGCCCCATCGTCTCGCGCAGTAGTTCGTCGTCCGCCAGGAGCCGCTCCCAGCGCGTCTCTAGGTCGCCGTCGCACGCCTTCGGTACGAGCAAACCCAGTTCGTTGACGGCGTTCGATGCCCTTTCGTAGTCGCCGCAGACCCCACACGCGGTCAGTGCGCCTTCGAGGAGGTCAAACGCCGCGGAGCATCCTGTCGCTGGGTTTCGAGCTAGTTCGATGGCGGCATCGATCGTCGATCGATCTCCTCGGGGCAGCGCATCGAGAATCGACTTTGCAAGTACGGCGGGACCTGCTCGGTCAACCACGCGGAGAAGGAAGTCGCTGAGATGCGCCGATCCGTGTGCTTCGAGTCCGGCAATGACGTACTGGAGTTCATAGTCGGTCGGCGCGTACCCGTCTTCCACTGCTCCCTTGATGTGAGCGTAAGCGGGGCCGTCATCGCCGACTTCGAGGGCGAGGAGAATTGCGACCCCCGGTAGAAACGAATCGCCCGCGCTATCCCGGTGGAATCGAACACAGGATCCGAGCGGACCCCACGATCGGCGCGCTCGAGCAACTGCTCAGCGCGCTGCCAATTCTCTTCACAAACAGCCAGAACGCCCATGCAGTAGTTCGCTCTCACTTCATCGACAAACAGTTCAAGGGCTTCGTTGAGGTTCGCCGCCCCGCGCTGAACGCGTTCGCGAACCTGATTCCGCTGGTCGGGGTCCTTCGGGAAGGTCAGGTGGCCGAGATGGTCGAGCTGTGCGCAAATGAGGCCTCGCTCTGCCTCAAGCACGGCACGACTCTCGTTGTCGAGCGGGTCGTCCTCCGACAAATCCGCGACGTCATCAATGAGAGCCTCGGCAACCGAGAAGTCGCCGCGTGCCCGCATGCAGGCCGACAAGCGCCGATGGAGATCGATCCAACTCTCGGGAACTCCGGTCGGAAAGGGCCGACGGGGTTGCTTGAGGCCGAGCAGAGAATCAAAGAGGAGGAACGCCTCGGTCGGTTGGTCAGCTGCCAAGATCATTCGGGCATGTTCGTAGACCGCGTGCATGCACGCCGTGCGGCTGGCGAAGTCTGGGCCGGCGACATCAAGCAGCTCAGCTGCTAGACGATCGTCCCGCCCCAGTACAGCAAGAACACAGGGTGCGGCGATACTCGCTCCGCGACGCGGGTCGCCAAGCACGTCCTTGGTCTCATCCGGCCACTTGACCACTTGGTCTGCCAGGTCTTCGGCCGCCCCTTGTCGTACGAGACCTGAGATTCGACCGAACCTGTACCAGGCCCACCGGTCGTCATTCATGGCTGCCTTCTTGGGCGGTGGCATCTCCGGGTCGAGGCTTCGAACGAGACCGTGGAAGTAGTACGACTGACGCCGATCGAGCGAAAGCCGCGTCACCTCGAGGACCAGTCGTCGTAGATCGCCAGGTGTCAGCGAACCCGTGTAGTCGAGATGCGTCGCGATCGCGTTCTTGACGAGGATCTGGTCCAGAGTCGAGAAGAGCGCCGCCTCATCCTCGGGTGTTGACTGGTGCGCCGAGTCTGCAGCGACGTCGTCGTTCTTCGCCCCTTGGCCGGCCGGCCGCGACTCTGAGCTGTCGAAAGGCTCCAAGGTCGGCGTGGGGAGTCGTTCTCCGGCTCCTAGAGCTCTGACCGCCTCTTCGGCAACTGACAAGTGAACACCGACACGGTCGTGGGACTCCACAAGATGGACGGCTTGGTCCTCTTCGATCGCCCAAAGGCACGCGCCGAGGCGTACGGCTCCTACGGGCCACGATTCCAGGAGGCTGTCGACCGCGGCGATGTACTCCTCTCCGGTTGTTGGCAACGAGTCGTGAAGCTCGACGTGGTCTCGGACCAGGGGTTCGGCCATGAGCTCGGCGACGAAGGCGTCGATACCAGGAGGCAGCCGCCGCATGCTGGATTTCAGGAGCTTTCCGATACCTCCGGATACGAAGGCCGGATCCAGGCTGATTCCGAGGAGATGACAGATCCTCCTCTGGGATTCCGGCGAAAGCTGCTGCCACAGGGCATCGATGTCTTCGACCTCGAGCCAGCCGAATGCTGCAAGTAGTCGTGCGTCGGGAACGCGCCGCACTTCGCTGTCGCTGCGCTCTTCGTCGGGAAATCGAGGTCGCGGCTCGATGTTCGGCTCGCCTGGACCCTCAGACTCAGGCGTATTCGCCTTCGTGCCGGCTGGGATGCCGGGTCCCGACGACGGAAATCCCTTTCGTTTCCTGCCCTTCCGACGCTTGGATGACATCAAGTCTCCCCAACCATGGATCCACCTTCGTCAAAGATACGCACACACGGGGACAAAGGCTCCGCTCATCTCATCGGACGCCCGATCTCGTAGTGAAGGCAGGGATCGGCGGCCACCAGAACCAGCCCTGATGCCCGAGAGGTCAGCCACCCCTGGTTCGACTCAAAAGCGCCTCGGGGCACAACAGCCAGGCAGAAGATCGGGCGCCGAGTAGTCGGACCTGGCTTCTCCGTTCAACGTGGGACATGGGATTCTTGTGGTCGTGGAGCAGTCTGGGATTGGTCCCGGGTCCCTGTCGGGGACCGTCGGCGCGGGAAGCTCGCTATGAGCCCTTCCGCTGGTCGCCCCGCTGCTTCCTCCGACGCCGTTCGGCGCCGACTGCGGAGGCAGCCCCAGCGGGACACGAAACCCGAGCTGGCGGTTCGCCGAGCGGTATGGCATCGGGGGCTTCGATACAACGTCGACCGTCCGCCGATCCCCGGGCTGCGGCGGCGAGCGGACCTGATCTTCCCGCGAGCTCGAGTTGCCGTGTACGTCGACGGCTGCTTCTGGCATCAGTGCCCGGACCACGGGACGACGCCGAAGGCCAATCGCGAGTGGTGGATCGCCAAATTGACAGCCAATGTCCAGCGGGATCGCGACACCGACCGAAGACTCCGTCAGGCGGGGTGGACCGTGGTGCGCATCTGGGAACACGAGGACCCTGAGCTCGCCGGTCGGCGAGTGGCCGAGGCGGTCAACTCGTAGACCTCCGGTTTCGCCGAGCGGCCGGCTTCACAGACGTGGGCGAGTATCCGGCAGCTTCCGCGAAGTACAGGCTACGCGCTCAGCCCTGGCAGGAGAGCCGCCAACGAGGCGGCGTGACCCAACGGCATGGGGACCGCGTCGCCTATCCACTTGCCGAGCTGGAGCTTCGACGGAGCGGTCTCCCCGGGAAGGTGGAACTCATAGGTCGACGGGAATCCCTGGAGCGTAGCGGCCTCGAGAGCGTTGATCACTCGCCGTTCCGTCGGATGAACGTAGCGACCTCGCCCCGGAGTCATGAAGCCCGTCGTGATGGTCTGCGATTCCCGATCCGGGTGGAGCCTCCCGTACACGCTGGTGTACGTCGTTCCGTCGCGGTGACACTCGGGACGTTCTGCGTTCGGGAGATCGTACGCATTGTTGTCGAACAGCCAGTCGATCCGGCGGCGGTTCTCGTCGCTCAGATCCGGCTGGTCCCGTCATGAAGTCGTGCGTGACGCCACCATCGAGCTCCGGGAGATCGCCCACACCAGGGACCGGGGAGGGCTGGCGAGAGCCGTCTGCACGTCCTCGATGGCGAGCGGCATTCCGTACCGCGCGACCAGGAAGAACCGTTCGCGTTTCTGCGGCCACCCGAGCCTCGACGCGCCGATCACACCCATCGCCAGCTGGTAGCCGGAGTTCCGGAGTAGCGCTGCGGCGGTCTCGACCACCCCCACGCTTGTCATGGACGGCCCCGGGTACGTTCTCCACGATGACCACGGGGGCTCCACGGCTACCGCGAATGCCGGGACGGAGAGATAGAGCTCGTTGCGGGGATCGTCTCGCCGTGTGCTGTTGTTGAGGTTGGAATGCCCCTCGCACGGTGGGCCGGCGAGGACGACGTCGACATTTCCACGAGCGCTCCCACTCCGGCCTTGGATGATCTCCGGCGTGTAGTGAAACGCGCGGTGGGCGCGATCCGCGCACGAGGTAGTCGATCGTTGTGGACACCGATTCGGAAGCCGTTCTGCCAGGTTCATGGTTGGCTCTGTAGACAGCGAGCGCACCGGAATCTTGGTCGATCGCGGCCTCGGACCTGACTTCGAATCCCCAGCTCGGCGCATGCTTGAGAGAATCCCAGCATGAGGCCTCCCGCTCCGCAGAAGAGCTCAGTGTGCGCAGCGTGCCGTGAGTTCCGCCGAGATGGGTCGGTCGTGATCCGCGCAGGTAGGCGTGCCACCGTCACCGAGTTCATCGCCGCTCGGGCGCGGGTTGTCGATGAAGCTGGCCCAACTCCTCGGGCCCGGCGCGATCTCTCGTGCGAGCCTCTCTCCGTCCTGGTGAAACGATGCGGCGAGGCCGAGATCGGTCGTGACTTCGGTGGTGCTCATCGAGTGGTTCTTCGATGCCCGGTGTTCTGGTCGCTTCGACGAGTGGCAGATCTCACTCCGAGGCCGTCTCGTCCTGCTCGGAACCCGTGGCGGACTCGCGGAGCTCTTCGATCAATGTCTTTGCTTCGTCGTCGCTGTAGGTGTGGAGCACGATGTTGGTCCAGAGTCGGTTGAGGTGGGCGCGAAAGCCCGGAGCTCGTCAGTCGGCATCCTATTGTCCGCTTGTGCCGGGCGAAGGACCGTGCGAGCGGTTCCGCGGTGCTCGTGCGAACGCGCAGAACATGGCTGCGCCAGAAATCAGTCGCGCGTGGTATGGCCCGGGCCAGTTCGTAGTCGCCGTCGGGCCCCGCTATTCGTGCGCGATTGTAGGCCCTGAGGAGCACACACTCGGACGGATTTGTTCCGTCGATGTACTTGCGGTACTTGCCATAGTCCCCACTCTCGAACGCGCGCGACTCGCGCCATGTCACGAAGGACCAGAAGAACTCGACCGCCAGAAAGCGCCAGAATCCTGGATCGTCGAGCACCTCCAGCGGGACTGAGATCAGGGCTTCGGCCAGCGTCACGCCGACGCGGCCTTCGAAGTCGTCCGCGGTCGCCATCGCCATCGTCGGTTCGCAGTTGCTCCCAGTTCGTCGCTGAGCGTTCTCGCAGAACTCTCGAGGTCGTCGAGCACGACCTCGTCACCGCTTCCTTCCCATATTGTGTTGGAGGAGCGGTCGAGAGCAGCGCCGTGGAGCAGGTGCGGCGCGAGTTCCTGCATGGTTCCGATCGACATACTCGGATGCTTCACGACGGAACCCCGGTCAAGACATCCGTGAAGCCCTTGCGAAGATCCGATACTGAGTTCTCGATTCCGCGCGATCGTCATCGTGGGGCGGTGCGCGAACCTCGGCGAGTAACTGTTCTCGTTGCGCCCTGTATTCGTTCTCGGGCCGCTTCCTCTGAGACCCCACAACGAGATGGAGAAGACGTCCCAGTAGCGAGCCGTCGAGATCGCCTATCGGCGGCGTGTCGCGTTGGAGTCGACGCGACGACTCCAGGACGATCGCCGACATGGCGTCGAGGAAGAGCTGGCGTTGAAAGCTCTGCGCCGCAAGCGCTTCCCGGGTCGGAGTGCCACTCGGTTCAGAAGCTCTTCATCGACGTAGAACAGGATGTCCGATTCGGCATCCGAAGGATCGAGCGGGGACTCGACCTCCGCGTACCGAAGCGTCCCGGACGGGAGACCGAGTCGTTGGCGTTCCTCCGCCGTCAAGGGGATCCGGCAGGAAACCGATGTCGCCCAGCTGGGTCTCGATCCGAAACCCGACCTGGGCGAGCCAGGTTCCCTTTTCGCCAAGGCCGCAACGGCGCCTCTGCGAGCTCACGGACGAGATCGAGATAGAGATCGAGACGACAGCCTCCGAAGGGTGTCTGCAACGGTGCAGGGCGCTTTGTCGGCGCCGCGATCTCCTCGTAGGGGGGAAGCTCGTCGAGAGCGTCGAGCGGGAACTGCCAGACGATTTCCGCCAGGCGCAGTCGTGGTGTGGAGGCGACAAGTAGAAGCTCTACGTCGCGGGCGTCGAGCCCAGAATTCTCGAGTGCACCGCGCAGTTCCACTCGCTTTTCGTTGACCTCCGACGCGTTTCGGCCGACGACGACGCGCGCCGGCGCCGTGAGGGAACTGCTGGGGCCCCAGGCCGAGCCGCTCCCCGGGCTCAATGGTCTCCTGACCGAACTGGATCGAGAAGGTTCTCAACGCCGATTCGAAGCCTTCCAGACCGACGTACGGTCGAACGACCCGCTCTTCGCTACTCACGAACCCTCACTTCTTCGACTCGTCGAGTTCTGTGGACGACTCGACGTGAGAGATCAACTCCGCCCGAGCGACGAGCCGGCCGGACCAGTCCGGGTCGTAGGGCGCAGAGAGGAAATCGAACTCCGCCGGCTCGTGATCCAGAGGGCCGCAGTAGGTCTCGGCGCCGTCATCGGTCGCGGCGAACTCCGCTGGCCCGGTCACGGTGATCGAGCACTCTTCACCCGCGCGATCGTCCTCGAGGAAGACGTAGCGGATCCGAACTTCGGCTTCGGTCGGCACCGTGCCTTCGTATCGGGATGCGAGTGAGAACGCGACCCTTCCGCGCATCCTGATGGTTCCTCTCGTGTGGTCCGCAACCTCTGGTGCCTGTTCGAGGATCCGGATACTGACGGGCCGCTCCGGCGGAAGGGGCATCCGCTCGCGTCCCCCGGAGTCGCTCTGGAAGTCCCTGAAGAGCTTCTCGAGGAGTGGAAACCTCAGGTCTCGTTGGCGAGGTGTGCGGGGCCGGAGTTTCGAGCGGAACTCGTTCACGGCCGGCGAATCCGACGCTGAATCGCGGTCGCGACCTCGGGTGCGTCGGGATCTACACCACCACCCGTTATCCGGCGCTGCCAGGAATCGTGCCCCTTGGGCTCTGTCTGCCGGAGCAGCTCGTCGACATCGTCATCTGCAATGAACGTGCCCCGGACGTACGGTTGGTTCTGACCCGTGGGCAGGTACTCGACCACCATCCTGGGATTCCGTACCAGTGCCACCAGACTCTGGTGACCTGCCGGCGCAGCATCTTCCTCCTCCACCGTGATCGACGCCCGGGGATAGGACCAGTCCTCGACGTCCGCCACCAGTCCGATACGGCCGAGATGGACCTCGCCCGTTCGGAGTCTCGAATTTCTGAAGCGTGCGGACGAACTCGCCCTTGGCCGACGCACCGCTCCCGATCGTCGCGAAGTTCGTGGGAACGAATGAACGGCTTGAGGAAAGCGTTCTTCCGAGGACGCGGCACAAGCCGTTCGCCGTCGGCCGTTCGAATGTCCAGTGCGAAGAGCTGCTCGGCCAGCGCCGGCCACCAATTGCGTTCGATGGCAGCCTTCAGATCCTCGGGATCCACAGTGGGCTGAACGACGAGGAAAGTGGTGCCGAGGTCTTGGGTACGTGACGAATCACGGAGAGACAGCCCGAGCGATCTAGCGGCAGCGTCCGCAGTTTCGTTCGTGAACGGGACGACCGCTTCGCCCCTTCTGCTCACCGAAGCGCGAAACCACTGAAGGGATCATCTCCGATCTTGTGGAGACCCCAGTAGGTCATCCCCAAGAGACGCCTCGTCACACCTGGATCGTCCGGCCTCTCCTGGAACACGATCGCGATGACCGTCCGGGTGGCCGAAGCGCGAATGAGTCCAGCCTTGCCGTAGCCGTACGAACCACCACTTCCCTCCTCGCTCTTCTCCGTGAGCCGATGCTCACGAGCGCGAGAAACATCTTCGAGGCGGGGCCCGTGAAGGGCCCGTACATGCCCGTGGCGCCCTCTCTTCGGTGACGCGCAGGACGATCAGCGGATCCCCGCTGTCCAGGGAGTCGAGGCGGTCGTCCGGCGCGAGACCGAGGCTCGCTCGGTCGAGACTCCGCTCGCTCTACGAGTTCGTTCAGGCCGAGGTTCTGGACGAACTTCGCCTTCGTCGCTCCTGTGAGTCGTTCGAACCAGAAACCCATGCCGAAAATCGGGAGCATCGTGCTTGTGACGAAGCTCGGAAGCTGCGTCCCAGGAGTTCTGGATCACTCTCGCGCCAGCACAGTTGCATCCGGAGGTGGTGCGTTCACGGCTAGCGCACCCGGTTCCTTGATCTCGACGTTGCGGAAGAGCTTGGCGAGATCGCCCGACGAACCACTCCGAGCCGGATCGATCCGCTCCCAGGTCCACTTGGCCAACGTAACTCCTGCTCGCAGCTGCAGCTCGGCGCAACCCGCCGAGCCAGTCGCTGACCCTCGGGCCCGCGGGAGCATCCTATTCACGTTGGGGGAAAGCGATAGTGAATGGCGACTCTGACGGCGACGCGATTCGCGTCGGGTGAGTTGCCAACTGAGGGATGTTCGCAGGACCTTCGGTTCTGAGTGAGGGTCAGATGGCGTCCGGGCGGGATCTGTTCGCCTGGGCATGCGGCCGGTTGTGTCGGTTTCCAGCCGTTGAGGTCGACGGCGAGGGGAGTGGTCGCTCAGCTTTCGCAGCTCGGGAGTATCGAGGACTTGTGCTCCGGCGATGACGTTCTCGTCGAAGAGCGACTCGCTGGCGAAGACGTAGTCGTTCTGCCAGGGGGCGGTCCCTCTCGCCGCGGATGTGCGTGTGGATGTGGCGGCAGGCCTGCCGTCGTCGCACCCGCACCGCTCGAGCGGACCGTCGGCCCGGAACTCGTCGAGGCAGTCGCGTAGACCGAGGCCTCAATTCGTTGGAACGTCGCTTGGTGCCACGGAAGATATCGAGCATCGCTACCTGTCCACTGCGTCGTGAGGTTGAGGTCGCCACCGAGAACGACGTTCTTGCCGAGGTTCGGGTCGTCGAAGAGCGGCACGAGATCAGTCAGGATCCTGTTGACTGTGGTCACCGCGTACCCGTCGTCGATGAGTCCATAGGCGGAAACGGGCGTGATCTGACGCCCACCGACCTTGACGCTTCCGACCGCCACCGATCCCGGGCCCGTTCTGCGCAGATCTCAGGTCGGGTTCGCCCGTCCATGTGCGTGGGTGATTGCGACGACCTCGGCGCCCAACCCGACAACGTCTGAACCCCACGTCCGGGCCATCGGAAATCATCCGAAATGAGCCGGACTGCGGACTCCCGTCGGTGGCACAGCCTCCCTCACGAGCGCGACGTCGGCCCGTCTCCTCCAGCCATTCCCAGGCTCTTTGTCGTTGTTCCTCCGACCGAAGTCGTGGTTCGTGTTCCAGATGATCGGACGCACAGCTGGACTCCCCTCAATACTAGGAATCGAACCCTTCGACGCAGTCGATCTCGGTCGTGATCCGGTCTCCGCAGGTGGCGCCGAAGTCCTCGTAGTCGGAATCGACGGGGCTCGCGTAGTAGAGATCGTCGCACGCCACCATGTCGCCGTCGTCGCAGTCGGTCCACAGGTCGTCGAAGTACGGGTCGTCGCCGAACGTGTCGGCGTCACTGTCGCCGGGCACGGCGCCACCACCCTCCGACAGGATCCCGTTGGCGGCGTCGCAGTCGGCCGACGGGAAGTTGGGCAGCGCCACGATGCGTCGACCACCGGTTGCAGGACGTTCGGCGTGAAGATGATCGACACGAGCCGGAGCTGATCGCCGCTCGATCGACCGCCGTGATCCACGCCGCCACCTCGCCAGTCTCGGTGAGCGCGGGCCCACCGCTGTTGCCGAAGTCGATGGCGGCGTCCGGAGCGGATGGCCTCGCGCTCCCCCGTCAGCGGGTCTGAAAGCTCACGATGCCGCCGGTCGTGGCCGAAAAGTCGGTCGCCGGTGCCGGATAACCGAGCGACACGATCCGCTGACCTTCGGCGAGCGCCTCGGTGTCAGCCCACCCCAGCGCCACCGGGAGCTCGTCGTCCACCTCCAGAACGGCCACGTCGGTTTCCTCGTCCCACCCGACGACCCTCGCCGACATCGTGGACCCGTCACGGGCGACGAGCTCGGGTGTCGCCGTCGTTGACTACGACGTGCCAGTTCGTCACCAGGTGTGTACGCGGTGACGAGCACCGGTTCCGGTACCGAGAATGCCGCAGCC
>JAOSJL010000005.1 GCA_027494115.1 Acidimicrobiia bacterium
GGGGTGGGAACCGAACCTGACCGGACCATGATTGGCCCGTGTCGGATCGTCTACAGATCGGCGTGAACACGGGCTTTGCAGCCCGGCCACCGCCGCCGGGGCCGGTCTGCCCTGGTCCGTCTGCGGATTCGTGACCATCGGCGTGACCACAGACTGGTCCTGCCGGGGATACCGTTGGACACTGGCAGACGCCCAGAGTGAGACCTGTGCTTGACGACCACCCGGCGAGTTGGCGCGAGGTGCTGTTCGTACCCCCGACCCGCTCCGCCATCGGGCTTGTCTGCCTGGGTGTTCAGAGTATCATCGTCGGACCGCCTGCACCCGTCTCAGGACGCCACTGTGGCATCGCTCGGCGGACTGACGATGGTCAGTACTGCGGAGCATCGTCGCTGCACTGCCGTGCCAGAGACGCGGACTTTCATGCTCGTGACCGCCGCGGCATGTGGGGGGCTACCTGGGGGACTTCAGACGTGATGAAGCGACGTACTCAACAGCCGCTCGGCGTCGTTTCGATGCGGATCGTTACACTCATGATCGTATTCTGCGCGTTGCTCGAAGTGGCGTGGACGGCGCTAGTGCGGCGGGATGACGCAGTAGAACACCTGGCATAGCGATCGAGATCGCCTCTACAGAGCTGCCAGAACCACACCCGACGCAATCAGGAGGAGCGAGAGCCGATCCACGCCCGGGAGTTTAGGCAAGCGCCCAGATTCCCGAATGCGGCCTGGGGCCGAACGACGAGCCAGAGGGTCAGTGCGGTCTGAGGGTTCGGCCCGTGAGATCCTGAGCTGACTCGAGGGCGAGAATCACCGACGGGAACTTCCTGAGACTTGACCGTCCAGGGACAGAGAGCTTCCAGATTTGTGTGAGCGCGATGATGCGATCTATCGACGGTTGCCGCGATAGCAGCAGCCCGCCGCAGCCTGGGTGCCCTCAGGGTCCCCGACGAGGCCAGCGACACAACGCCCACGATGTCTGAGAACGATGCGACCGCGGCGCTCGAATATACGTTGGAGCTCGACAGCACAACCGTCATCCCGGCTGGATCAATCGAAGGCACGGTGACCGCCGAGAACGTCTCGGAGAAGGCGGCGAGAGTCCCAGGACGACAATGGGTGCTTGACGAAGTTCGGTTTCGAACTGATACCCGCCGACCACCGGACCAGAACCAGCCGTAGGCTTCGATTTGGATTGTCAGTCAGACGGACCCACTGACCTGAGCCCAGCGAGCAGTTCTCCTGGCCCGTGGCGACCCGGGCCCACGCACTCCAAGGTCCACTGAAACCCCTCACGCCAGGGGACTACCTCGCGAAGGTCGCCCCATACCCCGGCATCGCGCTCGGAGGTGAACTACCCGAACCAGTACCCGTCACGGTCGTAACCACGACAACCGACGAAGGCGCGCCCTGCCGAGCAGCAACAGCGCGGCCGTGCTGTGCTCGGAACAGCCAGGCGGGGACTGTCGTCGCCGCCTTTCCGTCGACCGTGGCTGGGGTGCAGGCATTCACCCGAGAGATGGATTCCGGGTCGACCTCGACAGCGAGCAGTTCGCCGCCGTCTGCTACATCGACGGTCCTGTCGCCAAGTCCCCACCACCAAGACCTGACGGGCAAGTCCAGCCGTCGCATGACCGGTTTGTCATCGCGGTGGTCGAGGATCCCGGAACAAACGATCCGGCCAACGGCGTCGTCTTCCTCAAGTCTGGCTATTAAGACAGCCTGGAGCCGGTCGCCCTCGAATCGACTCGATCAGCTACGACCCGACGCACGTCCCCGCATCGACCGCGACCTGAGCCTCACCGTTCACACAGATCGGCGACGCGACGTGGACACTCTCGTGTCCGACCGCGGCGACAGCCTCGAACGTTTCGGCGAACGTCTCGAAGTCGTTCGTCGTGTTCAACGTCGAGTCGCGGACGATCCCCGAGGTCGAGCGTGCCGCCGTCGAGGAACGTGAACATGCCCTCATGAAACAGGAACCAATGCACAGTGTCGGGGAACGGGTCGAGCGCACCGGCTGACTGAGCACTGGAAGGTCTGACCGAGACCGGTCGGCGTGTCGACGAGAAGGTGACGTTCACGCCGAGGTTCGCCAGGATCGCCACGACCTGCGCCCGCGACCGCCGCAGCAGGTCCGCCGAGGCTTGCTCGCCGATCGCTACGTCGGCGATGAGTGCGTCGACACTCCATGACGGCATGAGAACCCTCAAGGTGGCGTCGTCGCCCATCCGATGACGGTTCCGGTATCCGGCCGCACCCTGAGCGACGGCACGGATCAGGTCGCGATGTGGCCCGAGCTGCCGTGTCGTGGTCGTGTCTGTGCTCGCGGCGAGGATCGCGCCGAGGAGCTGTTTCGGCGACACGGGCGTGTGCAGCGAGCGTGAGCGTCGTCCACGCTTCGACCTGCTCGGGAAACGCGCGGGCTCCCATGTTGCCGAACTGCAACCGCCGTACGACGGCGTAGGTGTCGGTCTCGATGAACGACGCACACGGCACGACCTGGACGCCCTTGTCCGCGTTCGAGATGTCGTCGGCTCCGGTGTGGACCGTGATCGCGGCGTCGGCTCCGGCGAGGTCGACGTCGGCGAGGCCCGGCGGAGTCGCGAACCGCAACCCGCCACGGGTCGCCTGAAACGCTGGAAGGCTGTCGCGAACGGGCCGGGCAGCCTCGGAGATCTCGGGCAGCGCGTAGGACACGTCGGACGGCGCACAGAAGCCACCGACGCCGTGGATCGCGTCGGCAGTGGCCGCCTCGACGGCTCGCTGATTCTCGAACGGGTCCTCACCGAGCACGTGGCCGGAGCAACCGTCGCCGCGAGACGAGCGACGCGTCATGCCCGAGTCGGGTCGGGCGTCGCGGTGGGCGTCGATCAGCCGCTGCGCGACGCGCCGACGTCGCCGATCTGCTCGCCGCCGACAGGCGTCACGAACTGCCCGCCTGCCGTAGCGGTCGCCCGCGGTCGTGTCCGAGCGGGACGACGTCGGCCGACGTCTCCCGGTGAGGTCCGCCGTGCCGATGCGGAGACCGGAACCGGCTCGTCGACAGTCTCGTCGGCGTCCGAGTCGGAGTCGTCGGACTCGTCGTCGCCGTCGTCGCCGTCAACGCGGGCGTCGATCGCAGCGAGGCGTTCCTCCACCGACGGCCGCCCCTCCAACTCCACGCGGCCGCCTGACCTGCGCGAGACAGCATGTCGAGGTTCGTGATCCAGTCGTCGCCGCGGTCGCCTTCCGGCACGGCGCGCAGATCGTCGAAAGCGGCCACGATCGCGTCGGCCGTCGCGCCCACACGCTGGTCGGAGAGGTCGCCGAGGCGGTCGAGGTCGTCAACGATCTCAGACGGCAGGGCTCCGCAGCGGCGGAGAAGTTCGATCAGAGCAGCGTCCATGTCAGCGGTCCTCCCGCGCAGGCTTCCGGTACCGGGGTGCGGTGATCCTGCTCGGAGAGGTCGCTCTCGCCGTCCGGTGGTGCCTAGTCGGGGTCGGACGTCGAAACCTCGCTCGCCACTCACAAAGACGCCCGCTGCGACATTCACGCGGACCGCCGCCCGGCGACCGGCCTCGCCCCGAGACCACCGCCGCAGACGAGGCAGCCGATTCCTCCATCCGGGAAAACATGGCCGACAGCCGAGTCCGTCAAATCGTGACCCTCCCCGCACACCTTCGGGCGCTCCCCGAGCGGAACAAGATCACCGCCCCGAGCCCGAGCGGCTGCCCGCAGTCGCACAACATGCGGATGGTCCTCCGGTCCGACCCACCGCCACCGCCGCTGCGGCGATACGGCTGTTATCGGCCTCGGCCCGCTCGACCACCCTGAGCGAGACGAGGCGGCCGAGATGATGGCGGACGAGGCGCCTCGGCACGCTCGCCTCCTCGACGACGGCGCCCAGGACGATCCGTTCGTAGCTGCGGCGACGCAGCACGTCGACAATCCGGAGCTCATACTCGGAGATCGGTGGAGCGTCACTCACCGCGCAGTCTCCGGGTCGTGGAGACGTCGCTCCGGGTCCGCGATCTCGGCCGCCTGCTCGAAGCCGCGGACCCGGCAGCTGTCGCACAGGAACAACACGAGCACCATCTCCGCACGCCGAATCCCGAAACGCTCATCCGAGGCTCCCACCCTGCACGGCTGGTGTTTCACAGGCTGAGGTTCCGTAGCCGCCGGGTCCACCGACCCGTCAGCCTCGCCGCACACAGAGCAATGCCACGGGACGGCGTGCTCGACGACGTGTAGCTCCAAACAATCGGAGCACATGACCCCTGCAGCGTCGGGATGATCGACACACGCCATGATCCACGGCAGCGCGCTCTCGACGACCGATGGGACGTGTTCACATGCCAACATGGCGCCCGTATCGGCTTCTGGTGCTCCAGCTCATCGACAGCACGCTGGAGAAACCATCGAACATTGCGGGCGATCTCGTCGCCCGATGCCGACATGATCGGACGAGCGGGTGCGACCGCCTGCTGGTCCTCCTCCGGAATGAAGAACGACACACCCACGGCCATATCGTCGACCACCTCGGGCCGCTCATGCTTCATCCCATCGCCGTTCGTCTCGTCACTCACCGTCTCCTCCTCCACTCGTCGACCTTCTGCGCGAGCGAATGTCGGGACGCAGGCATCGTGGACCCGTCACCGAACCGAATCTCAGGACCGCCACCTACGCTCCCGTGAGCGACCGTCGGAATCTTCGACCCGGCCACAACCCCCGAATCCGACCGCCGAGCGGCTTCGCTCCACGCAACGCCGACGCCGCCAGATACGCCGCCATCGCCAAGTCGTCGTGCCCCTCACGTTCCGGCACGCTGATGCGCGTCGACCCCGCCTCCGTCGTCTCGAACGTCCAACGCGTTCAACTGCCGCAACAAACCCGGATGCCGCGGCAGAGCGAGCCGGCCCTGTTCGAGCAACATCTTCAACCGACCGAACCCGTCCTCCTTGCCCCCGCGCCGTCGTACTCAGACCCTCGACACGACAGCCACGCAGCCGACGCTCCAACGTCTGCGTCGGCATCTGACCGACACCGTTCAACTCCGACACGACACGCCGCAGACGGAACGCTTCGAGCCGTCCCGCCTGCCGCTCAATGAACGCGCCGTAAGGCGACCCGAAAGCCTCATCGACGTACAACACCGCCGCCTCGACATGCTCCGGCAGCCCATCGGCCTCGACCACCGGACCGATCCCGACGACCGCCGACGCATCACGCGCGAAACCCCAGTCGAACCCGACCGCCTCCAACACCCGACCATCAGCGTTGGCCGAGTCGGGCAGCGGATAGTCGAACGTCGCCGCCACCAACTCGTCAGAGCGGAAATACGCGCCGGACTCGTCTGTCCACTCGGCCAACACCTCCGAGCGGTACTCACGTTCCGTCGACGTCGACCGCCACATGGCGAGCAGCTCGTCGTCGACCAGCGGCGACACCGTGCTCGGCCAATGAAACGACTCGTACCCTTCCTCACCCCGTTCGCCGGCGCGGTACGCCACCGCGAAAAACCGGTCCTTTCGACCGAACGGCGTCGACGTCAACACGACCCGCGATCCCGGCCGCGCCAACACCGTGTACCGGGCCGCCTGCCACACGTCCTCGTCGACAAACGCCGCCTCGTCGACCACGAGCAGGTCGACGACCTTCCCTCGAATCTGCCGAGTCGACGCCGGAACCGACCGGACAGCACTCCCGTTCGACAGGACCACCTGCGCCTTACCCTCGTCGACCACCGACCCGGCCAACAGCGGCGCTCCCGCCAGACGAGCGACCTCAGCCAACAGATCCTGCGACGCGTCCCCCCCGGCGCTCACGAGCAGCACGACGACGCCGGGACGGCGGAACGCCTCCCACAACGCCAACACGGCCAGCGTGCGGCTCTTACCTGCCTGACGGCCGCTACACACGACACGGACCCGAGCCATGCTCAACGCCACCGCGAGCTGATGCGGCCACAGGGCCTCGCCGACCAGCTCACGGGCGAACACGGCCACGTCGTGGCGGGCAGCGGCGATCGCTTCCGTCATCGCTTCTCCTCCTCGACCTTTGCCTCCGCCGACGCCCACAGTCGGGCGAGGTCGACGTTCTGTGCCGCCACGTCCCGGCCGAGACGGGCACGACTCAGAGGACTGAGTCCGAGGCGGTCCCGTTCGTTGCTCGCCCTCGTCTCCCGGGTCCGCAACGCTTCGGAGAGCGGGCGCGGGCTGCCGTCCTTGTCCAGTTCGCCCGCGGCGATCCAGGTGGCCAGACGTCGGCACCGAACCTCGGCGACCGCCCACGACCGCAGGCTCGGCCGGTAGACCGGGTCGGCGAGGTAGGCGGCGGACGGCACGTCGAGAAGCTCAGTCGACGGGGCGACCGCTGCATCCTCGACGTCAGCGGCGAATGCGCCGTGACGGCGGGAGATCTGGTGGCCGGGCTGGAAAGGCTCCCCACTTCCAGCCCCTCGCCGGTTCGCCGGTCACGGCAGAGGCTCCCGGTCACCGGCCCGCCACGTCAGCTCGCTCCCATTCCAGCCGACCGCCGTCCACCGCTCCCGCCACGCCAGCAGGAGCGCCTCCGAGAACGCGAGAGGTCCTCGACTTCGCAGAGCGCGTCGATCAGCTCTCCTCGCTGACGACACCGTCCGGATGGTCGGCGATGATCTCGGCGACCGCCCGTGCCGCCTCGTCCTTCGAGAGGACCGACGGCGACTCATCGAGGTCGAACGGCCCCATCACGACGCCACCTCCGAGCCTTCGCCGGACGTCGTGGGGTGTGACCGGACGTCCGACGCCTCCCCCAACAACCCGCCCCCACAACGGCACGCGCCGCGGTGGTCACGCGCTGGTCACGAACGCCGCTCCCGAGCGTCCACGCCCGCGACCACGGCCACGGCCAGGTCTCCGCTGCCTCGCGCGCGCATCATCTTCACGGTCCCGGCCTGACTCCGGACGTGGAGGTGGTCCGACGCGCCCCCGGGGGTGTGTCCCAGGTGGACACCCCCCGTAGGGGGTGGGACAGTGGGACAGTGGGAAAGCGCTGTGACCTGCGGTTTTGCGTGCGTGTCCCACGTTTGGGACAGGATTCTTGTCCCACCCCCTGTGGATTTCCTCTCCAGCCCTTGTGGCGTATTGTCCCACCCCCTGTTGGGACAGTCGGTGGGACAGCTGGGACAGCCACGGTGGGGGGTCGGCCGTTCACGTTGCGTCGTCCTGGTCCGGGTCGTCGGTGTCGCCGTATTCGGCTCGGAGGGTGTCCCAGGCGGGGCGGTTCGCGCCGATGGCGCGCTGGACGGTGGACTTGCTGGTGCCGGTCGTTTCGGCGAGGGGTGCGGACGGTGAGGAGCTGTTTGGCGTCTCGTATTGTGGTGACGAGGTCTGCCCAGGTCGCTTCGCGTCGGGGCTGTCGGTCTCCGGCGGTTTCGGGTGCGAGCCACGGCCATTCGTCTGTGTCGCCGCGGAACAGGACGTCGGGCCAGGCGCGTTCTTCGCGTTGTCCGCGCCAGTGGGTGACGAGCATCCGCTGCGACCCGGCGTCGCTATCGAGGCAGATTCCGAACTCGGGCCACCGTGTCCAGAGCGACGCGCCGTAGGGTCGTTTCGGCCGGTTCTTCTGCCGCCCTTGCCTGGGGGTGCGTGGGGTCGGTGGGCTTCGGTGATGATGGTGACGTCGTACTCGTCGCGGAGCTGGTCGAGGATCTGGGTGACGGCTCGGGCGTGTTCTTCGGTGGTCGGGTCGCCGTCGGCAAGCTTGTAGACCGGACCGACGACAAGCAGCTCGGCGTCCCAACGTGCGACGAGTTCGGCGAGCCACGTCGCGCCGTCGACGGTGCGGACGTCGACGGCACCTCCGACGGCGGCGACGGCGAGGAGGTTCTGGTCGAGACGGCGTCCGGCGATGTCGGCGAGGGGTCGGAGGCGACGTCGGAGCTGACGCTGCGTTTGTTCGAGGTCGACGTACAGGACCCGTCGGGCGTCGACGGCTTCCGAGTGTCCACGGGTGGATTCCGGCCGCCGTCTGGACGGCAGAGTTGGAGGAGGAGCGTGGTCTTTCCTCCGCCTTCCTCACCGGTGACGATGAGCCGGTCGTCGCGTTCGAACACGCCGGGTACGAGCCAGTCGTACTCGGGCTCCTCGCGCCGAGGAAGTCGCTGAGGGTCTCTCCGCGTCGGGCGCGGTCCGCGTTGTTCCTGGCGACGCTGTCTCCGTTCGGCATGTTCGATCTCGTCGTCGGCGCGCTCCTCCTGTCGAACCGCCTTCTTCTCGGCACGGTCGCGGCGTCGTCGTCGTTCGCCACGAGGACGGTGGGAGCCTGCCGACTCGTCAACGTCGTCGACGACCTCGGAGCCGGGGAACTCGCGGAGGAGGGTCACGACCTCGGCGTCGCCTCTGTCGGCGGTCACGGTCGCACTCCTGCGTCGGCGGCACGTGCGACGACGTCGCGAATGTCGCTTGGCGCTCATCGCGCCTCGCGGTGACGTCGAGGTCTCGTGTGCCTTGGCGACGGTGCGGGCCAGGTAGTCGCGGCGGCGGGTGACCTTGTCGAGGTCGTCTCCGGCAGCAGCACGTCGGGCGATGATCGCGTCGGCGACGTCGCGGTCCGACCAGTCTGCGGCGGCGAGCCGCGACGCGAGCGCCAAGTCGTAGGACGACGCCGACTGGTCGGCGAGGTCGGGTCGGTCGCCGCGCCACGTTCGGTCGACGTCGACGTCGGCCTCTCGGGCGAGGTCGATCATCGGCATGACACGGGCGACCGTCTCCACGACCGGACGGTCAGACCGACCCGCGACGGCCCCGCTCGACAGGCCTGTCGGCGTCGATCGGAGCCGCGGCGCGGCAATCTCGGTGAGCTGTTCGACCGTGACGCGCGATCCGATCCCATCCAAGACTCGGACGGGTCAGGGTTCGCGCTGCTTGTAGTTCAATGTGCCGCCGAGTCCGAGGACCCGTGGGAGGTCGAACGTCGGGTCGAGCTTGCCGCCACGGAAACGGTCGGCGACGCCCATGTCCCGGACGACGGCGTCGACTGCTTCCCAGACCGCACGGACGACCGTCGACCACCGGTCCCGTGCGTCTGCGCTGGTGAACATGAGCGGCCGGTCGAGCAACACCCAGACGTGGATGCCGCCGCCAGAGTGCACGACGAGACCGGGGTCGAGAGCAGCGCGACGGAGCACTTCTCGGGCGAGCGTCTCGTCGCCGACGTCGAAGTCGAATCCGAGGCTTACGATCCCTGCGACGTCGGAAGCGCCACCTCGACGTCCTAGGCGGGCGAGACGGGCTGCGGTGGCCGCCGTGTAGAGGCTCACGCCGACGTAGACGTCTGCGCCTCCGACCGCCCACTCGACACCGAAGGCTGCGGCATCGCGGGTCGCCGTCGGTGCGAAGAACTCGGTTGTCCATCGGCCGTCGCGGCGGCGTGGACAGCGAAGCGGTACTCGGATCCGACGCCCGCGGCGAGTACGTCGAAGTGCTGGACCGCGGACCGGTGCGGAGGGCTGCTCCAGAAAGGTCCCGCCGATGGCACCGACAGGAGCGGTATCCTGGGACTGATCGCTCGTCGCAGACCGATCGTCGGAGCCGCCCTCTACCGGGGCGGTTTCGTGCGTCACGGACCGCCTCCGTTCGATTCGCTGGCGTTCGGCGCGTCGAGACCGAGTTGCGCCAGACACTGCGCTGTCGGGCATCGGAGCGTGTGACCAAATCGGATGCACGGGATACCTTCGACGCCGCCTGTCTCGATGTAGCGACGCGCCTCGACGTAGCTCTTGGCGCGACCGAACCTCGTAGAGGATTCGGCCCGCGTCGGCGACGGCGAGCGTCGGTGTCTCGGTCGGGTCGGGGATCATCGCAGGACCGCCGTCGCGTCGGCGTCGACGACTTCGGCGCGGAGCCGTTCGAGGAGTTCGGCGTAGCGTTCCCTCCACGGCGACCGGGGCTCGCGCTCTCCGGACTCCCAGCGGCTGACGGCGGCGCGGGTAGCGCCGACTGCGACGGCGATGTCGTCCTGGGTGAGTTGAGCCTCGACACGCAGCAAGCGTCGAACATCGGGTGCCGGGAGGCTTCGGCGACGTCGTGCGGTGAGCACCGCGAGCCGATCGGATCGTCCATGCCGACAGGCTGACACGGTGGGTTTCCTGTAGTGGCCGCCGCTACACCCGACCAACAGGGCGACTCTCCGGTATTCGCTGGCAGTGCTGACACGCTGTTGGTACGCTGTCGGATATGGACCCTCGCAGGCTGCGGCCCGACGAACGCCGCCGGAGCCTGCTGCGCGGCCGCTGTCCCGCCTGCGGCCACGCCTCCGACGAGATCGTCCGCGACTACTGGGCCGAGGACACCCTCGACGATGGCTGGCGGGTCGCATTGCGCCTCGTCGTCCGGGACGGTCAGGTGGCGGTCGGTGAGGTCCGCGTGATCCCCCGACGAGCCCGCCCGTCGACCGCCCGGCGAGTGGTCCGCCGAGGACCTCGGCTACCTCGCCCGGGTTCCCGGCGACGGCATCACGACCCGCCTCGTCCGTAAAGGTGAGCCCCACCAAGCTCCTTGCCGGTCTCGACCTCCACGACCTCGTCGAACAGTGGGACCACGCGATGCGCGACCTACACGTCGGCGATGACCTCCCCGAGAGACGCTCCTGTCCCGTTCGTCGAGCGCGACCTGTGGGGCGCTGTTGGCCGCGACTACCGACGCAGCACGACCGGTGTCTCCGACCTGGAACTCGCCCGGCTCGCCGCTGAGTACGTCGACCTCGCCAACAGTCCGGCGACGCGGCTCTCACCCGTGGTCGCGCTCGCCGACCGGCGAGACATGGACCGGAATCGAGTCCGGGACCTTCTCGGGGACAGCCGTGCACGCGGCCTACTCCTCAGCGCTGGCAAGCGACGGCCAGGTGGAACGCTCACTCCGTGGGCACGAGAACTACTCGAAGATCACGACGAGACGGAAGGACCAGACGATGAGTCGTAGAGGAACGATCAAGAAAGACAGCGCCGGACGGTGGGGTTTCGTCGTCGACGTCGCCCCGCCCGCGCGACGAAACGCCGACAGCTACGACGGCGCGGCTACGAGACGAAGGGTGAGGCGCAGTCCGAGCTCAACGACATACTCACCGAGGTGCAGGCGGGCTCGTACGTACGGCCGACGAAGCTCACAACGGGCGACTTCCTCGTCGAGTGGATCGACAGCATCCGCGCCACGATCGAAGCGACAACGTGGGACAGCTACCAGCGGATGGTCGACAACCACCTCCGACCTCACCTCGGCGACATTCCCCTAGCGGCGCTCGACCCGCCGACAATCAACCGCATGTACGCCGACCTCCTCACGTCAGGCCGCCGTGACGGCCGCGGCGGACTGAGCCGAGGACCGTCCTCTACGCACACACGGTCCTGCACCGGGCGCTCCACGACGCCGTCAAGTGGGGCAAGGTCGCCCGCAACGTCGCCGCGCTCGCCGATCCGCCGTCGGCGAAGTCTGCGCGGCCGCCGGAGATGAAGTTCTGGACGCCCGAGGAGCTGCGGGCGTTCCTCGACTTCGTCGCCGACGAGCGCCTCTATCCGGCGTTCCGTCTCGCCGCGATGACGGGGGATGCGACGCGGTGAGGTGTTCGGCATCCGGTGGGGCGACGTCGACCTCGACGAGGGTCGTGTGACGGTCCGACGCCAGCTCCGTACGGTCCGTCACGTGCCTGAACTGGTGGAGGTGACGAAGTCGTCGGCGGGACGCCGGACGATCGACCTCGATGACGAGACCGTCGCCGTGCTGCGATCGCATCGGGCGGCCCAGGGCCGCGAGAAACTCGCACTCGGTGGCAGCTACGACGACGCCGACCGGGTGTTCGCCGGGATCGACGGCTCCGAGGTCCACCCGGCGTCGGCGGCGAAGGTGTTCGAGCGGCGCGTCGCCCGCAGTGGCCTCCCCCGCATCCGCTTCCACGACCTGCGCCACACACACGCCGTCCACCTGATCGCCGCCGGGGTGCGCGAAGGTCGTCTCGGAGCGGCTCGGTCACAGCTCGACGACGTTCACGATGGACCGGTACGGGCACTTGATGCCGAACATTCAGGCTGGGGCGGCGTCGGCGGTGGCCGCGATGGTGGACCGGTAGCTCGATAACGGAACACCGACCGTGTCACTGCTCGGGATCCGACGTCGTCGGGTCAGGATCTCGGGTTTCGTACCGAACGATCGGCCACGAGGCGCACCGTTTCACCACTGGGGGCTCGGACCCGGATTGGAGGGCCGTGGTGCGGGAGGAGGAGCGAGGCCTCCTCTCGAAGCGCTACCACTTCAGTCCGTAGGTTGTCGTCCCGCAGCGAAGGTGTCGGATCTCGGGCCGCTGCACGGGGGGGAGCGCTTCTCCGCTTGTTTCTTGATATGTCTGGATGGTTCCCCCTCGATAGGCCGCAGCCGCTCGCCGGAGGACTGTCGCGAGGCGCTCGATGGTGGAGCCAAGTCGCTCCGTCCGGGCGGAGCCTGTCACCGCTCGCGGCGCGTGCGGTCAGATCGTCGAGTTCGTCGATCATCCGGTTCAGCGTGCTGAGGTGGGGCCGCAACGGGTCAGGCCAGATATCCCAACCAGACCAGCCAACGCCGTGCCAAAACGCCGTGTCGATCTCGCTGACGACCATGGTCAACTCGTCATCGTGGGTGAGCAGCTCATCGGCCATCGTCCCGAGGCGTCGTCGGGCGCGCCAATTCAGGATGGAGCGCCATGCTGTGTAGAGAACGCCGAGAACAGCCGGCCGCTGCGGCGATGCCGAGACTGTCGACCACGGTGCCCCACGCAGCGAGCATGGTCGCTCCCAGCTGTTGCGCTTGTGACCATTCCGTGACCACGACACCCCGCGTCGGCCCAGTTGCGCCGCTCACCTGCACCTTCGTCGTGCC
>JAOSJL010000006.1:0-2024 GCA_027494115.1 Acidimicrobiia bacterium
CTCCAGGCCGTGGCCGACGGGCGTGCGACGAAGATCTTCCTGCCGACCGAGATGCAGGGCCTCTTCGGAACGGTCGGCGGGCTCGCTCAACTGCTGAACGGCGACGACTCCGGCGACTCCGACGACGACGCTCCCGAGCACCCGCCGGCCCCAGCGTGGCCGTGCCTCCCCGCCGCCGGGCGTGTCCCAGAAGACGCCTGGTAGCTCCGAGTAGCGAAAATTCTCATTGATCCTCCGGTGGCGCGGGCGTAGCGTCCGATGGACAATCTGGAACAAGGAGAAGATCCCTGGGCCGCGCAGCGGGTTCTTCTGGTCGGAGTCGTCGTTGCGGCCCTGTTCGCAACCGGCTGTGAGTGGAACTTCGAGACCCTCGACGGCCACCAGAACGGTCCCAGCGGACAGGTCAGCGCCGACGTCGGCGCCTATGGGTCGTCGGTCATCTACAACGGACGACCGCACGTCTTCTACTACGCCAGCGGCGGAGATCTGCGCCACGCCTACTGACAACGGCTCCTTCTGGGCCTTCGAGACCCTCGACGGCAACGGCGGACCCAACGGCCGCACCACGAACAGCGTCGCGTGGACAACGTCGGTCGTCCTCTACGGTGGCCGACCGCACGTCTTCTACCACGACGACGACGACCTACGCCACGCCCTACCACAACGGCTCCTTCTGGGCCTTCGAGACGCTCGACGGGCCGGGCGGACAGCCGGGCTCGTCAACGGAGGCCCAGGGCTACTCCAGTTCCTCGATTGTCTACAACGGCCAACCACACGTCTTCTACGGCGGGCGCGCCGCGCGGGACCAACCTGGGTCCTTCGCCATGCCTACTGGAACGGCATCGCCTGGGCATTCGAAACCCTCGACGGGCTCGGCGGACGACCCGGCCACACGAACAACGACGTCGGTCGACCGTCGGCAGCGATGGTCTACAACGGCCGACCTCACGTCTTCTACTACGACGAAACCGACGGCGACCTGCGTCACGCCTACTACAACGGCGTCGCATGGGCGTTCGAGGTTCTCGACGGCGCCGGCGGAGGTGGCGGTCGCACCAACCATTACGTGGGCGAGGGAACCACCGTTCTCCTGTACAACAACAGACCGCACGTCTTCTACTACGACGACACCGACGGCTCGCTACGACACGCCTACTACAACGGCGTCGCATGGGCGTTCGAAACGCTCGATGGCAATGGCAGCGTCCGACCGGGCCACACCACCAACGACGTCGGTGACGAATCCAGTGCGGTCGTCTACAACGGCAGACCGCACGTCTTCTACTACGACGACACCGACGCTTCGCTACGACACGCCTACTACAACGGCGTCGCATGGGCGTTCGAGACGCTCGACGGCAGCGGTAGCGCGCGGCCCGGCCACACGACGAACAGCGTCGGCCGCTACAACGCTGTCCTCATCTACAAGAATCGGCCGCACGTCTTCTACCAGGATTCATCTGACATCTCGTTGCGGCACGCCTACTACAATGGCGTCGCGTGGGCATTCGAAACGCTCGACGGAACGGCTAGCACTCTTCCCGGCCACACGACCCAGAGGGTCGGCTACGACATCGCCATCGCCCTGTACGGCGGCAAGCCCCAGGTCTTGCACGGTGGAGCGTCGCCCGACACTCTGCGCCGCGCGTACTGGACCGGCTCCGCATGGTCTTCCAGACGCTCGACGGCGTCGAGGGCTCCCCGGCTCGACGACCGACGCCGTGGGATTCGAGAACCTCCGTCGTCGTCATCGGTGGGAACATCCACGTGTTCAACCTCGAAGCCACAGGGACGAACTCTCTGCGCCACGCCCTGGTTCGGCTGGAGCTGACGGACGGCAGCCAGGTAGCGGTATCGGTCCGTTGCGAAAACCTCGCGGGGCGCTGAGCGACAAAGAGTCGTTGTCGAGGACGTAACCTTCGGCGTCGCAGACACCTCCTCCTCGAGTCGTCCTCAACAGGCGTCCCAGACTGACTACAGCGCCATGACGAGGCAGCCGCCGGTGATCGGGTGATGCCGTCGTC
>JAOSJL010000006.1:4324-13147 GCA_027494115.1 Acidimicrobiia bacterium
TGCCCGATCTCAAGTAGAGCCCGAACCTGCCGATCACAAGACCGTGGGACATCGACGCCTGCGCGCCTTGACGGCGGGTATTGCACTGCTGGCGCTGCTCGCCTCCGGGTGCGAATGGAACTTCGAGACGATCGACGGCGACCGGTTCCGGGCTGAACGGGAGCGTGGACGCGTCGCTGGGCGAGTCCAACGCGGCCCTCCTCTACAACGGTCGGCCCCACGTCTTCTACTACGACCGCACACACGGCGATCTCCGCCATGGCTACTGGAACGGCCAATTCTGGGCCTTCGAGGTCCTCGACGGCAACGGTGCCGGCGGCGGGCGCACGCTGCACGACGTCGGAAGGCACAACGCGGCCCTCCTCTACAATGGCCGGCCTCACGTCTTCTACTACGACGTCACCGACGGCGCGCTGCGCCACGCCTACTACAACGGCGTCACCTGGGCGTTCGAAACCCTCGACGGCATCGGGGGGTCCCGGCGGTCGCACCAACCACAGCGTCGGCACGTACAACGCCGCGGTGCTGTACAACGGACGCCCTCACGTCTTCTACTACGACGCCACCGACGGCGCGCTGCGCCACGCCTACTACAACGGCGTCACCTGGGCGTTCGAGACCCTCGACGGCATCGGGGGTCCGGCGGTCGCACCAACCACGACGTCGGGTTGTTCAACGCCGTCGTGCTCTACGCCGGTCGCCCGCACGTCTTCTACTACGACAACTGGTGGGGGGGATCTCCGTCACGGCTACTGGAACGGACAATTCTGGGCCTTCGAAACCCTCGACGGCAGCGGCGGACCCAACGGTCGTACACCGAACGATGTGGGCCAATACAGCTCCGTCGTGCTCTACGGGGGCCGACCACACGTCTTCTACTACGACCAGAACTTCGGCGGGACGCTACGTCACGGATACTGGAACGGTCAGTTCTGGGCCTTCGAGGTGCTCGACGGCAACGGGGGTCCCGGCGGTCGCAACAACCACGACGTCGGCGAAGACACCGCGACGATCATCTCGGGCGGCCGACCGCACGTCTTCTACTACGACCGCACCGCCGGAAACCTCCGACGAGGTCGCTACACCGGGGCCGGGTGGGTGTTCGAGCATCTCGACGGCAACGGCTTCGACCACGGCCGAACTCTCGACGACGTGGGCTGGTTCAACGCGGCGGTCGTCTCGGGTGGACTTCCCCACGTCTTCTATTACGACCTGACGACGGAGGACCTGCGCCACGGCTGGTTCGGCTGAGCCGTCACCTGTCCGCTCAACCGGAACACAATCTGGGCCGATTGATGAAACATGCATCGCTTCCGGTCGTTCGCTGCCACGGCCTTCGTGGCGGCCATCCTCATCAGTGGCTGCGACTGGCACTTCGGAAACCCTCGACGGGCACCAGGACGGCCCCCACGGGCAGGTGGAGAGCAACGTAGGTCGATACAGCTCGGTACTTCTCTACAACGGCCGACCGCACGTCTTCTATTGGGACCAGAACTCCGGAGGCCTCCGCCACGCGTATGACAACGGTCAGTTCTGGGCGTTCGAAACTCTCGATCGCCAGCTGGCCGATCCCGATATTCCCCCTCCGGCGTGATCGGTGAGAACATCTCCTCGATCCTCTACAACGGTCGACCCCACGTGTTTTACCGGGACCAGTTGGCAGGCGACCTTCGCCATGCCTACTGGAACGGCATCGCCTGGACATTCGAGACGCTCGACGGTGGTGGTGGACCCCGTGGACGTGTCAGCGCAGACGTCGGCCGACACGGGTCGGCGATTCTGCTACAACGGCCGGCCGCACGTCTTCTACAGCAACACCACGGACGGCGATCTGCGCCACGCGTACTGGAACCGGCGTGTTCTGGGCCTACGAAACACTCGACGGCTCGGGGGGATCCAACGACCGGATCTCCGGGGATGTCGGGGGAGTTCACGAGCGCACTGACCCACAACGGTCGCCCACATGTCCTCTACTGGGACAGAACCAACGGCAATCTTCGGCACGCGTACTACACGGGCACCTCGTGGCTATTTGAAACGCTCGATGGTGAGGGTGGGGCCAACGGCCGTATCAACACCGACGTCGGTCCCTTCACATCGACGGTGTTGTACAAGGACCGTGTCCACGTCTTCTACTGGGACCGAACAAGCGCCAGGCTCCGGCACGGATACCTCGTAGGGCCCGGGTGATTCTTCGAGACCCTCGACGGACACCGGAACGGACCCGCCGGCGAAATCTCCGACGACGTCGGCCAAAGCTCGACGGTCGTCGTCAACGACGACGGGCTGAATGTCTTCTACCACGAGGGCGCGCCGGGGAATCTCCGACGGGCTCACTACGACGGCTCCTCGTGGTCGTTCGAGCGTCTCGACGGGCACAGCGACGGGCCCAACGGCCGCCTCCTCTCGCGATACTGGGAGTCGACAACGCTGCGGTGATCATCGACCGGCAACCCCACGTCTTCTACTGGGACGTCAGCCACGGCGACCTGCGCCACGCCTGGTTCGGCTGAGCTCGGCGCGTCGTGGCGCACGCACGGCCTCCGGCTCGGGCTGGATGGACCTCCGCCACGGCTTCGTCGGGTGATTACGGAAATCAGCTACATCGCCGCGCGCTAGATTCCTCCGATGCGAACTGCTCGCAAGACACTGGTCGGAGTGGCTCTTGTCGCCATGTTCGTCACGGGCTGCGAGTGGAACTTCGAGACACTCGACGGACAGAGCAACGGGCCGGCGGGGCGGATCGACGCTGAGGTCGGGCGCAGAGGGGATCCGCTCTCGTCTACAACGGCCGACCCCACGCCTTCTACCTCGACTCCGAACACGGCGACCTGCGCCACGCGTACGACACAGGCTCCGGCTGGGCATTCGAGACGCTCGACGGCCAGGGGCGGGACCAACGGCCGCGTCAACAGCTACGTCGGGCGCTTCACCGCAGCGGTCCTCTACAACGGGCGACCGCACGTCTTCTACTACAGCCAAGCCACCGGCGACCTGCGCCACGGCTACTGGAACGGAATCGCCTGGGCCTTCGAGACCCTCGACGGGGCGGGTGGTGGTGGCGGGCGCGTCAACGCCGACGTGGGCGAGTACAACGCCGTCATGCTCTACAACGGGCGGCCGCACCTCTTCTACTACGACGCCTCGGATGGCAACCTGCGCCACGGCTACTGGAACGGCATCGCCTGGGCCTTCGAGACCCTCGACGGGGCGGGCGGTGGTGGTGGGCGCATCGATTCCAACGTGGGGGCAGTACAACGCCGTCATGCTCTACAACGGGCGACCGCACCTCTTCTACTGGGATCGGAACACGGCTGATCTGCGTCACGGCTACTGGAACGGCATCGCCTGGGCCTTTCGAGACACTCGACGGCGACAGCACCGTCAACGGTCGCGTCGACTCGGCCGTCGGCCAGTACGGATCGGCGGTCCTCTACAAGGGGCGACCACACGTCTTCTACTACGACGGCTCGGATGGCAACCTGCGCCACGGCTACTACAACGGCTCCTTCTGGGCCTTCGAGATCCTCGACGGTGCCGGCAACGGACCCAACGGACGCAAGGACGCCGACGTCGGGCTCTACAACTCGGCCGGGCTCTACGGCGGACGGCCCCAGGTCTTCTACAACGACCACACCAGCGAGGAACTGCGTGCGCTTACTACAACGGTTCGGCGTGGGACTTTGAGGTTCTCGACGGCCAGAGCAACGGTCCGAACGGGCCGGCTCTTCGCCATCGTCGGCTGGGACAACGCCGGGCTGCTCGTGAACGGACTTCCCCACGTCTTCTACTTCGACGAGACGAACCGCAACCTTCGTCACGGGTGGTTCGGCTGAGCGCAGATGGCTGGAACACAGCCGTCGAGACCGAAGGGAACGCTATGCGCCGCATGAAGACACTGACCGTCGGAATCGCCGTCGTGGCGTTGCTCGCCACGGGTTGCGAATGGAACTTCGAAACCCCTCGACGGTGCGGGCGGCAACGGTGGCCGGACCACCGACAGCGTCGGGCAGCACAACTCCGCGGTCAGTGTACAACGGCCGGCCGCACGTCTTCTACTACAACGAGACCCTTCCCCGCTCCCTGCGCCACGCGTACTACAACGGGTCCTTCTGGGCCTTCGAAACCCTCGACGGACCGGGCGGCAAGCCGGGCCACACCGACAACTACGTCGGCTCCGAAACGTCGGCGATCATCTACAACGGTCGACCCCACGTCTTCTACTACGACGAGGACGACGGTGCCCTGCGCCATACGTACTGGAACGGCGTCGCGTGGGCCTTCGAGACCCTCGACGGACTCCGGCGGCCTTCCCGGCAGCACCGACAAACACGTCGGAACCGACACGGCCGCGATGCTCTACAACGGCCGGCCGCACGTCTTCTACTACGACGACGACAACCGCTCGCTGCGCCACGCCTACTACAACGGCGTCGCGTGGGCCTTCGAAACACTCCGCGACGGCGCCGGCGGGCGGCCCGGCACACCAACAACGACGTCGGCCAGTACAACTCAGCCATTCTCTACAACGGCCGGCCCCACATCTTCTCGTTCGACGCCACCGCAGGCGACCTGCGCCACGCCTACTACAACGGTGTCGCCTGGGCCTTCGAAACACCTCGACGGCCACCAGAACGGGCCCAACGGTCGGCGCCTCGCCAATCTCGGCCGCTATTCGGCGGTCGTGATCTACAACACGAAGCCCCACGTCTTCTACTACGACTTCTCCGGACACGGTCTTCGCCACGCCTACTACAACGGGGTCGCGTGGGCGTTCGGAAACACTCGACGGCGTCGGCGGGCGGCCCGGCCACACCAACAACGACGTCGGCTCCTACAACGCTGCCGTGCTCTACGGCGGAAAGCCTAACGTGTTCTATCTCGACAGCAGCGCCAAGGACCTCCGTCGCGCGTCGTGGACGGGTAGCGCCTGGGCCTTCGAGACCCTGGACGGTCAGAGCGTCGGTCCGAACGGCCGAACGAACGAGGCCGTCGGCCAGTACAACGCCGTGGTGATCTACAACGGCGGACCGCACGTCTTCTACCACGAGGATCTCAACAACTACCTGCGCCACGCCTGGTTCGGCTGAGCTGTTGACGCTGTGGCTCTCTCGTCGTAGCGTCGCCTACCGACTCATCGCTGGAAGGGTGCCCCGATGCGCGCAGCCCGTACGTTCCTCGTCGGTGTCGTGCTTACGGCTCTTTTCGCCACCGGCTGCGAGTGGCACTTCGAGACCCTCGACGGTCAGGGCGGCGCCAACGGACGCACGGTCCACAGCGTCGGCTCCACAACACGGCGATCCTGTACAACGGCCGGCCGCACGTCTTCTACTGGGACAACACCGACGACACCCTCCGTCACGCCTACTACAACGGCTCGTTCTGGGCGTTCGAGATACTCGACGGCAAAGGGGGGCCCAACGGCCGCATGAACGGCGGCGTCGGTGAGGAAGGCGCTGCGATCCTCTACAACGGCCGACCGCATGTCTTCTACCGTTCCGACGGCATCGACAGTCTCCGTCACGCCTACTACAACGGCTCGGCCTGGGCCTTCGAAACGCTCGACGGTCAGGGCGGACCCAACGGCCGCATCAACGCCGACGTCGGCTGGGAGAACTCGGTGGTCCTCTACAACGGTCGGCCGCACGTCTTCTACTACAACAGCACGAACGACACGCTCCGTCACGCCTATTACAACGGCTGGGCCTGGATCTTCGAAACCCTCGACGGAGCCGGCGGACCGAATGGCCGGGTCAGCAGCGATGTCGGTGAATACGGAGCGGTGATTCTCTACAACGGTCGACCGCACGTCTTCTACCATGCCGACGCTCTCAACAGCCTGCGTCACGCCTACTACAACGGCTCGGCGTGGATCTTCGAGACGCTCGACGGTCAGGGCGGACCCAACGGCCGCATCAACGCCACCGTCGGCATCGACAACGCTGCGCTCCTCTACAACGGCCGGCCTCACCTCTTCTACTACGACGCCAACAACGGGAACCTGCGCCACGCCTACTACAACGGCTCGGCGTGGGGCTTCCGAGACGCTCGACGGCCAACAGACCCGGACCCAATGGTCGCATCAACGCCGACCTCGGCCTGGCGAACGCGGCGGTCCTCCACGACGGCCGCCCTCGGGTCTTCTACTACGACAACACGAACGGGAACCTGCGCCACGCCTACTACAACGGTTCGGCGTGGGGCTTCGAGAGGCTCGACGGAGCCGGTGGAACCAACGGTCGCGCCAACTTCGCTGTCGGCCTGTTCAACGCCGCTGTCCTCCTACAACGGGCGCCCACACGTCTTCTACTGGGACATCGACAACGCTGACCTTCGTCACGCCTATTTCGGCTGATCGGAGAATCTCTCGTGACACGCAGGTGGAGACCTCTCGTCATCGGCGTTGCCGCCGCCGCTCTGTTCCCGATGGGGTGTGAGTGGCACCTGGAAACCCTCGACGGAACGGGAAGCACACGTCCCGGCCACACCAACAACAACGTCGGCTACCAGAGCGCACCGATCATCTACAACGGCAACCCCCACGTCTTCTACAAGGACAGCGACAACAAGGCGTTACGACACGCCTACTGGAACGGATTCGCCTGGGTCTTCGAGAATCTCGACGGCGCCGGAAGCGTCCTTCCCGGTCACAGCGAAGCCGATACGGGCTGGCAGCCGTCGGTGATCCTCTGCAACGGAAGACCCCACGTCTTCTACCACGACGACGACGCCGACTCCCTGCGGCACGCCTACTGGAACGGCGTCTCCTGGGCCTTCGAAACACTTGACGGTGACGGAGGGCCCAACGGACGCACGACGAGCGACGCCGGCTCGTTCAGCGCGTCCATGCTGTACAACAACCGACCCCACGTCTTCTACCGGGAGTCCGACAACCGCCTGCTGCGACACGCCTACTACAACGGCTCGGCCTGGGCCTTCGAGACCCTCGACGGGGAACGGCGGTCCCAGCGGACGCACGAACAACCAGGTCGGACTCGATGCGTCGGTGGTCCTCTACAACGGGGCGCCACACGTCTTCTACGACGATCTGACCGACGACGCTCTCCGCCACGCCTACTACAGCGGCTCGGCCTGGGGTTTCCGAAACGCTCGACGGGAACGGCGGGGTGCTGGACGCACGACCAACGATGTCGGACGGTACTCGACGGTGGTCCTGTACGGAGGCCGACCGCACGTCTCCTCTACTGGAACCAGACCGCCAACTCGCTCCGGCACAGCTACTACAACGGCTCGGCCTGGGGTTTCGAAACGCTCGACGGCGCGGCAGCACCCGACCGGGACACACCGAGACCGACGTCGGTCAGTGGGCTGCGGCGGTCCTCTACGGCGGCAAGCCTCAGGTCTTCTACCAGGACACCGACCTGGGCCTGCTCCGTCGGACCCATTGGGACGGCTCATCGTGGAAGTTCCAGATCATGGACGGCTCCGTGAGCACACTTCCCGGCCACACGAACGACTTCGCCGGTGGCAACGCCTCGGCCGTCACCCAGGGAGGACGGATCCTCGTCTTCTACCTGCGCACCGACTTCTCCACGACGTCGATGCGCCACGCCTGGTTCGGCTGACCAAGCCACGAGCAGCCTGCGCCACGGCTGGTTCAGTTGGGTCGATCGTTGACCCCGGCGCCATCGATGCGTAACGTCACGGCGGCCAAGTAACGGAGGTTTCGGATGCGGTGGCGGACCCTGATCGTGGGAGTCGCGCTGGTCGCGCTTCTCGCAAGCGGTTGTGAATGGCACTCGAGGCTCTCGACGGTGCTGGTGGGCCAACGGAAGGATCGACGCCGCCGTCGGTCGGTACAACTCAGCGGTGGTCTACAACGGCCGGCCGCACGTTTTCTACCACGACGCCACGAACGGCGATCTGCGCCACGCATACGACAACGGATCCTTCTGGGCTTTCGAAACACTCGACGGTGCCGGAGGCGGAAGCGGACGCGACACCGACACCGTCGCCCTCACGACGTCGGCTGTCCTCTACTCCCGGCCGGCCGCACGTCTTCTACTGGAACCAATCGAGCGGCGACCTCCGCCACGCCTAGCCTACAACGGGCAGTACTGGGCTTTCGAAACACTCGACGGCGCCGGCGGGCCGAACGGCAGGGTCGATGGCGACGTGGGCGTCCACAGCACGGCGATCCTCTACAACGGTCGACCCCACATCTTCTACAACGCCAACTCGAGCGGCGACCTCCGCCACGCCTACTACAACGGTCAGACCTGGGCTTTCGAAACACTCGACGGAGCCGGCGGGCCGAACGGCAGGGTCAATGCCGCCGTCGGCGAGTTCGGCGCGGCGATCCTTTACAACGGTCGACCGCACGTCTTCTACTACGACGGCACCGCCAGGACCTTCGGCACGCGTACTTCAACGGAACAGCGTGGGGTTTCGAAACCTCGACGGTGCGGGTGGAGGCGGTGGGCGGATCGGCGACTCCATCGGCGCCTTCAGTGCTCGGTCATCTACAACACGAAGCCCCACGTCTTCTACTTCGACCTCAACCGAGCCAACCTCCGCCACGTACTGGAACGGCGTGGCGTGGGCGTTCGAAACACTCGACAGCCATCAGAACGGGCCCGGCGGGCGGATCAGCGGCGAGGTCGGCTCTTACTAGCGCCGTGAGCCTCTGCAGAGGTCGGCGCCAGATCTCTACTACGACAGGTTCCACGACGGTCTTCGCCGCGGCGTGCTGCACCGGTTCGGCCTGTGGCCACCGGAACCCTCGACGGTGCCGGCGGGGACGGCGGGCGAACCCGGCTAGCGTCGGCCTGCATAACCTGGCGTCCCGTGGTCGTTGGCGGC
>JAOSJL010000007.1 GCA_027494115.1 Acidimicrobiia bacterium
GCGGCTCGTTCGGAGTTCGAGTACAGCCCGCTGCCGTACTCGGTTCCTCCAGAGCGTCTACACCGAGACACTGTTCCGGATCGATTCGCGCGACGGCCTGACCGCGGTCTGCGAGGTCCTTTCCGACGGTGCCCGGCTCGCCGAGTTCGGCTGATCGTCGCCGACCCGGGTCGGCAACGGGCTGGTCTGGCGAGTGGGACCTCGGTGACGGCATCGACCTGCCGCCGCCTGCCGCAGTTCACCAACCACCTACACGAGGCCGGGCAGCTTTCCAGCGCGGTCGCTGACGGTGACCGACGGCAACTTCGGAGCGACCTGGCGACTGCGAACCGTACGAGGCGGAGGCCCGCAGCCTTCGGCGCAGGGCCTCGTTCCCCGATGTCGACCTGCCGCTGTTCGTTTCGGTGATTATGGTGCCGGTGCGCATCTCGTTGATGCACCGAGGGAGTCGGTGACCTGTCGAACGTCTCGTTCATCGGTGATCCCGTCGGTCGTCGCGCCGACGCGGCGTTGACCCTCGTGTCGGCTCCGGGACCCTGACAGACTCCCGTCCCGAGGGGCTGATTGCCGTACCGGGTGCCGACCCCTGTCACCTTCGACCATGCGAGCCCGAGGCGACGCAAACCCGCACTTCCACGGTGCGATCCGCGCCATCGGTATCGACGCGGCCGGCCTGCGGCCGGTCCGGTCGAGGCCGAGCGCAACGGGCCGCATCGGCGCGCCTGACGTGAGGTGACGGCTGATCCCACACGGTCGCCCCCGAGAGAAGCCCGACGAGTCCGGGGCCCGAGCCGAAGGACGTGAACGTGACCGCCGAGGTCAGTCAGAACCGTCACACTCCGGGCCGACGACGTGACCTGCGGTCGAGGGGTTCCGCAGCTCGTGGACCGACAGTTTGCTGCCCGGCCGAGGCGTTCACTCTACCTCGTGAGTCCTGATCCTCCTGGCCCCGACGATCCTGGTGCCCGGCGATCCAAAGGAGACACGAGCTCGAGGACCTGATTCCGCGGGTGGGACCATCACCCACGAGCTGCCGGGCCGGGCCTAATCGCGGGTACGGGTTGATCTCGTGTCGTCGCACCGATCGATCGCCCGTGACGACGGACCACCCGTCAACGCTCACTGGCGGCGACACAGGTACGGAGATCGCGCGATTTGCCGGTCTTTTCGGGACGCCGAGGTCGACGAAGTGAGGTCGGCCCGGTCCCGGCGTGGATGGCCGGCTTCGCCGGGGGCCAGAGTGGCAGATCGTCGGCACGATGAGAACCGCACCTGACGAGACGATCGAGGTCATAGTACTCTTGCTGACGGCAACGCCTACCACGCGGTGCCGATTCCAGCGCAAGCGTCCCGCCCGACGAGTGAGTGCGGCATCGGGTGCTCCGCCAGCTCGCCCCGGGCGGGAGATCGGAGTTCGCGGCGCCGGTGCGCATGATCCTCGACGGAGGCACATGCGGACCGTGCACTACGAGCCGAAGGGGGCGCGGTCGCCGAGGACGACGACACGAAGACGCTACTCACCGAGGAGAGATCCCTCGTCGCCACCGGCGCCGACGAGCATACCTGTTCGGTCGACACCCATCGGGTACCCGAGTCGTCAGCGGTGATCGTCTGGACCCACGGCGCGGCGACACTGAACACGTCTGCCGACTCACCGCCGGAATGGGGCTCATGGCCAAGGAGGCCGCATGTTTCGCCTCCAGCCGGGGGAGTGGCTGCTGGCGTTCCGCATCGCGAGCGACAAGACCGCCAGTACGTACGAGGCGGTACCAGCACCCCCTCACCCACTGACCGATAAGACCGGCTGAACAACTGGGCCGCCGCGCTGGCGGGTCCACGGGTGACGGCGCTGGTCGACGCACCGCGGCTGTCGACGCACGTGTCGGGCGTCGCTCACAGAGCTGTCGACGGCGTGAGGAACGGGAGACGACGCAGCCGTGGCGCGGTGGTGGGGCCGACAGACGGGGGGCCCGCACCCGATGTGCGTTGCAGGCCCTGAGCGAGGGCTACGGCGTGTGTAAGCTCCCCTGCCCGCACCCCGTAGGCGCGCTGCGCCGCCGCGGCGAAGAGGCGCAGCTGATCGCCGAGCTCGAGGCGCTCGGTCCTGCGCCCGTGCGGCCGACATCCCGACCGGCGCGCCACTCGTCTGAGACCCGGCCGAACACGACGCATCGACCGGGTCATGAACAACAAGGTGCAGCCGTTCGTGGACAGCGAGTTCGGGTCCCGATCGGGTCCGCCGCCGGGGTCAGGCTCGATCGCCAAGATCGAGGCGGGAACCCGCTGACCGAAGCCCCACCTCAGGGCGAAGAACACGTCCCAGGCCGACGTCGGCTTGGCTTTATCGGTGACCTCGACACCGTCGCGATCAGACTTGCGCTGGCGCGGAGAGGTGATCGCTGCGCTCGACGCGATCGATGCGAGCCGGACTGCGCGGCCAGGTGACGCCCAGCACAAGGTGCGGATGGAGGAGTGGCACGGCAAGGGTGTCGACATGTTCACGGGCACAGGGGAACTTCGCCACGAGCCACCGGGCGAAGTGGGCCTGAGTTCCAGCGCAGGGCACCCGATGCCCAGAGAGGGTGCGCCGCTCGACTACGCTTACCAACGTCGCCCAGGGCCGCCTATTGCCGCCGGACAGCGTGCTCTACGAACGGAAGCCCTTCGACTTCGACACTGTCGTCGCACCCGACGGGCCGCGCGCAGTGGATCGCCAAGATCGACCGGGGCGACGGTTTCAAGCCCCAGACCGGCGACATGGGCGCGATGTTCGTCGCCAACGAGGATCTTTCGCTGCTGTCGAGGAGAGGCGCATCCAGTTCTACGAGCGAGCCCACGAGCTCGGCTTCGAGCACGTCGAAGCGTCCTCCTGGAACGACCCTGCGGGCCGCAACGGCTACATGATTGCCTACTCCGTCAACACCCCCGGCTCGGAGGCGATGTACACGTTCATGCCGAAGGCTGCACTGCGCGCGACGCGCTTCGACCCGCAGCACAGCTGGTTCGACGTCTCCGACATGACCAAGACGGTCGGGCGGCTGACATGCGCGGCGCCAACGTGAAGCTCGTCTCCGAGGACCCGGGCGAGTTCACACCGATTCCCGATTCCGAGGACGACTTGAGCGGCTACTTCGGCCCGGGAAGACGATCTTCCTCGTGGATCCGAAGTGTGGCCGGAGGTGGAGGCGCCGGGACGGGGAGCGGGTCGTCGGTCGTGTTGCGCGCCGCTCAGGACGAGAACGTCTGCCGGGTGATCTTCGATCGGGATCCGGAGTCGGTCATCCTGCGCCAGAACGACGTCGGTGAGCTCGAGATCTGGACAGAGGGAGGACGGCTGGCAGCCCTACGAGCCCGGCACCGTCGGTGGCTCGCGCTCACCCTCGGCGCTCACGCCCTCCGCCGCGGGCGTCTTCGGCGACGGCGCGTTGCACCTCCTGCCGCAGAGCGTGAGCACGGCGGGTGCGACGCCGGCGGCGACCGCGTCGAGATCGCGTCGTTCGAGGATCTCGACCTCGTCGCCGGTACCGACGAATGGTTCGCCGTGGGGGACCGTGTCGTGGTCAATCCGGGCGCCGACAACGAGAATACGCCACGATCGCCGGGTTCGGCTCGCTCGTCTTCACCGAGCCCCTCCAGCACGACACGCGCCGGGCGAGATGATCGCCGTCGTCGATCTCGCAGAACCCGGCGGTCCCGGTGGCCGGGCGGCCCCGGTGGCCCGGGGAGGTCCGGGGGAGCGGTGGGGAGGCGACGGCGGAGCCACGGGGCAGCGGAACCGGAGGTGGGCGGCTCCGCAGCGGGGACGGTTGCGGGCGTGCAGTCGGGTGCAGGACAGGCCACCGGTGGCTCCTGCC
>JAOSJL010000008.1 GCA_027494115.1 Acidimicrobiia bacterium
CGGAGCAGGATCGCCGTGGTGTTGAGCAGCAGGAGCATGGTCAGGAGGACGACGATCGCCGCGGCGGCGACGACGTGGAACTCGGCCTTGGCGTCGGACGCGTACCGGAAGATGAGGAGCGGGAGCACCGTGTAGCCGCTGTCGAGGCCGTCGGGGTTGAAGGTGACGAACGTCAGGGCGCCGAGCAACAGCAGGGGGCGCGGACTCGCCGAGGGCGCGGGACACCGACAGGATGCTGCCGGTGGCGATACCGGGGGTGGCCGCCGGCAGGACCTGTCGCCACACCGCCTGCCATCGGGTGGCGCCGAGCGCGAGCGCGCCCTCGCGCAACGACGACGGGACCGCCCGGATCGCTTCCCTGGAGGCGATGACCACCGTGGGGAGGACCAGGATCGTGAGCACCATCGCGCCGGTGCCCACGGTGAAGCCCCACGACAGCGGGCCCCGCGCGATGAACGCCAGACCGAGGATCCCGAACACCACCGAGGGCACGCCGGCGAGGTTCTGGATGTTCAGCTCCACGAGGCGGACGTACCACCTCCCCCTCGGTGCGAACTCCTCGAGGTACAGCGCGGTGCCGACGCCGAGCGGGAGCGAGACGATCGCGGCCAGCCCGACGCACCACAGCGAACCGAAGATCGCCGACTGGATCCCGGCGCGGGCAGGGCGACTGGATGGCATTTTCGTGACGAGCTCGCCGTTGAGGCGTGGCCGTCCTTCGAGGAAGACGTCGAGGACGAGGACGGCGAGGGTGACGAGCGCGATCGCGACGCTGGCGTGGAGCGCGACCCGGAACATCCCGTCCACCGCCCGGCGACGAGAGGACGAGCTCCACCACGACGGGGCCTCGCCGATCCGACGGGCCGATGGGCGGGCCATGGTCACTCGTAGACCTCCCGATGGCGGCGCACCACCCGCATGCTGATCGCGTTGAGCACGAAGGTGATCAGGAAGAGCAGGGCGCCGACGGCGAAGATCGTCTTGTAGCCCGTCGAGCCGGTCGGCTGGTCGCCGATGCCCGCGAACCCGATGAACGACGCCATCGTCTGGACACCTTCGCCGGGGTTCAGGGTGAGCTGGGGATTCGAACCGGCGGCGAGGAGGACGATGGTCGTCTCGCCGATGGCCCGGGAAAGCGCGAGCACCGACGCGGCGACGACGCCGGACATGGCCGCGGGGAGGACCACCTTGGTGCACGTCAGCCGGCGAGTGGCGCCCAGCGCGAAGGACCCGTCGCGCAGCGAGCGGGGCACGGCGGAGAAGGCGTCCTCGGACAGCGAGGCCATGGTGGGCAGGATCATCACGCCCACCATCAACCCCGCCGCGAGGGCCGAGAAGGTGCCGACCTCCCCGATCGGCCACAGTCGCTGCACGATCTCGGGGTTCACGACGTGGAGGGCGAAGAAGCCGAACACGACGGTCGGGATGCCGGCGAGGATCTCGAGGAGCGGCTTGAGGATCCTCCTCGTCCGAGGGCGGGCGTACTCGCTGAGGTAGAAGGCGACGCCGAGCCCACACGGCACGGCCACCGTCACGGCGATCACCATGACCAGCAGGGTGCCGGTGACGAGAGGCCAGACGCCGAACCGCGGCGGCTCGAACAGGGGGGGCCCAGGTCGTCCCGGTGAGGAACTCGGAGACGGGGACCTCGGCGAAGAACTCGAACGCCGGGCGGAGCAGCGAGAGCGCGATCGCGACCGTCACGAGCACCGACAGCAGCGCGACCGCCCCGAGGAGGACTCGCACGACCCGCTCGGTCGCCCGCCGCCGCCGGAGGCCGGCGGAGGGACGGAGAGCTCCCTCCGGCCGGCCGGCCGGCAGTCGGTGCGGTGCAGAGCTCCCGACGGAGCTCACCGGGAGGTGATGGCGGCGAGCTCCTCCTCCGCCACCGCCACCTGCTCTTCGGTCAGCGGGACGAACAGCCCCTCCTCGGTGATGGCCTCCTGGTGGTCGAAGTAGTACTGGACGAAGGCCTTCACCTCGGGGCGCTCGGCCGCCTCGGCCTTCGTGTAGACGAACAGCGGCCGGCTCAGGGGCGTGTACTCGCCGGACTGGACGGTCTCGGTCGAAGGCACGACGCACCCCCCGCCGCCGTCGATGGCGACCCCGCGGATCTTGCCCTCGTTCTCGAGCAGGTACGAGAGGCCGAAGTAGCCCATCGCGCCCTTGTCGCCGGAGACCCCGGCGACGATCACGTTGTCGTCCTCGCTCGGGTTGTAGTCGGTGCGGGTCGCGCCCTCCTCACCGTTGATCTCGTCGGTGAAGTAGTCGAAGGTGCCCGAGTCGGCCCCGGGACCGAACAGCGTGAGGCGCTGGTCGGGAAAGTCCGCGTCGACCTGGTTCCAGTTGTCGACCGTGCTGTCCGGCGCCCAGATCTCGGTGAGCTGCTCGACGGTGAGGCAGTCGGCCCAATCGTTGTCGGGGGTGCACGACGACGGACAGACCGTCGTTGGCGACGACCAGCTCGAGTGGCTCGATGCCCTTGCCTTCGCAGGCTTCGATCTCCTCGGCCTTGATCGGGCGTGAAGCCATCGAGACGTCGGTCTCGCCGTTGCAGAACTTCTCGAACCCGCCACCGGTGCCCGAGGTGCCCACCGTCACCCGGACCCCCGGGTTCTCCGCCTGGAAGTCCTCCGCGGCCAGCGTGATCAACGGGGTCACGGTGCTCGATCCGTCGATGCGGATCCCGCCGGAGAGGGCACCCCCGGAGGAGGCGTCTTCCCCGCTCGAGGCGTTGCCGCCACCACCGTTCGAATCGTCGTCACTCGAACAGGCGGCCAGGCCGACGCTCGCCGCCAGCGCGAGCGCCAGCCCTACGTGTCGGATCGTCCTCACGTCCGTCTCCTTGCCCTTCGTGGATTCGTCAGGGGAAGGTACGAAGGGCAGGCAACGGGGGTGCGACGGGCTCGGCTCGGGTCGCGGAACCCTCGGTGAAGATGCGGTGAACCGGCCGGGGTCCGACGACCGGTCGGGCAGGAGAGCATGCCGCCGAACCGGCTCGGCGAGCTGCACGATGTTCCTCGCGGACTTGGCCTTCATCGGCGCGACGGTGCGGTGTCGTGCCACTCGCGCGCCGC
>JAOSJL010000009.1 GCA_027494115.1 Acidimicrobiia bacterium
GAGGACTTCTTCGGGCGGATCGGTCGCCGTCAGGGTTGAGCACCCCGCGGGAAGCGGGTCTCGTTGCGGATGAGCTTCTCTTCGACCGCGGCCGCGAGGTCGATGGCGAGAACGTCGGCCAGCCGGAGGAGGTAGATCAGGACATCGGCGAGCTCTGCGGCGACCTGTTCGGTGAGGTGAGGGTCGCAGGCGGCGTCCTTCGACTCCTCGGTGCTGAGCCACTGGAAGCACTCGAGGAGTTCGGCGGCCTCGATGACGACCGAGCCGGCGAGGCTCTTGGGGTCGTGGTAGTGCTCCCAGTCCCGGACTCGGGCGAACTCCCGCAGCCGCTGCTGGATCTCCGCGACGTCGAGGTGATGGCTCATGTCTCGATCCTCGAGAGGAAGAAGTGCTTCGTCTCGTCGTCCTGGAAGTAGACGGCACAGCCACGGAGGCCCCGGGTGAGCAGGACCCGGTAGGTGTGCTTGACCAGCTCTGTGAAACCTGCCCCCGTGCCCAGCCTCGCGGCGCGCTTCACCACGCTGTCGTGGGAGTGCTCGGGCTGGCCGACCCAGCCTTGACCGTGCCGGTAGACGAGGTCGCGGCCGAAGATGATCCCCGCGTAGTCGTACTCGAACCCCTGAGCCGTGTAGATGCAGCCCACCTGGTCGACGCCACCCGGGTCACTTGCCCAGTAGTCCGACTTCGGGATCCCCGGCGCCAGCCGCGACGCGTCGGACTTCGCGTTCCAGGGCATCGACCAGCCTTCGACCCGGACGTCGTGGACGAGGGTTCCGTCCGCGTTGGGCTTCGACCAGGGCCAGCAGAAGCCCGCGCTGAGGCGGGCCGTGTGCCCCTCGGCATCACGTGCCCGGATGAGCGCCTCGAGCTCCTCGGGGGTGTCGATGATCTCGAAGTCGAACTCCTCGGCTGGGTCCCACAGGACGAAGGGAGTCCGGCGGAGGCCCAAGGTGTTCTCGACCCACTGGACGAACCCGTCCGATCCTCCGCAGCGGAACTGGGCCTCCAGGGTGTGCTCGATCACCGGGATCCCGTGCGCCGCGCCCCGCTCACGGATGAGCGAGGAGCTGCCGACCTCTGCCGGTCTCACGACCTGGAGGTCGTCGAGGAAGAAGACGCACACCTTGGCTGCGGCGAGGAGCTCGTCGACCTGAAGCCGATCGGTACGGTCCTCCGCCTTCGTGTAACGGTTCCAGCTGTGCTCACGGACCCGATGAGCCTCGTCGCAGATGAGCACGTCGATCTCTCCGTCGGCGTCCATGAAGCCGTTGAAGTACTTGAACAGAGCGCCCGCTCGGTTTCCGACCGTCCGGCGCAGGTTCTCCGTGAACGCCTTCGATCCGGTGGCGTGGAAGGTCACGTACCCTTCCGCCGAGAGCTCGGCGAGCAGGTTCACGGCGATGAGACTCTTTCCCGTCCCGGGGCCTCCGTGGATGAGGAACACCGATCGCTCGGTACTGAGGTGGCGGGCCCGGGTCAACGTCAGCACATGGTTGAGGACGACCTGTTGCTCGTCGAGCAGCACGAAGGCCGGCTCGTTGCGGATGATCCGGGCGGCATGGTCGAGCAACCTCTTGTGCGGCCGGTATTTTCCCGTCAGCACGTGCTCGAGGACCGGTCCCCCCTTCCCACGGCCGACGTTCACATCGAGATACTCGACGAGACTATCCACCTCGTCACCGGCGTAGAGCGGCCACTGCGCGAGCAGTCCCTCGTGGCGCTCGTCCCGCAAGGGCGCTGATTCCACCGATCGCAGGTTGTGGAGATAGGCACAGGCATGGAGTCCGACGTCGCCCTCGGAGAAGGCCGTGTTCATGTCGAGCAGGTACCGCTGGTAGTTGCCGACCTGTCGGGACGGGTGGAGGACGTCCCGTTTTGCTCCACCGACGAAGGTGGTCACGCACTCGTCGATCGGCGACAACTCGGTCTCCTCCCACTGCTTCAGCTCGATGATGACGGCGCCGGGTCGATCGGCGGCGTCCGTACCGGTCACGAGGCAGTCGAGGCGACGCGACGAGAGGGGAAGCTGGTACTCGACGACGATGCCGTGGTCGTTGAAGGCGCCCAGCTCGAGAGCACTCGCCATCGCGCGAAGCGAGTTCTGCCATGCTCGGACCTCGCTCCTGGGAGGCTCGTACCGGAAGTAGTCGAAGAAGGACTGCTCGAGCTTCGAGGCGATTGTGTTGCGCGTCGAATCGCTGATGAACTCGATCGTCGATCCGCTGTAGAGGTGCATCCCACCACCCGCTCATGTCCACAGGATCCGGGCATCCTCCCAGATCAAAGTCCG
>JAOSJL010000010.1 GCA_027494115.1 Acidimicrobiia bacterium
ACGCGTGGTCTTCGATCCTCTCGTCGTAGGTACACCCTCGCCCGAAGCCCGCGCCGAGGTTCTCTTCGACGTAATCGTACGTTCCGGACACCGCTCAACGTCCCACCCACGACCTCGAACTCCGTGATCTGAGGAGAGCTGTCTCCAGAACACGAAGCTGCTTGAAGACGCTGAACGTCTCCGTCTCGTCCTCCGTGACCGTCGAGTCACCGTTGACTTCCTGCCGATGCATGACCGTCTCTTCGGTGAACGAGTACGTCGCGAAACCGGGCTCCGTCGCGGTGATTGCGCCCAACTCGAGGCGTGGCGACGAGAACCAGGTTGGTCATCATGAACGCCACGAAGTTGCCCGTGACGGTCCGTCCACCGTAGCGACCCACGGGATCTCGATGTCGGTCTGTCCCGTGCTGGTTACGACCCCCTCGTTCGCAAGCACCCAGGCTGCCTGCGTCCTTCCGGTAGATGCGCACGGCGGCGACGTTGTAGCCGACGATCGGGAAGGCGATCGTCGCCGGGTTCATGCCACCGTGAAGGTGACCGTCTCACCGGTCGAGAACGCCTCCTGATCTGCGGTGACGGTGATGGAGGCAGGCGATCTGGCGATGCTCTGCACGAGCTTGAGCTCGAGCCTCGCGACCGGACACGCACCAGGTTCAGAAGCGCTGGAAGCCGGAACCCGCAGCGACCGAGGCCTCGAACGACGGCTCGTACTCGCTGGCGTACCCAGCGTCATCAGCCTATGTCTCCCTCGGTCGGTAGCTTCGCTCGGAACTTCATGGCCGACTGGTTCTCGATCGCTCGACGCGCGCGACCGGCTCGAGGACCGCGCCCCGCCTTTCGAGGTCAAAGCGAACAAGAAGGCGTAGGCGCCGGCCTCGACCTTGACACCCGTGAGCGTGGCAGGCAGTACGGGCTTGGCGTTGCCGTCGAGGATGGGAGGGAGCGACTGGACCGGGACACAGTTCGGGTTGCAGTCGAAGCCCATCTGGACGTTGGCGCCGACTTCGGCTCTTGAACTGCATCCCGATCTGACCGACGGGGAGCTTGCCGCCGATCTCGAAGCCTGCGCCGATCGGTACGACGGCGCCGATGAACTAGGCCGAGCGGACCAGGCACGGGGACGTGGATCTCGCGGAAGGTGAGCTTGCACGTGACCTTGCCGTCGATCGGGCGACTGCTCACGACGGGCGTCACCTCGAGTGAGACCCTCGGCGAGCCGTTCACCACGATCTTGCGTTGGGTGTCGTTCCGCACGATGTCGAACGAATGGCGGGGTTGAACGTCAGGTCCGACTTAGGAGTTTGACTGTACCGCGCTGAGCTGCGTCTCACAGCGGAAGGCTCCGGCCCGAACCCGGCCTGTGGATCGAGGGCACCCCGACTCGACAACGTGTGGCCGTCAGGGGAGGTGCATGCTCACGCCATTGTCTTCCGCCGCCGGATCTCGAACGCCTGGGCGACGGCGTCGGGAGTGGTGAACCGCGCCTCGGCGAGATCGAAGCTCTCCTCGATGTCGAGGCCGGCGTAGTCCTGCCGATCGGCACCAACTGAGCGTCACGCTCTGGCCCGTCCACGTGCACGACGCGCCTGGCGACCGGCTTCTCGCCACTGCCGAGAAGGACTGATCCGACGCTCGGAGCGTTGGCGCCGGTGAGCGTTACAGACGTACCGCATGCCGACGTCGAACGGGGCGCTGAAGTCGACGGCGACCGGCTTTCGACGATCTGAGCGTCGGAGACGACGGTAGCGCCAGGATTCGGCCTCGGCGAGGACCACGATCACGGTGACGTGCACGGCGCCGCCCCTGGCAGTGACTTCTGCAGACCTGAGGTCGGCTTGGGC